>CBDCEE010000016.1:0-183638 GCA_965215705.1 Sulfurovaceae bacterium | reverse complement strand
ACACAATAAAAGTATGTCTTGTTGAATAAGGTTTTCTATAAGAAATTTTACAAGCATCTAAGAGCTTATGCCATTCTCTATATCTATTTTCTCCAAATCTTCCTAGCCTCGTACCATTTTTTTTACTAAATAGCCAAATTGAATTACTTGGTTTTTTCAGATATGGCAATAGGTCATCAAGAATTGGTACTTCTCTAATACTCTTTTTAGTCTTAGGTGTTGATATCTTTCCTTCTCCAATAGTTCTCTTAATATAGATAACTCTTTTATCGAAATCTATATCACTATACTTTAATCCTAATATTTCGCCAGTTCTCATTCCCGTATAAAAGCCTATGGCTAAATATAGCTTGAAAAATTTATTTGCATTGCAAAGTAAAAGTTTAACCTCTTTGCTACTAAAAGGTTCTATGTCCTCAGAATAATGAGTGGGTAGTTTTATCCCTTTTGCGACATTGTGCTTAATAACTTCCTTGTCAATAGCAATGTCAATAATCCCTCGAACACTTGCGAGGTAATTACTTACAGTTTTTGGTGATATGCTTTCTAATTGAATCTGTATCCATTCTTTTACATCAGATCTTTTCAATTTATCTATTGCAATGTTTCCAAAATAACTATTGATAACAGCTACATGTTTTTCAACTCTATTTGCTGTTTTCAAATGACTTTTTTCTTTTAAAAATGAAGTACTGTATTGGCTAAATACATCAGGTTTATTTTGACTAAAATGACCCGAAAGTATCTCTTTTTGAAGTGCGGGAATCACTTCTTTTTTGATTAAAGTTCTATTCTTTGGTGTATCTATCATCCTTGTACTCTTCTGAACAGTTTTTCCATAAGCTTGATATTCCAAGTAAAGCTTTCCGTTGTTCCTTCTAAATAGTTTTACCATTTTTGTCCTTTTCTATGTCAGTAGAAAATGGTATATTATGATACCATTTTTAATATTTCTTGGGCTTGATTAGAAATTGTCCTGTTCTCAATCCAAGCAGTCATAGCAGATATTTTCCAGTCGATTCTTTGTTTATGTGTAAAATAATGTTCGCCTTCAAAAAATATTATTTTTCTATTATTGAGAAGAAAATCACTGCTGTACCCTAGAACTTTTGCCATAGCCTTTGTTTTCATATACATACTTTCTATCATGCAACATCTCCAAGCAAGACCCCTTTCGCAACTATTTTTACTGCTGTACTTATGTCATAACCATAATAGATTAATTTTTTGACAGATAGATAACAAGATTTCACAAATTTTTCATCAATATGTTCACCTTTACTATCGACAGTTATCTCAAATACATTGTCCTTGAAACGATAAAAAGAATGATAAAAAAAATCTTTCTGAAACATATCTCTGCCCAAGGATTCATAGTCGATAAAGTCTCTAAAATTTGCATACCCCTGTTCTTCATGTTCCTTTTGAAATGCTTTATTGTCTATGTATGGGTAAAGCTCCCAATCTTCTTTAAAATCAATATAGTTTTCACTCCTATTGGCATAATCCATAGCCATTGAAGTATCAGAAAGATTCCCATGAAAAATTATTTGATCTAAAAATGTTATGGCCTCATTAAGATCATATGCATACAATCTATTGAGTGCAAAATTAATACATTCATAGTTATAATCGATATCATAATTTAATGAACTAAGTAGAATTTTTTTCTGCTTGTTTTTTCTTTTCATTATATACCCTCCCAAAATGCTCTTTCATCTGTTTTGTACTCCAACCATTCATCGACAAGATTGTCGATGAGATCGTCCTCTCTTTTTCTATGATAATAATTTTTTTCTTTCTCTTGATAGCATTCAATTGCTTCTTCTTCATCATAGCCTTGATATTCTTTTTCAATTTGCTCAATAGCATAATCACTCATCCCCATTATAGATCTCCACTTTCTATGAATGTTATATGCAGAGAGATAAGCGAGTCAATTTCTTTCATATAATATAAATTTCTTTTAAATGCATTTAATAAAGAATCGGTTTTTCTTAAAGCTAACAGATGACTATCAGATTCATTCACAAAATATTTTTTTCTTTTATTGTGCATATCTAATTTAATCATTTTACGAAAAGCAGTTAGACCATGCTTAAAGTCATCACAAGTCATTTTTTCTATGTGAGTATCTATCAGAGAAACATTTATAATTCTTTCATTTATTGCCTGATTGAGTAGATCTTTATATTTTCTTTGCAGGATTTGAGTTTTTTCATTATCACAATAAGATATTTCGTTCATTTTAATTTCTTTCATTTAGTCTCCTTTGACTTTTATTTGGTATGAATAAATTTTTTTCATTTGTTGGATAAAAAAAAGAATTCTTCCCTATTCTAATAAATTTTTCTTTGCTTTCTCGTTTTTTTAATAAAAAACTTTTCAAGTTCATCTCGCTCAAAATCATCATTTAAGATAAGAGCATTACGACTTTCTTCAATCTTTTTAATTTTTTCATAGAGTTTGACTTGTTCTACTCTATAGCAAAGCTCTATAATCCATTTATATTTTCTTTGTAGAATTTCCCAAGGGATATAGGATTCTTTTTCATGCTCTCTTGCATTATCATATTCCTTCTGTATATCTTCTCTTTCTTTTTTACTTAATCTATATATTTGATAAGATTTACTTTTGACTTTTCCATCTTCATCTCGGTAATGAATATTTCCCATAAGTTTCAACCTCATAGCATCACCATCAAGGTTAGGATATACTCTTCTGCAGGTATACAATAACTCGTTTAATTTTGTTTCTAATTTATCATCAGAGATTAGACTTGGGTCTATTTTATTCTCATCAATAATGGTCAGCTCTTCTATTTCAAGCAATTGGATCAAGCCTTTAATTCTATCTTTGTACTGAGAAATAGTTTTTTCAGTTAAATCCATTTTTAACCACCTTTATAAATTAAGGACACAAATATTTGCGACCTTTGAAATGATAACCAATGTTTCCTTAATATTAGATAATATATTCCCAATAAACTGTTTTCTTAATAAATTGTTTTAGTTATTCCACTTTATAATAGCCTTTCTGTGTTTTTCTTTTATTTTTGCTATATCTCTTTCTCTTGTTATAATATAGTATCTTTTGACTCATTTTAAATTCCAAGATATCAGAACTCATATACAAATAAAGAAGAGTTAGTAAGATAAGTTTGTATAGTTTAAAACTATTCACTTGTATAGCACCATTCTTAAATAGAATATAGGGAAGTTTATTTATTTGTTGTGATCTTATGAGTTTATATCCTTTTAGCCTTGTGGCATAACCATTCATTAGGGCATTAACATTCATATAGTTAAGATTATACTTGAACCATAAAGTCTTATATAGAAGATGTGGTTGTTGTGGTCTTGATTTAGAAAAGAATTGTATATATTTTGTATTTCCTTGTTTCAGTTTCTTTCGGGCTTTATCCAGTGCTAAAATTTCATTATCATTTAGTTTGAGATTATCAAACTCTTTTATAATATAGTTAAATGAAGAAGAGAGCGATATCTCTTCTATCTCTTTTGCAAATTTACATCTTTGATTTAATAATGAAAATTTGTCTATAGTTTTTTGATATGCTTTTTCAACTTTACTTTCATCTGCTTTGTTATAAAAAAGCTGTATATGAAGATGTGGATTTGTTTTATATTTCCCTAACTCTATAATAGAAAAATATTGAATATCACATTTTAGATTTTGAAGTCTTTTGGAAAAATAATTTTTAATTTCTTTAATAAGCAGCAATTGAAGTTCTTTTGCTGTCATGGCTGGTATGGTAAGAGTAACTAATGCTCTTGCTCGTCCTCTATTGCATTCACATAAGTGAAGGTATGAAGATTTTATCTTGTTGTTTTTACTCTTTAATTGTCTTAGTTTTAGTGCTTTTTCTCTTGTCATCCTTTCTCTCTTAATTTGTTATGATAAGTATAAAGTAAAAAACGAAAATAATCTTATTCTATTTTTGACGGTCGTCTAAATTAGGAAAAAATGGACTTGTGAAAGGGTCAGAAAAAATAAGATTATTTGTTCTATTAAAGATACAATTAAACATAAAAATAGAATAAGAGGAAAATAAATGAAAAAAACTAAACATTATGGATATTGTAGAGTTTCTACAAATTCACAAGATACTGACAAACAAAAATTCTTATTACTTGATTATGCCAATGGTCAAAAATTTCAATTTCAAGAAATTATTGAAGTTATCTCATCCAGTAGAAAAAGTAAAAAAGAGAGAGAAGTTGATACTCTTTTGGAAATGCTTGAATCTAATGATCATATATATATTTCAAAGCTGGATAGGTTAGGCAGAAATACAAAAGAAGTTTTAGAAATCATCGATGAGATTAAAAATAGAAATGTAGTGCTACATATCATTAAAGATAATATTGTAGTGAATCCAAAAGATACAAACCCTATTACTACTATGTTTTTAACACTTCTTTCAGCTTTTGCAACTATGGAGAGAGACTTTATTTCAGAGAGAACAAAAATGGGGCTAGAGAGGGCAAGAAGAGAAGGGAAGCTAACAGGCAAGCAAAAGGGGGCGATAAGTCATAATACCCAATTTGAACCTTTTAAAGAGAAAATTTTTGAATGGTTAGAGTTGGGATTGTCTTATGAAAAAATTATTAAGCATCTTGGCTTTGGGTCTAAGTCGGCTTTGTATAGTTTTGTGAAGCATAGGCAATAACGGTACATGTTCTACTAAGTCGTCAAAAGATACAATACACCTCTAAAAAAGGATTAAATTGATTATCTGCATCAATTTAAATAAGGAAAATAAATTTGACTATTGATTCAATAAAAATAATAATTTTTTCAAAAGAATCAAAAAAATTAATACAGAAAATTTTTCACTCACCAAATAATGAGGAAAACTATTTTTCATGGAAAAATAAGTTCAGATCCATACATGGCGATTTTGATAAACAGAAACAAGTTGATTTGGAGGGGTTATCAAAGTTGTATGAACTTAATATTCATTCAACGGATGACTTATTTCGATTAATTTATTCTTTAGAAAATTATTATATATGGTTTTTAAGGCAAATCATATATGTTAGGATTGCTAAAACACTTACTAACTTTGAGATAAAATATGGTTTTAAAGATAATTTTTTTCAGAGTCATGGTTTAAGTGCTTTCGCAACTGATAAAGCATTATTGTTTGTAGAAACAACTTCTAATATTGATGTAGTCAATATAGCGGAATCTATATTTAATACCCAGCTATTAAATTGGGATTATGCATCAGATTTTGATTATATAAGAGAGATTTATCAAGTAATTTTTGATAAAAGAATTCGCCATTCTATGGGTGAATTTTTTACTCCTGATTGGTTAGCCGAATTTGTTATAACCACTACTATTGATAATGATGATACTAAGAATAAAAAGTTTATTGATCCTACATGTGGGACGGGAACTTTTATAGTTCAAGTAATAAATAAATTAAAATACATATCTGAAGGAAATATTTTTAATTTGGTATATGGGATGGATATAAATCCTGTATCCGTGCTTGCATCAAAAGCTAATTATTTACTGCTTTATTTAGATTATTATGGCAATTTACCTGTAGATGAATTAATATTACCTATTTATGAAACAAATATTATTCAAAATAAACCTGACGAGGTTCCTATGGTTGATTATATAATAGGAAACCCTCCTTGGGTAAACTGGGAATATCTTCCAAACAATTATAAAGAAAATACAAAGTTTGCATGGCAAGAGTATGAACTTTATTCAGGTAAAGGGCTAGATGCAAATTTTTTAAAAGAGGATATTTCTTGCTTAATCACTTATGTGGCTTTGGATAAATATTTAACAGAAAATGGGAGATTGGGATTTTTACTAAAAGAGAGTTTACTTAAATCATCAAGGCAAGCTAAACCTTTTCGTAACTTTCACATCAAATCTAAAAATATACCATTAAAAATAAATAAGGTCGTAGATCTTGCAAATATTAAACCTTTTGAAGGAATTAATCCAAGATGTATAGCTTTATTTATTGAAAAAAATAAAAAAACTGAATATCCAATAAATTACTTAGTTTGGAGAAACAAAGAGAAGAAGAAAACATTTAATATGTATAGTAGGTTCGAAGATATATCAGACAAGATAACTTTTGAAAAAATATTAGCTGAACCTATTGATAAAGATGACCTCACATCATCATGGAAAACATTATCAAAAGAATATTTAGAGCTATCCAATAATATTAGTGGAAAATCAGAGTATAGAGCTAGAACAGGTGTTTTTGCTGGGGGAGGTAATGCAGTATTTTGGTTACAAATAAATGATAAAAACGATGATAATACTGTCGAAGTTGAAAATCTTATAGAAAGAGCAAAGAATAAAGTTGAAAAAGTAAAGATGACCATAGAGGATGATTATGTATTTCCACTATTGGTTGGTAGGGATATTTCATTTTGGAGTTATACTTATTCAAAATATATAATTTGTCCTCATACACAAGAGAGCAAGATGTATCCGATAAATAAAAAAATATTATGTGAGTTGCCACATACAGAAAAATATTTTAAATACTTTAAACAAGATTTAGAGAAAAGAAAAGGTTTTACTGGACTCGACAAGCATATTCAAAAAGACTATTATTATGCACTTCAGCGAATAGGAGAATATACATTTAAGAAATACAAAGTTTCTTGGAAGTATATTAGCAAGACTTTTTGTCCAGTTGTTATAGAAAATATAGAAGATAAATATTTAGGCACAAAAAATATTATTCCAAATGAAAAAGTAATTTATATTGGATTATCTTCGAAGGATGAAGCTTATTATTTATGTGGATTATTATCATCAGATATATTTAGAATGACAATTGAAAGCTTTATGATAGGAACACAAATTACACCCAGTATTATCAATAATCTAAATATAGAAAAATATGATGACAAAGATATTATTCACAAAGAAATTAGCAAGCTTTGTTTACAGGGACATGAGAACCATGCTGAATATCAAGTTTATTTAGACAAAATAAATAAACTTGTCTATCAAAAATTTAAATAATTATTTGCGCATAACCACCATAGACATAATTTTTGTCAGGTAAGATTTCATTTGAGTATATAAACTCTATATCATCTGCTGAATATCTGTTATACATAAATTTAGCTTCTTCTAGGGTGTATTTATCTGGATTAAACTGGATACCTTTTATCTCAAGTAAGTTGACTTTATGCAAGCGAAGAGCAGCTTTATACATTGTATTTAGTTGTATAAAAGTATCAAATTCGCTTAGCATTTTATCAATTGTGTTTGTTTTGTTTTCAGTAAACCCTACTCCATCTACTAACCCCCATAACTCTTTTGATGTCTCATGTTCTGTATTGTAGGATGTAAGTTCATGCTTTATTGTAACTGTTTCATCACTTTTATTGACACCATATTGTCCTGGGTCAGATGTGTGAATAAGTGCTTGTATAAAAATATAATTACTATTTTCTTTTTCTATGATTAAATCAAATGCCCAAGTTTTACCTTTTATTTTAGGAGATAGTTTATAGGTTGTTTTCAGTACATTTGGATCTCTTGACATGGGATTGCTATGTCTATCAGAAGGCAAGTATGGAATACTTAACTTATTTAAAAATATAGCTAAACTTTGTTCGATACCATGACCTCTTCGCTTAGTCAGTTTTTGTTGGGCTTCTTTTGCATTAATTAGTTTTTCAATTAATATATAAGATGCAGCAGAACCAATTAATTTTAAACTATTTAGAACACTGACAATACCATGTTCAACTAAGTATTCAGTTATAATGTCAAGCGAAATATCTGCCAGTACCATATTCTCATCAGAAATTCTCTTTTTAAAAAAAATCAAAGGATGGCAATTTACATTATATAGGGATTCAGATAGTATATTTAAATTATCATTTTCTGGATGTTTCTTTTTGTAGAAGATATAACTTAAATCTAAGTACATTCTTTTATCTGAAACACCAACAAGAGATCTTAATATATCAATAATATCAACATCTTCTTCTATGAAATCTTTTATGTCTTTCTGTGTAATAGTTTCAATATCTTCAAATTTTTTAATTAAAGAAGTTAATCTTTCTTCGTTGATAAATGCGGGTACTTCACCTGCAATTGGCATAGCTTCTTGAGGTGACACATGGAACCAAAATTCATTTTGTAAGGTTTCAGTTATCATTTTAATCTTTCTTCCTAGGGAATAGTTCATTAATATCTATATCCAAACCTTTTGCCAGTTTTAATAAGTTTAAATAAGAAGGATTTCTTTTGGCTCTTTCAAGCATTGAAATATATGTTCTATCAAAATCACATTTCTCTGCTAACTTTTCTTGGGATAACTCTTTGCTTAATCTAATAGCTTTTATATTACGAGCTAAGTTTTTTAATTCATTAATTCTATTCATGAGGTATTATATATTTTTGTCTACAATAAGACCACGGACAATTCGTCACAATATATCTTTTTTATAATGCAAACTTATTTCTTCTCTGCTGTGTCCAAGAGACAGGCTAAGAGTTGCTAAATCCAAATTTGAATTTTGCACATAATCCCATCTCAAAGAATGAACTCCTTTCCATTCCTGACCAGTGGATTCAACTGCCTCCTTTAAAGATGCCCTATATTCTCCATAATTGATTGATATTTGGTTAGAAATGGCTTCTGCCACCCTTTGTGCTGTCTCCTCGCTTAGAGGGCTTGTAGTGTAATTTAAACCATTTTTGGATTGCTCCACATAAAGTGTATTGTCAGGATTCAAAGTGAGTTTTGAAAAGTTCAAAGCATCATTGGCACGAAGTCCAACTTCAAGCATCAAAGAGGTGCTTAATCCATATGGTGTATTCTCCTCCATTACTTTCACAATAGCCCTAGGATCTTCATTGGCTCTATTGAAATGATTCTTTTGAAGGCTGTTTCCATTTTCTCTAAGTTCATTTCTATAAGATGTTATTTCATATCTTGAAGTGCTATGGACTCCAAGTTGATTGAGGTTATCTGAAACTTTTGCTAAGACAGAAATATAAGTATTAATTGTTCCCTGGGAAACTGTTTGAAGTTTATGGTTGATAAACTCTTTCATTGTATCATTGCTTAAATGCCCTACAACACGATTTCCATAATTCTCTTTTATAAAATTGACATATTGAGTTGTAATTGTTCTCATATTGTCTGTGCTTTTCAAACTATGTACCTTTGTAGAAATAGCTTGTCCATTTTGAGCTATCGTGTTGGATTGATTTTTCGCTTGGGTTTTTGATTCTCCTATTCCTTTGCTATGGCTCATAATTTTATTGATCACTGCATTGGCACTTGCTCTTTTATGAATCATTATTTTCAATCTCTTTTAGATAAGTTCTTAAAGTATCTTTTGAAATTTTAACTTTAAAATGTAACTTGGAATATTCTGATATAGCACGATAAGAATAGCCTCGCTTTCTCAATATCATATACTCTTCTGTATAATCCTTGTAATTAGCCTTATAAGACAATCTTTTTGCCTTTGCCTTACTCTGTATTGCCTTGACTGTTCTTTTGCTCTGAGCCTCATTCTCGAAGTAGCTTTTGAAGGCAATCAAACTTTTGTTTGGAGCTGTATTTTTTTCATTAGCTATTCTTTGAAAGTAGCCAAAGAATATATTGAGGAATACTTGCAAATCTTCATAGTTATTTATTAATTTTGTTTCAGTGTATAGAAGTTCTATTCCTGCTTTGGCAGCAATGAACTGTTGTAAGTGCTTTTGATATTTAGTCATAGTTTTTCTCCATAGTATATTTATTGTTATAGAGGATAACTGGCTAAAAAATGGATAAGTGTATATGAAATATGGCTAAAAGTACCAAAAGAGTGGCTAAATTAAGATTTCACTACTTTTTTTAATCCCAATTTATGGGGATTATCCCGTAAAGAAATGAAATTTCTTGACGGGATACGGCTTTAATAGAATTTTGTCGATATATCGTCCTATAACAAAATGTAAATTTTTGATGAAGGGGCATTGAATGAAATTATCACATAACATATATTTAGAAACAACACACAAAAACAATTTATTATTTATTAGTTTCACAAAATAGAAGCATACATAGCAGTTTTCAAAAACTGCAATTGTAGGGTTCTTTTTTAGTTTGTTCATATCTCCTCGATAACAAAAATTTTAGAATTAGAATCTAAATAAAAATATTCATATATAGCAAGATATATATCTTGTAGATATAGGTTTGGATTTTTGGAGAATTTAGTTCATTGTCAATAAGATTTTACACCTTGGTTAGGCTTCCTTAAAAAGCATACTTTCTCAACTATGAGGATATAGCTAAAGTGATAAATTTACTGTATGAATGTTGTCAAAGATATTTGGATTTCCTTGAAGGATTTTTTGAATGTTTTCAGACGATTTGCGAAAGCTTACAGAGTAAGTCGTAATATCGTAATAAGCGATAGCTTTAGAGTTTTAGTAGGTAGGGAGGGATAATACCTCCTTACTGCCCTTTTGGATTAGAGTAGGGGAATGATTCTATTCATAATACTTCATCAAATAGTAATCTGTAATATTTGTAATATCATTAATTAATTGTCTACTAACATCAGTATCGGTTGTTGTTTTGTCAAAAGATACCATACAGTAACTACCTTCATTATCATCATCATGAGGCATTCCCATTGTTGGACCATAGAAACAACTTCCGTCTATTCTTGGACAATTATATGATTCTGTAGATAGAATATAGTAATTTTTTCCTCCATCTGTTCCCTCTACGATGCTTCTTCTGTAATTCTCATCATCGCAAACATCTTTTGGCACATGCATTACATAATACTTTACATCTCTTTTTAAATCATTATCAACCTCATAAGGATTTGATACACCCTCCTCAACTGAACATCCTGAAAGTCCTATCATCGCTACTACTGTCAAAGCACCTAACAATTTATTTTTCATTTTACATCCTTACATATAAATATCTAAGTAGTAATTACTACTTGAAGAAAAGATTATAACTAACTATGATTTGAGATAAACTTAGAAAGCGGCATATTATGAAAAATTATGAAGAAAATATTGCACTCTTTTACAAAACAATTGGGGCAAATGTTAAGCAAAAAAGAATTGATAAGGGACTCACTCAACTTGAACTTTCCCAAAAGTTAAATCTCAAATCTGCTGGATTAATTAGTCAAGGAGAACTCTATATCAACAAACAACATTTTAACCTCAAACACCTCTATCTCATTGCTTCTGTTTTAGAGTGTGATATTAGAGATTTTTTTGAAGATGTTAAAAATTTTCCTAAAGAATACGAATATTGAAATAACCCAAATTGGATAAATAAAGTATCAGTAGCTATCTGATTACTTTCACTCTAATTTTGTCAAAAATATCTATCTGCCCGGTTCAGTATAGATTTTATCTTTATTATTTTTGCCCCTTTGAAGATGCTGACTTCAAGAGCCAGCTTCTACTGTTATAAGAGCCAAAAAGATAAATCAACCGATATACTGATAAATATCTGAACCTTCTCTAAAATAACTACCTTCAAGCTCTAAATCTCTTCCAATACCTTCATAGTCTATATGAGCAGTAATGAGAGGGTGATAGCCATTCAGGTCTGTATACTCTTCTATATATTCCATCGCAATCTCTGTCATAGAAGAATTTTCATAGATGATAAGTTCATCTATTTTCTCTATTGCCTCTTCAAGTGAAGAGACCAAACCATTATCAAGCAAAACTTTGACACTTTTGTATTGATAAGATTCAACCTGCTCTTGGATAAGTAGCAGTTGCCTATTAAGTTCATAGGGATTTGAATACTCTTCTACTTCAAAGAGCTTCACTTCCATAAATTCAAAATCTGTAATGAAATACTCCTCGTGAAGTCCATCTTTACATATCTCTTGACCTTGTTTGAGTATCTTTTGGATACTTTCTCTAAGTTCATCCTCTTCCATTGGAAGGGCAATCCATTCTCCAATCAGATAACCGCTATTATAAGCAGCTAAATCTGTTATGTAAACTTTTAACATTTCTCAACCTTTTTAAATGATGTGAAGTGTTATAGGAGTGAAAAGTGGGAAAAAGAATTTTTATACAAAGTTTTTTAGGAAAGAAGTTTAGGCAAGTATTTATAGAGTTTTTTAATATAAATTTTGTCAGTGGAATTGTCAGTAAATCATTGATCAAACTATATAAAAAACCCTCAGAAACCCCCACTTTCTACTGACATTATATTGTGGTTTATAAAGCTATATCGTCTCTATGGACGATATAGCCTTGATTTCTGGGTATTTTTCAATATAGAGTTTTCAGGTTCAAGTCCTGTCACTCCGACCATATATATACCCATTTTTCAACTACTTTTTATTGCTGTCAGTGGATTTGTCAGTAGATACTTCTATTTTCTCTCAATATTTTGCTACAATTGCTTTATTATTATACAAGGCAATAAACCATGACCAAAATCGAACAACTCAAAAACCTACTCGAAAACGAGATCATTCAAGACCTCGAAGCAGCTATCGACGAGACCTTCCAAATGGTAGAAAAAGAAAAAACCATCTCCCTCGCAGACCGAGAAGAGCTAGAAGAGATGCAAGAGATGCACCAAGAGTGCCGAGATATCCTCGTAGAGATCGAAGCTGATGAGATGGATGAGGAGGAAGCAGGTGAGCTATTGGCTGAGTTGGTGGGGTTGAAGACCGAATAATATTTCTTGATTCATATAAAATGTTTGCTGATCTGTAGGGTGCGTTGGCAAACACACAATCTTGGATATTGTTATCCCATCACAGCCTCTCCGAAAGGCTCTTAAAATGAATTCATGTGAGAAAGATATATAAGATAACATAAACTTATTAAAAGCTATTTTTGAAGTAAAATAAAAGAATCAGATTGAGGAACACAGTAAACAAGAAAACGATTTGGAAACTACTTTTACTTGACTTATGCCGTAATTTATTTTGGGCAATTAGTGCACCTGTCCATCCACCGAGTATTGATAATATGTGTAAATTTTTCTCTGATATTCTCCAGCTGCCTTCTTTTGCATAATCTTTATCAGCGGAATATATAAAAAATGTAAGTATTCCCATAGATATGTAGTAAGGGATAATAGATATTTTTAGAGTTCCTTTTGTAGAAAAGTAAAAAAGCATAAGGTAAAATATTGATATAAAAAATATTGAAAGTATACTTATATTATTTGACTCTTCTTTTTCAAAAGTTAACTTTGTTTTGCTAAACCTTATAGCGTTGATAGCACATATCCTACCGCGCTTGTCTTTTGAAAGAGTATATACGACTTTGTCATTTATTGAAGGACGTCCTTTGAATTCGGTGACATGTATAAATATTTCTTTTTTCCCGCCTAAGGGAGTGATAAAACCATATCCTTTATCATCATTCCATTTTGTTAGTATTCCCTTGAATCTCATAGTAGCCTACCTTTTAAAACTTGGATAGTAGAAATTAAATACTACTCCACCGTAACACTCTTAGCCAAGTTCCTAGGCATATCTACATCATTCCCTAACCTCACAGAGATCTCCAGTGCCAGCAGCTGTGTTACCACCATCATCTCAAAGAACTCTACCATAGGGTGAGAGCTGTACTGTGTCTGGATGAAGTCGTCTGCCAGTTCGAAAGGCTCTGGGCTGATGGCACATATGGTGGTGTCGCGGGCGGAGAGCTCTTCGACATTGGATTTGATCTTGTCGTAGTGCATGGTCTTGGGCATGAGCGCGATGGTGAACAGTTCGCTGTCTGCCAGAGCAATAGGCCCGTGTTTCATCTCTCCTGCGGGGTAGCCTTCGGCATGGAGGTAGCTGATCTCCTTGAGCTTGAGGGCTCCCTCAAGAGCGAGTGGGAAGAAGATGTCTCTACCGATGAAGAAGAATCCATGCCCATGTAGGTATCGCTTACTGAGACGATGGAGCTTCTCATGCAGTGCATCGGTGACGATGAGGGCTTTGGGGGTGTGGAGCATCGCATCGATCTCTTCTGTGACTCTCTCACTACTGACTGCTTCTCTGAGCTGACCCAGATAGAGGGAGAGCATCCAGAGTACCATGGTCTGAGTAGCAAAGGCTTTGGTGCTTGCAACCCCTTTTTCGATCCCTGCTCTGGTGAGGATGGTGGCATCACTCTCTCGGACGATGGAGGAGTTGTCAACATTACAGATGCTCAGGCTGCGTAGCCCTGCACGTTTTGCCATCTTGAGGGCTTCTAGGGTGTCCGCGGTCTCTCCACTCTGGGAGATGGTGATAAAGAGTGTATCGGGTGTGAGGAGAGGCTCTTTATAGCGGAACTCTGAAGCGATCTCTATATCGCAGCGGATTCTGGAAAGGCGTTCGAACAGATATGATGAAGCCAGTGCAGAGTGGTAGCTGGTACCACAGGCACAGATCTTGATCGCATTGATCCCCTCAAAAAAGCCGCCATCCAGCTCATCAAAGCTGATACCATGATCAAGCACTCTGCCCATCATTGTCTCACCCATTACACGACTCTGTTCATAGATCTCTTTCTCCATAAAGAAACGGTAGCCGTCTTTTTGTGCGAGAGCCTTGTCTGAAGCGAGTGCTTGTTTGGTGAAGCTTTTGGCTCCCTCGGCATCAAAGAGATGTACTTTGCCGTGTTCGGCATAGCCATACTCACCATCCTCGAGATAATAGACCTCTGTAGCCCTGCCTATCACAGGAGAATCAGAGGAGGCAAAGTAGACATCATCCCCATCAAAAGCGATCAACATAGGTGAGCCACTCTTGGCAAAAAAGATCGTCTCCGGTGCGGCCTTGGTCACGAGTAGTGTGGCATAGGCACCATGAAGCTTCTGTACCGTAGTCTCAAAGGCTGCAAAGGGTGTACTGGCTGTATGATTTTGCTTTTCAAAATAGTGTACGATCGTCTCTGTATCGGTCTGACTGAGAAAATGCACACCATCAGCAAGTAGCACATCTTTGAGCTCCTGATAGTTTTCGATGATACCGTTGTGTATGATGAAACTATACTCTCCTAGGTGAGGGTGGGCATTGAGCTCAGTGGGTTTGCCGTGCGTCGCCCATCTAGTATGCCCGATAGCCACACCAAAACCTGTGGATGTATAGCTTTTGGTTTTCTCTCTGAGGTTCTCTAGCTTTCCGATCGCCTTAAAATGTTTGAGTGTATCCTCTTCGATGATGGCGATACCTGCTGAATCATAGCCGCGATATTCCAGCTCTTGTAAGCCCTCTAATAGTATCTCTTTTTTCTCTTTTGGACCGATATATCCTACGATTCCACACATGGTTACTCCGTTAATGCTTTGATTATTGTTTCTGTATTATGGCAAAAATTTCCATCTTTTTGGATTAAGAAGAGATCATTGACTCTGTATTTGCTGGTATGGATCTTGGTCGATACGATATCGAGATCGAGTTGGTCAAAGAGATGTGAGACAAAAGCTAAAAGCCCTCGTTGATCCTTGGTACGAAGCCTGATGACACCATATGCTCGGGAGTGTTCACAGTCTATCTCTATCTCAGTTCTTTTGATCTCTGGTTTGATAAGTGTACTCTGGGTATGTGGCTCAAAAGCCTTGTGTATGATCTCTTCCAGTAGGGGGAGTTCACTTTCATCGATCACTTCATTGAAGTCGATTTTGAAATATTTCAGTCCATCAAAGAGCTTTGCTACACTAAGGTTGACGATATTGAGTCTGGAGAGCTTGGAGAGTAGAAAAGCCAGATCAAGCGTTTTTTTTCTAACGATCTCTATGGTGAGAAACTGCTTGTTGGTGACCCGGTAGTTAAAATCATCTATATTCAGTGTCATATCAATGATAGAGAGTATCTGTCTGGTGCTGTTGTAGATAAAAAGCTCATTGGCAGGAATAGAGAGTATTCGCTTTTGTATGGTTTTTGGAAAAGATTTGAACTGTACATCTTTTTTGAGCCGTTCTATCTTTTTTAACTTTCTGGCTGTCATACTGAGGATCTTGTCATGCTGCAGTGAAGTAATGGACTCTCGATAGAGTGTACGTAGAAGCTTGGCATTGAAGTTGGTATAGATACCACCTCCCACGCCATTCATATCCGCGTAGGTAAGGAGATAGATCATGTCAAGCAGAGTCTTGCTTTTAAACCGTGAGGCAAATTGTAAAATACTCTTCTCATTGTAAAGATCCTCTCTCTGAGCAGTGATGCTCATAAGATCATGATATTGTATGAGTGTTGCACCTATAGGGATGAGCTCTTTATCCAAGCCTATTTTTGTTGCAAACAATTTAAAGAGAGATACCCCTACAAGGGCATGCTCTTTTTTTCTCCCTTTTCCTGCATCATGTAAGAAGGTGACGATTTTTAAAAGGTGTTTCTCTTTTTTTGTTAGATTGGCATAGAGTGTTTGTAGTAGCTCATCATCAATATGCTCTAAAAAAGAGAGGCACTTCAAAGAGTGCATATCTACACTAAAATGGTGATAACCGTCAAATTGCGGCAGGTCAACCACTTTTTTGATCGGAGGAATTGTATATTTGAGAAGCCTGGCACCATGCAGGGTCTTGAGGACAGAGTAGGCACTGTTTTGATGGAAGATATCTGAGATAGCTTTGTAGAGTTTTTTGTTGAGACGTTCTGGCTTTTTGGCATGGAGTAGGGCTTTATATACGCGTGGATGTACATCAAAAGGTACTTTTGCATGTTGGTTTAGTGTAGTGATCAGTTTGATGAGTGTTGTCTCCTCTTTGATGAGGAGATAGCCATCATAGATATCAGGTACATATTTTGAGATCAATGCTTCCAGCCATATCTTACCGAACAGGTTAACCACCCTCAAGCTTTCGGTGGTTTTTTTGGCAAACCGCATCTGTGCATGAGGTGTGGAGTCATATCCCAGCAGTGTAGCGATCTCCGGGATCCTCTCCAGTCTTAAGCGATCCTCTTTTTTGCCTGCAACCAAATGGAGTGCAGAGCGTACACGAAAGAGGAACTCCAGAGCGATACGAAACTCTCTGTAGTCACCCTCTTCAACGATCTCAGAAGGCAGCTCTCGGATACGGGGGACATTGTAAAGGAGTTTGCCGATCCAGTATACCAGATTGGCATCTCGGAATCCTCCTACGCCCTCTTTGAGGTTGGGCTCCATAGTGAGGGGGAATCTACGGTGTAGGTCGCGTTGCTCTTGGAGTTTTTCTCGTATGAACTTTTCGGGTGCTTCCTTACGAATGAGTGTGATCTTATTTTCTGCACCGGTCCAGAGAGATCGAGAGCCTTCTATAAAGCGGGACTCAAGGATGGCACTTTTGATCGTGATATCACTACGAGCAGCTTCTGGAAGTTCAGAGACCTCATGGACTCTGTGTCCCAGTTTGAGTCCAATATCCCAAAAGAGATAGAGCATCTTTTCTATGAGTGCCTTACTTTGATATCCCGGGATATCTTCATATACGATCATGAGATCGATGTCAGAGTGTACGCAGAGTTGTTCTCTCCCATAGCTTCCCAGTGCAGCGATAGAGATGGGGATGGCATTTTTCATAGGCATATAGTTACCGAACATAGATCTAAGAGACACTTGATAGACCAGTTTGACAATAGTATCGATCTTCTGAGTATGCTTGACCAGAAAATCTTTTCCACCGGTTTGAGAAAAAAGTTCCGGGAGTGTTTCAAAGTAGGTCTTAATCTCTGTTTTGATCACTTTAGCGACCTCGAAATCAGTGGCATTTTCATGTATAAGTTGTTCGACTTTACTGCCTAGTGATGTCATATGCTGATAACCCCTAATCTTTTAGTGGTATAATACCGAAATTTACTATATGGAAAGAATATGGATTTGATACAAAAAGTACGTAAGCGCGAACGACTCTCTCAGGCTGAAGGTGAAGCACTCTATGATTTGGATCTTTATACCTTGGGTCAGCTTGCAGATGAGATCCGTAGAGAAAAATATGGCAAGAAATCCTACTTTAACATCAATCGTCATATCAATCCTACCAATGTCTGTGCTGATATCTGTAAATTTTGTGCTTATTCTGCCAGCCGTAAAAACCCCAATCAATATACCATGAGTCATGAAGAGATCGTAGAGATCGCCCAAAAAGCCTATGCTAACGGGGCCAAAGAGATGCATATCGTCTCTGCGCACAATCCCCATGATGGTGTGGAGTGGTATATGGGAGCCTTCCGTAAGGTACGAGAGGCACTGCCGGATATTCATATCAAAGCGATGACTGCTGCTGAGATCGATTTTCTTCATCGCCAATATGGGCTAAGCTATGATGCTGTGATCGACCAGATGATCGAGAGCGGGGTAGACTCTATGCCAGGTGGAGGAGCAGAGGTCTTTGATGAAGAGGTGAGAGAGTATCTTTGTAAAGGAAAGGTAAGCTCTGACCAGTGGATCGATATTCACCGTAAATGGCACAAGAGAGGAAAAGAGTCTAACGCTACGATGCTTTTTGGTCATATAGAGAGTAGGGCACACCGGATCGACCATATGCTAAGGCTTAGAACATTACAGGACGAGACAGGGGGATTCAATGCCTTTATTCCACTGGTCTATCAAAAAGAGAATAATTTCCTCAAAGTGACAGAGTTTCTCACAGGTCAAGAGATTCTCAAGACCTATGCAATCAGCAGAATCTTTCTGGACAATATCCCCCATATCAAAGCTTACTGGGCGGCATCTACCATCAACCTCGCCCTCATCGCCCAAGAGTTTGGCTGTGATGACCTCGATGGTACGATAGAGAAGGAGTCTATCCAGTCTGCTGCAGGTGCTGCCAGTTCACATGGGCTGGATTTGGATGACTTTGTTGCATTAATCAGAAATGCAGGATTTACCCCAGTAGAGAGAGATAGTCTGTATAATGAATTGAAAGTGTATTAAGGAGAGAAGATGGTACTAATGATAGATAATTATGACAGTTTTACCTATAATATCGTACAGTATTGCCGAGAGCTGGGAGCTGACCTCAAAGTGATCCGTAATGATGAACTCACACTTGATGAGATCAAAGCATTGCATCCTGAAAAGATCATTCTCTCTCCCGGACCTGCGACTCCGGATGAGGCGGGGGTAACACTGGATGTGATCAAAGCATTTGCAGATACTACGCCTATGTTCGGTATCTGCTTGGGGCATCAGAGTATTGCCCAGGTATTTGGTGGAGAAGTAGTACGTGCGGAGACTATGATGCATGGCAAGACCTCTCAAGTAGAGGTAGATTGTCAAACCCCTATTTTTAAGGATCTTCCGAAAGAATTTAGAGCAACAAGGTACCATTCCCTTACTGTCAATAAGGAAAATATTCCTGCTGCCATTGAGGTGACTTCTCACAGTAAGGATGATCATGAGATCATGTCTTTGCAGATCAAAGACAAGCCGATCTATGGGGTACAGTTTCATCCAGAGTCCATTATGAGCGAGCACGGACATGCGATGTTGGATAATTTTCTGAAGCTCTAATCATGCGACTCACAAAGGGGTATACATCCCTATTTTTCCTCCTACTCTATATCACTGTGCTTGGTATCGTTGCTGCTACGACACCGATCAGCCCCAGTGAGGCCTATCTCTTCTTTCAAGAGAAAACAACTGCAACGACACTCTTGATACATGGAGGACAGACAGTGCTTTCCGGAGAATTGGGGCTGAGATTGCCATTTCTCCTTCTAGGTCTACTGAATGCCTTCCTTTTTTACAAGGTTGCAACATATACTTTTGATAAAGAAGAGGATCGCTTTATGGCACTCTTCTTCTATCTTATGCTTCCTGGAGTGATCCTCTCCAGTGTTCTGGCCAATGATGCCGTGATCATTACATCATTGGTATTGCTCTTTCTATTCTTCTCTCTCAAAGGAGATCAATTTCTCTCCTTGATGCCACTTCTTCTACTAAGCCTTGTGCATTGGAGTGCACTTTACTTCTATATGATCATCATGCTCTATGGGCTTTTTCAGAAAGAGAGATGGATTTTTTTAGCTTCGATAGCGGCATTGGTTCTTTATGCTTTGATAGGGATAGATGCACCACAAAGCAGTACGCAAAGCCATTTCCTTGAGCTGCTTGGCATCTATGCAATGATCTTTTCACCATTACTCTTTATCTATCTCTTCTATGCCCTCTACCGAACACTTTTGAGAGGAGAAAAAGATATGGTATGGTATATCTCCTTTGGTGCATTGATTATCTCTTTGGGGCTCTCACTCCAAGAGCGGATCAAGATCACTGACTTTAGTGCATATTTGATGCTTGGGATGATCATAGCAGTACGTACCTACTATCAGAGTTTACGAGTACGTCTGAGAGCGTTTCGATATGGGTATAGAGTGATCTTTTGGCTTGTTACGGTATCACTCATGATAAGTGCATTTTCAATACTGCTACATCAGCCTATTTATAGATTGATAGGTAAAGCGAACTATGCGATTGTCACACCTGTATATGAGCCATACGACAGGGTCAGACGATTACAATCAGAAGGAAAAACCTGTCTCGAAGAGGTCGATAGAAAAGTACGTCAGCAAATGAGATATTACGGGCTAAATAAGTGTTTCTAAAATACACAAATTTAAAATAAATCAACAATATTTTTTTATCAAGTTAAGTTAAATTATCCAAATGTTATCATACTGGTTACCTATAAAAATGAAGGAGTACTCGATGGCTCAAAAGGCGATTAGAGAATATGACGCAAAGTCAATATTGGCAAAGCATTGGGATAAGTATTTTCCAAACTTTTCTTATGCTTATGAAACCGTAATGGTTCAAAATGGATCAGAGTTGGAGGAGGCTGCAAAATCTAGCAGTTGGTTAAAAGAGAAGGCTTTGGTTGCAAAACCAGATATGCTTTTTGGAAAAAGAGGAAAGAATGATCTGGTTCTTTTTAAAGATCAGAAACCAGGTGATGTTTCTTTGGCGAAAGCAGTGCGCTGGATCGATGAGAAATCTAGTACTAAGCAGAGTGTCTCTTTTTCATTTGATGGTGATACCCCTACTGGTGAGCCTAAAGTAGATATGCTTACACACTTTATCGTAGAGCCATTCACGCCACATACCCAAGAAGAGGAGTACTATATCTCTGCAACTTGCGTGGGTGACAATGATATGCTTTATATGTCGGCAGAAGGTGGCATGGAAGTAGAAGAGGGCTGGGATGACAAAGTGACGGAAGTCGCCTTTACTATCACAGACACAGAAGAGGAGATTGCAGAACGTATCAAAGCCAATATCCCGGCAGATGTTGCAGATAAAGACAAAGCATCATTTGCAGAGTTTGCTATTGGTTTCTTCAAAGCATACAGAGATCTCAATTTTGCTTATCTTGAGATCAACCCATTTGTTATGCAGGGTAGAAAGATAGAACTACTGGATATGGTCGCCAAGCTGGATGATACAGCTGGGTTTATGATGGTAGAGGAGTGGGGAGATATAGAATTTCCTACAGGATTTGGTATGGAAGAGAAATCTCCTGAAGTATTGGCAGTAGAAGAAGCTGATGCTAAAACAGGGGCATCGCTGAAGTTGACGATCCTTAAGCCTGAGGCCCGAATCTGGACTATGGTTGCGGGTGGTGGTGCTTCGGTAGTGTATGCAGATACGATTGCAGATCTTGCAGGTATTGAAGATCTTGCAAATTATGGTGAGTATAGTGGTGGTCCCACCACAGGTGAGACAAAGTTTTATGCAGAGACCTTGCTTGATCTGATGACACGAGAAAAAGATCCTAGCGGTAGAGGCAAGGTACTGATCATTGGTGGTGCTATTGCAAACTTTACCGATGTTGCTAAAACGTTTACCGGCATCATTCAGGCATTTGAAAATTACGCAGATAAGATGAAAGAGATTGGGGTGAGTGTCTTTGTTCGTCGTGGTGGTCCAAACTATAAAAAGGGCCTCAAGGATATCCGAGAAGCAGCGGACAGACTAGGTATCTATATTGAAGTTTATGGTCCAGAAACGCACATGACTGATATTATCAGAATGGCATTAGAGAAGTAGGGAGAAAAAAATGGCACAATTATTTACAAAAGACACACAGGCAATTTTCTGGAACAACAATAAAATGGCGATCCAGAGAATGCTTGATTATGATTATACAATCAAGAGAGAAACCCCATCAGTAGCAGGTATTGTTGCACCAACCAGCAACAACAAATTTGAGAAGTTCTTTTGGGGTGGCGATGAGGTGATGATCCCTCTCTACAAGACTACGGCAGAAGCACAAGCGGGACAACCACAAGCAGATGTATTGCTCAACTTTGCCTCTTTTAGAACAGCCTATGATGTGACCATGGAAGCCTTGAATCTTGGCGGCTTTAGGGTGATGATGATCACTGCAGAAGGTATTCCGGAGAGATTGGCACGTGGGATGAATGCTTATGCTAGATCAAAAAATGTTACCGTAATCGGGCCAGCGACAGTCGGGGCAATGAGCCCAGGTGCATTCAAAATTGCCAATGTGGGCGGCACCATTGAAAATATTGTAAGTTCAAAACTACATCGTGCAGGCAGCTGTGGCTTGGTTACTAGATCAGGAGGACTCTTTAATGAGGTCTGTAATATCATTGCACTCAATGCTGATGGTATTGCGGAAGGTGTTGCTATTGGTGGAGATAGATTTGTAGGTTCTGTCTTTATTGACAACCTTTTAAGACTAGAAAACAACCCAGATGTTAAATATATGATTCTCTTGGGAGAAGTGGGTGGTTCAGAAGAGTACAAAGTCATCGAAGCGATCAAAGCTGGCAAGCTGACAAAGCCTATTATCGCATGGTGTATTGGTACGATCGCCAAGCACTATGATTCAGGTGTACAATTTGGTCATGCAGGTGCTTCAGCCAATGATGACAGAGAGACAGCAGAAGCTAAAAACAAAGCCATGGCAGAAGCAGGTATGCATGTACCAGCTTCATTCAATGATCTTCCAGCCAAGATCAGAGAAGTGTATGAGTCACTTAATATCCCAGCAGTGCCAGAGCCAGAGATCAATACCGTACCAAAAGTCAGAAGAAGCAAGCAGTTTATCTGTACGATTTCTGACGATAGAGGAGAAGAGGCTACGTACGCTGGTTTCCCTATCTCTTCAGTGGCTACACCAGATACTGGCAAAGGCATTGGTGATGTGATCTCGCTTCTATGGTTCAAAAAACAGTACCCGAAATGGGCGACAGAATTTATCGAAACAGTGATCAAAACAGTGGCAGATCATGGCCCTGCAGTATCCGGTGCACACAATGCAAAAGTAACGGCACGTGCCGGTAAATCTGTAGTAGAAGCACTGGTAACAGGGCTGCTTACGATTGGTCCGAGATTTGGTGGTGCGATCGATGGTGCAGCTGAGTACTTCAAGTATGCAGATGACAATGACCTTACTCCTAAAGAGTTCTTGGGATATATGAAAAAGAAAGGTATTCCGATCCCTGGTATTGGCCATAGAATCAAATCTCTAAAGAATCCTGACTTGCGTGTAACAGGTCTTATGAACTTTGCTGCAGAGCACTTTCCCTCTACACCACTGCTTGATTATGCCAAAACAGTAGAGGCATTGACCACATCCAAAAAAGAGAATCTTATTCTCAATGTGGATGGTACGATCGGTATCCTTATGGTAGATATGTGGAGAGCTTTAGGCTATTCAGAAGAGGAGATTAATGAGTTTATCTCTTCAGGTACACTCAATGCCTTCTTTATCGTAGGACGATCGATTGGATTTATCGGTCACGTACTGGATGAGAAGCGTCTGGCTATGCCAATGTACAGACACCCTATGGATGACATTCTTTATGATGTCCAAAAGGCTGAAGAGATATAATCTCTTACACTAGACGATGTGATCCCCAGCGGGATCACATTCTACGCCTCTCACAATCTAACTTGCAGTAACGTTACCCCTATTTTATATATTATAGTAAGAATAGTAATGATTTTTAAGAAATTTCAATAAAAATGAGATTTCTTTTAAAAAACCCTTGACAACTAAAGGATTAGCCGCTATAATACGCGTCCACAAACACAGAGACCTTGTCTGAGTAGATGAGAGAGTGGAGTGGTTAAACGAAAGTTTATGATCTTTGACAACCGAATATAAGTTAAACAATCAACCGTCTATTTTGGGTTTTGATTTTACTAATTTGTTCGTAACAAATTAGATAGATGAGACTTAAAGATAGATATTTTAAGTGATTCTGACAAATGGTTCAAACCATTTCATTTTTTAATGGAGAGTTTGATCCTGGCTCAGAGTGAACGCTGGCGGCGTGCTTAACACATGCAAGTCGAACGAGAACGGCCCTAGCTTGCTAGGGTGTCAGCTAAGTGGCGCACGGGTGAGTAATGTATAGTTAATCTGCCCCTTGGAGAGGGATAACGTTTGGAAACGGACGCTAATACCTCATACTCCTGATACTGTAGTGGTATCAGGGAAACGTCTTTTCGCCAAGGGATGAGACTATATGGCATCAGGTAGTTGGTGGGGTAATGGCCCACCAAGCCAATGACGCCTAGCTGGTCTGAGAGGATGATCAGCCACACTGGTACTGAGACACGGACCAGACTCCTACGGGAGGCAGCAGTGGGGAATATTGCACAATGGAGGAAACTCTGATGCAGCAACGCCGCGTGGAGGATGACGCATTTCGGTGTGTAAACTCCTTTTATATAGGAAGATAATGACGGTACTATATGAATAAGCACCGGCTAACTCCGTGCCAGCAGCCGCGGTAATACGGAGGGTGCAAGCGTTACTCGGAATCACTGGGCGTAAAGCGCGCGCAGGCGGTTTGATAAGTTGGATGTGAAATCCTATGGCTCAACCATAGAACTGCATCCAAAACTGTCAAACTAGAGTCTGGGAGAGGAAGATGGAATTAGTTGTGTAGGGGTAAAATCCGTAGAGATAACTAGGAATACCAAAAGCGAAGGCGATCTTCTGGAACAGTACTGACGCTGAGGCGCGAAAGCGTGGGGAGCAAACAGGATTAGATACCCTGGTAGTCCACGCCCTAAACGATGAATGTTAGTCGTTGGAGAGCTCGTCTCTTCAGTGATGCAGCTAACGCATTAAACATTCCGCCTGGGGAGTACGGTCGCAAGATTAAAACTCAAAGGAATAGACGGGGACCCGCACAAGTGGTGGAGCATGTGGTTTAATTCGAAGATACGCGAAGAACCTTACCTGGCCTTGACATTGATAGAACACAGTAGAGATACAGTGGTGCCCTTCGGGGAGCTTGAAAACAGGTGCTGCACGGCTGTCGTCAGCTCGTGTCGTGAGATGTTGGGTTAAGTCCCGCAACGAGCGCAACCCTCGTGACTAGTTACTAACGGTTCGGCCGAGGACTCTAGTCAGACTGCCTCCGCAAGGAGGAGGAAGGTGAGGACGACGTCAAGTCATCATGGCCCTTACGGCCAGGGCAACACACGTGCTACAATGGTTAGGACAATGAGATGCAATATCGCGAGGTGGAGCAAATCTATAAACCTAATCTCAGTTCGGATAGTAGTCTGCAACTCGACTACTTGAAGCTGGAATCACTAGTAATCGTAGATCAGCTATGCTACGGTGAATACGTTCCCGGGTCTTGTACTCACCGCCCGTCACACCATGGGAGTTGATATCACCCGAAGCGGGGAAGCTAAACTGGCTACCCTCCACGGTGGTATTAGCGACTGGGGTGAAGTCGTAACAAGGTAACCGTAGGAGAACCTGCGGTTGGATCACCTCCTTTCAAGAGTATAAGCAATGTCGTCTCACAATGACATTGCCAACAAATAACAACCATTTTTAGACGTGTTGATTGTGCGACAAACTATTCGGTTGTCAAAGATCATGGATCGTGTTCTTTGACAAGCCAATGTAAAAAGGGGCGTATAGCTCAGCTGGTTAGAGTGCACCCCTGATAAGGGTGAGGTCCCAGGTTCAAGTCCTGGTACGCCCACCATATTTCTGGGGAATTAGCTCAGCTGGGAGAGCGCCTGCTTTGCACGCAGGAGGTCATCGGTTCGATCCCGTTATTCTCCACCAGATGAAGCGAAGCTTCATGTTAATTGGTATATTGGTTATTAGTATATTGGGATGTACCAATAGACCAATAACTAATATACGAATATACAAAGTTTAAAAGAAGTTCTCTAAAGAGAGTTTCTTTTAGACTTTAATGTCTAAATGTTTTTTAACTTATCATTGTTAAGAGTCTAACGTAATGTTGCATGAGAGTTAATTTATTAACTGTCATAAAACGAATTACAATTTAACAAGAACAGAAGCCATAGCAATATGGTAACTATTCTTCCAAGCGAAAAACTCATTAGAATACAGCAATGTATTCAGAAGATAGAGATATCTTCAAACTTATTGAAACAAAAGAAATGAATCATAACTATGATGACTTATTTTGCATTTAATAAGGTAGTGCCTTAGATTAACAAAAATTAATCTAAGGGCAGATGGTGGATGCCTTGGCAAAGAGAGGCGATGAAAGACGTACTAGGCTGCGATAAGCCGGGAGGAGCTGCCAAGAAGCTTTGATTCCCGGATTTCTGAATGGGGCAACCCAGCATAGTGCGAACTATGTTACCCTTCGGGGAGCGAACCAGGGGAAGTGAAACATCTCAGTACCCTGAGGAAAAGAAATCAACCGAGATTCCCCTAGTAGCGGCGAGCGAACGGGGACCAGCCCTAAACTCTATGGGGTGTTAGCAGAAGCTGTTGGAATGCAGCGTCGTAGAGGGTGAAAGTCCCGTATGCGAAAACTAACCATAGATTATTCGAGTAGGTCGGGACACGAGAAACCTTGACTGAACATGGGAGGACCACCTTCCAAGGCTAAATACTACTCTTTGACCGATAGTGCACAAGTACCGTGAGGGAAAGGTGAAAAGAACCGCGGTGAGCGGAGTGAAATAGAACCTGAAACCATCTGCCTACAATCATTCAGAGCCCTATGTTTTATACAGGGTGATGGACTGCCTTTTGCATAATGAGCCTGCGAGTTGTGGTGACTAGCGAGGTTAAGGATACCCGAAGCCGTAGCGAAAGCGAGTGTTAACCCGCGTTTAGTTAGTTGCTGCAGACCCGAAACTAAGTGATCTATCCATGGGCAGGTTGAAGCTGGTGTAAGAGCCAGTGGAGGACCGCACGGGTGAAGGTTTAAAACTTCTCCGATGACCTGTGGATAGGGGTGAAAGGCCAATCAAACTTAGTGATAGCTGGTTCTCTCCGAAATATATTTAGGTATAGCGTCATGTTCGAAGCATGAGGGGGTAGAGCACTGATTGGGCTAGGGCCTATACCAAGGTACCAAACCCAGTCAAACTCCGAATACCTCATGTGAATTCATGGCAGTCAGGTTGTGGGTGATAAAATCCATGATCGAAAGGGAAACAGCCCAGACTACCAGCTAAGGTCCCAAAGTTCTATTTAAGTGGAAAAGGAGGTGGAGTTGCTTAGACAACCAGGAAGTTGGCTTAGAAGCAGCCATCTTTTAAAGATAGCGTAACAGCTCACTGGTCTAGCGATTCTGCGCCGAAGATATAACGGGGCTAAAATAGACACCGAAGCTGTAGATTTGTACATTAGTACAAGTGGTAGGAGAGCGTTCCTGTCAGCATTGAAGCCATACCGGTAAGGAGTGGTGGAGCGGCAGGAAGTGAGCATGCAGGCATGAGTAGCGATAAAAGGAGTGAGAATCTCCTTCGCCGAAAACCCAAGGGTTCCTACACTATGCTCGTCAATGTAGGGTTAGTCGGGTCCTAAGTCGAGTCCGAAAGGGGTAGACGATGGCAAATTGGTTAATATTCCAATACCAACTAATAGTTTTATACGATGGGGGGACGCATAGGGTTAAACGAGGTCACTGATGGATATGTGGCTCGAAGGGTGTAGATTGGCCGGATAGGAAAATCCGCTGGCTGTATTCGAGACCTGACAGGCTCTTTGAAACCTTCGGGTGGATAGGAGAATCGTTGATACCGTCGTGCCAAGAAAAGCCTCTAAGTTTATTATTAGTTGCCCGTACCGTAAACCGACACAGGTGGGTGAGATGAGTATTCTAAGGCGCGTGGAAGAACCCTGGTTAAGGAACTCTGCAAACTAGCACCGTAACTTCGGAATAAGGTGTGCCTCCTTCCGTATAGGGATTTACTCCCAAAAGCGGAAGAGGTTGCAACAAAGAGTCCCTCCCGACTGTTTATCAAAAACACAGCACTTTGCTAACTCGCAAGAGGATGTATAAGGTGTGACGCCTGCCCGGTGCTTGAAGGTTAATTGATGGGGTTAGCTATTTATAGCGAAGCTCTTGATCGAAGCCCAAGTAAACGGCGGCCGTAACTATAACGGTCCTAAGGTAGCGAAATTCCTTGTCGGTTAAATACCGACCTGCATGAATGGCGTAACGAGATGGGAGCTGTCTCAACCAGGGATCCAGTGAAATTGTAGTGGAGGTGAAAATTCCTCCTACCCGCGGCAAGACGGAAAGACCCCGTGCACCTTTACTACAGCTTGACACTGCAATTGGGATATAGATGTGCAGGATAGGTCGGAGGCTTTGAAACTGGGACGCTAGTACCAGTGGAGCCAATCTTGAGATACGACCCTTCTATATTCTAGTTGCTAACTTGCGCGAGTTATCCTCGCGGAGGACAATGTCTGGTGGGTAGTTTGACTGGGGCGGTCGCCTCCTAAAAAGTAACGGAGGCTTACAAAGGTTAGTTCAGAACGGTTGGAAATCGTTCGTAGAGTATAATGGTATAAACTAGCTTAACTGTGAGACATACAGGTCGAACAGAGACGAAAGTCGGTCATAGTGATCCGGTGGTTCTGTGTGGAAGGACCATCGCTCAAAGGATAAAAGGTACGCCGGGGATAACAGGCTGATCTCCCCCAAGAGCTCACATCGACGGGGAGGTTTGGCACCTCGATGTCGGCTCATCACATCCTGGGGCTGAAGCAGGTCCCAAGGGTACGGCTGTTCGCCGTTTAAAGTGGTACGCGAGCTGGGTTCAGAACGTCGTGAGACAGTTCGGTCCCTATCTGCCGTGGGCGTTGGAAGATTGAGGAGAGTTGACCCTAGTACGAGAGGACCGGGTTGAACGAACCACTGGTGTACCAGTTGTCCTGCCAAGGGCATCGCTGGGTAGCTACGTTCGGATGAGATAACCGCTGAAGGCATCTAAGCGGGAAGCCAACTCCAAGATGAATCTTCCCTGAAGATCCCCTGAAGACTACAGGGTTGATAGGCTGGATGTGTAAGTGATGAAAGTCATTTAGCTGACCAGTACTAATAGATCGTTTGTATTTTTTTAATCTTCATTGGCACTACCTTATTAAGTGCAAACTTAATAGAGTATTTGCAAGAAAGATTGTAATCGCGCAACATTACCTAGGCTCTTAACAATGAAAAGTTAACTAAAAACTCTTAACAAGTAAATGTTTCAATCCCCAAGAAAAGCATGTACACTCAGGTGTTCATCCTTTTCTTGGTGGTGCTGCTAGCGGGAGGGTCATACCCGGCTCCATTCCGAACCCGGAAGTCAAGCCTCCCAGCGCCGATAATACTGCAGGCTACGTCTGTGGGAATGTAGGTCAGTGCCATCTTGAAACATTACTCTTATCTTTTATTTTTATCCCCACCTCTTTTTATTTCTTTACTTATGTATTTTATAGTTATTCCTATTTTTCTTTTTTCTCTGACCAACATTCAGCAAACACTCCTTTGTCATAATACTTTATACGGTTTCCCTTTAGAGGGTTTAATCAGATGAAGACTATTAGAAGGAGTCTATGATGAAAATGCTAAAAAGAAGAGTGATTGAGCTAACTACTATACTTGTCGGAGCAACTGTGCTCTCTGGATGTGGCGGAGGTGGTGGTGGAGATCCACTACAAGCAGCGTTGTTGCTTATAGCAGATTATGCAGATAACAACACGAATCCTGTACCAGATACGTTAGATTATCAAGATGCAGGTATCATGGGAGTCAGTATGGATAATCTGAGTGCTGTGAATGCTATGATAGATAGAGGTATACGCAATGAGTTTGATACACAAAATGAAATTCAAGATATGGTGGATCGTATAGGACCGAAGGCTGTGCGTGATCCAAACTTTGCTGCAGGACATGAGTTTATCTATGGCGTAGTAACAAACCCAGTTACACACCGAACATGGATCAACAATAATCTAGGTGCACGATATGCCAATGTAAATGATGCAAGTTTTGATCCTCAGCAGCAGGCAACCTCTCCAACTGATTTTTTAGCAACAGGCTTTCTTTATCAGTGGGGACGCAAAGCAGATGGGCATGAGGTTATCATCAGGACAGGGGTAAGTACACCTCAGCTTGGTACAACAGTAGTGAAAGAGAACAACCCCGCACACTCTCTTTTTATTAAATCTTCCGGAGACTGGAGAGTGACTGAAGACAATACATTGTGGGCGAATGATGCATCTGACAATAATATCTGTCCTCTAGGGTTCCGAGCGCCAACCAAAGCAGAGTTTATAACGGAAAGAGACTCATGGGTAAGCTCTAATGCAGCTGGTGCGATAGCCAGTAATGAAGCGTGGAGTAAAACTGGATTTAGATGGGATACTAGCGGTCTTATGGGAGCTGAAAACTTTGGAATATATTGGACTAAAGATGCGAGTGGTACAGATGCGGATTATTTTTATTTTGATGCTGGTGCCAGTATTGTTCCTGCTTCGAAAGCCTTTGCTATGGCAATACGCTGTATTAAAAACTAATATATGGTAAAACCAGATATTTGAATGTCATAATAGTTTCAAAACTAGGATGCTCTTGAGCCAAACTCTGATATAATTATCACCAGAGGTGATATGTATGGAAAAAATACTACAAGCAAGTGATGTACAGACGGTAGAGGATGCGATTGCTCTGGTGGAGCAGCGCGGAATTCAGCAAATCAAAGTAGCAGCAACCGATATCGATGGGGTATTGCGAGGGAAGTATATCAATCGGGAGAAGTTTATCTCAGCCCTGCAAGAGGGGATGGGATTTTGTGATGTGATCTTTGGTTGGGACAGTAGTGATGAACTGTACGCTGAAGACTCTATCACAGGGTGGAAGACTGCCTTTCCTGATGCAGAGGGTCACATCGATGTGACGACCTGTCGGGAGCTTCCATTGGAAGGGAACACGATTCTGTTCTTGGTGGATTTTGAGAAGGGTGGTATCCATAAAGAGGTAGGCCCTCGCTCTCTGCTCAAGCGTATGATCAAGCGAGGCGAAGAGATGGGTATCAGTTTTAAGGCTTCGGCAGAGTTTGAATTTTTTGTCTTTAACGAAACACCACAGAGTATCCGTGACAAACGTTATAGAGACTTAGAAAACTTCACGCCTGATATGTTTGGCTATTCAATGATCCGTAACAGTGTACATGCAGATTTTTACCATGAGTTAATGGATCTAAGCCGTGAGATGGATATGGAGATAGAGGGCATCCATACCGAGACAGGGCCAGGGGTGTTAGAAGTGGCACTCTATTATGATGATCTACTTCGTGCTGCAGATAAAGCAACACTTTTCAAAACTTTTACCAAAGTACTGGCACAAAAAAATGGTATGATGGCGACCTTTATGGCGAAATACTCCAATGACTATCCTGGACAGTCAGGACATCTGCATATGTCAGCAACCAAAGATGGCAAACCACTGTTCTATGATGAGAGTAAACCTGAGTGTATCTCTGATGCGATGCGTCATTTCATCGGTGGACAGCAGAAGCTGATGCCAGAGCTTCTGGCTATGATTGCACCTACCTGTAATGCCTATACGAGGTTGATCCCAGGATTTTGGGCTCCAACACAGGCGACCTGGGGTGTGGATAATCGTACCTGTGCCCTGCGCGCGATCACTGGCTCTGCCAAGTCACAGCGAGTAGAGTATAGAGTAACCGCAGCGGATATCAACCCGTATATTGCTTTGGCTGCTGCAATAGGGAGTGGGCTTTGGGGGATAGAGCACCAAATAGAGCCTACAGAACCTATCGTAGGTAATGCCTATGATGTAACGCTCTCTGAGCAGTTTGGGTTTCCTCGTGACCTCTATGCTGCGGCACAGATACTGAGAGGCTCAGAGGCTGCGAGGGACTTGTTTGGAGATGTCTTTGTCGATCACTACGCGATGACCCGTGAGCATGAAGCCAATGAACAGCTCAAAGCGATCACGGATTGGCAGCTGAACCGCTATTTCGAGATCATATGATGTAGGGTGTGTACCACGTACATCATATAATCAAAAAATATTCTCTGGTGCTACTTCAAGTATAGTATTTGTCGTATCACCCGAGAATACTTTTACACAAAGTATTCTGTTGAATTAGCAACAAGGAAAAAATAATGTCAAATTTTAAAACGATATCTCCCGTAGATGGTTCTGTATATATAGAAAAACCTTACCATACACTAGAAGATATCGAGGATACATTAGTCAAAGCAAAGATTGCCCAAAAAGCATGGGCCTCTGTACCACTGGAGCAGCGTAAAGAGATCATTCACAACTTTATTGATATGCTGGTCTCACACAAAGAGGAGATCTCAGAGGAGATATCCAGACAGATGGGGCGACCGATCTCACAGAGTGGATTTGAGGTCAATGGTTTTAAGGAGCGTGCCGAGTATCTGCTTAAGATCGCTGATGAGAGTCTGGAGCCGTATTGTCCTGAGGAGATGGAAGGATTTGAGCGATGCATAGAGAAAGAGCCATTGGGAGTTGTAGCGATATTGAGCCCATGGAACTATCCGTTCCTCACCTCGGTCAATGTACTCGTACCTGCACTGCTGGCGGGGAATACAGTGATCATGAAGCATTCGCTGCAAACACCGCTTGTAGCAGAGCGATATGCTGAGGCATTTGCAGAGGCTGGATTGCCAGAGGATATCTTTAGTGTTCTCCATATCCAACACAAAGAAACAGCTGTATTGCTAGCAGATGAGCGTATTGATGGCGTGTTTTTTACAGGTTCTGTAGAGGGTGGCTTTGCCGTACAGGAGGCAGTGGGAAATAAATTTATCCCTTGCGGACTGGAGCTAGGGGGTAAAGATCCTGCCTATGTAAGAGCCGATGCCAATCTTGAGACGACAGTACCCAACCTGGTGGATGGATCGTATTTCAACTCTGGACAGTCCTGTTGCGGTATCGAGCGGATCTATGTACATGAAGATGTGTATGATACATTTGTTGAAAAGTTTGTGGAGGAGACCAAGCAGTATAAACTGGGCTCACCTCTAGAGGAAGGTACCAATCTAGGGCCGATGGTCAAAACAGGGGCGAGTGACTATGTGCGTAAGCAGATTGCAGATGCGGTGGAGGCTGGAGCGAAATCACTGGTCGATGAGAGTCTCTTCCCTGCCTCTAAGGAGGGTACTCCTTATCTGGCTCCGCATGTACTTGTCGATGTAGATCATACCATGGCAGTGATGCAAGAAGAGAGCTTTGGTCCGGTAGTGGGGATCATGAAGGTCTCTAGTGATACCGAAGCAGTCGCACTGATGAATGACAGTGACTATGGATTGACTGCGTCGATCTGGACACGAGATAGAGATATAGCCAGAGCACTCTCTTCTCAAATAGAGACAGGTACAGTATTTATGAACCGTTGTGACTATCTCGATCCTGCACTCGCATGGACAGGGGTCAAAAATACAGGACGAGGGGTATCGCTCTCTCCTTTTGTCTATGACTCAGTGACTAGACTCAAATCTATTCATTTCAAATTAGAGGAGTAAGCGCATGGCACTATTACAAAATACCAATTGGAACTATCCTGCAGCCGTATGGTTTGGACATGGAAGAGTAGCGGATATTGTGGCTGCTTGTGAGCAGATGGGGATGGAACGTCCTCTGATCGTCACCGATGAGGCGTTGGTGCAGCTTCCTATCATGGAAGATCTACTTGCACCACTTAAAACCCAGGGGCTATCCTATAGTCTCTATAGTGATGTACAGCCTAATCCTACAGGTGAGAATGTAGAGGCAGGGGTATCAGTCTATAGAGAGAATGGCTGTGATGGCGTGATTGCCTTTGGAGGAGGGTCTGCACTGGATGCAGGCAAGACGATTGCGTTTATGTCTGGACAAAGCTTGCCACTGTGGGACTTTGAAGATATAGGGGACAATTGGAGCAGGGCGGATCAAGAGGGTATCGCAAAGACGATTGCCATACCGACCACTTCAGGTACAGGATCAGAAGTAGGCCGTGCGACAGTGATCACACATAGTCAGAGTCATGCCAAGAAGATTATTTTCCATCCAGAGATGATGCCAAGCCTTGTGATCCTCGATCCTAACCTGACGTATAATCTGCCTAAACATATCACTGCATGGACAGGGATCGATGCACTGGTACATGCGGTAGAGGCGTATCTGGCACCGGGGTTTCATCCGATGGCAGATGGGATCGCGATGGAGTGTATCCGTATGATCAAAGAGAATCTTCTGACAGCATATCATGAACCACATGATGCCCATGCCAGAGCACAGATGATCGTGGCCGCTATGATGGGAGCCACGGCTTTTCAAAAAGGTCTGGGTTCTGTCCACTCGCTGGCACATACACTGGGAGGACTCTACAATATGCCGCATGGTTTAGCCAACTCGATCATTCTGCCCTATGCACTCCAGCAAAATAGCCCAGTGATAGGAGAGCGGATGGAGACACTGTGTAAGTTCTTGGATATTGCACATCCCTCTACAGAGAGCTTTATTGCTTACATCTTGGATCTACGAAGAGAACTGGGTATTCCTCATACCCTGATAGAAGCAGATATTCCGGAGGAGAGTGTTTCTGAGATCGGAGAAATAGCGTACAATGATCCCTCTACAGGGAGTAATGCTATGTCAGTGACTGCAAGAGATTTTGAGACACTGTTTGTCATGTGCTGTCGAGGAGAGTGATAGAGAAAGTCCTCTCCTAAGCATGAGACGCTATAATGGCTTTGATAAACCACCCATGGGATAAGACACGTGCATAGACTCAAACGCCTTCTTAGCATCTTTCAAGACCGCACGATCACTTCGATCTATATGCGTGGAATGTTGGGGATCTTTTTGCTCGTTTTGCTCTTTACCAGTTATGCTGTCTATAGTGAGTATAGCAACTTTAACAAAGAGGCTGAGCAGATCAGGGACAGCTATATCAAAGAGCAGAAAGAGCGTATCGTCTCTGATGTAGATCGTGTATTGAAGTTTATTACCAATGAGTATTATGTACGAAAGCTCACTGTAGATCCAGGATTACTCAAACGTCAGATCACCAATGCCATCTCCCAGCTCTATGGTCGACCAGATCAGACAGGATATATCTTTATCTATGACTATAGAGGGGTATGCCTCTCGGACCCCGTACAGCCACATAATATAGGTAAAAACCTCTATCATTTTAAAGATCCCCATGGGGTACAGGTGATCAAGGATCTTATTGATATGTCAAAACAAAAGAGTGGAGGATTTGTTGAATATACCTGGGTAAAACCTACAAGCAAGGAGAGAAGTCCCAAAATATCCTATGCCAAAGCATTTAAACCTTGGCAATGGATGGTGGGGACCGGAGTCTATCTGGATGAAGCAGATAAAGTTATCTCTGCCAAGAGAGAAGCATTGAAACAGAAGCTTTCTGCTTATTTTTGGAAGATCGTCGGATTGCTGGTCTTACTGTTTGTGATTGGTCTTATTGGGGTTAAAGTGATTAATTATATCATCAGACGGGAGATCAATAGCTTTAATCATTTTTTTAGCAGAGCTTCTAAAGAGCATATATTGATCGATGACCGAGATGTAAAATTTAAAGAGTTTAAAAAGATGGTGACCTATATTAACAGTATGGTAAACGAGATCCATCGTAAAAAAGAGAAACTTAAGAAACTCAATAAGTCTCTGGAGAAGAAAGTGGCTCAGAAAACCCAAAATCTCTTAGAACAGAATCAACTCTTGGCAAAGGAGAAAGAGTTCAGTGAGGCATTGGTCAAAGCACAGGATAGCTTCATCAGGCAGAGTATCCATGAGATGAATACGCCATTGGCTGTGATCATGACCCATATCGATATCTATCGTATGAAGTATGGAGAGAACCGTTATATGTCCAAAATTGAAGCGGGTGCCAAGATGATCGCAACCCTTTATGATGACTTGAGCTATATGGTAAAGAAAAATCGTTTTGATTACACAAAAGAGCATATGGATTTCTCAGAATTCCTTTATGAACGTATACGATTTTTTCAGGAGATTGCGATAGGTAATACCCATGAGATTATCACAGAGATTGAAAAGGGATTGGTGGTGTACTTTAGTGATATAGAGCTACAGAGAGTGATAGACAATAATCTTTCCAATGCAATAAAATATGCGAAACGAGATACAGCTATCTACGTCGGGCTGTATCAAGAGGAGGGATCTGTTGTACTTATCTTCAAAACACACTCACCCAAGATTGAAGATACAGAGAAAATTTTTGAGCCTTATCATCGTGAAGAGAGCAGGGTTGAGGGATTTGGACTGGGATTGGAGATTGTCAAATCGATCTGTGATGCAGCAGAGGTTAGGGTTGATGTAACTTCAGATAAAAAGAGAACGATATTCCAGTATTATTTTAAAGGAGGTGTAGATGAAAGTACTATTGCTTGAAGATGAGATCATGCTGCAAGGGGCGATCAAAGAGTATCTGGAAAATACAGGCTATATTGTAGATGCCTATGAAGATGGTCAAGAGGCCTATGATACGATCGCCAATGAAAGCTATGATCTTTTTATCTTTGATATCAATACCCCTTCTATTGATGGCTTGTCACTGCTGGAGAAGTTACAAAAAGAGAAGATATTTATCCCTACTATCTTTATCTCTGCCATTACACAGATCGAACAGATCAGCAAAGCCTATGAGCTGGGATGTTATGATTATCTTAAGAAGCCTTTTCATCTCAAAGAGTTGACATTGCATATCGACAGACTACTGAAGATCGCCAATATCCAATCCCAAACAGTGATACAGCTAAGCAAATTCTATACCTATGACTTAGAGAGAAAAAAGCTGATGTTTGATGGCGAAGATCAGCCACTGACACATAAGCAGTCTCAGATTATCGATCTGTTGGCTTCATTTGAGGGGAAGATTGTAGACTTTGATACCCTTCGATATTATGCCTGGGAAAATAGCCATGTAGATAATGCCACGATCCGTGCAGAAGTACATCGTGTGAGATCCGTGCTTAAAGAGAATCTGATAGAAAGCATCAAAAGCGTGGGCTATAGACTTAAAAAACTTTGATAGTCTATATCAGTAGAAATGATTAATCTGTAACGAAATGCTACAATCCAACCTTTTACAGTACAAAAGAAGTATTAAAAAATCTAATGCTATGAGTTTGCTATTTTAAAAGTTTACAATGAAACTGTATTATTATGCAACCAAAGGAGAAAGCATGACCGAAGAGAAAGCCAAAGCGTATTGGCGTGAAAATATCTCAACGATCCTTAAACTACTTGTAGTGTGGTTTATTGTGTCGTATGGGGCAGGAATACTGTTTATCAATCAACTTAACACGATTGAGATCAGTGGCGTGAAACTAGGGTTCTGGTTTGCACAGCAAGGTTCTATCTATATCTTTGTGATATTGATTTTTGTTTACGTCAGGTTGATGAATAAACTTGATGAAAAATATGATGTACACGAGTAGGGGGTAGCAGATGGATTTACAAACACTGATTTATCTTTTTGTAGGGCTCTCTTTTGCGCTCTATATAGGAATAGCAATCTGGAGTAGGGCGGCAAGTACAAAAGACTTTTATGTCGCAGGTGGTGGCGTACACCCGATAGCCAATGGTATGGCAACCGCAGCAGACTGGATGAGTGCTGCATCATTTATCTCACTAGCGGGTCTGATCTCGTATAAGGGAAGTGATGGTGGTGCCTATCTTATGGGTTGGACCGGAGGTTATGTGCTTTTGGCACTGCTTTTGGCGCCGTATTTGAGAAAGTTTGGTAAGTTTACGGTTCCTGACTTTATCGGAGATAGATACTACTCCAATGTGGCCAGAACGGTAGCAGTTATTGCAACGATCTTTGTCTCCTTTACCTATGTCGCAGGTCAGATGAGAGGGGTCGGCATCGTATTCTCAAGGTTTTTACAGGTTGATGTCAATACCGGTGTCTATATCGGTATGGGTATCGTATTTATCTATGCAGTTCTAGGCGGTATGAAAGGTATTACCTATACGCAGGTTGCACAATATACAGTGATGATCATCGCCTATCTGATTCCTGCGATCTTCCTCTCATTGATGGTGACAGATACATTCTTGCCACAGCTAGGTATTTTTGCCACCACTACATTTGACTTTAATGATGGTGTGAGGGTGATTCCTCAGGGCACCTACCTGATGCATGCACTGGATCAATCCCTGGCTGATCTTGGATTCAAAGAGTATACACAGCCGGGTAACCTCTGGAATATGTTCATGCTTACCGTAGCACTCATGGTAGGTACAGCTGGACTGCCACATGTTATTGTCCGATTCTTTACCGTTCCTCGTGTTAAGGATGCACGTATTTCAGCTGGCTATGCATTGCTTTTTATTGCACTGCTTTATACCACGGTAGCCTCAGTAGCTGCATTCTCAAGAGTCAATACGATCGATCGTATCCAGAATGTGGAGTACAAGCAGTGGGTGACAGAAGGTGTCAAAAAATCTGATGGCAGAGAGAATCATGGATCATGGTTTAAAACATGGGAAAAAGGCTCACTTCTTGCGTGGAATGATAGAAATGGTGATGGCAAGATTCAGTATGCTGCAGGTAAAGCATTTGATAATGCCAAAGGAAAACCAGCGTTTGATGGTGACAAAGTAGCCGCTGATGGGCATAGACTTACTACCAATGCATTAGGTGCAAAAGGTGCCAAACCATTTGATAATGAAGTCTATATTGATAGAGATATCATAGTGCTTGCAAACCCTGAGATCGCAAACCTCCCTAACTGGGTGATCGCATTGATCGCAGCAGGTGGGCTGGCAGCGGCTCTTTCTACCGCAGCAGGACTACTACTCGTGATCTCAGCTTCGATTTCCCATGACTTGTTAGGTAAAGTGATCTTCAATGATCCTGCAACCGGTAAATCAAAACTGAGTGAAAAAGCAGAACTCAGGGCAGCAAGGCTAGCAGCAGTCGCTGCTATTGTGGTGGCAGGGTATCTGGGTATCCATCCTCCGGGATTTGTGGCACAGGTGGTCGCATTTGCGTTTGGTCTGGCAGCAGCATCCTTCTTCCCTGCGATTGTCTTGGGTATCTTTGACAAGCGCATGAACAAAGCAGGAGCGATTGCTGGTATCTCTATTGGATTGTCCTTTACCTTTGCATATATTATCTACTTTGTATTTATGGGTGGGGACAAGGCAGATTATCTTTGGGGTATCGCACCGACTGGTATCGGTACACTAGGTATGGTGTTGCACTTTATTGTGGCATATGTAGTCTCTCGTATGACAGAGCCACCACCACAACATATCCAAGATTTGGTCGAGAGTATTCGTATCCCTAGAGGAGCGGGTGAAGCACACGACCATTGATGCGTCTGAGCCTTTGGCTCAGCGTATTATTTGTTATTGGTGTATTGGGCGTAACTTTACTATTGTATACTATGTTCTTGATACCTCAATATACCAATAACCAATAGATGACTAGACAAAATCCAAAGGATTTTTATGAGCTTCAGTGACCAGAAACAGTTCCTACAAGCTATCCACCCTTTTTGTGATCTTAGCGAATATGAATTAGAGAAAGTGATCTCTCATGTAGAGATAGGTTTCTACCCTAAAGAGAGTGAAGTGATTGTATTGGATGCAAAACCTACGATGCTCTACTTGATCATTAAGGGAGAGGTTAAAGCCTATGATAAGGCAGGAGAGCTTCTGCGGGTCTATCATGCAAAAGAGGGCTTTGATGCTGATGCACTGGTCAAGGGGAAGAGTGAAGCACGCTATGAAGTGACAGAGGATCTTATTTGCTATGAGCTTAGTTACAAAGGTTTTATGGTTGCGTTTGAGAGTAATGAAGCATTTAAACAGTTTTATTTGATGGATATGGTTGAGCGTATCAGTTTTTTGAAAAAAAAGGAAACCTCTTCTGATCTGAGTAGCTTTATGGTTGCCAGAGTCAGTGATAGTTATCTACATGAGCCCTGTATTGTGCCTTCAGAGATGCTGGTCGCCCAAGCATTGCGAAAATCTGTAGAGATGAAAAGTTCATCGATTGTTGTAGTGCAGGAGAAGGGCTATGGTATCGTAACAGACAGTGATATCAAAACAGCCTTGGCAGAGGAGACTCTGGATCTGAGCTCCTCTATCGGGGAAATGGCACGATTTCCTATTGTTGCTGTGGAGAAAGAGGATTTTCTTTTCAATGTCTATCTCTCTCTCATCCAGAAAAATATTAAGCGCGTGGCGGTGATGGAAGAGGGGAAGATCATTGGCATGCTAGAGCAGATTGATATCCTTAGTTATTTTGCTAACCACTCTAGGCTGGTTACGGTCAAGATCGAAAAAGCCAAAACTATAGAAGCTCTCCAAGAGGCGAGTCAAGACTATATCAGTATCGTTAAAAAGCTTCATGCCCAAGGGGTAAAAGCTCGCTATATTGCTAAACTCATCTCAGAGATAAATCGTAAAGTATTTGCTAAGCTATTTGAAATGCTGTTGCCTGAGCCATTGCGTGGTGACTGCGCTTTGATCATCATGGGAAGTGAGGGTAGAGGAGAACAGATCATCCGTACGGATCAAGACAATGGGATGATCATTCGAGATGGGGTGGAGGTAGAGCAGTATCGTCCCTATATGGAACAGTTTACAGCGCATCTTATCACATTTGGGTATCCACCATGTGAGGGAGAGATTATGGTTTCCAATCCCTACTGGTGTAAGAGTGCATTGGATTATAGTAAAGAGCTTTCTCACTGGATTGCCACGCCTGATATGGATAGCTATATGTATTTTTCTATCTTTTTTGATGCCCAATGTGTGGCGGGTGACCCTAGCCTTCTCTCCACGCTTAAAGCATCGATATTTACGCAAGTGGATAGAGATAATGATGTGTATATGGCACGCTTCGCTCAATTGACAACACTCTTTGAAACCCCTGTAGGATTTTTTAGTACTTTCCTGCATCGTGATAGAAAAATCGATCTCAAAAAAGCAGGAATCTTTCCCATTGTCCAAGGGATCCGCTCTCTCTCCCTCTCTTATCAGGTGGAAGCACTCTCTACAATAGAACGGATCAAAAAGCTTCAGTCCAGAAAGCTTTTGGAAGAAACTATGGTGCAGGAGCTTAGGGAGGCATTTGAGGTGTTGCTCTATATCAGACTCGAGCAGCAGCTAGCTCAAGTACGTCATGGTGAGTCTATTAATAATGAGATAGATACCCAACGTCTCAGCAAGATACAGAGGGATCTACTCAAGGACAGCCTCCAGATCGTTGAGCAGTTTAAGAAATTTATTACACGTCATTATCGACTAGAGAATCTCTGATGTTTGAAGGATTTAAAAAGAGGCGCAATAGAAAAGCGCTCAAAGAGAAACACTATGCAACACTCTTTGAGCCTTATTATGGTACTGAGTTGGTGGTACTCGATACAGAAACAACAGGTCTTGATCCTAAAAAAGATGAGATACTTTCTATCGGAGCAGTTATCATTCGAGATCACAAGATTCTCATGAATGACTCCTATGAATGTTTTATCAAGCCCAGTAGCAGTATCTCTCAGGAGAGTATCAAAATTCATCAGATCAGAGAATGTGATCTCGCCCATGCAGTAGAGCCAGAGGAGGCGATACGAGGATTGCTTGATTTTATCCATAACCGTCCAATCGTAGGCTACTATATCGATTTCGATCACAAGATCCTCAGTCGCTATACCAAACAGTTCATCGGATCCACCCTCCCCAATCCTACTATAGAGCTCTCTAGTATGTACTACAGAAGATATCGTAAGTCTTCTTCGTATGAGTTTATCGATCTAAAGTTTGACACGATCATGGAGGCTTTAGCGCTACCTTTTCTAGGTAAGCATGATGCCCTCAATGATGCGATCATGTCTGCTATGATGTATTTAAAATTACAGACGATGGATGAATATAAAGGGGCATTTTCTTAAGATAACTTTACTGATCCAGAAAGAAACTTATCTCTTATACTGTTGCAATGCCAACCCTGACAGGATCAATCCTAATGCAACGATTGTAGAGGGCAGTATCGGCTCCTTAGCAATAAAATAGATAAAAAAGAGTGAGAGGATAGGGGAGAGAAAGATGAGGTTAGAGATACGAGAAGTATTTTCTACCAATAGCATAGCTCTGCCCCAGAGTACGAATGTAATACCCATCTCGAACAGTCCGATATAGATCGCTCCCAAATGCCCTGTTGTCATAGCAGTGGAGAGGGGGATATCAAAGTATAGGATATACCCGACGAGCCATAAGATACCCACTCCAAAATTGCTAAAGAGCACAATGATAGTGTCTTCATCATAGCGGGTCACCATAATCCAATAGAGTGCCCAAAAAACAGTACTCAAAAGTGCCACACCTATTCCCTTTGAATCAGAGAGATCTAAAGAGATGATATTCCCATGCGTTGCAATAACCACTACCCCCAAATAACAGATGATCCCAGCAACTATATCCCATCTGCTGAGTTTGTGTCCTAGTAAAGGTACAGAGAGGTAGGCAAGCATGAGTGCCCATGTGTAGTTGATTGCTTGTGCTTCTTGAGCAGGGAGTAACTCATAGGCATAAAAGAGTAGGAGATAATAGATGAAAGGGTTCACCGTACCCAATAGAAGTGCCCTTCTCCAATACCTAGAGAGGTATCGTTTGGCTGCCTGTACTCTATGGGTGAGGAGTATCATCAACCCTAATGTAAGAAAGGAGACTATAAATGACCATAAGAGAAGCTCTATTTTATCCAAGACACGTAAACTTATGGTAAAAGCCGTAGCGACCGTTGACCAAATCAGTACAGCAGTCAATGCATAGAGATAGGATTTTTGTGATGCTTTCATAGGTGCTTTCTCTTTTGTTAGCCCTATGATGCCACATAGTGTATAAAATAGTGATGAATATTGGTTCTGTTATCTGTCCCACCAGCGGAGTGGAGGAACAAGAGGGATAGAGATCACTGATCTCTATGGTATATTTTGGATTTAGATTATTACAGATCTGGCACTAATACAGGCATCAAGCCCTTCGAGGTCTGCCATGAGTGCCTTACTTACGGTATTATCTACCTTGACAACAGCCAGTGCATGGCCTTTGCCGTCTCTTCCGAGTCTAAAGTCAGCGATATTGATCTGATGCTTGGCAATGAGTCGTCCTACATCACCGATCACACCAGGTTCATCATTGTTTTTAAAGAGGATAAGATTGCCTTTGGGCTCCAATTCTAGAGCATACCCGTCAATATCGACGATACGCTGTGCTGAATCACCCAAGACAGTACCACTTAGCTTGAAGACATTACCGTTTTGTGTGGTAAGCCTCAGTGTCACAGTATTTTCAAAACCAGTAGTGGAGAGGGAGGTCTCTTTTTCAATGGTCATGCCTCTCTCTGTAGCAACATGCTCAGCATTGACATAGTTGATCTGATCACCTAGCGATTCTTTAAGCACACCGACAGTGGCAAAGGTTGCCAGAGAATCAATATGCTCAGAAACCTTTCCAGTGGTGGTGATCTTCATAGATTGTAGACCACTTTTGGTAACCTGGGCACTCATATGTCCGATCTTCTGAGTTAGCTCGAGGTAAGGACGTAAGAACTCAGGCAGTTCACTCTCCTTGATCGGTAGGTTGAGGGCATTGGGATAGGAGATGCCTTTGGCTGAGGCGATAGCATTCTCTGCTGCCTGAATAGCAATATTCTGTTGAGATTCTTTGGTGTTGGCACCCAGATGTGGAGTCACTGTGACATTGTCTAGGTCTAGCAGTGGATGATCGATAGCAGGTTCTTTATCAAATACATCGATCCCTGCCATGGCGATCTTAGCACTTTTAAGTCCTTCTACTAAGGCTACTTCATTATAAAGTCCGCCTCTGGCACAGTTGATGAGGATCACGCCGTCTTTCATTCTGGCGATCTCTTCTGCTCCGATCATATCTTTGGTTTCATCTGTTTTGGGGGTATGGATCGTGATGATATCACAAGCAAGAATATCCTCGAAATCATTGGTATAAGCAATATCCAGATCCGTGGCCTTAGAGGGGCTGATATAGGGGTCATAGGCAACAATATCCATCTCAAAAGCCTTGGCACGTTTGCCTACACGAGAACCGATATTACCAAAACCGATGATGCCCAGTTTTTTGTCTTTGAGCTCGGTACCATACCAGTCTTGTCGTCTCCAAACTCTATCCAGTTTGAGGTTATTGTGGGCATAAGGGAATTTTCGTACACAGCTCATCATGTGTGTCATGGTCAGCTCTACGGCTGCAATGGTATTGGCAGTAGGGACATTCATCACTACGATACCCAATTTGCTACATCCAGGGATATCGACATTGTCTACCCCGACACCGGCACGTACGATGGCTTTGAGCTTATCTGCTCGTGCAAGAAACTTTTCATCTACATCTGTAGAGCTACGCGTAATGGCAACATCGGCAAGAGGAATGAATTTTTCCAAGAGTATATCTTTAGGTTCATCGGCCGCATTTATCATCTCTATCTCAGGATCAGAGGCTAGAAGTGCTAGCCCCTTTTCATGGATATGGTCACATACAACGATTGTCATGTTTCTTCTTATTTAAATTTATCTTTGATGAGGTCACCAAGTGTCATACTGTCATCTTGCTCACTATTGAGTGAATCAAGTGCCTGTCTCTCTTCTTGTCTTTCCAGTCTCTTTACGGAAACTCTGATTCTGCCGCTTTGAGAGTCGATGAAGCTAATGACTCCTTTGATCTCTTGACCTTTCTCTATCTCATCAAATTTGAGTGGATAGAGATCCTCTGTACGGATCAATGCATCAATATGGTTATCCAGAGCAACAAAGACACCAAAGTCTTTCTTGTCTTTAACTGTACCAGCCACTATATCTCCGTTTTTATGTGTTTTGGCAAACTCATCTACAGGTGAATCTTCTAAGGCTTTTTTACTGAGTGATATTTTGCCTGCTTCTGAGTCAATTTTGATGATCTTTACTTCTACTTCATCACCTGACTTGAAGATATCTTTTGCATTGACTGTTTTGTCCCATGAAGTCTCTTGGTTATGAAGAAGTCCTTCTACACCGTCAAGCTTGACAAAAGCACCAAAATCTGTGAGTGAGGTTACAGTACCGGTAAGGATGTCTCCTACTTTACGCTTGCTTGAAAATGCTTCCATAGGCTTAGGCAACAGTGTTTTGAGACTGACTCTGAGTCTTCTCTTCTCTTTGTCGATTTCGATGACTTCAACATTGATCTCATCATCTACGGCCATATAGTCTTTAGGATGTTTTACATTTTTATCCCAAGAGATCTCAGAGACGTGAAGGAATGCTTCCAAGTCTTCACCGAGATCTACAAAGACCCCATAAGGCTCGATATTGCTTACAGTTACTGTCACGGTGTCACCTACGCCCAAAATGTCATCTATCTCTTGCCAAGGATCAGAACTGGCATCTTTAATGGAGAGTGAAAGGTGTCTTTTCTTCTTATCATAATCCAGTGCGATCACATTGACCTCATCACCCTCTTCAAAATATTTAGATGGGTTAACTGGTCCTTTGTGAGAGATCTGTGAGTAATGTACGAGTCCATCCATGCCGCCCACATCAACAAACATACCATAACTGGTGATTTTTTTAACGATACCAATAACAGGATCTTTACTCTCGAGGAGTTTATCTACGATCTCTTGAGATTTTGCTTTGTCTCTCTCGATGAGCTCTTTTCTAGATATGACAACAGAACCCTTATCCTTATCTACTTTTACGATAACCGCTTTGACTTTCTTTCCTACAGCTTCTACTTTGGAGCTGAGGTAAGAGAGTGTACGTGGCATGAAGAACTCTAGTCCATCTGCCTCTACGACATAGCCACCTTTGTTTTTCTTGGTGACAACACCTTCGATGATCGTTTCCTCTTCAGGGTTGTATGCATCGATAAACTCATTGAGTGCTGCTCTCTTTTGTGCAGCAAGATAAGAGATTCTACCACGACCTTGTGTAACAACTTTGATGGGATCGCCGACTTTAAACAGTACAACACCCTCTTCGTCTCGAATCTCATCAAGTGAGAGTACAGAGTCTCTGCCTCCTCCTATATCAACCACAGCTTGCCCCTCAGCCTCATCGATCTTAACCACTGTACCGTCTACTAAGTCACTTCTTGATTCTGTTTTCTTAAACGACTCCTCAAGCATCGCTTCAAAATCAACCTCTTCTACTTCGATATCTTCGAACTTCATTTACCTATCCTTCGTTTGCCTAATTTGGCGTAATTATACTATCTTTTATTTAAAAGTGCTGAATCGCTAAAAAGAAGGATGTAAAAAGAGGAGAAAGAAAGTGCAAATGGGGCTTAGTAAAGCTCCATTCTTTAGGTTGTAGACTCAATACTATCTATGACATTTTGAACCACCCAGTCAGGGGTAGAAGCGCCGGCACTGATGCCACAGAGATTTTTATTTTGGAACCATTCTGCTTGTAGCTCTTCTTCATTTTCAATAAGATAACTGTCATGACAGTAGTTTTTAGAGATAGAGTAAAGTTGTTTGGTATTGGAAGAATTCTTTCCACCAATGACGATCATAACATCTGCTTCCTTGGCGAGAGATGCTGCAGCATCCTGGTTTTCAAAGGTTGCGTTACAAATCGTATTAAAGACACGTACCTCTTTTGCCTGAAGTATAAGTGTATTGACGATCTTCATGAAGTCTGTGGGTTTTCTAGTGGTTTGTGCAACGATGGCAACTCTGGATTTGAGAGGAAGATTTTCGAGCTCATCCTCTTCAAGTACGACAAAGGCATCTCTTTGGTCTTTGGCATAGCTGATCACCCCTTTGATCTCAGGATGATTGGCATCACCGAAGATCACGATACTATAGCCTTCATTGCTCATCTGCTCTACGATTTGCTGTGGCGTGGCAACAAAAGGACAGGTAGCATCAGAGATCTTTTTTCCTTCAGCTTCAAGCTGTGCCAGCTCCTCTTTGGGGATACCATGTGTACGGATGACGATAGAGTCATACTGCTCTGCTTCGGTCATGTTTTCTGCTAGCCCTACATTGAAGCCCTCTTTGAGTCTGTTGATCTCATCTTTGTTATGAATGAGGGGACCATAGGTGGCACTGCCATGACTTTTCTCTGCTATTTTGATAGCCCGTTTGACGCCGAAACAGAATCCATAGGAGGATGCTAGTCTAATTTCCATTGTGTATCTCACTTATCTCTTTTAAAATATCATAAAAATTGGGGAATGAAGTCTCTATACATTCCACATCCTCTATCGTCATGCCGCAGCATATGCCTGCGATGGCAAAGCTCATGGCTATCCGATGATCTCCATAGCTATTGACCGTTGCCTCATTGAGGGTCCCACCAATGATATCGTAACCATCTTCTCTTTCTATTGTCTGAATGCCTGCACGGCTCAAGCCCTCCAGTGTGGCAGAAATACGGTCACTCTCTTTGACTCTTAGCTCTTTGGCATTGCGTACAGTACTTGTCCCTTCTGCAGTAGCCATTGCGATGGCAAGCGCAGGTAGCTCATCAATGAGCCAGGCGATATGAGAGTCGATGGTGGTTGCCTTGAGCTGTCCATTATATCGTATAGTGATATCACCTATGGGTTCGTAGAGATCCTCTGTGAGCGCATATTCGATGGCTGCTCCCATACGTTCCAAGGCTTTGTAGGCACCGATCCGTGTAGGGTTGAATGAGACATTGCTGAGGGTTACTTTGGCATCAGGTGTAATCGCAGCAGCTATGGCAAAGAAGAAGCCACTCGAGGGGTCAGAAGGAACGGTGATATGTAGTGGTCTGAGTGGTTGGGTTGGTGGTACTATTCTGATCCAGCCATCCTTTTGTGTCTCTATCTCCACACCCATACCGCGGAGCATTCTCTCAGTATGATCACGGCTTAGGAGACTCTCTTTATAATAGCTAGGGCTATCGGCTCGCAATCCTGCAAGAATAAGGGCTGATTTAACTTGGGCAGAGTCGATGGGAGATTCGTATCGGAATGCTTCCAATTGGCCACCTCTGATACAAAGTGGCGCGAGGTTTCCATTTTCCCTGCCATCGATTTTGGCACCGATATGGCGCAGTGGTTTGACCACTCTGCTCATGGGTCTATTACGTAAATATTTGTCTCCTGAGAGGACAAAATTGCCATCGATGCCGGCGAGTAGACCACAGAAGAGTCTCATCCCTGTACCTGCATTGCCACAGTCCAGTACATCATGAGGCTCGCTGAGTTCTACAGGAGGAGTAATCGTAACATCGGACCCTTCCCGTATCACCGTGGCACCAAGTTGCTCAACGATCTGCAGAGAGTTTAATGTATCCTCTCCCTGTAAAAAGTTGTTGATCTTGGAGGGCTGGTTACTCAGGAGTGAAAACATAGCACAGCGGTGAGAGATAGACTTGTCTGCAGCGATGCTGTCACACTGGAGATCAAAGGGAGCAAGAGCAGGAGAGACAGTGACCTGCTTCATCTGATCTGAGCTCCACACTTCTGCTCCAATACCTGAAGTACCTTTTGCATGACCCCGTCGATTATCTTGTCAGACATGGTACCCTCTATAGATTGGATAAAGCATCGTATGGTGATGCTTTTTTGCTCGCCTAAGGCTTCGTCCTGATAGATATCGACAGGGTAAAACTGCTTGAGTAGGGGGGCCTCTATATTGCTGAGTGCGGTATGGATCTCTGAAAAGGATAGAGATTCTGCTACCACAATACTGAGGTCTTTGTAGACACCTTGGTAGTTGGAAATGGGCTTGTGTATGATGTGTTTGGGGAGCAGTGCTGCAAAATCCATCTCTGCGATCATCGTGTCTGGTATCCCATACGTCTGAGCCACATTAGGATGGAGCTTACTCACAAATCCGATAGGCATGCCCTCTTTGAAAATATGTGCAGACTGATAGGGGTGCATGAGTCCATTTTCACTCTCACATCTGCGTAGTTCTACCTTGCCTATGACAGCACTCAAGGATGTCATGAAAGAGGCGAAATCGATCTGCCGGGCTTTTCCCTGATTGATGATAGACTCTGTCTGTGCCTGACCACTCCAGACAAAAGCGATCTTTTCATACTCTTGACGCTTCGCATCAAAGACAGTCCCTATCTCAAAGAGTGGGATACGCTTGATGCCATAGCTGACATTTCTTTTGACTGCATCAAGCAAGTTAATGAGCAGGGTACTTCTCATGCCGTTGAACTCTTCCGCAATAGGGTTGAGTAGTTTTAAGGGCTCCTCTACGAGAGAAAATCCATATTTTTCCAGTTTGGCTTCATCGGAAAAGGCATAGGTGACTGCTTCAAAAAATCCACGTCCCACGGCTCTCAGCCTAATATCTCTTTTGGCTTTGTATCTATGTGTACTCTCTGTAAGTCTGACTTTTTCAGTCAGTTCCAGAGGCTTGGCATCGATATTGTTGATACCTATGATCCTGAGGATCTCTTCTGCAATATCCTGAATGTGGTTGATGTCGTGCCTGTGATGAGGTACTGTCACCCCAAAACTTTCAGAGCCTTTGCTTCGGTTGACATGGAACCCAAGTCTAGAGAGGATACTGCTGACTTCACTCTTGCTTGTCTCTTGTCCGATGATACTGTCAAGTTCTTCAAAATTGACAGCGATGATTTTTTCTTTCTTTTCACTTTCGACAGAGAGGGAGTTGTCTGCAAAACGACAGTCACAGGCTTCGGTGCACTGCCACTCTAGATACTGCATACCGAAGAGAAGATCAGGTTCACTGCCCCTGGATGTTTTATAGTAGAGTGTGTCGGTCTCTATTTTACTGTTCGCTACCCCTTCAATGAGTATCTCCGGTGCGATATAGCTGGCTTCAAAAAGGATCTCTTCACTCTTGCTGTCCGGCAGATAGGCTTCAGCCTGATTGACACCTATGGTTGAGAGTAAAATGTCCTCTTTTTTAAGTGCGACAAGCATTGGCTCACTGTGTTCCAGCGTAAGAGATACACTCTGGATACCATTTTGAAGTTTGTTTGCATCATAGGCTCTTAGCACGACACCAGTTGCATGGGTGCTGTACTGTAGAATATTGGAGATACTATCAGCGAGCTCAAGTCCTGCAAAGCCTAGACGTAACTCTATCAGAAGCGTATTGGTGATACGGTCACTCTGAGAGAGTTTGTAGAGTAGATTTACGGGGATGTCTGTATGGTTTGTAATACTAAATCTACGGGCAATGGCTACTTTGGAAGTATCATTGGTCTTATGCTCGATGGGTTTGATATCTTTGTTGAGTACTGCACTGAGATCTCTGGCAATACCATGTATACTAAGGCAATCTCCACGGTTGGCAGTTAATTCCAGTTCAATGACAGTATCTGCTAGCTTGGGATAGGCATTGAGATCTTTCCCTATATCAAGGATACCAATACTTTCATCAAGTATCATGATGCCTTCATTGATCTTGGGCAGTCCCAGCTCAGTACTGGAACAGACCATGCCGTCACTTTTAACGCCTCTAAGCTCAGCGGGTTTTATCTGAAAATCACCTGGCAGAGTGGTACCTACAGTGGCAACAGCAACATACTCTGCCTCAAGCACATTGGCCGCACCACAAACGATCTGGCGGGTACCTTCTCCAATATCGATCTGGCAAATATTGAGCTTGTCTGCATCAGGATGCTTTTCACAGCTAAGTACTTTTCCGATCACTACACCTTCGGGTATGGTGATCTTTTCCAGGCTATCAACCTCTAGTCCAATCGCATTAAATACCTCATAGAGCTTCTCATCAGAGATATCGCTGAGGTCTATAAACTCTTCTAACCAACTTCTCGTTACTCTCATCTGAACTGCTCCAATAAACGAATATCACCTTCAAAAAGGCTTCTGAGATCTGGAATCTCATGCATCAACATAGCAAAACGCTCTACGCCTAAGCCAAACGCATATCCGCTGACATCTTCATAGCCTACTGCTTTGAATACATTGGGATCGACCACGCCACTACCAAGCACTTCCAGCCAACCAGTATGTGAACAGACCCGACAGCCACTGCCTTTACAGAAGATGCAGCTGATGTCTACCTCAGCTGAGGGCTCAGTAAAAGGGAAGAAACTAGGACGGAAACGTACCTCTACATCGCCGAACATATGATGCAGAAAGTCAGTGAGGATCGCTTTGAGATTGGCAAAGCTTACTTTACCTTTCTCCTCCACAACTAGCCCCTCTACCTGATGAAACATTGGTGTATGGGTCAGGTCATAATCTCGACGAAAGACAGCACCAGGAGCGATCATACGTATCGGTGGTTTTTCTTTGAGCATCGTACGTATCTGTGCAGGAGAAGTATGTGTACGTAGCAGGCCACCATCTGCGAAGTAGAAAGTATCCTGCATATCTCTGGCAGGATGGTATTTAGGAAGATTCAGTGCTTCAAAGTTATGAAAGTCATCTTCTACGAGAGGGCCGGTTTCCACAGAGAAGTTCAGTGCCACAAAGTAGTCAATGATCTTGTCCATGGTCTGTGTTACAGGGTGTAGTGCACCTTTTTCGCCCAAGTTGCTATAGAGCGAAACATCGATTAGTTCTGCTTCTAGCTGTTTTTCCAGAGCAATGCTCTTGAGTGTGCTAAGCGTGTTGTCAAAAGATGTTTGCAGGACAGCTTTTTGTGTATTGAGCCCCTCTGCGAATGCTTTTTTTTCCGGACCTGGCACATCTTTGAGCTTAGCGAACTCCGCTGCGAGGAGACCCTTCTTCCCAAATATCTCTACACGAATCTTCTCAAGTTCATCTAATGATGAGATCTCTTCAATTCTAGTTTGTAGTGTTTCCAAAATGACCTCTTTATTATCTTAAAATTACCGTGATTCTATCCAAAAAAATATAATAATGTGGTTTGTTTAGGGAAGTATCTATGATATAATGACAGAAAAAAGGAGTTTTAATGTGTCTTTTTTGTAAGATAGTAGCAGGAGAAATCCCCAATAATACCGTACATGAAAATGAGGCGTTTTTAGCATTTCATGATCTGTATCCCAAGGCGCCTATTCATATTCTTATTATTCCCAAAGTGCATGTAGACTGCTTTCAAAATGTTTCTGGAGATATGATGGCAGGTTTAACGACTTTTGCCCAAGAAGTTGCCAGTAAAGTGGGGGTAGATCAGGCAGGATATCGACTCATTACCAACAATGGAGAGGATGGTGGGCAGGAGATACACCATTTGCACTTCCACATGCTGGGCGGAGGAAAGCTGAAGTGGGACCATCTACATGAAGATACACATAAAAGTATGTAAGATAAGAAAAACAAATGATTAAAACTCATCAATAAAATAGTAACCATTCAAAATAACTTATGTAAAGAGTTTTTGGATATAATCCTTTATTGAAATTTCTGGGGGGAAATGGATAATCATTGATTAAGGGATAGGGATGAAACAAAAACTGCTGTTACTCTTGATACTAGTGTATATGCCACTATCAGCTGGTATACATAACCTCACTTTACACAGAGCATTGAAGCTCCTGGATAAGCATAACCTGGAGATCAAGATCGCACAATACAATGCACAGATGAAAAAGTATGAGCAGTTTGCTGCCCAAGGGTATGACTACGGGAAGTTGGATTTTTCTTTTATGGCATTACGTTCCAATGATGCCGGGAATGTTTTTGGATTCAAACTTCAGAGTAGAGAAGCCACATTTGGTGATTTTGGTTTTTCTGACTTTCTGGGTGATTTGGGTACGATGATGCAGGGGCAGCAGTTGGATCATGATCCCTTGCAGACAGCACCAAGAGATCTCAATTATCCAGACGACCGTAACCATTTTGTGAGCAAATTTACCTATATGTTACCGGTCTATACTGGTGGAAAACTGACAGAATATAAAAAAATCACTAAATCTCTTTTTGAAATGAGTAAACTGGATATGGCAAAGGTGAGAAGCATCAAACGCTATCAAGTCAAAAAAGCTTTTTATGATATTGCTTTGGTACAGAGCTATATCAGTAACTTGAGAAAAATCATCGGTAATATCAGTAAGCTCAAGCAGATCATCTCAGAGATGAAAAAAGAGGGCTATGCACAGGAGACGGACAAACTGGAAGTCAAGGCACGTATGGTAGAGGCACAAAGTATGCTCTCTCAGGCGAAACTTAACAGAGAACTTGCCTATCAGTTTCTCTCTTTTCTTCTCGATACAGAAGTGAGTTCAGTACGGGCAAAAAGCTCGCTGGCACCCAAACCCAAAGTGACTAAAGCGATGATAGAGCAACGAAGTATCGATATTCAAAAAGCAAAACTGGGGCTCAAGATTACAGGTATGGCACTAGAGCTTGAAAAAGCTAAGTTCAGACCGACAGTGGGTGCATTTGCAGAGTATGGTTCGGCAGATGATAAGCCTTTCAATGATTTTTTTAATAAGGATTCTTATACGGTAGGCATGCAGCTTCAATATAATATCTTCAATGGGGGTACAGATGAAGCCAATCTGGAAAAAGCCAAAGTAAATATGATGAAAGTAGCAGACCAAGTAAGGCTGGCGAAGAAAGGTATTGCACTGAAAGTAAAGCAGTTACAGACACAGATAGGTGGATACGATGCAGATGTTAGAAGCTATAGAGCACAATTGAAGTTTGCTCGAACTGTCTATCGAAAGTATCAGGAAAAATATAAAGAGGGGATAAGTTCTATCTCTGATGTGCTGATAAAACAAGCCAAGGAGTTAGAAGTATTATTGAAACTTCTCACTGCCAAAAATGCAAGAAACAGTAAGGTGTTTGAATTGCAAAGTCTATTAAATCTGGGAGTTAAATAAATGAGAAAAATATTCGCGTGGGCATGGGTATTGGCATTGCCTTTGATGGCGATAGAGCTGGAGTTAACAGGAGCTGTGGTATCAGATAATCAAAAGATGATCACCAGTCGATATATGGGTTTCATTAAGAATATGAAGGTATCGGAGGGGGATATCGTCAAAAAAGGTGACCCACTGTACGAGATAGATTCCAAGGAGATAGAGTCAGCACAGATGCAGGTGGAACTGGCGATCTCTCAGGCAACATTGGCACTGCAGATGAACAGGGCACAGTATACCAATATTCAGCAAAACCTTGAGAGACACAAGCGGCTCTTTGCCAAAGGAATGGTTTCCAAGTATGATCTGGAACAGTTGGAGCTGGCAGCTGCCAACTATGGTGATATGGTTAAGATCTCAGAAAAGCAGGTAGAGCAGGCCAAGGCAAAGATGCAAGAGGTATTGAATCAGTATAGATACCTCAAGATCGTAGCACCCAATGACGGAGTGATCGTGATGAAACGTGCCAATGAAGGAGAGATACAGATCCCGGGTATGCCCTCATTGGTATTGACGGATCTGAGTAACCTGAAGATCGTTACTGAGATCAGTGAGGGGGACTTGGGACATGCCAGGATAGGAAAAACAGTTAAATTTGAGATCCCTTCGATCAAACTCAAAGGAGAAGGAAAGATCGCTTCTATCATTCCAAGCTCCAACCCAATGACACATAAATTCAAGATCAAGATCAGTTTTGATAGCCAGGGAAAATTTGTATTTCCTGGTATGTATGCCAAAATTGTTATTGATAATTGAGGGTGTCATAGATGATACAGTATGATCCCAAAGATTATGCCGGGAAACTGGCAAAAGGCTTTTTGCGTAATCCTCTAACGGCACTGCTGGGAATTTCTCTGTTGCTGCTTGGGTTTATCTCTCTGCAAGTGATGCCTCGGGAAGAGGATCCTCAGATTGCTATCTCAGGAGGAGCAGTGATTATACCGATGCCTGGGGCGACCCCTCAGGAGATAGAGAAGATCATTGTCAATCCACTAGAAAGAAAGATGCGTGAAGTCAAAGGCATCAAGCATGTTTATGGCATGGCTATGGAAAATGTAGGTATCATTAATGTCATGTATCGTATAGGGGAGAGGCGTGAAGATGCCAACCTTAAACTCTATGATAAGGTCATGCAGAATATGGATAAACTTCCCAAGGGAACCATGCAACCGATCATTAAGCCTTTTGATATCGATATCGATATCCCTATTGTAACGGTTGCTTTTTATCCCAAGGGAGGAGTGAGCCTTTCGCATGAAAAACTTTTCGAGATGGTACGTAACCTTCAGCATAAGATCAATGCAGTTGACAGTGTCGCCAAAACAGAACTCAAAGGTGCACATAAGCCACAGTTCAATATCGAAGTGGACCTGGGTAAGCTGACAGGCTACCATCTTTCATTGGGACAGATAGTACAGGCGGTACAATCTATCGCGGTAGATGTTCCCTCGGTCAAAGGACGTAGTGATGCAAACAAGCTAGTGATCTTTGGGGTGAAAAATGCGATAGAGACAGAGGCAGATGTACGTAACATTATCGTGGCTCAATACATGGGTTCTCCTATCTATCTGAAGGATGTGGCTAAAGTTGAGAGAGGGATTGATATACAGAATTTCAAAAGTGCTTATATTACGAAGAGAGAAAAAAAAGAGGATCCACTTTCCCAAACCAAAGAGCAGGTAACATTGACGATAGCCAAACTTGCAGGTACCAATGCAGTTTTTGTAGCAGATGATGTACTTGAGCTGATCAAAGAGAACGAGGTGGAGTTTGCCGAGGAAGGAATTGGCTATATTGTCACCAGAAACTATGGAGAGCGAGCCAATGATGCGGTCAATGAACTGGTGCAACATCTGCTTATTACAGTGGTGATCATTGCTGTGATGCTGGTCTTCTTTTTGGGCTTCAAAGAGTCATTGATCGTGACACTAAGTGTGCCTGCAATTTTGGCAGTGACACTTTTTATCGCATATATCACAGGGCAGACGATTAATCGGATCACACTTTTTGCCTTCCTGCTCTCTTTGGGCTTACTGGTGGATGCTGCGATTATCGTCATAGAGAATATTCATCGTCATCTTCATGCACATGATGTGGATGAGAAGGATATGAAGACACTGCTAGTCGAGGCGACTGATGAGATCGGGCCTCCAACCAATATTGCCACACTGGCAATCATTATGACGATGGTACCGATGGCATTTGTTGGGGATATGATGGGGTCGTTTATGAAGCCTATCCCCCTCAATGTCCCTGTCGCGCTGGTGGCTTCTCTCTTCGTGGCGTATATCTTTACGCCTTATCTAAGCTACAAGCTTCTGAAAAAGCCGAAGCATAAGCATGCCAAGCACAAGAGAAGCAGTAGTAAAAGCGAGGTGACAAATGGGTAGTTTTGGAAAATTTGTCTATTGGATATTAGACAGTAAATTTAGAAAATTCATGGTTATTTTGTTGACTATTGTGGCGTTTGCTGTTTCAGTGATGATGTTGGGTCCTATGAAAATGATTAAAGCCAAGATGTTGCCAAGCAAAAGTGACAATACCTATTCTGTCTATATCGATGCTCCCACCGGCAGTGCTAAAGAGCAGACGATGCAGGTGGCGCAGTGTGTGATCGAACAGCTTAAAAATGAGCCAGAGATCATGAATATGGAGCTCTATATGGGAGAAGGTATCCCTTTGGATTATGCTGGGCTCGTCAAAGGTGCTGGGATGAAAAACAGTGAGAATGTCGCAGAGCTTTCGGTCAATCTGACAGACAAACACCATAGAGATGAGCCCTCTTTTCTCATGGTGCAGCGGTTGCGACCGCTATTGAAGCAGAAGTGTGAACCTCTGGTATCTGGTACGATTGTCAAGATGATAGAGCAGCCTTCCGGTCCTCCAGCACTCGCTTCTGTGGTGGTTGAGGTAAGAGGTGAGCAGATAGAGAGGCTTCGTGAACTCTCGCTGGAGGTTGCCAAGATACTCTCAGAGACAGAGTCACTGGTCGATGTGGATATCATGGCAGATGATCTTTTCCAAAAGTATGAGCTTATTCCCGACAAGGAAAAAATCGCACGAAGCGCACTTAGTGTGAAGCAGGTTAATCAGATACTTTACTTGGCTTTTGAAGGGATGGCGATCGCACATAAAAACTCTGCACATGAGCCGGATCAGATCGCTATTTTCCTCAGGCTCGATGCAGAGACCAAGAGACTTCGTAGCGAGGAGCGAGAGGCACTGTATAGTAAGCTCTCCTCCTTGAATCTTATGAATCAAAAAGGTATGATGGTACCATTAAGTGAAGTGGTAGAGATCAAGCAGATAATTTCCACCCCAATGATCATGCACAAGGACTTACACCGTATGATCAATGTCATAGCAGAGACAGATATGGCATCACAAGTTTATCCACTTTTGGATGCCAGAGAGAAGATGATCGAGTATTTCTCCAAGCAGTATGTTGTAGAGAAAGCAGGATTTACCACGTATATGTTTGACCTTTACTTGACAGATAAAGTCAGTAGAGAGAAGTATCTGTTACGTTGGGATGGTGAGATGAAGGTGACTCTGGATACTTTTAGAGATCTAGGTGCTGCCTTTATTGCTGCGTTGTTGTTGATCTTTATCCTCTTGGTGATCTATTATAAGAGCTTTATGCTCAGTGGCATAGTATTGCTAGGATCATTTCTCTCTATTATTGGGGTGATTATGGGACACTGGGTGGCAGATTTGGTGACGCAAGAGACCTTCTTCTTGACCGCGACTTCTTTGATCGGATTTATCGCTTTGATGGGGATCAGTTCACGTAACTCATTGTTGTTGATCGATTTTGCCAAATCCCTAATGGAAGGGCGTGGTATGGAAAAAAGAAAGGCGATTGCTATTGCATCAGCCACTAGAGCCAAACCGATCATGCTGACAGCGATTGCCATTATTCTTGGCTCAGCACTGCTTGCAAGTGATCCGATCTTTGGTGGTCTGGGGGTGGCATTGATCTCAGGTACAGTAGCGGCAGTGTTTGTCTCTCTGATCTTTATTCCTATCCTGATGGATAACAGCAAATCCATGGATATTGATGATGAGATAGAGATGCACCATGATACAGATAACATATCGATAGTAAGATAGATTGGGTATAATCTAAAAAATTTTCAGGAGTAGAGATGGCAACGATAGGAATGGGCGATATCAAAAAAGGCAAAAGACTGGAGCTGGACGGTAACCCTTTTAGGGTAACAGAGTTTCAGCATGTCAAGCCGGGTAAAGGTGCGGCATTTGTACGTATGAAGATGAAAAATCTCAAGACAGGTAAAGTGATCGAAAAAACAGTGCATGCTGGAGATAAATTCGATACCCCAGAACTAGAGCAAAAGACCATGCAGTACCTTTATGACGATGGTGAGATGCTGCAATTTATGGATACAACGACCTTTGATCAGATCGGTCTGACCCATGAGCAGGTAGGCAAAGAGACCTTTGATTATATGATCGATGGGATGGAAGCGGAGATACTCTTCCACAATGGTCAAGCGATCTCTGTGGAGATCCCCCAGACAGTAGTTCTCAAGATTGTAGAGACTCCACCCAACTTCAAAGGTGACTCTCAGGGGGGCAAAAAACCTGCAACCCTAGAGAGTGGGGCAGTTGTACAGGTACCTTTCCATGTACTTGAAGGTGAGATGATCAAAGTGGATACCGTAGAGGGAAAGTACCTCGAAAAAGCAAAGTAAGACTCCCCCCCCCTTTCTACTATTCTTTGGACAGATATAGAATCTGTCCCTACGTTTATTCTCCTCCTCACTGAATGTGCTATAATTATCCTATCTATTTTTATATATAAGGAGCAGATCATGGCAACAGCATTGGTACTACTGGCAGAAGGCTTTGAGGAGATAGAGGCGGTATCTATTATCGATATATTGAGGAGAGGTGGTGTAGAAGTGCATAGTGCCTATCTGGATGGTGCATTGGTAACCGGAGCTAATGGTATCACACTACAGGCAAATATATCACTCAAAGTAGCTGCACCGGATGACTATGATATCGTGGTCCTGCCTGGAGGCTGGGATGGTACGAACCGCTTGGCAGAGAATCCTCTGGCACAGACAGTGATCAAGCGCTTTGCTGCTGATGGTAAATGGATTGCTGCCATGTGTGCCGCACCTTATGCACTCCATGTGGCAGGTGTGCTGAGTCAGCGGTATACCTGTTATCCTTCTGTTGAAGAGCAGATCAGACCTGCAGACAGAGTGGCAGATAAGAAAGTCGTTATAGATGGCAAAGTGATCACCTCACAAGGCCCGGGTACAGCGATCTGCTTCGGATTGGAGATCATCAGACAGCTGGTAGGAGAGGAGAGCTATAGTGCTGTACGAGAAGGCACACTTTCTACTTTTTGCTAAAAAGGCACAATTCATACAGGATTAAAGCGAAGGAGAGCCAAACCCAGCTATACTTATAGTTGCTAAATAGTGTTTAAGGAGAGACATAAAAGTGTACAAAAATATTGATATATCAGTATATTTTTATTGTATAAGAAATAGATAAGAATTTCATATTTATCAATACTTGGGGTATAAACATTATGAGGCCAATCTAACTTTCACAAAGGTGAGTGATACTATGGAGACAGAAACATATGAGGTTCTGATCATTGGAGGAGGTATCTCTGGTGCTGCCCTCTTTTATGAGTTAAGTTATTATACAAACTTGACAAGCGTTGCACTTCTGGAGAAATATTCTGAGGTGGCAACATTAAATTCAAATGCCACAGCAAACTCTCAAACTATACACTGTGGAGATATCGAGACGAACTATACACTCGATAAAGCAAAGCATGTACAGCGTACAGCGAAGATGATAGAGAAGTATTGCTTGCAGTATGGATATGAGAATGAGATTATGTTCAAGCATCAAAAGATGGCGATAGGTATCGGCTATGATGAGTGTCGATTTATGACCAAACGCTACGAAGAGTTCAAGTCACTCTATCCCTATCTAGAACTCTACAACAAAGAGGATCTTGAAAAGATAGAGCCAGCACTTATCTTTGACGAGAAAGGGCATGGCAGAAATGAAGAAATAGTAGGGGTAGGGGCTAAAGACCAATACACCACTGCCAACTTCAAAGCACTGAGTGATACCTTTATTGATAACGCAAAGAAAAATGAAACGATGCAGACAGATGTCTTCTTTGATGCCCAAGTGACAAAGATAGAGAAAAAGGATGGAGTTTTCCATCTAGAGACAAAAGACGGCAGGCATTTTCAAGCCAAGGTTGTTGTGGCAAATGCAGGGGCACATAGTCTGTTCTTGGCACATCAAATGGGATATGGACTGGATTATGGTCAGCTTCCTATGGCAGGAAGTTTCTATAAGGCACACAAGCGTATTCTCGTAGGGAAAGTCTATATGGTACAAAACCCTAAACTGCCATTTGCTGCACTACACGGTGATCCTGATATTACCTTGAATGACCATACACGTTTTGGCCCTACAGCCTTGGTATTGCCGAAACTCGAACGCTTTAGAAGTGGGACTTATCTGGATTTCTTTAAGACATTGCGGCTGGATAGTAGTATTGTCAAAATATTTTATGACCTTTTAAAGGACAAAGATATACGTAATTATATCTTGAGAAATTTCCTTTTTGAGATTCCCTATCTTGGAAAACGGGCGTTCTTGCGTGATGCTAGAAAGATCATCCCCTCATTGCAGATGGAGGATATCGAGTATGCCAAAGGCTTTGGTGGGGTCAGAGGGCAGATTCTAGACAAAAAAAACCAGAAGCTTATGCTAGGGGAGGCTTCTATAGATACAGGAGATGGGATCATCTTTAATATGACCCCATCTCCTGGAGCCACCTCATGTCTGGGCAATGCCCAGCGTGATGTGAAAAAGATCTGTGCCTATCTGGATAAGCAGTTTGATGAGGCACGATTTGACCAAGATTTAGTCGAGGAGAATACAGATGCGTAAGTTACTTTATATAACCGACCAAGAAGAGTATAGTGACAATGGTACGATTTCATCACTGTTTGACAATCATCTCAAAGAGCACTGGGATGTGGATATCGTCTTTATTACAAAGTATAAGCATAGTTTCCAAAGAAAAGGAAACCACCTGATCATCCCCAAAAAAGACCGTAACAACATCATCACCTATCTGAGTACGGGAAGTGACCCTTCACAGTATGATTTTGTTATCGTTCGTAACAAAAAAGATGTACTCAAAAACGTGCTAAAGCATAAAGATGAGTTTGGCTACAAAGTAGGGTACAGGATATCTTATCCTAAAAAGCACCACGCCCTAGAAGCTACTAAAGGGTATTCCCCTTCTGCCGTATACAAAAGACTTCTGTATAAACGTAAAATAGCAGAAAGAGACAACTTGGTCAATCAGTGTGATCTATTCTTGCCCTCTTCACCAGAAGCACATCAGGCATTTTATCCACAGATTAACACTAAGTCTTTCCCTATTTGGGTGGGTCTTGATCCAGATACCATCAAGCATCATGAGTTTTCTGATAACCAGAAAACTATTTTTGTGCATGCGGGTTCTATCGGTCCTTTGCGTAGCTTTGATGTTGTTTTGGATGCATTTGAAGCGATCAAAGAGGATGCATGGCATCTCAATATCATCACCAAGAAAAAAGAGTATATCAATACACTCATGCGCCTGTATCCTACGATCAAAAATAGGATTACTATCCATGAAGCTGTCTATACACTGGCTGAGCTCAGAGAGGAGATCAACAAGAGTGATGTAGGCATCTCACTATTACCACACCTAAACTTTTTTGATACGGTGATTGCAGATAAGGTAATCAGTTATTATGACTGTGCTATCCCTGCCTTGATGACAGACAATAGTAAAAACCATGCGATTTTTGCAGAGAATGAAGCATTTTTTTCAGAGTTTGATACACAAAAGATCACTAAGTCACTCAAAGCATTGATAGAGATGCCTAGAGAAAAACTGAGTGAAGTAGGTAACAAAGGACAAGCCAAGCTTCTCAAGCTTAAAAGAAACTATAAGATACTTGCACATGATCTAGCAGAGACTATGGATATGCTTGTAGAGGGTAAGTAGTACCTAGACTACTTATTCGAGTATAGCCTCTATCGCCTCTATGGAGGTGTCGGTCATATCCAGGTCGAGGTGTGCTGCACCTTTGACCTCCACAAGAGTGACATCCAATCCATGTTTTTTAGCTAAGGTATAGAAGTCTTTGGTCGCTTGTGGCTTGGAGATCTTATCTTCCGTACCATAGATCAGCAGGTACTTGGTCTTTTTATCTACGCGTTCTATATATGTATTGATGCTAAGCCGATCTTTTGTCTTGTTCGAAGGATGTGTAGTATATCTTCCTCCTGCTAAGGCAATACGGTTGATGAGAGAAGGCTTCATTCCTGTCAAAGTAGCCCCCATCATTGCCCCTGCAGAGTGACCGATGTAGTTCACTGTTTTGGCTCGGTATGTCTTTTTGAGTGCAGTGATAAGCTCAGCCAAAAAGCTAAGATATGCTTTGCTCTCAGCAAGGTTTTCACTTCCTTTGTGTGAAAGTGCCTGCAGGTGATTGGTAGAAGAGTGTGAATATCCGGGAAGGGCTATGGCGATTGTAGTGATATCTGTCGCCATATTGATCGTCTCTGCAAAAGGAGTATAACGGGACAGTGTATCTGTATGCTCTTTCCATGTGCCATGGACAATGATCGTGATTGTCTCTTTTTTCTCTCCCTCTATCTCAACATATTGGATGCATTCTCCTCCGGCAAAGATAAATTGACCTTTTTGTATTGCACAGGCTTCTGCAGAGATTTTTTTGGCATAACTCAATGAAGTAAAGCAGAATAGTAGAGAAAAGAATAGTATGGTTTTCATTATTTATCCTTATAGAGCTATATATTATATATAAATATTATATCTTAAGAAGGATTTTATAAACTTAAATATAAATATGATAAATAACATAAAAATAAATATTTATTGTATACTTCTACAAAAATAAAAAGAAGGAAGACAGATGAAAAAATCAATCTTGATAATGATCTTATCCATAGTATCACTTTTTGTGATCACAGGATGTGGTGAGGATACGCCTCAAAAAGAGGGGACAAAAGAGGTAGCACAAAAGGGCCCTGCGGTTTCTATAGAGAAAAGAAAAGCAGCTTTTCAGAAGAGACTGGAAGGTATTGTTGCAGCAGGATTTGACCTAAACCAAACAGCAGAGCAGAGCTATGTACTGACGATCAAAGATACCAAAGCGGCAGCATCCTCTTTCTTGAGTATGGTCAATATGGCAACACTGGATCCCCAGTCACGCAAGCTGTTGGAAAATGCTATTGCAGGTGCCAAGGTAGGGGTTGAAGTAGATTGGAAAGCGTATGCAGCCAATAGTCAAAAGAGTGTATTTATCTATTTTATGGGTAATGGTAAAGAGAGTGCAGCCTTACAAAAAATGATCACTGAGAAAAAGATTGGTGCCTATTTGACACTAGACAGCGATGAGAATATCAAAAAGGTAGACTTCAAAGATATCAATGAAAAGATAGTACAGGGGGTTGAGACTATCAGTCTTGTTCTCAAGGGTGCACAGATAGATATCAAAAAAGCAGCTACCGAAGCATCTCCCAGTAGAGCCTTTACGATCAAGGGTGGTGAGTTTCAATATGGATTTGAAAACAATGGTACAAAAGAGATCGCTTTTTCTTATCTAAATCCTGTGTGTGTTATCGACAAGAGCAATGCTTATCTAGGTAAGCAAATATGTGACTTTCCTCTTATCCAGATTGAGGGAGGAGAGGGCAATGATAGTTTCTCGGTAGCATTCAAAAAGAGCCACATGGACTATGACGTCACACTGCATGGCAAAAAGATCAAAGCAGATGCAAGCTTTAAAATCCCCAATATAGATATCCTAGTCAAAGATGAGGGAGACGATGTCGTTGTACATCTAAAAGAGATGATGATCGAAGGCTTCTCTGACAATATGGATGAATCACTGATGAAAGAGTTCTATCTGCTGGCAACTACACCTCAAAAAGATATCAATGCAACTGTAGCTAAATCTATGAAGTTGTTGGGAGAAATGCTTAGCAATGGTGTGGTGATTGATTACAAGATGGGCTTGGCATCTTTGGAAGGGAGTGCACAAAAAGCAGGGAAAACAACAACATTTATGATGGATACTTATCTAGGTGAAGCCAAAGTCCTGTTTGACAAAACACTAAATTATCATGAAAAAGCAACGATCAAACATATCTCAGTCAAAGAGGAGAAAGCCACTACACCATTGTTTGATCTCAAAGGGTTCAGATTTGGCTATGCGGTCAAAGATATGGTAAACTTTTTCCCTGCCTTTATGGAGTTTGCCGGCATGCTGAGTCAAAAACAGCAGCAAGGGGAAGCACTGTCCAAAGCAGAAGAAGAGAAGATAGCTGCAATAGGATATAGTATCGTCAATCATGGTATGGGTCTCTCTTTCTCTCCTGTAGGGATAGATAGTATCTCCATGGAGAGTATGGGTCAGCAGATGAGCTATGGCAAGATGGATCTTAATATAGATGCAACTTTGGCAAAGAATGATATTAAGTTTGACAATCCTATGGCGGCAATGATGTTGCTCTCTTTCCTACAAGCTGATGGAAAACTTGTTTTAAACAAAACTGATCTAGATAAAATGTCCAATCAGTTCCCCCCACAAGCTATGGCGATGGTGATGATGTATGCCAAATATGAAGGGGACAAAGCAGTCTTTGTTCTCAAGTTTGAAAAAGGCCATCTTCTGGTAAATGATAAGCCAGTAATGTAGCCTCATGCAGAAGCACTCGCTGCTTCTGCAAAATATCTTTTTTTAACGCACTTTTTACAAAAACTTCGATATATTCTATTACTATACTTATCATCCAAAGGCACACTATGTCCCAACCAAAATTTACCCATCTGCATCTACATACAGAGTACTCACTGCTGGACGGTGCCAACAAGATCAAGCCACTGGCAAAAAAGATCAAAGCACTGGGGATGGACTCTGTGGCGATGACGGATCATGGCAATATGTTTGGTACCATAGACTTCTACAATGCGATGAGAGCAGAAGGGATCAAACCGATCATTGGGATGGAAGCCTATGTGCATAACCAGTCTGATCTGGGAGATAAGAGTGTCAGACAGCGCTTCCACCTCTGTCTGTATGCTAAAAATGAGACAGGATACAAAAACCTAATGAGGCTAAGTTCAGAAGCATATATCAATGGTTTTTACTACTATCCTAGAATCAACTGGGAGTTACTCGCAGAACATAGCGAAGGGCTTATCTGCTCCTCTGCCTGTCTACAGGGTGAGGTTAACTGGAACCTGAATCTCTCTGACCGTAACCTCAAGTTTGGTGCCAAGGGCTTTGAAGAGGCAAAAAGAGTAGCGTTGAAATATAAGGCACTTTTTGGAGAGGATTTCTATCTGGAGATCATGCGACATGGGATCGGGGATCAGCATCGTATCGATAAGCAGATCATCCAGATCGCCCAAGAGACAGAGATCAAGATCATCGCTACCAATGATACCCATTATACCGTACAAAAAGATGCTGATGCCCATGAGGCATTTATGTGTATTGCGATGAACAAACTCTATGATGACCCTAATCGTCTACGCCATTCGGTGCATGAATTTTATGTTAAGTCACCTGACGAGATGGCTCTGTTGTTTGCTGATATCCCTGAAGCATTGGCGCATACACAAGAGATCGCTGAAAAATGTAACTTGGAGATCAAATTGGGTAACCCGACACCCCCTAACTTCAAATTCTCCAGGGATCGGGCAGCAGCCATTGGACTGGAATTGCCAGAACCGGAGATAGAGTATTCGCTGGAGAATGATAAGATACTCTTCATCGAAGAGTCCAGAAGAGGGCTGGAAGAGCGGCTCAAGATCGTTCCTGAAGAGAAGCATCAAGAGTATCGAGAGAGACTCCAGGTGGAAATAGATATTATCAACAATATGAAGTTCCCCGGCTATATGTTGATCGTCTGGGATTTTGTGGATGCGGCCAAGCGGATGGATATCCCGGTAGGACCTGGGAGGGGGTCGGCAGCAGGATCATTGGTTGCTTATGCACTACGTATTACGGATATCGATCCTCTTCCCTATGGATTACTCTTTGAACGATTTCTCAATCCAGAGCGAATCTCTATGCCGGATATCGATATGGACTTCTGTCAGGCACGCCGTCAAGAGATACTCGACTATGTGGTTGAAAAGTATGGACGGGTCAATGTCGCCCAGATCATTACCTTTGGTAAGTTGCTTGCCAAAGGGGTGATCCGTGATGTTGCCAGAGTATTGGATATGCCTTATGCCAAAGCTGATGCCATGGCAAAACTGATCCCGGATGAACTGGGGATAGACCTGAAAAACTCCTATGAGAAAGAGCCCAAGATCAAAGCACTTTTGGAGAGTGATCCTTCTGCCAAAAGAGTTTGGGAGTACGCCTTGGCTCTGGAGGGGCTGAACCGCAATGCAGGTACCCATGCGGCAGGAGTGGTGATCTCCAATGAACCGCTTTGGCAAAAGACCCCACTCTTCAAACCTTCAGGCTTGGATACACTGGCAACACAATACAGCGGAAAATATGTTGAGGATGTGGATCTGATAAAGTTTGACTTCCTTGGGCTTAAGACTCTCACTGTCATCGAAGAGGCACTGAAGCTTGTGGAAAAACGTCATGGCAAACGGATCAACTTTGTTGAGGAAAATATCGAGGATAAATCAGTCTATGACTATATCGGTACTGGAGATACTTTAGGGTTGTTTCAGATCGAATCATCAGGGATGCGGGAGCTTGCAAAAAAACTCAAACCGGATGGATTTGAGGATGTAATTGCGATGCTGGCACTTTATCGTCCAGGGCCTATGGAGTCTGGGATGCTTGATGACTTTGTGGAGCGAAAGCATGGCAGACAGGAGATTACCTATATGTTTCCGGAGCTAGAGCCGATCCTCAAGCCTACCTATGGAGTGATTGTCTATCAAGAGCAGGTTATGCAGATCGTACAAACCATCGGTGGCTTTAGTCTAGGTGGTGCAGACTTGGTACGACGAGCAATGGGGAAAAAGATCAAAGAGGAGATGGATAAACTACAGGCAGAGTTTGCCGATGGTGCAGCGAAGAAAGGGTTTGACAGAGCCAAAGCAGAAGAGCTGTTCGATCTGATCGTCAAGTTTGCAGGTTACGGATTTAACAAGTCTCACTCTGCTGCCTATGCGATGATCACTTTCTATACCTCTTACCTCAAGCACTACTATCCTACGGAGTTCATGGCTGCGATCCTGACACTGGAGAAAAGCAATACGGACAAAGTAGTCAAGTATGTGGATGAGCTTGGGCATATGGGCATCAAGCTCTTGCCACCAGATATCAATCGTTCTGGATTGGTCTTTGAAGCAACCAATATTGATGGGGATGAAGTAGTCATGTTCGGAATGGGTGCGGTCAAGGGTGCGGGGGATATCGCGATAAGCAGTATGCTGGATGCCAGAGAAGAGGGGGCATTTAAGGATCTTTCTGATTTCGTTTCTCGTATCGATTCCAGTAAAGTAAACAAAAAAGTGATAGAATCTTTGATCAAGGCGGGTGCACTAGATAACTTTGGCTATTCCCGTAAGTCAATGATCGCTCAGATAGAGGAGATCATCGATACTGCCAAACGGGCAGGTGATGCCAAGAAAAATGCGGTAGGTTCGCTCTTTGGGGATGGAGAAGAGATGACCTCTGTTTCCCTGGAACTGAATCACTTGGATGAGTTTGAACCGATGGAAATCTTGGAGATGGAGAAGGAGTCTCTAGGTTTCTATGTTTCAGGACATCCCTTGGACAAATACCGTGAGACACTTAGTGAGATCAACTATACCCTGAGTTCAGAGATCGGAGATCTGGCAGATGGCTCACAAGCACTGATCATAGGAAAAATCGAGAGTATCACTGAAAAGATTAGTAAAAAGGGTAACAAATTTGGTATCGCCAATATCATGGATCTCCATGGTAATATCGAATTGATGCTGTTTGAAAACCGTTTGAAAGAGTTAGATGAAGGCTTTGATACGACAAAACCGATTGCTTTCAAGGTCAAGATAGGGAAAGACAGAGAATTCACACGCATGAATATTCTCAAAATTGAAACCCTGAAAGATGCCAAAAAAGAGAAGGTAAAGATCAAAAAAGAGGAGAAGCATACACCTGAGCCAGAGCAGCCTCCTTTGGTCTTGGCACTGAACTTAATACCAGACCCAAAGATCGCAGAGGAGTTGATGTGTCTGGCTGAGAAGTACCCAGGGAATAGACCCTTGGAGCTTCATATCAAAAGTAAGTTGGCAGATGTGATCATAGAAAGTCGCATGCGGGTCAGTGAAATGATTCTAGAAGAAGCAAAGGGGTTGGGGATCTACCAAGAAGAGGCATTAGTGGTAGAAGGGTAGGGTAGCGTGAGAGTACAACAATCTCTCCACAATAATAGTATACAATGGCACTATATCAAAAAGGAGACAAAATGAAAAAAATGATTGCAATGGGTATGTTCGCATTCTTGATGATGTTCGGTTTGAGTTTACAGGCTTCAGCATCTGGAGAACTGAGTCCAAAAAAAGTACAGAGACTAGATAAGAAGATGACGAAGAAAAAAGCACGTACGAAGAGATTTCGGACACAAAAAGAGTACCAAAAACTAAAGCGAAGAGTCAGAACACCACAAAAAAGAGTTTCTTCAAATAAAAGAATGAACGATTTGTTTCGCTCTGGGCACAAAAAGAGAGTACAGAAACGCTATGTTGAGGACGAGTGGTATGGGGGGTGGGATTATCCTAGAGGCCCCAGACAACAAGGCTATCGTAATTTTAAGAGAGGCTGGTATCTAGCATACCGTTATGATAGGGCCACTTTTTATGATAGATATGGGTACCACTATGGGTATTTCAATAGATATGGATTCAACTTTGACGGTATTTTTTATGGCTATGATAGGTACTACCGATATCAGGATCGTCTTAGAGGGAGAGGATTATTTGACAATCGATACTATATGCCTGCCAATGCATCTAGATATGGTTTCTGCTCACCTAGACCAACAAGACCTCACCCTAGACCATTTAGACGCTAATACATTTTTTTGTGTCTCTCTTCTTGAAGAGAGACGGCACAAGGGTCTTTAAGCGAGGGCATTGACAGGAGGATAGTTCCCTCCTGTCAGTATATTTGGATTTTCAATGCCATAGATTTTATAGAGTGTGGCAGCGATACTGAGTGGTTCAAACCAATAGGTTCCACTTTTTGGTTTGAGCCAGAGGCGATTGAGGCTTCCTGTATTGTCCACGACAGTTTCACCTACAACACCACGATGAGTGAAGTATCTTCTTCCCCCAAGCACATAGAGATTTTGTAGATTGCCATGATCCCATCCATGGGCAGAGTTGAGATTGACATTTCTGCCAAATTCTCCGAAGACCATGATATTGACAGTATCGATCTTTTTGATCGCTTCCAAGTGTGCTACTGCTGATCGAAGAGAGCGGAAGAGTGCTTCTTTTCTGTTAGCATAATCTCTAGCATCATTATGATCATCCCAGCCACCCAGACCACCTGTCCCCAGAGTGATGATTTTGGTATCAGGGTTATTGCCCAGGAGTTTAACTGCTGCTTCAAGCTTATTCGCAAAATTACTGTTTTCTGGATAGGCATTTTCTCCTAGTTCCGGAGTCTCTGCACTTTTGATATTTTCAATAAACAAAGCAAGTTTCTCACGTTTGGCAAATCCATCTTTGACCTTTCCTGGTTGATTATGTGTCTGTGCAACCCTATCCATCTCTTTGGTCAATGCAGGATCGAAACCTCCGTTTTCATCACTTTCAGCGTAATGATCATGTTCTCTTTCTGCATCTGTATAATAGTTCCAGTTTCGAACCCTTCTTGCATAGGGGTTGTCAAAGTCTTCACTGATCCCTACGGGTTTGAGATAGCCGGGTAGAGGTACATTGCCTTCAGTATAAAAGGTAGATTCACCCTCCATAGTGACAAAAGGCATAAGGGTGTTTTCATCAATGGCACCATTGGCATGTAAGATGGTAGCAATATTTGCAACTACACCACCACCATCTGTATCAAAAGAGCCCTTTTGATTCTGTTCAGTACAAACCCCATGGGCCTTGTTGTTGGCATCTTCCCGTACCTGAGAGTAGCAGGATCGGTAAAGCGTCATATTTTCATCTGTCATGATCCTCTCCATCTCTGTACCTCCTGCTTCTGCCCAGCATCCATGTTCTGTAGGAGTGATGCCTCTACCATCAAAGTAATCATGATAACTGTTTTGGGAATAGCGTTCAATCTCCGCTAGATTGGTGATATTCCCTCCCAGTTGGCTGGCGCCTCCATAGAGGAAAACAATAATAGTTTGTGCTTGGTTGCTCTCATAGACACCAGAGGAAAAGTTGATATTTTCCAGATCAAGTACTGCAGCATAGCTGAACTGTGGCATCAAGATAGCGGATCCGCTTACCAGTGACAGTTTGATAAAGTCTCTTCTTTTCATGTTAGTGTACCTCACTTTGTCTGTAGGTGATAGCTAGTCTGGAGATATAGTCCAATACGATAAGTGCTATCTCTCTCTTACGATCTTCTCGTCGCTCTTTCTGTTTATCCGGATCATCATGTGTAGTAAATATATCAAAGCTGTATTTAAATACCTGCGTACCATCTTCTGTCTCAATCATATGGTCTTTAAAAAGTTTCTGTTCGTCTGCAGTTGCCTGCCTCGCAACAGTGGCTTCAAACAGGTAGTTGACAAAATTCTTGAGTGTCGTTACATGATCATTTTCATCTTGTTCAAATTGATCAAACCCGATAAAGCTATCTTGCCAGCCATTATAATTCCAACTGGCAGGATTGTCTTGTTCAGGATTGGCTCTTCGCATCAATACTCGCTCTCGTATGTATTTATGATAGTGTGCGAAAGAGAGGGTGTCCAGTGGCACTCTTTCTATCTTCCCAAGCTTGTATTTCATTGTAGCTTGGTGCATCTTTTCAAGCTCGCTTTTAAGCGTACTGAAGGTGCCCTTTCTATGTCTATAGTTTAGCTTTTTTGCAAGAGAGAAGAAAGTCTCTTCGGCACTCTGCCCTCTACTGTTATGCAGAAGATACTCCTCTGAAAAGATGATTTGAAAGAGAATATCCTGCCATGTCTCAGGTTTGCTTGAGACGATACTGTCGGTGATAGAGATTTTTTGCACATTACTTTTCTCAGGGAAGAAAAAATCTACCAGCCTACTGGTTACTCCTTTTGTAAAGGCATTTGATTTGGCAAGCTCTCTATAAAAATCATCTCCATTGTAGATGGTGGTACCAAACAATGAGATCGGTTGGGTGTTACGGTTTAGCCCTATTTCAAGTGTATCACTGTCTGTGTTAAGTTTCCAGTTTTTGAGTGCCTGTCCTGCAAGAGGAACATGGGCATCGTTGGCATCAAGTAGGTATATCTCCAGCATTTCACGTCCATTGTCTTCTGGGCTTCTAAATCTCCGCCAGTTGTCTTCACTAGACATATGGACATAGGAGATAAAGCGCATACCACTGTCGTTTTCCAACATTGTGACTAGACGGTTATATACCCCAGAGATATTGGGTGTATGGGTAGATGAGAGTTCATAGGCAGGAGAGAACATAATGGTTTGTGTGAGGATATAGGCGACCCAGTTTTGCAGGAAGTATTTATCCAGATCTTTCATTGCATAGAAACGGGTTAAAATAGTAATGGCTTGTGGTTCATACCATTGACTCTGGTATTGCTGAAATACACTGTCATCCAGTATATAGTTTTCCAACCACTCTTTGTCTGTGCCCTCTGTATCCAAGCCATTTCGAATACTACTTAGAAAATTACCATTGCTAATCTTTGTCTTCAGCTCTTTTAGAGGGTATCCGAAAAAGAGTGTAGCCAATAACTTGTTTGCAATAGCCAACTGTTTGGTTTCATCTAATTCATCAAACTCACTGTCTGTCAATTGATTCAGTTTGTAATCAGATACCGGCATATTTTGATGATAAAATTGTAACCCTTTGTAAGATGAAGTATCTGTTCCCGTACCATTGCCTGTACTGTTGTTGTCAGTGCTTGTAGCGCTTCCCCCTCCCCCTCCGCAGTTGACTAGCATAAATGTTGTCATGAGAGCCACTGACCACTTTCGTATGGTTTTATATGTATCCATAGATATCCCTTTTATTTAATGATGCTTAAAACAGGTGTATATTGTAGTATAAGAGTATTACCATACTATTACTGTGTATGATTTTATTCTAGCTATCTAAAGGTTAGAGTAATATTAATCTAGCGCATGCATGATTGAGTAAAGTAACAGTTATGTATATGTTTCAAAAAAGTTCTATTTTTATAGAGTGAGTTAAAGTCTAGTTAAGTTATAATCTTCTTGTTTGTGGGAAACCCCAAATTACTACAAAAGGAGAAATGATGAAAAGAATTGCAAAAGCAGCAGCACTGGTAGGTGCGGTAGCATTGTTGGTGAGCCCATTGGCAGCCAAAAAAATCAAGTGGAAGTTGGCAGAGACATGGCCCTCTACTTTGACACCGCTTGCTTCACCACCACTTAAGTTGGCACAGTATGTCAAAGAGATGTCAGATGGTAAATTTATCATTAAAGTAGAAGGAAAAGAGAAACATAAGGCACCACTAGGCATCCTCGATATGGTCAAAGGCGGACAGTATCAGATGGGACATAGTGGTTCATATTACTGGAAAGGCAAAGATATCAACACCGTTTGGTTCACTACTGTACCGTTTGGTATGACACCTTCTGAGCAGTATGCATGGTTCTACTATGGTAATGGTATGAAGTACATGAAAGAAGTCTATGACAAGTTTGGTGTGATGAACTTTCCTGGTGGAAATACAGGTAACCAGATGGGTGGTTGGTTCAGAAAAGAGATCAATACAGTAGCTGACCTCAAGGGTCTAAAGATGAGAATTCCTGGTCTAGCTGGTGAGGTACTGGCAAAATTGGGTGTCAATGTCACCAATATCCCTGCCGGTGAACTCTATACCTCTCTAGACCGTGGTACGATCGATGCACTTGAGTGGGTTGGACCGGGTATGGATATCAAAATGGGCTTCCACAAAGTGGCACCTTACTACTATACTGGTTGGCATGAGCCAGCATCTGAGATGCAGTTTATGGTCAATAAAAAAGCCTTTGACAAGCTACCAAAAAATTATCAGGCAATTTTGGTAACAGCTATGAAAGCAGCGGCATTTGATATGTATGTTGAAAACTTTGCAGCATCTGTAGATGCATGGGATAAGATGAAGAAAGATTTCCCAAATATTAAAGTCAAAACCTTCCCTAAAGAGGTTGTTTCCGCAATGGACAAGGCAGCAACAGAAGTATATGAAGGGTATGCAGCGAAAAATCCTAAATTTAAAGAAATTTACGAAGATTACACTGCGTATATGAAAAAAGCCAGAGCATGGTCTCAGATGATGCAGGGTGGATATCTGAATCTAGAGAAATAGAATAACCTGATTTTGGTAAGCCTCCATGGCTTGCCAAATACCCAATATCAAGCGGAGAGATGCACTCCTTTTGATATTAGGTACAGAGGAGTAAGTGTGTTGTTGAAAATTGAAAAATTTATGGATAAAATTATTGATGCTGTCGGATATATGACGGGAGTATTGATGATACTGATGATTCTAAATGTGGCATATGATGTGCTGATGCGATATGCATTTCATAACAGCTCTATAGGGATGCAAGAGGTAGAGTGGCATCTATTTGCTGTGATTATTCTCTTTGGAACAGGCTATGCACTTAGGCATAATGCCCATGTTCGGGTAGACTTTCTCTATGATAGTTTTTCTTACAAAACTAAAGCGATGATTAATATTATAGGTACATTGCTTTTTTTGATTCCATTGGCATTATTGATCACCTATGGTTCTTATGATTTTGTGATGGATGCTTATACAACAGGGGAGATTAGTGAAGATCCAGGAGGGCTTACCCACCGCTGGATCATTAAAGGCATGATCCCTTTGGCATTTACTTTTCTCATCTTTTGTGCCGTGAACTATATACTCAGTAATATCAATATCTACCGCGGGTTAGAAAAATTCCCTGAGCCTGAGGAGGAGATGATATGATAGGACTCATTATGTTTGGAGCATCACTATTGCTGCTTGTGGTTGGGTATCCTGTTGCTTTTACTTTTGGCGCAGTATCGATCTTTTTTGGTGCGTTATCTGCATGGTTTGAAATCATGCCAGATGGTGGAACTGTGTTGGAATTTTATGATGAATTTCTCTCCATGTTTACAATGATGCCCTTTAGAATCTATGCGATCATGACCAATAAGATTCTTATGGCAGTACCACTGTTTATCTTTATGGGGATTGTACTTCAAAAATCAGAGCTTGCAGAACGAATGCTCTCCTCCATGGGGACACTTTTTGGTAAGGTACGAGGAGGATTAGCAATCTCAACGGTACTCATCGGTGCATTGCTGGCAGCTTCTACAGGGGTTGTGGGTGCTTCAGTGGTAGCGATGGGTGTTATTTCATTGCCGGTAATGTTGGATAATGGATATAAAAAATCGATCAGCTGCGGTACGATCTGTGCGGCAGGTACATTGGGCCAGATCATCCCCCCTTCTATTGTGCTCATTGTTTTGGCAGATGTATTTCAGCTACCGGTAGGTGATCTTTTTAAAGCAGCAGTGATGCCTGGATTGATGCTGGTAGGTGTCTATGTGATCTATATCCTAGTCATCTCTTTTTTAGATAAAGAGGCCGCACCTGCGATGAAAATAGATACCAGTGTTACCAAAGCAACAAATATTAAAAAAGCACTACTTTCCATTATCCCACCTTTGACGTTGATTGTTTTAGTGCTGGGGTCTATTTTTGCAGGTATTGCAACCCCAACTGAGTCTGCTTCATTAGGGGCACTCGGGGGAATGCTCTTGGCAGCGATGTATGGAAAACTTAGTTACGGATTGGTTAAAGAGGCTTCACTGGAAACAGTGAAAACGACCTCGATGGTTTTTGCGATCCTAATCGGAGCAACAGCTTTTTCTATGGTCTTTATCTATAGTGGAGCAGATGAGATCGTTGAGGCATTTATGACGACACTTCCTGGTGAAAAGTGGGGCTTTTTAATCTTGACGATGTTGATCATTATGTTTCTTGGTTTCTTTATTGATTTTATTGAAATCTCATATATTGTAGTGCCTATTCTCTTGCCTATTGCCAATACGATTGGGATTGATCCTCTCTGGTTCGCAATATTGATTGCACTGAATCTGCAGACTTCATTCTTGACCCCTCCTTTTGGCTTTAGTCTCTTTTATCTCAAGGGAGTGGCTCCTCCAGGGGTTAAAACTACTGATATTTACAAAGGAGTCGTACCTTTTATTACTCTCCAGATATTGGTACTTGCTTCAATTGTACTCTTTCCAGGATTCTACGGGTTTGGTGGCTAAGGCCACTTCTGTAGAAAATGTAACTTTCTCGAAACTTTCTAGAGTATATTGAGACGAAATCATCTTTTTTTTATCTTTTTCATAAGAAAAAACCGTTATACTTATTCTAATTCAAAATAAAAGGATCAACATGAAAAAAGTTCTATTGGCAGCTAGCGTAGCAGTGGCATTATCGGTATCAGCAGGAGCAGCAGATTTCGTATTGAAATTTAGTCACGTGGTGAGTGAAAATACTCCCAAAGGTAAAGCAGCTGTTTTCTTTGAGAAGAGATTGGAAGAGCTAAGTAAAGGTAAGATCGATGTACAAATCTATCCAAGTTCACAGCTTTATAAGGACAAGGCAGTACTTAAAGCGATTAAGCTTGACTCAGTACAGATGGCATGTCCTTCATTTTCAAAATTTGGTAAATTTGTGCCAAACTTGGCACTTTTCGATCTCCCTTTCCTCTTTAAGGATATCGATCAACTCCATAGAGTACAGGACAGTGCAGTAGGACAAAAACTTAAGGATATGGTCACAGCCAAAGGCTATGTTGCTCTGGATTTCTGGGACAATGCATTTAAGCAGTTTACCTCTTCCAAGGCAGCGCTGATAAAGCCAATGGATGCCAAGGGTCAGAAGTTTAGGATCATGAGTTCTAAAGTACTTGAAGCACAGTTCCAGGCAGTAGATGCGAACCCGCAAATGATGCCGTTCTCAGAAGTTTACTCTGCACTGCAGCAGGGTGTTATCGATGGGCAGGAAAATACCAACTCTAACATCTATACTAAGAAATTCTATGATGTTTCCAAGTATATGACTGTGAGTAATCACGGATATCTAGGATATCTTGTTGTGATGAGCAAAAAGTTCTGGGATTCTTTACCAGCAGACCTCCAAGCAGCTACCAAGCAAGCGATGAAAGAAGCTACAGCCAAAGAGCGTGAGTGGGCAGTAGAGCTAGATAAGTCACAGTTTGCAGAGATTGAAAAATATGCAAAAGAGACAAAGAAACTTGAGATCACTGTCTTGACTCCCGAGCAGAGAGATGAGTGGAGAAAGGTGATGAGTACCATCTATCCTAAATTCTATGACGATAAAGTGATCGGTAAAGATCTTATAGAGGCAGCCATTAATACCAAATAGGATTTCTAATGAAAAGTTTTTTTTTATTGGTAAGTAAAGTGATTGGTTTTGTCAATCAAAGTATTGCAGCATTCGGCATCTCTGCCGGTGTTGCTTTGGCATTTTACAATGTTGCAGCGAGATATATTTTCAATACAAGCCTCACTTGGGCTTCAGAGCTGACAATTTTTCTCTTTTTGTGGAGTGTTTTTTTTGGTGCAGCCTACTGTTTCAAAGAAGATGCTCATATTTCCATCTCCATATTATTAGATGTAGTTTCTCCTCCTGTTGCTAAAGGTATGATGCTTATCTCTCATAGCATTACGTTTGTCTATTTGGCTGCGGTTTCTTTTTATGGGTATAAATATCTCCAGCTAGTGATAGAATTAGATGAGATGTCCATAGATCTTGAGATTCCTATGTGGATACCCTATCTAGTGATACCAGTTGCCTTTGCCTTTGCTGCATTTCGTGTTGGTGAAAAAATTGTATATATCATTAAAACACCTGCCGATGAAGTAAAGATAATGAGTGAAGCTGAGATGATTTTAGCTGAGATGGAAGCATCAGCTCCCGAAGATGTGTTGGCTGAAGTGAAGAAGAAATCTATAGGAGGCGTACTGTGAGTGTAGGTGTATTATTTGGGATTTTCTTCTTTCTGCTAGTGATTGGTTCCCCTATTGCAATTGCTCTGGGGGCTTCCACATTTGTAACACTCGTGTCCTTTACTTCTATTTCTCCTATTGAGATATCATCAATGATATTTGAGAAAATTGATAGCTATTCGTTGATGGCAATTCCTATGTTTATTTTGGCAGGAAGCTTACTTTCGAAGGGAAGCAGTGCCAAACGAATCATTGATTTTGCACAATCAATTGTAGGACACCTTCCTGGTGGTTTACCTATTGCTGCAATTTTCGCCAGTATTATTTTTGCAGCCGTTTCAGGAAGTTCACCGGCAACAGTTGTTGCGATCGGTTCGATTATGTTTGGCGCAATCACTGATGCCGGCTATCCTCAAAAATATGCGGTAGGAACGATTGCTACAGCAGGTAGTTTGGGTATACTCATTCCTCCTTCCATCGTCTTGATTGTCTTTGGGGTGACAGCTGAAGTTTCTATCGGTCGTTTGTTTATGGCAGGAGTTATCCCGGGTATTATGCTTGGCTCAATGCTTATGACTGTGACCTATATCGGTGCAAGACGATTGGGTTTCAAAAGAACAGACCCCAAACCATTTAGTGAGAGAATGGCTAAGATGAAAGATGCATCATGGGGACTTATGACCATCGTCTTTGTCATTGGAGGTATCTACGGAGGTATCTTTACACCTACGGAAGCAGCAGCAGTAGCAGCAGTATGGGCATTTTTTGTTTCTATGGTCATTTATAAAGATATTGCATGGAAAGATGTCTTCAAGATATTCTTAGAATCAGCAAAAACTTCGGCGATGATTATGTTCATTATTGCCAATGCCATGCTATTCGCACACTTTTTGACTTTGGAAAATGTCCCACAATCTATCGCACAAGCCTTGGTGGACAATCATGTGGGGACCATTACATTTCTTATCTTTGTGAATATTATACTGATTATTGCTGGAGCCTTTATGGAGCCATCAGCGATCATTATGATTATGGTACCATTACTACTCCCTGTGGCGATGAAGCTGGGTATTGACCCTATACATTTCGGTATTATGATTACTATCAATATGGAGCTTGGTATGGTTTCTCCTCCTGTGGGGCTGAACCTTTTCGTTACGAGTAGCTTGACGGGTATTCCTATGAAGGATGTAGTCGTTGCTACTTTACCTTGGACAGCTACTATTTTTGTAGGATTGATGTTGGTAACCTATATTCCCATCATTTCTCTCTGGTTACCAAACCTTATGTTCGGATAATCAGGCCATATGCAGATTCTCTTTGACAACTATGCTCATGGAGACACCTGCAGCTCTCTCTGGGGATTTGCTGCGTATCTGGAGGAGCATAGGCTCCTCTTTGATACAGGGAGTAACGGTCGTCTACTTCTGCAAAATATGCAAACCCAAGATATCGATGTTACACAGATAGAGTATCTCTTTATTACCCATGATCACTGGGATCATATCGGAGGGATAGACTCGATACTAGAGCTCAATCCCAACCTCACACTCTACGCCCCGGTATCCCTTTCTAAAAACCATATCCGTGATCTCAAAACATTGACCAAAGAGGTGATTGTGATCGGTAAAGAACCGATGCACCTGTTTGGTGAGCTGTATAGCACTGGACTACTGGGAGAGGAGGATCCTGAGCATTCACTCATCATTGCTGACGGATATCCAAAGCTTCTCACTGGATGTGGACACTATGGTATCTCTGAGATCACGGCGGTAGCTAAAAAGGTGATCGATACAGAAGTGAAATCTGTCATGGGTGGCTTTCATCTGCTACATTCGTCTAGAGAGGCTATCATGGCACAGATTGAGTCACTCAAAGCACTTGGAGTAGAAAGAGTACTTCCTACCCACTGTACAGGTGATCTTGCAGTAGAGCTCTTTGCAGAGGCATTTGGTGAGAGATTTTCTGAAGGTGGTGTGGGAGTATATTGAGAATTTACAGGAGTGTTAAGATTCATTATTACTTGATTCTTTTTTATATCTTCTTGGGAGTGAAAGCCAGTATTTATTTTTTATTTATTTGATGTTTTTATAACTAGGGTACGATACCTAAAACTACATATACCTTTTATCTTTTTTATATTTGATATTCCTTGCATACTTTTTAACCAACTTGGTGGTACACATCTCCCTTCTAGGGTATTGCCATTTACCTGGAGTATTTTATCAGTAACATTAGAATTAGGTATTAATTTGCAGGTACATCCATTGTGAAGTGGTGGTTTCGCCCAGTTTGGTATCTCATATTTATTTAACCACATAGTTCCATGTAGTTCATGACAAAGATTACATCTTGTACTTTCATTTTGGCTTGCAATAAATAAGAGAGGTTCATTATCAGGATAGAAAGAAAGATAGGTATTTTTACTTTTAGAAGTATCTAGCATTTGACTATTCAATTTTTTTAATTCTTCAATATGAGTAGGCATTATATTTTTTGGGATAATACTAAATAATTGCCTAAAGGTACGTGATTTTTTAATAATATTATAGTCTTTATCATATCTTTCATTAATTAAATCCCTTATCCATGTAATATTTATTGACTGTCTTTTTGTAAGCTGTTTTTTCTTAGTATTATCAATAGCTTCTCGTAGTACTTTTGCTTGAAAATATTCAATAGGTATATCAATAGATGCATAATAATTTTCTAAGATGGAGTCAATTACATCAATATCCAACTGGTTGAAAAGTCCAATATTTAATATTACTTCTGTCATTTCCTCAATGGCTTTTTTTTCATTCACTTTCGTTGTAGAATTAGTGAAGGATATCTTATTGAGCGCTTTTTTTAAAGATGACATAAACATGTTGACTCCTTATTTAGCTAGTATATATGTTTTATTTTCTTTGAAGTATTATATCTCATCCTAAATTTGACTCTATTGGAGGGTTCAGAAAATATAAAGGACTGTTAAAATATATCTATATAGTAGGGAGATGCCAGTTTTTATGGTATGCGACCATTCTCAGAACAATGGTTGATATAAAGAGAAGAATAATACTAAGTGTAGTAAGTATATGGGCTGTATCCAATAGATAGACCACAATCCCCACTCCGATCGCGATCACTCCATAAAATCCCCCTTTGAGTACATAGGGTACCTGGTTGATGAGTATATCTCTGAAGATACCACCACCAACAGCCGTGACAAAAGCGATGATCGCTACGCCTTGGAGGTTGTATCTGTTCTCCAGTGCCAGCAGTGCACCAGATATAGCAAAGGAAGCCATGCCCACTGCATCGATCAAGACAAAGAGAGGCTTGGAGTCTATATCGTGATGATAGCGGTGTCTCAGAAAGAGAAGTAGAGTAGTGATGAGCACCACGATTAGTACAGGGAGTGTCTGGGTGAAAGAGATAGGCGGTCTGTCTATGATGATATCACGCATCACACCACCACCAAGGGCAGTAAGAAAAGCGACGATATAGATACCGAGGATATCGAGTTGGTTGCGTTTGCCAATGTAGAAACCACTGGCAGAAAAAGCAATGATACCGAGGTACTCCGCACTCTCTAGTATCATGCGTAGTGCTTAGTGAGCGAGGATCTGCTCTAGGAAGAGTTTGAGTCTATCACTTTCTGGGTTCTTGAAGAAGGTCTCAGGATCATTCTCTTCTACGATCTGTCCCTCATCCATAAAGATGACTCTGTCAGCCACTTTTCTCGCAAAGCCCATCTCGTGTGTGACACAGACCATGGTTTTGCCCTCTTTTGCCAGACCGATCATAACATCGAGTACTTCACCGATCATCTCTGGATCCAGAGCAGAGGTAGGCTCATCGAAGAGCATGATATCAGGGCTCTTACAGAGTGCTCTGGCGATCGCCACACGCTGCTGCTGTCCACCTGAGAGCTGATTAGGGAACTTGTCTGCTTGCTCAGCAATATTGACACGCTCCAAATAGTGCATGGCTGTCTCAACAGCCTCTTTTTTAGACTTACCATAGACCCATACTGGTGCTAGAGTGAGGTTATCGAGTATACTGAGATGTGGGAAGAGGTTGAAGTGTTGGAAGACCATCGCTACGTTAGAACGGATCTCTCGGAGGTTCTTGACATCTGCATTGACCTCTACGCCTTTGACCCTGATCACACCCTTTTGATACTCTTCAAGACGGTTGATACAGCGAATTAAAGTAGACTTACCAGAGCCTGATGGACCTGCGACGACTACGATCTCACCTTTACCCACAGTGAGGTTGATATCTTTAAGTACATGGAAATCTCCATACCACTTGTTGAGGTTGTCGAGCTCTACCATGTTTTGAGAGAGGTCTTTGAGCTCATTTGATGATTCTATAATGTTGTTATCTGCCATAATTAATCCCTATTGTTTGTATCTAGTTTTTTCTCTAAGCGTTTAGAGTATCTTGACATGGTGAAGTTGAATACCCAGTAGATGATCGCCACAAAGACGAAACCTTCTGTACTCATACCGATCCAGTCACGGTCATTGGCTGTCAGTTTAACCATAGAAAGCAGGTCAAATAGTCCGATGATCATGACCAGTGATGTATCTTTGAAGAGAGAGATAAATGAGCCTACCAGGTTAGGGATCGCCACTTTGATCGCCTGGGGTAGAATGACCAATCTCATCTGCTTCCAGTAGGTGAGTCCCAACGCATGTGCTGCTTCATACTGTCCCGTAGGAATGGCTTGGAGTCCACCACGAATGTTTTCGGCCACATAGGCTGCTTGGAAGAGTGTGATACCGATCAGTGCCCGTACGAGCTTGTTGAAGTCCATGCCTTCTGGGAAAAAGAGTGGCAGAACCACCGATGCCATAAAGAGTACGGTAATCAGCGGCACACCACGGATCAGCTCGATATAGAAAACACTCAGTGTTTTGATGATCGGTAGTCTAGACTGTCTTCCCAATGCAAACAAAATACCTATAGGAAAGGAGAGTACGATACCCACAGTTGCAATGACCAATGTCAGAAGTAATCCACCCCATTGGTTGGTATCTACCAAAGGTAATCCAAGTAATCCTCCGCTCAATAGTATAATAGCAGCAACAGGAAGGAGTGTAATAATAGCGATTTTAAGTTTCTGTGAAACAGATTCTTTCACCAGAAGGAAAATCGAAAGTGCGGTTAAGCCCATGGTGAGATTGGCTCTCCAGAGTTCTTGCTCAGGATAGAATCCATAAGTGAACATTTTGAGCTTTTCTCGGATAAAGATCCAGCATGCACCGTCTCCTCCACAATCAGCCTTTTTACTTCCCACAAAATCTGCGTCAAGAATAAACCAATTGAACAAAGGTGGAATGATCATATAGAGTATCCCGATGGAAAGTAATGTAAACAGAATATTCACTGGACTAGAGAGTAGGTTTTTTCTTACCCAGGCGATGATACCTCTCTCGCCTAGAGGAGGTTGTTTTGCCGTTTTTAATTCGTAGACAGCCATTATCTCTCCTTTATCTTCATTTTATTGTTGAACCAGTTGAGTATCAGGGACACTATCAAACTAATCATTAAGTAGGTAAACATTGTAATCGCAATGATCTCTATCGCCTGCCCCGTGATATTGAGGCTGGTACCTGCAAAGACGGTGACCAGCTCAGGATACCCGATTGCAGCAGCCAGTGAGGAGTTCTTGATGAGGTTGAGGTACTGGTTGATGATTGGTGGTATAGATATACGGATCGCCTGAGGGAGTACTACGAGCTTGAGTGACTGCATAGGAGAAAGTCCCAGTGCAGTTGCTGCTTCCTTCTGTCCCTTAGCAACCGCTTCGATACCACTTCGTATCGCTTCTGCAACAAAAGTAGCAGTATAGATAGAGAGTGCAAAAAGCAGTGCCATAAACTCAGGTGAAATGGTCTTGCCTCCACGGAATCCAAATCGTGAAGCTATAGGATAGTCAAAATGTAATGGCTGACCAGAAGCAAAGTATGCAATCAATGGTACAAGAATCAAAATGCCAAGATTGGTGAAAAAGACAGGGAATTCTTTACCTGTCTCATCATGTCTCTTATTGGCCCATTTACTTACCATAAAGCCTAAAATAATTGCCAAGATAACACCTGCACCCATCATCCAAGAGCCATCCTCAAAGATAGGGGCGGGCATAAAGGCACCCTTTTTGTTGAGAAAGATATTGTCAAAAAAGCTGATACTGTTCCGTGCTGAGGGTAGGGCGGCGAGGACCACATTGTACCAAAAGAGGATCTGCAAAAGTATAGGAATATTTCTAAATAGCTCAATATACCCATAGGCTAAACGACTGATAATCCAGTTGGATGAGAGTCTAGAAACCCCAATGATCAATCCTAATATAGAAGTAAGGATAATACCAAAAAAGGAGATGATTAGTGTGTTAATCAGTCCTACCTTAAATACTTCCCAGTGTGTACTGGAAGCAGTAAACGGAATGGGTGTTTCTGCGATCTCAAACCCTGATGCAGCGTTGAGGAAATCGAACCCTGACTTAATGCCTCTTGCTTCAATATTATGTGCTGTGTTTCCAGCAACATACATGATAAAGATGACAAAACCTATGATGGTGAGTAACTGGTACAGAATACCTCTGACCTTCTCATTTCTTAAGAATGACACATGGCAACCTTTTGAAGTTTATGTAGAGATAAAAATTCCAGAGGGAATTCTTATCTATAAATAGGGATCGTAGGCAAAAACCTACGATCTTTCAAATGATAGTTGCCTATTATCTGAATGGAGGTGAATACATGATTCCACCTTTTGACCAGAGTGCATTGACGCCTCTCTCGATCTTGAGTGGTGTATTTTTACCAACGTTCGCTTCAAACATCTCAGCATAGTTACCGACTTGTTTGATCACTCTTTTAAATGCATCAGCATCAAGACCAACGTTTGCACCCATTGTGCCTTCTACTCCGAGAAGTCTTCTGGTCTCTGGGTCACCACTGTTCTTAGTAGCATCATCTACATTTTTACTAGTGATACCTTTCTCTTCAGCAGTAATAACCGCATTGAGGATCCACTTGACAGCATTAAACCACTGATCGTCACCTTGTCTGACTGATGGCCCGAGAGGCTCTTTTGAGATGATCTCTGGGAGTACGACATATTTGCTAGGATCTTCTACTTTTGTACGTGTAGCATAGAGTCCTGACTGGTCTGTGGTGAGGATGTCACATCTTCCAGCGAAGAATGCTTTATCAACCTGGTCATTTGTATCAAATGTGATTCCTTTAAACTTCATACCATTTGCACGGAAGTAGTCTGCGAGGTTCATCTCAGTGGTTGTACCCGCTTGGATACATACAGAGGCACCATCAAGCTCTTTGGCACTTTTGATACCGAGTGATGCTGGTACCATAAAACCCTGACCATCATAGTAGTTTACACCAGCAAAGTTGATACCTAGCGTAGTATCTCTAGTGTTTGTCCAAGTAGTATTTCTTGAAAGTAGATCAATCTCACCACTAGTTAGTGCTGTAAATCTCTCTTTAGCATTGAGTGGTACATATTTGACTTTCTTCGCATCACCAAGTACTGCTGCTGCAACTGCACGACAGAAATCTACATCTAGACCTCTCCATACACCTTTTGAATCTGCTTCAGCAAAACCAGGTAGACCTGTGCTCACACCACATTTAACTACGCCTGCCTTTTTGACATCATCAATGGTGCCTGCTGTAGATAGTGTTGCAACGAGTGCTGCTGCTGCTGAAAGTTTGAGTAATCTTTTCATTCATTTTCTCCTTGTTGATTTAATTACAGTTTGAGTCTATACAAATTACCTTTAAGTATTACTTAAGATTATAGAAGATTGTTACTATTTTGCAACTTTGTGTAACAAATCTACCTCCCAAAAGAAATCGATCCAATCATGAGCTTTTTTGAGTGTATAGTCAGCCTCTATGACAGCGGTGGGTTTGTAAAAGATTGTTGCCAGTTTGAATTCACAATGAGGATACTGTTCTTTAAGCATACGCAATACCTCTCTGAGTGTCTCACCACTGTCGATAATATCATCAACGATCAGCACTCTTTTGGCAGTGCCGAGATCAGGGATATTAAAGACTTCTAGCGTATCTAGCTTTTGGGTTTTGTCATAATGGATGGAGTTGAGAGCAAAAAGCCTGCGTGTGTCCATACCCTGAGCCATAAAGTGACCGAGTGTCAGCCCCCCTCTGGCCACTGCCAGAAGCGTATCGGGATCAAAATCTTCTATTTTATGCACCAAGGCAGAAGCATCATCTACAAACTCTTCATATCCATAATAATATTTTTCCAAGTCTTCTCCTTAGCCATGTACGATAAAGACGATCAGCGAGATGAGTGCGATAGAGAGCACACCGAAGTTGAGGTCTTTGAATTCACCTTTTGCCAACTTGATCACAGTATAGGTTACAAAAGCGGCGGCCAGTCCATTGGTGATCGAAAAGGTCAAAGGCATGATCAAAATAGCAAAGAAAGCAGCAGCAGCTGTAGCGGTGTCCATATCTTTGAAATTCATACGACCAAGCTCAGTGAACATCAACACCCCAACAGCTACCAGCACAGGCAGGATCGCTGGCTCTGGAATGGCTTTGAACAAGGGAAGCATAAAGAGTGTCAGGATAAAGAACATGGCCGTAAAGACAGCAGTCAGACCAGTACGACCACCTGCTTCAACCCCACTGGCTGACTCGATAAATGATGTGGTTGTGGAGACACCAAGAAGTGATCCACCGACTGTAGCGATTGCATCCGCTTCAAGTGTTTTTTCTAGAGCCTTATCCTCGCTGGTACCATCTTGAAAGAGATCAGCTCTGGCACCCACTGCTGTCAGTGTGCCCAGCGTATCAAACATATCTGTAATAAGAAAAGTGATGATCACGGGCAATAAGGAGAGTGTCAGTGCCGAGCCTATGTCCAGCTGCATGGCGATAGGAGCGATAGAGGCTGGCATGCTGAGAAACTCAGTGGGCATCTTGAGATCAGGTACAAAGATCCAGCCTATGATAGAGGTGATCGTTACAGCGAGTATAAATGATCCCCGGATCTTGTAAGAGTAGAGGATCAGTGTTACCAGTAGACCAAATGCACCTAGCATGACATGTGGGTCAGAGAAGTGACCCAGTGTGACAAACGTGGCTTTATCCGCTACGATCATGTGCATCTCTTTGAATCCAATAAAGGCGATAAAGGCACCGATTCCTGCAGAGATCGCACGACGTAGATCCATAGGGATCGAGGTCATGATCCAAACTCTGAACTTGGTAAAAGAGAGTACCACAAAGATAATTCCTGAGATAAAAACGATACCCAACGCAGTCTGCCAAGGAATCTTCATCCCCAATACCAACCCGTAAGCAAAGTAAGCATTGAGCCCCATACCTACACTCATAGCGATAGGGGTGTTGCCCCAGATACCACTAAAGAGTGTAGCCAGTATGGTGATCAGTGCTGTGGCAGTGACGACTGCACCCATAGGTAGGCCTGCATCTGCGAGGATGAAACCGTTGACAGGAACGATATACATCATCGTCAAAAATGTAGTAAAGCCAGCAAAGAACTCGGTTTTGACATCTGTACCGTGCTCTTTGAGTTTGAAACGAGAAAACATAGTGAAGCCTTTGAAGTGAGAAGTGCCAGATAATCCATCTATTAGGATGAAAAAACTGGTATCAGAAAGTATAGCACGCTATTGGTTAGTTTTGAGTAAAAATTGTATGGCTGTGAAACTATTTTGCTTTCCAAGAGGATACCAAAAGTAGTGCTTCTTTCTCATAGAGTTTCATTTCAAAGAGATCCCCCTGTTGATAGGTACCTACACCTTTAGGCGTACCAGTCATAATAATATCATGATCTTCCACTGTCATGAATCGCTGTATCTCTGTTATCATCTCATGAGGTTTATACATCATGAGGCTGCGATCAGCATACTGGACAAGGGTACCATTGTGGTAGAGCTCAAAATGTATATCACGCAACTCTCCTTCAAATGCAATAAACTCACTCAGTACCGCAGATCCATCAAAGGCTTTGGCTCTCTCCCAAGGAAGCCCCTTTTGTTTTAATGTATTTTGTAGTTGTGCATGAGTGAGATCAAGCCCAAGCCCAAGCCCTGCAATCTTACCAGCTATGATGAGGAGGCATATTTCCCCCTCAAAGCGACAATGAGGAGTAAAATATTTGAGTGACTGGCTTATAGCACTGTTTGGCTTGTTAAAGATCACCATATTCTCTGGTATCTCATTTCCAAGCTCTTCGATATGTGCGACATAATTTCTGCCGATACAGATAACTTTGGATGGGCTAACACTCTGGCTGTCAAAGGCTATTTTTTGCATTAAAACTCCATTTATTCTTTATGCTTATTGCTTATATTATAACAAACTATTGATTAATGACATTCAAGTCTATAAGAAAATATAGTCATCAATGTATTTTATGGTAATGCCCTTAAAATTTGATGAAAGTTTCATAAAAATTGCTTTTCTTCTTTATCAAAACTATACTATAGTTTTATATGGGGGTTTACCTGATAAGCCCTGATAAAAAGGAGAAGGAAAGATGATCGTCAATAAGTTGTTCGATACGGCAATTATAGGTTCAGGTGTGGCAGGAAGTGCCCTATTGTTTACACTAGCGCGCTATACGGACATTAAAAATATTATCTTATTTGAGAAGTATGATGAACCAGCTCAGTTAAACTCTGGCCCCAAGGCAAATTCTCAAACACTACATATTGGAGATATCGAAACTAACTATACCCTTGACAAAGCCAAGGCGGTGAAGCACAATGCTGCGATGGTTGCCAACTATATCAGCCATTTTGGCTTTGAAGACAATATTGGTTTTCGTAGAGATAAAATGATCCTCGCAGTTGGTGATGATGAGATTGCTAGACTTGATGAGCGCTATAAAGAATTCTCTGAACTTTATCCTTATTTTATCAAAATGGACAGAGATGCACTGGCAGAAAAAGAGCCTAAGATCACTGAAGGCAGAGAAGAGAATGTGATGGCTCTGGGTGTGGAAGGAGAGATCACTACGGTAGACTTCAAAAAGCTCAGTGAGAGCTTTATCGAGATGGCTCTGGATGAAGATAAAAATATCCAGATGCACTATAATGAAGAGGTAGTGACGATTAAAGATGCGGGAGAGTATTTTGAAATAGTGACAAAAAATAGCTCGTTCCATGCGAAGACAGTCGTTGCAAATGCAGGTGCGTATTCACTGCTGTTCGCACAACATATGGGGTATGGAAAGGATTGGGCAGTACTACCAATCGGGGGTAGCTTCTTCTTTACCAAAGAGAAACTGCTTAACTCCAAAGTCTATACGATGCAAAACCCCAAACTCCCCTTTGCTGCGGTGCATGCAGATCCAGATATTACTGCAGACTGGAATACCCGCTTTGGTCCTACGGCATTTGCATTGCCCAAGCTAGAGCGTTATAGGCAGGCCCATATTATGGATCTATTGGAAGCGATGGACATCGGGAAAGATACGCTTGAGGTCTATTATGATCTACTGCGAGATAAAGTGATTCGAAAATATATCTTTACCAACTTCTTGGATGAGATACCTTTTGTCGGTAAAGGTGTTTTCGTGAAAGATGCCCGTAAAATTATTCCTACACTGAGAAAAAGAGATTTGGTGACAGCTGAAGGATATGGAGGGATGCGTCCACAGATTATCGACAAGACCAGCCATAAGCTGATGATGGGAGAAGCAAAACTAATCAAAGATGGCGCGATCTTCAATATGACACCAAGTCCAGGGGCGAGTACTTCACTGGCCATAGCAGAGAAAGATACGATTTCTATCTGTGAATTCCTTGGTAAGAAATTTGATAGAGAACGACATGAAAAGGAGATCATTAATAGATAAATAGAGTTAGTGGTATAATACTTTCTAAAAAGGAAATATCATGCCACTACTAGACAGTTTTACCGTTGACCACACCAAAATGATAGCACCTGCTGTGAGGGTAGCCAAGAAAATGAGCACGCCTTCAGGTGATCCTATTACCGTCTTTGACCTGCGTTTCACGCGTCCCAATAAAGCTATTCTTGGCGAAAAGGCAATCCATACGCTAGAGCATCTGTTTGCAGGATTTATGAGAGAGCATCTCAACAGTAAAAAAACAGAGATCATTGATATCTCTCCTATGGGGTGTCGTACAGGTTTTTATATGTCACTGTTGGGAACCCCTTCCAAAAAGCGTGTTGCCAAAGCATGGAAACAATCCATGCAAGATATCCTCAAAGTCAGTTCAGAGTCGGATATCCCAGAGCTCAATATCTACCAGTGTGGTACCTGCAAAATGCACTCACTTAAAGAGGCAAAAAAAGTAGCAAAAAAAGTAGTAAAGAGTGGGATTGGACTGATGAGTAATAAGGCTCTCAAGCTCAGTAAAAAGAAGCTTGCAGGTGGTAATGTATGCTGATTCTGATCCCGGTAGACGGTACAGATGAAAAGAAAGCAAAGATCACAGCCTTGTCAGTTGTTCAAAAATGGGCTTTGGTAGAGTTTGATCAAGGGACTACTCAGTCTGTAAGATTTTTTGATGATCGTATGCAAACAGGTGAAGATTGGATTGAGTTTGTGATCCTCAAGAGTAACTTTGAGAACTATATGGTATTTATGGAAGAGAATATGATGGTACTTGTTATCCGAGAAGAAGAGACGATCGAGGAGATTATTGAAGCATTCAAATTCAAAGAACTGGATGAGGTAGGGTTTTAGCCTTTAGCCTTTAGCCTTGAAGCCCTCTTTACTCTTGCATAGCTGTGCCATGAAGCAGTCACCACACTCTGGTTTGAGGGCCTTGCACCTGTAGCGACCAAATAGCACCATGGCTTGGTGTAAGAGATGTAGATCGGTTTTAAACTTTCTGCTTAACTCTGCTTCACATTTGGTTGCAGTGGGTGCATCACTCAGTCCCAATCTATGGGCGACGCGATAGACATGGGTATCGACTGCCATGAGGTTGGCACCTGTATATTCGATCATCACGACATTGGCGGTTTTTTGTCCTACGCCTGCGAGGGTGATAAGCTCTTTTTGCTCTAGCGGTATCTCTCCCTCATAATTTTCAATCACACTCTGTGCCATCTTGATCAGATTTTTAGCCTTGTTATTGAAAAAAGAGCAGGTTTTTATATAAGCTTTGACATCGTCCAAATCTGCATTGGAGAGAGAAACAGGATCAGGGTAGGCTTCAAAGAGTGCAGGCGTGATAAGGTTAACCCGCTTATCTGTGCACTGTGCTGAGAGCATGACAGAGATCAGGAGTTCATAGAGATTTTGATACTGCAGTTCTGTTACAGAATCCGGATACTGTTTCAGAAAGAGAGACTTGATCTCTTCGATCTCTTTTTTGGTTGCTTTTTTGATCTTTGCCATGGGTTCTCCGGTGTTGGTTAATAATATATTTAACTTGGAGAGATATACTATCAGCACAACTATTAAAACTAAGGAAGAAATGTAATGAAAATCATAAAAAATACACTATTGGTAATGGCATTGGGTACAAGTATCGCAATGGCCGGAGATGTTTTAGCGACGGTCAATGGTAAAAAGATCACCACAGAAGATGCAGAAAGATTTGTAAAAGCAGCAAATCCACAACAATCATTAGCAACAGTCAGTGAGAGTGATAAAAAGGTTATCACTGATAGATTGATTGAACGTATACTCTTTATCGATGCAGCCAAGAAGGCAGAGGTAGAAAAGGATCCGGAGTATCAAAAAGCATTGGCGATTGCCAAAGATGAACTGATGATCAACCAATGGATGAAAAAACAGTATGAGTCTACTGTTGTCAGTGATGGGGAAGCCAAAGAGTTTTATGAGAAGAACAAAGAGCAGTTTAAAAAACCTGCACAAGTACACGCACGACATATTTTAGTCAAAGAGGATGAGGCAGCTGCCAAAAAAATGATAGAGGAATTGAAGAGCCTGAAGGGTGATGCACTGAAAGAGAAGTTTATCGCTTTGGCAAAAGAGAAGTCAGAGGGACCTACAGCCCCTAAAGGTGGAGACCTTGGCTTCTTTGGACCAAAGCAGATGGTACCGGAGTTTGACAAAGCAGTCTTCGCCCTGGAAAAAGGCAAGGTGACTACGGCACCGGTCAAGACACAGTTTGGCTATCATATCATCTATGTAGAGGACAAAAAAGAGGCGACAACAGTTCCCTATGAAAAAGTAAAGGGACAAATCGTCCAAAACCTTAAGCAGACACAATTTAGAAAAATGTTGGAAAAAAGTGCGGAGGAGCTGAAAAGTAAAGCCGAAATTGTGATTGAAGCAGCGAAAAAATAATTAGCCATTATAGATTTTTCGGTTATAATTTTAAGAATTTATACAATGAAGGAAAGTGAATGAAAAAATTAATGGTCATTTTTGCACTGTTAGCTACCGTAGGACTGTCTGCTAAGACTATTGCTACAGTCAACGGGTACTCTATTGATGAAAAAGAGGCAAACGCATTTTTGAAAGTAGCTACAAAGGGAAGAGTAACCTATAAGCGACTGAGAAAAAAAGATAAAATTTCCTTGATTGAAAGATTAGCGGTGGATAAGCTGGTTTTAAAAACAGCACTGAAAGAGATCAAGAAGAAAGAGCAAGAGAATATTATTGCTGGATTTTGGTTGAGAAAAAAAGCAGCGAAGTACAAGGTCAAAGACCAAGAGGTCAAAGATGCATATAAAAAGAATAAGAAATATTTTAAAGATAAAAAAGGGAAGAACATTCCTTTTGAGAAAGTGAAGGAGATGATCAAAAACTCTATTGCACAGAAAAAAGCAGTAGCAAAAATGATGGATAAAGCCAAAATAGTGATGGATGGCAAAGTAATCTCAAAACCAAAAAAAGCAAAGAAAAAGAAAAAAACAGTCAGTACAAATGGCGAGCATTCTCTCTATGAGGTCAAAAGTGGCAATACCCTTTCCGGTATAGCAAACAAGTACAGTATCAGTACCAAAGCATTGCGAAAAATGAATGGTATGACTGATAAGAGTGTACTCAAAATAGGACAAAAACTCAAAGTACCAGCAAAATAAAGGAGGCCTTATGTTCAGTAGAGTATCAGAATTTCTGAATCCCGGTGTTGTTTCGGGGGAGGATCTCCAAAAACTCTTTGCCCATGCCAAAGAGAAGGGATATGCACTTCCTGCAGTCAATGTGGTAGGTACAGACTCAGTAAATGCAGTGATGGAGGCAGCCAAAAAAGTCTCATCCCCTGTCATTGTACAGTTCAGCAATGGTGGTGCTGCCTTTTATGCAGGTAAAGGTATTGATACGGACAAAGGAGCAGTACTAGGAGCGATTAGTGGTGCACAGCATGTTCATGCATTGGCGGAAGCCTATGGCATCCCTGTGATCCTGCATACAGACCATGCATCCAGGAAGCTACTTCCTTGGATCGATGCATTACTGGATGCAAGTGAAGCACATTTTGCACAGCATGGGAAACCTCTCTTCTCTTCACATATGATTGATCTTTCAGAAGAGCCCATAGAAGAAAATATCGCTACTTGCAAAGCCTATTTGGAACGTATGAGCAAGATCGGTATGACACTGGAGATAGAGCTAGGGGTTACCGGAGGAGAAGAGGACGGTGTAGACAATACTCATATCGACAATGCACTGCTCTATACTCAGCCAGAAGAGGTGGCATTTGCCTATGAACAGCTGAGCCAAGTCTCTGAGAAGTTTACGATCGCTGCTTCTTTTGGTAACGTACATGGTGTCTATAAGCCAGGAAATGTCACACTGACTCCCAAGATACTGGATAACTCTCAAAAATATATCAAAGAGAAATTCGATACAGATAAAAAACCTGTAGATTTTGTTTTCCATGGAGGGTCAGGGTCAGAACTCTCAGATATCAGAGAAGCGATAGGCTATGGTGTGATCAAGATGAATATCGATACCGATACGCAATGGACCTATTGGAATGGTGTGAGACGCTATACAGAGAAATATCGTGGCTATCTACAGGGACAGATCGGTAACCCTGAGGGTGAAGATAAACCCAATAAGAAATTTTATGATCCGAGAAAATGGCTTAGAGCCGGTGAAGAGTCTATGATCGCCAGACTAGAACAGGCGTTTGATGATTTGAACTGTATCGGTCGCTACTAAAGAGATTTTCTCTCTCCTTCTATAATAGACAATCCGCTTTAAGCGGATTGTCTTAAAAGTCATCTAGGTCGATACTTGATTTGGCATAGTTGGAGACATTGCTTTCAAAGAAGTTACTTTTGACATCATTCATATTGAGATGCTTGCTGACCAACTGCTGAAGATAGGTATTGGGAGACTCAGGGAAGATGGGGTCTAGCCCTATCTTTTTCAGCCTCTCATTGGCATAGTTGTGTACAGTGTGTTGCATCAACTCTTTGGTGACTCCCATGATAGGGAAGGTATCGAGTAGATAGTTTCCATACTCCAGTTCAATATCAACTGCTTCTTCGATCATTTTATACATGATATCGATGGTGCTGCTGTCGATACTGTTCTCTTTACGGATAGTTTTAAAGATATTGACAAAGAGTGGCAGGTGTGTATTGAGCTCATCTCTAGCGATGAACTTGATCATGTCTCTGGCTCCGGGGACTTTGTCTCCGAGCACATAGATATAGCTAAATCCGAGCAGGAAGTAGATACCCTCCAAGTTGACACTTGCCATCGCACTGGCGATCATCTTGTCTACAGAGCCCCCATCGATATGTCTGGCAAACTGCTCTGCGATACGCATATTTTTGTTGTTGAGCGCGGCATCATGTTTATAGAGATTGAATACTTCCTCGGAATTACCACAGGCATCCAGAAGCACAGCATAACTCTTGGAGTGATTGACCTCCTGCATCATCTGTAGGGTGATCACTGACTTGAGCAATCGGTTGTTAGCGAGCTGTCTAAAATCACTGAGGTATTCCTCTTGTGCAGAGTCATTGAAGCTAAGCTGTGCAAAGGTCATCTTGTAGATCGATTGCTCATTGTCAGTTAGTGCATCGAAATGCTTTTTCTCTGTAGAGGTATTGACCTCTGAGGGAAACCAGGTATTGGCATTCATCAGGTCATAGATATTACTGTCCCATTTGTATTTGGAGCGGTTAAAGTCTACAAAACCGGTAGGTGAGCCTCCAAAAATTTTTTCATCGAGGATCTCTTCTCCGTTGGGGTTATAATAATGTTTAGAATCCATAAAATTTCTCCTAATTGAAATTTGCTTAAGAGTGTATTCTACTCTCCTAATGATTTAGATTGGTTGATAATATGGTAGAATAGTCAAAAAGAAAAAGGCATGACAGTGATGTTACAGTTGCCCACCACAATAGAGAAGATTTGTTTCAAAGATGTCACACTTTATCTCAAAAGAGATGACCTGATACATACTGATTTTTCGGGGAATAAAGCCAGAAAATTTCATTATTATCTTGAAAATGAGTTTCCCTCCATCAAGAAACTGATCTCCTATGGTTCATCTCAGTCCAATGCGATGTATTCGATGTCAGTATTGGCAAAAATGAGAGGGTGGGAGTTTGAATTTACTGTAGACCATCTGTCGGAATATTTGAGAGAGAACCCATGTGGAAATTATAGGGCAGCTTTGGAGAATGGGATGTTACTTCGACAAGCTCAGCAACCGTATATCGATCAAGCCAAGAAACAATCGCCCCCTGAGCTTGCCGAAGGGAAAGCCACCCTATACATAGAAGAGGGCGGACGGCAAAAAGAGGCAGAGTATGGTATCCGGATATTAGCCCAAGAGATCATGGATTGGCAGACAGAGCAGGGGATAGAGGAGTTGAATGTTTTCTTGCCATCTGGGACGGGGACGACAGCGTTGTTTTTGCAAAAGGCTTTTGTCGGGGAGGGGGTACCCCGACCTACGGTGTATACGTGTCCATGTGTAGGAGATGATACCTATCTCAAAAAGCAGTTCTTGATGCTTGAAGGAGATGAATTATTACATCCAAGCATATTGACACTAGAAAAAAAGCATCATTTTGGAAAACTTTATAAAGAAAACTATAAAATTTGGTTAGAATTACGCCAACAGACAGGGCTAGAGTTTGATCTGCTGTATGATCCGCTAGGATGGCGGGTGATACTGGAATATCAAGTACTTTTTGATAAGCCCTTGATGTATATTCATCAAGGCGGGCTCTTAGGCAATGAAAGTATGCTCCCAAGGTATGAGAGAAAATACCCAGAATTAAAATTGTAGGGTGCGTTTACCAACGTACCAATAGGATAGAAAAATGAAAATATTTTACAGCAGTGATGATACGTTTACAGCAAATTTTGATACACTTCTAAAACGTGGTGCAATGGATATCGAAGGAGTGACAGGGATCGTCTCTGGATTGCTCAAAGAGATTCAAAATGATGGCAACAGTGCCCTCAAAGCACAGATCAGCAAATTTGATAGATGGGAACCTACAGAGGATGCACAGCTTCTAGTCAGTACCGAGGATATGGCTGAGGCGTATACGCATATAGATCCGATACTTCGTGATGCATTACATCTTGCGTATGACCGTATCGAGGCTTATCATAAAAAGCTGATGCCCAAGACTTGGATGGATACGGAAGACAATGGCACGATACTTGGTCAAAAAGTGACAGCAGTAGATAGAGCAGGGCTTTATATCCCGGGAGGCAAGGCTGCTTATCCCAGCTCTCTGTTGATGAATGTTATCCCTGCCCAAGTGGCAGGGGTGGAAGAGATCGTCATCTGTACGCCGGCCCCGGACAATCAACTGAACGAACTGCTCTTGGCAGCTTGCCACCTCTGTGGTGTGACCAAGGTGTTCAAGGTAGGAGGTGCTTCTGCGATTGGTGCGATGGCGTATGGTACTGAGACGATCCCCAAAGTGGATGTCATCACGGGCCCTGGCAATATCTTTGTGGCAACAGCTAAAAAACTGGTCTATGGAGAGGTCAATATCGATATGATCGCAGGGCCCTCGGAGATTGGTATCTTGGCAGATGAGACGGCTAGAGCAGACTATCTAGCCATCGATCTTCTCAGCCAGGCAGAGCATGATGAAATGGCAAGCTCTATCCTCATCACCACAGACAGTGAACTGGCGAATAGAGTGAGTGATAAAGTCGAGGAGTTTCTCGGTACACTAGGACGTGAAGAGATCGCCAGAAAATCTATCGAGGAGCGTGGTGCTATCATCGTGACCAGCACTATGGATGAGGCGATCGACCTGATGAATGAGATCGCACCAGAACATCTAGAGGTTGTCACGGCTGATCCTATGAGTTTGCTAGAGAGTATCAAACACGCAGGAGCCATCTTTCTAGGTGAAAATACCCCAGAGCCTATCGGTGACTATGTAGCAGGTCCTAATCATACGTTACCTACGGGGGGTACTGCCAAGTTCTATTCACCATTGAGTGTAGAGAACTTCCTGAAAAAATCCTCTATTATCTCAATGAGCAAAGAGGGGATTGCCGCTATCGGTGAGCAGTGTGCATTGATCGCCCACACAGAGGGGTTGACAGCGCATGAGGAGAGTGTGAGGATGCGGCTGAGAGACTAAGGCTATTCTTTTCCAATCTCCACATCAAACCGCTGTTGAATCTCCCCTAGCTTGATCCCTATCTGGTCGATATCTGCGCGTTTTGCGTTAGGAGAGGGAACCCAGACAGCTTTGAAGTCTGCACATTTTGAATCATTGACGGAGCTGATGATATAGTCTGCATATTCGTCTACGTTGTTTACAGTAGTGGCTTCGTCTGTCTCATCATTGTAGAGTTTGATGATGTAGCCTTCATTGAGGTTGGAGATGATCTCTGCGGTGATTGTGAGCAGAGTGCCTTCTATTTTTTCTTGATTGTCCATAACACTTCCAAATTTTTTCGAAAGTATAGCATGGGTGAGATAAAAACATAGCTCAAGTAATAATAGTTTAGAAGTATAAAAGGAGAAAAGGTTTTGAGCTGTCTGTTTTCAAAAGGAGAAATTATATGTGGCGCGGTGGACGGGACTCGAACCCGCGACCCCCTGCGTGACAGGCAGGTATTCTAACCAACTGAACTACCACCGCGCATAACATTTTACTTTGAACACTTACGAAACCAGTTTCGTGAGCCTACTGCTGAAGTAAACACAGCGTTAGCGTAGCTGAAATGGACTTTGCTCATTTCGCGTTCTACTAATGGTGGTCGCTACAAGACTCGAACTTGTGACATCTACCTTGTAAGGGTAGCGCTCTACCAACTGAGCTAAGCGACCGTAAAACGAATAAGATATTCTGGCGACCCTTAGAGGATTTGAACCTCTGTGTCTACGTTGAAAACGTAGCATCCTTGGCCCCTAGATGAAAGGGTCATCTAGTCCAAATAGTCATAAATCATTCGTTTCGTGGTGACCCGTCTAGGATTCGAACCTAGGGCCCATTCCTTAAAAGGGAATTGCTCTACCAACTGAGCTAACGGGTCACAAAACTACCACCGTATTCGGCTTAAGTGGGCAGAATTATAGCTTATAAGTCTGCCTTTGTCAAGAGTATTTTAGGATTTTTCTAAATTTTTTTCCAAAAGGTCGATTGCCTGTACTACAGCAGCTTTTTGCACGGCTTCTCTCGCTCCCTCGAATTGGTATCTCTTTACTATCATTTTACGGGGAGAGAGTACACCGATATAGACAGTCCCCACAGGTTTTTCCACTGATCCGCCGTCGGGTCCTGCGATGCCGCTGACTGCGATAGCATAGTTACTGGAGGCTTTGTGCTGTATGCCTTGGAGCATCTCTTCTACGCATGGCTGACTTACTGCCCCATACTGTGCTAGCGTCTCATTACTTACGCCCAACCAGAGATGTTTGATCTCATTGGAATAGGTGACACAGGCACCATGAAATACATTGGATGCTCCTGCAATAGAGGTAAAGGCAGCCGCGATCTGTCCTCCTGTACAACTCTCTGCCATAGTGATGGTCTGATTGTTTGCTTTGAGTGTTTGGATGATATTTTCTAGTCTCTGTTTCATAGGTTTATTGTAGCGTAGGAATTTATAACTTTCCATGAAGTTGTAACTGCGTCAGGGGACACAGCTTTAATTTTTGCAAAATTCAACCAATGTCCCCTGTTGTTGGTAAATATCAAGCAGATATAGATGCACAACGCTTTAACCCTTAGCACTTTTTCGATATAATCGCACAATTTTATATAAAACCCAAATTTCAAAATAGGAATTCATGACTTTGCATTATCATCGCATCCATGTACTTCGCGTAAAATCATCATCGAACCTACGGGTGCGACTCAGATTTAACACAAAGTCCATAAATACGAGCATAGCACAAATTCAAAGAATCCTATTTCGATTTTTGGGTAGAAAGCGATGATACTATGGATTACAAAGAGACACTACTATTGCCCAAAACAGATTTCCCGATGCGTGGAAATCTCCCGACCAATGAGAAGATCAGATACCAGAGATGGTTTGATGAGGATGTCTATGGACAGATGAAGACAAAACGAGAGGGGTGTGAAGCATTTACCCTGCATGATGGCCCTCCCTATGCCAATGGTGATATCCATATCGGACATGCACTCAACAAAATACTCAAAGATATTATCGTCAAATACCACTATTTTCAGGGAAAATCAGTACGCTATACGCCAGGCTGGGACTGCCATGGTCTGCCTATCGAGCAGAAGGTAGAAGAGAAGATCGGTAAAGCAAAAAAAGATGCCATGCCAGTGGCTGAGTTCAGAGCACTCTGCCGTGACCATGCGAGTACTTTTATCGACTTGCAGCGTACAGGGTTCAAAGATTTGGGTATTCTCGGTGACTGGGATAACCCTTATGTCACTATGGATTTCAAATTTGAAGCCAACATCTACCGCACACTCTGTGAAGTAGCCAAAAAAGGTTTATTGGTTGAGCGTAACAAGCCAGTCTTTTGGTCATGGGCTGCTGAGTCTGCGCTAGCTGATGCTGAGGTGGAGTATCAGGACAAAGAGGACTACTCGATCTATGTAGCTTTTGAGATGAGTGATGCAGCGAAAGCAGATCTCGATCTCCCTGCCAAGGCAGCGATGGTGATCTGGACGACAACCCCATGGACACTACCAGCCAACACAGGTATCTCTCTCAATCCAGAAGAGAATTACGTGCTCACCACAGATGGCTACATCGTAGCACAGAGCCGTCACGGTGCACTGATAGAAGAGGGTGTGATCAGTGGTGAGATAGCAACTGCCATCCCTGCAAGTAAGCTTGAGAAATACAAAGCCATCAACCCACTCAATGGCAGAGACTCTACGATCATCCTCGGTGAGCATGTGGAGCTCACAGGTGGTACAGGTGCAGTACACACGGCTCCTGGACATGGTGAGGATGACTACTTCGCCGCACTCAAGTATGGGTTAGAAGTACTCATGCCAGTGGATGACAAGGGATGTTATGATGAGAGTCTGATAGGGCATAAGCTCCTGCCAGATCCTGAGTCTTTTGTTGGGATGCATGTATTCCGTGCCAATGAGCCGATCTTGGAGCTACTAGGGGATAACTTGCTCAAAGTGAGCAAGTTTACCCACTCCTATCCCTTCTGTTGGAGAACGAAAAAGCCTGTGATCTATCGTGCGACTAGACAGTGGTTTATCGCGATAGATCAGCCGCTCAAGGGGCAGAGTGAGACACTCAGAGAACTTGCCACCAAAGGGATCGATGAGACGACATTCTACCCAGACTGGGGACGAAATCGTCTAGGTTCTATGGTAGAGGGCAGACCTGACTGGTGTATCTCTAGACAGCGGACTTGGGGCGTGCCGATCGCATTTTTTAGGGTCAAGCAGACCAAAGAGGTGATCTTCGATGAAGCAGTGTTGATTCATGTGGCAGCTATCTTCGAGGAGCATGGCTGTGATGCATGGTATGATAGAGAGATCGCGGATCTCCTACCAGCCAACAGTAGCTATAACCCTGAAGATCTGGACAAGGTCAATGACATCCTCGATGTCTGGTTTGACTCTGGTTCAACATGGAATGCCGTACTCAAGAGTGGCAACTATGATGCGGGTGAGTTCCCAGCAGATATGTACCTAGAGGGCAGTGACCAACATAGAGGCTGGTTCCAAAGCTCACTATTACTTGGAAGTACCATCAATGGGCACCCTCCGTACAAGTCTGTACTCACCCATGGTTTTACCGTAGATGAAAAGGGTGAGAAGATGTCCAAATCCAAAGGCAATGTTGTCGCCCCTCAGAAGGTCACACAGCAGTATGGTTCAGAGATACTACGTCTATGGGTCGCACTCTCGGACTATCAGAGTGACCTCAAGATCTCTGATGGTATCCTCAAGCAGACTGCTGAGCAGTACCGTAAGATCCGAAACACTTTCCGTTTCCTACTCGCCAATGTGGATGACCTGGATACGCTCGTGGCACCAGAGCAGTATGGAGAGCTGGATCGTTGGATATTGCGTAAGGCTTTGACAGTGTTTGCCTCGGTCAAAGAGAGTTTTGATGCGTATGATTTCCTCAGAGGATTTGCTACACTCAACTATTTTCTCACCAATGAGCTCAGTGGTATCTATATGGATGTCTGTAAAGACCGTCTCTATACGGAGAAAATAGATGCTCCTGTACGTCGCAGTGCTCAGTCAGCGATGGCTGTGATCTCCAAGAGTATGTTGGCTCTGGTTGCCCCAGTGCTCACCTATACAGCCGATGAGATTCTCGACTATGCCCCTACGATATTCAAGGGTGAGATGGAGTCTGTGTTTGATCTGGTCTATGCACCAGTGATAGAGGTAGCCGATAGCTTTGATGAAGGTATCATGATGGCTACCAGAGAAGCATTCGCCGAAGAGATCGACCGACTCAAAAAAGAGAAGTTGATCAAATCCACCATGGAGCTAGAGATCGCAGGGGATGTAGATGCCTTTACGATCAGCGACAGCAAAGACCTAGAGGACTGGTTCGTAGTCTCTGCCGTAGCAGCCACCAGCAAGGGTGAGCAGATCGCCTCATTTGAAGCCGAAGGCAAGCAGTTCACCATCCACAAAGCCACCGCCCACAAATGCCCACGATGCTGGAGATTTGTCAGCGATGCAGAAGATACAGCCTGTGAACGCTGTACCAAGGTAGTAGGCTAATGTTCGACGTCTCCCAACCCATACAGATGCCAGTGATCATTGGCTCGATCGTCTTTATCTTTGTTGTGGTAGGGATTGGGCTTGGAGTGGTGAAGTATTATAAGGGGAAGAGGGAAATCAATTAAGCCCAAATCAACTTTTCGCTATAATCATCTAATTTTTTAAAACACTACATTTCAGGATAACCATAGTGATAACACTCAAAGAAGCACTTAGCAAAACACCCCAAGAAATAGCAGACATCAGAGAGGACATCATGACGGCTGCCAAGGCCAGTGATCTCAATGCGTATATCGGGTTTGATGAAGCAGGAGAAGGTATTCCGATCTTGCTCAAGGACAATATCCAGGTAGATGGCTGGAGCGTGACTAGCGGCTCCAAGATACTTCAAGGCTATATCGCACCCTACAATGCCACGGTCGTAGAGAAGTTGAAGACCAAAGGACTTGTACCTTTTGGGCGGGCGAACATGGATGAGTTTGCAATGGGATCGACTACGGAGAGCAGTATCTATGGCATCACCAAAAACCCGCATGATACCAGTCGTGTACCAGGGGGGAGTTCGGGTGGATCAGCAGCAGCAGTGGCAGCTGGTCTGGCGATCGCAGCTCTGGGATCAGATACGGGTGGATCGGTCAGACAGCCCGCAGCCTACTGCGGTGTGGTGGGATTCAAACCTACCTATGGTAGAGTGAGCCGTTTTGGTCTGGCAGCGTATGCCTCCAGTCTCGATCAGATAGGCCCTATCACACAAAATGTTGAAGATGCAGCGATCTTGTATGATGCGATCAAAGGGCATGACCCCAAAGACTCTACCAGTGCTGAGTTTGAGATAGAGGATATCGCCAACAACATTGACCCCAAGCGTAAGCTGACTATTGCCGTGATCGACAACTATATCTCAGAAGCGGACAGTGATATCCAGGCTGCCTATGCATTGGCGATAGAGAAGTTAGAAGATGCAGGGCATACGATCATCCACAAGAGTATGACCAATACCAAGTATGATATCGCTACCTACTATATCGTAGCCACAGCAGAAGCGGCGACCAACCTCGCGCGTTTTGATGGTATTCGCTATGGCAAGCAGGCAAGTGATCCAAAGAACCTCGAAGCACTTTACTTTAAGACCCGTAGTGAAGGCTTCGGTGAAGAGGTCAAACGACGTATCCTGCTAGGGAACTTTGTGCTGAGTTCTGGTTACTATGATGCCTATTACCTCAAAGCCCAAAAGGTCAGACACCTGATCCGTGATGAGTTCAATGCGATCTTTGACGAGGCGGATCTGATTCTCTCGCCAGTGGCACCTAGTGTGGCACCCAAGATCGGAGCCAGTGCAGACCCGCTGGAGATGTACAAGAGTGATATGTATACCATCGCGATCAACCTCGCAGGACTGCCAGCGATCTCACTACCTATCATGAAGAACGATGAGGGGATGCCTGTAGGGCTCCAGCTCATCGCCAAAGCATTCAACGAAAAAGCGATCTTTGATGGTGCCGCCAGTCTAGAGCGTGCCGTACAGTATCAGAAATAAAGGAACCCCATGAATATCAAAAAAAGAGCCCTCACATTCGAAGATGTCCTCCTCGTCCCACAACACTCTACGGTACTTCCCAAAGAAGTGAGTATTGCTACCAAACTGACCAAAAATGTCACACTCAACACCCCGATGGTTTCTGCAGCGATGGATACAGTCACAGAGTATAAAGCAGCGATCGCTATGGCAAGACTGGGTGGTATCGGTGTAATCCATAAAAATATGGATATCGCTACCCAAGCCCAGCAGGTCAACAAGGTTAAAAAATCCACCAGTGGTGTGATTATCGACCCGATCTTCATCGGCCCAGATGCTGTGGTGGGTGATGCAGAGGCATTGATGGCAGAGTATCATATCTCAGGTGTGCCAGTGGTAGATGAGGATATGACGCTGATCGGCATCATCACCAACCGTGATATGCGTTTTATCTCTGATATGAGCTTGGTCATACGGGATGTAATGACAGCAGCCCCGCTGGTTACCGCCAAAGAGGGTACAACACTCGAAGATGCCCAAAAAGTCCTCCAGAAGCACAAGATAGAGAAACTCCCTATCGTCGATGATGCAGGCAAGCTTATCGGTCTGATCACCATCAAAGACATCGAGAAGAAAAAGCAGTATCCCAATGCCAACAAAGACAGCTTTGGTCGTCTGCGTGTCGCTGCAGCGATCGGCGTAGGACAGCTGGATCGTGCTACAGCACTCGTAGAGGCTGGTGTGGATGTGATCGTACTAGACTCTGCACACGGGCACTCTCAGGGGATCATTGATACAGTTAAGCAGATCAAAGCAGCGTTAGAAGTCGATGTCATCGCAGGCAACATCGCTACAGGAGCCGCTGCCAAAGATCTCATCGATGCAGGTGTGGATGCGGTCAAGGTAGGTATCGGACCAGGGTCGATCTGTACGACCCGTATCGTCGCAGGGGTAGGTGTACCACAGATCTCTGCGATCGATGAGGTGGCACAGGTGGCTAATCCTCTGGGAGTCCCAGTGGTCGCTGATGGAGGTATCAAGTACTCAGGAGATGTTGCCAAAGCTCTGGCAGTAGGTGCTAGCTCTGTGATGCTAGGCTCTGCATTGGCAGGTACCTATGAAGCACCGGGAGAGATGATCCTATTCAACGGTCGTCAGTTCAAAGAGTACCGAGGCATGGGCAGCATCGGAGCGATGAGCAAAGGTAGTACCGACAGATACTTCCAAGAAGGCACCGCAGCAGATAAGCTAGTCCCTGAGGGTATCGAAGGACGTGTACCGTATCGAGGGCGTATGGCTGATGTGATCCATCAAATGATAGGAGGACTACGTTCCTCTATGGGTTACTGTGGTTCAGAGAGTATCGAAGTGTTCTGGAAAAAAGCAGAGTTCGTAGAGATCACCGCCGCAGGACTCAAAGAGAGCCATGTACATGATGTGACGATTACGAAAGAGTCACCGAATTATCATAGCTAAACAATGGTAGTGTTAAAAAAAATTCTTTATCTTTTTAAATGGGAAGGGGAGTACCATATTTCTCCTTTCCATCTTTTCCTTGCTTCTTTAATTGTCTTTCCAGTTTTGATCATGAAGTTTTCCGAAGATTACTATATTGCAATACTATATTTGCTCATATATGTTATTTATTCAGTAAATTATTATGTAAATGAAGCAAAAGAGCATGATCTCACAGTATGGAATAGTTTTAAAAACGATTTACCTTCTTTTTCAAAAGTAGATATTTCACCTTGGCAGTTGATACTTTTTCTATTAATTGCTGCACCTTTTCTTTTCTTCTTTGGAACCATTATCTGGTCAATGCTATTTGGATAGGATGATGATACGATGCTAGAACTCCTCACCCTCTACAGCATCGGACTGATGGGATCAGCCATTCCTGGGCCTGATATTCTCTATATCACCCGTACGACACTGGATCGTGGGTTGTGGGCTGGTCGGATCGGGGCGGCTGGGGTGTTGTTTGCTTCACTATTTTATCTGACTGCTGTAGGGCTTGGGCTGGGAGCAGTGGGACAGAGTCCGTATTTTCAGTTGCCTATTGGGATCTTTGGATCGCTCTATCTACTCTGGATCGCTAAAAGCATCTGGAATGAGACGATCCATCTGGATAACAAGCATGACCGAGATGGACGTAAATTGCATATCTTTCTCAAGGGTATGGCAGTACATCTCTCCAATCCCAAGGCTATTATCTTTTTCTCCATCATACTGGCACCATTTTTAGACAAAGGTAACTTACCCTTGCAGATATTTGTATTGACGATAGGGCACACGACAACATTTTTCGGGGTGGCCTTTCTGGTCTCTCGATTTGATGGATTTTTTACGCCGCACAGAGCGATGATCATCAACCGTGCTTCTGCAGTACTGTTTACCTTTTTTGCATTGGAACTGATACGTAATGCATGGTTGAGTTATCATCAAGTGATGCATTTGCAGTAATGATTCCTAATAGATAAAGCTAAAATTCGCTACATTAAAACTATAGAATTATCCAAAATATCGTACATGTATAGATCTAAAGAGACTAGATATCTATGGGGTTTTGGTTAATGAGTCTTACGATTTCAGAGGAGATACTATGAAAAAAAGATGGATCTGGGTAAGCCTGATAGTTGGTATGTTATTCTTGACAGCATGTAAAAATGCAACAGAACCAAAAGAAGATCCTCCCGTAGCAGAAAGTATTCTTTTTACTATAGACCTTATTGAAGATACTTCTATCGCTGAGTATAAATATATGGATGAAGAGGGATATATCCCTCCAGAAGAGGACGAAGAGGGGCGGTATATCAGTGTGATCCCGCATTTGAGTGGCGGTACGCCTGTAAAAAGAGTAGTCTATACACTGGATGGTGCAGATGCGGAAGAGTTCATTATCAATAGAAAAACTGGGCAGGTCTTTTTGGATCCTAAAGATTTTGAACATCCTACCGATGCCAATCAGGATAATATCTATGAAGTGACCATCACTGTAACGGATGAAGCGGGTAACAGTGACAGTGAGAGCTGGAACGTAACGATTACGAATCGAGCAGGAGATGCACCTAACAAACATCTAATCTCAATGAACGGTGCCTCCTTGCTGCGGGTTAAGGCAGGAACAGTATTTACTGACCCAGGAGTCACATTGATACCGATCGATGATGGCACCCACGTGGCATTAAAGACGGCGATCTACTCTAACTATACGCTTGATCCACCATTGGACAAGGTAGATACCAATAACAGTGATGATAGGGTGTATCATATCATCTATAGTGCAGAAGACAGTGCTGACTCTACCAAAAGTGCACCGATGCTTAGCCGCACGATTATTGTAGAGGGGTCAGATCCATTTGACTCTGTGGGGGCACTCATTTCTGTCACAGCCACAGGTAGAGATGGTAGTAGTCAGACATTCAGCTCTCTAGAAGAGGACTATATCCAAAAAGCACTCTACTATGTGTGGGATCATCAAGGCGGTACGGTGCTGCTGGGTAAGGGGACACACTACTTCAATCGTCAATTGGTGATCTATAGTGATACGACATTGCGTGGTACGTTGGAGAATGGAGAAAAGGTATCTCGACTTAAGCTGATGGATTTTGCACTACGTAAAGCATGGAAGAATCATACCATCTCATGGGGAAATATACATTCGCTCATCGTCAATGCAGCAGCACCAGAATATAATGCCCAGTATGATGAAGATATGACAGAGAGAGCATTCGGTTCATCACATATTGTAGTCAAAGACCTCATACTCGACGGTAACAGAGAAGAGCAGAGAGCATGGAAAAGTGCAGGGAGCAATAACTCTATCGGTCTGAAACTCTATCATAGTAGAAATGTACTCGTAGACAATATCGATATGGTCAATACACTGAGTGACGGTATCGCTACAGAGGGTGGTGCTGATCTGAATGTCAGCCATTCAACGTTTAGGTTCATGGGCCACTCTGCACTGTTCATCGTAGAGACTAAAGGGGTCACTACAGATCATTTGACGGTCGATATCCTCTCCAATAGCGGTATACGGTTTTTTGGAGGCAGTGATTTTACGATTACCAACAACCATCTCTTCAGTACAACCAATGGAGGAAACTTCGCTATCCAGATCTCCAATAACTACTCTGCAGGTATCCCTCTGGAGAATGTATTGATCGAGAATAACATCATCAGGCATACGGCGATCGCAGGGATCGGTATCTATACGAACACTACAGAGGATGTGATCCAAGGTGTGACCATACAGAACAATATCATCTACCGTGCGGCTTCTGTTACATCGAACAAACCAGCATTTATGGAGATAGAACCATCAGAAAGGCTACATGAGGGAGGCAGTATCAATATCCAGTATGTCAAGCAGATCGATATCAACCATAACACGATCTTCAATGGACAGGGAAGTGCCATTCGTATAGACAATCGATTTTATATCCCTGATGGTACAGCAGAGGATTGGGAAAATCTGAATGCACTGGATCGTATGGCTAGAACTGCGAGCATTACCAATAATGTACTTGTAGGGAATAAGATCAGCAACTATGAAGAGTATAGTGATGCCGTGGCCTATGGTATAGAGAAACGGGTGGCTACGCAGTGTGGCGACAACAAGGATGAGGTATGTCCTGGAACGACCATTACCACAGCCAATAACCTCTTTGCAGACAATGACAGCGGTGCGGCCTCCGGTAATATCACACTCAGTGGGAGTGACCAAGAAGTATTTCCAGGTTTTGTCGATGCACCGCTATTTGATCATGATATCAGGGAGATTTCCTACTATTATGATGAGGAGACAAATGTGAATTTGAATCTTGTAGGTATTTCTGATCCACAAATAGGTGCTTCTGCTGAAATGTTGCAGAGAAGTTTGGACCTGTATGATACCTACAAGCACTTTTTCATATCTATACCAGACTAGTGTGTTTTGAGGATCGCCTTTATCTGCCGTCTATGTACCCAGGTATGGATCGCTAAAAAGGTGTTCCACTCCTGATCATTGAACTCTATGAACCAAGGGTGGGCTTTGGTCATCTGGGAGTTGCGTTTGGGTGGGGTGTATGCTTGGTGATAGGTGTCTAGGAGTGACTGAAGCTCTGATAAAGTATGTGCACCATCATGTGGCTTGACATCTTCGATACGGATCTCCATCGCTACGGTCTCCTCTCTTCCTAACGTTTTGATCACTTCAATGATGCCTGTGTTGACGATGATGAGGTGCTCGATGACCATAGCGATAGACCAATCTCTGGTATCATCTTCAATACCAAGATGGTGAGCGATAAGTGTTCTTTTGTGATAGGCTTCCTCGGTGAGAGGAGCAAGCATTTTTGTTATTTGTTTCATCTCATAGTCTAGCCAGATACGAGAGCTTTTCCAGCCTAATCCATATTTGGCAAAAGGTACAAGTATCTGTTTGATAAAAGCTTTCTCCAGTTTGGGGAGCCCTGCGCCTGGAGGCTGAAGCGTGTGCTTTTTTTCTGTCATTAGACCATGCCTCTCTCATACCACTTGCGTAACCAGCTGTCGAGAGGGTAGAGGAGTTTGTAGATCGCAGGGACGACCAATAATGTCAGTACAGTAGAACTCACCAGTCCACCGATGATCGCCAGTGCCATAGGGGCATTGCCTTCTGATCCTGCTCCTGTACCAAAGGCCAATGGAACCATCGCACCAATCATGGCAAAGGTAGTCATGAGGATAGGACGGAGGCGTTTTTCACCTGCTTGGAGGATGGCAGCATCTAGCTCCATCCCCTCCTTGATAGCTCGGTTGGCATAGTCTACGACCAGGATAGCATTTTTCCCCACCATGCCCAACAGCATAATGATTCCGATCATCACAAAGAGGCTGAAGTTGTTTCCGGTTAGATAGAGTGCGACCATTACCCCGGTAAAAGAGAGGGGCATAGAGATCATAATAATAATAGGTTGGATAAGTGATTCATAGAGAGCTGCCAAAATGAGATAGATGAGGATTACTGCCAATACAATCGCACCTGCAAAGGCTTTGGCAGTGTCCTGCATGTTTTCGATATCTCCTGTAAATCGGTAGTTGTAGCCAGAAGGAAGTAGTGGCTCTAGTTTGGCAGTGATCTCATCCATGACAGAGTTGAGGCTGACCCCGTAGAGTCCAGCAGTGACCATAACCTTTCGTTCCATATCGTAGCGGTTGATAGAGGCGATGGCACTGCTTTTATCAAATGTTATCAGCCCTTCCAGAGAGACCAGTTGTCCCTCTTTGTTGCGTACCTGCAGTTTGCGGATATCCTCTATCTGGTCTCTGTACCGGTCATCCAGACGCATCGTGATATCAAACTCTCTACCACCTTCTTCATAGTAGGAGAGTGGGCTGTCGCTGGAGTAGGCAGAGCCAAGCACTGCAGAGATCGCTTGTGCAGAGACGCCTGCACGTTTGGCATTTTCCTTGAGGATGGTGATCGATATCTGTGGCTTGCCTCCTTCATAATCCCTGTCTATATCCACAAGTCCTTGGATCTGGCTTATCTCCTGCATGAGTGTGGTAGAGATCTTATCCAGCTTTTCTAGACTACTTCCTGTGATGACTACCTGTACGGGAGCATTGCTCGCACCTGTTTCAAAAGGAGGGATGTCTTCGACGGAGATCTTGAGATCCTTGTATCTGGCAAAGGATTCCCGGTAGTGTTGTATGATTGACTCCTGTTTGATCCCGGGACGTTTGTCCTTGGTGACTAGCTTGGCATAGATCTTGGCTTTGTGTGTCTCTTTGGCTGCGGTATAAGCGACAGAGAGTACTGTGTAGGAGACATTCTCATCAGCCTGCAGTTCAGTCAATAGAGGCTGAACCCTTTCTTGCATTTTCTCCAGACTGGTGCCTACAGGGGCTTTGATGATCACTCTGATCTCAGAGTTATCTTCCATAGGCATGAAGTCCATACCTACTTTGAGTGTGGCAGAGGCTATCAGCAGTCCTATCGTGACCAGCACAGTGATGAGTTTGAAACGAAGCAGGAATGTGAGTATACTGACATAGACCCTGTCCATCAGTACAAATGCAGGCTCCGTGAAATAATAGAATCGGCTCTGCTTCTCATGTAAGACCCTAGCTCCTACAGTAGGGATGAGCATCACAGCAACCAGAAAGGAGAGTACGATCCCTGAGGCGACAGTCATGGCAAAGGAGTTAAAAAAGAGCCCCACGATCCCATCCATAAATGCCACAGGGATAAAAACTGCCAGCAGTACAGAGGAGATAGCAAGGATAGAGAATGCTACCTCTGCGATCCCCTCAAGAGAGGCTTTAAAAGCAGAGAGACCCTCTTCCATCTTTTTGGTGATATTTTCGATCACGACGATGGCATCATCGATAAAAATACCAATCGCCAGTGTCAGACCGATCATGGTCAGGCGGTTGAGATCATACCCCCCCAGCCAGTTGATGATGGCAAAAGTACCGATGACCGAAGCGGGGATCGCCAGAGCAGAGACAATGGTAGCCGTCACACTGCGCAGGAAGAAAAAGACGATCAGAATTGCCAGTATAGAGCCATAGATCAGGTCAAAGGTGACATTGTGCATATTGACCATGATCTTGTCTGATTGGTCCTCGATGAGCTGAAGTTGATACCCCTTGCCTGCCAGTGTGGTGAGTTTGGGCATCATCGCTTTGACACCTTTGATGATATTGAGAACATTTTCTCCGGAGATCTTCTTGACTACGAGGGTGATTCCTTGGGTATTGTTCAGGGAAGAGTAGCTTTTGGGATCGCTGAGGCCGTCTTGTATGCTGGCGATATCTGAGAGAAGTACACCGGGCTTGACTACCAGCTTACCCAAATCTTCTATGGAGCTGGCATCTGCCTGAGTTTTGAGGACAATCTCTTGATCTTTGGTAATAATCTTCCCTACACCTTGAGAGATATTTTGGCTAGCGATAATAGCCCTGAGTTCATAGGAAGTGAGCCCGTATTTGTTGAGTTTGTCCGGATCGAGATAGATACGGATCTCTCTGTCACGGTAACCGAGGATATCCACAGCACCGACACCTTTGATCCGCTGGAGTTTGGGTTTGAGTTTCTCATCGGCTAGTCTCATGAGGGCTTGCAGCTCGCCTTTTTTGGCTGCCACAAAGAGGCTGATGACGCTACCGCCGACACCCAGTTTGCGGACGATAGGTTTCTCCACTTCTCTTGGGAGAGTCACGGAGCCTATCTTGTCTCGAACATCATTGGTGGCTTCATCAAGATCTTTGGTCAGTTCAAACTGTATGATCACAGAGCTAAAGCCGTTGTAGCTGGTGGATTTGAGCTTTTTGATCCCATCGATCCCGCTGACTGCTTCTTCGAGCTTGTCTGTGACTTTGGTCTCAACTGTAGAGGCATCTGCACCGTAGTAGGGGGTCTGTATGGAGACCACAGGGAAGTCCACATTGGGAAAAAGGTTGATAGGCATGGTTTTGTAAGAGATCAGACCAAAGACGATGAACGTCATGATCATCATCAGGGTAGTGATAGGGCGGTTGATGGCAAATCGGTACATTATAAGGCCTTTTGTGACATATGTTTTGTGTCAAATACTCTGGCAGTCACAAAAGCAAGCGCCCATTGCATGGGTTGGGTGCTCTTTTGTCGCATTCGACACAAAACATTTCTAATCATAGGCATTATTTTTCTCCCTCATCTGGTGTGATGATCGTTCCTGTACCAAAAAGCCCTACGATAAGATTTTCTGCATAGACTTCTGCAGTCATTTTGCGGGTTTTTGTATTGGCTTTGGGATAGATCTTGGTGATGACACCGTGATGGATCTTTTTCTCTCCGTCGATCGTATATTCAAAGGCATTACCGGTCTGCACACGATGCCAGTATTTTTGATCAAATGTCAAAATGAGCTTTCTTTTGTGTTCACTCTGGAGACTAAATGCCGTACGTGGAGCCATGCCGCTGACCACCTCGCCTACTTCGATCATCTTAGCTGAGATGATCCCGTCAAAGGGTGCTTTTAGAATGGTTTTATCCAGAAGGGACTGGATGTAGTCTGCTTGTGCTTTGGCATTGTCATACTGGAATTTATAGAGATCGAGTTTGGATTTTTGGATCACTTTTTTGGCAAGTAATTGCCGCTCATAATCTGCCTTTGCATGTGTCATAGCAATCTTTGCGATCTGAAATTTGGCTTTGAGATCGTCATTGTTCAGTCGAGCAAGGATATCCCCCTTTTTGACAAGCATAGAGATATCTGTCTGTACCTCTCGGATGATGCCACCTGTACTGAAAGCAAGGTTGGCACTTTGGTAGGCCTGGATATCAAAGGTCGCATAGATCCTCTCAGCGTGTAGCGATAGCGTAGCCAGTAGTAGAAGGATTAGTAGTTGTTTTTTCATGCACTTGTCTCCATGAGCGCAAAGAGTGTGTCGAGCAGTTCTGTGATCATAGCTTTGGCGTCGATCCCACTTTTGGATGTTTCGACAATCAATCCTGTGTGATAGATAGTCAGGTTTTGTACGATAACATGTGCCTCAGGACGAAGCTCTCCTCTCTTGACCGCTTCTTCGATGATCTCACTGGAGATCGTACTGAATCTCTGGATGTAATTTTGAGAAAATGCCATAGTCTGTTCGGTGGGATCGGTCATGGTGATGGCCAGAAATTCCCTATAGGTTCTAAGTTGCTCCTTGGCAATCTCCTCATCAAAAAAGAGAAAATAAAAGCTCAGTAGCTTCTCCTTGGTACTCAAATCACTTTGTGCTATCTGTTTAAGCCTGTTCTCATGCTCCTTTATAAAAGAGGAGATGATCTCAAAAACAATATCCTCTTTGTTGGAGAAGTACTCATATATCGTTCCTTTTCCTATACCTGCTGTCTCTGCGATACCGTGAGGTTTTTGATCCCATGCTCAAGTAAAAGTTCTCTACAGGAGAGAGCAATGGTGCGTCTCTTCTCCTCTTTGTCTACAATTATTGCCATTAACATTCCTACTATTTTTATATGACTGACCGTCGGTCAATTAAAATTATAGCAGGTTTTTCTTGCTTTTGTGTTAGAATTAGAAAAAAAAGAGTACCTATGACTAACAAACCCACATTTAACCTTTTTAAAAATATCACCTATGCTTTGGCAGGAATGAAAGAGGTGCTTAGAAGTGAGGCCTCCTTCAAGACCCAGCTGGTGGTGATCACTGCTATAGGGATCGGGCTCTTCTTTGTACCGCTCTCTATCGGAGCTAAGCTGATCCTTTTTACTTCTACCTGGCTGGTGCTTTTGGCAGAAGCAATCAACTCTGCCATAGAGCGGGTTGTAGATCTAGTGACGCAAGAGTACCATCCTCTTGCAGGACAAGCCAAAGATATTGGAGCGTTTGCTGTGATGTTGGCACTGGTTATTGTGGTGATGATATGGGGGATTACACTCTACATCGAATTTCTCTAACACCTCACTAAAGTTTCATTTAAATTTCATCCTTAAAGTGCTATGATAATGGACAACCTAATTCATAAGGAGAATACTATGGTCAAAAAATTACTCGTAGCTTCAATTGCTACAGCAACACTATTCGCAGGAGGCGTTACCAAGCTGGACTTGAACGCTAAATATGGAGCCACAAACTTTCATACCAAAGGGGCAGAGAACTTTGCCAAACTGGTAGATAAGTATAGCAATGGTACAGTGAAGATTACTGTACATGCAGGTAGCTCACTGGTCAAAGGCAATCCACTCAAAGCAGTCAAGGATGGTACGGCACCGATGACGGATATGTTTATTCCATTCACATCAGGTGGAGGCAAGGTCTTTGGTATCTCTGCACTGCCGTTTGTTGCCAACAGTTATGAGGATGCTTTCAAGCTCTATCAGCTCTCCAAGCCAGCCTATGATGCAGTAGCTAAGAAGTGGAACCAGAAGATGCTTTATGCCGTCACATGGCCTCCAAGCGGTATCTATACTAAAAAAGCGATCAACGCTACCGCTGATTTCAAAGATGTTAAAGCCAGAACCTATGACAAGAACTCTGCCAACTTCGTCAAGATGGCTGGTGGTAATGCAGTAGCCTTGCCATGGGGTGAGGTCTATTCTGCACTCCAGACTGGTATGGTCAACGGTGTGGTTACCTCTTCTGCTTCGGGCAAGGATGGCAAGCTTTGGGAAGTGCTCAGTAACTTTACCAAGATCAACTACGCCTATCCACTTCAGGCAGTGACGATCAATCTGGACTACTGGAATGCACTCTCTGCTGAGCAGAAAGAGGCGATGCTCAAAGCTGCCAAAGAGACAGAAGCGGCACAATGGGAAGCAAGCAAGGCAGAAGATGCTGTCGCACTCAAGACACTGGCTGACAATGGTATGAAGATCGCTGAAGCCAGCGATACCCTCAAAAAAGAGCTTAGTGCGGTAAGTAAAAAGCTTCTGGACGAATACCTCAAAGATGCGGGTGACGATGTCAAGAAGATATTTGCTGAGTATAGCAAATAAACATGCTAAAACTACTCATTTCTCTCAACAAGAGGCTCTCCTTTGCGGGAGCTTCACTCTCATCGCTATTGATCGTAGCTCTGGTGGGCTTGATCATGGTGGAGATCATAGGTCGGTCATTTTTTGACTATTCTATGATGTTGGCAGATGAGTATAGCGGATATTTTTATCTGGCATTGGTCTTTTTAGGATTTGCCTATACCTTTGATGAGGAGGGGCATATCCGCATCAGTATTGTGACCGGTAGACTACAGGGTAGTATAAAGCGATGGGTAGATGTATTGGCTGGTGTGATGACACTGGCGATCCTGCTTTTCGCTCTGTACTATAGTTGGGATTTTATGATGGAATCACATGAGATGGAAATGCTCTCAGAGGGAGTTTCAGAGACACCTTTGTATCTGACGCAGATTCCTATTGTGGTTGGGTTGGCACTTTTTGCCTTTTCGGCATTGGTTTTTGTCCTGGGGAGAATTTTTCATGATCGCTGACCCACTCATACTTTCCGTGGTACTTATTGCCATTATGTTTATCTTTTTACTCAGTTCTATCTGGATTGGTGCGGCACTGATGCTTACAGGCATGGCGGGGATGATGCTTTTTGAGCATCATTTACCTCCGACGATATCACTCTTTCAAAAGGCAGGAGACCTGCTGGCGGGTTCGCTCTATGACTCGCTCAACTCCTGGTCACTGGCAGCGCTACCGATGTTTATTCTCATGGGAGAGATCCTGTACCACTCTTCGATCTCTACGCGTCTGCTTAATGGACTGATCCCGTGGCTAACCAATATCCCCGGTAGACTCTTGCATGTCAATGTAGCGGCCTGCTCACTCTTTGCGGCGGTATCGGGCTCTTCGGCAGCGACGACAGCGACGGTGGGTAAGATCACACTCGGAGAGCTCAAGAGTAGAGGCTACAGTAAAAAGCTTGCGCTTGGTTCATTGGCAGGTAGTGGTACACTGGGCTTCCTGATCCCACCTAGCCTGATCATGATCATCTATGGGGTGCTTTCAGATGTCTCGATCGGCAAGCTCTTTATTGCAGGGATCTTCCCTGGACTGCTTCTAGCAAGTGCTTACTCATTCTATATTATGATAGCGTCTACCATTGATAAAAGCACCGTACCTCAAGAAAAAGAACATTTCACCTTCAGAGAGAAGATCGCATCAATCAAAGAACTGATCCCGATCTTCTCTCTGATCGCACTAGTGCTGGGTAGTATCTATGGAGGTTTCGCCACGCCTACAGAGGCAGCAGCATTAGGTGTGGTTGGTGCGATTATTCTCGCACTGTACTTTAGAAGTTTTAGCTGGCAGATATGTAAAGACTCACTTTTTAATGCTGTCAAAACCACGGTGATGATCAGTTTTATCATCGCAGGAGCCAGTTTCCTCTCTCAGGTGGTAGGGTTTCTGGGTATTGCCAGAGCAATTAGTGAGTTTATCGGTGGATTGGGGCTTTCTCCTTATGTCTTGATCCTGGTGATTGGGTTGATGTATATCGTGCTGGGGATGATCCTGGATGGGATCTCGATCGTGGTGATGACACTGCCGATCGTGTTGCCTATTATTGTGGCAGCGGGGTTTGATCCATTGTGGTTCGGCATCTTTCTGGTCTTTATGGTAGAGCTGAGTCAGATTACACCGCCTGTGGGTTTCTCGCTTTTTGTGATCCAGAGTATCTCGGGAGAGGATATCAGCTATATTCTCAAAGCAACCTTTCCGTTCTTTGTGATCATGATCCTTATCGTGATGGTGGTCACATTCTTCCCCGGGATAGCCACCTATCTTCCGCATCACATGATAGGAAAGTGACATGATCAAACTCAACTGTGACATGGGTGAAGGGATGGCATACGATGCCCAGATCATGCCGTTGATCGATATGGCAAATCTCGCTTGTGGGTTTCATGCAGGCTCTCCTGAACTGATGAGAGAAAATATCCTACGGGCACAGCAGCATCATGTTCAAATAGGTGCACATCCCAGCTATCCAGATAGAGAGCATTTTGGTCGTCTCTCCATGGCATTGCCTATACCTGAACTGACAGCATTGCTGCAGTACCAGATAGGTGGATTGGAAGCGCTCTGCCGTGCGAATGGGAGCACGCTTTCTTATGTCAAACCTCATGGTGCACTCTACAATGATATGATGCAGGATGCTGCTCTATTTGAACAGATTATCCAAGCAGTTGCGACATGCAGTATTGATCTCAAAGTAATGATTCTCTCCTCTTCGCGTAACGATACATATGCAGCAATTGCCTCTCGTTATGGTGTTACTCTACTCTATGAGCTTTTTGCAGATAGGCACTATACAGGTGAGGGGGTATTGGTACCCCGATCGCATCCACAGGCTGTACTTGAGGATGTGAGGGAGATTATAGAGCGTATGAGGCACTATCTCTCCTATGGAGAACTCATAAGTATCGATGGTAAAGTACTCAAATTGGCAGGGGATAGCCTCTGCGTACATGGGGATAACGAAGCTGCTTTGGCAGTGATTGTCTCCCTGCGAGATGTATTACGTGCATCAGGTTGAGAGGACAGTCTAGATGTATTATAAGGTAGCTTCAGTTGATGCAATCGTGATCTACTTTGGAGAGCTGATTTCTGAAGAGGTCTCTGACCGGGTACTGGCACTCTATCATCATCTCAAAAGTCTCTCTTTGGGAGGGCTCATCGAGATTATCCCCTCCTATACCACACTCTATCTGCAATTTGATATTATGACACGTACCCATGAAGGGCTGTTTACGCAGATTGAGGAGTTTGACACTCAAATAGACCACACGGCTGCGTCACTTGGTCGAGAGATTACAATCCCTGCCTATTTTGACCCCTCTGTGGGGTTGGATCTGGAGCGTGTGGCATCCCTGCATGGGCTGAATATAGATGAAGTAGTGAAGAGATATACAGAAAACACCTACCGTGTCTATACGATTGGTTTTGCTCCGGGCTATGCCTATATGGGAAGTGTGGATGAGCGGATCGCCACCCCCAGACTCGCCACCCCCAGAGCCCAGATACCTAAAGGCTCCGTAGCTATCGCCAATACCCAGTGTGCTGTCTACCCACAGGCATCTCCGGGAGGATGGAATATCCTGGGTCGTACCTACATAGAGATGTTCGATAGAGCTATAGAGGGATTTTCCTATCTGAAGGCAGGGGACAGTGTACAGTTTAAGCCTATCAGTAAAGAGGAGTTCATAGCACAAGGCGGTCAGCTATGAGTGGATTGCGTATCCTCAAAGCAGGGCTGCTTACACAGATACAGGATCATGGTAGAGTAGGCTATGGTGATATCGGTATTACGCAGAGTGGGGCAGCGGACAGATATAGTGCTAGTTGGGCGAACAGACTGCTATTCAATCCCTCTGACACTCCTCTACTAGAGATACTGTTAGGGGGAGTTTCATTTGTCGTTGAGGTGGAGACTGCCATCGCAGTGACTGGTGCAGTAGCAGCACTGAGGATTAATGGTATCGATTGTATGCTTTGGAGAGTCCATCCTCTCAAGCGGGGAGACAGAGTAGAGATAGGCATGGCTGGCAGTGGGCTGAGGCTCTATCTGGCTGTCAAAGGGGGGTTCAGATGCCAAAGAGAGCTGGGCAGCTGTGCGACGACACTTAGGGAAGGATTGGGGGCAAAAATAGAGGAAGATGATCTCCTCCTCTGTGATAGTGCTCCTCTACCTCCTCTTACAGCCACACCACTTGACTTGATCCCTGAATACCTCGATGTAGTAACCCTCAGGGTGGTACTAGGCTACCAGTCTGATCTCTTTAGCCCAGAGCAGAGGGGCCTCTTTTTCTCCACCCCCTACCAAGTCATGCAAGCTACTGATCGCATGGGCTGCAGATTGCAAGGTGAGCCTATCACATATGAAGCAGGAGAGCTCATCTCTGAACCCATTGCCTATGGCAGTATTCAGATCCCAGCAGACGGACACCCCATCATCCTGCTGAATGAACGCCAAACCATCGGAGGCTACCCCAAGATCGGCTCCGTCATCCCTATGGACTGCTACCGACTGGCACAGGCGAGACCGGGGACTACGGTTGCTTTCAAAGAGATCGGATTGGAAGAGGCGGTAGAAGTGACGCGCGAGTTGTACCAATTTATGGGACAATGAGATCAAAATGAGTCACACATAGGTAATACTTATACGTTATGATTACCTGAACCAATCTAGGTTCTAATTCATAACGTAAAGGAATAAGAGTGAAAAGATACATAAAAGGGATAGCAGCGATAGTGCTATTGGTTGGACTTATGGGATGTCAGCCTGTAAACTATGATAATAAGAAGGCAGGCATTATTAATGCAGAAGTATTAACTTCCTATATCGATAACTGGAAAGTAAATAGACCAGCAGGCACAACAGGGCGTTTGGTAATCTTTCAGGCAGGGGCAACGTCTGATGGAAAGTTTCTCAAACACGATGATAAAGATATAGTGGTATATCAAATACCTGCAGGCGGAGCATGTGATCCATCTTATAGACGCCACGATGGTATGGCGAATGTTCCCGGTGCACTACTGGCAGGCCCTTATGTAGATGGCATGATCAATATGTTTGGAATTGATCCTGAAAAAGATTATGTGGTCTTTGCTGTAGGTGAAGGTTCGACAACCATGCGTGAAGTGGTTCGTTCATGGTGGGTATTGAAGTATTGGGGTTGGGATGATGATCGTCTTGCATTCTTGAGTGGTTCAGTGACCTATGACTTCTCAAAGTCAAGCGGTTTATCTAACTACTTAGTAGATAGTGCTACGCCACCACTCGATCCGTCTCAATATACAAAATACTCTATGAAAACCCTCAACAACGTACAGACTGATCTGCAGATATATATTTCTGAGATGATGAGTATAGCTGCCAAAGACAATAAAAGAGGTCTATTTATTGCAGATGCTCGAGGTACCAAAGAGTATACTGCAGAAAAGAATTCAAGATTCAGTGATGATAAAATCTGTGGCCCAAATAGAGATGAAAAATGCCTCATGCCTTTACAAGGACATATCCGAGGGGCCATAGACTTTCCTTATACAGATCTCTTGATCATGGATGATCAGACAGAAGATCTTAACCATGATGGTAAAATCGATAAAAAGGATGCTTCATATAGATTTAGATCACCAGCAGATCTAGAGGATATATACAAAAGCAAAGGGTACAAAAGAGGCGATAAGATAGTGACGTACTGCAGATCAGGTCGTAAAGCCACTGTGCTAAACATCACTGCTACGGTGTTAGGATACCCTGTTGCGATGTATGATGGCTCATGGGTACAGTGGGGTGAAATGGCTGGAGGAAGAACTGATGTAAACGGAACTGAGATCCTTCCCAAAGGAAGCTTTATGGATCTGGATACGCCCAAATATACCGTGGTAAAAAAGCGTATCGATTCAGAGTATACGCAGCCGAGCTCTATCTATGAGATCAATTTGGATGAGACTACTTCAAACAAGATTTCAGAAGAGGACAAGGCATATATGGGGAACTAAATACTACTACGGTAACAAAGAGAGTTTATTCTCTTTGTTGCTGAGACTGAGTGAGAATATATAGTGCTTTATATAGGCACATAGCATGATAAACGCTGGCCTTTTGAGCTATACCAACTCTTCGTCATAGTTTATTGACCAATGCACTATAAATAACCCATACTACAATCTTTGCCTTACCCCTTCAACTATATATTAATTTATAATTTTGATGTAATGAAAAAAATGTGAGGCTGAGATATCTCTATCTTTTATAGGAAAGTTATACATTGTTTAAGGCAGAGATATATAAGGGTGTGCAACTACTTTGTCCTATTCAGCCCATTCAAGTTGGTCATAGTACTTATTGATGTTGTTGCTGTTAAGTTGTTGGAAATAGGGCATTTTTTCAAAAGCTTTACTTCTAAATGTTTTTTTTACATCTTCTCTTTCTATCTCATTTTTATAGGCAGAGGATACATCTTCTTTGAGTACTTTTAGGTACTCTAGGGAAAACCGATATGAGTTTGTATCATACTCTTTTCCATGTCCACCGAGTATGTATTTGGCTTTTCGTTTTTTGAGGTTCTCTAGTGCTTCGATCCAGCCATTTATACTGGAGGCTTCACGGTAGTTCAACATTCTTCCGTTGAAGATGATATTTCCTGCAAAGAGGAAGCTGTCCTCTTTGCAATAGACTGCGATATCACTGCGTTCTTCAGAGACCTTGCTAGGCTTGATGATCTCTAGGGTTTTGCGGCTTCCTTTGATCGTATATCCACCATCAACCAGGGTATCTGCCTTGATAATCTTGGTACCAGCATACTCTGCTTTGGTAGTGATTTTTTGTATCCTTTCAAACTTTCCTTGATACTTTTGGATATCTTCATTGATCGTCTTGTGCCCGACGATTTTGATACCGATCTCTTGGAAGTAAGAAGCACCTAATAACCTGTCGTCATGAAAGTTTGTGACAATAACATGAGAGACTTTTTTATCTGGATGGGTCTTTTGGATCTGTTGATGAAGCTCTTTGGCAAAGAGATAGGTAGGACCAGGATCGATCACCACGATGCTGTCTCCCATATCTATATAGCAGACATTGGAGACAAACCCTTTGTTCGATTTGGTGGGTGGATTGAAATCCCCGATAAAACAGGTGATATCTTTGGTGATGGATAGGGGGCTCAAGGTATAGGTGTTAGCCACTGAATGTGTAGCAAGTAAGGAGATACATAGGATGAAGTGTTTCATGATTTCCCTTTTTAAGTATGTGTGTGGCTGAGAGATCTATCTCTGCAATAGACATACTATTTACTTTTAGTACCTTTTCTGTGCCCCATGCGGTCTGCCATCTTCTCCATAAACTCCTGCATGGCGTATGCCATTGCCCCATAGACGGCTTTGGTCTCATATCCCATGGCAGGTGTTTTGGCGATCTCCAGTAGCTCATCGAGCTCCTCAGTGCTGAATTCACGGGTGGCATAGAGGATCTGGTTGTAGCCATTTTTGATCATGGATTCGAGGTATTTTTCTCGCATCTTTTTGATCCGATCCTCGTCAGAATCATTGGGTTTTAGACGCTTCATCACCGGTACGATCAAGGTATCAAACATCTGTATGATCGCCTCTTTGTTGCTATAGTACTGGTTGATCTTTTTGACAATGCCCAGACGGCTTTCGAGTTCGGGGTCGGCTTTGGCCTCTTTGGCATACTTTTGGATCTCCATAAAGTCACCCTCCGGGTCACTAGATTCATAGACAAACTTTAGCAGGGCATCGCTCTTGTAGTTCTCCAGTACCTTCTCCATCTCGCTCTCACTCAGGGTTTTTTGGAGATGTTCACGGAAACGTACGGTGAGCAGTTCTGTATCATACGTGGTACCGTTGCCGTCCTTGGCATCCATACGGTTCTGCATAGCAGTAAAGCTTGACTCGAGTTCGATTAGATCCTCTTCAGCGTGAGAGAGCATAAGGTAACGCTCTACCTGCTCTGGACTAGCAGAGAACAGGGTAGTGATAAGCAGTAGCAAAACAGATAGTATTTTTTTCATTCAAGTACTCCCAAAATAGTGATAATGATTATAGCATGCTAGGTTAAATAGGGTAGAATTTGGAATGAAGAAAGAGGAGCTTAAAATGAGGAACCGAGGAATGAAAAATTGAGAGGTTGTGTGTGAGATATAACAAGATGAGTTCATTTCGTGTGATGGATCTGGTACGGGAAGCGGCAAAATATGAGGATACGATCCATTTCGAGGTGGGACAGCCTGATCTGCCTCCTTCTCCCCGAGTCAAAGCGGCACTCAAAAAGGCAGTTGAACAGGATGCTTTCTCCTATACAGAGAGTTTGGGCTTGCTGGAGCTGAGAGAGAAGATAGCAGCACATTACCATAGGGAGTATGGGGTAGAGGTAGATCCTGGACATATCCTGCTCACACCGGGGACGAGTATCGCCTTTCTGGTGGCGTATCTGCTGACACTACGACATGGAGAGGTACTGGGCATGAGTGATCCCTCCTATCCCTGCTACAAGAACTTTGCCCATATGGTGGATGTGGAGCCGCTCTTTATGCCTATCGGTGTGGAGGATGGATACCAGCTCAGCCCAGAACATTTGGAAGGGCATGTGATGCAGGCACTGCATATCTCCTCTCCCTCCAACCCTACCGGTACGATCTATAGTAGAGAGAACCTCTCTGCACTGATCCATTATTGTCAAGAGAGGGATATCGCCTTTATCTCTGATGAGCTCTATCATGGGCTGGTCTATGATAGCAAGGCGGCTACAGCACTGGAGTTTAGTGATGAGGTGATCGTGATCAACGGTTTCTCCAAGTACTTCTGTATGCCCGGTATCCGGCTGGGCTGGATGATCGTGCCTGAGCAGTTGGTACGGCCTGCAGAGATCATCGCACAGAATCTCTATATCTCTGCACCGACATTGAGTCAGTATGCTGCACTGGAAGCCTTTGATTATGGCCACCTGGCAAAGACGAGAGAGGATTTTCAAGCTCGAAGGGACTATCTCTATGAGGCACTCAGTCCCTATTTTAAAATTGATGCCAAGCCTGATGGGGCATTTTATCTCTGGTGTGATGTCTCAGCCTATACCGAGGATGCCGTGGCATTTAGCGAAGAGCTCCTCAGAGAGATCCATATCGCAGTGACCCCAGGGATCGACTTTGGCAGTAATGGTACGAACCATTACTTGCGATTTTCCTATACACGAAGTATCACACATATGAGAGAAGGGGTAGCGCGTTTGGAGAGATATCTAAAAGATCGTTAAGGGTTCGTTAGGGTTCGTTAGTAAATCCTTGTATACAATTCGCTGAAATTGATACAAGGAATAGAAACCATGGAAAAATACAGTAAATGTATGGTGCGTATCCACTGGATACATGCGGCACTGATTGCTTTTGTACTGCTAAGCGGAGGGCTGATCCTCTCAGAGATGCCAAACAATGTAGATAAAATAGGCTCACTCAAAGGACATATGATCCTGGGGGCTTTGATCACAGTGATCACTTTTGTACGCCTTTTCAAAGTCAGCAAGCATCCTGAGATGAAGCCATTAGAGGTAGGTATAGGCAGAGAGCAGATCATCAAATGGAATCACCGCTTGATCTATCTCATGCTTATCATTGTTGGACTGAGTGGTCTGGTTGCTGCCAATACTTCAGGGTTGGGAGACATCGTCTTTTTTGGTAAAGAGGCGGAACTCTACGCAGATGCTACGAGCCTTAGTAAACTGGCAGGTGGCGTACATGCCGTAGCAACGAAGCTACTCATGGCACTGATCGTGATGCATGTAGCAGGTATCATCTCCTACATGATCAAGACCAAAGAGAATGTCCTCAAGAGGATGTGGTTTTAGGGAGAACCTTGCTATTTAGGATTTTTGACTATAATCTCCTATGAAAAAAATAGTCAAAATCCTCATGGTCACATCTATGCTACTAGGTGTGCAGAGCCTGAGTGCGGGCAGCAGCACAGTCATCGATCTCAACCCCAAAAACTTTCAGCATATACTCTCCTCCAAAAAGCCAGTGCTTGTGAAGTTTTGGGCAGCATGGTGCGGCCCCTGCAGGCGTATGACCCCCAAATATAAAAAAGTGTCCCAATCGTATGTCAATAAAATCATCTTTACAGAACTCAATGTGGACAAGCAGCAGGCTATAGCCAGCAAGTATCATGTCCAGAGTATTCCTACCACGATACTCTTCATCCATGGCAAAGAGATGGATCGTTTCACGGGAGGACTGGATACCAAGCAGATAGAGTATTGGGCAAGTGAGATTGTCAAAGGTCGTTACAACTAAAGCCCAATTTTGATAAAATAGCTTAAGAGAACCTCTATGCATAGGAGATGTTGTAGGTATTACCTATACATAGAGTTTTCCTTGATTCCAAACCTAAAGACAGACATGCAGATAGAAACCAAAGTAGCTAAATTTACCACACCATTGTATCTAGAAAGTGGGCGTATACTGGAGCCGTATGAGCTTGCCTATGAGACCTATGGGGTACTCAATGATGCCAAGGACAACGTGGTACTGGTCTGTCATGCTTTGACAGGGAGTCACCATGCTGCAGGGCAGTATGAGGATGATCGCAAACCTGGCTGGTGGGATGGTGTGATCGGTGAAGACAAAGCGATCGATACGACTGAGCACTTTGTTATCTGTATCAATGTACTGGGCTCTTGCTATGGCAGTACAGGGCCGATGAGTGATGCCTATCCCAGTCAAGCACCCTATCGACTAAAGTTTCCAGTCATCACAGTCAAAGATATGATCCGTGCACAGAAGCAGCTGTTGAGTTCTCTGGGTATCCACCATCTCAAAGCAATCGTGGGTGGATCACTGGGCGGGATGCAAGCACTACAGTTTGCTGTGGATTATCCCAATTTTGCAGATAGGATCATCGCACTGGCAGCGACCTATGCGACACGCCCATGGACGATCGCATTTAACAAGGTTGCGATGGAGGCGATCCGTAGAGATACGCGTTTTGAGCATGGTAATTATGCCAAAGATGCCTTTGTGGAGCAGGGATTGGATGGACTGGCGATCGGGCGGATCGCAGGGCATATCTCCTATCTGAGCCCCACCTCTATGGATGAGAAGTTTGGACGCAATTATGTCGGTACGGATGGACTTTTTGAACTCTTCGGCCGTTATGAAGTGGAGCGGTATATGGAGTACAATACCAACAATTTCTCCCGTATTTTTGACCCGATGAGCTATCTCTATCTGGCAAAAGCGGTCAATACCTTTAATCTCTCCAGAGGGTATGATTCTCTACATGAAGCCATACTGAGGGTGAAGGCTGAGACACATCTTATCGGGTTCAAAGGAGACTACCTCTTCTTCCCCTCTGAGATGGCACATATCGCTCGTATGATGGAGCGTAATGAGCAGCAGCATGCTTACCATGAGATCGAGAGTGATTATGGGCATGATGCCTTTTTGGTAGAGATAGAGAAGTTTGAGAAAATTTTAAAAGAGGCATTGACTACATGAAAAATAAAACATTTGAAGAAAAGCTGGCCCACTCCAAAACACTTCTAGAGAAACTCATGGATCCAGAGATCACACTGGAGCAGAGTGTAAAGCTCTATGAAGAGGGGCTAAAGACCATCAAAGAGGCACAAGCGCTGATCGAAGGTGCCAAGCTCAAGGTGGAGACCATAGAAAAAGCGCAGAGTGGGGTCAGTTCATGAAAGAGCTGATCGTAGGTGCCTTACAGCTACCTACCTTGGGTATGAATGCCACACGGTTGGAGTTCTATCTCAAAAAAGCCAAAGAGCGAAAGGTGGAGATCATGCTCTTTGGAGAGTATGTGCTCAACCATTTCTTTAGAGAACTCGAAGGCATGAGCCGCAATATGGTCAAAGAGCAGACCAAAAAACATCTCAAAATGCTGGAGAAGTTTGCCAAATCTTACAAAATGACATTTATCGTTCCCATCATCCTTGTCAAAAAGAAAAAACTCTATAAAACCATTGCCAAGATCAGTCCGAAAAAGACAGAATTCTATACACAACAGATATTGATCCCCTATGAGCATTGGAATGAAGCAGGATTTTTCAACAACAAGGTCAAGCCCCTACATACGCCGATGATCTTCAAGCACAAAGGCTTCAAGATCGCTGTGATGGCTGGGTTTGAGCTACATTTTGATCCTCTTTGGGATGCTGTGAGGCGTGAAAAGGTCGATATCGTACTGTTGCCTACCGCTTCTACATTCGGCTCTCATGAACGCTGGAAAGAGCTGATCAAAAGCAGGGCTTTTCTGTATGGTTGCTACATCCTACGTGCCAACCGTTTGGGGGAGTTCGTTGATGGCGAGATCGCCTGGCGATTTTACGGAGACAGCATGCTGGTCAATCCTGAAGGAGAGATAGAGATGATGCTAGAGGATAAAGAGTCTATGCTTATCGAGCCCATCAATAAAAAGGCGATCAAAGAGCACCATAGCTCTTGGCAGTTTCTTCATGAGATAGAGAGGCGTGAGAAATGATGGTCGTAGAAGACTATTTTAACAGACAAATACAGCTCTGGGGAGAAGCAACCCAAAAGTCACTTCAGCACAAAAAGATCGCTATTATCGGAGCAGGTGGCTTGGGAAGTACCTTAGCGATGGCACTGGGAACTTCGGGGATCGGTGTGGTGGATATGGTGGATTTTGATACTGTCTCTCTGCACAACATTCATCGACAGATTGCCTTTACGTTGGAGGATGAAGGCAAGAGTAAGGCGAAAGCAGTCACGGAGCTGATCAAACGCAAAAACCCTTTTGTCAAATCTACAGCCTTTGATATGGGCTTTGAGGATTTTAGGCAGATGGGCAACCATTATGACCTGATCCTCGATGGGACGGATAATCTCCCTGTCAGAGCAGAGATAGACCGGTATGCGAAAGAGCTGGGTATACCATGGATCTATGGGAGTGTTGAGGCATTTCATGGGCAGGTCTGCTTCTTTGAGCAGTCAAGTTTTGAGTCGATGAATATCTCTGACCATACACCTGCAGGCATCACAGCTCCGATTGTGATGCATATCGGCTCTCTCCAAGCCAATCTGGCATTGCGTTATTTGGCGGGGCTTCCCGTAGCAAAAGAGATGCTTTACTATCTTTACTTCAGTGAAGAAGGAGAGCTCATCACTCAGAAATTCGAGATGCCTATTTAGTAATTTTTGCTATAATAATACCAAGGAGTCAGCATGAAAAAAATCATTTTAGCGATAAGTATGGTGCTGCTATTAATCGGTTGTACCCAAGAGACACAAAACAGCCTCAGCAGATCGATACAGAACTGGACGGGTACCAATGGTGTGCTAGATATCTATGCAGGCGATAAGTTGGTTAAGCGCTTTATCAAAATAGATAAGCTCTCTACCGCATACGGCACCAATGATGCAGTAGCAAGACCGTATCGTTATGGCTATGGCTATGATGACAAAAATTTCAATATGAAAAAAGATGCAGGAGAGAACAAGACCTATTTTGAGTTTTCTGACTACTCTACCAGCTATATCTTTTACGAAAATAATTAAGGAGAGACACTATGAAAGAGATTTCAACAACAGGCGCACCTGCAGCTATAGGGCCCTATTCGCAGGCAGTGCAGATAGGGGGTATGGTTTATACCGCAGGACAGATCCCTTTGACGCCAGAGGGAAATATGTTAGAAGGTGATATCCATGCTCAGACACATCAGGTACTCAAAAATTTGGGTGCTATTTTGTCCGAAGCAGGTGCTAGGTATGAAGATGTAGTGAAGACAACAATCTTCTTGGCAGATATGGATGATTTTGTGGCAGTTAATACAGTCTATGCAGAGTATTTTCTCAATAACAGACCAGCCAGAAGTACGGTTGCTGTCAAGACACTACCTTTAAATGCAAAGGTAGAGATAGAGTGTATAGCAAGGATTTTGCATCAGAATTACTGATAGTTCCATGGGTAGAATAACCTTATCAATCTAGATACTTTTTTTCTTGCTCATATGGTAGAGTTTATCGAAAAAGGAGCGTATAGATGAAAAAAATACAGAAGATTTTGATTGCCAATCGTGGTGAAATCGCACTAAGGATCATCCGTGCATGTCGAGAGTTGGAGATCAAAAGTGTTTCTCTCTTTTCTGAAGTGGATATCGAGGGTGTCTGGGTACGCAAAGCGGATGAAGCCTATCCTATTCTCGGTGATCCTATTGAAGCGTATCTTAATTATGACCGTATTATCTCATTGGCAAAAAAAGCAGACTGTGATGCGATTCATCCAGGGTATGGTTTTTTATCCGAAAATGGAGATTTTGCAAGAGCTTGTGAAGAGGCTGGTATTATTTTCATTGGTCCCAAAGCAGAGCATATTGATCTCTTTGGGGATAAGATTGCCTCGAAGCGTGCCATGAAGGAGCTGGGTGTACCTATATTACCAGGGACGATAGAGCCTATTGCAAATGCAGAGGAAGGTAGATCTATTGCGGAAGAGATCGGCTATCCTGTGATTATCAAAGCTGCCTTTGGGGGTGGAGGTCGTGGTATGCGTATCGTGACAGAGGCGGGGAGTTTTTCCAAACTCTTTGAAGAAGCCACGCAGGAGTCTTTACGATTTTTTGGGAAAGATGAGGTGTTTGTAGAGAAATACCTTGAGAACCCAAGACATATCGAGGTACAGATTATTGCTGACTCTTATGGCAATGTAGTCCACTTATCTGATCGGGACTGTTCGATCCAACGTCGTCATCAAAAAGTGGTAGAGATCGCACCGGCTCCTAATCTATCAAATGAGATACGCAAAGAGCTCTACCGTGCTAGTACCAAAGCTATGTTTCGGTTGGGATATGAGAGTGTTGGAACGATGGAGTTTCTCGTAGACAGTGAAGATCATTTTTATTTTATGGAGATGAATACCCGTATCCAGGTAGAGCATACCATCACAGAGATGATCTCTGGTCTTGATCTGGTAAAGCGGATGATAGAGATCGCTGAGGGTGACAAGTTGCAGTACCTGCAAGAGGATATCAGCTTCAAAGGATATGCCATCGAGTTTCGTATCAATGCAGAGGATGTGCAAAATGATTTTGCACCGGCACCGGGTACGATCAATAACTACCTAGCTCCCGGTGGATTTGGTGTAAGAATGGACGGCATAGCATATAGTGGCTACAAAATCCCACCTCACTATGATTCGATGATTGGTAAGCTGATCGTGTATGCACTGGATTGGCGTGGTGTGATGCGAAAAGCACGCAGAGCACTCAGTGAATATGTTATCGAAGGCGTACCTACCAATATCCCACTACATCAGCAGATCGTGAAAGATGCAGATTTTGTTGCTGCTCGTTTTGATACAGGGTATCTGGAGAAGAAGCTCTCTGGATTTAACCTTGAAGCACAAAATGCGCTGCATGCTGAAGAGGAGAGGATGAAGAAACTGACCGACCTGATTGACTCGATCAGGGCTCAAGATATCAAGGTACGTTACTAAGGAATATGTATAGAGTCGGAAAATTTTTCTTTCGTTTCAAATTTTTTTAATAGAACTTTGGATATAATCCCAAACTTTTTAGAGAGATTAATACACATAAAGGGTTTGCAATGTACGCAATCATTAAAGCAAGTGGTCAGCAGTTTAAAGTCCAAGAGGGCGATATCATCTGTTTCGACAACATGGGACTAGAGCCAAAATCTGCAGTAGAGTTCAAAGAAGTACTCGCAGTAGACAATGGTGAATTGACAGTAGGTACTCCGTTTGTAGAGGGTGCAGTCGTCAAAGGTGAGGTGATCAATGAAGGTAGAGATAAAAAAGTGATCATCTATAAGAAGAGAAGAAGAAAAGACTCTAAGCTCAAAAGAGGTTTCAGAAGAGACTTTACTAGAGTTAGAATTACTAAGATAGCGTAAGCTAAGCATAAAAAATAAAGCGTAAGGAGACGAAATGGCACACAAGAAAGGTCAAGGATCAACTCAGAATAACCGTGATTCCGCTGGACGAAGACTAGGCGTGAAAAAGTATGGCGGAGAAGCAGTCATACCTGGTAACATCATCATCAGACAAAGAGGTACAAAAGTACACCCAGGTAATGGTGTAGGTATGGGTAAAGATCATACTATCTTTGCATTAGTAGAAGGTGTAGTTAAGTTTGAAAATAGAACTGCAAGCCAGAAGAAAGTTTCTGTCGTTCCTGCATAATCTCTCCCATTTGTAGGCTTTTGCCTACAACTATTCTATTTATTTCCACTTTTTCAGTACAATAGCATCATAATGAACAGTGATTACATCACTATAAGGCAAACATCATGCACTCTTTTGCACTAGAGATCACGACGATTACCGTCCTCTCATTGGTGATACTCTCCAATGCCATCGCATCGAAACTTAAGATACCCTCGGTATTTTTGTTGCTTATCGGTTCCTATCTGATCTATACTATGACACCGCATCTGGTTCCCATAGATCTCAAAAGTGGGTTTGATACACTGATTATCTTTTGTATCCCGCTTATTTTTATGGCAGATGCATTACATTTACATTTTGACGATGTGAAGCGTTACTGGGTTGAGATCTTCTATCTGGCAGTGGTCTCTGTGGCGATCTCTATCACCGTAGGGGCGAGTCTCTACTACTTTGATATCTTTGCAGGACTTAGCCTGGGTGCCTATGTAACACTGTTTGCGATCAACATGGCAACCGATGCAGTCAGTGTGCAATCGGTTCTTTCGCAGTTTAAAGGTATTCCTCATCAGACCAAAGTGTTGATCGAGGGTGAGTCTCTGGGTAATGATGCTACAGCGGTCATCGCCTTTTTCTTTATCGGGTTACCTTGGATGAGTAGTGGTGATATGACTTTTGGACAGGCTGCACTCTCTTCGCTGAAAGTCTTCTCTTTCAGTACCGTGCTTGGATTGGGTATTGCGATAGCATTTTATCTGATCATGAAGCTTTTCAGTGACAAGCGCAGTGAGTTCTTTGCTTTTGTGGTGGAAGCCTATAGTGCCTATGTATTGGCAGAACATTTTCATATCAGTGGAATTTTAACCCTGATCGTAGCGATTATTGGTACAAAGGTCTTTATCGATATTGATATAGAGAATGAAAAAGAGGAGCTTTCTACCGGTAGATTTAGTAGTACATTCAAAAAAACCAAACTGAGTAAGTTTGTAGCGACGACTAATGAACGGCTGGAGTATATCTATGAGATGGCATCAGAGTTTGGCTATATTGCTGCAGCGATGATCTTCTTTGTGTTGGCAGAGATGGTAGATCTGCAGATATTGGTCAAGTATTGGAAAGAGATACTGATCATGTTCGGTATTACTACAGTGATACGGGCACTCTCCATGGCAAAGTTTGCTTTTTTGGGAGCCAAATCAAAGCATATCGAACCTGTGGGGAAAGAGGGCTGGTTTATCCTTACCTTTAGTGGGATGAAAGGGGCACTCTCTATCATCCTGGTACATATGCTTCCGCATGATCTTCCTTATAGAGAGATGTTTGAAGCTGTGACGATCGGAGTGGTTGTACTCTCTATCTTTGTGTATGGAATGACACTGTGGTGGTACTTTATGTTTGTTAAAGAACCAGAAGTTTTAGAAGGCTAAGTCATGAAATTTACTGAAGAGACGATCGAAAAAGTGTTGCGTATTTTACATGAAGAGGTGGTGCCTGCCCAAGGCTGTACAGAGCCAATTGCGATCGCTTTTGCCGCAGCAAAGGCGAGAGAGGTGCTCCCACATGAAGAGATCACTCAGGTGATCATCCATGTTTCAGGCAATATTATTAAAAATGTCAAAAGTGTGGTTGTCCCCAATAGTGGGGGAATGGTAGGGATTGAAGTAGCAGCAGTGATGGGATTTATGTTTGGAGATGCCAGTAAAGATCTGGAGGTGATCAGTACGATCACACCGGAGCAGATGGCACAGGTACGTGCTTTTATGGAAGCGGCAACGATTAAGGTGATCCATGAAGATACCCCAGAAAAGCTCTATATTGAGGTGGAGCTTTTGAGTGAAGCGCATTGTGGAAGTGTGGAGATCAAGCATTTCCATACCAACATCACCAAGATTAAACGTGATAAAGGTGTCCTTCTTTCCCAACCCTGCAATGACAAGGTCTTCAATACCCCTGAGGAGGATCGCAGTATCCTTACGATCGAACTGATCTATGAACTGGCAAAAGTGATTCCTTTGGCGAAGATAGAGCCACTAATGAGCAAGGTGATCACCCTTAACTCCAAGATTGCCCATGAAGGACTCTCGGGAAACTACGGGATCAATATCGGTAGAGTGATCCGTGATCAGATCGAGAGCGGTTTTTATGGAGACGATATCCGTAACCGGGCAGCCAGCTTTGCTGCTGCAGGGAGTGATGCACGGATGAGTGGCTCTGCGCTGCCAGTGATGACTACCAGTGGCAGTGGTAATCAAGGTATGACCGCTTCATTGGCACTGATCAAGTATGCAGCATTTAGAGAGGTTGAGAGAGAACAGTTGATACGGGCACTCTTCTTTTCACATCTGAGTACGGTACATATCAAAACCCATGTGGGCAGACTCTCTGCCTACTGTGGGGTGATTTGTGCCGCTGCAGCAGTGAGTGGGGCACTCTGTTTTATCGATGGGCATGATCTGGATACAATTTCTCATGCCATCGCCAACACATTAGGTGATGTCTCAGGTATCATCTGTGATGGAGCCAAATCCTCCTGTGCCATGAAGATCTCTACGACAGTGACCGCTGCCTTTGACTCTTATGTATTGGCAACGCATGGAGAATATATGCATGGTGGAGATGGTATCATCGCCAATGATATCGAGCAGACGCTGGCATATGTAGGCAAGCTGGCAGGTGAGGGAATGAAAGAGACCGATGAGGTGATATTGGATATCATGAGTCATAATTATAGATAAGTGCTAAATTGGGTATAATTACGAAATCTTTCGACAGGCTCAGGAATCGATGATAGGTTCATAGAGCAGCGATATATATAGAGAAATCATAGAGAATAAAAAGGCAATAGATGTTTGTAGATAGCGTAGAACTCACTATCACTTCCGGCAAAGGTGGTGCAGGGTGTGTTTCGTTTTGGACAGAAAAATTTGTGGCTCAGGGTGGCCCAGATGGTGGAGATGGAGGACGTGGAGGATCCGTCTTTTTTAAAATAGACAACAATACAGATACCCTCTCGGCATTGAGAGGCCGTAGGGTTATCAAAGCGGAGAATGGTCGTCCAGGAGAAGGGCGGCATTGCTATGGTAGAAAGGGTAAAGACACGACTATTGTTGTACCTCCCGGTACACAGGTGATCGATGCCCAGACAGGTGAGATGTTGCTGGATCTGGTGACCGAGGGTGAAGTGATCAAATTCCTTGAAGGTGGCAAAGGCGGACTGGGCAATACCCACTTCAAGAACTCTACCAATCAACGACCTACCTATGCACAGCCAGGCTTGCCTGGAGAGAGTCGTGAAGTGCAATTGGAGATGAAACTGATCGCAGATGTAGGGCTGGTAGGCTTTCCCAATGTAGGAAAATCTACCCTCATTTCTACCCTTTCCAATGCCAGACCAAAGGTCGCCAACTACGAGTTTACTACCCTTACTCCAAAGATCGGTGTGGTGATGGTGGGAGAGTATGACTCCTTTATGATGGCAGATATCCCTGGGATCATTGAGGGAGCGAGTGATGGACGTGGATTGGGGTTGGAGTTCCTCAGACATATAGAGCGTACCAAGACCCTGTTACTGCTCATCGATGCGACCAACTACCGTGAGATGAAGTATCAGTATGAGATCCTCAAGGAGGAGCTACTTAAGTATTCCGAAGAGCTGGCAGCACGTCCTCATGCAGTAGCGATCACCAAGATCGATGCGATGAGCCTTGATGAAGTCAATGTAAAAGCAGAGCAGTTCTTGAATGACCTTGGGCTCAAACCCAATAATGCATTGGCAAAGTTTGGTGACACCAAAGGCTATAGTAACTATGCCCATCAAAAAGAGGAGTGGGAGGATCTCATCCTGGATGAGCCTGCCTTTGTGCTACCGATCTCATCTGTGGCACAGATCCAGACTGAAGTGCTGAGATATGCATTGGCAGATCTGGCTAAAGCCAAGACCAAACAAGATAAAAAAGCAGACGAGGAGTAGTGATGAAGCGTGTGGTGCTCAAAGTAGGTTCCCATGTATTGACAGAGAATGGAGGTATGGCTGAGGATCGGATCGCAGCATTGGTTGCACTGATCAGCCAGATCAAAACCAAAGGCACAGAGGTGATCCTTGTCAGCTCTGGAGCGGTAGCCGCAGGCTATACACAGCTCCAGATCGACCGTGCCAATGTTGCCAATCGTCAAGCACTCGCAGCGATTGGTCAGCCTTACCTACTCTCTATGTATCGGACACTTTTTTCAGGGTATCAGATGCTCTCTTCTCAGGTACTGTTGAGTGCAGATGTTTTTGATTCACGCAAAGCGACCAAGCATGCCAAAATAGCTATAGATACGCTACTTGCCAACGGTGTAGTACCTATCATCAACGAAAATGATACGGTAAGTATCGATGAGCTGGTGTTCGGAGACAATGACCGTCTCTCTGCCCATGTGGCCCATTATTTTGATGCTGAGTTACTGGTTCTGCTCTCCGATATCGATGCTTATTATGACAAAGATCCTAACAGACATGAGGATGCCCAACCCAGAGCTATTGTTACAGAGATCTCTGAAGAGGAACTCACCGCCAAAGCCACGCCCAATGATGCCTTCGCTACAGGAGGGATCGTAACTAAGTTACAGTCTGCTGACTTCTTGATGCAGCATGGCAGAGAGATGTTTTTGGCAAGTGGCTTTGATCTGAGTGACGTGAAAGCATTGCTTGTGGATGGTGAACATACGGGTGGTACAGTTTTTAAAAAGTAATGATTGAAAAAATAAAGGGCTAACGCGTATGTATTATTTTGCCTATGGTTCCAATATGTCCAGCAGAAGACTGCAAAGAAGGATCAATGCTACCAAGATAGGGAATGGAAAACTTCTCAAATACCAGTTACGATTTCATAAGATAGGAAAAAAAGACGGTACAGGTAAATGTGATATCTATTTTACCAATAGGTTAAGTGATTATATCTATGGAGTGGTTTTTGAGATAGAGGGTACTGATAAAGAGAAACTAGATCATATAGAAGGGAAAGGGTATGGGTATGATTCAATCAAGATCTCGGTAGAGATGGAAGAGGGAATCATACAGGCACATACGTATATGGCCACGAACATAGATGCAACATTAAGGCCTTTGGATTGGTATAAAGAGCATGTCCTACGAGGGGCTATAGAGAACGTATTTGATAAAAAGTATATTGAGATGATCAAGAGTGTACCGACTATAATAGATACGGATTGTAATAGAAAAAAAGATGAATTGAGCATATATGTATAAAAAAACAAAAATTGTCTATATGGGTACCCCCCACTACGCCAAAGAGATACTAGCTACACTGATCAATGCTGAGGATATAGAGGTTACTTTGGTACTGACACAGCCTGATCGTCCGGTAGGGCGGAAAAAAGTATTGACACCACCCCCTGTAAAGGCGTTGGCAGTGGAGTATGGGATCGAGGTGTTGCAGCCAAACCGTTTGCGTGAAGAAGGGATCGAAGAGGCGATCCGTGCTGCCAAACCTGACTATATCATCGTTGCAGCCTTTGGGCAGATATTACCTCGGAGCATACTGGATATCGCTTCCTGTATCAATCTACATGCCTCACTTCTACCACAGTATCGTGGTGCATCACCTGTACAGCAGTCATTACTCCATGGAGACACAGTGACTGGCGTTACTTCTATGCTGATGGAGGAGGGGCTTGATACTGGGGATATGCTTCTCAAGAGTGAGTTTGTTATCCCTAATGATATGCGACTTCATGCATTGATGTCGCAGTTGACGGAGGAAGCCTGTATACTGACACTGGAGACGATCAGGAGATTTGAGCAGATCACTCCCCAATCGCAGGATGAATCTCAGGCCACACTCTGTAAAAAGATCAAAAAGAGTGATGGAGAGATAGCTTTTGATGCTGCAGCGCTTATCTATGATAAGTACAGAGCCTTTGAAGGTTGGCCAGGGATATTTTCCTCCAATGGTACGAAGTTCGAGGGGATTTCTCTCATAGAAAATGAGAGCCAGAACAGTGCAGCGATCATACTTGGATTTGAAGATGAAAGCGTTATAGTGGGCTGCAGTAAAGGCAGCTTGAGGATTGAACAGCTCCAACCAGCATCCAAAAAACCGATGAGTGCCAAAGCATATTGTGCAGGAAGGGGGTTGAAAGTTGGAGATAGTATCGTTTAAGAGTCTTCCCTCTACACAAACCTATCTATTGGATAAAATAGAGTGTGGTGATATCGATACTCCGACAGCGGTAATCACCGCTCAGCAGACTGCCGGGATCGGTAGCAGAGAGAACAGCTGGTCAGGTGGGGAGGGAAACTTTTTTGCTTCTTTGGCACTGACTGAAGCATGGCTGCCAAGCGATCTTCCTCCCGCTTCGGCTTCTATCTACTTTGCTTATCTCATGAAAGAAGCACTGAAAAAGTCTTCTGAAGAGGTATGGCTGAAGTGGCCCAACGATCTCTATTTGCATGATGCTAAAGTAGGAGGATTGATCACCAGGAAGCTTTCTTCTTTTCTGGTACTGGGGATTGGTATCAATTTCAAAAAAAATCAAAACGGCTATAGCTCCCTAGATACCGATATTTCGCCCTTGATACTACTTAATATCTTTTTGGACCTGCTAAAGAAAAAGCCAAAATGGAAGCAGGTATTTAGTCAATACAAGATAGAATTTGAACTTAGCAAATCCTATTTTACCCATCGAAACGGGGTTAAAGTAGAGATGAAAGATGCCATGCTTTGCAGTGATGGTTCGCTTATGATAGAGGGGGAAAAGGTGTATAGTTTACGATGAGTGAAATAATCAGTATTGCCAACCAGAAAGGTGGTGTAGGAAAGACAACCACAGCTGTCAATCTTGCTGCATCCTTGGCGGATAGAGGCAAAAAAGTATTGCTCGTTGATGCAGATCCTCAATCGAATGCAACCACAAATCTCGGCTACAGAAGAGGGGACTATGAGTTCAATATCTACCATGTCCTTATCGGTACGAAAGAGCTGGAAGATGTGATCCTCAAAACGTCGATCAAGAAGCTACATCTGGCACCATCGAATATCGGCCTGGTAGGCATAGAAAAAGAGTTTCATGATGCTCGCAAAAAAAATAGAGAGTTGATCCTCAAAAGAAAGCTGGATGATATCAGAGCGAAGTATGACTATATCATTATTGACTCACCACCTGCACTGGGACCGATCACGATCAATGCCTTGAGTGCTTCTGATTCTGTGATCATTCCTATCCAGTGTGAGTTTTTCGCACTGGAAGGATTGGCACAGCTGCTCAATACGGTTTCACTACTCAGAAAGACGATTAATCCCAAACTCAAGATCAAAGGGTTTCTCCCGACGATGTACTCCAATCAAAATAACCTCTCCAAGCAGGTATTAGCTGACCTGGAACATCATTTTAAAGATAAACTTTTTAGTCATAAAAAGAAATGTATCGTTGTCCCTCGTAATGTCAAAGTAGCAGAGAGCCCGAGTTTCGGTAAGCCGGTCACAGACTATGCTTCCGGATCCAAAGGTGCTGTTGCCTATAAAGCCTTGGCATCAGCAATCATAAGGGCATAGGCATGGCACTCGGACGTGGCTTGGGAGCGATCTTGGAAGAGGTAGGCGAAGCCTATGCCAATGAGATGGTAACCACAGAAGATATCGCCTCTTCAGAGATCCAAGATTTGGTGGCAGAACTGGAACTCACTCTCGTCGATCCAAACCCTTATCAGCCAAGAAAGCATTTTGATAAAGAGAAGCTACAAGAATTGAGCGATTCCATTCAAAAGCATGGCTTACTACAACCGGTGGTGGTTGTCTCTATGGATGAGCGTTATATCCTGGTAGCAGGTGAGAGAAGACTCCGTGCCCATAAGATTGCCAACCTGAAGACGATCAAAGCCATTGTTGCTAGTGTGGACTTTGATGAGATCAAGATGCGTGAGCTGGCACTGATCGAAAATATACAGAGAGAAAATCTTAACCCTATAGAGCTTGCACACTCTTATCAAGAGTTGATTGCTGTGCATAAGATCACGCATGAAGAGCTGGCAAAGATCGTACACAAGAGTAGATCACAGATTACCAATACCATGCGGCTACTTTCCCTAGGGGAGTATGCACGAAAGGCATTAATCGATCAAAAGATCACACAAGGACATGCCAAGGTTCTTGTAGGACTTGATGATGCAAAACAGCATATTGCAGTGGATACGATCATCGGACAAAAACTCAGTGTACGAGAAGTAGAAAATCTAGTCAAAAATGGTAAAAACAGTAAGGCATTGATCAAAAAATCAGCCATACCAAGCTTTAAAATCGGAGCAGAGGAAAAGAAGAGAATTGAAGAGAATCTTCCCTTCTCACATAAGAGCAAACGTAACACAATTGAGATAGTGTTACCAAATGAAGAAGAACTAATAAAATTCATAAGTTTTCTTGAGAACAGATAACAATTTAACCCATACTTAACACCCTATTTGATACCATTGCCTTAAATTTTTTGAGAGGAGAGTAGATGCTAGATATTTATCCATCGCTGATGGCTATCATGTTGGTGATCTTTTTCGTGATGCTGTATCAGCTGAATAATAAGCTCTATAAGCCGTTGTTGAAGTTTATGGATGACAGGGATGCTGCGATAGCCAAAGATATGACTGCTGCGAGAAATATGGGCGGAAACACCGATGAGCTTCAGGCAAAAGCGCAAGCAAATCTGGATGAGGCGAAAGCCACTGCCGCAAAGCTTCGACAAGATGTTGTAGAGGAAGGAAAAACCAAAACAGCAGAGGCTGTAGCGGAGAAACAGACTCAACTGGAAAAGATGCAAGAGAGCTTCGCTGCAAAATTGGAAGAGGAAAAAGTGGCACTTCAAAATTCACTTCTTTCACAGATACCATTGGTCAAAGAGAGCTTGAAAGCCAAGTTCAGTCAACTATAGGAGGAGAGAAGAAATGGTTAAAAAATTACTATACATAGTACTCTTGATGTTGCCTGCGGTATTGATGGCATCTGGCGGTGAACACGAGACAAGCAGATACTTTGCTCAGACAGGTCGCCATACTGACTTTATCCCTCGTATCTTTAACTTTTTGGTTTTTGCCGGATTGATTTATTATCTTGTAGCTTCTCCGATCAAAGACTTTTTCAAAGGTAGAAAAGAGGGTATCGCTGGACAACTCAATGAGATAGAGTCCAAGCTTCAAGAGGCAAAAGATGCACAAAAAAATGCAGAACAAGCTCTTGTAGAAAGTGAAGCCAAAGCGAAAGAGATCATTGCAGACAGTAAAAAAGAAGCAGCACTTTTGGCAGAGCGTTTGGCAGAGAACAGAGTCAAGGATCTTGACTTGCTTGAAAAACTCTATGAAGAGCGCATCGAGCATGATGAGAGACGCATGATCAAAGAGACGATTGATACAGTGCTACATGAAAATATCACAAGTGATGATATCCCCTTGTCCGAAAAGCAAGTGGTTGATGTCATAGCAAAGAAGGTGGCATAAGATGGTAGAACTCGTAGCTAAAAGATATGCCAAAGCATTGATGGAGATCGATGCTGGTAAAAAAATAGAAAGTTTTATCAATACACTTGAAGGAGTTGCCTCTGCATTGGAAGAGCCCAAAGCAAAAGAGATGATTGCTTCTCCGCTTGTCACCGCAGAGGATAAAGTCGCATTGATCACAGAAGCATTGGGTAAAAAAGCAGACCCAATACTGGTGGAGCTTATTAAAGTCATGGGAGAGAAAGAAAGACTTTCTCTGATCCCTGATTTGACAGCGATTCTTAAATTTGAAAAGAAGAAAGAGTCAAACAGCTTTGTTGGTAGAGTCGAAAGTCGTAATACCCTTGATGCATCAGAGCTTAAAAGTTTGGAGACAGCACTTTCCAAACACAGTGGTGCAGAGATTAAGTTGGAGCAGGTTGAAAGTGATCTAAATGGTGTGAAGGTTGAGGTTGAGGATTTGGGCTTAGAGCTTAATTTTTCTAAAGATAGAGTCAAGGCAGCACTGCTTGACTATATCCAAAAAGCACTCTAATATTAATCATAGAAAGGAGAAGAAGTGGCAGCAAAATTGCAAGCAGACGAAATAAGCTCAATCATCAAAGAGAGAATTGAGAATTTCGAGATAGATGTAGATATCAATGAGGTAGGTAAGGTCGTCAGTGTCGGTGACGGTATTGCAAAAGTATACGGTCTGAACAATGTCATGGCAGGTGAAATGATCGAGTTCGAAGATGGTATTAGAGGTATGGTACTTAACCTTGAAGAGGCAAGTGTCGGTGTGGTTGTACTCGGTTCAACAGACGGTATCAGCGAAGGAATGAGTGTCAAGAGACTTGGCGCACTTCTTGAAGTCCCAGTAGGTGACGGTATGGTCGGTCGTGTGGTGAATCCACTGGGTGAGCCTATCGATGGTAAGGGTCCGATTGAAGCAGCGGAGAAGCGATTTGTTGAAGAGAAGGCACCAGGAATCATGGCTAGAAAATCTGTCCATGAGCCACTCCAAACTGGTGTTAAGGCGATTGATGCTCTCGTACCTGTTGGTCGAGGACAGAGAGAACTCATCATTGGTGACAGACAGACAGGTAAGACCACATTGGCGATCGATACGATCATCAACCAAAAAGGTCAAGATGTGATCTGTATCTATGTTGCGATCGGTCAAAAGCAGTCTACGGTTGCCTCTATCGTGAAAAAGCTCGAAGAGCATGGTGCAATGGAGTATACAATCATTGTCAATGCAGGGGCTTCTGATGCTTCTGCACTCCAGTTCCTCGCTCCTTATGCAGGTGTGACTATGGCAGAGTACTTCAGAGACAATGCCAGACATGCGGTTATTTTTTATGATGATCTCTCCAAGCATGCGGTAGCGTATCGTGAGATGTCATTGATCCTCAGAAGACCTCCGGGTCGTGAGGCATATCCAGGAGATGTTTTCTATCTACACTCTAGACTCCTTGAGCGTTCTGCAAAGGTCAATGATGCGTTGGGTGCGGGTTCTATCACTGCCTTCCCAATCATTGAGACACAAGCGGGTGATGTATCTGCCTATATTCCGACCAACGTGATCTCGATCACAGATGGTCAGATCTTCCTAGAGACAGACCTCTTCAACTCAGGCGTACGTCCAGCGATCAACGTAGGACTTTCTGTTTCTCGTGTTGGTGGTGCAGCGCAGATCAAGGCAATCAAGCAGGTGGCAGGTACGTTGAGACTAGACCTTGCCTCTTATCGTGAGCTTCAGGCATTCGCACAGTTTGCTTCAGACCTTGATGAGCATAGCCGTCACCAGCTAGAGCGTGGTGAGCGTATGGTTGAGATCCTTAAGCAACCTCCTTACTCTCCTGTACCTGTTGAGAAGCAGGTCATCTCTATCTTTGCCGGTACCAAAGGCTACCTGGATGATATCCCCGTAGAGGCGATTGGTAGATTTGAGCAAGAGCTTAGCCTCTTTGTCGATACCAAATATGCAGGTATTCTGGATGCGATCAGAACAAGCCAGAAAATTGATGACAGTACTGAAGAGGAGTTGCGTAACGCACTCGAAGACTTTAAAAAACAGTTTTCGGCATAAGTGAAAGGCTAAACAATGGCTAACTTAAAAGAGATACAACGCAAGATAGGAAGCGTCAAGAATACACAGAAGACCACACGTGCGATGAAGCTCGTCTCTTCTGCGAAATTGAACCGAACTAAAGAGCTTGCTGAACAATCTAAAGTCTATGCTGCCAAGATCACTGAAATGATCCATGATATTGCTTCCAATATCTCCAAACATGGAGAGTCATTGGACAATATCTACTTCAAAGAGGTGAAGAATCCAAAAGTAGTAGATATCGTCTTTGTCACAGCAGACAAGGGACTATGTGGTGGATTTAACTCACAGACGATCAAGCGTGTCAACGCACTGCTAGCGCAGTATGCGGCTGAGGGTGTCAAGGTGAGATTGAGAGCGATCGGGAAGAAGGGTATTTCCTACTTCAAGTTCAACAATATCGATATGCTACAAGAGATCAGTGATCTGAGTGCGTCTCCTACCTATGAGAGAGCAGCAGCATTTATTGGTGAAGCGATTGAAGATTATATCCATGGCAATACAGATAAGATCATTGTGGTACACAATGGCTATGTCAACATGATCACACAGGAAGTGAGAGAAGAGCAGGCGGTCCCTGTAGATGCTTCTGCACTTTCTGATGATGCCGTATCCACCTCAGAGCTTGAGCTTGAGCCAGATGATGATGATACGCTGTTAGAGGCCTTGGTCAAGAGATATCTGGAGTATGTGATGTACTATGCATTGATCGATTCACTTGCTGCAGAGCACTCTGCACGTATGCAAGCAATGGAGTCAGCAACCAACAATGCCAAAGATATGGTAGACATGTTGAGTGTCAAATACAACAAAGCAAGACAAGAAGCGATCACTACTGAACTTATCGAGATCATTAGTGGTGTTGAATCAATGAAATAAGAAAGAGGAGAAAAAATGATAGGTAAAGTAATACAAGTACTGGGGCCTGTAATCGATGTGGATTTCACCGATTACCTTCCAGGGATTAATGAAGCACTAGAGACAACCATCTCCATTGATGGTAAAGAGACCAGATTGGTACTAGAAGTGGCCATTCAACTCGGTGACAACCGTGTACGAACCATTGCGATGGATATGAGTGAAGGTCTTACAAGAGGTCAAGAGGTCAAAGCCACAGGTGACTTTATCAAAGTACCTGTAGGAGAAGAGGTACTTGGTCGTATCTTCAACGTGATCGGTGAGACGATCGATGATGCAGGTGATTTTGAAGCCAAAAATACCTGGTCGATCCATAGAGAGCCACCAGCATTTGAAGAGCAGAGCACCAAAACAGAAGTATTTGAGACAGGTATCAAAGTCGTTGACCTTCTTGCTCCTTACTCAAAAGGTGGAAAAGTTGGACTCTTCGGAGGGGCTGGTGTTGGTAAAACTGTTATCATCATGGAGCTGATCAACAACGTTGCACTCAAGCACAGCGGATACTCAGTATTTGCCGGTGTTGGTGAGCGTACCCGTGAAGGAAACGACCTTTATCACGAGATGAAAGACTCTAATGTACTGGATAAGGTTGCACTCTGCTTCGGTCAGATGAGTGAACCTCCAGGAGCAAGAAACAGAATCGCATTGACAGGTTTGACTATGGCGGAGTACTTCCGTGATGAGATGGGTCTGGATGTATTGATGTTTATCGATAATATCTTTAGATATGCACAGAGTGGAGCCGAGATGTCAGCACTATTGGGTCGTATCCCTTCAGCGGTGGGGTATCAGCCAACACTCGCTTCTGAGATGGGTAGACTCCAAGAGCGTATTACATCCACAACCAAAGGTTCGATCACTTCAGTTCAGGCTGTTTACGTACCAGCGGATGACTTGACTGACCCAGCACCTGCATCAGTGTTCGCACACCTTGATGCTACGACTGTTCTGAACAGATCGATTGCAGAAAAAGGTATCTACCCAGCGGTGGATCCACTTGACTCTACGTCTAGAATGCTTGATCCACAAATTGTTGGTGAAGAGCACTATGAGGTAGCCAGAGGCGTACAGCAGATCCTCCAGAAGTACAAAGACTTACAGGATATCATTGCGATTCTTGGTATGGATGAGCTTAGCGAAGATGACAAACTTGTCGTTGAGCGTGCGCGTAAAGTAGAGAGATATCTCTCTCAGCCATTCCACGTTGCAGAGGTCTTTACAGGTAGCCCAGGTGTCTATGTCACACTCGAAGAGACTATCAAAGGCTTCCAGGGACTCCTCGCTGGTGAGTTTGATGATCTTCCTGAAGCTGCATTCTATATGGTTGGTAGTATGGATGAAGCAGTGGCTAAAGCGGAGAAAATGAAAGAGAAAGTGGCTTAGGCCCTAAAAGGATAAGCGCATGAAAACTATGAAACTGGAAATAGTCACACCTGGCGGTGCGATCTATGATGGTGACATCAAGCAGGTAACACTACCTGGTGAGCAGGGTGAGTTCGGCGTGCTTCCTGAGCATGCTTCACTGGTCTCTCTTCTCTCTGCAGGTGTGATTGATATCGAGACAGAAAACGGAAAGGATATACTGGTTGCGATCAATAGTGGCTATGTAAAGATTGATGAGAACAAAGCACTCTGTATCGTAGATGGTGCAGTGGCACTCAGCGATGAAGAGGGTAAGATCTCTGAAAATATCCAAGCGGCAAAAGATCTTCTCAAAAGTGCAGAAGTCTCCAATGCTACGATGGCAAACGCTGTCAGCAAGATCGAATCAGTAGGAAGATAGCATCTTTTCTCTTCTTTTTGACTATTTGACTCAGAGCAGTGCGATCACGATCTTCGTAATCCTGCTGCTCTCCCTCTATTTTGTTGCTGTGTTATGGATTTTTATCTATCGACACCGCCTTTTACAACAACGCCTTCATCTTGAAACAGACTCTTTGACGCGACTCTACATGGGTAGTGCTGAAAATGTCTCCAAAATGTCTGTACTATCTGCCTATATCAAGCGTTCAGGCAGCATCAACAGAGAGATACTCAAGGCAGCGATCAGTGATACCGTGCGTGTCTCTACCAAAGGGCTTACCCTTCTTTCTGTGGTGGCGTCTACCTCTCCTTTTATCGGACTTTTTGGTACGGTGGTTGGTATCTTGGAAACATTTAGTCACCTTGCTACCCAAAAAAGTGCGGCACTCTCTGTGGTGGCACCTGCTATTTCTGAAGCACTCATTGCTACTGCTGTAGGTATCTTTGTGGCTATCTTTGCCTATACTTTTCATCTCATCCTTAAAAGAAAAGCATATGAACTTAGCTCTATACTCTCCTCTCAAGCAGATGTGATCCTCTCTAAGAGATCGCAAGAAGGCTAACAGATGTTTAGCTGGGATGATGATCCAGATCTCAATATTACACCACTTGTAGATGTCATGTTGGTGCTCATGGCAATCCTGATGATCACCGCACCAACGATCAATTATGAGGAGCAGGTAACCCTCCCTCAAGGCACACAAAGCAAGATCAAGGACAAGACCCCTACCATTACGATCCGTATGGACAAGGATCAGAAGATCTATTTGGATAAGGATACGTATACGCTCAAGGACTTTGCAGATAATTTTATGCTCAGGTCCAAGAAATATAATTTTAAGAGCGATGTCTTTATCCGTGCGGATGAGAACCTTGCTTATAAGGACGTGATGTATCTGCTGAAGGCTGTCAAGGATGTCGGCTTCTCCAAGGTTTCACTGATCACACAATGATGAGAGATAGTTTTAAACTGATTTCAGGGGGGATTGCGATTGGTATCTATCTGCTACTGGCAGGGACTGTACTCTATTATTTCAACTATCGCTCCAGTAGTGACAAGCCAGTGCACTATGTCAAAAAAAATAGTGATGCTATTGCTGTTTCCTTGGCAGGTGCGAAAATACCAAGTAAGAAAAAAGAGGGCAAAAAAAAGAGTCAAGTAAAAAAACCAAAGCACACCCCTAAGAAAGTCCGCAATATCACCGCACCCAATAAAGTACCGCAAAAGAGTAAAAAAGCCAAAAAACCGGCCAAAAAGATCAAAACAAAGAGCCTCTTCTCCTCAGTAAAAACCCCAAGTAAGCCAGCCAAAAAAACAAGTAAAAAGGCGAGTAAAAAGGCGAGTAAAAAAGCAGAAAAATCTGCCTCTCAAAGGGTGAGAGATTCACTGAAAAAGCCTAACAATAGCGATAAAGGCATAGAGAATGTATATCTTGCTTCTGTAGAAGAAAAGCTTAGAGGCTGGCCAGAACAAGCCAACTTTGCTGGAGAACAGATCGCTGTCCTACTGACGGTTTATAGCAGCGGAAGATTTGAATTCAAGATCAAACACCTCTCTGCCAACAGTGAATTCAATGAAGCACTCATCACCTATCTGAAGCAGCTCCAGTCAATAGGGCTGGGAAGACACACCCATCCAAAGCCGTATGAGATAGAGGTCGAATTTGAAGCTACGGAATAGGTATCAGTAATGTTCCGGTAATCTAAACAAGGTATAGTAAGTCCGAAATAAGTAATCAAAAAAATACTCTCATACTATTTAATATTGATTTCAGCACAGCGTGCTATAATTAGTGAATAGAAATTGAAAAATATTGGACTTTTATGAAATATATATGGCTTTTACTCTTTCCTTTGATACTTCTGGGTGCACCGGATGCGAAGCTCAAGATATCCAAAGATGTGGATCAAAGAGCGAGTATTGCAATCGTAGACAGCAGTAGTGTAACACCGATCTCCAAAAAGCTGCATAAAGTATTTTTTTCTGACTTTAAAATCAGTGGGCACTTTGTACCGGATAAGAGATATATCACCGGAAGCTATAGCAATAGCATTGACCCGACACAGAGAGCAAAAGAGTATATCTTGAAGTATCAGTTTGCTAAAAATGGAGCTGGGGCAGTTTTGAAGATCAAACTGATCAAAGGTGGCAACTCTAAAGTCATCCTGGAAAAAAAGTATGCAATCCCTTCTGTTGCTAAATATCCATTTATTGGACATAAAGCAACTACGGATATCAATGATGCACTGGGATTCCAATCTATTGCATGGATCAATCGCTATGTGGTATTTACACGCTATACAGGAAGAAAAAAGAGCGAGATACTATTGGCTGACTACACGTTTCACTATACCAAGACAGTGATTCGTGGAGGGCTTAATCTTTTTCCACAATGGGGTGACCCTAAGCAACAGGGATTTTATTATACCTCTTATGAGACAGGGACACCCACGATCTACCATCTCAATATCTATACCGGAGCGCGTAAGCAGATTGTCTCTTCACCGGGTATGCTGATCTGTTCGGATGTCAGCAAGGATGGAAGCAAGCTGCTTCTGACCATGGCTCCCAATTTTCAGCCGGATATTTATGAGTATGATGTGGCTAGCGGTAGTGCAAAACGCCTTACAAAATTTAGCGGGATCGATGTCAATGGAAAATATAGTGAAGGAGAGCGTGCGATTACTTTTGTTTCAGACCGTATCGGACGCCCCAATATATATAAGAAGAAAATAGGAAGTACGGCGGTTTCTCAACTGATCTTTCACGGAAAGAAAAATAACAGTTGCGATACCTATGGAAAGCGTATTGTCTACTCCAGTAAAGAGGGAGCAAACAAATTCAATATCTACCTTGCCAACAGTTCAGGGGGTAGCGTCAGACCACTTACCAGTACGGGAGTAAACCAGTTCCCTCGATTTGCTCCTGATGGGAATACAGTACTCTATATCAAGCGGAACAAAGGGGTCAACGCGATAGGATATATTGGCTTAAAAACGAACCAAACGATGCTTTTCCCTTTGGGAAATAGAAAAATCCAATCTATTGATTGGTAATTAAATAAAGGAAAAAGAATGAAAAAGAATGTAATCATACTCTCTGCAGCAACACTACTCTTGGGATTGAGTGGATGTACTCAACAGGTAGCTTCACCCAACCCAAATGGTGCAACTATGGTTGCTTCTGATACTGTGACACTCGATGGTGCAGGTGGAGGTGTCAGTGGGGGTGCCAATGGTACAAACGGTAAAGGCAAGAATAGTGTACATTTTGCCTATAACAGCAATAAGCTAAGTCAACAAGAGAAAAGAAAAATATCCAGAGACTCCAGTACACTCAAGAGAAAGAGTGAGATACGGGTAGAGGGAAATAGTGATGAGTTTGGTACGGATGAGTATAATTATGCATTGGGACTACGACGTGCCAAAGCAGTGAAAGATACCATGGTTGCCAAAGGTATATCTGCGAAAAAGATCAAAGTCGTTAGCTATGGTGAGAGTAATCCGGATTGTCAAGATAAGACCAAAGAGTGTTATCAAGAGAACCGGCGTGCAGACTATAAATAAGGGGACAACAGAATGCGCTATCTGATTTTTATATCACTTCTTGGTATGGCTATGCTCCATGCTGAGCCTTCTGTGTATGGGAATTCCGGTGCCTATGGTTCTACCAAGAAGAATCGTAATGCAATCATCTCTCTACAAGAAGAGCAGTCTCAGCTCAAACAAGAGATTGAAGGACTCAAGTCTATCGTAGAAGGATTGAGCTTAACCCTGAATCAGATACGACAAAAAGAGGCAAGTTCAAGTTCTACGACACATAGTGTCGATACCAAATTGGTACAAGATCTTGGTGCAATGATTGATAAAATCAATAGTAATTATGTCTCCAAAGCAGAATTGAAAAAAGCACTGAAAAGCGGGAAGGTTGCCAAAAGCCATACGAAGCCCAAGTCTTCTACTCCTGAAGAGAGCAAGACGAAGGGGGAGAACAAACTGGAATCTGCTTCCTCCTCTGCACTCTACAGCAGAGGTGTAAGGTTGGTGAAAAAGAAAAAATACAGTATGGCAAAGTTGCGGTTTGATATTCTTAAAAAGAGAGCCTATAAAAAAGCATCCACCCATTTTTATCTAGGAGAAATTGCCTATAGAACCAAAAACTATGGGGATGCGATCTCTTTTTACAAGACGAGTGCAGAAGCCAATGAAAATGCCAACTATATGGATACCCTGCTTTTGCATACAGGCATTGCCCTAGAGAAAAATGGAGACAAGACACAGGCAAAAAGATTTTTTCAGGCGATCATAGATGGTTATCCTGAAACAGGTAGTGCAAAGGTAGCAAAGAAGCATCTGTAGTATATGGTTATTGGTTTGGTTGTGATATAATTTGTACAAATAATTAAATATCAAGGATATATTATGCAACAGCGTACGATCGCTATACATGCAGGCTATGAAGGCAATGAACAAGGCACCATGGCAGTACCGATTTATCAGACTACGGCGTATGAGTTTGAGAGTACAGAACATGCGGCTAATCTTTTTGCACTGAAAGATCTGGGTAATATTTATACCCGACTGACCAATCCCACCAACGAGATCCTGGAGAAGCGCTTTGCTGAGATGGAGGAGGGGGCGGCTGCGATCGCTACCTCCAGTGGTGCAGCAGCGATCTTCTATGCCTTTGCCAATGTGGCAGAAGCAGGAGACAATATCCTCATCGCCAAACAGGCATATGGCGGTACTACTACCCTTACAGGTCATACACTCAAACGCTTTGGGATTGAAGCGAGGTATTTTGATATCCATGATCTGGATGCCATGGAGAAGCAGATAGATGATCGAAGTAAGATGATCTTTTTTGAAGTCATCCCCAACCCCACTGTAGAGATGACCGATATGGAGAAGATTGCTATGATCGCTGCCAAGCATCGGGTATTACTCTGCGCGGATAATACCGTAGCGACACCGATTCTCTGCCAACCTTTGAAGCAAGGGGCAGATGTGGTGGTGCACAGCACGAGTAAATATACCACAGGACAGGGTTTGGCACTGGGTGGTATCCTGATAGAGAGCAAGGAGATACTTCAGAAACTTGTGGATAATCCACGCTACAGTCACTTTACAGAGCCCGATGAGAGCTATCATGGACTGGTCTATACAGAGGTGGGATTACCACCGTTTTCATTGAGAGCCAGATTGGCACTGCTGAGGGATTTTGGTGCGACGCCTAGTCCCTTTAACTCCTGGCTCTTTATCCAAGGACTAGAAACGCTACCATTACGTATGGTGCAGCACTCAAAGTCAGCATTAGAAGTGGCACGATTCTTGGAGGATCATCCCAAAGTTCAAAAAGTCAACTATCCTGGACTTCCAAGTAGCCCAGATTATCCTCTGGCACAAAAGTATCTCAAAGAGACGATGGCGAGTGGTCTGTTGAGCTTTGAATTGGAGACTAAAGAGGAGGCACAGCGTATGGCTGATAGTCTCAAGCTCTTTAAGCTGGTAGTCAATATCGGTGATAGTAAATCCATTGCTACCCACCCAGCAAGCACCACTCATCAGCAGCTTTCAGAAAAAGAACTGCGAGAGGCAGGTGTGACAGGTGGCTTGATCCGGCTGAGTATCGGGCTGGAAGACCCTATCGATCTCATAGAAGATCTGACACAGGCGATAGGAGACTAACGCATCTATAGTGCTGAGGAGGACAGATGAAATATGCACAAAATGTCACGGAGTTGATCGGTAGCACGCCACTTGTCAAACTGACAAAGGCAAGCAATAATGAAACGATCGTGTTAGGGAAATGTGAGTTTCTCAACCCTACGCATTCCATCAAGGATCGTATTGGATACAATATGATCAAAGATGCAATGGAAAATAATCTTATAGATCATGCAACTACGATCATAGAACCCACCAGTGGAAATACAGGGATAGGCTTGGCTGCAACCTGTGCAGCAGAAGGTTTGCAATTGATACTCACGATGCCGGACTCTATGAGTATAGAACGTAGAAAACTTCTCAGTGCATTGGGAGCACAGCTCGTGCTGACGGATGCTTCCTTGGGTATGCAAGGTTCTATAGACAAAGCAGTCGAGATATTTAAAGAAACGGAAAATGCTTATATTCCTTTGCAGTTTGCTAACCGTGCCAACCCCCAGATCCATCGTGAGACTACAGCCCCCGAGATATGGGAGGATACGAGTGGAAGGATCGATATCTTTGTAGCTTCTGTAGGGACAGGAGGCACGATCACAGGGGTAGGAGAGATACTTAAAAAGCATAATCCAGAGATAGAGATTGTCGCAGTAGAGCCTACCAAATCTGCTGTTTTGAGTGGTGAGAATGCTGCACCACATGGTATACAGGGGATTGGTGCAGGGTTTGTTCCGGATGTACTCAATACCGAGATTTATGATGAGATCATTCAGGTGAGTGATGAGGAGGCGACAGAGACCTCTAGAGCTTTGGCAAAAGAGGAGGGATTGCTGGTAGGTATCTCTTCGGGAGCGAATGTCTATGCTGCATCACTACTGGCACAGCGAGAAGAGAATCAGGGAAAAGTAATTGTAACGATCCTCTGTGATACAGGAGAGCGATACTTAAGCTCAGACCTGTATGGGTAGAGTTATCTCTCTTTAATCTTCTCCAGAACTGTTTCCAAATGCTTGTCTGTTGCAAAACAGAGTTTCATGGTACAGCCCAGATAGAGCTCACTTTCTAGATCTATCACTCTAGTGAGCAGATAGGGGTCATGAAGCGCCTCGATCTCCTCTTTGTGCTTATGTAGCGCTTCTTTGGTGGATTTTAGTATTTTGTATTCTGTTTTGTAGCCGATAAAGGTATCAAATATGCTGGCAATGCTGTCTGGATACTGTTGAAGCAGCGTGGGGTTTTGCGAGAGGGATGTTTGGGCTACCTCATACAGTGCGAGGTCATCTGTTTGTAGTGCTAGTTTAAATAGAGCTCTGGTCATGACAGCAGCAGGAGAGGCATAGGCGCTATCATAGAGAGAGGTCTTCGTACGGTAGGCATCATCACTCAGATACCAACTCCCCTGGTCATAAAATTTCTTGATCGCTTCTTCTGCCAGGGTTTTAGCCAGTGTGATATATTTTGTCTCATAGTCTATCTCATAGGCATCTACCAAGGTATCGATCAAAAAGGCATAATCCTCAAAAAGTGCCTTTACTTTCAGTGGTTTCCCTGGAAGCATCTGATGATAGAGCGTACCCTTTACCAGCATTGTTTTAAGCAGTGACTCCAATCTCATGATCGCTTCTTTGCCATATTTTGTATCTACTTTTGATGCAGTGATCAGGGCAGAGAGATACATACTGTTCCATGAGGTCAATATTTTAGTATCGATAAAGGGATAGGTATTGCCTGCTCTCAGTTCTGTAAGTGCCAGTTTGATCTTATCAAGACCTGCCATTGGTTCGCTTTGCTGAATATTTGGGTTGCTGTGGTCATGCTCAAAATTACCGTCTTTGCTGATATGAAAGTAGTCTAGTATAGCTTTGGTCTCCGTGTCACTATAGCCTTTTGTTTTCAAAAAGGCATAACTCTTATCATAGGTAAAGACAAAATAATACCCTTCTTTTTTCTCTCCTTCTGGGGTAAGGCTATCTGCATCGCTGGCACTGTAGAGTAGTGCTTCATGGTCAAAACGTTTAGAGACAAAGCACGTCAGTGCCACAACCACCTCTTTGTAGAGAGGCTTCTGTGTAAGAAGATAAGCTTTGCTATAGACACGTAGCAGTTCAGCCTGGGTGTAGAGCATCTTTTCAAAGTGAGGGATATGCCACTGTCCATCCACACTGTAGCGGTAGAACCCACTCTCTATCTGGTCATAGATCCCACCCTCTGCCATCCCTTTAAGGGTCTCTTCTGCCATGATAAGTAGCTGTTTATCATGGTTGATGGTATAGAGGTCAAGCATACTCTCCAGTAGCGTAGCTCTGGGAAACTTGGGTGCCCCACCAAACCCACCGCTCATCTCGTCAAAACTGGCTTTGAGAGATTTGCTGTAGTGGGTGACCGTCTGATTGAGGTCAGAATCACCGCTTTGGCTTTTCTGAAGATCTAGTTTACGCATGATAGCTGTGAGTTCAATGGTACTTTGGGTGATCTTCTCTTTCTCCTCTTTGTATATCTTGGAGATTTCACTAAGCACACGTATCAGCTCTTTCTTGGGAAGATAGGTCGCAGACCAAAAAGGTTTGGCATCAGGGGTCATGATGATCGTCAGTGGCCACCCACCCCCTCTGCCATTCATGACTTGATAGATGTTTTGGTAATAGCTGTCCAGTTGGGGCATCTCTTCACGGTCTACTTTGATAGCAATGTAGTCATGGTTGATCACCTTGGCAACATCCTCTCGCTCAAAGCTCTCCTCCTCCATCACGTGGCACCAGTGACAGGTGCTGTATCCGATAGAGAGAAAGATCAGCTTGTTCTCTTTTTTGGCTTTTGCCAATGTGGCTTCTGTCCAGGGCATCCATGCGACTGGGTTGTCAGCATGCTGCTGAAGATAGGGGGACTGTTCATGCTTGAGATCATTGGCAGTAAGAGAGGTAAGTGTCATGAGGATTCCTAGTATGAGATGTTTCATTTTCTTATATCCTTGTATAATATAGGTATATCATACATTATGAGGATTAATGAGAGTAAATAGGTCTGAAATATTAAAGCTCTCCTAAAGCTCCCTTGGCTACAATGCCAATACAAAATTATAGAAGGACAACAATGGCGATCAAAGAACAAAACAGCGTCGTTGGTCTCGAATATGAGGTCAAAGAGGTTGGTACGACAGAGATAGTCGATAGCAATAAAGGTGGCATGCCGCTAGAGTTCATTATGGGCAAAGGACAGCTCATCCCAGGACTTGAAGCACAGCTTGCCGGTATGAATGAGGGCGAAAGTGCTGATATCATGGTCAAAGCAGAAGATGCTTACGGTGAGATCAATGCGGAAGCAGTACAGACACTTCCCAAAGAGCAGTTTGAAGGTGTAGAGCTTGAAGCAGGTATGATGCTGTATGGTCAGGGTGAAGATGGACAGCAGGTACAGGTTATCGTCAAGTCATTTACTGATGCTGAAGTGACAATCGATTATAACCATCCATTGGCAGGTAAAGATCTGATGTTCTCAGTGGTGATTATTTCTGAGAGAGATGCTACAGATGATGAGATCGCTACAGGTATTGTCGGTGGTGAAGCGCACTGCCATAGCGGAGGTTGTGGCTGCTAGTAAGGAACCTGTACGGTTCACACGTATTTCGCCTCAGTAGAGGCGACTAGCAAAAACAATACTTATGGGAGGCGATTGCCTCCCTTTTCTATATTCCCCTAACAGACTTTACGATAAAATACGAAAAATATTTTAAAGGTACAATTATGTCAAAAAAGATAGCATTTTTATTCCCCGGGCAAGGCTCCCAGGCGGTGGGTATGGGAAAAGACTTCTTTGAAAACTCAGCGATAGCCAAAACGATGATCACTGAGGCCAGTAAGCGTACAGGGATTGATTTTGAAAAGCTTCTCTTTGAAGAGAATGATCTTCTGGGGCAGACAGCATATACCCAACCTGCGATTTTGTTGGTAGGAGCCATGGCACACAGGCTTTTTACGGAAGCGATGGATATCAAACCGATATTGGCGATGGGACACTCACTGGGTGAGTTCGGTGCGTTAGTGGCCGTAGGGGCTTTGGATCCGATCGATGCTGTTGCGTTGGTGCACTTACGTGGAAAACTGATGGCAGAGGCATGTGCTACGCAGCCAGTAGGCATGTTGGTGAGCTTGGGGCTGAGTGATGAAGCAGTCGAAGCGGTGTGTCAGACACAGAGAGATGCCGGTAAGCAAGTCTGGGCAGTGAATTATAATGCAGAGGGGCAGATCGTGATCGCAGGGATCAAGGCAGACCTTGAACCCCTTGTAGATATCCTCAAAGAAGCAGGAGCCAGAAGGGCCATGCTATTGGATATGTCCGTTGCCTCACATTGTCCACTACTGGAGAGTGCGGTAGCACCGCTGGCAGAAGAGCTTACGCATATGCTTAGAGATATGTTTATGGCTCCGGTAATTTCCAATGTTACTGCCCAAGCATACAGCACCAAGGCAGAGGCGTTGGCACTCCTGCCTCAGCAGCTGGTCAAGCCAGTGCTGTATAAACACTCCATAGCCAATATTGATGAGGATGTGGATGCATATATCGAGTTTGGACAGGGCAATGTACTGAAAGGGCTGAATCGAAAAGCAACGAAGAAGCCGCATTTCAATGTGAGTGATATGGCTTCTTTGGAAGCTACCATCGAAGCGATCAAAGCTTTATAGTTTGCTGTATCTACTGTCAGAAAGTATCATTTCTGTATGGTGTAGTTTTCTCCTACTTTTTTACAAAAGTAGACAAAAATCGTCGTGGCGCTCGAATCGCTTTGCTTTCAAGGTCGTTTGCCACGACAGAAGCTTGCCTTTGGCAAGATTAATAGAGGGAGAGTTTGTATGTCAAAAATAGCCATTATGGGTGCGATGCCTGAGGAGATAGAGCCGATCATCGCCACACTACATGATCTCAGGGAGACAGAGTATGCGGACAATACCTACTATGAGGGTACATACAAAGGGCAAGAGGTAGTCGTAGCCTACTCTAAGATCGGTAAAGTATTTGCCTCCTTGACTGCCACCATACTGATCGAAAAGTTTGCATGTCAAAAACTTCTCTTTTCTGGTGTAGCAGGAGCGATCAGTGCGGAGCTTAGTATTGGCGATCTGATCATTGCTGACGGACTCTGTCAGCATGACTTGGATATTACCGCCTTTGGGCACCCCTATGGGTATGTGCCGGAGGGAGATGTCTGTATCTGGGCAGACAGTGAACTGCGTGATATCGCCAAGCGTATTGCCAAAGACAAAGGACTTACTCTCAAGGAGGGAGTGATCGCTACTGGAGACCAGTTTGTGGCTGATCCAGTGAGGAAAGAGTGGATCTCTGAGACTTTCAAGGCAGACGCGCTGGAGATGGAAGGTGCGGCAGTTGCAGTGGTCTGTGATGCAATGGATGTACCTTTTTTCATCCTACGTGCGATCAGTGATAGTGCTGATATGGATGCCGGGTTTGATTTTGATGCTTTTTTGGTCAGCTCAGCCAAGGTATCGGCTGACTTTATCCTCGCAATGGTAGAGCGGATGAGAGACTAGGTGGAGAAAAAAGCCAAGATCAGTAAAAAACTTCTACGTGTCTTTGGAAGATCCAATGCTGCCTATCAACTGATTCAAGAAGGAGATAAGATCCTTGTAGGACTGAGTGGAGGCAAAGATTCTCTTTCTCTAATCCATCTCTTGAAAAACATGCAACGCCATGCCCCCTTCCATTTTGAGTTTGAAGCATGTACGATACGTTATGGGATGCCGGATGAAAACTATGCGGTGCTTGAAGCACACTGTAAAGCATACGGTATCAAGCATACGGTATACCAGACGGCTATTTATGATATCGCACAAGATACGATTAGAGAGAATAGCTCATTCTGCAGCTACTTTTCCCGTATGCGTAGAGGAGCATTAGGTACTTTTGCAGAGCAGGGTGGATTCAACAAGATCGCATTAGGTCATCATTTTGATGATACGGTTGAGAGCTTTTTTATGAATATGTTCTACAATGGAACGATGAGGGCTATGGCACCTATCTATAAGGCAACACGTGGATATCATATCATCCGCCCCTTAATAGAAGCACGGGAGATGCAGTTGCGTCATTTTACGGATGAAAATGGATTTACTACGATCGGTGATGAGGCATGTCCTGCCATGCGTAAAGAGGTCAAAGTCCCCCATGCCCGTGCCAGAACAAAGGCATGGCTGGAGAGTATGGAGACAGAACAGGAAAACTTCTTTAAAATGATCAAAGCATCTTTTAAACATATTCATGATGATACACTATTGGATCCCACGCGATGGAAAAGGGAAGATATATAGAGACCTACTCTGGGCTTATCCAGTTTGGTTCTGATCTGAAGTCAGGAAAACCATCCAGAAGATCCAAAGGCTTAAAATTCTTTTTATAGGCAAATGCCTGACATCCCTCAACCCAGTACCCTAGATAGATATAGGGGAGTTTCATCTGTTTGGCGAGCTCTATCTGATAGAGCAGGGAGTAGGTTCCCAGAGATAGGTGCGCAAACTCAGGATCGTGATAAAAGTAGATGGCACTGATGCCATCATTAACCATATCAACTAGATCTACACCTATGAGTTTCCCTTCATAGTAGTAAAGAATCTCTCGTCCAAAGTCATGGGCACCATCGACAAAATTTTCAAAATACTCTTTTTGTGTGATCTCTCTATGTCTCCAACTGTCTTTGATAGATTTCCATGCATGGTACTGGTTATAGAGGGTGATATGCTCTTTGCTGAGTGAAGGCCTTTGAATGGTGATCTTGGTATGACGGTTTTTTTTGATGACACGCCTTTGCGATTTACTGGGAGAAAAATCATCTACCTGTATACGAAGGCTCTTGCAGGCGTCACATCCTTTACAGATAGGGTAGAAAAAATATTTACCAAATCTTCTCCATCCTCGATTGACCACAGCTGTAGTGAAATCTTTGCTGGCATGATCGATATGCTTGTAGTGCATACGTACCATTTTGTCAGGCAGGTAGGCACAGCCGTAATCAAGCATACAAAAATCGGTTGATGGTGGGTTGAGTAGACTATTCTCTTTATTCATAGGTACAATTCTATCAAAAATTTGATATGATGTCACATCGATTTGAGAAGGAGAGAAAGTGTTTCTCTATCAACCTGAAGAGGGGTATCGTTACAATAGCGACTCGATATTTCTCTATGATTTCATCCGTGGGTTTAAACCAAAAGGTAGACTGCTTGATATTGGATGTGGGGTAGGGATCATTTCACTGCTGCTGGCTAGAGATTTTGATCTGGATACGGTGATTATAGACAAGCAGGAGAGCATGCTAAGCTATGCCAAACACAATTTTAAGATCAATAGACTGGAGGCAGAGGTACACCTTGGAGATATTGCAACTTTTGAGAGTGATGTAAAGTTTGATCTTATTGCCTCCAATCCTCCTTTTTATGACAGCAGTGTCACACAGAGTGAAAATGCACACCTCAATACAGCACGCTATAGCCATCATATGCCTATAGAGGTATTGGTTGCTGCTGCCAAGCGATTGCTTGCACCCAGAGGGTATTTTATCTTCTGCTATGATGCCAAGCAGATTGATACTGTGTTACAGAGGCTCAAAGAGGAGAAGATCAATCCGGAAATACTACGGTTTGTGCATTCTAAAATAGACAGAGAGGCAAAATTGGTGCTCGTTGCTGCACGTGTTGGTTCCAAGTCTATGATGAAGGTTATGCCTCCTCTTATTGTATTTGATCAGCAGAGTCAGTATCTTGAGAATGCCCGTAAGGCTTTTGAGAGGGCGGGTACACATAGTGTTAAAGCTGAGAGATTAACATAAGGGTAAAGAATTTTGAATATAATGACACACGAACAGTACAGTTACCGGTTTGACCCCTCTGCCTGTGAGAGTTGTGGCGGTAAATGCTGTCGAGGAGAGAGTGGCTATATCTGGGCGAAATATCAAGAGATCGTCAATATGGCAGCATTTTTAGAGATGACAGTGGAAGATTTTGCTACAATGTATCTCAGAAAAGTAAAGCATCGCTACTCTCTGATAGAGAAGCAGATCGGTGAAAATGATCATGCCTGTATCTTTTTTGATGAGACCAAAGAGCAGTGTACGATCTATCCTGTACGACCTTTACAGTGTCGTACGTTTCCCTTTTGGGAACAATTTAAGAACAATGAAAAAGAGGTAAGAGACGAGTGTCCTGGAATCATATAAAAATAGTACCAATGTTATATTTGTTAGGTGGTATACTTTTTGCTGCATCACCGGTAGTGCCTGGTGATAGTGAAGATACACTTATCATCAAAGCCCTCCTGGATGAGGAGGCAGGTGCACTTTCCAAAAGCAGAAAAATCTATGAAGCACTCTACCGTCTGACGGGTAAAAAAGAGTACCTCATACAGGAAGCCAAAGATACCTTGGTACAGAAAAGTGATCCTACACATTCGATCGATAATCTTGTCAAATGGATCACAGAACATCCAGAAGACCGTGATGTAGCACTCTGCCGTATGCTTGTAGCACTTTATGTGGAGCAGGGGTCACTGGTAGATGCTGAGAATGTAGCCGATGAATATCTCAGTGTCAATACACCGATAGAGGATCAAGTCGCAGTGGCTGCACTGAAGCTTGAGTTAGGAAAACCAGAAGAGGCAACCGGTCTACTTCGGGAAGCATATCAAAAAGAAGAGGATGAAAAAGTACTTTTACAACTTATCAATATCACAGAACGAAATCTTAAAAATCCCAAAGAGGCGATTGTTTTATTAGACAGTTATATTGAGAAGCATGAGGATGCTTCGATCGGGGCTTATTTTAAATTGATTGAGCTTTATGCCAGAGAAAAAAAGTTGGATAAGGTCGCTGATCTTTATAAAAAACTTTATAAAATGGACCCTCAGAAGTATTTCTTACAAAAAATTATCGAGATATCCCTTTATAGAAATGATATTGATGGTGTGATCTCTTTTTTAGAGCATAATAAGGGAAATGAAGAGATTCTTTTTACATTTTACAAAGAGAAAAAGAAGTTTCAAAAAGCGATAGGAACTGCACAGAAACTCTATCAAAAAACAGAAGATGTAAAATGGCTGGCTGAGGAGGGTATGCTTGTATATGAGCAAGCTAAGGGGTCTAGAGCAGTCGATCCACACGCTCTGAAAAGAATGCAGGAACTACTAGAGGATGCTTTAAAGAAGGGACTGAAAGACGCGCTCTATCTTAACTATTATGGCTATACCCTGATCGATCATGACCTGGATATAGACAGAGGTGTCGCTTTGGTGAAGCAAGCATTAAAGGAGGATCCGGACAATACTTATTATCTGGACTCTTTGGCATGGGGGCTCTATAAAAAAGGCAGCTGTAACCAAGCCTATGAGATGATGAAAAAAGTAGTGGCAAAAGAAGGGCTCGGTGAAGAGGAGATCCGAATTCATTGGGACTTGATACGAAAGTGCACTATTAAACAATAGCAGGGAGAGAAGCAAGTGGCAGATATTTTAGATGAGATCATCCAAAAAACAAGGGATGATCTTGAGAAGAGAAAAGTAGAATACCCTATGGAGTGGCTTGGTCGTTCTTTGGCGTATAACCCCTTTATGCCAAAAGATGTACATGTGGCACTGAAAGCAACAACAGAGAATCCCTACAGGATCATTGCGGAGGTTAAAAAAGCAAGTCCAAGCAAAGGGATTATCAGGGAAGATTTTGACCCTATGGTTATTGCTCAGGCCTATGAGAAAGGTGGGGCGGATGCACTCTCTATCCTCACGGAGCCACACTACTTTCAGGGGGATAAAGAGTATCTAGGCATGGTACGTCGTTATGTAAATATCCCGCTCCTTCGAAAAGATTTCATCATCGATAAGTATCAATTGGTAGAGGCGCTGGTGTATGGGGCGGACTATGTACTGCTCATTGCCAAAGCACTCTCCAGAAAAGAGCTCAAAGAGCTGTTGGAGTATGCACATCATCTAGGATTGGAAGTACTCGTAGAGATCCATGATAAAAAAGATCTTATTAAAGCGATCTTTGCAGGAGCCAATATCATTGGTATCAACCATCGTAACCTGGAGACCTTTGAGATGGATATGAAACTTAGTGAAAAGCTCATCCCTCTCATCCCCAATAGCAAGATCATCGTAGCGGAGAGTGGTATCAATGACCATGAAACAGTGCTGGAGTTGAGTAAAGTGGGTGCTGATGCCTTTCTTGTAGGAGAGCATTTTATGCGTCAGGATGATATCACAGCTGCAGTGAGGCAGCTGAAGTACGGCGTTTAGTCTCTTTTGCCTCTGTGACTGCTGCTGTTTCTGCTGCGGTTACTTCGGTTGCGATCACCGCGATAGCCTCCACTACTATTATTACGTCTACGTCGGTTCCCGCTTCGGTTTCTGTCGCTGCCTCTATTATTATGCATACGCTCGATAAGACGCTTGATCTCTTCGAGGTCAAATCCTATTTTATCTTTACCGGATACACTGCTTTCCTGTTTGATCATAGAAGCTAGCAGATGTGCAATCGTTACGATATCAAGGTCATGTTGTAGGGTTTTGACCATCTGGATTGCTTCGTCTGTGATCGTAGTTTGAGCGATATTTATAAGAAGGTCACTCTCTTTATTCTTGATGAGCTCTTGTTTGGTAGGAATCACTTGGGTCGCCATTTGAGTACCGACATCTTTTTCGATGCGTTTGATGGTGCGTAGCTCATTGGGGCTTACCAGGGTAATTGCTTCCCCACTCTTACCTGCTCTACCTGTTCTACCAATCCTGTGGACATAGCTTTCTGAGTCAAAAGGGATATGGTAATTGAAGACGTGACTTACATCATTGACATCCAGCCCTCTGGCTGCCACATCGGTGGCTACAAAGATATCCACGGCACCATTTTTGAATCCTCTGATAGAGATCTCTCGTTGCTTCTGCTCCATATCACCATGTAGACCACCGACTTTGAAGCCTTGAGAAGTTAGATGTGAAATCAGTCTATCTACTTCCATTTTCATGCGGCAAAAAACGATGGCTTTGGTGGGGTTTTTGTAATCGATCAGACGTACGAGTGCATCGTCTCTTTCTCTGTCATTGACAACATAATAGAGCTGATTGATAGCAGTATTGGTACTTTCTGATTTGGTGATGGCAACGGTTTTTGGGTCATTGAGTATCTCTTGCGCCAATTTTCTAATGGCTTTTGGCATAGTGGCTGAGAACATGAGTGTTTGTCTATCTTCGGGAAGGAAGGTAAAAATATTTTTAATCTCATCCAAAAATCCCATATCAAGCATCTCATCTGCTTCATCCAGTACGACAAACTTGGGGTTGATCTTGATCTTTTTGCTTTTGAGAAGATCCTGCAGCCTGCCTGGTGTGGCAATGACAACTGAGGCTTGCTTGATCCGCTCTATCTGCTTGCCGTAGGGTGTACCGCCATAGACTGTGGCAGTGCGAAGCCCGGAGAGCTTGCCAAAGCGGTAGATCTCATCACTGACCTGCATAGCAAGCTCACGGGTAGGAACAATAACCAGTCCCTCAACAGAGCCGTCTGCTACCATCTGACTGAGTATGGGCAGGCCAAAAGCAGCTGTTTTTCCAGTACCGGTTTGTGCCTGTGCAATAATATCATGCCCTTCTAGTATCAGGGGGATCGCCTCTTTTTGTACGGGACTTGGCTCTTTGAATCCGGCATCGGAAATAGATTGCTGTATGGGTTGACTTAAGTTGAAGTCTGTAAATTTCATAATTCTTCTTTGTATGTGAATGTTTTCTGGAAGGTCTCGCGTTTATTCGGGTATTGCAGAAAATTTTGTATAGTATAGCAGAATATTTAATATTTGGGGTTAACACATATGCCAAGGAGAAGGACACCCCACTTTCGTAGGGTATCTAAACGTGTATTTATCCTGTCACTAGCATGACCCATGGTGTACCAATGACTAAGAAGATAAGAAGATTGGTAAAGGTAATCACGGCACCATATTTGTAGATCTCTGCAGTTTGTAAATACCCACTGCCCGCGGAGAGGACGTTGGCTGAGGAGCCTTGGGGGGTAATAACAGAGTTGAAGTTAGTGGCAAAAAGTAGCATCAATGCAAGGAGTTCACCTGGAACCCCTGATTTTATACCAACTGCCAAAAAGACACTAAAGAGTGCCATCATCTGTGCAGTTTGAGAAACAAAGAAGTAGTGAATAAGCACATAGGAGATGATCAGTATTGCATAGACCATTGGCCAGCTCATACCTTCCAGTGGTGCGGCAATCTTGTCACCGATCCATGTCATAAAGCCAAACTTGTTGAGATAGCTTGAGAGTGTGTAGAGCACAGCAAACCAGATAAAGGTTGAGAGTGCACCTCCCTGCTGTTTCATATCTTCCTGGGTAAAGACACCTGTAGCCATGACCACTGCCAGTCCTGAGAAGGCAATCGCCTCTTTGGGTAGATGGTGGATACTGGTGGTTGCCCAAAATGCTACCATGACGATAAAAGTAAGTCCGGTGATAATCTCCTGCGCGGACATAGACCCCATCTCTTTGAGTGACTCTTTTGCCATTCTAGGAGCTTCTGGAGTCTGTTTGATTTCTGGATTGATGACTTTATAGAGAATATAGGGGAGAACCAATGCCGCTACCAAACAAGGCACAATCGAGGCCTTGAGCCAGCTTGCAAACGTAATAGTGATCCCCATTTCGGCAGCCATACCAGCACCTGCAGGATTGGCTGCCATCGCGGTCAGCCAGAGGGCAGACGAAATAGAGAGCCCTGCCATCGTATTCATCATGAGGTAGTTACCTATCTTTTTCTGGGATCCATCTTCTACTTTAGAACCACTGTCTCTGGCAAGCGCCAAGGTGAGAGGGTAGAGTACACCGGAACGGGCAGTGTTACTGGGGAATGCCGGTGCGATCAGCATATCCGTAAAGAACATGGAGTATCCAAGTCCCAGTGTAGACTTTCCAAAGAAGGAGATAATGATCAGTGAGATACGTCGCCCCAATCCTGATTTGACCACAGCATTGGCAACAAGGAATGCGACCAAAATAAGAAGAATGAATCCTTTGGAGAATCCAGAATAAGCTTCAGCTGTCGTAAGTGTACTTGTAAAGATCGTGGTGACCAAGGCAAGTACAGACGCAACAAAGACAGGGAAAGCACCGATAATGATAGAAAAGATGGTTGTGATAAAGATCGCAAAGAGATGCCATGCATTTTCTTGGAGACCTTCCGGCACAGGCATAAACCACAAGACTAGACCTACTGCTAGAACCACGAGACGCATTAACCATGTTTTTGACATAATAACCCCTTCAATTTGATAAGAGGTCATCATTATATAAGTATGTTTTTACACTATGGTAACCCCATTACTATAAGAATACTGGAAAAAAAATATAGTGAAGATTAAATTTTAATTCAATTTTCTGATGAAGATATGCATTGAAACTGATATAGAACAGAGAAGGAATGGGTATTTGGGGGTTATCATCCCCCTAGATACTTCTTTCTGACCTCGTCATTCCCAAGCAGATCAGAAGCAATACCTTCCAAGGCAATACTACCATTTTCCAGTACATATCCGTAATCAGCGATCTTGAGTGCAGCGAAGGCATTTTGCTCTACAAGTAGTATGGTAATGGTTTTTTTGAGCTCTATGATCGTCTCAAAAAGTTCTCCGATGATTTTGGGAGCCAGACCGAGACTGGGTTCATCCAGCATGAGTAGTTTGGGTTCACTCATGAGGGCTCTGGCGATAGCCAGCATCTGCTGCTCTCCACCACTGAGCGTACCTCCCATTTGCTCTTTTTTACCAGAGAGTCTAGGAAATTGTTGGTACATCTTCTCTTTGAGCTCTTCGTAGTGTTCATTGTTAAAAGCACCCATACGGAGATTTTCATCTACAGTGAGATTCACAAAGATACGTCTCCCCTCAGGAACCAGTGCGATACCATCTTGTACCACTTTATGCGTAGGTATCTTGGTGATATCAATGCCATTGGCATGGACCGTACCTTTTTTCTTGATACTGTTGACTAGGGCATTAAGCGTAGAGGTTTTTCCTGCACCATTGGCTCCGATAAGGGTGACGATACTGTTCTTTTTGACTTCGATATCGATACCCCTCACTGCAGCAATCACGCCATAATAGACTTCTAAATTATCGACTTTAAGCATGGGTAAAATCTCCTAAGTAGGCTGCGACAACCTTTTCATTAATGATGGCATCAGATGGCTTGCCTTCAAATATTTTCTCTCCATAATCCAAGACAGTCACCAGATCGCACATATTATTGACAAATTTCATATCATGCTCAATGAGCAGAATGGTTAGATTGAAATCTTTTTTAATTTTATGTATTACATTAGAGAGATCTTCAGTTTCACTGGGGTTCATCCCTGCTGCTGGTTCATCTAGCAAGAGAAGCGAGGGCTTGGTAGCCACTGCCCTGGCGATCTCTACTTTTCGTTGGTTTCCATAGCTTAGGTCCGTGGCTTTGTTATCCGCAAAGGCTGTGAGGTTAAATTCATCTAGAATCATCATCGCTTCCTCTTTGATCTTTTTCTCTTGGCTAAAGAAGCGCGGAAGTCTAAAAATAGATTCAAGATAACTATAATTAGATTGGTTGTGAAATCCGATGAGAATATTGTCTAGAACACTCATACTCTTGAAGAGTCTGATATTCTGGAAGGTTCTAGCAATGCCTTTTTGTACGACAAGGTTAGGCTTGGTGCCAGTAATGATCTCACCCTGGAAGGCTATGTCTCCCTTGGTAGGCTGATAATTGCCTGTGATAATGTTAAATATCGTAGTTTTCCCAGCCCCGTTAGGGCCGATTAGACCATAGATATCTCCTTTTGATACTTCAAAGGAGAGGTCATCGATAGCGGTAACACCACCAAACTGCATGGTAACATTTTGGATTTTTATGGTTGTTTGGCTCATGCGTTCTTCCTTTTGGAGGCACTTTTGCTTTTGAGTATATCTGAGAGCTCTCTATCGCCGAAGAGGCCTCTTCGTGCAAAGAGCATTGTGATAATCAGGAGTATGGAAAATACGACCATTCTCATACCCGGATGTGCACCTGTCTCATAGCCAAAGATGCTCATATTGTCATCGAGGAATCTGAGCCATTCCAGACCAAAGCCAATGACGATGGCAGAGACCAGTGTACCTGTCATGCTTCCTAATCCACCAAGCACTATAATGATGAGCAGATAGAAGGTGAGCAGGAAGGTGAACTGGTCTGGCGCAATCGTACTCAAGAATGAGGCAAGAAGACCTCCTCCAATACCCTCAAAAAACGCAGAGGTCATAAAGGCATAGGTCTTTATCTTAAAGGTATTGACACCCATAGCCACGGCTGCATCCTCGTCATCTCTGATGGCCTTCATGGCTCTACCATACTTGGAGTAGATGACATGGATCATAACGAGGAAAGTGAAGATAGTGATACTACCTATCCATCTAAAATCGGCAAATTCAGGTATATCATTGAGTCCCATGGCACCATTGGTATAGGCTGGTGAATTCATGGCAAAAATACGAATGATGAAGCCAAACCCGAGTGTGACGATAGCCAAATAGTCTCCACGTACTCTAAAGACAGGTACAGAGAGTAAGAAGGCCATAAGAGCAGATGTCAAACCACCAGCAAGCAATGCGATAGGGAAGTTTGCTTGCATCTGTAGGATCACGGGGGCAGGGTCAACGAGAGCGTACATGTCGATCTTGGTATCCATGGGGATAATGAAAATGGCTGTCATATAGGCACCAATGGCGACAAAACCATTTGGTTCTAGTGAGAACTGACCAGCTACACCGTTGATCAGATTGTAGCTGAGTGCCAAAATAGCAAAAATACCTATGTTGTTGACAATACTGAGATTGTAGATATCCAAGTGACTGTTGGTGTACCAAATGAGTCCCAAGCTTGCTGCGATGAGTGTTACTTTGATAAGTGTACTTTTCATCTAAAACCTCCCTCTGTCTAAATCTTCGCCCATGATGCCTGTAGGCTTGAGTAGCAGTACAAATATTAAGAAGAAGAAGGCAAAGGCATCTTTGTAGCCTCCCAATTCTGGAAACAGTGCCACAACAAAGATCTCAGTAAACCCAAGGATAAACCCGCCTAGTACCGCACCTGTGACTGATCCTATACCACCAAGTACTGCGGCGGCAAAGGCCTTAAGTCCGACGATAATACCCATGAGGGGATCAATAGAAGGATAACTGATTGCATAAAAGATACCGCCTACTGCAGCAAGAGCTGAGCCTAATCCAAAGACGATACTGATGATATAGTCGGCATTGACACCCATGAGCTTCACAGTAGGGATATCAAATGCCAAAGCACGGATCGCCATACCATACTTGGTCTTGTAGAGTACCCAAAGTACTCCGCCTAAGATAAGTACGGTAACAATAGGTATGACAATAACCATGAGGGGAAGAATGACCTCCCCGAGCTTAAATGAGGTGGTGAGATATTCAGGGGCAGGGAAAGCCTTAGGTACACCTCCAAAAAGCACATTAAAAAGATTTTCAAGGAAAAAGCTGATACCAATTGCTGTGATGAGGAGGGAAATCTTCGGGGCTTCTCTGAGTGGTTTATAAGCGATCTTATCTGTTAGGATACCTACGAGGACAGAGCCTGTAATACCTACCAGTACAGCCAAAGGGAAAGGTAGGCCTACTGCAGATGCCAAGTAGACAAAAAATGCCCCTACCATCATAATATCACCATGTGCGAAGTTGATGAGGCGAAGTGTCCCATATACCATTGTATAACCAATGGCGATCAGGGCATACATACTGCCCAAACTGATGCCATTGACGAGTTGTTGTAGAAAGGTAGAAAAATCCATTCTAATCCTCTTTCTTGTTGAAATTGTTACCCATTATAGTTCACTCGTCTAAATGAGAAGCAAACTAGAATAAGAAACAGAGCTTGATTGTTTTCCCGAGATAGACTCGGGAAAAATTGAAAGTAACAGCTGCTTATGGATTTACAGTTGTTTTGTAAGCAAATTTACCATCTTTAACAGCATTGACGACTGCTGATTTGACAGCGTCTCCACCTTCATTGATAGTAATCTCACCTGTGATACCTTTGTAGCCTTTTGTACCACGAAGATTGGTGTTGATACACTCTTTATCATCAGAAGCTTTACCTGCATCGATACATGCATTCATAGCTGCAAGGATCATACCGTAACCATCTGCTGCCAATGCACCCATAGAATCTGCTGGCTTGTTGTATGCTTTGTGGAATGCATCTACATACGCTTTTGCTTCAGGAGTACTTGCCGCTGCTTCATTGAAGTGGTCTGTATACATGAACCCTTCTGCTGCTTTACCACCGATAGAGACAAGCTCGGGGAACCCAACCCCATCTGCACCGATAAATGGTGTGTCAATACCCATTGCTCTGGCTTGCTTAACCATAAGTGCTGCTTCTGGATAGTAACCTGTAAATGCGATGATTCCAGGCTTCTCTTGTTTAATGGTAGAGACTTGTGCGTTGAAGTCTTTGTCACCAGAACTGAGAAGTACAGTTTTGATTATTTTTCCACCCGCTGCCTCATAGGCTTTTTTGAATGCTTTTGAGAGACCTACGGAATAGTCTTGTTTGGCATCGGTAACAACTACCGCTGTTTTCATACCATTGTCAATCGCATATTTGGCCATAACTGCACCCTGGAATGGGTCGATGAAACATGCTCTTGTGACATAGCTTTTACCCTTTGTTACTCTTGGGTTGGTTGAAGCATGTGTGATCATAGGTGTTTTTGCTTTGTCTGCTACGGGCGCCATAGCCATAGAGATACTGGATGCGACTTCACCAAGGATAACAGATACACCATCTTTATTGATGAGTCTCTTAACAGCTGTTGCAGCTTCTGCCTTGTCTCCTCTGTCATCAAGTACAATAATTTTGACAGTATCACCATTTTTGAGTGTTTTATTCTGAGCATAGGCGATATCTAGACCACCCTTACTGGTTTGACCAAAGACTGCGATAGGTCCTGTCAATGGAAGAACCACACCGATCTTAACCTCTTTGGCAATCGCCATACTGCTCACAAGTGCAGCTGCTGCCACAATACTTAATGCTTTATTCATATTTTCTCCTTAAGAATTTGATAAGGTTAATAGTACCAGCTAGAAACTTTTGTTTGACTTATACTTTAAGGTAATAGCAACTTTTTTGCAACTTTGTTAATTCTCGCCCCATCTGCACGGCTGCCTACCTCTTTTTTGGCTGCGGCCATGATCTTGCCCATGTCCTGCATTCCTTTAGCACCCACTGCTACAATGATCTTCTGTACTATCGCCTCAAGTGTAGCTTCATCTATCGGCTCTGGGAGATAGCTTTTTATCAGTACGAGTTCTGCCTCTTCTTTAGATACGAGATCATCCCTACCTGCTTCTTTAAATTGTGTAATACCGTCTTCTCTCTGCTTGGCATACTTCATCAGTATCTTCTCTACCTCTTCATCACTGAGCTCTTTACGCTCATCTACCTCTATCTGCTTGATCATTGTTTGAATGTTACGCAGGGTATCTCTTTTGGCAGTCTCTTTTGCACGCATTGCTGCTTTGATATCCTCTTTGATCTGTGCTTTTAAGTGCATCCTATTCTCCTTGTCCCGTTTTAAGAATTATACTCCTATCTTAATAGTTTTTGGTTTACTAAAGCAGAAAAATACTATCATTCTATAATAGACAAAGGGATAATCATGACAACATTTCAGCTACTTTTGATGATCATATCGGGTGCCGTATTTTATATGTTTTTCAAACAACTTTTCAATGGCACTTATCCTAAAAGAGGGGTGGATTTTGAAGCAAAAACAGCGGATGAACAGCTGGGTGGTATCACTCGGGCAGATAAAACTTTTTCCAAGCCAAAGGTACCGATTGGCAGGCTTGAAGAGCTTCATGCCCATGCAGATGAGGCAGTAGAAAAAGGTGATTTTGAAGAGGCAAAAAAAGCACTAGGCAGTGCTTTGATCCTAGATGAAGAGAGTATTGAAACACTCTATAAACTGGCCTATGCACATCTACACAGTGAAGCCTATGCAGAGGCAAAAAGTACCTTGGAGAAGTTACTTACTTTAGATGAGAAACATGATATGGGTCATGTGATGTTGGCCAACGTCTTACATCACCTGGATGAAAACGACCTGGCAATAACACATCACCTTCGAGCCATTGCACTGGATCCTGAGTATGCCCCACACTATTTCAACTATGCCAATACGCTGTATGAGTTGGAGAGGAAAGAGGAGGCACTGGTGCAGTACCAAAAAGCCTATACATTAGACAATACTTTGGATGCTGCCAAAGAGATGATCACCACACTATCGGAGTAATACTATGATGAGTCAATGTTTTATCATGCAAGAAGCCACCGAGGATATTTTACTGAAAGTCACCAATGTCTGTGCCCTATGCTATAGTGATATTCATGTAGGGGATACCATACACTACGATACTCAGAAATACCATTATGTTTGTCAACCCTGCCAAGAAGAGCAGTGTGCATTATTGGATGCACAGTGTGAGATAGTAGAGGATGAAGAGGGGGGACTTTTCTGCTAGTGCCTTATTTGTTATCTACGATATATTTGATTGCATTCAGATAGCTCATTTCATTTAATGCCACTCCTTTATAGGCAATATCAAATGCTGTACCATGATCAACAGAAGTACGCAATATCGGTAGGTTGAGGCTGACATTGATCCCCTCATTAAAATAGAGAGCCTTGAGTGGGGCTAGTCCCTGATCATGGTACATAGCGATGTAGTGGGTGTAATGTTTCCGTATGTTGGGCGTAAAAGCAACATCTGGCACTAAAGGTGCAGTGAATAGCGAATAGCGAATGGTGCATAGTGAGGGGGTCTCTTTTAGCAAATATTTTGTTGCGTTGTGTATGGCTTTTTGGATGATTTTCTCTTCATCTCCAAGTACTCCGTCATCTCCGGCATGAGGGTTAAGTCCGAGTACAGCAACCGTAGAAGAGGGTTTGGCAGTGTTATAAAAATCGATAATGAAGCGTGTCAGATCTTTCTCATTGATACAGCTTGCAACCTTCTTTAATGGTATATGCTCAGTAAAAAGAGCGACATACATCTGGGGGCATCCTAGCATCATGATCGCGTCTGCATCAAAGAGGTCACGTAGGGCATCAGTATGCCCTTTGTATGTGATACCTGCCAACTCCCATGCCTTTTTGTGGATGGGCAGCGTGCAGATGGCATCTACCTTTTTCTCCTTTGCCAGTGATACTGCTCTGAGAAAGGATCTATAGGCATAGGTACCACTCTCTTTGCTGACAGTACCTGCTTCTATCTCGAAGCCAGGTGCGATCTCTTCGACTGTGTTGAAATTATCTGGAATAGAAAGTTGTAGTTTGTTGGCAGCTTGTGCCAGCATTGTTTTGTCTATGCAGTAGAGAGGATTGATATATTTGGAAACTACCGTGTGGTTTTGTATGGCAAGTTGGATGCCGATGCCATTGAGGTCACCGATACTGATGGCTACAGTTTTTTTTATCATCAATGCGTTACCGAATCAACAATGCTTTGAGATCCAAAATGGCCTGTTCCAGCCCTGTGTAGATGGAGCGTGCGATAATACTCTGTCCAATGTTGAGCTCTTCGATCGTCTCGATTGCTACAATATCAGAGACATTGTGGTAATTGAGCCCGTGTCCGGCAGCTACTTTGATACCCAGTTCCGCAGTGGTACAGCTGAGCTTGCGTAGATTTTCCAACTCAGATGCAAGCATCTGAGTAAGTGTGGCTCTTGAGAGTTCTAGCTCAGGGATGGCATAAGGGGTATGGTTCATATTGCTATAGAGCATGGCATAGATATTGGCGTACTTTCCTGTATGGAACTCTACCCATTCCACACCAAGATCTTGGGAGGCATGGATCGCTTCGAGTGTGGGATCGATAAAGAGAGAGACCTCTATTTCACTCTCTTGTAGTCTATGAATCGCTTCTATGAGTCTAGATTGTTCTCCTGTGACGGCAAGCCCTCCTTCGGTAGTGACCTCTTCACGTTTTTCCGGTACGAGGGTGACGCGGTGTGGCTTGAGGTTACAGGCGATATCGATCATTTCTGAAGAGATTGCACACTCCAGATTGACAGGCAGGGTAGAGAGTCTGATGATATTGTTAGCATCAAAATCCTGCATATGCCTACGGTCTTCCCGTAGATGGATCGTGATCTGGTCAGCACCGGCTCTTTTGCAGATGCTGAGTGCATCGAGAGGATCAGGGTCTGCTACCTTGCGTGCTTCTCTGAGTACAGCAATATGATCGATATTTACACCTAGTTTCATCTGATAGCTCCTTGGATACGATTATACCGCAAGTGACTTAATGGTGATAGGAAATAGAAGATTTTTGGGTGTGCCTAAAAGGAAGAAAATCATACAGCAGCACAATATTTGATCGTTATGACTTTGTGGGGGGGGGTACTTGGTCATAAACAATAAATATTGTGCTGGTGTATAACTTTCAAAAGAAAAGCTGAGCAACAATACAATGTATAATGATAAGTGAAAAATAAGTGTATAACTCGCAAGTATACAGGTAGTCTGGCAATCTTTTGGATAAAAGACCCATGACTTTCCGTCCTTACCTCGCGGCAAGTTTGGCTTTTTCTGTTATCATGAGTGAGATAGTAGCATATAGATAATTAAAAAGAATATAAAGTAATGTATATTTTTTAAAATAATCATAAAACTTTTCTCAAACCAGTTATTACAGACATTATGGTAAAATCGCAAAACTATAAATTGAGAAGGTAAGCGATGATGAAAAGAGAGATTAAAAAGGCTGTACTTGCGTATTCAGGTGGTCTGGATACCAGTATCATCCTCAAATGGCTTCAAGATGAATATCAGTGTGAAGTGATCACATTTACGGCTGATCTTGGACAGGGAGAAGAGGTAGAGCCTGCACGCCAAAAGGCACTAGACTTTGGGATAAAAGAGGAGAATATTTTTATCTTGGATCTCAAAGAAGAGTTTGTCAAAGATTTTGTATTTCCTATGTTCAGAGCCAATACGATCTATGAGGGAGAGTATCTACTGGGTACCTCAATCGCTAGGCCGTTGATCTCCAAAAAGCAGATTGAGATTGCACATCAGACCGGTGCGGATGCAGTCAGTCATGGCGCTACCGGTAAAGGAAATGACCAGGTACGATTTGAGCTTGGATACCTCAGTCTTGATCCAGATATTGCGGTGATTGCACCTTGGAGAGAGTGGGATCTCAATTCTCGTGAAAAGCTTTTAGCCTATGCGGAAGATCATGGGATAGCGATTGATAAAAGAGGTAAAAAGTCTCCATATTCTATGGATGCCAACCTCCTGCATATCTCTTATGAAGGGATGGTACTGGAAGACCCCAATGCTGAACCGGAAACGGATATGTGGCTCTGGACCAACTCCCCAGAAGAGGCACCGGATACGGCAGAGTATATCACGATTGGTTATGAAAAAGGTGATCCTATTAGCATCAATGGTGAAGCCATGAGCCCTGCAACGATCCTCAGAACACTGAACGAATATGGCAATAAACACGGTATTGGACGTATCGATATCGTAGAGAACCGCTTTGTAGGAATGAAAGCAAGAGGCTGCTACGAGACACCAGGTGGTACGATCATGCTCAAGGCACATAGAGCGATAGAATCAATCACCCTGGATCGAGAAGAGGCACATCTGAAAGATGAAATGATGCCTAGGTATGCCAAGCTGATCTATAATGGTTTCTGGTGGTCACCAGAGCGTGAAATGCTGCAGACTGCCATCGATAAAACACAGGAGCATGTGAGCGGTGAAGTGAGACTGAAACTTTACAAGGGTAATGTGATGGTTGTAGGGCGTACATCAGAGTACTCTCTTTATAGTGAAGAGCACTCTACCTTCGAAGAGGATGAAGTATATAATCAGAAAGATGCAGAGGGATTCATTCGCCTCAATGCGCTCAGATTTATAATAGAAGGTAAAAAGCAGCCCTCTAGAAGAGCACACGATGAGGTAGAAGTCTGTAAGATAGAGACAGGCTCTGTCACTGTATGTGAACGTATCAAAAGATTTTTTGGTTTTGCAAAAAAGGCTTAAACCCAGAGCACTACCGCGATCACTTGCGGTAGTGCTTGTTTAATTGAGGACAGCATCCAGTTTTTGTTTGCTAGGACGTAACCCAATGGTTTCACAACAGTGATACTTCTCAGTAGAATCATCACTAAATGCCACCGGTATAGCACCGGTTTCTTTAATAAACTCTGTAATTAAACAGTCACTATCCTCTTGCATGAGACTGCCATCTATCAATACATACCTGTATGTTGTTCCATGGATAGCCTGTAGAAATTGATCTTCACTGAGAACCGCTGTTACAGTATAGCCTAAATTCATAAGGATCTTTTGATAAATATTGCTTGCCAGAGAAGCATTTTTATACAGCAACACATCCATTTTCTCGAACGACATATGATCCTCATGAGCAGACAGATCGATTACAGCTTCAGCAAGAGGCTTGCTCTCTTCCTCTGTCTCTACGTTATGATTAGGCAGGGAATTACTGCTAGGTGCTTCAAAAGTATTCTGTTCCTCTACATTTTCACTCTCAACACTATTGAACTCTGTATTATTTACGATAGGACCGTCCTGCTTGCTACGACGGTTGGATTTATATTTAGGTGAGTAGGTTTCCAGTAAAAATTGTATCTGATCTATATTGATAGGTTTGGAGGTATAGTCATCCATACCTGCATCAATATACTTCTCTCTATCTCCTTGTAGGGCATTTGCAGTCAGCGCAATGATCGGTGTATGACGTAGTCCTGCAGACTTTTCAAAATGAAGGATCTGTTCTGTTGCATCGATACCACCTAGTACAGGCATTTGTATATCCATAAAGATCAGATCATAGTCATTCTGTTTTCGTAAGTTAACAGCCTCTTCACCATTGTTAGCCAAGGTTACTGTGAGTCCAAAGTCATTTAGGATCTTGGTGATCAACTTTTGGTTGATCACATTATCCTCAGCAACCAATGCATGCATTCCGCTGAACATATCACTCTTGGATACGATGGTAGTATCAGAAGCCTCTACGGTCTCAGATGCTACCTGTGTGATCTCTTCCAACAGTTTTGCAATTTTACTGAAGTTGATCGGCTTATAGATAATCTTTGTAAGTTTATTAATCACTTCTTCGGACTCATTCTTGATATGCCCGGATGCCAACAGCACTACTTTGGTGTTGATATCGGTTAAACCTTTAAGTTCATTTTCCCTACGTGAATAGCGATGGTCAATAAAAAGAAGATCAGGCAGAGCATCATCAAGTGTTGTATAGATCTCTTCACCATAATAGATACTGAAGCTAGCACCGAGGAAGGCGATATAGGCTTCCAGGTTTTTATCTACCTGTCTATCAATATCTTCTTCTGGTAGTACGAGACCAATCTTAAGTTCAGGATATTGTGAAAATGCCTGTTTTTGCTCTTCAAGGTCTTGTTTTTCCAGAGCAAGTGTGAAATAGAAGGTTGAGCCTTCTCCTAGTTTACTGTTTATTTCTAGTTTTCCGCCCATATGTGCAATGAGCCTACTTGAAATAGCCAGTCCCAGACCTGTTCCACCAAATTTACGGCTTGTACTTGAGTCTGCCTGAGAGAACTCTTCAAAGATCTTACTCTGTTGGTCTTCTGTGATACCCACACCGGAATCTTCAACAGAAAATCGTATTTTTGCCTCTTTATCATCTTCAGATATCTTTTCGATAAAGACATTGATCTCACCGTGGGCATTTGTAAACTTCACGGCATTACTGATAAGGTTGGTAAGGATCTGGGATAGCTTAGTAGGGTCGCCCAAGAGTGTTTGTGGGAGTTCTGGATCAATATAAGCACCAAACTCAATATTCTTTTGGGCTGCTTTTGCACCATAGGACTCCACAGCAGATTCAAATCGTTCACGTGTATCAAAAGAAATATTTTCCAACTCTACCTTGTCTGCTTTGATCTTGGAGAGATCGAGAATATCGTTTACAATATTGAGTAGGTTCTCTGAGCTGTCTTCAATAACATCAATAAAGTCCTGCTGGTCACCATTAAGTTCAGTAGCTTTTAAGAGCTGAGTAAACCCAACAATACCATTAAGTGGTGTTCTTATTTCATGTGACATGTTAGCAAGGAAAAGGTCTTTTGCTTGATTGGCTTCCTTAATAGTATTTGCCAGGAATTGATAGATCTCAGTATCATCTTTTTTCGCAACGATGGTTCGTAGTTCTTCTCTCTTCTCTTTACTTAGGTCAAACTCAATATTTTTAAGTGTCTCTTCCGGAAGTCTTTTGTCTTTACTGATATTTCTAAAAATACCTAAGAGTATGATGAAAAGCAGTAAGAGTAAAAGGGCACCCAGTGCATATTGGATAGCCCTGTTCTTGACACTCTCTTCCTGTGAGAGGAATTTATTCCGGAGGCTGGACAAAAGTATTTTTTCTGCGGAGTCTAGATGGTCTAGTTTCAGCGTATAATCTTTAGTCCACTGATCCACAGAAAGTGTATATTTACCGTTATTGGCATCTTTGATAATATTGGTTCTATCAGTTGACAGTACTTGGATTACCTTCTCGTTTTCAAGGAGGTTTTTGAGCTGCTGTAGCAGTTTTCTATCTTTTATTTTAGAAAAATCAGGCAGCGTATGTTTACTTAGAATGGATTCCCATAAGAGAAGATCTTTATCGCTGAATGGTTTGCTTCTACCGAGTTTAAGTGCTAAAAAACTTTTTTCTAGGCTACCTATGCCATATGTTTTTTCAAGAGCAGTATAGTAGGACAAGGTACTGCTCATCTCTTTGGATGGGAACTTTTGCGCAACGATACGAATCAGCCCAATCAGTGTATTGGTTACATTCTCATAATAAGAGTCAAAGAAGATCCCTTTGTAGTCAGAACTGAGTGTATCTACCTGTGAACGTACAAAGTTTAGATTTTCTCGTATCTGAGACATCCGTTTTTTATAGGTCAAAAATGTCTTGTTTTCATTGATTAGCGTACCCATCTCTTCTAAGAGGGTATCTGTCTCTTTTCTGCTTTTTTCTAACTTGTCAAGATTGCTTGTTGCAGCAGTATTTGATGCCATATGTATAGCACTCGCTACCTCCTCTTCACCTATTCTTTTCAGGAGTATACGGGACCTATCGATCAAGGTAGTATAATTGATCTTACTTTGGTCATTTTTATAGTTTGTATAGGCTTGAAAGGCTTGGTATGAAAGCCAACCTACTGCAATAAAAAGAGGTATCAGGATAAGGAAGAGTAATAGTTTCTGTTTTGATGTTTTCATAGTTATACCTATTCTCCTTTACTGTGATGAATCGCAATTTGGTTGATGATATTCTGCAGACCATTGGTAGAGAGTAGCATGATACTCGGTACCTTTACTGTCTTGACCGTATAATAGTAATGCTTGTTGGATGTCCAAAACTTCAGTAATTCTTTCTTTTTTGCATCCAAAGCCTTGGGGTAGGCATATTCTTGAATCTTTGCTATTTCATTTTCAACCGCACTGATAGTTTGCTTTACTTTTTCTGGAATGGTTGCCTTATTAATATCTGATCCCAATACCATATAGTATTTGGCAAGCTTTTCTACCAGGTATTCAATATTTTTACTACGCATGAACATTTTCTCTTCAAAGCTAAAATCATAGTTGATCGAATGGGCAATACTTTCAGCTCCTTCTGTCAAGGCTTCACTGAAATCCAGTACCTTGTCTGCATTTTTACCAGATATTTTACTTTTGAGGGTGATTTTGATCTGCTCTTTTTCATAGGCAAAGAAGTCTAGAATATATTTGATCTTTTCATTCTTGGTCGTGATAGCGATATTTCGAATATTTTCTTCCAGACTTTTGACATTCTCTAAGATTTTATCATGGATATCCTCTTTCTTAGGGTAGATATAAAGATAGAGATAATCCTTTGCAATTTTTTGTGTAAGGTATTTTATATTTTCTGATGCTTCCAGTATCTTTACATCACTGAGTGTTGCAGCAGATGAGATAAATGTTGTCCCTACAATGATTGCGATGATAGAGACGAACTGTCTCATTTGGAAGCCTTTTCTTTCATCACCTTACCCATTTCCTGGCTGTAAGACTTAATGTTTTTATTCAGGTCTTTAGTGGTTTTATAGACAATAAAAGGTAATCCCCCTTTATCAATATCCAGATAGAATTTATACACAACGCCCCAGAGTCTCTGTGCCTTGTTCATTTTCTGATTCATAGCCACAGTATTACGAGGATCTTTTGCCAAGTTATCAATGGTATCTCCAGCTGCTTTTACGGTCTCTTTCATAAGTTTGATCGTATTGTCATCTTTGATCCCTGCCCGATACGCCATATAGTATTTTGCGATAGACTCAAAGTAGGCACGCATACCGTTAACGACATTTTTATCAGTAAATCCTACGGATTTTCTAAGATCTTCAGCAATAAATTGTGCCCCTTCAAGAATCGTAGCACTCAGGTCCAGTGCGATTTGAGCATTGTCCAGACTGTAAGGCTGCCCTACAAGATCATTGAGTTCCTCGAAGCTCATTTGCATAAAGACCAATAGGTTCTTACTTTTTGGATCATTGATGGATTCATCAAGTACTTTGTATTTGTCTTCAAAGGTTTTCAAGGATTTTTTCATCTCCTGTTTGGCTTGTCTGACACCTACACTATTTCCTGCATAGAGGTAATCTTTGGTAATCTTTTCTGACATCAGCCCACAAGCATATGCTGCTCTTGCCAGTTTCAATTTTGCCTGCTTCTCTTTGGGTGACACTTCTGCCTGTATTACCTGTGTTGACATAAACATCATTACACCTATGGTCAATAGTTTAACTATACCTTTAAATCCTCGTCTCATTATTATCTCCTTAACTCTCATTATATGAAATCTCCCCCACTGCTAATTGTAGAAAATATAGCATTAAGTATTATAGGCAGGCTAAGATAAATATGCTCTTAAATGCACTATATCTATACATATACTTTACTCAATTCTTATAGCAGTTTTGAAATCTGGGCATAGTGTATCACAAAAATGTCAAATTTGATACAATTTAGTCAAACTTTTTATGGCTGCTTTATGTCCAATCCACTCGTAGTAAAGCGTACTCATCTCTTTGGTCCCACCATGAGCAAGTATGATCTCTTTGTATCCTTTTGCCATCTCTTTGTCAAAGCCCTCTTTTTCGTTCAAACAGCTGAAAAAGGCATCGGCACTGAGTACTTCGGCCCATTTGTAACTGTAGTATCCTGCGGCATACCCGCCTGCAAAGATATGGGCAAAACCATGTTGGAACTTGTTGTAGCTTGGTGGTTTGAGTAGAGACGTTTTTTCTCTAATATTGTCAAGCAAGATTTGTACCTCTTCACCCTGATAGCGTTTCTGATGCAGTTGAAAGTCAAAGAGAGAAAACTCTACTTGACGCAGGATACTAAGTGCTGCCTGAAAGTTCTTGGTCTCTTTGATCTTTGCCATCAGTTCTGAGGGTATAGGCTCTTTTGTTTCATGATGAAATCCGAATCGTTTTAAGATAGCCTCCTCATAGGCAAAGTTCTCCAAAAACTGTGAAGGGAACTCTACCACATCCCATGCGACACCATTGATGCCAGAGACTGAACGCTCTTCGCACTTTCCAAAAAGGTGATGGATCGCATGTCCCATCTCATGGAATAAAGTGACGACATCATCATGACGTAGGAGGGAAGGGGTTGTCTCAGTAGCAGGAGAGAAGTTACAGACGATGAATGCAGAAGCTAGATGTGTTTTCCCCTCACTGTCTACAAAATGTGTCTCCCAGTCATTCATCCATGCCCCACCACGCTTCTCTTTACGGGCTTCCAAATCAAAGTAGATGCGACCGCTGAGTTCCCCCCCTTCGTAGATATCAAAAGGTTTGACACAGTGATGCCATGTAGGCACATCTACCGGTCTGAATGTCACAGCAAAGAGTTCAGAGACGATATTAAGTAGTCCATCAAGTACTCTGTTCTGTTCAAAGTAAGGTTTGGTCATGGTATCATCAAAGTCAAACTTCTCTTTTTTGAGTTTCTCTGAATAGTAGCCCACATCATAGCCTGCCAGATCATCGATACCATCTGTCTTAAGGGCAAAAGTTTTCAATGCATCAAGTTCATTTTGAGCTTGTGGCAATGCTGCATCAGCCAAGTTATTTAAAAATCCTATGACCTCTTTCTGGGTAGAGGCATCTCTAGTTTCAAGTGCATACTCAGCATAGTTCTCAAAGCCAAGGAGTGTTGCTTTCTCCTGCTTAAGTGCCAGCATCTGATCGATCACTTCAGCATTTTGAGGTGCTCTTGTACTATACGCTTTAGAGAGCTCTTTTCTATACGCTCGGTTTGGCCCATAGGTCATATAGGCTAAGTAGCTAGGGATTTGTAGTGTAAACTTATAAATGGTTTTCCCCTCTACTTCCTCTTTGGCTGCATCGATGTCAGAAGCTGGCATACCCTCTACATCTTTGGCATCTTCTATGATAAGCTCAAAAGCATTGGTAGCATCAAGCAGGTTCTGAGAGAAGTGGTTAGAGAGCTCGGAGAGCTTAAGACTTATCTCCTCTATTCTCTTTTTCTTCTTTTCAGGTAAGTTTATACCGGAGAGAACAAAGTCTCTAATGTCATGCTTTACAACAGTTTTGGCTTCCTCCGTCTCTGCTTTTATCTGTTCTATTTTTTTAAACAGTGCCACATTCTGTGCCATCTCTGAACTGAACTTGGAGAGAAGTGGAAGAGAGGTTTCATAGGCTTTCTGTGTCTCTTCTGAGTTCATGACAGCATTCAGGTGAGACAGGGGTGTAAAAAAGAGTCCTAATGCCTCATCTAGGTCCTGTAGGGGTTTAAGGACTTTCTCATAGCCAGTATCGTTATTGTGTGTGATCTCATCAATGATTTCTCTTTGTCTGTTGAGCAGTGATTCTAATGCTTTCGGGAAATTTTCTAAATTCTCTATTTGAAATGTTTGGAACATTGGGTTTCCTTGAGGGTATATTAGTAATTTTTAGATAGAATAATACCAAATTTAATATCCATTATAGGAGTATCATATGAAAGTATTGCTGATCAAAGATGTCAAAGCGTTAGGTAAAGTGGGAGAGATCAAAGAGGTGAAAGACGGTTATGGACAAAATTTTCTCGTAGCCAAAGGGCTTGCCAAGATAGCCACACCTGAAGTGGTAGAGAAATGGAAAATGGAGCAGGCAAATGCGGCAAAAGAGCTTGAAGAGGAGCTTACGAGACTGCAGGCGGAGAAGATCACACTCGAAGCCACAGAGATCAAGATAGAAAAACCGATCGCTCCTGTTGGCATCCAGGGCTCTGTCGGCAATGGGGATATTGCTTCGGCGATCCTTGAACAGCTGGGGATAGAGATAGATAAAAAACATATCATACTGAAAAAAGCACTCAAGTCTACAGGGATTCATGAGATCGATACCAAACTCGGGCATGCTATCCACGCCACACTTAAAGTCAATGTGGTGGGAGTCTAGTCTATGTTCCATGCAACCACAATACTGGCCTACAAGGGTGATGCCCATGCAGTGATAGGAGGAGATGGACAGGTGACCTTTGGTAACTCTGTACTCAAAGGCAATGCCACCAAAATCCGTACACTCTATGAAGGAAAAGTACTGGCAGGATTTGCCGGTAGTACCGCCGATGCGTTCAATCTCTTTGATATGTTTGAGGGCATACTTAATGAGAAAAAAGGAGACTTACTCAAGTCGGTTATTGAGTTCTCCAAAATGTGGCGTAAAGACAAGATGCTACGGCAGCTCGAAGCAATGATGTTGGTACTCAACACAGATCACATCTTTATACTCTCAGGTACCGGTGATGTGGTGGAGCCCGAAGATGGCAAGATCGCAGCGATCGGAAGCGGGGGTAACTTTGCACTTTCCGCAGCCAGATCCCTGGATAAACATACTACATTACCAGCTGATCAGCTGGTGACAGAGAGCCTGATGATTGCCGGAGAGCTCTGTATCTATACCAATCAAAATATCAAGACACTGGAGCTAAAAGCGTGATAGAGATACCCAAAAACCTTACACCCAAAGAAACTGTTTCCTATCTGGATGCCTATGTGATAGGACAACAAGAGGCGAAAAGAACCATCGCTGTAGCATTACGTAATAGATGGAGACGGATGCAGCTGGATGAAGAGATGCAAAAAGAGGTCATGCCCAAAAACATCCTGATGATCGGAAGTACAGGCGTAGGAAAGACGGAGATAGCCAGACGACTCTCTACGATGATGCGCTTGCCATTTGTCAAAGTAGAGGCGAGCAAATTTACCGAAGTGGGCTTTGTGGGGCGTGATGTAGAATCTATGATCCGTGATCTGGCATTGACCTCACTCCGATTGGTGCGTGAAGAGGAGAATGAAAAGAACCAGAGTAAGATCGAAGTCTATGTGGAGAACAAGATTATAGAGAAGTTGTTGCCGCCATTGCCTTCGGGTGCCAGTGAGCAGAAGCAGCAGGAGTATGAGCGTAGCTTTGCCAAGATGCAGGAGCGACTAGAACGTGGGGAGCTTGAGCATCTCAAAATTGAAGTGGAGTTGCCTACGGCAAATATTGATTTTGTAGGGGCCAATGTGCCGCCGGAGATGGCCAATGTCCAGGAGTCGATCATTAAAGTGATCGGTGCCATGGATAAGAAAAAGCAGAAAGAGGTAAGCGTCAAAGAGGCAAAGAAGATCCTGGAGGCAGAGGCGAGTGAAACTTTGCTAGATGAGGAAAAACTCAAAGACTTGGCGATCAAAAAGATAGAGGAGGGAGGTATGGTCTTTATCGATGAGATTGATAAGATCGCAGTTCCCTCTACCAGTACTTCCAGACAAGACCCCAGTAAAGAGGGTGTGCAGAGAGACCTATTGCCTATCGTAGAGGGATCAGCAGTGAGTACCAAGATTGGTACGGTCAAGACGGATCATATACTTTTTATTGCTGCAGGTGCATTTCATCTGAGCAAACCAAGTGATCTGATCCCTGAACTCCAAGGCAGGTTCCCTTTGCGTGTGGAGCTGGATTCTCTGGATGAAGAAGCACTCTATCGTATCCTGACTGAGCCCGCCAATTCACTTGTCAAACAGTATGAAGCACTGTTAGGTGTGGAAGGTATTCAGCTTACTTTTGAAGAGGATGCCTTAAAGCTGATAGCAAAATATTCGGCACTCGCCAATGAGAAAACAGAGGATATAGGAGCAAGAAGGCTACATACGATCATGGAGAAGATACTGGATGATATCAGTTTTGATGCAGATGAACGCAGTGGAGAATCTGTAGTGATCAGTGATAGTCTGGTTGAGGAAAAGCTGGAGAAGATTGTAGACAGTGAAGATGCCACACGGTATATCTTGTAAAATGAGAAATTGGAGATGATTTATTATGTTTAACAAAGAGGACAAAGAGACCAAAGCAGGGTTTGTCGCGGTAGTCGGAAGACCCAATGCCGGCAAGAGTACGCTACTCAACCATATCGTAGGGGAGAAGCTTGCTATGGTCTCTAAAAAAGCACAAGCCACCCGTAAACGCATGAATATCATTGTCATGCACGGGAAAACACAGATCATCTTTGTAGATACGCCAGGGCTGCATGAGAAAGAGAAGTTACTCAATCAATTTATGATGGAAGAGGCTCTCAAAGCTATAGGAGACAGTGACCTGATCCTCTTTTTGGCACCGGCTAGTGACAGTGTGGATGAGTATCTGAAGTATCTAGAGCGTCTAGAAGGGAAAAAGACACCGCATATTATTATCTTGACCAAGATGGATCGTATTCCACAGGCAAAACTTTTGGAAAAGCTTGGGCAGTATCAAAAGTATCAGGAGCATTTTGAAGCGATCATTCCTTTTTCAGTGACTAAAAATGTAGGGAAGAAGCAGCTTTTGGATGAGATCGCCAAACATCTTCCTCATCACCCCTGGCTTTTTGATCCGGAACTGATAACCACAGAAAACATTAGGGATATCTATAAAGAGCTTATCCGAGAATCGATTTTTGAGAATCTGAGTGATGAGATCCCTTATGAGAGTGATGTGCTGATTAACCGCATAGAAGAGAGTGACCGACTAGATAAAATATATGCAACGATCATTGTGGAGAAAGAGATGCAGAAAAGGATGATCGTAGGCACTAAAGGAGAAGGAATCAAACGGGTAGGAATCGTAGCCAGAAAGGTCATGGAAAACTTTAGTCAGAAGAAAATTTACCTGGATCTTCATGTGGCGGTCAGAAAGGGATGGAGTAAAAATAGAGGCTCTTTAGAGGAGCTAGGGTACCAATTCTAGCCTTTTATCGTGGAAATTGATGGTAGATAAGTCTATTTTAATATTATAACATAGGGTCTAGTAAACTTTAGAGGTTATTTGTTCGAAGATTCTTTAATAGTATAGCATAGATATCATTATGCCTATTGTTGAATCTAAACTCACTCTCCTTGAGATGGAGATAAAACATCTCATCTCTAAGTCCATTAAACTTTGCCAATCTTCTTTTAGTATAACTCCAAAAGGATTCAAT
>CBDCEE010000015.1:0-32333 GCA_965215705.1 Sulfurovaceae bacterium | reverse complement strand
AATAGAACATTTTTTAGAAAAATATTTACATAAATGCTATATACCAGAGAGTAATGATGATCTACATTATCTTGATGATATAAAGCCATTTAACCTATGGCAAAAAACTCAAAAAAGAGTTATTGACATAGTAGGGGCTTTTTGTTTATTGTTGATATTTTTTATTTTGAAACCATTTGTTAAAAAGAAAATTGGGGAGCAGAGTCCAGGAAGTTTATATTTTAAACAATTTAGAGTCGGACTAAATAATAAAGAATTTGAATGTATCAAATTTAGAAGTATGAAAGAGGATGCAGAAAAAGATGGGGTTAAATTTGCTTCAAAAAATGATAATAGAGCTTTTGCATTTGGCGAAACTATGAGAAAAACTAGAATAGATGAAATACCACAACTATTTAATATCTTTAAAGGGGAGATGAGCTTAATAGGTCCAAGACCTGAACGAAAATATTGGATAGAAAAAGATTTTGAAAACAATATACCATACTATAATCAAAGACATATAATAAAACCAGGTATTACAGGTTGGGCTCAAGTGATGTATCCTTATGGAGATGGAATAGAAGATGCAAAACAAAAACTTATGTATGATATGTATTATATAAAATATTGGAATATTTGGTTAGAATTAAAAATCATTTTAAAAACATTTTTAGTTGTTATTGGTAAGAAAGGGATATAAAATGAGTTGGATAATTGGTATAATAATATTTTTGGTACTATTTTTTGGTTTATTCTTTTGGGGATTGTCAAAACAAAAAACAAGAGATATTTTAAAGATCTTTATAAACAAAGATGAAAAAAGACTTTATCTATTATTATCAGATGATAATTATATGGATTTTGATATTAGTAATGTAAAAGATGAAGATCTAAATGATACTATTAAAGATATTGTAAAATCACGAGCTTTTGAATTAAAAAATTTAATAGAAGATGTTAATATCATAGGTTCAGCTAATAATGATTTTGAAGAAGAGTTATTATCTATTTTAAAACATTCATAGTACAAGGACAATAAGATGGTAGATAATACAAATTTTGAAATAAGAAAGATTTATCTTATAGTAGTAATTGGATTAAGTTCTTTATATTACTTTGAATTAAATCCACTATTCAATAAAGATCTCAATAATATATTAAATCAAATAGGTGTGAATATTTATTTTGTAGGATTTGTGTTTATATTTATTGGCTTGATTGTATTTAGATTGACTAAGGATAAATCATGATAGGTACAGTAATAGCACTAATCATTATGATAGTGCCTTTAGTGATTTATTACAAAACTAAAGATAGAAAAGAACCCTTAGTGATAATGCAAGATGGCGATACTATGAGGTTATTTTTAACTCAAGATGATTATTGTGATTTTAATATATCAGATATAAAAGATGACCAAAAAAAGATAAATGAAGAGCTTGTAAAAGTGATAAAAGCAAGATCTAAAGAGTTAGTAAGATTTGTAGATAGAGTTACATTTTTTAAAGATGGTGATGAGAAGTTTGAAAAAGAATTACTTGAGATAATTAAAAAAGGGTAATGATATATATTTAAAAAATATAATAGAAATACTAAGTAAATAAAAAAATCGCACTTTTTGTAAAAAGTGTTTTTGACTAAAAAACTAGAAAGACCTTACTTTTGGTTAAAATAGGCAAAAAAAAGACCTCGCTTATATATAATTAAGATATTAAAAAAAATATAATAGAAGTAATAGAAAGTGATATAGATATAAAGATATTATATAAATTAATTTAAAATATAAGTGGATTAAAATAAATGTAAGCGAAGCTATGTGTTTTATAGATATAGTATAAATATTATAAAATGTAGTGGAGTGATTTTATATGAAGATATTAGATAGAGATGATTTATTAACCTATTTAGAGTTAAATAATATAAAGATTGTTGATAAATTAGTAAAGAAGCGTAGGGGTATTGATTTTATTGATAGATTAGTTAATTTGATGAATTATTTACTTGTGTATAATAGTAAAGAGGTGTTTGTTTCTAAGTTTGAATTTATTAATTTTTTAGGGGATAGAAATTATAATCTTATTTGCATGATATTGACTTGAATAAGAATGTAAATGTAATTAATAAGTTAGATAAATATACTTTAATAGAGAGTGAAATTATACATTTATTTTTTACTAGATTAAACAAAGGTTTTAAGTTCAGTAATAATAAACGTGTTGCTGAATATTCTATTAGTGATTATATCTTTAATCTTTATCATAAAAGATTGTTGAAACTTGATAATACAAAAGTTCTTAAATTAATTAAAGAAAATTATGTTGATTTAGATAAAAATATTGATAGTGATATTGTTGATATTGTAGAGTGTAAATTTGATAAAGAGATATTAAAAAACTTTTTTTTGTCTAAAGTTAATGATTATTCTTTGAATAAAATGATTTTAAAATACCCATATAGAACAAGAAAATCTTTAATTGATGAAATAAGGTCGTTTATAAAGGCATGGGTTTATTTTGAGAGTCATTTAAAAACAAGAAATAAAAATATTAAAGTTAAAATTGAATATACACAAGCTGAAACAAAAAGATATTTTACATTTATTGGAATGTTAGATAAACGTGTTAGAGATAATTTATTAACTGAATATACAGAGTTTGATTTAGATGCTGCTGCACCTAATTTTTTATATCAGTATTATATGGGTTTAGGTAATAAAAAATTGAAATTAGTAAATGAAGTTATTACTAATAAAAAAGATGTGAGAAGTTATATCGGTGAAGTAATATTTTTAAGTGATAAATCTATTTTAAAAGAAGATAAATTGAAATATAGTAAGAAATTCTTAACTTCATTATTTTTTGGTTCTAAGCCTAATATAAAAGGTAAAAATGCTACTAATGATATTTTAAAAGAAGTTAGTGAGATATTGAATACTAATTATGAATCTTTAAAACACTATTTTTATAATAATGAAATTATTAAAGATTTAATTCAAGAAGTTAAAATTTTAATGGATACGCTAGATGAGTTCTTAAAAACAAGAATTACAACTATTTCAAAAAATACAGATATTTTAAGTATTCATGGTAAAGATATAAATGTTCAATATAAAAAAAGTAAAACAAGAAAAAATACAAGAATAGCTTATTTTTATCAATCTTGGGAATCAAAATTTTTAGATACAGAAGTTCAAATATTAAAAGAAAAATTTGGTATCTCAAATAACTATATAAAGTTACATGACGCAATTTATATTCATAAAAACGAATTAAAAAAATTAAGTAAAAAAAATATTTTTGAAGAAGATATTAGACAAGAATTTAGAAAAATAAGAGTAACAGATATAGATATAGAACCTTTAATTTAGATAATATAAGCAGTTAAACGTATAGGGGTAAAAACTGCTTATATAAACTATTTATATGAAAAATTTAAAGAGTTTGGCTGGCTAAAAGTGGAGTAGTATTAACCAGCTTCAATATTATTTATAAAAATTAATTTTAGAGATACTACTATATATAAAATAACGCTCCCTTAAAAATCCTAAAACATTATAAACACTAGGATATATAAAAAATGACCCGTTAAAATATCGGCTTATTTATTCTTTTATAAATAATATAAAAGGAGAACATCATGACAGGTATTGAAAAATCACGATTATTAAAATCATTAGAACAAGGCGAAATAACAAAAGAAATGAGTAAGAAAGATATTTATATTCAAGTAATCTTAAATGCAATTAAAAACGATAAATCTACAATAGATAAGATTAAAAAATTCATAAAGAGTATGTAAATAATGGAAATACAAAATAATGGCCAATTCAAAAAAGGGAATAAGTTCGGCAAAGGTAGGCCAGCCGGCAGTAAAAACAAAAAGACTATTGTAAAAGAATCACTACAAAGACTTAATGAAGTTGGGATAACACCTTTAGAAACAACAAACGAGATACTTAATTCATTACTTAAAAATACTGATATTACAATAGACCAGAAGATAAAGCTATTGAATGTAACTACTGGATTACTTAAATATGAACTTTTAACAAGAGAACAAGAAGTTAAATATGATGAACTTATGACTGAAAACGACCAATTAAAACAAGAGAACAGTAGATTAAAAGAATCATTTATAGGTGATACTAAAGATCTATTAAAACATTTACAGGAGCAATAAAAAATGAACTACAAAACACAATTAAGAAAAGAGTATGAAAAAGTATTACAAAAATTAAACCAAGATGATGTTAGTGAACAATATTTAGATAAGATGCTTAAAGTCATATCAGAACAACTTAGCAAAAACGAAAATGTAAATAGAAACACTAGAAAACAAATCATTAGAAATTATGAAGATCTAAAAGAAATAAATGAACGAGAATCAATAAACAAAAAGCAATAAAAATGCTTAAGCAAGCCTGGAACTTAGATACTGATCTCGATTTTTTCCAATCTCAAGCATTAGAAAAAAGATGTTATGAAGCGTTAGAACTAATAGATAAAGAAGATATTGAACAGCAAGAACAAAATTTTAAGAGTTTTTTAGAAGGTATAATCTCAAGAAAAAAGAGATATGCAAGATATGTAATCGATAGAATAGAGTACATTCCTGGAGGATTAACAGAAAGTGAAGTTAAAACGTTAGAAAGTCTATATAATCTATGGAAAGAAAAAGAAAACCATACTAAACAGGACTTAGAAAAACAATTAACTAAAATATTATTACAGGTTAAAAACTTCGATATTGAGTTAGAAAATGAAATAGAAGACCAACTACCGAGTGAGTTTTTATATTGGTTACAAGATGTTAGACTGTTCCAGGTCGATATTCAAAAAGCACAGGACAAGTTAGAACAGTATTTTAATCTTGATACTAAAACAAAACCATTAAAAGAAAATAAGACTTACAAACAAATAGTAGAAAATATAAAAAGTATAGACACAAATACAAAAGTAAATGAATATAATAAGTCATTAGACAAAGAATTTAACACTTATTATGAAAATAATCTATTACTTGCAATGAAAAATGAAGGTATAGCAACACAATCAGACTTAAACCGTATTAAATCATTAGGAATGGGAAATTTATTGTCACCCGCGGTGCTAAAATAGGCAGTATAAAAGACTGCTAAAAGAGTAGTTTTTACAACCAAAAAGCCAAAGGAACAGAGTAAATCTGTTAGAGTCTTTTTCTAATGTATTTTAGAAGGAGATTTATGCTTAAAAAAGGTGAAGTAAAAATGATCCACAAGATGATAAAAGAGGGCTTAAGTAAGAGTGCTATTGCACGTAAACTTGGGCTGAGTCGAGATACTGTTTCAAAGTACGCCAAATTACCAGAAGGTCACATTCCTGCCATAAAAAGAGAAGCTACCAGTACCACAGTAGATGCGTATCTTCCTCATATTGCAAGAATGCTAGAGGAGGCACATAAGTTAGATGTACATATTCCCTCAAGCTCTATCTATAAAGAAATCCAAAAGATGGGGTATAGTGGTTCCCTTCGTTGGATGCAAGAGAATATGCAAAGGCATGAACTTAGACGTAAAGTTGAAGATGAAGAGCCTTTAGTAAACTTTGAAACAGCCAAAGGTAAGCAGATGCAAGTCGATTGGATAGAGTTTCCTAAAGATGGGCTATCTGCCTTTGTGGCTACGATGGGATACTCAAGAGCATCGTATGTGGAGTATGTTACAGATGAGAAAGTAGATACGCTCATCAATTGTCATATGAATGCCTTCTCCTACTTTGGTGGTGTTCCACAAGAAGGTCTCTATGACAATATGAAGACTGTTATTCTCAAACGTAATGTCTATGGCAGAGGCAAACACAAATTCAATGAACAATTCCGTGACTTTGCCAAACACTGCGGTATGGAACTTAAAGTGTGTAAACCCTACAGACCACAAACCAAAGGTAAAGTAGAACGATTTAACCATTATCTGAGATACAGCTTTCATAACACTTTTAAAGTACGATTGTCCATGATGGGATACACGATGAATAAAGAGAACGCAAACGCTGAAGTGATGGATTGGTTAGACTATACTGCCAATGCGAGAATACATCAGACTTTACTACAAAAACCATTTGATTTACTTGCACAGGAGCAGTTACAGCTGCTGCCTGTGCCGAAGCCATATAACGGTATCCACCCATTAAAAGCAACGTCTAAAAGTATAACACAAGAGCCTATAGTCAAACCTAAACCCCGTATACATATCCCTCAACGTGATTTACAAAGTTATGACGAGTTCATTCCTGCTGCCATCGCATATTTACTAACGTATAGTCTTATTACAGGAGGGGCATCATGGCAATAAATGAGCAGATAGAAGCTTTGTGTAAAGAACTTAAACTTAATTCTCTTTGTAAAACACATCATGAGCTGAGTAACCGTGCAGCCAAAGAGAGCTGGAAATATAGTGAATATCTGTATGAGGTACTTAAAAGTGAATCTGACTCTAAAGCTGAACGCTCTAGAGCAACACTTACCAAGATGGCTGGGTTTCCCACAATTAAAACATTAGAACAATTTGACTTTGATTTTACAGTAGGCGTAAACAGAAGACAGATAGAAGAATTATCGACTATGGAGTTTGTCAGAAGAAAAGAGAACATCATTCTACTGGGTCAGTCTGGTGTGGGTAAAACGCATCTTGCTATTGCACTAGCATATCAAGCTGTACAGAAACGTGTCAAAGCACGCTTTATTACAGCTTCTGATCTCATACTTCAAATGAGTCAAGCAAAGAAAGAGAAGCGTTATGATGCTTTTTTACGACAGGCTGTGATGTCTCCTGCATTACTTGTCATTGATGAGATAGGTTACTTTCCTATGAGCAAAGAAGACGCACATCATTTCTTTCAAGTTATCTCTCGCAGATATGAACGTGGCTCAACCATTGTTACCTCTAATTTAGTCTTCTCACAATGGAGTAGTATCTTTGCAAATGACAAGGTAGTTACTACAGCTATTTTAGATAGATTATTGCACCATTCTCATGCGATAAATATACTTGGAGATTCTTACAGATTAAAAGAGAAAAAGGAGGAAGAAATGAATGGATCAGATCTTTATGAATTTGAACCAAAAAAGAGTAAAAAGTAGGACTAAAATATTGATGTTGCTTACGGTTACATTTCGTTAAAAAAAACTTACGAAAAACTGCCTATTTTAACTCCGCGGTTGACATCTTTCCCTTATATATTGATACGTGATCAAAGTATCACACAAGAGATAATCATCAATATTTTATCTGATTGTGTGGATGAAGCAGAGAGAATAGAAGTAAAAGAGAGTGTAGTTGAAGAAAATATGCCTATTTTGTATGAGCATTATGATATTAATAGGGGTAATGCCGAGAATATAGTGCTTACAGATAGAAAGATCATTAAGATAGATACTACGAAGACAGAGTGGTATGCAAAGTCCCAAATTCTACATACATTCCAAGATACAAATGAGTTGGTTATAGAGGTCATTCTGCCAGATGATGAGGAAAGATCAGACAGTATTTTAAACAAACTTTCCAACATACTACCATCCAATACCTATGTTATTCCTTTGCCCAAAAGTTATCTGAAAAGCTATCAGCCAACAGGCGATTTTCCTCTTCTGCTAACACCTTCTCAGGCGCTTGTCATAGCGAATAGGTACTTTGAAAAAGAGTTTTTGGGATGTGGTGTCCTTACCTATTTTACAGAGTTTAATAGATGTGGAATTGCTTCTCATTTGGCAGGTTTTATCTATCACTGTAATAGTGCGACGGTACATGATGCAGATGATGCTTCGGTTATGCAAACATTGGAATCGCTCCCGTTTATATATGAGAATGCACAAGTGAAAACAGGGGCGTATCTTCCCTATAGACTTGGTCTTTCAACCATAGCATTGCAAAGTAATCCATATGGAGATTTTATCGGGGAAAATGAATTAAATACAAGAGAGACCATGTGCTCAAAAGACCCTAGACATCGTGGGCTATTTGGTGCATCATGGATTGTTGGTTTTGTGGCAACAACCCTCAAACATAACTTGCATAGCTTTTGTTTCTCTTCTATGGAAGGCAGCTTTTCAAGTAATGAAAATAGACATTTTTATCCTATATTTCATATTTTAAAAATTCTGGCAAAAGCATCCGGTAGACCAAGAGTACTGCCTCCAAAAATAAAAAATATAGCACTTGTATATTGGGAAGCAGATGGACTTATGCATGGTCTAGTCGCTAACTTGACAACAAAAAATATGAACATTCATGAAGAAGACTTGCTAGTCTTGGATATGCAAGTTGCAGTATTGGATAAGACACGTGTAGAGGATGCAAGTGCTGAAGAAAACTTTTTGACACATGTGACAAAGCAAGCCAGTATTCACTTAACAGAGTATGCAGTCTGTTATTTTCAAGGAGTGTTGAGATGAACAAAATCAAAGGTGTTTTGATAGGATGTGGTTTTTTTGCTGAAAATCAGATGTATGCATGGCAAGACTTGGGTATTGATATCGTAGGGGTTTATGATACAAGTTTTGATAAAGCCAAGCACTTCGAAAAAAAGTTTGACACACGGGCTTACCATGACATTGATACGATGCTAAAAGAGTGTTACCCACTCTTTGTAGATATAGTCACCCCCTCAAATACCCATCTCGATATCATCAAACAAATAGTGAAATATGATGTCAATATCATTTGTCAAAAGCCCTTTGCTGAAGATATGGATGAGATCTTGCAAATGATTGATATGACTAAGGATACGTCTCTTGTGATTCATGAGAATTTCCGTTATCAGAAGCCATTTGTAGTAGCAAAAGAGATGATAGAACAAGGAGATATAGGTGAGCTCTTCTATGCACACTTAAGTTTCAGAAGCGGATTTGATGTATATAAAGCACAGCCATATTTGGCCACAATAGATCGTTTTACACTTATGGATATAGGATCACATCTATTTGATTTGGCAAGATACCTTTGTGGTGAAGTCGAAGAGCTCAATTGCCTAACGCAACGAGTAAACAAAAAAATCAAGGCAGAAGATACATTTTATGCGTCATTGAAACACAAAAATGGCATCATAAGCAATGTAGACTGTTCCTATTATACAACGATAGATCCAGATCCATTTCCATTGACTATAGCTACCTTTGAAGGTTCAAAGGGAAGCATCAAGATCGATACCTCCTATACGCTTACCCTCACAACAAAAGAGAATCAAGTCACACAAAATATACGCCCAGAAACACCTAGATGGGGGGATAAAGATTTTTCATTGGTACAAGACAGTGTTATTAGCTTTCAAAGAAACTATATTGAGGCATTAACATCAAATACAACTCCCGCAACATATGCTATAGATAATAAAAAAACGATGGAACTTGTTTTTGCGGCATATAAAAGTGCAGAAGAACAAAGGAGAATCAAATTATGAGTACCATATATGCAACCTATTTTATAGAATCCAGTCAAGATATAGCTAAAGTTGCAGAAGTGATAGCTGGGGAGCAATCAAGTGGTACTTTTGTAACTCTCCCCTATGAGAGTGAAGCACTAAAGCGTCGTTCACGGGCAGTAGTTGAACAGATAGATATCATAGGTGAAGTAAATCAGCCATCATTGCCAATAGCCAGACAGAAAGTATCATCAAGGTATCAGCAGGCTGTTATTAAACTCTCATGGAATATTGATAATATGGGAGTTTCATTGCCAAATATTTTATCGACACTCATGGGTAATTTATTTGAATTGTCACAATGTTCTGCATTGAAGCTTATGGATATTGAGCTTCCTGATGCATTTGCTGATAAGTATCAAGGCCCGGCTTTTGGTATAGAGGGCACCAGAGCGTTAAGTGGTGTGTATGAAAGACCGCTGATAGGAACTATTATCAAACCATCTGTTGGCTTAAATCCAACGCAAACTGCACAAATAACCAAAGAGTTGGCAGGTGCTGATATAGACTTTATCAAAGATGATGAACTGCAAGCAGATGGCCCACATTGTCCTTTTGAGAAGAGAGTGAAAGCCGTGATGGAAGTTATCAACGACCATGCACAAAAAAGCGGCAAAAAGATCATGTATGCTTTTAATATCACAGGAGATATAGATGAAATGAAATTTCGTCATGATATTGTTAAAGAACATGGTGGTACGTGTATTATGATGAGTATGCATAGTGTTGGACTGGCTGCTTTTGTAGAGATCAGAAAACATGCACAGCTCCCTATTCATGCCCATAGGAATGGTTGGGGAGTATATGGTCGTTCTCCCCATATTGGAGTAGCATATACAGCATGGCAAAAGATTTGGAGGTTGGCAGGCGCAGACCATCTGCACGTGAATGGAATCGATAACAAGTTTTGTGAAGAGAATGAAAGCTCTATTCAATCAGCAAAATCTATTTTGACACCACTCTATGACAAAAAGCCATATATCAGTATGCCTGTTTTCTCATCGGGACAAAGTGCTGTACAAGTAGAGAAGACATATAAGGCAATCCATTCTACAGACCTTATCTATGCAGCTGGTGGTGGGATCATGGGGCATAAGAGTGGTATAAAATCGGGGGTAGAGAGCCTTAAGCAAGCGTGGGATGCTGCGATGCAGGGCATCCCTCTGGAAGAGTATGCCAAGAGTCATATAGCATTAAAGGAAGCATTGGAGGTATATAAAAAATGAATCCAATTGATACAAAACCACTGATTACATTCTACGGAGATGATACAACCGGAACAGTTGCCGTAATGGATATACTTGTCTCTTATGGGCTCAAAGCGGTTGTCTTTTTAGACGCTCCCACTTCTGAGCAATTAGATCATTTCAAAGAGTATCATGCGATAGGTCAAGCAAGTTTAGCCAGAGCAAAAGATAACGCATGGATGGATAAACACCTTACATGTGACTTTAAGAAACTTAAAGAGTTACATGCCCCTATATTTCATTATAAGACATGTTCAACACTGGGCTCTTCTCCCAATATTGGCTCTATTGGTAGGGCCATAGAGATTGGGGCTGATATATTTGGTGGCAATTCATTTATATTTGTGGCAGGTGCTCCTGCGATTAAAAGATACCAGCTTTTTGGCAACCTATTTGCTGTCAATGATCAATTTGTCTATAGACTGGACAGACACCCGGTTATGAAAAATCACCCAGTAACACCTATGCATGAATCTGATGTCGGTATGCACTTGGGGAAGCAGACAGATATGCCAATAAGAAATGTCAATATTCTAGACCTTTTTAATACGGAAAATGTAGTACAGGAAACACCAGGCATAGTATTGCTTGATATACTTGATGAAGCTTCATTGATCAAGGCAGGAGAGATCATCAACAATACTATGGATAAGCATATATTTTGTGCTGGTTCACAAGGTATAGAATATGCACTCTGTGCGTATTGGCAATCTATAGGAAAACTACAAAAGCCAGTGTTGAGTGATATCAAGCCAGCAGCGAGCATGCTGGGGATATCCGGCTCATGTTCCAACGTAACCAAAGCACAAATCCTATATGCCCGAAAAAATAAAGTATTTGAGTGTCTTGAACTGGATCTAACAACACTAGACGAAACGCAGAGGTTAACAGAAGAGATAGAAAAGCAAGTAGGGCTTGCACTCTCCGCTATAGAAGAGAAAAAAACCCCGCTGATCTATAGCTCATTGGGTGAAAATGAAGATCTATCCCAAGAACAAAAAGAGCGTATAGGAGAAACCTTGGGAGAAATCACCTATCAAATTACCCAAAAAACAACAGTAGAGAGAGTTGTAGTGGCAGGTGGGGATACTTCTGGGTACGTGAGTGAAAGACTTGGAATCTATGCGCTAAGCTCATTAAATACAGATCCTGGGCATGGTGGACTTTGTCTTGCCTTTACTTCGCAAAGTAAATCATTTGAAATTGCATTTAAAGGTGGGCAAATGGGTGCTGAGAGCTATTTTGAGATTATGAAATACGGAAATTAAACTAAAAGGAGACATGATGAAAACAGTAGCATTAATAGGAGCCGGTGGAAAGATGGGATGTAGGTTGTCGCAAAATCTTAAAGATTCAAGCTTTCATGTTATGCATGTAGAAAATGCAAAAGATGCCAGAGAGAAGCTTGAAAAAGAGCAGGCAGTCAAATGTGTAGATCTAGATGAGGCTATCGATAAAGCAGATATAGTGCTGATGGCAACACCGGATGCACTCATAGGTCAGATTCTTGGTGGTTTTATTGATAGGCTACAACCTGATACGATGGTAATTATGCTAGATGCAGCTGCACCCTATGCAGGTACATTGCCACATAGAGAGGATATTACATATTTTGTAACACATCCTTGTCATCCTCCATTATTTACAGAAGAGATAGATATCAAAGGTCATAGAGATTATTTTGGAGGTATACGCGCGAAACAGCATATCGTCTGTGCATTGATGCAGGGGAAAGAGGAGCACTATGAAGTATGTGAACTGGTTGCAAGAACGATCTATAAGCCAGTGATGCGATCTCATCGTGTTACTGTTGAACAGATGGCTATACTCGAACCAGCCCTTTCAGAAACAGTAGGGGCTACTTTGGCATTCGCACTCAGAGAAGCGACAGATAAAGCGATAGAAAAAGGTGTCCCTAAGCAGGCTGCTTTTGATTTTATTCTGGGTCATTTAAATATAGAACTGGCATTGGCTTTTGAAATGTTCGAAGGAAAGTTTTCCGATGGAGCAATCCAGGCGATCAATGAAGCCAAGCCTGTGATCTTCAAAGACAATTGGGTAGATAAAGTATTTGATGATGAAGCGATAAAGCAATCGGTTGAGAATATCGCTTCAGTACAGTAGTGAACTAAAAATTTGAAAGGAGGTATATACAACATTTCAGCGTCGGAAATCAAAATATAAACACAAAGGAAAAACATGAAATTGAAAATATTACTAATCGCGCTTTTAGCGATACTGGTTTTACCACTAGGTGCAAAATCTTTAAAAATAGCATTTGTATTTGAAGATTTAGAGACAGAGTTTTGGGTAGCAGGACATAAAAGTATCACACAGACCTTGAAGAAAAAAGGTCATAAAGTGATTGAGATGCACTCAGGTTCAGATGCGAATAAGCAGCTAGAACTTGTAAAAAATGCGATTGTACAAGGTGTTGATGGAATCATTGTGATCCCAGTAGATGGTCAAAGTGCAGTCTCTTTGGTGAAAGTGGCAAACAAAGCTAAGATACCAATTGGTATTTTCAACCGTGCTGTCAGCAAAAAAAGTGCAAAGGCCCTTGTCGTTGTAGCAGATAATGAAGTGATCTCATACGGAGCAACCAAGTTTTTGATTAAAAAAGCAAAAGAACGATATAAAAAGACTGGTAAAAAAATCACTCCCGCTATCGTTGTTGGGGATCTCGCAGATCCGAATGCTGTCGCAAGAAGAAAAGGTTTTTTTAGAGCCATGAATGAAGACATGAGTATCTTTGAAAAACCGATCGAGATTGCGTCAAAATGGGATGCTAATGTAGCCTTTACTAACCTAAAAAGTGCATTGCAGGCAAACCCTGAGATCGATTTGTTGTTTTTATCAAGTGATTTTATATTACCAATTACAAAATCAGTATTGCAGCCATTAGGAAAATGGAAGAAATCTTCTGAAGAGGGGCATGTACTTTTAGCAGGCGTTGATGGTGATGCAGGCATGTGTAATATGATGCGTGATGGATATGTGGATTCAGATGGAGTACAAGATCTTTTTGGTGAAGCAGCAATGATCATGGATGCTATGCTGGAAGCTGTTGAAAAGGAAGAAAAAACTCCGAAGAAATGGCTTAATGATAAAGGACAAGTCTTAACCACAGACAACTTTGAAGAAATCAGTAAAAAAGTTTGGGGTTGTATACTATAAATAGTATTTGCATGCAGTCAATATCTATTATTGGCTGTGGTGCTTTTTAATTGTGAAAAAAGATCAGATAAATGTATTTTGCAAGGAGCAGAAGTGACTAAATTACAAGAGATATTCAAAAGAATCTTAATATCAGACTATTTTGTTCTGTATTTAATTTTCGTATATATAGCAATAATTTACCCATTTGCTCCGCTTATTGTAAGCCCGTTAAATTTATCTGATGTTTTTTCAAATATGTGGCCACTGTTTATCATAGCCCTTGGACAGTGTGTCGTTTTGATTACCGCAGGTATTGATCTCTCGCAAATTGCAGTAATCTCTTTCAGTAGTGTACTTTCGGGTATATTGCTTACAACATCTGTGGTAGATCCTTCTGTATTTGAACACTATCCGATTTGGAATATTCTAGTAGACCAGAGTGGTGGTATATTGAGTCAAAGTGACTTATATATGGCGTTTGCTATTTTTATTATTATCGCAATTAGTGCAATCATAGGAACAATTAATGGTATCAGTGTTGCATATTTTAAGATACCACCCTTTATTGCAACACTTATAACACAAATGTTTATTAGTGCCTTGGCACTCTGGATGACCAAGTCAGATTCATTGGCATCACTACCGGACAACTTTTACAATATCTCAGAATATGAAATTTTTGAAATGGGCTCTTTTGTTATAAGTAGCAGTTTTATTGTAGGTATTGGTGTGGGGTTGATCATCTGGTATATTTTGAAGTATACACTTCTAGGGGCACATCTATTTGCTGTCGGTACCAATATGAAAACGGCTAAAGTTTCCGGGATCAATACCACAAAAGTGATTATTATTGCATATGTTATCAGTAGTATATGTGCTGCGATTGGAGCTATTCTATACTCCTCGAGACTAGAAATCGGTAGACCCTCACTTGGTAATTTTTCCATGCTTATGGATATCATAGGAGCAAATGTTATTGCAGGAGTGAGCCTTTTTGGAGGTAGGGGTAAAGTTTCTCTAACGTTATTTGGAGTTATATTTTTTATATTACTTGCAAATTCACTTAGTTTAATAGGTGTTGAATTTTATGTGAATGAAGTGATAAAAGGTGGTGCGATAGCCTTTGCAGCAACAATTGACGTATTTAGAATGCGTTATATGAACAAGGCATGAAAATGAATACAGTATTGGAATTTAAACATATTTACAAAGATTTTTTTGGTGTGTCAGCACTAGAAGACATCAGCTTCTCTCTTAAAAAAGGGCAGATATTGAGTCTCATAGGTGAGAATGGTGCGGGTAAATCAACTATGATGAATATACTTGGTGGTATTTTGCAGGCAAGCAGCGGCGAAATGGTCTTGCATGGTCAAACCTTTAAACCTTTGTCTGCATCAGATGCTACAGAGGCTAAAATAGCTTTTATACACCAAGAATTAAATCTTTTTGGAAATCTCTCTATCATAGAAAATATGTGTATACCAAACTATCCTACTTCTTCTTTTGGCGTAAAGATCATTAATTACTCTAAAATCATTAAAGAGGTAGTAAAAAGTCTAAAACAGTTTAACCTTGCAGTCTCTCCCTATACAAAAATTGATAATCTTTCTCCTGGTAATAGGCAGTTAGTTGAGATTATGCGTGCCATTAGAACGGATGCAGATATCTATATATTTGATGAGCCAACAACCTCGTTGACACTTAAAGAGAAAGAGGTGCTATTTGAGAATATAAGACTTCTGAAGCAAAAGGGAAAGTCAATTATCTATATCTCACATATTTTAGATGACCTCTTATTATTGACTGATGATATTATTGTGTTAAAAGATGGAGCCATAAGCTCAAAAGGGGAAGTAACCTCCTATACAAAAGAGAGAATGATAGAAGATATGGTAGGGAGGGAACTACAAAATATATATCCCATTCAAGAAGATAAGGAGCTTGGAAATGAGGTTCTGAGACTTAAAGATTTTGGTGATGAGGCTATCCAGAATATCTCTTTTTCAATTAATGAAAAAGAGATATTTGGACTTTTTGGGCTGATGGGGTCTGGTCGTACAGAGTTAGCAAGAATGGTTTTTGGGTTAGATAAATCAACAACAGGAGAAGTGTATTTATCTGGTACAAAGATATCCGCCCTAAGCCCTCAAAATGCTGTAAAGAATAAAGTGGCATTTATTACAGAAGATAGAAGAGGAGAGGGTTTATTTATGGATATGACTGTGATATTTAACTCAATCATTGTGATCTTAAAGAACTTTGTTCAGAAACTAACAAGAAAAATAGATTATAAAAGTGCAAGCTTGCAAGTGAAAGACATTACCACAAAGCTCAATCTGAAAAGTGCAAATCTGGCCACGCAAAAAGTAAAAAGTCTTTCAGGTGGAAACCAACAAAAGGTAGTTTTGGCAAAATGGTTACTAGCAAATCCCAAACTGATTATACTGGATGAACCGACGAGAGGGGTTGACGTAGGGGCAAAACATGAGATCTATACACTACTCAATCAAATTGCCAACAAAGGAGCAGCTCTTTGGGTGATATCCTCAGAGCTAGAAGAACTTATGGGGATTTGTGATCGTATTGCTGTGATGAGTGAAGGGTCTATCTTAAAGATCTTTTCAAAAGAGGAATTTGATGATAAAAAAATTATAAATATTGCTTTCAATAAGGATTTCCATGCAAAAAATATTTAATTTTCTTTCCAAGCATCTGGCTTTTTATGTACTGGTGATTACGGTTGTTTTTTTTGGCTTTACTACAGATGGTTTTCTTACAATGGGTAATTTTGAAAATGTCATCTCCAATACGATATACATGGGTATTTTATCTATGGGTATGTTTTCTGTAATGTTGGTGAAAGGTATTGATATATCTATGGGGGCCATAGTCTATTTTAGTGGTATTATCCTCAGTGAGATGTTAAGTGCGGGACACTCTTTGATACTTGCCTCAATAGCAACAATCTTAGTGGGGACATTATTAGGTAGTATCAATGGTTTTTTTATCACAGTAATCGGAGTTACCCCATTTTTGGCTACACTGTTTAATATGATAATATTTAGAGGAGCAGGGAAGTGGATTACGAAATCTAAGGGGAGTGATTATCCTGATGCAGTGGTATCGCTCTCCTCATTAAAAATCTTTGGGGTGATCCCCTTTTGGGCAATCATGATTACGATTCTATTTTTGCTACTCTATATCTTTTTCAACAAAACCATTACAGGAAGGCTATTTTATACAGTAGGCTTTAGTGAGGAGATTGCAAAAAAATCCGGTATTAATACAAAGCTGGTCACTTTTCGTGCCTACTGTTTGGCTGGAGCCTTAGCCGGTATGGGATCTATTGTACTGGCCTCTCAAATAGGCAAACACTATGCCGGTGTGGGTGAGCTACATGAGTTAGAAGCGATAACCGCTGCTGTTTTAGGGGGAGTGAGCCTGTTTGGTGGTATTGGTACGCTCGGTGGTGCTTTGCTTGGTGCGTTGACACTTCAAACTATCAATACAGGATTGGTATTTTTAAAGATAGACTTATATGTACAGCCAATGATAACGGCGCTAATTCTTTTCTTTGCCATTACTATTAGCTCTTCTGATAAGTTTAAAGACAACAGCATAAAGATAAAGTAACTAATTATGAGGTTTAGATCTTTTTTGTTTGTTGAAGAGTATGGGGATGAAGGTAAAAACAGTTAGTACGAGCAGGAGTAGTATCAGTGCGACTCCTGCTGCATCGGTACTGCGATAGGAGCCCATGAGTTGATAGAGATACCAGGGGAGTGTCGTGATCTCATCACTGCCGAAGAGGGCGATCACGCCCAGGTCTCCCAGCGAAAGAGCAAAAGAGAGAGCAAAGATATAGGCTAGAGAAGAGCGTAGATAAGGCAGTTCACAGTATCGCCATCGTGCCAGAGGGGTGAGCCCCAGTGAGAAGCTTAGTTTATCGTATCGCTTAGCTGTTTTATGCATGGCGGGTGTGAGGATCGATAGCGCAAAGGGGAGGCTCATCAGAACATTGGCCGTCACTACAGCGACCAATGCCCAGAGCAGCAGTGGTGCTTCAAACTGCTGGGAGATAAGGAAAAATCCAAATCCAAGGATCAGTGAAGGGATCGCTAGATAGAGGTTACCACTGAAGGCGATCAACAGTCCCAGGAGCTTACTCATAGGGGAGTCTGGCATCCTGTAGGGCAGGGTAAAGTTGCGTCTGGCATCGCTGAGTAGGAGCGAAAAGAGCACCGTAATCGTAGCAGAGACCGTGGCAATGGCGATACTACTGACAAAAGAGCGTAGGAAGAGAGGGGTGCTTATGATCCTGGAGAAGTCTGCCCCTATCCCATCGGTGATGATCGCTATCAATGGCAGGAGAAAGACCACTGCCAGTAGCGTGATCGTAGTCTGCTGTAGTAGGGATCTGCCTCTGGGTTCCTTCCAAGTGATGGGTATGGAGTCAAGCTTGAGATTGCCAAGTCCTGAACGAAACCCGGAGGAGAACAGTACCAGCAAGGTAGAGATACCCAGTTGGATAAGTGCCAGTTTGAGAGCAAAAGCGATATCAAAGTCGAGCTTGACCGCTTCATAGATCGCCACTTCCAAAGTATTGTAGGAGGGAGAGCCTCCCAGGATCAGGACGATCGCAAAGGAGGTGAAGCAGAGTAGAAAGACCGTAGCAGAGATACTGATCAGAGTAGACTTGATCGCTGGCCACTCGATCAGCCAAAACCGTTGCCATGCTGAAAATCCCAGGCTCTTGGCGAGTCGGTATTTCTCTACAGGGATAGACTCAAAGCTATGGAGCAGGCTTCGAGAGGCAAAGGAGGCGTTGAGATAGACATGGGCGATCAAGATGCCACCCAGTCCATAGAGCCAGCTTCCGAAGCTGAAGCCAAAGAGCATCTGTGATAGATGGTTGAGCCAGCCATTGTTGCCCAGGATCGTGATCAGTCCAAAGACCATGATGAGTGTAGGCAGTACCAGTGACGAGGAGAAGAGTGCCACCAGATAACGTCTGCCGGGGAAGTGTGGCTGGTGTGCCAGACTCCATGCCAGCAGGGTACCTAAGCTAACTGAGAGTATCGTAGAGAGTGTTGCCTGATAGAGGGTAAATCTGACCAGAGAGAGTATCCGTGTATCGATCTGCGAGAGGGAAGCTGTACTTGCGGAAAGGTAGAGGGTAAAAAAGAGCAAACAAGCAAAACCAAGCAGACCCAGTGAGACCAACAGTCCTGGAAAGAGCGAGGTTTTGAGTCTACTTGCCTGCTTGAGCATAGGGTTATTTTGCAGTGGCTTTCATCCACTCATTGATAATGGCTTTACGGGTTGCTTCGACAGTTTTGCCCTCCATCAGCAGCATTTTGGAAGGGATCTCCAACGTCAGGAAACCTTCGGGTAGTCCTTTTTTTGTTTTGATCACAGGATAGGTCCAGTTGGTAGTAGGGATGATATCTTGAAACGTATCAGTAAGCATGAACTGTAGAAACTTCTGTGCGAGTGCTTTGTGCTGACTGCTTTTGAGCATAGCTGCTACTTCGATCTGACCATAGTGTCCCTCTTTGAACTTGGCAGCGAGGTAGTTGGTCTTCTCCTCTGCGATGATGTGGTAGGCAGGGGAGGTGGTATAGGAGAGTACCATGTCTGCTTCGCCTTTGAGGAAGAGTCCATACGCCTCTGACCAGCCTTTGGTGATGGTGAGGATATGAGGGGAGAGCTTCTTCCAGTAGTCAGATGCTTTATCACCGTAGATCGATTTGATCCAGAGCAGTAGTCCCAGACCAGGTGTAGAGGAACGAGGGTCCTGGATAACGATCTTGAAATCCTTTGGCATCGCTGCCAACTCTTCAAATGAGCTTGGCGCTTTCTCTGTACGGTTCATATCATAGACAAAGGCAAAGTAGCTGTAGTCAAAGGGCACAAAGCTGTCGTCACTCCACTCAGTAGGCAGTACGGCTCTGCTCGTATCGACACTATGCTTGGCGAACAGTCCCGTCTCTTTGGCTGTTTGTGCGATAGAGGTATCCAGTCCGAGGAGGATATCTGCTTTGGTCTTGGTACCTTCCATCTGGATCTTGCGTAGTGAGCCGATAGAACTAGAGGAGGGGACAAACTTGAGGGTGCAGTTGTTCTCTTTCTCAAATGCCTCCTTGATCTTGGGTGCTGGCCCCCAGGATGCAGCGAAGGAGTCGTAGGTGTAGATGGTGAGTGTAGGTTTGGTCTCTGCTGCAGAAAGTGTGGTGCATGCCCATAAAGTAGCTGTAATAAGTGTGATGATTTTTTTCATGTCTATCCTTGTTATGAGGCTAAAAAAGAGAGGCATGGTTTTGATCCATAGGATAAAAGTAGCATCTCTTCCTTACGCCAGAATTGTCTGGTTCAAGTTCAGCGGGTAGGTAGACAGAAATCATATTCTGATACCTTCTCAGCTAGTTGCCTAGCACCCCGAGAGGATTGAATTGATAATATAACATGTTAGGATAAAAGTTGGGTTAAGTAGAGAGAGAAGGATCTTGACGTATTTTTAAACAAGCTGTGCAAGTCCATCCCCAAATGACCAATCCTCTTCATTATTTTCTACCATGACGATAAACACATCACTCATAGGATGCCCCGTACTGTCATGTATAGAAGTGGCGATATATTGATAGAGCTTCTGTTTCATCTCTACACTTCTGCCTGATTTGGCAGTGATGATGATGTAGATGATCTCATCGGTGTGTGGGATGCCCATATAGCTGGGAGGGTAGATGATGTTCTGGGCTGGTACCTCCTCAATGATCTGAAACATATCATCGGAGGGGATACCAAAGACCTCTATGAGTGCATTATGTACAGCATGGCTGATAGACTGTTTGAACTCTGGTGATTTTCCCTCTTTGAGGCTGATTCTGAGTAAATGGCATGGCTGCTCCTTTGGAACGATTATATCACGTTTTTAGCTTCCGTATAAACAGCCCACTGAGTATCAATGCCAGAGCCACCCAGACGATGAGTTCAGGTACAGAGCCGAAAAATACCCATGCCCAGAAGATAGCAAACAGAGGGATGAGATAGGAGACCTGGGACATGAACTGTACCCCTGTTCTCTGTACGAGCTGGATACGGATGATGGAGGCGAGGGCTGTGGGGATGACAGCGAGATAGAGTATGGTCAGGAAGGGAGCGGAGAGGATAGATGCACTGTCAAAAGGCACGAACCAGATAAAGGGTAGCATCCAAAGTACAGCCGTCATAAACATAGACCCCGCACAGACGAGTGTATCGATATGGCTGAGTTTGCGGATCATCAGTCCAGAGGAGACGTAGCCTATGGTTGCGATGAGGATCGCCAGTTTACCGTAGAGACTGTTGAGCTCTCCTTTGAAGAAATCCTCCCCAAAGAGGATAAACACTCCGATAAAGCCCAAGGCAACACCGATGAGCTTGAAGGGTGTGATCTTCTCATCATGGGTAAGCCAATGTGCCATGATCAGTGCTACAAAAGGTCCGATCGCCAGTATCACTGCTGCGGTGCTGGCACTCACATATTGTTGCCCCCATGAGATGAGATAGAACGGCAGGGCATTGTTGATCAGTCCCAGTAGGATGAGTAGCGTCCAGCTCTGCCTATCTCTGGGAAAGGAGAGCCCTTTCGCCCAGATAAAGCCCAGTATCACCAAAGCCGCTACCAAGATACGATAAAACGCCACGATCAGAGGGTGAAATGCACTCAACGCATACCCGATCCCCACAAAAGCACTCCCCCAGATAGCAGAGAGCAGCATCAGCCAAAAATAGTCGAGAAGTGTGGCGTTTTGAATTGTTTTCATGGAAGAAGTATACCCATATTTCTTTATCAAAAAAGAGTAAATAGGAGTCATTTTATCTGATTATTGACATACATCAAGAAAACCCTAAGACTATTCCGTTATATTTCGTCTCTATTTAATTAAGACTATTTAACTCTTAATTATAATTTTAACCAAAGGAATTTGTCTTGAAGCAGATGACTATTTTACTCATACTCCTCATAAGCACACACCTGCTTGCCGATGTAAAAAAAGGCAAAGCTGTCTATGCCGCCAACTGTGCCATGTGCCACACTGTCAACGGGGGCAGGGCACTGGGCCCAGACTTTAATCTGGTCGCGTATACCAAAACCAAAAGAGGAGATAGCAGCCTATGCCAAAGACCCCTATACCTACTACAAACAATTTGGCTACAGTGCCAATGCCATGCCCACACTTCCTCTAGAAGATGAAGAGTTCAGAGATGTTGCGGACTATATCAGCTCTTTGCAGCCTTTTAAGAAGTGGATGATCAAGAAGAAGGATTGATACACTTCATTGTGTGTGCTGATATTTATGGATCTTTTATATCAGAATTAACAAACTTTTGTTATACTAATTCAAAATAGTCTCAAGGTGATAGATGAACTATAATTTTGAATGGGATCGAATAAAAGCACGCACCAATCTCTCAAAGCATAAGATTAGCTTTGAGAGTGCTATTACTGTTTTTAGAGATGAGCGTGCTATCTCTATTGCGGATGAAGAGCATAGCGAGGATGAAGAGAGATGGTTGACTATAGGGATGGATGAAGTGACCAGGACATTGGTTGTTATCCATACATATATCTCAACAGATGAAGAAAACTGTAATATTCGTCTCATCTCTGCTCGGAAAGCAACAAAGACTGAACAAAAAAACTACATGGAAGGATGAATATGAAAGAAGAATATGATTTTAGCAATGGCGAGCGGGGTAAATTTTATCGAGAAGACGCTACATTTAATCTCCCTATTTATCTCGAACCTGAAGTAGAGAGCTTTATAGCTGTACTGGCTAAAAAACAGAAGAAAAATTTGAGTGAAGTTGTGAATGCTTTGCTTGCTAAAGATAAAGAATTGATGGAGTTTATGGGTACGAGATAGGAAGACCCAGTGAAAACCAAGATCAAGCAAGCCAACTGGAAGTCAAAAGGACTGTTTGGCGATAAAAAACCTATGAGTATCGTCACTACTGTGTATTGGCAAGGGAATGATGCCTTTATAGATACAGATAGCAAGTTACTCTTTCAAATGGTGTGTGAAAACTTCTTTTCTCAGGATAGAGATGTAACATTAAAAATAAAACTCAAAGCCCATATAGGTGCGATGTATCCAAAAGCCTATAGGCTCTATGTATATGATCTCATCTATCAAGAACTTACAGGTAAAAAAATCAAAAACAGTATTCTGAAGTGTAAAGATGCCGAAACATGCTTCTATCGATCCATGTTAGATGTGCAGATGCCCAAACATCAAAAAAGAGTACTCAAGATCATTAAGATACTAGGTATAGATTTCAAAAAAGAGAGTGATAGGCTGAGTCGAGTACTTTTTAGTACCAAGAAAAAGAAAGATTTTTATTTGAGTGAGAAGACTTTTTTGAAATGAGGTTATCTGCACAATAGAGAGATTTCATTAGCTTGATGTGTTTTTATACAATCTCACGAAAATTGTGGGAATGAGAGAAATCAGCTCTACATACTCTTGACAATATGTATCTTTTTTGATACACTTTGCTATGAAAAAAATAACCTCTCTTTTTTATATCTCAGCCAGCGGTAAAAAACCAGTCAGATAGCGGCTGATAGTACGCATTATCTTTGCTGTGGAGGCTTCTTATATGGTATTGCTCCATGGTTTTATCAAAAAAACACAAAAAACGCCCAAGAGTGACATAGACCTAGCGATCAAGAGACAAAAGGAGATCAGATGAAACTAACCAAAAACATGGCAAGTGATGTAGATGCACTATTTGAAGAGGATGGTGTGCTAGCAGAGGTAGAGACTGTCGCTATCAAGAGAGTCATAGCCTATCAGATAGAGCAAGAGATGCAAGCACAAAATATTACCAAAACCAAAATGGCACAGATGATGGATACGAGCAGAGCATCTGTAGATAGACTGCTCAGTCCAACCCATGCGTCACTGACACTTCGTACACTTGGAGTCTGCTTCTTTGGCATTGGGCAAGAAGTTGCATATTTCTATTGGGTAGGGCTGAGGCTTTATCCGACCTTTTCTCTCGTTAGTACATGCACTATCTTGTCGTATCTGGAGATAAGAAATAAGGAGAAGAACAGATGAAATATACAGAAGAAGAGTTGGATTTATTGGATGCGGTAGAGAATGGGTCTGTTGTTTCAGTGCCAGTGGATAATGAGGCACTCAAAGAGATGGCGAGTGATACGCTAGCCTATCTCAATGAAAAGAAACAGATCAGCATCAACCTCAAAAGATCCGATCTGGACTTTATAAAACAGAGAGCGGCTGATATCGGTATCTCATACCAGAGTATCATCCAGTCTCTCGTACATAACTATAGTACGAATAAGTTGGAGTTGAAGATATAGAATATAGAGGAAGCATTTTAATTGAATTGATACCAAATCCTTGTAACTCACTACTAAAAAGGTGAAAAATGAATAATAAAACAGAAAAAATACTATTAAATGAAATTCTAAAACTAAATGATTTGAAGAATGTAAAAATTAGATTCAACATCATGTTTGATAACAATTGGAGTCCTATTGAAATATTCAAAAATAATGATTATGCAAGCTTGTTGAGAGGACAATATTGGAATTATAGCAAAACTAAATCTTATAAAAAACATCAGATTACGCTTGGATTTGTTCGAATGAGTGAGCGTGAAGATTTATGGTTATTGTTTCATATCGGCAGGGTCACTGAGGATTTAAATCTATTTAACGGTATAGGTTATGAGTATGAGGTTTTGTCAGAATATGAGAAGTATTTTGGTCGCTTAATTATTAGATTTAAAAATAGATCACAAAATATGATTCGTTTGGCTGAGTCTGTTATCGAAGAATGTGAAGTAGTGCAAATCCTACCAGATACTTTTGATAATGATATCTTCCCTGGTTATGACAAAGTGAATATTTCTTGGCAACAACTGTCAAGGTTGGTATCAAAAGAGAGTTGGAAAACAGCATTACAAAACCAAAAAGGCGTCTATCTGATAACAGATACCAAAAGTGGCAAAATGTATGTGGGATCTGCCTATGGTGAAGATATGATTCTGGGTCGTTGGCAATCTTATGTCAAGACAGGGCATGGTGGAAATATTGAGTTGAAAAAATTAGAGTTTCGATATATCAAAGAGCATTTCAAATATTCAATTCTTGATATTTTTAAATCAACAGTTGATGATAAAATAATATTGGAGAGAGAAAGTTGGTGGAAGAGGGTATTGTTGACGAGAGAGTTCGGATTTAATCAGAATTAGATTTTATGGGAGTGTAATAAATTCTGTGTCAACACCTCTTAACCTGTAGAATTATACCAAATGCAAGGCATTTTTCAGCCTGTCCCTAAAATGGATATTGAGCTGAGAGATGGTGAGGCTCCAGTTTCTGATAGGCATTGTCCATTTTTTCTCAGCATTTCGTATACCTGCGAATAATAGCTTCAATAGACTATTGTCAGTAGGAAATGCTCCCTTTGTTTTGGTCAATGTCCTAAACTGACGATGCACAGACTCAATAATATTGGTAGTATATATGATACGGCGTATCTCTTTTGAATACTTAAAATAGTGTGTGAGATTCTCCCATTTTCCTCTCCATGACTCAAAGACAATAGGGTATTTTTTGCCCCATTTTTCTTCTAATCTATCCAAAGCTTCCTCTGCCTCTTCTTTGGTATTGGCTTGATAGACAGTTTTGAGCTCAGAGGCAAACTGTTTTTGGTTCTTGGAAGCGACGTATTTAAGGCTATTGCGTATCTGGTGTACGATACAGAGCTGCACTTCGGTATGAGGAAACACTGCGTTAATCGCTTCAGGAAAGCCCTTGAGTCCATCTACTGAGGCTATGAGTATATCTTCTACTCCACGGTTCTGCAGATCAGTGAGTACCTGTAGCCAGAACTTAGCTCCTTCACTCTCATTGAGATAGAGACCTAGTATCTCTTTTTTGCCTTCTATGTTTACTCCTAGTACTGTATAGAATGCCTTAGAGACGTAGTGCCCCTCTTCTCGTACCTTGTAGTGTATAGCATCTAGATAGACAAAGGGATAGATACTCTCTAAAGGTCTCTTCTTCCACTCTTGTAGCATAGGTATGAGTTTATCTGTTACGGCGGTTATGGCTGGTCTTAGAGAAGCTTACACCGTACATATCTTGTATATGGTCTATAATCTGAGAGTAAGAGCTACCTAGACTAAATAGCGAAAGCATTTTCTTCTCTATTTCATCAGACATATGGGTTTGGTTTTTCTTGATGATCTCTGGCTCGAAACTCCCGTTTCGGTCTCTGGGTGTTTCTAGCTCAAAAGCACCATGCTCAGTTTTCATAGTCTTTGAAGTGTATCCGTTCTTACGGTTTCTTGTGAGGTCTTGGGCTAGAGTGTGACTCTAGCTCAGCTTGGAGTGTCATTTCTGTAAGTTGTTTGATTAGTGGGGTAAGGGCTCCATCTTTTCCTGATAACCCTTTGCCTTCTTTGATCTGTCGTGCAAACTCTTCTACATCTATCTCTATTTTCATCGGTATTCCTTCTGTGTGCAATTTTATCTAAATTGACACAGAATTATTTACAGTCCCATAATCTCACATACTTTCTCATATTTATGGATGGGAATTCTATTTCTGACTGCAGAGATTTATGTATTGTATTTACTAATCCCAAATCGTATCCAAGCTCATTATACAGGAATAATGGATTATGATTGGCATGCATACAAAAAAGTATATATATCAGGCAGGTATCAACTGTTCAAAGAGTCACTAGACACTATGAATATCGATACCTTGGATGAGTTATATGAATATATCACCAAAGAAAAAGATTTTCCTAGAGAGACTATTTGGGATTATAAGTTTTTTACAACTTCAGTAACTTTTCTGTTGATTGGATGGGGAGGGATCGTTAAGGTACTGGCAGGTGATAAGCCAGAGCTTCTTTATCTATTGGTAGGGGCTGTTGTTTTACTGATTATTGCAATTCCTTTATTTCGTCCAATTAATACAGAGAATGACAAACTCAGAGAATTGATACTGTTCTTATCATGGTATGAATGTGAGATGGAAGAAGGAGAAAATCCATAGCGTTATCTAAACTTTGAAGTCTTAGTTCCTGTGCTCAAATTATTATAAAGCCTTGTAGATAACTTTACGCTCTTTGGAGGTTACTCATGAGCGTAAAGTTGGTAGATAGTCTATATTTCAAAAGGAGAATAGGGGAAATACTGGATTGGATGGGCTACCTCAAGTTGCCTCCCCTAGATAAAAGTATAATCAAATATTGTCAAAGAAGAAAAGGGGTTAAAACAAGTAGAGTGTGTAACACAGAGCATCTTGACAACTATAATACTATATGTTATACTGTGCTATGATAAAAAGCTTTGCAGATAAAGAGACTGAACGCTTTTACCAAACAGGTAAAAGTAGAAAAATACCTTCAACCATACATAAAACAGCACTTCGTAAGCTCGACTATCTGAATGCTGCCTATGTGCTGGAAGATCTGCGTGTGCCTCCAGGCAATATGCTTGAAGCGTTGGAGCGTGAGTTGAGAGGCAAATACTCTATACGCATCAACAAACAGTACCGCATCGTATTTGCTTTTGAAGATGGCAATGCGTATGATGTCGTCATCGTAGACAACCACTAGGAGAAGAGAATGACAGAACCCAAAAGACAACCCACACACCCAGGAGAGATACTCAAAGAGGAGTTTCTCACTCCACTAGCGATCACACAAAGTGCCCTAGCAAAAGCACTGCATACCTCGTTTCGTGCTATCAATGAATTGGTCAATGAAAAAAGAGGCATCACCACAGAGATGGCGTTGAAGACTAGCAAAGTATTTTGGTACCACACCGCAACTCTGGCTCAATCTCCAAAACCAGTATGATCTCTACAAAGTAAGCCACAAAAAAGCAGAAGCACTCAAAGAAGTAGGGCATTACGAAGTAGCATAGCACAAGCACACAAACCTAATGCTCTCTGCTCTCCCCTCTACGAAACAAAACCAACACCACACCATGCCGCGCAAAGTAGTATCGCTCTAGCTCTGTGACTGAGATGCCAGAGAGGAGGGCGGGGAGGCCTCCTCGTTGGTTGTAGGCTTTGAAGTTCTGGTAGTGTTCTCCCCCTGCGAACCACTCGATGAGCGTGATGAGTGTTTTGGCAAAGCTAGAGGTCTTTTCTGAGATCTCATAGTCCACGATCAGCATAGATCCACCCTCAGCAGTGACACGGTACATCTCCTCCACGATCTTTCGTGCCGTGATGTGATCCTTCTCATGCAGGGCAAACGCTGTCATGACCAGATCGAAGCCTGCATCTTCATAGTGCATCTGTGTGGCATCCTCGTGGATGCAGTGGGCAGGAGTGTTTCGCCTTTGCGAGCGACTGAGAGCATCGCATCAGAGAGATCGACTCCCTTCTGCATGGATGCCATGCTTTTTGCAGAAGCTTGAGCTGATCACCCGTACCACAACAGACATCGAGGATACGCACGTAACGGTGCTTGCGAACTAGCGCGAGAACCCTCCTACGAATACGCGTGATAAAAGGGGAGAGCAACGCATCATAAAATCTAGCACTGTAGTGATACTCTGGCATCGTATATCCCTCCTAGATGGAACTTTTCGTATCATACAATAATATCGCTCAGAGAAGAACAAAAGCAGAAGAGATATCAGGCGGCAATAACAACACTAAACTTAGGCTGAAGAGCAAGAGAAGTGCTTTATTGCTATGGTAGATGTATTGACTGAAAGTGAATGACCTAGAAAGTATTGGCTCAAGTAGCCCAAAAATAATTACGGTCAGGAACTAAATCCTAAACCCTCCATCTTTCCCTATTTATGCCACTTTAGCTTATGTTCGCTATAATATTTTAAAATAAAACTAAATATGGTGTAGATAGATGAACAGTAAAATGATTTCAGAACAAGAAATATATAAAAAACTCACGTATCAGAATATGATTATGGAGTCTATCTTCAACTCCACACAAGACCTCCTCTTCTATAAAGACTACACCAATGATGAGGGGGTGTATATGGGCTGTAATGATGCCTTTGCTGCATTGGTCGGTAGGACGAAAGAAGAGATCATCGGTAAGAATGATTTCGAGTTATTTGACGAGGAAGTAGGGGCGTTTTTTCGAGAAAAAGACAGGATTGTGATTGAGAACAAAGCCTCCATGATCAATGATGAGTGGGTAACCTATCCTGATGGGAGAGAAGTACTGCTGAGTACCCAAAAGTCACTTTTCCAAGACCCCGATAAGAAGATCATAGGGATTATGGGTATATCTAGAGATATCACCAGAGAACATCACTATAAAAGTGAGATCGAAAAACAGATGGAGAAGAATGAGATACTTGCCAACACCGACTCTCTTACCGGGATTGCCAATAGACGCTACTTTTTTGAAATAGCCGAAAAGATGCTCAACCGAGCATGCCGAGAGAAAAACCCGTTGACTCTGATGATGATCGATATCGACTTTTTCAAAAAGGTCAATGATACTTATGGACATATCGTAGGAGATCATGCCCTGAAGTATGTGGCAAAAACACTTCAGACCCACCTCAGAGAAGATGATGTACTCTGCCGGTTTGGAGGGGAAGAGTTTATCGTACTGTTGCCAAATATATCACTGGAAAAGGGTATAGAGATTGCAGAAAGGATACGTATCTATTTTGCAGAGAATGACTGGCACTATGACCATACTACCGCTATCCCTATCAAGATCAGTATCGGTGCCGGTGTTTATGAAAAGAAAGCACACCTGCGAGACTTTATCCATAAAGTAGACCAAAATCTCTATCATGCAAAACAAAAAGGCAGAAATAGGGTGATCGCCTAACAAAACCCATTTGACATTTTTTGACAATGATAAGATACAATATTAGATGCGCTTACACATAGTCAAGAGATTGGAAAATGAGAATTTTTATTGGATTATCGGGTTTTATGCTCTGATATTGGCGGGGATCACCCACTTTTTATTTATCTTTCTTTTTCTTTTTTTAGAGGTCTCCTCATTGGTCACGGTCAATATCCTCAGTGTGCTGGTGTACCTCTACTGCATCTTTGGACTTGCCACAATGACACTGGAGACCAAGGATGATAGCCTCATCGGCTGGTTCGTCTATGCTGAGCTTATGGGACATGGGGTCATTGCTACCTATTTTTTGGGTCTGGAGAGTGGTTTTCAGTACTATATCTATACCCTGTTATTGATACCCTTCTTTGTCTCCACCTATACCATGCCAGTACGTCTACTCCGTATGGTAGGGGTGATTGTCGTCGCACTGCTTTTGGAGATATGGGGTCAGAATCATACACCGATGATTGCCTTGAACAGTACTTCTTTGCATACCCTGCATTATATGAACCTGACATTGTCGCTGATGATGGTTGCAGTGATATCCTATTTGTATACACTTCATGGGCAGATATATCAGAATCTGCTTTTTGAAAAAAGCAACAATGACCCTTTGACCAAACTATACAATCGCCGTTATGTGGATGAAGTGTTTGAGAATGAACGAATCAAACACCGAAACCATGAGAGCACTTTTGCACTGTTGCTCATCGATATTGACTATTTTAAGAAAATCAATGATCAATATGGGCATAGATGCGGGGATGATGTACTGATCCGACTCGCCCGTATACTGAAAGAACATGTCAGGGATACCACCATTGTCTCACGCTGGGGTGGAGAAGAGTTTCTCGTGGTGTTGGAAAACAGTACAGAGAATGAGTTGGTAGCCACAGCAGAGCGTCTGCGTAGGGCGGTAGAAGATACAGTCATGTATGAAGCGCAATCGATTCAGATCACTGTCACCATAGGGGGCGCTGTCTCCCACACACACGAAACATTCCAAATAACCTTGTCCCGTGCAGACAAAGCACTCTATCAAGGCAAGCATCATGGTAGAAATCAGGTTTGTTTGGCTTAGAAATAAAGAGTAAATTTGGAAGAGGTGAAATAGAATGGAAGTATAAAGAATCTTCTTTGAATATGTGTCTTAAAGTGAATTGGTTGCGGGAGGCGGATTTGAACCACCGACCTTCGGGTTATGAGCCCGACGAGCTACCAAACTGCTCTATCCCGCGACAGGAAAGTCTTCTCATCTTTAAATGAGAATGAGATTATAGCTTGAATAGTTATATTCAAACTTAAACCTTCTGTTGGATGGGGCGGAGGGACTCGAACCCCCGAATATCGATACCAAAAACCGAGGCCTTACCACTTGGCGACGCCCCAACAGAAATAAGCATTACTGCTTATGTGGACGGGATTATAGCTCAAAAATTCTTAGTTGTCAAGGGAGGATCTGAGGTTTTTGAAAAAAAATAAAAATATTATACCTGTGCTGCCGGGAAGCAGCAGCACTTTGGAGCCAGTGGGCAAGTAAAGTTGCTTACTTTGTCTACTTGTCTGTTTCTTCTTGTTTGGCTGCTTCTTCCTTGGCTATCTCCGCACGTACCATATCCATATCCAGACCTTGTACCTGCGTAATGATATCCTTGAGTGCCTCTTCGGGGATCATGCCTGCCTGTGAGAAGACGACGATCCCCTCTTTGAGTACCATGATCGTAGGGATGGAGCGGATCTGGAAGTGACCACCAAGCTCCTGCTCGTCTTCGGTGTTGACCTTGCCAAAAAGGATATCGGGATACTGCTGGGATACCTTCTCATAGATCGGACCAAAGGATTTGCAGGGACCACACCAGGGTGCCCAGAAATCAAGGATGACGATCTGATTGCTTTGTACTCTTTCGTTGAAGTTTTCGGATGTTAGGTTTTCGAGTGCCATTGTATGCCTTTCGTTTGATTGATAAAAAGATTATGACATAATCAGCTGAATCTATCGTAATAAAATGGCTATATTTGGATATAATACGCGAAATATATTCTATAGAAAACAGGACAAGATACTATGTCAGAAGCGATACAGAGAGTACAAAAAGCGATCGAGGAGATCAAGCACGGCAAAATGGTCATCATGATGGATGATGAGGACAGAGAGAATGAAGGCGACCTCGTCTATGCTGCGACCTTCTCTACACCGGAGATGGTCAACTTCATGGCAAAAGAGGCGAGAGGGCTGATCTGCACCCCCATCGTTAAAGCGCTTGCAGGAGTACTTGATCTCCTGCCGATGGTCAGCAACAATGACTCCAACCACGAGACGGCTTTTACCGTCTCTATAGATGCTGTCACTGCCAGTACCGGTATCTCTGCAGCAGAGCGGGATGACTGTATCTGTAAGCTTGCCAATCCGCAGACACTCAGCAGTGATTTTGTGCGTCCGGGACATATCTTTCCGCTGATCGCCAAAGATGGAGGGGTACTGGTGCGTACAGGGCACACAGAGGGCTCTGTGGATCTCTGTAAACTGGCAGGTCTGGCACCGGTGGCGGTGATCTGTGAGATCATCAAGGATGACGGAACCATGGCCAGAGCAACCGACCTGGAG
>CBDCEE010000014.1:0-96579 GCA_965215705.1 Sulfurovaceae bacterium | reverse complement strand
ACCGTTGGCAATCTCATCCGTATCGCTGATGCCGTCATTGTCGTCATCGCTGTCTGCTCCGTCTGGTGTACCGTCATCGTCCGTGTCCGTGTTACCGTTGGCCACAGGGTCATTCGGATCCAGAGGATTGCTGCCGTTGGCCGTCTCATCCGCATTGCTGATACCGTCGCCGTCTGTGTCGTTGGAGCCGTCATTGTTCGCAGCATCCGCCTCGTCACTTACGCCGTCATTGTCCGCATCTGTTTACTTGACTCCAGGGCATCGATAATACCGTCATTGTCTGTGTCGGTAGTCCCTTCAGCCTTGTCATCTTTACCGTCACCGTCTGTATCTGCTTTCAGTGGATCGGTACCGTTGGCAATCTCATCCGTATCGCTGATGCCGTCATTGTCGTCATCGCTGTCTGCTCCGTCTGGTGTACCGTCATCGTCCGTGTCCGTGTTACCGTTGGCCACAGGGTCATTCGGATCCAGAGGATTGCTGCCGTTGGCCGTCTCATCCGCATTGCTGATACCGTCGCCGTCTGTGTCGTTGGAGCCGTCATTGTTCGCAGCATCCGCCTCGTCACTTACGCCGTCATTGTCCGCATCTGTTTTACTTGACTCCAGGGCATCGATAATACCGTCATTGTCTGTGTCGGTAGTCCCTTCAGCCTTGTCATCTTTACCGTCACCGTCTGTATCTGCTTTCAGTGGATCGGTACCGTTGGCAATCTCATCCGTATCGCTGATGCCGTCATTGTCGTCATCGCTGTCTGCTCCGTCTGGTGTACCGTCATCGTCCGTGTCCGTGTTACCGTTGGCCACAGGGTCATTCGGATCCAGAGGATTGCTGCCGTTGGCCGTCTCATCCGCATTGCTGATACCGTCGCCGTCTGTGTCGTTGGAGCCGTCATTGTTCTGCAGCATCCGCCTCGTCACTTACGCCGTCATTGTCCGCATCTGTTTTACTTGACTCCAGGGCATCGATAATACCGTCATTGTCTGTGTCGGTAGTGCCAACGGTACCGATCCACTGAAAGCAGATACAGACGGTGACGGTAAAGATGACAAGGCTGAAGGGACTACCGACACAGACAATGACGGTATTATCGATGCCCTGGAGTCAAGTAAAACAGATGCGGACAATGACGGCGTAAGTGACGAGGCGGATGCTGCGAACAATGACGGCTCCAACGACACAGACGGCGACGGTATCAGCAATGCGGATGAGACGGCCAACGGCAGCAATCCTCTGGATCCGAATGACCCTGTGGCCAACGGTAACACGGACACGGACGATGACGGTACACCAGACGGAGCAGACAGCGATGACGACAATGACGGCATCAGCGATACGGATGAGATTGCCAACGGTACCGATCCACTGAAAGCAGATACAGACGGTGACGGTAAAGATGACAAGGCTGAAGGGACTACCGACACAGACAATGACGGTATTATCGATGCCCTGGAGTCAAGTAAAACAGATGCGGACAATGACGGCGTAAGTGACGAGGCGGATGCTGCGAACAATGACGGCTCCAACGACACAGACGGCGACGGTATCAGCAATGCGGATGAGACGGCCAACGGCAGCAATCCTCTGGATCCGAATGACCCTGTGGCCAACGGTAACACGGACACGGACGATGACGGTACACCAGACGGAGCAGACAGCGATGACGACAATGACGGCATCAGCGATACGGATGAGATTGCCAACGGTACCGATCCACTGAAAGCAGATACAGACGGTGACGGTAAAGATGACAAGGCTGAAGGGACTACCGACACAGACAATGACGGTATTATCGATGCCCTGGAGTCAAGTAAAACAGATGCGGACAATGACGGCGTAAGTGACGAGGCGGATGCTGCGAACAATGACGGCTCCAACGACACAGACGGCGACGGTATCAGCAATGCGGATGAGACGGCCAACGGCAGCAATCCTCTGGATCCGAATGACCCTGTGGCCAACGGTAACACGGACACGGACGATGACGGTACACCAGACGGAGCAGACAGCGATGACGACAATGACGGCATCAGCGATACGGATGAGATTGCCAACGGTACCGATCCACTGAAAGCAGATACAGACGGTGACGGTAAAGATGACAAGGCTGAAGGGACTACCGACACAGACAATGACGGTATTATCGATGCCCTGGAGTCAAGTAAAACAGATGCGGACAATGACGGCGTAAGTGACGAGGCGGATGCTGCGAACAATGACGGCTCCAACGACACAGACGGCGACGGTATCAGCAATGCGGATGAGACGGCCAACGGCAGCAATCCTCTGGATCCGAATGACCCTGTGGCCAACGGTAACACGGACACGGACGATGACGGTACACCAGACGGAGCAGACAGCGATGACGACAATGACGGCATCAGCGATACGGATGAGATTGCCAACGGTACCGATCCACTGAAAGCAGATACAGACGGTGACGGTAAAGATGACAAGGCTGAAGGGACTACCGACACAGACAATGACGGTATTATCGATGCCCTGGAGTCAAGTAAAACAGATGCGGACAATGACGGCGTAAGTGACGAGGCGGATGCTGCGAACAATGACGGCTCCAACGACACAGACGGCGACGGTATCAGCAATGCGGATGAGACGGCCAACGGCAGCAATCCTCTGGATCCGAATGACCCTGTGGCCAACGGTAACACGGACACGGACGATGACGGTACACCAGACGGAGCAGACAGCGATGACGACAATGACGGCATCAGCGATACGGATGAGATTGCCAACGGTACCGATCCACTGAAAGCAGATACAGACGGTGACGGTAAAGATGACAAGGCTGAAGGGACTACCGACACAGACAATGACGGTATTATCGATGCCCTGGAGTCAAGTAAAACAGATGCGGACAATGACGGCGTAAGTGACGAGGCGGATGCTGCGAACAATGACGGCTCCAACGACACAGACGGCGACGGTATCAGCAATGCGGATGAGACGGCCAACGGCAGCAATCCTCTGGATCCGAATGACCCTGTGGCCAACGGTAACACGGACACGGACGATGACGGTACACCAGACGGAGCAGACAGCGATGACGACAATGACGGCATCAGCGATACGGATGAGATTGCCAACGGTACCGATCCACTGAAAGCAGATACAGACGGTGACGGTAAAGATGACAAGGCTGAAGGGACTACCGACACAGACAATGACGGTATTATCGATGCCCTGGAGTCAAGTAAAACAGATGCGGACAATGACGGCGTAAGTGACGAGGCGGATGCTGCGAACAATGACGGCTCCAACGACACAGACGGCGACGGTATCAGCAATGCGGATGAGACGGCCAACGGCAGCAATCCTCTGGATCCGAATGACCCTGTGGCCAACGGTAACACGGACACGGACGATGACGGTACACCAGACGGAGCAGACAGCGATGACGACAATGACGGCATCAGCGATACGGATGAGATTGCCAACGGTACCGATCCACTGAAAGCAGATACAGACGGTGACGGTAAAGATGACAAGGCTGAAGGGACTACCGACACAGACAATGACGGTATTATCGATGCCCTGGAGTCAAGTAAAACAGATGCGGACAATGACGGCGTAAGTGACGAGGCGGATGCTGCGAACAATGACGGCTCCAACGACACAGACGGCGACGGTATCAGCAATGCGGATGAGACGGCCAACGGCAGCAATCCTCTGGATCCGAATGACCCTGTGGCCAACGGTAACACGGACACGGACGATGACGGTACACCAGACGGAGCAGACAGCGATGACGACAATGACGGCATCAGCGATACGGATGAGATTGCCAACGGTACCGATCCACTGAAAGCAGATACAGACGGTGACGGTAAAGATGACAAGGCTGAAGGGACTACCGACACAGACAATGACGGTATTATCGATGCCCTGGAGTCAAGTAAAACAGATGCGGACAATGACGGCGTAAGTGACGAGGCGGATGCTGCGAACAATGACGGCTCCAACGACACAGACGGCGACGGTATCAGCAATGCGGATGAGACGGCCAACGGCAGCAATCCTCTGGATCCGAATGACCCTGTGGCCAACGGTAACACGGACACGGACGATGACGGTACACCAGACGGAGCAGACAGCGATGACGACAATGACGGCATCAGCGATACGGATGAGATTGCCAACGGTACCGATCCACTGAAAGCAGATACAGACGGTGACGGTAAAGATGACAAGGCTGAAGGGACTACCGACACAGACAATGACGGTATTATCGATGCCCTGGAGTCAAGTAAAACAGATGCGGACAATGACGGCGTAAGTGACGAGGCGGATGCTGCGAACAATGACGGCTCCAACGACACAGACGGCGACGGTATCAGCAATGCGGATGAGACGGCCAACGGCAGCAATCCTCTGGATCCGAATGACCCTGTGGCCAACGGTAACACGGACACGGACGATGACGGTACACCAGACGGAGCAGACAGCGATGACGACAATGACGGCATCAGCGATACGGATGAGATTGCCAACGGTACCGATCCACTGAAAGCAGATACAGACGGTGACGGTAAAGATGACAAGGCTGAAGGGACTACCGACACAGACAATGACGGTATTATCGATGCCCTGGAGTCAAGTAAAACAGATGCGGACAATGACGGCGTAAGTGACGAGGCGGATGCTGCGAACAATGACGGCTCCAACGACACAGACGGCGACGGTATCAGCAATGCGGATGAGACGGCCAACGGCAGCAATCCTCTGGATCCGAATGACCCTGTGGCCAACGGTAACACGGACACGGACGATGACGGTACACCAGACGGAGCAGACAGCGATGACGACAATGACGGCATCAGCGATACGGATGAGATTGCCAACGGTACCGATCCACTGAAAGCAGATACAGACGGTGACGGTAAAGATGACAAGGCTGAAGGGACTACCGACACAGACAATGACGGTATTATCGATGCCCTGGAGTCAAGTAAAACAGATGCGGACAATGACGGCGTAAGTGACGAGGCGGATGCTGCGAACAATGACGGCTCCAACGACACAGACGGCGACGGTATCAGCAATGCGGATGAGACGGCCAACGGCAGCAATCCTCTGGATCCGAATGACCCTGTGGCCAACGGTAACACGGACACGGACGATGACGGTACACCAGACGGAGCAGACAGCGATGACGACAATGACGGCATCAGCGATACGGATGAGATTGCCAACGGTACCGATCCACTGAAAGCAGATACAGACGGTGACGGTAAAGATGACAAGGCTGAAGGGACTACCGACACAGACAATGACGGTATTATCGATGCCCTGGAGTCAAGTAAAACAGATGCGGACAATGACGGCGTAAGTGACGAGGCGGATGCTGCGAACAATGACGGCTCCAACGACACAGACGGCGACGGTATCAGCAATGCGGATGAGACGGCCAACGGCAGCAATCCTCTGGATCCGAATGACCCTGTGGCCAACGGTAACACGGACACGGACGATGACGGTACACCAGACGGAGCAGACAGCGATGACGACAATGACGGCATCAGCGATACGGATGAGATTGCCAACGGTACCGATCCACTGAAAGCAGATACAGACGGTGACGGTAAAGATGACAAGGCTGAAGGGACTACCGACACAGACAATGACGGTATTATCGATGCCCTGGAGTCAAGTAAAACAGATGCGGACAATGACGGCGTAAGTGACGAGGCGGATGCTGCGAACAATGACGGCTCCAACGACACAGACGGCGACGGTATCAGCAATGCGGATGAGACGGCCAACGGCAGCAATCCTCTGGATCCGAATGACCCTGTGGCCAACGGTAACACGGACACGGACGATGACGGTACACCAGACGGAGCAGACAGCGATGACGACAATGACGGCATCAGCGATACGGATGAGATTGCCAACGGTACCGATCCACTGAAAGCAGATACAGACGGTGACGGTAAAGATGACAAGGCTGAAGGGACTACCGACACAGACAATGACGGTATTATCGATGCCCTGGAGTCAAGTAAAACAGATGCGGACAATGACGGCGTAAGTGACGAGGCGGATGCTGCGAACAATGACGGCTCCAACGACACAGACGGCGACGGTATCAGCAATGCGGATGAGACGGCCAACGGCAGCAATCCTCTGGATCCGAATGACCCTGTGGCTCCTTTTGCGAATCTGGTTATTACTGATACCGCACTAGAAAGTACTTTCTTATCTTTTTATGATGATATGCATTGGGTGACCAGTGGGTCGACAGAAGTGCTAGATATGAATGCGATGCCAAAAGGTAAAATTGTGAAGGTGCCATATGAGGTAAAAGATAAAAAAGCGATACTTCCGGCATTCTCAGCTAAATATGTAGTTAATCCATATAGTACATCAAATAAAGAAAATGGGATAGTGTTAACCTTCCATTGGGATAGAATGGAGCTAGATATAGGTAGAGGCACTTTTGATGCATACATAACGCTTGATGATTCTTCTGGTGATGGAGACGGGATAATGAAGCCAGACAAACTTGCCCAACATGGTAGTAATAATAGGGGAGGAAAAATAATTGCTAATTTTGCATATCCTGTAAATAAAAATAATAACAAAGGGAACCTGTTTCTGAAAATTGTAATTGGAGTTGAAGATAGAAACATGGATGATTCAGAACATCTCTTTATCTATAAGGCTGTCAAAAATACACTTACCGGAAGGACATGGCTCAATAATAACCTGGGTGCTGCATATGCCAGTATGAATGCGGCAGATCAGCTTGGCGACGGGTGTGAGTTTTCCCCAGAGAAACAAGCTTCCTCCCCAGAGGATTATTGTGCTGCTGGCTCTTATTTTCAGTGGGGAAGAAGAGCGGATGGGCATGAATTAATATATTATTACGATAGTGAGTATGCTGTCCCGAAGACAGATGCTACAGTAGATGTGGCAACTGATAACCCCTCTGATAGTATTTTTATACTCGGGAAATCAGATAATGGAAGCGAGTACAAATATGATTGGAGATTGACCGGAGATAGTGGTCTTTGGAATGGGGAGAGTGCGAGAAACAATGTGTGCCCTGCTGACTATAGGCTGCCTACGGAAGCTGAGTGGAAAGAAGAAGTAGCTTCTTGGACAGCAAGAAACGCTAGTGGTGCATTGTCGAGCACTTTGGCTTTGCCACTTGCTGGTCGACGAAATTACTCTAATGGAGCCATTAGAAATGTTGGACGATATGGAAATTATCACTCCTCAACAATCGCGTATGGTAGCAACAACAGTGGAATTAAGATGCTGATCGTGTCCTCTGGGATAGCAAACCCTTCTAATGTGTATATTAGTAAGGCTTCTGGATTAAGTGTGCGATGCATACGTGACTATTAATATGGAAATGATTGAGTGAGGAGAGGCCATTTCTATTTTTCTGTTAATATACTTCACGAAAGGGGCGCAATATGTCTCTTTCGTATTTTTCTACGAATCTTTCAGTGGGCTCTTTCAGGAAGGATAAAAAGATCCTTTTAGCCGCCATAATCATTGGAACTATACAACATGAACCCCAAGTAGTGTTTTTTGCAGTTGATTGTTTTGGAGATAGGTTGCCTATTATAAAGACCAGTTCATATTAGCCTGCAAAGAGATGACCTCTCTTTCTTTTGCTCAAGATGAAATTTTTGATTAAAGTACAATACATAAAAATACCGTATTACTATAATAGGCTCTAAGTATTATAATGGGAAATAGAGTCTTTGATATTATCTGAACTGATCAGTTATCCTTGATAAGTAAATACTAAATATAGCGCCATTTTTGCTGTTTTCTACAGTCAATTGGCCTTTAATTTTTTTTTCAATAATCAGTTTTGACATATATAAGCCAATTCCCATTCCATTTTCTTTGGTGCTAAAATATGGTTCAAATATTCTTTCTATCTCCTGGATTCTTATCCCCCCAGCATTATCTTCTATTTGTATAATATGTTTATCAATAGATATTCTAATTTTCGGGTCTACTGTCATGCGCTCAAGAAGAATATCTTTGGCATTGGAAAGTAGATTAATCAACACTTGTTTAAATTCATTTTTATAGTTATATACCGTACTATCATTTTTTACTTCATGCATAATTTCTATCTCACCAAAATGCATAAGGGCAAGCACCTCTTGGCATTCTCCTGCTATAGAGAAGTATTCTTGCTCTTTACCAGGGAGATAGAAGTCTCTGAAGTCATCTATAGTGTGTGACATAAATTCCAATTGCTTTGATGCCTCTTCGATAAGTACTTCTTTTTCCGTTTTATTGTCTGTGTTGCCAATATTCATTAGTGTATAGGAAAGTCTTGTAAGCGGTTGTCTCCATTGGTGTGAAATATTACCCAGCATCTCTCCTAGTAAGGCTAATTTTGATTGATGAATTAATAATTGTTTTTGTTTCTCTTGCTCTATTCTGAGCTCTTTAAATTGAAATGAAATAGCAAAAGCTAAGGCAATAGCTTCAACAATTACACCTATGAACATGGGATTAAAAGTATAAGGCTTTATGGACAGGTCTATACCAATAATCCCGTCAAGTACGGTTGAGATTGTAAACGCGCTCCAACCAATAAAAAAGAACTTGGCAGGCTTATAGTGCCGCTTCATGCATTTGTATCCAAGAATAATAATGTATATAAAAATAAAAAAATACAAACCAAAATCAAATATAAAAGAGATAGGGTAGATGCAGGCATCTACTAATATAAAGAGAAGGAGGTACTGTATTATTTTGTCTTGTGCAGGTAGATACTTGTGCGTGTTTAAAAAAGTACGGGTAAATAAAAGGATGAAAAATAGTGTATAAAGTGAAATAGAATAATAAAAGAGAGATTCAGTATTTTGCGAAGGGAAAAGGGTACTTACTATCCCTGTGTCATAGAAAAGGACATGCATCATTCCCATCTGCATAAGTGCATAATATAAAAACATTTTCTTTTTATGATAATAGTATAGAACAATATTGTAAATAGAAGCCATCAGTATAAGACCAAGAACAATACCGGTAAACAATATAAAAATCACATGGTTACTGTATGTCAATCTTGACTCCTCGTGCATTATTGATATTTTGCTGGGAAATGCACAGATATAAAACTATTTTCATTTGGGCATCTTAGCCAAATGAAATAAAATAATAATGAAATTTAATATTTTAGTTTATATCCAAAGCCTGAGAGATTTTCAAGTTTGACTGAGCCTATTTTCTTGCGCAATGACTTCACAAGTGAACGTAAAGTATCTATGCTCATATACGCATCATGCCAAATAGTTTTTTCTATCTCTTCGTAACTAACGGCTCTATGCCTATGAAGAACAAGAAGATCTAGAAGTTGATTCTCTTTTTTTGTTAGCTTCATAGCTACATTGTTGACAAGAAGTGCCTTATTTAGCCTATCATATACTGTATCTGAAGTAAGTGTTACACTATAATGCTTATCTTGATTGATGTATTCATATGCCATTGACAAAGCATCTAAAAGCTTAACTGATGTGATAGGCTTGATAAGGTATTTTATAAGTTGAAGCTCCACCGCTTTTAAAAGATATCCAGTATCGGTAAAGGCTGTAGTAAGAATAATGGGTGTATTTTTGTCCTTCTGTCGAATCTTTTTTGACATGGCAAGTCCATCTAATTTCGGCATTTTGATATCAGATATAATGATATCAGGTCGATAATCTTCATACATATCCAATGCCTCTAGTCCATCTTTCGCGCCCCACACTTTTTTGAATAACCTTCCTAGATACATAAGTGCCTGTTTGCGTATAATCTCATCATCCTCCACATAAAGAAGTGTTATGTCTGAAAACTGTGTTTGCATAGAGTATTATACTTAGAGTTTATACTAAAAAACTTTTTCCATATCATTTTTTTTTCATTTTTTTTCTATACGATTGCGATGTTTGGATTCACTAAATTAAAAGGAAGAAAGATGAAAAAGACACTATTGGTTGCCATCTGTGCAACTGGGTTGCTGGCAACTTCTTCTGCCGCAGATATCTTCGATGGCAGTAAAGAGGGATTTCTACTTGGGTTTGGCGTCGGGGGGACATATGTCTCAACTGATGTTGACTTTAAAAATGGTGCCAGACTGGATGATAAAAGAGCAGGTATCGCCACATCATTTAAGCTTGGGTATGGGTTCAATGAACAGTTTGCTCTGTACTATACCAATCAGGTTGATTGGTATAAATTCAAAGGGGATGGGACAATAGTTGGCTTAACCGGTATTGGAGTGGACTACTATTTGGGTGCAGGCTCCCCATACTATGCTACGGGAATGATTGGGGTAGGTACAATTTCTGATATTAAGGACAAAAGTATAAGCAGAGGCTGGGCATATCAGGTTGGTTTGGGCTATGAAGTTGCCCCTCATATGACCATAGAAGCCTCCTATATGAAGATCAATATCGATGAAAAAATAGCAAATGTTGATACAGATTCAATACGTGTAACATTTAACTATACTTTATTCTAATGCAGTAGACAGCATGAGAAGCAATATTTTAAAGTTTAATTATAGTAAAAAAGGGTTACTGCTGGCAGCAGTAGTCATCGTGCCTATTGTTATCTATCTATTTAAGTCTTATTCTCCTCCCGAGATGGAGCAGGTTATTGATATTACATCTGAATTTGTGACAAAGCCAGAAGAAGAAAGACTAAGATACTTTAGAGAGATAGGCATGCAAGGAATTAGGAGCACCTATGGTCTAACAGGCAATATGGTTAAAATAGCAATTATGGGAGAGGCTATAGACTCCACCCATCCAGATCTTAAAGGCAGAGTGCATAATCAGTATGACACATACCCAAAAAGTAGCCACGTCCTCATAGGACATAAAAATCTACCCTATGGATTTGACACATTATCCTTTGGAGACGGACATGGAACACATATTGCAGGGATAGTAGCTGCTAATTGTGATGGAGTTGGATTGCAGGGGATCGCATGCAATTCTATACTGAACGCATATAGTTTCGGAGGGTATAAAGATGTTCAACTTCTTGACCAGGGAAAGTATATCATAGCACTGTCCCGTGCACTGGATCATATAACAGAAGTAGATAATATTAAGATAACAACGGGCAGCTTTAACATAGAGTCTCCGGCAATTGAATATAAAAATATTCAATTGCCGCAAGGGCTTTCGATGAAAGTGATACTAGAGCGAATTGTTGAGAATTCCAATGGGCTTGATGATATGATCCAGCAAGGAATTGCTATATTCAAAATACCATCAGATATAGAGTATATTAAATCATTTGAAGCGCAACTTGACAAGAAGGCATATACAGCATTTGTATTATCCTCCTTGCTCCCTTTTTCAAAGGAATGGCAGCAGCTGGAAGAGAGTATCAGGAGATATCAAGAATCAGGAGGTGTTTATATTATTACAGAAAGCAATACTGTTTTAAACAGAACCTCTATCCTTAATGCCATGCCTAGTATAAGTGATAAAGTTGATAAAGACTTGTGGATATCTGCAGTGATGGTTGAACCCAAAGATTTAGAAAAAGCGATGAGCAAAAGAGAACTCGAAAATCTTCTTGACAGCAGTGCATATATCACCCCTCTAAATAATTGTGGAGAGTTGGCTTATGGGTACTGTATTTTAACGCCATCATATGATATTTTATCGACCATGACAGCAAAAGTTAAATATGCAGATCTTCCTTTATTTATAATAGAAGGAAGATCTTATCAGCCCGCCAGCGGACACTCAATGGGCGCGCCAATGATAGCTGCAGCATTGGCTTTGATGCAAGAGTATAATCAAAGAGAAGGACTGGGATATTCTATGAAAGACCTTGTTCGTATTCTTAAAAAGAGTGCAAATCGGAGTTTTAAAGGGTATGACCCAAAAAAACATGGACAGGGAGTTCTGGATATTAAAAATGCATTGGAGATGATGAAATGAAAAAATGGATTATATGGATGATTAAAGTGGCAATAGTTATCATTGTTTTCATCTTGCTTCTTGGTATATATAGATTTAATTTTACAAATGATGATATCTATGTTAAGTCAGAACAAAATGAATGGATTAGATACGATGATATGAAACAGAGGAGTCAATAGTGTATGCAGATTTTTTAGTAAATATGCTCCTTTTTTTAGAGCGGAACAGATTATTTGATTTGCACGTATCTTTTATAGAAAAGGCCAAAGTCAATCATTTAGAATTTAAATATGGAGACGCAGTATATTGTATAAAAAGTATTTTTTCAAATGATTATTGGGTAGAAGAGGCAGAAGAGGAGTATACTGATTTTCATTTTTATTTCGAAATAGAGAATATGGAGGCTGAGTTGGTCTATGATCGATTGAATGATACGTACATCATTCAGAGTATACACGAAAGGGTATTGAAGCTATTTGGACTTAACACTTACCAGGGGACATACAATTATTTTTTTGGCAATATTGATAAAAGTAAAATCTCATTTATCATAGAAGGAGTTGACGAATCGCTTTTTAGGCAGGCGCTTTGAATAAAGAAATATGGTAGTGGTTTTTACAGTCATATAATAAAAAATCTTGCAGAATGTATATATATATTTAAATGGGACAGCTTGGTTATGTTTGGCTTCAAGGGACCTGAGTGTCGATAGAAAGGACTAGCTGTAAAGCAAATTATAGGCAGGCTAAAAACCATAGATAGAAATACCCAGAGAAAACTTTGCACAGGAAGAGTATTTTGTAATCAATGGATGACAATACTGTGGCAAATCTTTAATAAGTCAAAAAGGATGAAATGCAAGCCTGCCGTATCACCCCAATACGTGAATTCAAGTTTTTTTGAAAAATAACTATGTTGTGCGGGGAGAAGCTTATATTGGAGCCATTAAGGAGTGCTGCATAAACGATACAGTTGAGTATAAATAAAAAAATATGAGACATGCAAGCTTTTTCATTATTATTTCATTATTATCTCATTTTTTTTATCTATAATTTTTTTGAATCAGCAAAAACGTATAAAGGAAACAAAATGACTACGATTACAAAGACATCAATATGTGTACTGTTCATTACCCTTGTGTCTGGATGTGCAAGTTCGGAACCGACATTTACGGCAAATGGGAAAAGGGGGCACAGCATTGACTGTTCCGGCGAATTTAGTAGCTGGGGGGATTGCTTTGAGGAAGCAGGTGAAATCTGCAAAGCAAAAGGCTACCGGGTTCTGGAGAAAATAGGAGACAAGCAGTCTAGTATTTATGCCGATAAAGATATTCTATCTGGATCCAGCAGTTACACAAGAAGTTTGATAATACAGTGTACTCCATAGTTGGAGGGGGATGGAAGGCAATGCCCTTCATCTCTGAGATAAATCCAACAAAAGTGCCTAACAATATATGATCAACGAAAAATGCAATCGTTAAGCTATCCTTTTTATCGAGAATAGTAGGTAACAATAGAGCCTTTTTCAATAGTATGGGCATTTATTATACATCCGACTAAGGCAGGGGCTGCATTTTTATCTAAGTACAATTTTTCTATATCAAGTGCATAGACAGTAGTCACGTATTCGTGCGCCTTATCTCTTCCAGGTGGACAAGCCCTACCAAACTTACTATTCCCAAAGTTTGTTTTGCTTTGGGCTGAGCCTTTTGGTAAATTGCTCAGGACGCTGGCATTTCCCACAATTTCCTGAGTTCCTTTTGCTTTCTATACTTTCATTCATAAGTGTACATAAATAGAAATTTAATACTTCTCTGTCATAGCTTAAAAAGAGTTGCCAAGTAGACCCTTAAGTATGCACTCCATCCATGGCTAAATCAGCAGCAGTACAAATAGACAATTTGGGCGGCTCACGATAATTCTCATTTTATATTCATTTTCTTAATGTAGACTATCTTGTTTTGATACGTTTTTTTGAAAATGTATATATTTGTATTTTTAGGGGAGGAGCATGGTGCGATCAATATTCAAGAAATGGGTGCGCTCCAGATTTCCGGACAGGAAGAAAGGAAGAAGCTGTGTGCATTATGCAGATCAGCTACAAAGGCTGCTGTTATATATAGAAGAAATAGAAAATTATGATTTTTGGAAATTGCTTACAGATGGAGGCAGGGTATCTAAAGTGAAATTTACCTTTGATCATGCTACATATAAAGTTAATACGGTTTTTTGTAATCACTATTGGGGGGTCGAAGAGGGTTCCGGAGGATATATAGACTATCACTTTTCTTTCCTGGTAGAGGGGGTGATGTTGAAGCTAATTTATAGCACGGAAAATGATAGATATACCATTCAGTGCAAGAATAAAAAAATAATAAATATTTTTTATAATAGACATATTGATGTTATTGGCATAAATAATTTTGCCTTTGAAGTTCAAAAAGAAGAAATAAATTTCTTGGTTGAGAAAAAAAGAATAGATTTAGGAAATATTATACTCAAAACGGATGAAACGCCGGATGATTATTTTAATATTAAAAGATGGGTATATTTTCAGATTGGTGGAACAAAACAGGGAAAAGTGACGCAAAAAATGATAAGCGATAAACTAAATAAGCTTGATAAAACATATATGTTGCAGAATGAAGAGTATGGATTTAGTTTTTTGATTGCAATGCAGGAAATACCGGAAATTATAAAATTGCTATCTCCGGAATTTGCGATATATACTATTCAGCCAAAATAAGAAGCTTTTCCCAAAAAACACTTTAGACAAGGAGTGGTATGATGTTTTTAAAATTCTTAAGGTATAGAAAATTTTTTATGTTTCTGCTTGCAATCTCTTTGCTCTCCGCACAAGAAAGTCATTTGACAAATAATGGACAAATTACTAATAATTACTCTTTTGCTTCATTGAAACTTTCTCCTGAATGGTGGGAGAAATATGAGAAGGCAGACAACAATACCTTAGCTAAAGAGCTTTCTAGACTTAAAAGTAATTTAAAGCATATATATAATTCCACCGAAGCAAAAACAAGAGTTGATACAATCATGCAACTTATGGATGTCTATTTGCAGAAGCGTACAATAAAAAAACCATTACTTGAGTATAGAAATGATTTGAAAAAGACTTATGATGTAAAAAGTATTTTATCTCTAATTCAGCATTTTGACTTAATTAGTTCTCAAATTGAGTTACATGAAACTATTGAGGAAGAGATAATTCAAAAAATAGATACACTTCAAAAGAGAGTAGAAAATATAAAATTAATCTATTTCAAAAACAAGCTGTTGAATAACAAAAATTTTTTAAATGGGCTAGATTTGATTGAGTCCCAACTTCTTTTGGCTATAGAGCAATTAAATCAAAAAGCATTGAAAAGAGAGGCTGCACGTAAAGTAAAAATATTTAAATCCTTAGCTGCTGAGATTGCCTATGCAAAAAAGAATGTTGTGGTTTCCGGGGAGAGATTAGCTGAAGCGCAAAGAAATATTATATTGGCACAGCGGCATATAAAAGATTATGAAAAAAGACTAAAACGTTATCAAGAGGAAGAATTGCTTGCCCAAAGTGTAACTAATGTTTTTAGTCAAGATAAATTTTTCCTGTCTCTATATATCATGAAAACAAAGGGGCAAATCAATATAGAAAAGACAAAAGTAGCATATGAGAAGGCGATACTTTTTCTTTCTGACATTAAAGAGGGGGAAGATAAAAGTGTTTTTGCCAAAGTATTATAAAAACTATAAAAAACTACAAGAAGAGCTTGAAAAAATATCCACTTGGGTTGAAGATACAGAGGATAGAATTCAGAGAGAAATTGAGACCTTTCAAAAACAGGTCAAAATGCTTAATAATAAACAACAGTATAAACAGTTTATCAAAAAGCAAGAAATTTTGCTTGCGCATACACTAGAGGTTGGGGATATACTGGATGGAGAGATTAAAAAACTTGAATTGATTTTAAGTGTATTGAATCAAAGGTTGATTGATGTTTCTTCGAGCACACAAGTTTTGCTTGAAAAAAGCTATGGCATATTTGAAAGTGCCTTGATAGGTTTTTTATTTTGGCTTGGCAGTACCCTTTTTCAGATTAATGGTATGCCTATTACACCATTTGGTCTTCTTTGGTTTGTCTTTACCCTTTTGTTTGGATGGCTTGCTTCAAAGATGATCTCTTCACTTGCAACAAAAGTGCTTTCTAAAAAAAGAGGTGGGCTACAGCAGTCTCTTGCGAAATCTTTACAGCGTATAATACGATTTATAGTGCTAAGTGTAGCATTTTTGATTGGTATATCAAATTTAGGGATAGATATTACCAAGCTGACTATTTTGATCAGTGCACTCAGTATTGGTATTGGTTTTGGGCTGCAAACTATCATAAGCAATTTTGTGTCCGGCATTATACTTATGTTTGAAAGGAGCATAAAAATTGGAGACTATATAGAGCTATCTGATGGAGAAAGAGGCTATGTGCAGGAGATCAATATTCGAAGCACTATAGTGAATACAAATGACAATATTGATGTTGTTGTTCCCAATTCGGAATTTATTAATGGAAATGTAATAAATTGGACAATGAAAAATAAAATTATACGATTGAAAATTCCCTTTGGTGTCTCTTATGATACAGATATAGAGTTATTAATTAACAGCATTCAAGAGATGGCGAATATGCTTCCCTACACACTAAAAGAAAAAAGCTATATGCCGCAGGTGCGCTTAAATCAGTTTGGAGACAGCAGCTTGGATTTTGAACTAATTATATGGATAAAGCCAAAATATATTAACCAGCTAGGAAGTATAAAAAGTGAATACAATCTCTCAATATTGGCAACCCTTAAAGAAAATAAAATTATTATACCTTTCCCCCAGCAGGAAATAAAGGTCTTAAATAGTACAGAATAGTTTAGCGTAGCGATACAAGGAATTTAACGAAAGATTTTATTTTTGTCCAGATCCCATTTGCTGTCAGCAACAATAAGAAATGATTCCTGAAAAACCCTTCTATCTATTTCTTTATGCGGCTAGGTAATCGAGAGTGGGCAACTGTTGTTTGTGCAGCAATAAGAAAATTAGGTCCCGGGGTAATAACGGCAACTCCCCAAATAACTATTACATTTAAAAGGGTAGATGCTAAATTCATATTTTCTCCTATATAGACAGACATATCCTCACCAGATCATATGATATCTCCATATAGCTTCATTTAAAGTGTTTGGCAAAAAAACCATCATTATCTTGTATAGATCTATATTATTTTCTTCATGGTGGAATCCATGCCCTTCATTATACTTTACTACATATGGTACATCAAGACCCCTATTTCTCAATTTTTTTACCATCTGATCAGATTCATTGATATTTACTCTTGGGTCATTATCCCCCTGAATAACCAATAGGGGTCGTTTAATTTTATCAACGTGATATAGGGGCGAAACATTGTCTGCCATAATTTTTTCTTTAGGATTATCTGTATCGTACCATATTTCTTTCATCATCTTAATGTAGGGTTCCCAGTATGGAGGAATTGACTTTAAAAAGGTTTCAATACTTGAAACACCTACATAATCAACACCACATGCATATAAATCAGGTGTTTTAACTAGTCCCATTAGTGCCGCATACCCCCCCCATGACTAGCCCCATAAATTGCTATCTTGTTTTGGGTCTAGTAAACTTTAAGAGTCCAAAAGGTATCTTAAAGCATGACTACACCGAACAAAAACAAGTACTCAAAAGGTACGCACATTTCAGAGCGTAAATTTAGGCAGTTAATTAAGTGTTTTTCACTTGATCTAAATGCATATGAAACCTCAAAGATAACTAACATATCTCATACGACTTGTAAGAAGCTATTTCAAAAGTTACGCATATACATCTACCAGAATCTACTAGAGAACAATATTGAAGATGGAGAGTTTGAATTAGATGAATCTTACTTTGGTGCCAAAAGAGTAAGAGGAAAACGTGGTAGAGGTGCAGCAGGAAAGACACCTGTGTTTGGCTTATTAAAAAGAGATGGTAATGTCTATGTTCAAATAGTCAAGAACTGCTCGAGAGCTGAACTCATGCCTATTATTGAGGGAAAGATACTTGAAGGAAGTACTATTCATACTGATGGTTGGAAAGCCTATGATGGCTTAGTCCTTAATGGCTATGATCACTACAGGGTCTTTCATTCCAAAGATGAGTTTGTGCGAGGTAAGTCTCATGTAAATGGCATTGAATCCTTTTGGAGTTATACTAAAAGAAGATTGGCAAAGTTTAATGGACTTAGAGATGAGATGTTTTATCTCCATCTCAAGGAGAGTGAGTTTAGATTCAACAATAGGCATAATGATATCTATGCTATACCCTGAATTTAAATCCAAAGTGCAATTTCACCTCTAAAAAATTCTATCCAAATTTTCCTATGAAGCCTTTAAATTTTCATGAAATACCTCATAAGGTGTTCTCCATCCTAGAGATTTTCTAGGTCTATGGTTAAGTCTGTTCTCAATCCTTTTAATATCTTTAGCCGTGAGATGTTCAAAGCTACTGCCTTTTGGGATATATTGACGGATGAGTCCATTGATATTCTCATTGAGTCCTCTCTCCCAAGAGCTATAAGGATGACAGAAATAGTAATCACATTTAAGTTTTTTTGCAATGGTTTGATGTTTGGCGAACTCCAAACCGTTATCTGTGGTAATGGTGTGCACATGTTTCTTGTATCTTCCCAGTAGTCGTATCATCTCATTGGCTACGATAAGGGCTTTCTTTCTTACAGGCAGTGAGAGTTTTACATACATGGACTTTCGCTCTACTATAGTAACGATTGCTCCTTGTCTGCCTTTGCCAATGATGGTATCTGCTTCAAAGTCTCCTACTCTTATTTTATCATCTACGATAGTAGGTCTTTGTTCAATAGAGACTCTATTAGGGATACGGTTCTTTCGTCCTTTACCATACTTGGCTCTTCGTTTTCCTTTGTGTCTGAGCTTTGTATGGAGTGTACCATTATGCAGCCTATCTTCATGGATGAATGTGTAGATGGTGACATGGGATATGGTTATGGAGTGTTTGATAGACAGTGTGGCGGAGATCTGTTCGGGTGAGTACTCTTTTTTGAGATACTTTTTGATAAGCTTTATAGTAGAATCTGTGAGTTTTAGATTGGCTTTTCTGGCATGGTCTTGTTGCCTCTTTTTATATTTATCATGGGCTCCATATCCAAAATAGGTTCCAGCAATATCCCCTTTGTTTCTTCGTATCTCTCGGCTGATGGTCGAGGGATGCACTCCTAGCTGTTTGGCTATCTCTTTATTGCTATATCCTCTGCTTATATAAGCTTGAATATGGTATCTTTCTCCTAGGGTTAGATGCGTATATGACATATCACTTCCTTTATCTTTGGTCAGATTTGGAAGTTATTTTAGCATCTAACCTCTTCAAATCCAAAAGAAACAACTCTCAAAAACTCTTTTTTCAAATTGTCTTTTAAAAATTGCACTTTGGATTTAAATTCGGGTACTATTAAAGAATCTTCGAACAAATAACCTCTAAAGTTTACTAGACCCCTTGTTTTTATCGATTGGTTCATTCTGAAGTACATATTGAACCCCATCTTCTATATCTTCCATAACTTTTGCACCAATTTGCTTGAACCCTAATTTATAGAATTTTTTTCCATATCCCCCTGAAATTCTAAAATTTACATGGAGTGTTGCGTAGCCTCTACTGGCAAATAGTTGAGCCTCAGAATTGAACCCCCATGTATCTCTTATTCCTTGTGGCCCTCCATGTGGATTTACTATCAATGGAACTTTTTGCCCTTTATGTACATGATTTGGAAGAGTAATGTACGCATGAATTAATACCCCGTCTCTACTAGTAAAAGTAACAGGTCGCATTGTTGCCATATCTTTTTCTGATAAATTGGGTTTAAGATTGTCAACCGCGGAGTTAAAATAGGCAGTTTTTCGTAAGTTTTTTTTAACGAAATGTAACCGTAAGCAACATCAATATTTTAGTCCTACTTTTTACTCTTTTTTGGTTCAAATTCATAAAGATCTGATCCATTCATTTCTTCCTCCTTTTTCTCTTTTAATCTGTAAGAATCTCCAAGTATATTTATCACATGAGAATGGTGCAATAATCTATCTAAAATAGCTGTAGTAACTACCTTGTCATTTGCAAAGATACTACTCCATTGTGAGAAGACTAAATTAGAGGTAACAATGGTTGAGCCACGTTCATATCTGCGAGAGATAACTTGAAAGAAATGATGTGCGTCTTCTTTGCTCATAGGAAAGTAACCTATCTCATCAATGACAAGTAATGCAGGAGACATCACAGCCTGTCGTAAAAAAGCATCATAACGCTTCTCTTTCTTTGCTTGACTCATTTGAAGTATGAGATCAGAAGCTGTAATAAAGCGTGCTTTGACACGTTTCTGTACAGCTTGATATGCTAGTGCAATAGCAAGATGCGTTTTACCCACACCAGACTGACCCAGTAGAATGATGTTCTCTTTTCTTCTGACAAACTCCATAGTCGATAATTCTTCTATCTGTCTTCTGTTTACGCCTACTGTAAAATCAAAGTCAAATTGTTCTAATGTTTTAATTGTGGGAAACCCAGCCATCTTGGTAAGTGTTGCTCTAGAGCGTTCGGCTTTAGAGTCAGATTCACTTTTAAGTACCTCATACAGATATTCACTATATTTCCAGCTCTCTTTGGCTGCACGGTTACTCAGCTCATGATGTGTTTTACAAAGAGAATTAAGTTTAAGTTCTTTACACAAAGCTTCTATCTGCTCATTTATTGCCATGATGCCCCTCCTGTAATAAGACTATACGTTAGTAAATATGCGATGGCAGCAGGAATGAACTCGTCATAACTTTGTAAATCACGTTGAGGGATATGTATACGGGGTTTAGGTTTGACTATAGGCTCTTGTGTTATACTTTTAGACGTTGCTTTTAATGGGTGGATACCGTTATATGGCTTCGGCACAGGCAGCAGCTGTAACTGCTCCTGTGCAAGTAAATCAAATGGTTTTTGTAGTAAAGTCTGATGTATTCTCGCATTGGCAGTATAGTCTAACCAATCCATCACTTCAGCGTTTGCGTTCTCTTTATTCATCGTGTATCCCATCATGGACAATCGTACTTTAAAAGTGTTATGAAAGCTGTATCTCAGATAATGGTTAAATCGTTCTACTTTACCTTTGGTTTGTGGTCTGTAGGGTTTACACACTTTAAGTTCCATACCGCAGTGTTTGGCAAAGTCACGGAATTGTTCATTGAATTTGTGTTTGCCTCTGCCATAGACATTACGTTTGAGAATAACAGTCTTCATATTGTCATAGAGACCTTCTTGTGGAACACCACCAAAGTAGGAGAAGGCATTCATATGACAATTGATGAGCGTATCTACTTTCTCATCTGTAACATACTCCACATACGATGCTCTTGAGTATCCCATCGTAGCCACAAAGGCAGATAGCCCATCTTTAGGAAACTCTATCCAATCGACTTGCATCTGCTTACCTTTGGCTGTTTCAAAGTTTACTAAAGGCTCTTCATCTTCAACTTTACGTCTAAGTTCATGCCTTTGCATATTCTCTTGCATCCAACGAAGGGAACCACTATACCCCATCTTTTGGATTTCTTTATAGATAGAGCTTGAGGGAATATGTACATCTAACTTATGTGCCTCCTCTAGCATTCTTGCAATATGAGGAAGATACGCATCTACTGTGGTACTGGTAGCTTCTCTTTTTATGGCAGGAATGTGACCTTCTGGTAATTTGGCGTACTTTGAAACAGTATCTCGACTCAGCCCAAGTTTACGTGCAATAGCACTCTTACTTAAGCCCTCTTTTATCATCTTGTGGATCATTTTTACTTCACCTTTTTTAAGCATAAATCTCCTTCTAAAATACATTAGAAAAAGACTCTAACAGATTTACTCTGTTCCTTTGGCTTTTTGGTTGTAAAAACTACTCTTTTAGCAGTCTTTTATACTGCCTATTTTAGCACCGCGGGTGACAACAAGGGATCTAGCGATTCAATGGTTACAGGAGCCAATTTGCTGCACAACCTCCAACCGGGGTAGTTTGCCATGCAATCTCTCAATATTGAAACCTTATTACTTGTCTTAGCTCATTCTTCTATGAATTCTTGAAGGAGTATTTAGTTTTGATTTGAATTTATCAACATGCAACCCGAATGATCCATAGTTTTGATCATTCCCGATCATAACTTCATTAAAATATGCCAATGCAAATATTTCATGAGAAGTTCTTGAGCGCTCTCGTGCGATATGTGAAGGATTATTTTGAAAGATATTGAATGATTCAGAAGATTTTCCATAATACAAAGACATTTCTTTAAAAAGATGATTAAGCTGTATCTGTAGGGACCCCATAGAAACTAACCCGCTATTTAGTGAGTAGACAGATAAAGATCTTCTATATTGGTGAGGTAAAAAATCCCATATTTTCCCAAGCCGAAAAGAGGGGTTCTCCTTGCCAATCCCTATCGTATTCTACTAATTCTAGCTGCTTTATATCTTCATCTGAAATAATAAGCTTTGTTTCATCAAGGGGAAGCTCATGTCTTCCTGTAAAGGAAGATCGTATATCATAAAGTACATTACTTTTTTGTTCAATAAGCTTTGCTCTAATAAATAAGTAATCTTCAAAATGATCATTTTCTTTTAATGCCTGCGCAATTGCTTCTAAAACTGTAAATATCTTTTGTACTTCTTTCGAGGTTACCCATTTAGATATTTCTTTTTTGCTGATTCTTTTTTTTGCTGCAGAACCAGTAATAAGCCAGGAATCATTATCTTTTTTAAGAGCCCCAATTTTTAAAGAAAGTGCCTCAGAAAGTCTCATTCCAGAGTATGTCAATATTAGGTGGATACAGGTTGACTGTAATTGTCCAATATAGGTTGTAAAAGCTTTTCTTGAAGAGATCCCAAGTTTTTTAAAGGCTAACTTTCTAGCAAAAACTTTTTTTGTAAAAAGTATTCTCTGCTGCCCAGTTAAAAGAGAGTAAGATTCACGATTTTTAATAAAGTAGTTTATGAGAGAGAGTATTTCTGGGAGATATTCTTTCGCTTGTTCTATATGTCTCCATCGTTGTTTTGTGGCCTCATATAATATATCGGTTGGGATAATCTCTGTCTGTTTATCATTTTTTGTTATTTCTCTTAATCGAGAATTTAGAAATATAACTAGTTTTTCATTATATTTAAAATTAATTTTTGATAGATTATTGTCAATTCTTCTGAGTAATTTAAAGAGAGCCAAGTAAGATTTGACTGGACTTCTGCTTCGAGAATAATTTCGTATAAAAATATTCAAATATTGATCTGTAGAGAGGAGAGTAGAGATACTGATTTTCTTTTTATTGGCATATACATAAAAAAAAGAAAGTGCACTAAAGAATTGTTGTATCGTATATAAATTGTATTGTTTATTTTTTCTTCCCTTACCAAATGCGAGCACTAAAAATATAATCCACTTTATTTCTTCACGATATCCAAGAGTTGTTGTAAATCTATTGAAATCTAAAGTTGGTTTTGTAGCTAGCATTGTTTTTAGATACTGAAGATTCCAGATATCATCCCCATATTTAGAAAGAATATTCCCTTGCATGTCTGTACTTATAGTATAGTTTTTTTTGGGGGAAACATCTTTAATTAAAGAGTTCCTGATAATTCCATTGCGGTGTTCTTGAAAAAAAATTGCTGCTAGATTCATCTGAGAACTCCTAGGTGAACAAGGCTTTCATATTTATATTGCCAATATAAGTCTAAATTCTCTTTTTCAAATACATCAATACGGATATCGTTAATGGTTGTTTTTAGTGATGGGTATTTTTGTATTACCATATTTAATATATTGTCAATTTGATCCAAGTAAGTTCCAAAAATACTATAAAAATGTTTCTTATCGTCTGAAATATATTTTGACTGCATAATTACATATTTAAATGATATGAGTTTCCTTATATCTTCTTCGTCAGGGTGGATGCGATAATTTTTGCAAAAAAGACATCCCTCTGCATGTTTGCAATCTGGTTCTATTTCTAATTTTATAGGATAGGCAGAAGAAGGGGAATTAGGATGAACACATTGCCCTGCAGCGATTGTTTTGTCTTTCTCTTTATTATCAAAAATTTTAGAATTAAATTTCTTAAAAAAGTTGGATAGTTGCTTTTTTGAGGTTGTCTCTGACTCATGGGTATAATACTTATCAACTGTACTTTTTAATGATTGAGCTGCTTTTGCTGCAACCGTAAGCCCAAAGTTCTTATATATGAATTGTATTTTATTTGTTCTGATTTGTCTAGAATTTATTATTGGAAGATTTGGGTCTAGTCTTTCTTGGAAATAGTGATTAATGATAGAGCTATATGATCCAGAAGATTGCCTTCTTGATAAATGGGCATGGTCGGTATGCCCAGTAAAAAATAAATAGTCACATTTATGGCCATTTAGTATATAACTTCTGAGATTAAGATATTTATGAAAATCCTCTATAAATTCTCGTTGGATCTCAAATTCAACAACTTTTCCTTTAGCTCTATATTTTATATTTTTAAATCCTTTCCTTCCACTTTCTTTTTTAAAGTCTTTATGCCAAAGTAAGGTTGATGCAACAGAATCATTTGCACCTACAATGAATAAAAAAAGCATATAAAAAGCCTTTGCTGCAATTGTGCCAAGATCATATCGTGCTAGTAGCTTATCATTATTATTGTCTACTAGCATTTTTTTTACATTGTTAAGATTAGATCTCATTTTTACCTTTGTAGAGTTAGATAGCTGTGCAACCTCGCTTTCTTGCCTAATTTGTCCTAGATCATAGTTGAAGAATATACGTGAAACTGTCTTCTTTTTGTGCTTAGGGAGTATCCATGGACTACCACACCATACCCATAATTTTTCGTTTGGTAAGTCAAGCTGAAATGGATAGGGTTTATGTTGTAATAAAAAGTCTGAGATTTGATGAAAAAGATTATAGTAAAATTTTATTGCATAAGATAATTTGTTTATATCCAAAGGTCCAGCAGAGCGTCTAAATTCTTTGGTAATGGGATTAACACCTAAATCAATTACTCCGATACGATCATTAAAAATCATTTTCAATATCTTTAGGCTAGCTGATTGAAGTCGCTCTGCTGAAGTTGAAGTAATATTTTTATATAGGGATATACGCTTTTGTAAATAATTACTATACTGAAAATAGGCAGTATGAGCATTATCAATAGTAGTTATTGAATAATTATTTTTATCAACCCAATCAATAAACCGTATATAAAATTGAACTTGTTCACGTACAGTTGTAGTTCGAAGCCCCTTTGTTTTTCGTTCAATTATATCATGGATTAGAAGTCTTATAATGTGTATTCTTCCAATATCGAAAGTATCTTCTTCCGCATAAAGTAGAAAAGGTGTCACCCGCGGTGCTAAAATAGGCAGTATAAAAGACTGCTAAAAGAGTAGTTTTTACAACCAAAAAGCCAAAGGAGCAGAGTAAATCTGTTAGAGTCTTTTTCTAATGTATTTTAGAAGGAGATTTATGCTTAAAAAAGGTGAAGTAAAAATGATCCACAAGATGATAAAAGAGGGCTTAAGTAAGAGTGCTATTGCACGTAAACTTGGGCTGAGTCGAGATACTGTTTCAAAGTACGCCAAATTACCAGAAGGTCACATTCCTGCCATAAAAAGAGAAGCTACCAGTACCACAGTAGATGCGTATCTTCCTCATATTGCAAGAATGCTAGAGGAGGCACATAAGTTAGATGTACATATTCCCTCAAGCTCTATCTATAAAGAAATCCAAAAGATGGGGTATAGTGGTTCCCTTCGTTGGATGCAAGAGAATATGCAAAGGCATGAACTTAGACGTAAAGTTGAAGATGAAGAGCCTTTAGTAAACTTTGAAACAGCCAAAGGTAAGCAGATGCAAGTCGATTGGATAGAGTTTCCTAAAGATGGGCTATCTGCCTTTGTGGCTACGATGGGATACTCAAGAGCATCGTATGTGGAGTATGTTACAGATGAGAAAGTAGATACGCTCATCAATTGTCATATGAATGCCTTCTCCTACTTTGGTGGTGTTCCACAAGAAGGTCTCTATGACAATATGAAGACTGTTATTCTCAAACGTAATGTCTATGGCAGAGGCAAACACAAATTCAATGAACAATTCCGTGACTTTGCCAAACACTGCGGTATGGAACTTAAAGTGTGTAAACCCTACAGACCACAAACCAAAGGTAAAGTAGAACGATTTAACCATTATCTGAGATACAGCTTTCATAACACTTTTAAAGTACGATTGTCCATGATGGGATACACGATGAATAAAGAGAACGCAAACGCTGAAGTGATGGATTGGTTAGACTATACTGCCAATGCGAGAATACATCAGACTTTACTACAAAAACCATTTGATTTACTTGCACAGGAGCAGTTACAGCTGCTGCCTGTGCCGAAGCCATATAACGGTATCCACCCATTAAAAGCAACGTCTAAAAGTATAACACAAGAGCCTATAGTCAAACCTAAACCCCGTATACATATCCCTCAACGTGATTTACAAAGTTATGACGAGTTCATTCCTGCTGCCATCGCATATTTACTAACGTATAGTCTTATTACAGGAGGGGCATCATGGCAATAAATGAGCAGATAGAAGCTTTGTGTAAAGAACTTAAACTTAATTCTCTTTGTAAAACACATCATGAGCTGAGTAACCGTGCAGCCAAAGAGAGCTGGAAATATAGTGAATATCTGTATGAGGTACTTAAAAGTGAATCTGACTCTAAAGCCGAACGCTCTAGAGCAACACTTACCAAGATGGCTGGGTTTCCCACAATTAAAACATTAGAACAATTTGACTTTGATTTTACAGTAGGCGTAAACAGAAGACAGATAGAAGAATTATCGACTATGGAGTTTGTCAGAAGAAAAGAGAACATCATTCTACTGGGTCAGTCTGGTGTGGGTAAAACGCATCTTGCTATTGCACTAGCATATCAAGCTGTACAGAAACGTGTCAAAGCACGCTTTATTACAGCTTCTGATCTCATACTTCAAATGAGTCAAGCAAAGAAAGAGAAGCGTTATGATGCTTTTTTACGACAGGCTGTGATGTCTCCTGCATTACTTGTCATTGATGAGATAGGTTACTTTCCTATGAGCAAAGAAGACGCACATCATTTCTTTCAAGTTATCTCTCGCAGATATGAACGTGGCTCAACCATTGTTACCTCTAATTTAGTCTTCTCACAATGGAGTAGTATCTTTGCAAATGACAAGGTAGTTACTACAGCTATTTTAGATAGATTATTGCACCATTCTCATGTGATAAATATACTTGGAGATTCTTACAGATTAAAAGAGAAAAAGGAGGAAGAAATGAATGGATCAGATCTTTATGAATTTGAACCAAAAAAGAGTAAAAAGTAGGACTAAAATATTGATGTTGCTTACGGTTACATTTCGTTAAAAAAAACTTACGAAAAACTGCCTATTTTAACTCCGCGGTTGACATTTTTCTGATATGATTCTATACAATCATTTTTTTGGAGTATTTATGAAACTATCACTAAGGCAAATGGAAATCTTTCTCAACGTAGTTAGACTGGGGCATCTTACACATGTTGCCAAAAATATGGGATTGAGCCAATCAGCGGTATCCATGTCGATCAAAGAGCTAGAGAATATACTAGGCAGACCCTTGTTTGACCGTATCAATAAAAAGTTGATCCTAAATGAAGTAGGGAGGAATTTTCACGATACAGTCGAGCCGATCTATAAAAGACTGGAAGATATCGAATATGAGTTTCAAAATACGGAGGACAAGGGTACCGTCCGAATCGGAGCAAGTACCACGATCGTGGATTATCTGATGCCGCCGATCGTCTGTCGTTATATGAGTGATTATCCGGATGTCAAGATACAACTTAAAGAGGGGAATACCCGCAAGATCGCTTCCATGGTGAAAGATGGAGAGCTAGACATGGCATTTGTAGAGGCACTGGAGAAGGACAGTGATATCATCTCAGAGCGTATAGGCTTTGATGAGCTTATCGTAGTCACCGCCAACCCAGAGTATGCCAATGGTCAGTTTGATCTGGAAGATATCGCCAATGAACGCTGGGTGCTTCGTGAAGAGGGCAGCAGTGCCAGAGAAACATTTTTAGACTATATCAAGGAGAAAGCATTCTGCTTGAATATCTTTCTGGAGCTTGGACATACCGAGTCCATCAAGAGCATACTTCAGAGTGGTAAATCATTTACCTGTCTCTCTGCCTTGGCAGCACAAACAGAGATAGAAGAGGGCAAACTCTTTAAAGTCAATATCAAAGAGTTCAACTGTACAAGAAGCTTTTATGCACTCTATCACAAAGATAAATACCGTAGTGATCTTTTTGATAAATTCCTGACATTCTCCAAGGATGTGATCGGGGAAGCGATGACCTGCGATATCTGCAATGTCAGCCAGTAGACCTATCACGGTCATTGCCCTGGTCGGGGCGATGGTCTTATGGGCTAGTTCTTTTATTGCCCTGAAATATGCTTTTATGAGCTACGATCCGATGCTGGTGATCTTTGCCAGGATGGCGATCGCACTGCTTTTTGTACTTCTGTTTTTCAGTCATGTTTTTCGTGGACTGGAGATCACAAAGAGTGATCTCAAATATCTCTCTGTGATGGCACTGTTTGAACCCTGCCTTTATTTTATCTTTGAAGCAGAAGCTTTGCTCAATACCACTGCTTCTCAGGCAGGGATGATCACGGCACTGCTTCCGGTAATGGTTGCTATGGGTGCATGGCTCTGGATAGGGGAGCAGATCAGCAAGCGGATTGTACTTGGTGGACTGTTGGCATTTGTCGGTGCCGTATGGTTGAGTCTTGGCGGTGAAGCCAGTAGCTATGCCCCTCGTCCACTCTATGGTAACCTGATGGAATTCTTGGCAATGGTGATGGCGGTAGGGTATACCCTGACACTGAAGCACCTTAGTAGGCGATTCAAACCACTTTTTCTGACTGCATTTCAGGCATTGATAGGGTCACTGTTCTTTCTGCCATTTTTATTTTTTAAAAGCGTGACATTTCCTACAGTTTTCCCACTTTTCCCTTCTCTGGCGGTACTCTATTTGGGTGTGGCTGTCTCTTTTGGTGCCTATGGTCTGTACAATTATGGTGTCAGTAGTATCCCTGCGTCAGAAGCAGTACTCTATATCAATCTGATCCCGGTCTTTGCCGTGATCCTTGCGTATCTATTGCTCAACGAGAAATTTGGTTGGAATGAAGTGTTTGGTGGTGGTGTAATTCTCTTGGGGGTATGGATCGCACAGTCAAAAGCAGCTGTTGCGGTGGCAAATCCCGAAACCCCTAAGGGCGTATAGCCTGGTACTCTTCTGGTGTATTTACATTGACAAAGCTATGGCTGTCTTGAAAAAGGACAGTCTGGGTAGAAACAGACTCCATCAAAGTACGCATTCGATGCTGATCCTGCGATAGAAGCTTTTTGACCTGAGGCAGGATATCTCTATGGTAGATACCGCAGAGTGGTTCGAGGCCTCTTGGACTCTGTGCGATCAGGATATCCGGCTTTGGATGAGAGGATTGATATTGTTTACGTAGGGTCTCTATCTCTGCTTCTGTGACCATAGGCATGTCAACACTGAGGATAAACAGTGCCTCCTCTCCCAGCTGCTCAAAAATAGAAGCCAATGCGACCATGGGAGAGTGAGCTGGATAGAGATCCTTGAGGATTGGTGCAGCAAAATCAAATTTATCGGTCTTGCTACTGAGATACACGGTTTCAAAATACTGTTGGAGTTTCTTGTATTGAAACTCTGCCATACTGGGATAGCCTCCTAGGGGAAGAAGTGCTTTGTCTTCTCCCATTCTACTGCTTTTGCCTCCTGCAAAAATGACGGCACTCTGTATCATGTCTCCTCCTCTATATACTCTCTACGTTTCTGATGTACCAGCATGGTGATGAGAGATAAACCTGCTATCAACGCCTCAAAACCAAAAAGAGATGCACTGTTCTGATCATAGATCTTTCCTGCCAGTATCGCGCCGATAGAGCCACCCAAACCAAAAGTAAGACCCAGTAGAAATTGTTGTGCCAGTTTCTTCTGTGTATAGAGATTGTAGACATAAGAGATCACAGCGGTGTAGTAAAGGGCAAAACTAAAGGCATGCAGTGACTGTGAAGCATACGCCATTAAAAGTGAGTCTGGGAAAAAGTAGAGGAGTGACCATCGTAGGATGGCAGTAGAGATGGCAAACTTGAGGAGCATGAGGAGGTTTTTCTTAAGTAGTGGACCCTGATAATAAAAAAGTACGATCTCGCAGAGGACACCAAAGCTCCAGAGATACCCTGTGGTCTGCAGAGAGATACCATGGGCGGTCTCATAGATCGTAAAAAAGTTATAAAACCCTCCAAAGCTCACTTGCAAGAAAAACGCACTGAGCCAAAATGCCCAGTACTTCACCAAAGAAAAATCCTTGTTGGTCTCTTTGATACTTTGGGTAGGCGCAGACTCTTGGTCAAAGCGTACAATAAAGTAGCCAAAGAGCAGTGTTGCCACAGCCAAAATACCAAGAAAGAGGATACCGTCCTGGGGTGAGCCAAGAAACCTTCCCAAAAAGAGTGCCACCGTTGTAAAGCCTACAGAGCCCCAGAGGCGTACTCTGCCATAACGCTCTTTGGAGATCACCTGTAGGGAAATCGCCTCTACAAAAGGCAAAATAGCCCCGGCGCTGGCACCAAATAGCAAATTGGCTACCAGATAACCCCAAAAGTGATCTACGGTCACAAAAAAGAGAAAGGTAGAAACTACGCCGATCAGCAATGAGATCCTATAGACACGGTGCGTCAGATGGATGAAGTGACGAAATACAAAAGGGAGTAAAAAGCGCATAAAAGGCCCAGAAGCATAGATGATACCTACCTCTGTTGCAGAGAAGCCACTTCCCACCAGAAGTTTGGGAAGAAAGATAATATAGACACCTACCAGTGCAAAATAAAAGAAGTAAAATGCACCGATAAGGGGTGTTGCTCCTAGCGGTATCCTAGCAGAGGCAGGGTTCATTGCGTGCCTGACGAAGTCTGTGCTCTAGGAAGTTGATTGAGGGTGGTACCTGCAAGCAGATCATGCAGTGTACGGCGATCCTTGCGAAAGAACATCGTTGCCCAGCCAAAGACCACCAAAGAGAAGAGACTCAGCATTTGGCGATAGATGATGATGCCAGTAGCTGGCTTCTGGTTTGTTTTGATATCGACCAGTGCCAGATCATAGGCACGCATGCCGGGAGTTTGTCCCTGTTTGCTGCGGCTCATGAAGATGATCTGGATGATCACCAGCGGTAGAAGGATATATATCCATCCAAGAAGCATATGGGAAGCGAAGCCCTCTCTGCCTCCAAAGACAGCATAGAAGACAATATACATCAAAGGCATTACCAGCATAAAGCTGTCAGTGATGGCGGCTTTGAGACGATTGCCTAGACTGGCTCTGAAGTGCTTCCCTTTCTCTGTTTTATGTCTCTTTTGTATAGCCTGTGCAGCTCTTTTCTGCTTGACATCTCTAAATCTCTGTTTTGCCATTATTCACTCCTAGAAGTTTGCACTCATGCTAAAGATAGGCAGAAGCATAGCGACCACGATAACCCCTACGACCAGTCCGATAAAGAGCATCATAAAAGGCTCCATCAGGCTCAGCATGAGTTTCAGTTTATCCTCATTCTCTTCACTGTAGAGCGTAGAGAGGTTGGAGAGGATGGATGCCACCTCACTGGACTCCTCACCTAGGGCCAGAGACTGGAGAAAGTTCCGTTTGGGCTTGAAGCCTTTGATCATATAGAGGGCATTGGAGAGCTTATTCCCTTCCAAAACTTTATCTGAAGCCTGGTGGAAAGTAATCTTCATCGCTTCATTGCTGAAGGTGGTGCTCGCCAGCTGTACAGCCTGGGCATAGGAAACCCCTGAGTCCAGCATCAATGCCAAGATATAACTGAAGCGACCCAGCTCATGGTTCTGTATCAGCGCACCAAAGAGAGGGATCCGCAGAAGTATACTATCTACAGTAAGCGTGAACCCTCCGATCTTTCCATACGCAAATTTGAAAAAGAGTACGGAGAAGATAAACCCCAATAGTATGGCTACATAATGAGAGGTCAGAAAATCACTGACTCCGAGGACAAACTGTGTGATCGCAGGAAGCTCCTGTCCGGTATCTTGAAAGATACCGATGATTTTGGGGACAACAAAACTGATCAGAAAGCCAGACATCCCGATCGCCACGATAAAGATAAAGATCGGGTATGCCATGGCATTGCTGACCTGCTTTTTGATCTTGTTCTGTGCGGAGAAGAAGACACTCATGTTGGTCAGTACCTCTACCATTTTACCACTCTGTCCTGCTACCTTGAGGCTCTGGAGGAAAAAATCCGGCAGAGCATAGACCTTCTGGGAGTTGAGTGCGACATAGAGGGACTTTCCTTCATCGATCATCGTGCGTGTACTGTTGAGAAAAGAGCGGTACTTTTTTTCCTCATGGTGCTGGTTTTCCATGAGTTTGAGAGCAGTGAGGATGGTCATGCCGGAGTTGAGATAGCTGGAGAGCTCCTTGGACATACTGCTCAGTAGTGTACCGGGCATTACCCGCTTGGAGAAGGCTTCCATAGAGAGCTGTTTTGTCTCTTCAAGAGCGTTATAGTATATTTTTTGAGATCTTAGTTTCTGTTTTGCCTCTTCAACAGTGCTAGCGGTTAGGGTACCCTTGACTGTTTTACCATTCTGGTCGAGACCTTTATATTTATATAGCATAGATGATAGGTATCCCTTAGAAAATTGTAATTTTTAGTATTATATCCATTTTTTGTTAGAGTTATAAAATTATGCTACTATACAGCCATGAAAAAGTTTGCGTATGTCTATCTGGCATTATTGCCGTTACTGTTTGCTCTCTTGTATTGGGATCTTTCACCTGTGGCGGAGTTTGTCAACCATTACCAGACAAAACTGACACTCTATTTTCTGGAGATGGGGCTTGAAGAGGGGCAGCTTCAGGGGATCGATATCTGGATCAATCCACATTACAAAGTGATTGTAACCAAAGCGTGCAACGGTACCATCCCGATACTGGTGCTTTTGGCGGCGATCCTTGCCTATCCTATCGACTGGGTACATAAACTATGGTGGGCAGTCATAGGGTATCTAGTGCTCACGACGATCAATATCATACGGCTTTTGATGGTCGCACACTTTGTCAAAGAGCAGCCGGATTTTCCTCTCTACCATGACCTGTTCGGAAACATACTGTTGATGATCACGGGGTTGCTACTTTTTTATCTTTTCCTCAGGGGAACGAGAGCCTATCGCTTGACCCGATAGAAGCGTGCTGAGTATTCATGTTTGAGCATGATCGCCCTGACCTCTATGGGGATGGGAAGTTCACCGATAGGGAGAGGATCTGAGACATAGATCTTGCGTTTGATCTTTTTGAGGATCTCTTTGCTCTTGTCATTGCGGATCCTCATGTGACTTATGAGGGTATAGGCATCTTTCTCATCTTTGTTGTATCGTACAGCTTCTTTCCCTAGAAAAAGGGTATTGCCCAGCTCTGACTGCACGCGTCCTGCGATATATTTTGCCATAAAGATATTCTCTTTTTGGAGCTTAATGATCCCGAGTACAACGATGGCGATCAGTACGACAGAAACCATGATCTCCATGAGGGTAAAGGCTTTTCTCATCAGTAGTAGTTTCCTTTGCTGGTCAGCATTTTGGTGTCTCCTACCCAAGCCTGGGCAGCATCTTCGGCAGACTCATGTACAGAGACCTCTCCAAAATAGCTGGGAAAATAGAAAAACTTCTCTTCTGATTCCAATATGATCTGTGTGGTACTCCCGTTGCTATAGTGCCTGTATCGCAGGCAGATACGATGGTCGTCTAGTCGACCGAATTCTACTTTTTGAGGAGTATCACTGCCGTCTACGATATAGGCCTGTATCTCTTTGAGCTCACTGGAGACCTCTTGCATCCCGTCATCGCCAGGAGAACGCATAAAACACTGCGTACATTTGTCGATGCATATCAGCTCTGCATTGCCAAGGCTTTGAAATGTTTTTTTGAGGTTTTTGATGCTATAAGGGTCTTGTTTGACCTCTGCCCTTTTCAGAAAGTCAAAGATCAGAAACCCAAAGAGCGATATGATCGCGATCACGATCAAAAGCTCGATGAGGGAGAAGCCTTTTCTCATCTACTTTTGGCATTTGCTGAGGTAGATATCTTCCGATTCGCCATCCCCGCCCTCTTTGCCGTCAGCACCGAGACTGATGATATCAAAATCACTGCCTGTACTGATATACTCAAATTTTCTTTTCCATGAATCTTTAGGCATCTTTCCCTTTTGAAAATAAGGGGTAGAGGAGTAGTTGGGGTACTTGTCAGTATCCGGATTGCTGATCAGTGCTTCCAGCCCCTCATCTGTCGTAGGATAGATACCGTTGTCCAGCTTAAACATATCCAGGGTTTGACTGATACCACTCATCTGGGTACAGGTAAGGTCTTTTTTGGCTTTGCCGAATTGATCGATCAGTGCAGGCCCGATAAGCCCCACGAGGAGTCCCAAAATAGCGATCACGATCAGAAGTTCTATCAAACTGAATGCTTTTCTCATAAGTACAATAATCCCTTGATTAATAAAATTTAAATATAATTATAGCCACTTTAGTTAAATCGGGCTTTGAAGAGGAATAAAATGCGACCTGCGATTACACTTCTCATTACACTTTCAGTGATCGCAACGATGATCGCACTTATGGGAGTTATGTTTAAGTATCTTGATGTAGCCAGAGGAAAAGCAGAGGTCAAAGCATCGATGATACAGGCAAACCTTCTCAGTGCAGATATGGGACAAATGCTACGTCAGATCTTGGGAAAAAAACCTTCCAAAAGCACGATGAAAACCCTCTTTGAAACACCACTGGGGCTCAGTGCACAGAGTGGGGAGTTTGCCATGACGATCTCCTGTAACCCACTGGCCAATCGTGTCAATATCACTTGGCTTGGGTTAGAAGGTGTCGGAAAAAAACAGAAGGCATTCTCTCTGGCACAATCCCTTTTTGAGATGCTGACTGACCAGGTCAACCTCAGAGATGCTGCACTGCTGAGAGAAAAGATCTTGGCAGAATTAAAACAGACCAACAGTATGGTCTTCGGAGAGTCAAGCAGGATAAACAAAAAAAAGGGTATAATCTCTTTCAAAAAGTTTCAAGAGATATTGGATGATTACCGGTATGAAGCAGATGATACACGTATCTATCGCATACCATGGCAGAAGTATTTTAGCTTTGGTATCAGTGAGCAGAAGATAGACGGGGACTTCATCTCTCCGGAGCTTTTGGCATTTTTGTATGATGTGGTTCAGGAAGATTTTGAGATGGGCGCATTGGATCATTTTTTGACAGAGATCGGCGAGACGAAAGCAACATACAAGTGGCTTTTTTCAAAACCAAAGAAGGCATTGCCTATTGCACAGTGCAAGGCATCGTATAGATTTAGAAAAGGAAGCTACAGCTTCCAGTTTAATTATGTAGACAGAAGGATAGAGGGTTTTGAGTTTTTTAGCAACCAATGAAGAACTTTTGCTGGTACATAGGGACATGCCCCCTATTGCACGTGAAAAACGCTATGACTTGATGCTCACGCCACAATTCTACATATTCAAAAAAGAGTCTCTCCCCGTCAATTATCAGTATCAGGCTGCCAAGCTGGCGCCCTCTATCCTGGATGAGCTTACAGGGAGTGGTGAGTATGGCTATGCCGCGATCAAAGAGGATGACGGCTGGGCACTGATCGCCTATGATATGGCAAAGATCGAATCCTTTCTGGAAGAGAAAGGCCTGTCAAAAAACCTGATCAACAAGATCTATTTTGCACAGCAGTCCAAAGAGCATTTCAAACATCCCGTCTCTGTAGATGATAAAAATGCCTTGGTGACTGTAGATGATACAGTCGTGATGCTCCCCAAAAGTATCATTGGGCTAGAAGAGTGTGGGATACTGACCAGTGAATTCAGACCGGACAAAGGGGTTTCCCCTTCTCAGAGTAGAAGTGCGCTAGTCACTCAGAAGCAGGCGATCATCGTCTCTGTTCTTCTGCTATTGTTTGCGATAGGGTATCTGGTAGAAGGCATACGCTACCAGAAAGCGATTACTTCGGTAGAGGAAAAAGTAGAGGCAGCCAAGAGTAAATATCCGCAGCTGGAAGGCAAGTCCGGCATGGTATTACGTAGTCTCTACCAGAGCAATCATGAAGTGGACAGTCTGCAGAGAAAGATCAGGGACCATCTCAAGAGTATCAGCAGGCTGACCAGCAAAGAGTCCAAGATTGACACGCTGAAGATCGATACCAAAGGCTATGACGTAACGATCGCGACAGAGAAGAAAAATATCGCAGAGCTGAAAAAATATGCACGAAGCAAAAAACTGATCGTGCTGGATAGCAACACCAGCTTCAAGCTCAAAGGGGCACTCTGATGTTGCGAAGATACCAAAATGAAGCGATGATCCTACTGGCACTGCTATTGCTTATTGGGGCAGTGCTGTTCAAGAGCTACCGTTACAAAGCATTGGAATCACAAGGCACAGAAGCAGCACAGCTGATCTCTCAGATGGAAGATATCGCTACGATGAAAAAGCTCTGGGTAAAAAACAAGAAGATCCCGCAAAAACTTGCCAGCATCAAAAGTACATTGGGCAACACAAAGATCAAAACCTTTGAGGTAGAGAAGAAAAAAGCCCATATCCTTCTAGAAAACCTAAATGGCAGTCAACTCAATGCGATCGTAGGGAAACAGCTTGCCAGCATCCCTATCCAGATCGTGGAGATGTCGATAGACAGAAGTGGTGAGAACTATAGATTGGAGTTACGATGCAAGTGGTAAAACAGATCGTGATCGTACTCATACTGTTGCCGTTGGCGGTGATGTTCTTCATGCCCAAAAAAGAGCTTTACTATCTCTTGGAGAAGAAGCTGCATGAGCAGAACATCATGATCTCCGGAGAAGTATTGCAGGAGGGGATGTTGAGTCTCACAGTAGAACATCCGGTACTCTCTTTCAGTGGTGCCTCACTGGCAACTGCCAAAAGCATCACACTCTGGAGTGTGCTCTTCTATAGCAAAGCGGACTTTGAGGGGCTTGTGATCGCAGAAGGCTTGCCTACAGAACTCTCCATCAAGGAGCTTACTGCGACCCATAGCGTACTCTCCCCTATGAAGATTGCTATCGTAGGAGAGAGTAGTCTGGGTACACTGCAGGGGCAGGTTAGTCTAGGTGCCAGAACAGTGCACCTGGATGTGTCCAAAGGCGGAAGCAACAAGGCTGTATCAAAATACTTGAAAAAGAGTAAGAAAGGATGGTATTATGAGTCGAAATTCTAATACCAAAAATCTCTCCCTCTTGATCACAGTATTGGCAGTGCTGTTACTTGTCAAGCTGCTTTGGGTGGTAGCAGAGTCTCTGTATCTTCCAGAAAAAGGGATCTCTTCCGAGGCAGGGAAGGTCAAAAAAGTCCTACATTATCGCTATCGATTTGCTTCAGATGTGGCATTGCCCAAAGTACAGACACAGGTGACCAAGCCGGTCAAAAAAGCACCTTCTATCAAGGATATCAAACTGGTCGGTATCTATAGTGGCAAAAACAACTGTATCGTGACACTGCTCAAAAAAGGCAAAAGCCATATCCTCTCCAAAGGAGATGCGATAGACGGTTTTGTACTCAAGCGTGCTTCTGCAAGAGAAGCCTATTTTGAAAAGAACAGTAAGACCTATACTTTGAAACTTTTTGAAGCCAAGCAGAAAGGCAGTGCTTCTGTCACTGCTGCCCAGAGCAGTGCAGGAGAAGATGTGCCTCCGAGGCAAACAGCGGGGAAGATCTCCAGCAAAGACGGGATCAAAAGTATCCCCCGCAGTATGCTCAAAACCTATGTCTCCGATATGGACAAAGCGATGCGTGATATCGGACTCAGACCCGTCAAGAGAAACAATCAAATGCTGGGATATAAAGTCAGGTTTATCCGTAAAGGAAGCCCCTTTAGCCAGCTAGGACTAGAACGTGGGGATGTGATCAAGGCGATCAACGGTGAGGAGATCGTCGATTTCAACGGTCCGATGGGTATACTCAAATCTGTTGATTCGATAGAGGGACTGTCGATCACCGTAGTGAGAAAAAATGAAGAGAAGGAATTAGAATATGAAGTTAAATAAACTATTATTGGCAGTGATGATGACGATCACCATGCTGTATGCTGCAGCAGATGAGGAGACGGTCAATGTCAACTTCAGAAATCTGGATGTGAAAGATTTTGTAGAGATGGTCAGTAAGATCACCAACAAAAACATCCTCATCAATGGGCCGCTCAAGGGCAAGATCAACTTCGTCTCTACCCAGCCGATCAAAAAGAGCTCACTGATTCCTCTGGCAAATGCTATTCTCTCCAACAAAGGCTTCACCCTGGTCGATCAGGGGGACTTCCTACAGGTGGTCAAGGCATCAGAAGCAGCAGGTATGGGACTGGCTGTTGATGACAAAATTTCAGGTGAAACGCTCAAAACCGTACTCTTCAAACTCAAAACCTCCAATGCCGCACTCATTCGTGCCAAGATCAAGCCTCTCTTGCACAAAAATGCCAAAGTGGTCTCTTTCAAAAACAACAACGTCCTCTCTATCACTGCCTACCCTCGTACCCTACAATCGATCAAAAAGATCATTGATTCTGTAGAGGGTGCAGGCAAAAAGGGCTCTACCGTCATCAAGCTCAGACATGCCAGCGCGAAGGCAGTCTATGCCAATGCCGTCAAGATGGCAGGTCAGCTCTTCCCCAAAACTATCCCGAGCGAGAAGGTCAATGTCCTCAAGGACGATGCCACCAATGCCATCATCCTCGTCGGTAAAAAAGAGAACGTCAACAAGATGATCCGCTATATCAAGCAGCTGGATCAAAAAGGAGACGATGTCGAGCAAAAAATGTATGTCATCGAGCTCAAAAACTCCAATGTCGAAGATATGGAGAAGATCCTGAGCAAGCTGGTTTCTCAGATGAATGGACTGGCGAGCAAAGCCATCAAAAAGGGTGGAAAGCCAGCGCAAAAAGCAATGGTGGTCGGCGATGCAGAGCGTAACGCACTGATCGTACTCGCCACCGGAGACCAGATCAAAAATATCCGAAAAGTGATCCGTAGTATCGATGTAGAGAAGCCACAGGTCTATATCGTAGCAAAGATCGTAGAGATCGATATGGGAAAAGCGGAGCAGATCGGAGTCAAGTATGGTTTTACTGCAGGTGGTAATTTTAGTGGAAAGGGTTTGTTTAGTATTTCAGGAAGTACGGGTGCATCAGCACTAGAGATTCCGAGTAGCTTTTTAAGTTTTTTAACAGACAACAACTCTTCTAGTTCTGGAAATACATTTAATTTTATAGGAAATAAACTTTTGTCTTTGGGAGCACGTATTGATCTTCTCAAAGAGAATGGTGCCGCCCATATCCTCAGTGAACCCTCCGTCCTCTGTACCAACAACAAAGAGTCGGAGATCTATGTGGGGCAGGTTCGCTCGATCCTGACCAGCTCTGCCTCAGGGGACAACAAAAATGATGTCGTCAGAAACAACTACTCCAGAGAGGATATCGGTATCACCCTCAAAGTCAAGCCTAGACTCTCCAGCCGGAACAAAGTCACACTCTCTGTCGAAGCCAATATCGAAGATGTGGATCTGAGCTCCTCAGTCTCTGCAGACCGCCCGACCACGACCAAGCGAAAGGTCAACACCAATGCGATCGTGAGTAATGGACAGACGATTATCCTTGGAGGGTTGATCAAGAGTTCAGGGTATGGTACGACAAGCAAAGTACCGATTTTAGGAGATCTGCCGATTATTGGATCACTTTTCCGAAGTAATGGAAAGAACCATAGTAAGATCAATGTAGTGATCTATCTGACTCCTTATATTGTGCGTAAAAGTTCAGATCTGGTGAAACTCAAAAACTTTTTGGCAAAGCTGAATGGCGTACAGAAACAGTATAATCGCTATATCCGTAAGCGTATCGAAAATGGCGACAGTACAGCAGAAGACTATGATGGTACCTACCATCCCAACCCCACCCCTAAGACCAGAAGGAACGGGGAGGAGCAAGATGCTATGAGGATGCTGGGTTTTAAACGCCATCGCAAGACTGTGGCGCCTGTAGCGCAAGCAGTGCCTCAGAAGCGACGTGCACCAGTAGCAGCCCCTGTCAAAAAGCGTAGCAGAAAAAAAGCCAAAGCCCAGCCCAAGCATACAGCAGAGCCTGCCTATGTGGCAGCGCCTCAGGAGCCGAAGCCAGTGCCGGCGGTTAGAGAAGCACCCAAACCTGTCAAGCAAGCAGCCCCTCAGGCAAAAAAAGCCAAAGCCCAAAAGGCAAAGGTAAAAAAAGCAAAAGCCAGAAAAGAGACCAGAGCACAAAGAGCAGCACGCCTCAAGCGAGAAGCCTTTGAGCAGCGAAAGCTGGAACGAAAGAGAAGATGGGAACAACGAAAGTTTAGACATGTAGAGGGCACCCCTCGTGAGCGTAGAAGCCGTAGCCTCAGACAGAAGCATACTCCCCATAGCTTTATGCGTGGGAACTAAGGTAAGCCTATGAGATTTCCCTTCCTAGAAGATGTCAACCTCGAGCCACTCTGGCTAGAAGAGATAGACCATAGGCTTGCGATCAAGCATGCGCTGCTCTTTGCCAAGATAGATGATCAACAGGCTGCTATCATGCACAAAGAGAGGCTCACTGAAGCACTCAACCACCTCTCCATGCTCCATCTGGACTACCCTATCTATCTGGTAGATGAGGGCAGTTTCGATCGTTTGAGAAATAAATTCCTCGAGATACAGACGGGGAGTGACTTTGAGCAGATGGAGGCGACTTCGGATGAGCTTTTTGAAGCAGAATCTGATCTATTGGAGTTTATCCAAAACTCACAAGACCTCCTCTCCAGCGAGGAGTCTGCCCCGATCATCAAACTGGTCAACTCCCTCTTCTTCCAAGCGATCAAAAAAGGTGCCAGTGACATCCACATCGAATCCAAAGAGCACAAAGGTGAAGTCCGTTTCAGAATAGACGGTGCACTGAAAAAACATATCGATCTGGATAAGAACATCACCTCTCTAGTGATCAACCGTATCAAAGTCATCTCTAACCTGGATATCTCCGAAAAGCGGGTACCTCAAGACGGCAGGACGCAGGTGGTGATCTCAGGGAAGACGCTGGATGTGCGGGTTTCGCTGCTGCCTACCTATTATGGAGAGCGTGTGGTGATGCGTATCTTGATGCAGAGTGAGAGTATCCCTTCACTGGAGGATCTGGGCTTTCAGAGAGAGCTGACGGATGCCTTCTATAGACTGTTGAACCATTCACATGGGATGATCCTGGTCACGGGACCTACCGGGTCGGGTAAATCGACGACGCTGCACTCTTTTCTCCAGCATATCGCTTCACCGGACAAAAATATCATCACCGTAGAAGATCCGGTAGAGTACAACACTGGCAATATCAGTCAGATACAGGTCAATGACAAAGTTGGTTTGACCTTTTCTTCCGGGCTGAGATCGATCCTAAGACAGGATCCGGATGTGGTCATGGTAGGGGAGATCAGGGACCAGGAGACAGCACAGATCGCGATACAGGCTGCCTTGACAGGACACCTGATGCTCTCTACCCTGCATACCAATGATGCTACCTCCTCCCTGACCAGACTGATGGATATGGGGATAGAAGGGTATCTGCTCTCTTCGACATTGCTTGGTGTATTGGCACAGAGACTTGCACGTCAACTCTGTCGCAGCTGTAAAGTGCCTACACTGCTTGATCCAGATACGATCAGTGAATGCAGACTGGATGAGCATGCCACCTTCTATCAGGCGGTAGGCTGTACCGAGTGCGACTTTACTGGGTATAAAGGCAGACAGGCCGTGGGTGAGCTCTTTATCATCGATGATGAAGTGCAGGAGATGATTGCTAAAGGGCTCAATGACAATGAGATTAGAGATGCGATGAAGAAAAATGGCATGCGTACCATCTCAGACAAGCTTGGAGACATGATGGAACAAGGTAACACCAGCTATGAAGAGGCACTGCGTGTCGGCCTCATGGATGGCTAGTGATGCGTAGGCGGCGTAGTGCATTTACGCTGATAGAGATTTTGATCTCAGTGGCACTACTCTCCATCGTAATGATGGGGCTTTACAGTGCATTGAATATGCAGAGAAGCTCCAACAAACATCTGTTTGAATACCTGACAAAAGCGATCGATGGAGACAAAGTGATCATGGTACTCTATCGGGATATCATGTACAGTGACGGGAACCTAACGATCAAAAAGGGTGAGTTTGACCGCTTTTGTATCAACAACACTGCCAACTCCCTCTATGGGCTCTCCCGAGCCAAGGTCTGCTGGCTGGTCGCCAAAGAGGAGCATCAGCTCCTCAGGGTCGAAGGCAACGGCTACAAACTCCCCCTCAAGCATGAGGACAAAGTAGCCGTAGATAAGACGATGAAACCGATCGTACTCTTCGATATCACGAGAAAAAAGGGTGAGTTACTGGTGATGCTACAGTCCGCCAATGAAGAGCCTTATGCCTTTATGCTACAGGGGATAGAGCAGCCACCTAAAGCAAAAAAGAAAAGGAAAGATCCTATCCCGCCTACTACACCTGCGAGCAGTACAGGTAGCACAGTTACTCCCACAGATGATGGAAATGGGAGCAATACTGAGGATCATAATAACACTTGACAGCAATAATCACTTAAAAAAGGGCTAATTTGACCCATTAAAACTTATTTTGAGGTTTAATCTGCTAGAATTCGTCCATTAAGTATATACAAAAGCCACTTGAGCTAAATTTAGTATAAAACAAGGAAGTACAGAGATGAAAAAGATTATTTACGGTGCAATCGCTGCCATGATACTCGCAGGGTGTACGACACCAGCTATTACCAATGTCAACATTGGCAACCAAAAAGGCAGTAAAGTGAAAGTCTATAGCTCTAGCCAAGAGATAGAGATCACATCGTAAATTGATTTTTACCCTTTCGGGCATCTTGTCCGGAGGTCTCTCTTTTCTCTTCTTTATTCCCCACTTCTATTCTATTATCCCTCTTTATCAACACTAGAGACTCTTATAGATTATTTCGTTACAATACAGCATCATATTATGAGGAACAGGTATGGAAGAGATCTATGAAAAAGCAGGGCTGTTTTATTTAGGTAAAGATGTTGACAGGGAGCGTTTCGAACCCACTGAGGTGTTGACACTTCTCAAAAATAAGAATTTTACGACACATGCCGCCATCATCGGTATGACTGGTAGCGGTAAGACCGGATTGGGTGTGGGTATTATTGAAGAGGCAGCGATTGACAATATCCCCTCTATTGTTATTGACCCCAAAGGTGACATGGGCAATCTCTGTTTGACAGACCCGGCATTCAAAGCAGAGAGCTTTGTTCCCTGGGTAGAAGATGAAGCAGTCTCCAAAGGAGAGGAGGTCATGGCCTATGCTGCCAAGACAGCCTTTTTTTGGAAAGAGGGCATAGAGAGCTGGGGACAAACCGCAGAGCGTGTTGCTCGCTTCGATCGTGTACAGAAGACAATCTATACACCGGGAAGTCAGTCGGGTGTCCCGATCAACCTCATGAGCTCATTGGCATTGCCGGACAGCAAGATACTTCAGGACAGTGACAACTTCGCAGCCTATCTCAAAAGCTCTGTCATGGGACTGCTCTCTCTCGTCGGTATCGAAGCCGAACCGCTAGACTCCAAAGAGTATATCCTGCTCTCTCAGATCATTGCCAAGAGCTGGAGAGAGGAACGCAGCCTCAGTATCGAGGAGCTGGTAGGGCGTATCGTCAACCCACCGTTCAAAAAGATCGGAGTGTTGCCTTTGGAGAGCTTCTATCCGGACAAAGAACGCTTCAGGTTTGCCACCAAGTTCAATGCCGTGATTGCCTCTCCCAACTTTAGCAACTGGCTGAGTGGTGAAGCACTGGATATCCAGAAGCTCCTGTATGATGAAGAGGGCAAAGCCAAGATTGCGATCTTCTCTATCTCACATCTCAATGATGATGAGCGGATGTTCTTCGTGACACTGTTGCTGAACAAGTACATCGCATGGATGCGTCTACAGAGTGGCTCTAACAGGCTCAGAACGCTGTTGTACATGGATGAGATCTATGGTTTCTTCCCTCCGACCAAGAATCCACCCTCCAAAGAGCCGATGATCACTTTGCTCAAACAGGCAAGAGCGTATGGTATCGGTGTCGTGCTGAGTACCCAGAACCCGGTTGACTTGGACTACAAAGGATTATCCAATATCGGTACCTGGTGTATCGGTCGTCTGCAGACCACACAGGATGTCAATCGGGTGATTGACGGCTTGGGTGGCAAGATGGACTCTAGCTTTGACAAAAAAGAGATCGCCACGCTGTTGGCAAACCTCAAGAAGCGTACCTTTTTCCTGAAGTCCTCGCATCTGGAGGATATCCGTCTCTTTGGTACCAGATGGGTGCTTAGCTATCTCAAAGGCCCACTCAAAAAAGCAGAGATCACTGCACTGATGGAGGATCAAAAGGCTGCTGCCGCACCGGAGAGCAATAGGGAGACCGCACCGGTTAAAGCAACAGAGAGTGACTACAAGAGAGTCAACACAGTTGACAGCAGTATCGATCAGTACTATGAAGTAGATATGACGGGTCAGCATCGCTACCGTCCTTATCTGGCAGCCCATACAGAGGTCTACTACCATGATGGTAGACGAGGGATAGAGATCACTGAGGTAGGCTCACTCTATCTGGATCTCGATGGGCTACACTCAGTAGACTGGGAGGAGGCGGAGGTGGAAGCGCTGGACTTTACCAAACTTCCTATATCAGAACCCAAGGATGCCAAATATGCTTCTGTCCCTGATGCTGTCGTGGAAGACAAAGCACTGAAGCATACAACACGAGCGCTGATAGACCATCTCTATCAGAGTAGCAAGCTGGAGATGTATCGCTGTAAAGCATTACGTCTGGAGTCAGAGGCAGATCAAGCACTCTCAGACTTCAAGGTCACGGTACAGGGTGAACTAGATGAGCGCAAAGAGGAGAAGCTGGAGAAACTCAAAGAGCAGTATGAAAAAAAAGAGAAACGCCTCTTGGATCAGCTCTCCCGTGCCAAAGCACGGGTAGAGAAAGAAAAAGGTGACCAGATGAGCTCCCTGCTCAATGTCGGAGCCTCTTTGTTGGGTGCGCTGTTTGGCAGAGCCACGGCTACCAAGATCGGTACCACGATTAGCCGAAGCAGCCGTGCCTATAAAGAGCGAGGCGATGTCTCCAGAGCCGAAGAGAAAGTCACGGAGGTAGAGGAGAAGATCTATGATCTTGGGACAGAACTCGAAGAGAAAATCGACACACTGTCAGATGACTACAGTATCGACAACTATGAGATAGAGTCTTTCTCTATCAAGCCCAAGAAGCGAGATGTCAGTGTAGAGGCGATTGGGATCTTGTGGAGACCAGACTATTAGCACAGGGGCTAATAGTGGTGGATGAGGGTTTCTGTTACTTTTTCAAGTATCTTAAATACCCTTGTTGAGTCCTCTTCGTTGTTGTTGTAGAGTGGGTTGATCTCTGCCATCTCCCAGCAACAGACTTTCTCATTTTTGATCAGTTCCAGATTGAGCTGCATGGCTTGCTCATAGGACAGGCCATTGGTGACAGGTGTGCCGGTTCCTGGCACATAGAGAGGGTCTATGCTGTCCACATCAAAAGAGATATAGATATGCTTACAGTAGGAGAGCTTTTTGAATATCTCCTCTACGACCGTTTGAATACCCTTGTAGGTCATCTCCTCAACTGTATAGACAGGGATCTTGTATTTTTGGATCAGTGCTTCTTCCTCTTTCTCAAAATCTCTCAATGCACAGAAGACGATATTTTCAGGCTTGATGGATGCTTCATCAGAAACCAGATATTTGAGCTTGTTCCAGTAGTCTTGTACTTTGGGATCAGGTTTGTTTATCGCATATGCCTTGTTGTCTATCGCACATGCGATAGCCAGAGGCATACCATGCATATTGCCAGAGCCACTGGTGTAAGGTGTATGTATATCTGCATGCGCATCGATATAGACCACACCGATCTCCTCCTCAGGATGGGCCATTTTGAGTCCATGCATGGTGCCTGCACAGCTAGAGTGGTCGCCTGCCAGAATGATGGGGAAAAGATTTGCATCTCTCATCTCTTTTACTTTTTTTGCAAGCTGTGAGATGACAGGATAGACCTTGTCTATATGCTTTGCATGGGTGAAGTTATGGCTTTTTTGGGATGTCTCTTCCTGTTCTATCTCCTCGGTGATAAACTTTTCGTAATAGTCCGAGTTGGTTTCTGAGGAAGATTTTCTCAGAGCTTTGAGCCCTAGGGCTGCACCCTTTCTCTGTCCCGCGATGTCGGCATACACTTCTATGAGTTTGATGTGTGTATAGGTCTCAGGCATGACGCAACAAGGAAAATAGATTTTTAACATTGTTGAGTTCAGGGATGAGATGCATCTCTTTGCCCACATGATGCTTTTTTGCCAAAGCGTAGATGAGCCTCAACACAGAGTAGTCCTCCAGCGCAAAACCAATGGAGTCAAACAGAATCGTACCGTGGGTTGCTACATTGAGCCTCTTCTCACCTCTGATGACCTCATAGATCTCTGTACAGGTGAAGTCTTTTGGCATCTGCTGTATATCACCCTCGATCTTGGCTTGTTCTAGATACTCTACGACTACGGTGGCACTCTCCACGATCTCTTTGGCGATCTCTGTTTTGCCAGGGCAGTCTCCACCGATACCATTGATAAAGACCTCTTTGGTCAGCATCTCCTGCGTGAGTACGGTTTGGTATCGCTTGTCCGCGGTACAGGTGATGATCATATCTGCACCTTGGACTGCCTCTGTAGCGTCCTTGCAGGGGGTGAGCTTGATCCCATACTGTGTCATGTTATGCGCAAACTTCTCCATCGCTTTGGGATCTGTATCGTAGTAGCGTATCTCTTCCAGATCAAAGATATAGGAGAAAGCCAAATATTGAAACTCACTCTGTGCCCCTGTGCCTATGAGTGTCAACACCTTGGAATCCTTTTTGGCTAAGTGCTTCGCTGCCATGGCGGAGTTGGCTGCTGTCCTAAAGGCTGTCAACAGTGTCATCTCTGTAAACATCAAGGGCTCACCCGTCTCAGTCATACTGAGCTGCCCTGTTGCCATCACAGTCATCTTATTTTGGCTTGGGTTTTTGGGGTGGCCATTGACATATTTGAAGGAGTACAATGTGTCATTGCTCACAGGCATAAGCTCTATCACACCACCATCCACATGGGTGGCTACTCTGGGGCATTTGTCAAAATCCTCCCAGTGCGCATAGTCCTCCTCCATGGTCTTGATAAGTTCCAGGAAGAACGCTCTATAGCTGACTTTTGATAGGAGATGTTTGATATCCTCAATCTCTAAAACTAACATAAATGTTCCTTTGTAATCAAGAAAAAAGAGAGAGAAGTGTCTTTAAAAAAATTGCCTATCCGTCTCAATGCTCTTAATAGTATTTATTAAAAGTTAAAAGAGAAAAATCGAATTTTTTCTAGGTACATCATAAGCGAGTGCTTATTTGTTTATCCAATAACAAGATAATTCTTACATATTTTGGCTTAATTTTTTCTAAATTCTAAACCTAAATCGAAATTCACTCTCCTAGGAAGTTACTTCTTTTTATACTTCTTGGGATACTCATAAAACAACTGCGTACCCGTGAAGGCATCACTATCATCTAAGGCGATAGCAACAATAGCTGCGGTAGGGATATGGTAAATAGAGATATTGGAAACAGTGTTGTTGAGCATTGTGATCGAAGGATCGTGCCCTACCAGCATGACGCTGTCATGCACTTCAAATGCCTTTTTTAGGTGTATTTTTAGTGTAGAGAGGGAGGCTTGATAGAGTGCTGTCTCTAGTACCAATTCTCCTCCCAGTGCAGTATGCAGCGCTTCGGCTGTGAGCCTGGCACGCTTGGCAGGGCTGGAGAGTATGAGCTCAGGATGGATACCTTTTTCCAGAAGAATATTTGCCATGAAAGGAGCATTGCGTTTGCCTCTTTTGTTGAGGGGGCGATCAATATCTTCTAGACTGGTATCTTTCCAGCTTGATTTTGCATGGCGTACGATATAGAGTATTTTCTCTGGCATTTTATCTCTCCTGATCACGATAAGGCTATCATAGAGTATACCATTTTTCTTCCAGCACCGCTATTATTTTTGATAAGATCCCTTTGCTGATGAGGTGTGTGTCAAGCTCCCCCTAAACATATCTCGGTATAATACCGACCCCTATTTCTATATGCAGGGAAATACAAGAAAGGAGCCAAAATGCCAAAAATGAAGAGCGTTAAAGGTGCTGTAAAGCGCTTTAAAGTGAAAAAAAGCGGCAAGATCAAAAGAGGAACAGCGTACAGAAGCCATATCCTTACTAAAGTCGACGGTAAACACCACAGACAGATGAGATCTGCCAAGTATGTTGACAGTGCTGATGCGAAGAACATCAAAGCGTGTATCGCATAACTAACGGATAAAGCAAGTTACCCCCGATTAGGGGCAAGTTCAAACAGAGAGAATGTTTGGCACCTATTTCTAAATACAGAAAACGGTAAAGGAAAACCATGAGAGTAAAAACAGGTGTCGCACGAACCAGACGACATAAAAAACTACTAAAGCAAGCCAGAGGATTCTACAGTGGTAGAAGAAAGCACTTCAGAAAAGCAAAAGAGCAACTAGAGCGTTCACTTGTATATGCATATAGAGACAGAAGACAAAAGAAGAGAGACTTCAGAAGACTTTGGATCGTCCGTATCAATGCGGCAGCCAGACTCAACGGTATGAACTACTCTACTTTCATGCACGGACTCAAGCTAGCCAACATTGAGCTAGACAGAAAGATCCTTGCAGATATGGCAATGAATGCACCTGAGTCATTTACTAAAATAGCAGAGGCTTCTAAAGCAGCGCTAGCCAAATAATTTTTTGACCAAGAGTATGCTCTTGGTCACTTTCCCTACCTTTGCGGTAAACTTTTTTCAATCTCTTCCATCGTATCATCAATCTCTTTTGCTACTGACTCCATACTACGTATCCATTTTTCCATAAAGACTTTGGTTTTATTAAAGTCGATCTGAACAGAAGTATCCGTAATGATGATCCCTGTTTCATTGGGGGAGCTGATCTGCTCTTTGCGCAGGTTTGTTTCGATACGCTTAAAACTCTTCTCCATCTTCTGACTAATGTCTTGAAGAAAGTCTTTGGTCTGCTTGGTATCGATAATGATCTTCCCATTGTCTACCACAATACCCAATGAGGGTACAGCAGTTTTATTTGGGGAAGGGTGTGACAGTGTGATCGTAGGCTGCGCAGTAGGTGTGCTATTTTGGATTTTTGTCTGTAGTGGCTTACTGAGTTTTGGTGTAGATGTGGCAGTAGGCTCTTTAGGCTTATCTTGACAGCCAACCAGCGAGAGAAGGACTACAATAGAGAGTAGAGAGATAGTCTGTTTCATGGAACCTCTTTTTCTTAGCATTATACTGCAATTCTTTGTTTACCGTTTTAACCAATTGTTAATTTTTCATTATCCCAAAAATGCTATATTTCCGTAACTAAAATGCATTTTTAGCGGTTTGTACAAGAATTTTATTAAAAAATATGGATTTTACTTGACAAACTAATATTAATTAGTATAGAATAAGAGTATCACTTTAAAGGGGAGCAGATAAAACGCATGAAAAAAGTACTTATATCATTTTTAATCGCGACTATCTCAGTCACTGCAATACAGGCAAAACGTACAAAAATAAAGATCAGAGAATACACAGTACAGAGTGGAGATACACTTTTCACGATTGCTAGAAAATACCACACAACGACCGAAGAGGTACGAAAAAGCAATAGCTTGGAGAGAGAACAGCTGATCCGGGTAGGGCAAGTACTTAGGGTACCTACCAATACCTATTTCCCCAAATCTGTCACCAAGAGTAAAAAAGAGAAAAAGCTTACGAAAAAAAGCAAAAGGATCAAGAAGCAACTTAAAAAAGGAAAAGTTTCCTATGCGATCGCTTCAGGAGATACCCTCTTTACGATTGCGCGCAAGCATCATACCACGACCAAAGAGCTGCGTGAAGCCAATGGTATGGAACGTAATGCACTGATCCGAGTAGGGCAAGTACTGCAGGTACCTACCAATACCTACTTCCCGGGTAAAACAACCATACAGACAAGCACCGGAAAAAGAATAGCCAAAAAAGGCAAAGTAAAGTATACGATAGAGAAGGGAGATACCCTCTTCATCGTTGCACGTAAGCATCATACCACGACCAAAGAGGTGCTTGAAGCCAACGGATTGGAGCGTAGTACGCTGATTCGAGTAGGACAGGTGCTACAGGTGCCTACCAATACCTACTTCCCGGAAGGTGTCAAACAAGCAGAAAGAGTGATCGTCAAGAAAGAGGGCACAAAAGGTATCTATGAGGTAGAGAGCGGGGATACACTCTTCTCAATCGCCAAAAAGAACCATGTCACCCTCAAGGAGATCATGGCACTGAATGCGATAGAAGCCGGTACTGTGATCAGAGTGGGTCAGAAGCTAAAAGTATCGAAAAAAAGCTCCTTTATTGCGAGCAAGAAAAAGAAGGCAAAAAAGGTCAAGGTTGCACTCAAGACCTATAAGGTCAGAAAAGGAGATACGCTCTCCAGAATCGCCAGAAGAAACAAGATTAGTATCAAAAAGCTGAGAGCACTCAATAAACTGGGTAGGAAGAGTCGTCTCAAAATAGGCACGATGCTGGCTGTGGGGAAAACAGAGGTCAAGACAAGCAAACCTAAGACCTACAAGGTGAGAAGAGGGGATACCCTGTGGTTGATCGCCAAAAGACATCATACTACAGTGAAAAAGCTGAGAGCACTCAACAAGCTAAGTAGAAGAAGTAAACTACATAGAGGTATGGTGCTGGCGGTGGATGGCAAGCTCAAAGAGAGCAGCAAAAAAACAACCAAGCAGCGTATCGCCAAAAGAAAAACTTCTAAGCGTACGAAAATAGCATCCAGAAGCAGAGGCAGAAAGTCAAATAGCAGACGCTTGACAGATGCAATGGCACTACTCAATGGCAAGGGAAGCAGAGGCAGAAGTAGCAGAGGCAGTTCTCAGGTCATCAGAACAGCCAAAAGATATCTGGGTACACGTTATGTCTGGGGTGCACAAGGCCCGAGCAGGTTTGATTGTTCTGGATTTACGCAGTATGTTATCCGCAAGAGTAAAGGGGTAAGACTGCCTCGCGTCTCTAGAAAGCAAGCCTACTACGGTAAGTATGTCAGTAGAGGAAACCTCAGAGCGGGAGATTTGATCTTCTTCGATACCTCACGCAGAAGAAGAGGCTATGTCAACCATGTCGGTATCTATATCGGAAGCAACAAGTTTATCCATGCCAGCTCTGCCAAACACAGAGTAGTGATCTCTAGTCTCAACAGACCTTTCTACAATGCACGATTCAAGTGGGGAAGAAGAGTGAATTAAAAAGTGCACTTCGTGCACGGTGTATGGGTTACTGGTATATTTGTATACGGGTAGATACACTTTTCTTCTGAAGCATAAAAAATACTTGCCAATACACTTCTATACAAATATACTATTATACATAAGGGCAAAGCCCTTATCTACTCCGCCTCCAGCACCGCACCGTTACTCGCATTGGTAACCAATGCACGGTACTGTCTGAGCCATCGACTCTCCAGCTTTTTTACGACCGGTGTAAAGGCGGCTTTTCGTTTGGTGATCTCCGCATTACTGAGTTTGACCTCTAGGATATATTTGTCTACATCCAGATGGATCTCATCACCATCCTCCAGCAGTCCGATCATACCACCTTCTGCTGCCTCTGGTGAAACATGTCCGATACTGGCACCTCTGGTGGCTCCTGAGAAGCGACCATCGGTAATGAGTGCGACAGAGTCTCCTAGTCCCATCCCCATGATGAGGCTGGTAGGGCTGAGCATCTCCTGCATACCGGGTCCTCCCCTAGGTCCTTCGTAACGGATGACCACGACATTACCCGCTTTGACCTTGCCTGCGAGGATACCCTCGATCGCTTCATCCTGTGAGTTGAAGCAGACGGCCGTCCCCGTAAAGGCACGATCACCTGTGATACCAGCGGTCTTGATGACGGCTCCCTGCTCTGCGAGGTTACCATAGAGGATCGCCAATCCACCTACTTCGGAGTAGGGGTTGTCGATGGTATGGATAATGTTAGTATCGAGGATCTTGGTATCTGCGATCTTCTCATAGGTACTCTGTCCACTGATTGTGGGATTGTCCGCGAGGATATCATCACCTCGCTTTTTCATCTCATGCATCACGGCACTCACCCCTCCTGCTACATTGATATCCTCCATATGTACAGTAGTGAGTGAGGGAGAGATCTTGGCGATATGGGAGACGCGCTTGCTGATGGCATTGATGTCGGCGAGGTTGAAGTCTACATCTGCTTCTATCGCGATCGCGAGCATATGCAGTACCGTATTGGAGCTACCACCCATTGCCATATCCACGGCAAAGGCATTGCGTACGGCATTTTCATTGAGGATATTGCGTAGGTTGTACTGTGCACGTTTTGCCTGCTCCATCTTGGCGATCTCACAGATACGTCTGGCAGCCTGCTTATAGAGTGCTGTTCGCTCTGGTGTGAGAGCAAGGATCGTACCGTTGCCTGGCAGTGCGATACCCATGGCCTCCATGAGGGTGTTCATAGAGTTGGCGGTGAACATACCTGAGCATGATCCACCGCTGGGACAGGCGTTGCACTCGATCTCAGTGAGCTTCTCTTCGCTGATCTCCCCTGCCTCAAACTCTCCGACCGCCTCAAAGGCTGTTGCCAGATCGATAGGTGTACCATCCTCTAGATGTCCCGCTGCCATAGGGCCTCCGGAGACGTAGATGGTGGGTACGTTGACGCGTAGTCCACCCATGATCATACCCGGTACGATCTTGTCACAGTTGGGGATAGCGATCATGGCATCGAGCTTATGGGCATTCATCACGGTCTCTATGGAGTTGGCGATGATCTCACGGCTTGGGAGTGAATAGAGCATCCCATCATGTCCCATGGCGATCCCATCATCTACACCTATCGCATTGAACTCGAATGGTACACAACCATTGGCTTTGATTTCTGCTTTGATCACTTCAGCGACTTTGTTTAGAAAAAAGTGTCCGGGAATGATCTCGATAAAGGAGTTGGCAACACCGATGAATGGCTTGTCAAAATCCTCTTCCTGTACACCTGTGGCTCTCAGCAGACTTCGGTGTGGGGCACGGTTATACCCCTTTTTTATCTCGTCACTACGCATGTTGTTGATCCTTGTTTCTATGATTATTATGTCGAAGATTATAGCATATCATAGGTTTGGCATAGCGTAAAATATTTTTTTATCTGAGAGGGTTGAGGAAAACGCTTTACATTAAAGGGACTTTTGGCTATAATCTCACTCCAATTTTAGGTAATCCTAAGGATTGGATATGGATATGCGGGCGTAGCTCAGCGGTAGAGCATAACCTTGCCAAGGTTAGGGTCGACGGTTCGATCCCGTTCGCCCGCTCCATGACTTCTTCATTGTTCATCTCAGCAAAGCTATAGTGTTTGTGACTTGGTTTTGCTGAGATGAAGAAGATTTACATTGTTGGTATCCATAGGAGCCCGGGTGGTGGAATGGTAGACACAGGGGACTTAAAATCCCCCGGTCATTGCGACCGTGCCGGTTCAAGTCCGGCTCCGGGTACCACCTACATATGATGGAACTATCGCCAAGTTGGTAAGGCTGCAGCCTGCAAAGCTGCCATTCGCCGGTTCGAGTCCGGCTAGTTCCTCCAGTTATCATGAGGCTTTTATCTAATCTAGATAAAATCTCTTTCTTTATTGTCGGGAGATGTCGGAGCGGTTGAACGTGCCGGTCTTGAAAACCGGTGTGGCGAGAGTCACCGGGGGTTCGAATCCCCCTCTCCCGGCCACTACTTTTAATATATGCTTTTAAAGTACCATTATATGGGTATTTAGAGACAATTCCTTTCTTTTTTAAAAATACAAATACCACCTATATACCACCTTGTCCTTATAGATAATCCAGAGCATCGAGAGAAATTTGAAGAGCACTTGAGCCCTATGTCAAACACAGGGCTCAAAACACTGATTCATGATCCGTCACATGTCGGTTATTATCAGATGCATATCGATTGATAGCTGATATACAACTCCTTATCCTTTGCAGGTCTCTTAGTTCAGGTGTTCCGGTTTGATTAGAGAGGGCTTTCGCCTCTTGAGAGGTCTTGAGTCGGCTTTTTGATGGGATGCATTTCAATCTGTGTTAAGCTATTACATTCTGGTAACCCAAAAGAGTCCCCTGATAGACTCGGCTGAAAACACGGCATATGTGCTATCAACTCTAGAACGTTTTCACGCTCATAATGCCAGCCCGGATCATATCTTTGACTTAGACCCGGATAAGGCTGAACCCCCGGAGGGTGTTATGTAATTTTTTTGGAATTTGATGAAGTAGAGCTTAACAGTGACAAGGTGTTGATTAAGAAATATTTTTTTGCTATACTTCTTTCAACGTAAGTCAAAGATGATTGAGGTATCAATTCAGGTGCATCTTTGGCTTGCTACTTCTTCCGTATTATTGAAAATCACACGAAAAAATCATTATTTAGATTATGATGCAATTTTCAGAGCTTGTCAAAATATAAAAAAATTATTTTGCTCATACTTGGAGAGAGTTGTTGATAGCTTGTGACAATTGATAAGAGTTGATGAAAGGATGAAAATTTGATTAATTTTTTACCTTGTTACAATGTGTTACAGTATCTACCATTCCATCTTCCCCTGTATGGTCATGATGTAGTTGGTGATGGTGCCTCCATGGTAGGATTTTATCCTCTCTTCTAGGTCTCTACCCGTAAGGATATTGAGTATTCTATCTTGTTTCTTTGCATGTCTTTGTATCCTTTTTCTCTTTGTCAAGAGTGATTCATAGTAGGCACTTCGGAGATGTGCTTCTTCTGTTAGTTTCATTCATCATTGAACTATAGAAAACCTATGAATATTTATCTTGATTTTATACAGAAATTGGCGGCATAATTAAAGAAAGGACTGAGACGGAAATAAATTTGGGCAAAAAGTTGTCTGGTAATCTCAACGTGATCCGCTGTGACAATGAACCTGAATACATCAGCCATAACCTACAGAACTGGGTCAAGAAGCTAGATATCAAGCTGGAGTATATCCAGCCAGGCAACCCAAAATAGAATACTTATATCGAAAGATACAACAGAACTGTTCGGTATGATTGTCTGAACTTTCATTTGTTTAATTCTATCAAGAAGGGGCAGGAGTTTGCAACTAAATGGCTTTGGACGTATAATAACGAACGACCCAATACGGCAATAGGCGGGATCACTCCTACCTAGAAGTTAGCTCTTGTGGCCTAATTCTACTTTTTAGTGGGGTTGTGAAATGGGGGGGGGATTACCCTACAACCACATCCGACCCCATCAGAATCTAGGCTATAACACACCTGCCAATGCTTGGGAGGGCAAACCTATAAGCACGAGCAAAACAGCTAAAGAGATCATTTACTATCGTGGACTGTATGATAATGTGGCTGGGTATTATTATCGTGAATAGTCTATGAAGAAAGCAAAGGAGAAAACTACCGTCCACAAGGAATAACAGGAGAGCTATGGAAATAGACATAAAAACTGTTACTTTTTTAGCCTAGAGGAGAAGAAAATGAGAAAAAATTGAGAGGAAATCTAGCCAAATGGTAGAAAATGACTAAGATTCTTTGAAAAAACAGTCATTTTTTAGTGGGGTTTGCCGTTGGGACGGTGGGACAGGACATCTTTGAAAATTAGTTATTTTTTAGTGGGGGTGTGCACTGGGACGGTGGGACATGACAACCCTAGGAAGAACAGCGGCAGGAGGCGGTGGAGGGGGAGGGAGCGGGTCATATTACTTGCAATACTCCGTATACGCTTTGTCGATCAGGCACGACAGATACGCTAGATCATCGGGCAGGGGATGTTCGATGAAGCCCTTGCCTTTGTAGTGGTAGAATTTAAAAAACTCCCTATCACTATTTAGCATCTTCTCGATCGCTTCGGCATAAAGCTCTCTTCGTAAAAGATTGACCCCAAAGAGTCCTCTGGGGTGTTTGAGTTTTTCTTCGCGTGGAGATTGGTACCATTTCAAATAAGGCTCCCATTCCTCTTTTGAGTAATTGTCGTCGTTGTATCCAAGGGTCACCGCACTCACATGCTCGAAGCTCTCGTGCTCGTAGATGAAGCCAAAGTCAACGATGAAGAGTTTCGCCATTGCGATAAAAAACTCTCCTATCTCCTCTTTGGTGACGGGGATGATGTTGGGGTTGATGCGGAAAGTTAGTGCTAACCTTTGATTTGGTTTTGAGTAAGAAATTCCTACTTCAATATAACTATCAAACGCTGGAGCATCACTCTCTTTCGGATTGATGGCATAACCAAGCCCATATATAAGATTTCCATCCCTGTCCAGATAGTTTTTTTTCTCTTTGAGGTTTTGCAATTTTCTTGGGGTAAATTTGGTAAGTTTATCGCTAAAGCCCTTACCATTTACCCACCAATATGTAGGCTCAATATCGTGTCTGCTGAAAAAAGCGAATATGATCTCGTTGAAGCGTTCGATACGCTTGAGAGTGAGTTTCTCGTCACTCAGCGAAGTGAGGTTGAATCCTATGGAGTTTTGCATCAGTTGCCTCCTTTGGTAGTGGGGACTTTCACTTTTGTCGGTTCCGGTTTGTAGCCGTGTTCGATGAGTTGAGGGTCTAGGTCGTCGTTTCGTTCCTAAATTCTAGGGTCAGGTGTCTACTCACTACTTCACTCCTCTAAATATCTTAGAAACCATGGCTGTAGAGAGACCCAAATAGCGTGCGATCTCTCCCTGCGTATAGCCATCCCTTAGTGCTAGTAGTATAGCATGATTTCTTGACGCTATCTCTTTGGTATCTTTGAAATGTTCTTTGAGGGGTATTGCTTTTGCTTGTTTGAAAGTATGTTCCTCTTGGATGATAGGTTTTTTCTGTTCTGCCTCTAGGGCTTTTTGCTCTTTTTTGTTGAGTGGTTTTTCCAGTAGTTCCTGTATACCTGTATAGTGATACTCTTTTTTGAGCTTGGAGTGTTTGGCGCAGGAGATGATCTCTTGGTCTTGGTTTAGCATGGTTGCCAGTAGTGTATAGGGGTATTCTCCTATCTCTTGAGAGAGTTTGGCTTTGATCGGATTGTGCTCTATATATCTAAACAGTGAATAGAGATAGTCATCATTGACAATGAACCATGAACTGTACCGTCCTTGCCAGAGGTGTCCTGAGCGTTTATATTTTTTATTGAAGTAGATGGCATAGTTGGCATTGAGCTGTCTCATAAACAGAGAGAGGTTCTGTGCGGTGGTCTCCAGGAGTATATGGTAGTGGTTATCCATCAGGCAATAGTCATGGATATTGACTTTGTAGGTTTTACAGGCTTTACAGAGTATCTCTAGAAACTTCTCTTTGTCCTCATCACATCGGTAGACACGGGAGCGTGCCACACCTCTGTTGATGATATGGTGAAAGCCATCAAGGTCTATTCTGGGTCTGCGTGCCATGGTTTACTCCTGTTTTATGAAGAGAGTATAGCGTGTCCTTGCTTTAGAGTAGCGGGTAGACACCTGACCCTAAAGTTGGGATATTCAAGAGTTCTGATAGATACCTCTATCATCATAGACTACATACGCAAACAGAACAAAGAACAAACACTCTTTTGGAAGCTTATCAATGAATCCGATTGCATCATCTCCACAGTGACACATTTTGAACTCTATAGCGGTATCAAGCATCATAAAGATATCTCTCGAATGGACAAATTGATCTCCTTTTTGGAAGTATTGGATTTTAACACTACACAAGCCAAAGAAGCTGCCTCTATCTATCGTTCTCTGAAAAAGCAAAACAAGCTCATAGAGTTCAGGGATATCTTTATCGCTGCATCTGCTTTGAGCAACGACCTGCCTATTGCAACATTGAATAAGAAGCATTTCCAACGCATTGAGGGGCTTATATTGATCTCATGAGTAGATAATATCTCAACAAGTGATATAAGCCCTACCAAAAACCTCAAGATAGCCTGCTAAAATACCGCTACTATACCCTCATTATTTGGAGCTATTGTGTTACATTTTCTGTACTGTCTTTTCAGTTATCTCTCTATGCTTTTACGCCACTATCTCAGACCATATTCTTACTACAAGAAACAGGCTAAAGACACAAAAGAGAGCAAACCCTATATCCCCTACACCACCCAGAAGAAACCTCAATGGGTCATCGATGAAGTAGTACGTATCAAAGCGATAAGCCCTGCTATCAGTCACAAGGTCATCTCTCATCTCTTCAATAGTCATCATGATGAGATGAGCATAGGCAAGACCTTTGTAGGCTATACCCTCAAAGCATATGCTTATGAGATTGCTGTGCTTCGCAAAGAACTCAAGAACAAACCAGCACATAAAGTGAAGTTCAACCAAACATGGGGGATCGATCTGACCTTTGTGGATCAACAGCCTATCCTTGGGGTCATAGAGCATCACTCTAGGAGAGTGCTAGAGCTCATCCCTCTGAGACAGAAGAGCTCTGTTGCTATACTGCTAGCTCTGCTACAAACACTCAAACACTATCCAGCACCCAAGCAGATACGTACAGACAATGAGAGCTGTTTTACTTCTAGGCTCATGCGGTTTGGGTTATGCTTCATGGGGATTAGGCATCAGAGGATTGATAAGAACAGTCCTTGGCAAAACGGTAGGATAGAGAGATTCTTTGGGACATTCAAAACCAACCTCTCTCTACTCCCAGAAACCCAGAACCAAGACCTGCACTATCTCTCACAGAGTTTTATGTGGTGGTATAACCATATCCGTCCTCATATGAACTTGGCGTATCAGGCTCCTGCTGATGTGTATGCTCAGAGGATAGACGAGATGAGGAGGAGTGATGAGTAGTAAACAAATGAAATAATGAAGCTCCCCGACCCAAGGGTCGGGGTATCTTCATCAAAACTCAAATGTTAACTGCCCTTCGTGTAGTTGAGTGTACTCTTTTTCATCCTGTCCCTGATTTTGGATATATTTCCTGATCACTTCCTGATTGCTGTACATCCCTACTGTGTTTGCATAAAACCCGCTCGTCCACAGGTTCCCGCCCCACAATACTTTCTTAACTTCTTTGTGTCTGGAAAATATCTCTCGTGCCGTAATACTTTTGATGATGGTCACAATTCTTGTGACCGACAATGCGGGAACACTCTGAACCAAAAAATGAACATGATCCTTATCGTTCCCTATCTCAACAAAATGTATTTCATACCGGTCACTGATCCCCAAACACACCTCTTTGAGGGTCTGATCTACCTCTTGATCGAATACCGCCTTTCGGTATTTTGCAGGAAATACCAAATGATACAGCAACAACGTCTTATTATGACTCTTGTAAATATGTTGATCTTCTCTCTCCATCCCACATTATAGCACAAGGTTTCGACCCAAGGGTCGGGGAATTATTCCCGGGGAAGATTAAACACTATGAACTTTTTTTGATTGACCGTAGGTTTGATAGGAGAGCTATGCAAACTTGTGTCAAATCTGTTGCATTTTTACACTTGTGGTGAATATTGGAGCGGGTTTTAGTGGATATTTTGTAAGAAAAGTTAGAAAAACAGGTGAAATATTTGAAATTTTACCTGTTTTTTAGCGGGGTGGTGTTTCGGTCGTTTCGGGCAGGACATCATCATCCTCGCTGTAGTACCACTCCAAGAAATCATAAAAGCTTTTCCATTTTGGTTCCAAGTTGCCTGCTACAAAATCATCCATCTCTCCCCAATCTACATCATAGACTGCATCGGTATCTTTATCATAAAAATAGCTACCTTCTCCTTCTATAGAGGATATTTGCAGATATCTCTCTGTGAGATTTGGGTATTGTTCTATCCAGAATGGATTTTGATAATCTTCTACAATTTGTTCCAAATCAAATAATTGCCCGCCATTACCAGAAGGTCCAATAACAAAAGAATAAAAATCTACGAAAGCAGAATCAGTATTTTTTATGCCAAACTCACGATTAAACCATTCTCTGGACTCTTTTGTCAGAACAACTTCATTTTTTTCAAAATCAAATTCATCATCAAAGTAAAGCCCATCTTCTAAAATTTTATTAACAACTTTTTGTGATAACATTTTTATTTTCCTTAATTAGTATTAAGCTGTTCAGCTCGTTGATTATTAATACTCTCTCTATCTTTATCCCAAGACTTACGATCATTTACTGGATCATATGGATTTTTCTCATTTCCAAATGGGTGTAAGTTTTTAGTGTCACTTGTATGTTTAGGGGCTTCTAATTCCAATATGGGGCCACTTGCCCTTTGTTCATTATGGTGCTGATTTGTAGGAACAGGCTTGCCTGTGCTATCTAGTACATAAGGATTTCTACCTTTTCCATTACTCATCCATTCCCTATTTGTGTATTCTTTTACAACACCTGTTTTGTGATTTTTTACTTCAAATTTCAAATCCATATCAATCTCTCTACCATAATGGTCATAAGTTCTTCCACTTGGCGTAGTGAAAGTCCCTTTTGTTAGGGTTTGCCCTTCTGGCGTGATGACATTACCATCTTTATTATACTTGTATCCATTGGGTAGATTGGCTTTTGGCTTTTTACCATTTATCCTCTCATGCAACCCTGTATTATGATTCACCTTGCCATTAGACTCTAGTATCGCCTTAGTTTCAGCTTTCGAGAGCATGGTTGTCTTGCCACCAATAGTGACTCTTGAAGTGCCATTCTTTCCGAGGACGACCGAGGCCGCTTTGCCCCCTATCATCATATTGATAGCACCTTGACCGTCGATTAGACTTCCTTGCCAGATACGACTAAGCTCATTGTCTCCTGTGATACTCACTTCATCTCGATCAATAGCCCCGTAGTTCATCCCATGCACTACACCCTCTTGGGAGTTGTTTCTGAGTTTGTCTCTCTGCTTATCTGAGAGGGTAGTATCATTACTTAGTTCTGCTGCATTAATAACAACCTGCTGGTAGATCTCCTGTCCTTCATTGGCGAGATCTTTGCTTCCAGTGGCTAGGTTTGCTAGGGTATTGGCATAGTAGCTTTGGTTTGTGTTGGGATGTTTGTCTTTGTATCCTGCATCATATACCTCCCTCGCTCCATCAGTAAAGAGCTCGTTGGCATTGACAGCATGGTTGTTATAGAGTGACCTGTCAGTCTCGTTAAACATATGCTGTACTCTAGTGTCTCCATCTGCTACAAAGGCTACGCCACCATTCTGCTCTGCTAGGTCTTGCAAAAAGGCTTGTGCCTCTGCATCTACCCCAAAGCGATTGGCGTGTTCACTGTCCACTCCTGCTAGGGCTGTAGAGCTGAGGATTCTAAGAGCCTCTTCATAGTTCATGTCTTTGTGCTGGTCTGCAAAGGCTTGGGCATTGGCTTTGATGAGGGCAATTTCTCTTTGATGCAACTGCCTATTATACTCCTCCCCATCTCTACCCGTACTAGCACCAGTCCCACCACCTGCTATGGCTCCTACTATGGCGGATACTGTTTGTTGTGTACCCTCATCTGCATCTGCTGTGGCTGGTCTGGCTGCTTCTGCGGCTCCAGCTCCCAGGGCTCCGCCTAGAGCGTCACCATTGCCTACAGCTGCTACGACTGCTCCCATGGCTGCATGAGCCAGGGTCTTCTCTGCACTGCCATCCTCCCAGCCCTCTCTCATGGCTAGGTCTCCTACGGCTTTGAAGCCATCTTTGGAGAGGTCTTGGGAGATGCCTGCTCTGATGTCTAGCACTTCGGTGTTGATCTGCGTCATGGTGTAGCTGGCGTGCTCTGTGTCTCTGCTGATGCTGTCTGTGTCTTGGGTCTGCTTGTCTTTGTCAGTGATGTTTATGACTGTATTCTCTGCGATGGCAGTATGGGTGGTACTGCTCTTGTCTACATCTTGTGGGAGTCCTATGTTGGGACTGATGCCATTGTCTTTGGCTTTGTCAGGAGAGGTGGAGTGGGTGAGAGTAGCTCCTACACTCATGGAGTTATAATCTGCTCTGTTATGTATATCCTCAGTGGTGAGTGTGGCTGTGGTGATGTTTGTGGCTTCCTCTCCCTCTATGAGGGCACCTGCTAGGTGGGTGTTGCCTTTGGTATCTATGTTGACCTTGCCATCACTCGTGATGCTTGTTTGGTTGGTCACTGCGATATAGTTACCGTTACTGCTGTTATAGTTGGCAGAGGCGGTGGTGGTCTGACCTGTCTTGGTGCCTTGTTTATCTGTGTCTGTAGAGAAGCCTACACTCGCATCGATACCTACGCTGTTGTGGCTGTTTCTATCTTGCAAGGAGGCTACCTCTAGGTCTCCACCTATGTTGAGGGTGGTGGCTTCAGTGGCGTGTAGGTTTGCGCCACGGATGCTGGCATCACCACTGGTGTTGAGGGTGAGGGTATTGGCGTTGAGGGTGGCGTTGGTATAGGTGGTGCCTTTGGAGCGGTCTTTGCTAAAGCCGCCACCGATACTACCACCTGTGATGCCTCCTGTACCGATGGTCATACTAGCACTCATTGATTTGGTACTGCTATTACTTCGTGTGGTATCACGGCTGGCAGTGATGGAGAGATCTCCTGTATCTACCGTGATGCCGTTGCCTGCATCGAGGTGGGAGCCTTGGATGGTGGTACTGGAGCCTGTGGTATCACGGGTGCCGTCTGCTTGGGTCTGGCCAGTTTTTATAGTGATGTCGTTGCCTGCTACGATATGGCTAGCCGTAGAGGAGGTAGCCTCAGCAGTGCTATGGGTCTGGGATCCCTCTACATCCAGGGTCACGCCACCTGTAAAGCCTCCTGTCATACCTGAAGCTGCCAGGCCTTGTGCCGCAGAGGCTGCATTTTTGGCAGCAGAGGCTTCATTTTTGATCGCCATAGCGACATTGAGCTGATAGTATTTGAGGTCATCTTTGGCCTCCTGGTAATCCTCTGGAGAGATGATCCCTGCTTCGTAGTCTGCTTTATACTGGGCGAGCTTCTCTTTGTATTTGGAGAGGGCACGGTTGGCTCGCTGGAGATCTTTGGTCGCATCTGATAGACCTTTGGCTGCGGTAGCTGCATGGGCTGCTTCATTCTGTACGCCGATAGAGAGCTCTGCTTTGATATGGGTCTCATCAGTAGTGGAGTGCATACTGTCTGTGGCCTCGGTGATAGAGACATCGCCTTGGGCATCGAGCGTGACATCTCCGCCTGCTGTGATATCTGAGCCCTGTATCTTGATATCCTCTACAGAGGTGAGCTGTACAGTGCCCCCTGCTTGGAGTGTGGAACTCGCAGAGCTAGTGGACTGTTCATCGAGCGCCTCTTTGTCATAGGTAGCAGAGGCTACGGTAATACCAACTCCTCCATTGCCTGTCTTGACCCCTAGGGTGAGGTCGATATTGAGCTCTTCATGCAGCTCTTTGCGTCCATGCTGCTCTTTGGCTTCGGTGACAGTGATCGAGCCTACATCCGTATCGACGAGGATATGGTCTGCGGCTTGGATGGTAGAGCCTATCACCTCGGCACTGCCCGCATCGATGATGACCGAGCCTGTAGGCTGATCCTCTTTCTCCGGCTCAGCAGAGGCCTGTGCTGTCTTGGTAGCTGCTGCCCACTGCTCCGGATTGCTGCCTGATACCGGTCTTCCTGTGGGATGGACGGGTGACGGGCTCTTCAGCTCTGCAGAACCTGCTGGTACGGCACCTGCATGGAGAGTGCTGGCTTTGGCAGTCTCATCATAGGTAGCCGTCTCATCCTTTTTCATCTGCCAGAGGTGACCGCCCTGGAAGAGTCCTGACTTTTCACGGATATGCTGCTCTGTCTTGGACTCCATACCAGCCTGTATGGTGACCGTGTCCTCTGCCTGGAGGTAGATATTGCCATTGGCGGTCGAGAGGTCAGTGGCGGTGAGGGCTATATTCTCTCCCTTGACTACGATCTGGTTCTGAGCTTTGGTGGCAGAGTCAGCCAGTTTGGTCTCACTCAAGGAGTCTACACTCCGAGAGCTAAAGAGCCCTCCGAGGAAGGAGCTGGTCTCCTCATGGAAGGAGGCATTGGTATAAGACGCAGCGGTGAAGTCCACATCTCCCCTCTTGGAGCTGATGGAGGCTGCATTGCCAGCAGTAATCTGTGCAGACTCCAGCCCTACACCCTCTTTGCCCTCAATGATGAGGGTATCTGTATCAATCGTGGTGCCTTTGACCGACTGGGTGAGGGTCATATCGGTACGGGAGCTTTTTGAGAGGAACCCACTGTCTGTAAAGTGACTCTGGTCTAGCTTGCTGTCGACCACCGCAGTGAGGTTGACACGGTTGTTGGCGGTGATACGGGTGTTGTCTGCTTGGATCTTGACGGCTTCCAGGTTGGCGTTGTTGCCTGCAGAGATATCGAGCAGACCGTCTGCTTGGATGTTAGACTGGGTATGGGTAATGCTCTCTCCTTTGATAAATCCATTACCAAACTGATAGTCATGACTTCGTTCGTCTTTGATGGTTTGGATAGTGACATCATTGCCCGCAACCAGAGCCATACTACCCGCAGAACTGAGATCTGCACCGATATTTTTGATATCATGCCCTGCATCCAGACGCATACCGCCTTTGGTGGCGGTGATCGTAGCGGTCTTATCGGTAAAGGTATAGTGTTCACTCCCTACAGTGTGGGTAACATCTATACCTTTGGTGAGGGTCTGGTTGACGATATCACCCTCACGGCTAGAGAGGACTACGGAGCCACCTTTGATAGAGCCAGAGAGGTTTTTGATATCGCCCACGGTAGCGATATTCATATTGCCACCTGCATTGATCTCTCCTCTGGCATTGGTCACGCTGCCTGCACGCAGGGTCATGTCACTGCGCGTACTCAGGGAGCCGCTGTTACCAAGACCATTGGTAACGGTCAGATCCATACTGTTGGCATGGATGTTCGCACCACTTGGTTTGTCATACTGATGGGCGAGGTAGAGGACGGGTACAAGTACCTTTTGTCCCTGCACTTCACGCTCTACGAGCCATACGATATCCTCTTTGAGCAGTTTGAGCTGCTCTGGAGTAGGCTCTACACCCAGCTCCAGCTGGATGCCATTGGCATAGTTGACACCGGAGTCCATGAGGGCTTGATACTGCTGGGTATCATCCGTAGCCCCTCCGATAAAACGCTGTCCTGTGAGTGCAATGATCGCATCACGGATCAGCTGAGTCTCATACATCGCATCACCCAAGCGCCTGGTCTGCACCTCTCCATCATAGCCTAGGCGATCGAGCATATACTGAGAACTCACATAGTTGCCATAGTCTGTATACTCCGGATTGGTCTCAATGAGCGGACCTGAAGGTTCCGGATTGGTCACATAGAGACCATAAGGATTGTCAGGCAGCGAGATCTGCTCCGGATCTGGCTCATAGACGATAGGGGTAGGGGCTAGAGGCAATGGCTCTGTCTCTGGTGCTGTGGGGGTCTCTGCTATGGCTACCTCTGTGGTCTGGGTATCCACAGTTTGCCCTTGGGCTAAGGTCTCTTCCTGGTTCTCTACACCCTCTTGAGTCTGAGTCTCTACCGTAAGGGACTGGGCATCTTGAGTCTGTACCGTTTGCCCTTGGGCTATCGTATTCCCACTGTTTTCTACACCCTCTTGCGTCTGAGTCTCTACCGTAAGGGACTGGGTATCTTGGATCTGTACCGTTTGCCCTTGGGCTATCGTATTCCCACTGTTTTCTACACCCTCTTGCGTCTGAGTTTCCACCGTAAAGGACTGGGCATCTTGAGTCTGTACCGTTTGCCCTTCGGCTAAGGTACCTTCATGGTTCTCTACGCTGTCTTGGGTAGCATTGGTGAGGGTATGGTTTTGTGTGGTGGTGGTATCTTGTGTAACGGTGGTATCTGTGCTGGTGTGGGCTACCTGATCAGCTGTGGTGGTCTCAGTCTCAGTATCAGGTAATGGCTCTGTCCAGCTGGGGGCATCGACAGTGGCATGCTCTTGGATATCACCGTTGTTGAGGGTATCGATGGTGCCTGTGATGGTGCCACCTGCTAGGATCTGGGAGGTGCCCCCGACTTGGGTGGTGTCTACAGTGACTGGTGCAGCATAGGTATTCCAAAAATCTGTACGCTTAGAGCCCCAGCCAGCATCAAAGTCCCACGTAAACACATGAGTAGTATGGTTAATATCTATACTTACTTGTGAAGGAGTATTATCTAAATTTATAACATTAAATACCATATTATGCGTTGCTAAAATATTACCATTTCGATTGGTAACATTGTCGATATTGAAAAAGGCATTATTACCACTATTGATTATTGTAGGCGTGGTAGATGATCTGTTCTCTACCTGTGTAATAAACTCTATCCAGCTTTCTGTATTAGGGTTACGACCATCACGGCCATAGTTCACTTCATTTCCATGTAATTCTGTTACCCTATCATAGAGTCCATTAGCTCTGAGCCAATCATTAACAAACGAATTACTAATGCCCCCTCTGCCTTTGTCAACATCTCTCTCAGCAATCCATGCTTCCATCTCCGCTCGCGTCATGTTCTGTTCAGTGATAGTGTTATAGTAATAGATTTCATAATCAATATTGACGGTACCAATATTCTCCAACGTCACCGCCGAGATATTCATATCCCGCCCACTCTCAATCCTAGCTGCAAGATTCTCTATTCTAGTGGTTTTATCCCCAGCAGCATTTTTAGCAATAGTAAGGTCTTGACCTGCGTAGATCACGGCATCTTCATGATTGCTCAGCAGATCTCTGATATAGAGGTTCATATCTCTACTGGAGAAGAGCGTATTGTAATTATGCAGGGTATAGCTCTCTATCGTGAGGTCTCTGCCTGCAGCGATCCCCCCTGTGTTGGTCACATTCTGGGCGGAGATATTGAGATCCCATCTTGAGGTTAAGAAGCCAGCGTTATTCAGATTTCCAGTGAGCGTGAGAGTACTATATCCACTGCCTTTAATGGAAGCATTGGTATCATGCAGGTTATTATTGAGGTTGTCGGTCTTAATGTTGAGTGTACCATTGACAGTGATATGGGCTTCATTGTTCAGATCTCCCTGCACGGTGATGTTGGTCTCTCCGCCATAGATATTGTTAGAGGTGATCTCTCCATGGTTGGTGAGCCCTCCATCAAAGCGTAGATCCATGGAGTTCAGTGAGAGAAACTGTGTGCCTGCATCGATACTGCTGATATTGCTGATCACAGCCAGACGATCACCTGCGAAGAATCTAGAATCCTCTATCTGCATATGATGTGAGGTGACATCCAGGGTATTGCCCGCTTCGATATCTCCGTTTCTGGTATCTAGGCTTTGGGCATTGATGATGAGATCACCATTGGCAGAGAGTAGACCATGCTGATTGTTGAGTGTGTCACTGGTATGGATACTGAGGGTACCGCCCGCAGAAGTAAGGTTACTGTCTGTATTGTCCAGTGTCCGGGTCTGGATCACGGCATTGTCAGAGGTGATACTGTTGCTATGGCGATTGGTGATATGCGCTGCTGTGATCTGGGCATGCTGTTGTGCATAGAGTGAGGCATTGTCTAGATGTAGCGCATCTGTGGTCACGGTGAGATTGCCATCTGTGATGAGGCGTGAATCCTCTGTCACCTCTAGCCTCTCACTGCTGTCAAGCACTATTCCCTTTGCCCCATAGAGGGTACTGTTACCCTCTATGCTATGGGTTTGACTATGGATATTCAGGCTGTTATATCCGATCCAAAGACTCTGATCCTGGCGCAAGGTATGGGTGACGGTGACATTGAGATCCCCTTCCGCTACAAACTGACCATTGGTATGCTCCAAGCTATCTGCTTGGATCTCTATTGTACTGCCTGCAACAATATCTGTACCCTCTGCCTGAAGGTGTTGAGGGGTCGAGAGTATCACCTCTGTACCCTTCAGCGTACTTCCTGAGAGTTCTATATCTTCTGATGCCTCTACTTTGAGGGTGGTGGCTGCTTGCATATAGCTGTCTGTCGCATCCAGAGAGGTACTGTGAAGCGTCATACCCATATGCGCACTATAGAGAGTACTGCCATCCAGATTGGTATCTTTGGCAGTCACATGTACGCCATTATTGGCAATGACTGCAGATTCTGTCAATGTCACATCCCCACTGGCACTCAGATCCAGGCTGCCTGTAGACTGAACCGTGGCATTATTGGCATTGACTGTCACGGTATGCATCTCTACCCCATCTCCCGAGATGGTACCGTTGTCTCCGCTTAGTACCGTAGTATCCAGAGAGACTGCTTGAGCCGAACCGATAAATCCATTGGCATTGTTGAGACCTTGCGAAGTGACTCTCGTACCGCTACCGCTATAGAGGCTTCCTTGTGTATTATCCAGATCTCCTGTGGCAGTAATGGTCAATGCCTGATTAGCCTTGAGAAGTCCCTGGTTATTATCCAGTGCCTCTGTATCTACTGTGACATCTGCTGTACCCTGTATGGCTCCTCGGGTGTTATTCAGTGTCTGTGTGCTGATCTCTACACCCTCTGCAAGCAGCGTACTGTCACTATGATTCATACTGTTTACCTGGATACGGGTATCACCGACACTTTGCATGACTGCATTGTCACTGTGATCAAAGGTACCTGCGCTAACAGTGATATCTCCTCCACTATAGAGCAGGCTGTCATGGCTTTGGCTCAATGTATCTGTAGCCTCTATGGTGACATCCCCTGCTGCTTGGATGCTGGAGCCATCTGCCTGCATTCTTGTACTATCGATAGAGAGGGTCTCATAGGAGAGCAGTGTTGCCTCATTGGCTGTGAGTGTTTGCGTACTTAGTGTGGTACCGTTACCCTCTAGATAGCCTCTACTTACATCCATGCCCTCTGTGGCGGTGACACGGAGTTCTCCTTTGGCAATGATACTTCCCTCTGCACCACTGAGTTCTTTGGTGGTGACAGTGAGATCCTCTCCTGCGTAGAGGGTACCTTTGGTGTTGGTGAGGGTGTGGTCTATGGTCAGGGCGGTATGCTGTAGTCCTGCCAATGTACCCTCAGCATTATCCAGGTTTTGTGCATCAATAGTGAGGCTCTCATCTGCTTTTACATAGCCCTCTCTGGTCGTCACTGTACCTGTGGCATGGAGTGCGATATTCTCTCCAAGAAGTTCCGCTTTGGTAAGGTTCTGACTCCCCTTACTGTTTAGATCAAGATCCCCCTTGGCCTGAAGTACTGCCTGCTCAGCAGTCAGTGCCTCTGTCTTCAGTATGAGTGCATCATTGACAGAGGCTACCGTACTGCCATCCAGATTGGTATCCTTGGCAGTCACATGTACGCCATTATTGGCAATGACTGCAGATTCTGTCAATGTCACATCCCCACTGGCAATCAGATCCAGGCTGCCTGTAGACTGAACCGTGGCATTATTGGCATTGACTGTCACGGTATGCATCTCTACCCCATCTCCCGAGATGGTACCGTTGTCTCCGCTTAGTACCGTAGTATCCAGAGAGACTGCTTGAGCCGAACCGATAAATCCATTGGCATTGTTGAGACCTTGCGAAGTGACTCTCGTACCGCTACCGCTATAGAGGCTTCCTTGTGTATTATCCAGATCTCCTGTGGCAGTAATGGTCAATGCCTGATTAGCCTTGAGAAGTCCCTGGTTATTATCCAGTGCCTCTGTATCTACTGTGACATCTGCTGTACCCTGTATGGCTCCTCGGGTGTTATTCAGTGTCTGTGTGCTGATCTCTACACCCTCTGCAAGCAGCGTACTGTCACTATGATTCATACTGTTTACCTGGATACGGGTATCACCGACACTTTGCATGACTGCATTGTCACTGTGATCAAAGGTACCTGCGCTAACAGTGATATCTCCTCCACTATAGAGCAGGCTGTCATGGCTTTGGCTCAATGTATCTGTAGCCTCTATGGTGACATCCCCTGCTGCTTGGATGCTGGAGCCATCTGCCTGCATTCTTGTACTATCGATAGAGAGGGTCTCATAGGAGAGCAGTGTTGCCTCATTGGCTGTGAGTGTTTGCGTACTTAGTGTGGTACCGTTACCCTCTAGATAGCCTCTACTTACATCCATGCCCTCTGTGGCGGTGACACGGAGTTCTCCTTTGGCAATGATACTTCCCTCTGCACCACTGAGTTCTTTGGTGGTGACAGTGAGATCCTCTCCTGCGTAGAGGGTACCTTTAGTGTTGGTGAGGGTCTGCTCTACAGTTAATGTATTATCTGCTTTTGCTGTGATAGTACCCTCAGTATTGTCTAGACTCTGGGATACTACATTGCTACTACTTTCACTATAGATCAAGCCACTGTTTTGCATCGATTGGGTTACAATCGTGACTTGATCAGCTTTAATATTACCAGTATTGCCAAGGCTTTGGGTAGCATTGACCTCTATGTTATCCCCGATAAGTTCTGCTTGGGTGTTATTGACAAATACTTTGGTATCCAAGATTACACCATCCGCACCATACAGTACCCCATAGTTATCAATCTTTGTAGCTACACCCAAATGAAGCAGTCCGGAATGAAGTTCCTCAAACTGTTCAGTTACTCCAGAAGCAAGCAGTCCGTAGTTATAGAGGGTATCACTCTTGAGCCATACATTTGTTTCTGCCCCACTGTTACCATAAAGAGCAATAAAAGTGAGTGCCTCTAGATCAAGGCTGTTGGCATGGATGCCTTCATTGATTTTGATAGATCCCCTATGGCTTTGGATACTTGCATGGTTTTTTACCCTTACTTTACCTAAAATGATCTTGCCGTCACTGCTGATCTGCAGACTCTCTTGTGCGAGGATTTCGGAGGGGAGATTCACCCCGACCCCTTTTTGCGTACCGATTAGTCGTATCTTGTTAGCATAGATACCTCCCAATGCGGTTGAATCGATACTAAAAGCCGGTCTGGATTTTCCACTACTGTCTTTGACTGTCACTCGGCCATTGGCATCGATATCGTTGATACCTGTAACCACATCTACACTGTTACCATGCAGCTTGGCATTGAGCTTGAGTGCTTTGGTATAGAGCTTGAGCTCTTTAGTACTAGTAGCATCAAGTCCTTTGCCCTCTATGAGGATATCCCCATGCTCTACTTCATAAGTAGGCCGGCCGTTATCAAACCCCACTTTGCCTGTAGTGAGCGTAGCATGAGGAATATTGATAAAGCTGCCTCCGTTGACAGTAATGCCGTTTGGGTTGGCTACAATCACATCTGCTGACGGGCCTGCAACCTCCATCTGCCCATCCAGATGAGAACGATTCGTACCCGAGACCTCATTCAAAATCAGTGAAGCCGAACCGTTTCTTACATTACGGTTACCACCTATATATCCTGCTGTCTGTGTTTGCGTCTCCACCTCAGAGTTATTCAGAATTAGCCCTTGGGTAGGAACATTGAACTCAATATAGGTATTATGGGAAACTCCACTCCCATTGGGGGTATTGATATTGACTATAGGCACCCCACTACGAGAGGTATCGGTAAAAGTATTCCCTGAACGTGTTGTATCGACCTTGACCCCACCTGCAGCTACTATGATAGGTTGAAAAATAAAAAGTGTAGAGATTATCAGAGAGAGGGTTTGTTTTTTTCTGTCGGAGGAAGTAAACATATTTTTTCCTTAAAATTGATAGCCGAGATTAAAGCCAAAGAATTTTCGACCATTTGTATGGACTTCATCATCTACGATACTAATCTCATTCTCATTAGAGTTGTAGAGAGGACGGGTAACAAAAAGATCTAAAGAAAACCCTTTAGCATTGATACGTACACCAGCCGCATTGCCAATGATTTTTCCACCATGACTCTTTTCGTTTCTTTCTACAGCGCCCAAATCAATCGCTATATAAGGAGTAACCGTTCCCCAATCTGCTTGATAGAGCACAGAGAGTTCATTTCTAATATAGAAGCCCGTATTGCCTGATAGTGAGCCTTCACTTTTAAATCCTCGTACACTGTAGGGACCACCTACGCCTATCTGCTGTGAACCAATAATGCCCTTCTTGGCATATTGCCCGTGAAAGGTGAAATTATAGATAGCAGGCAAAGCATCTTTGTGAATGAAGCGTTTGTTGTAATTAATATCCAATGTCAATTTTTTGAATGTGGGGCTGGTACCTGGACCACTTCTGGCATCCAGCCAATCTAGTCCTTGATGATAAGTACCTGTATAGTATCCATCCCATGTCTGAGAGATAAGCTTATGGGTAAATCCTAGCTTAAAGATCGTCAGCGTACTGCTGGAGGTTGCAAGATACTCCCCTGCCAGATAGTTGTCACTTTTTTTCTTCTCCAGAGATATATCCAAAGTACCATTGTCCTGCTTTCGATGAAAAAGCTTCCTTTCTAAACTGATTTTAAAGCTTTTGCTTTCTCCTTCAGACTCATAATCCATATTGAGTCCATTAACGATTTGCTTATAGTTAAATCTGGAGTAAACCATCTTAAGGTAATTTTTTCCAAAGGGCAATCCATAGCTGATACTGTACCCATCAGAGTCATTCTCTTCATCCTGCTTATCTGTAGTATTATAACTTAGAGAAAAGAGGTCATTGATACCTAGCATATTTTCCCATTCCAATGAACCACTGAGCTGGTATTTCCCTGACTTTTCCGTACCAAAATTATTGACTCCTAGCGTACCATGGATAGGGAAACTCACCCGCTCTCCCTTCATAATGATTTTGGAATAACCTATTTGAGTTCCGGGATTAATTGCCATTTTAGTACGATAAGATTTGAGGCGATTCAGTTGCTCTATACCTACTTCCAAATCACGTAGATTGAGGTATTGTTCTTGAGGATGAAAAAAGATAAACTGAGTAGAAACCCCCTCTCCTTCCAAGGATTCGATTTTACCTTCCATGGCTGAGACTACAAGCGTACCATGGGATAAGTCTTGTGGTTTGAGGTAGGCACGAGAAGTAACATAGGCTTTTTGAATATAGAGGTTATTGATCTTTTTTATAAGATTGTTGATCTGAATAATACTGTTACAACGATGAAGATAGGGAGCCGTGATTATCGAGAGCTCTCTATTGCTTATAAGTGTGATCTCAGTGGTATCGATATGCTCTGTTTTTATACAGGCTTCACTCCCATTGTTCTCTTTTTGTAAAGCCCACTTTCCCATATCTGTATAGATAGGTGCTGCAACTTTCTGTTGGCGCTGCTGCGCTTCATAGACCTCTTTTTGCTCTTGATACCGTGCAATATCATCGATTTGTTGTGTAATAGGATCTGCATATACTCCTATGGTTAGAAACAATACCCACCCAAGTAGTTTTTTCATACTATACTTCCCCACCCTCTATAGAATGAAATTATTATACTAATGAATATGGATTATTTTGCTTAAAGCATTGATTTTTTTTAATATTTATTGTAAATACCACTGTAAATTTCCTTGTAAAGCACAATAAGCCATAAAACCGCACTTTACAGCCAGCGCTCCCTAAGATACGAAATCCCTGTTCAAATATACTCCTGATGGAAACGGGGGACTTTGAAAAAGCTCTTCTGCAATAGTATGAGTCACTCTTCTCTTTACACTGGGATGTTGCTATACTTTTGACTCATTAATCTTTCTACCAAGTGTAGATGCGTCATGTATGCTATCAAAGCATGGTTCATAGAGTGTAGTTCAACCATCTCATCTATGTCCTACAAAAATGGAGCTGACACTACGCCAAAGAGTAGCTGTCTATCTTGGGATGCTACAAGGCTAAAAGAGCAGAATGACTCAACACAACACCACCCAATAAGGGAAACAGAAACCATGAGAGGATCGGTTTATTATCAGACAGGACTGTTGGCTAAAGCGGTCTTTCACGAAGGAGCAAAAAAACACCAGAAAGCAGATCCGACACACCGCTATTATGACTGTGTCTCCTCCTATAAAACGATGCAGACCTACCGTAAGGTATGGGACAACCTGGGCAACTACCTCAAAGAGCACTGGGGGCTAAAGGATATGGAGAAGATCACCGCAGAGCACATCGATGCCTATATCTCCTACAAGATAGAGTACTATCCCAGCAAACAGTACCTGGAGAAGATCGTCTCAGCACTGGGCAAGCTGGAGTGGGCATTAATACTGTGGAGTTCCAAGATACACGGTACCTACATATCCTATGATTTTGATATACGAAAGCATCTGCTGCACTATGCCAAGGTACAGCATCTCGTAGCCGATGGCTACCATAACCGCACCTATGAGGATCCTGAGCGTGTGATACACAATCTCACCTGTGAAGACCATAAGATCGCTGCACATATCCAAGCCTATGGAGGAGCCAGATCTGAAGCTGTCACACTGATCAAGCCTGAGCAGTTAATGGGTATAGACAAAGATCCTGTTACTGGAGAAGAGGTAGGCTATCTGCTTACCAAGGAGAAAGGAGGCAAAGAGGGTAATGTCATGGTTCATAGCGGCCTCTATAGGAATTTTGAACACTACTTGCAGAAGCGAAAGGTATTTCGTATCTCCTACGCCGCCTATGCCGAGGATATCAGACTCACCTGTCAGGATCTAGGTATCACACCCCATGGCAGTCATGGGTTCCGCTGGTACTTTGCCAAAACCAGAGTCAGAGAGTATCAAAAGGCAGGATACAGCTACGAGCAGGCACTTCAAGGGGTCAGTTGGGAGATGAAGCATTTCAGGAAGGATATTACGGAGCACTATTTGGGAGGGTAATCTATAAAATATGAATACTCTGTTTAGACCTCTATCACATAAGAGAGGGCATCATCTTGGATCGTTTCTTCTTTTTGCAGTATAGACAAAGGTCGTGCGATGGGCAGTGTATCATCTTCTTCTACATAAAGCTGACAGGCCTCTGTCAGATGAGCCAGAGTCTCTTCCGGGCTCTCTCCATAGCTTGAGGTATGGCTGATGTCCGGTACGACACCTACATAACGATCCTGCTCTTTATGAATAAAAGCAATGTATTTCATCTGTAACTCTCCTCAGGCAAGCACAGAGCAGGCACACTTAATCTAAAAGAGTCTGCGACTCTCGACCGTAGGGAGGTGGGCCTGGCATTCCTATGCTTGCAATGCAATGATAGCATAGGGTAGATAAAGAGAGTTAGATGGAGTTTTTCAGGGGCAGTATAGCATCAGATCAGTTTTCAGCGGTAGGTTCTTGAAAAAATACAGAGATATCCACTTCCAGGATCTTGGATATTTTAAAGAGCTGCTCTAGATTAAAATGCTTTCCATATCGGTAAAGCTCGGCTTTGGCTATATGACCTACAGAGTTATGGTTGATCGCCAAAGCCAGCTGTATCTGTGTCATACCGCGTAACCGCCGGTATTTTTTCACATTGGATCCCACCATTTTATAAAAAGCAGTCAACTCTTCTTCCGAGAAGTTCTCAATCTCCAAAATATGTCCTATAGGTAACTTTATTGTAAGTGTAGTCAAGATATAATATTTATGAAATGTTCTATAGAACATTGGAGTAATAAGTAATCATATAAGGAGCTCTCATGAAAAAAATAAATCTGCTGCTGGTAACCCTGTTACTACTCATCCTCACTGCCTGTGGAGGTGGTGGTTCTGGCGATTCACCTATACGCTCTGTACAGGATATTGCCATAGACAAGATAGAGGCCTATGCCGAAGGTGCCAGTACTATACCCACTCTACAAGACTATATCGATGCAGGTGTTACAGGTGTAAGCAGCAGTAATCTTGATGAGATCAATGCAGTAGTAGCAGACTTAACACAGGAAGAGGTAGATACCAAAGAGGAGATACAGGCACTGGTAGATCAGCTAGGTGTGTCACTGCCAGAAGACACCACACCTCCTGTGATTACTGTAGAGGGAGAGCAGCATATAGCACTGAGCGTAGGTGAAGCATATACAGAGTTGGGTGCTACTGCCATGGATGACAGGGATGGTAGTGTCACTGTCACTATCCAGGGCAGTGTAGATACTAGCACTGCCGGTACCTATACGATCACCTATCGTGCAGAAGACAGCAGCGGTAACCATGCCACGGCAAGCAGAACAATCACTGTCACTGCTATTGTATCTCATGTTGCCTCTGTAAAACAGACAGGCATTACCACAAGCTTTGATAAAGATGGCAATGTCACCACAGATGGCAGTATCAAGGATGATGGCTATTACCGTTCAGGCACAGAGCCTGTATACAGTATCACTGCAGAGGGAAAAGTAGTACTGGATGCTATCAGTGATCTAGGCTGGACAATGGAGGAGAAGCAGGATCTGGGCAGTATGTCTGCAGCTGTGGCATATTGTAATGACCTTGAACTGGGAGGGTACAGTGACTGGAGACTGCCCAGTGCACTGGAGCTGCTAGATATCACAGACAAAGCATTCTATATCATCTCCTCCTATGACAGTAAATCATTTGATACAAATACACGATGGTGGTTCTCCAGTACCTATGAGCGGAATGGGGATTTCAAACTCTACCATCTCTTTGATATCAGAAATGGGAAAAAGACCCAGCGTGATGGTTCAGGAGATATTGCAGGCTCAGTTAAATGTGTCAGAGGAGAGCCCTTGGTGAGAGACACCTTTATCAGAAATAACAGCAAAGAGATTGTGACTGCTACACAAAGCCATCTGATGTGGCAGGATAATAGCGCAGTACTGGGTGCTACCTATACTTGGGAAGAGGCACTCTCTTACTGTGAAGGGTTGAGTCTTGGAGGGTATAGTGACTGGAGACTGCCCAATCATAAAGCGCTCAGAAGTCTTATCAACTATCCTCAGTATGCATCTTATGAAACTTCAGGGATCGATACTGCTTTTAGAAACAAAGGCTCCTATAGAGACTATTTCTATAGCAGCTCTCCCTCGACCTCTGCCACACCAAAACAGTATAAAGCAGTGGTCAATACCTATAACGGAGAGCTGCGCTACTATAAATCCTATACGGCAAACAGGGTACGCTGTGTACGGGGTGGGGAGTAGTAGGTGTTACCGTATATACACCCTGCTGGTATCGCGATGATTGGCTTCTTGCTGATGTTGACAGGCATGAAATTCTTCTATGTAGTCTACAGCCTCTCCAGAGAGATTAATGATTACAAATGGAATACAGAGCTGGACTGGGGTGACTTCACACCCAAAGAGCGTGAACGCATCGAGGAGGAGTGGCAGCAGCAGAGTAAGACAGAACCCCAGAGCAATGTAGAGGCGATACTGCTTGGGGAGATCTCCCGCTACAGCAGTGAGCTACACTTCTACAGACGTTGTGCTACTGCCTATGAGATACTGGGCTGTGCTGACTATGATACACAGCAGATGATCAAAAAGCGCTATCGCCTATTGGTACAACGCTGGCACCCGGATCGTATCAAAGGGCAGGGTGCTACTGCCAAAGAGCTGGAGCAGACCACGGAGATCCTGCAGATCATCAATGGTGCCTACGAGATGTTGAGGCTCAAGGCAGCATGATATATCATGTTGCAAACCCATGTAATAGTACCAAATTATGGTATAATAGAGTTATATAGAAAGAATAAAAAGGAGACCAAATGACTACACCAACCGCACTACTGATACTAGGGATTACACTCTCACTGATGTGGACATTCACCAAGGCACTTGAAGCCAGAGCCAAAGAAAAAGAGCAGTAACTATCCTATGTCTAAACTACTCTTCTGGACTATTGTGATTGTTATGCTTGACAGCGTTTTAGGTACGATTATCATGAAATATGGAGATCCTATCGGATTTGCACAGAAGTATCCATTGCCGGTGATGCTGGTGACCGGGGCTATGCTGTTAGGGTTCTACGGGTATGCAGGAAAGGCACTAACATGGATCAAACAGAAGGTATAACTATGCCGGAGGTGATCTTCACCTATAGAGGCAAACAGTATGGCTATCGGATCCAAAGGGGAGAGCCTGTTCCCTATCTGATCGAGGAGGATCCTGAGATGGAGGCTGCTATTGATAGGATGTTTCCTGAGGGAGCGGGTGAAACCTTATAGATCACCCATTTCTTACTCTGCAATTAAGTCCAGATAGACTTGTCGAATCAGGGTATGTGAGACTTCCAGTCTGTGGTAAATTTTAAAATATCTGCTCATCTCTCTAAATGATAACTCTTCTTCCCTCTTGAGATTCAATACTTTGCTTTGTAAATCAAGCAATCGCTCATATTTTCGTCTATATGACTGCTTCTTTATTCGCTTCGCTTGCAATGAGGTCGGATCAGATACATCGGCTAAATTTCCTGATTTTTTCTTGATATTCTGATTTTTTATACTCACGTATATCTCATGCATCGCAAGATAAAAAGCAGATTGGTAGAGTAGAAATTTGTCTGACTCCTTGCTTCTTGTTAATTGGAAATAATGGTCTCTTTGTTTTTGAAATACTGTATAGATGATTTCTACATTTTGCCTAGCGACCCAACGAAATATCTTAGCCCGCTTATCTGGAGAGAGTTTGGTGTAGTATCGTAATTTTTCTTCTATCATATGAATCCCCTATCGAAGATATGCTAGTGAACGACGGACATTTTTAATGTGACTTTCCTTGAACCAATGAACATTGAAGTCGATCGCATCCATTTCTTTATCAGACTCACAATATAGAGCGATAGTCTCGATCAATGCAGCCGTACTAATCAGTCCTGATTCATACCATGGTGAGCTTTTTTTTCTCTGTACGAAATATCGTCTTCCCTTTTTCTCCATGATCATGACGATCACCGCCTCATTTTGCCTTCCTAGCCATTGCATATATTCCTCGCGTTTCTCTAGCGGAATTCCTGTCATTTTATACAGCTGTTCATCTCGTTTTTCAGCTTCGTAACTACTCATATATTTTCCTTTGTAAATGTTTGTTCAAGCGCTTGTAATATCATTGTAATATGGTTTGTAAAGATGTGTCAAGTGCCATTTTATAATTGATGACAGATGATTATAGTTGATAAAATAGATATTTTTTAGCTGTTACGATTGGTATCAGAAAAATGATTGCTTCACCTCTTTTCTAGCAAAGAGTAGATAAAATATCTCTACTTTTGACTGAGGATTTTTGGATGGCAAAGCGTGTGAATCATACAAAGATTGGAGATCTCTGCAGTGGCAAATAGAAAGATTGATGTGCAAGATATCACTTGAAGATGCTGTTATAATTTAGAAGGAGGGAGTATAGCATGGATATAAAAGATTTTGTTGCAGGTAGTTATAAACAATAGTATAAATATCAAAGTTTTTCTCCAAACATGATAAACCATAGTTATGTATGGAGTGATGCCAGTATCAATACACTTCTAGAGGAAGCAAATATATTGTTAGGGCAACTTAATGCTTATACGATGATTGTCCCTAATGTTGACCTATTTGTGCAAATGCATATTACCAAAGAGGCCAATACATCAAGCAGGATCGAGGGAACGAGAACAGAGATGGATGAAGCCTTGATGGAAAAAGAAAATATTGACCCAGAGCGTAGAGATGATTGGGAAGAGGTGCAAAATTACATCAAAGCAATGAATGAAGCGATAGAGACTTTGAAAAAACTACCTATCAGCAAACGATTGATTAAGCAGACGCATGAAACCTCGCTACAAGGTGTTCGTGGTGAAGTTAAGCAGCCAGGAGCGTTTCGTATCTCTCAAAACTGGATAGGTGGTAGCAATCTAACTAATGCCTTTTATATCCCGCCTCACCAAGATGAAGTAGAGGCGCTTATGGATGATCTAGAGAACTTTATTCATAATGAAGAGATTGACGTACCCCCCCATCTGATTAAACTGGCTATTGTACACTATCAGTTTGAAACAATACATCCATTTTTGGATGGCAATGGTCGCATAGGGCGGCTTCTTATTACGCTTTATTTGGTAAGTAATGGATTATTGAATTATCCTTCTCTCTACCTTTCTGATTTTTTTGAGAAAAATAAAGGGGCATACTATGATGCACTGACTGTTGTTCGGTCTTCTAATAATCTTGTGCACTGGATCAAGTTTTTCCTAACAGCAGTGATAGAAACTTCAAAAAAGAGCATAGAGACCTTTAATGGTATTTTGGAGTTAAAAAGCAGAATGGATATTTTCATAGCTAGCTTAGGGCGAAAAGCAGAGAATGGACAAAAACTCATCACCTATTTGTATAAACAGCCTGTAGTAGATAGTAAAAAAACAATGGAAGTACTAGGTGTGAGTGCTAAAACTGCGGGGAGCTTACTAAGGGATTTTGAAGAAGAGGGTATTCTTGTGGAGTATACAGGGTTTCAGAGAAATAGAAGTTTTGTATTTAATGAGTATATTGCACTTTTTTAGAGGAATAAAGTAAAATATAAATATCCTTATTTTACTTTATTGCCTAAAAGTAAAATATAAATACATTTATTTTACTTTTGTCATGCACTGAGGTAAGTATAGAAAAGATATAAAGTGAATGGCCTTTGAAAATATAGCCTATTGATTGCGGAAAGTGAGAATGGTTCACACTATTTAAAATAAGATGTGTAAAAGAGGTTTACCAGGCTATTGTTGGATATGATAATATGATATATGGGGATATGGAGGAGCAGTGTAGAGAGAGGGGGATACCCCTCTCTACACCGTAATATTTGTAACTTGTCGAACCATATAATCTGCAATATGGTCGATAGCATATACAATACGAGCATTGTGAGCCGTACCTTTCTTTGACCATTTCGGCCCTTTCCCTTTCTTTAGTAGTCTATCAAGTGTAGAGGTAGAGATACCTAATACTGTTGCAGTCTCACCACGGGATAGCTCTAGAGCGTTGTACTTACCAAATAACATTTCAGTTATCATTTTTTTTCGATTTTCCATTTTTGTGCCTTTAGTGCTGAGCACGTCTGCTTAGACTTGATTGAATTTGAAGCTTCATGGGTAGTATATAGAAAACAACATGCTTAAATATAGAGGTTTTTTAGATAAAATTACCGCTTTATTAAGAAAATATTAAGGATATTTGAATGCTAAAAAGCTTTATGAATATGCAAGTGGCTAAAAATATAGAGGAGCAAATAATTGAGGCAACCAATCAATACTCTAAATATGTTAAAGTTTCATCAATTCAAGAATGTGAAAACTTAGTTTTATGTAATTTTAATGCGTATTTTGATGAATCTGATGGATTTGATGATGTCTTTGTTGCTTATATGCACATATTAACAGAAAAATCGCATTTTACTAAAAATGAATTTTTCATAAGAGTTTATCTATTTATGAAACAAAACCTTCTTGATATAATGACGGAGCAGATATATCAAAATATGAATATACCAAAAGGTGAATTTACTACTAATGATAAGTTAGTGGTACAAGCCAGAGAAGAGGCCAAGGAAGACTTGAAGGTTCTTTGCACTGTGCTAGAGGAAAGGGTACTTCCTCCTCAAGTAATAGTGAAAAACAAAGACCTAAACCCGTCAAAAGGAAAAGAATATTTGGATAATACATACAATATTATTAGCGGTTTTAATTTTACTTCTGAAATATATGAGAGAGTAGTTAGTGTGTTTGAAGAGATGACATCAAATAAACGATATAAAACATTTTTGAAGTATATTAGAGCATCAAGGATGGACTATATTGCATGTGACCAAATTTATGGTATCTATTATATACATCTTGTAAATCTTGTGTATGGGTATGTGTATTTAGAAAAAATATGGTCAAACAACAATGATATCACCTCTGCTTTAAAAAGTTATATACAGAGCATACCTGATGATGATGGAAGTCTTTTTTCAGGAGAGATAAAAAGCCTAACCTTCTTAAAAGAAGAAATAAGAAAAGATCAAATTTTAGAATATGTATGTAAACGATATTTTAAAATTTATTTAGATGAAGTAAGTTTGGAGGATTATAAAAAAATTATAGCGAAAATATTTGATAAAGATGTTAAGGGTATGTGGGAGAAAGATTTGCAAATTAATGAAGATAGGGTAACTATAAGACTATTTTATCACTCAACTTTGGAGCGACATGATAAGCTACTAGTACCCTTGAAAAATTTTTGTATTAAGAGAAAAAAAATCAAGAGTAAAGCTTAAATACATCCTCTTTCCCACTATCAGGAGCTAGCTTGGCATACCGCATAGTCTGTTCGATGTCGTGGTGGTTCATGAGTTTTTTTATTGTAAAAATGGGTGTACCATTGATTGCTAAGTGAGAAGCAAAAGTATGTCGAAGAGTGTGTATGACGGCCCTGTGTTTTGTATCTTTCGCATCTAACCCATCGTTAAAGAGCTCGTTGATGATGGGGGATAACTGATTAGAAAGAGTTTTGGCAGGAAGCATAAAATTTGATAGTCCTACTATATAATCATTCTGCTTTATGGCTTGCCAATTAAGGCTCTTTAAAAAGTCAAGCGTTTCCTGCTCCAAGAAACCAGTATATCTCTCTCCTCCATTTTTAAAATCTATGAGAGATATGGTTCCTGTTTTTAGATTGATGTCTTTTTTCTTGACATTGAGGATGCTTTCCCTCCTCCCGCCTGTACTAAGAGAAAGCAGGACAAAGGTATAGAGTGCTATATGTTCTTTGGTCTTATTCTTGAGTTGTTTTATTTCTTCAAGATCAAGATATTTTTCTCGCTGATTGCTCACGATAAGTTTTTTGATGCCCACACAGGGATTAATGACTTTTATGCCTTTTTTTATGGAATGATTATAGATAGTCGAGAGTAGCTCTACTGTACTATTGACTGTTTTTGGTGCTCGATTAGGCATTAGTGTACGTCTCCATTTAAGGAGATCATCTTGATCGATAGCATGAATATCTTTCTCTCCAAAAATTGGTCTAATATGCAAATTATATTTCCCTAGTATACGCTTATTAGATTTGTTATCAATCGTATCATTGAAATAGGTATCTGCAAGGCTCTGTACGGTGATAAAGTTTTTACGCTTGTGTTTAATGATGGGAGCGTCATCACCAAACTTAGCTCTATTGAGTGCCTCATTTCTTTTTTGGTAACAATACTGCTCTGTAATCCCTTCAGACTTTTTGCCAATAACCTCTTCTTTTAGTTTGTTATTGACTTTATATCGGATCTGATAACTTCGGTCATTATTTTCTAGTAATTTATATCTAACACCTGTAAATTTTTTGGATGTAATCCATTGATTTTTATGCATTTTAAATACCACCTATATACCACCTTATATGGTAAAACTTGATTATAGAAGATTATAGTTGATTCATGTTATAATGTCAAGTAGAAACGATTATATGGATACTTGATGATAATTGAAGAGACTTTCTGAAAATTGACAAAAGCTTTAAAATACAGTCCCCCTCTCCCGGCCATATAAAATTATCAATATACTCTATCCCCCTAAATAACGCTACTTCTAAAGATTTATTAACTTTGTAACTTTTGTCAAGTGATACCTATGTGATACCACATGTACAAATTTTAATATTTTTTGCGGTTTTATCTTTACATATGCTATTATACTTGTATCTATTTTTATCCTTCATTTAGGATTTCGGTGGCTCTACCTATTTTAGAGTGTTATCACCCAACATACAAAATATATAGATACTATATATTTCTTTGACATATGTAATTAATTTTACATAAAGTCACTAGGATACCTCTGTCTTTTTTAGAGCTTTCATCCCCCTATATTTATACAAACTTACCTGACGCACCAAAATTTATTATGATATTTAATTGCCATTTGTATAAGGTTGTTAAATGATATATGCCATTAGCATATAAGCCAAAAACGTTTTACCATAGTTGTGGGTTTTTTCTATCTTGGATTATAGGACAAGTATTTTAACACATGGAATTAAGCATGACAAATACAAATGAAAGAGAACAGTATATCCTGAATTTAAATCCAAAGTGCAATTTCACCTCTAAAAAATTCTATCCAAATTTTCCTATGAAGCCTTTAAATTTTCATGAAATACCTCATAAGGTGTTCTCCATCCTAGAGATTTTCTAGGTCTATGGTTAAGTCTGTTCTCAATCCTTTTAATATCTTTAGCCGTGAGATGTTCAAAGCTACTGCCTTTTGGGATATATTGACGGATGAGTCCATTGATATTCTCATTGAGTCCTCTCTCCCAAGAGCTATAAGGATGACAGAAATAGTAATCACATTTAAGTTTTTTTGCAATGGTTTGATGTTTGGCGAACTCCAAACCGTTATCTGTGGTAATGGTGTGCACATGTTTCTTGTATCTTCCCAGTAGTCGTATCATCTCATTGGCTACGATAAGGGCTTTCTTTCTTACAGGCAGTGAGAGTTTTACATACATGGACTTTCGCTCTACTATAGTAACGATTGCTCCTTGTCTGCCTTTGCCAATGATGGTATCTGCTTCAAAGTCTCCTACTCTTATTTTATCATCTACGATAGTAGGTCTTTGTTCAATAGAGACTCTATTAGGGATACGGTTCTTTCGTCCTTTACCATACTTGGCTCTTCGTTTTCCTTTGTGTCTGAGCTTTGTATGGAGTGTACCATTATGCAGCCTATCTTCATGGATGAATGTGTAGATGGTGACATGGGATATGGTTATGGAGTGTTTGATAGACAGTGTGGCGGAGATCTGTTCGGGTGAGTACTCTTTTTTGAGATACTTTTTGATAAGCTTTATAGTAGAATCTGTGAGTTTTAGATTGGCTTTTCTGGCATGGTCTTGTTGCCTCTTTTTATATTTATCATGGGCTCCATATCCAAAATAGGTTCCAGCAATATCCCCTTTGTTTCTTCGTATCTCTCGGCTGATGGTCGAGGGATGCACTCCTAGCTGTTTGGCTATCTCTTTATTGCTATATCCTCTGCTTATATAAGCTTGAATATGGTATCTTTCTCCTAGGGTTAGATGCGTATATGACATATCACTTCCTTTATCTTTGGTCAGATTTGGAAGTTATTTTAGCATCTAACCTCTTCAAATCCAAAAGAAACAACTCTCAAAAACTCTTTTTTCAAATTGTCTTTTAAAAATTGCACTTTGGATTTAAATTCGGGTATTAAAAACTTATTTGAAAAAACAGGGTGTCCATTTTGTTTAGTACAAAGAAGCTTGCACAAGAAATACCTAAAGGAAAAGATTGGCTTTACGAGATGAGAGAGCAATGTCTTGGTCCTATATTTTATAAAGATATATCATCAAAAAATGGTCAAGATTAGATACAGAATAGATCATATTGCTAGATTATTTTGTTGGTAGAGAAAAGAATGTCGATATACGAGAGTTATTGTATCAACTTTTATTAAGTAAGCATGAACGTATGATACTTAGTAGGAAAGAAGCTGCAAAGATAATTGGCTGTTCGGCATCATGGTTAGATAAAAAAAGTGGTCTGGCAAAAAGTCTCGCAGGAACCTATACTATTAGCTCTGTACTTGACTATGTACTTAACTTAAACTTTACACAAACAATATAAAAAGGAAATAAAAAATGGGAGATATAAACAAAAAAACATTAAGTGATTATGAACGATCATTTGTTGAAAAGACTGGTTATTGGGATGAACTTTCTGTAGCTAAAAGAGATTATGCTAAAGATGTTTTAAAAGAGGAAGAGACTGACTTAAGTACAACTACATTTAGTATAAGTGTTAGGAGTAATCAATGCTTTGTTCCTGCATTAGGTAGAACTCTTGAAAACTACATGGATATTGCACAAATTTTCAACTCGAAGGAGCTAATGAATAGCTACATAAGCTATCTTTTTGAGTATGCCATTGAAGATACTTTAAATGGTGGTAGCTCATTTTATTTTTACGAAAAAAGCCAAACATATAATTTTGATTATCCATATATTTTAAGCATAATAATCAAATGGGCAGTTTCAACATTAGGTGTGAACGAGCTTCAATTTACAAAATTCATGAGTCAGTTTTCTCCTAGTAAAAATAGTGATTTTTTGCATCCAAATTACTTTTTGATTTCTGTTATTTTTGGAGATACATATTCATTTCTATTACCCTCAAGCAATAGATATTTTAGGAAATCTAGAATAAATAAAAAAGTTGTTTATTACTATAACCCAACCATTGTTGAGGCAGGAAATGGGGACGAGTATTTTTTTTACACTATCCCTATTTCTGCAAGTATGATTTTATTTGCATGTGAAGAAGAGACAGTTTTATACCTCCTTGAAGAACGTAGCCACTTGAGCTTAAAGCAAATATTATTTGGTAAATCAGCATTAGAACGTTCAAGTACAAAAGCATTTTTTAAAATTAATTTTGCCTAAAGTACTCTATATATTATATATACATTAATTATTATATATAATATTATTCTAATATACGCGTGTGTACGCACATGCGTATATATTATATATAGGGAATGTATGTAAAGTTTTATTTGACACGATTATATGAATTAGCTATACTAAATATAATTAAAAAAAGGATTTTTATGGGACTACTAACAACAATATTGGTTTTGAGTGCTATCGCAGGTTTATTTTATATGACTATTAGAATTATTGAAAAAGACACAGAAACTCTAAACTAAATAAACTCTTCCAAATCTTTAAAAAAATCACTTAAAGATATCTGCAATACTTTACATATTTTATATAGATGTTCTGTATTAAAATGTTTATCATTTTTACTGTTTTCACAGTTAGAATAAAATGCTACAGATTTAATCCCAAGAGAAAGAGCCATTTGTAATTGAGATATGTTATTTTCTTCTCTTAGCGACTTAACATGTTTCCCAATATATTGTTGATATCTTTGTATCTCTTTATCAGAAACTTCAGAAAGATTTTGATCCATATTTATCCTATAGAGTAGTATGAATCTAAGATTACAAAGTTATAATATTTAAGTCATTATCCTATAGGATAATTATAAAAATATTGGAGGTGTTAAATGAAAAAAATAATATTGATTTGTATAGGTATACTTGTTTTTGTAGCGTGTGAAGATAAAAAGGTTAACTCTCATTATGGGGAAAGTGCAGGCTTGTCCACATCTACAACAGAGATGATTGCCAAATACAGATCAGAGTGCTCAATGGGGATATCTGCATCATGCGTAAGATTAGGTCTCTTAACTCCAACTAAAGATACTCATACTTATTCTGCTACAAAAATGGGAACAGACAATGCCAGTATATTAGATAGTGAGACAAGAATGTTCAAAGATCGAACACTCAAGCAATAATAGGAAAATAGTCATGACTGTCATATGTCAACCGCGGAGTTAAAATAGGCAGTTTTTCGTAAGTTTTTTTTAACGAAATGTAACCGTAAGCAACATCAATATTTTAGTCCTACTTTTTACTCTTTTTTGGTTCAAATTCATAAAGATCTGATCCATTCATTTCTTCCTCCTTTTTCTCTTTTAATCTGTAAGAATCTCCAAGTATATTTATCACATGAGAATGGTGCAATAATCTATCTAAAATAGCTGTAGTAACTACCTTGTCATTTGCAAAGATACTACTCCATTGTGAGAAGACTAAATTAGAGGTAACAATGGTTGAGCCACGTTCATATCTGCGAGAGATAACTTGAAAGAAATGATGTGCGTCTTCTTTGCTCATAGGAAAGTAACCTATCTCATCAATGACAAGTAATGCAGGAGACATCACAGCCTGTCGTAAAAAAGCATCATAACGCTTCTCTTTCTTTGCTTGACTCATTTGAAGTATGAGATCAGAAGCTGTAATAAAGCGTGCTTTGACACGTTTCTGTACAGCTTGATATGCTAGTGCAATAGCAAGATGCGTTTTACCCACACCAGACTGACCCAGTAGAATGATGTTCTCTTTTCTTCTGACAAACTCCATAGTCGATAATTCTTCTATCTGTCTTCTGTTTACGCCTACTGTAAAATCAAAGTCAAATTGTTCTAATGTTTTAATTGTGGGAAACCCAGCCATCTTGGTAAGTGTTGCTCTAGAGCGTTCGGCTTTAGAGTCAGATTCACTTTTAAGTACCTCATACAGATATTCACTATATTTCCAGCTCTCTTTGGCTGCACGGTTACTCAGCTCATGATGTGTTTTACAAAGAGAATTAAGTTTAAGTTCTTTACACAAAGCTTCTATCTGCTCATTTATTGCCATGATGCCCCTCCTGTAATAAGACTATACGTTAGTAAATATGCGATGGCAGCAGGAATGAACTCGTCATAACTTTGTAAATCACGTTGAGGGATATGTATACGGGGTTTAGGTTTGACTATAGGCTCTTGTGTTATACTTTTAGACGTTGCTTTTAATGGGTGGATACCGTTATATGGCTTCGGCACAGGCAGCAGCTGTAACTGCTCCTGTGCAAGTAAATCAAATGGTTTTTGTAGTAAAGTCTGATGTATTCTCGCATTGGCAGTATAGTCTAACCAATCCATCACTTCAGCGTTTGCGTTCTCTTTATTCATCGTGTATCCCATCATGGACAATCGTACTTTAAAAGTGTTATGAAAGCTGTATCTCAGATAATGGTTAAATCGTTCTACTTTACCTTTGGTTTGTGGTCTGTAGGGTTTACACACTTTAAGTTCCATACCGCAGTGTTTGGCAAAGTCACGGAATTGTTCATTGAATTTGTGTTTGCCTCTGCCATAGACATTACGTTTGAGAATAACAGTCTTCATATTGTCATAGAGACCTTCTTGTGGAACACCACCAAAGTAGGAGAAGGCATTCATATGACAATTGATGAGCGTATCTACTTTCTCATCTGTAACATACTCCACATACGATGCTCTTGAGTATCCCATCGTAGCCACAAAGGCAGATAGCCCATCTTTAGGAAACTCTATCCAATCGACTTGCATCTGCTTACCTTTGGCTGTTTCAAAGTTTACTAAAGGCTCTTCATCTTCAACTTTACGTCTAAGTTCATGCCTTTGCATATTCTCTTGCATCCAACGAAGGGAACCACTATACCCCATCTTTTGGATTTCTTTATAGATAGAGCTTGAGGGAATATGTACATCTAACTTATGTGCCTCCTCTAGCATTCTTGCAATATGAGGAAGATACGCATCTACTGTGGTACTGGTAGCTTCTCTTTTTATGGCAGGAATGTGACCTTCTGGTAATTTGGCGTACTTTGAAACAGTATCTCGACTCAGCCCAAGTTTACGTGCAATAGCACTCTTACTTAAGCCCTCTTTTATCATCTTGTGGATCATTTTTACTTCACCTTTTTTAAGCATAAATCTCCTTCTAAAATACATTAGAAAAAGACTCTAACAGATTTACTCTGTTCCTTTGGCTTTTTGGTTGTAAAAACTACTCTTTTAGCAGTCTTTTATACTGCCTATTTTAGCACCGCGGGTGACACAGGGATAATGGTTGTACTTATAAGTTTGGTTCTTTTATTTATTATTTTTGGTCTTGGTAGCCAAAGTAGATGTCAACACTGTGACAATTACGATTGTGACTGTTACGACTAAAAGTATGACAATTTGAAAGATTTTTAATCAAAAGAGATCTTTTTATGTATGATACATTTATAGGAGTCACTATGAATGTACTAAAATGGACTATAAGCATTATTTTACTTGATTTGATATTGGGTATAGCGATATTGAAATATACAGATCCTATTGCATTCTCAGAGCAGCATCCTTATGTTGTTCCATGGAGTATAACCTTCATATTACTATTGCCTCTCATCATAAAGAAGTATCGAAAACTACAGTTTACAGAGTATAGAGGTATTAGCATTCAGCTTGTTGAAGAGTAAGATAATAATGCAGGAGAGGATATGAAACTAAGTACAATATTAATATACGCTATTTTGCTCTATTTGGCTATACATATTTGCACTCTTCCCTTAGCTATTGTCACAATTGTATTGACTATATGTTTACTGGTTATACTGATTACAATATTTCAAAAACATCCCTATGTTTCTGTTATATTGAACACCTTAAAAACTTTATTTTAAACTATATCAAGGAGAACTACACATGAAAACTATTTTTACATACAAAGGTAAAAAGTACGGTCAACAACTACAAGAAAAAGTTTTAAGAAAATCTCAAAATGATAGTCTACGAGATAGAATTCTTAATGACATTAAACGTGATGCCATTTTTGATGACATCCCTGCAGAAGATAGAGAGGTACTTGAGCGAGAACTTGCTGAGATAAGTTGTATTGAGATTGCTAATTTCTACTAGAGTTTAGGAGAAAGAGGGAAATGTCTTCATCGTACTCCACTGCTTCTCCGTGCCATGTTCTTCCCCGTAGCCATGAAAAGAGTGTTTTAGCTCAGAAGTCATAAAAGTACAATTAGCCTACAAGCTTATAAAAAGGCTTCAGTATTTAGATTAAAGAAAGGAACTTGTGCAGTGGTGGGGTGAGTGGCTAGATAGGCATAAAATCATTTAATCAAGAAAAGATATATTTAAAATATTTTTATGGCTGCATTGTTCCTTTAATACCTTCTATAGCTCTTGTAAGCCCTTCATCAATGCTTTTCTGTTTTTTATACGAATCAATCGTTTCTTTACGTAAACGTTTAATTTCAGGTTCCTGTCCAGGTATTTTTTCAACTGCATCCATTAGCCCTTCGATTCCTTTAGTCCCAATCTTTATTTCTTCCCTGGCAAAATTCAATATTGCCTTCCAGTTTAAAGTTTTTTCATCAGCATCTTTTGATTCCATTATTGCTTCTCTATATAGTGATCTTCCTACTTCTAGGTTTCCTAAACGCATTTGGGCTAAGCCTTCTGTTGCCTTAAAGCAAATTTTTGTACTTCTATCCATCTTATGATATTTGTGTTCCTGAATATAATTCAATGCTTGATCAGCTTCTCCATTCAAGGACAAAGCATATGCTAAATTATTAATCAATGTAGGATCTCCAGGGTGGCTTATCAATCCTGCTTTCAATAGTTCTAATAAGTCTTGTGTTTTTTCTTTATTTTCAGATAATGAACTTATTAAACTTGATCCAAACAATACAGGTCTTCTTGAGAATGGCTGATCCATAAACCATTTTCTTGTATAGTCCAAGGTGTCCTCAAATTTTTCATTATGATATAAGTCTAATGCCATTGCTTCAAAATTTGCTTTATTACTATAGTTACTCTGATCAATATCTAAAACAATTTTTTCATGTGTTGCCCACTCTGCTTGTGCCAATGTATTGTCATTAGGAGATATAAGAGCTTTATGAAAATATTTTTTACCTTTTTTATTACTTCCATTTAAAATTTCTACAGTACCAAGGCTACTAGCTAACTCAGTAAAGCTATAAGGAGAGAAATTATTAGAATTAATTATTTCAATCCCTTTCTTAATAAACCGTGAACTTTTTTCAAGTACGGTAGAAATAGATATTTCTGCTGATAATATCCAAGGATCGGTAGTTAGTTTAGCATGCTTTTTCAGATAAAAATGTATATAACTCAAATAATCTTTTTCTTCTGTGTGGAAATGTGCAAATAATCTAGAAGCACTTCTTAAAACAAAACGATTGTTTGGAGCCAAATGTAACGCAGTCTTCATCGCCTGAATAGCCTTGTTTTCTTCTCCTAGTGTTGAGTAGCATCTTGAAAGTTCAACATATAATATTGCATTATAAGGATAATATCGAATAGCTTCTTTTAAATGTTTTATTTGTTTACGATAATCATCAATATTGAATTGAGATATAGGTAATATTACACTACGAATAGGATGACGATATATAGGCTCCTTTTTATATATTTTTTCCGCAAGCCTCGCTTGAGCTTTTGTTGTTTCATCACCCCTATCTAAGATAAATTTTGCAGCATCATGTACTTCATTAACTTCTAATTGATTATTTGAAACTGCTGCACTAATTAGTTCTGAGGCATGGGCTACAGAATAATTTTGCTTAAAATCAAAAATATATTCATCAATATTTTGCCGCTCTGGTACAAATTGCTGTTCCTTTGGGGAGCTTAATTCACCCAAATCTAATGTATTATTAAAACTTCTCCAACCTGGGACAACATTTCTTGCTTCTTGCTTGAATATATTAGCCATTATTCAAACCTTTTAACAGCTACTTCAGATTTATACCTAAGAAAATCTAATTTGGAAATAAAACGCTGTAAATCATAATTTTTTTCATATTCCAATGAAATACTTTTGGGGTGCCCTCTTTCTTTTTGGTTAGGATTACAAAGATTTCTTACTAAAAATTCTAAATCCTTTTTGTATTCTTCTTTCTTGATATTATCTAAAAATTCAGAAAGTGCATTTTCAAAAGCATGTATGATATATGGTTCCAGCATCTCATAGTCACCACCTTTCCATTTTTCAGGAGAATGCTCATTTGGTATATACTGCATAAGCAATGCATTCATGGTTAAACCTGTGAAATAATAAGTAATCAAGCTACCAAGCATATAGCAATCTAAAGTATAAGCTCTTGCTCCAGAATGATTATCATGATAGCCGTATATGATTTCAGGAGGGGCATATGTTAAATCACCTGTGTATGGTAATCTATTATAGGGACCATCAATATCTTCACATACAGATCTTCCGAGATCCCCCAATTTACTTTCTTCACTATATACAAGAATATTTGATGGTTTTAAATCTTGATGGGAAACTTTTACACTATGTAATTGCTTGATGCCAATTGCAATATCATGCAATGATTTAAATCTCCACGCATAATCCAAAGATTGTGAATATGACAATGTTTTTCTTACATCGCCCTCTGCTAATTCAAATACAAGGTATGGAACAACACCATACACATACCCGCTAATATTTTCTTCACCATAACCTTGAACAAAAGCGACCTTTGTTACATGTTTATTTTTACAATGCTCAGATAAATCTCTTTCATACTTATATGCTGTTGACATTTCAGAGATTGCGTCCATAACACTTCCCTGACCATTCATACTAAAAAATCGTGCTAAATTATAGGCTTTTAGAAAATATGACTTACCTTCTTTTTCTGCAATATATCCAACTGAAAAAAAAGAGCCCGTATCGTTGTCTCCACGTTGGATTTTTTCTTTAATAATCCATGTGCTATCAAAAGTTAAACCGACTAAATTATTTGCTGCACCATCATTAGGCATTTTGAGGCCTCCTCCCCACTATATTACTTCCTGTTTTTTATCAATTGTACTACTTTAAAATTAATTATGCATATATAGGTTCACGAGATCCATTTTATTCTGTTATTAATCTTATTTTTTTAACTGTATCCTCTGACCGACCACATCATACTCATAATTCAAAATAGTACCTCCAAGTATCAAAGCAATAGCCTCATCTAGTACATAAAAAGGTACTACAAACCATTCTCTTGGTGTGATTCTTTGACCATTGTCGTTAAATAAGTCTATGTTTAAACAGGCATTTGCAAAAAATCTATGTAATAAACTTTCAAGCTTATTTGCATTAATATTATTACAATTATATTTAGCAACTAGATGGACATCCGCATATAAATATGTTGCTTCATTCTTGGCATTTTTAATACGTTCTTCTACAGGAGTAGAGGAAAACCCTATTTTGTATAAGTCTTTTATGCTCTTTATTTCTTCATTATCTGATTTAGATTTAAGTACGTATACCCACCCTGTTTGGATATCTTCTTCTTTGATACTATCTGCATTTACAAACAGGTCTGGTGTATTTAGTTCTTTTGGTTCAGTAATTCGTTTACCGCTACTGTATAGTGATTTACCTAATGATCTGTAGAGCATATTACTCAGTGTTGCATTTTCAAAGATAATACGTGTACGACCGTCTTTTCTTCTTCGTGTATTTTTACCTAATTTAACACTATCTTCTCTCTCATTTTACTACCTCTTCTAAATATAGAAGAACGCCATCAAGCAAGTAAAAACGACCTGCCTTTAAATGTTTTTCAACATCTTTAAAATCTGCAATTTTTCTTACTCCTGATTTTTAGTTCTTGGTGTATTTGATGGAACATCTTTTCATACTGTTCAAACTCTTTTTCTTTGATTGGTGCACGTTTAGCTACAAAGTCAGTCTCAGCCCTGTCTTGTGGCTTAGGAGTGTGGTTAAATTTAAAGATCTCCAACTCACTGTCCGTTTCCAGAAGTCCTAAATCATCATCATTGAAAATATCATCTATAGTAGGTGTATCAAGCTCAACATACCCCAGTAAATCATGTCTATCAAATGGCTTTAAAATCTTTTTGCTTTCTTCATCATCTCTAAAATTTTTCAATCTAGCCAACAGACTATACTCTGACATGCTAGATGAAGCAGGTTCTCTACCGTTCTTGTCTATAAAAATATTTATTTCTTCAAAAGAGTCAATAAGCCTATCTTCCTCAGATTTTATATTTGAAGTTTTAGGCTTGACATCCAATATACCTAAATCGTCATCATTGAAAATATCATCTAAAGTTTTCTTACTCATTTAACATCTTCTTTCTTTTTTGTTCTCGTAAAAAGACCAATGCCTCTGCCATTCTTTTCTCTTTTTGGTCAAAAGACTGTAAATTAGGCTGTGAGCCAGTACTAGCTACCCACTCTTTTATTTTCGGCCACAAAATGATGGCTTCTTCTTCTGTCATCTCTATTTTTGTTGCTTGAATATGGTCATCTATAAGTTTAAGTACCTGTGTAGTCACTGATTTAGACAATATCTCAAACGCTTTTTGAAATGGATTTACTTGGTCTATCAAATCTATATGAATATCATCAATATTCACAAAACTTCCTGCCATGCGAATAAACTTTTTATCGCCTTGCTCTTCTATCGTACCATTTTTTATAACAGAATCTACGACAACATGTTGTCGTACTGCTTCTACATCATCCTCATCCAAATCAGGGTATGTTTCTCGTATAATTTTAGGTATCAAGATAGTATTAATTACTTCAGCTTCAATATTCCCTGGCATCGCTTTAAGCATTTGGTCATCTTGAAGTATTTTTGCTTTAAGGTCATTGAGGTCTGATTCTATAATATCCTTGGCTCTTTGAGATGTAGGGAGTTTAAAGCCTTTAATCTCTATAGTCTCTCCATCTTCCCCGTCATCATCTTTATCATCATTGCTATCTAAACCTTTAGGTTTAAATTTAAAATTGGGTGCCAACACCTGCTCCATAAGCAAAGAGGCAGTAATCGCTTTAAGCATATTATTGACAGAGAGTTTGACATCATCATTTTCTGCATCAGGCTGAGCTATGAGGTTAGTAAATTGTGCATGGGTTTTGTTGTCACTATCTCTTGTAGCTCTTCCTATGATTTGTATAATTTCAGTTAGAGATCCTCTGTATCCTATGGTTAGTGCATGCTCACAGTAGGGCCAGTCAAAGCCCTCTTTTGCCATGCCTAAAGCAATGATAATATCAATATCATCTACAGAGTCCACCTCTCTTAAATAGTTTGAAATCTTGTCTCTAGATTTAGGATCATCATTTACTAAATCTGCAACTTTTAATATCTTGCCTGTCTTTTGACTTTTGACATACAATACCCCAGTCTCTTCATCTTGATACTCCAAATCACCCAAAACATCTATGATATGATTTACCTCTTCATACTTCTCTTTAGATGATTCTGCTGAGTTTACACTCGGTATGTGTATAATCGTTTTTTTATCTTCATCCAACACTTCTGCCAAAGCTGACATCTCTTTATCTGGCTGCTTTTTGAAGTATCTACCTGTATAGAAGTGATACCCTATACCTAATGATTTTAAATACTCATATCCATTTAATTGTTGATAGTAATTGTACGTTACTTTGGTAAATTTAGCCTCATCTTCTGGCAAGAGTACAGGCACACTATCCCCTCTAAAATAAGAGCCTGTCATAGCTACGATATGAGCATCAGACTTAGCCATAATATTTTTCAACACTTCACCCAGTCTGTTATCTCCATCAGCAGATACATGATGAAACTCATCTATGGCAAGGAGTGTATTGTTTAACTTTTTCTCATCAAGCCCCTCAAAGGCAAAGCGTAAAGTAGCATGGGTACAGATGAGTATCTGTTCATCACTATCTATGAACTCCAAGAAAGCAGATACTTTACTCTTCTCTTCTCCAGGGGTACAGAGATTATATTTGGGATTAGGCTCCCAGTCTGCAAAAAAGCCATATTTTTTTAATTCCGTAGTTTCAAAAGATGCCCCAATAGACTTTTCAGGAACTGCAACGATAACCTTTTTAATACCTTGATTTTGTAGTTTATCTAAGGCAATAAACATCAAAGCTCTTGATTTTCCAGAGGCAGGAGGTGCTTTAAGTAATAGATATTGTGCTGTTCTTCCCTCATAGGCTTTTGCTTGCATTTCTCGCATACCAAGCTCATTGATCTTCTTGCTCTTTCCTGTTTGATTGTAGGTTACATGGACTAAATCAGGCATCTATTTTTCCTTCTTTTTTCTTGTTTTCTTTTGCTTGGCAAAGAGTGTATCTTTTTTT
>CBDCEE010000013.1:0-3710 GCA_965215705.1 Sulfurovaceae bacterium | reverse complement strand
GGATGAGCCATGGCTGCATCCATATAGATCCCAAGGAGATACAAACGATCTACAGATGGGCTCATCCAGGTATGCGAATCATCATTACACGGGAATCCTATATGCCTTTTGCTAGAAAAGATCTATTACGATTCAATATCCGATAGCTACAGGTAGTACTCCTCTGTAGCCAATTCTACCTTTTTGCCTTTTTGTTCCAGCACAATCACTGCGACCTCATCACCCTCGCTATAGAGACTGTGCAGATCATTGACTCTCTCTTTACGTACCTTAGAGATATGTAACAGTGCATCAAAGCCATCTGGCATCTCAATAAACATCCCGAAATCTACGATCTTTTTCACTTTGCCATGATAGGTTTCACCAATAGTATACTGCATCTGCTGCTTCGTCGGTGCGGAAGCTATCGTAGTAATATGCTCTTTGGCAGCAGTCACCTGCTCCTTGTCATCTCCTGCAACCTTAACACCTCCAGCATCACGATCCAGATCAATCGTAACACCAAATTTTTCGATGATCTCTCGAATCGTGGAACCTGCTTTTCCGATAATATCTACGATTTTGGAAGGGTCAATATGGAAAAACTCTATACTGGGGAGTGCACCACTAGGCGTGATCTCATCTGCTGCTTTTTCCATCAGTTCCAAGATATGCAATCGCCCTTTTTTGGCTTGGGTAAGTGCCTCTTCAAGGATCGATAGCTCAATACCACCCAGTTTGATATCCATCTGCATCGCAGTGATACCATCTCTTGTTCCTGTGATTTTGAAATCCATATCTCCGTCATGATCTTCCAGCCCCATAATATCTGAAAGCACGGCGTATTTCTCACCCTCTGTTACCAGTCCCATAGCGATACCTGATACAAGCTTCTGTACCTTAACATCGGCAGCCTTGAGTGCTAAGGAACCCCCACAGACCGTTGCCATAGAGGAGGAGCCATTGCTTTCCAGTATCTCGGAAACCAGCCTAACTGTCCCATCATGTCGAATATCAATCGTAGGCTCCAGTGCCCGCTTTGCCAAATTGCCATGTCCAAGTTCCCTGCGTCCTGGTGCTCCGATAAACTTCGCTTCACCCACTGCATACCCAGGGAAGTTATAATGTACCATGAAGTGTTCTGATCTGGACTCCTTCTCCGTAATCAACTCATAAGACTGTGCATCTCTACTATCACCCAGTGTAGTAGTCACAAGTGCCTGTGTCTGCCCTCTTGTAAAAAGGCAGGAACCATGCACAGAAGGTAAGAGATTGGTTTCTATCTCTATCGGACGTATCTCATCCAGGGCCCTACCATCCGCTCTGATATGCTGATCTAGGATCAGTGCCCTGACGATACTACGTTTGTACGCCTCCAAGACCCGGGAAAGCACCTCTTTCTCTACCGTCTCACCCTCGGCCGCTTTGGCATCCATAATAGCAGTTCTGACATGTTTAAGTGCTATGCTCCTCTCACTTTTTGCCATCGATCTCACCGCATCTTCTACTGCTTCTTTGAAGTGTTTCTCGATATAGGCATAGAGTACACTATCGATCTTCTCATCTGTAAGTGCCAGTACCAGTGGCTCTCTCCGTACTGTAGCAAATCTTTCTGCGTATTTGGTACTGGCAGCGGATATTGCCTCCTGTGCCAAACCGATTGCACCCAAAAGTGCTTTTTCATCCAGTTCATTACACTCATGATGTTCCAAAATAAGTGGCATCTCTGCTATTGCACCGCCTACCACATCATCTATCACTTCTGATGCCATAGCACGCATCTCTATCATCAATATGTCTTCACCTGAACCTACCACAAAAAGATCCAGTGTGCCCTCTGCCAACTCTCCGTTGGAAGGATTGATAGTGAACTCATCTCCTCTCTTCCCTACCCTTACTGCTGCAAGGGTCTGGGAAACTGGTGTATCAGAGACAAAAAGTGCTGCTGATGCCGCATGGAGTGCTGCTACCTGCATATCAACATCACTGTCACTACTCAACACAGTTACAGCGATCGATACGGGATAGTTAAATCCTTTAGGAAACAATGGTCTCAATGATCGATCAATGATACGGGATGTCAGTGTCTCAAAATCTCCTGGCTTTGTTTCTCGTTTGATAAACCCACCTGGTATCTTGGCAGCTGCATAGGATTTCTCAATATACTGCACCGTCATAGGAAGAAAATCCTCTTCGACTGCTTTCTCATCAATGGCCACTGTAGCCAAGAGTACTGCTTTGCCTTGTCTATAGAGTACAGCACCACTCGCCTGTTTGGCTACCTTATCAAAAATATATTCCTCTTGGAGATTGTTCAGATCAATCTCTACTCTCTTTTCATTCATAATGTTTTAAAATCCTTTCTAGTTCAGAGAACACTGGTTTCTCCAAGTTTTCATAATAGTATTCTATCGAAATATAGTCTCGTATCTGATGAGGGCAAAATACACCATCACTGATCTGAGTCAGGCTCTCATGTGAAGCCTCATCCAGTATCGGTGTGGCGATATAGATATTTTTTGCCTCCTTACCGATCATGGACTTGATCGTTACAATAGCCGTAAAGTCAGTCTCCACACACTCATCTACCAGTATCACCGCTTTACCCGATACTGACTGCAGGGAGCCCCCTTTTCGATAACGATAGAGGTGGCTTAGTATCGTATCATCATACACTCTTTTTGCCTCTTTATAGACAAACTCCTCATCAATGCCAAAGGCATTGATCAGTACTTTATGTATCACGATCTCCTGTGTTTCACTCACTTTGGCAATGGAGAGTTCAGGATTATTCGGTGCCATGATAGATTCACTTAAAAGTATATCCATGCTACAACCCATTTTCTGAGCTAGGATATCTGCGATCACCATACCCCCTTCACTCAGTGCAACAATAAGGACATCTCTATCCTGAAAAAACTCTGTAGGAATTGCTGCATAAAGCTGCTCTGCTGCATCAGCTCTATCGATAAAATACTTATGGTTTGAATTTTTTGGCATGTTCTGCTCCAGGGAATTGTCTTGCGATCTCATCTGTATCAAAAGTATAGCGAAATGATTCTATATACTCCATCAAAAGTGCGTAGGCTTGGTTGATCTTCTCCATGTTTCCGTCACTTTGATTGAGGTCAGGATGATGTACTCTGGCAAGCTGACGGTATCTCTTCTTGATATCCGATTTGGTAACCAGTGTAGGTAAATCCAGTCTATCCAGTGCCTGCTGTATCTCCTCTGCTATCTCCACTACTGTCTGATCTCACTTTCACCAAATGGTACCAGATTGAGCCTGACCAAAAAGGTGTCATTGTTGATCGAGCCCCCACCATCTTTCTCCAATATCGGTTTGGTATCATGGTTATAACTGAACTCCACACTCCAACACCCCTTATCATACAAGATACCAGAACGCCATTTTTTACTCTCTTTCTGTTCTAAGTCATAGGTCATACTACTAAAGAGTTTGACCTCTTTAGTATATTGATATTTCATGTCAAAAGCGATCTCATTGGTCAATATCGCTCCTGCTTCAAGATCTTTTCTCCAGAAATGTTCTAACTCTAGACTCAATAGATTTTTTTGATAAAGCAGCTTATTGGACATTTCAGAGAAATTATCGTATGCAAAAGAGTACTTGAAGAGATTGCTCACACTCCATTCGCCATACGTAAATTCAAGCTCGTGTTTCAAGTCACCCCATGCTTCATCCCTGTCAGGATAGTAAACTTGAGAGA
>CBDCEE010000012.1:0-11443 GCA_965215705.1 Sulfurovaceae bacterium | reverse complement strand
TCTCCTTATCCTAATAAAATATTGGTTCCCACAACAAGAGAGACAACCCCTGCTGTAGCAAATGCTCTTCTGACATTGGTGATGCTTCCTAAAAATCGTTTTGTTAAAGTAGAGAAGCACAAAACCAAAGCCTACAAAAATCAACATCACGCCTGCGGTAAATGCACCCACCATACTAAAGTCCACATTACCACTACCTACGGCTCCCAGCGTGATCAGCATCCCTCTCACCCCACCAGCACCCATGAGCAAGCCCATAGTAAAAGAGGAGCTCTTGGCTATAGTGGCATCATGGTCATGTGATTTTCCAAACCAGATATGTATATGCTCTTTGCCCTCATGCAGGTGCTTTCTGAGCTGTATGCGTTCTGTTGCCACCATAAAGAGTAGATAGATTCCCATAGCGATAATCACCGCAGCAGAAATGATATCTCCATACGCCAATATATCATCCGAAATATGAGCACTCTGAAGTACCTTTGCAAAGATGAAGAGACTCAATCCATGCCCTATCGCAAACAGGATGGTAATCAGCAGTGTTTTCCGCTGATCCTTGCCTATAGAAAAGTCAGCGATCGCTGTCAAATGATCTGGTCCAAAGGCGTGTAAAATACCGTACCAAAAAATCACCAGTAGTGAAAGTTCCATGACAATCCTTTAAAAAACTAAATGAATATTCAGTATGTTAGTCTTTTCCTATTAAAAACCCATTAAAAAATCTACTTCTACTATATTTTAAGGACTAAAAAGTATAATTTGTTATGAAATGTCTCTATTGTGCACATCCTTATACCTATCAACTCAGTGACGGGCAGCGTAAATGCAGCAAATGCAAACGGAAATTCAGTCCACGAAAAAAGGAGAGGGAAGAGAAACTCTGGAAGTGCTTTTCACAAGGCAGCACTGTCTCAGAGACGGCAAAAGAGCTGAGAATGCACCACATTACGGTGCAAAAATATTTTGATCGATTTAGAAGATATGTGGCAGCACTCTCAGACAAAAGCTACCAGAGCAATACCCATCTGGTCACGGACTATGACGAGTACCTCTACCTACCCAAAAGCCTCAAGATCGAGACCAACCTAGATAAGCTCCAGCACTTTATCACCCTCTCCTACCAACACCGTGTCTACACACTCATGATGCCTACGGTGGCACACTACAGCAACACAGACACTACAGCACAAGAGCAGAAACTGATCCTCAAATATCTCACCTACAACAAGGTAGCAAAAATGTCAGAAGCACACAGTACCATCACAAGGTTCTGGGAGTATTTTGAACACTTTATTCTCAAATACAAAGGGGTCTCAGATGAGCAGTTTATCTATTACCTTAAAGAGGCAGAATGGCGGTTTAACACAGGGTTGAAGTAAGGCTTTAATTGGAGACACCATACATCATCTGCCCCAAAGCAATCCCTCCATCATTGGGTGGAAAGTCATTGGGGATGATCACATCAGGAAAGCGCTTTAGCAAAAGCGCTAGAAGTACCCTGTTTTGAAACACCCCGCCACTACACACCAGAGGCAAGGTATTGTATGGCGTATAGACCGTAACGATCAGCTCTATGAGCGTATGGAAAAATCTAGACACTGCCACAGTGATATCCTCCTCTGCCACTATTGCTGTGCAGAGTGGTAGTATATCTATCACCCCCTTCTCATAACCAAAAGGATAATACCCAGATACTGCGGGGTCATACAGTTCCTCCAGCAACATACCACTCTCTCCTTCAAAACTCATCACATGACAGACTCCCAGCAGAGAAGCCACTGCATCGAAGAGCCTGCCTACCGAAGAGCTCAACGGTGCATTGAGTCCCTTTTTCCATGCGATAACATAGGTATGTAGTTCTGACTCTGAAAAAGCCTCCACTGTAGGGTTTTTCAAAGTGATCACATCCTCTCCATAGAGGTCAAAGAGCAGAGAGAGTGCTACCCTCTTGGGCTCTTTGATAGCCCTGTCTCCACCTAAAAGTTTAAAGTAGTTGATATGGGCTACTCGCTCGTAGCCTTCATAGTCACATACCATGAATTCACCACCCCAGAGCTTCCCATCATCCCCATATCCCGTACCATCAAAGGCTACACCAAAGACTTTACCCGTAAGCTGCTTCTCTGCCATCACACCTAGAATATGCGCATGGTGGTGTTGGACTTCGACAAGCTCAGTCACCGATTGGTTATCAGCTTTCTGAGCTTGTCGAAGGAGCAACTCCTGCGCTACTTTGGTCGATTCATAATAGGGATGTTTATCATGTACGATACAGCTAGGCTCGAAATCATAGATACGTGTAAGGGTCTGGATATTTTTCTCATAATACACCACTGAACCAATACTGTCCAAGTCTCCAATATGGGGAGAGAGGATCACCTGATCATCAAACCCGATCGCCACCGTGCTTTTCTGATTGGCACCCATCGCAAGCGTATGTTTTTTCAGGGAAAAAGGGAGTGTGACGCTTGCAGGTGCATACCCTCTGGCTCGTCTGAGGATGACCTGTTGCCCTCCAACCACCATCAGTACAGAATCATCACATCCATTGACGATCTGACGGTCGTGATCCAGTACATAGTCATAGACCCCGTTAAGCATCTCCAGAGATGCCAAGGTCGTACAGATAGGCTCATCGGTCACATTGGCAGAGGTAGCTACAAGTGGACGGTTGAGCTTATGTAGTAATAACAGATGCAACGGTGTATAGGGGAGGAACAAGCCTATCTTAGAAATATTTGGTGCAATACCTACAGGCAGAGGTACCCTCTCCTTGACGATCACAATGGGACGCTCCTTGGAGCCCAAAAGCACCTCCTCTTGTGCATTGACACACGCCAACTCCTTTGCCATCTGCCTATCCTTGACCATCACCGCAAAGGGCTTGCTCGGGCGCTGTTTGCGTTCCCTGAGCTTATGTACCGCTGCTTCATTGGTCGCATCACACATCAAATGGTATCCCCCTACTCCTTTGACTGCCATGATATTGCCCTCAAGCAGCAACTTGACAGCCACAGTGATCAGGTTGTCTTTGGGGGTAGGCACTTCCCCTCCTGTATGATCCAGAAGCGACAGTCTAGGCCCGCACTGATGACAGCCGATCGGCTGTGCGTGATAGCGTCTATCTAAAGGATTACGATACTCAGATTCACAGGCTGTACACATCTGGAAAAAACGCATAGAGGTACGGTGACGGTCGTAGGGAAGATCCTCTATGATTGTATAGCGTATCCCACACTGTGTGCAGGTGATAAAGGGATAGCCAAAGCGTCGATTCTGAGGATCAAAGAGCTCTGCTTCACAGGCTTGACAAATCGATACATCAGGAGGTATACGTACGGTGATCTCTCCACCCTCTTCTGTCTGTATAATCCGAAAATCATCAAATGACTGTGGTGTCATACGCTGCGTATCAATCTCTGCAATCAATGCCAGCGGTGGTATCTCCATCTGCACCTCTTGCAGAAATTTTGCCAACTCCAGTGTGCTGGCATTGAGCAGTATTTCCACACCTTCTACACCATTACGTACACTGCCCCGCAAGCTGTGACGCATGGCAAGCTGGTAGATAAAAGGACGGAATCCCACACCTTGTACCGTACCTTTGATCATGATTCTGTAAGTCATTGCATCCCTTCTCTAATACTCTAAGGAGATTCCTCCATAAAGTAAATTTCGACCATCAACAGGTAATTCGTTATTAAAGTAGACCCTGTGATTGATTGAGATTTCTTGACTTATTTTACTAAAAAGGTGCTTGTTTTCCAACATGGAACCCGATACTGCAATGGCTGTGGTATCCATAGACTGTTTGACCTGGTCCATCTCATTGGCTAAAAACTCACAAAAGCTCTCCATCACCCCATAAGAGAGAGTCAGAGGATCTACACCTGCCAGTCGAAAGCTCATTGCTGTACGTATCGTCATAAGTGGATCGAGACGAACCTTTCCCTCCTCATTATGTAGCTTATAATCTATTCTTGGGCCTTTGGTTCCGAGGAAGAGCATCGTATTTCTCTCCAAAACCGCTGCTGCCTTTATAGGATCTTTACTGTCTGTCAACTCCAGCACTATCGCTACCACGCCCCATAGGCGATAGATGTTGAACTGGGTATCTTCAAATGCTATCTGAATGATACGATCAAAATACTCTGGGAAGGCTTTTTTATAGTTCTGGACGATCTTTCCGCCATTTTCATCACTCTCAATGATCTGCTTGAAAACCGTTGCTATAGAGTCAAATGTGAAATTGAGTGAGAGATACTCTACCGTACCATACTTTTTGCCATGTACCAGTACGCTGTTTGGTGCTGTTTTACTCAGGTTGATACCGATAATGTTCTCATCATCCAGTGCATACTCCTTGATCACTGAATAGAAGGCACTCACTGGTGCAACAGCCTCCTCTGATGTGGGAAATGCTGGCAAGCCCTTGTCACCAGAGACAATCGCAACATCCGTGGCAGAGGCTACCACTTCAATCGGTGACCACTCTTGGGTAGATGTGACGATCATGCATTTATCTTGAGAAGGGATATCCTCCTGTGTGATAAAGAGAAGTGTTATACCTAGATGGTGCAACTCCTCCATCAGCAGATACAATACCATGTCATCAGGAAGCTTGAAGCGGGCTAGATCTCTATCCTCTATCTTGAAATCATTTGCAAATGTTGGATCCGTTTTCAGCATGAGCAGTGGTTTTTCAAAGGATGCCAGAGCAGAGAGCTCATACTCCTCTACATGGGCGTACTTCATCACCGTAGCAAGATCATAACTCAGAAGATCAAAGGAGAAATCTTTACATACGTTGGAGGGGATACCCACCGTATACTTTCCATAGTGTGTCTGCACCAATACATGACTACCTCCAGCGATAGCCATGACTGCTTGCTGTATCTCGTCTCTATAGTTTCTGGCTTCACCTTGGGTACCATATCCACATACCTCACAAGAGGTAAATAGATTATAGAAATTCTTATGCGCTGGATCGGTCACCTCTTTGGCACATTGGGGACAAAAAGGCAATGGCAATTTTGTCTTAGGAATCTGTATCGAAACACCTTCTGGCATCTCCTCTATCACCTTTGCCTCCGTATGATATAGAAAGATAGAGTGAGGCAGTGCCTCTGCAAAAGCTGTAGCAAATCTCTCTAGTGCTTCTGTACTTTCTGTCTCCACGTAGAGCTTGAGTACGGAGCCCTCTCTCATAATCTTTGCGCTGAGCCCCAGTGCCTCTATGTTCTTAAAAAGATTCGTTCATAGACCAAAGAGGAGGAGCGATAATCGAGCCTATACTCCAATATCATAGTTGACCCCTTTGGTATAGGTAGTGGCGGTCACATCCGTGATCACAATTTCTCTATTTTTCACCGATACATCAACACCCAAAGAACGTACATAGTCAACAATCACTTTTTCCATAGTCAAACTTGCCTTGATTACTTCATCTGTCATCTGAAAGGTGCTGTTTTCACCGATCACATAAGGGATCACGCCTACGATCTTGATCGGAGGCAGATCACCCATCATCTCTATCATCTGAAGTGTTTGAAGCATCTCGACTTCATGGGCACTGCCATCCCAGGTAATATATGCTGGCATATCGTCAAAGTTGAAGCTATAGACGTCACCGATATCTCCTTCCGCCACCTTGACACAATCGATAATCACTACCCTGTCATACTCCGTGATGATAGGGATAAGCCTCTGTGCCAAGGTACCACCATCGATAATATCCACCTCATGCTCAGCAGAAGAGAAACTGTATTTCTCCTCTATCAGATTTGCGAGATGTGGGCCTACCCCTTCATCTCCAAAGAGAATATTGCCAATACCCAAGATCAAGATCTTCATATGCAGTCCTTTATATTGTTTTGTAGTACATGATAGAGAAATGTATCTATATGATATTGTTAGCAAGGGGAGAGCAAGAAGGCTTTTCGATAGCTATGAGACTACGCTAAAACACAATCTCCCCTGACTAATAATATCTCTACTGACCGGAAAGTATCTCCGGTCAGGTCATACTTAATCTTTTTTATGCCATTTCATACCGGAGAAGATCGCATCCATAGAACCATCTTTTCCAAAGACTGCATTGTAGATCGCCATATAGACATGTACCGTCACAAAAAGTATCACGCCCCACATAGCGATATGGTGCAGTTCCCTGACCCATGCAAGCCCACCAAGCATCACCTCAATCGACATCATCGTATTATAAATAAACCCACCAAATCCTTGATGATAGGTATGAGAATAAAGAACCAAACCTGTAATAATCAGAATAAACATCAAGAGATAAAATCCCAAATATGCCATAAACTGGAGTGGATTATAGGTTCCTTTCAGTTGTGGATGTTTGGAGATCAGTAGGTAGTATCCAATCTGTTGTGCCCATACTTTAGGATTCAAAAAGTCTTTAATTGATCCTATCTCATCTCTATATCTCTTCGCAAAGATGAACAAATACGCCTTAAATAATACCACTGCCATCAATACAAAACCAAAAATCTCATGCCAGCTTCTGAACAGTGCCTGCATGAAATTGGTTGGCTCCGCATTGGGTATCGGTGTTACAAATGGACTGGCTATATAGAAGCCAGTCACCGTCAAAACCACGATAGAGAGTGCCCGCACCCAGTGTTGCCACCGGTAGGTACTGGTAAACTCCATCTCTCGCTCTAGGCAAGCTCCCTCACGTGGAGCCGTTGTCTGAACTGTTTTCATTTTAGCTCCTTTTATATGCTACATCCACCATAGAGAGGATCTACTTTGTACTCACTCAATTGGTTGCCTTTGGTATCCATGACATGCACAGCACATGCGATACAAGGGTCATAAGAGTGAATGATCCTGATAATCTCAAGAGGCTTAGAGAGATCTGCGATCTTGAGTCCGATCAAGTCTGCCTCATAAGGCCCATGCTGTCCTTTGGCATCTTTGGGAGATGCGTTCCAGGTAGAGGGTACCACTGCTTGGTAATTCTCGCAGACACCATTTTTGATACGAATCCAGTGACTGAGCATGCCTCTAGGCACATCACCCATACCTCGCCCCTTGTACTCTTTGTCTTTGTCTATGACATAAGGGGCACAAGTCTCCTGGTCTACCTTAAGATTCTCGATCAGGTTATTGAATGCCACCAAGGCATTGTCCGCAATGATCTGACACTGCAACGCTCTGGCTGCTGTTCTACCCAAAGTAGTAAAGAGTGCACCTACTGGCAGCCCTGTAGCTTTGAGGAAGCCATTGACTGAGTCTTGTACGATTTTATTACCTCTCACATAACTTACCAAGAGACAGGCCAGTGGGCCTACTTCCATAGGCTTACCATCATATCTAGGAGATTTGATCCAGCTGTACTTGGCATTTTCATCGATCAGTTTAGAGTGGATCATGTTCCCATCAGGCCCTACACTCTCACCCTCTACAAATCCTGTATAGTTAGGGTTTGTTTTGCCATCATAAGGGTGCAGCGCTTCATCATCTACATACCATGAGTGTGTTGCCTCTTCTGTGATCAAGTCTTCATCAATATCAAAGACCTTTTTAAGATCTGCATCAAGGATATACCCACTATCAAAGAGATACTGGTCACGCCCTATCATAAAGTCTTTGTATGCCATGAAGTTTTTGACACCCATAGGCTTAACGACTGATCCTTCTGTGGCATATACCTCTGCTGCCATTTTGATGTCTGCAATATAAGCATTGTTGACAAAGTCTGCCATCTTTTTAAATTTGACCATATATTCACCCATTCTGGATGGATCAAGGATATCCATGACACAAGAAACCCCTCCCACAACCAATGACTGAGGGTGTGGCTGTTTACCACCAAAGATCGCCAGCATCTGTGCTGCCATTCTCTGCATCTCAAGTGCTTTGAGATAGTGAGAAAGCGCGATCAGATTCTGCTCTGGTGACATATGATACGTAGGGTGTCCCCAGTATGCATTGGCAAAGGGCCCTAGTCCCTGTGGATTCTTTGCAAATTTGGTCACTGTCTCTTTGACTTTTTTAAGGTCATTCACACCGGTGGCTATAGGGCTATCGGTATATTTGAATGCCAATTTACTTGCCTTCTCCTCATCTGCACTCAGTGCCGAGACGATATCTACCCAATCCACACCATGTAGATGATAGAAGTGGATGACATGGTCATGAAGAAACAGTGCTGCATTCATCAGTGTACGCACCAGCTCTGCATTGAGTGGGATTTTGATCCCCAATGCGTCCTCTACTGCCATCGTACTCTTGAGGTAGTGCGAATAGGTACATACCCCGCAGATTCTCTGCATCAATAGAGGTATGTTCCGAGGATCTCTGCCTTTGGCAATCACCTCCAGCCCTCTCCATAGTGTAGAGGATACAAATGCATCTTCTACAATACCATCATCACCTACGACTACCTCCGCTCTCAAATGCCCCTCGATTCTCGTTATGGGGTCTACAACTACTCTTTTTGACATATTAACTTCTCCTCTGCTTTCTTATTCTTTGGGTGGTTTGATCGCTGAGATCGCTGCATGTCCTGCAATACCTACTGCAGTTGCAGCCAGCAGTGTAACACCAATCTTATCTGCAGTTGCATCTGCACCTGCTCCACTGAATACAGTTTGATACAATCTGTCTTTGAGTGGCTCGCCTACTGTGCCCATAGTATCCCAGAAGTCTGGTTCACTACAGCCCATACAGCCAAATCCAGCTTGAACAGGCCAGGAGGTACCTTGATTGAACTTATTTTTAGAACAGTTATTAAAGGTATAAGGGCCTTTACAGCCTACTTTGTAAAGACAGTAACCATCTTTAGCTCCCTCATCACCAAACTGCTCTACAAATTCACCTGCATCAAAATGCCCTCTTCTTTCGCATTGATCGTGAATTCTAAGTCTATATGCCCACTTGGGTCTATTATAGGCATCCAGCGCAGGAAGTGTGCCATAGAGGAGATAATGCAGAAGTGTACCTACAATATTTTTCTCACTTGGAGGGCATCCCGGGACATTGATCACAGGTTTAGCTGTTACTTTACTTAAAGGCACTGCACCTGTAGGATTGGGCACGGCTGCCTGTACACCACCAAAGCTTGAACAGGTACCAATAGCAAAGATCGCTGCTGCATCTGCTGCTGCATCTGCTGCAATGTCCTTTCCTTTCTTACCATGTCCACCAATAGTCAAGAATGAACCTGCATTTCCTAGAGGTATACCACCCTCCACCATAAGGATATAGCGCCCCTTGTATTTCTCAATGGCACCTTCTAGATTCTGCTCTGCTTGCCAACCTGCAGCTGCCATCAGTGTTTCATGATACTCTAAGGATATATAGTCGAAGATCAGACTATCAATAGAGGGGTTCGCTGAACGCAGCAGTGATTCACTACACCCTGTACACTCGGCCATATGTAGCCACACGATAGGTAGCCTATCTGCTACCTTGACCGCATCAGCTACCAATGGGGTGAAGGTTGCAGGCAGGGATAACATCGCGGTTACTGCTCCCGCCCATTTCATAAAGTCTCTTCTTGAGAAACCATTCGCCTCAATTACTTGCTCAATAGAGGCATCTTCTTTCATTTTCGGCAGCTTGGACAGCTGGTCAATTCTCTCTTTAAATGCACTATAGAGCGTATCATAAGAGGTATCATTTTTGTCAATACTCATACACTTCTCCTTTTCTTTAAATGAACAGTCACTCAATATTCTAAGAAAAGTATGCTTAAAGCAAAATGATTATTCATTTAATACACGGTTTTTCTACTGAATTTCGTCACTCAGGGACAGATAAGTGTGTATTATGTAATATATTTGTTATAGTTATTATCCAAAATTTGGGATTATTGCATAGTGCAGACAGAACATACATCAAAGGAACGAAAAATAAAGGCAGCTTCTTCCACAGAGTCAGAACCTACCATCGCCTTGACTGCAACACCCTGCTCTTGCGCATCACCATGGCTTAGGTTCCATTGGGTAGGGACAATGATCTCGTAGTTTTCAATCAAGCCTTTTTGGGCAGTGATCCTGTGTATCAGTGATCCTCTTGCTGCTTCTGTGATACCCGTACCCTCAAACTCTTTAGGAGAAAGATGGGCATCTAGTGTACAAGAATCCTGTGAGAGAGGGATATTTTGTAACAGTCCCTTGCTCTGCTCTAATAGAAGCATCATCTCATGTACCCTGGCAAAAACCCTTGTAAGTACGGAATCTTTATAGCGTTTGTGCAGATTCTTGACAATAGGTTTTTTGGAGACCATGGCTCTCGCCAAAGGGCCTACCTCAAACAGTCGCTGCTTGTACCTGACTGTCTTGGCTACATCTGTTGCCTCTCCACTTTCCTCTACATATTTAGGATCTGCGTTATAGACCGTTGTAGGAGTACATTTACCTCTGGGCGAGAGTATGGATTCACCAAACACAATAAAGCGATCATGGCTATGCCCTCTCTCACTCATGCCATGTACCCCCAAAAGATGTAATGCCTTCCCAAAATCCTGTGTAATCGTATCCAGTGCCAAAGTGGAGTCAATAGCCAAATATTCGTCCAGCTCCATCCCTACCAGGACCTGCTCAACAAATCGAATACCTTCATCTATAAACCCCTCTGCTTGCATGATATCTATATGGGTAGGATCACAGGTCACACCACCAGGTACAGCATAGGAGGAGTGAGGCCACTGCCCCGCAAAAATAGCTAGCGCTTTCGTAATCGTGGAGGATAGATAAGATGCCTTGAGTGCATGATTCTCCTGACTCTGCGTATGTGTCAGATTCTCCAACTGAGGAAGCATTGTCATCCAAAACCATTTTGCATGATTTTGGATCAATTCACAGGCTAAGGTAAAGGCTCTAATCGTCTGGGCTTTTTCTGTGAGAACGACCTCTGCCCCGGCATTTCGGTATCCATCCTCTAGTGTACTGACAGCAGAGATCAAATGCGCATGGTTGCAGATACCACAGACCCTCGGCGTAATCACCAGTGCATCTCTGGGGTCTTTACCCTTGAGTATGCCCTCTATCCCTCTATAGAGTGCGAAGCTGATCTTGACATCTTCGATCTTCCCTTCATTGAAGCTAAAGTCAAGCGCCGCATCTCCCTCTATCTTCTCTATCAGTTTCTTAACGATCATAGGTAATCATCCTCTCTTCAAACTTCTTGATCTTAAAACTTTTGGCGATACCTGTAACTGTTAGATAGGCTCTTTTGGAGATACCTAAGGGCACATCACTGGGTATCCCCATATTAGTTTTTGTTTTAAAAAGTGTTTTTTTAGGAAATGTGGGTTCCGTACATCCAAAGCATGGTGTACCTACCGCTGTTTTTGAGCTGACTTCATTCCAAGGTATCTTGTTACAGCTTCCATGTGTATAGGGGGCTTGACAACCATTTTCATAAAAGAGGCATCCTTCTTTGAGTCCATGTCCTTTGGTATCAATCTTCC
>CBDCEE010000011.1:0-16376 GCA_965215705.1 Sulfurovaceae bacterium | reverse complement strand
ATGGAAGCTAGTGGGATGGTTATTGCTTATAACCAAGACAGACTCAATGTCAAAGGTGTAGGATTCAAATATGTCTTACCAGCCACTTGGGCGAAAGAGACCAATATGATATTTAGAGCTATGACGGGTATTCCCATCAAGCAGTCTGGCCCTTTTTTATAGAATTCCTACTGGTATACCTGATGCATTTGAGAAAGAAGTGATAGCCAAATTTGCTAAAAGAGACTACTCTAAACAACCCTATGGAGAGTTTGGAGCGGTAGGAACTATTGGTAAACAAAAAGTGTATCGTCAGGTCATACCAGTCGTTGCCAATATCCCACTTTGTCTCAAGTGTCATGGTGATGAAAAAGGAACCCTAGATATCCTAGGATATGAAAAAGAGGGATTGAAGCTAAATGATCTTCGTGGGATTATAAGTGTCGCAGTCCCAATTAAGTAACAGGGATAAGAACAAAGTAGTGGTTTACCCTATCATCAACGTATGGTTTTTACCTTGTATGCCACCTTATCCAAATCCCTCTTGGCAGGTCCTCTGAGTCTATGACCCTCTGTATTAAAACGGCTTTTGTGACAAGGACAGTTGAAGACTTGGTTTGGCTCATCATAGTGGATAATGCATCCCATGTGGGTGCAGTGGGCATCGTAGACTTGGATAGTTTCACCTGACTTATGGATATAGAGATCGTGTGTGAGAAAGGGAGTGATACCCTCGCTTAGTTGTTTGAGGGGATAGATATCTTGCCTCTGCTGTGCTCTTGGAAAAAGAGGAAACGACCCGTGGGATAAGCAAGTGTGCCTACAAATGCCCAAGGCAGGATCCCCAATGAGGCGGAGAGAAAGTCTCTCCTGTTTGGTGACTGGGTAGCCAATCAGCAACCCTCGAATTTGTTAGCACCACCACCAGCTGCGGGTGCAGATGCTGCTTGAGACTCTTCGATAAAGGTATCGAAATCTTCCGATATCTCCATCGTCTGCCAGTCGTTGGACAACATCATTGTAGCTAGCCCATGCGGCCTTTTCCCAGGGGTTGGCCTGGACGGCTTTTTGGCATAGACTTTGGCAAGTTGAAGATTGTTCTTGTCTACCATCTCTCTGGAGAGTTGGACATAGTGTGTGCACTCAGATTTATTCATGCGATACTCTTGTCTGTTTTGAGCAGAGAGATTCATGCTCAATGCGCCCACACCTAGGAGGACGACCGCAACGATTGATACGATTTTTTATGATTCATTATGAGATCCTTTATTAATTGACTGTGATGTAATAGACATTGGGGAGTGTGCCCTCATCCTCTTTGAGACGCGCAATTGATGTTGCATCGGCTAGGAGTTTTGGAGACATTACTCTCTGGATCGTTGAGATCACCAAAGTTTCTGGATTCGCCTACACAGGTCGTAACACAAGGCAGGGTCGAGCCCAATACTGGTACGAGGGAGACAGAAAGTACACTTGTCTACAGTCTGTGCTACTTCATCATAGTAGCGTGCATCATAGGGACAGGCAACCATACAGGCTTTGCATCCGATACACATATCAGGCTCTACCAGTACGATACCATCCTCTTCAGCTTGAAGCTGGCTCCTGTAGGGCAGACGCTCACACAAGGGGAATTGTCGCAGTGGTTACAGAGTGTAGGAAGGAATCCTATCAGAGGATTACCATGCTGGTCTTCACTCTCTACCTCCCATACTTTGGTGCGATATGCCTCTTTCATGGCAGGGACTTCCCAATCTGTCTTGCATGCAACATAGCAGGCATCACAGCCGATACAGCGGTCACCGATGATGACCATTGCTTGGTTTTTCTCTTTTTTCAGTTTTGAATTGATTATACTTTTTGCTCATGATTATGCTTTACTACTTGGACAAAGCCATTATGGAATGCTGCTGCACCACTGACTGGGTCGATACCATCACTGATGAAATAGTTTTCACTGGTTCCTTTATTGTATCCTCTGCTCCATGCTTTGGTCTTGTGTCCAAATCCATGATGAATAAAGACAGAACCCGCTTTGATACGCTTGGTGACTTTAAGCGGCTCTGGATGTGACGTGTGTCCACTCTTTGGACTGAGGAGTGAGACGAGGTCACCATCTTCGAAACCCAGCTTTGCTGCATCATCAGGGTGCATCCATATAGGGGTGTATCCTGAAGCTCCAGTAGTACCCAATTGTTCATACTTCTTGCATGTGAGTGGTGGGGTGTTCTACCGAAGAGGAGTCTAAACTCACCCTCTTTGGGCATTTTAGGCTCAATATAGACAGGGAGTGGATTGAAATCTTCCCCTTGTTTTTTGTGCATCTCTTCGAGGTCTTTGACATAGAGCTGCACTTTACCTGTACCTGTCATAAAGACAGGCGTTGCACCACTTGCCACTGGATAAGGATCTACATCTTCAAATAGCAGCACACCGTCTTTTTCCAGCGTCTCTTTTTGCTCTTTGGTGAGTACACTTTCCAGTGCTTCAATTTGATGTTCTGGCGAATGCTCAAACCATTTGCCTAGCTTAAACTTCTTGGCGATACCTTGACAGATAAAGAAGCATCCTTTTGTGTCGTAGATTGGTTTGATAGCAGGCTTACGTAGTGCTACAAAAGGAGTCTTGTCTTTCTGTAATACAGGTGCATCAAATCGTTCCAGATAGGTAGACTCAGGGAATACAACATCGGCATGCATCACTGTGTCAGTAAATTGTGTATCGATAGCAATAATAAGATCGAGATTTTTCATTGCTTCATAGATGCCGTTCACTCCGATACTGGAATGGCTGAGTGGGTTGGTACCATAGAGTAGCCATGCCTTGATGGGGTAGGGTTTTTGCGTGAGGGTTGCCTCATAGATACCATTGGTTCTGCCTAGACTCGGAGGAGCCAAGGGATACTTTTCTCCCTCTCCTACGCCATCTGCTCGACGTGCTTTTGGTTCATGTGGATGTTCATGTGTGGGAAGCTCTAGAGGTACAGCTGTACGTACAAAAATCCCTCCTGGAACACCCCAACTTCCCATCAGTGCGTTAAGGATAGCAATGGCTCTGACAGTTTGGGTATCATTGCCATAGCGTGTCATTCGTCTGGCAGGAATGGCAACCACATTAGGGGCATCTTGTGCAAACTCCCATGCGATTCTCTCTATGGTCTTGGCATCAATGCCAGTGATTTTGGCAGCCCATTCTGGGGTGTACTTCTTGACATGTTTGCCAGTTCGTTGTAGCCATAGCAGTATTTGCGGGACAAAATCCATATTGGCAAGATTGTCACGGATAATCACGTGGATAAAGCCCAGCGCCAAGGCTCCGTCCGTACCAGGATTGAGCTGGAGCCAGTCGGTAGCCCTGACTGCTGATTCTGACTGCCTAGGATCGATATAGGTGAGCTTAGAGCCTCTGGCAAAGTCCTTCGGCAAAGTCTTCTGCCTCTCTAACCTGTACAGCCCCGGCCATATTGCGCCCGAAGATCATCATATGCTTGGAGTGTGCCATATCATAAGTCTCATGTCCACTGGCACCTGTACCAAAAGTCAGAGCCCATGCCATTTCACGGCTACCCATGCAATGTGAATAGGCAGGAACTACGATATTGGGTGAGCCCAGAGCGAGAGTAAGCTTATGAACATGCGCTTCACCTGTACCGTGCATAAAGGTTGCCAAACTTTCTGACCGTGTTTCTCTATGATAGGGTTGAGTTTTTCATGAACATAGGCGTATGCTTCTTCCCCAGCTGACTCTCTTGAATTCACCTTGGCCTCGCTCACCTGTACGGATGAGTGGAGACTGGATACGGTCTGGATCATAGGTAGATTGGATACCTGCGTTACCCTTGGCACAGAGATGTCCTCTGTTGTTGGGGTTGAGCTTGTTGCCTTCTAGCTTATGTATCTTACCATTGCGGGTATAGACATCTACACCACAATTCCAAAAACACATTTCACAAAAGTTATGGCTCTTCTCGCCTCGCTCATAGCTGAGGAAGCGTTTACCTCTGGTCTCTTTCTGTTTGGCAGATGCTTGGAGTGGGGAAGGTATACCAGTACTGGCCTGCACCAAATGCGATACCACTTATGCCTGCAAGCTTCAAAAATCCTCTTCGGTTTATTTGGTTGCCTCTCATGCGTGCATCTCCTCTTCTTCTAGATTAAATAATTTTCACCCAAGAAATATACTATCCCTGCAACGCCTAAACCACCAATAAACAGTGAGAGCTCAGTAGTAGATACATGATATGTGTGCTGCACAAAATCCATTTGAGTGCTTGGTCTTGAGAGTAGCTGTCCTCCTATAATATTGTCATACCGATGGAAAAACATACCTATTAACATAAATAGACCGGCGAGTGCTGAGAGGAATGATGAATGGAATTTTCCAACTAGAAGAAAGAGTAAAGGTAAAAAGATTCCTACGATCAATTCCATATAATAAAAGTTGTTAGAGAGTATGCCATTCCCAATAAATAGTTTCATAGTGGCACCTAATTCTGTATCAACGTTTGAATATGTATACATGAGTATATTCCATGCATTGATAAAGAATATGACACAGAGGCCTAAAAACAGTGTTTTGCTCAATGCATCTGTTTCCTTCTTTAATTTCCCCCCTTTTCCGCTCATAAATAGTATCAATAACACAACTGCCGCACCTGCTGCTGTTGCTGAGATAAGAAATGTGAGTGAAAAAGAAGTGGTGTTCCAAAGAGGTCTTGTTGCATTGGAAGCAAAAACAAATGCTAGCGTTGAATATGCTATTATCCCATGAAGAATCCCACCAGTGCTGCGAAAAAAGAAGCATTTGGTTTTTTGCTTAATAGAAAATATATCTCTAGCGCCAAAAGTGGTAACTCAAGTACATAAAGTGTAGCCATCCACCATATAGGAGAGGTAAACTCTAATTGTGAGTAGTATTTTAATAATCTCAATGATTGCAATTCAAAAGGTCCAGCCAGCTCCCAAAATATCAGAAAAAATGCTCCAACAAGTGATGCCAAGGAGACCAAAGCAACTCTCTTGCTCATTACATGAAAAACAGATACTTTAAAGACATGTGCCAAAGAACCTATAAATGGCTGCCCCCGCACTAATTCCTACCAAGAAAGAATATCCAATAATCAATATTCCCCAAGGTACCTCTCTACTTATTCCGTAGGACTCCTCCTGTCCATGTGTAAAAACTTGCATTATCCCATATATGCTTACAGCAGCTACGAGAAAAGACAAGAATAACCATACACCTGATGGCTTTTTTTGTGCTTTTACCACACTCATACTTCCTCCTTTGAAGAGCTTATGATGTTTGTTGATTTTAGAACGAGAAGCATGGAAGGCTTCTCGCTGATACGAGTGATCACAAAAAATATATAATTGACCACAAGTAAGATCAAAAGGACCTTCTCTTGTTCACGGGTGCAAGTATTTATCATACTATACAATACAATGGCGGCTATCAAAAGTGACAAGAAAAGCCAGCCTGTGATGGACTTTTTCTCTATATCCACTGTTTTTGTCTGCATTGTTTCCCTTTCATAAGTTAAGGTTTTGTTTAAAATAAGTTATAATGATAGATAATAGTTTATATTAGTATGCTCAAATACCTGAGTTCTTGGGTATACTGATCCTTATCTACTTATTCCTTATCACCTCTAATTTTCTCTGTTTAGTGTTTCGAGTATTGTGATGGCATACTTAGCTGCCAAAGGAAAGGAGCATAGCACAGAAGTGCTCTCCAGAGATTTTTCAAAATCATTCAACCAGGTTAAAAATCTGGAAAACGCTTTCGCTCTCTCATCTAATCCATCCTCAAGCAAAATAGAGATAAATCTCAACAGCATAACCAGATGATCTGGCACTTTGTAGAGTGTATGATCTATCTCATAACCGCACTCTTTATAAAATACTTCTATCTTGCGCATAGAGGAGCCATGCGATGAACCATCCAGCCACCATGAGGCGATAGGTACGGTTCGATTGGCAGTGGCTTCTATGGAGAAGAGTCGCAAATACTCTGCTTCTAGCTTCTCTTGAGAGATGGAGGATATTTTACATGTTTGGTCTCCTGTCAACAGACATAGTTGATGGAGTTTTTCTCTATAGTGATTATCAGGATAATCTAGCAAGTCTGCACAAAGTACTAGGCTGTCTGCTAGATCTTGAGATGTGTGTTGCATCTCTACTTCTCATCCCCTTTGACCAGCTTCCTTTTTGGCCATCTGGTATAATCTGCCATAGAACCACTGTAGACGCGATTCTTGCCATCTTCCATCCCAATGATATATTTTTGAGCAAACCAGGTACCTGCTGCCAGGTGACCAGTATTACAGTACCAAATGACTGGTTTAGCTGGATCAATACCTGCTTTTTTATACTCATCAAGTATATGGGCTTTATCTCCTACATAGAAGACACCGTCTTTCTCGACTGAAAGTACTTTGGAGTGCATTGCTTTGGCACCTGGAAGGTGACCCTCTTTGAGTCTTCTTGGATCAATACCTGCAATACCATCCCAGTGCTTGCCTTTACCGTTTGTATCCACAGTTTGATAGGCACCTGTCCAGACTGCTTCATCTATATCTTCACCAGTGGCAATGACATTTTGATTGAACTTGGTGATTTTATAGTCACTTTTGGCTGGATGTGTTTTTTCAGCATCCACTGCTCCACCAGCTTTTTGCCATCCGGCAAATCCACCATTAAGCATTACATCATTATTGAAACCATAAAACTCTACTGTGTACATAGCAAGTGCTGCATCACGATAGTCTTTGCTTTTGGTTCCTCCAGCACAGAATACAACAATGCTATCTTTGGTGATGCCACTCTTCTTCATGGTTCGCTCTACTGTCAGTGGAGCACCAAGGTAGCCAGGGATTGGCTTTTTAGTGATTTTGCTGTAGTATCTTCCTTCACGGAAGTCTTTTTTACCCCAATGTACGGCACCTTTGATATGTCCTTTGTCATACCCTTTTTTGCGTACATCTACGATGACTACTTCGTTCATGTGTGCCTTGAGCCACGCAGCGTCCACCATGTGGTTCGCTGGCACATCAAGTGCCATTGCTGTTGTTGCCACGATTACTGATGTCGCAACCATTCCTATCATTTTCTTCATAACGCCTCCTTAGAATGTATATTACATAGGAATCATAATATAAAAAAGGGGGAGAAAGGGGGGAATAAATAAGTCAAACTACTCATTATCATCATAAATAGTGATCGTAAATAGTGCGCCCAGTGCCGTATTTTGAATGGATATTGTACCATTGTTGTTCTTCTCTATAATGGTTTTTGTCATATAAAGCCCTATGCCGGTACCGATACTTGCATGCTTGGTACTGAAATAAGGCTCAAAGATTCTGTCGGTTGGCTTTATCTCTATACCACCGGCATTGTCCTCGATAGTGATCTTGCTGCTTTTGTCTATTTTAAAGGTTTTGATCGTGATGCAAGGATGAAGAATTTCTCGCTCTATCAACACATCCTTGGCGTTGTTGATGATATTAACGATCGCCTGTGTCATCTCATTGGGGTATCCAAAGAGTATAAAATCCTCTTCAATCTCTGTTTTGAGCAGGATACTGTTCTTATCAAGTGTAGCATTCGTCAGGTGATTTACAAGCTCTATCGATTGGGAAATGGGATAGTGGATCTTTGTTTTGCCAGAGGAGAAAAAGTTTCTGAAATCATCGATCGTATCGGACATATAGGAGATCTGCTCATTGGCCTCTGTGATCTTTTGGTTGAGTTTCTCTTTGGTCAGTTTGCCTCTCTCTTGATGCAGCTCCAGGTTGATCAGTATGGATGAGAGCTGTGTCAGGGGCTGTCTCCATTGGTGTGCGATATTGCCTATCATCTCTCCCATAGAGGCAAGCTTGTTCTGGTTGGCGATAAGCTTCTCTTTTTCTTTTTGTAATTTGATATCTTTTTTATAGATGATATAGACGAACAGGTAGAGTATCACGAACAGCAGGAGTGCAACCAGACTACTGAGAAAGAATTTTTTGATATGGATATCAATGATATGAGAGAGTGGCACTTTGAGTGAGATTATTGCCCTGATATCTCCTACTCTTTCATGGAATCCAGCTGTGGATCCGTAGAGTTTAACAAGCTCTTTTGGAGCAATATTTGGGGTGCTGTGGCAGTGCATGCAGGACTTTTTATTTTTATCTATAGGAATAGCAGTAAAGAAATATTCCTCCCCCTTTTCCTTGAGGATTGTCGAGTACTCTTTGATCTCTCCTTTCCTAAAGCGGTCAAGTACTTTTGCTTCAAATGCGTCTGCTCTGTTTTTTGGATTTCTTGGGTTGGTGGCAGCAAGCTTGTATCGATAAGGAGTTTCGTTTTTTGTAGATTGTTTTTGTGCGTGTATTTCATGGATATTGCGCGCTATATAAGAAGAAGAGAGTACTTTTGGATCAAAGTATTCATCGTAAAGTTTCCCCTCTTTCTTTAATTGATAAATGACAGGTTTTTGTACATTTTCTACATAGCTTCTGAGAGCATTGGTCGTATCCAGAATTGCTTTGACCTCCCGCTTTGCATCCTGTATCACAAGCTCCTTATAAAAGCTGTAGAACAGGGCAGTGCTGATAAGGTAGGCAAATATAAAAAAGACCAAGACTACTTTGAGGTTTATTTTAGACATTATTCCATCTCTAGCATATAGCCCACACCATAGATATTTTTGATCAGCACTTTGTCTATCTTCCTCCGTAGCTCTTTAACGATCGATTTGATCGCCTCTTTGCTCGGGGTCTCAAACTCCCACATATAGTGATAGATCATTTCATAACTGATAGATTCGTTGGCCCGGTATATGAAGTACTCTAACAGACGGCTTTCACTCTTGGAGAGTTTGATATCCCTGTTGTCACGACAGACAGTTTTGTTATACGGATTGTAGAGGCAATCATTTGTCAGTCGGATCGTTGTGTTGAAGCCCACAAGCTCCAGTGCAGCCTGTTCCAGAGCATTGGTCATGATCTCCTTGTTGCAGGGCTTGGTGATGAACTTGGTGATTTTGAGCTCAACAGCCCGCCAGAGATATGCCTGCTCTGTATGTGCAGAGAGAATGATGATGGGTATCTTTTTGTTGGTCTTTCGGATCTCTTTGATTGCTTCGAGACCATCCATATGAGGCATAGAGATATCGAACATCAGGACATCGTAGGTAGCAAGGGAAAATTTTTCAATAGCTTCGAGACCATTTTCTACAGCATCCACTTTCTGAAAAAAAAGCTCCAGTACTTCAATGATATTTTGTCGGATACCCTTCTCATCTTCAGCATACAGTATCTTCTTATCTGATAAGAGATTTATGATACTGAATTCACCCATCTATCTGCCTTTTTGGATCTGTGATTCCTTATTAGTATAGCGCAAAGAGATTAATTTTTTGTTATAATCACTGTATGAGACAGCTATTCAAAACCGACCACTTCTCTCTGGTACTTTCTGGTGGTGGTGCTTTGGGGATCGCCCATCTGGGGGTCTTGCATGATATGGAATCTCGAGGGCTGGTACCTGCGGAGATTGTCGGTACAAGCATGGGTGGTATTATCGGTGCCTGTCTGGCTATAGGAATGTCTGAACGTCAGATACATGAGACGCTGAAGTCATTTGCTTCGGTAACGAGCTGGATCAAATTTTCGCTCGGTGGCAACGCTATTGTGGACAATACCAGAATTGAAAAGATATTTGACGGCATTTTTGGGAAGAGACTGATGGTAGAAGTGGAGATACCACTCAAGATCATCACTACAGATCTCCTGAGTGGAGAGAAGAGAGTATTCGGATCAGAGGATAAGGTACTGATCAAAGATGCTATTTTGGCGACGATGGCTATACCGGGGATATTTAAAGAGAAGAGTATAGAAGCACAGGTCTATGGAGATGGTTTTCTCTGTGAAAACCTGGGAGTAAGAGAGAGTAGCTATGAGAATATTCTGGCAGTAGATGTCGTAGGTTGTCACTCATTCTCCAAGACATTGCCGGATAATTTTTTGAAGACTTTCAATGTTGTTGAAATGCTGGAGAGGTCTATCAGACTGTTGATGTATAATCAGACTAAAAATATGCTAGAGCTTACAGAGAAAAATATCCGACTTTTAGAACCAAATACCAGTAACTACAAGACGTTTCACTTTCATAAAGTAGATGAAATCAGGAAACAAGGACTGGGCTTGCTGTAGAGGCATAGGCTCATTTACTATTCTTGGGATGGTGCGGATAGTATCACTTTCTACATATAAGTCCTTATCTTCTAATAGGGTCTGGTATTAAAAAACAAGGGGCTAGACTAGTTTAGAAGGTATAAAGTACAAGAAAGGTACGATAATACCGATGAAAAACAAGTATGTAAAAGTGAGTCACATTTCAGAGCGAAAATTTAGAGAGCTAGTGAGGTTCTTTTCAGAAGATCTAAGTGCTACCCAGATCTCTCATTTAACCAATCTCAATCGTAATACTATTAACAGATACTTGATGCTCATAAGAGAAAGAATTGTCAAGATATGTGAAGAGACCTCTCCTTTATCTGGAGAAGTTGAAGTAGATGAATCATACTTTGGTGCTTCTAGAGTTAGAGGTAAGAGAGGAAGAGGTGCCAGAGGGAAAAAAATTGTCTTTGGTCTACTAAAAAGAGAAGGTAAGGTGTATACAGAGATAGTACCTAATGTCACAAAAGCTACACTACAGGGCATTATACGTGGCAAAGTGAATCCAGATAGTATTATTCATTCTGATGGTTGGCGTGGATATCATGGTCTTGTAGATGTAGGATATAATAAACATTTTAGAGTGCATCATGGAGCCAATGAGTTTGTCAGAGGCAACTCTCATACCAATGGTATTGAATCTTTCTGGAGTTATGCTAAAATTAGATTAGTGAAATTTCACGGGATGGACAAGAGAACCTTCAACTTACACTTAAAAGAGTGTGAGTTCAGGTTCAATAATAGAGGTGGAGATTTATACAGATTACTGTTGAAAATCTTTAGGAAAGAACCTCTAAACTAGTCTAGCCCCAAAAACAAATATTGTATGTAGGTCAAAATAAGAAATAATATATTTATGGTATAATAAAATATTATTTAACTAAGGAGATTGATATGGAAAATCTTTATAATATTGCCATTATCGGTGGCGGCCCGGGGGGGATCGCCTCGGCAGTGGAGGCATCTATTTTTGGGCTTGAAAAAATCCTGTTTATTGAAAAGGGTGACAACCACTCTCAGACAATCAGACAGTACTATAAGGACGCTAAACGGGTGGACAAAGACTGGCAGGGGCAGGAGGTCACTATCAAAGGAAATGTAGAGTTCTTTGATGGTACCAAAGAGAGTACACTGGACTACTTTGAGACACTGCTGGATGACGAGAAGATTGATACCCTGTTCAACACAGAAGTCTCCGGTGTGGTCAAGGATGAAGACGGTCTTTTTACTGTCGGGACGAGCAATGGTGACTATCGCGCCACAAATGTGATCGTAGCCATCGGAAGAATGGGTAAGCCAAACAAGCCTTCTTATAAAATTCCCAGAACAATCAGAGCCTTTGTGAATCACAATCCACATGACTGTAGAGGCCATGAGAAGATACTGGTCGTAGGTGGAGGAGACACAGCACTGGAGTATGCCTGCCACCTGAGTAAGGACAACGATGTTACCCTTTCGTATCGCAAAGATACCTTTGCCAGAGCCAATACTATCAATCGTGAAATGATCACAGAGTATGACCAGCAGGAGAAGCTACGTGTACGCTACAATACCGATATTGATTCGATCGAAAACCATGAGGGGCGTATCAAGGTCAACTATGCCAATGGCCACCATACGATCTATGACAGGATCATCTATGCCCTGGGCGGCACCACACCTGTAGATTTCCTGCGAAGCTGCCATATCGATCTGGATGAGAGTGGACAACCGCTCTTTAATCCGCAGCATGAGACCAGTGTGGAGGGGCTTTATATGGTAGGAGATATTGTCTTTGATAGTGGTGGATCGATCGCTATGGCGATCAACCATGCCCATGATGTGTTAAGTGACATTGTCAGCAAGAGAGTTTAGTCGGCTCTCTTCAACCAGTAGTTAGCTTCATCCGCCTTTCCCTCTTTCTGTAACACAAACCCCAGATTTTTGCGGGCATTTTTGTGTCCGTTGATAGCAGCCTCTTTGTACCAGTACTTTGCTTTATCAAGGTTTTTGGTTGTACCAAGTCCATTTTCTAACATGTAGCCTAGTGTAAAGGCGGCTTCTATGTGCCCTAGATCAGATGCTTGTCTGTAGAGGCTAAAGGCTTTTTTTATATCTTTGGGGACTTTACTGCCGTGATAGTAGAGGCTTGCGAGGTTGTAGGTGGCTTTGGGCATCTGCATGGTAGCAGCTTTCTCATACCATTGGATTGCCTGGGAGAGATTGGTCTTTGTACCATAGCCTCTTTCGTAGGCGACACCCAGATTGTACATAGCGTGTTTACTGCCATGCTGCGCAGACTTGTGATACCACAGCAGTGCTTTCGTTAGATCCTTCTCTATGCCTTCACCCTTGGAGTACATGACACCCATATCATATTCAGCTTCCGGAAGACCCTGGTCTGCAGCCTTTCGGTACCAGAGTACGGCTTTGCGTTTGTCTGTTTTCTCGATACTGCCCATATCATAGAGTAGGCCGATAGTGAACTGTGCTTTGGGATAGCCCTGTTTGGCATAAGGTTCCAGAAGCGTGAAGGAGCGTTGAAACTGTTTGGATTTGAAAAGTGTGATACCCTGCTGTATCTTTTGTGGGGCAGAGGGGATATCCGCTAGTAGTGGGATACCCATCCCCAAAAGGATGAGTGGTTGTATGGCTTTAGTAAAGAGAGACATTCTGTTAGATGCAGCCCATCTCTTCTTCCGGCTCTGCTGCTGGAGTAGCAGGCTGTGCGGCTGCAGGTGTTGCTGCAGGTGTTGCTGCAGGTGTCGTAGTCGTACTGGCTGCCGGGGTAGCACTCTTTGGGCAGGATACAAGGATCACCTTTTTAAATCCTGCAAGGGCTTCTTTATTTTTCGGATCTGTTGCAAGTGCCTGTTTGGCAAACTTTTCAGCAGCTTTGCTGTCTCCTTTGGAGAGTGCACTGTCGCTTAGTTTGATATATTTTGCCACGGTGGCTGATTTTGCATTGGCAAGTGCAGAGACATTGGTATTGGCATAGACAGCCAGCGCCAGTCCGCCTGCCAGTATCAGTGCACCACCTGTGATCGTTGTTTTCGTACTCATTATTTCGTTCCTTTTCTTGTCAGTTTTTGTAAAAGCATCATAAAGAGGATGATACCACTCTCAAGTGCAACAGTAAGTAAATATGAGGTGTATTCATTGCCACCGAAGAGGTCATGCAGTTTTACTACACCTAGATTGGTGGAGCTTGCAAAAGTGGCGATGAAAGGGTAGAGGATAAAATAGAGGAACATCCCTGCAAAGACACCCAGTAGAAATATAAGTGCATCACTTTTGCCTGTTCCCAGTCCTGCAACAGCAGTACCTGGGCAGTAACCAGCTATTACCATACCTGCACCAAAGAGCAGTCCGCCTACCACATAAGGCCATATGTAGGTAGATGGAGTAAATAAAAGATTGAGATCGATCCAGCCAAACCATGAGAAGATGATCATCCAAGTGGATGCGACCACAACTGTGCTCCCCATGATTTTGGGTACAGCAAGATTACGGAAGTAAAAGGCATCTGCAATATGCTGGGCTCTGGTAAAGCCAGTCCTCTCCAGTACGAAACCAAAGACAATACCCATAATCAAAGCAAAAAACATATTGGCTTCTGGGCTTAAGAATCCATTTTTGAAAAGAGGAAGAATGAGTGTATCGATCATGATTTTTCTCCTTCATCGTTCCACTGTCTTTTAAAGAGTGGAGAGAGTATAAGTGCTGAAGCGAAGGTAGTGAACATGAAGATCCATGCACCTACAGAGAAAGTTGCCATACCGTCAAGTCCTTGTCCACTGGTACATCCGCGAGCCAATCTCGTGGCAACAGCAACGATCATACCACCGATAAATGCCCAAAAAAACCTTTTGGACAAGGGGTAGGAAGGAGCCTTGTCTGCTTTGAAAACAAATCTGCCTGCCAATAGGGCGCTGACAAAACCACCGATGAGAATACCGAATGTTTCTATCACAGTCCAGTTGAGTAAGGCATTGTCTCCGTGTCTAAAATAGCTTGCTATATAGGCATTACTGAGCCAGCTTTTGTCACTGTCTACCAAAAATTGGGCAGTCATTCTTGAGAATGTCCCACTGGCACCAAATCCTTGGGAGGCAATGGCAAAGGTTAGAAATAGCATAGTCCCCAGCACGATACCGCCTACATAGGGATTCCAGTAACCGTTACTATTATGATTGTGTTTGTTCATGAAAATTATTTCCTTAAAATTGAGGCTTGCAAACTGAAGATGTCTCCAGTTTGCAAAGGTATTGAAGTATTAGTTAAATGGTTTTTCGTATTGGAAGAGATCTTTGTTGAACTTGTAAGTCCATGGAAGACCATCATTTTTCCAGCCATTGACTGTTCTTTTCTTCTCAGCACTTTTGTCACCTTCTGTACCTGTAGTGATTGTATATGCTTTTTTATAGCCCGCTTTGTTGGCCATAGTTGCTGCAGTTGCACTTCTGTCTCCTGATCGACAGATGAAGATTGCAGGATCCTCTTTTGTCAAACCTTTTGCCTTCATTGCTGCATCAAGCTGGGCAATAAGGTTTTTATTTTTTGCACTGGCAAACTTTTTACCTTTTTTGTTCAGTCTGGAGTAGTCTACATATGCCAAAGGAATATTCTTGTCTACATCAACAGCATAGCCCACAAAATAGAGCTCTTCAGGTGTTCTTACATCAACAAAAAGTACTTTAGCAGGATTTGCCGTTTTCATATCATGTGCCTCTTTGGGTGTAAGATAGAGTCCCTGAGGTGTTTGCTTTTTCTTTTTAGCTGGTACATCCGCTGCATTGAGAGTTGTAGAGAACAACCCAACCAAACCTAAAATTATCATTGCAGATAGTAATTTTTTTACCATTCTGTCTCCTTGTATATAAGTTATTTTTCTTAACTGATAATATCAGAAAAGATAATCTAAGTATATCAAGATTATATAAAAAAATGATCATAATAAGAGAAGATAAGAAAAATTTATGAATTAGGAGTTAGTCACCATTTTTTCTTATATATAATACAATATAGGGTAAAGAATATTATCCTGTTACAGTTTATCCTTTTATATAAAACCAAACAATAATATCTCTATGGAGTGTGGCTTTTTTTCGTGCATCAAAATGTGCTTCTATATCAAATGTTTCGGTACCATACCCTTTTTTGTATGCATCAATGAAGTAGCTATAGTCAGACTCTTTCATGGCTGTGACATGGTAGGTCACTTTTTCGTAAAGTATATGATGCTTCTTTAGAGATTCTCTACCGGTTTCTGAGAGGTTTATCCCACCATACCTATGTGTTGTGGGCTGTGTCATACTCATTTCTAGCTGTACGCGCATAGAGGCAAGGGTATGCTGTAGTTGTTTGTGTGGCAGGGTCTGCTCTCTGAGTACGATAGGCTGATGCATATCATAGCCCCATCCTCCAGAGATATCGAGATCCATATCAAAGACCTCTTTAATAATTTTCTTTATAGGATCATTAGCAGAGACTTGCTTGAAATGTATTTTCTTATTCTGCAAATTCCAACTCCCCATAGGCATCAAAGATATTGCGTTTATTGACGATATGATACATGGCTTTGTTTTTGAATTCAGGCAAAGTGACTTTCCTGGAGATGTCTTCGGCAGGTACATCCTCTTCTATGGCCTTGCCCACACGCTCTTTGAGCAGTTTGAAGTAAAGAGCAGATTCCTCCATGGCGCTTGAGTCAGTGATTGTACCATGTCCTGGAATGAGGGATTTCCATCCCGTTTTGTTTATCATGGCATGGGCCTTGAGTTGCCCCAGCACTGAGCCGTCCCGGTTGGAAGTGATGCGACCGTTCATGACAAGATCACCCGAAAAAACGATTTTCTCATTATCCAAAAGTACAAAAATATCTTCGGCAGTGTGGGCTTTGGTACCGACAGGAATAAGTGTCAGTGTGACTCCACCTATAGTGAGGTTTGTTCTTTTATTAATAGTCTCATCAAGAGGTACAATTTTTGTCGGGAAAAATATCTCAGGAGTGGTCATTTCCTGGATACGTACTTTCATGCCTGGTTTGAAGGTGTCCTTCTGGAGTTTTGTGCCGATCAGTTTGGCGCCAAAATGCTCTTTGTGGTAACTGTTTCCCAGCCAGTGGTCATCATGGTAATGGGTATTAATGACAGTACTTACAGGCAGTTTGGCAATGCTAGACATAGCGCTATAA
>CBDCEE010000010.1:0-18573 GCA_965215705.1 Sulfurovaceae bacterium | reverse complement strand
TCTCCAGAGATACGTTCAGCCTGTAAGCGTACTTTTTTTGCCTCACTGTCCCCTGCTTCAGCCCACGAAATGGCAGTAAGAAGGATAAAAAGTGAGACAAAAACTTTAAACATTGACCACTACACTCCTCGATACCCTGTCATGCAGTGTCTGCTTGGTTGGAGAAAAGAATGCAGGGAGAAATCCAATATAGAACAGTGCTTCGTCCACTACTCTGACTAACGCCCTAAGCAGTGATGCAGAAAATGAGAGCAGTGCACCATCCTCTATCATCACTACTTTGATCTTCATGATATGCTTCCCCAGTGTTTTACCATTTTGCCATGTGAAAAAAGTATGGTAGAGGATATTGATCAGTGCCAATATCCAAGAGGTCTCTTTGGCAAAATTAATGATCTCTTCTGGTGTTTTGAGTAGTATGATCTGATCATACACAATCGTAATATAGATCAGATTTGCCAAAATACTGTCTATGGTAAAAGACCAGACCCTTTTGCTGTTGGGTGCCAAATTTTCTAGTGGTGTTATTTCATTCATTTTCTAAAGCCTGATATGCAATATCTGTCCGGCACTGTTTCCCTACAAAATGCACCTGCCCTACTAACATATAGGCACGATCTCTTGCTTCACGAATCGAATTGCCCAACCCCACACACACCAATACCCTGCCACCTGTCGCATAGAGTTTTCCATCTGCTTCTCGACTCACACCGGCATAAGAGATATGACTGTTCTCTTCCAGATCATCATGATAGATATCATCCACCACGATCTCAGCTGGAGTGGAACTCTTATAAGGATACTCTTTGCTTGCCATCACCACTCCGACTGCATACTTGTCATAAAATGTGATCTTGGCACTTGCAAGGTCCCCTATCGCTGCCTTGTAGAAAAGTTCACTTGCAGGTGACTTGAGCAGTGGCATCAGCTCCTCACATTCAGGATCACCAAAACGTACATTGTACTCCAGAATGATAGGTTCGGCTTTGACCACCATCACACCGATAAAAAGCACTCCTGTAAAAGAATTGCCTTCCTCCTCCATCCCCTTAAGAGTCGGCTTGATCACCCGTTCATCCAGTTTGGTATAGATCTCATCAGTGACCAGTGGAGTCGGGGCATATGCACCCATACCACCAGTGTTGGGACCTTGATCTTCATTGAGCAGCCTCTTATGATCCTGTGCGGCAGGAAGCACTACATAATCTTTGCCATCACAGATCGCAAAGACAGAGAGTTCATAGCCATCGAGGAACTCTTCTACTACGATAGAAGTACCCGCATCCCCAAAGAAGCTGCCTGCAAGCATATCTGCCGCTGCCACTTTGGCCTCATCATGGCTCTGGGCGATGATCACCCCTTTACCTCCACAGAGACCATCTGCTTTGACTACGATAGGAGCATCCAGTGTAGCGATAAAAGCTGTCGCTTCATCCAAAGAGTTCGTCTCTATATATTTAGCTGTAGGGACATTGTGTCGTGCAAGGAAGTTCTTCATAAAAATCTTCGAACCCTCCAACTGCGCAGCACCTGCCGTAGGACCAAAGATCGTCAAGCCACGCTCTTGGAAGAGATCTACTATTCCATCAACCAATGGTGCTTCAGGGCCGACAATCGTCAATGTAATACCTTGCTCTTCAGCAAAATCAGCCAATGCTGTATGATCACTGATCGCAATATTTTCACCCAACTGATCGGTCGCACCATTACCCGGGGCGAAGTAGAGTTTACCCACATTTTTATCTCGCTTGAGTGCAAGCCCTATTGAGTATTCACGTCCACCTGAGCCTATGATCAGTATATTCATTCTTTGTTTCTCCAAAGTAAAATTCAACGAACCCCTTATGGGAGCATTCAGTAGTGACAAGCGTTGTGCGTAGAGAGTTTTGAAAAATACTTGAAGGCGAACTCCCGTTCGTCAATGGCAGTTTCCAAAAGCCTATGCGTACAAATATTGTTGCTAATGCATACTCCCCGGATAGGCGTTCTGTGTGCGTGCGGCCCTAAAAGCCAACGACGGAGGAGAGAGCTGATCTTTAGGGGTCAATTTCTCGTACGTTCCCGCACTCAAACAAAACCATCCACACACCGATCTGCTACATGTCCCCCAGGATTTAATGTTGGACCCCTTATTACAGTAGTCGCACCATCCAGGTAAAATGATTATAGCTAATTTGGGGTTAGTGAAGTATGAAATCTTTTAGACACTTGATTGATATGAATTAGTATGATTGTAGTTCTTTCGCTTTTGCGATACATGCATTGATCAAGGGCTCATTTGCAACAACAAAATCAGCTCCTTGAGGGAGATACACCTGGGTTGCTTTGCCGATAACTACTGCGCTGTAACTCTTTTTCCAGGTAAAATTTTCAAGGAAGCAGTGGATAGAGGAGGGAGAGGTAAAAATAATGATCGCCCCTTTCTGAGGTGCTGCCTCCTGTACATAAGAGACACAGCTCGTTTCATAGATGATCTGCTCTTGTAGTTCGATCCCTTTGGTAGCGAGAAAACCTTTACTGTCAAAAGAGATCTTCTGAGGACGCAGATAGAGGAGTTTACGCTGAGAAAAAAGCCTAGCGATATCTTCTGCCAGTTCATCCGCATAAAAATGTTTGGGATAATGGATCACCTTTCCACCCAATGCTTCTATCTGTTTCTTTGTTGCACCTCCGATAGCAATACAAGGGTATGTTTTCCACGTAGGATCAATCTTCTCAGCACTTTTGACTGCCTGTTTAGAGCTAAATAGCAAGGTATCACAGCATGAGAAATCAATCTTCTCTGCTGTGGTCTTAAAGCTGATCATGGGAAGATGCTGTACCCCCTCTTTGGGGGTGGGAGAAAGTAGATAGATGACCCTAGCCATGCTTTGTGCCATGCAGCGCCATGATATTGGTCTCTTCGTCATCATAGGGGTCATAATGAGGGGTAATGAGCCATCTTTTTTTCGTATCTAATGCGACGATCTCATCCTCTATCTCATCCGTGATATCATGTGCTTCTCTCAAGAGCATATCCGGATGCAATACCAAATGAAACTCTACAAAATTTGTCGTACCGTCTGTACGGGTTTTCAGCCAATGATAACTGGTCGCTTCTGGATGGTTGGAGATGATCTCACCAATCCTGGCTACCGTATCTCCTTCCAACGCACGATCCAGTAAGATCGCTACGCCATCCTGTATAATCTCATAAGCAGAGTAGATAATAAAGAGTCCGATACCTAAACCAAACAGTGCATCAATACTACTGAAACCTGTCATCCAGACAAGCGCAAGAGAGAGCAATACTGCGGCATTGCTCCAGAGGTCTGTCTGATAATGCAAAGCATCAGCCTTGATCACAATATTGTCTGTCTCTTCAGCAACCTGCAACAGATATTTGACCAGGAAAAAAGTGACCACGATAGAGATCAACATGACAATGATTGAAGGAGTCAATAAAGAAAGGCTCTCACCTTTCATAAGCTTTTCCAACGCCTTATAGATGATATAGAGCCCTGATACAGTGATGATCGTACCCTCTATCACGCCTGCGATCGCCTGTATCTTTCCTTTTCCGTACTGATACTCTTCATTGGGGTTCTCTTCAGATTTTTTAATCGCAAAGAAATTAAAAACAGAAATCGCCATATCCAACAGCGAATCGATCGCTGAGGCTAAAACAGCAACAGAACCACTCATCACACCGATCACAAGCTTGAGGATCGTAAGGGCTGTCGCAACAATGGTAGCTACTACTGTAGCTTTTTTTTGGGGGGAGGTAGCGGGCATCTCGATTCAGTTACCTTCTTACTTTGACCAAACGGCATTTTTTTACATATCTGTAACGTCTCTTTACTACGCTTCGCTTTCTTTTCTTCAGTACTCTTTTGCTTGTACCAAAATAGTGGATATCATGCATCCAGTTGTGCTTTCCACGTACATATCTCTCTGTCTGTACAATACCATACCCGTCAACACTGCAAGGATCACTCATATACTCCGTACCACATCCTGCTGATGCTGTCGTACTGAATAAGCCCATAGAGAGTAGCATTGCCACAATAATTGCCATTTTTTTCATGATTTCACCTTTTTGATAAACCCTTCAGATATATATCTGTCGGAATGATAAGGTATTGTAACATAACAATGGTTATTTTTTAGATGTCCTATGACTGATATATTAGCGAATGAAATGCTTTCGCTGCATACGTACAAACCCACTTCTGATACTCTTTCTGCGTTTAAACCTTTGTAAGCGGTGGATACGATGCGTACCTCTAAACTGACTGGCGTCTCTGTTTTTTACTCTCTTTTCAGTTTTCTCTACAGCGATTGCTTTGGAATCAGGCTTTACGCTATATTTTCCTCCTGCATCCAGTGTGGAAACCCCTAACATCATCAGGACAGTACATGCCAGCAAGAGAGTGACTTTTTTCATAATATACCTTTATAGAAATGAGAGGTATTATAGTATAAAGCTTGTTAGACTATTGTTATGCAATGTGAGAATTGGTATAGAGGGCAGGTAAAGAAACCTGCCGAGGACTAGAGTGCTTTGGTGGCCAGTGTAGCGATGCGATTTGAAAAGGCTGTTTTGTCTTTGGGCTCTAGACCCTCTGAAAGCTTGGCACTATCAAGCAGTATCCATGAAATTGTCTCGAAGAGACCCTTGTCAGTCAAGCCATCAAGTTTTTTGATCATTTCATGCTCCGGATTTATCTCCAGAATCAGCGGGATCTCCGGCATTTCTTGCCCCATCTGGGCAAACATTGCTGCCATACCTGCCATAGGATCGGAAGCATCTTTAAGTACACAGGAAGGGCTTTCTGTAAGTCTAGTTGAGATCTTCACCTCTTTGATCTCCTCGCCTAATACCGCTTTGATCTTGTCGGTTAGAGATTTGAACTCTTTACTGATCTCCTCTTTCTCCTCTTCTGTCTTGGAGTCAGGTGCATCAATCGTGGTAATATCTTTAAGTGCCCATTCCTTATAGCTTCCGATCATAGGTGTGACAATACTATCCACCTCTTCATCATCAAGAATCAATACCTCTATGCTTGCCTTCTTATATGCTTCAAGTAGCGGAGAGTGTCTCAGTACTTTCTCCTCTGCACCGATGATATAGTAGATCTCTTTCTTCTCACTATTTCCTCTGGAGATATAGTCATCCAGAGAAATCAATCCCTCTTCACTAGAGCTTTTGTAGCGTACAATCTCCAAAAGTATCTCTTTGTTCGTCTGATCTGTATAGATTCCTTCTTTGATGACACGATTGTACTGATTTACAAAATGGTCAAGATCCTCTCTCTTAAGCTTTTTGATCGCACTCAGGATCTTTTTGACTGCTCCCTGCTTGATATTGGCAAGGATTCTGTTCTCTTGTAGAATCTCTCTAGAAATATTTAACGGTAGGTCTTCACTATCGATGATACCACGGACAAATCGCAGATATGGAGGCAGAAGTTCCTTCTCATCATCAGTGATAAAAACCCGTTTGACATAGAGCTTGACCCCTGGCTGGTAGTCTGCACGGTACATACCCATGGGAGCTGTTTTGGGGATATAAAAAAGCGTGGTGTACTCATTGGCACCTTCTACTTTGTTATGTAGATACGTAAGCGGTTCGTCATCTCCATGTGAAATGGTTTTGTAAAACTCAATATAGTCCTCTTTTTTGAGCGAAGATTTGGGCAATGTCCAGAGTGCTGTGGCTTCATTCGCCTGCTCTCTTTTTTTCACTTTCTTGGTAACTTTATCTTCACCTTCACCCTCTGTCACCTCCTCCTCATAGTTGAGAAAGATAGGATAAGGGATATGGTTAGAGTACTTTTTGACGATGCTCTCTACATGCCATTTACCCAGAAACTCTTTCTCTTCCTCTTTCAGTTTGATATAGATCACCGTACCATGGTCATCTTTGACTACGGGCTTGAGCTCATACTCTCCCGTACCATTCGTTGAGAACATATAGGCCTGATCTTCTCCTACTTTTTTAGTGATTACATCTACCTGTTCAGCTACCATAAATACTGAATAGAACCCTACCCCGAACTGTCCGATAAGATTGTTATCTTTGGCTGCATCACCGGTAAGGCTCTCCATAAAGGCTTTGGTACCTGATTTGGCGATGGTACCCAAGTTATCCATAAGATCCTGTTTATTCATACCGATACCATTATCATTAAATGCAATAGAGTTATCCTCCGCATCTAGTTTGATATTGATCTCACCTTTCCAGTCACTCTCTTTAAATTTTTCATCTGTCAGTCTAAGATAGTTAAATTTATCCAATGCATCACTGGCATTGGAGATAAGCTCCCTGATAAAGATCTCTTTATTGGAGTAAAGTGAGTGTGTCATCAGCTTGAGAAGCTGACCTATTTCTGTTTGAAACTGATGTGTTGCCATCATTGTCTCCTTTATAGTAAATATCTAATTTTTTTGGATTATAGTATATTTTTTTTAATATTGCAAGTTTTTTATAAAGATAGTTTAGCCTAGGTGACTAAACTATCTTCATATAGTCGATTTTATCTTACTTTTTAGATGCTTGCTTCTTAAATACTTTTTTAATCTCTCTAATTATTCTAAAGTTATTATCTGCTTTTTTGGAGAGTAATGAAGGGATAGATATCTTGCCACTTTTATGTGCAAACTCAAAATACATGAATTGTTTTTTCGCTTTATCTAAGAGTTTTTGGCTTTCTTTATTGTTAAGTTTATCAGTAGAGAGTATTTTCAGATTTTTGCCATAGTTGCAAATAATCTTATTGATCTCTTCATCATAGTTCTCTATCTCTATACCCCATATATTAAGCAGGTAGTCGATAGTGATCTCGAGTGGTTTCCGACATAGTTTTCCTGTCAAGGAGATAAGTTCAAGCTCTGGGGTAGCCAGAGGTTTTGTCCCTATCAAAAGCTTATTGATCATAAGCAGAAAATTCTTTTTGATCTTTACTGCATTCTCTTTTGTAGGTGCTTCTAGAAGCATCTTTTTATTTATATTCCACAGAAGCATCGCTTCATCAAAGGCTTTTTTGGCATCATCATGTCCATCTAAACGCTTATGGAAATACGCCCTTACCTGATGTGCCCGCTTGTCATAGAGGGGGATTGCTTGGACTAGATTCTCTTTAGGATTCCCAAAGCTGCTGTTGAGTCCTATCATGATATAAGCTTTAAGTATCTGTTGACTCTGGGTCATCTGCAGACAGTTGGTACTAAAGTTCTCCAACAGCGGGGCTGCAGGATCAAAAGAATCAATCTCAAATGCAGATGCTGTACTTAGGATGATAAATAAACCGAATAATACCTTTTTTATATAATTCATAGTGGCAACTCCTCTAAAATAGCCCTGTATATCAGTCTACTTTATCAAAATAATCATTATAAATGAATTAAATGGATCCTTTCTTACTCCCACTCTATCGTTGCAGGGGGCTTTGAGCTGATATCATATACTACTCTATTGATGCCATCTATCTCATTGATGATTCGTCGGCTCATCCCTTCCAGTACATCATGTGGGATATGTGCGAAAGTAGCAGTCATACCATCGACGGACTCTACCATTCGGATACAAACTGTATTGTCATAGGTACGGTTATCACCCATTACACCTACAGATTGTACATTGAGCAATACCGTAAAGGCTTGCCATACTTTGTCATAATACCCTGTTGCTTTGAGCTCCTCCTGCATGATAGCATCTGACTCTCGTATGAGATGTAGTCCCTCTTCTGTCACTGCTCCCATAGTTCTGATGGCAAGTCCCGGTCCAGGGAAAGGGTGTCGTCCTATCATCTCTTTTGGCAAGCCGATTTCAAGCCCTAGCTTACGCACCTCATCTTTGAATATCTCTCTTAGTGGCTCTACCAACTCAAAGGTCATCCAGTCAGGCAGTCCACCAACATTGTGATGCGACTTGATCGTCTTGGATGGACCTTTGACAGAAACAGACTCGATCACATCAGTGTAGAGTGTGCCTTGTGCGAGAAATGCCACATCCGTATGCTTCTTCGCCTCTGCATCAAAGATCTCAATAAACTTCTCACCGATTGCTTTACGTTTAGTCTCAGGATCACTGACATCTTTGAGTGCTTCCATAAATTCTTTTTTTGCCTCTACTGTGATAAGCGGGATATCCAGCAACTTAAACATCGTCTGTACCTGCTTAGCCTCATCTTTACGGAGAAGACCTTGATCTACAAAAACACAGATCAACTGCTCCGTAGGAAGCGCTTCATGAAGCATCGCTGCCACCACAGAGCTATCTACCCCTCCGCTCACACCACAGAGAACTTTTTTATCTCCTACCTGTGCCTTGATCTGTGCGATCTTCTCTTTGGCAAAACTTCCCATATTCCATGTACTCCCACACCCACAGATATACTTGGCAAAGTTTTTGAGCATCTTGGTACCCTCAACAGTGTGGTGTACTTCAGGGTGAAACTGAAAGGCATAGACTTTTCGTGTCTCATCTGCAACAGCTGCATAGGGGGAGTTCTCACTCGTACCGATGATATCAAACCCCTCAGGGAGTCGCTCTGCTTTGTCTCCATGGCTCATCCAGACAATCTCATCATCAGTGATGCCATTGAAAATCCCACTATCCTTCTCTATCTTGAGCTTGGCTTTGCCATACTCATGATGATCCGCTGCGACTACCTCTCCTCCAAAATGCTGTGTGATCAACTGCATGCCATAACAGATCCCAAGAATAGGCAATCCCAAATCCCATATCCCCTCATTAGGCTTATACGCATCCTCTGCATAGACCGATGCCGGACCACCTGAGAGGATGATACCCTGTGGCTTTCTGGCTTTGATATCTTCTATGGATTCACGATAGGGTACAACCTCTGTATAGACACCTGACTCTCTGAGTTTTCTGGCGATAAGTTGCGTGTATTGAGAGCCGAAGTCGAGGACTAGGATAGGTACTTGTTTGCGAGTCATCATTGGGTGACTCCCTTGCACTGAATTTTAATTCTTGTCATATCGTTTTCCTTATATTTGTATGGTTAAATTCTCAAACAAGCACTTAACGATACAGATACTGCTCCCTTCGACAAGCTCAGGGAACAATGCAGCAGCAAAAATGGTAGCTGAGCCTGTCGAAGCTATCCTATGTGTAACACTTCGAATTGGAAATACCATACTGAAACAGATACAATATATCCCACCAATACTGTCCAAGCATACTTCATGTGTGCGGAGAATGTATAGATGCCATGCATTTTGCCCATGACCCCCACACCTGCCGCAGAGCCAAAGGATATCATAGAGCCTCCCACACCCGCAGTGAGCGTGACTAGCATCCATTGTGCCTGTGCATCAGCACCCATATTTGGATCAGCTTTAAGTACTGCTGACATGACAGGTACATTGTCTATCACAGCAGAGACAAATCCGACTGCAATGTTGACAGCCGTGGCTCCTAAAGAATCATAAAGTGCGGTAAAGTACTCCAAGAATCCCAGAAAGTGAAGACCACCAACAGCTGCTAAAATACCAAAGAAAAAGAGCAGTGTGTCATTTTCTATCTTAGCTATCCATGTAAAAGCATTCAACTGTGTATCAGAAGGACTTCTATTTATCTTGTAAACATAAAGTTTCAAAATGGCCAACCCAAACATCATCCCCCACATAGCAGGCAAATGCAGAAGCTGGTGCGAGAGTACAGCCATCATGATAGTCAGTGCGAAAAGACCCATGATAACCTTACCGCCTTCTGCGATAAGCACTTTCTCTTCATCTGCATGGAAAGGTGGCTTGCCATCGGGTACAGCACGGCTAAGCAAGAATGCTGTCACAAACCAACCCAATATCGCAGCAGGGAAAAGATAGAGAAACTCAGTAAAGGCGCCTTTGCCTGCGATCCATACCATCAGTGTCGTAATATCACCAAAAGGACTCCAAGCACCACCTGCATTGGCAGCAACCACAATATTGATCGCACCTGGTACCAAAAACTGTTTTTTCTCTTTGTCTATCGTGAGAAGAACTGTAGAGAGGATCAAGGCTGTTGTCAGGTTATCTGCAACTGGTGAGATGAAAAATGCCAGTACACCCGTAATCCAAAACAGCTTTTTATAGGTATAGCCTCTGGATACCAGATTATACCGTAATGCAGAAAATACTTTTCTGTCTATCATCGCTTCTATATAGGTCATGGCAACCAAGAGGAAGAAGAAGATTTGAGAAATCTCGATGATCAGGTGATTGACTGAAGTCTCCAACGCATGTCCATCCATGCCGTTCATAGCAAAATAGACACCGATAAGCATAAAGATACCTGTACCGGCAAAGAGTGCCGGCTTGGCTTTGTTGATATGATACTTATCCTCTGTGGCTATGAAATAGTAGCCTACGACAAATATGATTACAGAGAGTATCCCTACCCACGTAGTGGTCAAGTGTAGCTGGTCATGCATGGTGTGTATTCCTTTAGGTACATAGTATATTAGGTGTGGAGTACCTTACTCCACATAGTGTGAGCCTAGTGACTCTTTGCGTGCCAATGCGGCACTGACAATCGCTGCTGCGGTATTGAGTCTGAGTTCGAGCAGCCTCCCTATCTCTCTGTTTTTCACATCATAGATAAAGTTTTTAGCCTCGATCATCCCTTCCCAAGTCCGAATAATACCTACATCTTTCCACATAATCTCTCGGAGCTGATGTTTGTATTTTTTATCATTTTCCTGGTGCAGTATATTATCGTAATCTTTATCAAATATAGGTATTTTTTGGGTAGATTTCTCCTGCCCCAATATATGCTCTACGGCCCTCTTGGAAAAAACCATTCCTTCCAGCAGAGAGTTGGATGCCAGCCTGTTAGCACCATGGACTCCTGTACGTGCTACTTCACCTATGGCATAAAGTCCTTTGATGCAAGGCACTGCACCATAGGTATCTACCGAGATACCACCATTGGCATAGTGAAATGCCGGGGAGATAGGTACCCGATCTTTAGGAAAATGGAAACCAAGTCCTTCAAATGTCTGAGAGATGTTGGGGAAACGCTCCCTGAACCACTGCTCCTCAAACATACTAAAATCCAGATAGACCTGCTCCCCTGTTCTTCTCTTGTAGTCAAAGATACCTCTAGCAACAATATCACGACTGGCAAGCTCTCCTCGCTCATCATACTCAAAAAGGAATCGATTACCCTTCTCTCCAACCACATGCGCACCCTCCCCTCTGAGTGCTTCAGTAAGCAAGAGCTTTCTAGCATAGGGAGTATCCACAAATACTGTAGGGTGAAACTGCATGAATTCCATATCTGCCAACTCAATACCCTTCTCCACACAGATACCATGAATATCTGCCGAGACTGTACGAGAATTAGTGTTAAACGCATACAGTGAACCGATCCCTCCGCTGGCGATCATCACATGGTCTGCATAGATCGTGGTAGGTTGATAGTTGACCATGGCTTTGACACCATAGCATCTGCCATCTTCAATCAGCAGGTCATAGACCAGTGTATTCTTTTGCAGTTGATGCTTGTTCTGCACCATCATAAAGTAGTGCATATAGCGTCCGGTTGCATCACCATCAGCATGGAGTATCCGCTCTACGGAGTGTGCCGCTTCTTTGGTATAGAGTAGATTGCCCTCTGCATCTTTGTCAAACTCCATACCTTGTTCAAGGATATCCGCAGTGGTCTCCAGTGACGTACGAGAGAGGATCTCTACCGCCTCCCGATCATTATGATATGCTCCTGCTTTCATCGTATCCTCTACATGTAAGGGGATATCCTCCTGATCCAATGCAGTAACAATCCCACCCTGGGCATAGAACGTGTTGCACTCCCAGGGAATATCTTTACAGACCACCAATACTTTCATCTGCTTAGGTAGACGCATCGCAGCATACAGACCTGCGATCCCTGCACCTATGATCAGTACATCATATTTTTTCAATGCTATCCTTTTGTGTCAACTTCACCTGATGTGAAGTGGAAGGTGGATCTATCTTGCAGCCCAAGTAAACCGGCTTTGTCTTGTATCCGCATCCCTGTAACAAAAAACCACAGCATACCAATGCTATAATACCTGTATGAAAAGCAGTAAACAGATTCTTTCTTACCTTAGTAACATGCCTCAATTTGGCTCCCTTGTACAGCATACCTGCTATCAGAAATTCATGGCGCTACTTCCACCCAGATTTCAAAAAGCCGTTGCTTTTATCTATATTAAAAACAGAACCCTTTTTATCGCCCTTTCTCATCCTGGCTATAAAATGGAGCTCAATTATAATAAAGAACTCTTTAAAGAGCTATTAGCTACGCTCCGACAACATACCCCCGAATGCAGAGAACAGGTCGCTGAGGAGGTCATACTTTTCAACTCAAAATTTCATACACCTACAGAAAAAGAACACTCCGACACGATACCTTACTATAGTGAACTCTCCAGTGGCACCTTTACACTAGAAGTCGAAGAGAAGGAACTGAAGGAAAAATTCCTTCATACTCAGAAGATCATTGAAAAAAACCTAAACCGTTCGGTATCCTAGTATTACCATGCTCCAAACCATCAAAAAGCTACCCGAAACCTATGGTGTCTATCAGTATTTTAGCCCCGATGGTAAACTACTCTATGTGGGGAAAGCCAAGAACCTTAAGAGCCGTGTCAAGAGCTATTGGAGATTCACCCCCACACTACACCCCAATCCTGCACTAGGTGGCAGAATCATCAAAATGCTCAACGAAACAAGTTCCCTGGAGTATCTCATTGTAGAGAGTGAAGAGGATGCTTTAATCCTTGAAAACTCCTTGATCAAGCAGCTAAGACCCAAGTACAATATCCTCTTGAGAGATGACAAGACCTATCCTTATATCTACATCAATGAGGCACAAGACTTTCCAAGATTTGAACTGACACGAAAGGTTATCAAAGGGAAGAAAATACGCTATTACGGCCCTTTCCCTATCGGAGGAAAAGCCTTGTTGGATGCACTCTATGAGATCTATCCTCTGGTGCAGAAAAGAAGCGGCTTGGAGGGAGGACAGGCTTGCCTTTTTCATCAGATAGGTAAATGTCTCGCACCCTGTGAACAAAAGGTCAGCTCCAAAGAATACCACAAGATTATTGCTCAAGCCAAACAAGCAATAGTGGAGAGAGGTATTCTTGTAAACAGACTTTCTGACCGTATGCAAAAGCTAGCACTTCAAGAGCGATACGAAGCAGCAGCCAAGACCAGAGATCAGATAGACACCATCAAAGCTTTGAAGATACGTTCAGGTATTGATCTTGCCAAGCATGACAATATCGATATCTTTGCTATATCCATAGGCAAAGATCAGGGAGTGATCGTTAGAATGTTCATGAGAGAGGGACGGATCATCTCCTCTTCACATACTTTTTTCAGACAGACAGAGATCTTTGATGCAGATGAAGCCTATAGGCAGATCCTCCTTGACTTTTATGATGCAGCAATCCCTTCTATCCCAAAAGATATCCTGGTAGCAGAAGCATTTGATTCCATTGAAGATGTCACACAAACACTACGTAAAAAACTGGGAAAATCCATACAGATTAAATATCCTCAAAGAGGGGAAAAACGTACACTGATCAATCTAGCACTTCGTAATGCCGATGAGCTTCTCAGACAAAAGAAAAAAGAGACCGTAGAGATTGAGATAGCACTACAGGAACTCTGTAGATTGGAGAGAGTACCCTACCGAGTAGAAACTTTTGACAACTCTCATATGATGGGAGTTGCAACCGTCGGTGCCATGGTGGTATGGAATGAGGGAGAATGGGAGAAGGCATCTTATCGCAGGTATGCACTCACTGCAAAAGATGAGTATGGGCAAATGACAGAGATGCTTCAAAGACGTATCTCAAGTTTTGACAAAGAGAGCCCTCCTGATCTCTGGATATTGGATGGAGGTCAAGCCAACCTCAACCTCGCCATTACCCTGCTTGCTGCTATAGGTGTCAACCTGCCTGTGATCGCTATTGCCAAAGAAAAACTAGATAGCAAAGCACATAGAGCCAAGGGTGCATCTAAAGACATTCTCTATACAAAAGAGGAGAAACTCCTGCTTAAGCCTTCTGACAAGAGACTCCAGTGGGTACAAAGGCTGAGAGATGAATCCCATCGGTTTGCCATCACCTATCACCAAAATTTAAAACGCAAAGAGGATACTCAACTCTCATTACTTCAGAAAAAAGGCATTGGTAAAGCAACGATCAAAAAACTGATAGACTACTTTGGCACCTTTGAAAAAATAGCACAGGCGAGCCATGAAGAGATTGCCACTGTTACCAATCAAAAAATTGCTGAAATTCTATTAAAAGGGGTATAAAAAAAGTATTTCATATTAAAAAATGAGAGTATTTAAGAGAATTTAACCTTTTTCACCTTTTTATCCCTTGTTTCGGCAGTAGTTTAAGGGGTTTTTACGTAATATATACATATTTATTGTGAAGATAGTCACGAAAAGAAGGAGAACGTAGTATGTTTTTTATGGTCAATCACGAGAATAGCATTATTGCCGCTGATGCGGATTTTTTAGAAGAGATAGGTGCCGATACTGTTTATGAGGCTGCACTACTTATTAGAAATGGGGAAGTACAGCTTGATGAGCTTGAGCACTCTATCTCCTATCTCCAGAAAAATAGCTCCTTTTCAAAAACTGCCTTATCCACATTTCTAGGAGACGCTTATCTTTATCAGGTCTATGAAGAAGCTGAGGAAGAGGAGAATAGAGAGCAAACGGAAGCGTTATCTCTGGAAAATCCTCTATTTGATTTGGCTGATCCTGAAGAAGTATCTGTTTCTGAAGAGGTCGAGGACCTTCTCACTGAAATAGAAGAGGAGGCTTTGCTAGATCTAAAAACCTCAGATACTCTAGCCATAGAAGAAGAAACTTTAGAGAAAATGCTGGAGGAAGAAGATAGTGCCTTGCCAGAAGTGATAGGATTGGTTGGTGCGGGGGCAGCAGTTACTACACTCTTAGATCAGGATGAAGATTCAGAAGAAGTGCCCAAAATAGATCTTGAGATCAGCGACGAACCCCTCATCTCACTCAAGGAGTCAGAGGAGGAAGTAGCATTCATCCCTGAAGCGAATGACATAGAGCTTTTACTTGAAGATGATGACCTAGATACTTCCGTTCTTAAAGAAGAGCTTGAAGAGGAAACAGAAGAAGAGCCTCAAGAGGAAGCTACAACTGAAGGGCAAGCAGTTCAGATAGCAAATACCCATATCAATATCACTGAAATCTCTGAACTTATTGGTGTTTCAGAAGAGGAGTATACGCACTTCCTAGGTGATTTCCAAAAAGAGTCATCTACACTTGAGTCTCACCTAAGAAGTAATGACCTGAAAGAGAGTCGGGAAGCTATCTCTACGCTGAAAGAGGCTTCTCTTTTACTCCATCTTCCACATATTACAGAAAAGCTGGAAGAGCTTTCCAATGCAACATCAGGCGAGAAGGAAGAGATCATCAACAACTTCCTTAAGACAGTATCACAGACAACTGGCACAACAGATGACAAAATGCCATTGATAGCTATCTCTGACACACTAGATGAGATGCCAGCTAAAACTGGAACCATAGAAAAGGAAGAAGAAACACTCTCCATCATGCCTACTGTGGAAGAGTCACCCTCTGCCAACGATGCCATTGTACTTGATGATATACAGGCGATCCCATTTGACTTCAGCATCAATGAAGCTGCGGATGAGCTGACTCTCCCCGCATCACTTGTAAGTGAATTTATCATTGACTTCATCAATCAAGCCAAAGAAAATATCCCTGTACTTCAAAAAGCCTATGAAGAGAAGGACATGGATAAGCTACAAAAAACAGCACATATGCTTAAGGGGGCTTCAAGTAATCTGCGTATCAGCGCTATGGCAGATACACTCTATAATCTTCAATTTAACGACGCATTTGAAAAAGTACCAGAATTGATCAAATTATTTACTGGTCAGCTTAAGGCACTCTCCATTCAGATGGATCAAGAATGACAAAGGGAATAGAATGAAAATACAAAATAAGATCAAGATCAGTTCGCTGATACCAACACTACTACTATTTTTGGTATCTAGCTACTTTCTACTTACCTCTTATATTGATTATGCCCACATCACCTCATGGAAGAATGTGTTATCCGGCTACACAACGATTCTCTTTCCCCTAGCCATAATCATTTGGGTATTGAGTATTGTATTTTTTATCTATGGGTATTTTTCATCAAAAATACTCAGTAGCAATGCAGACGGGCTTGAACGTATTATCAAAAAAGCCATAAGGGATATTGATGAAGATGATATGCCTGCAGAAGTATGGGCGCTCAAAGACACTATAGATCTAAGTACCTGCAAGGGAACCCATGATGCGTATACCTTTTTAGAAGCATTGATTGAAACTGCTAAAGTAGATAAGACTATCGCATTGGAAGCCAATGAGGCAAAATCACTTTTCCTTGCTAACACGTCTCATGAAATACGAACACCGATGAATGGTATCATCGGCTTTACAGAACTCTTGAAAAATACAGATGTCAATGATGAGCAAAAAGAGTTTGTCTCTATTATTGAAAAAAGTTCTGAGAATCTTTTAAGTATTATCAACAATATTCTAGACCTTTCTAAAATCGAAAGTAAAAATATTGAAATAGAGAGCAATATCTTTACTGCTGACGAACAGTTTGAAGGTGTAATTGAGACATTTTCTACCACAGCTGCAGAGAAGAATATCAGCCTAAACTATTACTGTGACCCTCATATCAGTCATCAACTCAAGGGAGACTCTGTCAAACTTACAGAAGTTCTGACAAACCTGCTTAATAACGCCATAAAATTCACAAATTATGGTGGAGAGGTTACGCTCCATATTGAGAGACAATCAAAAAAGAATAGTAAAAGCATGATCCAATTCACGGTCGAGGATACGGGTATAGGCATGACCAAGCAACAACTGTCAAAAGTCTTTCAAGCCTTTTCACAGGCTGACCTGGACACTACCAGGAAGTATGGTGGTACGGGTCTTGGACTCACGATCAGCAAGCAATATGTAGAGTTGATGAACGGAGAGCTGAAAGTAGAAAGTGAAAAAGGAAAAGGAAGCATCTTCTCCTTTAGCATTCCCTTAGAGGAAATCCCTTCAGCAACCCCTACGTTGCAGGATAGATTTTCTGATTTCACTATTTACAAATATGCGTTAAATAAGCATGCTTCTCTTGACCTTTATTTAGATAGATATCTAAAATATTATGGTGCGAAATCCTCTTCATTCAATGCCATCAGCGACTTAAAAAATCTGATAGAACTTGATAACAATGACCAGCACTTGATACTACTTGACGCCGATGACGTTGATGATACCATGCTCCACTCATTGGAGAAGATTGATAAAAGTAAAGGGTCTAGTAAACTTTAGAGGTTATTTGTTCGAAGATTCTTTAATAGTATAGCATAGATATCATTATGCCTATTGTTGAATCTAAACTCACTCTCCTTGAGATGGAGATAAAACATCTCATCTCTAAGTCCATTAAACTTTGCCAATCTTCTTTTAGTATAACTCCAAAAGGATTCAATGCCATTTACATGAGACTTACCTCGCACAAACTCATCTTTGGAATGAAAGACCCTGTAGTGATCATAGCCATTAAGGACTAAGCCATCATAGGCTTTCCAACCATCAGTATGAATAGTACTTCCTTCAAGTATCTTTCCCTCAATAATAGGCATGAGTTCAGCTCTCGAGCAGTTCTTGACTATTTGAACATAGACATTACCATCTCTTTTTAATAAGCCAAACACAGGTGTCTTTCCTGCTGCACCTCTACCACGTTTTCCTCTTACTCTTTTGGCACCAAAGTAAGATTCATCTAATTCAAACTCTCCATCTTCAATATTGTTCTCTAGTAGATTCTGGTAGATGTATATGCGTAACTTTTGAAATAGCTTCTTACAAGTCGTATGAGATATGTTAGTTATCTTTGAGGTTTCATATGCATTTAGATCAAGTGAAAAACACTTAATTAACTGCCTAAATTTACGCTCTGAAATGTGCGTACCTTTTGAGTACTTGTTTTTGTTCGGTGTAGTCATGCTTTAAGATACCTTTTGGACTCTTAAAGTTTACTAGACCCAAGTAAATTGATCGTCATGACCAATATCACCTCCAGAAATATTGCTGGTAAATTCTCAATTTCTCAAGAGAATGTCATGTATAAACCACTGCTTCCAAGTAAGCTGGAACATATGATAAAAACCCAAACTGATCAGGTAGAAACAGATATCCAGATCAATAAAACCGTGATGTCTGCTAAAAGTAAATTTGCTGGTCAGATACTTGTGGTAGAAGATAATATGATCAATCAAAAGCTGATTGTCAGTATCCTTAAAGGCATCGGATTGGAAGTGGATGTCGCAAACAATGGTTTAGAAGGATTTGAAAAACGGAAAAATGGAACCTATAACCTTGTTTTTATGGATATCCAAATGCCTATTATGGATGGGGTGGAGGCAACCCATGCGATCTTGGAGTATGAGGAGGATGAAAATCAACCACATATCCCTATCGTGGCACTGACCGCCAATGCATTGCAAGGA
>CBDCEE010000009.1:0-3850 GCA_965215705.1 Sulfurovaceae bacterium | reverse complement strand
TTTACTTTGGCATTGTCTATTTTGAAGATGACGAAGTTTGGGAGGGATTGGGGATGGGTTGTGAGTTGGTTATGTTGCATCTTTTTCTCCATCTAATTTCACCCTCACTTCCCCACTCATAAGCTTAGGCAAAAGTGTATCTCTCATATTTTCAAGAGTTTTTATTTGTTGTTCGTTAGAATTTATTTTTTCATAAAGAGGACTTACTTTTAGTAAAAAATCATCTAATATATCTTTTGGAGGTATTATTATTTTAATATTTTTTTATGTCTCTGATTGGTAATTGAGGCTGTGCACTTCCTGAAGTTTGTTCTGTTACTGAATCTGTAAAATATTGTGATTTCATCAAAACATAAAGGAATATTGGAGAAATATTTTCACTTCTAAATATAACCATTCCAGAGTTAATCCGAATATTATCGTATTCTATCAAGTCATCATAAAGTGCTAAATTTCCGACTGTACCCCGTGTAGTTAGTACAATATCATTTCTTTTTAGCTTCCCACTTCTTAAAATATTATCTTTTTCTTGGGTGATAAAATTACATACATTAAAATCAAAGCCATTTTTTGTTACATTTTTTGCATTTAGAAACAAACAATGTTCATTTGAGAAAAATTCTGTACTTTTTGGATAATTTTTCCCTCTATCTCCATCAACTATTTGTATTGATGTATTACCTATCTTTTCCTCCCACTCATCCCCAGCCTCTTCAATAAACCACTGCCTAAAAAGCGTCTGTGCTAACGCTTCAAGGGTTTTGTTTTGGCGATGGAGGAGGTCGATTTTATCATCAAGGGAGCTTAGAACCTCTGCTATTGCTTTTTGTTCTTTTAGTGGTGGGAGTGAAATATCTAAATTTTCAATATCTTTAGGTTTTAATGATGGGTAAGTTGTTGTTGAAGCCTCAGCTATAACATCTAATTCTTCTACTGTTTCATCAGATGATAAAAAATAATATATGAATTTTGGATGTGCTAATTTTTGATTTGTTTCAATAACAGAAAATCCTGTTGATACTACTAAATTATCTGGTGGGTTTTCAATAAACCCAAAATGTCGTTGAATTGGACGAACAGTAGAATATATTATATCTTGATGCTTTACAAGTCTTTTTGCTCTACTTGGAGCCTCTTTAATATCTATTTCCTGAAAACCTTCAATTTTTCCATTAGTTATTGAGCCTGTATCCAGATATTGAATAATTTTCTGTGGATATGATTTTCCAATACTTTGGTTATTGGAACTCACAATATCCCCAAGCTTAACATCTCTCCACTCACCCATCTTCACTCTCCAAAAGTCTCTGAAACTCCTCTTTGTTTGGTAAAACAGTTAAGTATTTACTAGCGTATATTTGGTTTTCATCTTGTGGTAGCGTCATCTCTACCAAGGCTTTGCTTTTGTCTTTGCAGAGTATTATCCCTATGGTCTTGTTCTCATCTTGGGTTTTTTCTACTCTGTCGAAGTAGTTTACATACATCATCATCTGCCCTATGTCTTGATGCTTTAGCTCCCCTATCTTCAAGTCTATCACCACAAAACACTTCAAAAGTCTGTTATAAAAAACAAGATCCACCTTGAAATGTTTCTCATCAATGCTTATCCTTTTTTGACGAGCCACAAAAGTAAACCCCTTGCCAAGCTCCAGCAAAAAATGCTCCAACTTATCTATGAGCTTCTGCTCTAGCTCACTCTCGCTATAGCTAGAAAGCTCAGGAAGCCCTACAAACTCCAAGATATAAGGGTCTTTTATAAGGTCATTTACACTTTGTACCACCTGACCTTTCATGGCCAACTCTTTCACACTCGACTTGTCACGACTCAAAGCCAATCTCTCAAACAACCCACTGTTAAACTGCCGCTTCAACTCTCTTAAACTCCAAGCATTATCTAGAGATTCTATCTCATAAAAGTTACGCTCATCAAGATTGGTAATCCTTGTTAAAAATATATAGTGAGAGTAACTTAGAGTGAATTTCGCAGACGCTGTCTCCGATTTTGAAAAAGCCAAATAAAATCGTCTCATATTTTCAATATTTCTACTTGAAAAACCTTTGCCAAACTCTTTTTTAAGCTCTATAGATAGATTTTTTATAAGTGCCTTGCCATAAGTCGCCCTATGCTCTCCACCCTGCTCCTCCTCCACAATCCTTTTGCCTATCTCCCAATAGGTCTGAGTCATAGTAGTATTTATAGTTTGATAGATGCTGTTTCTTGCCTTATGCAATAAACTTTTCACATCATTAACCAAGCTATTATCTATCAAATCACTCATACAACAACCTTTGCCAAGTTCTCATTTATCTTCTCATTAAGCTCTTGCTCTTGCTCCATCTGCCCCTGTAACTCTTTTTGAAGCTGAGTAAACCTCTCTTTAAAATCAAACGCATCATCCACCTCTTCTAGCCCTACATATCGCCCAGGTGTAAGCACATAGTTTAACTCTCTCACTTCATCTAAACTTGCAGATTTACAGAATCCTTTTATGTCTTCATACCCTTTGCCATTCTTCCAGTTATGATACACACTGGCTATATAGTCAGTATCTTCATGGCTAAACTCTTTGGTTCGTCTGTTGATGAGCTCACCCATATTTCTGGCATCGATGAAGAGAATGTCTTTTGTCGTTCTCCCTCGTTTCATAAACCATATAGACGCAGGGATCTGCGTATTGAGGAAGAGTTTTGCAGGCAGGTTGACAATGCAGTCCACGAGATTGGCTTCGATGAGGGCTTTTCGTATCTCTCCCTCATTGGAAGAGTTAGAGGTCAAGCTCCCTTTGGCTAGGACAAACCCTGCTGTACCTGTAGGTGCCAAGTGGTAGAGGAAGTGTTGTATCCATGCATAGTTGGCATTGGAGGGTGATGGTGTACCGTATTTCCAGCGTCCGTCATTTCGTAGCAGGTCTCCACTCCAGTCACTTACATTGAAGGGAGGATTGGCGATGATGAAGTCTGCTTTTAAATCTTTGTGGGCATCATTTAAAAATGAGCCTTCATTGTTCCATTTTACTTGTGAGCTGTCTATCCCACGAATGGCAAGGTTCATCTTTGCTAGTCGCCATGTCGTTTGGTTTGACTCTTGACCGTAGATAGATATATCGTTTATCTTTCCTTGGTGCTCTGTTACAAACTTTTCAGACTGTACAAACATACCACCAGACCCACAACAAGGGTCAAAGACTCTACCTTTGTATGGCTCTAACATCTTGACCAGAAGCTCAACTACACTTTTAGGAGTATAGAACTGTCCACCCTGTTTACCCTCAGCAAGTGCAAACTCACCTAAAAAGTACTCAAACACATGCCCCAGAACATCAGCACTTCTAGCTTTGGCATCTCCAAAGGCGATGTTACCTATGAGGTCTATCAGCCCACCAAGAGATTTACTATCTAGGTTATCTCTAGCAAACACTTTAGGAAGCACACCTTTCAGAGAGTTGTTCTCTTTCTCTATGGCATCCATAGCCTCATCGACGATCTTTCCGATGTTTGGCAGTTTGGCATTGGAGAGCAGAAATGACCATCTGGCAGTAGGTGGCACAAAAAAGACATTCTCTGCCTTATACTCATCCCTATCTTCAGGATCAGCCCCCACATACTCACCTTCAGCTTTAAGAGCTTGTTATACAACTCCTCAAAACTGTCAGAGATATACTTCAAAAACACCAACCCCATCACCACATGCTTATACTCAGCAGCATCTATATTTTTTCTGAGTTTATCTGCAGCTTTCCATAGTTGTTTTTCTATAGATTCTTCTTGTTTCTGCTTTGCCATTTCTTCCCTATCCCAAATTTATAATGGGTATATTTTAGCGTAAATTAATTTGAGATGACGCAAATGC
>CBDCEE010000008.1:0-456414 GCA_965215705.1 Sulfurovaceae bacterium | reverse complement strand
GGTAAGCAGATGCAAGTCGATTGGATAGAGTTTCCTAAAGATGGGCTATCTGCCTTTGTGGCTACGATGGGATACTCAAGAGCATCGTATGTGGAGTATGTTACAGATGAGAAAGTAGATACGCTCATCAATTGTCATATGAATGCCTTCTCCTACTTTGGTGGTGTTCCACAAGAAGGTCTCTATGACAATATGAAGACTGTTATTCTCAAACGTAATGTCTATGGCAGAGGCAAACACAAATTCAATGAACAATTCCGTGACTTTGCCAAACACTGCGGTATGGAACTTAAAGTGTGTAAACCCTACAGACCACAAACCAAAGGTAAAGTAGAACGATTTAACCATTATCTGAGATACAGCTTTCATAACACTTTTAAAGTACGATTGTCCATGATGGGATACACGATGAATAAAGAGAACGCAAACGCTGAAGTGATGGATTGGTTAGACTATACTGCCAATGCGAGAATACATCAGACTTTACTACAAAAACCATTTGATTTACTTGCACAGGAGCAGTTACAGCTGCTGCCTGTGCCGAAGCCATATAACGGTATCCACCCATTAAAAGCAACGTCTAAAAGTATAACACAAGAGCCTATAGTCAAACCTAAACCCCGTATACATATCCCTCAACGTGATTTACAAAGTTATGACGAGTTCATTCCTGCTGCCATCGCATATTTACTAACGTATAGTCTTATTACAGGAGGGGCATCATGGCAATAAATGAGCAGATAGAAGCTTTGTGTAAAGAACTTAAACTTAATTCTCTTTGTAAAACACATCATGAGCTGAGTAACCGTGCAGCCAAAGAGAGCTGGAAATATAGTGAATATCTGTATGAGGTACTTAAAAGTGAATCTGACTCTAAAGCCGAACGCTCTAGAGCAACACTTACCAAGATGGCTGGGTTTCCCACAATTAAAACATTAGAACAATTTGACTTTGATTTTACAGTAGGCGTAAACAGAAGACAGATAGAAGAATTATCGACTATGGAGTTTGTCAGAAGAAAAGAGAACATCATTCTACTGGGTCAGTCTGGTGTGGGTAAAACGCATCTTGCTATTGCACTAGCATATCAAGCTGTACAGAAACGTGTCAAAGCACGCTTTATTACAGCTTCTGATCTCATACTTCAAATGAGTCAAGCAAAGAAAGAGAAGCGTTATGATGCTTTTTTACGACAGGCTGTGATGTCTCCTGCATTACTTGTCATTGATGAGATAGGTTACTTTCCTATGAGCAAAGAAGACGCACATCATTTCTTTCAAGTTATCTCTCGCAGATATGAACGTGGCTCAACCATTGTTACCTCTAATTTAGTCTTCTCACAATGGAGTAGTATCTTTGCAAATGACAAGGTAGTTACTACAGCTATTTTAGATAGATTATTGCACCATTCTCATGTGATAAATATACTTGGAGATTCTTACAGATTAAAAGAGAAAAAGGAGGAAGAAATGAATGGATCAGATCTTTATGAATTTGAACCAAAAAAGAGTAAAAAGTAGGACTAAAATATTGATGTTGCTTACGGTTACATTTCGTTAAAAAAAACTTACGAAAAACTGCCTATTTTAACTCCGCGGTTGACAAGAGTTTTCCAGCATCATTAAACATTGATTGAAAATGCAAAAGATTAGGCACATTTGCTCTGTTGTAGTTGAAGTATGCAAAGTCAATCTTTTCAAATGGATAGTCATTTTTTATAATATCCCACCAATACATCTCTTTATCATTAGAAACTTTGAAAGCAGACTCTGATCTACTTAATATACCATGAATAAAAACAACTATTGTATTTGAGCCTCTATCTACTTTTTGCTCAAATAGTGGTTGTTGAAAAAAAATCTTTTCAACGCTAAATATCATTATCATACACCATATTTATATATAACCTTTTTTCAAATATTTACAATAACTTTCAGATATAATAAAAATTCTCTTCAGAACACCGATCATCAATCTTATATTTTTTTGTTGGCGTTCTTGACTTGGATCAAATTGTATTTTCATTACTGTAGACCTTCTATATTTTCTTGCCCACATCTCACAGTCATCTCCCTCTAAAATTTACTTTTAATTTAATGACTCTTGTTAATCCATTAATTTCTTTTATAATTGATAACTCTTTAATATAATTTAATTTCTCAGTAATTCTATCTGCCTCAGGTAGTTCATCAAAGCCCTCACCCATCATCGCTTTGTTCCCCTGAAAATAAAATTCTCTATTGCGGGGGTCATTGTTCATCTGGATAAAGAATGTTCTTAGAGTATCGTCTTCTGCCAACCTTTCTTCATTTCTATCTTCATGTTCATAATAAAATATTTTACAATTTGCTTCATCGCTTTCTAAAAATAATTCATCAGGAAACTCATCATAACTAATTAAATTAATCAATTTGCCATATTCTGTAGTTCCGAATAAGAAGGTTGGGAATCTAGACACCCTAAGATTATCGAGATTAAAAATAAAATTATCAATATATTCTTCTCTCACAGTATGAAGAACTCTCAATTCTTCATCTTCTTCTCCAAAAAACTCTATTTCTTCGTGTTCTTCTGGATTATTCCGATTTAAGATATTTTCATTTAAAAGCCCAAGCAATACAGTAACCTCTCCGCTACTCTGTTCTGTAGTGCCTTCAATTAAATTTTTAGCCATCTCTTTAAAAATAGGAAATAGGTTTTTTCGATGATAGTACTCAGGGGGTACATTATTTACGAGATAGTTTATCCCAATCAATACATCACGTAATATTGGAATCTCAGAATGAGACACCAAGTTAATTCCATGAGACCATGCAAGTTTTTCAGCCTCAGAATCAAATCCTCCTGCTGAAAATATTATTGGTATATCTAAAAATCTTACTTTATCGTCAATATCACGAGAATGATAATTTTCAGAAAGGTCTTTATATACTCCAATATATTCTCGTATAAAAGACTTACTTACGGACTTAAACAAAGCACCTGAATTTTTAGTCCAATATTTACACTCACTTAAAAGACGGATAGGATAAACAAATGGGATATTCTTACTATAGATTCCAGTAAAATCAATTTGATGCCTAGTTCCTCTTCCTTCAATTTCTCCATCTAATGACACAACACCACATTTATAATCTCTATTTACTCTATTATTTTTTTCACAAGGTAAAAATGAATTTTTTTTAAGTAAATGGGCAATAAATACTTCATATAGATATCCCTTTGCTTGTGCTTTAGTCATATCTACACACCCTACTGTCCAACCAAATTATATTTTCGCTCACGTTTTCTAAATGCTTCTTTTCCACCTTCAAGCTTTAGCAAATTATCACGATTACCTACATCTTCGATTGTTAAGTATTTAACCTGAGTTAAACCATCCATATTTTCAAGTTTAATTACAAGTTCTGAATCAGCATTAAGTACAAAATTTGCATTATGTGTGGCAAAAATTATTTGTCTTTTTGATTTTTGTTTTTTAATGAGCTCTACGAGATAATTAGCAATCAAAGAGCTATCCAAATGTGCTTCTGGTTCATCTATAATGATAGGATTATTTCCAAGTGACAACAGTACTACAATTACGGCCGTACACTTTTGACCAAATGAAGAATTTTCCATTGATCTTCCGTCATAATAAACCTTTAAAATTTTATTATCACTAATGTTTCTTTTTTCTTTTTCAATTAACAACTTATAAATATAAAAGTTTGCATCAATTGTAAAGATTTCTTGTATTGCCCCATATGCATGGGTCGATCTATTATCAATTTTTGCAACAAACTCATCTCCCTTGCCTATCCTCAATACATCATCAAAATCAACTTCTCTCAAGTAATCCATAAATGCTTTTCTAAATGAACTTATTCTACTTCGGATACCTAACTTATTTTCAAGCTCTTCAAAAACATTTTCAAATATATCTTGATCTAATTCATATTTAACTGTAATAAGTTTTATCTCAGAAGGATTTTCTTCGGCTATCTCTGTAAAAGTGGCATTGATTCTTTCTAATTCATCATTAATGGTTTCTTTAAAATTTTGTATTTTATTGTCAATATCAGTAGTATTAAAACTACCTATTCTTCTTTTTATCTCTACAATGTCATTGAGAATAGTCTGAATATTCTCTCTAATCAATGGAATATCATTGCCTGCTAATTGAGCATCTTGAATATTCTCATCACTTAAGCCTTTTTCCTTGAGATACACTTCTATAGTCTTATTTTTTGCCTCAATTTGCTCACCCAAACTTTTTAATGATTCTTTATCTTCTGAATAATCTTTTGTTGTATACTTTTCAAATACTGCTTTTAAGTCCAAACTCATTTCATTATAGTAACTGTCATAATTATTTATTGGTGGATCAACTACGTGATATTGCTCAGCAATAGTTTTGAGCTCATCAAACAATACTTTATACCTATTTCTTGAAGACTCTATGGCTATCTTTTTCCTTTGAAGTTCATCAAGTTCCTTTTTGACCTTCAGGTATTCCTCATCAGTAAATGTTTTTACTAGATTATGTTTGATTCTTAGTTCGTTCTTCAACTCTAGTAAATTGGTATGCCATTCAAGTCTTTGTTGCCTTAGTTCTACTTGAGCATCAAATATATTCAAGCTACTTGCAATATCATTTTCTATATTTAACAATCTGCCACCTGATTTTTTATCTAATCTTTTATAGATAGCATTTGTAAAAGAGTGTGAATTGGTAGCAAATTTCTCAATAGTATTCTGAGCCAAGAATTCAATATTTTCTACAACGTCTGGATTGAAATTGATATACTGCGATGGATTTTGAATATTCAATTTTGAGAAAAAATTTCCATTTTCTATACCTATTTTTTCTGCTATCAAGTTCAGTAATGTGCTTTTACCACTTCCTCTACCCCCAATAATACATGTTAAGTATGGGCTAAAATATATTGGGTTACTTGATCCTGAAAAACAAAACTTGTCACCATCCCAACTGACCGAATCATCAAAATTTAATACCACGCTATCCAGCTTGTGCAATGGTGGCTGTGGCATACTGCCTGATAAACTCAGACGATATTCTGGCTCATATACAATTTGCCTTAATCCCTCAAATGTCAATTCTGATTTAATCCAAACAATTTCAGACTCTGTCTCATTGAATCTTTTTCCAAGTTTATTTTCCAAATCATCAAAAGAATGTGAATCAGAGCCAGACAAAATAGCTTTGGGTGGCAAACCAAGCTCTGAACGTCCGTATTCTTTGTTCAAATAAAAATTTGTATTATTTGAGGTTCCAAAAAACAAATGACATTTTTTATCAAGTTCTTTTGCATATTCTCCTCCGCGTCCGTCATTTCTTCCTGGGCGTAAAGAACCGTAGCCATTGGCAACACCAATAATTAAATACTCTTCAGGAGTAAAGTCTGCTTCAATCTTTTCAATCAAGATATCAATTTGTATCATTGCCTTTTCATAGTCAATCGATAACAAATCAGAATCAGTACAATATTTATTGGTGCAATCTACATCATCAGTTGACAAAAGAGGCAGCCTTGTTAAAAAAGGATTTATCTTATCAAGAGTGGACTGCTTGTTAGAAAAAATTACATGTACTTGAATGTGCTCATTATTGCTATTTTTAGAATCAAGCCTAAATTCAACATTTGGGAAAAAGACCTTATCCGATTTAGGATATTTATCGTAATAACCCCCAACAAATCTAAAATAGTTATCTACAGAGAAGTAATCAGTTAAGCCGAATGCCGAGACATTGGAATTATGGATTTTATCATAAAACACTTGCCACACATCTCCATCTTCGAGACGGTATTGATCATTTAGTTTGGCACTAGGAGTATGGACATGTAAGTCCCATTTATTCCACTCTGATCCTATAAATATACTCATAACTTCACACCCTTCCTATAAACTCTTAACATCATCAATCCCACTCTGCTTCAATATCTGAATGGCATTAGTCTTAACTTCCGCATCTTTAAAGCCATTGTCCCTAAATACAACCCTCATTAGATCATCAGCATCATACTTCTCTTTGAGTTTTGCTATCTCTTCTACAGTGTCAAGCCTAATCTCTTCATCAAGACAGATGACAAGGGAGCCTAAGCCTACTACATAGACTTTTTTACCTGCGAGTTCTAGCTCTTCTATAGGTAGCGTAAGGTCTAGTCCATATTTGAGGAGTATCTCGTACATGAGGTCTTCGGATGTTCTATCGGACTTGATGTTCTCTACGCTGTCCCATAGGTTTTGTTCTAGGTCGTCACTCTCAGGATCCCATGCTTTGATGTTGGAGCTGTCTAGCTTGAAGACTTTGAAGCCGATGTCGAGGTTTTCTATGCCCTCTTTGTCTGCATTCTCCTCTTTTATCTTCTCTCCTGCTCTTCGGATGCGCTCTTTACCTATCTCACAGATGTTTGTATATCCCGCATTGTAAGCTTCTCTTTCTATATTTGTTACTTCGGGAAGTTGTACTAAAATATATTTTCTATTTCCATTATCTGTTGCGTTAAGTTTCAAAATTGCATGAGCCGTCGTGGCAGAACCCGAAAAGAAATCTAGGATAAGTGAATCTTCTTCTGTCGAAGCCATAAGTAAAGTAGAAATAAGCCTAGTGGGCTTTACTGTGTCGAAGTCATGATTAGAGCCCAGTAGTTCATTTAGCTCATGTTTGCCTGACTCTGAAGTGGAAGACCACTCCTTGTCCATAAAACAGTAGAAAGGGGCATGCTCGGCATCTTCTTCATCCTCAAAGTACCTTTTAAATGGAATATTTTTATCATTAAATTCTAAATAGCCTTGATTGTAAAGTCTATGAATTTCATCATATCCTGCCTGCCACCTTTGGCCTTTTGGTGGAGCATATCCACTTGGCTCCAGAGTAAATGACATAGTTTCTCTATAGTTAACGCCTCTATTTGATTTTAATATAGTTGCTAATCTATATTTTCGACCATCTAGTTCATGGGGATATTTTCGTAATCCCCCTGTAGCAGCTATAATGGACGAAAAAACCCGGTAGAATCTTGCTTTTGATACACAAGAACATAATCAATTTCTTTTTGAGGTTTAAATTTTGGGTCACCAATATTTACTGGTTTAACGCGAGCTTTCCAAGTAATTTGCCCCCAAAAAATTATCCTCTCCAAAAATTTCATCACAGATCTTTCGAAGATTTGCTACTTCTTGGTCGTTAATGGAAAGATAGATGACTCCTTCATCTTTCAATAAATTCCTCGCCAACTTCAACCGTGGGTACATCATATTGAGCCAGTTGGAGTGGGTAACGCCCTGAAGCATCAGAGTTGGTAGAGAGTTTGTTGCCCTCTGTGTCTACCTGCCCCGTCTGCTCCATGTAGTTTTTGATGTTGTCTTTAAAGTTGTCTTTATAGACAAAGTCTTTGCCCGTGTTGTACGGTGGGTCTATGTATATCATCTTGACTTGCTTATGGTAAGACTTTTGTAGGAGTTTGAGTACTTCTAGGTTATCACCCTCTATGTAGAGGTTCTCTGTACTCTCCCAATCTTTAGACTCTTCAGGTGCGGGACGAAGCGTACCTGTGCTAGGAGTCTGAGCTATGCGTCTGGCAGCTGCTTTGCCGTTCCAGTTGAAACTGTAGCGTTCTTCTTTGCCTTCTACATACTCCCCAAGCGTAGCCTCCAAAGCCTCAAAGTCCACCTTCCCCTCTGTAAATACCTCAGGGAATATCTCTTTGAGTTTTCTATGTTGTCAGCCACTATGTCCATACTCTTGCCATCTAGTTTTTCTATCTCTGCCATATACTCGCCCTATAACTTATTTTTTAACTTGTCTATCTGCTCGGTTAGCTGTTTTATTCGCATGTTTAACCGCACCTTTGCATTGAACTGAGACTCTTTCTTGATCCTGCTCCTCAGAGAGACTATTTGCTCCCGTAATGGCTCTATTTTATCAAGAATCTGCTTCTTTTGCGGTGTTTGCTCTGTAGAAAAGGATCCGCCCAGTGCAGAAGCCTGTAAAGCCACGATACGGAGGCTGATGTCTTGGTAGAATGTATAAAAGTTTTCAAAAGAGAGTTGCTTTATCTGCATACTCTCCAGGAATGCTTTTTGTTCTGTAGTTTGCGAGTCAAGGTCTATCCACCCACTGTAGAGATACTCCTCAATAGTGAGTTTGGAGGTGTCTGCTTGATTGATACGTTTGAGTGCTGTAGAGATGCATAGTTCGTTGCCGTATGTCATCATGAGTACCACAGGGTACGGGATGCGGTGGATGACCTCTGCTATCTTCCTGAAGTGTGCTTTACTCTCTAGTGATACATAAATGTAGGCTACCTCTATGTACTCCAAAAACTCTGTCACAAGTGGTGGTATGTTCATGGTAGATTTTTTGAGTGTGTGCGTCCAGACTATAGAGGCTACCTCTTTACTAAACTGCTCTTTGCTTGCTCTGTTAAGTTTGGCTAGTTCATGAAACTGTTTTTAAAAAGATTTTGATTGAGCTGGCATAACTCTGGTATGCCTAGACTCTGCAAAAAGATTTCAAAAGAACTAGAAGTGTCTTGCACTAAAGTACCACCAAATAAGAGATAATCTCAAAATCTTCCATGCCTTTAAAGGTATCGGCAGTCAGTACCGTGCCACCTCGCTCAAAGAGACTGGCTACACCACTCTCCTCTTTTTTACCGATGATACTCTGCACAGCTGTAGAGAAAAGAGCTTGATACTCCTGCATCTCTTTACCATGTTTAGTCCGAGCATGAAAGAGTGCTACGGCATCTTCTATGGCAGACTTCTCACCTTTACAAAGCTTCTTGTAGATGTCTAGTATCTTCTTAGCTTGGGTGTAGGCATACTGTACTTCTCCTTCTGGTGTCACAAAGACTAAGTAGTATGGGTCTAGTGCATAGTTGGCAGTGTGCATCTTGTCATTGAGTAGTTTTAGACAAAAGATAACCCCTGCACCTATGGTCTCTTTTAGGTAAGCATCTTTTCTAGGGACAACAGCACATAACCCTGTAGGAGCAGTCTCCAAGTCAAGTTCATGCTCTTTGATGTATGCCATTAAGTCCATCTTGAAGTCGTTGAGTGTAAGGTCTGTGATGGAGATGCCTCCTGAAAGATCTTCTACATCTACCACATTCTCTTGGAGTTGCTTGAGTTGTTTACGTCTGTACTCCAAGTCATTCATCTTTTTCTTTTCATCATAGTCGATGATATTTTCTTCTCCTGTAGCAGAGACATCAAGCAGTACCATACGTCCACTGACTCTAGCTTCAAGGTTGATGTACTCATCTAGCTCCATGTTCGGCCAGAAGTTTACAAGCTGCACAGAGTCATTGGTAGAGCCAAGTCTGTCTATACGTCCAAAACGCTGTATGATACGTACAGGGTTCCAGTGAATGTCATAGTTTATGAGGTAGTCACAGTCTTGTAAGTTCTGCCCCTCTGAGATACAGTCTGTAGCGATGAGTATGTCTATCTCTTGGCTTGCACCATCGTCTATCTTGCCACGCTCTTTTGAGATAGGAGAGAAGTTAATGAGGATGTTGTTCATGTCTCCTACTCTTACGCCTGCCATAGTGGTGGCATTTTGTCCTGAACCACGCACCAAAGCAGAGTGCAATCCATACTTCTCTTCTGCCCAAGTAGCGATATTTTTATAGAGGTACTCAGCTGTATCTGCAAAAGCAGTGAAGATGATAACTTTTTTGTTGTCACCATTGACTGGATTTTCTACCTTGTGGGCTACTTCAAACTTGAGTCTTTCTAGTTTGGCATCACGCTCATGGTCTACTACCACAGAAGCATCAAGGAGTTCTTGCAGTCTGTCTCTGTCTTCTTCTAAGTCTTGCTGCCAACGAATGACATCTACATCTTGTAAAAGTACTTTAACCTTACCACCCACTAAAGAAGCAGAGAACTCATCTGACTCTATGTCCACATCTAAGATGCTAAGGTCACTCACATACTCAGAATTGTGATTTTCTATGAGGTTAAGAATAGTGTCAATTTTCCCTAAAAGCTTTCTCAAGGTTAAAGAGAAAGAGTTGATAGAACTCTCCATACGCTTAAAGAGGTTTACTCTCATAAGGTGGATAAGACTCTGCTCTCTGTCTGTTTGCCTAAAGGTTGAGCCACCTTTGAGTGAGATATCGTACTTCTTATTGTACTCCTCTTGTCTGTCTGACTTTACATACTTCAAAGGAGAGTATGCACTAAGGTTGAGCTTGCGTATGCTTCTGTTTATCTCTAGCAGTGCAGGAAACTGCCCTTTAAGGTCTATGTCTGCTTTGATATTCAATGGTGTTTTACGCTGAGGAAACTTACCTATCTCTTCGATGTTGTAATACTTCTCTATGTGCTGACGTGAACGTGCAATGGTCACAAGGTCTAGCTGTCACCCGCGGTGCTAAAATAGGCAGTATAAAAGACTGCTAAAAGAGTAGTTTTTACAACCAAAAAGCCAAAGGAACAGAGTAAATCTGTTAGAGTCTTTTTCTAATGTATTTTAGAAGGAGATTTATGCTTAAAAAAGGTGAAGTAAAAATGATCCACAAGATGATAAAAGAGGGCTTAAGTAAGAGTGCTATTGCACGTAAACTTGGGCTGAGTCGAGATACTGTTTCAAAGTACGCCAAATTACCAGAAGGTCACATTCCTGCCATAAAAAGAGAAGCTACCAGTACCACAGTAGATGCGTATCTTCCTCATATTGCAAGAATGCTAGAGGAGGCACATAAGTTAGATGTACATATTCCCTCAAGCTCTATCTATAAAGAAATCCAAAAGATGGGGTATAGTGGTTCCCTTCGTTGGATGCAAGAGAATATGCAAAGGCATGAACTTAGACGTAAAGTTGAAGATGAAGAGCCTTTAGTAAACTTTGAAACAGCCAAAGGTAAGCAGATGCAAGTCGATTGGATAGAGTTTCCTAAAGATGGGCTATCTGCCTTTGTGGCTACGATGGGATACTCAAGAGCATCGTATGTGGAGTATGTTACAGATGAGAAAGTAGATACGCTCATCAATTGTCATATGAATGCCTTCTCCTACTTTGGTGGTGTTCCACAAGAAGGTCTCTATGACAATATGAAGACTGTTATTCTCAAACGTAATGTCTATGGCAGAGGCAAACACAAATTCAATGAACAATTCCGTGACTTTGCCAAACACTGCGGTATGGAACTTAAAGTGTGTAAACCCTACAGACCACAAACCAAAGGTAAAGTAGAACGATTTAACCATTATCTGAGATACAGCTTTCATAACACTTTTAAAGTACGATTGTCCATGATGGGATACACGATGAATAAAGAGAACGCAAACGCTGAAGTGATGGATTGGTTAGACTATACTGCCAATGCGAGAATACATCAGACTTTACTACAAAAACCATTTGATTTACTTGCACAGGAGCAGTTACAGCTGCTGCCTGTGCCGAAGCCATATAACGGTATCCACCCATTAAAAGCAACGTCTAAAAGTATAACACAAGAGCCTATAGTCAAACCTAAACCCCGTATACATATCCCTCAACGTGATTTACAAAGTTATGACGAGTTCATTCCTGCTGCCATCGCATATTTACTAACGTATAGTCTTATTACAGGAGGGGCATCATGGCAATAAATGAGCAGATAGAAGCTTTGTGTAAAGAACTTAAACTTAATTCTCTTTGTAAAACACATCATGAGCTGAGTAACCGTGCAGCCAAAGAGAGCTGGAAATATAGTGAATATCTGTATGAGGTACTTAAAAGTGAATCTGACTCTAAAGCCGAACGCTCTAGAGCAACACTTACCAAGATGGCTGGGTTTCCCACAATTAAAACATTAGAACAATTTGACTTTGATTTTACAGTAGGCGTAAACAGAAGACAGATAGAAGAATTATCGACTATGGAGTTTGTCAGAAGAAAAGAGAACATCATTCTACTGGGTCAGTCTGGTGTGGGTAAAACGCATCTTGCTATTGCACTAGCATATCAAGCTGTACAGAAACGTGTCAAAGCACGCTTTATTACAGCTTCTGATCTCATACTTCAAATGAGTCAAGCAAAGAAAGAGAAGCGTTATGATGCTTTTTTACGACAGGCTGTGATGTCTCCTGCATTACTTGTCATTGATGAGATAGGTTACTTTCCTATGAGCAAAGAAGACGCACATCATTTCTTTCAAGTTATCTCTCGCAGATATGAACGTGGCTCAACCATTGTTACCTCTAATTTAGTCTTCTCACAATGGAGTAGTATCTTTGCAAATGACAAGGTAGTTACTACAGCTATTTTAGATAGATTATTGCACCATTCTCATGTGATAAATATACTTGGAGATTCTTACAGATTAAAAGAGAAAAAGGAGGAAGAAATGAATGGATCAGATCTTTATGAATTTGAACCAAAAAAGAGTAAAAAGTAGGACTAAAATATTGATGTTGCTTACGGTTACATTTCGTTAAAAAAAACTTACGAAAAACTGCCTATTTTAACTCCGCGGTTGACACTAGCAATTTGAAGTAGTCCATATTCATCATGTCTAAAAGCTTATCTACGCTCTTTTGCTCATCATTCAGATCCAGCCATGTATTGAACTTTCGCTGTGCTTTCTTTAGCGTAATCTCCACACTTTTAATGCCTTCTGCATCAAAGGCCGCATCGTTACCTTCAGTAATGAAAGAGACTTGGTTCTTCAAGTCTGTCATCTTGTTGTTTACGGGTGTAGCAGAGAGCATAAGTACTTTGGTCTTTACACCTGCTTGCAGTATGTCTTCCATCAGTTTCATGTAGCGGGTTTTTCTGGTTTTACTTGGGTTGTTGTTTCTAAAGTTATGAGACTCATCTATGACTATGAGGTCATAGTTACCCCAGTTAATCGTCTCAAGGTTTATCTCTCCAGATTTACCACTTTCACGGGTAAGGTCTGTATGATTAAGGACATCATAGTTAAGTCTATCATCTGCCAATATATTACGCTTATCATTCACCGTGTAAACTGTCCAGTTCTCTCTGAGCTTTTTGGGAGCTAATACCAACACTCTATCATTACGAAGTTCATAATACTTAATGACTGCCAAAGCTTCAAAGGTCTTACCAAGCCCTACACTATCTGCAATGATACAGCCGTTGTACTTCTCTAGTTTGTCTATGGCACCGAGCACCCCATCTCTCTGAAAGTTGTAGAGTTTATTCCAAACAACTGCATCCTTGAAGCCTGTTTTTGTTTTGATGATCTGCTCTTCATCTATATCACTTAGGAGGTCTTTAAAAAGATTATAGAGAGTGACAAAGTATATGAATTCAGGGGCATTATCTTGATGGAGTTTTTCTAGTTCTGCCAACATTTCCATTTTCACATTATGTGTCATGGCATCATGGTTCCATAGAGAGTTAAACCATCCTAAAAGTTGATCTGTATTTTCATGGTTTGTTATGAGTGTATTCATATCAAAGCTACTTGAGGGACAATAGCCTAACCCAGAACAAGTAAAATCAGAACTTCCACTTATGGCTATATCTTTAGTAGCATTCACATGTAAAAGCTTAGTAGGTATAGCGCCATTCATTTTTGCTTCTTCCACATCTACCTTGGACTCTACCCACTGGGCACACTTCTTAGCAATATGCATTTGCTTCATTTTATTACGTTCAATGATTTCATGTGTACCGCCAAGCAAAGAGATAGTCGATGCATCACTAAAAGAAGGAGAGCCAAACAGAAGCCTAGCGTCTTTAATATGTTTCAACTCTTTACGTAGCTTCTGATAAGCAAATATGGAAAATTGATTGGTTACCAAGGAGAGAGACGCATCTTTGGCAACATACTTTTTAAACGTATCACCCACTAAACCATTTTGCTTGTTGTCTAAGATCATCTTTTCTCCCCAGTTTAGATGCTTATATTATATTGTATAAATATAAAGGATGGGGGATAAGGTCATTTTGGAGATATTTATTTCTTGAGGATGGTCAACAAATAGCAACGCTCCGTAAAATGAAGATCTCTAGCATATCATTCACTTTCTATAAAAAAAATCACATACATCCACTTCTAGCACCTCGGCAATTTTCACTAAAGGCTGGAACATCATTTCATATAACCGTATATACGGAGCAGATGAGACAGAATTATCCAAGATAATTAAGGGTGTACTTCAAGATTAGTAGTTTTATTTTATGGGCCAATCTTTATGACGCATGCAAAAAGCAACATAGTCTTGTAGTCTATTTTGTTGGACTGCGAACCCATAAACAAAAAACTATGAAAAAATGCTGTTGTATCAGAACTCAAAAAAAGGATTAAATTTACAAATAATGTCAGAATCTTATCTGGTCACAAAACCGCTAGGTAAGATCGAGTAAGAAATGGTGTTAAAGCGTCTCATTATTCATAAAACTATAACTTTTAGTCGGTGAGAGGAAGTAATGTCTCACATAAGGATGACATTTAGAACGGAGCTTTTTATGAAGTCTATGAGGTTAACAATGACAGCCTCAAGATAGGCAAAGCCAAAGAGATTGCCGAACTCCTCAATATCCAACTCACCCGCAAGAGCAAAGCAATCCTGGAAACGCTATTCCATACTACATTTTATACTGAGTGAATAAATTAATACGGTGCAGACGCTGTCTTAATTATTCACCAATAACTAAAATAATGAATAAAAAAACTGAATGACTCAAAAGGTATTACAAAATTATCACTTGAAAAACTTTCTTTTTTATGAGTTTTCAAAAGGATAATGTCTAGTCGACCAGAAAGAATAACCAACTTAAATCCTCTTGTTCTTCCCGGCAAAAAACATAGATTCCGATAAATTATGTTGTACCCCTAACGAGTTATAATGTACTGTCATGGATAAAGAGACATGTTGTAGTATTTTTTTGAAAATCTTCATTGCAGCACTACTTCATGTTCATAATATTGGCAAACCCCTTATCGCTTATCAAAAACCTGAAGATATTGCCAAAAAAGAGTATAGCTTTACCAACCATGAAGAGCTTATACCAAAGAGTTGGTTCGCTGGCACTATCTCATTAGAGACATCTCCAGATATAAGACTAAAGACCCTAAACGATATAGAGATAAAAAGGCCATCCAGGAGAACTTGGATCATGATATGCAAAAAGACTTACAACGATTTTTAACATATGATGATCTAAGAAAAGGACGTTAGCACATTCCTGTCTCTAGATCTCTATAATCTCTGCATACCTAAAGAATGGTGCGCGTGGATTTAAAAAGAGTGCATTGTTCTCTCCTTTATCTCCTCCTTTACTCACAAATATAACATTAGACTGATGTTGCATGATCGATCGCATCTGCTCTTGCATCTGCTTTCCTGCATCCAAAGAAAGTAATCGCGTGAAGTCACGACAGTAAAAAAGGATATTTCTCTCTTCTCCTAATCGTGTGCTGATCTCTTGAGGATTTTTTAAAGCATCATTTAGACAACGATAATCATCACTATAGTCTGGATCTGCGATCTCCATATCTGCATCCTTATATCGTGCTACAAGCTTTCTGCACTGCTGAGTGATCTCTTTGGCAAGACTGCAGATAGAGTGTATCTTTTTGAAGTCTATATAGATACTGTCATGTGAGGCAAGCAATTCTTTTTCAATAGTATGCAAAGCTTCATTGTCTTTGGGGTCAATAGGGTCAACAATAGCTATACTTTGCCCCATCTCGATATAAATGTTGATACGTTGCGAGAGTTTGTCAATGGGAACAAAATAGTTTTGCCTTGAATGTTTCATGTGTAAATCCCATGATAATATATTTAACTTCTCTGAAGAAGAGAAGCGCACAAAAAAGAATAGTCAAGAATAAATATCGCACCTGTCTATGCCTCCTCTATCCTATGAAGTTTGCAAAAGCGTTCCCAGTCATGTAGATACACCATCCCACCATACTCTTCTGAATATCCCATGGTGGATCCATTGGATACTTGTGACCATGTATCAAAAATAGAGAGTTTTTGTATATCACTTCGCAGCACACATTTACCATAATGATGGCTATAGTATACAGGTAGATCAAAATGGCTGATGCCTATCTTTTGAATCCCTTCAGTCTCTTCACTATGAATATCTTTAGGACTCTTTATCTCCTCAGTGCATACTGTATCTATATCTAACTCAAACGGCTTCCCATTATAGTGGCACCTATACCTGTTCTCTTTAATCGTCATATCTTCATGAAAATGTCCAAAGTGCCATGAGTCACAAGTGGTAATATCATCTACATGATCTAGGAATTTAGCTACTGAGCAGTTCTGCTTCTCAGAGATCTTATTAAAGTACTGCACGTATCTTGCAGGGCAGGTATGTGTCAAGATATGATCATAGTGTGTTCCATGCCTCTCTATCTCTGCCAGGCATGCCTCAGTCTCTGCAAAGCTAAGCTCCTCCTGCTCCCACCATGAGATATGAGGGGTACGCCTTAACTTATCAACACTTACTGCACCGCCTATAGTGAGTATCTTCTTCTCATTGATCGTATAGACTGCACCTCTTCTGAAAAAGAGTATCTCTCCTTTCTCTCTTTTGAGTACCTTGACTTCATTGCCCCACTTCTCAATACTTGGTAGCTGTTCTATCATGTCATAGTTCTCATGGTTTCCTAAAACTACACCAAGGGTATAGTTTTTAGAGGCTAGCCAATCAAGCCAATACTCTTGTTCTTTGTTCTCACCAAAAGGATACCAGACCCATCCAAAGTCACCTAGTTGAATAAGCACATCATCTTTGTCTAGTACTTTTTGTTCAGGAAAGTTTCTGCTATTGAGTTTGTGGGTATCATGTGCTAAGCCATGTGTATCACCACATACGAATATTCTGCCACTCATCTCTTTTCCCTCAATACATTTAGCTTAAATATCAGTTTACTCTCTCCAGCCGAATCACTTCATATGTCACTTCATCCAATGCCACCGAGAAAATCTCCCCACTTGGCAACGCCTCCAGTATCAATCCTGGATACTCCTCACTCATATAATATGCCGTATACCTTTGGCAAGTGTCTCTTTGACTATATTATGCTTCTTGGACTGCTCTCCCATAGCGTCAAGAAACTCAATCAGTACTGCCTCATCCATGGGACACTCCTTTAGCTTACCAATACTCAAGAAAGCTTATCAAATTCTGGCTTTTTATATACCATGATCTTACAAAGCTGTTCCAGTATCATGGTGATCAAAAATGCAAAAGGGATCACATAGTTTTCTATAGGCTCCCGCAGTATATAATAGGCGGTATAGAAGATATATACAAAGAGTAGCTTTTTGTATAGAAAATGGATAGTGTTACATACTGTCATGGTTTTCTCTCTCCTTTGTTACTATAAATGTTCATCTATCACCTTGTGAAGCGTAGACTCAGGGATATCCAACAATCTACCACAGACCAGTTTGGAGAGTTCAGACTGTTGCCATCCCCAGGCTCTATCAAAATGAATGATATTCCACCCTTTCACCTCTGCTCTTTCAAAACGATCAATGATCTTTTTATAGATATAGTTCTCCAGCGGGACATAGGTATTGGAGTCTCTTTGCATATAGGCTGCCTGATCACGTACTGCTGTATAGATAAAATTAAAAAGCTGACCTAACGAGTAGCTTTTTAGGATCTGCAAGAAGAGTTGTATATATCTAGGATCAAGATGGAATACTCTTAGGTGAAATTTCTGTAGGGTATCCTGCATATATTCTAGAGCTTCATGGAGACGTATCTCTTGCAGCAAGACAAAAGCCTCACGCCTACCCTCTCCAGTCAGAGGTGAGGGATACATAAGTTCAGGCAGCACCTGTTCAATGTCTTGGATATTCACACTATAGAGCATACAGGGACAAGGATCATAGAGAGAGATCCTAGCTCTAGTCCCTTTTGCTTTTACCAGTATCCTTCTCTTTAGCATCACCTCACACATCTTCTCTCCATATGCATAGGTAGGAGCCAGGGAAAGGGGAATTCCTCTAGTAAAATCTATGGATACATTTTTCTTGTACCGTGAAGTATGCAATAGAGCTCCCAAGTAGGCCTTCTCTCTTACACTTAATATATCTATTGCTATATCTTCTTGCTCACTCAATCTATCATCCTTGCCTTTACTCTTTGGCCAGATATAATTACGAACATCACAAAATACCAAAACATCATTCTTTAAATGTGTTATAGCAAGTTGAATAATATCCTATATCATATTAGACTTTGCTCAACTTCTTATAGCAAGGTGCAGAGATGAGGGACGCAGAGTCACTTCCAGAAGACTTTATAGATGATCTTCACAAAGCAATAGGCTTGAGAGTAAAACAAGCGCGAGAAGAAAAGGGCTTAACTCAATTACAGCTATCTCAATTGATAGGACATAGCTCTGTAAGCATTATATCGCGTGCAGAAATTTATTATAGAAAACAACGCTTTAATATAGAGCACTTGGTAAAAATTGCTTATGTACTGGAGATGAACTTTAAGGAGTTCTTCCCCGAAATGAAGGTTTAGTTATTTTTTTGACTCTTTGTATTAGACTTTTGCATAAATCAGTCCTCAAACCTTAGAATGCTTTTGTATCCCTTGGACTAACTCTTCCATATCTACACCATAGTTAATTATTTTACTCTCCTCTATAATTTGAGGAGGTAAAGCTCTACTCATGGTAGGTGCCAGACAATGCCCTATAGCTACATCTTTTATTCTGCTCATCTTTTCTCCTTAAAATCAATAGCTTCTTCAGGAATATAGCCTTCATAGTAGTATGACTGCTCTATACCCTTGAAGATCACCTCTCTATTGTTGATATCGTCTGTCAGACTCTCTTTTAGCAGCACCCTAAGCTCTAGATCATTGATTGGACTACGCTCCATTGCTTGCAAATAGGGGTCCTTGTCTACAAACTGCCAATTTACTACCTTTTGTAATCGGGCTTTCAGAATCATATCAAGCCATATTCTCATGCTTCTGCCATTACCTTCCATAAATGGATGAGCGATATTCATCTCAACATACTTGGCTATGATCTCTTCAAAGGTATCTTCACTCATGGTTTCAATCTTTTCCAGAATCTCTTTGAGGTATAGACTATTGGCAAATCTAAAATTGCCTTTGGAGACATTAAGCTCTCTGATTTTCCCTGCAAAATCATATAGCCCATCAAATAGATAACCATGTATCTCCTGTAATCCTTTTGTGGTGCCTACTTCAATAGTATCAATATCTCCTCTATAAAATAAACGATAAGCATTTTCAAAACTTTTCTTGTGTATATTTTTCACTTTATAGCCCTTTTGCTTTATTAAAACAACTATAGTATAAAACAGCTCATTGGTCTATTAAAATACGAGTAGTTGCCAATAGACTAAAGTAAAAAATTCCGCTGCTTTATGAAGAACCGCATTCTTCAATCATCATTCACCCTGCACATTAAACTCACTGAACTTGTCAAGCAACCTCTTCGCCCAACTTATCATATCTTCATTGCTATATTCTCCATTTTCAGATTCTTTTGGGTGCACTAAAGTTAGATGCATTACATCAGAATAATTATTTTCCCACTTTCCATTCTTTTTAACAAAATTTTTCATTATCTCCCTTATGCCGCTCTTTAGAATATGTTCATTATTTCTATCTTTTAAAAGGAGGGTACTTAGTCCATCCAGCTCCATATCCTTTTCAACCTCAATAGCATAATAGTTTTCAGACTCAATCACAATATGAGCGACAAGATACTTTCTGCGGGTTTTTCTATCTGAAAGTGTTGACTTTAGCCATCTCTTTCTGTCATTACTGAGAGGATCCTTTTGGGGTAGTAGAAACTCATTCTGTATTACACTGATATCTCGAGGTTTCTCTTTTTTATTTTCTATTTCCTGAAGAGAAAACAGCATGCGAATAAAGTATTCAATTATCTTGGATCTCCTTAGAAGATCATTATTGTCATTATCTTCAATTAATTCTGCTCTAACTGTGCTATAGTCTCCTTTTGCATCATTATCGTTAAAGCTAATATCAACCACCGTATCGGAATCTTCTAATTTTTTATCAAGATCAGGTGGATCATTCTTGTTATCCACCAAGATATTTACAAACTCTGTTTTTTTACTTTCTAATCCTCGCCGTAACTCTATCAGAGAAAATTCCTCGGAATCTTTTACAATCTGTACATTTTCAAATTCACTGTTTGGTTTAGTATCCTTTGCTTTTGGTCTGGCATGCACTCTTTTCTTTTTAATCTGAGCAACCTTTCTGATCCTACTAGAATTAATACTTATCTCTCTTAAAACTTCTAGTTCTTCAAATGGATAGCCAGAGTCCTCCTCCATGATATGATAAATAAAAAGAGTGCTATTAAACACAAATCCTCTTACTTTAAAATTGGTTACTCCATGAATAGGAAAATTTGCCAGTAAACTCATGCTTTTAAATCTCTTATTTTTATCTTCATAGATACTAGCACTCAAATCTAGTGAAAAGTTTTCAAACATGATATTTGAGAATTCATCTAATGCAAATCTTGCAATCTCGGCTGCATCTCCATTGCTCGCTCCGTATTTCAAAGTCATGCGAGCCTTTTCCTTATCTTTATCTAAATAATTAATTTCTTCATATAATCCTTCTAAATTTGATGCAAGGACCTGTCTGGTCATTGAAGATGATTTTAAATAATACCACCTAGCTATTTCATAGTGAGGAAAAATAACATTAATTCCACTATTATCGACAAACCTAAAGACTTTTTGATCCATAATTTGTCTTTCCACATTGTATCCACTGATTATGTTGGGTATTGAGGATAATATTTTTTTCAAATCAGGAATATCTGAAATTTTATATACTTCATGCTTCTTCTTTTCAAGATTCAATTGGATATTCATAATTCTCAAAGAATGCTGAACACTACGAAGTTTTTGATTTTTAAATATCATCCCTAAGGGAAATGCACTAATTGCTTTAAGTGGCAAGAGCGCCATATAATAATTTCTCTCTCCATCTTTAAAAATAGCATTAATAGAAAAGTTATGATTAAACTGAAATATCTTTCCATACATAATAAACATAACTTCTTTATTTTTAGGGAGTTTTTCAAAAGTAACATCTGATATATTAAAATCGGTTATCATTTTATCTTTTTTGCTATTCAATAGTTTCATTCGCAATATATCCTATTTATTCGCAATATATTTTGTATATGACACCTCCACCAAAGATAGAAGCAGACGTAGCAGTATGGTGCGGTGCTCGCATTGGTCTCACAGGAGTAAAGTCAGGTGTTGTACCATCAAGAAACTGATGTTTGGCAATGGCTAGCATCTCCTCTTCATACAGTGGAGGCAGTATATCTTTAAGCCGTTTGGCGATCATACTTTTTCCACAGCCAGGATTACCCTCCATGAGAAAGTTGTGCATCCCTGCTGCTGCGATCAGTGAGGCTCTTTTGGCAACACTCTGCCCTTTGACATCAGCAAAATCACTCTGATACCTCTGCTCATAATAGTATGCCATACTTCCAACCTCCAGTTTCTTAGACTGATAGGTAAATGTCTGTATATTGGCCGCAAAACGCTTTTCACGCACCAAAGCTATCGTTTCACTCAGTGTCTCTACCGCGATAAAATCTACTCCGGAGATATGATTGAGATGGGCGATGGCCTCCCGTGGTACAATCGCTCTGGAGATCAACCCCTGCTCTTTGAGCGACAGGATCAGAGGGAAGAGCATCGAACTGGACTTGATCCTGCCATCCAGCCCCAGCTCGCCAAAGACAAACAGCCCTTCCTCATCGATGCTGGTTTTATTCAGTGCGATAAGCAAGGCAATAGGAAGGTCAAGGTGACTTCCCCTTTTTTTGAGCTCAGAGGGGACAAGGGAGATCGTTATTTTGAGAGGAGGAAAGACAAAGTCATTGGTAAGCAGTGCTGCCTTGGTACGCTCCTTGGACTCCTGGATATCATTTCCAGCCAAACCAACGATAGCAAATCCTGGCAATCCCTTGGTAAAGGTCGCCTCTATATCAATGACTTTTGCTTGTGTACCTTCTAGCGTGGCACTTGCCAGTCGGTTAACAATGGTCTCTTTTTTCTCTGGTATTTTTTCTAGGGGGAGTGTCTCTTCTATTTTTGCATTCATCGCTCTATCCTCTTATAGTGTGATGCTATTGTAATCAAAAATCAAAGATTCATGTAAAAATATGTCAAATTGTCATATTTTTTCTCTTTTTTTCCACTCTTTTTCAAATTTTTTGCGTTTAATGTAGGACAGCTTCTCGATAAACAGCTTGCCATCAAGATGATCCATTTCATGCTGTAGCGCCACTGCCAGGAATGCATCATCCTCTATAGTAAAGGTATTACCGTCTCTATCCTGATATTCGATCGTCACCATTTCATGGCGTTCTACATCTTCATAGAAGCCGGGCACGGAGAGACAGCCTTCCTGAAACTTTGTCATCTCTGTACTGCGATAGGTGATCACAGGATTGATGATCTCAAGCGTATTTTCTTTGGGCTGGAGTTCTACTCCCTCTTCTTCTGTCTCGATAGGGACATTGATGATCAGAACTCTTTTGGGAGCACCTATCTGTATCGCGGCCAACCCGACGCCATTCTTGGCGATCATGGTCTCATACATATCATCCAGCAGTGTATGCAATGACACATCAAACTGCTCCACCTTTGCAGAGGTCAGCTTAAGTCTTTTGTCCGGATAAACAACAATATCGTAAACCATTACACTCTCTACGGAAGGCTTTTGGTCAAGACTTTATCGATCAAACCATAGGCTACAGCTTCTTTGGAGGACATGAAGTAGTCTCTCTCTGTATCTTTCTCTACCGTCTTGGTCTTTTTACCTGTTTTCTCTGCAAGGATCTCATTGAGCGTGTCTTTGAGCCGTTGAATCTCTCTAGCTTGGATCTGAATATCAGTAGACTGACCCTGTGCCCCACCTGAAGGCTGGTGGATCATGATCCGTGCGTTAGGAAGAGCATAACGCTTACCTTTGGTACCACATGCCAGCAGAAAGGCACCCATAGAGGCTGCCTGCCCGATACAGATCGTCACGATATCCGGCTTGATATAGTTCATCGTATCAAACATAGAGAGTCCTGAAGTGATCACGCCTCCCGGAGAGTTGATATAAAAATAGATATCTTTATCAGGATCTTGTGCCTCCAGAAAAAGCATCTGTGCAACGATACTGGATGCTACGGCATCATTGACCTCACCACTCAGCATAATAATTCTGTCTTTGAGAAGCCTGGAGTAGATATCGTAACTTCTCTCACCTCGACCTGTCTGCTCGATCACATAAGGAATATAGCTCATCATGAACCTTTCTGTTTTTATTTCTGTTCTTTATCGAGACCCAGAAGTTTGCCAAAGAGTTTATCCTCGATCATACCCATTTTGATCGCAGGGATCAAGTTATTCTTTTTGTAATGCTCAAGTACCTCTTCTGGCTTCTGTCCTGCCATCATTGCTTCATAGTAGAGTACCTGATGTACCTCTTGGTCATCTACAGAGATTTTCTCTTCTCTGGCAATAGCATCGACAATGAAAGTTGCTTTGACACTATTGACAGCATCTTCTCTTGTCTCTTCTCTGAGTGCTTCAAGTTTCTTGGCATCTTCCTGAACCTCTTTGATCTGCTCCGGTGTCATACTCTGCGCTTTACCATTGACAAGATTATCGATCTCCTGCTCTACGATATTTTCCGGTAGATCGAAGTCATAGTTGGCTACCAATGCCTCAAGAAGCTTTGGTTTGAGCTCATCATTATAAAGCTTGGATACCTTCTCTGTGATGATCTGCTCTGCTGTTCTGGCTTTGAGATCTTCCACTGTAGCGTCCTCTTTACCGACTACTTTTTGTGCCATCTCATCATTGATCTCAGGCTCTGCTTTGACCTTGATATCATTGAGTTTGATCGCAAATTCAGTCTCTTGTCCTTTGAGATTCTCCGCCTGATAGTCTTCCGGGAAGGTGATCTTGATCGTCTTCTCTTCTTCTGGCTTCATCCCTTCCATCTCCTCTTCAAATCCAGGGATGAATTGGCCCGAACCGATCTCTAGCTCAAAGTTCTCTGCTTTTCCACCCTCAAAAGGTTCACCCTTCAAGAAGCCTTCAAAGTCAAAGACAGCTGTATCCCCTTTTTTGAGTGCTCTTTTTCTCTTGATGCTCTCTAGTGGGGCAGACTGTTTTGCCAGATCAGCCATACGTGCGTCTACCTCTTTGGCTGTGGCTTTTGGCTGCGTAAAGGTAGGTACTGCTTTTTGATAGTCACCTAACTCTACTGTTGGTCTGAGGCATACTTGGATCTCTGCCTCTATGCCTTTGTCATTTTTGTCATATTTTTTGAAGAGTGGATCACCAAGCATATCTGCCGAATCGACCTTGGCTTCTGCCAATGCCTGATCCAATGCTGCTCTGATCATCTCACCCTCTGCATCCTGACTCAACTGCTCACCGTGCAGTTTCTTTACGATATGGGCAGGTACTTTTCCTTTTCTGAAACCGTCTACCTTCATCTGCTTTCCGGCATCTACTGCTAGCTTATCGATCTTTGCATCGATCTCACTCTTTGGAAATGCTGCGCTTACCAGTAGATTGGCTTTATCTACTCTTTTAGTTGTTACTTTCACTGTTGTCCTTTGCTGCTGTGTCTCAAACACGGTAATATAATCCGTGATTTTAGCGAAAAAGTCATAAAAGGGAGCTCAAAGCCTTACCATCTCACAGTCAGAGTGACAGTCTAAAGGTAGCAAGCAGTGGATGATGATCCGAAATACCGTGATCGGTCATGATCTCTGTCTCTATACAGTGCAATCCCCGATACAGTATAAAATCCAGAGGATAGCCCATAAAAGATTTAACTTTCCCTGCCTCAAAAACAGCTGTCTGCAGGGAGAGTCTCTCTCTCAGCATATGCAGCGCATCCGCACGTTTTCGGCTCCAGGCATTGAAGTCTCCCGCTACGATCATAGGCCCCTTGTGTGCAGCCGCCTTCTTTATCAGTACATTCAGTTCCTCTTCATAGATACGCTGTGCTCTGAAATTAATCGCGTGCACATTCAGCAACAGGAGATCTTCTCCTCCAGGCAAAGCATAAGTGGTCAGCAACAGGCTTTTATGCGGTCCGACAAAGCCTTCAGAAGACTTAGTCAAATGCACCTCTGCCAGGCTTGACTCTTTCACTGATGCCGTCAGTACACCATAAAATCGCCTGTTGATCTCTATATTCGCTGCTGCATCATAGGAAAACGCTGAGAAGGCACAGCTATCTTCTTCTATCTGTGCTTCCTGTAACAGCACCAGAGACAAAGGGTATCTTTGCATGAGAGACCGTACAAAAGAGGGAAATCCTGTATCTCCAAAATTTTTTTTGTGTACATTCCAGCATAACACCGTAAAGCGCTCAGGAAAGCGCTCCATGCAGCCTGTCTGACAGCTCTTGTGCTGTAGTTTTGAAGGTACGAAGATCATAGCAGCGGTGTAAACACTTTCATAATATTCCCAAGTGCTTCTCTGGACTTGGAGAGCTGTTTCATCTCTCTGCCGGAGTGTGCTATGAGCCCCTTCATCCACGCCTCTACCTGCACAATGAGATGTGTGGAGTACGCAAAGGTCACCACCTCATAGTTGAGGAAAAGACTGCGGTTGTCGAAGTTGACAGAACCGATCATACTGCTGGTGCTGTCAAAAAGAATACTTTTGGCATGCAGCATATCTCCTTCATAGAGTACAATATCTACCTCTGCTTCATACAGTTCTTTCATATAAGGATTACGACCAAGGTCAGCAATGAGATGATCAGATTCTCTGGGCGTGATCAGTTTTACATCTACCCCTCTATGTTTGGCGATCACCAATGCCTGCATCATGGTATCATCCGGTACAAAATAGGGAGTAACGATCCAGATACGCTCTCTAGCCTCGTACATACTGCTCAGCAATGCTTCATACAGGGCATCACTGGGAATATCCGGCCCCGAGGGAATGAACTGCACCACACTCTCTCCCTTTCCCCGTTTTGAGGGACGGGGGAGTATCTGTTCTTTTTTTCCTGCCGCATAGTTCCAGTCATTGATAAACAAGACATAAAAGTGATAGACCGCAGGGCCTTCAAGCCTGTAGAGAATATCCTGCCAACGCTGGGTACCATCATCTGCTCCCATATACGCATTGCTGAGATTCATGCCGCCGCCCAGTACAGTCTGGCGGTCGAACAGATAGATCTTTCGGTGGTTGCGAAGAGTGATATAGCTTTGAAAAGGCTTTCTGAAAAGCGGGGCAAAAAAAAGGACATGCCCTCCTGCTTTCTTCAGCGCTGCAAAGGGTTTTTGATTGACATAGGCACGAAATGACCCTGCAATATCCAGTAAGAGAGAAACCTGTATCCCCTCTCTTGCCCTTTGTGTCAACGCAGCGAGCATTACTTCTGTCATCTCATCATGGGCAAAGACATAGGTGCAGAACTGGATGCTCTCTTTAGCTGCTTGTATCTCCTCCAGCATCAGTACGAATGCTTCGGTACCGGAGGTGATCAGTTGATAGTCATTGCCGCTGGTCGCCGGAGGGATACCATTTTTTTCCAGGACCTTCAACAGCGTACTCTGCAGAGGATCCACATTGTCGGGATGGCTTCTCTCTCCAAAGGTTACTGTCTCTTTGTGGCGACCGGAACTGCGTTTTCGTATCCCGATAAAAAAGTAAAGAGGTATAGCAAGATAAGGTAACAGTACCACTGCCAATAACCAAGAGATCATACTGTGGGCAGAGCGCTTCTGATAAAGGATATGGCTGATCGCAACAAAGACCAGAAGTGCTGTGGTGATAAGCACGGTATAGGTCATAGTAAGGTGCATAAATGAATAGGATGCCACAGGTCTGCCTTTACATGTGTCTCTTAAAATCTATTGTAACATATTTCTCTATAGCCGTCCAGGGATGCACTATTTCTCTTTAAAATTAATGCAAATCCTCAGAGAATTTTGGTATCCTTTTTACCATACTATATACAGGATTGATATCATGGAAAAACAACAGGAGTTTGAAACAGCCATCACAAAAGTACTGGAACTGCTGGGAGAAGATCCCAAGCGAGAGGGCTTACTCAAGACACCCAACCGTGTTGCCAAAGCCTTGCAGTTCCTTACAGAGGGCTACGGACAAGACCCAAAAGAGATCCTCAACCAAGCACTCTTCACCAGCAGTAATGACGAGATGGTGCTGGTACGAGATATCGAATTCTATTCTATGTGTGAACACCATATGCTCCCGATCATCGGGCGTGCCCATGTCGCGTATATCCCTGACGGCAAAGTGGTAGGACTCTCCAAGATCCCCCGTATCGTCAATGTCTTTGCCAGACGACTGCAGATACAGGAGCAGATGACAGAGCAGATCGCAGATGCTATCTCAGAGACGATCAAGCCCAAAGGGGTCGCAGTCGTACTACATGCAAGACATATGTGTATGGAGATGCGAGGGGTACAAAAGATCAACTCCACCACTGTCAGCTCCGCACTAAGAGGACTTTTCAAGCGTGACGAACGCACCAGAAACGAATTCTATAACCTGATCAATACCCCTACGCCTTCACATTTTTAACCCACATTGTATATCACTTCAGGGTAGAAAGCAGCACTCATATAGCCGACTACCCTTTCCCTGTCATCACTGACATCTGCACTGGTTCTATAGTCCAATAGCTTCACCTGAAACTCCTGTTTTCTTGCTACCTCTATCATCGCTTTGATACCGATGATACCGCATGCTTCACAGCCATGATCCAGTATCTCTATATCTTTCTGTACCACCCCGGAGAGGCAGACTTTATCCAACTTTTGTGCTTCCTTCTGTGTATAGAAATGGCTTAGATCACTACTGATCACCACTGCATTTGCCGGATCACGCAGTACCTCATCAATCAGAGAAGCAACGATCCCATATTCCGTATCTGCCCCATAGATCAACTCTATCACTTTAGCATGGGGGAGATAGTGTTTGACAAATGGCATCTGTGTTTCTGTACTATGCTCTTTTTGGTGTGCTTCAGGCACAAAGAGTATCGGATGCTGTACTGACAGTGTTTCCAAATACGCTCTGTCAATAGGAAGATACCCACATGGTGTTTCATACCGTTCCAGCATACTGCCACTGATCCCTCTGAAATAAACATGATGGCTTGGGCCGATCACGATAACCCTCTTGGGCTCTCTGTTTCCCAACATCCTATGTGCGATATTGGCAGTAAATCCACTATAAATATAACCTGCATGGGGGACAATGATCGCTCTTGGTCTTTTGGAAAGTAGTGTTGGCTCCTGCAAAGTATCTACCAACATCTCGTTAAACTCTGCGATCATCTCCTCAACTTCCGCACAGCTGTCGGGATAAAAGCCACCTCTATTACCGGCAACACGTATCATATTTCACCTCCATACTCCTTCGATCTCTCTTTGACATACTGGGCATGCACCCTCTCTCAGCCTATTCTCTATGACGGTATATCCTTCTCTCTCGATCAATACCGTATGACACTGAGGGCAGTAGGTGCTACTGTCACTAAGCACATTACCCATATAGATATAGTGCAACCCATGGCTCTGTCCTATCTCTTTGGCTCTTTGTAGCGTGGACAAGGGCGTATAGGATTTGTCTTCTACCTGATAGTTGGGGGAGAAGGCACTGATATGCCAAGGGACTGACATACCAAGCTCCTCAGCGATGAAAGCTGCCATTTTGTGTAGCTCCTCATCACTGTCATTATCCCCAGGGACGATCAGTGTGGTCACTTCTACCCAAAATCCCTTCTATACCAGCTGTTTTAGTGTATCCAATACCCCTTCGAGTGAGCCTTTGAGATATTTTTTATAATACTCCGGATCAAAGCTCTTCAGGTCGATATTGAATCCATCGATGACACCCTGCATCTCTGTGATCATCTCCGGCGTCTCCATACCATTACTGACAAAAATATTTTTGATCCCTTGCTTTTTGGCAAGCAGTGCAATATCTTTGGCAAAGGGATAGAAAATAGTCGGTTCATTATAGGTATATGCGATCGTCTGGCATCCATGCTCCTGTGCCAATGCCACCAGTTGTGTAGGACTTATCTCTGTAGAAGTGTCCAGCTCGCTCGTCTGCGAGATCTGCCAGTTCTGACAAAAAGGGCATTGGAGATTGCAGCCCACTGTCCCCAGAGACAGCGCAGTACTCCCTGGCAAAAAATGATAAAGTGGCTTCTTCTCTATTGGATCGATATTGAGTGCAGAGACTTTACCATAGACCAGATTTTTGAGGCGTCCACATTCATTTTTGTTGACACCGCAGAGTCCGACCTGATCCTCTTTCAGTTGACAGTAATGACGGCAGAGCTGACAGGTGATCCGCTCTCCATGCTTCTCATACAGATCAGAGTATCCTTCACTTTTCATGAGGACTCCTCTATCTTCTCTGCCTGATAGACCTGTATCATCGGATGATACGCAAGACAGTCAGCCCTCAGTCCTGCTTTCTGACAGAGTGTACCAAAAAACTGCTCGAACTCAGGCAGCCGTTTCCATACCGAAGGCAGATACGTCGCCTGATGATATCCCTGCTGGAGGATCACACCATCGATACCGGGTCTGATCTTGGCTTTCAGATCTTCTATATCACTATAGCCTAGCGTATGCGGTATTGTCAGCAGTGATATATCGATCTCCAGATCTTCAAGCTCTTCTGCACTGAGTGATTCAAATCTCGGGTCATGAAAGGCTGCTGCTTTGGCATTGATGATCACGTCATCCACCAGATCCCTATGTGCTACGATAGAGCCGATACATCCTCTTAAATGCCCTTCTTTGTTCAAGGTTACGAAGACTGCTCCCATCTCTCCCAGCCATGGGTAACGCTCAAGAAGCTTGGCTCTGTCTATCAGGGACAGCCCCGTCAACTCCTCCATGATCGCATCTTTGGCGATCCGTATCAGTATACGTTTGTCCATGTTGCACCTCCCGAATGATTCCGGATTATCCTATAGTATAGCGTACTCCGCGAAAAGACAATGCAACTTGGGTTACTTTTGGACTTGAGTTACTTTTTGGAAAAAAAGGATTACGTGCTGAAATATATGAGATGTCTATTGAGGGTTTTGATGTAAAGAAATGGTGATCACGATTGGACTCGAACCAACGACCCCTACCATGTCAAGGTAGTGCTCTACCAACTGAGCTACGCGATCACATTTAAGGGTGAAATAATAGTATAAACTTTCTAAAGAGTACCTAAAAGCCGCTTAGTGATTCATTTTAAAGAATAGGCAAAAGACACACTAACTTTAGTATCATTTTGCAAGTCAAGAGCTATGGGACACAGATTTTATAGTACCCTCAAATTTTACAGAAATAGTTGTACCTTCCCCTATGGTACTTGTTATATAAATTGAAGCGTTATGTAGATTTGCTATCTGTTTTACGATAGCCAAGCCAAGTCCATATCCATGAAACCCTTTTCTTCTCGCAGTATTGATTTGATAGAACTTGTTGAATATCAGAGGAATATTATCCTCTTCGATCCCTATTCCCTCATCTGCTATGGTGAAGATATTGTCCTTTAGGCTTATGGTAATATTGCCACTTTCTGGGGTATACTTGATGGCATTGTCTAGTAGGTTATCAATAAGCACTTCGATAAGCGTTGGATTCGCCGGTATAGTAATAGCATCTAGGCTCTCCACATGCAAGGATATTTTTTTCTCATTGGCGATAGGTATATGTTTGTCTATAGAGTTTAATAATCGTGTATCCACTGCAACATTTTTAAATGACTCTTTAATGCTGCCATCCCTCATTCTCGTAAGAAGAAGCAGGTCATGGAGCATTGCTTGAAGATGTGTGATATCTTCTGCTATAGAGCCCAGAATAGTCTTGTACTCTTCTTTCTCTCTCGTTTTTTGTAGTGTCACATCAATCTGAACTTTCATAGAAGATAGAGGGGACTTTAACTGATGAGATGCATTGCTATTGAACTCTTTTATTTGCTGATATGATTCATTGAGTTTTTCACTTGCCTCTAGTTTGAAGATTTCCAGTGTTTTGGTAGCCAAAATAGCAAAAAAGACTGCACAGATAGAACGAAAGATTTGAACAGGGATATGGACTATCTCCAAAAATACCTTTTCATTAAGTATATTGGCAGGGAAATATGCAACTGGTGGGACAATGATACCAGCAAAAAAAGCATAGCCTATAAAAGTAATGCCTGCCAGTTTAAAATATTTTTTTAGCATCTCTATATGATTTAATCTTTTAATTGCCTCCCCATAAAAATAAAGACCAATTCCTAAGAACAGAGAACCCCAGAAACCATAAGTATATCGAATGGCCACAATCGTTTCATTTAGCCCAGGATGCAATATCATTAGGACCAAAAGTGTAAGAAAACTTAATACATATATAATAGGACCAGCATAAAGATGATAGATAAAATGAAGCTTTAAGTGGGGGTTTTCAAAACTCTTTCGTATAATAAAGCGAGAAAATTCAAAAAGTGCCAAGTATGAGAAGAACAGAAGTAACACTTCAGACACGACCAGGAAACTTTTTGTATCAGGATAGACATGCTGATACATAGCAATCCATTCAACACAAGCATGCAAGATCGCAAAAAGACCTAAAAGCCATATTTTGTTTGCAAAAAACAGATTACTGTCTTTGGGCCTTACAAATAACAGTAGCACCCCTAGTGTAAAAAAAGACAACCCATAGATAAAAAATACTATTTCCATGACTATGCCTCTATTTTATATCCGGAACCCCTGACTGTTTTAATCAAGGCTTTTTCACCCTCCAGATCTATTTTTTTTCTAAGATGATGAATGAAAACATTAATCACATTTGAAGAGGTTATCTCATTGCTCCCCCATATCTCCTCTTGCAAGATTGTATGGGTGACTATATTACCTTTATTCAATAGCATATATACCAGAATGTCAAACTCCCTAGTGGTGAGCTCGATATACTTTCCAGATCTTGTCACAGCTCTTTTTGAGATATTGACCTCTAGGGTATCCAAGCACATACTCTCTGCATGATTGTATGCAGCCCTTCTCACCAAAGAGCGCATGACAGCAACAAGCTCTCTAAAAACAAAAGGTTTTGTGAGATACTCATCTATACCACATTCTAAACTATCTATTTTATCATCAATATCACATCTGGCTGTGAGCATTAAAATCGGAGTAATTACTTTTTGATTACGCAAAGCCTTGCATACTTGAATACCATCCATCTTTGGTAAGAGCCAATCTAGGATAATAATATCATACTTATTACTTTGAGCAAGATACAGCCCTTCGTCCCCATCATCGGCAGTATCAACGGTAAAGCCATCTTCACGAAGACCCTTGGCTATGTAGGTTAATGCTTTCTGGTCATCTTCTACGATAAGCGCTTTCATAGTATAAATAGTATCCAAGCTTAGATGTAATGAACATTAAAAAATAAGGGTCTAGTAAACTTTAGAGGTTATTTGTTCGAAGATTCTTTAATAGTATAGCATAGATATCATTATGCCTATTGTTGAATCTAAACTCACTCTCCTTGAGATGGAGATAAAACATCTCATCTCTAAGTCCATTAAACTTTGCCAATCTTCTTTTAGTATAACTCCAAAAGGATTCAATGCCATTTACATGAGACTTACCTCGCACAAACTCATCTTTGGAATGAAAGACCCTGTAGTGATCATAGCCATTAAGGACTAAGCCATCATAGGCTTTCCAACCATCAGTATGAATAGTACTTCCTTCAAGTATCTTTCCCTCAATAATAGGCATGAGTTCAGCTCTCGAGCAGTTCTTGACTATTTGAACATAGACATTACCATCTCTTTTTAATAAGCCAAACACAGGTGTCTTTCCTGCTGCACCTCTACCACGTTTTCCTCTTACTCTTTTGGCACCAAAGTAAGATTCATCTAATTCAAACTCTCCATCTTCAATATTGTTCTCTAGTAGATTCTGGTAGATGTATATGCGTAACTTTTGAAATAGCTTCTTACAAGTCGTATGAGATATGTTAGTTATCTTTGAGGTTTCATATGCATTTAGATCAAGTGAAAAACACTTAATTAACTGCCTAAATTTACGCTCTGAAATGTGCGTACCTTTTGAGTACTTGTTTTTGTTCGGTGTAGTCATGCTTTAAGATACCTTTTGGACTCTTAAAGTTTACTAGACCCAAAATAATTAACATACTGTTAATACAGACGAAACAATTCTATGTCACTATTTGAACATGACTGAAAAAGTCAAAATAAAAGGAGATAAAATGAAAACTTTACTAAGTGTTTCATCAGTTGCTGTTGCGAGTGTGCTTTTAATGAGTACACCTGCTTTCGCTAAGGGAGAAAAATATACGTTAGAGAGCATGAAGGTATCTTCACCTATCTCCCTCGAGGCTTCAAATCCAGTGTGGGACAAAGCAAAAGCACTTAATTTTGCTTTAACAGAAACACCATACAAACCCAAAGAATACAAAGGGATGAAAAGCACAAATGTGACTCTCAAATCTGCCTATGATGGTAAAAATATCTATGTATACATGCAATATGATGATCCAACAAAAAGTCTAGAGCGCTTCCCTTGGGTAAAACAAAGTGATGGAACATGGAAACAGATGAAGAAAAAAGACAAAACAGGGCATGACAATACTTATTATGAGGATAAAGTAGGATTTTTCTGGAATATCAATACGCGAGGTTTTGCAAAAAAAGGATGCGCGATCTCTTGTCACATAACAAAGGATGGTAAAAACAACGGCTTTAGTGATCATTCAGCTGGTAGAAAATATACCAGGAAAGCTGGTGAAACTATTGATATTTGGCACTGGAAATCAGTAAGAACGGGGTTAGCATTCAATCTTTCTCACGACCAATATGTGGACTCTGTTGCAGACCCAAGCAGTCATGGTTGGGGTAGACATGGAGATGAAAAAACTGGTGGCGGCTATAAAAATAATGCCAAAAAAGGATCCTCTGTTCCCTCTTTTATGAATAAAGATGGAAACAATATGCCCTTTATCTTAGATGCTCAAAAAGTACCATTTGTTGATACCTTTAAGACTGGGGATAAAATTTCTGGTATTGTGGTTGCTAAAATGAGTGGAAGTGCCGCTGACGTGGAGACAAGCAATCAATACAAAGATGGCAAGTGGACATTGGTCTTTAAGCGCGCACTAACAACAGATCATCCAAAATCTAAAGTTCAAGATGTTCAATTTAACGATCTGACCAAGCCATACTACTTTGGTGTGTCAGTATTTGACAACTCGCAGATCAACCACGTATTCCACGAGGGAAGTATCAAACTTCTATTCAAGTAGAGGGATAGATCATGAATATCCGACAACTGAATATTCAGGCAAAAACAGCTATAACGCTGTTTTTGCTTTTTATTATAGTAGCAACGATTTCATCCGTTATCTTGCTGGGGCTTGGCCTTACAGGCGAGAAGAAGGGTCTAAATATCCCTACTATTTCTCAAATAGAGAATAAATACGCCACCCCTGAACTGGTTGGATCCATGCGTGGAAGCATGTATGAGCATGTCACAGAAGATGAAGATATAGATTTGGTAGATAGGTGGATTAAGGCGGGTGCTTTAAAAGAGGATCCAAATTACAAGAATGTAGCTGAGATTATCAGCCTTGATTGCACAGATTGCCATAGCAAAAGCTCAACCATGAGTAAGGCCATACCCTCTATGCCTTTTGAGAGTTACAAAGAGATAAAGGCACATATTGGCATAGGGTACTCTTGGAAAAAAATGTCAAAGCAAGCACACATCCATATGTTTGGTATCTCTATGTTTCTGATTGTAGTAACACTCTTATTTGCCTATACCACCTATACGCCTGTAGTCAGAATGACGCTGATCGTCTCTTCATTTGGTGCAGCATTTTTAGATATATTCTCTTGGTGGTTTTCCAAATTTAACCCGCTGTTTGTATACTTTATCTATATTATGGGCGGGATTATGGTTGCTTCAATTCTTCTCATGTCATTACTGATCTTGATAAATCTTTGGAAGAAATAGCGCAGGCATAAGACCAAACAGAGGGATTCTATAGAACCACTATATTTCTACGGCTGGATACTCTCAGTCTCCGCTACAAAGGTCTTGGTCACCTGCCCACCGAAGCGGTAGGTATCGTGGGTCAGCTCCATGTAGAGCTCCTCACCACTGTGTGCCAGGATACGGGTGGCAGACTCGGTGACCAGCCCCTCCTGCAGTGCTCGGACATAGCAGGCCATCACACCTGTACCACATGCCAGTGTCTCATCCTCTACCCCACGCTCATAGGTACGTACCCTCATGCCCTCTTCATCCACGGTGTAGATATTGACATTGGCATCATACTTTTGACGCAGGGCTCTAGCCTGTGCGAGATCGAAAGTCTCCACATTCTCACGCTGTGTTACCAGATGCGGTACACCGGTATCGATCAACCACCAGACCTCTCCATCCTCTTCGATCTGCTGCTGGATGATCTTGGGAGAGGGCATATCGGTGATCACATAAGTACCGTTGACCTCCGCACGGATCAGCCCTGCCCCAGTGAGAAACTCTGCATGGTGATTGAGCGAGATCTTCTTCTCCACGGCATAGTGGGCGACTGCTCTGGTAGCATTGCCACACATAGCGGCATAGCTACCATCACTGTTATAAAAATCCCACTCAAAATCATATTCAGAGTGTGGTATCAACACTACCAACCCATCTGCACCGATACCTTTCTGTCTATGGCAGAGGAGCTTGGCAAGCTTGCTTCTGTCTCTGGCTTGACTGTCATGGTACATGACGAAATCATTCCCACTGGCATTGTATTTGGTTACCTGCATGGCTCCTCCTTATTTTTTGTCATTATAGCCTATTTTTTGCCAATATCAAATTGCTTACCCTCTGGCACTCTCGCTCCAGTTGATCTCTGTCGCCACTGTTGTCTATCACATAAGTGGCTTTGTTTCTCTTCTCTTCGATATCCATCTGAGACGCCAGACGCATTTTGGCTTCTTGCATACTGTAGCCATTTCTCTGCATGAGGCGTGCTATTTGTATCTCTCGTGGCACATAGACCACGATCACCTCTTTGATAGCATACTCTCCTGATTCAAAAAAAAGTGGGATATCTATCAGGTAGGGCTTTTGCTCTCTCTCTAGCTCTGCAGCCTGCTGTGCAATCTCTTTGCGAATACGAGGGTGCAGTAGAGATTCTAATCGCTTGCGATGGGCATCATCTGAAAAGACCAATCTACCCAGTGCCTGGCGATCTACTTTTCCTTCTGTGAGATACTGTGTTCCAAACATCTCGGATACAGATTCTGCTTGACTATCGAGTATCTTATGGGCAACTTTGTCGGCATCAATAATTTTAAATCCATAGGTTTCAAAGCATACTGATACAGTACTCTTTCCCGTTGCGATACCTCCTGTCAAGGCGATCGCATATGCAAACTGCTCCATCTTTAGTCTGGATAGACTTCAGATATCTGATAGCCATCCTGCTTTTTTTTCAGTTTTTGTTTTTTAGTATCCTGTTTTTGGATATCTTGCATTTTACTCTTTACTTTAGAGAGGGGCTTTTTTTCATCAGACTTTTTTTTTGTTACTTGCTTCTTCTTTGCGCTTTTTTTGGCTTGCTCTTTTTTCTTTTTTGTCTGTTTTTTCTTGTAGCTGTCTACGGTGTACTTATAATCTTTCAATGTATATTTATCGTATTTATAGACATCTTTTCTAAAGTTGATATTGCCATAAGGATCTACAAAAGCGGTCAGATAGGTGATATCGACAGGCACCTTCTGTTTGAGGTTGATGATCTTCTTCTCTGTACCCTGAAGCCGCTTCATGATCGCATCGACATTGATGTTGTCATTGTAGAGGGAAAATGCCTTGAGCAGCTCTCTTGGCTTCTGTATACGCATACAGCCATGACTAAATGCCCTGTCTGTTCTAAAGAAAAGCTTCTTGGATGGGGTATCATGGATATAAACCGAGAACTGATTTGGGAAGATGAACTTGATCTTGCCCAGTGCATTACGTCTACTCGGTACCTGCATAAATCGATAAGGGATGTGAGCACTCTTGGCACGATAGTCTGACCAGTTGACACTACCCGGATCGATCCGCTCAGAATCTTCGCTCCAGCTTGCCTTGAGGATCTTTCCTCGTCTCTCATAGTAGTAGGGATCTTTGATGAGGTGTCTGAGCATCTCTTTCTTGACGATACTCTCAGGGATCTTCCACCAGGGGTTGACCACGATATACTGTACCTTGTTACCAAAGACCGGTGTAGGGTGATTGGGCTTGCCTGTGACCACCCGGATCGTATCAACCAGCTTTTCATGATCAAAGATATTGAGTCGGAAAGAGGGGATATTGAGCTCCATTCTTACCTTAGACTCACCCTGTCTGAATCGCTTGATCCTATCCAGATTCATCCGGATCAGTTTGATCTTTTTCGCTACCGAGGTGTCTATCAGTCCATAGGTGCCTTTTCCCAGTACACCATCTGCTTTGAGACCATTACGAAGCTGAAAACGCTTTACTGCCTTCACCAGACAGTCATCATAGCCAGTGGCATCCATCTCTCCTCTACAGGAGCCTAAATCACCCTCTAGAGCCAAGTTATGTCTGATAGCAGGAATAGCATTGTCAGATTTACCCGCAGTGATCTTTTTGGTGAATTTTGGTAGCTTTTTCCAGCTGCCGTTCTTCTCCATTTTGATATATTTCAAGAGGTATTTTTTGAGCTTAGCATAGTTGAAGCGTGTAGGCTCTGCTTTCTTGATCCCTTTTTTAAAGCTACCGACTGTGATAGCATCCATGAGCACAGATGCCGCTGTTTTTTTAGGGGTATAGACCACCCACCCAAAATCTGCCTCCAATGCTTTTTTGAGCTTGGACAGCTTGGTCTTGAAGGTGCTCCAGTTGATACCTCCATAGATCAGATACTCAGCATAGGATTTGTAAAGACGGCTCAACGCCATCTCCAGAGCTACCTTCTCTTCGAGGCTTCCCCCTTTGCTCTCTTCCAGTACCTTGAGCTTCTCCATGACCTGTGTATAGCGTTTACTACTCTGCATAGAGGGGAGTAGGGTTTTATCCTTGCCTATCACTTCCAGCAGCTCATTACCAAAGTGTGTCAAGCCCTTCTCGTCTACCCAGACAGGGGTATAAAACAGGTCCGTATAGAGCTTTTTAGAAAATGTACTGTCGCTCTTTTTGACCGCTTTCTCCAGTACGATTGAAGCATCATCGATAAAATCAATACCCGATGTCCCTGATGCCCACTTATGCTCTTGTGCCGTTACCGGCACAACAAGCAATACCCCACATATCACCAAAAATGCTGTTACAAATCGTTTCATGTTTCCCGTCTTTTTTTGGAAAAAGTATATCGAAAAATGGTCAACACATAGCTTGTATACCTTTTTGCTACCATAAAATGGCTATTATCGCCTATACAAACAAGAGAAATGCAAAGAGGCTAAAGAGGATCACATGCAGGAACCCCTCCAGCATATTGGTCTCTCCGTCACTGAAGTTGATCATACTGACCAGCAACGTCAATCCCAGCATCACGCCCTGTATCGGTGTCAACCCCAGTGTCACTTCAAGCCCGGTCGCCCTACCGATCACGATCACTGCAGGAATGGTCAGCAGCACTGTAGCCAGCGATGCACCCAGCGCGATGTTGATCACGGTCTGCATACGGTTAGCCAGTGCTGCCCTGACTGCAGTGATCAGCTCCGGTGATGCAGAGATCACGGCTACCCCTACCGCGCTCAGTGCCAGGGGGAGTCCAAAGTACTCGATATCGTTACTCATAAACACCGCTAGTATCTCAGAGAGCAACCCTATCATCACGATTGAGACAACCAAAAGCAGCGTATGATACAGGGCGTTGATCTCTTCTCCTTCGTGTGCATGAGTATGCAGCTCCTCGGGGACTCCTTCATTTTTATATTGGAAAAAGTAGCGATGGTCTTTGAGCTGTACACGGGTAAATACCAGATAGAGCAGGATAAAGATCACCACATTAAAGAGCATAAAGGCATCATAAAACGCCGGCTCAATAAAGTCCGGGATCACCATCGCCACCCCCAGTGCTACCATCAACATCGAGAGGTAGCTGTTGGAGGAGTCGACATTGTAAGGCTGTTCACCGTACTTGAGGCCTCCTACGATCGCAGCAAACCCAAGCAGTCCGTTGATATCCAGCATGATCGCTGAGTAGATCGTATCACGCGCGAGTGTAGGGTTCTCTTCATGCAGCATCATGATAGAGATGATCACGATCTCTACGATCACCGCACTCATGGTCAGGATCATCGTGCCGTAAGGCTCTCCAAACTTCTCTGCCAGCAGCTCTGCGTGATGTGCCACACTCATGGAGCTATAGATGATCACACCAAAGATCACTAGAAATCCTACAAGATTGCCTGTCAGTGTCTCTGCCAAGGTATGTTCATAGGTACCAAATACGAGTAGTGCAATGATCGACAAAAACAGTGGGTACTCTTTGAAAAACTCTTTCAAATCCTTATGCCTTTGTCAAGATATCTTCAAAATCCGCCGTAGCGAGAAAGAGCATCTCCCCATTGAATCTGTCCACACGAGGGTCACCCTTTTTGAGTCGTTTCTTGAGCTGTTTTTTGATCCTCTTCTGCTTTTTTGCTTTGGTGATATTGTGCAGTGCATAGAAGTCACTGAGCTCCATCCACTCCTCCTGCTCTTCTGCTACGTTGTCAACACTGTCAACCTCTATAGCGTGTGTATCCTCTTGCGTCTGCTTCTTGTGCTCCAGTTGGAGGCTGTAGAGCGTCTTCATCTCACTAAATGCTTCTTTGAGGAGGTCTACTTCTCCTCTGAGTGTCGAGGTGATCATCTTGTTGGTATCTTTGAGATCCGTGATGGTCTCTCTGAGGATAGAGATGGTCTCATCTTTGGCTGCGAGGAGTTTCTCTTGGTTCTCCCCACCATGTACAGAGCGATTCTGCTTCGCTCTGCTGCCTGAGGTACTGGAAGCTGCTGTTGTGTTGTCACTTTTTGCAGCTTTGTTGTCAAGTACGATAAATATCTTCCCTCCGATATTGCGAGAGGTGAGGATGCCTTTTTTGATCTTGGCATAGACGGCTTGTCTGGAGATGCCCATTTTGGCTGCATAGTCAGCCGGTTTGATTAGATTTCCCATACGCTATTTCCCTATAGTTGGTTTACAAGTGTGTCAATCATAGCATAATGTTGATAAAACTTAATTACTTCTTGGTACCGTCCAGTACCGGTACGAAAAGGCAGGGTTCGATCGTCTCAGAGGTGATCCTGCCGTGGCGTTTGTAGTAGCGGGTGATGATCTGTAGTCCATCCTGGTTGATAGGTGCGATCAGTATCCCACCCTCTGCCAGCTGCTCAAAGAGTATCTCAGGTACTTTATCTGCGGTGGCGGAGAAAATGATCCGCTCATAGGGGGCATACTCTTTCCAGCCTCTCTGTCCATCATCATAACGGGTGAAGATATTGTTCAGATCCAAGACCCTGAAACGCTCTTTTGCTTCTCTCAACAGGGGTTCGATGCGTTCGATCGTAAAGACCCTTCGCACGATACGAGAGAGGATCGCTGCCTGATACCCACTGCCACATCCGATCTCCAGCACACTGTCTACGCCTTTGAGCTCGAGGTGCTGTGTCATCTTGGCTACGGTGAGAGGGGAGGATATCCACTGCTCTGCCTGCATAGGAAGGGCATCGAGCTTATACGCCAGATGCTTAAACCCACTGGTGACAAACTGCTCTCTATCCACACCCAAAAATGCTTCTTTGACATATGTCTCCAGTGGAAATGCTTTGTTGATCTCCTCAACCATTCTCTCTAGGTGGAACTTTTTTACCATTGTTTATCTCTATCCCCAAATTTATTGTCCGCATTTTATCCAAAACTGCGTAAAGAACGGGCTATCCCCAAAAATCATTCACATCAGGATATCGAAACGTATAGCCCAGCCGCTCTTCCAGTCTCTTGCTTGAGATCACTTTCCCTCTACATTCCAAAGAGTCAAACACCGTCTGCCAAAACCCAAATCGCTCAGCATTGGCAGCAAAGATCTCACTCTTGGGATGCTGCACAGGAGCCACCACATCCAGCACCGCAGCCCTAACCTCCTGCACGATCACCGCAGCGATCACCCCGACCACATCCTCACGATGCACATAGTTGCTCATACTGTCATGAGGCAGCGTCTTCCCCGCAGTATACTTCCCAGCGATCCGATCCACCCCCATCAGACCACCCAACCGCAGTACCACCACATCCGACCAGAGCCTACACACCAGATCCTCCCCCTCAACCACCAACGCCTTGCCATCATAGTAAGAGACAGAGCTCAGCAGCACCACCTGCATCCCTATCTCTAGCAATCCCAGCGTCTCCTCCAGTACCGCCAGATACTCCCCTCTGGGAGGAATAGCGATCACCAACACATCACACTCATACCCGCCCTGCACTTTATTCTCTTTTATATCTCTGGAGAGACACTGCACAGTGTGTCCCTGTGCTTCCAGATGGACTTGTAGGGCTTTGCCTGTCCAGCCGCAGCCTAGGATGGAGATCATACTTTATTTTCCTCTGCTTGTTTAAGGTTATTATAGGCTCTTCCATTTTTAGTGATTAGAGTTCTTTCATTTTCTAAGTTTAAAGAAATAGTTAGATGCCTCATTTAAATTACTTCAAGCCAACTGCTAAAACTTTATTCATACGCCCAAAGGCACTATCCCAATCCAACCCTTGCTCAAAAACAAACTCTTCAATTTGTTCTGTTGTTACAAATGTAGAACTATAACATGACTCTGATCCTTGAATGAGTCGATTTGCATATTGATAAAAATTTTCTAATGCAACAACCCATATATCATGAGAAGGATTTGCATCATTATTTACTTGATTATGGGGTCCAATTATTATTTTACATAAATCACTATCATTTTTTACACCTTTGTTTTGCTTAACCCATTCAACATGATCTAAAGATTGGGCTATCTCTTTCTTAGAATATGTTCCTGTTGTTTTATTTGTTTTTAACTCTAAAATAACATATTGATTATTTGGCAATATCCACAAGACATCGGGGCCTGTTTTATATTCATTATCAGGTCTTTCTGTTTCAAAACCAAGATATTTTCCCAAAAATTCAATTCCTATCTCATGCTTCCTATCTTGATCAAAATACTTTTCTTCATTTATATATTCAAGGCTTTCCCTTAAATCCTTTATTCTACTCTCTCTATCAAAATTTTCTATATTATCTATAATGGAATTTATTAAAGGTGTTTCTGATATAACAAATTCTCTTTGGGTATCTAATTGAAGTTTGGGTAATACATTTTTTAAACTGTACGCTTTAGAATAGAAATAATGACTTTTTTCTATATCTCCAGTAATAGATAAAACCATTGCAGCAATAAAGTAATGCCAAGCATTTGTTGTACTATCTAAGTCTTTAGAATGGATAACTAAGTCCTCACATAATTGATCTATATCATTATAATTACGAGACCACAAACTACTATATATATGAGATTCAATTAAAGAAACTTTTTCCATTAGTTTCTTTTCGTCCTCCAAACCATCTTCTCCCATCTCTATTTTCTTAGTTTCCTCATCAATAAAACGGTCATATGCTCCCATTAAGCTTGTATTTTTTGTTAAAATTTGACTGATTAAATCAGAAAAGTTGTCCTTCCTTACCATCTCATTTAATTTATTGCCTACTGCTAATTGAACTTGCATTAAGTGTGGAAAATCTATTTTATTTTTAGGGGTGCTAATCCATTTAACTTCACTCTTCCCCAAGAGGATAACAATACCATAATCATCTGTTCCTCTAAATATTCTACCTATCCCCTGTAAAATTTTTGCATTCATCTCACTTCGTATATAATTATTGGCTTTTAATTGAGTTGAGAAATAGCTATTTAACAATTCCCCTTCACTTGGCAAACCATCAAATACTAATACTCTACAACTTTCTCCAGGAAAATCAATACCATCATATCGATTTGCTAAAAGTAGTTTTTTACTAGTAGATTCTTTAAACTCTCTAATACTGTCAATAATATTTACTGATGTTGCCTCTATAATATTTTCTGGATCTAAAATTTTCCACTTATGCCCTTTTTGAAAGGACGGTGTAATTATTAAAGCGCGATATCGAGATAAAGAGCTATAAACTAACTCTCGTAACTCATTAATATCTTCTATCCCTATATTTGTTTTATAGGGAGATATAATAAACTTTTTTGATTTACTTTTGCCAGAAGGGAATGAAATAAAATGTTTTATTTTATTCCCATAATATCTTGGGAAATAATCCATACCAACATGTGTAGCAGACAAATATACTCTTGAAACATTATCTTGAAAATAAGGCAAAGTTTTTGAAGGGAGAACAGGAGGTACAATCTCTATACGCTTTGCATTTATTAAGAATAGACACATATCAAGATTATCTTTTAAATATTCCCAAGCAAATAAAAAATTTATATCTGTATCTACATTAGCATCAAGTAATAATTGTTTAATTACTGCTAGGTGATTTTTAACTTCAAATGGAGGCAAAATAAAAACTTCATCTGTATTATTTTCAAGTATTTGTTTATATCTAACATCTTGCTTTTGAGTCTCAAAATAACTTTTAAATAGATTAGCTACATTCATATATAAAGCATTCTCTTTGGGAATAGAAAGAGTAAAGCTATCTTTTAAAACACTACCAGATACATGGGAATCATCAAATACTATCCCTCCTATATCTTCATAACGAAATATTGATTTACCATTGAATAGAGCTTGATAAGTTGTGATTAATGGTACTTTGCACTCATGAAACTTAATTTCATTTGTATAAGTTCTTGATAAATATGATGCTGTTTGAATCCCTAAATCATTAGCCTCATCAACTGTTTGCTTGACTAATTGTTTTGAGGCACAGAGATAAATAACTTTTTTCTTTTTTTCATTCATTAAAGAATAGGCTATCAATAAACCTACTATAGTTTTTCCCATACCTGTATCCATTGCAACCAATACATCATTTTTATCCCTATTTTGATGCCAATCTCTTAGTATATCACCTTGCCCCAGCCAAAGATTTTTCCCACTTGCTTGTCTTCTAAAGATCTCTTCAGGGTCAATAATAATTTCTTCCTCTATGCTCGTTAAACCAGATGCAAAGTCAAATGCCATTTTTATTTCCTTTTTTAGATTATAAAGAATAATTACTATTCATACTACCAAACCTCTCCGCCTCTTCACAACAAATAGCAAAGAAAGTCGACCCCAAAGTAGCCAATATATGAACTATTCTACAGTCATTCCCTACATTTTAGCCAAAATATTATCTATTCACAAACAATTTTAAACATTCTCAGAAGGTATCGGGATGACAACATGGGCAGATATGGAATCTGCCCCTACGGGATGTCCTCTGCTTTTATATCTTCGCAAATCTATCCTCTTCCCATGTCAATGGATTGTTGGCGATATATTCGCTGATCCGTATATGATCGGCATCATCACGAATGATGTGTTCATAGAAATTACGTTGCCAGATACGTTTGTCAAAGGGTGGGAGGATACCATCTTTGACCATTTGGATGTATCGCAATGTCGTATGTCGTTTGAATGATTGTATCATGTTGGACAACGTAGGGGCGGAATCTATTTCCGCCCTTTTGGGTTCCGTGATGATTATGGATTCTTGGTTGATTGTGGATATCTCGGTGGGCATAACATCAAGGGCGGATATGGAATCCGCCCCTACGGAAGATTGGATTTGAATAATTCCATGTATGTGGTTGGGCATGATCACAGATTCGTGCAATGCAACATGGGGAAAATCATTTGCGATCTCATGCCATAATCTCTCGATCATCCTCCCTGCACCATTGGTCATCATCTTGCCATCTACAATCTCACCAAACAGATGCAACCGTTTATGTGCGGTAATGGTGATGAAATAATATCCCGCTTGTGCATAATCATATCCTGGCAGGCGGATTGAACGGCGATGATAGATAGCACTCACTCCAACCTCTCCAATATCCCCAAACTCTCACTATCCATCTTGGAAAATGCAAACCATTTCTTGCCCAGATCCTTGAGACTAGCTCCGATATGATACACCTCCGTATCATCCAGTATCAAAAATCTATCATGCGAGAGATCTAATCTTTTGAGCTCTATAGGACGGTATTGGGCATTGTATTTTTTGAGATCGAGCTTGAGTTGCTTGGTGATATGTTTGGTATAGACCGTAACTTGGATATCCTGATTCTTACTAAAATGGATGAGCACACTCTCATCTATATAGTTATCTATCAACCTAATCGAATACTTGGCACCCCTGATAAGATCACTGACAAACACATACGCATCAAACACCTCTCCATCATAAAAGATATCCTGCTGGGGTCGGAGCGAATCATCCTCTATCACCTGCATGACCCTATCAAGCTTTTTGTCAGTGATAAGCTGTTTCTCTTCGATCACATCCAAACGCCTCTGGTCAAGCGTATAGCCTCTGAGGAGATGTTGTCGTAACACACGAGTTGCCCATTGTCTGAACTGGGTGGCTCGTTTGCTGTTAACTCTATAACCAACTGATATAATTGCATCTAAACTATAGTGTTCAATACATCTTTTTACATCTCTTTTACCCTCTTTTTGAACTACCGAAATTTCCTCGGTAGTTGCATTCTTCTCCAATTCCTCTGTCTCGTATATATTTTTTAAATGATATGAAATAGTATCGCTATCCACATTAAATAGCTTGCTCATCTGTTTTTGACTCAACCAAACTGTCTCTTCATCCACTGTCGTCTCTAGTAAAACAGAGCCATCCTTATAGATCACAATATCATCCATCTCATCTCCTATGAGTTCACTATGGATATTGTAGTCAAAAAAATATGTAAATGGTGAAAATCTGTCAAATTGTCATGTTTTTAGCATCTCCATACAATTTGCAATATATATTTGTTGCTTATTGCTTTTATCATCTCTGTGCCATCTTCATTTTGAACTATCCGGAATTTCCAGACAGTTGCACCTTTTTACAACTCTCTCTCGGCAGTTGTCGCAAATTTTGCGACAACTGATACTTTATCCAATTCTTTCTCTTTAAAAACATTAGCTAAATGCTTACCGATGGCTTTCACATCCCTACCAAAAAGTACTGATAACTGCTGCCTATTTTGAACCATTGCAATTTTTGCGATAGTTGCTTCTTTTTAGAATTTTCCCTTGGCAGTTGTTTCCATTTTGGAAATAACCACTCTCTCATCCAATTCTACACTTTGAACATCATCGCAAGATAGATACGCCAATAAAACCTACAAAATAGGTTTTATTACCTACTTTATAGGTTCTACGAAAGTATTTGCCAACCTCTCCTCGAAAAACACAAACCCCGAAAAGAACAGTGCCAACGCCAATGCCATATCCACCACACCTACAGAGACGAGAAAGGTATACTCCCCCGCTGCCATACGAGAGAGCCATGCGCCTAGTGAGATGACGATTGCCAGAAACAGGAAGAATCCTATCCGATAAAACTGCCAGATCTTGGGGTGCTCTAGTGCTTCGATACGGGACAGATTTGTTCGACAGGCTTTGGCAAAGATATACTTGGTCTTGAGCAGGGAGAGGAGGAGCCCTAGCAGTAGTATGCCCGTAAGCTTGTATAGGTTGCTATCGATCGTGTACGCTTCGCTAAAGAGTGCATAGGACTTGAGAGCCAGTGCTACAAATCCTATGTACCAGACTATCATCGCCAATAATTTTAAAGTTGTTTTCATTTTAGTATAAAATCCTAACAAAAAAAAGGAATATCTCCTTTTTTCGTTTTATATGTTAATTCAAATTTACATATCTTTGCTTATATGTAAAGTCTGATTTACATATAAGCATTCTATTGTCCTATTAATTCCTCATTTCACGCATGAGTGCCACGGTCTCCAGATCCTTCTCTGTACCTCGCTGCTCTAGATGCTCCACGATCATCGCAAAACGTTGCTCATCCAGATGCTGTCCAAACTTGAACTTGGCTCGGGTGCTCTCAGGCGTGATCTTGACCACGGCAGTGACTTTGAGGACTTTGTCATACCCCTCATCGGTAAAAGGCTTGTACCCGCCTTCTTGCTGAAGCTTCTCCATGAGTGCCGCGAACATAGCAGCCTTCTCTTCACGGCTCTCTACGAGACTGGCCCTGCCATTGATACTGACTGACTTGAAAAAGTGTGTCGCGGGGCAGGCAGATCCCTCCGTGGAGCTGAAAAAGGAGGCGATGATCGCATAACTCTCTACGACAGAGAAAGAGACCTGTGGATTGTCTCGCAGGGCTTTCATCTTGCGGTTGCTCATCGCTCCATGGAAATAGATATCCTCACCAATACGGACGAAGTTGACTGGTGCAGCGTAGGGGGTCACCCCATCGCTCACTGCCAGTGTCCCATACTCGGCTTGGTCTAGTATGGCATGGATCATAGAGGGGTCGGTGATCTCAAATATTTTTTTCATGATGGCTCCTCGGTATCACAGGCGATGGCTATCCCCTGCTCTTGGGCGACTGCTTCTCCCCATGCTTGCAAGCTCTGGAAGATCGGGATCAGTTCTGCACCGCTGGGCGTGATGGTATACTCTACTTTGGGCGGGACGACAGGATATACTTTTCGGCTGACCAGACCGTTTTTTTCCAATTCACGTAGGGTTTGGGTGAGCATTTTCTGTGTGATGCCATCGATTTTCTTACGAATCTCACCATAACGCAATGTCTCTTCACTCAGGTAGTAAAGCACGAGCGACTTCCACTTGCCAGAGACCATATCTAGGGCAAACTCGAAGGAACATTGATAGATTTTTTTCTCGGTTTTGACTGCCATTAGTTTCCTTTTGGTATGTATGGTACTTTTTAGATAGTTCTTGACATATTAGCATATAAACTGCTAAAGTTTCATAAACCGATAGACAAGGACAAGTAATGAAAAACGATTTTAGCCAAGCAATGGATTTTAGACATGCCTGCAAGCTCTTTGATGAGAACCAAAAGCTCAGCGAGGAAGAGATGGACTTTATCCTAGAGGCGGGTCGCAAGTCACCCTCCTCTTTCGGGCAGGAGCCGTGGAAGTTTCTGGTCATCACCGATGAGACACGCAAAGCCAAACTACGTCCTCTCTGCTGGGATCAACCTCAGATCACCAGCTGTTCTCATCTCGTCGTGATACTGGCTGCCATCGATGCTGTCAAACCAGACTCAGGCATCCCTGCCAAACGCTTTGGCAGACGACCCTTGCCGCAGGAGCAGATAGAGGCATACATCAAGCTCTACAGCACACACCTCAGCGATACACTCAGTACGGATGAGAAAACCTATGCCTGGACAGCCAGACAGTGCTATATCGCTGCTGCCAACATGATGACCGGAGCTGCCAACATCGGTATAGACTCCTGCCCTATGGAAGGCTTCGAAAAAGAGAAGATCGAAGCAGTGCTAGAGCTAGACACCACCCAATGGCAAGTGGTACTGGTCTTGCCCTTTGGACATAGAGCCAATGCACAATCAGAGCAACTAAGATTGCCACAAGAAGAGGTCGTGGAGTATCTATCATGAAGCAAGCCCTTATTGTTATAGATATACAAAATGACTATTTCGATGGTGGGAAAATGGCACTATATCATGCAAAGGAGATGCTCAAACAGAGTAATCAGCTCATCACCTATGCACATGAGCATGATTATCCCATCTATATCATTCAACATGTTGGAAGTGAAAAATCTTCATTTTTTGTACCTGAAACAGAGGGAGTAAAACTGCACCCCAAGCTGAACATCTCAAATAGTGCCTCAGTGATACAAAAGCACTATCCCAATAGCTTCAGAGAAACAACCCTACATCAAGAATTGGAACAAGAGGGGGTCAATAAGCTTATTGTCTGTGGTGCTATGACACATATGTGTATCGATACCACTGTTAGGGCAGGATTTGACCTAGGATACAGCATAACACTCATCTCTGATGCCTGTGCTACAAAGGATATAGTCTTCGAAAAGTATAAAGTAGCTGCTATGGAGGTGCAGGCTTCCTATCTAGGCGCACTTAAAGATGTCTTTTGCAAGGTATGCAAGACTGCTGATATCCTTGAAAATTAAGTATAAAACCTCTCCAAAAAGAGCCTGTTCTTCTCCGCATAAAGTATATTGGCTACCTCATCAGCTACTGCTATCATGAGCTTCTGGAAGAAGCAGAGTGTACCGCCTGTGGTGTTGATGCTGCCTGTGAGGTAATAGTTGGTACAGCCACAGTGGTTGACACATCTGCTCTGTACCGGGCAGGTTTGGCACTCTTCATCTGTGTTACCTCTGGTTTGAATGACTTGAGTTCTTGCCTCGACATCAAATCCTTCATAGACATTGCCGATGCAGAGTGTGCCATCATCCTCTCCGATGAGGCGTTCACAGGGGTAGATATTGCCACTGGGTGCGATGCCCATCTTGAGCTCACCAAAGCTACAGGCGGTACAGCCCTCTGAGATCTGGGCTTTGACCTTATCCTCGATAAAATCGATCCGGATCTCTCGTCCTGCTCTGTACTGCTCTATGACATACGCACCTACGGCATAGTATATCTGTGTATATACCTCTGTCTCCTCTCCCCATGATCCGAAATAGTCCACCGAGAGATGGATATTTTGAACATGCAACTCCTCATACAGATACTTGACAGAATCTAGCAGATGGACGATGTTTTGCGGTGTGACTACGGAGATGACACAGTACTCAGTATCGGTATAGACCTCCTGGAGTATGGTGATCGCACGCTTGACCTCCTCGAATGAGCTACTCCCATCCGCATAGACACGATGGGTATCATGCATCTGAGCATTGCCGTCGATGGAGACTACTACAAAGTAGGCATGCTCCCTGAGCCAGTCCACCTTCTCTCTATCCAGCAAGACACCATTGGTGGTCACTGTTTTGATAAGCTTGGTGCCTGTCTCTCGGGCTCTACGTTCCACATACTCCGTTGCATACTGGAACAGCTCCCACTCCAGTAACGGCTCACCCCCAAAGAGTCCAAACTCCAGCTTCTGCATGGGCATCTGGAAGATAAAGTCTATGGATTGGCAGATGGTCTCTTGAGAGATAGGTCTATGCTTCTTCTCTCCTGCATAGCAGTAGTTGCAGCGGAGCTGACAGTTGTGTGTGAGGGAGATAAAGAGGTTCATCTATCTTTTTGGTGCTACGATTTTCCCCGCGAGTGCAGTGGGGTGTTTGATCTGGTTTGGCTTGGAGGTGTTGATATCACAGGAGGTCGTCTGGGGTGTACTCTCCTGACTTGGTGGCTTTATAGGCGGGATACCAGCCAAGACTTCCGGCTCCTCTATCTGCTTCTGCGTTGTATCGGGTGGCTTGGGCTTCGTCGTGCCAGTACAGGATGTGGTGGAAAGTGCGACACCCAGTGCCAAGGATGCTATAATTTTTTTGGAAGGATAGGTGGTTTCTTGTTTATCAGATTTCTGTATTTTCACCAGATACTCCTCTATATCGTATCTGATACTATAGCACATTTTAGGCTTTTTTACAACGCTACTGCTGTTGCACAAACCAAGAAAACTCTCCTGTCATCACCACTGCCTCCTCACTATCCCTCAGCTCTACCGTCACGGTGATACCTGCTCTACCCTTTCTCTCAAACTGCGCAAGGAATCTCTCTTGATCTTCCCTCGTCACAGAGGCTACAGCATGGATCGTTGTTGTAGCAGGTGCACGGTACTTGACACTCGATCCTCTCAGTAGAGGCAGTACCTCATCTACACCATAGTCTGGAAATAGCTGTTGCAAGAAAACCCCGCTCTGCGTCTCTCCCAATGCAAATAGGGCAGCCCCATGCATGGTACCTACATGATTGCCTACCTCTTGTGTGAGGGGTAGCACCAATGTGCTCTCATCCTGCTCTTCTATACCTACATGAGCCACAAAAGGGATCTCTACGGCTCTCATGACTGCTTGCCGTAGGCAGTGAGAATACGACCGTTCTTCAGGATATCACCTGTGTGTGCGATGGCATCAAAGATATCCTTTTGACTCCAGCCCATCTGCATGAGTGCCTCAAAATCCTCAGCATCTATCTCTCTGCCCTCATAGATCGCTCGCATCGCAAAGGCTGCCAGCCTCTGATGCTTCTCATCGAACGGCACTGCAGCGATATCCTCTACAGCAGTATCCAGCTGACTCTGCTCAAACCCTTTAGCGAGCAGGAATTGGGTATTGAACTGCTTACAGTAAGCATAGCCCTCACGGTAAGCAACATGCAGACGCAAAAACCCAAAGAGACTGGGATCGATATGCGGATGTCTGGCGATACGCAGAGCATTGTGCAGGAACTCCTCCAGGTACTCTGTATCGATATTACCGAGGAACGCCATCTGTGGTGGGACATTCCCATAGATGACTTTTACTTTGCGGAGTAGTCTTTTGAGTTGGTCTGCTTGGGCTTCATTTTTTTGTACGATAAACATCGGTTTCCTTTATACTAGACTGATTGGTCTAGTATAGGAGGTAGTGACTTTATCGTTGCTGAATCTTACGGGGCTACATGATCCCGATATATATCTCTGCATCACTTTCACTCAGATAGTACTCAAAGTCTGTGTCAAATGCTCGTGTATGTGGGCAGTCTGCTGCAGTAAAGTAACTCCATATCTCACCCCATGTCTCGATCACAGCCTGCGGGAGTGTGCCTTTGGCTTCAAAGCAGAGGTACTTGCCTGACTGGAGCGTCACGCTTTCAAGCCCTGCTATCTCAACCTCAGTACCCACCAGTACATCAAATGCACCTGACGCATCAGACTCATAGTTGGTATACACCCCATACCCTACTGTGCCCTCTGGCACATCTGGCATGACCTTCTCAAAAAATGCTCCCCAGAGTGCGCCTATCTGTGCGGTATCTGGATTCATCTCTTTTTCATTGGTGGTGCGGACTTTCAGTCCGTAGATCATTTTCGCTTTTCGTTCTATCTGTTTCATTGGATTTCCTTTAGACTTTTTTAGGGTTACTCCTCTAGAGGGATATAGATCTCTGTTTTGAGATTTTCTGGTTTGGTACGTCTGGGATCACGGTTGAGATACCTCTCAAAGGGCGGCCTGTCTGCCATGGTCAGCTCGTGGGCTATCATGTATTGTACCATATCTGCATAGACCTGCTTGAGTCCTTCGTATGAACCTTTGTGCAGGTAGAAGAGATGTTTGCCTCCCTCTATGGTCTTGACCACGACCTCTCCTGTGGGATTGACACTCTTGTCATCATAGCTGATACAAGCATCATAGCGAAGCTCCTGGGATGGCGTGGTGCCAGGATCATCATAGCCTATGCCGTAGACTTTGGCTTCTTTGCCCAAGAGATTCTTTTTGTGTTTGATCTTCTGCGGGTAGGCAAACCCAAAGAGTGCTTCAAATGCTTCTCCTGCACTCACCATATAATCTCCCGTCCTACGCACACACAGTACCTCGACAGGCTCAAAATCTATCACTTTTGCTTCTAACATCTGTTCTCCTTTTTGCTCTAGTCTTTGTCTAGAAAATGCTTTGGGAGAGACGCCGTAATTCTCTTTGAATGCTTTGGCAAACGAAGCGGGTGTCTCATAGCCACTCTGCATCGCCACCTCAGTAACTGAGAGTCCGTTAAAGAGCTTGCCTGTACTTTTGACCAGCCTCACCTTTCGGATAAACGTACCTAGATTCTCTCCAATAACTCCCTGGAAGATGCGATGAAAATGGTACTTGGAAAATCCAGATATCTTTGCCAGTTCTGCAAGGGTAAGCTCCTCTGCATAGTGCTGTTCTATGTAGTACACGACCCTGTATACACTCTGCTGATACTCTTGGCGGGTTGTTTTCTTCATGTCTCTCTCTTCTACATTTTCTACCCATAGTATAGACTATCTGAAAAAGAAAAACTACTCTCAGATTGCGAACTTTGATCCTCTGTTCTATAAAGCCTATCGTCTATCGAAACATAAAATACAGAAAACCTGCTATGACAAACAGTGGCAAGATCTGTGCCAATAGACCAAAGAACATACTCATTCCTAGATTCCCAAAAACTTTTGCGACAAAAGAGAGTGCTTTTTTATTTTTTTTCTTTAGCACTTCCATCTCTACCCCAATGCCTCTCTTGCCTTTTTTGTCAAGCTCTTGTAAACCAGCTCATAGGAGTGATCGATAAGCTCTAGTATCATCTCCTCATCCACATCACTCTGCTCTAGGGTAACCGTGTTCCAGTGTTTTTTGCTCATATGGTAGCCTGCAATTACGCCCTCATAGAGACTACGAAGCTCCAGTGCATAGATCGGGTCACACTTGAGGTTGACACGCAGTGGTCTCTGCTCTGAGGTCAGCGCGAACATCTTGTTGCCTACACGGTAGACCCGTGTTTTTTCATCAAAGGGATAGTCATAGGTAGATCCCTGTTTGGAAAGCAGATAGCTGTCTAATTTTTTGAAAGTCATGGTATCTCCTTTGTTGTGTCCGTAGGGTGCGTAACACGCACCATCTTGGCAATAGGTATGCTATTTGATCACGCCTATGCTTGGATGCTTTTTAACAGCCTCTCGCTATCTTTCAAAAACTGTGCTTTGCTTGAATGCTTCATCGGCCGGGAGAGAAGTCCCCAGCTAGAAGCGATGATATAGCCTGCCAGCTCCTGTGCATCTGTCTCTACGATACTACCTTCTCGCATCCCAAAGAGCAAGACTTTGGCAAGGTTGTCAGTCAGGTTGACAAACTCTGCTTCACAGGCCAAAGCGATCTCACTATCCAACCCCTCCATCTCAAACATCAACCGATGGAGAGGACAGCCATGCTGGACAAGCATACTGTTGTGGGCTATCTTGTGCATGGTATGCTCCAGGGTCTCTATCGCGGTAGCCTCTGCTCGCATCTCAAAGTCAAAAAAATCCTGTACCTTTGGGATCAACCGCTCCTCTATCATCACCAGTACCATGCCCTGCTTCGAGCTAAAATGGTGGTACATAGAACCCTTGGGCACGCCCGCCTTTTGTAGGATGGCTGCGGTTTTTTAACCCCCCATTTTTGGAAGCGCCATGATAGCCATAGCGATAAACCTCCGCAAAAGTCGCATCTAAAAGCTTGTCTCTACTGGTCTGACTCACACGATATCCTCATAATGCTCAACCACAGGAAACGGATCGTAGAAATGATGCAGCAGTGCTTTCCACTCCTGATACTCCTCTGACTCCCTGAACCCTACCGTATGGTCTTCGAGTGTTTCCCATTTGACCAGTAGGATATATCTGCTTTCCTGCTCTATACATTTTTTGAGCTCATGCGAGAGATAGCCTTTCATCCCGGAAATGATCTTTTTGGCTAGATCAAATGCTGCTTCAAATGCTTGTTCTTTCCCCTGTATGACATCCAATATCGCTACTTCCAGTATCATCTTCTTCCTTTGTTTATATCCATACCAAAATCATCGCCCCAAAGACAAAAGCCAACAAGCGCATAAAAATACTCTCTTCAAAATGCTCTGCTAAGCGAAACATGCCATAGGCTACTGCCAAGGCGATCACTCCCAGAAGGATCGCTTGCCACCATGCCACAGACAATAATTTCAACAAAAAAATCATCAGCCCCATAGCAACGGCAGAAGGGAGTACGCTCTCCGTCTTGGTATATACACCGATAACTGAAAAAATAACGATAACTTGTAGTGGTAACATAGATAAGGCCTTTTATGATTTTTCTAGCTCAAATATACCATAACTCCCATTAGCCCTGCCCAATGTTTTGGTCTCTCTCCAGCCCCGCCGTTTCAGCTCTTTGGCGATAAATCGATTCATCAGACCATGCCCGAGTAGCATGGTGTTCTGCCCCTCTACTTTAGCCTCAGTCAATCTATCTACCGCCAGTATCGCTCTGGCTTTGGCATCTGAGAGAGACTCCCCTCCGCCACGATACCCAAACAACGAAGCGACCCGAAAGAGTACCAGCCAACCCTGTGGAGGTAGCTTCACACCTTTCCAGTCGACACTCGGTACCGCCAATTCATTAAAGACTGCATCCTGCATATCTGGGGTATACCCCAAAAGTGCCAGAGATGCTACAGATCTGGAGAGTCCACTACAGACTAGATACGCACTCTCTTCTGCCAGAGCTACAAGTTCGCTTCTGTTTGGGATAGCTGTATCGATAGGTGCATGGTCATAGACCTCTATCCCTGCCTTTATCTCTGAGGCATAGAGGGGCTTGGTCTCTGGTACAAGTACTTTCGCGTGGCGTACAAGGATGATCTTCATGCAAGCTTCTTCAGCACTCTCAATGGCATAAGCACTCTCTTGTGTGAAGCTTCGGCAATCAGCTCTCCTGCGATCCATGCCTCTATCTCAAAATAACGCTCTCGTTTCTCCTGTTTAACTAACCGAGATGTCACCTCTACCTCATCCCCTATCTTTCCCATACCAATATGCTCAATAGCAATCTCTTGCCCCACAGTAATATACTTTTCTGTATCAATCGCAGTATTGACACACTTCGCACTGACAATTTCCATCCATTTGACAATCGTATAGGTACCTAGCAATCTGGGTAATGTACTATCAATCTCAGAGATACAATCTTTAGCTATGACGATAAATCGTTCACAATGGTCTGAACTCATTCTGCTTGCTTCTTCATCAACCAGTTAGTCACTTTGGCAGTGGTATACACCGTACCCTCTGCATCAGCAATCTCAACCTCAAAGATCAGCCTCCCCCGCTTCTCCTCAGCTAGCACCGCAGTCGCATAGATAAAGTCCAGCCCATAACGGATAGGCTTGAGATATTTGGATTCCATAGTACGTGTCCAGCTGGGTGTGGAGACCAGCATACTCAAAGGGCCTACGGCATTGTCCACCGCTGCCATGATCATCCCTCCTTGCATCGTAGAGAAGGGGTTGAGCCATGCATGCAGCACAGGCATTCTGGCTGTCAGAGATTTTGCCTCTGCGTCATACGCAATGATATCACACTGCATCGAAGCAAAGATCGGAGGGGGCAGGAGATACTCCTCATACGTGCTTTCATGCCCTGCCAAAAGTGTACTGATATCTATAGGTTCTCTGGTGTCCATGGATGCTCCTTTGGCTTTATTTTAACACAATTACTGTTTGATCGCTTTGACTCTCAGTCGTACATAGTCAGCCATCCAGCCCTCTTGTGCAGTATAGATGGTTTTCTTCAGTATCTCTCTCACCTCTGTTCTGAACTGCTCAGTTTGGCTGCTGCTCAAATGTTCTGTCACCCCATTGCTAAACACTGCCAACCAGTTGGCGATATCATCGATGGGTGTAGGCCGAGGAATCAGTTCTATAGATGCTACTTCAAATCCATGTGCTATCAATATCTCGCTATATTGTTCAGGTGTTGGGAAATACCAAAAGTCATCAAATACTCCATACTCTGGATGATTCTGAAACACTGTACGCATCGCCTCGACAATATGATGCACATTACCCGCTCCTCCAAATTCTGCTACAAATCTACCGTTCCTCTTGAGTGCTCTGGCAATATTCTCTACCGCAAGGGCAGGCTCTCTCACCCAATGCAGCATCGCATTGGAAAATACTGCATCGAACTCCTGCTCAAATGGCATATCCATCACACTCATCACCTCTGCTTCTAATCCATTAGCCTTGGCTTGGGTCACCATCTCCTCACTAAAATCCACACCATGAACCTTTGCCCCTCTTCGGACGATCTCCAAACCAAGCGTACCCTCACCACAGCCTAGATCCAATATTTCCTCATCTTTTTGGGGGTCAAGTAAATCAACCACTGGCAATGCAAGCTCCGATACGAAGTGAGCATGGGTATTGTAGCAATCCGCATCCCAGCTGTTGGTCTCTTTTTCTTTGTTCTCTATTTTTGTACAAACATACACACCACTTGCCCAATCCAAATGACTTATAATAAGATCATCTCTTTTGGTTAATGCCGTAACAAGTGCTTTTGCTTTTATATCATGCCCGTTAGGCCAATTTTTCTGAGGACTCATATCATCTATGACATAGATACCTCCTACCTTTAAAAGTGCTAATACCTCATCAAGATAATAGTATTTTCCTGGCCAAGTATCAGCGAAGATAATATCAATGCTTCCTTTCTCAATGGTATCAATAGTCTCTTCTCCCTCTCCATAAACAAAGGTGACATTCTTTGTCCCAGAAAGGTATTTTTCTGCAATACGCAATACCCTCTGGTCATTATCTACAGTCATCAATGTAGAGGTACTATCCATACCCTCTATCATCCATGCAGTCGATAGTCCAGACCCTGTACCAAGTTCAAGAAATCGTCCATTTGGTTTACTCGCACACAATGTAGACAACAGTGCACCCACTTCTCTATCCGAGATTTGATCAAACCCTATGGCTTGACTCTCTTTCTCTATCTGTTCTATTATATCTGTTATATTGGTTTTCATTTTTTGCCTTATGCAATAGCGAAGCTCCCTTTCTGAGCCTTTCGGCAATATGTTTCCAGAAAGAGGAGCTTCCATGATAGTGTGTTGTACCCCAAGTGTATTTCCTGCGGGCACCACACACCCTACAAGATATGCCATTCGAAAAGTAATGGTATCCATAGCGGATCAACGCTGGTCATCCAGTCAAGGAATCTATAAAGTTATGTAAGGTTGCTTAGAGGCTAAGCAGTAGTGAGAAGAGTAGGAAAGCAAAGGGTCTTATAGTGAATTGTGCTATGAATGAAACGGGTCTCATAATGCTCTCCTTTTGTTTTGTTGGTGAAAGTGTAGTCAAAAAACAGACTTTTGTCAACTTCCCTTTTTGATCCTCTTCTTGAGGGAATCTATCTCCTCTTTGATATATTGGGTATCCTCATGCTCCTCTCCAAATGCTGCTTGACGAATATGTAATGCTTTCTGATAATGCACCATAGCGTCTGTATATTGCTCCTGTAGTTCATCAATACCGGCAAGGTTATCATAGAATGTCGCCAGGTTTGGATGCATGGAAATCTTCTTCTCCTGATAGATAGCAATGGCATCTAAAAAGTATGCCTTTGCTTTTGCATAGTCTCCTTGATCCTTGTAGGTTTGTCCCATATTGTTATAAAATATCGCTATTTTGGGATGTCGCCCTCCATACAGCTTCTTATAGATCGCCACAGCTTTGAGATAGTACTTGATCGCTTCATCATATCTCTCTTCCTCTGTATAGAGCCCCGCAATATTGTTCCTGAATTTAAATCCAAAGTGCAATTTCACCTCTAAAAAATTCTATCCAAATTTTCCTATGAAGCCTTTAAATTTTCATGAAATACCTCATAAGGTGTTCTCCATCCTAGAGATTTTCTAGGTCTATGGTTAAGTCTGTTCTCAATCCTTTTAATATCTTTAGCCGTGAGATGTTCAAAGCTACTGCCTTTTGGGATATATTGACGGATGAGTCCATTGATATTCTCATTGAGTCCTCTCTCCCAAGAGCTATAAGGATGACAGAAATAGTAATCACATTTAAGTTTTTTTGCAATGGTTTGATGTTTGGCGAACTCCAAACCGTTATCTGTGGTAATGGTGTGCACATGTTTCTTGTATCTTCCCAGTAGTCGTATCATCTCATTGGCTACGATAAGGGCTTTCTTTCTTACAGGCAGTGAGAGTTTTACATACATGGACTTTCGCTCTACTATAGTAACGATTGCTCCTTGTCTGCCTTTGCCAATGATGGTATCTGCTTCAAAGTCTCCTACTCTTATTTTATCATCTACGATAGTAGGTCTTTGTTCAATAGAGACTCTATTAGGGATACGGTTCTTTCGTCCTTTACCATACTTGGCTCTTCGTTTTCCTTTGTGTCTGAGCTTTGTATGGAGTGTACCATTATGCAGCCTATCTTCATGGATGAATGTGTAGATGGTGACATGGGATATGGTTATGGAGTGTTTGATAGACAGTGTGGCGGAGATCTGTTCGGGTGAGTACTCTTTTTTGAGATACTTTTTGATAAGCTTTATAGTAGAATCTGTGAGTTTTAGATTGGCTTTTCTGGCATGGTCTTGTTGCCTCTTTTTATATTTATCATGGGCTCCATATCCAAAATAGGTTCCAGCAATATCCCCTTTGTTTCTTCGTATCTCTCGGCTGATGGTCGAGGGATGCACTCCTAGCTGTTTGGCTATCTCTTTATTGCTATATCCTCTGCTTATATAAGCTTGAATATGGTATCTTTCTCCTAGGGTTAGATGCGTATATGACATATCACTTCCTTTATCTTTGGTCAGATTTGGAAGTTATTTTAGCATCTAACCTCTTCAAATCCAAAAGAAACAACTCTCAAAAACTCTTTTTTCAAATTGTCTTTTAAAAATTGCACTTTGGATTTAAATTCGGGGTTATAAGTTGCTGCTTTGTTATAGTGTTCACCGGGATAGAGTTTCTCTCTGATATACAATGCTTTTTGATAGTATGTCATTGCTTTCTCAGCATCTCCTTTATCATCATATACCAATCCGATATTGTTGTACACTTCAGCCGTATCGTCACTCTCTTTACCTAACTCTTTTTCTCTAATGATCCGTGCTTTTTTCAAATGCTCCAGTGCCTTCTCATAACGTGCCTGATAATAATAAGTCAGCCCTATGCTGTTATGAGAATCTGCTACTTTTACACTCTCTTCTCCGACATAGGTCTTCCGTATTTTTAATGCTTTAAAGTCATATAACAGTGCATTGTTGTAATCCCCTTGAGAGAAGTACGTGTCCGCCAGGTTACTATAAGAGATAGCCAGTGATATTTTGCTCACATCAGGATTGTGCTCTTTGATCTGTAATGCTTTGAGGTTATATGCCATCGATTCCTCATAGTCTGCCAGAGCATTATAGGAGTTGGCAAGATTATTGTAGAGAATCCCCACATCATAACTCCCTGTGTCTCCCATCTCTTCTCGGACTTTGAGTGCCCTTTTATAGTACTCGATCGCTTTTTTATCTTGATTGAGATTGTCATAGGCTCTGCCTACACAGTTCAGACTCTCTGCCACTATGGTATTTTTGTTCCCCAGGAAATACTCTCGAGCCTCTAGTGCCTTCAGACGATAAACTAAGGCTTCTTGATACTGATTCTGTTCTATATACTGTCCTGCGATCGTATCAAAATATTTTGCTTTGGCAATATCATGATCAAACAAGCTTCTAACTACCATACCAAACTGCTTGGAAAGGCTTATCTCTGTCAATTTTGGATCTTGGCTACTACTGTTTGTCTCCGCACAGGCAGCTATCGTTACCCATATGACACTAATGATATATCGTTTTATCATCTATTCCCCTCCCCTATTTGTCCTATGTAGACATATCTCTCTGATACATGAAGTCTATTATATCAGGGGGAGACTAATAATCAAAGCTATGTAGCCCATACTATGCTAATCCATCACCAGGTAGCGACGCATCTTTTTGATCAGTCCAAAGTCGATCTCACCCTCTATCGCCTCCTGCATATCATCCATCACTACGCCCCCATTGGGTGAGTAGATCGCCGAGGAGCTTGCCATAGTCTCCTTGGCACTGTTGGCGACGATGACATAGCACTGGTTCATGATCGCCAGAGCCTGAGGCAGGATCTCCAGATGGCGTTTGCGTGGCATCCCCCACTGCGAGGGCAGCAGTATCACATCGGCTCCCTCCAGCTGTGCCCAGAGATGCTTGAACCGTGCCTCAAAGCAGATGAGGAGTCCATACTTGACCCCATCGATCTCAAAGAGTTGGATACCTTCTGCTTTTCCTGCCTGCAGATACTTGTCCTCCTCCCCCAGCAGAAAGAGCTTGTGCTTGGACTGGCGATGGATGATCTTGTGCTGGTGGATAACTATGGCATCATTGGTATAGTGTTCCCCATGCTTAGCAAGAACTGTCAATACGAGGATCTGATCAGAGATCGTGGAGAGCAGTATCTCCAGTGCCTCCTGAGAAAATACCACTGCTTCATCGATATGTGCATAGTCATAGTCTGTTAAACAGACTTCAGGTGTGACAATGAGCTTCTCTGTTTTATACTGCTCGATATAGGCAAGTAGCTTGTCCAGATTTTTCTGATAGACGGGATGGTTAGACAACTGTAGTGCTACTGCTTTGAAGTTTTTTACTTTTCCCATAGTGATTCCTCTGAAATTGTGCTATATTTTACACTTTTTTGCTAAACTTCACCCATGAAAGAGATAGAATCATCAGAAGTAGAAAAGCTACTTAGCATCATCCAGCCGGCACCACTGATCCGTATAGGGCACTTCAGCGACAGTGGAGAGACTCTGCCTAAAGTACTGAGCTCCTTTTGTGAGCAAAACAGTTACGCATATCTCCTCAACTGTACCGATCAACACTACTATGACGCCATGCTCCCCCTATACGAAGCACAAAGCACCTCTACGGTCAAACTATTCAAGCTCGACAGACCTAACTATATGCAACATGGAAAGTTTTATGATTATCTCTTTGTCTCCTGTGCGATAGCAGATGATCATAGAATCTCGTTTCTACAAAAATCCCATAAAGTGATCAAAAATGCGGGGCTGATACTGCTCTTTGTCCAAAGGTCTGACTATGGCACGCTGGAAACATGGACACAGTATCTCGAAGAGCACTATTTTGTAGCAACAAGTAGTATAGAGCTAGGTGAGGATTGGCAGGTCATTATCTCAAAGAAAATGCATGGTTGGGGTGGATAGATAAAATAAGATGGGTAGCCCGCGGGTGGTTGTTGGTTGGAGGGGAGTGTTCGCAGGCTACCCTTAGAGAGCCTCAAATTTGGAGGCTTGTCCAGATAGTAAAATAAGTTCTATTTGGCTCTCTAAGTCACATTCTAACAGAGAAATGTGAACCGATTGTGAATGAACTTTATTGACAGCTCACGCACTCCAGACTACGATCCTCCACAGTCTCATCATCTGCCAAGGCTTCAGGCGATTGACTTCGTAGGTAGTAGGTGGATTTGAGTCCAAACTTCCAAGCATCCATATAGATATCGTTGAGATACTTTCCGCTGACCTTATCCAAAGTGATGAAGATATTGAGAGACTGCCCTTGATCTATCCACTTCTGTCTGATCGCACCTGCACGGATCAGTAGCCTCTGGTCTAGCTCGTAGCTAGGGGTATAGTAGCTCCAGTTGGCTGCTGAGAGATTGGGGACAACGACAGGGATATGTCCTGAGAGGTTCTCTTCGTACCATTTACGCTTGTACACCGGCTCGATCGCTTGCGTAGTGCCTGTCAAGATAGAGATAGAGCTTGTCGGTGCGATCGCCATGAGATAGCCGTTACGCATACCGTCTGCTTTGACTTTCTCCTTGAGAGCTGCCCAGTCATGGGTATACCCAAAGAGCCCTCCTCTGTCAACCAGTTTACATGCCTCAGGGTTTGCTTTGTCGATCGGGAATATCCCTTGTGACCAATCTGAACCTTCAAACGTAGGATAGGTGCCTTTCTCCAGGGCAAGATCACTAGAGGAGCGGATTGCATAGTAGCTCACCGACTCCATGATCTCATCGATCTTTTCAAAGTGTTCACTGCTTCCCCACTCGATACGTGCTTCTGCCAGCATCTGTGCTTCGCCCATGACACCCAGCCCGATCGATCGGCTCTTCTCGTTAGTTTTTTTGACTTTGGCAAGTGGATAGAAATTGAGATCGATTACGTTGTCAAGCATCCTGATAGCTGTCGGTACGACTCTGGCAATATCTTCGGGGGTATGTATCTTGGAGAGGTTGACAGAAGCAAGATTACAAACAGCCGTATCGCCATCTATCTTCTCTTTGTCAACCATCCAGATCTGCTTGCCTCCAAGACTATCGAGAGCCGTGATCTTTTTGGCAGGTTTTGTCATCCCATTGTCAACCGTGACCATCTCTTCTTCTTCAAAGACCTCAATGGTACGGTCATCATAAGTGATCCTGATCTTGTAGTAATCCGGTCCTGTATTCTGGAAGATCTCGGTACAGAGGTTTGAGCTTCGGATGATGCCTGTGTGCTTGTTAGGGTTGGCTCTGTTGGCAGCATCTTTAAATGCCAAGAAAGGGTTACCTGTCTCAAAGTAGCTTCTGAGAATCTCTTTCCAAAGTCCTTTGGCAGAGATCACCTCTCTGGTGATGTCTTCACGCTTCTCCAGCTCCTCGTATCTGGCAGCAAAAGCATCACCATGCAGGTCGATCAGTTCTCTGACCTCAAACGGATCAAAGAGTGTCCACATCGCATCCTCTTCTACTCTCTGCATAAAGAGATCATTGAGCCACATCGCAGGGAACAGGTCATGTGCACGGCGACGCTCCTCACCAGAGTTCTTCTTAAGCTCGAGGAAGTCACGGATATCGATATGCCAAGGCTCAAGATAGACAGCGATCGCTCCCTTTCGTGTACCCAGCTGATCGACGGCGATGGCAACGTCATTGGCAATCTTGAGGAAGGGTACGATACCACCGGCAGCATGCTTGTGTCCATCGATGTATGATCCCATCCCGCGTACCTGTGTCCAGTCCCAGCCAATACCACCACCAAACTTGCTCAGTAGTGCCATCTCTTTGTAGGCATCAAAGATCCCTTCGATATTATCAGGCGTAGAACCGATATAACAAGAGCTCAGCTGGTGTCTGGGGGTTCTGGCATTGGAGAGTGTAGGTGTGGCTGCCATCACTTCAAATTTACTTAAAATATCATAGAACTTTTTTGCCCATGTTTGACAATCAAATTCATTTTGAGCCAAGAACATCGCAACGCCCATAAAGAGATGCTGAGGAAGCTCTATCGGGCAACCTTTCTTGTCCTTGAGCAGGTATCTGTCATAAAGTGTTTTGACCCCTAGATACGTAAATTGTAAATCTCTCTCTGGCTGCATATAGTCATTGAGCTCTTCGAGGTCATACTTCTCTTTGAGCCCTAGCAGGATACGTCCCTCCTGCTCTCCATTTTCAAAATATTCACGCAGATGAATATAGCCGGAGAAGTGAGAGACTTTATGGTAGATATCATAGAGAAAGAGGCGGGAAGCAACGAAAGTCCAGTCAGGGCGGTCGATATCTATCTTGTCTACAGCAGTTTTGATCAGTGTCTGCTGTATCTCTTCGGAAGTAATCATGTCCTGGAAATGTATCTTGGCGTCTACTTCCAGCTCACTTTGACTGACACCTTCCAGCCCTGCTACTGCCGCTGAAGTAAATTTCTGTATTTTTGTGACATCCAGTGCCTCTATTCTACCACTTCGTTTTACTACTCTTGTCATTGATCGCCCCCGAATATAGATTCTATGGGATGTGTTACACTCATCCCTATATAAAGATAAAGATTTTACTAAAATTTTGCTTGATTTCCTGTTAAAAAACAGCTACTTTCAGGGTATTAGTATTATAACTATTTATTATAATACTAATGAAGGCGCTCCTACGGGAAATGGAGCGAAATTGACGAAAAAACTAGGCTTTAAACACCCGTGAAAATATCTTGTCCACATTCTTAGTATAGTAGTCGAAATTGAAGCATTCTCGAATCTGTCCCTCACTTAGAGAGTCTCTAAGCTCATCATCAGCAAGTAGATACTGCAGATAGAGGGACTCACCCTTTTCATTCGTGCTTGGCTTGCCTTGCTGAATCTCTTCCCATACTTTCATCGCATTTCTTTGTACGATCCTGTAGGCATCTTCACGGCTCACACCTGCCTTGGGTAGCTCCAACAGTACACGCTGAGAAAAGACTAGGCCACCGGTGAGATTGAGGTTTTTCATCATATTTTCAGGCATCACAGTGAGGTTGGCAATGACATTATTCATACGATGAAGCATAAAATCACTGGTGATAAAAGCATCAGGCAACCAAAAACGCTCTGTAGAGGAATGTGAGATATCACGCTCATGCCAGAGTGCTACATTCTCCATCGCAGGCATAGCATAGGCTCGGATCATACGAGCCAGCCCAGTGATATTTTCTGTCAAGATCGGATTTCTTTTGTGCGGCATAGCAGAGGAGCCTTTCTGCCCTTTGGCAAAGAACTCTTCACACTCATAGACCTCTGTACGCTGCCAGTGGCGTACCTGTACTGCAAACTTCTCAATACTACTTGCCAACAGTGCCAACGCCGTTGCCAGCCTAGCATAGCGGTCTCTCTGGATCACCTGATTAGAAGCCGGTGCAGGCTTAAGCCCCAGCTCCTCCATCGCATACTCCTCCAGCTCAAGTGGCGCATGAGCAAAGTTGCCCATAGCTCCTGAGATCTGACCTACGGAGATCACTTCCATGGTCTGCTCCAGATTTTCCAGGTGACGTGCCATCTCATCGTACCAAACTGCCAATACGAGACCAAAGGTAATAGGCTCACCATGGATACCGTGACTACGTCCCACCATCAGTGTCATCTTGTGCTCTAGGGCACGTTTTTTGATCGATTCCATCATCATTTTGACATCTTCAATGATGATCTTCAATGAAGCCGTCATCTGGAGAGCCACCGCAGAATCCACTGTATCAGAACTCGTCATCCCATAGTGAAACCAGCGGCTCTCTTCACCCAATGTCTCCGATACAGACGTGGTAAAGGCGATTAGGTCATGGCGTGTGATCGCCTCTATCTCATCGATCCGCTCTACGGAGAACCCTGCATTTTCTACAATCTTCTGTGCATCCTCATCAGGGATGAGCCCTATCCTGTTCCATGCTTTAACCACCGCGATCTCCACATCCATCCATGCCTGATATTTAGCCTGCATTGTCCAATGTTGTGCCATCTCTGGTCTTGAGTATCTCTCTATCATCTATAATCCTTGCCATTCATTATTTTGGTATAATTCTATCCAAAATGCAGTTACAGAGGGGTTATCAAACCCCATACATACTCTGTGATAATCTAAAGCACTAAGAGAGCCCTATGCCATTTGTGAAAGAAAAGTATCATGTTGCCTCCCCTACCCCTGCCTTTCTCTTCGTCATGGCTCATTTTGGCTATACACAGGGGCAAGCCCAAAGACTCATAGGCAAAGGTAGACTCCTCATCAACGGTATCTCGCTTGCCAACTCCGGAGAGGTGATCAGTGGAGATATAGAAATGGTCTATTTTTCACCTGCATCTAGAGCCAGAACTGCCCTTTTTCAGACACCTGATTTCATGGTATTTGAGAAGCCTTCCGGGATCCTGGTACACCCCAACACCATGGCGACAGAGTACTCTATGCTTGATGAGATACGTACTATCGCAGGAGACCATGCCAATGCCGTACACCGCATCGATATGGAAACATCCGGACTGCTCTTGGCAAGCAAGCATAAAAATGCCGAACGCTTTTTAAAAAATGCTTTTGAGATCAAGACGATCCGCAAAAGCTATCTAGCCTGGGTAGATGGAAAGCTCACAGAATCCTTTGCTGTAGATGCCCCTCTACGTAAGCGTAATGACTACAGCCAATGCAAGCACAAAGTTACCGTAGATACCAAAGGTAAGTCTGCTCATACAGACTTCATCCCTCTCACATATGATGCTGCGTTGGATGCTACTTTGGTAGCCTGTTATCCTATCACAGGACGGACACATCAGATAAGAGTTCATTTGTTTCACATGAAACATCCCATACTGGGAGATCCAATATATGGTACTTCTTTTAGTGCAAGTGATGCCTATCTGGAGGGTAAACTTAGCGTAGAAAATAGGTTGGTGGAGACTGGTGCCAGCAGGCTTATGCTTCATGCATATACGCTGAATTTTAGCTATGGGGCAGATTATTTTATCGAGAGTAAGATAGATTTTGAGAAAGAAACAGAAAAGATCTGTTCAAAAGAAAAACGTAGGTTCAATAGGCCAAGCCAATGTTTCATGTGAAACACTACTTAGTCTTCGCTCCTTACTGCAATAATAAAGCCAATCACCCCTACTAAGACCACCCCTATAATGATCGTATAAAGTACGGCATCCATTGTCGTCATGACTCCTCTCCTTTCTCCTGCTCTCTCAGTTGTCCACAGGCAGCAGAAATATCCAGGCCTTTGGACTCCCTGATCGTACAAAGGAGCCCGCGCTTGACAAGATACTCTTGAAACTCAACCATATCTTTCTCTTCAGGTCGTCTAAACTCAGTACCACCATAAGGGTTAAAATAGATCAGGTTTACTTTGGCTTTGATGCCATCCAGTAGACTCAGCAGCTTCTTTGCAGCAGAGATATCATCATTGACATCTTTGATGACAAGATACTCAAACATCACCCTCTTTCTGCTATTGACAGGAAAGGCTTTGACTGCATCAATGATCGACTGGATATTATAGGCTTTGTTAATGGGCATCAACTGTTCCCGCAATGCATCATCCACCGCATGCAGAGAGATAGCCAGGTTGATCCCAAGATCCATTTCTCCAAGCTTCTTGATCTTGGAACTCAGTCCTGAAGTAGAGATCGTCTGCCTATGTGCCGCAATCGCCATACCATCTGGATCCGCAAAGATCTTCACCGATTTTGCTACGGCATCGAGGTTGTCGAGTGGTTCTCCCATCCCCATAAAAACAAGGTTGACACGACGGTTGGCATCGATACCGTTATCCATCTTGACCTGTCGTACCTGCTCTACGATCTCACCCGCAGTCAAATCACGCATAAAACCACCCTTTGCAGTCAAACAGAAGGCACACCCTACCTTGCACCCTACTTGAGAGGAGATACAGACTGTATAGCGCTCCTGGTGCTTTACAGAGCCATCTTCATGATACTCTTTGTCTCGCATCAGCAGAAGTACCACTTCGACAGTATGTCCATCATGGAGCTCGAAGAGATATTTACGGCTGCCATCGATACTATCTTGTACCGTAAGCATCTTGAGTGGCGTGAGCGTAAACGCTTCATCAAGCTCCTCTCTCATAGCTTTTGGCAGATTCTTCATCTGCTCAAAGGAGTCTACATATTTATGGTACACCCAGGAGTAGACCTGTTTTGCTCGAAAAGCAGGTTTGATGATCTGGGCTAGTTCCTCTTTGATATAGTCTTGTACTATTTTTTTACGACTCTGCATGTAGTGCCTCGCTGTACTGAATTTTAACGCTTGTAATTCTCGTCACTATTTCTCTTTTATCTGTTTTGTGAGTCGTCTTATCGCCTCTTGATGATTTTTAAGAAAATCCTTATGTGCACTTGCATTACAATAGTTTGTCACGATAAAGGTACCCATCGCAGGGATATCAAATGCTTGTGCCACCTTCATTATCGCATAAAACTCCATGTTCTCCAAAAAGATATTTTCTTCTTGGTACGCTTCACCCAAACTATCGTCTGTAGTAATGTAATTGGATGAATTCACCATGATCTCATTTTTTATTGTTTCACATGAAACAATGTTCTCGATCGGAGAATATGCCTGGGCATTGAAAAAGCTATTTTCAATATTGCTTGCTTTACTGGACGCTATGATATCAAAGATCTGATACCTGCCATAGCTACCGGCTGATCCAACAAAATGTATATGGTTCGGCTTTTGCTCTATACAAAGTTTGGTCAGAGCAATGCTTGCATCTATTAGCCCTATCCCTATAGGTATAGCAAAGTCAAACTGTTCACTCTCCCCTGCACAAACAAACATCTAAAGCCTTACGGGGACATCATGTAACCTCAAGTAACGCTTAAGGTCCATAATATCTATCTCTTTGAAGTGAAAGATCGAAGCAGCTAATGCTGCATCAGAGTGCCCTATGGTAAATGCCTCTTCAATATGCTGCATCGTTCCTGCTCCGCCACTGGCAATGATCGGGATGGGAGCTACTTCCCCTATCTTTCGGTTGAGTTCATTGTCAAATCCCGCTTTGGTACCATCGGCATCCATCGAGGTGACCAACAGCTCTCCTGCTCCTCTCTCATAGGCTTCTTGTGCCCATTTAATGGCATCTATCCCTGTATCATTACGCCCGCCATGGGTAAAGATATGCCACTCTCCTTCAGCGACTCTCTTGGCATCGATCGCCACCACAATACACTGTGAACCAAAACGCTTGGCTGCCTCTGTAATGAACTCCGGATTTTTGATGGCTGCCGAGTTAATACTAACTTTATCGCACCCTGCATCCAAGAGCCTGTATATATCATCCAGTTTTCGGATCCCTCCGCCGACAGTCAGAGGGATGAAGACCTCTTTGGCAACCTCGCGTACCACATCAACGATCGTATCCCTACCCTCGTGACTGGCACCGATATCGAGAAAGGTGATCTCATCTGCACCCTCTTGGTTATATCGTTTAGCGACTTCAACAGGATCACCAGCATCTTTGAGGCCTACAAAGTTGACCCCTTTTACCACCCTACCGTTATCCACATCTAAACATGGTATAATTCTTTTAGCAAAATAATCCATCACTATCCTAAACGTTATAGTTTGGGTGGATTATATCAAAAACTAACAAAATATAAGAAAAAAAGTGTATAATGAAAAGTGATAAAGAGTTAGCAGAGTTTGCCAGCAAGAGATTTGGACAGAATTTTCTGAAGAATCACAGCTATATCAACAAAATCATCCAAGCGATGCCCAATGACACTCTACCTGTTGTAGAGATTGGGCCTGGCTTAGGTGATTTAACAAAAGCACTCGTAAGAGTGAAAGATGTCACAGCTTTTGAAGTGGATAAGAGATTATGCGAGCATTTGACACAGACGTTTAAGGAACCCATCCGTCAAGGGAACCTGAAACTAAAGTGTGGAGATGCGATTGAGCATTGGGAGCAGGGGGGTCTGCTGGATGAGCCTTATCATCTGGTAGCCAATCTGCCCTACTATATTGCAACCCATCTTATCTTGAAAGCACTGCATGATCCACAGTGTCAGTCTATACTGACGATGGTTCAAAAAGAGGTCGCGTTAAAGTTTGCAGCACACCCTAGAGAGAGAGATTTCTCTGCTTTAGGTGTGCTTGCAAGCAGCGTGGGGAACGCCAAGTTATGTTTCGAGGTTGAGCCTGAAGCATTTGTGCCGCCCCCCAAAGTTACCTCTGCAGTGTTGTCTATCGTGAAGTTTAGCTCTTTGGAAGACAGAGGATTTGAAGATTTCCTCAAAGTAGCTTTCTCCCAACCGAGGAAGAAGCTCTCCAAAAACCTGAGCACACGATATCCTAAAGATAGGATAGCAAAGATCTTTAGAGATCTTGAACTGCAAGATACCCTCCGTCCTCACGAAGCTGCGACATCTATTTATCATCAAATATACACTGCCCTCGGGCAAAAGGATACTCTAGATGAACGAAAATCAAGAAAACAACAAACCAAAAAGAAACCCAAACCCTTATAGACAGAATACACAATCTGAACAAAATACGCAACCCAGAAGAGACCCGCAAAGGGAACCTCGCAAAGAGGGTGAGCAGAGAGAGGGAAACCGCAAGCCCAACTCTAATAGAAAACCAGACAACAACCGTAAGCCAAACCCTAATAGAAAACCAAACCCTAATCAAAAGAACGGTGATCGTAAACCAAATCATAATAGGCCCAACAATAAATCTGGTGGCAATAAAAATAGAGGTCGCAGAAAACAGCAACCTACCAACGTCTCCGAGGAGATGAAAGCTTGCCTGATAGACAACGAGCGTGTGCAGCAGGAGAGAATGGCCCCGTGGAAGCAAATAGAGATGAACAGCAAGGGCAAGATCCGATTCACCCCATTGGGCGGACTGGGCGAGATCGGTGGAAACATCGCTGTCATGGAGAGCGAAAACTCTGCCTTTATCATCGATGTAGGGATGAGCTTCCCAGATGAGACCATGCATGGTGTGGACATCCTCGTACCGGACTTTAGCTACCTTCATACCATCAAAGACAAGATCAAAGGTATCGTCATCACCCACTCACACGAAGACCATATTGGTGCCATGCCTTATCTCTTCAAAGAGCTTAAGTTCCCAATCTATGGTACGCCACTGGCTCTTGCCATGATCGAAAATAAGTTCAATGAGCATGGACTTTCTGCGGACACCAAGTACTTTAACTTTGTGACCAAGCGAAAGCAGTATGAGATCGGTGATTTCAAAGTCGAGTGGATGCATATGACACACTCCATCGTAGACTCCTCTTCTCTTGCGATTGAGACACCTGTCGGTACCATCATTCACACCGCTGACTTCAAGATCGACCACACACCTATAGACGGCTATACCGCTGACTTGCACCGTTTTGCACACTATGGTGCCAAGGGCGTACTCTGCCTCTTCTCCGACTCTACCAACTCACACAATCAAGGATTTACCAAGAGTGAAAAAATTGTCGGTGGCACCTTTGACAGACTGTTTGACCTCGCAGAGGGCAGGGTCATCATGTCCACCTTCTCCTCCAACGTCCACCGTATCTATCAAGCCATGGAGAGAGGCATCAAGCATGGCAGAAAGCTCTGCGTCATCGGACGATCCATGGAAAGAAATATCGAAACCACTAGAAAACTAGGCTATCTAGACATCGAAGACAAGCACTTTATCGAGCCTCATGAGATCGGCAGATACAAAGACGAAGAGATCCTTGTGGTCACCACAGGTTCACAGGGTGAGGCGATGGCAGCACTCTCTAGAATGGCAACCGATGAGCACAGACATATCAAGCTCAAGCCTACAGACACGATCATCATCTCTGCTTCAGCCATCCCAGGCAACGAGGCATCTGTCTCCAAGCTCATGAACAGACTCATGAAGTCAGGCGTGACTATCAGATACAAAGAGTTTGCTGACATTCACGTCTCTGGACACGCCGCCCAAGAGGAGCAGAAGCTTATCATTCGTCTGGTACAGCCTAAATTCTTCCTCCCTGTACACGGTGAGTACAACCATATCGCAGCACACGCCAAAACGGCTGCTGCCTGTGGCGTAGATGCGCGTAATATGCTGCTCATGAGTGATGGAGATCAGGTGGAGATCACACCAAAGTTCATCAAAAAGGTCAAAGCAGTCAAAACAGGAAAACGCTATATCGACAATATGAACAACAACGAGATCTTCAATGATGTCGTTGAAGATAGACAGAAGCTTGCTACAGAGGGTATCATCAATGTAAGCATGCAACTCTCTACCAAAACCGGAAAAGTCATAGGTAAGCCTGCCATCTCCACCTTTGGTATCATTGCCAACAAAGATGACAAGAAGTTTGAGAAAGAGATCGAGAATATGATAGAGACCTATCTGCTCTCTGCTAAAATAGAGGGCAATGCCAATGCCAAAAAGATCGAAGAGGATATCAGAGGAGCGATCCGAAAGCATGTTGTTCGAATCAAAAAGCTCTATCCTGTGATCATGGTCACTATCTTCTTAACCAACTAGCCAACTGATACCTGATAGCAAGTAGTCTATCGGGTATGAATTTGGATATAATGTAATAACAATAACCGACTGGAATCCCCATGAGACTCAATAAATTCATCTCCCATAACAGCAAATATTCTCGTAGAGAGGCCGACAAGCTTATAGAAGAAGGCGAAGTCAAAATCAACAAAAAAACCATACATGAATTTGGTTATGAGGTACAAGAGAATGATTATGTCTCGATCAAAAACCGTCCTGTCAAGCAAAAAAAGCAGGGTGAGGTTACCATGGTCATCTACAACAAGCCCAAGGGCGTACTGGTCACCAAAAAGGATGATAGAGGCAGAGCTACGATCTACCATAAGCTACCAGGCAAATATAGACATTTTGTACCTATAGGTAGGCTGGACTATGCCTCAGAGGGACTTTTGCTCCTCACCGATGCTCCAGAGGTTGCAGAAGCACTGATGACAAGCGATCTCCCCAGAACATACAACCTCAAGATCGATAAGCCTGTCACACAGGTAATGCTCGATGCGATGAAGGGTGGCTTACATCTGGAGGATGCCTCAGCAGGTGCCCACGACAAGAGCAGCATACGAAGTATGGATTTTGCTCCCTTTTCCAGCTTTGAACTTAGAGGGCAGACAGGAAAATATACAAAGCTGCGTGTTACTATCAACGAAGGAAAGAATAGAGAGCTTCGCCGCTTTTTCGCCTATTTTGATGCAACGATTGTGGATCTCAAGCGGGTGGCATTCTGGGAGGTAGAACTCAACAATCTCCCCACCAATAAAACACGCTATTTCAGCCGCAAAGAGTATGATATGCTCCACAAACTCCTCAAAAAAGCCAAGAAAAAAGAGAGCTAGCCATGTCACTGGCACTCAAATACCGCCCCAGCACACTCGACCAGATCGTAGGCCAAGAGAGATTATTGGGAACAGATGCACCTTTGCGAAAGCTCATTGAGGTAGATGCCTTGCCCCATATCTTTCTCTTTGGCCCTCCAGGATGTGGCAAAACCACACTTGCACGGGTCATTGCTTCTACACTGGATCGTCCCTTTTATGAGCTCAATGCCACGACACTCAAAGTAGAAGCACTGAGAAAGATCTTCAAAGAGTATACCAATGCCTTGCAAAAACCCCTTATCTTTATCGATGAAGTGCATCGTCTCAGCAAGAATCAGCAAGAGGTACTGCTACCTTTTATGGAAAGCTATGCTGCACTGATCATCGGAGCATCCACAGAAAACCCCTATTACAGTATGACTGCAGCGATGCGTTCACGCTCACATCTATTTGAGCTCCAACATATCGATCAGAATAGCATGGCGCTACAATTAGAGCAGATTGCAGCCAAAGAGGGCATAGAGATCACAGAAGATGCCAAAGCCTATCTGCTTCACTCCAGTGCCGGAGACCTGCGTGCCATGCTCAATCTGCTAGAGAGCGGTGCTCACCTCTCCTCTCCTGTTACACTGGAAAACCTCAAAGCGATCAGACCACATGCGATACAGGCCGGCTCCAGTGAAGCGGACAGCCATTATGACCTCGCCTCTGCGATGATCAAGAGTATCCGCGGCAGTGATATCGATGCGGGTATCTACTATCTGGCACGGCTTATCAGTGGAGGGGAGCCTCCTGAATTTCTGGCTAGACGGCTTGCTATCCTTGCCAGCGAAGATATCGGTAATGCCAACCCCAATGCACTCAATCTGGCAGCCTCCACACTGACTATCGTGAAAAATATAGGCTATCCAGAAGCAAGAATTCCTCTGGCTCAACTGGTGATCTATCTCGCCAGCTCACCCAAGTCAAACAGTGCCTATGAGGCAATAAATCTTGCACAAAAAGCTATACAAGAGGGCACACTGTACCCTGTCCCAGAACACATCAAGACACATAGTGATAGCTATCTTTATCCTCACAACTATGGCGGATGGGTAGAGCAAAAATATCTAGAAAAAGATTGTGATTTTTACCACTCTAAAGGGAGTGGATTTGAAAAAAGTTTGGATCTTTGGTTAGAAAAAATCAAGAACGACACTACTTGATATCTTCCATAGCCTTTTTTGTCTGATCAAGATTGCGTACACCATCTAAATAATCACCCTCTATCTTCTTCATCTGTGTAAGTAAAAATGTCTTGAATTCACTCTCATCTAATTGGCTGGCTGCTATCTGCTTCATAGTGTCAAAATCAGGGAAATACCCTAACACTCTATATTTGACTGTACTTTCACTCCATACTGCTTTGGCTTTAGGTAAAGGAACACCTGCAAAGTTAAGCATGTCATCACCATTGACATCTTTTTTATAGTAGAGTGCATACTCTTTTGCTTTTCTTGATTGGCTATTCTCCAGGCCCGGCGTAGTACTCTCTGCTTCACTTACCAAGTTGGTTACCAGATACATAAATCCCATGCCTGCCAAGATCATTATGATAATGCCTTTATTCATTCTTCTCTTCCCCTTATTGTGTTCCATCGCTTTTATTATATCAAAAAAACTATTTTTTATCGTATCTCACAGTTGTGTCACAATTATTTGCTATAATCCATACATATTCAAATAACAAGGAGAAGGTATGTATGATAGATGGATAAAACCTTTGCTCGCTTCTACTGTAGTAGGATTTATGCTACTAGGCTGTACCGCAACACAGCCAGGATTGGTCGATAACAGCCATGAAAATACCAAAAAAGGCGGTATTGTAGGTGCAATCGGTGGCGCCTTTATCGGACTTACCCAGAGTAGCAGTAAGAACCGAACACGAAATACCATTCTTGGTGCTATTGGAGGTGGTGCAGCCGGAGCATTGGTCGGATACAGTCTGGATCAGCAGGCAAATGAAGTAGCCAACGCTCTCGGTACCCATGTAGACAATGATCCACTCTCCCAGATCGATCCCAATCGAACACTCATTGTCTCCAAAGGGGAGGGCTATGTGAAGATCATGTTCCGAGATAAGATGATGTTCCCTACAGGTTCAGATCAGATGACCTCGACTGCCAGAGTCAAAGTAGGCAAAGTAGGTACACTACTTAAAAGATATCCTCAGACTGTCGTAGGTGTCGCAGGCTTTACGGACAATCGTGGTAGCTATGAGTATAACCAAGGGCTCTCTAGCCGAAGGGCACAAAATGTAGCCAGTAGCCTACGCTCACGAAGTGCACAAGGCACCATCTCCCCACAAGGCTGCTCCTACAACAAACCCCTCGTACCCAACAACAGCCCCAGAAACATGGCACTCAACAGACGTGTAGAGGTCTATCTCTACCGTGGCGATGCTGCCCGTATCAACCCTTGCCAATAGGCTAGGCGCACTGCTTATATATCCTCGGATGAAGTTATCCGAGGAACCTATCGTATATATCTATCGCTCGAAGGATAAACAAAAACGCTTTCCATACCTCCTTTACTTTGTCACTTTTTAAAAAAGCATCTAATGCTTTTCGTTTAAATACTGTGGATAGTCTCATACATAGATACTTCACCATTTTTCTGATACTATATTTTTCTCTCATTTGATAACCTTTTTAGATTACCAAGTACTTGGTTCTTAGCTTAACTGTTTTGATTTTGTTAAACCAAGTAATATTACTCTGTAATAATTACATATAATATATGCTTTGTATAGAAAAGCATGCTTCCATGATTAATTACCGTACATGGAAGCATGTTTTTTACGATCTAACACCTAAAATTTTTCTCATAATATTAATTTCGTTTTGATTATGACCTTTCTTTTCAAGGTTTATAATGATTCTTTTATTAGCATTTTTCATGTGAATATTTTTTGTTGCTGTAACTCTTTCTATTTTAAAATATTCTTTGATTATTTTAATAATTCTATCTCCTTGCTGAATTCTCCTGTTGTCTTTAAAAAATATTTCAAGTGCAATTATTGTTTCATTTCTATGAGGCGGGCACTCTACTAAACTATCAAGGCATTTTGAATCATTTACCCATGCATATAAAACACTTTTTGCTTTTTCTATTCTCTCAAGTTCTTTTTCGTATCCACGTTCTCTACTATTTTCTATCTTATTAAACCATACAATATTCTGAATAGCCATCAATGTAACGAATAAAAAATACTCTTCACTACCTTTCTTTCGTATTTCACTTGGCATAAATAGATGGTCATAGAAAAATATTTCTATTATTTCCAATATGAACTCTTTATTATCGTGGTAAATTGCATTTAAGCCAAATAGCCCACTTTTACAATTATCTATTAGGTAAGGTTTAAATCTAATAGATGATACAGATACCTTTCCTTTGTAAAGATACGTATCAAGCATAGTTAGCAACGACATAGAATCATTGGCTCTTTCATTTAATTCTACATCACCATTAAATATTAGTTCCATTCTTTCCTCCTTCCAAAAGCCTCTATAAAGTATAGCTCATGTTAGATTAGGTTAGATTGTATGAAAAAATATCTATGGGTAAAGTCTGTATATTCGGTAAGTAGTTGGATTTTATGGGATTATATGAGAGTAATGTATGGTGCGGATGAGAGGACTCGAACCTCCACACCGTAAGGCACCAGATCCTAAGTCTGGCGTGTCTACCAATTCCACCACATCCGCATGATCTTGTATAAATACAAGGGTGGTACACCCGTCAGGATTCGAACCTGAGACCGCCCGCTTAGAAGGCGGGTGCTCTATCCAGCTGAGCTACGAGTGCATCTTAAATCTTCAATTTGGTACGCCAGAGAGGACTCGAACCCCTAACCCTCAGATCCGAAGTCTGATGCTCTATCCAGTTGAGCCACTAGCGCACAAAAAACATTGAAAGATTTATCAAAATAGCATAAAGCTACTTTAGTAAATCTTTTTCACTTAACAATGGGGTGGATGACGGGGCTCGAACCCGCGACAACCTGTGCCACAAACAGGTGCTCTACCAACTGAACTACATCCACCACGCTTTAAAAATCAATCCTTACTACTTATACAATAGGTTGGATAAAATGGTCGGAGTGAAAGGACTCGAACCTTCGACCCCCTGGTCCCAAACCAGGTGCGCTACCAGACTGCGCTACACTCCGTACTTTAAAAAGGAGTGCAATTATAATCAAACAAACTTAAATTGTCAATAGATTGCACTCATTCGTGGTAAATTAGCCTTCTTTTATAGGAAGGAACTTCCCACAACCCTTATCTGGGCCACCGCCAAAACTCTTGACCTCTCTTGCTTTGCCCTCTTTGGCTATCTTCGTTCTATTACACTCAGGGGCCTTGATGCAGCTCTCGTTGCTACATCCTACATCTTCAGGTACTGCCATTGCTATATCATCTCCACTTTTCTCTCTCCTGCCTCTATATGACCAATCACATAGCCGTCTGTTGCTGCCAACACTGCATCTACATTCTCTGGCTCTACCACCCAGACCATACCGACACCCATATTGAACGCTCTGAACATCTCTTCACGCTCTACATGCTGTCCCATAAATTCAAAGACAGGCAATACTCTGATATCTGCTTCACGTACCACTGCCTTGACACCCTCCGGCAATACACGTGGAAGGTTCTCTACGATACCGCCCCCTGTGATATGTGCCAGGGCTACGATATTCTCTTTGTTGTCCTTGAAATCCTTTACATAGATACGGGTGGGCTCTAACAACGTCTCTATCAAGGGCTTACCGTTAAAGTCATCCTCCAGCTTCATGCCTAGCTTCTCAAAAAAGAGCTTTCGCACCAGCGAGTAGCCATTGGAGTGTACCCCGGAGCTGGGCAGTGCGATCAGTATCTGTCCAGGCTTGACCAGTGAGACCCTGTCCATCTGGCTACGCTCCGCGATCCCGACTGCAAAGCCCGCCAGATCAAAATCATCCTCACTATACATCCCTGGCATCTCTGCCGTCTCTCCGCCTACCAGTGCACATTCACTTCGGCGACACCCTTCAGCGATCCCTGCCACCACTGCCTGAGCATTCTCTGGGAGTAGTTTACCGGTCGCATAATAATCGAGGAAAAACATCGGTGTGCCGTAGTTACAAATGAGGTCATTGACACACATTGCTACCAGATCGATACCTACTGTATCAAGTCTACCACTCTCTATGGCCAGCCTGAGCTTTGTTCCTACCCCATCTGTAGCCGAGAGGATCACTGGCTCTTTATACCCTGTTGGCAATGCGTAGGCACCGGCAAACGAACCGATCCCCCCTATGACGTTACTGTCAAAAGTAGACTTGACATCACTTTTGATCGCCTCTACGAAGGCATTGCCTGCATCAATATCGACCCCTGAATCTTTATATGAAATAGTAGCCATTAGTTGTCATCCTTTATTTGAGGTTCATCGCATGAGGGGAGGACCGCTTTGAGTATCATTAGCCCTGGGCAAAACCCAGTAAACCCACCTATCAGCAATAGTACCATCATTGCCAACATCAACAAAAATGCGATCTGTATCATATCAGAGCCCGCTAGTCCCATGATCAGACCCAATATAATCGCCTGAATGATCCGCTGCATTCGTTCTGCACACATCATGAAAAATCCTTTAGGGAGATTCCCTTTATAAAATTACGCGTATTATATCCAATCAGACTTTGAGTTTCCGCCCGAGCTTGGCTTCGACAGAGCCTGTCTTTTTGTGAAGCCTACCGATGGGACCTTCCCGCCAATCTATCTTGATCGAGCTATAAACTCTAGCACAATCTTTTTGTAACTCTTTATAGGCTTCGTCAATCACCGCCAACACCTCAGCCACTGTCTCGCTCTCTATGATCGTACCCATAGGCGTAAGCTGATAGGGCAATCCACTCCTATCCACGATATCCAATACTCTGGCCACAAAGGCACTCTTGCTTTGGGTCTGTTCGGTGGGGAACATACTAAACTCTACTAGTGCTGACATACTTATCCTTGTAATTCTTTTGAGCTATAATATCGTATGAATAATGAAAAATGGATAATCATCGGAGCAGGGGCAGCGGGGCTCGCTGCCGCCATCACATTGGGTAGGGCAGGGCGACAGGTCACACTGCTGGAGCAGAACCATAAAATAGGCAAAAAGATACTGGTCTCCGGTAATGGCAAGTGCAATATCACCAACAAGCATATAGACCTCACACGCTTTCATTCACAAAATCCCGATTTTGTAACAGAGTTCCTAGATGGATATGATTTTAAGCAGATAGAGCAGTTTTTCACCTCACTCGGACTAGCACTGGTAGAGGGCAAAGAGAACCAGATGTTCCCCCTGTCTCTGCAAGCTTCTTCTGTAGTAGCACTACTGGAGTATGAAGCACAGAAAGTAGGGGTGCAAATAGACTGTGACTGTACAGTCACTGGTATAGAGAGAGAGGGAGAGGGCTTTCGCCTAGAGACCACACAAGACACCAAAGCGTGTACCCATCTCCTCATCACCTCTGGCTCCCCCGCTGCCCCACAACTCGGAGGCAACCACTCAGGCTATGCCTTTGCCACCAAGATGGGGCACACCCTCATCCCACGACACCCCAGCCTCGTACAGCTCTGTTCTAAGGAAGACTGGGTCAAGTCCTGTGCAGGGGTCAAAGTCGCAGGCAGAGCCACCCTCTACGCCAATGGCGAGCAGATCACTAGCAGAGAGGGCGATATCCTCTTTACCAACTACGGCATCAGCGGGCTAGCCATCCTCGACCTTAGCCGAGAGGTCAGCACCAGACTAGCAAATTTCGACTACTGCGAACTCAGCCTAGACCTCATACCCACACACAGCAAAGAGAAGCTCACCAATCTCCTGCTGGACAGGATAGACAAACAGAGCCCAAAACCCCTCACCCTCTGGCTCCAAGGCGTCCTCCACAAAAAGCTCATCCCTATCATACTAGAACAATCCAGATGCAAGAGCAGGGTCGAGAGCGACCTCAACAGAAAAGAGATAAACACACTAGTCCACAGCATCAAACACCTCACACTCTCCATCTCAGACACCAGAGGATGGGAGGGAGCCGAGGTCGCCACAGGCGGTATCGATACCCAAGAGGTCAACCCTCAGACTCTAGAGTCCACGCTCATACCAAACCTCTACTTCGGTGGAGAGATACTGGATGTGGATGGTGACAGGGGAGGATTTAATTTTCATTTTGCTTGGGTGTGTGGGTTGAGGGTAGGGAACCCCTCGTAGGTCGTAGTGTGCTGTGACGCAGGAGGAAATGCCCTTGGGGTACCCCACTATGACATTCACATCCAAATTACATGGATACTAGCGACTTGCTGTTGTTTTGAATAGGTGTCGGGGTGAGGGCACCCCGACCTACGAAAATTTTGAAGAAATAAAATAGTTTTCTTTTTTCTAAAAAAATGATATAAAATAGTCTTTTAGTTTGCTGTAGGTTTGGTTGAACGGCGTGAGTGAAGTGCGGGAGCATACTCACAGTATGTGACCAAACGGAACGAAGCCGTTCAGCCGAAGATGCAGTGAAATAAAAGAACTATTTCTATTTGGCGTTCTTTTTGTCTCTGGCCGCTCTCTTCCTCATCACCGGATCCAAATTCTTCTTACGGATCCTCACAGAGATAGGCGTGATCTCGATCAGTTCATCCTCTTCGATCCACTCCATGGCAGACTCTAGTGTGATTTGTCTTGGTGTGACTAGCTTGACCGCTTCGTCCGTACCTGAGGTTCTCATGTTGGTCAATGCTTTACCTTTGAGTGGGTTCACATCGAGATCTCCTGGTCGTGCTGACTCACCAATCACCATACCTGAGTATACTTTGTCCTGTGGTTTGATGAACATCACACCACGTGACTGAAGGTTGAAGATAGAGAATGCTACTGCTTCACCATTATCCATAGATACCAATGCCCCTGGTGTTCTAGACTCAACTGTACCAGTGTAAGGTCTGTACTCTAGGTACGAGTGGTTCATGATACCCTCACCTTTGGTATCTGTCAAGAATTCATTTCTAAACCCGATAAGCCCACGTGCAGGAATCTCAAACTCTAACCTAACTGTACCATCAGGCATAGGCGTGAGGCTGGTCATGTTGGCTTTTCTTTTGCCTAGTTTTTCGATAGCTACGCCTTGGAACGTCTCTGGTACATCTACAACCAGATGCTCAAATGGCTCCATCTTGACACCATTTTCTTCTTTGGTAACGACCTCTGGACGTGCGAGCATAAACTCAAAGCCTTCACGTCTCATATTCTCTGCCAAGATACCGATCTGGAGCTCACCACGGCCAGAAACCTTGAAAGAGGCATCTCCCATAGGCTCCATTCGCATAGCGATATTGGTCTCCATCTCTTTTTCGAGACGCTCTTTGATCTTGTTAGAGGTGACATGTTTGCCCTCTTGTCCAGCGAGAGGCCCATTGTTTACAGACATGATGACTGAAAGTGTAGGCTCTTCTACGTGCATAGGATCTAGTGCCACTGGATTGATAGGGTCACAGAGAGAGTCACCTACATCGATATCGTTAAATCCTGCGATCGCTACGATATCCCCCGCTTCTGCTTCTTGGATCTCGATTCTCTCAAGTCCTTTAAATCCAATAAGCTTAGAAATTCTACTCTTAGACTTTGCTCCAGAGGCTTTCACGAGAAGATACTCATCACCTTTTTTTACTTTACCGTTAAAGATACGCGTGATACCAATACGTCCGACAAAGTTATCCGAGTCTAGTGTAAATACCTGTGCTTGTGTATCATTATCTGGAGAACCTTTTGGATAGGGTACTTTTTCGATGATTGCATCAAAGAGTGGTGTCATATCTTTGTTCTCATCCTCCATCTCCCACTTGGCATACCCATCTCTCGCTGCGGCATAAAGTACTGGGAACTCCAACTGATCTTCATTGGCATCTAGTGCAACAAGTAGATCAAAGACCTCATCCATCACTCTATCGGGATCAGAGCCGTCTTTATCGATCTTGTTGATCACTACCACCGGGATAAGCCCAAAAGCAATCGCTTTTTTAAGAACGAATTTGGTCTGAGGCATGACACCCTCTTGGGCATCCACGAGGAGAAGTACCCCATCAACCATCTTGAGGACACGCTCTACCTCACCACCGAAGTCTGCGTGACCCGGAGTGTCAATAATGTTGATCTTGTGATCCCCATAATTGATCGCTGTATTCTTGGAGAGGATCGTAATACCTCTCTCTTTTTCGATAGCATCGCTGTCCATCGCTCTCTCTTCTACATGCTGGTGTGCAGCGAAGGTGCCTGACTGCTGGAGCAGCTCATCTACAAGTGTGGTCTTACCGTGGTCGACGTGTGCGATCACAGCAATGTTTTTAATCTTTTGCATAAGTATTCCTAAAATAAAAGTAACTCTATTGAATTTCGCGCATTATATCGAAATTTTCTTCTAGTTAGAAAATCCATTGAGTTCGTGATACATTTTCAGGGCATATCTGTCTGTCATAGAAGCGATATAGTCTGCCACAACTCTATGCGCTGCTCTCTCTTCCAAAAGTGCCTTCTGTCTGGGTGGTAGAAGATCCACCTCTTCCCTATATGCATGATATAGACCTCGTATACACTGCTTGCCTGCATACATTTTGCTCACGATCTTCTCATGGCGATAGAGTTTGGTAAAGAGCAGTTTTTTGAGTCTTTTAAGCTGCGTAGCCGTCTCTTTGGAAAAGCCTACGGGCAGAGGCAGTGTGGCATCCAAACTGGCTGTGATCGGTCTATCTTGACGATAGTGAGCCACCCCCTCTGTAGAGTGCGCGATAAAGTCCTCTACCAGCAGCTTGATCAAGCCCGCTACAAAACGGTGCCGGTAGAGATGCTCATCTCTGGAGACACCCTCCTGCTGTACCATCTCATCCACTCTCAAACATAAGGGATCCTCAAGAAGGTCTTCAAAGCGTATCAACCCCACCTTGATCCCATCATCAATGTCATGTGACGTATACGCGATCTCATCAGCATGATCCACTACCATCGCCTCCAGAGAGGGGTGTTTCTCCAGATCAAACCGCTTGTCCAAGCTCTGTAAAAAAGGTTTTTTATAGGGATAGGAGTGCTTCAATACACCCTCCAACGTCGCAAAGGTCAAGTTCAATCCCTCAAACTCTTTGTAGCGTTTTTCTAGTTTGGTCAGTACCCTAAAGGATTGGAAGTTATGCTCAAAACCCAAAGGATGCCCCTCTGCTTTGAGCAAGATATCCAGCTCATCTCCTCCAACATGTCCAAAAGGAGTATGACCCAGATCATGAGAGAGTGCGATCACCTCTGCCAAGGTTTCGTTGAGAGAGAGCATCCGTGCAAGCGTACGCGCGATCTGGCTCACCTCCAACGAGTGGGTCAAACGGGTACGAAAGTAATCCCCCTCGTGGTTGAGAAACACCTGAGTCTTGTACTCCAGCCTGCGAAAGGAGCTACAGTGGATCACCCTGTCCCTGTCTCTGGAGTAGGGATCTCTAAAATCCTCTGCAAAGGTATGGAATCGCTGTTCTGGCTTCATTAATACTATCCTGAATAATTTTGCTATAATTGTATCAAAATTAATCACGGTGTAACCCATGACCCAAACCCAAATGTACCAAATAACCTATCAAAAACCAAAAGTCTCCCTCTTGCAAGAAGCAGGGCTAGGCGTGGCAGAGATCGCAGCACGTACCTGCTATGACAGTTTTGAAAACTCTGAAAATGCCTGTATCAAGGAGGCGATGGAGCATCTCGATACCCAAGCTATCAATGAGATCGAGGATTCAGAACTCCTCTCCAATCTTGCTTGGGTACACCATCACCACTCTATCATCGAACACGCTACACTCAGCTTTCTGGTACAAGGTACCAGTCGAGGTGTACTACAGGAGCATGCCCGCCACAGGATCCAGTCCATCTCTGTACGCTCCACACGCTATACGATGTCAGGTATCATCAATGCCTTTGTCGCCTCTTTTGAAGCAGAGAACGGATTTGGATTCTTCCTGGAAAAACTGTTAGCTCTGGATATGTTTGTGATCATCGATCCAGAGTACCTCGCGATAGAGATCCGTGCGATCTATGATAAACTCCTCTTCCAGTATCACAGAGACAACACTTTCATTCATAATGCTGTAGCAAAATCATCATTACCCTTCCTAGAGACATACAAAGGAGATGCCCAAGGACTCTTTGAGGCACTTCAAAGCGGCAAGAAAAAACGCAATGTCGGAGATGGTTTTAAACATATCGTCTCTGATAACTGGAAGGTAGATATGGTGGTCACCTTCAATATCCGAAGTCTCAAAAACTACTTTGATCTCCGAGACAGCGGGGCGGCATGGTTCCAGATACGCTGGCTGGCGGAAGAGATGAAAAAGGTCACACCTGTCAAATACCTTCGACTCATTGATAAGAAACATAAAAGATAAACGTAGCAAAGGAAATCATTTGTACTATTTGAAACTATTACTTTTTACACTACTGCTCCTTCAGCCAACCCTCGCTGAAAAACTACCCGATATCAAAAACCAGATCAATAGCACGGTCACTGCAGGCAGTAGAGCCACTGTCACTGCACTGTACCAGGCCAATGGATACAGGCCTCTATGGGTAGGAGAGAGCAATGCCAAACAATTTGCCCAAGTGATAGATGCACTGGGAAATCCCCAGTTTAACTATAAGTATAAACAGTTTAATCAGGACAAGATCATCGACCTGGCATTTGCTATGGACAGCGGCTCATCCACGCAAAAAGATCTCGAAAAGCTGGATATCCTTGTTACAGAAAGCTATCTCAAACTGATACATTTTATCCGTGTAGGGGATGTGGACTGGTCACTGGTCAAACGTAAGCTTCATAACCTCAAAGCCTCTCAGGATGTGCGGGCGACCTGGGAGATCCATCCACGGTCTATGCCTTCTGCAACGGCTATATTGGGATCGATCACCCAAAAGAACATCAAGGGATACCTTACTACTCTCCTACCGCTTATTGAGCAATACAAGCCTTTGGTAAGTATGCTGGAGCGGTATAGAAATATGCCGAAGTTCTCCAAGATCCCTTTTGGAAAAACACTCAAGCGAGGTCGTACTGACAGTAGAATCAGAACGATCAAAAAATTGCTGAAGTTTACAGGAGACTTCCCAAAGAATGAGAGTACGGGTACAGGCTATACAAGTAGCTTAAGCCGTGCCATTCAAAAATTTAAAGCCCGTTTCAACCTTGCCAAGGGTGACTACATAGATAATAAAGTGATCAAGTACCTCAACACCAGTAAAAAAGAGTATACTCAAAAAATCATCACCAATCTAGATATGCTCAAACTTCAGCCTCATCGACTTGGTGCCAACCATGTACAGATCAATATACCAGAATTCAAGCTTAGGTATTATCAGGGTGGGCGAATGGCTTTTGAGAGTGATATCATCGTAGGTCGGATAGACAGACCCACACCCCTCTTCAATGATAAAATAGAGTATCTGGTACTCAATCCTACATGGACGATCACCAATAACCTGGTACGAAGAGATTTGATTCCTGTTCTCAAAAAAGACCCGAACTACCTAAAAGAGCACAATATACATGTCTTTACCTCCTATAAAAAGGGTGCCAAAGAGTCTCCTTTGAATTTGAGCAAGCTGTTTAGTTATGCACATAACAAAAAGGCGATCCCTTACCGATTTGTTCAGTTTCCCAGTGAAAAAAATGCTCTGGGAAGAGTCAAATTTATGTTCCCTAACAAATATGCTGTGTATCTGCATGATACAGACAACAAGTCTCTTTTCAAATACCGCTATAGGGTGTATAGTTCCGGCTGTATGCGTGTACAAAAACCTTATGACTTTATGTATGCTTTGCTAAACAATGCAGGCAACAGTTATTCTAAATCAAACCTACAAAAGATATTTGACAGCAACAAGCCTACAACGATTAGACTCAAACGATCCATACCGGTACATGTACTCTACCAGACTGTTCGACGAGATAAAGGCAAAGATCATTTTTTCTATGATGTCTATATGTACGAACAGATCGTCTATGAATCTACTGTGGGACATAAAAAGGCTTCTTTCAGAGTACCTGCCAAACGCTTGACCAAAATAGAGAGAAACGGCGCAAGAATCAGATAATTCCGGCATACACAATAGAATTGCCAATGATCTGTGGGAGATTGGTGATCACTGTTGCATTTGCCGGGATAGTTACTTCCTGATCTTTACCCTCTGGGCATGGGTAATAGCGATTCCCATCGCATCCGTAATATCCAGAGGCTTGATCTCTTTTTTGATCCCAAGCAGACGTTTGACCATGAATGCTACCTGCTCTTTGGTCGCTTTTCCATTTCCTGTGATCGCCTTTTTCACCTGTAGTGGTGTATACTCATAAAAATACCCCACCTCCTGCAATACCTTCAAACTCAAAGCCCCTCTGATCTGTGCCAGTTTGAGTACGCTCTGAGGGTTATAGGCAAAAAAGATACCCTCTATCGCCACCTCATCCACCTGATTGCTACTGAGGATAATATCTATCCCCTCCATCAGCTCCACGATCTGTTCCTGCAGTACTGTGGTTTTGATCTTCAATACACCCGCTTCTACCAATCTATACTTTTGTCCATCAAAATCTAGAATACAATACCCTAAATTCCGACTACCTGGATCTATACCTAAAATTTTCATTCACACCTTTATTCACATGTTAATAAATTGTTTCACATCTTTTTCTACCCCTAATTTTAGCACAATTGCGATAAAATCATAAAAGTTATTCACATCCTTGTCATTCACATTGATACCTGTGAATAGATCACCCTATTGGAGTATCTATGAGTATTGGAAAATCTGTTCTTTCTGAACTAAAAAAAGAGATCAATAAAAACGAATATAGCCGATATATCAAAAACTTGCATTATGATGAGATCAACTCTAGAAGTGATATTGCTATTTTTACCACACCCAATATCATTATTGCCAAATGGATCAAAACAAAATACCAAGAAAAAATTGCCCATCTGTTCGAGATACAAAGTGGCATCAAACCTCAAGTAGACATCATTGTCGGTAAGATTGATACCAAAACAAAAAAACGTATTAATGTGAAAGAGCATAAAGGCAGCTCCAAAAGTACCCACCTTAACCCTTCTTTTACTTTTGAAAGCTTTATCGTAGGGGGCTCTAATCAGTTTGCTTATACCACAGCCAAATCTGTAGCAGAAAAACCTGGACTTCAATACAACCCTCTCTTTCTCTATGGTGGCGTAGGATTGGGGAAAACCCACCTGTTGCAAGCCATAGGAAACTTCCAGGTGGCCCAAGGGAAAAAAGTCATCTACACCACCTTGGAACAGTTTATGAATAAATATATCTCTCATGTCAAATCCCAAACTATGGATCGTTTTAGAGATCATTTTAGAGAGTGTGATCTTCTATTGATCGATGATATACAGTTTCTCTCTAGAAAAGAGCAGACACAAGAGGAGTTTTTTCATACCTTCAATGAACTCCACCAAGCAAAAAAACAGATCGTCATCACCTCGGATAGACAACCCAACAAGATTGCAGGATTGGTAGATAGACTTAAAAGCAGGTTTGAATGGGGGCTGATGGCAGATATACAACCACCTGAACTCGAAACCAAAATTGCTATCATTGAAAAAAAATGTGAACTTGACGGTATCAAACTCAACAGTGAAATCATCAACTATATCGCTACAAATATGGGTAATAACATCCGAGAAATAGAGGGAACACTTATTAAACTCAATGCCATGAGCAGTATGTTAAACCAAGACATCACTCTTGAATTTACAAAAACCGCTATCAAAGACCAGCTTAAAGAAAAACAGGAAAATATCAGTATCGACGATATCGTCAAGATCATCTCCAAAGAGATGAATGTGAAACCTTCTGATATCAAATCTAAAAAAAGAACCCGAAATGTGGTAAATGCTCGACGTATCGTCATCTATCTCGCACGAAACCTCACACCTAACTCTATGCCACAGATCGCCCAGTACGTAGGGATGAAAGACCATACAGCCATCTCTCATGCTATGAAAAAGATCCATGAGATCATAGAGAACGATGAGAACTTTAAAGTGCTGCTAGAAGAGTTTTCCAATAAAATAGGTACAACCACAAAGGAAAATGAATAAAAAAAAGATATAATTTTATAAGTGAAAAGATGTGAATAAGTTCAATAAAAATTATGAGTAAAAATATTCGTAATTTAGGTACACAGTTGGGTTTTTCACAAAACCATGATAACCTACTACTACTAATTTTATTTAGATAATAAAGGGAGAGAAAATGAAAATAAAAGCGGATAAGCAAATCATCGAATCGATACTCATCAATCTACAGCCATTTCTGGAAAAAAAAGATGCAAGCCAAATTACATCACATATCTATTTTGAAGCCAACAATGATAAATGTATTATCAAGGCTACTGATTCAGAAATAGGGTTGCAAATCGTTACAGATAATCTGATGATAGAGCATGAAGGTTCTTTTACCGCAAATGGTAAAAAACTCTTGGATATCATTAGGATACTAAAAGAAGGAGAGATTGTACTGGAAGTATTGGAAAATACCCTTCTTGTAAAACAAAAGCATTCAAAATTTAAACTCCCTACATTTGATGCTCACTCTTTCCCTACATTTCCTGTAAGCGATGATAAACCCCAAATTAAACTTGATTCTCTTAATCTTATTAAAAATCTAAAAAAGATCTCTCCTGCTATTGATACTAATAATCCTAAATTTGAACTCAATGGTGCTTTGATCAATATCTCGGAAACTACCACTGACTTAGTAGGTACAGATACAAGACGATTAGCCATCGCGTCTATTCCTGGTACTGCAGGTGAAGGGCTTTCTCTCATCCTTCCGAAAAAAGCGATTATGGAGATACAAAAACTCTTTCTAGATCAGATTACTATTTATTATGATGAAACTACATTGATTGTTACCAATGAAAACTATTTCTTTTTTACACGACTTATCAATGGAAAATTTCCTGATTATCAGAGAATTGTACCTAACAGTATCAAACATCAGATCACTCTTCCTAAAAAGGAGATGTTAGAAGCGATCAAAATGATCACTACGATTTCACATGATATCAAAATCTCTTTTAGAAATGATACTATTCTCTTTAATTCACTTTCATCGGATAATGTAGAGGCAAAAACAGAGATAGAGTTGGATACAGGACTTTCTGAAGTCTTTGAGATCTCACTTAACAGTAAATATATTCTTGATTTTCTTTCACAGGTAGACAGTGATACGTTTGAGATAGGATTTAATGAGCCAACACTTCCATTCTTAGTCAAAGATGATAATTTTACGACTATTATCATGCCAATTGTTGCATAATGGGTACAACAGGTATGGCAGATCAACAAGAAACCAAATATATCTTTGTGACAGGTGGCGTACTAAGTTCTTTGGGAAAAGGTATCACTGCAGCCAGTATTGGCACACTATTGAAATCTTCCGGTTACCGTGTAGGTGTGCTCAAGCTTGACCCTTATATCAATGTCGATCCGGGAACCATGTCGCCTCTGGAGCATGGTGAAGTATTTGTCACCAAAGATGGGGCTGAAACAGATCTGGATCTTGGACATTATGAAAGATTTTTAGATACTTCTCTTACTCAAAGTAATAACTTCACTACAGGATTGGTCTACAAAACGGTTATTGAAAATGAGAGAAAAGGAAAATATCTTGGTAAAACAATCCAAGTGGTTCCACATATTGTCAATGAGATCAAAGAGCGAATTTTTAAAGCTGGAGAGGGAAAAAATATTCTCATCGTAGAACTGGGTGGTACCACTGGTGATATTGAAGGATTACCATTCCTGGAAACCATTCGTCAGATCAAACATGAACTGCCTAAAACACAGGTAATGAATGTGCATGTGACACTCTTGCCGTATATTAAAGCTGCCGGAGAGCTTAAAACCAAGCCTACACAACATTCTGTACAAGAACTTCGCCGTATCGGTATTGCTCCACATATGCTGGTATTGCGTGCGGAGGTCCCTGTCACCAAAGAGATCAAAAATAAGATTGCCTTTTCCTGTGATGTAGATATCGATTCTGTAATCGTTGCTGAAGATGCGGCCACTATTTATCAAGTGCCACTTAACTTTCTCAGACAGGATATCTTGACACCTATTTGCGAACAGCTCAAACTTGAGAGCTGTGAACCAAAAATGGATGAATGGAGTTCTTTGGTACAGAAGATCATACAGCCATCTGGTGAAGTCAAGATTGCCTTTGTCGGAAAGTATCTCGATCTAAAAGAATCCTATAAATCACTGACCGAAGCCTTTATCCATGCAGGCGCACACACTGATAATAGAGTTACCATCAAGTGGGTAGACAGCGAAAAAATAGAGGATAATGGGGCTAAAAAATACCTTGTAGATGTAGATGGTATTTTAGTAGCTGGAGGATTTGGCTCTCGAGGCGTAGAAGGCAAAATCGCTGCGATCCAATTTGCCAGAGAAAACAAGGTGCCTTTCCTTGGCATTTGTCTGGGCATGCAGCTCTCCATGATAGAGTTTGCCAGAAATGTTTTAGGACTAGAAGATGTCAATTCTGTAGAGTTTGAAGAGAAGCCTAAAAACCCTATTATCTATCTGATCGATGAGTTTATCGATGCGAGTGGATCCAAACAGGTACGTACCACCACATCACCACTGGGTGGTACGATGCGTTTAGGTGAGTACGAGTGTGAAACCAAAGAGGGTTCTGTACTCAGAGAGGCCTATGACTCCAAAGTGATCTATGAGCGGCACAGACATCGCTATGAGGCCAATCCTCTCTACAGAGAGGCTTTAGAGGCAGCAGGTATGGAGGTGACAGGAGAGTCTCATGGATTGATAGAAGCTGTAGAGGTGGCAGACCATCCATGGTTCCTGGGCGTACAGTTCCACCCAGAGTTTACCTCCAGACTGCAGCATGTCAATGAGTGTATTCTTGGATTTATCAAAGCCTCCAAAGCACACACAAGCGAGAATGACTAATTCTCAACCAAACCTTACCTATGAAGCGATCTTCGCGCTTCTGAGTAAGCGTTTTGAAGATACCTTTCTCTCTCTAAGAGACCTTCCCCACCCTTCTGCTTTTAAAGATATGGACAGAGCAGTAGCACGGATCGTGCAGGCGATTCAAAATCAGGAAAAGATCATACTCATCGGTGACTATGATGTGGATGGGGTGATCTCTACCTCAGTGATGCGACTTTTTTTTGAGGCGATAGATATACCGTTGGCATGGATCATCCCCAACCGTTTTAGAGATGGGTATGGACTCTCTACCACACTGATACCTAGAATCGAAGGCTATGATCTGGTCATCACTGTCGATAATGGTATCGCTGCAGTAGAAGCTGCTTCTGAATGTGCTAGGTTGGGGATTGACCTGATCATCACTGATCATCATATCGTTCCTGAAGTCAAACCTCAAGCCTATGCGATCATCAACCAAAAGCAACCGGAATGCAGCTTTCCTCATGCAGAGGTATGTGGGGCACAGATCGCCTGGTATCTCTGTACGGCTCTTAACAAAGCATTGGATACCAAAGTGGATATGAAAAAGTATCTGGAGCTGGTAACTATGGCGATCATCGCTGATATCATGCCTCTGCAGCATATCAACCGTGCGATGGTACAAGCGGGTATCAAACTGCTCAACCAGAGCCAGCGTCCCTGCATTCGAGCCTACAGTGAGCAGAGTAACAAGCAGCAGCTTGTCTCTGAGGATATCGCCTTTGGGCTGGCACCGATCCTCAACAGTGCAGGACGGCTGGAGGATGCTTCATTGGCGGTAGAATTTATCTGTAGTACTAACATCTACGATGCAAGAACTCACCTAGAGACACTTACTGCTCTCAATGAGTCCAGAAAGGCTCTGGAGCAGCAGATCACTGATGAGGCGACCCATCAGGTGGATGAGGGGTCTAAAGTGATTGTTGTGGCTTCTGGTGAGTGGCATGAGGGAGTGGTAGGCATCGTTGCTGCCAGACTTGCACGCAAGTTTGAGCGACCTGCTATTGTCTTGACTGAAAATGAGGGTTTCTACAAAGGAAGTGGACGCAGTTTCAATGGTTGTGATCTTTTCGAACTGGTGGATACCCAGCGGGAGATACTGGAGAAGTTTGGGGGCCACAGTGCAGCGATCGGACTCTCTTTAGAGATAAAGAAACTAGAGGATTTTAGGGTAGCACTCAATAAAAAAGCAAGCACTCTTTGCTCACAAGAAACGTATGTCGATCCAGATATCCTAGGAGAGCTGCCTTTTGAGCAGATCGGTTTTCCATTGATCGAGATGATCGCTCAGTTTGAACCTTTTGGGGAGGGCAATCCCAAACCCAAATTTCTCACCAGAGATGTTGAGATTCTTGCAGCCCAGACGATGGGCAAAGAGGGTAACCATCTACGCTTTACCTTCCAACACCATGGTATGATCCATAATGGGGTACAGTTCAAAACCTATGCACAGTATGAGGTTGGACAAAAGGTTGATATCGTTTATACAGTCAATGTCAATCACTTTCGAGGGGAGAGCACGGTGCAGTTGATGGTGGAGCGTGTAGTCTAACCCTTCTCCTCATAATGCAGCTTCAACCCCTCATCAGTCATCACAAAGCCTGAGATGATGATCTTTCCCTCATGTACCAAGGTATGGTGTTCTTTGCAGAGAGGGATGAGGTTGTAGCGGTGGTTTTTGTGGTAGTGGTCGATGTGTCCGCTCTCTCCTGCTTGCTGTTGTTCTATGATATGGTGGACATCATCGACGGGGTTGTCGCAGAGGGCACATTTGCTGAGGTAGAGCTCTTTGTGGTATCTGCTGCGTTTCTGTTTTTTGAGCTTTTTGTACTCGGAATCATCATTACTGAGCGTATCACGGATGCTCTGTGCGGTCTGTAGGAAAGTTTTGTCCATGTGCAGAGATCTGGCAAACTCCAGTCCATAGAGACTGTCTCCTCTGCCTAACTGTAGTACTCTGTTGTAGATGAGTGTGTCCTGCTTCTCATCATACTGGATCCCCAAATGTAGGAAGATCAGTGTTTTGATATGTTGCAACTGTGGGATCTCTCCTAGCTGGTGCAGGTGCGTAGCAAAGATAAAGGTCGATCGTAGGTCGATAAGCTTGAGGATAGCACTGGCAACGATGGCAAGTGCGGACTCAGTCTCCGTGCCCTGTGAGATCTCGTCACCGAGGATAAGTGATCGCTCATTGGCACGGTTAAAGATATTTTTGAGCTCCATCATCTCGATGGTAAAGGTAGAGAGTCCTTTGTAGAGATTGTCCTTGGAGACGATACGGGTAAAGAGCTTCTCATAGAGCCCAAACCGTAGCTCTACTGCGGGTACGAAAAATCCTGCCTGTGCCAGCACCACTGAGATGCCGATGCTCTTCATCAGTGAGGATTTGCCCGAAGAGTTGATCCCGTAGAGCAGGATACCCAGCAGATCCTCTCCATCACTGGCATTGAGGGTGATATGGTTATGAGCAGTGTGGTTATTCTCTCCTAGATAGACATCATTGGGGACATAGATACCCCGTTCATGGTTGGATTCGATGATGGGGTGACGCAGGGCGATCGCTTCGTAGAAGTTGCCCTCTTCGATGATGGGACGGCTCAGTTGCATGCTTTTGGAGCACTTGGCATTGGAGATGGCGACATCGATATCAGCGATAAAGGAGATCAGCTTGTCCAGCAGCAGAGAGAAGCGGTTCTCCAGCAGGTCAAGGCTCTCGATATAGCGTTGCTTGACCAGAGAGATGAGCTTGACCTGTGCAGTTTCGTAGTTACGGGTGATCTCCTCAAAGAGTGGGCCTTGTACTTTGACTGCATTTTTGAGCATTTTGTAATGGAAGTCTTTGAAAAAATGATGGGTACCATTGACGGTGACAAAGCTCTCTTTGAGCTCCTTTTCGATCATCCCAAAACGGCTCTTGGTGAGGTTGAGATAGTAGCCCTCACTCTCCAGATAGCCGATCGTTGCATAGCGGTTCTCTCCACCAAAAAGCTTGTCACGATCAAAGAGGGACTCCACATGGCTGGCGACATCGTCGATCTTGGAGATCTCCTGTTGCTGTGTGGTGACGATGCTGTCGATAGCAGGGTAGATACCGTCACGGAAAAGATTGTCGTTGATCTGTTCGATACGAAACCTCGCACAGATATCCAGATCAAAGGTATCATGCAGGACTTTCAGCATCTCTTGTGTCTCCTCATAGAGATTCTCTTCTACCTCCATATCCTCAGTCTCGGCATCCTCCAGTAGTGCCAGTACGGCTTCCAGTGACATAGCGATGTAGGTGAGCTCTACGGGATGAAGCTTGCGTAGTTTGATCCGTCTGGCGATACGCTCCAGATCATAGATCTGTTTGAGATGGGTTTCAAACCGGTCGATACTGGGCAGGAGTAGTTCGGTCAGATCATAGCGACGCTCCAGCAGTGTTTTGTCCACGATGGGGTTGAGGAGCCGCTCTTTGAGCAGACGCTTGCCAAAGGCGGTAGAGGTTTTGTCTATGAGGTCGAGCAGGGTGATATCTGCGGGATCTCTGGAGATGATGGAGAGCTGCTCCATGGCGTTGTTGCCGATATACATATAGCGGCTGTTGCCCAGAAACTGTGGGCGGTTCATCTTCTCGATGATACTCTCATCATGCTCGATGATAAAGTCGATCAGGATCGCCAGAGACTCAGTGGTATAGGGGTGACGTTCCAGATCGAGATACTCGATACTGCTGAGAAAGGAGTTGATGTTGAATATCCGTGCAAAGAGTGCGTTCTGGAAGCTGATCTTGAATCGTTTGGTGTTAATGGCATGATGCAGGGATTCTAGCTCCAGATAGTGGCTGATCCACTCCAGATCGATCTCTTTGCTATCGAGGGTGATAATAACTTCCGAGGTACTGTAGGTCTGTAGCAGACTGAAGGCTTCATCCAGTGCATAGGTCTTGTCATCGCGGGTAGAGTGGATCTCGTTGCAGATGGTTTTGCCTGTACTCACATCGATCGCAGCGTAGCCTACTGAGTAGATACCGTTGTTGAGGTCGATGAGCAGAGAGACGATGTTGTTCTCCGTAGGCTCAGAGAGATACTCAAAGTTCGTGCCCGGCGAGATGACATTGGCGATGTAGCGCTGGATGCTTGGCATCTCACCTTTTTGTTTGACGATGACGATGGTGTATTTTTTGGTATCGATCAGTCTGGCGAGATAGCGGTCGAGAGAGACGGAAGGAACACCAGCGAGCAGGGGATTGGAGACGGAGTTTTCCGTACTGCAGATAAATACTGAATAACATATTATTTCTTGATCGAGTAAAGATTTTTCTATAATTCTTTTTTAGCAAATGGGATACTGACTTAACTCAGCATAAACTCCCAATATTTTGACACTATTCGTTTTTTAAAGCTTATTTTGTGTTTCTAGAAAATACCCACAATCACATAAAAAATGGTATTGACATATTTCTAAAGTTTAGGCTAAAATATTAAAGAATAATATGAATAAAGGTTCTACGTTGTATAGATTTTTTAATAAGAAATGTGAGTTTGCGATAGAGAAGGATGGACAAATTTATACAGAACCAGTAATTTCCAAATATTCTGAATATATGCTTGGCTTCAGGGGCTTGGAGTTTGGGACAGTGCAAAAGTATATTCGCTCTATTCACAGGTATTGGGTCTACTCACTGTACTTTTCTGGAAGAAACGGGGAGGATTTTGAGAGACATATACGAGAGTACCGTAATGCATTAAAAAAAGGGTTTGTTATCACCAAGACCGTAATCAATAAGGAGTTCGGGATTAGAACTCAAAGGGAAATTTTTGAGAGCAAGAAAATCAGGGGCTATGGATTTGAATTTATGGCGCTAGAAAGTTACTTTGACTTCATGATTAATGATGATACTAAACCTTTGAAAGATACTCATATTGATGATAGAGCATGGTTTTATCTTGGGAAAACCGATATGAAGGCTCTACGTTCGCGAGAGAAGCATTCAAAAGGTTCGGGATACGGACTTAAGGCCAAAGGGATAGCGAGAGATGTCTTGTCTCCAAAACTCACCTTTTTTACAAAATATAAAAATATTAAGGGTGAAGTAGACAATGAACCAAATGGTGGATCCGATACATTCCCATTGGAACACTATGATAGGCTCTTGGAGGTCTCGGACGATAGGGCAAAGCTTTTGTATCTTTTGTGTGGTGCAGCAAGCGCAAGACGTTCTCAAGCCCTACAGCTAACAAAATATGATGTGGACCTGAAAAATAGAGATGTTTACTTGACTGATCCGACAAGTGATAGGGCACCACTAAAAGATGGGAAAGTGTTTCTTGGGCAGCCCGGAAGAAGATCTTTGTTGTGGGATAAACACAAAATTGATTTTGAGGTAGGAAAATATAAGAAGATCTCAAGCAAGTATCCTATTCCTACGCTAGATTCCAAAGACCGCTCCATGTTTTTTATTATGCCAAAATATGAATCAATATTTTTTGAGGTTTATCAAAGACTCGTAAAGAAAATTGACCCCAAATACCCAATGATATTCCAAACCCAAGGGGAGTCAGATGATCCTATTTGGCTTCCAAGCAATGTCAGTGAGCAATTTAACAGGAATGTGGAGAAAATAAATGAAAAATATGGTCTATCTATAAACCTGACGAATGGAATACACTCGTTGCGACATATGTTCGGGGTATTTATGGCAAACATGGCCTACTGCCTTGAGTCCACGCTGCCCAAAAGAGGCGAAATAGAACTGCCAAACAAGGAAATCAAGAATGTTGTTGAGTTATTCAAGGTTTTTACCGCAAAAAGAATGGGACACGCCCATATTTCGTCTGCAGATAGGTATTTTAGACCTGACGAAATTGTTGATCTATATGTGCGGGATATTATTGTAAAAAACATTGAGATAGTGAATGACTTTAGGGGTAACATAGACTTTTATCCAGAAGAGAGTCCGATCAAAACAAACTATAAAACCGATAAAACACTTGAGGCGAAAAAGGAAATATCATGAGTGATCACTACAAGCAAAAAAAAGAAGAAAAAACATTAGAAATTGTGAAGAGAGCATGCAAATTTCTTGTTGATGCAACGCCTCCGATCAAGCTAAATGGAAAAATCTATAAGAAAATAAGTTTTAGCCATTCGCAAGTTTTGAATTGCATGCACGCAATAGCTAAAATCGAAGAAAGATCGGAAGGGCTACTGTTTAATGACACATCAACCTTCACGCATAACAAAAAATACAAGAAAGTTATAGCTGATGCAAAAGTCTTCAAGGCAGAAAAAGAGGGAGAAAAACTCAATATTGAATTTGAGGGCGAGGAGCCCGATATGCTCGATATGAAACTAATGATCAATTCGATGGTCGTGCAGATAGATGTGTTAAAAGAGAAGAATGCAAACCTTGAGGCAATTATAGACAAGGCAGAGCTTAGGGAAGCAATTGAAGAAAAGTCTGGACCGATCAGTATTCACCATGAAGTATCAACGGAAGAGGATCAGAAGGCTAGAGGGTTGCTTGAAAGGCTTCTTGTCTTTCTAAATGATGAATATATACTCATGGTTGAGCCAAAGAAAAATGGGAAAAGTGCTGTCGTAAAACTTATACTTCCAGAAGGAATTAAATATTTTTGTAAACTAAGTGATCTTCAATCGCTTAATCTTGAATTTAAAAAAGATTCAAACAATCGAATACTGATCGAACATAAGGCATCAGACTGGAAGAAGAGATGACAGCCGATGAGAAGATTTTAGAGGGAATAGAAAAGGCCCTTGGGTTTGGCATAACGGGCTGGAGCTCAAAGAGAGAAGCAGCAAATTTTTTTGATGTATCCAAAAGCACACTAACAAAGGAGCGCATCGAATTCCTGAAATCCAAGGGTCTTCTAGTGTCTGTGGGTCTCACTTCTGTAGAAAAAAGTGAGGCCATAGACAAAAAGATTTTGGACGGAGCAGAAAGGGCTCTCAAACTAGGCATGGCGGGCTGGAAGACAAAAGCGGAAGCAGCAAATTTTTTGAACATATACCACAAAGCTTTGACAGAGGAGCGCATCGAATTCCTGAAATCTAAGGGTCTTTCTGTGTCTGTAGGACACTTCTTTAATAAGACAAAAGAAGCTGTAGACAAAAAGATTTTGGATGGGGTAGAAAGGGCTCTAAGACTAGGCATAAAAGGATGGGACTCAAGAAGTGAAGCAGCAAATTTTTTTGATGTTTCCCCTACCACTCTAACAAAAGGGCGCCTTAAATTTCTAAAATCTAAGGGGCTTTCTGTGTCCGCTGGACTCTCCTTTGTTGAAAAAAAAGAAGTTATAGACAAGAGAATTTTGGGTGGCGTAGAAAGGGCTCTAAGACTAGGCATAAAAGGGTGGGACTCAAGAAGTGAAGCAGCAAATTTTTTTGATGTAAGCGGAACGACCCTGACGGAGGAGCGCATCGCCTTGATAAAATCTAAAGGACTAGAAATAAAAGAAAAGGCGAGCGTGTCGCCAAACACATTTTATATTATCCGAAAATCAGAAGAGCTTGGCATAAAAGTAGATTCGCCTCAGGCCCTGATGGAGCTGTCTCTGGATTTTTTTTCAAGAGAAATTAGGACCAGTGATGATATTTTGCTTTCCTTGGGGGCAAGTGCTAGTATTATGGAGGTCTTTACTGAATCAGAAGCGATAGACCTGATAGCAACTATTGCATGGAGGCTTATTGAGGATGGAGCTGATGATTTTTCCATAATGGAGCTTAAGCTTGAGTTGTTTAGAAGTAAAATCTACTTCTCTGCAGACAAGATAGAGGCTTGTCTCAAAAAGCTTGATATGAATACAAGTGAGCTTCACAGAAATACTCTAGAAAAACGATTTAGGTTGGCAGAAAAAGCAATTAAATATGACCTTGTGGGCATTAACTACGTGGATACTCTCCCCACAATAAACAATTGCAAAAATAGAAACATTTATATTCACAAGTCAATAAGAGGAAAAGCAAATTTTATCAATTGCTGGAAGCAATATGCTGAAATTATGATGCGTGAAAATATTGGCGGCAGTATTACTCGCTCATCGCTGCCAGAAAACTTGAAAATTGAAGAAGAGATCAATAAAAATAGTGCTCGGGCAAAGGCTTATCTTGTGGACAACGAAAATATCGATCGCTTCAAAAAATTAGGGTATGAAGGGGTAGTTGCCCTTATTCTTCATGGTTCACGAAACGCCAAAAACTCAATGCCTCGCGCGTATCATTCTCTTGCAGCTAGACTTATGGGCTTTTTCCTTTATTTGTCCCAAAGGGGACTTGCTGTTGCTCATTCTCGCTTTCTTGTCTATTCAGGCGGCGAAGTGGTTTCTCGGATTGCTAAGTACTTCACTTCAGACCATGTGGTGAGCAGGGCTCTTCCTGGGTTCATATCTTCGTCTAAATCAAAAACTGTTAAAAAGTTTCATCTGCTTTCGTATAAGTTTGCAAGTGCAGTACACCATGATGCAGACCTTGCGGCCCTATCTTTCGATGAAATTAATGCATACATTGAGAGTGTTCAGGGAGAAAATATTAGCGGCACATTAAAGCTGGATAGTTTTTGTTTAAAGTTTTTACAGTACCTTGGAAACAACAATGCATTTAAACGAAAGCCTGAGTTTAATGTTAGTGTACGATGGGTCGAAAGGCAACTTGATTCGACAATCTCATTAAATGCACTCAAGTGGTATGAGACACTAATCGCAGAATTGATTGAGGTTATAGAGTTTCGATACAAAGAAGAGGCGATTTCTGAAAATTATGTGCTTCAACACATAAAGTCCGCTATATTTTTGCTTGAGTTTCTTTCTGTTTTTGATCACAAGTTAAATAGGGAAGAAATGATAGATGTCTTCAATCCGATTATAAAATCAAAAAAGAAACTGTCTTTTGCTGAATGGGCAAAGGAAAGAAGCGGAGAGGGCTCATATAGAAGCTACCAATCAATATACGTTACTCTTTTTGAGCACATAAAGGATCCGACCTATCTAGGGATTTATCCCAAAACCTGGATTTCTGGGAAAAGTGATTCATCCGAAAGAACATTGATTAGAGACGGATTAGAGCTCCCTGTACTCGTTACTTATCAGGATGCCATACTTTCGGATCCGTTTCCTGACAACAGGTATATTTTTTTGCGCTCTACTCCAAAGGGAGAAATAATTGATATATCAAGTTGGTGGAAGTATGATTTTTCACCCATTCCTGTGGTTTGCGCATGGTTGGTTTCAAAGCTTCCTAGGAGAGGGAAGCATATTCGATATCTTGATGCAGATAGATTCCTCGTGTTTAATCCAGATGGTACCCTTAGAGGACTTTCATTTAATACAGATAAGAACAAAAGTGCTAATGCAAGAAAGGACTTGTTTATCCCAAGAAGTTTACTAGTCTATGCATTTAGCGATGCAGAAATGCAGCTTTTGATCAGCTATACGAAATATATCCAGCAAGCGTACTCAGATAGGTCGCCAGTGAAGTACGATAGTCAAAAATACTCTGAGTTTATGCCGCTGTTTCCTCATCACAATCAGCACGATGTCCTTTCGGGAGAAGTCTTGAAGGGCTATAAAACAAAGGCCATGATCAAGACGCAAATCATAGTTAGGCACAATGCAAGGAACGGGGTGTATGATTCGTACTATGCCACTTCGACGCTGGAATACAAAAGGGAATATTTATCCACAATTGACCTAGTTACCCCAAGAGGCGAACACAAAGTGCCAGAAAGCATTGAGCATCTGAACGCTCACACGGTCAACCAGTGTAATACTCGTTACAGGCTGGAGCAGGGGGTACACAATTTTAGGCACGCAATCTCTACCTCTTTGGCCCATATGGGGTTGTCTATTTTTAGAGTTCGCGTGTTTACAGGACATAAAAATATCAATACGCTCGGTGATGTATATATGCATAATGAGGAGGAGGTGATTAGCCTTGTGAGAACAACAACCTCCACGTTCTTTGATGGCATTCACAGACCTGCAGATGCTGGAAACAATTTTATTAAGAAAGTTTGTATGCCTCTTGTCAAAAGTAGAGACCCTGCGTTGATTCTAGAAGCACTCAAGGAACATGGTTTTATGTCTTTGCCCAGAAGAGCCCAAAAAGGTCCAGATGGCATATCTGTGGATACAGGCGAAGATGGGGTTGTGACCAACGGAGTGGAAATTGCCTCCTTTTTCAACCCAGCCACATGGGTTTCAAAGAGCTTTGGAATCTGCCCGGTCGGGAAAGGATGCCCAGAGGAATCAAGGGGAGTTTGTGGTCTATGTCCTTTTTTGATTTTTAACGCATCATTCGTGAAAGGAATACTGCTTGAGCTTAATGATGCAATGAATGAATTGGCAGTATTCAATGCTAAGAATGTAGAAAGCATAAGAAGCGCAAGCGGTGATGAAGTACAGAAGCAAGTTGCTCAAAAAATATCCGAGGTAACGGGCTGGAATGATATGTTTTCTCGCGCAGAGGCACAACTCCTCGGCGAAGATGTGGACTCGATAGATGGAGGAGGAAAATCGCTCACTGGAGCAAAGGTCATATCAAAAAACCTTTTTGGCTTCCGTCAAGTATCAATTGACGAGTCAACTATGGAGACGCTATACAGGGCAATGGAGCTGGAGCTTAATGATGTTAAATTTGACAGAAGGGCCAAAGAGATTGCTTGGAAAATGGCAATGCAGTGTGCTAGAAAAAAAGATTTCGTTACTTTGGATCAAATGGAAAAAGATGGGTTGAATCAGTTTATTGCAGAGTATGGAAGAATGAACTTTGATGAAAAGAAAGCATTTATTTTAGAAAAGCTAGGGAATCCCCAGCTTGCATCTAGCTCCCCCTTGGTCCAGCAAAAAAATACTACCTTGCTGGAGCTTGTAAAGTAGTAATCCAAAGGAGAAGATGTGTATTCTATAAATGGTGATGGGAAATTGATTACAGGAGTAAGTTTGTTTGCAAAAAACTTTTTGGCTTCCGCCGAATATCAATTAATGAGGTAATAAAATTGGACGTAATCGATGTTAAAATTACCATAAGTGACAAGACCCACAAAGGAAACTATAGAAATTTTTATAAGGTTTGCAGTAGTTAGTCCTTTCTTGGAAATAAATATCTCCAAAATGACCTTGTCCCCCATCCTTTATATTTATACAATATAATATAAGCATCTAAGCTGGGGAGAAAAGATGATTTTAGACAATAAACAAAATGGCTTGGTGGGTGATACTTTCAAAGAGTATCTGAGCAGAGGAGCTTCCCTCTCACTTGTGACAGATCACTTCTCTATTTTTGCATATCATAAGTTACGCAAAGAGCTAAAGCATATCAAAGATGCCAGACTTTTGTTGGCATTACCTTCTTTTGAGGACAAAGCCCCTATCTCGTTACTGGGTGACGAACATGAGATCTCGGAACGAAACAAAATGCAGCAGATGCATATTGCCAGAAAGTGTGCTGCGTGGCTCAAGGAGAAGGTAGAGGTAGAGGAGGCCAAGACATATGGCACTATTACTACCAAACTGCTACATGTCAATGCCTCTGAAGAGATCGCTATTACAGGCAGTTCGAATTTCACCTGCTCAGGTTTAGGCTATTGCCCCTCTAGTAGTTTTGATATGAATACGCTGATCACAGATCATGAGAGTGCAGATCAGCTTCTGGGATGGTTCAACTCTTTATGGAATCATGATGCTGTCACACACAATGTCAAGGAACAGATGCTTGAAGCTCTTAAAAGGCTCTATCAGGACAATGCACCGGAGTATCTCTATTTTGTCACCTTGTATCATCTTTTCAAAGATATCCTGCATGATATTGATGAAGAGAAGATCATCAAGACCAAAACAGGGTTCAAAGATACCATTGTTTGGAATAAGCTCTATAACTTCCAGAAAGACGGAGTTCTTGGAGCTATAGACAAGCTGGAGAGATACAACGGCTGTATCATCGCTGACAGTGTTGGGCTTGGTAAGACCTTTGAAGCACTGGCGGTCATCAAGTACTATGAACTGCGTAATGACAGAGTACTGGTACTTGCCCCCAAAAAACTTCGTGAGAACTGGACGGTATATACGGTCAATGACAAACGCAATACTTTTGCAGAGGATCGTTTCAACTATGATGTACTCAACCACACGGATCTGACGCGACAGAGCGGCAGATCAGGAGAGATGAACCTCAGTACTATCAACTGGGGGAACTATGATCTGGTAGTGATAGATGAATCACATAATTTCAGAAATAACAACCCAAGTAAAACCCGTAAAACCCGTTATGCCAAGCTGATGGAGGATATTTTGCAGGCTGGGGTCAAAACCAAAGTGCTCATGCTCTCTGCTACACCGGTCAACAACCGTATGACCGATCTCAAAAATCAAGTGGCCTTTATCACCGAAGGGGATGATACTGTCTTTGAGGAGATGGGGATCAAGAGTGTAGAGCTCACACTCAAGAGAGCACAACAGAAGTTCAATACATGGCTGGATCTTGGAGAGAGTCAAAAAAATGTAGATACACTTCTGGATATGATGAATATGGACTACTTCAAACTGCTGGATCTGGTGACGATCGCACGCTCACGCCAGCATATCGAGAAGTACTATAATATAGAAGAGATAGGAAAGTTTCCCAAGCGAAAGACCCCGTTGAATATCAAATCGGATATTGACCTCCAAGAGCAGTTCCCTCCACTACTAGAGATCAATCGTAGTATTCGCAAGCTCAACCTCAGTGCCTATGCACCCCTCAAATACGTCAAGGCAGACCGTAGAGAAGAGTATGATCGTAAATATGATATCGCTCTTCAGGGAGGATCCACTTTTCGCCAGACGGATAGAGAACAGAGCTTGATCCATCTGATGCGGGTCAATCTGCTCAAACGGATGGAGAGCTCGATCAACTCATTCTCCCTCACACTACAGAAGCTTCTCTACAAGATAGATACGATCCTGGAGATGATAGCTGATCATAGCAGTGAATATGTGAGTGACTTGAGTATATTGGATGTCGATGTAGAGTCTGAAGAGTTTGCTTCTTCTCTGGTGGGAGGCAAGGTCAAGGTGCTGCTTCAGGATGTCGATATCATTCGTTGGGAGCAAGACCTCAAAGAGGATAAAATGAGACTCCAAGAGCTACTTGATGCTTCTATGGCGATAGACCACAGCAGAGATGCCAAGCTGGAGCGTCTCCAGTTTGAACTCTCCCGCAAGATAGAGAATCCTGTCAATGGCGAGAACAAAAAGGTCATCATCTTCACCGCCTTTGCTGATACGGCAGCGTATCTCTATAAAAATATCGCACAATGGGCGGAGCAGAAGTATGGGTTGCATACTGCTCTGGTGCGTGGAGCAGGTCAGAATGCTACGACTATGCCAGGGGTCAAGGTGGGTGATATGAACAATATCCTCATCAACTTCTCTCCTGTCTCCAAAGAGCGTGCCAAGATCGATCCTTCAGCCAGAGAAGAGATCGATATCCTCATTGCCACAGACTGTATCTCAGAGGGGCAGAACCTCCAGGACTGTGACTATCTCATCAACTATGATATTCACTGGAACCCCGTACGTATCATACAGCGTTTTGGACGTATAGACAGGCTGGGTTCTACCAATGACTCTGTCCAGCTAGTGAACTTCTGGCCAAATATGGAGCTGGATGAATACATCAACCTTGAAGCCAGGGTCAGTGGACGTATGGTGTTACTGGATGTCTCTGCTACCGGCGAAGAGAATATCATCGATTATGATGAGAAGAAAAAGATGAATGACCTGGAGTACAGACGAAAACAACTCAAGCAACTGCAAGATGCCGTAGTAGATGTAGAGGAGCTTTCGGGTGGTATCTCCATCACAGATCTCACACTCAATGACTTCAAGATGGACTTGATGGCATACCTGCAAGATCATGGTCATGATCTGGAGACGGCACCTACAGGTTTATGTGCAGTAGTATCCAGAAAGGATGCCTATCTTCGTGAGAGTATTGGTTCAGGGGTGATCTTCTGTCTCAAACTACTCAATGACAAGATACACACTGCCAACTATGCACTAGATCCATACTATCTGGTCTTTGTGACACCAGAGGGCGAAGTACAGTATGTCTACACCCAAGCCAAAAAGATACTAGACATCTATAAAAAGCTTTGTAAAGGTGAGAGGTCTGCCATAGAGGATGCTGTAGCACGCTTTCATGCGCAGACCAAACATGGTAAAGAGATGCAGGAGTATCAAGCACTTTTCTCTACTGCCGTGCAGAGTATCATCGGTAAAAAAGAGGAGAGTGGAGTAGCGAGTCTCTTTGAGCGAGGGGGTACGGTACTGACTGCCGATACCTTCAAGGGCATGGAGGATTTTGAGATCATCTCCTACCTGGTGGTGCTATAGTGTCAGTTTCTGTCAGCTCATTTGAAACCTTTTTGCAGAGCCTTGGCATACCAGAGCCATGCTATCTGAACCAGCGGCTTTTCAAAAAGCAGTTTCATGAACTGGCCAAGCTCAACAGAGCAAGCAAAGAGCAGTTCAGCAAAGAGGTGATCTCTATTGTCTGGACACATACCCTCAAAAAGTCCACAGTAAACATACCGCCACTTGTGACAGAGTCTCTGGAGTACATAGAGGTAGCCTATATCCATGTAGTACTAGAGAGCAAAGCACATTTCAAAAAGATCGCAGAGATCATTCATCGCATCCCGTACCCTGTGGTACTCATGATGACACACCACAACGAACTATGTATCTCTACAGCACTTAAACGCATCAACCAAGCAGATGTTTCTAAGCTTACTGTCGAGGAGTATCTCTACAGTGGGTGGATAGACCTTGACTCTCCAAGTTTGGAACAAAAAGCCTTCCTAGAGAGTATGCAGATCAAGCAACTCTCTTTTGAAAACTTTTATACATTCTACCAAGATATCAGCCACCGTATCGTGGCATTGCAGGCTTCGTTACTCGGTGGGGTATTCTCTACAGAACAGACCAGCAGCCAAAAACAGATACTCGACAAAATAAGCCCTCTGCAGGAGCAGGTACGCGCTCTAAAGAGCCGTATCACAAAAGAATCACAGTTCAATGCAAAAGTACGGCTCAATATGCAGATAAAAAGTATAGAAGAGGAGATAAATGTACTAAAAGAGGGTTTGCGATGAAATATACTTTACAAAAAGTAAAAAAAAGTGTAAAATGTATTTAACAAATAAAATAAGGTTTTAGATGATAGATTTTACACTCTTTTTTCAAGAACAGCAGAGGCTGATAGAGAGTATCCCTTATCAGCATGTGCGCTACCTGTATGCCCAGATAGATTGGGATGAGCGTTGTCTACTCATCACAGGACAGAGAGGTTCAGGCAAAACCACTATGATACTCCAACACCTCAAGGAGCATTATCGAGATGATACCTCTGCACTCTATATCTCTGTAGATAACCCCTATTTCAAAAACATTTCACTCTATGAGTTTGCGATGGAGTTCGAGAAGTTTGGTGGCGAAGTACTCTATATCGATGAGATACACAAATACCATGAGTGGTCAACACATATCAAAAGTCTCTATGACTCCAGCAGACTCAAACTGGTCATCTCCGGCTCTTCCATGATACAGATCAGCCGTCAGCAGGCGGATTTGAGCCGCAGGGTAGTGCCGTATCGCCTGGCAAATCTCTCTTTTCGTGAGTATCTGCTATTTAAAAATATTGGTCACTTTGAGTTCTATAGTTTAGAAGAGATACTGCATGACCATATCAGCATCGCTTCGCGCATCATCAGAGAGATCAAGCCTCTGGCACACTTCCGGGAGTACCTGATAGATGGATGCTATCCCTTTATGGTAGAGCATGAGAAGAGCTATACCCATCATCTCATAGGCATCATCAACCAGATACTCGAAGTAGATATGCCTTATGCTACCAATATCAAGCATGCCCAGATAGACAAGATCAAAAAACTGGTTTATTTGCTCAGTACCTCGGTACCTGTCAAACCCAATATCTCCAAACTGGCCACCTCGGTAGAGGTATCTCGCCCCACACTGCTGGAGTACCTGCATTATCTGGAGCTGGGTAGCCTGACCAACTCGGTGAACCAGAAGGCCAGAGGCTATGGGGTCATCTCCAAGCCTGACAAACTCTTCATGTACAACACCAACCTCATGCATGCCATCTCGCACAACGCAGACAGAGGCACACAGAGAGAGGCTTTTTTCGTCAACCAGATCAAAAGTGCTGATTACAATGAGCCTAAACTCATAGATGAGCGACTACTTCTGGCACATGAGGGGGATTTTCTCATAGAGGGGAAGTATACTGTAGAGGTAGGCGGAAAAAACAAGGGTTTCGAGCAGATCAAAGAGCTGGAAAATGCCTACATAGCAGCCGATGATATAGAAGTGGGATTTGGAAACAAGATCCCGTTGTGGTTGTTTGGGTTTATGTATTAAGATGAGGGAGAAACAGTGGAAAAACTAGATGGTAAGAGTATGGACATAGTGGCAGAAAACATAGAGAAGCTCAAAGAGATATTTCCCGATGTTTTTAGCGAGGGAAAAGTTGATTTTGAGGCACTTGAAGCGACACTGGGTGAGTACATTGACCGTGACGATGAACGCTACAGTTTCACCTGGAAGGGTAAAGCTCGTGCCCGCCGCATTGCTCAGACACCCAGCACCGGCACACTTCGCCCCGCACCCGAAGAGTCCAAAGCGTGGGACACTACCCAAAATCTCTACATCGAAGGTGACAACCTCGAAGTACTCAAGCTCCTGCAAAAGTCCTACCACAAACAGGTCAAGATGATCTATATCGACCCGCCGTACAACACGGGCAAGGACTTTGTCTACAAAGACAACTTCAAGGACAACCTCAAAAACTACCTTGAGCTTACGGGACAGGTGGATGCCGAGGGCAAAAAACTCAGCACCAACGCCGAGACCAGCGGTCGCTACCACAGCGACTGGCTCAATATGATGTACCCGCGTCTGAAGCTGGCAAGAAACCTGCTCAAAGACGATGGGATGATCTTCATCTCTATTGATGATAATGAAGTTGTAAATTTGAGGAAGATTTGTGATGAGATTTTTGGTGAAGAAAATTTTGTAGATAATATGATTTGGAAAAAACGATATGGTGGTGGTGCAAAAGAAAAATATTTAGTTTCCTTGCATGAATATATCTTAGTTTATGCCAAAAATATACAAATACTTGAAGATATATTTATTCCTCTTAGTGAAGAAAGTATAAAACGTTACTATAAATTAAAAGATAATAATTTTGAAAAACGTGGACCATATCGAACACACCCGTTGGAAGCGGGGAAAGCTGTTGATGAGAGACCAAATTTAGTTTTTGACATTATTGCTCCTGATGGAACAACTATCTCACCCAAAAGGCAATGGTATTGGAATAAGGAACGTGTTGAAAAAGCTATTAAAAATAATGAATTAGAATTTGTACAAAACAAACTTGGTGAATGGAGTGTTCATAGTAAGCAGTATTTGAAAGATGAAAATGGCATTATTCGTCAAGCTAAAGCCTTTTCTATAATTGATGATGTTTATAGTCAGCATGGGACTAATGAGATTCTTGATATTTTTGGTAATGCAAAAATATTTTCATACCCAAAACCTAGTAATTTAATTTGTAAATTTTTAGATATTGGTTTGGATGCAAAAAGTCATGACCTTATTTTAGATTTTTTCTCAGGCTCTTCTTCTACCGCACATGCTGTGATGGAAAAAAATATAGAGGATGGAGGAAAAAGAAAATATATTTGTGTACAACTTCCCGAGCCAACAGATGAAAAAAGTGAAGCAAATAAAGCTGGATATAAAACTATTACAGAAATAGGAAAAGAGCGTATTCGAAGAGCCGGAGAGAAGATCAAAGAGGATAATGCAGAAAAAGAGGGCATAGAAAATCTCGACATCGGCTTCAAAGTCTTCAAACTCGACAGCTCCAACATCAAAGCATGGGATCCAGACAGTAAAGAGCTCGAACAGAGTCTCTTTGATGCAGTGAACAACATCAAAGAAGATCGTACAGAAGAAGACCTCCTCTACGAGATCCTCCTCAAGTACGGACTCGACCTCACCCTCCCCATAGAAGAGCTTACCCTTGCCGAAAAAAAAGTCTATGTAGTAGGCTTAGGCTCCCTCATCATCTGCCTAGACGAAGCCATCACCCTGGACACAGTAGAAGCCATAGCGGGGCTAAAAGAGAAGTATGAGTCAGATGACCTAATGAGAGTCGTGTTCCGAGACAACGGCTTCAAAGACGCAGAAGTCAAAACCAATGCCATTCAGATATTGAAGCAGTTTGGGATTGATGATGTTAAGAGTTTGTAGAGGGATGAGATGAAAATAGAATCTGTAGAAATTGAAAACTTTAGATGCTTTAAACATGAAACAATACATTTTAATGACTATACCTGTTTTGTAGGTCAAAATGGCTCAGGAAAGTCAACAGTTTTATACGCTTTGAATTTATTTTTCCGCCAATACCAAGACAGTAAAACTGATTTGAGTCAATTATCTATTGACGACTTTCATCATAAAGATACCCGTGAACCTATTAAGGTAACGGTAACCTTTAGTGATCTTTCAGAGGAAGCAAAAGAAGATATGTCAGCCTATGTAAGGCAGGATAAATTAATAGTATCAGCAGTAGCCCACTACAATACTTCTACAGATAGAGCAGAAGTAAAACAGTATGGGAATAGGTTGGGAATTGAAGATTTTAGGCAATTTTTTGAGGCAGAAAAACAAGGAGCCAAAGTTGCTGAGTTAAAAGAGATTTATACAACTTTGAAAGAATCATATATAGATTTACCAAACCCAGGTACCAAACAGGTAATGATAAGTGCATTACACACTTATGAGTCTGAACATTCTGGAGAATGTAACCTAATACCAAGTGAAGATCAGTTTTATGGTGTAAGTAAAGGGGCGAATAGGCTTGCAAAATACATACAGTGGGTATTTGTTTCTGCTTCAAAGGATGCTACAGAAGAGGGTGAGGAGAACAAAAAGTCTGCCCTTGGTGAACTGCTGGCAAGAACAGTGCGTTCCAGAGTAAATTTTAAAGAGAAAGTTGATGAGCTAAAAAAGAAATTTCAAGAAGAGTACCAAGGAATATTAGATACGGAACAAGAGGTGCTAGAAGAACTTTCATCTTCTTTGGAAAGTAGACTTGAAATATGGTCTCACCCTGGGATAGAAACGAAAATCTTATGGAAGCAAGACTCTGAAAAATCGGTTAAAGTTGAAGAGCCATATGCTCATATTAGAATTGGGGAAAAAGGCTTTGATGGAGACTTGGCAAGATTTGGTCATGGACTTCAGAGGTCTTTTATGCTGGCATTACTACAAGAGTTGACATCGATACAAGGTGATGATTCTCCTACGCTGGTGATGGGTATAGAAGAACCAGAGTTGTATCAACATCCACCCCAAGCAAGATATTTGGCAGAGACATTACAAGAGCTTACTTTGGGTGGAGCACAGATTTTTACTTGCACCCATAGTCCGCTATTTATATTGGGAGATGATTTTGAGACAATTAGGGTAGTTCGCGAAAAGGGTGATCCTGTTGAATCATATGTTACTCAATTGACATATGACAATCTTGGTAATTTACTTGATGCATCAGGACATCAGAGACCTATACAGGAACTAGGCATGATAGCAAAATTATATCCATCCATTAATGCTACAATTAATGAAATGTTTTTTTGCAATATATTAATTTTAGTAGAAGGGATAGAAGACCTTGCGCATATAAATAGCTACTTGTTGCTTACCGAAAAAATAAAAGAATTTCGTCAATATAAATGCCACATTGTGCCTGTAAGTAGCAAGAGTAATATCATTAAGCCATTAGCGATAGCTAAATTGTTAGAAATTCCTACATATGTAGTTTGCGATGCTGACACAGATAAAACCAGAGAAGGTGAGATCATTAAGCACAAGAAGGACAATAAAGCTATTCAGTATTTACTTGGAATAGATCAAGCAGAAATACAAGAATGGCCTGAAAATGATATTATCACTGACAGTTTAACAATGTGGAAAACAAATATCACAGACAAAATTAATCAAGAGCTTGATTTAGCGAATAAAGACTATAAAAGTCGTGCAGCATCATACTATGGAAATGCTGGAGGCTTAACAAAGAATCCTTTGGCGGTTGCTAAGGTTCTTGACTTGGCATGGGATGACCAGGTTAAATCTGCTTCACTTTTAGATTTAATAGATCGTATAGTTCAGTTTGCTGAAAGCAATAGGTGATTTAAATGACTAAAGCACAAGCAAAGGGATATCTATATGAAATATTTATTGCCCATCTACTTAAGCAAAATTCATTTTTGCCTTGTCGGCAAAATAATAGAGTAAATAGAGACTATAAATGTGGAGTAGTGTCTCTAGATGGGGAAATAGAGGGAAGAGGAACAAAACATCAAATTGATTTTACAGGGATTTATAGTAAGAATATTCCATTTGTTTATCCCATTCGCCTTTTAAGTGAGTGTAAATATTGGACTAAAAAATCAGGCACTTTGTTCAAGTCTGTAAGTAAATCTTTTATACGAGAATATATCGGTGTATACAAAGACCTTTCTGAAAACTATCACTCCCGTGATATTGATGATAAAGTAAGATTTTTAGATATACCAATAATATTTTCAGCAGGAGGATTTGATTCTGAGGCTGAAAAACTTGCATGGTCTCATGGAATTAACTTGGTGTCTCATTCTGAGATTCCAATATTACGTGATGTATTGATTGGGATAAACTATCTCGTAAATAATGTACCCCCTGAGTACTATCATCGAAAAAACCTATTTCCTATTTTTAAAGAGATGGCTAAAAATTTAATTGAAGGCACTACAGAACAGAGTAGCGGAGAGGTTACTGTATTGCTTGGGCTTTTAAATGAAAATATCTTAAATCGGAATAATCCAGAAGAACATGTCACCCGCGGTGCTAAAATAGGCAGTATAAAAGACTGCTAAAAGAGTAGTTTTTACAACCAAAAAGCCAAAGGAACAGAGTAAATCTGTTAGAGTCTTTTTCTAATGTATTTTAGAAGGAGATTTATGCTTAAAAAAGGTGAAGTAAAAATGATCCACAAGATGATAAAAGAGGGCTTAAGTAAGAGTGCTATTGCACGTAAACTTGGGCTGAGTCGAGATACTGTTTCAAAGTACGCCAAATTACCAGAAGGTCACATTCCTGCCATAAAAAGAGAAGCTACCAGTACCACAGTAGATGCGTATCTTCCTCATATTGCAAGAATGCTAGAGGAGGCACATAAGTTAGATGTACATATTCCCTCAAGCTCTATCTATAAAGAAATCCAAAAGATGGGGTATAGTGGTTCCCTTCGTTGGATGCAAGAGAATATGCAAAGGCATGAACTTAGACGTAAAGTTGAAGATGAAGAGCCTTTAGTAAACTTTGAAACAGCCAAAGGTAAGCAGATGCAAGTCGATTGGATAGAGTTTCCTAAAGATGGGCTATCTGCCTTTGTGGCTACGATGGGATACTCAAGAGCATCGTATGTGGAGTATGTTACAGATGAGAAAGTAGATACGCTCATCAATTGTCATATGAATGCCTTCTCCTACTTTGGTGGTGTTCCACAAGAAGGTCTCTATGACAATATGAAGACTGTTATTCTCAAACGTAATGTCTATGGCAGAGGCAAACACAAATTCAATGAACAATTCCGTGACTTTGCCAAACACTGCGGTATGGAACTTAAAGTGTGTAAACCCTACAGACCACAAACCAAAGGTAAAGTAGAACGATTTAACCATTATCTGAGATACAGCTTTCATAACACTTTTAAAGTACGATTGTCCATGATGGGATACACGATGAATAAAGAGAACGCAAACGCTGAAGTGATGGATTGGTTAGACTATACTGCCAATGCGAGAATACATCAGACTTTACTACAAAAACCATTTGATTTACTTGCACAGGAGCAGTTACAGCTGCTGCCTGTGCCGAAGCCATATAACGGTATCCACCCATTAAAAGCAACGTCTAAAAGTATAACACAAGAGCCTATAGTCAAACCTAAACCCCGTATACATATCCCTCAACGTGATTTACAAAGTTATGACGAGTTCATTCCTGCTGCCATCGCATATTTACTAACGTATAGTCTTATTACAGGAGGGGCATCATGGCAATAAATGAGCAGATAGAAGCTTTGTGTAAAGAACTTAAACTTAATTCTCTTTGTAAAACACATCATGAGCTGAGTAACCGTGCAGCCAAAGAGAGCTGGAAATATAGTGAATATCTGTATGAGGTACTTAAAAGTGAATCTGACTCTAAAGCCGAACGCTCTAGAGCAACACTTACCAAGATGGCTGGGTTTCCCACAATTAAAACATTAGAACAATTTGACTTTGATTTTACAGTAGGCGTAAACAGAAGACAGATAGAAGAATTATCGACTATGGAGTTTGTCAGAAGAAAAGAGAACATCATTCTACTGGGTCAGTCTGGTGTGGGTAAAACGCATCTTGCTATTGCACTAGCATATCAAGCTGTACAGAAACGTGTCAAAGCACGCTTTATTACAGCTTCTGATCTCATACTTCAAATGAGTCAAGCAAAGAAAGAGAAGCGTTATGATGCTTTTTTACGACAGGCTGTGATGTCTCCTGCATTACTTGTCATTGATGAGATAGGTTACTTTCCTATGAGCAAAGAAGACGCACATCATTTCTTTCAAGTTATCTCTCGCAGATATGAACGTGGCTCAACCATTGTTACCTCTAATTTAGTCTTCTCACAATGGAGTAGTATCTTTGCAAATGACAAGGTAGTTACTACAGCTATTTTAGATAGATTATTGCACCATTCTCATGCGATAAATATACTTGGAGATTCTTACAGATTAAAAGAGAAAAAGGAGGAAGAAATGAATGGATCAGATCTTTATGAATTTGAACCAAAAAAGAGTAAAAAGTAGGACTAAAATATTGATGTTGCTTACGGTTACATTTCGTTAAAAAAAACTTACGAAAAACTGCCTATTTTAACTCCGCGGTTGACACTCCTTAATATCAAAATAATTTTTGTGGGCTAATCAGTAATATAGTCTTACAGTAGAAAAAATAAAGGAGGAAAAATGAGTAAGTTTGTACAATGGTTATTAGTGTATGTGGCAGTGATTGCTTTAACAGCTTGTGGTGGTGGAGGAGGTTCTGGGGGAGGTTCTTCTGCGAAAGGGCTAGCGATAGCTAAAATCACAGCCTATGCACAGGAGAATGGAGCATCTAGCTCCCCAACAATTCAAGACTACAAAGATGCAGGGGTTTCAGGTATAGATAATCAAGAAGAGCTTGACAAGCTAAATCAAGCTGTATCACAGTTGGGGAAAGCAGATGTAGATACTACACAGGAGCTCTTAGATTTGGCGAAAGAGTTGGGCTTGATATACTCTGGTGGCACAACTGACCCTGACCAGACTACGCTGCTTTCACTTGGATCTTATGTTTCGGGGAGTATTTTAGAGGGTAGTTGGAAATATTATAAACTCAATATACATGATGCTACTATCAAAATTATATTAGATCATCTTAGTGCTGATTTGGATCTCTATGTAAAGATTGGTTCCAAACCTACAGATGAGTCTTATGCGTGTGCGTCCTCCAATGCAGACAAGGATACCGAAAGCTGCATCATAGAAGTAGCAGGCACTCAGGATATCTATATTGGAGTGAATGGGTACAGAAGCGGTAATTATCGTCTCGGGGCAACCATCAATGACATAACTGCTCCAGAGATTACTATTGCAGGAGATAACCCTCTGAGCGTAAATATATGTAATGAGCCAGATTGGCCTACCGTCACTGCCACAGACAATATAGATACCGATATTACCATACAACCTCGTACCGACCTAGATAGCTTTAATAAATGCAGATTGGGAGAGTACCGATTTGCTTATACGGCTATAGACAGTAGCGGAAATAGTGCAACGGAATATTTGACTGTCAAGGTAGAGGGTGTTGAGTTCATACTAAAAGGAGGGGATACCGCAGAAGTCTATCAGTATATGGATGAATATATGGAACCAGGCTATACAGTAAAAAGTAGCTATAGTGACAATGTGTCTGTCTCGCGAAGTGGAAGTGTTGATGTGGATACGCTTGGAAGCTATGTGCTTACTTACACGGCAACAGATACCGAGGGGAATACTCGTACAGTGACTCGTACAGTCACAGTAGTGAGAAACCCTACACTCACTCTGCACTATGCTTCCAGTGTACTAGAACTACGAAAAGCACTTGAAGATGCATCAGCCAATGGGAAAGATGATGTAATTATCCTCTCATCAGGTGTTTATACAACTACATCAGATGGACAGGGTTCCTTTGATTATAATGATAATGAAGATTACAGATTGAAAATTATTGGTAATGATGATGTAATTCTTGATGGAGATGATACGGATAGGGTATTAGATTTTGATAATTCTATAGAGACAAATGGTGGTTTTATTACATTAAAATACCTTAATATCCGAAATGGTAGCAGTAGTACATATACAGGGGGGATAGATTCTGAAAAATATATCAAAATATACGGCTGTAAAATCCATGATCATCGCGGGAGGGGTATTTTTGCAGTCAGCGGTATCAAGCTTGTAGACAGTGAGGTGTATGGTAATACCCATACGGGTGATAGCCAGTATACAGGGGGAGGTATTAAATCTAATGGTACAACGTATATTGTAAACAGTAAAATTTATGATAATGTGACTGAATACGAAGGAGGTGGAATATATTCTAAATATGATGTAAAAATTCAAAATTCAAAAATATACAATAATACAGTAAAATATGATTTTTATAATACTACAAAGGGAGGAGGTATATATATTCAATATAATAAAGAAAGTACAATTTCTGACTCATCAATATATAATAATAAAGTACCTGGAGGAAGTGGTGGTGGTATTTACTGCTCAGGTGGTAGCTACCAAATATATAAGTATAAGGACGATAGGCTTTATATTTCAAATAGTGATATCTATTCTAATTATGCAGGGTATGATGCTGGTGGACTCTCAACAATAGAGCTTAGTATGTCGCATAGTTCTGTAAGAGAAAATAATGCAACAGAATATGGTGGTATGAGTGTACAGTGTTTAGCCAATATATATGACTCAAATATTACGGGAAATATTTCTACAAATTCAGAATCAGCATCGGGTATTAATGTTCACTATTGGGCAATAGAGCATCCAACAATTATAAAATCTTCAATTATAAGTAATAATAAAGTAATTAACAATAAAAGATATGACTTTGAAAAGGAAATTGATGGGGTAGGAGTCTATGTTTCAAATGATTCGAGCCTTATTTTGATAAATAATATCATTGCAAATAATAAAGCAATATTTAATAATGGTGGAAGAGTCTATGGTATAGCAGTGTTTGCTAGTGACTATAATAGAAAAACAAACTTATCCCTTTTGAATAATACCATTGTGAACAATACTGCAAGTGGAGAAGATGCGATATACGGCTCTATATACGGACATGGTATAGTTGCAAACAATCTTCTGGATAACAACGATGGTGCAATTACTTTTTCTGGAGATAGTACATTGATTAATAACTATATAGATTATACAAAGGTCATTAATGAAAATGACTATACTATCATCAAAAGAGATAACATCACACCAGAAGCTACCGATATAGCGTATAATGCTGATTTCACTCTGCCTGATAACAGCATGCTCATAGGTAAAGGAGCAGCAGCTACCTCAGCATGGTGGGGAGATGCTTATTATGACGATATGGATTTTTATAACAATATTATAAACAGGCTTGCTCATGATCACTCAGGGAATCCTAGAGGAGAGGATGCTGTGGATATTGGTGCATATGAGCATCACCAATAAATTTCTCCCTCCTCTTGTCATTTTCAAATGGACAAGAGGAGAAGGCCTGTTAACATAGAGGCTAGTATTTTCCTAGCTTATTTTTACAACCTATTCGCTACCAATATCTCAACCAAACGCTTCTCATCTATATTCTCAAGATCATTCTTGGAGTAGATCGCCAGCAGATAGATCGCTTCGGCAGTTTGGAGATAGTAGATCACTCTAAAGCCACCGCTCTTGCCTGTAGGAACGGAGGAGTTGGGGAGACGGATCTTGAAGCAGTGGTTGCCTAGATCGATACCAGCATGGGTGTCTTCGCCAAGCTCTTTTTCTAGCTGTTTTAGGTCTTTGGTGATCAGCTTGTAGCGTTTGTAAAGCTTTTTGACGGATCTGCTAAACTCAGGCGTGGGTATCAGCTTCAAGCTCATCTATGAGATCCTCTAGTGTGCCTTCATGCGTATCTGCATCTATCATCTGCTTTGCCTCTTTGGCTGCATGGTCGAAACGTTCATAAAATAGCTTTGATTTCTGCTCTGCCAAATAGGCACGCAGTGCTTCAGTAACGATATCGGTACGGTTGACTGAGAACTCTTTGGTAAAGCTATCGATCTCCTCTATGAGATACTGAGGCAGACGTAATCCTATCTGTTGCTTTTGTAGCTGTGACAAACTATGCATCATCGACTCCTTTGTATATCATAATATATAGTATATTATATAAAATATACATTAAAGCGATGTATATCTAAATCGGCAACACCCTGATCTGATCGTCTATCTTCTCTTTGAGCGTACTCTCGATCGCAAAGAGGGTACCGGTGCTGGAACTGGCACAGCCGTTGCAGGCACCGAGGTAGAGGATGTAGATGTCGATCTGTGCACCGTTTTCTTTGACATCGAGGATCTCCATATCGCCACCATCCATGATGAGGAATTGACGGATAGACTCATCGATGACAGCGTTTATCGCGGTAATCTTCTGTGCGGTATCCATTTCTCTAAAGGGAGTATCCAGTGGTGCCAGTTTGGCAAGCTTCTCTGCTTCAAGTTCCTCCTGTACTTCTTTGAGAAGGGCAGTGAGATAGCTTGAGCGAGACTCGTGAAGGGGGCTTGGCTCAAGACAGGCTTTGTCGTAGAGCCCGGCCTTGGTGTAGTGGGTGATACCCTCCAGTGTCTGGATCTCGTGGAGTTTGATCGTCTCTTTGATCGCTTCGGTGTTCATAGGTGTGTCACTACACGGGCAGGGAGTAGAGGTTGCGGTCTCATTGTAGTAGGATTTGGAGGCCTCGCGGATAGCATCCAGAGCCAGTGTGATCACATAGCTCTCTTCTTCTGGTAGGGCTGGGGTACTTGGGTTGTCACGGAGGAAGTACTCCAGACCTTTATAGGTGATCTCTGCGGCTTTGTCTACAGTCTTGTTACGGCAGAGTAGGGCTGCCATGTCGTTGGCTGCGATGCCTGCAGGCGAGCCAAACTGGGTAAAGCGCGCCAGCACGATCGCATCATCACTGGGATCGACCGCCCACTGAAGCGCGATACGCTCTCCGATCTCTTCGCTGCCATACTCGTGGATAAAAAGTGTAGCCTTGAGCTCTTTGACCTCATTGGGAGTGATCTCTCCGCAGTTTTTAGGGCTGTTGATCAGCATCTCTACTTTATTACCGTATTTTCCTTGTTCCATTGGGTTCTCCATTACTGTATTCTCTCTTCTCTAATCACTTGCACTGCTTTCTGAAGTTTTTCGATCGTGTAGTTGATCTCTTCTTCGGTGGTATATCGGCTCAGTGCGAAGCCTATGAGTGTATGGGTATAGGCTCTGTCTGCACTGCTATTCTCTATCAGGGCTCTACCTTCTTCGGTATAAGCAGTGATACCATAGCGTTCCAGTTCCCATAGCAGTGCATCACTCTGCACGCCTTTGAATCCTACCATGAGGGTGTTGGCGGTACGCAGTGCCCAGGGGGTGAGAATGAGGTGATCTGGGATCTCACGGATCGCCTCCTCTAGTGTATCTCTGAGCTCCAGGACATCTTCCATCTCGAAAGCTTGGGCATCGACAGCCAGCTCTAGGGCTTTGCCCATACCTGTGATCCCTGCTTCATCATGATAGGGCTGCATGAGATTGGGGAGCATCTTTTCTGCCTTGACTGCGAGCAAGGCAGTTGAGCGGGGACCATGCATAGTCTCTGTTGAGAGAGTGAGGTAATCGATATCCAGCATCTGTATATCGATAGGGAGCTTACCGATGGCATGGGTAGCATCACTATGCAAGGGTACTTCATGTTCTGCACAGATCTGTGATACCTCATCCAGCGGCATGATAGCACCACTCTGGGCATCGACCATCGTGATGGAGACCAGTGCGGTCTTTGGAGTGATGATCTGGCGGAGCATAGAGATATCGACAAGACCTTCAGTGGTCAAAGGCAAGATCGTTACCCTGCATCCCTGAGAAGCGATATAGGCAGCTGTTTGATAGACAGCATGGCTTTCGTTGGCAGAGAGGATGATCTGATTTTTCTGTCCTGTGATGATACTGTTGAGATAGATAGAGAGCAGTAGCCTGCTCTGTAGCTCTTGGGCAGTTGCACCAAAGAGCAAGGTATCTTGTGCTTTGGTATGGAGTGCTGCGCTGATCTTCTCTCTGGCCTGTACCAGTATAGAGGGAGGAGGTGTCTGCTCTGTCAGGAGAGGTTGCATTGCTTCCAGCACCTGAGTATCTAATAGTGTGGTATGGTTATTTGCTAAATATACTTTCATCTAATCCTCGATTTCGGAGTAATATTCTCCTATTGAAAGGATATTACTTGATGAACGCTTAATCTATGCTTCAGGAGTCCATCTCCAGAACTTGATCTTGTCAGGGAAGGCTTTCCATTTGTAGATATTTTTGTTGTCGAATGCCCGTAGGCACTCTTGGATACCTTCGCTGATGCTGGGGTGGGGGTGTACCGTACGCATGATCTCACTGAGTCGCTGTTTGTTGTGGATCATCGGTGCGATAAAGATCAGGGCAGCAGCAGACTGAGGGCCGGCAGCTCTCATGCCCAGTACGATAGGGTCCTCTTCATCAGAAACAATAATTTTAAAAAATCCATCGGTGGCACGCATAGCGATGGCTCTAGAGATCAGTGCATGACTATAGTGGATGACTTTGTAGGCAATATTTTGTTTTTGGCATGCTTTTTCATTGTGTCCGACGGCAGAAACCTCCGGGCTAAAGAACATGATGGTAGAGATATTGTCATAGCTGAGAGGATGTTTGATACGCTGGTTGATGGATTTGGCAGCAAAGCGCCCTTCCATCTCAGCGATATTGACCAGCGCCATGTTGCCGCTGATATCTCCGGCGGCATAGATATGATCCATGACACGACACTGATTGTCTACTTGCAACAATCCTCTCTCTGTGATTGTGGCACCGATCTTTTCGAGTCCGATACCATGTGTCAGAGGGACTCTACCGATAGAAATGAGGATGATATCCACAGGTACCACCACCACATGACCATCCTGATGGTCGAGGATGACATTGATGTGATCCCCTTCATCTCTCACCTCTCTAAGGCTGGCTTGGTGGTGCATGATCACGCCGATCTCTTCGAGTTTTTCGTTGACATAGTCACTGACATCTTCATCTTCAAAAGGGATCACTTTTTGCTGAGAGTCTAGCAGGTGTACTTTTGTTTGCCCAAAGTTGGCAAAAATAGTCGCATATTCACACCCTACAATACCTGCTCCTACGATCATGATCCGCTTGGGGAAAGACTTGAGCCTATCCATGTGGTCAGTATGGATGATACGATCGCCGTCGGTTTTGATGGTGGGGTGCTCTCTGGGAGTTGAGCCTGTGGCGACGATAAAGTCGTCTGCAGTGACCTCTACTTCTGATCCGTCATGCCTCTTGATGATGAGGGTAGTTTTATCTTTGAATTTTCCCCACCCTTTGATGAGAGTGAGGCTTTTGTTGCAGTCAGGCTTTCGTGAGAACGTCTCTATCTGGGAGAGGATCTGGTATTGCTTTTCTCCTGCTGCTTGCTTGACAGCACGCATCACTTCATGATAGTTCGGCTTAAGCCCACTCGCTTGGTAGCCTCTGTCTGTTTTATTCGCTACAGAGAAGTCTTTGGAGAGTTCCCACATGGTTTTGGAGCTTAGCGCACCATTGACGATACCTGCGCCACCGATATGTCCCCCTTCGATGATACAGACATGTTTATCAAAGTCATACGAACGCATCGCAGCAGCAAAACCGGCAGGTCCGGAACCGATCACACAGATATCAAATGTCAATTTCTCCATTCTTCCCTCTTTTGACGTTTTTAAAGCATTATATCACAAGCAGATAGAGGAGTATCAGCGAAAAGATGCTAATTTTTATCAGCTTTTTTGATAAGAATCATCGGTTTGACAGATAAGGAGAGAGAATCGAGAGGATAGCGGTAAGAAAAAGGAAGAACATTACCATATTTTTTAATCGTTTTTTGTCAAAACTATTACCGATCCTGACACCAATCAGTGCGCCAAAGATCACCAATGGTGCAGCCAGGATTCCCCAAATAAAGGCATGAGAGAGCTCAGCACCAAACTTCCAGTAAAGCAACACGATCTGTACCGGAGAGGCAAAAAGAAAAACTGTGGTGATGAAGGCTCTGGTACGCTTGGGTTCCCACTGGTGTGCCATAAGCCAGAGTACGATTGCAGGCCCGCCCATACCCAGTGTTCCCAGCATAACACCACTGATAGAAAAAGCCAAAAATGTCCAGCCGAGATGGAGATGTTCTCTGGGTTTGAAAGAGACAAAAATCTGTGTCAACAGGATAAGAAGTAGCATCACGCCTACGAGCTGTTTGATATAGGTGGTATCGAGATGATCCACATAGTAGAGTAGCCATATCCCTATAGGGAGAGAGAGATAGCGGATGATGACGGGAGTAGTGATGTCCTGCCAAACGATATCCTCCCGCAGCTTGTAGGCGTTGGTACTGAGCTGTACAAAAATAGGGATAGAGGTGAGTACCACCGCCTCTGCCAGAGAAAATCCTGTCCAGATAAGTAGAGGAATGGCAAGAAGATTGAAGGCAAATCCGATCATGGCTTGTGTCATGCTTGAGAAGAAAAGAATAATAGCAGCGATGATGAGGTGTTCGGTACCCATGGGAGTTTTCCTTATATACTTTTGGATATAATATCCGCTATTATAACCCAAATTATACAATAGAGATTACCAATCTCCCATAAATCATTGGCTCATGGGTACCTGCAAAGCATCATCGATTAACCTACGGGTGGACCTCAAATGCTTTACACATACCCATAAACCAAGCATCTATGAGATATTTGGTGATTCTATTATATAATCTGGGTTTAACACACTTCCTCGCTAATGAGGATACTTAAGGGTTTATTTTGAGTGAAAATATTATTGGCTACCTGGACCAGAGTGGCAATATTATCGATACACAGAGTGCAGGGGAGTCGTTTGACGGTACTGCCATAGCATATGATAACAGTGAGAACGCATTGGAGATCATCCGCCACTCGACGGCACACTTGATGGCTCAGGCGATCACGGAGCTCTATCCCAACTCACAGTTCTTTGTAGGACCAGTGGTGGATGAAGGCTTCTACTATGACTTTAGGGTCGATGAGCAGATCGGAGAGAATGATCTAAAGAGTATCGAGAAGAAGATGAAAGAACTCATCAAGAAAAAGTACAAGATAGAGAAGTACGAGATGAGCAAAGCAGAGGCACTGGAGAAGTTTGCCAAGGATGACCTGAAACTTAAGGTCATGGAGCGTATCGAAGATGATACTATCTCGATCTACAAGCAGGGAGAATTCGAGGATCTCTGTCGTGGGCCTCATGTGCCAGCCTTGCGATTTTTGCATAACTTCAAGCTCACAAGAGTGGCAGGTGCCTATCTGGGCGGCGATGAGAAGGCGGAGATGCTGACACGTATCTATGGAGTGGCATTTGCGGACAAAGAGTCACTCAAAGCCTATATGACGATGATGGAGGAAGCCAAAAAGCGTGACCACCGTAAGCTGGGTGCTGAGATGGAGCTCTTTATGTTCAACGAAGAGTCAGGAGCGGGTCTGCCGTTTTGGATGCCAAAAGGTGCCAAGCTTCGTCACAAACTAGAGCAGATCCTGCATAAAGCCCACCTTACCAGAGGCTATGAGCCAGTGCGAGGCCCTGAGATACTCAAGGCCGATATGTGGAGAACGAGCGGACACTATGCCTGTTATGGGGAAAATATGTACCTGACCGAGATCGACGGGCAGGAGTATGGGATCAAGCCGATGAACTGTATCGGACATATTCAGATCTTTAAGCAGACACAAAAAAGCTACCGTGACCTGCCTGTAAAATACTACGAGTATGGTGTGGTGCACAGACATGAAAAATCAGGTGTACTGCACGGGCTTTTGAGGGTGCGTGAGTTCACGCAGGATGATGCGCATATCTTCTGTACACCTGAACAGATCGCCCCTGAGGTATTGGAGGTCGTGGAGTTTGTAGATAGCGTGATGAAGCTCTTTGGTTTTGAGTATACCATGGAGATCGCGACCAAGCCGGAGAAGGCTATCGGAGAAGATGATGTTTGGGAGATGGCGACCCAGGGGCTCAAAGACGCACTTGAGGGCAACAATCTTCCCTACACACTTGATGAGGGTGGTGGTGCTTTCTATGGGCCCAAGATCGATATCAAGATCACTGACGCGATCGGTCGTAAATGGCAGTGCGGTACGATACAGGTGGACTTCAATCTGCCTGAGCGATTTGAGGTAGAGTATGTGGATGAGGATAATACGCGTAAACAACCGGTGATGATCCATAGAGCGATCTTAGGATCCTTTGAACGGTTCATCGGGATTCTTACTGAGCACTATGCCGGAGAGTTCCCGATGTTCTTGGCACCCACGCAGGTGATCTTCGTACCGATCGCAGATACCTTTACTGACTATGCCTATACACTCAAGAAAAAGCTACTACTTGAGGGGATCGACTCGGAAGTATATGACAAGAACGACAGCCTCAACAAACGCATCCGTATCGCAGAGAAGCAGAGGGTACCCTATGTGGTCATTATCGGAGAAGAAGAGGTCACCAACCGAAGCGTCGCCATCAGGGATAGACGTAAAAAAGAGCAGTATAATCTCTCTGAAGATGATTTTATGTTACAATTGAAGCAACAATTACAAGAAGGTAGAATTTGAGTAGACACCATAACAACAACAGAGGCAGAAAAAAGGCAGACGATACAGTCATGAACGACCGTATCAGAGATAGAGAATTACGAGTTCTTGCAGATGATGGCGAACAGTTTGGTATCATTAGCCGCGATGAAGCATTGAAGATCGCTGAAGAGAGAGGGTTGGATCTGGTACTGATGTCTCCGGATGCCAAGCCTCCTGTTGCCAAAATTATGGATTACGGTAAACATAAATACCAGCTCGAGAAGAAGAAGAAAGAGGCAAAGAAAAATCAGAAGAAGATCGAAGTTAAAGAGGTCAAATTCTCCTGTAAAATAGCCCAAAATGATATCGATTACAAGGTCAAGCATGCCAGAGAATTCCTAGAAAAAGGTAAGCATGTTAAGCTAAGAGTCTTTCTCAGAGGTAGAGAGATGGCGACACCTGAGCTAGGCATTGAGGTACTCAACCGTATCTGGCCTATGGTGGAGGATCTAGGAACACTAGAAAAGCCTGCCCACCAAGAGGGTCGCTACATCAATATGTACGTGACACCATTCAAAAAATAATATCTCTATCCTTTTCGACAGGGCATGTTCCCTGTTGACCCTCCCTAATATGCTTACTGTTAAAATCAGATAATATTTATCTTGTTTAGTTATGATAAAGCTATGACAAAACAGGAGAAATCATGCTATCGGATATCAAAACAGCATTTCGAACCAAGATAGAAACACTTAATGACTTTGAACGTGCCGTGCTCGTAGATAAGGCAACAGAGAGACCTTTTTCCGGTGAATTACTGGAGATCAAAGAGGAAGGTGTATTTGCATGTAGGCTCTGTGGGGCACCACTATATCAGACGAAAGATAAATTTGAGTCACACTGTGGATGGCCAAGTTTTGACGATGAGATTACTGGTGCAGTGCAGCGAGTGCCCGATATAGATGGCAGACGGGTTGAGATCGTGTGTGGTAACTGTGGGGGACATCTAGGGCACGTCTTTGAGGGTGAGGAGATGACTCCCAAAAATATCAGACACTGTGTCAACTCTGTCTCTTTGGTATTTCAGCCAAAAGAAGCCTTTGTGATAAAGGAGAGCCCCCTTAAGAGAGCCTATCTTGCAGGGGGGTGCTTTTGGGGTGTGGAGCATTATCTGCAACAGCTCGAAGGTGTAGAGAGTGTGGTATCGGGTTTTATGGGTGGACATGTGGTTGATCCGGACTATTATGATGTGGTCAGAGGGGGGACAGGACATTTGGAGACAGTAGAGGTACAGTATGATCCTGCAATGGTCTCTTATCGTGCGATAGTTAAGCACTTCTTTGAGATCCATGACCCTGAACAGAGTAATGGTCAAGGTCCTGATATCGGTAGCCAGTACCTCTCAGCAGTCTTTGTCTCTGATGAGGCAGAAGCGGAGGTAGTGGCAGACTTGATCAGAGAGCTGGAAGAGAATGGCTATCGTGTAGCAACACAGATTCTTGCCAAAGCACCTTTTTATGCAGCAGATGAGGGGCACCAGGACTACTATGAGCATAAAGGTACTGAGCCCTACTGCCATGGATTTGTACCAAGATTTGAGCAGAAGAGATAACGTGATGAAAGAAACTTTACAGATCTTTATTCAAAACCTTAAAGAGGAAGCATTTTCTGAAGCCCATGAGACGATGGAGCATCAATGGAAACTCTATAAAAAGGAGGAGCACCCTCTGACCAAACTCCTTAAAGGCTATATCAACGGTGCCACAGCTTTTGAGCTGATTCGTCGTGATAAAAGGAAAGGAGCCGAGCAGCTATGGCGTACCTATGAGAAGTATCTGCCTCTTCTCAAAGAAGATATAGAGGAGTATACGCTCTTCGTCGAGGCGGACAGACTACTGCAAAAATACAGAGAAGAGAGGCTCTAATAGTAGCTATAGGTTACAGCTACTATCTACGCTGAAGCTGTTCTCATACCCGCACTCTGTACAGTAGAAAGAGAGCAGTTTTGGCCCGCACCCTCCTCCTCTCTGATCATTGAGTACGATAGACTCTTTTTTACATTTGGGGCAGATGCCGGTTTGGATCGCTTGAAGATGTTCGTTTTTTTCTTTCAGATAGTAGATGTAAACTGCCACTGAGCCTACCAGGATAATAATGAGAAAGAGTAAAAGGTAGATATCGATAGCAGACTCCTTGTTTCAAAGTATAGCAGAATTTTTGTATAGTTCTTATAAGTCTCATTTAATGTTTACCTAAATTAAATTGATTTAAAATATCCTTATTTTGGTACTTTAAGACACTTTTTATCCTTTTTTATCGAGGCTTTTGTGTTACTGATTGTTACATAATTTAATTTAATTTAATTTATTTTTGTTGCGGACCTTTCTTCTCTTGCCTTTCTCCATACTATTACTCTAGCATATAATAAATATAATTTTCATGGAGGAAAACGTGTCATTCAATATAACAAAAATGATTGATTTGGATTCAATGGATTTTCTGGTAGATGTAGAAGCACCAGAGATTGTCGAGAGATTTCATCCTGGACAGTTTGTCATGCTTATGACCAGAAAAGAGGGGGAGAGAATCCCCATGTCCGTTATGAAGGCTGAGAATGGGAAGCTTACCATGTTTATACGAAAACTTGGAAAAACATCCAAGGAGCTAAGAGATGGCATGACCAGCTTCGAAAATGTCATTGGCCCTCTAGGGCATGGCATAAAGGAGAAGGTATATGGCAATGTGGTGGTGGTATCTGATGCTGTGTGTGGACAGGCAGAGAATTATGCTATCTGTGAAGCACTGAGTAAAATAGAGGGAAACAGGATTACCTCTATACAAACCTATCCAAGTAAAAAAGAGATATATCCAGAAGATTATCTTACCAAAGCGTTAGTAGATAAACATATTATCACTACAGAAGATGGTTCATTTGGAGAGGAGGGGAGCTATATCGTCCCATTGCAAAAAATGATTGATGAGGGAGAGAAAATTGACTTTGTGTTTGGAGGCGGCAAACTGCCTACCATGAAGGCAGTCTCAACCGTTTTGGCAAAAAATAATATAGACAATCTCTTTACCACCCGCCAGATGATGGTTGATGGATCTGGTATGTGTGGTGCATGTAGACTCTATATCGATGGAGAGATGAAGCTGGCTTGTGTAGATGGGCCTATGTTTGACAGTAGAAAGGTGAATTGGGATAAAGCTATCAAGAGATACCACATGTTCAAGAAAAAGGAAAAAGAGGCAAATGATTATTATGAAGCTCACAAAGGAGAAAAAGGAAAAAGAGGCAAATGATTATTATGAAGCTCACAAAGGAGGATGCGGACAATGCCAAAAATAAAACCTAGAATTCCTATGGGGGAACAGCCTCCTATGGAGCGAATCACAAACTTCAATTCAGTGCCCTATGGCTATACCGAAGATCAGGCAGTCGAAGAGGCTGCCAGATGCATACAGTGTAAAAAACCAAAATGTGAGCCAGCATGCCCTGTTACCATCGGCATCAAAGAGATGAACTTGCTTATAGCAGAGAGAAAATTCAAAGAGGCGTATCTTTTGGTCAAAGAGGACAATGCTTTCCCTGCTTGCTCAGGTAGGGTATGTCCACAGGAAAAGCAGTGTGAAGGTGCCTGTATCTTGGAAAAATTTGATCAACCTATTGCGATAGGAAAGCTTGAGGCCTTTATCGCTGACTGGGGTCGGACACACAAGGTGGAAGTAGAGGAGATCAAGGCGAATAATGAGGATAAACATATCGCTATAGTAGGATCAGGGCCGGCAGGCTTGGCATGTGCTTCGGAGTGCAGAAGATATGGGTATGCCGTCACCATTTATGAAACGCTACACAAAGCAGGTGGCGTGCTGGTATATGGTATACCAGAGTTTAGGCTACCCAAAGCGATCGTAGAAAAAGAGATAGAGCATTTAGAGGAGATGGGGGTTAAGATAGAGTTAAACCATACCGTAGGTCAGAACATCTATTACTATGAACTGGTCAGTCAGAATGATGCTGTATTTTTAGCGATGGGTGCAGGTGCACCGAAATTTATGGGTATCCCTGGTGAAAATCCTATGGACAATGTCTACTCATCGAACGAGTTCCTCATTCGTGCAAATTTAATGAAGGCATATAAGTTCCCTGAGTGGGATACGCCTATCAACTGCGGTAACAAAGTGGCTGTGATAGGTGCAGGAAATGTGGCTATGGATGCAGCCAGAACAGCCAAAAGGTTGGGTGCAGATGAGGTGCATATCATCTATAGAAGAACCAAAGAGCAGGCACCTGCACGTAAAGAAGAGCTGCATCATGCCCTCGAGGAAGGGATCATCTTTCATGAACTTGTCAATCCTATCAAGTTCCACGGTGATGACGATGGGTTTATCGACTACATGGAGCTGATTAAGATGGAGCTCGTAGAGGGAGAGGATGGAAGAATATCCCCTAAGCCTATAGAGGGGAGTACCTTTTATATGGAGTGTGATACCGTCATCGAGGCACTAGGAACAGTGCCCAACAGACTGTTCCTGGACCGTGCACCAGACATCAAGAGAGATGAGAGGGGTGTCATCATCGTAGATGAGAACCATATGACCAGTGTGGAGGGCACCTTTGCGGGAGGAGATGCAAGTAGTGGTGCGGCTACGGTCATCCAAGCACTAGGCGAAGGGAAAAGAGCGGCAAGAGCAATACATGCTTATATCAGTACGCATGATACAAGCCATAGACAAGAGGTACAGAGAATAGAGGTTTAACCTGACCTATGCAGGACTAAAGAAAAGTAAGGCTGTTTCAATAATAGTGATAGCGAGAAGAAGCCTTGAGTGCTGATTCACCGTGACCAAGGCGTGCCATACAACAAAGTATGCTAAAATCACGGTATGAATTTACATAGCTATATAGATCTCTACCAACTTTTAGATGATCGCACACTGACACATGAGAACAATAGGGCGTTTGCCCTTGAAAATGACCTGCAAGTGCAAAGCTCTCTGCAGATGCTTGTGGCTTGGGTCAAAGCACATCAAAATAGCCTCCCCTCCCCTACACAAAGCACACAGTTTTGTAAGTATCTCTATGTTGTTTCTCTGGTGCTAGGTGTACTTGCTCTGGTGTTGGGTGTGGTGACGGGTATAGGACTACTGAGTTATAGTGGTAAAGAGCCAGTTAATCTGATCTATTTTTTAGCAGTGGCTGTCTTTATCCCACTTTTTACAATGCTTTTGGCGTTGTTTTCAATGCTGAGAGCCAATCAGGCACAGAGCCTGTTGGTACATGTTTCACCTGCCTATTGGATGGAGAAAATAGTGGGATTCTTTTCACAAGAAGCCAGAGTGACCTTGTCCAAACTCAAAATCAATCCGCTGTTGCTCAATTGGCTGGTGGTCAAAAGATCACAGCTTCTGGCATTGCTGTTTGCGATAGGATTACTGTTGGCACTTTTGGGGATTGTGGCGACCAAAGATATTGCCTTTGCATGGAGTACCACGATACAAGTCTCCCCAGAGCAGTTTCATGCCTTCTTAGAGACTCTGTCCTTGCCATGGAGTGGCGTGTTTCCTTCTGCTGTGCCCTCTGTCGACTTGATAGAGCAGAGTCAGTATTTTAGACTGGGAGAGAAGCTGGACAGTGGGATGGTTGCCAATGCTGCCAAACTGGGAGAGTGGTGGAAGTTTTTGGCATGTGCCACACTGTTCTATGCGATTGTATGGCGCTTTGGGATGTGGCTTTTGGCTTCCTTTGGCTTCCATAGGGCACTCAAAAAATCATTGATGAGTCTGGAAGGAGTTGAGCGTCTACTTTATGAGATGAAGACGCCACTAGTGACAACCACTGCGTCCAAGCAAGAGCTTACATTTACACCAGAGACACATCATTATAGTAGAGTGCTACAAATAGTAGACCCTCGCTATAAGATCACACTGGGCTGGGCAATGAGCAAAAATGATATCGTGATACTCAATGACAGCATGCAAGTAGGCAGTGAACATACCTTTGATATAGGTGGCACCAATACACTGTATGAAGATGAGGAGATCATCTCAAGGTTGCAGGGAGAGGTACTGCTCTATGTCAAGTCCTGGGAACCTCCCACGATGGACCTGATGGATGCACTCTCAGCAATCATAACACAGGTGGATAAGATCACACTACTGCCCGTAGGAACCAAAGCAGATAGCTATATCCCCACCTCCAGAGAGTTGAACATCTGGGAGAGAAAGATACAGCTACTTGATCATCCAAAGGTATGGCTATGTCGCATCAATTAACTGCACCTCACCCCAAATTTGCCGTTGTCGGACATCCCAACAAAGGCAAGAGCAGCATCGTAGCATCTCTCGCCCAGGATGATACAGTACAGATATCAGATACACCGGGAACCACTACCAAAAGCAGGAGTTTTCCTCTCAAAGTGGATGGCAGTATCATCTATGAACTTTTTGATACCCCAGGTTTTCAAAGAGCCAGAAGCGTCCTTGCTTGGCTGGAAAAACATGATGTGCCCGCCCACAAAAGAGCAGAGGCGGTTGAGGCCTTCATCAACACACATAGAGAAGATGAACGATTTGCCGATGAGGTAGAGCTACTGACCCCTATCATGGAGGGTGCAGGGATCATTTATGTGGTGGATGGTTCCAAGCCGTATGGTGAGGAGTATGAGGCAGAGATGGAGATACTGCGTTGGACGGGACAGCCCTCTATGGCACTGATCAACCATATTGGGGAGCATGACTATACTCAAGAGTGGAGAAAAGCACTGGAGCAGTATTTTAGAACGGTCAGAACCTATGACCCCATGCAGACTGATCCGACACAGCAGTTACTTCTGCTGGAATCTATAGCACAGCTGGATGAATCATGGAGAGAGCCAGTGAAGCACTCTATTGCTCTCTTTGAGAAACGAAGGGATCAAAAGCTGGAGCAGAGTGCCAAAACGATAGCCTATCTGGTACAGGGCTCGTTGCGATATGTGGAACAGTTGAAGCTTTCCGGCGAGGATGCCAATGATGCAGAGAGAGAAAAGATACTACAGAACTATCAAGCGCACTTACGCAAGCTGGAGCAAAAATCCCAAAAGTTCATAGAGCAGATCTGGAACCATCAGCAGTTGCAAAAAGAGCAAGAGGGGCTATTTTTTGAAGGGATGGATCTCTTCTCCAAGGAGAGTGCTTCGGTCTTTGGGCTTACAAGACAGGAGATGATCATTACCGGTGTGACCGGAGGTGCAGTGACTGGTGCTGGCATCGATCTGCTCTTTGCCGGGCATACACTCCTGCTGGGAGGTGCTATTGGTGCGGTGGTAGGAGGTGTGGGGGCGTACTTTGGCTTTGATGAGCTTTCAGATATCAGAGTACTGGGTAGGACTTTGGGCAAAAGGTATCTGGAGATAGGCCCTATGGAGAATAGAAATTTCCCCTATATCTTGCTGGGGCGCTCACTCTATCATCTACACAAAGTAGCTGCCAGATCTCATGCCAAGAGAGGCTCTGTGACACTTGCCATGGATGAATCATTTAAAGAGCAATGGCTTGATGAGGTAAGTCGAAAATCTCTAGAGAAGATCCATAAAAAGTTCCGCTCAGATAAAGAAGTAGATAGTGAAGTGACGAGAGCGTATGAGGCGTTAGTGTTGGTATGTCTTAAAAAAGTTATTTAATATACTTTGCCAAAAAAGCATTGAACTGATTGGCAAAGGCATGGGCATCTTTGGTGCCAAAGGGCTTTGGCCCTCCAGTGATCTCTCCACTCTCTCGGATACTCTCCATGAGATTTCTCATGGCTAGGTACTGCTTGATATTTTCTATAGAGTAGAGCTCTCCTCTGTGATCAAGTGCATGGGCATGTTTGCTGATGACTCTATCAGCCAGTGGAATGTCTGCGGTGATGACCAAATCACCTTCTTCTGCCATCTCTACGATGAGGTGGTCTGCTTCATCTGCCCCTTGATCTACAAGAAGGTACTGGATGTGTGAGGAGTTGCCGATAGTGATCTTTTTGTTTGCGATGACTGTCGTGGGGAGAGTCAGCCTCTCTATGGCCTTGAGAACGATAGGCTTGAGTAGGTTGGGGAAAGCATCCCCATCGATAAAGAGTCTCAAGAGACGATCTCTTTGACCCTGCCAACCTCTCTGGTATCGAGTCGGACTTTGATACCATGAGGATGGGTTGCGCTATTGGTCAAGATACGTTGGACGAGCCCATAGGTGATATAGCCTGTGGACTGATCCTCTTTCATGACGATACCGACATTTTGCCCTATTTTGATATTTGTTCGTTTCGTACCTGGCATCTTAGACTTTTGTCTTATAGTTGAGTATCTCTTTGACACTTCCCATAGAAGAGAAGAAGAGTATCTCAAAGATAAAATTGAGCTTGGTATTGCTTTCACTGATGATCTCAAATGGCTGAAAGATAAAGCCCTCGCCATCTTCTCTATGGGCGGGCATCACAGTAAAAATAATAGGCTTCATCATTCTGAGAAGGTTGAGTACTTTTTTGAAACCTTTTGTCTCTTTCTTGGGGAGGAGATTGCCACCTTTACCTCCATTTTCATGGGTCTTTATCAGCAATTGCAGCTTATCATTGAAGATAACCTTGTTCCACTTGAGCTTTACGCTACTGAGGGAAAGCTCTCTATGGGTAGCCGTAAGAGGATGGGGGCTTGCCTCTTTGATGGCTTCTATGAGTAGGAGAAGGAAATTGACGCCTCCTATTCTCTCTGCATACTCATGGAGTTTGTCATGGTAATACGCTTTTTGTTCATCTGGTAGACTGTTAAAATCAAACATTGTATCTCTTTAGTATAGAATGGCAACATTATACCCGAAATATAGTGATTAGTCCTCTTTCATCTCACTCTCATCTACTGTCAGTCCCACACCATACCCCAGTGCTTCTTTGATTTTCTGTTCTATCTCTGCCATCATCTCCGGGTTTTCTTTGATTGTGATCTTTGAGTTCTCTTTTCCTTGTCCTAATTTTTCTGAACCATAGCTAAACCAAGCACCTGATTTATCGATGATATCCATCTTGACACCGTAATCTATGAGCTCTCCTATAAAAGAGATGCCTTCACCAAACATGATATCAAACTCTGCTTGTCTAAATGGAGGGGCTACTTTGTTTTTGACAACTTTTGCTTTGACCCGGTTTCCTATAGAGGATTCTCCTTGCTTGAGTGTCGCAATGCGGCGTACATCTATACGTACAGAACAGTAAAACTTCAAGGCATTGCCACCTGTGGTAGTCTCAGGAGAGCCATACCCCATGGTACCTATCTTCATACGGATTTGGTTGATGAAGATGACAGTGGTGTTGGTCTTGTGTAGGATCGCTGTGAGTTTTCTGAGGGCTTGTGACATGAGACGTGCCTGTAGTCCGACATGGGTATCTCCCATGTCTCCTTCGATCTCACTCTTTGGTGTGAGAGCAGCGACAGAGTCTACGACGATGAGATCCACCGCACCGGATCTAGTCAATGTCTCTAGTACATCCAATGCCTGCTCACCAAAGTCTGGCTGAGAGACGAGCAGGTTATCCGTATCAACGCCGAGGTTTTTGGCATAGACGACATCCAGTGCATGCTCCGCATCGATAAAGGCACAGACCATATCCTCTTTTTGGGCGGAAGCGATGGTTTGCAGTGCTAGCGTGGTTTTACCCGAAGACTCAGGTCCATAGATCTCTACGACACGCCCTCTAGGGATACCACCAATACCCAAAGCCATATCCAACCCCAGTGAGCCTGTGCTTATGGACTCAATAGGCTCGAACTCTTTATCTCCGAGTCTCATCAGTGTACCCTTGCCAAATGCCTTGTCGATCTGCTTGATCGCCATATCCAGTGCTTTTTGTTTGTTTGCATCCATTGCCATTGTCATATCCTTGTCCTTGATGTTGAAGTTTATCTAAATCTCATGGAGAGTATTTAGTCATGTCAGCAGTTTAGTATAATTTTGGAGAAATAGGTAAAAATATGTCAAATTGTCATATTTTTATGGGTATTTGATATATTATGGTAAAAATTATCATGAAATTGTGGCCGAAACAAAGTGAAGAAATGCCCAAGTGGCGTATATTTTAGTTAAAAATAGTTACCTGTCGGTGTAAATTTCTTTTTTTGTCCCCTTATGTTAAAATACACCTACATTACAAAAGCGAGTAACCATGCCAAAAACTATCCAACTAGCCCACTCTCCAGATGCTGATGATATCTTTATGTACTTTGCGATCAAATTTGGCTGGGTAGATACCCGAGGATACCAGTTTGAAAACATTGGACTGGATATCGAGACGCTCAATGTCGAAGCTTTGAGGGGCACCTATGATGTCAGTGCGATCAGCTTTGGGATGTATCCACTGATCCGTGATGAGTATGCACTGTTGAGAACGGCTGTGAGCTTTGGTGAGGGGTATGGCCCTAAGCTGATCCGACGCAAGGATAAAAAGCTCAAGAGAAACTTTCGTGTGGCTCTCTCCGGAAAGTACACCACCAATGCGATGCTCTTTCGTATCTATTATCCCCAGGCCAGACCTGTGTACATGGATTTTTTAGAAATAGAAGAGGCGGTAGTGAGCGGGGCAGTGGATGCCGGGGTACTCATTCATGAGTCGATCCTGGACTATGATGAGAGCCTGGAGGTAGAGAAAGAAGTGTGGGATATCTGGGTAGAGCTCGCAGGCGAAGGCTTGCCCTTGCCACTAGGTGGTATGGCAGTACGCCGTAGCCTACCGCTGACCCGCGCCATAGAGATCGAGCAGATACTCATCGATGGGGTCAAGGTCGCCAATGATCGTAAAGAGGAGCTCTGTACCAAGCTGGAAGCAGATTCTCTGGTGCGTATCTCTGATGAGATGCTGACAAAATATCTGGATATGTATGCCTCGGATGAGTCGGTAGAGCTTAGTACATTACAACTCAAAGCACTGGATAGACTCTATCAGATTGGCTTTGAGCATGGTATGTGGGAAGCACCGATGGTCACAGAGGATTATTTGATACCTCGTGAGTATAGCGAGCTTCGTTCAAATTAATGAAAAATAAAACCATAGACTTCTCCACCTACTCCAGCATCCGTATCGGGCAGCCTGAAGAGGTACTGATGATTGAAAAGGGTGATCGTATCCCTGGAGATCGCTATCTCATCGGGGGTGCCAATAATCTACTGGTATCCCCTACTCCTCCACCACTGATGATGCTCTCTAAAGATTTTGCCACTATTGTAGAAGAGGATGGCATACTGGAGATTGGGGCTGCGATGCCTACGGGGCGGATCATTTCCTATACCAAAAAGCATGATATCGCAGGCTTTGAGTTTTGTGCTAAACTGCCTGGTATGCTGGGAGGGATGCTGGCAATGAATGCGGGGGTCAAACAGTATGAGATCTTTGATATCCTCCATAGCATTGAGATCGATGGTAAGTGGGTACCCAAAGAGAGGATCCCACATGGGTACCGCTTTGCTGATCTGGGAGGTATCGCTACTGCTGCTAGATTTGAGATATGCAGAGGTTATTCGCAGGCACTCAATGAAGAACTCAGAGCCCTCCGTGCCAATCAGCCTCATGATCCCTCTGCAGGCTCAGCTTTCAAGAATCCAGAAGGAGATGCTGCAGGTAAACTCATCGATGTCGTAGGGCTCAAGGGCTACCGGATAGGGGATATGGCATGGAGTGAAGTGCATGCGAACTTTCTGGTCAATCTGGGAAAAGGGAACTATGAAGATGCCATCGCATTGATCACACTGGCAAAAGAGAAAGTGCTGGCAGAGTTTGGCATAGCTCTGGAAGAGGAGATTAAAATTCTCGATACTAATCTCTCAGCAATATACCAATAACCAATATACCAACTTACCCGTACGCGAAGCGTACGTTACCCCCAATCCTGATCTCTTTCCCCATGACGATGCTTGTCTTTTTTATAGGTGGTACGTTTCTTGAGTTTCTGTAGGCGGTTGAGGTTGCTCATCTCTGCTGCTTTGATATCTTCAAGCTGCTTATCGGTGATCTCTTTGGTTTGGAAGTAGAGTCTATCTATATAGCTTTTGGTCTCTTGGAGGTACTCTGAGTCTAGTCTGATAGACTCCAGCTCTCCAAGTTTTTGCATGAGTTCATCAAATTTACTGGTAAATTGTACGGCAGTGGTCTCCTCCTGGCGGAGAAGGCGGAAAAGATTTTTACTGATCTTTCCCAGGAAAGTGATATATTTCTGTCGCTGGTATTTCTCTATCTGTTTGGGTGTATAGCGACTCATGGATTAAGGGCGTAGCGTGATCGGTGTACCGACTCTGATCATAGACCAGAGTTTACGCATACCACTGTTGGTAAGAGCAATACACCCGTCTGTCCAGTCTTTAGAGAGCGTATAGCTGTCCCCGTGCCCGTCTGCATTCCAGTGTGGCTGACCATGGATGGTGATGAGGCTACCAGGGTGTACTCCTCTGGCAGCAGCTTTGGCACGATCACTTGCATTGGGATAGGAGATGGTCATTGCCATATACTTTACAGAGTGACATCGCTTGTTGAGGACGGTATAGGTACCAAGAGGTGTACGCTTGTCCCCACGTTTTATTTTAGCCCCTTGGTGGTCATTGGCACCTAATGAGATAGGCATACTGCCAAGCAGAGAACCGCTCTTATAAAGATACATCTTTCTATCTGATTTGTCTACGACAATTTTGTCTGCTAAGGTACTGCTCATGGACTGCGTACATCCAGAAGAAGGATAACTCCCTCCTCTTGTACCTGAGGGTTGGCTAGGGCCAAATAGATTACATCCAGAGAGCAGCAAGGCTGCTGTTGTGGCAATCAGTAGATGTGTTTTATGCATGGGTTGTATCCTTTTGAGAAAATGTAAAGGAGTGTATCATAGTTACTATTAAAAAGTTATAGAAATAGAAAGGGAATGTATTAGAGGTACCCACTTGCATAAAGTGGGTAGAGAGGAGAAAGACTAGAGTGCTGCTTTTGCTGCTGCAATTGCCTCTTCGTAGTTAGGCTCTTCAGTGATCTCTGGGACAGTTTGCTTATAGGTAATTTTCCCATCTTTCCCGACTACAAAAATGACTCTAGCAGTGACACCAGCCAAAGGACCGTCTGCAAGAAGTACACCATAGGCATTTGCAAAATCTTTGTTTCTAAAGTCAGAACATACTTTGAGGTTCTCGATGCCTGCAGCACCACACCATCTAGCTGCTGCAAAAGGAAGGTCCATAGAGACTGTAATGACCTCTACACCGTCTAGGTTTGCTGCTTCTTGGTTGAATCTTCTTGTCTCTGCATCACATACACCAGTATCTAGTGAAGGTACTGCTATGACGAGTTGGACTTTACCTTCTCCTCCTACTTGCTCATCTTGGAGCATTGGGTCACAGTTGACTACTGTGACTACGGGTGCTGTATCACCTACGTTGATTTCTGTTCCACCGAGGTTACATACGATATCATTTTTAAATGTTACTGTTGCCATGTTATTTCCTTGTATTAAAATTGTTAATAACATTGGGTCTAGTAAACTTTAGAGGTTATTTGTTCGAAGATTCTTTAATAGTATAGCATAGATATCATTATGCCTATTGTTGAATCTAAACTCACTCTCCTTGAGATGGAGATAAAACATCTCATCTCTAAGTCCATTAAACTTTGCCAATCTTCTTTTAGTATAACTCCAAAAGGATTCAATGCCATTTACATGAGACTTACCTCGCACAAACTCATCTTTGGAATGAAAGACCCTGTAGTGATCATAGCCATTAAGGACTAAGCCATCATAGGCTTTCCAACCATCAGTATGAATAGTACTTCCTTCAAGTATCTTTCCCTCAATAATAGGCATGAGTTCAGCTCTCGAGCAGTTCTTGACTATTTGAACATAGACATTACCATCTCTTTTTAATAAGCCAAACACAGGTGTCTTTCCTGCTGCACCTCTACCACGTTTTCCTCTTACTCTTTTGGCACCAAAGTAAGATTCATCTAATTCAAACTCTCCATCTTCAATATTGTTCTCTAGTAGATTCTGGTAGATGTATATGCGTAACTTTTGAAATAGCTTCTTACAAGTCGTATGAGATATGTTAGTTATCTTTGAGGTTTCATATGCATTTAGATCAAGTGAAAAACACTTAATTAACTGCCTAAATTTACGCTCTGAAATGTGCGTACCTTTTGAGTACTTGTTTTTGTTCGGTGTAGTCATGCTTTAAGATACCTTTTGGACTCTTAAAGTTTACTAGACCCTAACATTATAGTTTAATTAGGATAAAAAAACTCTTAATTAAGGATTTTTACTGTAGTATTACATCTTCAAATCATAATTATAAGGAAAAACAATGAAAAGCATGAGTATTAAAGACACCTATCCAGTACAAGCGATGGTACTTGGAAAAGAGGAAGCAAGATTTGCCAATACAGACGAGATCGTTACCTATATAGAAGAGAAGATCGCAGCCCATCCTGTAGCGGCCTATATTGCTACCTTTGATCACTATACGCACACGAGAAATCTTCCTGATCATGAGATGGATGAAAAAGTAATTGATGTGAAGATCGTAGTCTTCTGCTTTGGTAAAGAGTTGCCTATCCCTCAGATCGCAGCAGTGCGACCTAGAAGTATCGCTATCGTAGAAGAAGCAGACAAGTTTACGATCACCTTTATGGATGCACCTAATCCCCAAGCACATGAAGCGATGGGCAATTGGGTAAAAGGAATCAGAAAATAACCTGATATTCTTTATCTCCCCTGCGGGCTTTGCCCGCAGGATTTTACTTCTTCAGTTTATCTATTCTTGGATAGACAAATACACTCTTTCTAAAGACCACGATATTTTTGGGATCATCTACCGCATAGGCTTTGATAGTGATAGGCAGTGGCGTATCCTGTTTGCTGCTCTCAACCAGCACTTTATTTGTTTCCAAGATAACAATTTTCTTCTTTTTAAATCCAGCAGAGATAGAGAATGGCTTGCTAGGTTTGATAATCTTGATACCTTCTAGTCCTTGCACTTCAAAATAGTATTGGTGTTTTTTGTTGTCTGTATTTTGGAAAAGGAAGGTATAGTCATTCTCTACACTCCCCCCATCAATGAGTTTATATAGACGTGTGTCTTTATTGATATTGAGTAACATATTTTCTTTAGAGTTCCCTGCCATGAATAGTCCGATCACGATAAGAGCGATGACGCTTAGGTATGCTATCACTTTGGGTCGCTTTAGGCTTGTATGCCCGCCATCAATCACTTCATGCTCACTGTTCCATTCAATAAGGCTTGGCTTGCCTTGAGAACCCATGACTACGGTACAGGCATCGACACACTCCAGACAGTTGATACACTCTAACTGTAGTCCTTTTCGGATATCTATATGGGTAGGACAGACCGTGACACAGCTCTCACAGGTGACACACTCAGCTGTGGGGTTATCTGCAAGAAGGTCTTTTTTCTTGTCATAGACCTTGTGACGGCTGTCTCCCTCTCCTTGATAGATATCTCCACCACGGTTGGGGTTGTAGACAGCCATGATCGTATCATCATCATAGAGTACGGATTGTACGCGGCTATAGGGACAGATATAGACACAGAAGTTCTCTTTGATAAAAACAATATCTGCGATCAGGAAAAGGGCCACGCCGATGAGGATACCCATCATAATCCCATGCTCAGAAGGGTTTTGAATATATTGGAAGAACTCTTCAGGAGGTACAAAATACCAAATAAAATCAGCCGCAGCGATCAAAGCAAGAATCGACCAGAGAAGAATTGCAACAAGCTTTTTGATCTGATTGAGAGGTTTACTCATATCTGGTTCTTGTTGCTTGTTCTTGATGCGCTTACGAAGCTTAAGAATTTTGGTTTCTATAAGGTCACGATAGATGACACGGAAGATGGTCTGAGGACATGCCCAGCCGCACCACACCCTACCACCGATAGCAGTCATTGCAAAGATCCCTACAAAGAGCATGAGAAGCAAGAAAACCAAAGGTAGGAGCTCTTGCATATCAAAGGCAATACCTGCCAGATGAAAGCGCTTGTGGTCAAAGCTCAGCAGAAAGAGATGATTGCCACCTAATTTGATCCAAGGTATTACCAAAGCGATAAGTGTAAAGAGCCCATAGAACCAGTATCGTTTGGTGGCATAAGAGATCCAATCTTTGAGGTACTCTTTTTTACCTATTTTCTTTTCCTGAGTTGTTTCTGTTTCTGTCATGATACAATTTCCTTTGTTTTATTTTTTTCGAAAGGGCATATCAAAAGCGTATTGATATGTCTTTCAGAATAATTCTTTTTGGGCTGTGAAACCTCTATCCATGATTTTTCAATCAGCCTACGAAGCTCTCGGGACTCTATATAGTCCTTTAGTGAACTTCTGCTTACCTGTAGCTCTCTAGCGATAGCACTGACACTCATCCTTTCCTTGAGAAAGGTAATGATCTGAGACTGAAATTCATCAAACTTGGAAGAGGAGCGACTCCCTTTGGGGCGGCCTATCTGCTTCTTTTTCTCTTTTTGCTCTTCGGTGAGGGTATTGAGCAGAGGGAAGATTTCTGTAATATTTGTTTCTCTGTTAATGAGGGTTTTGGAGTCAGTGATATAGAGGTCAACCTTATGGCTCAGCATACAGTTTATGATCTTGATGATCTCATTTACCTGTGTGCTTAGTATTAAAAGACTTTGGGTAATAATAGTATCCCCTTCTTTTAGTCCATGGATAAAGGATTCAAACTTTTCTCGATCTTCTATCGTATGATTCACACTAGAGTATTCCATGACTTCTTTATCAATAGTCAGGGACATTGCCAAAGAGTAAGAAAGAATATTTTGTTGTTGTTGAGACAGGCTATTGCTGTCAGTGAGTTGTCTTAAATATGCATAAACCATGTATCTCCTTTCATTGTTACAGAATTGTAACAGAAAATGATGAAGAAAGTATTAAATTCTTAACTATTTCCGTCATTTTTACATTTTTATCGTCATTTATGCGCTTTGGGTAGCAATGGCTTGTCATTTTTTATGCTAAAATACACAAAAAGTTTAAGGATATCCATGAACCTCACTCATTTAGATGATCAGAATAAACCTAAAATGGTTGATGTCTCAGATAAGAAAAATAGTACTAGGATTGCCACTGCCAGCGGTATGATCGAAGTCACGCAAGCAGCCTATGATGCAGTAGTAGCCAATACGGCAAAAAAAGGCCCAGTACTCCAAACTGCTGTCATCGCTGCCATCCAAGGCACCAAGCAGACGAGTACCCTTATCCCCATGTGTCATCCGCTGATGCTTACCTCAGTCAAAACCGATATTGAGGAGCTACCGGAGTTACCAGGGTTCAGGCTCACCGTCACCGCTAAACTCAATGGACAGACAGGGGTAGAGATGGAGGCACTCACAGGCGTGAGTGTCGGGCTGCTCACTATCTATGATATGCTCAAAGCCATAGACAAAGGCATGGTAATCCGTAATGTGCAGCTAGAAAAGAAGTCAGGAGGCAAAAGTGGAGATTTTAGACGATAAGTGTCAAACCAAACCAGAGATCACGTATCCCTGTCAATGGGGATACAAGATCATAGGTAGAGACAAAGAGGCACTCAAGGTATGTATCTCCGGAGTTATGGGTGACAAAGAGCATCTCGTAGCACCAGGTAATATCTCTAAAACAGGTAAATTCCATACCTACAATATCAGTTGTGAAGTAGAGGATGAAGAGGAGAGAAATAGCATATTTCAAACTTTTGGCGAGCACGATGCAGTAAAGATGGTGATATAGTTCCCATGCAACTCAAATCCTACCAAGCAGATGGTATCCTACTGTTGGTTGCGATTAGCTGGGGGGTAACCTTTGCGCTGGTACAGGATGCGATTGAAGAGATTCCTGTGTATACCTTTCTTTTTTGGCGGTTTGGTTTTGCCTTTATCTTGATGGCGATCGTGGCGTGGAAACATTGGAGTAGGTTAACCAGACCAACCCTCTATGCCTCTATTCTTCTTGGTGCGTTGAACTTTTCTGCTTTTGCTTTTCAAACGTATGGGCTAACTGTAACGCTCTCTTCTACAGTAGCATTTATTACAGGACTTAATGTCATTTTTATCCCCTTCCTTGCACTTCTGCTTTTCAAACGATCCGTGTCTCGCTATGCGATCATTGGTGCGGTGGTTGCCGTGATAGGACTATGGTTCCTCACGGGACAGGGAGGTCTTGGTATGGGGATGGGTGAGCTCTATACACTGGTTTGTGCGGTACTCTTTTCTCTGCATATTCTTTTTACAGATCGCTTTGTTCGACTCTATGATGTGACACTGTTGGTCACGATACAGTTTGGAGTGATCACTTTTGCATCATTGGTGACTGGGTTGGGAGTGGATGGATCTATCATGCCCTCTAATTATAGCAACACCTTTATCCTGGCTCTGGTGTCAACAGTGTTATTTGCCACAGTTTTTGCCTTTTGGGCACAGAGCAGTATGCAGCGTTTTACTACTCCAGCCAAAACAGCTTTGATCTTTACGATGGAGCCACTCAGTGCTGCGGTATTTGGATACCTCTATGCGGGAGAAGTGCTATTCCCGTTACAATTGTTTGGTGGGGGATTGATGATCGCCGGGGTATTGTATACAGAGTTGATGACGTTGAGGCGTTCGTAGGGGCGGATATGGAATCTGCATCTACGAGGGGATGGCTGCCTTCTCATGCAGCATCTTATCTGCACTCAAACTTGCTACCATCGAGAGTATCACATAGATGAGGAAAAAATACAGCCCGATCTCTGGCTCTGCCCTGCTGGTATCGGAGCTCCCGCCTGTGAGATAGACCAGTAGGATGGCTACCACAAATACATCGATCATCGACCATTTACCCAGATGCTTAAAGAACTTTACAACCTTTGCGGCAAAAGGACTGTGCTCAAAGGTTGCTACAAAGAGCAGTGAGAGGGTCTTGAGTGCAGGGATGATGACAGAGAAGAGCAGGATCACACCTGCGACTACCAGAGAACCATTGCTATAGAGTTTGGCAACCGATCCGATAATCCCTTTGGATTCAAAGGAGAGTACGACATCACCTAGGTACTCTACCTGTTTGTGGATGATGACCAGTAGGATAGGGGTGATAAGTCCATTGATGAGTGCGATCATGGCTGCCAGAGAGATAGCGATGGTAAAGCCTTGTAGGGAGAGCAAGAAGTAGAGTAGCAGGATCACTCCCGCCCCAATAGCAAAGTAGAGTGCATAGGCTTTGGACTGGGTGTTGTAGAGCTGTCGCTCTTTTTCCAGCGTGATGATCTTCTCTTTGGTATCATTTTTGACCAGACCGAGGGTAAAGAGTGCCAGCTCTTTGAGTTGAAATTCTGCGAGGGTACCTGCATCCATCTGCTGGGTAATCTCATAGGTTTTCTCCTCATACAGTTTTGCGGTGAGGTAGCCCTGTTTGCCGAGATAGGCCATAGTGATGAGTGTTATAATTGTGATGATGATTGCAATTGTCTTTTTCATGCTGTGATTATAGCTAATTTTTTGTTTGCTTTGAAGTGAGTGGTCTGAGGGGTGATCTATGGACAGACACATCGGTCTGCCCTTAGGAAAAACTGTGCTAAGAGAGGATCTCTTCGAGGGTGATGTAGTCGCCTACGCGGCCTGTCATCTTCTCCAGATCAGTGTTGACCGGGAGGGTTTTTTTACCCTTTCTCCATCCAGCAGGGGTGACTTCGCCTGTGGCTTCTACATGTAGATAGGCTTCGATCTGTCTGAGGAACTCATTGACATTTCTGCCTACAGGAGGTGTAAGTACCTCTTGGGCAACCACGATACCTTCAGGATTGATCAGGAATCTACCTCTGATAGCGATCCCGTCTCCTTTGTGATAAACACCAAAGGCTTTGGAGACCTTGTGGCTGTTGTCTGCACCCATCATGAGCTTGAATCCCTCCATGAGAGGCTCAGTTTCGACAAATCGCTTATGTGAAAATTTGGTATCACAGGATACGACCAATAGTTTGACACCCAACGCTTCAAATTTTTGTGATGCTGCATTCACGGCAGCCAGTTCGGTGGGTCAAACAAATGTAAAATCGCCAGGATAAAAGCATATTGCATGCCATCCCCCAGTATAGTCCTCGCTGCTAACAGTCGTAAACGTGCCAGCTGCAGGATCATATGCACCCATTGTAAACTCTGGGGCACGTCTGGTAACTAATGAACTTGCCATCATTTCTCCTTGGTTGATTTGCAGCATACATACCTGTATACTGTTCTCTCACAGTATAACCAAAAAGGGTCAATACCGTAGAGAATCAGAGTACGATTGTGGTATGATTAGTGTAGAATATACAGGAGGTAACAGTGCAAAAAATTGAGAAACTCAAACAGTTAGCTTTGGAAGCAGGGAAGATCATCCATGAAGGTTACCATGCCACTAAAGAGATTACGCACAAGGGTACGGTTGATCTGGTGACACAGTATGATGTAGCCGTAGAAAAGTTTGTGATGGAGAGGCTGCAAGTGGACTTCTCAGAGTACACACTCGTAGGAGAGGAGAGCCATGAGGGTAGCTATCACTATGACAAGGCGATCTATATCGATCCGATAGATGGCACGACCAATTTTGTCCATGGATTTCCGCACCTGGCACTCTCGATCGGTGTCTGGGAGGAGGGAAAGCCTGTGATGGCGGTGGTCTATAACCCTATCCTGGAAGAGATGTTCTGGGCGGTACGGGGAGAAGGTGCTTATCTAGGTGAGAAGCGACTCTCCGTCAGTACCCAAGATACCCTCCAGCAATCTCTCATCGGTACAGGCTTCCCCTATGCCAAGGTGAATGCTGGCGTCGAGTACCACTGGGTTATCGATTGCCTGACCAATCTGCTGCCCCATATCCGAGATATTCGCCGTCTGGGAGCAGCAGCGGTAGATATTTGCTATTTAGCAGAAGGAAAGATAGATGCCTTCTACGAGATCGATCTCAAGCCCTGGGATGTGGCAGGTGGGATACTCATCCTGCAGGAAGCAGGGGGCAAGGTCTCCAATGTTGCTGGCAATGCGTATGATTTTGATGATAAGAGTATCGTCTGTAGCAATGGTCTGGTGCATGAGCAGTTATTGGAGAAATTGGTAAATATTTAAAATACTATAGTAAAACTTGACATAAAGACTAAAATATATTATACTTCGTTAAATATTTGATCTAAATCAAAGGAAGTATCATGAAAATCAGTCAATCTGCCAAGGCCAAAACAAGAACCAAGATTCTCCAAGCAGCTGTAGACCTCATCATCGAAAAAGGGTTTGCCAATGCCAGTCTCAGAGAGATGGCGAAGAATGCAGGGGTGAGTAACCCTACCATCTACAACTACTTTCCCTCCAAAGAGAAGCTCCTTTATGGGTATATCGAACAGAAACATAGTGAAGCGATCGCAGCGATCCAGCGAATAGAGGATTTTCATACCTATAGCTTGCGTGAACAGCTTCAGACGCTCATCGAGACAGAGCTGGAGCTCTATCTGGAGGATCGTGAATTCATCACGCAGATCTATGAGATGGCATTTCACTCCTCAGCGGTCAAAGTCGAGGATATCTATGCGACCAAAGAGCCTTTTGTCCAGATCGTTACAGAGATGATGGAGATCGCTATCGAGTCAGGTGAGATCGAGGAGCCACCGTTCAAGAACTATCTGCCTCAGCTCTTCTGGGATTACTATATCGCAGTGATCGCCTACTGGGTCAAGGATGAGAGTGAAAGCTTTGAAAACACCACACAGTTCATCGACCACTCTATGGGGGTGTTGGAGGCAGTACTGCATTCACAGGTACTCAACCGTGCTTCTGATCTGGGGCATTTTCTTGTCAAGACCCATCTCCTCTCTGCTCTGGAGCGATACACCGCACCCAAGAGAGGTCTAGATACCATCAAGCGTAAGCTCAAAGGACTCATCGATGCCTAAGCCACTGCCTACCAGCAAGCTTTCACGTGGGGCTGTTGTTGGCAAAGCAGCCTTGCGTATCGGGGCTTCTCAAGCCAAAGGCTATCTCAAACGTAAGCTAGGCAGCCGCGAGCAGACAGAGGCCCATCAGAGTCAGACGCACGAGGAGACCGCACAGATACTCATCGATGCGCTAGGGCATCTCAAAGGAGTCTCTGTCAAGATCGCCCAGCAGATAGCACTAGGGATGCCTTTTCTTCCGCCAGAGTATCTGGAGAAGATCAGTCAGTCATTTTCTGGGGTGCCCCCTATCAATCGAGCTCTTATCCGTAAGATCATCCGTCAGGAGTTGGGAGCTAATCCAGAGGAGGTATTCAGTTCATTTGAAAGTGAGCCTTTTGGAGCCGCAAGTCTGGGGCAGGTACACCGTGCCACCTACGAGGGTCAAACATTGGCAGTCAAAGTACAGTATCCGGGGATCGCCAAGAGTATCGATGCTGATATGAGTATGCTGCGTTTTGCCCTAACACGCTTTGCTAAGGGGCAAAATGTTGATCATCTCATGGACGAGATCAACGGAAGGCTCCATGAAGAGGTGGACTATGAGATCGAAGCAGAAAATACACGCTACTTCAGAGCGCATCTGGGTATGGCAGACATCATCATCCCTGAGATATATGAAGCAGTATCTACCACCAAGGTTCTGGGTACGCAGTTTCTGGAAGGTATGGACTTTGATACTTTTCTGCAAAGTGAGCCTTCGCAGGAGCTCCGAGACCACTATGCCCAACTGATCTTTGACAGCTTCTTTGTCTCACTTTATCAGTTGCGACAGATCCATGCCGATCCTAATCCTGGTAACTTTCTCTTTATGGATGGGGGCAACTCTGACAAAGGCAAGTTGGGGATGATCGACTTTGGCTGTGTCAAGCGGGTCGATGAGGCATTTTTGCAGAGTTTCAATACCCTCCATCTCTCCCTGATCGATCAAATCGATGAGGAGGAGATCGTACACCAGTATGTACAGATGCGTATGATTGATGAGGCACCGATGCAGCAGATGCTCTCTTTTTACCGTGAAGTGATCCGTCCACTTGATCAGCTCTATATCGAAATCTTCCGAGAGGATCAGTATGATTTTAAAGTACATACTGACTTCTCCAAACGGGGCTTTGATACCATCATGACAGTCCAGCAAAAACAGCTCCATACGGTCAATAAACTCAATGAAGAGTATATCTTTCTCGACCGTACCCTACTGGGTTACTATGCCATGTTCGAGCGGATGGGTGCACAGATCGATACACGCTTTGCTGTGGGTGTGATGCGGGAGTTTGGGTGATGTTTCCGCTACTTTACTTCGGATTGCCTGTACTGATCGCTGCTTGGGTGATATATCGTTTACGGCTTTCTGTATGGAGGGTGTTGATACTCTCTTATCTACCGGCATTGTTATTTGGTCTTTATGGGTTGGGGGCTTTGATAGTGGGAGGAAGGTTTGAATGGGACATGCTGCTTTCTCCGTTCTACTTCTCATTGATGGCCTATGCTTTTGTATTCCCCGTACTTATTGCGGCCTCTTTGATCACCGTATGGCTTCAGCAAAAGTATCATTTGCGTATCTGGCGAAGTATATTTGTTGGTGGTATCGCCGGGATGCTCAGTATGTATGTAATGGAGTATATCACTACAACGAATATGCATTATTTTGATTGGGGAAGTGGGCCTTTTGCTCTAGTGTTTGGGGCATTGTCTGTAGCCATAATGTATTACTTTGTAGAGATCAGAGGGGGCAAGAAAGATGTCCAGAGATAATCGCATTACACTGACCAAGATCCCGCCAACAAGTCGCTATCGAGATTTCATAGAGTCTATCCATTACTATGATGCTTTCGTTGCTACCGGGATAGATCCTGATATCACGATCCAAGAAGTCTATATCCAGATCTTTTCTGATACGCCTACATGGATCAAAACACTTATGAAGATCAGAAACAAGATAGTCTCTATTTTTGGGATCAACACAGATATCGAAGGATCGGATATAGGCAAAGCCACATTTGAGATAGGCAGTTTGGTGGGGATGTTCAGGATATTTTACATAGATGAAGAGGAGATCATCGCAGGGGAAGATGACAAGCATTTGGATTTCAGGGTTTCTATCTTGAAGCATCAAAATACGGTCACCATAAGCACGTTTGTTACCTACAACAACGCTTTCGGAAAGCTCTATATGTTTTTTATCGCACCAATGCATAAGATCATCGTCAAGAGAATGATGAGGAGATTGATATGACCATAGAGAAGAGAGTATTATTGCCTTTTGGTTTCTTCCTTTTCATTAGCTACATTATCTTCTTGGCAGATACGGCAGACTATAACTTTGCCTTTCGTACCATAGGGCATATCCCCTATGGAGATAAGATCATGCATGCATTGCTATATGGGGTGATGGCTGGGTTGCTCAACTGGGGATTGAGGTATCGCAAGGTTTGTTTATTTGGTGCGTGTTACACACCCTACCTTGGGTCTGTGATTGTTTTGGTTTTTGCCGCGATCGAGGAGTGTACCCAGTATTATATCCCTTCTCGTACTTTTGATTTGGGGGATCTGGCTGCAGATCTTATCGGTGTAATACTTTTTTCACTATGGAGGATCAGATGACCCACTACGACATCACTATCATTGGAGCAGGTCCCGCAGGAGCTACATTGGCACGGACACTGCAAGATAACTATAAAGTACTACTGGTAGATAAACGTCCACTAGATACAGTACCTTCCAAACGCATCAAAAACTGTGGTGGACTCATCGCGCCTGATGCACAGAAGGCTTTAGCTGGGTTCGGGTTGAGTATCCCCAAGAGTGTGCTGGTCTCTCCGCAGATGTTCTCAGTGCATACGATCGACTTTGATAATGGGCTCAGCCGTGACTATCAACGTCACTACATCAATGTCGATAGAGAGCGGTATGACAGATGGTTGGTATCACTCGTGGATGAGAGAGTAGAGCAGATGTTTGGCACACGATTTCGCCAGGCAGCACTACTGGATACAGAGGGGTATAAAGTGACATTACTTCAAGAGGGCAAAGCACTAGAGATCACCACCGATATCCTCATTGGAGCAGACGGTGCCAACTCCAAGGTCAAAAAAATGTTGTCCACTCAGACACATACACCCAAACGCTACATCAGTATCCAAGAGTGGTTCCCGAACACCACAGGACTCAACCAATATGTGGCGATGTTTGATAGTCAGATCAGTGATTTCTATAGCTGGATCATTCCCAAGGATGGTGAGATCATCTTTGGCTCTGCGATAGAGGAGGGGAAGGATATCCATAGGCTGCATGCCCTGCAAAAGCAGAAGCTTAGCGCCTATGGCTATGATCTCAGTGCTCCACGCAAACGAGAGGGCTGTCACCTGCTGAGACCTATGGGCAGTAGAGATATCGCACTAGGTGAGGGACGAGTAGCACTCATCGGAGAAGCTGCGGGGTTCATCAGCCCCACCTCAGCAGAAGGGATCAGCTATGCCATGCTCTCAGGAGAGGCATTGGGTAGAGCGATAGCAGAAGACAAGGAGAATTATATGGATCTTTATGCCAAATATGTAAAGCCACTCAAAAATAATATCGCGCAAAAAATGTTGAAGTACCCAGCCATGTATCATCGTTACCTGAGAAAAGCGATTTTCAAATCAGGTATAGGGGCGATGTCATGTCAACGTAGAAGAAGTGTATGCAGTATCCCTACTAAGAATGTAGGTTGCCCTATGCAACTACTTGGATAAAGGAGGATCAAATGACCATACTCATCACAGGAGCCACAGGTTTCATCGGTAAACATATCACAAGCAGGCTTCAGCAGGAAGGCTACCATGTCATAAAGGCTGTGCGTCACCCTACAGCAGAGCAAGAGGATGTCATGCAGATGGATTTTACACATATGGAAGAGGCGTCTGTGCTTACAGAGAAGCTACGGGGTGTCGATATCCTCATCAATGCTGTGGGGATCATCGCTCCTACCCGTACACAAAGCTTTGAGATGCTTCATACTGAGGCACCTATCAGGCTCTTTGCTGCTGCCAAAGCAGCTGGCGTAAAGCGTATCATCCAGATCTCTGCACTGGGCTCTCAAGAGGGTACTACGCCCTACCACACGACCAAGAATCGTGCGGATATCTACCTGAGAGCGCTGGGTCTCTCCTATGCGATCCTGCATCCCAGTGTGGTCTATGGTGAGGATGGCAAGAGTACGGCTTTGTTTACAGGATTGGCGTCACTGCCTATCACTCCACTGGTAGGGAAGGGAGAGCAGATCCTTCAGCCTATTCATATCGATGATCTCACCCAGACAGTGCTGATCGCACTGGAGCATCCAGATACCCAGATCGAGCTTGACCTGGTAGGAGAATACCCAATCAGCTACAAAGGACTGCTGGCAGGCTTCAGGAGATGGCTGGGGTATGCTCCCAGCCGTAGTGTTGCCTTGCCTACCTTTGGCACAGATATACTGGGAAAGATGCTGGATGAGCCTACGGTGAATAGTGATAATGTCCGTATGCTCAATCAGGGCAACAGTGCAGAAGTAGCGCCCTTACGACAATTTCTGGGCTATACACCCAAGAGTATAGAGGAGCAGCGTTTTAGCCAGCAGGCAAACCATGCCCAGAGGCTTTATGCCTCTCTCTATCTCATCCGACCTCTGTTACGTTGGGTCATCGGACTGGTCTGGATATGGTCAGGGTTAGTTTCGGCATGGCTCTATCCACAAACATTGGCACTGGAGCTGCTCCATGAGGTCGGTATGACTGCACCATGGGATGTGCCCTTGCTCTATCTGGCATCATGTTTAGATATTGTGCTTGGAATACTCATCATTATAGGATTTAGGCTACGGCTGTTGCTATACTTTAGTATGCTGGTCATTGTCATCTATACGCTGTTGTTGAGCTTTTTGGCTCCTTATCACTGGCTCCATCCTTTTGGTCCTGTACTTAAAAATATTCCCTTGATCATCACGATCTTTATCCTGAACAAACTGGAGGAATACTGATGAGTTATAACACCTTGATCTTGATACATATCAGCTCGATGTTACTTCTGTTGGGTGTGGGTGGCGGGTCAGCCTTTTATAAATTTATGGCAGACAGGAGTGGAGATATCGATATCATCCTGCATACCAACAAACTGGTGGTGTTGGCAGACTGGCTCTTTACCACGCCATCTGCTATCTTGCAGCCACTCACAGGTATCTGGCTGATACAGACATTGGGACTGCCGTATACTACTCCCTGGCTACTCACTTCGATCGTGCTCTATCTGTTCTCTGGCACCTTATGGCTGATCGCGGTATGGCTACAGCTTAGGATGAAGCATCTGGCACAAGAAGCCAAAGAGAACCAGACAGTACTTTCAGAGGACTACCATCGTCTGGTTAGACAGTGGATCTGGCTGGGTATCTTCTCTTTTATGGCGATGGGGAGTATCTTGGTACTGATGGTTGTGAAGCCCGATATGGGTATACTTTTTAGTCTATAAATCAGCCAACAAAGGAGAAAAAATGGAAAGTATCATCATTATCATTATACTGTTGGCTATTCTGGTTTCGGCCCTGGTAGGATTTTTTATTATTGGGCGTTGGCTCTATAGTAGATTCTACGAGGATGAGAGCCAGGAAGAGTCCCAGGAGGCATCCCAAGAAGAGGCTTTAGAAAAGCCCATAGAGATGGAGCCATCACGTGTAGAGAGAGAAGAGATAGAGGGTATCCTCACTAAAGATAAACCAGTATGGAGCAATAATATGAAAAAGATAGATTTTAAAAATAGTATCGCAGTGCGATTTGTGATCATTGGGTTGATCGCTTTAATGATGCTCATACCACTAGGAAAAATAGGCTCTGTAGTAGATGAGCGTAGTGGATTGTATGATAAGGTATTACGCAATATTGCTTCACAGTGGGGTAGCCCGCAGGAGATCACTGGTCCGATGTTAGTGATCCCTATCACGGAGAAGTATGATGTCATTGAGACCAGCAAGGATGCTAAAGGAGAGGAGAAGAAAACGACCAAAGTGGTACGAAAAGAGCGAAATATCATCGTGCTTCCAAAGCAGTTGCAGACCAAGATCGCACTCCAGGAGCACTATCGTTATCGGGGGATATACAAATCGTTAGTCTATGGTGCCGATGTTGCCGTAGAGGGAGACTTCATCCTCCCTGACATCGCTAAACTGACTGACCATCTGGAGGTGATACGCTATGAGAAGGCCTATATGATTATGGGGCTGAGTGATCCCAAGGCTATCGAAGAGGTATCAACACTCTCCTTTGGTGCACTGAAGGCCAGTTTTGAGCCTGGTACCAAACTAGCACTCAAGGGTATCGAGGCTGGATTTCATGCACCTTTGGCACTCCATGAAGGTACAAAAACCTACCCTTTCCACTTTACCCTCAAAGCAAACGGAAGCTCCTATCTCAGGTTTTCGGCATTTGGAGAAAAGAGCAAGATCATGGTCAACTCCTCCTGGGAGCATCCTAGCTTCCAAGGTGCGATCCTCCCTACCAAGCGACAGATCGGTGCAGGAGGATTTGAAGCGACATGGGAGATCCCTTCTCTGGCGCGTAACTTTCCTCAGACATGGATCCATGAGAACCATACCTATAATCTAGGCAGCTTGCTGACAGGAGTAGACCTTTATGAACCCGTAGCCCTCTATGCGCTGGTCAACCGCTCGATCAAATACGGTGTGCTGTTTATCCTGCTGACCTTTTTAACCTTCCTGATCTTTGAAGTGACACAAAAGAGTAAGCTGCACTATGTACAGTATGTATTGATCGGATTCTCACTGGGGCTCTTCTTCTTGGTGCTTCTCTCACTCTCTGAACATATCGCTTTCCTCTCAGCGTATGTGGTGGCGTCGATGATCACCATCCTCTCGATCAGCCTCTATACCTGGTTTTCCAGTAGGAGCAAACGGCATGCGGGTATGATCTTTGTGCTTCTTCTAGCGCTCTATGCGATTCTCTACTCACTGTTGCAAATGGAGGATTATGCGTTACTGATGGGAACTGGTCTGCTCTTGGCAGTGCTGTTTGTGCTGATGTGGATCACAAGGAACCTCCGAGCAGAGGGGTAGACTATCTAACCCGCTTCCATTCCTTTTTCATCGCTTCAGCATACAGGGCGATCGTCACTGCATAGCGGGCAGAGGCGTTGTATCGGGTGATGATACGATAGTTTCGGGTACCTAGATAGAGTTCATCGTAGTTGGTATCTCTGACTTTGACGAGATAGGCTTGAGCGTAGGGGAAGGATGTTCTAGGTCTGACGCCATGTGTTCGGATGGTTTTCATGCTGTATCTGCTGCGATAGCCTGTACGCAGTCCTCTAAATCGTTTGCCAGGATAGCTGGCTCTGACTACGGCAGGGAGTTGGTTGTTCCATTTTTGTCTGTGTAGAAATGAAGCGATCGAACCGATACAGTCAGCCATCGAGTTGGGATTACGTCTGCCATCTCCGTCCAGATCAGTACCATGTCTCAGATACATCGAAGGTACTTGCTGTACACAACCCATCGCTCCGGCAAAAGAACCTCGCAACTTGCGCACATTCATATGCTCTCTACGAGCGAGGATGAGAGATTTCTCAAGCTCACCACGAAAGAACTTTTGCTTACGGTTTCGGTTGAACGCCAGTGTCACCAGACTGTCCCAGACATTGTATTCGCTTCCATACATCCCAAACTTACTCTCCACACGGATAAAGGCGGTGATGATCGCCGGAGAGATACCATACTTGCGGGATGCCTTTTTGAGCCACTTTTTATTGCGTTGCATAAATTTTCGTCCTAAAGCGATACTTTCAGGGACGAGGATCTTGGACTTGTATCGATGCCAACTATAGTCTGTGGCACCTACCTTATGCTTACCGCTGTATCTGCCTAGTGTCTCTGGCTGGTGCTTGGCCTTTTTGAGGAGCCCGTAGAGGTAGCGTTTGTCAAACTTGTATTTTTTGTGCATCTTGTTGACAAAGGCCTTGGCTTGGGGGTGCTTGCTATAGTCGATGCTTGCAAAGAGGAGGTAGGGGAGTAACAGTAGTATGAAGACTATTTTTTTCATTGGAATCCTAAGGTTGATTATCTATCAAGATTATAACATAGTGCCATTAATCCCCCATAACCGATATTTTGCTATCATTCGGGTATGAAAAAAGTCATAGAGATCACAAAACTTAGCTTCGCGTATGAGAGTGATATGATATTGGAAGAGATCAACCTTGCGGTAGAGGAGAGAGATTTTCTGGCTATCATTGGTCCCAATGGTGGAGGCAAGTCCACCCTACTCAAACTCATACTTGGACTTCTCAAGCCCAAGTCAGGGAGTGTGGAGATCTATGGGAAGCGTCCTTCAAAAGCACTCTCTCTCATCGGCTATGTCCCTCAAAACACCAATGTCAATACGGACTTTCCCATTAAAGTCATCGAAGTGGTACTCATGGGTCATGTAGGTGGGAAGCGCCCGCTTTGGGGCTATGGCGAAGAGGAGAGAGCCTGTGCGATGGGAGCACTGACTGAGGTAGGTATGGCAGCCTATGCAGACCGCAAGATAGGGGATCTCTCCGGTGGGCAGCGACAGCGTGTGATGATTGCCAGAGCCCTCTGTGCCCATCCGCAGATCCTCTTGCTGGATGAGCCTACGGCGAGTATCGATATCCAGGGGCAGAAAGAGATCTATGAGCTCCTCAAAAAGCTTAACAGCACCATGACCATTATCGTAGTCAGTCATGACATTTCTGTGATCCTTGGCTATGCGACCAAGGCTGCCCATATCAACAAACGTCTCTCCTACCATGATATCAGCGATCACTCTAAAACTTTCCACACCCATGGAAAGGGAGAAGAGCACTTCTGCGAGATAGAGCTCTTGCAGATGCTTGGTGCAGAAGCATGTCATACATGCAATGATGACACAAAGGGAGGTGGAGGCTTCAGCCCCACCCCTCCAAGCAACACAGCACAAGGAGTCAAACCATGATCGAAGCCCTCTCCTTTGAGTTTGTTCAACATGCGCTTCTCGCTGGGATACTGGTAAGTTTTGCTGCAGGGATCATCGGTTCTCTGATCGTGGTCAACCGTATGGTATTTCTCGCTGGTGGGATGGCGCATGCTTCTTATGGAGGGATTGGACTGGCAGTTTACTTTGGCTTACCGATCTTTTTGGGTGCATCACTGTTTGCGGTGGCGGCGGCACTGTTGATTGCCTATCTGACCCTGCACGATCGTAACCGGGTGGATACCTTCATTGGGTTGATCTGGGCAGTGGGAATGGCGATCGGAGTGATCTTGATCGATCTGACACCCGGCTACAATGTCGATCTGATGAGCTATCTCTTTGGCTCTATCCTGGCAGTGAGTAGTGGGGATCTCTGGTTTATGGGTATTTTGTTGGCAGTGATCCTCCTGGTGATCACTTTTTGGTATCGGGATATACTGGCGGTCTCTTACGACAGCGAGTATGCCTCGTTACGTGGGGTCAATATACGTCTTTTCTATTCGTTGATCCTGGTGCTCTCTGCGCTGACGGTAGTGATCGCTATCAAGGTTGTAGGGCTCATCCTCGTGATCGCGATGCTGACGATCCCTGTCTATATCGCTGAGAGGCTCAGTCGCAGCCTCTGGGGGATGATGATGCTCTCCGGTGTGATCGCGATGCTCTTTACACTGGGGGGACTCTGGCTCTCCTACAACTATGACCTGACCTCTGGGGCTTCGATCATCATGGTTTCTGCGGGGGGACTGGGACTGTTCCTGCTGGGAAGTAGATTGAGCAGATAGTGATGAAAGTATCGCAAAAGAGTTTTCATCTGCCTGCAAAGTCCAGAGGCTTTCACCTCATCGACAGAGAGATCAGTGAAGCGTTGCGTAATGTGTTGGCTGAGATATCTACAGGTACGCTGCATCTCTTTCTCAAGCATACCTCTGCTTCACTGGCACTGGGAGAAAACTATGAGCGAGAAGTACGCGATGATCTGGAGAGCTTCTTCACTGAGATCGCTTCAGAGGACAAACCCTACTATACCCACACCTATGAGGGAGCGGATGATATGCCCGCCCATATCAAGTCTGTCATGATAGGTGCTTCGATCACCATCCCTATCACTGATGGTAGGCTGAATCTGGGTACCTGGCAGGGTATCTATCTCAATGAGCACCGTAACCATGCAGGCAGTAGAGAGATCGTGGCTACGGTGATGGGCGTATAGCTGTAAGCTTTTCTTATACGGGGTTATTCCTGTGTGTGCTACTTTGAGATAAACTTCAGTTCAATACCAGCTAACTGCATAAAGAGATCCATACTCATCACCAAAGAGTCATTTACACCAACAATATAGATATCTCCGCTCTCTGGATGAACCGTCATATAGGACTGAAAGCCAAAGGTTTGTCCCCCGTGTCCATAAAAGCCTTCGATTTTCATGATAGCATAACCGTAATAGAGATTGCTGATTTTATCTGTCTGAAGAAGAAAGCCTTTTTTGAGTTGGAGTGCCAATGTCTCTGGATTTTTATAGAGCTTTCCTTGCTTCCATGCTTTCATCAGCATGGATAGATCTTCAAGTGTGGAGATGATCTCTCCGGCGGCATCAGCTAAAGTAGGCGGCATATATACCTCTTTGGATTGCATATATCCTTTAGGCATTTTCTCTCTTAGGTCTGTTGATATTCTTGAACCAAAATAGGTATGTTTCATGCCTACTTTATCCATAATATTTTGCCGTACATAGTCATGCCAATTCATACCTGAAGCTTTGGAGATAATATCTCCCAAAATAACAAAGCCTGTATTGCAATACTTGTATTGCTCTCCTGGCTTGAAGTTGGCATCACCAAAAGCAACAGCTTGATGAATCAACTTATCGAACGTGTAGTGCTTCTCTTTGCCTCCCAATATCGTGAGTGCTTTATTGTCATCTCCATAGACATTGAGGTAGTCGATAAATCCACTGGTATGTTTGAGGAGCATGCCTACCGTTACTTTATCCCAGTAATTTTTGCCTTTAAAGTTCGCCAGCTGTGTGATCTCTCCCTCTGTATAAAAAGTATTGAGCTTTGTCTCTAAGGAGAGTTTCCCTGACTCGATAAGCTGAAAAACAGCAATACCGGTAAAGACTTTAGAGGCACTTCCTATTTCAAAAAGATCATCTGTATTGATCTTTTTCTTCTCTGCTCTGTTTGCCAAACCTGCTGAGGCTTTGTACGTCTTGCCTCCTCTTGAGAAGAGAAGCATGATCGCTGTGTTGTTGGTCTCTTGAGAATAGATATCGACCGCTTTTTGTATCTTTGTCTGTATCGTATCTGTATTTTGGGCGATCAGTAGAGTAACTGTTGTTAGTATTGTTGTGATCAGTCTTTTCATGCTTTTCTCCTTCGTGCTTGTCTCAATAAAAGGTTATCCGTAGATCTTCTCCAAGTCTTCCATCCTCTTACCCATATTGAGCAGTACCATATCTGCCAGTGTCAGTGCCATCATCGCTTCACAAACCACTGCACCTCGGATAGCGACACAGGGGTCGTGTCGGCCTTTGAGGGCGAGGGTGGTGGCGTTGCCCTCTTTGTCTATCGTCTCCTGCTCTTGGAAGATACTGGGTGTGGGTTTGAAGTGGGTCTTGACAATGAGGGTATCGCCATTGCTGATGCCACCCAGAATACCACCGGAGTGGTTGGATGCGAAGCCCTCTGGGGTGATAGGGTCGTTGTTTTGACTGCCTTTGAGGTGGGTGCTGGCGATGCCATCTCCGATCTCTACAGCTTTGGCAGCGTTGATACCCATCATCGCTTCGGCTAATATAGCATCGAGCTTGTAGTAGAGAGGCTCTCCCAGTCCTATGGGCACCCCTGTAGCAGTGGTGAGCACCACGCCGCCTACAGAATCATGATTCTCCTTGGCAGTGAGGATGGCTCGCTCTTGTGCTTCTTCTTGCTTGGGGTCGAGTGCATAGAGCTTGGAGCCTTTGGCATGGTCAAAATCGATGGTCTCAGCTACGATACCGTCCACTTCACAGAGCCCACTCTGGATAGAGACTCCGATCTGGGAGAGCAACAGTTTGGCGATCGCACCACCTGCGACTCTGGCAGCCGTCTCTCTGGCAGAACTACGCCCGCCACCACGATAGTCACGGATGCCGTATTTGTGCCAGTAGGTGAAGTCTGCATGCCCTGGACGAAAGAGCTCTTTGATGTTGTCATAGTCTTTGGACTTTTGGTTGGTGTTGAAGATGATCATAGCAATAGGGGTACCTGTGCTGAGTCCCTCAAAGACCCCTGAGAGTATCTCTACCTTATCCTCCTCTTTCCGTCCTGTCTCTAGCTTGCTCTTGCCTGGTTTTCTGCGGTCTAGTTCACTCTGAATATACGCTTCATCGATGGTGAGCCCTGCAGGTACGCCATCAAGAACACATCCCAAAGCTTTGCCATGTGATTCACCAAAAGTAGTCAGTGTGAGCTTTTTCCCGAAGCTATTCATTTGCTCTCCTTGAGTTTCTTTAGTGCGATCTTGGCTGCTTTTTGCTGTGCTTCTTTCTTACTCTTGCCTTTGGCTTTGGCAATGGGCTCGTCATTGAGAGATACTTCGATCTCAAACTCTTTTTTGTGATCGGGTCCACTGGAGCCTAGCATGGTATAGAGAGGAGTGACCCCATGGGTAGCTTGGGTGATCTCCTGAAGGGCGGTCTTGTAGTCCTTGGAGAGGGTATTGAGATCGATCTTGGGATAGGTCTCTTTGAGTAGGGCGATGGTGATCTTTTGACATTCACCCAATCCTGCTTCGAGGTAGATCGCACCAATGACCGCTTCAAAGGCATTGGAGAGAAGGGAAGGCTTGTTGCGCCCTTCGTTACTCTCTTCGGCGGGAGAGAGGTAGATATGTTCTCCCAGATCAAGCTTTTTGGCAAGCTTGGTAAAGCCACTCTCATTGACCAGAGAGGCTCTGATCTTGGAGAGTACGCCTTCTGCCTCCTCAGGAAACTCCATAAAGAGAAACTCCCCCACGATCAGGTCCAGTACGGCATCCCCCAGAAACTCAAGCCGCTCATTATTGTAAGGCTTCTTATGACTCTTATGTGTCAAAGCCTCAATAATCAACTGCTTATTTTCAAAGCTATATCCCAGTCTTTTCTCAAGCACTGCATGCTCTTTCATTCTCTTCCTTTAATAGTGTTTATACCTCGGTGGCTGAGCCTACCGAAGCCTTGATCTCTTCTGCTGCTTCACGTGCCAATGTATCACAGCGTTCATTCTCTGGATGCCCATTGTGCCCCCTGACCCAAGTTCCCATGATCTGGTGAGGAGCAGAGACTGCTAGGTACTCTCTCCAGAGATCAGGGTTTTTAACCTTTTTAAAATCCTTTTTAACCCATCCTGAGAGCCACTCATTGATCCCTTTGGTCACGTAGGAGCTGTCAGAGACCACCTCCACCTGACAGGGCTCTTTGAGGAGCTTGAGACCTTCGATGACACCACGTAGCTCCATGCGGTTGTTGGTGGTATGTGGTTCTGCTCCGCTGTACTCTTTGCGTGTGTCTTGGTATGCTAGGATGCCGCCGTACCCTCCAGGCCCTGGATTGCCCAGGCTGGAACCATCAGAATAGAGAGTAATCTGTTTCTTCATGTTTGGCTATTTGCTCCTCTAGTTGGGCTGAATTGATCGCGAGACAGTTGGGACAACGCTTGAATGCGATAGGGAAGCTCTGCTTGCATCTGTCACAAAGATAAGAGAAAGAGAGATCTCCTCGCTGTTCTCCGGCATATCTGGCAGCGACCAAAATGTCTATGCTGACCATATCACTCTCTTTCTCCAGAACGGTTTGATCGATCTGTGAGATATCCCCTCTGGCAAAGTAAATCTTTGTCAGTGTGCTGTCACTGTGGATTATATCAAAATCAAGTTGGGAAGTGGGTAAATACCATAGCAGATCCAGTGTCTCTCTGAGCCTCTCTTTTTTTAGATGTTGCCATCCTGTCTGGCTCTCCAGATGGAACAGTGTAGCGATGATGAGTCGATACAGGGTAGGCTCCTCGTGCAGCATCTGCAACAGGGCGATACGTTTCTCCTCTTTGGGGAGATCGGCCTCCTGTTGGAGTTTTTCAAATTGCCAAAATGCTTTGAGCCTGCCTATCTCTTCACCGAGTGTTTCCAATGGTTCGAGTGTCTCTATCGCCTTGTCATAGTTCTGTAGCAGCTCATATACGGCACCCAACTGATAGAGTACCGGGATATTTCTAGGCTCTTTGGAGAGGATCTGGAGAAAAATATTTTCTGCTCTTTCCAAAAATCCGGCACGGAGATAGATCTTGCCCAACTGCTCCAGCAGTTCACCGTTTTTACCACTTTTAATAAGGTAGAGATAGATGCTGATACTTTTGTGGTATTCACCACTGGTCTCGAAGGCTTTGGCAAGGAGTAGCAGCGGTTTGCTCATACTCTCATCAAAGGGAATATCACTCCCCTCCAGTACACAGGAGGCAGAGTCAAACTGCTCCAAAAACTCCATAAGCTGGCTTTTCTTTCGCTGCTGGAGATAGAGACTCCATCCATAGGTGACCAGTACGATAGCCAGCAGAATAAGGATCGCCAAGATGATACGGAACAGTGGGCTGTCATAACCGGGTAAAAAATTATCCAAATACACTTCTTTGCTTATAAAATTACTGGGGGATTATAGCATATTGGCTATAATGCGTCTATGATAGAACAATCCTCGATAGAGTCACTAAAAAGTACCATTGATATTGTTGATGTATTGGGTAACTATATTGAGCTCAAAAAAGCAGGTGCCAACTATAAGGCAAACTGTCCGTTTCATGGAGAAAAAACACCAAGCTTTGTGGTCAGTCCTTCGAAACAGATCTACCACTGTTTTGGTTGTGGCGTAGGGGGCGATGCGATCAAGTTTATCATGGAGACTGAGCACATCAATTACCCTGAAGCGATCGAGAAGCTTGCCTCCATGTATAACTTTTCTCTACGGCACACTCAGGGTTCGAGTGACTACAGTGAGTCCAAACGTGTACTGGAAGTGATGCAAAAGTGGTACAGCAATAACCTTAACCAGAGCAAAACCTCCCAAACCTACCTCCAAGGCAGAGCGATCGCACAGCACTCGATCGAGGCGTTTGGTGTGGGGTTCGTACCTGAGGGACAGACGGTGATGGGATACCTCAAGTCCCAGCATATTCCGCTACCCCAAGCAGTAGAAGCGGGGGTGGTCGCCAAAGGAGAAGATGGCAGGTTTTATGCACGCCTCAATCAACGGATCACCTTTCCTATCTACTCTCCCAATGGGGCACTGGTAGGGTTTGGTGGGCGTACGATCACAAACCATCCTGCTAAGTATATCAACTCACCTCAGACGAAGTTGTTCAATAAATCTAGACTGCTGTATGGCTACCATCGTGCCAAAGAGACGATCTATAAAGGCAAAGAGATCATCATCTGTGAAGGCTATTTGGATGTGATCATGTTCCATCAGGCAGGCTTCAAAGCGGCAGTAGCCACACTCGGTACAGCACTGACTGATGACCACCTTCCGCTGTTGAGAAAGGGTGAACCAAAAGTCATCCTGGCGTATGATGGAGATAAGGCAGGTGTGGCAGCGGCACTGAAGGCTGCCAAGCTACTAGGCTCTCATGGATTTGAGGGTGGGGTGGTGCTCTTCCCTGGAGGGCAGGATCCTGCGGATCTGATCGCTGCGGGAGAGAGCGATAAGGTTGCTTCTCTGTTGCGAGGGGCTAAACTCCTGATCCCTTTTGTACTGGAGCAGATCGCTGCCTCGTATGATCTGAACAACCCCAACCAAAAAGAGGTGGCTTTCGGAGAGATGAAAGCCTATCTTTCAACCCTCAGTCCCATTGTCAAAGATGCCTATATCCCTGCAGCAGCAACGATACTGGGGGTCTCCTCTGCACTGTTTGGTGGAGGTCGGGATCACTCGAGGGTCAAGCAGCAGTTTGCAGGGGTACAGGCCAAAGAGGACCCGGAGTGGCAAAGTATTCTCAAGACACTTATCGAGCATGCCAGTCTGATCGATGATGTGATGGATGTACTCTCGGACGATATGCTGGGAGGCTACGTAGAGATCTTTCAGGCGATCACACAGAACCAGATGGAGCATCCGGGTGTGATGCGGCTAAGCGTAGATGCAGTGATCCCTGTACTGACCCAGGAAGAGCTGAATAACGCACTGCTCAAGCAGCTTGAGAGATACTATCTGCACAAATTTAAGCAGGCGATGGCAGATGGTAGCCTGCCTTTTGAGAAAAAAGTCTATATCAGAAACAAGATACAAAAAGATATCATTCCCAAACTAAAACGAGGAGAGTTGGTGCCCTATGAGAGCAATATCATTATTTAGTGGAGGGCTTGATAGTATGATCGCTATTAAGCTGATGCAAGAGCAGGATATAGCAGTGACAGCCCTACATATCAAAATCGGTTTTTCAGGCACCAAGGATCTCAGTGAAGAGATGCGTCGCAGAGCGGAACAGGCAGGAGCAGAGTTTAGGATCGTAGATGTACGGGAGTCCTATATCCAGGACATTCTCTTCAGTCCGGTCTATGGGTACGGCAAAAACTTCAACCCCTGTATCGACTGTCACGGCTATATGTTCAAGATCGCCAAAGCGATGATGGAGGAGCTCGGTGCCTCTTTTCTCGTGACGGGTGAAGTATTGGGGCAGCGTCCCATGAGTCAGCGCTCTGATGCAATGAAGCAGGTGAGTAAGCTGGCAAATGACAAAGAGGACAAGCTCATCCTGCGTCCGCTCTCCGCCAAACTGATGGAGCCGACTACACCGGAGAGTGAGGGCTGGGTGGATCGTGAGAGGCTTCTGGATATCTCTGGACGCAGCCGTGAGAGACAGCTCTCTATGGCAGCAGCGTGGGGATGGGAAGACTATGAGAGTCCGGGAGGAGGCTGTCTACTGACTGAGCCAGTGTATAGCCAGAAGATTCGGGAGTTTATCGAACATGATACTTTTGAGGTGGCAGATATCGACCTACTCAAGTTTGGCAGGCATTTTAGGTTGCCGAATGAAACCAAGCTGGTGGTAGGCCGCCATCAGGAGGACAATGAGGCTCTCGAGGCACTGGCACATCCAGACTATCTCTCTATCCATCTACCCGTACCCGGCCCCTACTCCCTCATCCACAAAGAGGCTACGCCTGCTGATATCGAGCTGGCACTGCGTATCGCACTGACTTATGGCAAAAGCAGTGCAGATGAGGTATATATGGTTTCATTTGCAGATACAGAGTATACAGTGCAGCCTTTTGAGACCAAAGCAGAGGCACAGCAGTATTTTTTCAATGCAAAGGAGAGTAGTTGAGTAGCGGATGGGGATGTCAGCACTTGACCAAAGAGGGAGAGAACACAGCGTGGTGTAAACTACTCAAAAAAACCTGTGACCCGGGCTGCACTGGATGTGTGCTCTATGGGGAGTTTCTTTTTTCCAAACCGGATAGCCCTTCTAATGCTGCCTATGAGAAACGCAAAGCGAAAAATCGATCGGATAATCCATTGGGTAGATAGGGAGGGTTATTCTTTGCTCTGTACCCATTGTATGATCTGTTCAGAACGCATTGCCCCACTGACCCTATCGACTTCAACCCCGTTTTTAAAGAGTATCATGGTCGGGATACTGCGGATGCCGTATTGGGCTCCGAGTGTCTGTTCATTCTCTGTATTGACTTTGACAAATTGAGCCTTGAGGGGGAGGGAGGCTGCTGCCTCTGCAAAGGCAGGTGCCATCATCTTGCAGGGGCCACACCATGGAGCCCAGAAATCCACCACTACAGGTAGATCACTGCCTCCGACAAATTGAGCAAAATTCTGAGCTGTTGCCTCGATAGGTTTGGTATCTAGCAGAGAGCCTTTACAGTGACCACAGTTGGCTTTGGTATAGCTCTCTTTTTGAGGGATACGGTTGATCTTGGCACAGTGTGGACAGGTGACATTGCATGTAGACATAGGAGACTCCTTGGTTTTGGAGTGATTATAGCAGAATGCATACGGTGAAAAAGGAACCTAGGTTGCAATAGTGGGATAAAACGAGTCTTGTAGGTTGGTGGAGAATAACGGGATCGAACCGTCGACCTCTTCGCTGCCAGCGAAGCGCTCTCCCAGCTGAGCTAATTCCCCATTTCTGAGAGTGGGATTTTAGCATAAGTATATTAAATAGGAGATTATTCAAGCACTTCAAAATAGATCAGTAGTGTTCTCTGAAAAAAGTTGGCATTGTCATCACTGATCATAAGATAGCGATGTGGGGCAACACGTGTCAGCCCTTCAAAATTATCGACTCTCCAGCCCAAGGCACTGTTCATTTTGGCAAGTATCTTGGTGTGACATATACCCTTCTTGCATCGGTTGAGATAGAGTTTTTTGAGTGTAGTATAGCGGGGCTCTGTCGGTTTGGTGTAGGCACGCTCCAGGATCAGGAGATTGCCATCGTCCATCACCTCTATGGCCGTAACGGCGCTTCTTCTCTCCGGCTCTGCGAGAAAATGCCACTGCTTACCTTTGAGAGAGTAGATCGTCTGTGAGCGGCGGCTCTTTTTTTTCAAAGGGAGCTCGCTGGCAGTCAGGATGCCGTATCGGGGATGATAAGCGACAGACTCTAGCATCTTGTTACGGCTACGGTAGCGTTTGGGGTTGCGTATCTTTTGGGGGAGTGTATATCTGATAATACGCCTGCCTCGGGTATCAAATGCACCGATCTTTGGCTTGCGTTCAAAGGAGATCAAAAGCCTACCTTTGTCATCCAGTGCCAAGCCTTCTGTGTCGATCTTTTTACTTTTGAAGTGCTTGCCTCCTGCTTTGGTGATGGGGTATGCCTCCAGAGGAGTGAGCGTGTCGATCTGTTCTCCCAGATGTAGGTCAAACACATAGAGAGAGCCCTTGTCTCCCACCATATAGAGTCGGTTTGCTTTGGCATCATAGGCGAGATCGGAAGCCTCTGCAAAGCGGATGCCATTGATGCTGTCCAGAATGATCTCTTTTTGGTCAAGGATCTTGATATTGCCGATGGTTTGGTTGATGTCAGGGGGTGTGATATCTACAGGGTAGACCTCTGCTGAGAGAGAAGTGATCCATGTCAGCAGGAGGAAGAGGCGTATCACGTGTGGGTCTCTTTGGTGTTGCCAAAGAGGGTGGACAGGGCGATCCACCCTACACCGATGATCACCATGATATCGGCATAGTTAAATACTGGGTAGTCAAACCAGCAGTGCCAGTAGATATAGTCCACGACTCCCTCTTGGGTGAAGCGGTCATAGAGGTTACCTATCGCACCACCGAGTAGCAGTCCCAGAGGGAAAGCATACTGCTTGACCAGTCCTGACAAAAAGAGATAAAGGATGATACCGGTGATCAACAGTGCCTGTAGCCACTTGAGATAGGGGCCGAGAAAAGCAAACATACTGAAGGCTACTCCTTTGTTGTAGTGCAGTTCTAGAGAGATACAGTCACTCTGCCAGTCATAGCCTGCTACAAAGAGATCTTTGATGCCCTGATCGATGGTAAACGTGCCTATCAGTGCCAGAAAAAATACAGTCAAGAGACGCACTAGGAGAGCTCACTTTGGAAAAATGCTCGACATTTATCCATCATTTGTTCCAGTTTGACAGCATCCTTGCCCTCCAGCAGGATACGGATCAGGTTTTCTGTACCTGAGTAACGAAAGAGGTGTCGCATACCGCTGGATTCTACCTCTGCCTGGAGTGTCTCTATTCCAGTGATGCTTTCTATAGCGGGTTTTTTGTTGATCGTTAGATTGACCAGAAGCTGTGGATAGGAGGTATAGGGGTCGAAGGCTTCGCTGGCCTTTTGTTCGGTGCTCACTAGATAGGAGAGTGCCTGTAGAGCAGAGGAGATACCATCTCCAGTCTTGGCATAGTCAGAGAAGATAACATGCCCACTCTGCTCACCGCCGAAATTGATCCCTTTTTCTTGCATCATTGTAACTACATTTTTGTCTCCTACCGCACTGCGATGCAGGGTGAGACCGTGATTTTCCAGATACTCACCCAGACCCTGGTTACTCATGACGGTGGCTACCATACCGTCACCTTTGAGCATCCCTTGATTTTTGAGATGTACAGCAAGCACACCCATCAGCTTGTCACCATCGACGATCTCTCCATTTTCATCTACCATGACCACCCGGTCTGCATCTCCATCCAGAGCGATTCCGACATCGGCCCGGTACTCCTTGACCGCCTTCGCCAGATATTCAGGGTGCATAGCACCACACCCTTCATTGATGTTGAAACCATCAGGGGCATTGCCCAGTACCTTGACATCGGCTCCCAGCTCTTCGAGGATCGTAGGGGCGACTTTGTACCCGGCACCGTTGGCACAGTCGATGACTACACGCTTGCCTGCCAGTGTCAGTGGTTTTGGGAAAGAGTTTTTGATGTGGACGATATAGCGACCGATCACATCATCGATACGCTTGGATTTTCCGATCGCTTTGTCTACAGCCTGAGACTGCTCTATCCTCTCTAGATCCTGATAGATCGCTTCGATCTTCTCTTCGACCTCTCGGTTGAGCTTATTGCCCACACAGTCAAAAAATTTGATACCGTTATCACTGTAAGGGTTGTGGCTGGCTGAGATCATGATCCCTGCATCACAACGCATATTCTCGGTCAAGAAGGCGATCGCAGGGGTAGGCATAGGCCCTATCTGGATCACATTGTAGCCCACGGCAGTCAGCCCTGAGACGATGGCATTCTCTACCATATAGCCACTTCTGCGGGTATCTTTGCCTACGAGTATCTTATTGGTTTTGGAGAGTGGACGAAAGTAGATCCCCGTCGCCATAGCCAGACGCATACACGCCATTGCATTGACCTTGCCGCCTGCTTTGCCTCTGACGCCATCAGTTCCGAATAGTTCCATTGTTTTTCCTCTAGGTATGTTCTATAGTCGTTTGTGTAATTTTATCTAAAATCCTATTAAGTGGTAAAAATCAGCAGGAGCATCTATATGTAGATCTATATTCTGATGGCTGACAGGATGCGTGAACTGCAGTCTCATCGCATGCAGTCCCATGCGACCCTCTTTTCTATTGAAAGGCTTGGTGCCATAACGCTCATCTCCTACTACAGGATGCCCTATCCATGCCATATGGGCACGTATCTGATGCTGTCTGCCTGTCTCGATGCGCACTTCCAGTAGAGAGCGGGTCTCTTTGCTCTCCCGTAGGCTATAGTGGGTGATGGCATCCTTGGCATCCTTGTGTGCTCCCACGTGCATACGGTACTCCTCTTCATCGAGCCTGAGGGGCTGGGTGATGGTATCTGCTTCTCTGTCAGGTGTGCCTTCTACGATGGCCAGATAGGTTTTTTCTGTTGTTGCCCATCTTTCCATCACTGCTTCACGTACCTCTTTGGAAGTCGCAAAAAGTAAGACGCCTGAAGTATCACGATCCAATCTATGTACGGGCCAGAGCCTTATACTGTTTTTTCCGCGTGAGAGCTGGGTACGCAGCAGGGCCAGGGCATGGTTTTTATTTTCTTTGTGTGTACCTACAGAGAGTAGTCCTGCTGGTTTATTGATGGCGATGAGGTCCTTGTCTTGGTGTATGATCTCCAGTTTTGCTTGCTGTGTACCTGTTTGGCGTTTGATCTGCTGGGCCGATCCGATACTTACGATATCCCCTACATGGAGCATCGTATTATGTTTGGTCTGTACCTGTGCATTCACCGATACAGAAGCACCTTGCAGACGTTGTTTTACTGTTTTTTTGGACCAGCCTTCCTTGAGAGACAGTGTCTCAAACAAAAAAGGTAAAAGTGTCGTGTTTTGGGTGACTTTGTATTGTTGTTCCATCTGTTTTGCCTTAGGAGGGAATTGTGGTATTATACCTCAGTCAGTGAAAGATGGAGATAATAAAGGGAGTCTTGGCGTAGTATAGATCAATATTTATCGCCCTAAAAGGGGATTAACGTGCCGATATGGAGATGATTTAATAAAAATTTAAACTCTTTTTGGGTAAAATCCGCGAACTAATTAGACTCTGTGCACAAGTGGCAGACTATCAATACATGAATTCAATAAAGGACATACCCTATGGCAAATCATAAGTCAGCAAAAAAGAGAATCAAGCAGACCATCAAGAGAACTGAGAGAAACAGATACTACAGAACGAGATTGAAAAATATCGTTAAAGCAGTTCATGAAGCAGTAGAGGCGAAAGATACCACTGCAGCAGCAGAGGCGTTCAAGATCGCTAACAAGAGTATCCATAGCTTTGTAAGCAAAGGATTCCTCAAAAAAGAGACAGCTTCTAGAAAAGTAAGCCGTCTCAACAAGCTTATCAACAGCATCGAAGCTGCTTAAGCACCCCTTCTATCCTCCCAAGTCCCTTAGGGATTTGGTCAGACTCTAAATCTATCTTATTAGGACGTATCTATGTTCCGAGAAAAACTACAACCCTTTATCGACCGCTATGAAGAGATCAGTACACTGCTTAGTACCCAAGAGATCGCCAGTGATATCAAGCAGATGACAGAGCTCAGCAAAGAGCAGTCCTCTATTGCTAAGCTGGTCGAAAAGGCCAAAGAGTATATCGAAACAGCGGATGCCATCATAGAAAACAAAGAGCTACTGGGGGATGAAGAGCTGGGAGACCTCGCCAAAGAGGAGCTTTCTGAGCTGGAACCTATGCTTCCAGAGATTGAGGAGGAGATCAAGGTATTGATGATTCCTCGTGACCCCAATGATGACAGGAATATCTATATAGAGCTTCGTGCAGGTGCAGGTGGAGATGAGAGTGCACTCTTTGTTGAAGATATCTTCAAGCTCTATCTACGTTTTGCTGAGAAAATGGGCTGGAAAGTAGAGATCATGAGCTCCTCAGAGGGTACAGCAGGAGGCTACAAGGAGATGATCGCCTTGGTCAAGGGTGATGGTGCCTACAGCCAACTCAAGTATGAGTCAGGTGTCCACCGTGTACAGCGGGTACCTGACACAGAGACTCAGGGGCGTGTCCATACCTCTGCGATCACCGTAGCGATCATCCCGGAAGTCGATGATGTGGAGCTAGATATCAAGCCCAACGATATCAAAATGGATGTCTACCGCTCCAGTGGCTGTGGCGGACAGTCGGTCAACACCACCGACTCTGCCGTACGTTTGACGCATATCCCTACAGGTATCGTCGCAGCGATCCAGGATGAGAAGTCTCAGCACAAAAACAGAGACAAGGCCATGAAAGTCCTCAAAGCACGTGTCTACGAAGCCCAGATGCAAGCACAACTGGACGAAGCCTCCGCAGACCGCAAGGCACAGGTAGGCTCAGGTGACCGATCTGAGAAGATCCGTACCTACAACTATCCCCAGAACCGTATCACCGATCACCGTATAGGGCTCACCCTCTACGCACTCGATCACGTCATGAACAACGGTAACCTAGAGCAGATCGTAGAACCTCTCACCGCCCATGCACAGGCTGAAGCGATCAAAGCAGCAGGGTTGTAAATAGATAGTTTTTTATGAGCCTTTCGGCAACGATGTTGTCGGAGAGAGTATTTCCCATGATCGTGTGATAGCAATCACCCCCCCCTACGTGATTTTCCAAATATATTCTAGATTAGTATTTATTTGGAATTACCTCACATTTTTCTTCCTTGCATTTCACCACAGCATTGAGATAAAGCACGCGTTTGGCAGTCGCTTCATCCAGACTGTCATAGGCATCTGAGGAGAGCATACCGGTGTTGCAGTAGAGGAGAGTGAGTTTGTCTGTGGGGAAGCGGCTACTGTCGATCTGGCCTGTATCACTATCCCATCTGATATGCAAAGAGTGAGGGAGATGCCCCTCTGTGTAGTCGGCTGATCTGCGGACATCCACTAGCTGTATCTGCGGAGAGAGGGTACCAGCTTGGAGCTGCTGCACGAACCACTCGGCATCGATCATCCCTTTTTCTGATCCCAACTGTACCATCGCCCCTTGGAGTGTGACAGGTTTGTGAGTGGGGGTACTGCTACGCTGACAATGGGTAGCAGAGAGCATGATCTCCTGCCCTTTTTGGCTCCATTCTGGAAAACCTCCACGATAGACCATGATATGGCTGTATCCCTCTGCTAGGATTAGCTTTGCCAGCTTGGTAGACTTTTCACACTTGATCCCGCCACAAAAAACTACCAGCTTGCTGCTCTTTTTTACAGGTAACAGGCGTTTCATACGTTTGAACCGTTGGATAGGCATATTGAGTGCGCCTAGAATCGTACCTTTTTTATAAAACTTCAGCTCTCTGGCATCGATAAAGAGCCCGGAACTGGCATTGTAGATACGCTTGGCTTGGGCGAAATCGATCTCTGTGATACTGTTTTGCGCCCAGAGGGAGAGTGTCCATAACAGAAGAATAGCGAGTATCTTTTTCATGGGTCTTGTCCTAGTGCTTTGATGAGAGTATACCACACTTGGGTGCCGACAAAGTGCTACTTTTGACAATCAGGCATATCCACCCAGATATCTCGTGTGATCGTATCGCCTGTAGCATCGATGATGGTGATCGTATGGGCACCTCTGCCAAAGGGGAGATCGGTACGGGGTTCTGTGATCTTGGTGGGGGCTCCGTCTATATACCAGTAGTAGGGAGGTTTGCCCTGTATGAGGGAGACCTCGACGATCACATCATGGCAGCCGGCACTACGGTATCTAGTACCCTCTTTGGGGTAGAGTAGCTGTAGTGGAGTGTGTGCTTTCCGGGTCTGTGTATCAAAATACTTGAGCCCTTTGGGTACCTGGTTGCCGAGATAGCGGCTGTCCCATTGCCAGTTTTTCATAGGATGCAGTGCTTCGATCATCTCTATGATCTCAAATGCCATGGGGGCAGCCACCTCTCTACCTGATTGTTTGACTTGCGGGGCATTGTTGGGTCTACCTACCCATACGACCACAGTATATTCTGGTGTATAGGCGGCTGTCCAGAGGTCTCGATACCCATAGCTGGTGCCTGTCTTGTAAGCGATCTTGTAGGCACTGTTCCTATGTCCCTTGGGCGGGCTGACAGCCCTCAGGATCGCTGTGGTCATTTGAGATGCCTGTCTACTGAGGAGAGGGAGGATCGCGGTATGGTTTGTCTCTCTGGGGAGGTAGTGTAGCTGGGGTGCACTACCTCCGTTTGCCAGTGCCGTATAGAGCTGTGCCACCTGCCAAAGGCTCACTCCCATGCCTCCCAGTGCGATCGGAAGAGTGGCCTGTTTTTTGGGGATTTGTATCTTGCCGGTAAGTGTGGTGATCCTCTCAACAAATGCCTGAGCCCCCAGCTTTTGCAGCACTTTGACCGCAGGGATGTTGAGAGAGTGTTGTAGGGCATAGGCGATACTCACCTCTCCGGTGTACTCTCTGGAGTAGTTGTGTGGCAGATAGTCACCAAATCGGGTCTCTCTGTCCATGATCAGGGTATTGGGATGGATCAGGTGCTTCTCAAAGCCAAGCCCATAGATAAAAGGCTTGAGAGCAGAGCCTGGAGATCTGGGTACAGGGATCATATCTACAAAGCCTGCGACCTTGGGGCTGAACATATCATGAGAGCCTAGATAGGCGAGAATGGAGGCAGCATGGTTTTGGATGATCAGGGAAGCCAGTGTCGTCCCTTTGGGGAGTCTGCTTCCCTGTTGTGCGGCCCACTGCTCCAGCTGTTGCTGGAGTGTGCTATCGAGGGTGGTCTGGATCGTCATCTTGTCTGATCTGCGGAGGAGTCTCTGGCTGAGATGAGGGGCATATCTGGGAAAAGAGAACCGTCGACCTGTGATAGGGGTATCTGTCGCCTTGGTATAGAGAGAAGGGGTGAGAAGCCCTGTCTCTTTAGCAATCTTGAGTACTTTGTCTCTGGCGGTCTTGCTCTGCTTCGGATGACGATCGGGTCTGTTGTGCTCGGGAGACTGTGGCAAGGAGACCAGTGTGGCAGCTTCTGAGATACTGAGGGCATAAGGAAGTTTGCCAAAGTACCGCATGCTGGCACCCACGACCCCTTCTACATTGCCCCCATAGGGTGCGAGGGTGAGATAGGCTTGGAGGATCTCTTCTTTGGTATAGGTGGACTCCAGTTGAAAGGCACGGATGATCTCGATGATCTTCGATCGGACGGTACGGGGCTTGGGTTCGAGCAGGCGTGCCAGCTGCATCGTGATCGTAGAGCCGCCTGAAGTGATACGCCCCTGCTTGATCAACTGCCAGATCGCCCGTCCCATCGCCAGAGGGTCTAGGCCGTAGTGATCCCAGAAGCGTTTGTCTTCGAAACGTAGCAGCATCTGTAGGTAGAGGGGATCGAGTTTACTGATCTCCACCGGGAATCGCCATTTCTGTGTAGGGTTGGTGGTGGCATAGAGCCATTGCCCCTGATGGTCTACAATGGTGCGTGAGGTCTCTTGTGCAGGGGTAAGTGTGAGTGGGTAGAACCGGTTCATAAGTAGGACAAACAGAGCTAGGGCTATCAGAGACAGCAGCATCCACTTGCCAAATCTCCAGCCAAGCCTGTAGAGATACGTTGTTACCCTCTGTATCATCTACTTTTGTCTCTCGACCTTCAGTATGGTTTGGATATTGGCACGTTCCAGATCACTCATCTTCTGGTCGATGATCTCACTGGCTGTGATCTCTGTAGGATGGTACCATGGCATCTCACTGTAGATACGGGTTAGCTCCTGCTCCTTAAAACGCAGACCATAACGGGCGATCAGACTGTTACGGAGGATCCTGAGCTCTCTTTTACTGTATCTACGTAGATACGCTGCATCCAGCTGCTTGATCTTGACCCGATAGAAATCTGCCAATACCAGCCCGCCACATCGCTGCTTCTCTTCAGCTAAAAGTGCCTGGATATTTTTTTTCTGTAATGCGGTCAGTTTGGCATAGATACTGCTGGACTTGCTGCTGGTCGGCTTGTACCAGCTAAAGGTGGAGAAGCGTTTGTGTAGTGCAGGATTGTTCTTCTCAAAATCTAACCCAGCCTGTGCAAAGATACCGTTTCGCAGGTAGTTCAGCTGTACGATACTGTATCGGCTGAGTGTACCGACAGGATGGGTATAGAGACGGGTATAATCATCTGTATGGAGTATATCTGGTTGTGCTACAAGGGGTACTTTCTCTATAGGGGTAGTGTTTTTTGTCTGGGTCTCCTCAGGGGACTTGGGAAGCTTGATAATGAGCTTCTCTTTGGCAAATGTGCTGAATGCCCGATATCGAGGCTGATACATATCTTCGATCTTGGCAGGGGGGAGGGTAAAGGTACCCAAGGTGACAGCCCTGATCACATAGGCGGCAGTAAAGCTACTGTTGTTATCGGTACGCAGTGCCGCCTCGAAGCGGTCATCACGGTACTCGGTATGGAGGGTGGCACTTTTTTTCCCCAGCCATTTCAGGCCGTCACTGGCATCGATCCCGCTCAGTGTCGGATTCTCTATCTCAAATCCAGCTGGGAGCCAATCGGTGATAAGTGGGTGTTGTATAGAATGCTCCTGTATGCTGCCTTTCAGAACGACAACGATCCTACTGTTACGTACAGCCTGAGAGAGGTCGATGGGCTGACCCTTCAGCGTGTAGAACTGCTTTTGAATGGAGAATCCCCGGTTCTCCTGTGCTGTATAGTGTGTGGGGTCAGGGGTGGCGATAAAGCTCAGGTCATACCAGAGTGATGCCGTGCCCTGGTTGATGATCTTGGGTAGGGTGGAGAGTGTATCTGCCTTGGCAGTAAATGGCTTCTCTTCTTGGTAGAGAGAGCCGTCTATGCTGAGTTTGAGCTTGCTCTTACGGATACCCAATGCCATCTGGGCACGCAGAAGCGTACTCATCTCCTGTGTACTGAGATATTTTCTCTTTTTGAGGTTCAGTGCAAGGTCAGCGAAAAGTGCCTGTGCCTCATGTTCCAAGCCGGACTCTTTGAGGAGTAGTACCAGTGCAGCCTTGTTTCGTAAGGCGCCTCCATAGTTGAGGTAACTACTTTCTCCGAGTGACTGTTTGGCTCTCTCAAAAAGTACTTTGGCTTGTTGGGTCTCACCCAGAGAGGAGAGTGCTGCCCCCAGCTGCCCCCATGCCTGTGCTGAGCGTATCAGGCTTTTTTTGTTTGTTGCATGATAGTGTATCTCGGACAGGAGGATATGGTTGTTGCGTGCCAGGACATAGAGGGCATAGGCATCTGCCTCCTGTTTGGCACGTTTGCTGCTCCAGCGATCCAGATGCTGCTCCAGCCAGGCAAGTCCCTGATCGATATTTTTTTGTGGGATACTATAGCCCTTGGCTTTGGCACGGGTCAGCAGATCGAGGACATAGGCTGTGACCCAGGGGTCGATCTGACTGTTGCTCCAGAGCCCAAATCCTCCATTGATCCTCTGCATGGTGCTCAACCTGTCGATGGCACTTTGGAGGAGTGCTTTTTTGTCAGGGGCTTGACTCTTCAGCCACGGAATGGCACGACTGGTAGTCTGCTCTGCACATCTGCCCTGATAGTCGATCAACTCTTGTGTGAGTGAATATGTAGGCAGCAGAGGTGTGCCGGAGAGTGTGAGTCTCACCCTGCGAACTGTTTGCCATTGTGAAGGGTCAGAGATACGGTTTGGCTCCAGCGGCATGGTGCTGTCCAGTGTGCCTAATTTTCTGAGATAGGTCGAGGGGTAGGCATCTCTGATCCCGATCTTCCAGCTTCGTTCGCTGACTCTTTTCCCTTCATGAAGCACTTCGAGACTGATCTCTCCCTGTTTACTTCCTGGGGTATGGAGATCTAAAGTGCGTAGGAAGGATTGGGATCTGTTCCCTTCTACAGTATAGTGTATCTCCTGAGGAGAGATGGCAACACCACCTTTGGTATGTAGTTTGAGTAGATAAGTGCCGGGAGTGACATTTGCATCAAAACTGCTCCTGAGGGTGATTTTACTCTGGTCTCCTGTAGTGAGAAATCGAGGCATATAGAGTTCGGTAGAGATGGGATCTTTGACAAGCACTTCTGTGGTATGGCTGCCTACGGTATCTGCACTCCATGCTACCGCTGTCAGTACCAACGTCCCCTGAAAATCATCAGGGATATCCATCGTGACGGTAGCCTTTCCTTGCGTGTCAAAGGTGACGACATCGCTCAGCAAGGCTACCACTTTTCGCTTGTTGGAGACAACACTGTCAGTGAGTGCCGCAGCCAAGTCATCATCTCCTGCACCGACATCAAACTCGGCATGTGCTCCTATAGCTTTGATAAGATCTGCATAGACATCTCTGATTTCTATACCCAGCATCTTTTGACCGTAGAAGTATACAGCAGGGTCAGGGCTTGCGTAGTGTGTCAGTTGTAGAATGCCTTTGTCCACGGCGGAGAGTGTGAGATAGGTTTTCTTTGCTGCAGCATTTGTGGCAGTGACCTCTACCGTGAGTGTGTCAGAAGCAGTGATGCGTGCAGGATGATCCAGTGTGAGTTGGATGACTTTCTGCGGATCATCGATGGCGATATGTGCGACACCGATAGCCCGTGTAGCGCCCAGTGTCTTGCTCTGTGCCCTGAATGCAGATGCCAGCAGGTAGAGGCTGCTTCCCCAGGATGCTTTGGTTTTAAAGGTCAGTGTTACAGGGATACCCTCTGTTGCCATGACCTCTTTGGTCTCCAAGATACGATAATTGGCAAGAGAGACCATGAGAGGACCGCTAAATTTAGGGGTGATATTGACCTTAATCTTCTCTCCGGGGAGATAGCGTTGTTTGTCGATCGCGACAGGCAGTCTGTCTGGTGATGCACGGCTGATACTCTCCTCATAGCCACTGGTAAAACGATAGCTGCTGATGATACCGTTATCCGCCTCTACTTCGATACGATAGCTTCCCCAGTCCAGACTTTCTGTAGTGAGTGAGACAGGGTGATCTGCTGTCTTTACTGTACCTTTTCTGATCTCTTCTGCGTCACTGTATGTTTTGTAGTACTCCCAGTCTCCATCTCTGCCCGAACGCCAGTTCCAATAGACCTCTTCGGCAATGATCCGATACTGTAGTGTCTGTGTTACAGGCTTGCTGTCTTTGAGGTAGAGGAGAGAGAAAGTTGGCTTGGCCTCTCTATCGACAGCATGATGGTCAAAGTTTGCTTTGATACCGATATAAGCAGGTTTATCTGCGTAGAAGAGGTCTAGTGTTTTCTGTACGGGTCTGCCCCCTGGTTCACTGACTGAGAGGGTGAGATGTGCTGCGATGGGAAGAGAGGTTTTTGTGGTTTGTTTGAGTATAAAAGGTATGCTGAGATTGCCTTCTGCTCCTCCGATAAACTGCTTCTCTCCCAGAGACTGGTTACTGAAGTGCTCTCCTGCTTTGCCAAAATGGTATTGCGTATAGTGTTTGAATGGTGTAGTAGTGGCATGGAGGATAGTACTGACTTCTATTTTGGCATGAGGGAGTGCTTCACCTGTGAGATAGTGAACGGTACCTTTCAGTATAGCCTGTGTATTGGGTGAGAGCATTTGAGGGGGCTGTTGTAGTGTCAGGGATATTTTTGGTGGTACAAAATCTTCAACCAGAAAAGAGAGTCTGCCTATGGCTTTCTTCTCTCCTGCATGAAGTGAGATCTTCCACTTGCCTGTACTTGCCGAGGAGGAGATATCGAACTCTCCCTGTGCGTGCCCTGTGGCATCTGTGGTGAGCAGTCTGGAGGTGATCTCAACCCCTCTTGAGTCATAGAGTTTGGCAGAGAGTTTCAGGTTCTTGGCAGCTTTTCCTTCAAGGGTACGTACCAGCAGATGAAAAGGCACCTGTTCTCCTGGACGAAAGATACCTCGCGTACTGTAAAGCCAGGCATCATAGCTGTCAGGTACTTCCCGTCCTGCTACCCCTCTGTCCGAGAGTGTATGGGCAGGGCGTGAGAGATCCAGTACGGTAAAGTCTCCCGACTCTCCATAGGCATAGATCGCTTTGGGGCTGAGCCCTCGCTTTCCTCCCAGCAGAGATTTTGGGAAGAGTGCATACCCGTTTTTAGTCACGGCACTTCCAAGAAGTTCATTGTTTTTTGCTACCAGTTCAAGCTTTACCTGGTTATATTTTTGTGCATCAGAGAGATGTTTGCTATACACATGTAGTCCCTGCTTTCCCTCTAGGGTAAAGAGTCCGATATCAGAGATCATAAACCATTGTGTCACGACATTGTATCGCTCCTCATCTCCCTCTTTGTCGATGGGGGTAGCTGCCAGGATATAGACACCGGGCTTCCTTTCTTTCAGATATTTTCCTACAGGGATAGCGGTGGTCTTGGCATGGTTCTTCTCTGTGGAGAGTGAGAGTCTTTTCTTCCACAGCAGATACCCGTCTTCTGCTTTGATCTGTTCCAAGGTGTAGCTGGAAAGTGTACGGAAGAGTCCGTATCTGTTGATATTACCTATGAGGTTGTCTCTGTTGATGCGGTAGAGGGTGACATAGAATCTATCGATATTGGTGCTCTCTATGGGGAGGCTGATCTCCCCTTTGGCAGGGAGGATATATCCTCCATCTTTAAAATGAAGTGAAGGGCTATAGTCTGTGGTTTTTTGAGTGAATTGATAGCTTTTGTCCAGTCCGATCTTGCCTAAAGGGATCTTTTGGTGGATGCTAAAGGTATAGTCCGTTTGCGGCTTAAGTCCGGTCAGACAGATCTCATCATAAGAGAGGGTGACAGCAAAATAATCGGTGGGTGAAAGCTTAATATAAGGCTTGGCAGCCAGGCCATCAGTGGCTGAAAAGTAGCGATCTACCTCTGCACAGAGGGAAGTACTGGTCTGTGTACTTCTCTGGATAATCTTCTTGATATGTAAAGGTTTTTTGGTGCCAGCAGCAAGAAGCAGGGGCATCAGCAAAATAAGGAGAAGCATATAGGTTATCTGTCGGGTTTTCATAGTAGACTCTTTTTGATGAATATACTATGATTATAGCGTAGTTTTATGTGAGAATTATGTTATTTTGGAGATTTTAACCGGAAAAGGATCTAGCCTTTACTCCCTGGCTTGATCGCTTTTGTCTCTCCCTCTTTGCAGAGAGGACACGCTTCTGGTGCATACATTTCAAAAGTAAAGTCATCCAGTGCAAATAGAGGGATATCCTCTGGAAGAGCACATTCAGGTTTGGTATGGTTGATACCCCCTATTCTTTTGCAGAAACCACGGTTGGCAAGTGAAGCAAAAGCCACCACTTCGCCTCCGAGAGCCTCAATTGCCTTGGCGGCCTTAAGTGCAGAACCACCTGTGGTGATGATGTCTTCACAGATGATGATCTTTTCACCGGGTTTGATGGAAAAGCCACGGCGGAGTTCCATGCCCCCCTCTTTTTTCTCGACAAATATTGACCGTACGTCCAGCGATCTGGCAAGTTCATAGCCTGCCAATACGCCTCCCAGTGCGGGAGCACAGACAGTGTCGACGGCTATGCCCGCATCCTGGATCATTTTTGCCAGTGCATCGGTGAGGAGCGAAGCCTTTTTTGGGTACTCAAGTACTTTGGCACTCTGTAGATATCTGCCAGAGTGGTTACCGCTGGCAAGTAGGAAATGCCCATCGAGTAAGGCATCTGCTTCTTTATAAATGGATTCTAAGTCCATAGTTATACTTTGAGAATTTCGGCTTCTTTAGCGGCGAGAATTTCTTCAATTTTTTTGACAGTGTCATCGGTGATCTTCTGTACTTGATCGAGGCCTCTTTTCATATCATCCTCACTGATCTCTTTTTCTTTCTCCAGCTTTTTGACCTTGTCATTGCCATCCTTACGGATATTACGGATCGCGACTTTGGCTTTTTCGCTCATCGCTTTAGCCTGCTTGACGATCTCATGTCTCTGTTCTACGGTCATGGGAGGAAAGAAAAGTTTGATAAAGTCTCCATCATTGTTTGGGTTGACACCGATATTTGCTTCCTGGATCGCTTTTTCTATATCCCCCAACAGCCCCTTTTCCCAAGGCGTGATAGAGATAGTTGTGGCATCCATAGCAATCACATTACCTACCTGGTTGATAGGTGTAAGTGTGCCATAGTAGTCTACCTTGACCTGATCCACGACGGCAGTGGTTACTTTACCGGTTCTAAGCGTTGAAAATTCACGTTTCATTGCTTCGATACTCTTCTCCATATGTTCTGTCGCATCATCATATACTGCATTAAGCATTCTGTTTCCTTTGGAAGAATTTGAGATATTTTACTCTAATTTTACTTATTCTCACACTATACAGCGGGAGACTGCATAGTGGTATACTGTTTTTGGAGGTTATTTTGCTGGGGCTGGGGCTGGGGCTACAGGGGCTGCAGGAGCAGGAGATACTTTCTTTTCAGTAGTGGCAGGTACAGCAGATTTGGTTGTGGTGGCTGTATCTACAACAGAGGCGCTATTCTCTTTAGAGTAAAAATACCCGAGTGCCAGTGTATTGATCACAAAAAGAAGTGCCAGTGTAAAAGTGAATTTTGATAAAAAACCTGTAGGCCCTTTGGCACCAAAAAGTGACTCGTTGCTTCCGCTGTATGCACCTAAACCTATGCTTGAACTTTTTTGTAAAAGTATGGCTATAGTAATTACAACGGCTAAAATTATCTGAACGATCATAAGTGTTGAAGTCATTATGTTCCTCTGTATGAAGGGGCTCTCACCCTGTATTTCAATAAATCGAGCGATTATATCGAAATAACATTGAAAGGGTGATAAATCTAGTCGTCGCCAAAGATACCAAGCAGGTGTAATAGTGCAGTAAACATATTAAAAAAGTCTACAAAAAGGGACACTGCGGCATCTACAGGTGAGTCGTAGGCACCATTGGCAATATTTTGCGTATCATAGATCGTATAGATGGAAAACAGTAGTAGTACACCAGCTGAGATCAAAATACCCATGATTGGGCTGCTAAAAACAAAATAGTTGATCAGTGACATGACAAACAAGACGATCATCGTGATGAAAAGAGGCTTCCCCCAGCTTGAAAAATCTGTTTTACTATTGATAGCAAAAAGACTGAGTGCCCCAAAGAGAACGGCAGTGGAGAGGAAAGCATTACCCACGACATTGGCACGACCTGTCTGTACAAACATGGAGATCATAGGTGCGAGCCATGCGCCCATGACGAAGGTCAGGACAAAGAGCGCAATCAGGCTCAAGGTATAATTGTGACGTACAGCAGAAAAACCAAACCATAGCATGAGAATGATAAATCCAAAAAAGAACCAATGGTACTGTGCTACGATGTCTGCATGAGGTAACGCCATATAGGCACCCGCTGCGGCTGCTACCATACTCGCAGCGAGCAGTTGGTATGTTTTCTTCATAAATGCCACAGAGGTACTCACCTCTACTTCAGCATGGGTAGCGTCTGCTACCTGTGTATAATCTCTATCATAGAGTGCCATATGTAATCCTTACAGTTAATTGATGGCTGAAGTATAGTCAAATAAGATTAATGTAGAATAATGAGAAAAGAAAGAAGCACCTTTTTATACTTACTATATAATATATAAAGCATAAGAGGAGAGAAGAAAAAGACTTTTTTTGATGAATTTCAAGAAAGCCGTCAAAAACCCTTGACAACTAAAGGATTAGCCGCTATAATACGCGTCCACAAACACAGAGACCTTGTCTGAGTAGATGAGAGAGTGGAGTGGTTAAACGAAAGTTTATGATCTTTGACAACCGAATATAAGTTAAACAATCAACCGTCTATTTTGGGTTTTGATTTTACTAATTTGTTCGTAACAAATTAGATAGATGAGACTTAAAGATAGATATTTTAAGTGATTCTGACAAATGGTTCAAACCATTTCATTTTTTAATGGAGAGTTTGATCCTGGCTCAGAGTGAACGCTGGCGGCGTGCTTAACACATGCAAGTCGAACGAGAACGGCCCTAGCTTGCTAGGGTGTCAGCTAAGTGGCGCACGGGTGAGTAATGTATAGTTAATCTGCCCCTTGGAGAGGGATAACGTTTGGAAACGGACGCTAATACCTCATACTCCTGATACTGTAGTGGTATCAGGGAAACGTCTTTTCGCCAAGGGATGAGACTATATGGCATCAGGTAGTTGGTGGGGTAATGGCCCACCAAGCCAATGACGCCTAGCTGGTCTGAGAGGATGATCAGCCACACTGGTACTGAGACACGGACCAGACTCCTACGGGAGGCAGCAGTGGGGAATATTGCACAATGGAGGAAACTCTGATGCAGCAACGCCGCGTGGAGGATGACGCATTTCGGTGTGTAAACTCCTTTTATATAGGAAGATAATGACGGTACTATATGAATAAGCACCGGCTAACTCCGTGCCAGCAGCCGCGGTAATACGGAGGGTGCAAGCGTTACTCGGAATCACTGGGCGTAAAGCGCGCGCAGGCGGTTTGATAAGTTGGATGTGAAATCCTATGGCTCAACCATAGAACTGCATCCAAAACTGTCAAACTAGAGTCTGGGAGAGGAAGATGGAATTAGTTGTGTAGGGGTAAAATCCGTAGAGATAACTAGGAATACCAAAAGCGAAGGCGATCTTCTGGAACAGTACTGACGCTGAGGCGCGAAAGCGTGGGGAGCAAACAGGATTAGATACCCTGGTAGTCCACGCCCTAAACGATGAATGTTAGTCGTTGGAGAGCTCGTCTCTTCAGTGATGCAGCTAACGCATTAAACATTCCGCCTGGGGAGTACGGTCGCAAGATTAAAACTCAAAGGAATAGACGGGGACCCGCACAAGTGGTGGAGCATGTGGTTTAATTCGAAGATACGCGAAGAACCTTACCTGGCCTTGACATTGATAGAACACAGTAGAGATACAGTGGTGCCCTTCGGGGAGCTTGAAAACAGGTGCTGCACGGCTGTCGTCAGCTCGTGTCGTGAGATGTTGGGTTAAGTCCCGCAACGAGCGCAACCCTCGTGACTAGTTACTAACGGTTCGGCCGAGGACTCTAGTCAGACTGCCTCCGCAAGGAGGAGGAAGGTGAGGACGACGTCAAGTCATCATGGCCCTTACGGCCAGGGCAACACACGTGCTACAATGGTTAGGACAATGAGATGCAATATCGCGAGGTGGAGCAAATCTATAAACCTAATCTCAGTTCGGATAGTAGTCTGCAACTCGACTACTTGAAGCTGGAATCACTAGTAATCGTAGATCAGCTATGCTACGGTGAATACGTTCCCGGGTCTTGTACTCACCGCCCGTCACACCATGGGAGTTGATATCACCCGAAGCGGGGAAGCTAAACTGGCTACCCTCCACGGTGGTATTAGCGACTGGGGTGAAGTCGTAACAAGGTAACCGTAGGAGAACCTGCGGTTGGATCACCTCCTTTCAAGAGTATAAGCAATGTCGTCTCACAATGACATTGCCAACAAATAACAACCATTTTTAGACGTGTTGATTGTGCGACAAACTATTCGGTTGTCAAAGATCATGGATCGTGTTCTTTGACAAGCCAATGTAAAAAGGGGCGTATAGCTCAGCTGGTTAGAGTGCACCCCTGATAAGGGTGAGGTCCCAGGTTCAAGTCCTGGTACGCCCACCATATTTCTGGGGAATTAGCTCAGCTGGGAGAGCGCCTGCTTTGCACGCAGGAGGTCATCGGTTCGATCCCGTTATTCTCCACCAGATGAAGCGAAGCTTCATGTTAATTGGTATATTGGTTATTAGTATATTGGGATGTACCAATAGACCAATAACTAATATACGAATATACAAAGTTTAAAAGAAGTTCTCTAAAGAGAGTTTCTTTTAGACTTTAATGTCTAAATGTTTTTTAACTTATCATTGTTAAGAGTCTAACGTAATGTTGCATGAGAGTTAATTTATTAACTGTCATAAAACGAATTACAATTTAACAAGAACAGAAGCCATAGCAATATGGTAACTATTCTTCCAAGCGAAAAACTCATTAGAATACAGCAATGTATTCAGAAGATAGAGATATCTTCAAACTTATTGAAACAAAAGAAATGAATCATAACTATGATGACTTATTTTGCATTTAATAAGGTAGTGCCTTAGATTAACAAAAATTAATCTAAGGGCAGATGGTGGATGCCTTGGCAAAGAGAGGCGATGAAAGACGTACTAGGCTGCGATAAGCCGGGAGGAGCTGCCAAGAAGCTTTGATTCCCGGATTTCTGAATGGGGCAACCCAGCATAGTGCGAACTATGTTACCCTTCGGGGAGCGAACCAGGGGAAGTGAAACATCTCAGTACCCTGAGGAAAAGAAATCAACCGAGATTCCCCTAGTAGCGGCGAGCGAACGGGGACCAGCCCTAAACTCTATGGGGTGTTAGCAGAAGCTGTTGGAATGCAGCGTCGTAGAGGGTGAAAGTCCCGTATGCGAAAACTAACCATAGATTATTCGAGTAGGTCGGGACACGAGAAACCTTGACTGAACATGGGAGGACCACCTTCCAAGGCTAAATACTACTCTTTGACCGATAGTGCACAAGTACCGTGAGGGAAAGGTGAAAAGAACCGCGGTGAGCGGAGTGAAATAGAACCTGAAACCATCTGCCTACAATCATTCAGAGCCCTATGTTTTATACAGGGTGATGGACTGCCTTTTGCATAATGAGCCTGCGAGTTGTGGTGACTAGCGAGGTTAAGGATACCCGAAGCCGTAGCGAAAGCGAGTGTTAACCCGCGTTTAGTTAGTTGCTGCAGACCCGAAACTAAGTGATCTATCCATGGGCAGGTTGAAGCTGGTGTAAGAGCCAGTGGAGGACCGCACGGGTGAAGGTTTAAAACTTCTCCGATGACCTGTGGATAGGGGTGAAAGGCCAATCAAACTTAGTGATAGCTGGTTCTCTCCGAAATATATTTAGGTATAGCGTCATGTTCGAAGCATGAGGGGGTAGAGCACTGATTGGGCTAGGGCCTATACCAAGGTACCAAACCCAGTCAAACTCCGAATACCTCATGTGAATTCATGGCAGTCAGGTTGTGGGTGATAAAATCCATGATCGAAAGGGAAACAGCCCAGACTACCAGCTAAGGTCCCAAAGTTCTATTTAAGTGGAAAAGGAGGTGGAGTTGCTTAGACAACCAGGAAGTTGGCTTAGAAGCAGCCATCTTTTAAAGATAGCGTAACAGCTCACTGGTCTAGCGATTCTGCGCCGAAGATATAACGGGGCTAAAATAGACACCGAAGCTGTAGATTTGTACATTAGTACAAGTGGTAGGAGAGCGTTCCTGTCAGCATTGAAGCCATACCGGTAAGGAGTGGTGGAGCGGCAGGAAGTGAGCATGCAGGCATGAGTAGCGATAAAAGGAGTGAGAATCTCCTTCGCCGAAAACCCAAGGGTTCCTACACTATGCTCGTCAATGTAGGGTTAGTCGGGTCCTAAGTCGAGTCCGAAAGGGGTAGACGATGGCAAATTGGTTAATATTCCAATACCAACTAATAGTTTTATACGATGGGGGGACGCATAGGGTTAAACGAGGTCACTGATGGATATGTGGCTCGAAGGGTGTAGATTGGCCGGATAGGAAAATCCGCTGGCTGTATTCGAGACCTGACAGGCTCTTTGAAACCTTCGGGTGGATAGGAGAATCGTTGATACCGTCGTGCCAAGAAAAGCCTCTAAGTTTATTATTAGTTGCCCGTACCGTAAACCGACACAGGTGGGTGAGATGAGTATTCTAAGGCGCGTGGAAGAACCCTGGTTAAGGAACTCTGCAAACTAGCACCGTAACTTCGGAATAAGGTGTGCCTCCTTCCGTATAGGGATTTACTCCCAAAAGCGGAAGAGGTTGCAACAAAGAGTCCCTCCCGACTGTTTATCAAAAACACAGCACTTTGCTAACTCGCAAGAGGATGTATAAGGTGTGACGCCTGCCCGGTGCTTGAAGGTTAATTGATGGGGTTAGCTATTTATAGCGAAGCTCTTGATCGAAGCCCAAGTAAACGGCGGCCGTAACTATAACGGTCCTAAGGTAGCGAAATTCCTTGTCGGTTAAATACCGACCTGCATGAATGGCGTAACGAGATGGGAGCTGTCTCAACCAGGGATCCAGTGAAATTGTAGTGGAGGTGAAAATTCCTCCTACCCGCGGCAAGACGGAAAGACCCCGTGCACCTTTACTACAGCTTGACACTGCAATTGGGATATAGATGTGCAGGATAGGTCGGAGGCTTTGAAACTGGGACGCTAGTACCAGTGGAGCCAATCTTGAGATACGACCCTTCTATATTCTAGTTGCTAACTTGCGCGAGTTATCCTCGCGGAGGACAATGTCTGGTGGGTAGTTTGACTGGGGCGGTCGCCTCCTAAAAAGTAACGGAGGCTTACAAAGGTTAGTTCAGAACGGTTGGAAATCGTTCGTAGAGTATAATGGTATAAACTAGCTTAACTGTGAGACATACAGGTCGAACAGAGACGAAAGTCGGTCATAGTGATCCGGTGGTTCTGTGTGGAAGGACCATCGCTCAAAGGATAAAAGGTACGCCGGGGATAACAGGCTGATCTCCCCCAAGAGCTCACATCGACGGGGAGGTTTGGCACCTCGATGTCGGCTCATCACATCCTGGGGCTGAAGCAGGTCCCAAGGGTACGGCTGTTCGCCGTTTAAAGTGGTACGCGAGCTGGGTTCAGAACGTCGTGAGACAGTTCGGTCCCTATCTGCCGTGGGCGTTGGAAGATTGAGGAGAGTTGACCCTAGTACGAGAGGACCGGGTTGAACGAACCACTGGTGTACCAGTTGTCCTGCCAAGGGCATCGCTGGGTAGCTACGTTCGGATGAGATAACCGCTGAAGGCATCTAAGCGGGAAGCCAACTCCAAGATGAATCTTCCCTGAAGATCCCCTGAAGACTACAGGGTTGATAGGCTGGATGTGTAAGTGATGAAAGTCATTTAGCTGACCAGTACTAATAGATCGTTTGTATTTTTTTAATCTTCATTGGCACTACCTTATTAAGTGCAAACTTAATAGAGTATTTGCAAGAAAGATTGTAATCGCGCAACATTACCTAGGCTCTTAACAATGAAAAGTTAACTAAAAACTCTTAACAAGTAAATGTTTCAATCCCCAAGAAAAGCATGTACACTCAGGTGTTCATCCTTTTCTTGGTGGTGCTGCTAGCGGGAGGGTCATACCCGGCTCCATTCCGAACCCGGAAGTCAAGCCTCCCAGCGCCGATAATACTGCAGGCTACGTCTGTGGGAATGTAGGTCAGTGCCATCTTGAAACATTACTCTTATCTTTTATTTTTATCCCCACCTCTTTTTATTTCTTTACTTATTTCGTTATACTTTCAACATGAATATTTTTTTTAGATATATTTTTTTGACAATGATTTCATTTTTTCTCTTGCATGCCTCTCCACTAATCATTACAGATAAAGTACTTTTGGTTGGCACAAAAATTGCACCGCCATTTGCTATGAAGAACAGAGAAGGGCACTGGGAGGGGATTAGTATTGAGCTTTGGGATCTTATTGCTAAGAAGCTGGATATCAAGTATGTATGGCGAGAACATACACTTAAGTCATTGCTAGATGGTGTAGCAGATAGGTCATTAGATATTGGTATTGCTGCGATTACGATTACTGCAGAACGTGAGACAAAGTTTGATTTTACCCATAGTTACTATACAACAGGACTCAGTATTGCCATTCCCAAAAAAAGTTCAGAGGGATGGTGGACAGTTATTCAGGGTTTATTCTCTTATAAAATGTTGGTAATTGTTTCAGTATTGGCATTTGTTCTATTGATAATAGGTACTATTACATGGATTTTGGAGAAGAAAAGAAACCCTGAAAATTTTAATCCCAATCCTATCAAAGGGATTGCCAGTGGAATATGGTGGGCAGCGGTTACCATGACCACAGTGGGCTATGGGGATATGACTCCCAAGACATTAGGCGGACGCATGATCGCACTGTTTTGGATGTTTGCATCACTTTTACTAGTGTCTTCTATTATTGCTGGTGTAGCCTCTACCTTGACAGTGGCGAAAATGGAACAATTGATCTCAATGCCAGAGGACCTTGCCAGAGGAAAAGTGGCAAGCGTCAAACACTCTGTCAGTGATATCTATCTGCGGAATCGAAGAATCTATCCCCGCTATGTCAAAAATGTATCGGAGGGCTTGCTTGCTATCAAAGAAGGTAGCGTAGATGCTATGGTATATGATGCACCGTTGCTACACTATATGATCAAGGAAAAATATCCACAAGATCTTATGGTCACTGAGGCACTATTTGAAAGCCAGAATTATGGTATTGCATTGCCTGAAAGCAGCCCATTGCGTGAACGCATTAACAGAGAGATGCTAGAGATTATTAGCAGTGCAGAGTGGGAGAAGATCAAACATAAATATCTTGGTGAGTAGTTGTATTTTGATTATGTATTCAAATAATTCATAAACTATCTAGGGTCTTAGTAATGTTTCAATATAATTGTACTACTTAAGATGAATGGGGCAAGTATGGATGAAAATATCATCGAGATGTGTAATGTTAATAAATTTTTTGGGGATTTTCAGGCACTGAAAAAGATTGACTTTAGTGTGAAAGAGGGTGAAATTGTCGTGATCTGTGGGTCCAGTGGAAGTGGAAAATCGACACTGATACGTTGTATCAATAGACTGGAAGAGATTGATGATGGTGAGATCACTGTTGATGGTGAAAATATCTATGATAAAAAATCCAACCTCAATCAGATAAGAGCAGAAGCGGGCATGGTATTTCAGCATTTTAATCTATTTCCCCATCTAACCATTTTGGAAAATACGAGTATTGGGCAGATCAAAGTAAAGGGGAACTCAAAAGAGAAAGCATCAGCCTATGCGATGGAGCTTCTGAAAAAAGTAGGTTTGGAGCATAAAGCACATGATTATCCCTCTGCATTGAGCGGAGGACAGAAACAGAGAGTTGCAATTGCCCGAACTTTGGCAATGCAGCCTAAGATTATTTTGTTTGATGAACCAACTTCTGCACTCGATCCGGAGATGATCGGCGGGGTATTGGATGTAATGCGCTCTCTGGCAAGTGAAAATTATACTATCGTCTGTGTAACACACGAGATGGGGTTTGCAAAAGAAGTAGGTGATAGAATTGTATTTATGGATGAAGGCAGGATCATAGAGGAAGATACGCCTGAAGAGTTTTTTGAGCGCCCCAAAAGTCACCGCGCCAAACTTTTTCTTAAAGAGATACTCACCCATTAATGCAGATAGTGAGCATAAAGTATTTGATAAATGTTTTATGGTCACTATCATCACTGTGATCAAAAAAAGAAAAGGAGAATAGGATGAAAAAGTTTTTATTGGCACTGGTTGTGCTTTTCAATCTAACAGCGTGGGCAGGTGCCTCAAAAGTATGGGAGGATTCAGCACTCAATGCTATCGTTAAGAGAGGCGAGCTTCGTGTAGGCTTGGAGCCAGGATATATGCCGTTTGAGATGAAAGACAAAAAAGGTAATATTATTGGTTTTGATGTGGATATGGTCAAAATGATGGCAAAAGAGATGGGTGTCAAGCTCAAGTTGGTACCTACTGCATGGGATGGTATCATCGCAGGGCTGCTTACGGGCAAATATGATATGATCGCCTCAGGGATGACCATGACCCAAAAACGAAATCTCAAAGTCAACTTTGCCAGCCCCTATATCTCTGCGGGGCAGACACTTATCGTGAGTGAAAAAGTAGCAGCAGTGGCTAAAACATGGAAAGAGCTTGATGACCCTAAATATACCATTGTCACCAAGTTGGGTGTTACAGGTGAGATCGCGGCCAGAAAAATGTTTAAAAAAGCCAAGATAAGAACCTTTGAGACAGAGGCAGATGCAGCACAGGAAGTGCTTAACGGCAAGGCAGATGCCTTTATCTATGATAAGCCATATAATGTACTCTTTATGGCAAAAAAAGGTGGAAAAGGTATCGTGCACTGGGACAAAGACTTGACATTTGAGCCTTTTGGTTGGGCAGTACGCAAGGGTGATCCTGATTTTCTAAACTGGTTGGATAACTTCCTTTATCAAGTTAAAAATGATGGCAGATATGAGAAGATCTACAGAAAGTGGATGATTGACAGTAAGTGGCTTAAGAAAGTACAGTAACCTATGCCAAAACATCGCCAAGGGCTCTTAGAAAGTACATTATTTGGTAAACTAGGTGCTATAGGATTCTATCTGTTGCTTGCGTTTAGTCTTTTTTATGCAGCAAGTAATATGAACTATTCATGGAAGTGGAATAGTGTACCAAAATATTTTGCGTATGAGAAGGTAGAGTCTCTATCTGCAGACTTTGATGGTATTATCACGATACAGGATGGGCAGGTCGTACTTTCTGGAGCACAGGGCGAGAAAAAGCGTTATGGTATTGAGGATAACTATAAGCTTGTCATTGAAGATGGTGATGATATCTATGAAGGAGATGCTATCTTGGAGATGACCCACTGGGTAGCCGGGCCTTTGATTAATGGCTTGATTGTTACCCTGCAGATATCAGGACTAGGTGGGTTGCTTGCCTTCTTAATTGCGGTCTTCTTGGCATTTATGCGTATCAGCAAATACCCTGTTTTACAGTATATTGCTTCGGCATATATTACAGTGATACGTGGCACACCGCTACTGGTGCAGATCTTCATTTTCTACTTTATTATCGCTACGATTTTTGATATGCCAAGATTTTATGCTGGCGCAATGTCTCTAGGGCTCTTCTATGGTGCATATATCGCAGAGGTATTGAGGGGGGCGATTCAGTCTATTGATATAGGGCAGTATGAAGCAGCCAAATCTCTGGGGATGAACTATACCCAGACTATGGGTTCGATCATTATGCCCCAAGCACTTAAAAGGGCGCTTCCCACATTGGTGGGTGAAGTGATTGCATTGGTGAAAGACTCTTCTTTGGTTTCAGTCATTTCCATTACAGATCTGACCAAAGTAGGAAGAGAAATTGTTGCCAATACCTTCTCTCCGTTCGAGACATGGCTGATTGTTGCTGCGATGTATTTTGCTATTACATCCATACTCTCCTATATTGGACACAGATGGGAGAAAAAGATGAAGCTCAAAGGCGGTATGGCATAAAAAGTATCAGAGACGACTTGTATTAACGGAAATATGTTAAAATAGGGAAGAATATACGTGAAGGGATATCTTTAGATATCTCCTGATACCCCAAAGAGCAGGATAATGATGACAAGCAAGCATATTTTATTACAGAGAGCAGAAGAGCAGTTTTTGAACAAAGACTACAGTAATGCTCTCAAAATATATGGGCTATTATTAAAAGACTATCCACAACTTAAAGATGCCAAAGTGGGGGCATACCTCAGTGATATGGGATTTGATCTGGATGATGATGCCCAAGCTCTTTTTGATTATTATCAAGCGATCAAAAATTCCAGTGACGATGCCGAAGAGATCATTGATGAGCTTTCGCAAACGATCTATGCCACACGTATTATTGTTCAAGAGCAGGTAGTGGGAGCCATGCAGGAGCAGATCGAGTATCAGGATGGTATCAGCTATCAGGATTTTGTTGCCTTGATTGAAAGCAAGGGTGACTTTAGAGAAGCATTCGAAGATATCATGTTCTCTACCAAGGTGGTGATCACTACCAAAGAAGAGTTTATCGACTTTATTAAGCGTCTTATCTCAGCAGAGTATCAAGAGATTGCGTTAAAGTACCTAGACTCTATTTCCGGACACTTTGGTGCCACACAGGATATCTACGCACTCTACCAACTTATCGACAAAGACTAATCATGAAACTTTCTTTTGACTATCAAGGCTATCTCTGCCTCACTGACGATACCAGTCTGCTGGACACAGAGACACTGCTTCTCCAAACCGCACAGAACCAGAAGTATATTGACATGATGGAGGAGAAGCCGACATCTATCACGCCAGAAGAGCTGATCCGACTATGGGGACTGGAGCAGATGCAGGTCATAGGTGTCACGGGCACCAATGGCAAGACTACGGTGACTGCTGCGATCTACTCCTTCTTGCTTGATCTGGGAGAGAAGCCTGCGTTACAGGGAACACGAGGCCTGTTCGCTCAGGAGCAGCGAATAGAAGAGAAGTCCATGACCACACCTTCTATCCTGGAGACACTTTATCATATGAAGCAGACTCTGGAGCTGGGATGCAAATACTTCATCATGGAGGTGAGTTCTCATGCCATAGATCAGAAGCGGATAGAGTCGATCTCTTTTGCGCTTAAGGTCCATACCAACGTGACTAGAGATCATCTGGACTATCATGGTACAGTAGAGGAGTATCGCCGGGTCAAAGGTCTCTTTTTCGAGAATGAAACACCGAAGCTGATGAATAAAGATGATATCAAAAATATCACCTTCAATCCTAAAAACGCCTTGACTTATGGGGTAGATGAGCCTGCGACTTTCAAGGTGCAGGCCTTTGCCATGCAAGAAGGATTGACGGTAGGGCTCAAGTATCTGGATCAAGAAGAGACATTTCACTCTCCGATGGTGGGGCTGTTTAACCTCTTCAATCTCATGGCCGCAGTTGGATCTGTTGTGATGCTGACAGGTAGACCTCTATCGGAGGTGTGTGAGGTAGTAGAACATTTTGGTGGTGTGGCAGGTCGCATGGAGGTGGTAAGTCGTGATCCACTGGTGATCGTGGACTTTGCCCACACTGATGACGGGATGTACCAAGTGCTTAATGCGATGAAAGACAGAGACATTGTTGTGGTCTTTGGTGCAGGTGGGGATAGAGATCGTGAGAAACGTCCTCGTATGGGTACCGTAGCAGGTAGATTTGCCAAGAAGATCTATGTCACCAGCGACAATCCGCGTAGTGAAGTACCCGAGATGATCCTGGAGGATATTTTGGTAGGCCTTAATGGCAAAGAGCATGTCACTGCCACACCAGATAGAAAGCTTGCTATCAAGATGGCACTGGAGACACTTGAAGAGAATGAGGTCTTATTGATACTGGGTAAAGGCGATGAGACCTATCAGGAGATCAAAGGGGTGAAGCATCCTTTTGATGATAGGGCTGTGGTACGGGAGATATTGTCAAGGTAGATACTGCAAGTCTTTTTTCCATGCAGGATGGTGAAAATGAAGTCTCCGATCACAGGCTGAGGAGCTTACAGCACTATCCAAAGTGATCTTTCCTATCCTTTTCCAGACTTTCTTTTTTGCATTTTCTTTGCTGGCTACAGAAATATTGAATACCAATTTCTTTCCATGATCCAGCTTCAGTTCATCACGAAAATCTAGTCCATTCATTGCTTTTCTTAGGTGAACACTGGCTTTGATCTTCATCCATCTGGGGGTGATGACCCGGGTATGCTTTTTCGTCCCTAGATAGGAGATCTCATAGAGTTGTCTGATCTTTGGATTTTTGTCGGCCTCACCAAAAGCATCGTTTACTTTGAGCCCATAGAAGAGGTGCTTGAGGAGCTCACTGTTGAAGCTTAGAGAGGGAGCATTGGTCAGTGTAACATCAGTATAGCGTGCGGCACGTGTGCCTCCCAGATCATCAATGAGAAAGAAATTGGCAGTAGGGCTCTTGGGTACTTTGGATCTATTCAGTGTAGGGAAGAGCTTCCCCGCAAAACCAAAGGAACGTATCTCTCCGCTGTGGGTGTTGGAGAGTGCAGAAGAGGCTCTGGCGATGATGAGTGCCTTAGCGCCCTGCTTGAAGTAGCCACTGTAGGGGTTGGGTTGGGTGATCTCCCAGATACCCTCGAAGCAGATACCGTTAGGGTGTGCAAGCTTTTCAAATGAGGGCAGGATATCTGCCTGGGACATAAGTGTACGTTTGGCATCAGCAAGGATGATGTTTCGGTTATGATCGCTCAGTTTACTGTAGGAGACTTTAGTTTGTGGTAGGGTGGTATAGGGAGACTGAGAGATGATTTTCCAGACACGATGAAAAGAATATGCAGGGGTATGCTGTTTGGTGGGGAGTGCTTGGTTCTTTTTTGTTAAGGATGTACTACATGCTTGGAGTGTGATGAGTATAGTAACCCAGAGTAGATATTTCATGAGATACCCCTTTTGTCAAAAGATGTCTCTATTGTATCTGAATTGACTGGGGTAGTGCAAGGCTATGACATCATCGTCATATCAAATTTTTCTCCTGTCTCCTGTGTATGCTTGTAGCATTTGTTGGCATGGAGGATCTGGTAGCCTATCCAGCCAAAGGAGAGAATCATGCCTATGCCTGCCAGCAGTATGCTCTGTGGTATAAAAAGTGAGAGCAGAAATAGACCTAGGGTCACTAAGTGAATATAGTAGTGTTTCTTGGCTGTTTTAGGGTGGATCACTTCATGCATCATCGGAGCGGTGAAGTATCCCTGTGCATTGAGGTGGAACCATGTCAGAAAGGGCACGATCTTGTAGAACATGGCAAAGAGTACACTCAGCACAAAAGAGCTGAAGAGTATCACTGCTATCGAAACCAAGAGATGATTGGGGATGAAAATCTCTATGATAAGCAGCAGCATGCTCAGGATCAAGCTCCCCATACCTGTACGCCAAAACCACATCGTCGCATCTGCCAGAGGGCGTTTGCGTTGGGAGAGTCGTAGGAGGGTATATCCGGCATAGAGGATCATAGTAAGATAGAGTAGCATCTGTATAGAGACCATTACCTTGCTCTGTACGAGGATCAGTACAGAGAGCAGCACCAGTAGGCTTACGATAGCTACAGGTGTATAGCGGCTTAATATGGCAGGGTAGGCAGGCGTGACATAGAACATCTCTATGGTTTGGAAAGAGATGGAGATGATCAGTAGCCCTATCCAGCCAAAAAGCCCAAAACTGTAGTGCATCTGCTTGGCCTGTAGAAAATAGACACCATCAAACAAGCCAGCATAGGTGAGGGTCATATAGAGTGCAAGTAGTGTGAGTATCCCCAAGGAAACTAGACTAAAGAGCATCCCTCTGGAGGAGGCACTATGATGAGAGATCTTCACAAGTCTGATTCCCATAAAAATACTGATGTAGAGCAGAGCAGAGCCCAATAAAATAGAGGCAAACATAAAGAGAAAAGAGGCATGAAACCCGAAGCCTCCCAGCAGTGTTAAGAGACCAGTCGTGAGTAGAAACTTGAGGAGGTTGGATCTAGGGATAGGTGCACCTAGTACAACACCTGCGATCACAGGAAGCATTTGAAAAAGTGCCCCCAGCATAAAAAAGAGCATTACCCCCAAGGTCATCAGGTGGGTGATGATCACAGCAGCAGTAGAACTAAAGTCAAAAAGTGTGCTTTGGTAGTAGAGTATGGCAATGCCTGTAAGTATCCCAGAGAGAGCACCGACTAAGAAGAGCCCAAAAACGACGGAGACAGGAGGTGCCTGATCAAGAGAAAGACCGTTTTGGTCAAACATCCAGATACTCCTCTAGAGGAAGCTCCTTGTCCTTGGCGATGAGGATACGCCACTCGCCTTCGGAGACTTCTTGTGAGAGTGTTTGGTATTGATGTTGCTCAGCCAAACGTAGAAGAGGGATAGGGTTTTTGCGGTTGAGCATATAGAGATAAGAGTCCCCATCCAGCCCTCTGATGGCATCTATCGCCAACTCCAGAGGTTTGGGATGCTCCATCTCTCTGGTATCTAGCGTGATACGATTCAAAGTGTCTCCTGCTTCATCGTCTCAATCAATGTCTCTCTGCCGTCATGAGGGATGACACGGTCACACATCGCATAGAGCATCTGCTCTTCTTTCATATTGTGTTGCTGGAGTAGGATCATCATAGACTCTGCCAGTGAGAGGTAGGCATCTTTGTCCTGTTTCTCTACTGCTTCTGCCATTTTTCCGATGAGTCCTCTGACCTGCTCATGCTCGAAACGCATCACCTGTGCAGGCCCCTGCTCGCTGCCTGTCTGCTTCTCAAAAGCAGGGAAGAGTGTCTCTTCTTCTTTTTTGAAGTGCAAGAGTGTTTCGTTGGCAAACTGCATATAGGCTTGCTCTGCCTGCTCCCAGTCTCCACCGGCTACAAAGCTTTCTGCTTTAGCAAAGAGGGTGTCGCATTCTCTGTGTTCTGGTGTCATGTATTGTGATATGATCATAATAGGTCTCTCCTTATTTGTTTATCGTAATAATTTTATCTTGCAGATCTTTGTTGAGTAGCATCACTTCTACGCGCCCCTGCCAGAGTGCTTGAAATTGTGCTTTTTCTGCATCTGATGCTGCCCCTTGCATGGCTTTTTGCATGAGAGGCATCATCTCAGGAGAGCCCGGTACCTGGCTGGTATCACTGCTGAGTGTGACGGAATCTCCTGTATCGATACGGGTGAGGCGTACCATGCCCGTGAGTTGTGAGATTCCAAAACTCAGAAGATCATTACGGCTAAAGGTACCACCGATACCCTTGAACCCACCCTCATCATTGGCACCAACGATATAGGCGATGACATTTCCGATGACCCCGGTAACCCCTTCTGCTTTGGGGGCTTGCATCTCTATGCTGATCTGGCTTCTGTGGGGGAGCCCGTCAGGATAGAGACTGGCAAGTCCTGCTATCGCCATGAGATAGGCACTGGCTACAGTGGGGCAGGAGTGTCCTGCCAGTTTGGCACAGTCAAGGTAGCTGATCTCTACAATGCCGTCCTCAAATGCTCCCAGAAATTCGCCTAGTGGATCATAGAGAGTGATAGTAGGAATAGCATTAAAAAATGTAGGATAGTGCATAAGGATCTCCTGGATGAAAATAGGAGATAATTATAGTAGAGTAATCTAAACGGCAGGTTGATATATGTCAACCTGTTACTTAATTGTTACACCTGTATCTCTAAGAAAATTCTGCTAAAATGCGAATAAAAGAGTAAAAGACTCTTAATTAAAAAGGATTTACCATGATAGGTGCTATGCCCCAACCAGCGTTTTATATTTTCAAGTGTCAACAGAGTGCTCCTCCCGGGATGCCAAAGCCAAGCTGTGTAAGCCAAAATAACCCAGAGTCGCAGGAGCTGTTTCAGCACCTGGGGCAATCATTGATGCGTAAAGGGCTCATTGCCACGGCGCTACCTATACAGACAGGATGTCTCAGCCGATGTCAGCAGGGTCCTGTGATCCTCATAGAACCGGGACATACCATGTATGTGAATCTGACTAAAGAGAAGATCGACAGGATCATCGAAGAGCATATTGTTGGTGGTAATGTGGTTCAGGAATATGTCATTGCAGATGAGTTCTGGGGCGAACCTATCGTACCTGCATCACTGGTGTAGTTACAGATGAATTTTTGGTATAATATGCCACTTTAAATAGAAGGGTATAACGAGATGAATATTACCATGCTCTATAGTAAGATACATCGTGCTACAGTGACCGATGCCAACCTCAATTATGTGGGCTCTATCACGATCGACCAAGCACTGCTGGATGCTTCTCATATGCGTGTGGGACAAAAGGTAGATATCGTCAATGTCAACAACGGTGAGCGTTTTTCTACCTATACAATACCGGGAGAGCGGGGCAAGCGTGATATCTGCCTCAACGGTGCGGCTGCCAGAAAAGTGCACAAGGGGGATAAGATCATTATCATCGCCTATGCAACTATGAGTGAAGAAGAGGCGGATACATATCAGCCAAAGATCGTGATCCTGGATGATGAAAATGCCATTGCACAAGCATTCAAAGGGCTCAGCTGATGTTTGAAGGAATGGATCTTAAAAATATGGGCAAGATGATGGAGGAGATGCAGGAAAAAGCTGCTGCGATGCAGGAGCAGTCCAAATCCATACAACTTACTGCCAAGGGTGGCGGTGGCATGATAGAAGTGACTGCCAACGGTACAGGAGAGGTGATCGATATCACGATCGATGAGACACTGCTTTCAGATAAAGAGTCTCTACAGATACTTTTGATCAGCACAGTCAATGATGTGATGCGTATGGTGGAGGACAATAAAAAATCCCAAGCCATGGGTATGTTTGGTGGGCTCAACCCTTTTGGTGGCAATGCCTAGTGGAAGCACTGCTAGAAGCACTACAACGAGACAACCTTGTCGCTCTGCGTAAGATTCTGGCTGCGGGGGAAGTGGATCTCTCCCAAGAGGTGATCGTGGGTGAAGAGTATGAACTGGATGAGCCTGACGAGGTGCCACTACTCTTCTTTGCGATCAGTCATGGTGCTTCAGTGGAGGCGATAGAGATGCTGGTGGATGCCGGGATAGATATCATGGAGGTCAATCGTGAGGGTGTCGGTGCCTTGGACATCGCGATCAAATACAAGCGTATGGATGTGATCACACTTTGTGAGGCACGTGGCGTTGATCTCTTTGGGAGTCGACGAAAGAGCGGTATCACACCTTTGATACTGGCAGCTTCTTTCAATGATATGGAGATCGTCACGTACCTGATCGAGAGAGGTGCAGATATATGTAGTACAGACAACTATGGGATGACGGCAGCTGATTATGCCAAACGTATGGGGCAGAAAAAAATGCTGGCATTTCTGGAAAAAAAAGAAGAACCATAAAAAGAGAAAAAACAAGGAGTTGTAAACAAGGGGGGAAATCTCTTTTTATGTGCGGTATAAACAAAAAACAAGTTAGAAAGTCAAACGTTTAACTTTCTGATAGTGTTATTATAGACGATGAGCGTTAACTATGAGACAATGGTCAGTAAACAAAAGATTAATGGTGTGGGGAATTTGAGAGATTTCGCCCAATACTCCTGCACCTTGCAGACGCAAGCGCCCTCTGCGAGGGTTGGGTGCAAGGTTTGTCGCATTGGGCGAAATCTCTCAAATCATAGGAGTTAAGGAAAAATATGCAAAATTCTCTCTTCTCTCTTCCTTTATGTGGTATTGATGAGGCTGGTCGTGGGCCTATCGCGGGGTCACTGGTGATCGCTGGGGTGGTTTTGCGTAGACCTGTCGATGGGCTGATGGACTCCAAGAAACTCACCGAAGCCAAACGCGAAACACTCTATCCCCAGATCATTGAAAACAGTCTCTATCATATCGTCTCTTTTTCTGCAGCTGCGGTAGATACACTGGGAATATCTCAGTGCATGACAAAGGGGCTGACTGAGATACTAGGTGCGCTAGGAGAGTGTGACTATCTCTTTGATGGCAATAGCACCTTTGGTGTAGAGGAGTTGCGTACGATGGTCAAGGCAGATACCAAAGTCGCAGAGGTAAGTGCAGCCAGTATCCTTGCCAAGGTTACCCATGATAGAGAGATGTTGTTATTTGATACAGCGTATCCACAGTATGGATTTACCAAACACAAGGGCTACGGGACCAAAGCACATATGGAGGCATTGGCAAAATACGGACGATGTGAGCATCATCGTAAAAGTTTTAGGGTGAAGTGTTTGGATGGATGAGATTGGTAATTGGTAATTGGTAATTGGTAATTGGTAATTGGTAATTGGTAATTGGTAATTGGTAATCTATGATATTGTACCATAAAATGGTTGACAAGAAGAGGCGAAATGGTTAAAATTCACTATAATAAATACCCCTCCCCAGATGGCTGCGGCACCCAGCTAGGAGAGGTGGGCTGCTATGTTCCCATCCTGACCCATTGTCTCTCAAAACCGTTGCACAGGTCTGAGAAGAGGCACCGGAATCATAACGAAAAAGTGCTTATAAGGTATTAAATTTACCCTATCTTAAAAACGATTGGCTATAATTCTGCTTCTACAAAATATGTTGAGAGGTGTCCGAGTGGTCGAAGGTGCAGACCTGGAACGTCTGTGTGGGGTAACCCACCGAGGGTTCGAATCCCTTCCTCTCAGCCATCATCTTCTTTTTACAGCAATAAAATAGATCAATTTTTTTTATGATAAGTATTATAATAAATGCTATATATTTGGTTATTCAGTAAAATTATTTTAATAATGTGTAAAAATCCTATATTTTATTATTATTTAATATTTTTTTGACATTTTTTTGTTATAATCATGACCGAAAGCCAGAATATTATACATTTTAGGGGTGATATGTCTCCTAATCTAGTCTAATCAGTGTTGGCTGATTGTTTAAAACAAGGGGAAGAGAATGCAACGTGTGAAATTTAAATGGATGGCAATAGCTACTTTGCTGATAGCAAGTATGGCTTTTGGTGGGGATGTCTATATCGTCACCAAATATGGAAAAACAGGGGGGGATCGTTGGAGCGATCAACCAGACCACTGACCTGGTAAACGGACGGCAGATCTGTCCTAATGACCCGACTCCGGGATGTGACTTTGCTACGGATCCTGGCTATGATGGTGGGGTGCTTGAGAACCAAACGGATGATACCTATGATGGTGACTTGTTGGTACGTACCAACGATGTATTTGAAGCTGTAGCTGGATGGCGATGGAATGGCCATCCCAATGATTCTGACCCAATTGATCCTACTGGCGGAGATGAGAAAGTTACTATCACCGGTACGCTTCCTGCCAACGGCTGGTATGAGTATACGGATCTTCCGGGTGACTGTGATCCAACTGAGTCAAGCATCTCTGCTGATAAGCAGACGATCATCTGTGTACGTAAGGACTTTGATAAAAATGACGCGGGTACCTACGCAGAAGACCTCAAATTCCCGGTACGTGTACTGGGTGGTACGCCTAGCGGTACGCAGCCAGGCGATATCAACTTCAAACTCGAAGATGCCACCGGAGCCAATGTCAGTGAGGATAACACTGATGGTAACTCTCTGACCGTGACGGCTGCTCCTCGCTGGAACCTAGAGAAATCTGCCTATACGTACAGAGCGGGAGGAGAATATGATTATGATGGTGATGGCGTCCTGGACAAAGGGTGGTTTATAGACTATAAGTTCTATATCGAGTCAGATGAGGTGACGCGAGGTGGTGGTGAGGTTGATTCAGTCAACCCGATTGTAGGAAATGAATCTATGGGCGATGACGCGACTTTTGAATTCAAGGACGTCATGGATCAGATGCCTGCGGATAGTACATTGATGAGCTGTACGATGAATGGACGTTCTACTAGTCAGGATGGATATGAGGGCGGGCGTGATCCGATTACCTGTATCGGTGCAGGGTGTATCCATGGGGACAACTACCCTGACCGTCATATACTGGCAGCCAAAGATGAGCAAGTGATCACCTGTACACAAGCTGGCGCAGGCACAGATATTGCTATCAAAGTAGAGCATGTGGATGCGACCCTCGATCACTATCCTACTAAAGATTACTACGGAAGAGATCTGCCCGTTAACCGTGCGATCGCTGCGATCGGAAATGTCTATATCTTTATTCCGCTTGAAAGCGTTAAAAAAGGTGTAGATGGTGTCGAAGGAACTGCAGATGATGGTGAGTATCCCACTGTAAACAAAATGAATGAGTTTGATCCCACAACGCCGACAAACCATAGCAACTTTGCTGGGGAAACAGAGAGTGAAAAAGACAATCACTATGATCTGACACTCTATTACTCTGCAGGTAGCTGGGATAAGTATCTTCGTGGTACACAGCATCCAAATGTAGGGGGCGCAAGTATTGCTGGTTATATCGGAACAGGATATCGCTCAGGTGATGGTATTGTCAACAAAGGGAGTGAGTTCTCTACCTGGATGGTTACCAGCAACACGGGAGGAACGCCCTTCACCGAAGATACCCACTGTGATGTGTTTGATGCTTATCGCTATAAGCTTCAGGCAGTACAAGACAACGCTAACTATACAGTCATACAAAACCAATACTATGGCAAACCAGAATGGCCTTTCCGTTTCTATATAGGTCAGGGAGACGATCAATACAAAAATGATGTTAATGCTTTTCCTTATATTATCGAGTATGGAACGAGCTATATTGATGACACCTGGTTGCCGTCCAAAAATGGAGATACTACTGTTGCCCACCCCAATGAGGTGAATGCTGAGTGTACGACGGATCAGGGCTGGACCACTGACTTCGCAGCTGCTTCGGCTACTGCACTGGGTGTAACCAAAGTACGTTATACCCTGAAGCCAGGGGTAGAAGTCCCTTCTGGAGCTTATATTTATCTGGTAACGAATTCTAAAGTACGTGATATAGATCTGGTAACAAATGCACCACTGAATAATAACGATCTATTGACAGACTTTGCGACACATAAAAGAAGCGGTCAAAATGATTGGGCTGAGAATACATATAAGCCAGGCGTTTACCCAGGCACTCACTCCGGAACCCATGGTGATCGTCTCATCTTTTCAGGTGCTAAAGCACGTATCAAAAAGCTTGAGAACCGTACCGGTGCAGGACTGGGAGATGAGGTCATCTATACCCTCAAAAGCTCTTATACTAACGATACCGGTTTAGATGGTACAGGTGATGTCAAGATCATCGATATCCTTCCTAAAGCATTCAAATACAAGGCAGGATCAGCAGTAACCATTCATGAACCGGGTAAACTGAATCTCGAATTTGGCGAGCCGGTGATCGGTACTTGTGCCGAAGCGATCGCTGCTGAAGCGAACTACAAGCGTCCTTGTGTGGATGGCGTAAATCAGGTACTGATCTGGGATCTGGGTGCAGCTGTACCTATCAATGCTCCTGGTATCCCTGATCTGAACTATACGATACAAGTAGGGGCTTCTGCTAACAGTGGTACTAACTTCAACACTACCTCAATCGTCTCTAGTACGGATGCTTCTCCTATCACACAGAGAACTGCTGAGATAGGAGTAAATATCAATGTCCCCTCCTCTCTCATCATCGTCAAAAAGACAGTAGACAACCCTGATTACCCTGAGCAGCGAGAGCGTACTACGGATTTCAAAGAGATCTGGTTTACGATGGACGTGCGATCTGGGTATGATGCGGATGTACACAATGTAGATATCATCGATATCATTCCTTTTATAGGTGATGGAAATGCGAATGCTTTGAAGTTTGCAGGCAATCAAAATCAAAAACGTAAGATCAACACGGATTATCATGGAGAGATGTACTTCTCCAGGGCTAAGTTTAAAGCAGCAGATGATTCTCCGGCGGTATGTGATACTGCCAATGTGAAGTTCTACTACACCAATGCTGTTCCAGGAACGATCGACCAGGCACCAACCGTCAGTGCAGCCAATATAATTGGTAGTGCTGACTCTATCTGGTGCGAGGGTACAGAAGCTGGCCCAAATGGCTGTACAATTGCTTCTAGTAACTATACTTTCCCTGCTGGAGAGAATGGCTTGAAAGCGGTTACAGCAGTACGTGCCAAAGGTGCTACGATGGAGCCTCAGGCGATCTGTCAGATGTGGGCAGATGTGAAAGTACGTAACAATCTCAAGGGTGATAACTACTCGAACACCTCAGGAGCGTCTGCCAATGAGATTACCAACCCGGTACTCTCAAGCTCTGTGGCTGCGCCAGTTGTAGGCAGCACACTGGGAGACTTTGTCTGGTATGACAAAGACAAAAACGGTATCCAGGATGCTGGAGAAGCAGCTATCCCGGGTGTCAAAGTCCACCTGCTTGATGATGCAGGGAATCCTGTTAATGATCCAACTACAGGGCTGCCGTATGTTGTCACAACCGATGGTGATGGTAAATATCTCTTTGATAACCTCAATCATGGTGGTTATAAAGTACGATTTGACTTGCCAGAAGGCTATCTCGTCAGCCCCAAAGGTGCAGGCGGCGATGATGAGAAGGATTCCGATGCGACCAAAGACGCGGGAGCAACCGCTACGACCGATACGATCACTTTGGGCGTAGCCGAGGATAATCCTAATGTCGATCTGGGTCTCAATACTCCCGTGATCTCTGGTCATATCTTCAATGATGGTGATGGAGACGGTAACGTCAACGGCAATCCGATCAACAAACCCGATGGTGAACAGCTATATGCAACATTATTAGCTGAAGATGGTAGTATTCTTGCCACTACACCTATAGCAGCAGACGGGACCTATAGTTTTGACGGTGATGATGGTGTACGCGCGAACAGTAAATATAAAGTGGTACTTTCAACAGTACAAAATGCAATAACAACTACACTCCCCGGCAACTGGAATAACACTGGACAACAGCCAAGCAATACAGGTACAAATGGCAATGATGGTACGAACGATGGTATAATTGCAGAGATTATTGTAGGTACAGTGGATGTGCCAAATAATGACTTTGGAATTAATAAAAAACCAGATGCAGTAAATAAGAATAAACCAAGTGAGATGAATCCAGGTGGTTCAACTCAAGTAACTGTTCCAACACTCGAAAAGAGCGATTTAGAAGACGGCGATGTTGTACCTACGAAAATTAAGATTACTGAATTGCCTACAAATGCAACACTTTATTATGATGGAGTACTAGTTGTTGCTGGGCAAACGATTGATAATTACGATCCAACACGCTTGATCCTAATGATGGTGAGTTAACTGCAGCTTTAAATATACAGTGTTTGATGAGGATGGTAGAGTCAGACCCTGCGACAGTAACTATGCCGTTTACCGTGTAACACTTTCAGGACATGTGTTTGATGATGGTAGTGGTGATGCCAGTATAAATGGTACACCTATTAATAAACCAGACGGTACACAACTCTATGCTACATTGCTAGATAGCAATGGTAATGTGATGGCAAGTATTCCAGTAGATGACACGGGTGCCTATGCCTTTACAAGTGCAGATGGTGTGACCGCCAATACTGAATATTCAATAGTTTTAGGTGTAACGCAAGGAACAGTAGGGGATCCTGCACCAGCAACAGATCTTCCAGCTAACTGGAACAATGCAGATGGTGAACAACCAAATAATACGGGTAATGGTAATGATGGACAAGTTAATGGTGCGGGAGACGGTAAAATGACTCTCACGACTGGTAACACTACTACCAACCCGAACAATGACTTCGATCAACCATAAGCCAATAGCTAATGATGAGACCAAGCCAACAGTACTAAACCCAGGTGGTAACACGCAAGTGACTGTACCTCCATTGGATTATTCAGATGATGAAGATGGTAAGCCAAGTACAATTACTATCAAAACATTACCGAACAATGCGACACTTTACTATGATGGTCAGCCAGTAGTAGCGGGGACACCGATTCCTAACTTTGACCCAAGTAAACTCACTGTCGATCCAATAGATGGAGATCAAACAGTAGTCTTTACCTATACGACAACGGATGCAGCAGGCGTAGAGTCAGACCCTGCGACAGTAACTATGCCGTTTACCGGTGTAACACTTTCAGGACATGTGTTTGATGATGGTAGTGGTGATGCCAGTATAAATGGTACACCTATTAATAAACCAGACGGTACACAACTCTATGCTACATTGCTAGATAGCAATGGTAATGTGATGGCAAGTATTCCAGTAGATGACACGGGTGCCTATGCCTTTACAAGTGCAGATGGTGTGACCGCCAATACTGAATATTCAATAGTTTTAGGTGTAACGCAAGGAACAGTAGGGGATCCTGCACCAGCAACAGATCTTCCAGCTAACTGGAACAATGCAGATGGTGAACAACCAAATAATACGGGTAATGGTAATGATGGACAAGTTAATGGTGCGGGAGACGGTAAAATGACTCTCACGACTGGTAACACTACTACCAACCCGAACAATGACTTCGGTATCAACCATAAGCCAATAGCTAATGATGAGACCAAGCCAACAGTACTAAACCCAGGTGGTAACACGCAAGTGACTGTACCTCCATTGGATTATTCAGATGATGAAGATGGTAAGCCAAGTACAATTACTATCAAAACATTACCGATGACACTTTACTATGATGGTCAGCCAGTAGTAGCGGGGACACCGATTCCTAACTTTGACCCAAGTAAACTCACTGTCGATCCAATAGATGGAGATCAAACAGTAGTCTTTACCTATACGACAACGGATGCAGCAGGCGTAGAGTCAGACCCTGACAGTAACTATGCCGTTTACCGGTGTAACACTTTCAGGACATGTGTTTGATGATGGTAGTGGTGATGCCAGTATAAATGGTACACCTATTAATAAACCAGACGGTACACAACTCTATGCTACATTGCTAGATAGCAATGGTAATGTGATGGCAAGTATTCCAGTAGATGACACGGGTGCCTATGCCTTTACAAGTGCAGATGGTGTGACCGCCAATACTGAATATTCAATAGTTTTAGGTGTAACGCAAGGAACAGTAGGGGATCCTGCACCAGCAACAGATCTTCCAGCTAACTGGAACAATGCAGATGGTGAACAACCAAATAATACGGGTAATGGTAATGATGGACAAGTTAATGGTGCGGGAGACGGTAAAATGACTCTCACGACTGGTAACACTACTACCAACCCGAACAATGACTTCGGTATCAACCATAAGCCAATAGCTATGATGAGACCAAGCCAACAGTACTAAACCCAGGTGGTAACACGCAAGTGACTGTACCTCCATTGGATTATTCAGATGATGAAGATGGTAAGCCAAGTACAATTACTATCAAAACATTACCGAACAATGCGACACTTTACTATGATGGTCAGCCAGTAGTAGCGGGGACACCGATTCCTAACTTTGACCCAAGTAAACTCACTGTCGATCCAATAGATGGAGATCAAACAGTAGTCTTTACCTATACGACAACGGATGCAGCAGGCGTAGAGTCAGACCCTGCGACAGTAACTATGCCGTTTACCGGTCTGGGTATCTCAGGAACCCTGTTCGATGATGGAAACGGTGATGGCAATGTCAACGGAGATCCTATCAATAAACCAGATGGACAGCAACTCTATGTGAACCTCGTAGATGCAGATGGAAACGTGATCGCTACTAAACCATTGGCCGATGATGGTACCTACCAGTTCTTAGGTGCAGATGGTGTGACAGCCAATACAGACTATACGATCGTACTGAGTACCACAGAGGGCACTCCGGGTGACCCTGCTCCTGCACCGGATCTTCCAGCCAACTGGAATAACACCGGAGAGAACATCAACTCTGCAGGCGCAGGAGACGATGGAGCAGCTGATGGTGTCATCGCTGTCTCACTCGGTACTACAGGGATACCTCAGATAGACTTTGGTATCAACCATAAGCCAGTAGCAGAAGATAAGACAGAGCCTGCTCAGTCCAACCCATCTGGTGATACACAGTACCCAGTGCCTGCACTTCCTGTAACAGATACAGAAGATGGTACACCAACTACGATCACCATCAAGACACTGCCGGATCCGGCAACAGGTGTCTTGTATTATGATGGTGTACCAGTGACCGCTGGACAAGTTATACCAAACTTTGATCCAAGTAAACTCACTGTAGATCCGACAGATGGCAACCAAGTAATGGTCTTTACCTATACAACAACCGATGCAGCAGGCATAGAGTCTGATCCTGCGACGGTCACGCTGCCGTTCCTGGGTGAGATGCACCTGGGCGACACTGTATGGATGGATGACAATGGCAACGGGGCACAAGATCCAGGCGAAAAAGGTGTAGCAGGTGTGAAGGTCACACTGCTGGATGAGCAGGGGAATGTTGTCGCAACAACCACAACTGATGCAGACGGGAAGTATGAGTTTATCGTCACAGAGCCAGGAAAATATCAAGTGCAATTTGATGATGCCTATTATTATACAAAAGCATGTGATGTCTGTACAGAAGATAAAGATTCCAATGTACACGGGCATAACAATACCACCGGTCTGATTGAAATGGATTGGGGTGATACCAATATGACTGTTGATGCAGGGGTTACGCCTACTGCACATATCGGGGATTATTTCTGGATCGATGCAAATGCAGATGGTATCCAGGATGCAGATGAGCAAGGTATCCCCAATGCCAAAGTAGAATTGCTAGATGAAAATGGTGATCCGGTACTGGATCAAGATGGCAATCCGATGGTCGTCTATACAGATGAGAATGGAAAATATGGCTTTGATGTACCTGCTGGTGTAAAATACCTGGTACGATTCAATATTCCTCAGGATAAGCTTGATGATGGATATATCTTTACCGGCGTGAATGCAGGGGAAGATGGTGTAGACAGTGATGTGGGTAACAACGGTGTGCTTACTGTGCCTGTCGATGCACAAGCAGGTGCCAATGTCTTGACACTGGATGCTGGTATCAATTGTGGATGTGCAGATGTTGCATCTGATGGTGGTGATGCCCTCACCATGGCTTCACTACTTGCGATGATGTTCCTCACACTCTCTGCAGGACTCTTGTTTATCCGTAGAGAAGAGCAGCAGGCATAAGGAGAACATGATGAAAACAATAAAAGCAATGATCATAGCCGGACTTTTGACAAGCACAGCTGTTATGGCAGGTAAAAATGTAGCACCTGCAGCTTCTCCGGTAGTACCGGTATTGAATCCCATTCCTCTCTATGTAGGATTGGGTCTACTTTGGGCTGGTACGAGTCTCGATTGCCCTTGTGCAGATGATAAAAGACTTAAAGACAATACCTATGGAGGAATTTTGAGAGTCGGATATGACTTTAATCCCTATATCGGTATCGAGGGTCGTATATTTAAATCAAGCTTGAGTAAAAACTTTTCTGAGACCACCCATTATGGAATTTACCTCAAGCCGCAGTATCACGTAACTGATGCACTGAATGTATATGGTCTTATCGGGTATGGTAAAACAAAAGTAGAGTGTGATCGTAGGGGAGTCATCTATGATGAGAGTGGCCTTAGCTTTGGTGTAGGTATGGAGTATGATCTGTCTAAAGACACGGATACTGTAGCCTCCAACAGAACATTTGATGGTCAGGGTGATCAGGAAAAAGGCTGGGGTCTTTGGGTAGATTATCAGAATCTACTTCATAATGAAGGCAGTCTGGATATCAAATCCAATATTGTCACTGCTGGTGTCACTTACGACTTCTAGAACCTCTAGGCAGGTATAGCACCTGCCTACGGAATACCATATACTATTTCTGCCCCTATTCTCTCTCCTTGTACAAGACTTATCACAATCTACAGAAAAAAACGATAAAATACACTTATAATATATGATGACAAAGGAACCACGATGGTTTTTATCGAAGATGTAGTAGCAGATGAAGTGATGGATAGCAGAGGAAACCCTACGGTCAAGGCCACGGTAAGTCTCAGTGATGGTACAGTAGCCAGTGCGATCGTGCCCAGTGGTGCAAGTACCGGAAAAAGAGAAGCGCTAGAGCTTCGCGATGGCGGAGAGCGATATATGGGCAAAGGCGTACTCAAAGCTGTAGAGAATGTCAATGTCAAGATCGCAGAAGCACTGATCGGCATGAGTCCTTACAATCAGGCAGATGTAGATCTGGCGATGAAAGAGGTAGACGGTACGGAGAATTACGGAGAGCTGGGTGCCAATGCGGTACTGGGCGTCTCTATGGCAGTGGCGAGAGTAGCAGCACGGTCACTCAAAATACCACTCTATCGTTATCTGGGTGGTGCCAATGCGGTGGTCATGCCCGTACCCATGCTCAACATTATCAATGGCGGAGAGCATGCCAACAACTCTGTGGACTTTCAAGAGTATATGGTCATGCCGATAGGTTTTGATAGATTTTCAGAAGGGCTTCGTGCCTGTGCAGAGGTCTATCACACACTCAAAAAGATCATCAATGATATGGGAGAGAGCACGGCAGTAGGAGATGAAGGTGGATTTGCGCCCAATCTCAGATCCAATGAAGAACCGATACAGGTCATTATGCAGGCGATTGAGGCAGCAGGCTATAAGCCAGGCGAAGAGATCGCTATCGCTCTGGATGTGGCGGCTTCTGAGCTGGTCAATGAGGCAGGCAAGTATGTACTCAAATCTGAGAACAGAGAGCTGACAAGCTCTGAGTTGACAGCCTACTATGCAGATATGTGTGCCAAATATCCTATCGTCTCTATCGAAGATGGCTTGAGTGAGGACGATTGGGAAGGCTGGAAAGAGCATACGGAAGTGTTGGGCGATAAGGTACAGCTGGTAGGCGATGACCTCTTTGTAACCAATGTCGCTATCCTGGCAGAGGGTATCCAAAAAGAGATCGCTAACTCTATCCTCATCAAGCCCAATCAGATTGGTACCGTCTCTGAGACGATGCAGACAGTACGTTTGGCTCAGAAAAATGGATATAACTGTGTGATGAGCCATCGCTCTGGAGAGAGTGAAGATACATTCATCGCAGATTTTGCAGTAGCACTCAATACGGGGCAGATCAAAACTGGCTCTACCGCCAGAAGTGACAGAATCGCAAAGTACAACAGACTGTTGGAGATAGAGGCTGAACTTGGACAGTTTGAATATCTTGGTAGAGACCTGTTTTAGGAGAGTGGCAGTTGTCCTCTACCGTCTTTAACCAGTATGAATGGCTCGGATTTTCTCTCAAGAGTATACTCTTGATCCTGCTAGGGATCGTGGCTTTGGGACTCTATATAGGGGTACTGCTTTTTGGCGATAATTCTCTGATAGTACTCAATCGCCTACAGCATGAAAAAGAGAGCCTTACCCTAGAGAGAAAAGAGATCAAAACCTCCAACCAAAAGCTCCAGAAAGAGTATTTTGAACTACTTCAGCTTACGGAGTAGCATTCTCTTCTATCTGAGTATCCTTCCTTTTTCTTATCAGTTTGATCGCTAACATGGAGATGATCACTTCAAAAAGACTTGCCAAGATCAATTGATAGTAGATGATGATATCAATAATGCTTGCTGTATAGCCTATCGTAGCTACAGCGATCAATAGGGTCAATGGCATAGAGAGTGCGAGGGCAGCCAACAGAGCATTACGTGGTCCATAAAGATGCTTGAGATAAAACCCTGCCAGTAGACGCATCCCTATCATCAAGAGCGTGATGAGTAGGGCACCCGTGACTACACGAGGGTAGATCAGGGCGTTGAGGTCAAAAGAGGAGCCTACATGGATAAAGAAAAGGGGGACAAGAAAGCCAAATCCAAGGCTGCTCATCTTCTCTTCCAGATGCTTCTCATGGTGGAAAAATGCAGAGATCGCTACCCCAGCGATAAAGGTACCCAATGCCAACTCAAGATCCAGTGCCAGCATGAGAGAGATCAGGATGAAGAAGAGGGCGATCGCCAGCCTTACGTCCTGATCAGAGGTATCAAACTTTGGCATGAGGGTAGACTTGAGTTCGGGATACCCCCAAAAAAGAAGATGTAGCATGCGATAGAGTAGATAGATCGCTATAATGAACAGGAACAGATACCCCAGCTTTTCAAAAAGCTCCAGCCCAAAGCCTACACTGCTCACTGCATCAATCACTGTCAAAGTAGCGATACTGGCAACCTCTCCCAATACGCCCACGATAAAGGCGAGCTTGATCCACTCTTCCTCTTTGCCGTAATTTTTGGAGAGGGAGGCAAGTAGCCCTATAGAGATGAGAGGGAGCGAAATGACTACGATAGTATTGAGATCAAAGAGCAGCCCACTTCCAAAAGCAAGTATGCCAAGAGAGAGGATAAAAAAGATCGCTTTGCGTATCAATACTTTGGGGCTCTTGGTGATCTGTTTAAGATCTACTTCCATACCGGCAAGGAACATCAGATAGAGAAACCCCACCTCTGCAACAATATCAAAATACTCATGATGCCGGATTAGTCCGGTAAATGCCATGATGGAACCCAGAATAATCTCTACCGGTGTGGTAGGCATACGTATGAGTTTGGCTAGGAACGGTGCCCCCCAGATGATCAGGGAGATGGTGAGCAGGAGGGTGATCTCAGCAGGCATAATATAGGTCTGCCGCTATGGAGCATCTATCTTGTGTTTGCATTTGAGACACTCATAGACCTCTTTCCCGCGAAGGGTTTTTTTGCCCATGATATAGTCACATTCCGGGCACTTTTTCTCTACAGGTTCAAAGTTGGAGATAAATTTACATTTGGGATAGTTTGCACAGCCAAAGAATTTCCCTCTTTTACCTTCTCTCTCCTGTATCTTCCCTCCACAGAGTGGGCAAGGGACATCCAGTTCTCTAGGAGGGGTGAGAGATTTGGCATTTTTACACTTGGGATAGGCGGAGCAAGCAAGGAATTTCCCTCGTCTAGAGTCCTTGATGACCATAGGGGATCCACACTTATCACATACTTCATCCGTAGCTTCAGGCTCCTCTTTTTCTGTGCCATCCGGGTTTTTGGTGTATTTGCACTTGGGAAAGTTGGAGCAGGCGATAAACTCACCGTAACGACCTTTTCTGAGTAGAAGCTCAGAGCCACATTTGGGACAATCCTCGCCTGTGGGGATCGCTTGCTTGAGGCTTTTGATATTTTTCTTGCCATCCTCTATGCGCTTCATAAAAGGGGCATAAAACTCTTTGAGGATCTCTTGCCAATGCTTCTTGCCCTCAGCTACCAGGTCGAGTGTCTCCTCCATCGTGGCAGTAAATCCACTGTCTACAATGTCAGGGAAGTGCTCCTCTAACATCTCAATGACCGTAAAGGCAACCTCTGTAGGATGGATGCGTTTCTTCTCTAGCTCTATGTATTTACGCGTCTGTAGTGTAGTGACGGTGGGGGCATAGGTACTTGGACGGCCAATACCCAGTGACTCCAGCTTCTTGATAAGACTGGCTTCATTGTAGCGTGGTGGTGGCTCTGTGAAGTGTTGCTCTGCTTTGATATCATCCATGCTGACAGCCTGCCCCTTTTGAAGTTCAGGTAGCAGCTTATCTTTTTCAGTGTATCCTGTGACTTTATAAAAGCCGTCGAAAAGCATTTTCCTGCCACTGGCTTTAAACACTGACTTCTCTCCACTAAAGAGGATCGTCTGTGTCTCAAACTCTGCCTCTGTCATTTGGCAGGCGAGGAAACGGTTGTAGATGAGCCTATAGAGCTTTAGTTCATCTGCTCCGAGATAGTTTTGTGCGATCTGTGGGGTAAAAGTAACGATGGTGGGTCGGATCGCTTCGTGTGCCTCTTGGGCACCTTTGGATTTGGTGGCGTAGTTCTTTGGCTTGCTGGGGAGGTATTTCGCTCCAAACTCTGCTGAGATAAACTCTCTGGCAGAAGTCACTGCCTCTTTGGCGAGGTTGAGTGAGTCTGTTCTCATATAGGTGATGACACCCATAGTGCCATTATCTGTCTTTACCCCTTCATAGAGCTTCTGTGCGACCATCATGGTCTTTTTGGGAGAGAACCCCAGTTGTGTGGAAGCACTTTGCTGCAAGGTAGAGGTCATAAATGGTGGAGGTGTCTTGGTCTTGCGTTTGCTGGTGTCGATAGAGGTGACGGTGAAGGATTCTCCTTTGGCAGACGCTACGATCTGAGAGGCAGAAGCTTCGTTCCCCAGTGTCATCTTCTCTATCTTCTTGTCTTCAAAACTATAGATGGAGGAGTCGATCTCTTTTTGAAAAAGGGCATCGATACTCCAGTACTCTTCCGGCTTGAAGGCTTTGATCTCTCGCTCTCTGTCTACTACGATCTTGAGAGTAGAGCTCTGGACTCTACCTGCACTGAGTCCTCTCTGGATCTTGCTCGCAAGCAGTGGAGAGAGTTTGTATCCTACGATACGGTCAAGTAGTCTTCGGGTCTGTTGGGCATCTACCGAGTCCATATCGACCTTGCGTGGGTTTTCCAGTGCATGGTTGATCGCACTCTTAGTGATCTCATGAAAGACGATTCTAGGCAGCTCCGTGGGCTCTTTACCTATGGCTTTGGCGATATGATATCCGATCGCCTCCCCTTCACGGTCCTCATCCGTCGCGATATAGATGGTCTCGGCTGCTTTTGCCAGCTTTTTGAGCTCTTTGACAGTAGGGTTGGCTTCTCTAGGGATAGAATACTTAGGCACAAAATCCCCACTCTCTTCATCGACGGTGATACCAAAAGAGCTCTTGGGTAGATCTCTGATATGCCCTTTGGAGGCAATAACTTTATACTCTTTGCCCAAAAAATTGGTAATCGTACGTGCTTTAGCCGGTGATTCGACAATGATCAGATTTTTCATGATTGCTTACTTTATAACTATAAATTTTTGGTATTGTAGCAGAAATGCTTGAAAAAGCGAATAGTTCAGGGTGAAGAGGGAGAGAATTGTGTGGGTGTGGCAGTGCAACTGCCACAGATACTTATGCGATGTCAGGGATCCTGATCGCTTGACCTGGGTAGATAAGGTCTGGATCTTTGATAACCTCGATATTGGCTTCTACAATGATAGGGTACTTGCTACCATCTTTGTAGAAATGGCTGGCAATCCTCCAGAGTGTATCGCCTTTTTTGATCGTGTAAAAGGTAGGCTCAGGAAGCTCTCTGGTATTTTCTTCGCTGATCTGCTCCACGGAGACAAGTTGGTCTGCACTGACTGCCTCAACACCTTCAACATTACCCGCAATGAGGATACACTTCTCTCGTGTATCATTACAACTGGCAACGCCAGCTAGTGTGACCTTATGCCCGTCTACCTCTACGACGAGACCCTGTACAGGCACCTCTTCAAAGCTCTCTTCTATCTCTTTTTGGATGGCAGCATTGTCATCCCCTTTACCTAGTAGTTTTTTACCAGCATTTTTGACAAAATCAAAAAATCCCATTCATTCTCCTTGTGTTTATATATCTATAATTGTAGTCAAATATCATTAATGATGATATAACAGCGCTTAACTTTTTTTCAATATACGTGGGAGGGTGATCCCTGTCTGGCTTTGATACTTTCCTTTTCTGTCCGAGTAGGTGGTCTCGCACGGTTCATCCCCTTGAAGGAAAAGTACTTGCGCGATCCCTTCATTAGCATAGATCTTGGCGGGAAGAGGGGTAGTATTGGATATCTCTATGGTGATATGCCCCTCAAATCCTGGCTCAAATGGAGTAACATTGACGATAATGCCACACCTAGCATAGGTACTCTTGCCTAGACAGATTGCTAGCGTGTCACTGGGCATTTTAAAGTATTCTATGGTGCGTGCCAATGCGAAAGAGTTGGGAGGAACGATACAGACATCCCCTTTAAAATCCACCACATTGTTTTGGTTGAAATCCTTGGGGTCTACGACTTCTGCATTGATGTTGGTGAAGATCTTAAACTCATTAGAGACCCTGATATCGTAGCCATAAGAACTCAATCCATAGCTTACTACACCTTCACCAACCAGCCCCTCACAAAAAGGAGTGATCATCTCCTCGTTAAGTGATTTTTCACGTATCCATTTATCTGACTTTAGTCCCATGTTAACCCTTTGTACTTTTACTGACGCAATTATAGCAGGTTAGGATAAGAGTATTTTGTGGTAAGGGTTTTAGGGTATAATAATAAAAACTCTTTTGAAAGAAAAATGCATGCAAGACAGAATAGCCATTATAGGATTGGGGTATGTAGGCTTGCCATTGGCACATGCCTTTGCCGCGAAGTATCACGTAGTAGGGTTTGATATCAATCAGGAGAGAGTGGACGAGCTGAAAAGTGCGTTTGATAGAACATTAGAGCTTTCCGAAACACAGGTTAAAGAGATGCTTGCCAATGGGATGGTGTTTACCACGCATATCGAAGATATCAAAGCATGTAATATCTATATAGTGACTGTACCTACACCGATAGACAATGAAAATGAACCTGACCTGACCCCACTGGCCAAGTCGTCTCAAGCAGTAGGAAGTGTGCTCAAGGGGGAAGATATCGTGATCTACGAGTCGACAGTCTATCCCGGGGTGACTGAGGAGATATGCGTCCCAGAACTGGAAAGGGCATCTGGGCTGAAATTCAATCAAGACTTTTTCTGTGGGTATTCTCCTGAGCGGATCAATCCTGGAGATAAAAAACACACAGTAACCCAAATCTTGAAGATCACCTCTGGGTCTACTCCTGAGACGGCACAAAAAGTAGATGCCCTTTATCAGAATATTATCACAGCAGGCACGCACTTGGCACCCAGTATCAAGGTGGCAGAAGCGGCAAAAGTAATTGAAAACACACAGCGGGATGTCAATATCGCACTGATGAATGAGTTGGCAATGATCTTTGATATGATGGGGATAGATACCAGGGCTGTGCTGGAGGCTGCAGGGACGAAATGGAATTTTATCCCCTTTACTCCAGGATTGGTTGGAGGACACTGTATCGGGGTTGACCCCTACTATCTGACCCACAAAGCACAAGCATTGGGATATACCCCTAATCTCATCCTCGGGGCAAGGAACATCAATAACAGCATCAGTAAACTAATCGCCGACAAAGCGATCAAATACATGGTCAGAAATGATAAGAAGCTCAACGGAGCCAAAGTACTGATACTAGGCGTAACGTTCAAAGAGGACTGCCCAGATATGCGAAACAGTAAGGTACTTGATATCATCAAAGAGTTGCAAGAGTTTGCCTGTGATGTTGAGGTCTATGACTATTGGGTAGATGAGAGTGACAGGCTATCGAAAGATGTTCCCTTTATCGATACCCTGCCTTATGGTACACATCGTTATGATGCGATCATTGTTGCCGTGGGGCATGAGCGATTTAAAGAGATCATACAAGCAGAGTATCTTGGGCTCTCTCGTGGTGCCCCTGTGGTCATAGATGTCAAAGGTATCGTTAAAGAGCCTACATGGAGGCTGTAATTGGTTTTTGGTCTCTGGTCTCTGGTTTTTGGTTGAAAGGATAAATATGAAAAACTTTGCATTGATTGGCGCTTCAGGATACATTGCACCCCGCCACATGAAAGCGATCAGAGACACAGGCAATGATCTTGTTGCTGCACTGGATCCTTATGATGGGATAGGTATTATGGATAGCCATTTCCCTCAGGCAGAGTTTTTTACTGAGCTGGAGAGGTTTGAGGATTTTCTGGATCACTGGAAAAGAACGCAAAAAGAGAAGATCGAGTATATCTCTATCGCTACCCCGAACTATCTCCATAAAAGCCATATCCGATTGGCACTTCAAAATGGGGCAGATGCGATTTGTGAAAAACCGCTGGTACTGGATCCTGCAGATATCGATGCTTTGAAAGTACTGGAAAATGAGACGGGCAAAAGCGTATACAATATCTTGCAGCTCAGACTCCACCCCTCTATCATGGCACTCAAAGAGAAAGTATCTGCAGCACTGGAAAAGAATCCGCACAAAACCTATGAGATTGATCTGACCTACCTCACGAGCAGAGGAAAATGGTATTTTGAGAGTTGGAAGGGTCAAGAGAAGAAATCAGGCGGCTTGGCATCCAATATCGGTGTGCATTTTTATGATATGCTCAGCTGGATCTTTGGTGAGGTGCAGGAGAGCGTGGTACATGTGAAAACAGCTGATGTGAGTGCAGGGAGCTTCAAGCTCAAGCATGCGACGGTACGATGGTTCCTCTCGGTCAACTATGACTATATCCCTGATGCGGTCAAAGCCACAGGGCAGAGAACCTATAGAAGTATCACCGTGGATGGAGAAGAGATAGAGTTTAGTGGTGGATTTACAGACTTACATACACGAAGCTACGAAGAGATACTCAAAGGCAATGGCTTCGGACTGGATGAGGCATATGGTTCTATCCGTACCGTTGCAACCATCAGAGGTTTGGATCCTATCGGACTCAAGGGAGATTATCATCCCTTCTGTAAATTGGTTCTTGGTTGATGGTTTTTCGTTTTTGGTTGGAGGATTAAATTTATGACTGGTTATGAGAATTTGGAAGTTTGGCAAAAGTCAATGGTACTAGTTACAAATGTTTATCAACTTGTAAAGTTGTTACCCAAAGAAGAAACGTATGCCCTCTCTGACCAAATTCGTAGATCTGCAGTTTCAGTACCCAGTAATATTGCGGAGGGAAGCTCCAGAAACTCAAAAAAAGAGTTTATTCAGTTTCTATATATCTCTTTAGGCTCACTATGTGAACTCGAGACACAACTGCTAATTGCTAAAAATGTTGGTTATATCTCAAGTACGGAAAAAATGAAAAGTGAAATCATAAGTATCAAAAAAATGCTCAATGCATTAATTACATCGATAAAGAATGCAATATGAAAACCAAAAACCAAAAACCAAAAACCAAAAACTACTACTGTCATGAAACAGCCATTATAGATCAAGGTACAACGATCGGAGACGATACGAAGATCTGGCATTTTTCTCACATCTTATCGGGTACGACCATTGGTAAGAGATGTTCCTTTGGACAGAACTGTGTGGTGGGCCCTGATGTGGTCATAGGCAACGGTGTCAAGATACAGAACAATATCTCGATCTATCAAGGCGTAGAGATAGAGGATGATGTCTTTGTGGGCCCTTCCGTGGTCTTTACCAATGTGATTAATCCTCGGGCTTTCATCTCTAGAAAGCAAGAGTTCAAAAGAACACTACTCAAACAAGGCTGCACCATCGGAGCCAATGCCACGATCATCTGTGGAGTGACGGTCGGTACATATGCACTGATAGGCAGCGGAGCGGTAGTCAGTAGAGATGTCAAGCCCCATGCCTTGGTTGTGGGTGTCCCTGCCAAACAGATAGGCTGGGTTGGGATCTCTGGAGATACCCTGGAGTTTATAGATGGCAAGGCAGAGGATAGATATGCTGTATATGAAGATGTGGGCGATATGCTGAAGGTGACAAGATTTGATCGATAGATTCAAACCACAGTCAGAGTTTTCTCGCAATGTCCTAACCCTCATGACAGGCACCACCATCGCACAAGCGATCCCGATCGCCATCAGTCCGATACTGACACGGATCTATACGCCGGAGGATTTTGGGGTATTTGCTCTGTACATGAGTGTGGCTTCGATCCTTTCAGTAGTGGCGACGGGGCGATATGAATTGGCGGTCATGCTTCCCGAGGATGACGAGGATGCCATTAATATTGTGGTGCTCTCTGTAGCAACCTCTTTTTTGGTAAGCGTGTTGGTATTGTTGATTGTTTTTGTTTTCAATGCACAGATCACAGCATTGCTTGGTAATCCTGAGATATCCCAATGGCTCTATTTCGTGCCGTTTACGGTTTTGTTGACAGGGGTGTATCAGAGTTTTAATTATTGGCTGAATAGGGGAAAGCAATATAAACAGCTGGCAACAAGTAGGGTTGTACAGAGTGGAACAACCGCATCTACAAATTTGTGTATGGGGTTTGGTGGATTTGGGAGCAGTGGACTCATAACTAGTGGAATAGTAGGTCAAGGGGTTGCTACTGCAATACTTGGGAGAATGGTATGGAAGAATGACAGAAATAAACTAAAGCAAATCAAAAAAACAACCATACTTTCTGTAGCGAAAAGGTATATACAATTTCCAAAATTTGATGTATTGGCATCTTTGTTAAATGTGTTTTCGTATCAAGTTATTCCTATTTTATTTAATGCACTCTTTAATGCTACAATAGCCGGTTATTATTATTTAACACAAAGAATACTTGGACTTCCAATTACATTTATCTCTTCAGCGATATCAGATGTATTCAGAGAAGAGGCTTCTCGTAGTTTTAAAAAATATGGAAATGCTAAACATATATATAAAGAAACATTTAAAAAGCTGTTTTTTCTTAGTCTTATCCCCTCTATTATCCTTTATTTCTTTGCTGTAGATATTTTTGTAACGGTCTTTGGTCAAGAGTGGTATCAGGCTGGAGAGTATGTACAGATATTAACACCAATGTTTTTTATAAAATTCATCTCTAGCCCTTTGAGCTTTATGCTTTATATCGGGGAAAAACAAAAAATAAATATATATATGCAGCTATTATTTGCGATATCAATTTTTTGTAGTTTTTTAATCAATGATAATGCGTATGATGTATTGAAAACAATTTCAATACTTTTTAGTTTCATATATATATACTATTTATATATATCAGCACAGATTGCAAAAGTCTTATAAAGGAAAAAGATGAGTAATACCAAAGGATTTAAAAGAGAAAGTGAATTAAGTCAAAATGCCTATTTTGACGAAGATTATTTTGATAAATATCAGCTTTTTTCACTAAGTGAACAGATAAGCTTACTGTATAAGTATGCAAAACGCATCAATAAAGTAAAAATACTAGAAGTAGGGAAAGGAAATGGGTTTGTATCAGATTTTTTTAAAAAAGCAAAATTTGATTTTGTAACATTTGATATCAATCAAAATTTACAACCAGATATAGTTGGAAATATTTTAGACTTAAACTCACTCATAAGTACCAAGTCTGATGTCATACTATGTTCGGAAGTTTTAGAACATATTGAGTTTGATTTATTTGAAAAAAGTGTAGAGCAATTAAGCCTTGCGAGTAATAAGTATGTAATCATCACTTTACCAGAGTTTAAAAAATTCTTTGGATTCAATATGCAACTAAGATTACCAAAGTTAAAAGTATTTTCTATACCGCTTTTTATAAAAATACGAGGTAATACAATCTTAGGGAGTGGTCATTTTTGGGAGATTGATTATGATGACAGAACTAAACGTAAAAATATTGAAAAAATTATTCAAACATATTTTTCTATTGTAGAAAAAGGCACATTTCATACCAATCCATATCATAATTACTATGTACTGAAAAAAATATAAAGAAAAGGTGAATAAAGAGACTATGAACATTCTACACTTAACACATACCGATATAAACTCTGACTCCAGGATACTGAAAGAGATGAATAGTATCGCACATTCAAATGATCTCTTTCATGTAAGTGGGATCGGGGTGACTCTTGATGAGGGTGCTAGCCATACAGGCAGTGCAAACAAAAGACTCCATATCTATTCGATTGTATTACAATCAAGAAAGCTTACCTCTCTACCCAAAGTGATAAGACATATCTTTACACTATTTGAACTTACCTTTAAGATGTTCTTTAAGGCGATTAAAATCAAGCCTAAAGTGATCCACTGCCATGATACACTGGTCTTGCCCCTGGGTGTGATGGTAAAACTCTTTACAGGAGCCAAACTCATCTATGATGCCCACGAGTTAGAGTCAGATAGAAACGGGCTAACCAAAACACTGAGTAAGCTTACACGCTTTGCTGAGAAAATATTGTGGAGAGCCGTTGATGTATTGATCGTGGTAAGTCCTTCTATTGAGCAGTGGTATCAGGAGCATATCGGGGAAAAACAGTCAGAGATCATTCTCAATGCACCGGTATTGGAGAGTGAGACAGTGGCGTATGATACGCACTATTTGAGAGAGTATTTTTCTATTCCGGATGATTCTAAGATATTTCTATATATCGGTATCCTAGGGCATGGACGGGGGATTGACCTGATCACAGAGGCATTTAAACGTACTGATACAAAATCCAGTTTGGTCTTTTTAGGCTATGGGATGTTGAGTGATGCACTGAAAAAGTTGGGTGAAACATATCCCAATATCTATGTGCATGATGCAGTACCACATGAAAAAGTCGTATCCATTGCAAAGAGTGCAGATGTTGGATTGTGTTTGATCCAGAATGTATCATTGAGTGACTATTATTGTCTACCAAACAAGTTGTTTGAGTACTGCTTTGCAGAGATCCCTGTGCTGGCATCTGATTTTCCTGATATCGTGCAGGTGGTTGAGAGATATGATCTTGGCAAGTGCAGCGATCTGGATGCAGAGAGTATCTATAAGGCGATCAAGGCATTTGAAGAGATGGAGACACTCCCAAAGATACATGCGGAAGATCTCTATGTGTTAAGCTGGGGTGCACAAGAAGAGAAACTTACCAGACTTTATGATAAACTAATAAGAGAAAGCAACTAAAAGGACATTGGATGTGCGGTATATTTGGGCAGGTTTCACCCGAGAGAGTCAATCAAGAAGATATTGAAACACTGGTAAAGCATTCTGAACAACGCGGTATGGATTCGAGTGGTTTGATCTGCTATGAAAAGGATAGCTATAAGGTATATCGTGCTGATTATAAGATTGAAAAACTCCTCAAAAAAGTACAGCCATTCTCTTCAAAGGTCGTATTGGGGCATAGCAGGCTGATCACCAATGGGCTGGGGGATAATCAGCCGGTAGTGAGAGAGCATATCTGTGCTATACACAATGGGATCATTGTGAATGAAGCGGAAGTATGGGAGAAGATCAATGCACAGAGAACGCTTCAGATCGACTCAGAGTTGATCGTTGCGATCGCACAGGAGCATTTGGAAGAGGGGGGAGACCTTGCCGCAGTACCAGAGAAGATTTTTTCTCTTTGTCGTGGCATTATCGCCTGTGCACTGGTGGTTCCCGAGCAAGGGAAGATCCTGCTTTTTTCTAACAATGGTAGTTTATATACAGGCAACAAAGAGGGCGATATATACTTTGCATCTGAGAGATACCCCCTCACTCAGATCATGTGTTCGGATATACAACAAGTCAGGGAAGAGGCTTTTTTTATAGAGATTCCAAGTTCACAAGAAGAGATGGCTATCCGTGATGAATCACATAGAACAGAAGACCTCATACCGGAATTCAAATTTAACAAAACAGAAGAGCATCTGTTGGAATATGTGGAGAATAAAGGTATCAGACGGTGTACCCGCTGTATCTTGCCTGAAACGATGCCGTATATCAAGTTTGATGAAGAAGGAGTGTGTAACTATTGTCATAACTATAAGTTACGCAATAGGCCTAGACCTAAAGAAGAACTATTTAAATTAGTAGAATCCTACCGCCGTGAAAATGGGGAGGATTGCATCGTGCCGTTCTCCGGAGGGCGTGATAGCTGTTATGGGTTACATCTCATCGTCAAAGAGCTTGAAATGAAACCGATAACATATACCTATGACTGGGGGATGGTAACAGATCTGGGACGACGTAATATCAGTCAGATGTGTGGAGATATGGGTGTAGAGAATATCATTATTGCTGCCGATATCTCACAAAAAAGAAAAAATATAAAAATGAATTTAGAGGCATGGCTCAAGTCTCCACATCTGGGTATGATGGCGATGCTAACTGCGGGTGACAAACACTTTTTTAGGCATGTGGAAACAGTGAAAAAGCAAACAGGCATCCAGTTGAACCTTTGGGGAGTAAATCCTCTGGAAGTGACGCATTTCAAAACAGGATTTTTGGGCATACCTCCGGATTTTGAAGAGAAGAGAGTCTATAGTCATGGTGCTATGAAGCAACTTAGGTATCATTCAAAACGATTTAAGGCAATGCTGGAAAGCCCAGGTTATTTTAATAGCTCTTTATGGGATACACTTTCAGGAGAATATTATAGAAGTTTTACTGAAAAGAAAGATTATTATCATATCTTTGACTATTGGCGATGGGATGAAAATGAGGTAAACAGTACTTTGATAGATGGTTACGGTTGGGAGACTGCTATAGATACAAGTACGACATGGAGAATCGGAGATGGTACAGCAGGGTTCTATAACTATGTGTACTATACTGTTGCCGGATTTACGGAGCATGATACCTTTAGGAGTAATCAGATCCGAGAAGGGGATATCACACGAGAAGAGGCATTGGCACTGGTGAAGGATGAAAATCGTCCAAGATATCAAAATATTCGCTGGTATCTGGATACCTTAGGGATGGATTTTACAGAAGTGATCAACATAGTGAATGCTATACCAAAGCTATACAAAGAAGATGCATAATGTATATGGTTGAACAGTTTTATAAGAAAGTACTCAAAAAAGAACCACCGTACTATGCGAAATATCCTTTAACAACCATCATCTGGAAACCCATCCGAAAATATATCAATGTGGTGATCATACCGAATGTACCGTTTACAAATCTACGGGTCGCACTATACCGAATGATAGGGTTTAATATAGGAAAAAATGTTTTTATAGGGATGAAGTGCTATCTGGATGATGTTGCCATAGAGAAAATGATCATAGAGGAGAATGTGACGATCTCTTATGGCTGTTATTTTGCTTCTCATGGGAAAGACCAAGAGCACACCATGATACATATAAAGCAAGGGGCATACATAGGTATGAGATGTAATATCTTATCGACAAAAGAGGGTATCATCATTGGTGAAAAGAGTATTGTTGGTGCAGGAAGTTTGGTCAATAGTAGTATCCCTGATAATACTAAGGCAGTAGGCATACCTATTAGAATAGTGAATGAAGACGATGCATAATACCATACCTCGTATCTCTATCATTATCCCCACACTAAATGAAGAAAAATATATTTCATCATGTGTGGATTCTATACTAGATGCAGATTATCCTAATGAAAAGATAGAAATTTTTGTTGTAGATGGTATGAGTGAAGATAGTACGAGAAAATTAGTGCAAGCGTATCATAGTAAATACCCCTTTATCTCTATCCTTGAAAACAGACAAAAAGATACACCTATCGGCATGAATTTAGGGATAGAAGCAAGTAGTGGAGAATTTGTGTTTATCCTCTCTGCACATGCAGAATATGGGAAAAACTACTTCATAAAATTAGTAGAAAATATACAACATTTGGATGCAGACTGTGTGGGAGGTATACTCTTAACCAATGTCAAAAATAAAAATAAAAAATCTTTGTCTATCAAAGAAGTATTGATGCATAAATTTGGTGTAGGGAATGCTATGTTTAGAACAGGTTGTAATGAAGTTACAGAAGTAGACACTGTGGCATTTGGATGTTACCGAAGAAGTGTATTTGATACCTATGGATTGTTTGATGAAAGACTGATACGAAACCAAGATATAGAGCTCAATAAACGTATTGTAAATGGTGGTGGAAAAATATATCTTATCCCAAGTATACAATGTACTTACTATGCAAGGGAAGATTTTTCTGCTTTAGCTAAAAACCAGTACCAAAATGGCTTTTGGAATATATTAACTGCTTACTATACAAAGACATTGCACTCATTAAGCTTACGACATTTTATTCCACTGTTTTTTATTTTATCTCTACTCATACCTATGGGGATAGCCTTTGTTTTTCCTAAGATAGTATGGGTAAGTGCTCTCTCATTAGTTAGTTATCTCTCTTTGGTTATAATCATAAGTTTTAGATTAAAAAATAATGTCAATACTCTCAAATATTTAATCATGAGCTTTTTAACCCTTCATTTTTCGTATGGGGTAGGATCGCTTATGGGTATTTTTAGTATCATGAATCAGTATATAAAAGGTAAAAAGTGAATCAAAATAAATTGGGTACCAATCAAATAACTACCGGACAGGTATTTGGATTGATGCTTTTGGCATATGCCTTTAGCTTTGCGATTCGTATGATCTGGATATATCAGCTTCAAGATAACCCAAGCTTCTTGTGGAATGGTCAACTGATGATCAATACTAATGATGGTTATTTCTTTGCTTCAGGGGCACAGAAAGAACTTTTTGGTCTGCATACAGAGAACCCTCGGGTATTTGGTATGTGGGATTATGGCGTGATCTTTTTTACAACACTCTTGACTAAAATCACCCCTTTCTCATTAGAAACTGTCACTCTTTATATGCCTGCGATCATCTCCAGTTTGGTGGTGGTACCCATTATCTTGATAGCAAGGCTTTATGGCAGGTCTTTATGGGGATTCTTTGCAGCTTTACTGGGTGCGATTACCTGGAGTTATTATAACCGAACCATGGCAGGATACTATGATACTGATATGTTCTCCGCTATGGCGCCTATGTTTATCTTATTCTTTTTGATGAAGAGTACCATAGATTTCAATCTACGGTCTGCCCTCTATGCGGCTATTACGATAGCGATCTACCCTTTCCTTTATGATGCTGGGCTTTCTGTTGTGTATGCAATGGGGATTATGTATGCGCTGTATATGACCTTTTATCATCGAAATGACAATACTACCTACCTCTCTTTGATCTTGATCTTTGTGGCTCTTTTGCCTTTTCCTCTAGCTTCGCCTTTCTCTTACCTTGCGAAGATCCTTGTATTGATACTTCTCTATGTTATCTTAAAAAGATCAACATTGGATCAGAAGCGATTAATGCTTATTACCGGAGTACTTTTTGTCGCATTTCTATTTTTTGGGAATGTACTCCATCTGGTTCTAGGGAAAATAGCAAACTATATCTCAACTGGGACAAAAGAGAGTGGACTGCATTTTTACTCTGTTGTTCAAACTGTTCGTGAAGCCGGAGAGATCCCTTTCTCAACATTTGCAAACCGTATTTCCGGTTCTCAATTGGGTGTGATTTTGTCGCTGGTTGGATATATGGTGCTGGTCATGCGATATCGTGCATTTATATTGGCACTTCCCTTGGTGGGTATAGGGGTGTTCGCACTGGCAGGGGGTCTTAGGTTTACCGTCTATGCTGTGCCCATGGCTGCACTGTCTCTCATCTATCTTTTTTACTATATCGCTGACATAGAGAAAGTCAAAAATAAGCTGATACCTTTTTCTGTGATTCTCTCCATACTCTTTTTCCTCGAACAACTCTTCACTTTGGTATGGCGCTATATGCCCAATATGGGAAATGCTAGCTTTGTAGAAAAAGTAAGTGCTTTTTCTACAGCCTTCTCCCGCGTGATAAAAGGCGCCATATCAGTTTTTGGTGAGATGTTCACACAAGGGCTAAGTGCAGCGAGAGTAGAGTTTTATGATATCTATATCGCGTTTACTTTTATCCTTCTTTTTACGCTTCTCGCATATGCGGTGAAGAGAAATAAATACCATATAGAAAAATGGTTCTATATTATCGCATTGACGATGCTGTTCTTGTTGCCCAATATTACACATATTATTGGCTATAAAGTACCAACGGTACTGAAGAAGGCAGAGGTTCAGGATCTTGACAAGCTCAATCAGCTCGCCTCCTCCAAAGACTATACCTTGACATGGTGGGACTATGGTTATCCTGTATGGTATTACTCTGATACTTCCACGCTTATTGATGGAGGAAAGCATAACAATGATAACTTTATCATCTCCAAGATCATGCAGACCAACTCTCCCGAGTTAGCAGCAAACCTTAGCCGGTTGGCGGTAGAGACCTATGTGGATTCCAATTACTCTATTGCTGCAGATGTGTTATTTAGAAATGGACAGCCAGATCAGCTAGACCCCAATCTTCTTTTATCCGAGCTAGAAGACAATACCTATACTCTTCCTAAAAAGACAAGAGAGATCTATCTTTATATGCCTTACCGTATGCTCAATATCTTTCCTACGGTAATGGTTTTTGGGAATCTTGATCTCAATACGGGGAAAACGCTAAGAGATGCAAGCTTCTATCCTACCAATGCCATCTCAAGTAAAGGAGGGATGATAAGGTTTGCCAATGGGGTTCTCTTTAATGCTCAAAAAGGTGAGATTCTGATCCGTGGCAAGCAAGAAAAGGTGAAAAACTTTATCGTGACACAAAATACGAATAGCAGCAAAGTCATTTTACAGTCCCAATCCTATCATAGAGATGGGGAGTATATGGTTGTATATATGAAAAGCTATGGGAGATTTATTGTGATGGATGTACAGACATTTGAATCTATGTATGTACAGATGTTCATACTGGGAAAATATGATAAAGCACTTTTTGAACTAGTGGTCTCCTCCCCAGATAGTAAAATTTATAAATTAAAGAAATAGATGCTAAGCAGTACAGAGCGCATAAAAAAACGATCCTTTGACATCATTCTATCGCTGGTTGGGATAGGTCTGTTATGGTGGCTTATCATACTCGCCTGGATCATTGCTTCTATAGAGACAAAAAGCAATGGGCTTTTTATGCAAAAGCGTATCGGCAGAGAGGGGAAGCCCTTTGATGTGCTGAAGATTAAGAGTATGAAGCCTATCGTTGGTGTGGATACCACAGTAACTACCAGTGGAGACAGTCGCATTACTAAAAGTGGTATGTTTTTCAGAAAAACAAAAATCGATGAGCTTCCTCAGCTTTTAAATGTACTGTTTGGTTCGATGAGTTTTGTCGGCCCTAGACCGGATGTCCCCGGATTTGCAGACAGGCTAGAGGGGGAGGATAGAGCTATTCTCACTATGCGGCCGGGGATTACAGGCCCCGCTTCATTGAAATACAAAGATGAAGAGGAGATCCTAGCCAAAGAGAAAGACCCGGAACGCTATAATAGAGAAGTGATTTGGCCAGATAAAGTAGCGATCAACAAAGCCTATATCAAGCACTGGTCACTCAAAAAAGATATACACTACATTATCAAAACAGTGACAGGATAGACAGATGGACAGAATATTTCTCTCCCCACCTCATATGAGTGGCAAAGAGCAGCAGTATATTGCTGAGGTCTTTGAGAGCAACTATATTGCACCTTTGGGGGCCTTTGTGGATCGCTTTGAAGAGAGCATTAAGGCATATACGGGAACTTCGCATGCCTTGGCACTCTCTTCTGCTACAGCAGGGTTACATTTGGCATTGCGTGTACTGGGTATTGGTACGGGAGATGTTGTACTCGCCTCGAGTTTTACTTTTATCGGTTCGGTCAATGCGATCCTTTATCAGGGTGCCAGTCCGATGTTTGTGGATAGTGATGAGAGTTGGAATATCTCACCTCAGCTATTGAAAGCAGCCATCCAGAAAGCACCCCAAAAACCCAAAGCATTGATCATCACGCACCTTTATGGGCAACTGTGTAAACTGGATGAGATTATTGCCATCTGTAAGGCAGAGGGGATCTATCTGATAGAAGATGCAGCAGAATCTCTAGGTGCATCCTATCATGGTAGACAAAGCGGAACATTTGCCGATATGGGAGTATATAGTTTTAATGGCAACAAAATACTCTCCACTTCAGGAGGGGGGATGCTCATCAGTGACCATGAAGCATGGATCGAGAAAGCCAGATTTCTCTCCACCCAAGCCAAAGAGCCTTTTCTGCACTATGAACACAAAGAGTTCGGCTATAACTATAGAATGTCCAATATCCTCGCAGCGATCGGAGTGGCACAGATGGAGGTCTTGACACAGAGAGTGCAGAGGCACAGAGAGATCTTTGCACTCTATGAGGAGGCGCTTAAGGCATATGAAGAGATCAAATGGATGCCGGAGATCAAGGAGAGTAGAGGAAACAGATGGCTTACGACATTGACACTTGCACATACGGATCCTCAGAAGATCATAGCGGCACTAGAAGAGGAGAATATAGAGAGCCGTCCTTTGTGGAAACCGATGCATCTGCAACCACTTTTCAAAGATGCGGCAATGACAGAGGATGGCACCAGTCAAAAACTTTTTGAACAGGGGCTCTGTCTGCCTAGTGGGTCGAGCATGCGTGATGAAGAGGTACTCCGGGTATGTAGCACTATCAAAAGAGTACTAGGATGAGTCTCTTACAGCCGACATCATTCAAGAGGCTACTCTTCTTTATCCTCTCCGATATTCTTTTGTCACTGTTTACACTCTATTTTGCCTATGTCTTACGTTTTAATTTTAGTATTCCTTCTGAGTTTCTACAGTCATTCTGGCTTGTATTTATAGTGATAGCCGGATTGAAAGTAATGCTTTTCTACCTCTTCGAACTGTATTTTTCTGTATGGAGGTTCTTTGGTTTCTATGAGGCGAAGAGCATTGTCAAGGTGCATCTGATCGCTTATGGATTGTTTGCATTGATCTATCTCTCTTTGAGTGAGCAGTTTGTGCCGTTCCCTCGCTCTGTGATGATCATCGACCTCTTCTTGTCTTTGATCTTTCTGGGAGGACTGCGTGCCGCCAAAAGGGTATTTGTGGAGAGCAAAAGCACACATAGTGTCACACCGACATTGATACTGGGAGCTGACAGTAGAAGCTCCACGATTATTCAGAGTGCATTGAAAGGTGAGATTGATTATTACCCGCAGGCGATTATTTCATTATCTGATGATGAGATGACACGTAATGCCTATATTAGCAATATCAAAGTATATGAGAACCGTATGATAGAGCAGCTGGTCACACAAAAAGGGATCACTGCAGCGATCCTTACCCAGCATCTTCCTCCCAAGGCACTGCACCTGCTTGTTAATCGCCTGAATGCCGCCGGTGTCAATGAGATCAAACAGGTCAAAATATTGGGTTCTGAGTATGACAAGCTGGAGGATCTCTCTATCGAAGACCTGTTGGCACGTCACCCCAAAGACCTAGATACAGAGACCATCGCACACTTTATCAAGGGCAAATCAGTACTGATCACCGGAGCAGGAGGGAGTATCGGTTCTGAGATCGCCAGACAGTCTCAGAAATTTGGGGCCTCATCACTGATCCTGGTGGACAACAGTGAATACAATCTTTACCAGATAGGAGAACAGCTTGAGGGGGCCATCCTCAAATTGATAGACATTACTAACCGGGAAGCACTTGAAAAGGTATGGGAGGCAGTGAAGCCAGATATTGTGATCCATGCAGCTGCATATAAACATGTACCACTGTGTGAAGCCAATCAAGCATCGGCGATATTCAATAATGTTCAAGGCAGTATCAATGTGATCGATCTCAGTATCCAATACCAGGTAGAAAAAGTAGTGGTCATCTCTACAGACAAAGCAGTACGACCCACCAATGTGATGGGTGCGACCAAACGAGTTGTCGAGCTCTATGCCAACAATGTGGATGCCCAGGCCACAGAGATCGTTGCGGTACGATTTGGCAATGTATTGGGGTCTAGCGGTTCAGTGATCCCCAAGTTCAAGCAGCAGATCGAACGAGGTGGTCCTGTGACGGTCACAGATCCGGAGATCAATCGATACTTTATGCTTATCTCTGAGGCGTGCCAACTGGTACTTCAGGCAGCAGCAATCGCCAAGGGTGGTGAACTGTTTGTCCTGGACATGGGAGAGCCGATCAAGATCATGGACCTGGCAAAACAGATGATCAGTCTCTACGGCAAAGAGGGTGAGGTAGAGATAGAGATCACTGGACTCAGACCGGGAGAAAAGCTCTATGAGGAGCTACTGCTGGATGAGAGTGACAAGGAGACCCGATATCGCTCTATCTTTATCGCCAAACCTACTGCCTATGCGATTTCACAATTAACTCACGATATTGCGTTACTATTGGGAGCGGACAATAAAATGGAGGTGCTGCAGAAGATCGTACCAGAATTCACACATGAAAATGTGGTATAATTATTGCAGCTATTTAAGGGGGGAAGCCCTGATAGTTATCAAAACAAAACAGGAGTAGATATGTTAAAGAAAATTATTGCGGGATTGTTGCTCTTTGCAACAGTGACATTTGGTATGAGCTTGACCAAGCTAAACAGTGCAAAAAAAGCGGAACTGATGGAGATCAATGGTATCGGTGAAGTGATTGCAGGTGACTTGATCAAAGAGAGAAGAAAAGGTAAATTCAAATCTTTTGCAGACCTTCAAGAGCGTGTCAACGGTATCGGTGAGCAGAAGATAGCCAATATCAAAGGCGATGTAAAAACTGCGGAAGATGTGAAAAAAGTGGTCAAGAAGAAAAGTACAAAAGCCAAAACCAAAGCAGATACAAAAAAGAAGATGACCAAAAAGAGAAAAATAACCAAAGCCAAGGCGGAAGACACAAAAGCTAAAAGCAAGGCTAAAACAAAAAAGAAGATGACCAAAGCCAAAACAAAAGCAGCTGATAAGAAAAAGAAAACAAAGACGAAGTCTACGAAAACAAAAGCAGACAAGTCTAAGAAAAAAACACGTAAGGTAAAATCAGCAGATGAGAAGAAAAAAACGCTAAAAAAGAAGCCTAGAAAGACCAAAGCAAAAAAGACAAAAACGAAGAAGACTAAAACTAGAAAGACCAAAGCAAAAAAGAAGAACTAGCCTTACTTTTATAGGTCAAGGCTAGCTGCCTTGACTTGTACAAACCCCACTCAAACCTCATTTTTGATACAATCATATAAATTCATTACCAAGGGTACCTTATGTCAATAACAACACGATTCGCACCCAGTCCGACAGGCTATCTCCACGTAGGAGGACTCCGTACCGCACTTTTCTCATGGTTGGCTGCCAAGCATAAGGATGGTAAGTTCATGCTTCGCATCGAGGATACGGATCTGAGTCGAAACTCGGAGGAAGCGCTTCGGGCGATCATCCAAGCCTTTGATTGGGTGGGGTTGAACTATGATGGAGAGGTGGTCTACCAGTCTCAGCGTTTTGACCTCTACCAGCGTTATATTCAGAGCCTGCTTGATACAGGCAAGGCTTATAAATGCTATATGAGCAGAGAGGAGCTGGATATGCTCCGTGAGGAGCAGATGGCACGCAAGGAGCGAGCCCGCTATGATGGTAGGTATAGAGATTTTACCGGTACTCCGCCTGAAGGGATTGATCCAGTGATCCGTATCAAGGCACCAAAAGAGGGGATGATCACCTTCATGGATGGGGTGAAAGGTGAGATCAATATCGCTGCGAGTGAAGTGGATGATTTCATCATCGCTCGTAGTGACGGTGCACCCACCTACAACTTTGTGGTTGCTATCGATGATGCACTGATGGGAATGACCGATGTGATCCGGGGTGATGACCACCTCTACAACACGCCCAAGCAGATCGTTGTGTATGAGGCATTGGGGTTCACACTGCCCAACTTCTACCATGTAGCTATGATCAACAATGAGCAGGGCAAGAAACTCTCCAAGCGAGATGGTGCCACTGATGTCATGGAGTACAAGGCACTGGGCTACCTGCCGGAAGCTTTGCTAAACTTTCTCGTGCGTCTAGGATGGAGCCATGGAGATCAGGAGATATTTAGCCTGGATGAGATGATCGAACTGTTCGATCCCAATAATATCAATCCCTCATCTTCGAGCTACAACCTGGACAAACTCCTCTGGCTCAATGCCCACTATATCAAAGAGAGCTCTGATGAGAAGCTCATCGCACTACTCAAGGAGTTTGATGTAGACCTGGAGGACAACCCCAAAGCCTCTGCCATCCTCAAGGCGACCAAAGAGCGAGGCAAAACCCTCGTAGAGCTGGCAGCCCAGATCAAGCTCATCACAGAAGCTCCCACTGAGTATGATGAAAAAGCATCCAAAAAAGCCTTTAAAGGCGATACCAAAGAGGTACTCACCGACTTTGCCGCTATGCTCAAAGAGTCCAACCCTAGTACTCAAGAGGCCTACCATGATGTCATGCAAGCGTTGGTCGCCAAACGAGAGATAGGCTTTGGCAAGATCGGTATGCCCCTGCGTGTTTCACTACTTGGCAGTATGACAGGTGCAGGGATGGATGAGGTGATGGCTGTGTTGGGTGTGGAGGAGACGGTGGAGAGGATTGAGAGGGCGGTTTCTACTATCGAGTAAGGAGTAAGTAATATGGAAGAAGATTGGAGAGAATAAGGGAAAGAAGAGTATTTGTCAGGACTTCATTTTACTTGGCAAACTTATACACCGTATAAAGAAGGCTGGGAGCATGATCACTGTGAGTTTTGCAGTGAAAAATTCTGTAATAACATTGAGTCCTGTTTGACTGAGGGATATAGTGCTGAGGATGGCTATCGTTGGGTGTGCAAGCAGTGTATGATAGATTTTCAAGAAAAATATAATTTGTTGTTAGAAAAATAGTAGGTCGGAGTGCCCTCTCCCCGACAAATATTTAAAATATATGTACATTTCATTTGTAGTCAAGAGATGTATAGCATGGTTCTAAAGAGAAATAAGCGTTTATGCCGTTGTAACAGAAGTCGGGGAGAGGGCACCCCGACCTACGCGGATAAAAACTTCTTCAATCCCCGCTTCGCCCGCCAATCCAATCTATAATAGATAAACCCCAAATACCAAGTCAACTGTTGTGGGGTGATCCCTCGTTTGGCAGCTTCCCTTTTCAAGATATATTGAGGGATACGTACTTTGGTATGTGCAAAAGTGTGTGCAAGCTTCTCTATGGCTTTGCCGTGTTTGTTATAGCAGAGACGGGCAAAGACAAAGGGTAGACCTGTCTGCTTGTACCATGCCTCTGCCAGATCGATGCCCTCTCCACCATCTAGATAGTACTTGAGGGCAGCGTCTCCTATGAGGACTCTGCCATGTAGGTCTAGAACCTTTGCCAATCGGTTGGAGGTGGCAGAGGCAGGGTCAGTAGATTCCTCTTCGGGGAGGACAAAGACAGAGTAGACCTTTTTGTCTGCGATGATGCCTAGGTCGGTGCAGCGGAAGCGTGGAGAATGGATACTGGAGATAAAAGCGGCATTGACCTCTCCTCTACGCAGTGAAGCGTTGATCTGTGAGGGTACAGCACGCTTGTAGCGAAACGCCATCTTGGCAGCATTGCTTCGTAAGTAGCGTTTGAGAAAGAGTTGAAAGGGAAGGAGATTGAGATAACTGATCGAACCAAATAGCATCTTCTCTTTTCTCCCTTATAGATATTAAGGAAAATTATATCGAACTGGAACTATAATCAAGCCAATAGAACGTTCCAAAAAATACTGCTTGTACCACCACACTCCTGCACCCTGCAGACGCAAGCGCCCATTGCATGGGTTGAGTGCATGATTTGTCGCATGGTGCCACAAGCAACATAGCTATTTTAGAGAGACCAATAGAAAGGCAGAGGATAATGGTAACAGTAGAATTTTTAGGCCCTATCGGAAAAGCACCTATCGAAATGGAAGCCCAGACACTGGCAGAAGTGGCAGCCGAGCTCAAGCAGGATGCAGCGGTGAGTGAGTGGCTCAGCAAGTGTGCAGTGGCACTTAATGATACGATGGTCAGTGACCTGAATACAAGACTCCAAGAGGGAGATAAAATCTCTATCCTCCCTCCGGTATGCGGAGGGTGATCATGGAACTCTATCAGGGACCACTGGATGCCAAAGAGATCTTTGGTAGATGGCTGGATGAACATCAAGTCTCCAACTATGGGGCGTTCATCCCCTTTGTCGGGATTATCCGTGATGAGGATGGGATCGAGGCGTTGAGCTTTGATATCTATGAGCCTGTACTTCAGGCATGGTTTGACGGGTGGCAAGCAAAAGCTTCTGAACGAGGAGCCATAGTTAAAATGGCTCATGCCATAGGGGATGTACCTATCCACACCTCCTCCTATATCTCAGCGGTATTTTCCCCTCAGAGAAGAGTGGCACTAGAACTCATCGATGATTTTGTAGAGGATTTTAAAGCCAATGCACCTATATGGAAATATGATGTCAGAGACGGAGAGCGTATCTACGCAGAGGACAGAAGCACACCGATGAAAGGAGCAGGGATTTTATCATGATGCATTTTGACGAATCAATGGATATTTTAGACAGTATAGAGATCACTGACCATAGAACAAAGAGACTGTTCATCATGGACGCACAAGGGTATGTGCTGGCAGAGGATATTGTAGCTGATCATAACTCCCCAGAGTATCCGACTTCAGGTATGGATGGCTATGCACTCAAACATGCCGATATGGCACTGGGCAGACTTAAGATCGCCAGCATCAATCCCGCAGGATCAGATGAAAAAGAGACCGTGCAAGCAGGGGAATGTATCAAGACCTTTACAGGCTCACTCATGCCGAAGGGTTCTGATACCCTGATCCCTATCGAGAATGTAACCGTAGAGGATGGGCATATCATCATCGATGAGCCTGTGCCCTTTGGGTTCTCTGCGCGAGAAGTCGGAGAGAACTATGCCAAGGACGAAAAGCTCATACGAGCAGGATCTGTGATTGATTTCCCACAGATAGGCGTACTGGCAAGCCTCAATATCACGGAGGTCACTGTCTATGATAAGCCCCAGGTCGCTGTCCTCTCTACCGGGAGTGAACTCCTCGATCTGGGAGAAGAGCAGACCAATAATGCCCAGATACGCAGCTCCAACAACTATACCATAGAGTCTATCGTAGCCAAATATGGCGGAGATCCTCTGCATTACAAGTGTATCAAAGATGACAAAGAGACGATCTTTGAGGCACTCTCTGAGGCACTAGAGGTGAGTGATATCGTCGTGACCACTGGTGGGGTAAGTGTAGGGGACTTTGATTTTGTCAAAGATGTGATCTATGAGCTGGGTTGTGAGATCGTACTGCGAGGTGTGCGGGTCAAGCCTGGACAGCACATCATCATCGCCCGTAAGGCAAATAAGTTTATCGTGGCATTGCCAGGCTTTGCCTACTCTTCTACGATCATGGCACTGGTCTATCTCATCCCTCTCATCCAAAAGCTCCAAAATGGTGCTCTCGTACTACCCAAGATCAAAGCCATACTCAAAGAGCCTTTTGTCAAGCGTGCCAAAAAAGCAGAGTTCACTGCCTGTAACCTCACTATAGAAGAGGGGAAGTATAGGGTAGACTTCGAGGGTAAAAAGGTAGGTACCTCTGCGATTCTTACCAATATGCTAGGCACGATTGCACTGGTCTATACCTCAGAGGAAGCCAGCAGTGTTGAAGCAGGTCAAGAGATTGATGTGGTCATACTCTAAAAGGTACGGTATCCATTTTCTAGCAATGCTCTGACTCTGAGAAAGTGTGCCAACTGAGCCACTGTTTGACATCCGCTGTTGATCGCTTCTTTAAGAAGTGCTCTGTTTGTTTTTATGTTCATCTTCTATCCTTTAATCTATATTTTCTAGATTATAGTCAATTTGTCAGTATAATAGTAAAAATATGTCAAATTGTCATACTTTTTATCTTTTTAATGCTATACTATGTCAAATATGCCTAAAAAGGAGTATAAAATGGTGGAATTTAGTACCGTGATCGATAAACTCAAAGAGGTGATCTCCGAACGTAGACTCAGTAAAAAGATCTTTGATAAGGATGTTGCCAATGAGCTGGGCATCCCACAAGCCACTTTTGCTACGATGAAGAAACGTAACTCTGTTCCCTATGCAGAGATCCTGGAGTTTTGTGCGATGAAGAAGATCTCTGCCAATTGGCTCTTTTTTGATCAGGCGGTAGATATGCTAATCGAAGAGACCAACAAGTTCTTCAATATCCGCTACTATGCTGATATCCGTGCCAGCGCAGGTGGTGGTGCAGAGGTGTTTGATGAGACCTATGAGACGATCACCCTGGATGAGAAGATTATGCACAACATGGTGGGACTTGGGAATACAGAGCTCGAAGCGATCCATGTCGATGGCGAGTCAATGGAGCCGACCCTACAGGATGGCTCTATCGTCTTTGTTGACAGGGCACAGACCAATATTAACAAAGATGGTGTCTTTATCGCCTCTACGACAGCAGGGCTCTTTATCAAGCGTATCCGTCAGAGAGCAGATGGCATGGTGGAGCTGATCTCAGATAATAAAAACTATACACCTGAAGTGTTGGCACCGGATGAGGTACAAATCGTAGGTAAGGTTGTCGGTAATATAGAAAGCATATGAAGATACAACGATTTTTTATGATAGCTACAGTACTTGTAGTGCTAGCAGGATGTGGGAAAGAGGCAAGAGTTCCGGTAATGAGCTCAGAGATCAGAAGAAGCATGGGACCGATAGAGGTGGTCAAGGCATTTGTGCAGGCATTGCCTGATCAAGATCACTATGTACTGTCTCATACCACGAACAGTACAGTACTCTATCGTGATGCTTCATTGAAAAAGCAGATCATAGATACAGCACAAAAGGCGACCTCAAGCAGATGGAAAGAGGCATTTGTAAGCCATGGGAAAGCCATAGTGACATTGACCGTGAAGGAAAACAACGGAACAGTGATAGAGAAAAGCTTTTATCTATCCGAGGTGGCAAGAGGACAGAACAAAGTATATTCATGGAAGATAGATCGTTTCCAGTAACGCTAGATACCTAATATACCAGATCAGAGGTAAACCATATCTCCAAGAAGAACTCCATTGTATCATTTTGGGGTACCTCTGATCTGGTATTACTGGGCACAAGACACGCAGCGGACAGACTCTGGACGTATCTGCATCCGCGCTATTTCAATCTCCTCTTCACACTCGATACAGATACCGAACATGGGGTGCTCTATCCGGGAAAGGGCATTTTTGAGTCTGGTGAGGCGGAGTTGGGATTCGTCGAGGACTTTATGGTTGACATGGCTCTCTCCCATGGCTTCAAGTCTGGTGAGTCTCCCTAGTCCACAGTCTGGAGAGATGGGTTGTGTTTTTTCAATAAGTGTTTCGATCTGTTTTTCAAGTGATTGGATCTGATCTTTTATATGGGATTCAAGCCCTGTTTTTTCTTTGTTCGTCATTTTTTGAACCTATACTGAAGTACTTCAAGTTGTGCCCTGAGTGTATCAGGGATATCCCCTTGGAACTCTAGGCTGTTTTCTCTGAGTGTGCCCCCGGTACCTAGCTTTTTCTTGAGGATTTTGAGCAGAGTGTGGAGCTCCTCCTTGGGGAGATGAAAAGGGCGAACGATTGTCACTACTTTGCCTCTGCGTTTCTCTTTGGCAAGGTGAAGCTGATGTTTTTCTGGAAGCTCGATGTTGTTGGTCACTTTTTTACTGGATTTTTGTTTGTTGTCTGAGACCCAAGTCTCTTCAAATTGGGCTCCGATTTCAAATAGATTTTTTTTCATACACTCTCCTTATGCTATCGTATAGATCACTTCTGTCTTGATTCCTTTGGTCTGTATCTCTTCAATACACAACCCATCAATAGGCAGTGCCAAAAATGCCTCTAGAGAATCTATCTTTGCCTTAGCGATCTCTCGTAGGACGACACCGCGATAGGCTTTTGCCCAGTGGGAGACCACTTTGCCCCCTTTGGTGAACTTGAGAGTGGTGTAAGGTTGACTGGGCTTATAGTACTTGTCATAAAATCCTGCACGGATATCGAGGATCTCTTCACCATCAAGATAGTCATCGAGTAGAGGCATGAGTAGGGGGCGATAGAATTGTTCGGGTTTGGTGTCTCCGACGGGTTTTCCCTGTTGGAGGCGGTACTCTGGGATCAGATCTCCTGCACCTAATACACCGAATAAATTGGAGAAGATCAAGAGGTTTTTGTCGAGATAGGCTTTGGCATCTGCATCTAGTGTCTCATAGCTCAGATAGTCAAATGCCACACCTGTGTAACGCTCAATCGCTTTCATGGTGGGCTCATGGATGAGGTCTTTATTGGCATGGTAGGCAATATCATCGGGTTTTTTGAGTCCAAACATGGCTTGGAGCTCTGCGGTGTCACCTTGCTGGAGGATATTGGTATAGCTGTGCATGAGCTTGAGTCTAGCAGGGCAGAGGCTCTCAAAGCGTAGTCTGCAGGGATCGAACGCCTCTGTACCGCCAGTACGTTTGGTTTCACTCGGTGCTAAAAGAATCTTCATGAGGTCTCCATATCATAAAATAGAATAAAAATCATTGATATTTATCAAGTTTTTAGAATCTGTCAGGAAAAAAGGAGTATACTTTTTACTTGTTGACAGCTATCAAAGTATACTGAAATAGCTTTAATTATAATACGTAGTTGGCATTTTGCGACCTTTTGTAGGAGGAAGATCGCATAGTACCGCCAGTTTATCTGTAGTGTATGAGGAAATGTGTATGATCAAAAGAATAGTCAAGAGAGATGGAGGATCACAGCGGTTTGTACCGTTCAAGATCGAGGATGTGATCAAAAAAGCCTTTGAGAGCGAAGTAGTGCATTATGACAAAGAGGTCTTTGTTGATGTCATGAATCGTATTCGTGAATCTGAAGAGATCGCTGTCGAAGAGGTGCAGGACATTATCGAGAAGGAGCTGTTCGACCATCAGCACTTTGATGTGATGAAGTCCTTTATGCTCTATCGGCATATGCATAAGATCCAGAGAGAGCAGATCTTGGGGCTGGATAAAGATACCACCTATATCAACTCTACCCAGACCATCAAAGAGTATATCGACAAAACAGACTGGCGGATCAATGCCAACTCCAACACAGGCTACTCAAATGCAGGGTTGGTCAACAACACTGCAGGTAAAGTGATCGCCAACTTCTGGCTAGATAGTATCTATAGTAAGGAGGAGGGATATGCCCATCGTGATGGGGATTATCATATCCATGATCTGGACTGTCTCACAGGCTACTGTGCAGGTTGGAGCCTGAGAGTGCTTCTGGATGAGGGCTTCAATGGTGTCAGAGGCAGGGTAGAGAGTCGCCCCCCTGGACACTTCAGAGAGGCATTGGGACAGATGGCGAATTTCCTAGGCATCTTGCAGAGTGAGTGGGCGGGTGCACAGGCATTCTCCTCTTTTGATACCTATCTGGCACCCTATGTGTTCAAGGATCAACTCTCCTACAGTGAGATCAAAAAGGCGATACGAAGTTTCGTTTATAATCTTAATGTCCCTGCACGCTGGGGACAGAGCCCCTTTACCAATATCACAATCGATTGGGTGGTACCAGAGGATCTCTCTGATCAGATACCTACTAGAGGACAGCTTCATCTCTTTAAAACACTTGAAGATGAGATGTTGTTGGTTCAAGCCAGAGAGCGTGATGAGAAGATAGAGACATTAGAGCAGCTCAAGTATCAACACTTTCAGCCAGAGATGAATCTGATCAACAAGGCCTACTTTGAGGTGATGACAGAAGGTGACCGTCATGGGCAGCCCTTTACTTTCCCTATACCTACTGTGAATATCACAGAGGATTTTGACTGGCATGGAGAAAATACCGATATCCTGTTTGAAAATACCGCCAGGATCGGTTCTGCCTATTTCCAAAACTTTATCGGTAGCCAATACAAGAGAGATGAAGAGGGCAATCTGATCCCTAATGAGGAGGCATACAAGCCTGGGCATGTGCGTAGTATGTGCTGCAGGTTGCAGCTGGATCTACGGGAGCTTCTCAAACGAGGTGGTGGACTCTTTGGGAGTGCGGAGATGACGGGGAGCATTGGAGTGGTGACGATCAATATGGCACGACTGGGTTATCTCTATACCGGAGATGAGGCGCAACTGCTCGATAGGTTGGCACAGCTGATGGAGTATGCCTATGCTACACTGGAGAAGAAGCGTATCTTTATACAGGAGATGTATGATAGAGGGCTGTTCCCCTATACGGCAAGGTATCTGCCTGGATTTGATAATCATTTCTCTACTATTGGTATCAATGGACTCAATGAGATGATCAGAAACTTTAGCAACGACACGCATGATATCACCGATGACTATGGTAAGGAGATGGCCTTGCGTATCATGGACTATATGAGGGAGCTTCTCAAAGAGTTCCAAGAGCGTTCAGGCAATCTCTACAATCTCGAAGCCACGCCGGCGGAGGGGACTACCTACCGCTTTGCCAAAGAGGATATCAAACGTTACAAAGATATCATTCAAGCAGGCACCCCAGAGAACAACTACTATACCAACTCTACACAGATCCCTGCCTTTCATACCGATGATCCGTTTGAGGCACTCACCCTGCAGGATGATCTGCAGTGTAAATATACAGGCGGTACTGTGCTACATCTCTATATGAGAGAGAAGGTCAGTTCAGCAGAGGTAGCCAGAAAGCTGGTAAAGAGTGTGATCGGCAATTTTAGGTTGCCCTATATTACCGTGACACCTACCTTCTCTATCTGCCCGAAACACGGATATCTCTCTGGAGAGCACGAGTATTGTCCAATCTGTGATGAAGAGATATTGCATGCTTCTTAGTGTAGGAGAGGGAAAATATTGTATAGAACTGAAATGCTTATATATAGGTAGAGATCGGCTCTTTATCATCACCAGTGCAAAAAGGAAGCATATCGGGGCAGTGACACTAGCAGAAAAAAGAGGTTTGCAGACACTGAGCAAACAAGGACATAGGGATGATATCGTCTCCCAAGGCGTAGCAGAGATATTACATACGGCACTAGGAGAGGATATTGCAGTTGTCTGTGGCATACACATAGATCATGCGACCAAGGAGGAGATAGAAACTTTGGTCGCCAATGCACAGGAATGTGCACGAAACTATTTAAAGGAAAGTAATCATGAGTAGAACAGAGAGATTAGAGGCAATGGAAGCAAAACGCAGTAGATGTATCGTGTATACTAGAGTGATGGGCTACCATCGCCCTGTAGAGAGTTTCAATATCGGCAAAAAAGGAGAGCATCAAGAGCGGAAGTTTTTCCTGGAAAAAGGGGTATAACAGCAAATATGAGTACAACACCTATTTATGATATCACTCCCTTTACGGCATTGGATTATCCTGAGCATCTGGCAGCTATCTTTTGGTTTGCCGGGTGCAATATGCGTTGCCCCTACTGCTATAACCCAGACATTGTATTGGGAGAAGGGAAGATATCACACAGGCAGGCGTTGGACTTTCTAAAAAAACGTCGGGGTTTGTTGGATGGAGTAGTGCTCTCTGGAGGTGAAGCAACCCTCTATCCGGAACTTCCGGAATTGTGTCAAGAGATCAAAGCATTGGGGTACAAGATCAAGCTGGATACCAATGGTGCCAATCCACAGATGCTACTGAGGCTGATAGAGGAAGGTGTTCTGGATTATGTGGCACTAGATTATAAGGCACCTAAGCAAAAGTTCCAAGCCATCACAAAGAACAAACATTTCGATCACTTCTCGCTGAGCCTCAGTGAATTGTTGCAAAGTGATGTCATATTTGAGGTGCGTACCACTGTTTGTAGCGATTTGTTGAAGGTAGAAGATGTCAACCATATTATATATGATCTCCATAAGCAAGGATACAGAGGGACATACTATCTCCAGAACTATATAGAGGATACGCCACATCTGGGAAGAATGAAAAAGCAGAAACAAGTCTTTGAGAAAGAGGGCCTTACTGGCCTGCTAGAGGTGGTATGGCGGTAATATAGTGTGATTTTTGAAGATTTTTACAATAAACAATAAAATTACTTGACATTAAAAGTTTTTTTGTCTATAATGCCATTCCATTTTAGGATGGAATATTTACGGTGCTGGTGTAGCTCAGTTGGCTAGAGCAGCTGATTTGTAATCAGCAGGTCGGGGGTTCAAGTCCCTTTACCAGCTCCAGAAATATTTTTTATCAGTGTTTGACCAGTACTAATAACACATAGGTGAGTTACTCAAGTGGCCAACGAGGGCAGACTGTAAATCTGCTGACTACGTCTTCGGAGGTTCGAATCCTCCACTCACCACCATAAAGTGTTATGATATATTTTAGACGCGGGAATAGCTCAGTTGGCTAGAGCGTCAGCCTTCCAAGCTGAGGGTCGCGGGTTCGAGTCCCGTTTCCCGCTCCAATCTAAATCATAGTATAAACTGGGAGCTGTGTGAAATGACCTTTTCTTAGTAACTTCACCACAAAAGCTTTCCAATTTATCTAATATTAAAACAGTAAACAAACACTAAGTGTATAGCATAATATACGCCCATGTGGCTCAGGGGTAGAGCACTTCCTTGGTAAGGAAGAGGTCGTGAGTTCAAGTCTCACCATGGGCTCCAGAGAGAGCAACTGTATGGACAGGAGTTTTATATTTTAAAGTACAGATAGACGGTTACTTTTTTACTAAATATAGTAGTCCTGTCCATATAAGGGCATGGGGTTGAGGACACCGAGAGGCAGTCCTCTAAGCGGATTTAGATATAATATCAGCCGCAAAATACAAAAACAGCTAGGAGAAATAAAATGGCTAAAGAAAAATTTGAACGAACTAAACCGCATGTCAATGTGGGTACTATCGGTCACGTCGACCATGGTAAAACAACACTAACTGCTGCGATCACAGCGGTTCTTGCTACAAAGAACGACTCTGCATTTATGGATTATGATGCGATCGACAATGCACCAGAAGAGAGAGAAAGAGGAATCACGATTGCTACTTCTCACGTAGAGTATGAGACAGATAACAGACACTACGCTCACGTAGACTGTCCAGGTCACGCTGACTATGTAAAGAACATGATTACAGGTGCTGCTCAGATGGACGGTGCGATCCTTGTTATCGCTGCGACTGATGGACCAATGGCTCAAACTAGAGAGCATATCCTTCTTTCTCGCCAAGTAGGTGTTCCATACATCGTTGTCTTCTTGAACAAAGAAGATCAGCTTGATGATGAAGACAAAGAAGAGATGCTAGAGCTCGTTGAGATGGAAGTACGTGAGCTTCTCGAAGAGTACGAATTCCCAGGAGACGATACACCAATCATAGCTGGTTCTGCATTCCAAGCGCTCGAAGAAGCAAAAGCAGGCAAGCTCGGTGAGTGGTCTGATAAAATTCTTGAGCTTATGGATCAAGTAGATACTTACATCCCAGAGCCAGAGAGAGACATCGATCAGGATTTCTTGATGCCTATCGAAGATATCTTCTCTATCCAGGGTCGTGGTACCGTTGTAACTGGTAAGATCGACAGAGGTCAAGTATGTGTAGGTGATACTATCGAAATCGTTGGTATCAAAGACACTCAGACAACTACTGTTACAGGTGTTGAGATGTTCCGTAAAGAGATGGATTGTGGTCAAGCAGGTGATAACTGTGGTGTCCTTATCCGTGGTATCGATAAAGAAGCAGTACAAAGAGGTATGGTTCTTTGTAAGCCAGGCTCAATCACTCCACACATCAAGTTCGAGGGTGAAGTCTATATCCTTACTAAAGAAGAGGGTGGTAGACATACACCATTCTTTAACAACTACAGACCTCAGTTCTACGTAAGAACAACGGATGTTACTGGTTCAGTAACACTTCCAGAGGGTACAGAGATGGTTATGCCTGGTGATAACGTCAAAGCTATTGTTGAGCTTATCGCACCAGTTGCTCTCGAAGAGGGTACACGATTTGCTATCCGTGAGGGTGGTAGAACAGTTGGTGCAGGTGTTGTATCTAAGGTTATCGAGTAGAATTATTCGGTTCTATTAGAACGATCACAAGAGACTCTGGTTAGTAAATCAGGGTCTTTTGAACTTTAGAGGAGATAACATGAGAGAAACAATTCACCTTGGATGTGAAAAGTGCACAAGACGTAACTATCACACAACCAAGAACAAGAAGACAACTACAGGGAAGCTTACACTTAAGAAGTATTGTAAGTGGTGTAGAGCACATACTGAACACAAAGAGATGAAGCTCTAAGCTTCTGCTCTTTTCTAGGCCAATAGCTCAGTTGGTAGAGCACTGGTCTCCAAAACCAGGTGCCGGGGGTTCGAGTCCCTCTTGGCCTGCCATAAGAAAAGGTAACACAATGGGAAAATTAACAAAATTATTTAAAAACGCAAGAATTGAATTAGATAAAGTTATCTTTCCAACGAAAGTGCAAGTACGACAAGCATTTGTAGCGGTATTACTGGTTGTGACAGTCATATCTATATTTTTAGCACTGGTTGATATGTTGATGTCAACTGTAGTGTCATCTACAATATAAGGGATATACAGATGGCTTATCAATGGTACGCAATACAGACTTACTCTGGCAGTGAAAAATCTGTCAAAGCAGGGATAGAGCAGTTGGCAAAAGACTATGGTCTTGAAGAGAAAGTAGATCAGGTTGTTGTGCCTACAGAAGAGGTTATCGAAGTCAAAAACGGCGAGAAGAAGATCACTGAGAGAACACTCTACTCAGGATATGTTTTTGCCTCTATTGCTCTCGATACTGATCTCTGGCACAAAATACAGAGTCTTCCAAGAGTTTCTCGTTTTATCGGGGAGCAGAAAACACCAACTGCACTGACCGATGCTGATATCAAAGTAATTTTGGACAAGATGGAGAACCAAGGTGCTCCTCGTCCAAAGGTTGACTTTGAGACAGGTGAGATGGTGCGTATTATTGATGGGCCATTTGCAAACTTTACAGGAATGGTTGAAGAGTATGACCTTGACCATGGGAAATTGAAACTGAATGTATCTATATTCGGTCGAAATACACCGGTTGAGATACTTTATACACAGGTAGAGAAGATAATCTAGTCTTTTTCGCTCAAGACTTAAAATAGGTAGCGAATATCAATCTAAAAGAAGGAAGACAACATGGCAAAAAAAATTGCTGAAAAGTTCAAAATGATGATCCCTGCAGGTCAAGCCAACCCATCACCACCGGTTGGTCCTGCACTTGGTCAAAGAGGTGTCAATATCATGGAATTCTGTAAAGCATTCAATGAGAAGTCCAAAGATAAAATGGGATTCAAAATCCCTGTAGTGGTGACAGTCTATACAGATAAAAGCTTCACCATGGAGCTTAAGCAGCCTCCAGCGAGTGATCTTATACTCAAAGAAGCTGGTATCAAAAAAGGTACAGACAACCCACTGTTAAATAAAGTGGCAACATTGACACAGGAGCAACTCTATAAGATCGTTGATCTCAAGATTGCAGACCTGAACACGGACGATAGAGATGTGGCAGCGAAGATCATTGCCGGCTCATGCAGAAGCATGGGTATCGAGATAGCGGAGTAAATCTTTTTACCACTTTAGATTTAAAAGAAAGTGGGAGCAAAATTAGCGGAGAATAACAATGGCAAAAAAAGCAAGTAAAAGAACACAGACACTTCTAGAAAAGATTGATAAAACGAAAATATACGGTGTAGAAGAAGCAATAGAAACAACAAAAGGTCTCAAATCAGCAAAGTTTGATGAGACATTTGAAGTTGTTTTGCAGCTCAATGTAGACCCTAGACATGCAGACCAGATGGTCAGAGGCTCTGTAGTGATGCCTCATGGTACAGGGAAAAAAGTCATCGTGGCAGTATTTGCCAAAGGTGACAAAGTAGATGAGGCCAAAGCTGCCGGTGCAGACTTGGTAGATGCAGATGCATTGATCGAGGATATCCAAGCAGGCAATATAAACTTTGATACGGTTATTGCAACACCAGATATGATGGGTGTACTTGGTAAGGTAGCTAGAGTATTGGGGCCAAAAGGTCTCATGCCAAACCCAAAGACGGGTACAGTAACTATGGATGTGGCTACTGCGGTCAACAATGCCAAGAGTGGACAGGTAAATTTCCGTGTTGATAAAAAAGGAAATGTTCATGCGGGTATCGGTAAAGCAAGTTTTGATGTTGAAAAACTCAAAGAGAACTTTGCTGCCTTTATGGGAAAGATTAACAAAGCAAAACCAGCCAGTGCAAAAGGTAGATATATCAAAAGTGGCGCACTGTCACTCACGATGAGTCCAGCTGTGAAGCTTGATACTACTGAACTGATGGAGATGAAGTAAAAGAGTGCTTTTGGTTCTCATCGAGAGCCAAAGGCATCTAGCTTCAATAGAGTATTGTAGGTCAATATTCTGTTGAGGGTAATCTTTACCACTCTAATCTTAGACTGAAGATAGTCGGGGCAAAAGCTTAATTAATCTATCAGAAATGGTAGATGGGTATGGTATAGACCATATACCCTGCTAGAAGGTCGGAAGGAGAAAAAATGACAAGAACTGAAAAAGAGCAACTTGTTGCTCATATGACTGCTGAGTTTAAAGAGGCAGGAGCCATTATTGTATGTGATTACAAAGGTATGACTGTTCCAGATCTTGAGTCTGTAAGAGCACAGGCAAAAGAAGATGACAACAAAGTTATGGTTGTGAAGAACACATTGGCATCAATCGCATTGAAAAATGCAGGATGTGATGATCTCGCGCTAACAGAGACTAACTTGATCATCTGGGGTGAGACTCAGGTGCTTCCTTGTAAGATTGCTGATAAAGCTGCAACAACTTTTAAAGACAAGTTCTCTATCAAAAGTGGTTTGCTTGAAGGTAAAACAGCGGATATCGAAACGATTAATGCAATGGCTAAGCTGCCTACGAGAGACGAACTTATCGGTATGTTGCTTAATGTTTGGAATGCACCAGTACAGAACTTTACGATTGGTCTAAAAGCATTGGCAGACAAAAAAGAATCAGAGGCATAGTGTGGTGAGAGCCACAGAGCTCTCTTAATAAAACAGAAATATTTATTTTAAGGATTTAAAATGGCAACAACTAAAGAAGATGTTCTTGAGTTTATCTCAAACATGTCAGTACTTGAGCTTTCTGAGCTCGTAAAAGAGTTCGAAGAGAAATTTGGCGTAACTGCACAGGCTACAGTTGTAGCTGCTGGTGGTGCTGCCGCTGGTGGTGAGGCTGCTGAAGAGCAGACTGAATTCAATGTAGTCTTGACAGATGCTGGTGCGAAAAAGATCAATGCGATCAAAGTAGTAAGAGCTATTACAGGTCTTGGCCTTAAAGAGGCAAAAGCTGCTGTAGAAGAGACTCCATCTGTACTTAAAGAGGGTGTTTCTAAAGAAGAAGCAGAAGAGTTTAAAAAGCAGATCGAAGAGGCTGGCGCTTCTTGCGAGCTTAAGTAGACCATTTATCAAGTTGTATGGCATTTTTTGCTATACTTCTTGGTTGCTTTGCAATATCTAATTTATTGGACATAGTGACAAACTATTCAGAGACATTTCATACCCTCTTGCTATAGCTTTTTTGTATGCCCATAGACTGAGCACAAACAGAGCGGATTTATTCCTCACTTAATCAAATTATCACATATAAAACCATTCAAAAGGTTACCCAATGTTAAACTCGTTACATTCAGGAAACAGACTTCGCGTTGATTTTTCTAAAACTCCTAGAGAGATAGAAATCCCCAACCTCCTCCAGCTTCACCAAAAAAGTTATGAAAACTTTTTGATGCTTGATGCCAAAGACAGATCAAACAGTATCATTGAAAAGGTATTTAAATCCTCTTTCCCTATCCATGATCAACAAAACCGTATCACTTTGGACTACAAAGGGATAGAGGTGATCAAGCCGAAATATACGGTACGAGAGTGCATGGAGAGAGGATTGACCTATTCTGTCTCTCTCAAGCTCAATATTGCTTTGACTATTTGGAACCGCGATGAAAAAACCGGTGAGAAACTTGATCCCAAAGAGATCAAAGAGCAGGGTGTCTATGTGAGAGATATCCCTCTCATGACGGATAGAACCTCTTTTATCGTTAATGGTGTGGAGAGAGTGATCGTTAACCAACTGCATAGATCACCAGGTGTTATCTTCAAAGAGGCAGAAGCAACGACTACCGCCAATAAACTGATCTACTCTGCACAGATTATTCCAGATCGTGGAAGCTGGCTCTACTTTGAGTATGATGCTAAAGATATTCTTTATGCAAGAATCAACAAAAGAAGAAAAATTCCTGTCACGATCCTTTTTAGAGCGTTGGACTATAGTAAAGAAGATATTATCAAGCTTTTCTACCCTACCAAAGAGATCACAATCAGAGATAACCGATTCTTGATGAAGTTTGATATCGCCGATGTGATCGGTAGAGCAGAGCAGGACATCAAAGATGTAGATGGCAATGTGATCGTGGCTGCCGGTAAGCGTCTGACTAAGAAAAAAGCAGAAAAATTGGCAGAAGAGGGTCTGGAGTGGATCGAATATCCTATAGAGACATTGATGGAGAGGCACCTAGCTAAGCCTATCATCGATCAGGAGAGTGGTGAAGTATTGTATGATGTGGTTACCGCACTAGACGAGAATAAGCTCAAGAAGATTATTGATAATGGTATCGAGACGATCACAATCGCTAATGACCTTGCAGAAGATACAGATAGTTCTATCATCAAGGCATTTATTGCAGATAGTGAGAGCCTTAGACTCCTCAAGCAGACAGAAGGTATCGAAGATGAAAACCTTCTCTCTGCGATCCGTATCTATAAAGCAATGAGACCTGGTGAACCAGTCACCCCAGATGCAGCAAAGAAGTTCCTCAAAGAGCTTTTCTTTGATCCGGAGCGTTATGACCTGACAAAAGTCGGTCGTATGAAGATGAACCATAAACTAGGGCAGGATGTGCCAGAGTATATCGCAGTATTGACGGCAGAGGATATTGTCAATACTGTGAAGTATCTGATCAAAGTAAAGAATGGTCAAGGACATATCGATGATCGTGACCACTTGGGTAACCGTCGTATTCGTGCGATTGGAGAATTGCTTGGGAATGAACTCCATAATGGACTCATGAAGATGCAAAAAGCGATCAGAGACAAAATGCCGACGATCTCTGGTGCATTGGATGAGTTGATGCCACATGACTTGGTCAATTCCAAAATGATCACCAATACAATCTTGGAGTTTTTCTCAAGCGGACAGCTTTCCCAGTTTATGGATCAGACAAACCCTCTGTCTGAAGTAACACACAAAAGAAGACTTTCTGCACTTGGAGAAGGTGGTTTGGTGAAAGAGAGAGCTGGATTTGAAGTCAGAGATGTTCACCCGACACACTATGGGCGCATCTGTCCGATAGAGACACCGGAAGGGCAAAACATTGGTTTGATCAATACACTGGCAACCTATGCCAAAGTCAATGAGCTTGGATTTATCGAGGCTCCCTATAAAGTGGTTAAAGATAGACAAGTAACAGATGAGATCGTCTATATCACTGCCACACAGGAAGAGGACAAGATCATTGCTCCAGCATCTACCAATGTAGATGAAAAGGGCTATATTGTTGAAGAGCTTATTGAAACCAGACACAATGGAAATATCGGTTTGAATGAATCTGCCAAAGTAGACTTGATCGATATCTCTCCATTGATGATATCTGGTTCTACTGCAGCATTGATCCCTTTCTTGGAGCATGATGATGCCAACCGTGCACTGATGGGATCAAACATGCAGCGTCAGGCAGTGCCATTGCTTAAAACAGAAGCACCGATGGTAGGTACTGGTATGGAAGCGATCGTGAGTCGTGACTCATGGGAGTCTGTCAAAGCCAAAAGGGCAGGTCGTATAGAGAAAGTGGATGCCAAAGGTATCTATGTCATGGGTGAAGATGAGAGCGGTGTTTTTATCGATCACTATGGCCTCGAAAAGAACATGAGAACCAACCAGAACACTACGTTCACGCAGACACCTATCGCAAAACTGGGTCAAGAGGTAGCTGAGGGTCAAGTAATTGCGGATGGTCCAAATATGGACAAAGGTGAGCTTGCTATTGGTAAGAATTCGCTCGTTGCCTTCATGCCATGGAACGGATACAACTATGAGGATGCGATTGTTATCTCAGAAAAGATGATCAGAGAAGATACGTTTACCTCCGTACATATTTATGAGAAAGAGGTAGAAGCCAGAGAGCTCAAACATGGAACAGAGGAGATCACCAGAGATATCCTGAATGTACGTGAAGATGAGCTCTTGCACTTGGATGAGAGTGGTATCGTCGAGATCGGTACCTATGTCAAGCCAGGCATGATTCTTGTAGGAAAAGTATCTCCAAAAGGTGAGATAAAGCCTACACCAGAAGAGAGACTGCTTCGTGCCATCTTTGGCGAAAAAGCAGGTCATGTGGTGAATAAATCACTCTACTGTCCAGCCTCTATGGAAGGTGTGGTTGTGGATATCAAGATCTTTACAAAGAAAGGCTATAAAAGAGACGCCAGATCGATCAAGGCCTATGAAGAGGAGAAAGGAAGACTCGATAGTGAACACCATGATCAGCTTTTGATGATCGATAGAGAAGAGATGCCTCGTATCGTAGCACATCTTTCCGAGTATGCGCTTGTTAGTGATGTGATGGTAAGTGATACTGAATACAAAACTGGAGACAAGCTTAACAAAGAGGTGATCGCCGGGATCAACCGTTTTGCACTCAAAGGCGTTACACAAGCCTATTCTGAAGAGGTGCAAAAAGAGTATGAGTCTATCAAAAACTACTTCCTTAAGCAGAAGAAGAGACTCAAAACAGAGCATGAAGAGAAATTGGTAGTGCTTGAGAAGGACGATATCCTTCCAAGTGGTGTCACCAAGTTGGTCAAGATCTATATCGCCACCAAGCGTAAACTCAAGGTAGGAGACAAGATGGCAGGACGACACGGAAACAAAGGTATCGTTTCCAATATCGTACCCGAAATTGATATGCCTTATATGGAAGACGGTACACCAGTTGACCTGATCCTGAATCCACTGGGAGTACCTTCACGTATGAACATCGGACAGATCCTTGAGGTGCACTTGGGGCTGGTTGGAAAGAAACTGGGCTATCAGATCCAAGAGATGTTTGATAAGCAGCAGGCAGATTTCCTGAAACAGCTTAGAGCCAAAATGACTGAGATCGCCCATGTTGCTAAGCTCATGAAAATCAAGAATGAGCTGAAGGCAATGAGTGATGAAGTGCTGCTTGAGCATGCGAGAGACTGGAGTAATGGTGTGAAGTTTGCTGCACCTGTCTTTGAAGCACCGACACAAGTAGAGTTTGACAAACTGTTTGAACTGGCCAAAATGGATAGCGATGGCAAAATGGTGCTCTTTGACGGTAAAACAGGTGAACAGATGACTGAACGTGTCAATGTAGGGTATATGTATATGCTTAAACTGCACCACCTGGTCGATGAGAAAGTACACGCCAGATCAACGGGACCATACTCACTGGTTACACAACAGCCAGTCGGTGGTAAAGCATTGTTTGGTGGACAGCGATTCGGAGAGATGGAAGTTTGGGCACTTGAGGCATATGGAGCAGCACATACACTCAAAGAGATGCTCACCATCAAGTCAGACGATGTAGAGGGACGTGCCAGAGCGTATCGTGCTATCACCAAAGGAGAGAGTGTACCAGCATCTGGTATCCCGGAGACCATGTTTGTCCTCACCAAAGAGCTTCAAGCTCTAGGACTAGACACAGAACTGTATGCAAAGAAAGAAGAGGGGTCAGACGATGAATAAGCAATTAGAAAACCTAGTACCAATTGACATCAACAGCGAAGAGAAGCCACGAGACATAGAGGCATTGCAACTGCGTGTTGCCAGTCCTGAAAAGGTGCTCTCTTGGAGTTATGGCGAAGTGAAGAAGCCAGAGACAATCAACTATAGAACCCTCAAACCAGAGAGAGATGGTCTTTTCTGTGCCAAGATTTTCGGCCCGATCAATGACTACGAATGTCTCTGCGGAAAGTACAAGAAGATGCGTTACAAGGGCGTTGTTTGTGAAAAATGTGGAGTTGAAGTAACCAGTAAAAAGGTACGAAGAAACCGTATGGGACATATCGATCTTGTAGCACCCGTAGCACATATTTGGTATGTAAGCTCTCTTCCTTCCAGAATTGGTATTTTGCTAGGTGTCAAGATGAAAGATCTGGAGCGTGTACTCTATTATGAGGCATATATTGTCAAGAGCCCTGGTGAAGCCAGTTATGACAGTGAAGGTAAAAATCCTCTACAGAAGAATGATGTGCTCAATGAGGAGCAGTATCAAATGATCTCACAGAGATTTGGTGATACAGGCTTCGATGCACGTATGGGAGGAGAGATCGTCAAAGAACTTCTCGGAGAACTGGATTTGGTAGAGATGCTTCAAACTCTCAAAGAGGATATGAATGCAACCAAATCAGAGGCAAAAAGAAAAACTATCATCAAGCGACTCAAAGTTATTGAGGCATTCTTGCATTCAGGCAACCGCCCTGAATGGATGATGTTGGATTACCTACCGGTACTCCCCCCTGACCTGAGACCATTGGTCAGCTTGGACGGTGGTAAATTTGCTGTTTCTGATGTCAACGACCTCTATAGAAGAGTGATCAACCGAAACCAGCGTCTCAAGCGTCTGGTAGAGCTGGATGCTCCAGAGATCATCGTCAGAAATGAAAAGCGTATGCTCCAAGAAGCGGTCGATGCACTCTTTGATAACGGCAGACGAAGCAATGCAGTTAAAGGTGCCAACAAGCGACCACTCAAATCACTCTCTGAGACGATCAAGGGTAAGCAGGGACGATTCAGACAAAACCTTCTCGGTAAACGTGTGGACTTCTCTGGTCGTTCCGTTATTGTCGTAGGCCCGGACTTGCGTATGGATGAGTGTGGACTACCTAAGAAGATGGCACTTGAGCTCTTCAGGCCACATATGATGGCGAAACTTGAAGAGAAAGGCTATGCTACGACACTTAAGCAAGCCAAAAATATGATCGAAAAACAGTCCAATGAAGTATGGGAGTGTCTGGAAGAGGTAGTCGATAGCTATCCTGTGCTCCTCAACCGAGCACCGACACTGCATAAGCTTTCGATTCAGGCATTCCACCCAAGACTAATCGATGGTAAAGCAATTCAGCTACACCCACTCGTCTGTTCTGCATTCAACGCGGACTTTGATGGGGATCAGATGGCAGTACACGTACCACTCTCCGATGAGGCGATTGCAGAGGCGAAGATCTTGATGCTCTCTTCTATGAATATTTTGCTCCCAGCATCAGGTAAAGCGATTGCAGTACCATCTCAGGATATGATTCTGGGTCTATACTATCTCTCACTAGAGAAGTCCGATGTGATCGGGCAGCATAAACTATTTGCCAATGTGGATGAAGTATTTATTGCCTTTGAGCAGCAGACACTTGATCTCAATGCGAGAATCAGAACCGTGGTAGAGGGTGAGATCGTCACTACCACTGCGGGTCGTCTGATCCTCAAATCCATCATGCCTGACTATGTACCACAGAAGCTCTGGAATACGATCATGAAGAAAAAAGATATCGCTACGCTGGTAGACTATATCTACAAGCACAGCGGTATCTCTCATACGGCAGAGTTCCTTGATAACCTTAAAGATATGGGTTTCAAATATGCAACCAAAACGGGTGTATCAATCTCTATCGATGATATCAAGATCCCAGATACCAAAGATGGTATTGTGGCAGAAGCAAAAGTCAAAGTGGTTGAGATCCAAAAGCAGTTTGGTGCAGGTCTTTTGACTGACCAAGAGCGATACAATAAGATTATTGATATCTGGACAGATGCGAATAATACGATTGCAGAAGAGCTCATGGATCTGATCAAAAAAGACAAAGATGGTTTTAACTCTGTGTATATGATGGCGGACTCAGGGGCGAGGGGTTCTGCTGCACAGATCAGACAGCTCTCGGGAATGAGGGGCTTGATGGCGAAATCTGACGGATCAATCATCGAAACACCGATTACCTCAAACTTCCGGGAAGGGCTGAATGTACTAGAGTACTTTATCTCCACGCACGGTGCGAGAAAAGGTCTAGCCGATACAGCACTGAAAACAGCGAATGCAGGTTACCTTACACGAAAGCTGATCGATGTGGCACAGAATGTCAAGGTAAGTATGGATGATTGTGGCACGCACGAAGGGGTAGAAGTCTCTGATATTATTGTCGGTAATGAGCTGATAGAACCACTTTCTGATCGTGTATATGGACGTGTGATTGCCGAAGATGTAATCGATCCTGTGACCAATGAAGTACTGTTGAGTGAAGGTACCTTGATCGAAGAAGAAGAGGCACAAGTCATCCGTGATACAGGAGTAAGATCTGTTGTGATGAGAGCACCTGCCAGCTGTAAAGCCCCTAAGGGCATCTGTGCAAAGTGTTATGGACTGAATATGGCAGAGAACAGACTGGTTAAGACAGGTGAGGCAGTGGGTGTTATTGCTGCACAGTCTATTGGTGAACCAGGTACACAGCTGACACTCAGAACCTTCCACACCGGTGGTACAGCAAGTGCAGGCAAAGAAGAGAGACAGGTTGTTGCAACCAAAGAGGGATTTGTTCGTTACTATAACCTTACAGTGCATAAAAACCGTGAAGACAATCTTATCGTTGCAAATAGAAGAAATGCGGGGGTACTACTGGTAGAACCCAAGATCAAAGCATTGGTAAGCGGTAAGCTCTCTATCTCTATTTTACATGATGAAGTACTATTGACAGTTACACCTAAAAAAGGTGAAGAGTACAAGTATAGCCTCCGAAAAGGGGATGTCGCCAAAGCCAACGAGCTTGCAGGTGTGGCGGGCAAGGTAGAGGGTAAACTCTATCTTCCACTCCAAGACGGAGATAAGGTAGCAGAAGGTGATTCTATTGTTGAGACGATACAAGAGGGCTGGTCTGTACCTGCCCGTATTCCTTTTGGTTCTGAACTCAAAGTGGAGAATGGTGCTCCGATTGCACAGAAAGTGATCGCCAATGCAAAAGGAAAAGTAAAATACTTTATTCTCAAAGGTGACTATCTTGAAGCCTTAGAGAATATCAAGAAAGACTCTACAGTAGAGGAGAAAGGTATCTTTGCGGTAGTGGTAGATGAGAGTAACCATGAGGCAGCGAGACATTATATCTCTAGGGGCTCGGTAATCCATGTTGAAAATAATGATATGCTGGAGAGAGGTGACACAATTGCAGCTCCTCAGACACATACGCAGATTGTTATTGCAGAGTGGGATCCGTATTCTGAACCTATTATTGCAGAGCAGGAAGGTGTGGTAAGTTTCGAGGATATTATTCCTGGTATTACCGCATCAGAGCAGTTTGATGAGTTGACAGGAGATACAAGACTGGAGCTGAATGAGTATATCGCCGCAGCATATAAGCCGGCAATCATACTGGCAGGTAAAGATGGTGAGATCATCCGATACCAACTGGACCCTAAGAGTATCCTCCATGTACAGGATGGTGCCAAAGTCAGTATCGCCGATATTCTGGCGAAGAAACCAAAAGCAGCGATTACCTCAAAAGATATTACCGGTGGTCTTCCAAGGGTATCTGAGCTCTTTGAAGCAAGACGTCCGAAAGATATTGCGCTGATCGCCAAGATTGATGGTCTGGTCTCCTTTGGTAAGCCATTGAGAGGAAAAGAGCGTATCGTCATTACGGGTGACAATGGGCAGGTGACAGAGCAATTTGTGGACAAAGGTAAAATGATTCTGGTACACACAGATGAGTATGTACATGCGGGTGAAAGACTGACTGATGGTATTGTATCGAGTCATGACATTCTTGAGTCTATGGGCGAGAAACCGCTCTATGAGTATATCGTCTCTGAGGTACAGCAGGTCTATAGAAGACAGGGTGTAAATATCTCTGATAAACACATTGAGATCATCGTTTCGCAGATGATGAGACAGGTCAAAGTTGTAGAGAGCGGAGATACAAAGTTTATCGAAGCAGACCTTGTCTCTAACAGAAAATTCCAGGAAGAGAATGAGCGTATCGTCAAACTGGGTGGCGAACCGGCGATTGCAGAGCCAATGTTGGTGGGTATCACCCGTTCAGCAGTAGGTGCAGATAGTATCATCTCTGCAGCCTCATTCCAGGACACGACAAAAGTATTGACCTCCGCTTCTATCGCAGGGACAGTAGATACTTTTGAGGATCTCAAAGAGAATGTTGTTATCGGACGATTGATTCCGGTAGGAACAGGAATGCTTGAGATGGACGATATCAAACTAGAGAGTACAGAAGAGAGCGAGTAAGAAGGGTCTTCCCTTTCTGCTCTACCAAACAGGCTATGCCAAACTTCCAAAATAAGCCCAAATAAAGCAATATTGGCTATAATATCCATCCATTTTTCTGCCTATATGTCATGCAAAGTCACCTGTCTAGGTGTTTTTACATGGTGTAACAGCCAGATTCAATTCGCTCAAAGAGCACAAAACTACAAAAAGGAAACACTTTGCCAACGATTAATCAGTTGATTCGTAAAGAACGCAAAAAGGTGATCAAGAAATCAAAATCACCAGCATTGGAAAGCTGTCCTCAGAGAAGAGGCGTATGTACGAGAGTGTATACAACCACTCCAAAGAAACCAAACTCAGCATTGAGAAAGGTTGCAAAAGTCAGACTCACAAGTGGATATGAGGTAATCTCATATATCGGTGGTGAGGGACACAACCTTCAAGAGCACTCGATCGTCCTAGTCAGAGGCGGAAGAGTAAAAGACCTTCCAGGTGTAAAGTATCACATCGTTCGTGGTGCGCTTGATGCATCAGGTGTACAGGGAAGAACAGTTGCTAGATCTAAGTATGGTACCAAGAGACCAAAAAAGTAAAAAGCAGAGAGTAAAGTAGAGGTCAGGTATTGTCATTAAACCTTCGTGGACAAGACTTGAGTAAATCAATAAGATTGAAGAGGAAAATATAACATGAGAAGAAGAAAAGCCCCGGTCAGACCGGTATTGCCAGATCCAGTACATGGATCAAAAGTACTAACAAAATTTATCAATGCAGTTATGCTGGATGGTAAAAAGAGTATTGCCCATAAAGTAATGTATGGTGCACTAGAGAGAATTGAATCTAAAAGTGGTGAAAAGGGTATTGAAGTATTCAACAAAGCAATGGATAATATCAAGCCTGTGATGGAAGTAAAATCTAGAAGAGTCGGTGGCGCAACCTATCAGGTGCCTATCGAAGTAAGACCATCCAGACAGCAGTCACTCGGTATCCGATGGATCATTGAAGCTGCTAGAAAGAGAAATGAAAGAACAATGATCGAGCGTCTCTCCAATGAGCTGATGGATGCTGCGACTGAGAAGGGTTCTGCCTTTAAGAAGAAGGAAGATACCTATAGAATGGCTGAAGCGAACAAAGCGTTTGCTCACTATAGATGGTAAGGAAATAAGTTATGGCAAGAACGCACAAACTTGAAGACGTAAGAAATATTGGTATCGCTGCTCACATTGATGCAGGTAAAACAACCACCACTGAAAGAATCCTCTTCTATACAGGGGTTGAGCATAAGATCGGTGAAGTTCACGATGGTGCTGCAACTATGGACTGGATGGAGCAAGAGCAGGAGAGAGGTATTACCATTACTTCTGCTGCAACTACTTGTGAGTGGTTAGGTAAACAAATTAATATTATTGACACTCCGGGTCACGTTGACTTTACCATCGAAGTTGAACGTTCAATGAGAGTACTTGATGGTGCTGTATCTGTATTCTGTGCTGTTGGTGGGGTTCAACCACAATCCGAAACTGTATGGAGACAGAGAAACCGTTATGGTGTACCATCACTTGTATTTGTGAATAAGATGGATAGAACAGGTGCTGATTTCTTAGAAGTTGAGAGACAGATCAGGGACAGACTCAAGGGCAATCCACTTGTCATCCAACTTCCTATCGGTGCAGAAGAAAACTTCGAAGGTGTAGTTGATCTTGTGAAGATGCAAGAAGTGGTATGGGATCAAGATGCTGAAATGGGCTCTAACTACCATGTTCAAGAGATTCGTGCTGAGCTCCAAGAGCAAGCAGAGGAGTGGAGAGAAAAGCTTATTGAGGGTATCTCTGAGGCAGAAGGCAACGATGCCTTGATGGAAAAGTACATGGAAGGTGAAGAGCTTAGCGAAGAAGAGATGGTTGCCGGGATCAAAGCAGCAACTATCGGTATGCATGTCGTACCAATGCTTCCAGGTACAGCATTTAAGAACAAAGGTGTTCAGACATTGCTTGATGCAGTTGTTGCATACCTTCCTTCACCAGTTGAGGCACCTGCGATCAAGGGTACTGAGATGGACGATGAAGAGGTAGAAGTCATCGTAGAATCAACGGATGATGGAGCATTTGCGGCATTGGCATTTAAGATCATGACAGATCCATTTGTTGGACAGCTTACCTTTATCCGTGTCTATAGAGGTTCTTTGGAGTCTGGTTCTTATGTACTTAACACGACCAAAGACAAAAAGGAACGTGTAGGTCGTATCATGAAAATGCACGCGATCAAGCGTGAAGAGATCAAAGAGATCTATGCAGGTGAGATTGGTGCGGTTGTTGGTCTTAAAAATACAACGACTGGTGATACACTCTGTTCAGATAAAGATAAAGTGGTACTAGAAAGAATGGATTTCCCGGATCCTGTTATCTCTGTTGCGGTTGAGCCTAAAACAAAAGCAGATCAAGAGAAGATGGGACTTGCACTTGGTAAACTGGCAGCTGAGGATCCTTCTTTCCGTGTAGCAACAGACGAAGAGTCTGGTCAAACGATCATCTCTGGAATGGGTGAACTTCACCTTGAGATCCTTGTAGACAGAATGAAAAGAGAATTCAAGGTAGAGGCAGAAGTGGGTGCTCCGCAGGTTGCATATCGTGAAACGATCAGAAAATCAGTCAACAAAGAGTACAAGTATGCAAAACAGTCTGGTGGTAGAGGTCAATTTGGTCATGTATACCTTAGAATTGAGCCACAAGAGCCAGGCTTTGGTTATGAGTTTGTTGATGAGGTTAAAGGTGGGGTTGTTCCAAAAGAGTTTATCCAGCCAGTCAATAAAGGTGTCCAAGAAGCGATGGGTAGAGGTATCCAAGCGGGATATCCAGTGGAAGATATCAAAGTAACGCTCTATGATGGTTCTTATCATGATGTCGACTCCTCTGAGATGGCGTTTAAACTAGCTGCATCTATGGGATTCAGAGAGGGTTGTAGAGAAGCAAATCCAGTGATCCTTGAGCCTATGATGAAGGTTGAGGTAGAAGTACCTGAGGACTTTATGGGTGATGTGATCGGTGATATTTCTAAGCGTAGAGGTCAGGTCAATGGTATGGGTGACAGAGCAGGAAACAAGATTGTGGATGCATTTGTACCACTCTCTGAGATGTTCGGTTACTCTACTGATCTTAGATCTATGACTCAGGGTCGTGCAACCTATGCGATGGAGTTTGATCACTATGAGGAAGTACCTCAGAATGTGGCCAAAGAGATCATCGAAAAGCGTAACGGCTAATCTTTCGCAGTATTTTACTGCATCTTTGAAGGAGCTGCTCAGTCATGTACTGAGCATACACTCCTTCGCAACAACCTTCAAATATACAGCAAACTACAGCGAAACTTTAACCATTACATATTTCTAGTCTATTCATTTTATTGAAGGAAAATTCATGAAAGTCATTATTGATCTGATCGAAGATATCAGAGAGTCTATTGATAATGCAGAAGCGTATGTCTTACGTGCGGGATTGCTAAAAGAGGATCTGGATGATGATTCAAAGCTACGCTATGCAGGTGAGGCTTCTATTGGTTCTTATCAGCTAAATGAAGAGAAGAAAGAACTACTCTTTAAGGTAGGGGATAGTGATGTGGAGGTGACAGTAGGAGAGCTTATCCCTTCACTTTTGATCCTGGATATGCAGGTGATGATGTATTCGCTCAAAATGGATGTCAATGTACAGTATAGTGGGTTGGAAATTGTGGGATTTGGCAAGAATGATGAAGAGAAGAGCTATCTCCTCTTCATTAAAGTATAGTATCTAGGCGTAAACAGATTCTTTGCCGAATTCTTTGGCAAGAAGTGCATAGAAAAGTGCTCTATACTTGTTTCTATTGGAGGTGCCCATGGCTTCACAGACTTTTTTAATGGCAGCATCAAATTTGGCATCATCTGCAGTCAATCCAAGCTTTTTCTGGAGAAAGTTTTTCTTTACTGTGTCTAGTTCAGAGCTTTGACTGCAAGAGACGGTTTCAGAATCTTTTTTATAGATAGAAGGCCCTAGTCCTACAGTTACTTTGGCAACCAAATCAGCGGATACTTTAAGACCTAACTTTTTGGCCTCAGCTGTATATTGTTCAATTTTCTCTTCTCTTTTACCCATACTTCTTCCTTTGAATTTATTTTGCAACTTTTAATTATAGCTAGTTAATGCTTCTAGGTCAAATATTTTGGTTTTTGTTGAAGCAGGATCCAGTTTATACTGAGTCCATTTTTTTTACAAAAGAGGGCGATCGCTTCATAAGGGATCTTGTTGCGCCTTTTGATCACGGCATAATATTGTGGGTCAAGTTTGAGTGCCTGTGCAATGTCTTTATCTAAGACTTTTTCTTTTTGTTCTATATGTGAGACCACCTCTTTCAGCCTTCTTGAGATCTCATGAAAGTCAATCATCATTATCCTTTTACTGTGATAGGATAATGATAATATAATTTTCACGAAAAAGGTGAAAAAGTGTCAAATTGTCATATTTTTTCGCTGTCTATCTCTATTACAGTATGTACATTGCCTCTAGGATTAAAATCTGCGATCAGTTTCATAGATTTTGGTTGGAGCTTCCCAAAGAGTGTATCATAGATCTCATTGGCTGAATCTTCATGTGAGATATGTCTGTACATGAAAGTATTGATATAAAGCTTGATAGCTTTGAGCTCTATCACTTTTTTGTTTGGTACATAGCTGAGATGGATAGTTGCAAAATCGGGATAACCTGAACGGGGGCAGAGACACATAAATTCAGGTAGGTCTATAGTGATAGTATAGCTCTTATCATGATCATTGGGCCAAAAATGCTCTTGTGCATTAATATCGAAGGTTTGTATCTCTTGCTCTCCATATTTCAAGGGGATCCTTTAGTTATAAGTATTAATAAGCTCTTTTTCGGAGACGGGTTTGCCTACTCCAAAGCCTTGAATATAATCGATACCAAGTGCTTTGAGTTTTGTTTTTTGCGACTCTTTATCCACCCATTTTGCGATGGTTGTAATATGAAGGTTCTTGGACATTTTGATGAGAGAGTGCAGCATTTCATAGGTGATCTTGTCATCCAGCTTGGTGACATAATCTCTGTCAAACTGTACCATATCAAACCGAAAGTGCTTCATATACTCCATGGAGGCATTGGAGGAGCCAAAATTATCAATAGCGATACGTAGCCCTTTGGTTCTCATATAGTTGAGTGTTTGAAAATAGTGGCTAAGGTCATGGTGTGCTTTTCTTTCATAGAGCTCTATGATGAGCCTTGAAGTATCGATATCACTTTTATCCAAAAAGTCAAATAGCCTACTCTGAAACTCTCTATTTCTCAGTGAAAAGGGTGAGATATTGAAAGTGAGTGAAATACTTTTATCAAGAAGCGGTAAAAGTTTTACAAGGTGGTGTACAATGGCAAAATCATACTCTCTTCCTAGTCCAAGGCGATTGACGATCGGAAGATAGGTTTTAGGAAGGATATCACCATATGTATCAGACTTGAGTTTTACGGCAACCTCATAAATATCGACCTTATCAGCCTTGACATTGTGGAGTGGGCGAAAAAGAAAAGAGAGCTGTTTCTCCTCAATAGAGGTGATAATTGCATCTTCTATTTTTGAGATACTGGAAATATCCTGTATTTTATGTGTGGATGATCCTGTTTCATCCAGTTCACACTCTTCCGAGTCTATGAGCTCATCTTTTAAGTGTATGATTATTTTTTCTAACTCTTCATTGCTGTAGGTCATGAGAGAGAATTTATACTCAGTATCAATACTGTTTATGATGTGATTATCGGCTACAAATTTTTCAAGAGCACTTTTGAGATCATCTCTTTTTTCATTTATTGCGATAAGAAATTCTGCACCATACCTTCTCCCGATGATGGCATTTTCCAGACCATCTTCTTTGAGGGATTGATTGAGTCTTTGTATGGTATGATACAGAAGCTTATTGGCCTCTTCTGTATCATAGTTTTCATTGATAGAGGGAAGGTTATTGATGATGAGCAAAGCAATGGTTTTGGAGGGGGATGTCTTTAGTTTCTTTTCAAAGGCTCTTTGATTGAACCCATGAGTTTCATGATCAAGTAGGCTCTCTTGTGCATCTTGTTCCAGGAGAAAATAGATAAAATAGATGGTGATAAAAATGATACCACCTAAAAGAAGGCTGTTTTCTGTTGTAAACTCTATGGCATCATTTTTGAGAAAGGCGGCATAGGCTACCAGAGCTATCAATAGGAGTATCGGTACACCGGCTCTCAATGCCAGTTTAAATCGCCGACCTCTCTCCTCTAGCTCTGATAATAGCATGGTTATACATCCAGGTGCTTGACATCTTTGGCATGTGTTTCGATATAGTTCCTTCTAGGCTCTACTTCATCGCCCATAAAGAGAGTGAAGGTATCACTAGCAATATCTACATCATGGATCGTGACTTGGAGTAGTCTTCTGTTTTCTGGGGTCATGGTGGTTTCCCAAAGCTGCTCAGGGTTCATTTCACCTAGACCTTTATATCTCTGGATATAGGCACCTTTTTTGGCAGAGGCTTCTACCTCAGCAAAGAGATCAAGAAGGTCTTTGTCATTAAATTCATCAGTAATGTGCTCAGAGATCTTCTGATTGATATAGACTGCTTCATTGTAGTGTGGGTTGGTGAAGAGTACGTCATCGACAATAAGCTCTTCCAGTCCATCTTTGGTCTGTACAAAAAGGTGGATCTTCTCTTCACTGATCGTTTTGCTGAGAATGTTGTATCCAAGATCTTTGATATAGGTTTCAATCGTTTTTGCCAACTGTTTGGTCGTGCCGCCGACCACATCAGGATTTTCGATCATGTAGCGGATCACTTCAGGGAGTGCAAAACGCTTTTCGATCTCCTTGAGGGTCATTTTGTAATACCCTACCAGCTTAAAGAGGTCGACAAGATCATTATATCCCATGGTTTCACTCTCTATAGCTGAAATACCATTTTCTATGAGGAAATCATTGAGCGCAGTATCGTCTTTGAGATAGGTCTCATTTTTTCCTTTCTTATATCTGTAGAGTGGCGGTTGTGCCAGATAGAGATAGCCCTTCTCAATGATCGGTCTGAGGAATCGGAAGAAGAAGGTCATCAGCAGTGTCTGGATATGAGAGCCATCCACATCGGCATCGGTCATGATGATGACTTTGTGATAGCGTAGTTTCTCTTCATCAAACTCATCACCGATACCACAGCCTAGAGCGGTGATCATATTTTTGATCTCATCAGATTTGAGGATCTTCTCCAGTCTGGCTTTTTCTACATTGAGGATCTTACCTTTGAGGGGGAGTATCGCCTGGAAGACTCTATCTCTCCCTTGCTTGGCAGAGCCACCAGCGGAGTCTCCCTCCACCAGATAGATCTCAGAGATCTCTGGGTCTTTACTCTGACAGTCTGCTAACTTTCCGGGGAGGGTTCCTATCCCCATATTGTCCTTACGCTTGACCAGGTCTTTTGCTCTCTTGGCAGCATCTCTACCTTTGGCAGCAAGGATAACCTGCGCCATGATCGCTTTGGCTTCGATGGGGTTCTCTTCCATATACTTTTTAAAATTATCAGAGAAGAATTTTTGCACCAATGGTCTGACATAGCTTGAGCCTAGTTTTCCTTTGGTCTGTCCTTCAAACTGTGGTTCCGGAACACGTACCGAGATGATTGCGATCAGGCCTTCTCGACAGTCATCACCGGTGATCTTGGTATTTTTTTCTTTGGCATTGGCATTTTTTGCTACGTAGCTGGCAAGGGATCGTGTGAGCCCTGCTCTAAATCCAGCTTCGTGTGTACCACCGTCGGGTGTCTTGATGTTGTTGACAAATGTCAGTACTTTGTCGCTATCGGCTTGACAGTACATAATGGCGATATCCATCTCTATGTCATCTGCAGCGCCCTGGAAGAACTGTGCACTGGAGAGGGTTTCTTTGTTATTCATGTCCTCTACAAACTGCTTGAGTCCACCTTCAAAGTGAAAAGTTTCTTTGGTATCATCTCTCTCGTCTTTGAACTCTATTTTGATACGAGGGTTCAGGTAGGCAAGCTCTTTAAACCTTTTTGTCAGTATCTCTTTCTGGAAGGTGACACCTTCAACAAAGATGGTTGGATCTGGCCAAAATTCGACCTTAGTTCCTTTTTTCCTGCTTTTCCCTGTGACTGCTAAAGTCTCTTGAGGGATACCTTCTTGAAAGTTTTGTTCATGCGTGTTTCCCTCACGGTGAATGGTTAGTTTGAGGTCTTTTGAGAGTGCATTGACAACAGAAACACCTACTCCGTGAAGCCCGCCGGATACTTTATATGTGTCTTTGTCAAATTTACCGCCGGCATGAAGTACAGTCAAAACAACCGTTGCAGCTGAGATCTTTTCTGTGGGGTGTTCCGCTACTGGGATACCACGACCATTATCTTCGATGATGGCCGAGCCAGCTTTTGTCAGCGTGACCTTGATGGTATCACAGTATCCTGCCATCGCCTCATCGATAGAGTTATCTACGACTTCATAGACTAGGTGGTGAAGTCCTTTGGTTGCGGTGTCACCAATGTACATCCCCGGTCTTTTTCTTACTGCCTCTAGTCCCTTGAGGACCTTAATATTACTAGCGCCATATTCTGCCATACCATACACTCCAGTCTGTTAGGTTCACCGCCCCCGAAAAAGCGATATAATTAGATCAATTTTACCCAAAAAAGGCTTTGAAAAACGCTCAATATGTGATGTTCAGGGGATACTTTTAGAGAAAGTTTCCATTTTGCTGTTTTTTTGTGCTTTCTACATGGATCTCATGGGGGTCAAAGAGCTGATTATGATGGTAGGCATCTACTGCATAGCGACCGATCATGGCAGCATTGTCAGAACAGTATTCCAAGGGTGCTGTGTGCATGGTCTTTCCAAATTCCTTGCAAAGTGTTTCATAGGCTTTCCTGAGATAAAGGTTGGCAGAAGCGCCCCCTACGATCGCAAAGTCTTTGATCGGTTCTTTGGCAAAAACTTTTTTACTTTTTTGAAGTAGATGGCGTTTGACTGCTTTCTGAAAGGAGGCAGAGAGGTCTGCTCTGTCTTGTTCTTGCATCTGTGCGGCACCACCTAATTGTTCTATTTTTAGGCGTACTGCATTCTTGAGTCCGGAGAGAGAAAAAGCGATCAATGGTGAGTTTCGCATAGGTACAGGGAGATCAAAACGATCCTCGTTCCCCTTTTTGGCAAGTGCTTCGATGAGGGGGCCTCCTGGGTAGCCCAGTCCCATCATTTTGGCAACTTTATCAAAGCTCTCTCCTACAGAGTCATCAATACTGGTTGCCAGTATCTCCATGCGATCTAAGCGCTCTACACGTATGATCTGTGTATGTCCGCCAGAGATGAGTAGTACCAGTAGTGGTAGGCGGGTCTCTTTTTCGATAAAGAGTGAGTAGATATGTCCTTTGAGATGGTGTACAGGGATGAGAGGGATCTTCTGGAGTGAGGCGATGGTCTTTGCCATCATGAGTCCTTCATTGAGGGTGACAGAGAGCCCTGGCTGGTTGGTCACAGCGACTGCCTTGAGCTGATCGATATAAGGCAATGCTCCTTTCAGGACTTCTGGTAGACCTATTGCATGGAGCCTGGAGGCAAGTTCTGGTACCACCCCGCCATAAGCAGAGTGCTCAGCTTCTTGTGAGATCTTACGGTGGTAGAGAAGCTTATGCGTTACTATCTCGGTAACGGAGATGGAGCTATCATCGCAGCTGCTCTCGATACTCAGGATCATGTCTCACTCCTCATGACTAATGTCTCAATAAACTCCCATTTCCCATAGCCGCTATCGGTATTGATGTGCCCTGCTTGCTCGATCGTGTGTAGCGGTATCTGGTAGTGCGAAGCAATCTTTTTTGCTTCTTCTATATCGATGTAGGGATCGTTATCGGATACAATGAGATGTACCTCTTGGGCGCCAAGTTTTTCAGGCAAAGGAACCGGGAAAAAGCTTTTGATAATATCGAGTTTGGTATGAAGACTGGGAGGAGAGACCAAAAAGAGCCTCTCAATACCTGCTATCTTCTCCTGTGCCAGCCAAAACCATAACGTGCAACCCAGAGAGTGACAAACCACTGTATCGGGCTTAAAATCCTCCAAAATCGCTTTTACTTGCTTGATCCATCTATTTTTGCTGGGGAAGTGTGGATTGTCCAACAGAGGGAAGCTGACCGTGCCGTAGTTTCTGGCTACTTTTGCTGCCAACACTGCTTGCCAGTGAGGGGTGTCAGAACCGCCCCAGCCATGTAGGAGCAGGAGTTTCATGATACCTTCCCGTAGGATGGGTGTGTTGGCAAATATACCCTACGATAATTTGACATATGCCCTCACCTCTGCGTCTATTTCAACGATCTCTTCAATACTTGATGCCTTGACATCCTCAAATTTCCTGTACGCATCCAGTACGATCTTTGCCATGCCGAAGAAGTTGCATTGATCCTTCTCAAACTGTTTGATCGCTTCTTCATTGGCAGCATTGACCACTACCCCAAGATGAGGGTTTGTCAAGAGATGTTCTTTGATCTCCCAGATAGGGTAACGCTCGGCTGTGATAGGGAGGAACTCTAGTGCTCCAATCTCCAGCAGGTTGACAGGGGGCAGTATCTCCTCTTCAACCTTGCCTCTGAGGGCAAAGGCGATAGGGAGCTTCATATCTACCCCGGCGAAGTGTGCTGTCGTGGAGCCGTCTTTGAACTCTGCGAGGGCATGGATCATGGACTTCTTCTCGATCACTGCATCGATGTTGGAGGTATCAAAAAGCCATTTGGCTTCGAGCAACTCAAAGAGTTTGTTGGTCATTGTTGCTGAGTCGATGGTGATCTTGTTTCCCATCGACCAGTTGGGATGTTGAAGGGCTTGCGAGAACGTGGCAGTTGCCATATCTTTGATCTTCCATTCTCTCAAAGCACCCCCACTGGCGGTAATATAAAGCTTTGAGAAAGGGCGTTCTCCCATGAGATACCAGAGCCCGAAATGCTCACTGTCGATAGGCACGATATGTTCCATATTGATAAATTCCCCCGCAACTACCAAGGATTCTTTATTAGCCAAAGCTACCTTTTTGCCCAATTCTATAGATTTAAGGGTAGGGGCGAGTCCTGCATAGCCGACTAGCGCATTGACTATAGTGGGGCTCTGGCACTGTTCCAATAGTGCCAAGATACCCTCTGCTCCAGAAAATATATGGGGGTGGTTGACCCGCTCTGTGTCAGAGGCATTGGCAATGGCAACATACTTGGGATTATGTGTGGCAATCTGCTGATTGAGCAGGTCAATATTGCGACCCGCGACCAGTGCCTCTACAGGGATATCATAACGCTGTGCTATAAGGAGGGTATTAACCCCGATAGAGCCTGTAGAGCCTAGGACAGTGATAGATGCTTTCATTTAGTATCCAAAGGCTTGGAGCAATACATAGATCACAATCCCGGCAAAAAGATACCCATCTATACGATCTAGGGCACCACCATGCCCAGGCAGTAGTTTCCCACTGTCTTTGACCCCTGCCTTGCGTTTGAGATAACTCTCAAAGAGATCCCCAAAAATAGAGGTCTTGGATGCAATCAATGAGATCACAAGCGCAGCGATGAATGAGATATCCATCAAGCTAAGTGCTGTAATAATACCTCCTATCGTACCTGCTACCACGCCTCCGACCACACCTTCAAGTGTCTTGTTTGGGGAAGTTTCACAAAACTTTGTTTTCCCTATAGCTTTCCCGGTAAAAAAGGCACCCACATCAGTCAGTGCAACGATTACAAGCATCCATACCAGTGACTTCATACCATACTCCAGGTTGAGCATCCAGATAAAGAGCATCCCGGCTGTAGGATAGAGTAGAGGCAGAAAGCCCTGAATCTCTATCGTCTTCCAGTAGGCAAGAGACCCAGCGAAGATCACCAGAGCAAAAAGAAGCAGATCGGAGGGATGTGGATAAAGCCCTGCAACGATCCAGATCAGTATCGCATAGCTAAAGAGCCATGTTTGTGTGGCGTGAAAGAGTTTGGTTGCTTCATAAAATGCTACGAGATAGATCATTCCAAAAAAGAGCCATGTGACAAAAGTATTGTCGATAATACCTACAAAAGCTACGATAATTAGCAGTATTCCTGCAGTTTTCCAACGATCCATATGGTCTGTGATGAGGTTCATAATTCTCTCCGTGATGAATTGGGTGATTATACCATGTGTTTGGTTATGGCTTCTGGCTTTTGGTGCTTGTTATTTGGGTTTTTTTAGTGGTGCGTGTTACGCACCCTACGCTTATTCTCGGATCTCTATGCCGTCTTTGCGTATGGCGATGGTTTGGTATTTGTCATACTCTACATTTGAGCCTTCCTGGATCTTGACAAATTTGCGTTTGGTATAGTCGACGAGGTAGTCTCCAGGGCTTTTAGCGGAGAAGTCTACACAGAGTTTAGCAGCAGCCTCTAGGACAGAATCAGGGAGGTTCTGCTTGTCTGTACGGATAAAAACATGGGAGCCGGGAATCTCTCTGGTGTGCATCCAGATATCGTTACCTTTAGCAGCTTGGAGGAGTTTTTGGTTCTCGTTGCTGTTTCTTCCCACCATCACCTTGTAGTCCTCTATCCAGAAGAGCTCTCCGAAACGCATCTTCTCTTTTTTACGCTGTTGTTTTCCACGTTTAGGGACGAGAAGTTCTAGATCATAGAGGGTAGTTGCATTTTCGATGGCATAGAGGATATTCTCATAAAATGCTTTTTTACTCTCCAGATTATCTTGTTCGATATGGACATTTTTGGCTTTGCTCTTGGCACGTTTAGAGAGGTTGAAGTAGTGTTCGCTCATGCGATTGACTACGGTGTCTTTGGGTAGAGGGATAGTCACCTCATTGCCCTCAAAATCATAGGCTTTGAGGCTCTTGTCATAGGGTTTTATCTGATAGAGGTTGGCGAGGATGATATTGGCGGTTTTTTGGTGTTTTTCTGCTTCTTCTGCTAGCGTATTACTATTGGGTAGTTTCTCTAGCTCTTTGCTGATCTTTTGGATCTTTTTGAAAGTTGAAGCTTGTTTGACTTTTTTGGATTCTGTGAGCCGTTGTTGTTGTTTTTGGGTATGGATATTTTCGAGGTGTGTGTCGATGGTTTGGGTGTTGAGGGTAGATATGGAATCTGCCCCTACGGAGGTTGTGGATGTGGTAGGGGCGGATTCTATATCCGCCCTTGGTTCGCGCGCAGGAATACCCAGCAGCTCTACCCCGGGCCGTATCACCCGAAAAGAGCTATCCGCATCAATATGTCTCAGTGCCTCGATAATCACTTCATTTTCATCAAGGAGGATGGCATTGGTATTTTTACCAGTAAACTCTAGCTGCAGGGTGATACGTTTGTCTTTGTAGCTACTTTTTGGAGCAAGTTCAAAACGCAGTACCCTGTCATCATTTGGCGTAGTGATATGGATGAGTTTGGATGCAGAGACCAGTGTGTGCAGCAGGGTATCAAAAGGAGCATTAAATCCCTGCAAAGGTCTCTGTGATGGGGCTTTGTAGGCATGGCTATGCCCTCTGGTAAGATTGAAAAAGTAAGTATGTGCCTTGTCAAATGAGAGCTCGATGGTGTTGTTCTCTACCCGCCTGGCTCTGGTAATATGCTTGAACTGTTTGAGTCGTTTGGCGATTGCTTGTAATTCGTAGAGTTTCATGGATGAGATTATAGCAGAGTTTTTACAGGCTTGGGCTACAGCCTGTAAGTTAAGTTTAAATAAGATAGAATCTCTCCTAATTAAATAATACGTTGGTAGATATGCCATCAGAGGGATACATATGACACAAGACAATGCACTCGAGCACTTAGATGCAGCACGCAGATCACATATTAAATGGCTTAACAGAGCAAAATCCATTGTAGAGGGCAAAAATATCGTCAGAGACCCACATCCACTGGAGAGCACTGCATGCCAATTTGGTCTTTGGTTTCATGGTGAGGGTGAAAAGCTCTATGACATGCTACAGATAGAAGGCAATAGCACGATACGTCTGATCCACAACAAGCTCCATGAGAAGTATCTCAAGATCTATGAGATCTACTTTGGTTCTGCAGAAGGGATAGTCTATAACCAGAAAGCAAGGCTAGAGAAGCAAAAAGTCTCTATAGCTAAAGAGGAGGAAGCCAAAGGGTTCCTGCGAGATCTGAGAGAACTCTCGTACCGTATGCTAGATAAGATCACACACCTAGAAAATGCAGTCAAAGATTCTCAAGGTTTTGATTGATACATAATCTTATTTCGCTATAATTCGCCTATGATAAATAGGCTGCTTTCTATCAGAAGAGGAGAGGCGTGAGCCAGCTTTCTCACATAGAGAGCGCTACATAGAGGATATGACCATGGGACAGACCATTACAGAGAAGATTTTTTCAGAGCATGCTGGCAAAGTAGTAGAAGCAGGCGAAATTGTTAGGGTAGCAATCGATATGACGATCGGTAATGATATTACCACACCGATCTCGATCAGAGCATTCGAGGAGAGTGGTGCAACTGAGCTCGCCAACCCCGATGCGTTTGCGATCGTGATGGATCACTACATCCCTGCCAAGGATATTGCTTCTGCCAATCAAGCCAAGATCAGCCGTGACTTTGCTTATAAGCATGATCTGAAGTACTTTTTTGATGAAAAAGATATGGGGATCGAGCATGCACTACTCCCTGAAAAAGGCTTGGTGATCCCAGGAGATGTGATCATCGGTGCAGACTCTCACACCTGTACTCATGGGGCATTGGGAGCCTTCGCGACAGGTATGGGGAGTACGGATATCTCCTTTTCGATCATTACGGGTGGTAATTGGTTCAAGGTACCGGAGTCGATCAAAGTAGTGCTTATCGGCAAGCCGGGTCAGCATATCTATGGCAAAGATATCATCTTGGAGTTGATCCGTATCCTTGGGGTAGATGGAGCCCTGTATAAGGCGATCGAGTTTGTAGGTGAGGGTGTGCAGCATCTAGGTATGGCGGATCGCTTCTCTATGTGTAACATGGCGATCGAAGCGGGAGCCAAGAGTGGTATCTTTGCTGTGGATGAGATCGCGCAGGCGTATCTCGATGAACGAGCAGAGGCAAATGGTGGGCTGAGATCGGAGCCTAAGCTTCATGCCTCTGATACAGATGCAGTCTACTGTCAAGAGATCACGATCGATATGGCAGCACTCTCTCCAGTCATTGCCTATCCTTTTCTTCCAAGTAACGGCAAACCGGTAGAGCAGGCAGTCTCTGATGATATCAAGATCGATCAGGTCATGATCGGCTCTTGCACCAATGGACGTATCGAAGACTTGCGTATCGCAGCAGCGATCATGAAGGGACAAAGGGTTGCCAGGCACACCCGCATGATCGTTACCCCGGCAACGCAGAAGATCTTCCTACAGGCGCAGCATGAGGGGCTGATGGATATCCTTATCGAAGCGGGTGCAGTGGTCTCTAACCCTACTTGTGGGGCATGCTTGGGCGGCTATATGGGTATCCTCGGGGATGGTGAGCGTTGTGTGGCGACGACTAACCGTAACTTTGTGGGTCGTATGGGTGCACGTACTTCCGAGATCTATCTTGCCAACTCTGCTGTGGCAGCGGCTTCTGCTATCGCTGGAAAGATTGTAGACCCTAGAACATAGAGTATATCGTCCGATAGCAGCCAGCTATCGGATCTCAATGTTGGCATTTCTTCTTTTTATTTTCTTTTCCAAATGACCTTCCCTATATGATATAAAACGGTTAATATGGTGTGTAAAATAGACAAATAAGGAGGAATATATTAGAAAATATTAAAAATAGAGACTATTTTGACTTTTTTTGGCTATAATCAGTACAAAGTAGTATTTTTATATATTTAAAAGAAGAGGGTATGGCAAGAACACTAAAGATCTTTCTGTTGTTGTTAAGTATACATATCTCTATCCTCCATGCCAAAGGTACTGTGGCGGGTACAGCAATCCAAAACAGAGCAGATATTAGCTATCAAGTAGGCGGGATAGAGCAAAATTTGACCAGCAATACGGATCATTTTCTGGTTGACCAGATCATTGACTTGGATATCACGTGGCAAGATAGTAGCCCAGTAGAGGTAGGCGCAGGTGAACAGGACAGGGTATTGACTTTTGTACTGAGTAATCTGGGCAATGGAGATGACAATATCACTCTCACCTATGAGCACAATAGCAGTAGTCATTTTCTCCCTGAAAATGCACAGCTTTTTCAAGACAGCAACGGTAATGGCATTTTTGAATCGGGAGTAGATACGCTGATTGGAGATATCACGCTTGCGGCAGATACCAATACTACCCTCTTTATCGTAGCCGATATACCGGATGGTAACCATACAGGTGGTGATCTCTCACGTGATGGGATTAAAGCAGATTCCCAGAACAGTGCAACTGCAGGGGCAGATAACCCTGACGCTGTGGACGTAGTGATACGATCTGACAGTGACCGTGCGGAGGGAGTACCCGAATTTAAATCCAAAGTGCAATTTTTAAAAGACAATTTGAAAAAAGAGTTTTTGAGAGTTGTTTCTTTTGGATTTGAAGAGGTTAGATGCTAAAATAACTTCCAAATCTGACCAAAGATAAAGGAAGTGATATGTCATATACGCATCTAACCCTAGGAGAAAGATACCATATTCAAGCTTATATAAGCAGAGGATATAGCAATAAAGAGATAGCCAAACAGCTAGGAGTGCATCCCTCGACCATCAGCCGAGAGATACGAAGAAACAAAGGGGATATTGCTGGAACCTATTTTGGATATGGAGCCCATGATAAATATAAAAAGGGGCAACAAGACCATGCCAGAAAAGCCAATCTAAAACTCACAGATTCTACTATAAAGCTTATCAAAAAGTATCTCAAAAAAGAGTACTCACCCGAACAGATCTCCGCCACACTGTCTATCAAACACTCCATAACCATATCCCATGTCACCATCTACACATTCATCCATGAAGATAGGCTGCATAATGGTACACTCCATACAAAGCTCAGACACAAAGGAAAACGAAGAGCCAAGTATGGTAAAGGACGAAAGAACCGTATCCCTAATAGAGTCTCTATTGAACAAAGACCTACTATCGTAGATGATAAAATAAGAGTAGGAGACTTTGAAGCAGATACCATCATTGGCAAAGGCAGACAAGGAGCAATCGTTACTATAGTAGAGCGAAAGTCCATGTATGTAAAACTCTCACTGCCTGTAAGAAAGAAAGCCCTTATCGTAGCCAATGAGATGATACGACTACTGGGAAGATACAAGAAACATGTGCACACCATTACCACAGATAACGGTTTGGAGTTCGCCAAACATCAAACCATTGCAAAAAAACTTAAATGTGATTACTATTTCTGTCATCCTTATAGCTCTTGGGAGAGAGGACTCAATGAGAATATCAATGGACTCATCCGTCAATATATCCCAAAAGGCAGTAGCTTTGAACATCTCACGGCTAAAGATATTAAAAGGATTGAGAACAGACTTAACCATAGACCTAGAAAATCTCTAGGATGGAGAACACCTTATGAGGTATTTCATGAAAATTTAAAGGCTTCATAGGAAAATTTGGATAGAATTTTTTAGAGGTGAAATTGCACTTTGGATTTAAATTCGGGAGTATATGTGATCCGTGATTATTGGCTGGTATCTCAGAAGCATGCCGTGGTACATAGCGATGACAACCAGACCCATACGGGTACGATCATCACCTATACGATCGATCTGTCCATTGGCGGCAATGCTACAGGGAGAAGTATAGATCATCTAATGCTTACAGACAGTATACCCAGTGGTACGGCATATCAGGCTGGCTCTCTGAAGCTCAATGGTATCTCATTGAGTGATGCAGTAGATGGAGACAGAGGTGATTATGATGGCAGTGAAGTACATGTGAATGTTGCTTCGCTCAGTAGTACGGTACATCAGGCAGTGACCTTTGATGTGCAGGTACAGTAACTTATTTCAAAGAAAAGGATAATAATGATCAAAAAAACAATTTCAATTTTAGCAGCTTCTCTCCTGCTGACCATAAATGTGGCAGCAGAACAGAAGCCGTCAGTCAGTATGGAGACACACTCTTACCAGCTGACCGTGGTCAAGGACAAGAAAGGTAAAGTTCTCAAAGATAAAAAAGGCAAACCAGTCAAAAAATGGCTCAAGGCTACCAAGGTAGTACCGGGAGATGTGGTGAAGTATATCGATACGATCACCAATGACAGTGATGAAGTGATCAAGGATGCAAAGATCTCTAACCCGATCAACCAAAATCTGATCTTTGTAGAAGGGTCAGCGATATCCAAGGCAAAGTTCTCTGTCACGTATTCGGTAGATGGTGGTAAGCGCTATGCCGTACCTGCCAAGCTCTTTGTCATCGGCAAGGACAAGAAAAAGCACTCCGCACAAGCTAAAGATTACAATGCCATCCTGTTCTCAGTGGATGAAGTGCCCGCACATAGCAAGGTGGATGTAGCATTCAAGGTGAGATTAAAGTAGGGTATATAACAACATGGTATGAGGTGGGTCATCCGACCCTATGGGAAAGGATTTGAAGAATGTTTTCCCATAGGGTTAAGGACTCTGGGTAGGTTTGGTTTTGTTACATAGGTGTAACAGGATCAAGCCTACGAAATGGTCATAGTGGTGTCTGCCAAAGGCAGATAAGCAAGATAAAAAGAGGTATGAATCTCCCCATCATGGGGGTGATGGGAAGCAATCCTCGAAAAAACAAGGAGAAAATCATGAAAAAGATTTTAGTTGCAGCATCGATGATGCTGTTTGGAAGTAGCGGTGCATGGGCATTAGGGACAGATGCGAATACATCCATAGGAAATGACGCAACGTTAACATATAGTGCAGGTGGTGTGGTACAGCCAACAGTCAATACAGATATTCCTGCTGGACAAGTGCATTCAGATGAGTTTGTAGTGGATAAGAAAATTGATATGGTGCTTGTAACCACAGATGCTGATCAGTTAGATGTCACCCCAGGTCAGATAGACCGAGAAACAAACTTTAGATTTACCAACGAAGGAAATGCGGAGCAGCATTTTAAATTTGAAGTTGCCAACATGGCAAATGGTGGTGTAGCAGACTATGATGCGGATGCAGACAATGAAGATACTGTCAACACAATGGATATTGAATATAGCACAGATAATGGTGCAACATGGACAGCATTGCCAGCCAATGGTGTTATTCCAGTTCCAGAGGATGCCAATGTGCTTTTCAAAGTCAAATCAGATATTCCTACTGCGGCACAAGGTGGAGCTGATGGTGATGTGATGAACATTGAACTCAAAGCAACAGCCGTGACAGACGCTAGTGGAAATACTGCTGAAACAGAATCTGCCAATGATGATCCAGCTCAAGTAGATGTAGTGCTTGCCGATGGTGTAGATCATGGTACACTAGGTGATACAACTGAGACGGGTGGTGATACTGAAAAAGATGGTATGGATCTGGCACGCAGTGGATATACGATCAAAACCCCTGTATTGAGTGCAGTGAAAACTTCATGTGTGATAAGTGATCCTGTCAATGGAGTCAGTGCAACTGCCAAGCGTATCCCTGGTGCAGTCATACGATACATGATCGATATCAAAAATGAAGGTACAGGTAGTGTTGCGGATCTGAATATCTCGGATAATGTAGATGTAGCCAATTTGGACTATGGTTCAGTTGCAACAACCAATAATGTTCATACAGATGCAGGTGCTACTGCCTGTGACTGTGCCAATCAAGCGAATGGAACACAATCAACAGTGGCCAATACTGGAGCCACTCCTGAAGTAAAATTTGAAGGTATTGATGTGGCTGCTCCGACAGCACCTGATACAGAGAATCATACTTGTGTATCGTTTGATATTACGATTAATTAATATCCCTTCTCTCGTTTCTCCCTCATAATTGGAAGAACGAGAGGAAAACCTAATAGGTCGCATTCACTGAGTGTGACCTAATAAAAGACCCATGAAAGGAGAAACAGCGATATGTTCAAGCGATTAAGCCATATCCTACTACTGTCACTGTTCCTGCTCTCATCGGTTTATGGGGCTCAGATAGGGGATACCATCTCCAATACAGCGGATGTAGCCTATCAGATAGGTGGTACGGATAAAAACACCACTACAAACGAGGTCAATCAGACGATTGTGCAAACGCCTGCGACCATTGAGTTTCTTATGTATGCCCCGAGTGCTACAGAGGAGACGCTACAGCCAACGACCTATCTAGATGGCGGAGGTACTTCTCATCCTATGCCACCGGCACAGCTGCCTGATGGTACTGTATTGACCCCACCAGTGGCGGTAGGAATGCAAGACACTACGCGTTATCTGGAGCAGGATCTGGTAATCATCCGAGTCACGGATATCGATCAAAATACAGATATACATACCCAACAGAGCATCGATATCAATGTGACAAATCCTACTACCGGTGATGTCGAGACACTGACATTGAGAGAGACTGGGCCCAACAGTGGGGTCTTCGTTGGATATCTACATACAACACCAGCTACTGTAACACATGGAGATGGTGCATTGAGTGTAGGTGCAGGAGATCAGATCTCTGCGAGTTATCTGGACAATGGGACACTTCATGAAGTTCTGGCACAGGCAGAGATCTCAGGGGTGCAGTTCAGGCTTTTGGCAAGTAAAACACAGTCCAAAGAGACGGCAGGAATAGGGGAGTATGTCAAATACACAGTCACAGTAGAAAATATCAGTGACATACTCCTCAATGATATATTGATAGAGGATAGACTTCCTGAAGGGGTGAAGTATCAGGATGGCAGCTTCAAAGTCAATAGTATCAAGCGTGTAGGTACCCTTTCTGCAGATGGTAGAATCCTCAGTTATAGAGAGCCCACTCTGGCTCCAGGAGCTTCTGTGGAGATCAGCTATGTGGTCTTGATCACTGCTGGGATCATCGATGGAGAAGCGATCAACCGTGCCTGGGCAAGTGCTACGCTGGGTGGAAAATCCAATGTGGCGACCACTACGCTCAAGGTCAAAGAGGAGCTCTATCGCTCCAAAGGGTTTATCCTGGGGCAGATCTATGATGCCAATATAACGTGTAAGGCAGATAAAGCATCTCCCAAAGGGAAAGAGGCAACAGTAGCGGCTTCTCCTGTTCTAGCCGTTGAAGGAGAGAGCAGTAAGCCTCAAGGCTGTGGGGTTGAAGGGGTCAAGCTCTATATGGAAGATGGACGGTTTGTGGTAACGGACAAAGAGGGGAAATACCACTTTGCAGATGTAGCAAACGGTACCCATGTGGTACAGATGGATGAGGAGAGCTTCAAAGGCCGCTACAAGCTGGCACAGTGCCGCAACAACACGCGCTTTGCCGGTTCTTCCAGATCACAGTTTGTCGATCTCTATCATGGAGAGCTAGCACGTGTGGACTTCTGTCTGGAGCGATTACCGGGAGTGACTGGTAAAGCAGAACTCTCTCTAAGTATCAGGAAAAAGAGCAAAAAAGAGATAGAACTTACTATCTCTATAGGTGAAAACATGCACCTGATCGACCCTGAAGTCTTCCTAGCACTCTCTGAAGGATTGGCCTATGTCAAGGACTCTATCAGTCACCATATCGAGCCAAAACGCGGTGAAGAGATGTTGATGGTCAAGCTGGGTGAGAGTAGAAAAGTTACCCTCACGCTCAAGACTCTCGAAGGGGCTAACCCAGACAAAGAGATCAGAGGCATCCTCTACTTCGATACGCAGCTGACCCAAAACCAGAGAAGTGATATCGCCCAAGTGATGTTCTCTACGGATCGTGGGATGAAAGGGGTGATCTCGCAGATCGTACAGGCAGAGGACAAGGTAGCGCTCAGTGCAGTAGGTGGTAAAACGCCGATAGAAGCAGGAGACTATAACTGGACCAAAGCCACCCACCAGACCGCCATGCCAAAGTATACCCCAGAGGAGGTAGAGGCACTGGGTAAAACGCCTCAGATCGTCTGGCCACCTAAGGGCTGGGTACCTGATATCCCCTCTACACGTGTAGCGATCCTCTATCCTAAAGGTGCTACAGTAGAGCTTAGACTCAATGGCTCCAAAGTGAGTATGCTCAACTATGAAGGTATCTTTAGAAGCAGTGACAGGCAGATGAACATCATGCATTTTAAAGGGGTAGATCTTAGAGAGCAAGGAAATACCTTTGTCGCAACGATCAAACAAAATGGTAGAGTGATCAAACGTGTGAGTAGAAAGGTATTTGTAGAGAGTAGTGCTCCCAAGCATATAGCGTTCCTTCCTGCCTACTCCTATCTGGTAGCTGATGGGAAACATACCCCTATCATCGCTGTACGTATGATCGGGCCATCAGGGCACCCGCTCCGTGGAGGCATGGTAGGCAGCTTTACCACTGACAGCAAACATGCTCCCAAAGTGATGAGTAACGGCAAAGGGCAGTATATGATCGACTCCCAAGGTATCGCCTATATCCCACTGGAGCCTACTGCGATCGCTGGAGAAGCAGTACTACACTTCAAGCTCTATGGTGATGAGACAGAGACAGTCACAGTCAGACTCAAACCACATCTGAGAGACTGGATTCTGGTTGGTTTTGCAGAGGGAACCATCGGATACAATACCCTCCATGGAAACAAAGAGTCGCTGGGGCACAAAGGGGCCAATGACAAGTGGTACCACAAAGGCAGGGTCGCTTTCTTTGCTAAAGGGCGTATCAAGGGCAAATGGCTGATGACCATGGCTTATGACAGTGGTAGGGGTAAAAATGACAGAAAACTCTTTGACAAGATCGATCCTAATGCCTACTATACACTCTACAATGATGCCACCGCACAGGGTAGTGAAGCGCCGAGTAGAAAGAAGCTTTATCTCAAGCTGGAGAGAGAGGAGTTCTCGCTTCTTTTTGGAGATTACAATACTGGGCTCAGTCAAACTGATCTGGCAAGTTACAGCCGTGACTTTACAGGGCTCAAGAGTGAGTATCATGGTAAAAATGTAGAAGCAACACTGTTTGTAGCAGAGACAGAAGAGCTCTTCTATCGGGAAGAGCATAGAGGGGATGGCACACGTGGGTATTATCAGTTCACCCAGCATCCGATCATAGAGGGTTCAGAGAAGATCACACTAGAGGTCAGAGACCAACACAGAGAAGAGATCATACTAGAAACTCAGGAGCTACAGCGGTACCGTGACTATGATATCGACTATGATAAAGGGACACTCTATTTCAAGGAGCCGATATACAGTACAGACAGAGCATTCAACCCACGTTATATCGTAGCCAAATATGAAGTAGAGGGTGATGGACAGGAGCACTATACCTATGGAGGCAGAGTCAGTGTCAAAAGCAGCGGCGGTAAGTATGAAGCGGGTGCCACCTATATCAACGAAGAGACAGGAACCGGCGACAACAGACTGTACGGGGTGGATGTAAAAGCGAAGCTCACAGATAAGCTTACACTGGAAGCAGAGTATGCTAAGACAAAGAACGGTCCAGACGCTAACAGAACAGAAGGCGAAGCTGCGAAGGTGACACTGGAGTATAAGGATGACAATCTGAGTGCTAGAGCGTACTATCGTAAGCAAGATGCTGCGTTTGGTCTGGGACAACTCTCTAGTTCACTCTCTGCGACAAGAAAGATCGGGCTGGATGCCAACAAAAGGATCTCAGAGCGTTGGACACTGGCAGGTACGCTTTATCAAAACAGAAAATATGATGGTAATGGTACGGTGACAGATGAAAATGTACTGGAAGTAACCGCGAGCTTCAAAGAGAAGCTATGGAATGGTACCTTTGGTTATCGCTATGCAGACAACACTGAGACAAAGGCAACCCACCAAGTCACTGCCAAGATCGGACGAGACTTCATGGAGGGCAACCTCTCTGTATGGGTATCACATGATCAAAGCCTTGGCAGTAACGAAGATAAAGCGTTCCCGACTAAAACTGCATTGGGAGTAGACTATAAATATGATGTCAATACCACCCTATTTGCTCAGCTGGAGAGAAGAGACAGTAGTGATGGTGTCTCTTGGCACTCCCGAGCAGGGGTGAGCTATGACGCTTGGAAAGATGGTAAGATCACCTACAGCAGGCTCTATGACTCAGGCAAAGATGGTACACAGATATATGATACGATGGGATTGACCAGAACGCTGATCTTTAAAGAGAAGTGGAAAGTAAGTCTAGGCTATGAAAAAGGGATCGCTTGGGAGGACAACAGCAGTACGAACAGAGATTTTGATGCCTTCAATGTAGGGGTGAACTATACAGGAGAGAAGTACAGTTCTGACCTCTCTCTAGGGTATCGAAACAGTGACACTGAGGACAAGATCAATCTGGATGCTGGTGTCTATATCAAGCAGAGTGATGCGATGGGACTTGCCTTTGCTGTGGGATACCATAAAAAGTGGGATGATGATACCGAGGATCGTAAAGCCGATGCCAAACTGGCCTTTGTGTATCGTCCTCTGGAGACCAACTGGATACTCATGGAGAGACTGGATTTCATCGATCAGTATACCAAGACAAAAACAGACGAAACCCAGACCAGAAAGCTGATCAACAACCTGCATCTCAACTGGCAGCCAAACAAGAAATGGGAACTTGGACTCCATTATGGGCTCAAGCATGTGATCGATGATATCGATGAGGTAGAGTATACCAGTTGGACAGACCTCATAGGACTCAATGCACGCTATGATATCAATGAAAAATGGTCGGCAGGTCTACAGGGGAGCATGCTCCACTCCTATACAGGAAATAATATAGAGTATGGGTTTGGACTTTTTGTCGATATGACTCCTTGGGAAAATGCTGAACTGACATTGGGATACAATATCGAAGGCTTCGATGACGATGACTTCTCACAGCAGAACTACTACCATGAGGGCCCTTATATCAGACTCAGAATGAAGTTTGATCAAGAGAGTATCAAGAATCTGGTGAAGGGAGTGGTGAAGTGATAGTGAAGTTTGGCTTTCTTTTGTTCTTCTTGTTCCATACCTCTGCTTTTGCTGCATTACAGTATCTAGTGCGATATGATGTGGCAGAAAGTACCTTTGATGCAGTGAATACAAATTTTGTTGATGACTACCATACTTCGGGTGCTGCTTATGATGACTCGGTAGATCGTGATGTGCCTTTAGGCTTCAACTTTTCATTTAATGGCACAATCTATACGACAGTAAACATTGATTCAAATGGTATTTTGTATTTTGGTAATTATGATCTTACAGAATACAGCAATAATACTCTTCCTAGAAACAATAGGGCACAGAGTATCTATCCGTATTGGGATGATTTAAATATGGGTAGTTACAACGGGCAACAAGGAGAGGTGAGCTACGATACGTTAGGAAGTGCTCCTCATCGTAGGTTTGTGGTGCATTGGGATGGTGTTCCTCATTATTCAAATACGGGTAGCTATTCGTTTCAAGTCGTTTTGTATGAAGATGGAGCGATTCGTTTCAGATATGATGCAGCGAGCGATGCAAATGGAAACTCAAATGGTGGTGCCACTATAGGAGTACAAGAAGATACAGGTCATTATGATCAGTATGCGTATAATACGGCTATAGATCAAAGCAGAGATGTGCTCTATGTCCCTATAGATAATGACTACTCAGATTGGCACTTTGATGAGCTGAGCTGGAATAGAAGTGCCAATGAAATTGTTGATTCACATAGTACTCATCATGGTACAGGACATAGTGTATCGCCTGTAACAGGGAAGATATGTAATGCGATAGATCTGACTTCCAATAGTACCACAGATTATGCTACATTAGGTGCAGGAGCCCTAGATGGTGTGAGAGACTTTACGGTTTCTGTCTGGCATAAGGGTGTTGCAGGTACGGATAGCAATGGATTGTTATCAGGTGCAAATGTGCCACAATACAATGAATTTATATTTTGGTTTACTTCACCCACACGATTTAATGGTTATCTTAATGATGGCTCCAAAGGAAGTGTAAACCTTGCAAGTATCAATGATGATACATGGCAGCACTTTGTATGGAGAAGAGCGGGGGAGGATCTGTGCTTTTTTGTTAATGGATCATTGGAAGGATGCTCCTCCGGAAAAGAGCAAACGATTCTAGATATCAGCTCTTTGATATTGGGGCAGGAGCAGGATAGTCTAGGTGGAGGGTTTGATAGGAATCAAGACTGGGAAGGACTCGTTGATGAGCTTTTGATCTTTAGAAGGGCATTAAGTAATAGTGAGATATCTACTGGGTTCAACAACCAAAACAATGGCAACAACTGGGATGGTTCAGTGCGTACCTGTCCCGGTATACCTATCATGAATATTACAAAAGATTCCTGTGTTATCAATGATCCTGTCAATAACGGTACCAACCCAAAGCGTATTCCTGGAGCCACCATTCGCTATGCAATAGAAGTAAGCAATACGGGAACGGGTGTTGCTGACGATGCTATGGTTGACGATAATATCAGTAATGATTTTGATCTTGCAACGATTACTAACCTCAGGATAGACGGAAGCCATACCTGCAATTGTATTTCTCCGATATCAGCTGGTGCAAATGGTGCAAATGGGGGGATAAATGGCAACAATGTCAAACTTGATTTTGATACAGTAGATGCTGGCACAACGGAGTGTGGGTATTTTGAAGTGGATATCAGGCAATAATGATACGAAGGATAATCTCTCTCCTCTTACTCCTATTGATTTTTGTAAGCAACCTTCATGCATGGAAGATGGAAGCAGATAAAATAACTGTTGACAATACCAATGGAGACACCACGACACATATCACTTTTCGGCAAACCTTTGATGTTACTCCCTTGGTCTTCGTCTTAACGACAGATCAGGGAGGGCAGCCCTCGGCTTTGCGTGTCAATAATGTCACGACTACAGGGTTTGATATCTACAGTGTTGAGCCAGATGGGGTAGATGGCCCACATGCACGTATGACCTCTGTACCTTATATTGCTATAGAACCTGGGATACATCAGTTTCCTGATGGGACACAGATCACGGCAGGAACTGTGGATACGACAAGTTTTCAGTCCAAGCTTATAGCAGGTTCCTCTTGGAGCAATGTGGGGCTGAGTGGTTTTGCGACGACTCCGGTGGTGTTGGGGCAGATACAGACACGGGTCAATGAACGAACCGATCAGCCCGTACCTGATGCAGTATCACAACCATGGATGACAGCTTCCATCGCTAATGTCTCCAGCGGGAGCTTTGATATCGCCCTCGGGCGTGCAGAGACAACATCAGGCACACTGACCAGCAATGAAACCATAGCCTATCTCGCTATGGACAGTGGGCTTAGTGGGGGTAACCACTACTTTGGATCCAACAGTGGTGACAGAATAGAGTATGAGACGATCCGCTCAAATGATGCTATTGAGGGGTGGGATAATTCATCAACAGGATATACGATAAATTTCTCCAAAATATACAGCGATCCGATCGTAGCAGTAACGATCAATACAAGAGATGGTATAGATGGAGGATGGCTGAGACGCAGAGAGATAGCAGATGACAATATCAAGCTGGTCGTGGATGAGGATCAGGCAAACGACTCAGAGAGAGCACATACAACTGAGAGAGTGGGGGTTGTTCTTTTTTCTGAACCTTTTGATGCTATCTTTGATTATACTCCCAAAGCAGCGATGATCATCAATGAGATCCTTTACAACGAAGATGGGGGAAGCTCCGGGGATGAGTTTATAGAGCTCTACGTGACAGCAGGAGGGGAGATAGAGGGCTATCTTCTCTCCGATCAGGACAATAAATTTTTTCGATTTCCTTCTCAGGTTGTGGCTGTAGGAGAGTATGTGGTCTATCATAAAAACAGTGGGGTAGATGATACGACAGGGCCGGTGTATCACTTCTATCGAAACGCCACCAACTACCCGTTATTGGCAAATGGAGGAGATGATGTAGTACTGCTCAAGCCGGATCAAGATGTGACCGTCTTGCGGGACAACCAGGCTTTTAATGCGATGCCTGTTGACTATGTGTCGTGGGGAAGTGGATGGGATGATCTGCCTTTGGCCAGTATGCAAGGAGTCACGCTGACCTGGGACAACAGTGAAAACAGCCGTGTGGATAGTGAAGGGGATGGAGAGAGTATCGCACTTACGCCAAATGCTACAGACAGTCATACCTCAACATGCTGGGAGGTTTCCGGTACTACCGTGGCAGGAGAGAAAGCAACAAACTGTGCCAACTATGTGCCTACCAGAGACACGAATCCAGATGCAGATAATGCTGATTCAATAGGTGAGAACAATACCGCTATGCCCAATATGTCCATCAGCAAAGTATCCATAGTGACCCAGGACCCAGTGAACAATACCACTAACCCCAAGCGGATACCTGGTGCAACAGTGCGTTACTGTTTTACCGTAGACAATACTGGAGCAGGGGATGCTGGAAATGCCACGATCAGTGATAGTCTTAGCGGGAGCGGCAGGGATGCTTTGACCTATGTACGATCCGGCAGCGTGGTACAAGATATCTCTGTGGCATGTAACTGCAGTGGACTGAATGCCACCAACGGTACTATTTCAGGCAGAGATGTGACGATCGTCCTGGGGGGTATCAGTGGTACAAACGATACGACCCACTCTCGTGGGTGTGCCTATATCGAGGTAACCATCGATTAAAACCCGGCATTGGGATCGAACCCACCTCCAAAATCAGGCGTGCCAAAATTCTGCACAGCAAAGTTTGGATCACTGTATCCAGCCTTGCCTGACTCCCCTCTGAGCATCATGATATCTGTTTTGGGATCGATGCCTTGGGGGCAAGCTACGGTACACTCTCCGCAGAGTGTGCAGTCCCAGATTCCATTGTGTTGGATAGCCTCTATCGTAGGGGTATCCCCTTGTGAGTGCCCTTGTTGTTTCTGTGTGCTTTCTGCAACATACCGCCAGGCTCTGGTCAAGGCAAAAGGCCCCAAGAAGTCTGGATTGACTGCCAGCACAGGGCAGGCTGAGTAACAGCTGTCACAGAGGATACAGTCGGTTTGTATCTTGGTTTTGGACTCATCGGTGGGGGTAGGTATCTTGGTAGAAGCATGGGGGTGGACTACGGCTTTTTTGATAGTCTCATGTGCTTTGGTTTTATCTACTTTGAGGTCTCGCAGTACGGGGTGATAGCGTAGTGGTTCGATGAGGTCATTGTCTTGGTATGTGTAGCTACAGGCGAGCTGTTCTTTGCCATTGACCAACATGGCACAGCTGCCACATACACCACTGCGACACCCTGCACCAAAGGTCAGTGTAGGATCGTGCTTGGACTTGATCTCGTAGAGTGCGGAGAGAAGGGTGATTGCTTTAGTAGCCTGCAGTGCGAAGGTCTTTTGGGTCTGGTCTCTTTGGATAGTGAGTTTCATGTGTCAAATCCTCCGATACCGAGCTCAAGCTTTCCAGCAAAGAGTCTACATACGGTCTCAGCTTGTAAGTCACTGCGTTCGAGTGAGAAGTCATCACGATAGTGTGCTCCTCTGCTCTCTTGTCTCAGAATGGCACTTTTGAGTACGCCTTGTGCCAGCAAGATAGCATTGCGGAACTCTAAAAACTCTATGAAGTTTTGGTTGTTGGTTCTGGATTTGTCTCCTACTCCCATGATGTCCAGTTTGGTATAGATCTCATCTAAATAGATCTCTGCTTCATGCATCGTATCTCTGTGACGGATGATACCCGCATCACGGTACATGAGCCTGCCAAGCACTTTGCGTTTGTGATAGAAATTTACTTCATTGGGTTTGGCGAAGATCTTTTCTATGACGGCATTGTCGTGGTCGATCTGTTGGGCTTGGCTAGACTTGGGGGTAGGGAGTTTACTATGTTCTACGATCGTATCGATCACCAGTCGACCAAAGGCTACGATTTCAAGCAGCGAATTACCACCCAATCGATTGGCACCATGGACTTTGGCATTGGCACACTCTCCGATAGCATAGCATCGCTCCAGTCCTTTGACTTTGAATGTAGGGTCTGTTGCGATACCTCCCATGGTATAGTGTGCTACAGGCATGATAGGAATAGGCTCTTTGATAGGGTCGATATCAGCATGCAGACGGCACAAATGCAGCTCTTGGGGCATGAGTGTCTCGATCTTCTCTTTGCCTAGATGCCTGATATCGAGACGGACATGGTGTCCTGCCTGCATCTGCCGAAATATAGCTCTGGCTACTTCATCTCTGGGTGCCAGCTCATCGGTAAACCTTTTGCCGTGATGATCTATCAGGTGGCCTCCTTCTCCTCTGGCGCTCTCAGAGATCAGTATGGCTGAGCCTTGCAGAGCGGTAGGGTGGAACTGTACAAACTCCATATTGCTTACCGTCCCGCCTGCTCTGAGTACTGCAGCGATACCATCTCCACTGTTCCCATAGCTGTTGGTGGTGTGGTCATGATAGAGCTCACCAAATCCGCCTGTGGCGATGAGGGTATGGGCTGATTCTATGGCGGTCACTTCTCCTTTTTGGGTATCCCAAAAGGTGGCACCTGAGACCTGCTTCGTGTCTGGATCTACGATGAGATTCATCAGGTAGTGCTCCGTGACAAAGGGTATACCTGCTTCGATACATCTGTCATACAACGTGTGCAGGATCTTGAGCCCTGTATAGTCCTGTGCGTAGCAGGCACGCTTACTGCTGGCACCTCCGAGACGGCGTTGTGCGACACTCTGTAGCGGGTTGGTTGCATGATCGAGTCTGGAGAAGGGTACGCCTATACGCTCCAGCCATGCGATGGTCCTAGGTGCTTCGTGGCACATTTTGGCAACCATCTGTGGATCAGCCAACCCATGTGCAGCACGGAGTGTATCCTCTATATGGCTCTCAATGCTGTCTTCTGTTACATTGCCAAGTGCAGCATTGATGCCGCCCTGTGCCATACAGGTTTGTGCCTGTGTAGGGAGGGTTTTGGTGAGTACTTTGATGCTGAGTCCTGCTTCATGGGCAGTGAGGGCTGCGGTGAGTCCGGCACCGCCAGAACCGATGATCAGGAGATCAGTCATTGTTATCCTTGCAAAGATGTTTTGATATTTTCCACGATACCTTTGAGAAGCTTTTGTCTCGCTTCGATGCTTGCCCAGGCGATATGTGGGGTGAGCAGGAGTCTGTCAGGGTGCGTGAGGTGTAGTAGGGGATGATCCTCCTCTATCGGCTCATTGCTGGAGACATCCAGCCCTGCATAGAGTGCTCGTTTGTTCAGTTCTTTGGCCAGGTCGATCTCATTGATGATGCCGCCTCTACCCATGTTGAGGAGGATCGCCCCTTCTTTGAGTAGTGGGAGGTTGGTTTGGTTGATGAGGTTCTCTGTCTGGGGATTGAGTGGGGCATGGATGGAGAGGATATCTGAGGTGTCCAGCAGTGCTTCCAGACTCTTGTGTGTATAGGGCTGATCGGTGTTGTTACCACTGCTGGAGTGGTAGCTGACCGTGGCACCAAAGGCTGTGGCGATCTGGGCGACTTCCTGTCCGATACTTCCCATACCGATGATCCCCCACTGTTTGTCTGCGATCTCAAAATAGGGTCTGGAGACATCAGTAAAAAGTGGCTGCTTTGACCATGCTTTGCTCTTGACAACGTGATTGTAGTAGTCCAGTTTTTCGATGAGATAGAGTGCGGTGGCAAAGGTATGTTGTGTCACACTATGGGTGGAGTAGCCGGCTACATTTTTGACCTCTATGCCTAGTGCCTTGGCAGCTTCAAGATCGACATTGTTCATGCCTGTGGCTGCGATACAGATGAGTTTTAGTTGCTTTGCATGCTCCATGTGGGACTTGTCAATAATGACCTTATTGGTGATGATGATCTCTGCGTCTTGGATACGAGTGGCTGTCTCTTTTTCAGTAGTGATAGGATAGGTGATGAGCTCTCCAAACTGTTTGAGTGGTGTGAGGTCTAGATCATCTCCCAAGGTTTGTACATCAAGTAGAACGAGTTTCATGATTTTGCCTTTTTGTTGTAGAGGGAGGGTGCTTAACGTAAAGGCACCTCTGACTCTTCGCTACATCCTGAGTCTTGGAAGATCGAAGCATTACAGCCCTCATCCGGACCATTATAGATAGAGGGATCCTCTTCTGCTGTGCTAGGTACTGTCGCTTCAGGAGCATTTTTTTGCTCAAAGTAGGCGATGATCGCCTTATCTCCTTTGAGGATTTTGGCGCCGGTCTTTTCTTTGATCACCAATACAGGGATAGAGTTGATATCCAGTTGTTTGATAAAAAACCGGGCATTGGTATCGTAGATGGATATTTTTTTGTATGCTATATCGTGCTCTGCAAAATAGATTTTAACATTTTTGCAGTGTGGGCAAGTCTCTGAATGGATAAGATAGGTACCGTTTTCTGTAACCAGTGCTCTGTTCTGAGTGATGGTTAGAGAAGCCATAGAGAGATAGAGTGCAACAATCGCAGGTATACTGTAGAGCAGGTATTTCCAGTTGGAGAAGAGGGCTATAGCCAAAAGACCAGCATAGACTCCCAGACAGAAGATACAAGGCTCAGGGTTGGCAAGCACTTGAAAAGCGATCATGATCGATTCAAAGGCGATCGCTGCATAGAGTGTGATGTAAAAGAGTTTTGCGAAGCCTTCTCGTCTGAGAGAGAGCCAGCCAAAGAGTGCGGCAAAGAAGGCACCAAGTGCGCCAAAGTAGTTGAGATAGAGACTGTTGAATTTGAGTAGCTCCCCTGCGAGTTCACATCCTGTGGTACCGCAGATAGAGGTATGATTGAGTTTGGCATACGTCTCTATGGCTATGTATATGATCAATAAAATAGGCAAGATCACTCTGCTGAACAGTTTCATTTTCAATCACTCCTTATTTGTTTTTGTGATTATAGTGTTTTTGGTTTAACAGTTTTTAGTATATTGATGATATATATGGCTTGTAGGGTTGACTTTAGCCAACCCTATGGTTAATGATCCGTGATCTGCTCTACGATCTCCGTAGCCTGCTTCTTCGCCTCTTCGACATCACTGTCGAGCACCAGACTCACCGCCATACGTCGCCCCACATGAGATTCTGGCTTGCCAAAGACCCTGACAAAACTATTGGCAGAGAAGGCACTTTCAGGGATCTCCAGTATGGGGTTGTCGCTTTCACCTTTGGCTTTATAGGCACCGCATGCTCCAGCTCCGTAAGTAGTGTAGTCAAGTGGCAGTCCCAGCACCGCACGTACATGCAGAGCGAACTGACTTTGACTTTGGGTCATGAGTGTGACCATACCTGTATCGTGTGGGCGGGGACTAAGCTCTGAGAAGTAGACCTCTTCGCCCTTGACGAAGAACTCCACACCAAAGATACCACGACCACCTAAGCCATCTGTCACTGCTTTGGCGATATCTTTGGCTTTTTGTAGGGCTGCTTCACTCATAGGCATTGGTTGCCAAGAGAGGACAAAGTCACCATCCTTTTGGATATGCCCGATGGCATCACAGAAGACGGTGCCTGTTTCATTGCGTACGGTCAGCAAGGTGATCTCATAATCAAAGGGCACGAACTCTTCGACGATCAGCTCAGAGGCATCCCCTCTGGCTTCTTTGGCTATCTCCCATGATTTTTCTATATCATCAGGGGTTTTAGCGATGCTCTGTCCATGCCCAGAACTTGACATTACTGGCTTGATAACACAAGGAAACCCTATATGCTCACCCGCTGCTTTAAGTCCTTCAAGTGTTGTTACAAACTCATACCCACTGGTGGTGAGCCCCAGCTCTTCTGCTGCAAAGACACGGATGTTCTTACGGTTCATGGTTTTGTTGACTGCTTCAGCATTGGGGATGACATGAAAGCCTCGCTTCTCTGCTTCAAACAGAGCCGAGATAGAGATCGCCTCGACCTCTGGGAGGATATAGCTGGGCTGCTCTTTTTCGATTACTTCAAGCACTGCAGCTTCATCCTGCATATCGATAGCATAGCTACGGTTGGCGACCAGATGGGCAGGTGCATTCTCATACTTGTCCACAGCGATCACCTCGATGCCCAGTCTCTGAGCTTCGATAGCGACCTCTTTGCCCAGTTCACCTGAGCCTAGGAGCATGATCTTGGTAGCGTTTGATTGGAGTGGGGTGGTAAATGTCATAGGGATTTCCTTTGAGAAAATAGTGAAGATATTTTAGCGAAAAGCTGGACAAGATAGCCTTTATTTTCTTTTTGAATAGTGTTCTGCTACTTTTAAAAGCTTTTTTGTGTCTTTCATGCATGAGCCTATTCTTGAGAAGGTTCCGTCGGTATCTTTTACAAGAGCCATGATGCTAGTCTCTTTTATTGATAGCCCTAGATTATGAATATTTGGATCATACCTTTCACAGTATTCACCTCTTCCTTTGATAGTAATAATCTGAGGTAACTTACCTTTATATACGTAAAGTACTTCATATGTTTCTGTAGTAAAAAAATAATCACATAACCCATGCATCTCTTTTTCTGTATACCCAGATGTTTTGTAACCCAATAGTTCTACATGTGCAATATGTGTTGCGATAGAGGCTGCTTCTAAAAATGTTTTTTTATTGGCATAGATACCTTCTGCATAGCTAAAGGGTTGAGTGAAGAGCAGAATGATAAATATAGGGAATTGTTTAAGCATTGTCTGTACCCTTGGTAAAATAATAATGGCAACGTTTAATTATTTGCTAGTCTCTGCAATAATGATACCAAAAAGTCCATCTTGATCGGTTATTCTTTTTTTAGGCAGATAGATACGAGAGACAAATCCATCCAAGTAAAGTGCATTTTTACATCCATGCTTTTTGAAAAAGGTTGCAAAAGCATAGAAGCTTATTTTCTGTTTGGAGATAGCAAAAAGCAGGTTTCCACTAGGGAGTATGCCTACACCATTTCTGATGTGTAGATGCGTAGAATTGGGTATGAACTGATGATGTATCTTTCCATTGATGAGTAGCATAGGACCTGACTGTGTGGCATAGTTGATTATGCTGCTATTGTTGAAGTCTTTGGTTGCTACCACATGTGCTTTGTAGTCTTTTGTAATATAAAAGATACCATTAGGTTGCATATAGAAATTCCCATAGGCTTTTTGTATTCTGTTAATACTTTTAATCTGTTTTCCATTTTCGATATAGAGTCCTTGAGGGGAGAGGTCTTTCAAATACATGCCTCCATTCATCGCAAAGTCTAAATGTATATTTTGAGCAGAGAGGTGATTATGGAGCTTATTGAAGTTTTGAAAATACATACCTTTTGGATTTTTTAGATAGAAATGAATATTTTTTGGTGATGCGATATGTGAGATAATCGGTATCTTGGTGTCAGAGTCTATGTTTGAGGCATTGAGTGCGATAGCACAAAAAAGTAATACATACAGTATAGTTTGTTTCATAATCGCATTATAGCAAGATTGTGAATAAATGAGAGATATGCAGGGCAAAAGCCCCACAGGCAGAGATTAGAGTCTTGACTCGTATCTTCTGAGCATAAAAAGTTTCTTGAGGATCTTCTTGCGTGTTGCGATCTTCTCTTTCTTGCGTTTTTCTGTTTTTGTTTCGAAGTGCTGTCTGGCTCTAGCTTCTGTGACGATGAGGTTTCTGTCACATTGTCTTTTGAACTTACGGTAAGCATCTTCAAAGTTGTCTCTTGGACTTACAACGATTCCTGGCATAATCAAGCACCCCCTTCCTTATCAAAATTTTCAACATTCAGTCAAAGCGATAAATAGAAGCGGATTATACCGAGATAGGTTTAAATAGTGTTTATGATAAAATATACTTTATCACTTCTAGAAGAGGAGAATAGAGATGAGAAAAGTATTTAAACACTGTTATGAGATGGATCAGCGATGCTATGAGGAGTATGGGCTGACTGAGGATATTTTGATGGAGCATGCAGCCAAAGGGATCAAAAATTATATCGATGACAATCTCAAAGGTAAAAACTCAATCTTGATCGTAGCAGGGGTAGGGAACAATGGGGCCGACGGCATTACACTCGCAAGGCTCTTGCAGTTCAATATACAGAGTGTCAAACTCTATATCCCTTTTGGGGTCAAGTCTCCCATGGCACAAAAACAGCTTGAAAGAACACGAAAGCTGGAGTATGTGGAGATAGTAGACAGTTTATGTGAAGCAGATATTATCGTTGATGCACTGTTTGGGGCAGGGCTGAGTCGTTCTCTGGATGAGAATATACAGACCCTTATTGACAGTATGAATGATCTAAATGGCTTTAAAATAGCCTGTGATATCCCTTCGGGTATCGATGAGGCAGGCTGTGTCTCTTCTGTGGCATTTTGTGCGGATATCACCGTTACGATGGGCGCTAGAAAAGAGTCGCTCTATATGGATGTGGTCAAGGATCTTGTAGGTGAGATCATACGTGTAGATCTGGGAATTCGCTATAACCAATATACCAAGGGTATGCCGGTATCAAGCTATCTCCTTGATAGAGAGGATATGGGGCTTCCCAGCCGCGATTTTGCGAAAGATACGCACAAAGGCAGCTTTGGGCATGTCGCAGTATTTTGTGGTGAAAAAGAGGGTGCAGGGATCATTGCAGGTATGAGTGCCGCCAAATTTGGTGTGGGGCTTGTAAGTTTGGTGGCACATGAAAAGATCTCTCCTCCACCTTATTTGATGTGTACCTCAGAGATACCTGGAAATGCTACTGCCTTGGCGATAGGTATGGGGCTTGGTGGGTATTTTGATAAAGAATTTTTACGTAAAAATGTGATAGAGAGTCATCTGCCTATCGTACTGGATGCGGATGCCTGTCGACATAGAGAGCTCTTGGAGGTTCTGGAGCAAAAAGAGCGAGAGATCGTACTGACACCACACCCCAAGGAGTTTGCATATATGTGGCAGATCCTTACGGGAGAGCAGATCGATACAACAGCAGTACAAGAAGGACGCTTTGAGCTGTTACGAAGATTTGGTACACTGTATCCTCATGCTACGTTGCTACTGAAGGGCGCCAATACTCTGATTACGCAAGAGCAGAAGATTTATATCAATCCATTTGGCTCATCCAGACTGAGTAAAGGGGGTAGTGGAGATGTGCTTTCAGGGCTCGTGGCTTCACTATTGGCACAAGGGCATATCTCTATCGATGCTGCCATTCAAGGCTCTCTGGCATTGACGACAGCAGCAGAAAACTATAGCGGTTCATCCTATGCCATGTTGCCTACGGATCTGATAGATGAGATAGGAAGATTAGAGAAGTAGTCAAGGGGAATAGTTGAAAAAGATAGCAGTACTTTTTAGTGGAAAAGGTTCCAACCTGGAGCATATATTGAGCACCATACATGGCAAAGAGTGTCAAGTTGTCAAAGTATTGACAGACAATCCTCTAGCAAATGGTATTCATATAGCAAAAAAGTATGGTATACCAGTAGATGTAGTTGATCCATCTCACTATAAATGCAGAGAAGGTTTTGATAGAGAAGTTGTAAAGTTATTACAAAAGTGTCAACCAGAGTTGACAATCCTGGCAGGATTTATGCGTATCCTTACACCTGTTTTTACTGAACAGGTCAAAGCGATCAACCTCCATCCCTCCCTACTCCCTCGTCACAAGGGGCTCCATGCTATAGAAAAAAGCTACGCAGATCTATTCCCGGAAGGAGGGGTGAGTGTGCACAGGGTGAGCTCAGAGCTTGATGGTGGTGAGATCATTCTGCAGAAGAAGATACATAAAATGGGCTTGTCTTTTGGACAATATGAAGAGAAGATCAAGATGATCGAAAAGGAAGCCCTGATAGAGGCCATTAAGAAAACTTTAATAGTGAAGTAACTATTTAGAAACTATTCTGCGATATAATGCTCCCTATGAGGTTAAACAAAAGGGGAGAGAATGAGAAAGAATACAATACACTATCTACTAACAGGGATACTACTACTGATGTTCACTGCGTGTGGTGGTGGAGGTGGTACTGGTGGGGCTACAGATGAACAAAAAGCCCTTGATAGAATAGCTAACTATGTAGATAATGGTACAGATGCTCCAGAAGTATCTGATTATCAGACACTGCATATCAGTGGGGTAACGACAGAGAATATAGAGGAAGTCAATGCCCTTATCCATGACCTTGGAGTGATAGCACTGGATGATATCGAAGAGGTGATAGAAAAAAGAGCCCAAGCTATAGAGAAGCTTAGAGCCTATGCCTCCAGTAACGGTACTACAGCACCCCCCAAGCAAAGAAGACTATGAGGCACTAGGTGTCACCGGTGTTACCGATGCCAATCTTGATGCTATCAATGCACTCATAGCAGGGAAAGGTGCAGATGAAGTAGACTCCAAAGCAGAGGTGCAGGAGATAGTAGCGGGATATATACCTACGCCTGCAGATACTACTAAGCCTGTGATCACCCTGATAGGAGAAGCAACAGTTACACTTACCGTAGGAGAGGTGTATATAGAAGCAGGAGCCACAGCAACTGATGATCGTGATGGTGATATTACAACTAGTATTACTATCCATGATCCAGTAGATACTGCCATAGCAGGTACCTATACGGTCACCTATGATGTCAATGACTCTGCGGGTAATGCAGCAGAGACTGTGAGCCGGACTGTTACTGTCCAAACGCCTCCACCAGTACCAGATACTACCAAACCAGTAATCACTCTCAACGGTGCAGTAGAGGTAAATCTTACCGTAGGAGAGGTGTATATAGAGGCAGGAGCCACAGCAACTGATGATCGTGATGGCAATATCACAGCTAGTATTACTATCCATAATCCAGTAGATACTGCCACAGCAGGTACCTATACGGTCACCTATGATGTCAATGACTCTGCGGGTAATGCAGCAGATACTGTGAGCCGGACAGTTACTGTCCAAACGCCTCCACCAGTACCAGATACTACCAAACCAGTAATTACTCTCAACGGTACAGTAGAGGTAAACCTTACAGTAGGAGAGGTGTATATAGAGGCAGGAGCTACAGCAACTGATGATCGTGATGGCAATATCACAGCTAGTATCACTATCCATGATCCAGTAGATACTGCCATAGCAGGTACCTATACGGTCACCTATGATGTCAATGACTCTGCGGGTAATGCAGCAGATACTGTGAGCCGGACTGTCCATATAGCTATCGCACCAACCATCGCTACCCAAGAGCAAACCTACGCTCCAAGGGATACGGTCAGTGTAACGATCGGGGGGACACTCTCTGATGATCGAGACTGGGTAGGGGTGTATCCAGCAGCTGCTTCCAATGACTGGGGGAATGTCATCGCTTGGAACTGGGTGAGTTCAGGTGAAAACATCCTCAACAAAGATATGAAAGGCATGCCAGCAGGTGAGTATGAAGTGCGGCTTTTCTTCCATAATGCTACCGATGTAGCAAAAGCAAAGGCCGGGTTTAGTGTGGAGTATGCCTATGGTGCCAAGGGCCCATACTTCAATGAGATCGACATCAATGATACGGATGAGGACTACATCATATACCGTCCTAAAAATCACACAGAGAATGCACCTGTTATGTTGTTTTTTGGGATGTCATATGCGGTGGGTAATTCAGATGCAGAACATAATAAAACAAGTTTGAGACATGAAGGACTTATGAAGTATTTGGCTTCATTGGGATGCTATGTTATCGGAAACAAAAAGAGAACAACAGGCTGGACAGATGCGACGAAATGGCCCAGTTATACTCGAGCTTTGATAGAAGCCAATGACAAGGGAGCCGATACGGACAAGCTGGGTATCATTGGGCACTCTGCCGGTGCCATGGCGTCCTATTGGTGGATGAAAAAGTACAAAGAGGATGGATACGGGCAGACAAAAAGTTTCATCATTGACCTGCACGGTTATGATGCTTCCAAAATGACCAAAGATAATCTGTTGGCTTTGACAGAGGTTGATTCTCTGATCATTATGTATGGAGGACTCGATGGCAATGCCAGTGAGACCACACACTATGGTGCAGGTTTTTCTGACTTCAGTGAAGACCCTCGTGTATTGTTGACTGTGTCTCATCTCTTGCCCGACACGGTAAAGAAAGGCTTTATCGCTCTAGAGACCAAGGATCATATGTATTCGTATGGTGAGTGGGAAGAACAGATCATCAATGGCGATACCTATAACGCGGTCAAAAGCAAAAAGACCTCCTCTCACCCATCGACGCGATGGTCAAGTATGAATGGTTTAATGAAAATGGTCTATACGATAATGCGACAGGGATCATTTTTGAGAGCTATCAGCAAACAGTCGATAGTGTTAAAAGTGCTACGCAGAGATTTTTAGACAGTGGGGATAATTATCATTATGGATGTGATATAGAGGGAGGGGAAATAGACTACTGCAACGATTACAAGTAAAATAGGTGAGGCAAAACCTTTTATCTCTCGTCAGCCCAAAGGGCTCAAGGGGAGGGTTTTTGCTATAATATCCTCAACCGAATCAAAGGAGTAGCCATGCAAGAGCAGAATGACCTGTTTCAAAAAATAGGGGTAGATATCAACCATGAAAAGATCAATATCGATCTGGGGAAGACCAAGGCTTTTTTTGAGTCTCTACAGAGTATCCTGACAGAGAAAGCCCAAGACCTTCAGCAAGATATTGCTGAGGGGAAAGTAGATCTAGGGGAGAATATCGGCATCAAGATAGACAACGAACATATCGATATAGACCTTGGAAAAACCAAAAGTTTCATGGAAGACCTAGGCAATAAAATAGCCGGATTTGTCAATGAAATAGATGATGCGGTGAAAAATATAGATAAAGTATAGTATGCCACCGAGGGTAATATTCTGGTAACACATTTCATGTAAGATAGTAGATGGAATAGTATATGAGGATGCCCAATGAATCAACGATACAGAGAGATAATGATAGTACTTGCAGCACTCTTTTTGACTGCATGCGGAGGAGGAGACAGCAGCCTCGAAGAGGGGACTGCAAAAAGCTACAGTAGCCTTGGAGAGTACAAGGATGTTGTAAGCAGATATCCCCAGAACGGATTGACCACAGATCACTATGTAGTCTACTACCCCAAAGATGCCACCACCCCTGATACCCCCGTTGTTCTATTTTTAGAAGGCGGCGGTAGTGCACCCAAGATAGATGACTACCGTGGAGTGATGGCGTTTATGGCATCACAGGGTTACTTTGTTATCGGTGCAGAGTCCGGGGAGAGCTATGACTCTGTGTATGCAGCCAGTATCTTTGAAAAAGCACTCGATGTAGCAAAAGGCGCTCATGGCTTGACCCTCTCCAAGCTGGCAGTCATGGGGCACTCACAAGGCGGTGGGCAGGCCTTTTATGTGATGAAGTATTTTCAGAATCAGCTACATGGCGGATATGGAAGTGAGGGTAGCCTGGTCGTCTCTATTGATGGCTGGTTTGCATTTACTATGAACCAAACAGACCTACAGACACTTCAGGGCGATACTGCATTTATACAGATGAATGGTCTAGAAGGTACAGGCAATGACCCCCGTATCTATCTGAGTATCTGGAACCTCACCCAGCAAACAGACAGGATGTATCTGACTCTCCCTCAGGACAATCATGGATATGTGTATGGAGGGTTGGATGATCTGCTGGAAAACAAAAAAGACCTGCTTTATCTTCTGGGTGCATTGACAGATGATACCTTCAGCAATACAAAAGAGGGCCATGACTCTATTCCTGATGCACGAAAAACAACCTACGATACTATGGAAAACAGCCTTCACCCTCAAAGCCAGTATAGTGAAGACTGTAATGGTACAAAATATAATGCCCGGGATGCACAATTGAAGTACAACGATATTGATTATTGTGCTTATGAATCGTACCTATAGGGCAAGCAAAGGATACATAATGAACAGAATAACAACACTACTACTTACTTTTTTTTCACTGCTATTTTTAGCCGCATGTGAAGGTGTCGGCGCCACACCTTCTTCTGATACCACTGCACCGGTGATCACACGGCTTGGTGAGAGTCCTGTGACCCTGACTGTAGGAGAGACCTACAGTGATGCAGGAGCCACAGCCACAGATGATACCGATGGTGACATTACGACAAAGATCGTGGTGACTGATCCGGTAGATATGGCTACAGTCGGAGTCTATACGGTTACTTACAACGTCAAAGACGATGCGAACAACAGTGCAGTAGAGGTGACAAGAACGGTACATGTTGTTGCAGAAGCAGAGACTCTCCAAAAGGATATCTACGGGGTGACTATCGATACCCTGGCGCATCTGGATGAGACGGTAGAGGCACTTAAGTCACTCCCCAAACGGATGACCGTAAGGCTGGTTTTTGACAAAGTAGCGGCGAGCACCTATACCGATGCCATAGAGAAGCTTGCACCCCATGCAGATATCATGGGTGAATTATGTGATTCTGAATATATTAAAGCCTATGATCTTGAAGCCTATAAAGAGCGGATCAATGCCTACTTTGATGCCTTTGGAGACAAGGTAGCCATCTGGGAGATAGGCAATGAGGTCAATGGTGAATGGACCTATGACCATGAGAGTGAAACTCCCGATACGGTAGCAGAAAAAACCATAGTAGCCTACACAGAAGCTAAACGGAGAGGCTATCAGACTGCATTGACCCTCTCGTATAATGACTATGCAGAGAATGATGGCTGCTATAAACTCGAAACAGAGAAGATGAGAGACTGGGCAGCAGAGAGACTTCCTTCCGTGGTACGTGAGGGGATCGACTACCTTTTTGTGAGTTACTACGAAGAGGACTGTGACGGGTATAGTCCTACGGTAGAGGAATGGAATACGCTGTTCGATGATCTGGGTATACTTTTCTCTCATGCAAAACTCGGTATGGGTGAAGTGGGAGCGACCATAGGTAACAAAGCAGGCTACCTGAGCAGATACTACCACTCTACACAAGGGATCACACATGACAGATTTGTCGGTGGGTATTTCTGGTGGTATTTTGTAGAAGATATGGTACCTAAAACCAAACCACTCTACAAAACACTCACTGAGACACTCTTGGGTGTGAAAAGGAACTACCCTTCAGATACCACATTGGTCGATGGAGATCTAGACAGCTCCGGTTATGCACTCGATAGTGCTTTAGAGAGACCCGGTTACAAAGAGAGTGTGCATGAGAGTGCTCATTATGAGACCAAGATCACACGTGTGACCAATGCTACAGGGGATGATAGTAAAAGTCCTGTCCACCACTATCCTAAAGATCCTGTTTGGAATGCCGATCAATCGCTTATGTTACTGCAAGAAAATAGAATAGTGGTTGATAGCAGTAGTTACGACCCGATACTAACATATCCTGGATCCTCTTCTCATAAAAAAAGACTTTCTCATCGTAATAAAGATATCCGCTATGGTATCAATGAGGATAAGGGAAATTTTTTTATTGTTGAAGAGCATTTGTGTAGCCACCGACACAAGATACTTTATGCTCTATCTGATACCTATGACAGGGTGACTATAGGTGAGGCAGAGGGCGAGATGGATTACCAAGACAGATACTTGCTCTTGACTGCACATCGAAAAGGGCGTGATGATCGCTTGGCAACGCTTATTCTGTATCGTTTTGAGTCAAATACAACGGTGGTCAAAGATCTTGATGGCACACATAATACACAACCATTGTTGATAAGCAAAAAGGTAGTTAAAAATAAATTGAATGGGGCTACAGTCTCACCTTTGGGACGCTATGTGCTTATCAATCACTATGATGATAAAGACGGCACCGATGGCAGATGGACGAAAAAGATAGAGAAGTATGACCTCGATCTCAATTTCATAGAGACACTGGCATACAAAGGTGGGCATGGCGATGTCTGCCTTTCTCAAGATGGTGACACAGAGTACTATGTGCAGTTTGAGACCGCCGGTATCGCTGCAGACAATGCCTATGATGACCCAACGAGGGGTATATGGGAGTACAACATAGAAACCAAGCAGAGAGATCTGATCGCCAAAAATCACGGAGGCGGACATATCTCCTGTTAAAACTACCAGAGACCGGGATGGGCATACATCACATACAGTTCAAAATCACCCGATACGAGTGATATCTTTGCGATCATGCTGGGTAGTGATGGGGTTGATATCGAGGGTGACCGTATCGTGAACCGTTTTGCCAAGGCGAGAGTTATGGTAGAGAACAATCATGGATATGGATACCATGACCGAAGTTCACACCTCACACCTAGCCCAGACGGTACAAAAGTGATATTTAAGTCTAACTGGAGAGAAGGTGAGATCTTGGATGATTTCGTAGTAGAGAGAGATGAAGAGTAGTAGGACAAATGATGGTTCTATGGTATCATTCGTGGAAAATAAACAGTAGACAATAGAGATGGGGGAGGGAGAATGTTAGTGCTAAAGAAAAGTATAGGGGTACTGCTGTCGGTATTTTTGCTGGTAGGATGTGGTTCAGGAGGTAGTGCTGATGGTGCAGGTGGCTCTGGTGATGGAGGAGCAGGTGCACAGAAGGATACTACTGCACCGGTGATTGTGCTTACGGGAGCTAACCCGTTGTTGTTGAAACTGGGAACTTCTTATATCGAGCCCGGTGCCACAGCTACAGATGATACAGATGGACAGGTAGAGGTGACGATCTCTGGCAGTGTAGAGACTGCATCTGAAGGCAATTATACACGCCTGTACCGTGCAGAGGATCTCGCAGGTAATCAGGCTGTCGTCACACGCACAGTGATCGTCAAGGCTATCGTAGCACCTGCCACACAGACGATACTCTTTGCACATGGATATAAAAGCGACCGAGAGGCATGGGAGCAGTTTAGTGTATATGCAGAGGGTGCGGGGTATCATGTCCTGCGGTTCGATGTCCCACCCAAAGGCAGTAGCGAGGAGCGTGCCACCGTGTTGGCACATGCTATCGTGGACAATACCGCAGAGATACCAGATCATACACTCCTCAGTATAGGGCACAGTATGGGTGGTTTGGATCTACGCTATATCGCCTCTCTAGGGCATGCCCACCAAAACGACCATAACGATATCTTCTATCTCGCTGCCAAAAAGATCGCTCGTATCTATACCATAGCCACACCGCACAAGGGTACCGGTTTGCCGGGGGTGGATGATGCGACCAGAGATATGACAGATGCACACATGAAAGCGTTCAACGAAGCCTACCCTTATGCCAACTACCAGATAGATGGGGTAGCCATACCGCTGTTGGCATATAGGTTCAAGTGTGGCGATGCAGAGGTCTCTGACGGATCGACACCGCAGCAGGCAGACAGTGATGATGGTGATGGGGTAGTGCTGACCTCCAAACAGCTTTTCAATGGTGCTCCCTATACACAGACGATCTTTAGCGGCAAGCATACAGAGGATGCACTCTGTCTGTCTGACAGTGAGACAGAGCTAAGCCAAACGGATATTTTGGAGGGGATACTCGCAGAGGAGCAGGAGAGTAGCGATGTCAAAGATGTGGTTTTCTATACAGAGGGAGCATGTCAGGGAGATGAAGCAGGTGTCTTCAGCAGTACCTACAAGGCAGGTGGTGTGAGCTGCCTCAGCAGTGACCGCTGTAGCAACAACACGATCTCATCCATGATGCTCTACCCGGGCATACAGACCCAGACACAGATCACACTCTACAGCAACAGCACCGATACGACGACAGATGACTGGATGCAACTGGATATCAACGATGCAGTCCTGGATCACCCCATCTGTATCGACAGTCTGGAGGGATCACTTCCTGCGGAGCTTCAGGCGAAGGGTGTGACGATGGCATATCACTCCGTTGCCTTAGGAGAGGATGGCTTGGACGATGCAGTCTCCTATATAGAGGTAGAGTAGTCATACAATGATATCAACTGACCCTAAGATCAAGGTTAGGGTTTAGTTCCTGCCCCAATGTTATAAATCTGCTATAATCACTCCTTGAAAACCAGGAGCGACCCCATGCAAAACCTTACGGCATTATTAGCCCAAAAAACCACCCTCGACAAAAAACAGATCACCAATATCCTCACCCTGCTGGACAAGGGTGATACTATCCCCTTCATCGCACGCTACCGCAAGGAGCTCACGGGTGGAGCTGATGATGAGCAGTTGCGTCTGTTTTATGATGTGTACCTGAGTGCCAAGCGTCTGTTGGAACGCAAGGAGGAGATACTCCATATCCTCACCGAACGAGAACAGCTTGATTCCAAGCTACGCAGCAGTATTGAAGAGGCAGAGACGATGACAGCCCTGGAAGATATCTACCGCCCCTACAAAGAGAAGAAAAACACCAGAGCCCTCACCGCCATCAAACAAGGGCTGGAGCCTCTAGCCAACATATTACAGTCTGCCAAATTGAGCAAAGAAGAGTTTACACATAAAGCCAAACAGTTTGTGAGGAGCGAAGTGGCAGATGTAGCCCATGCCATCAAAGGAGCCCAAGACATCATTGCCGAACGCTACGCAGAGCAACCCAAAGAGCGTGAAGTCCTCCGTGATATGGTACAGCGACATGGTACGATAGAGGTCAAGGGGACAAAGAAATTTGTAGAGAATGGAAGCTTCAAAAACTACAAGTCTCACTCTGAGAAGATAGCCACCATTCCCTCACATCGATACCTAGCCATCAAGCGTGGTGAGAAAGAAAAAGAGCTGAGTGTGAAACTCACCATAGATACGGATAGATACCTAGAGACTCTCAAACGCTATAAACTTCGTGACTACATGGGCAGCTCTAAAACCTTGCTCTTTGATGCGTATAAAGATGGTTTCAAACGCTTGCTTTACCCCTCCATAGAACGCGAGGTATTTGCTCTGCTAAAAGAAAAGGCAGACACAGCTGCCATCGGGGTATTTGGTAAGAACATGACACAGCTCTTTATGAGTCCTCCTGTGACGGGAAAGGTGCTATTGGGTGCTGACCCTGCGTTCCGTACAGGGTGCAAACTGGCTGTGATTGATGAGAACGGCAGGTACTTGGATCATGCCGTCATCTACCCTGTACCCCCACGAGAGGAGTATGACAAGTCACGTGATGTGGTAGCCAAGCTCATAAAGAAGTATAACATCCAAGGCGTAGCCATAGGCAACGGCACAGCCAGCAACGAGACCCAAGCATTTTTTGCCAAGCTCAACAGCGATGGCGTGACCATCCCCTATACCGTAGTCTCTGAGGCAGGGGCATCGGTCTACTCGGCTTCTAGCATTGCTGCACAGGAGTATCCTGATCTCGATGTCACCATCCGTGGGGCGATCTCCATCGCAGGGCGACTCCGTGACCCCATGGCAACACTGGTCAAGATCGACCCCAAATCTCTGGGCATCGGACAGTACCAACATGACGTAGATCAGAAGCTCCTGGAGCGTAAACTCCATGAGGGCGTAGAGTCTCTGGTCAATGCCGTAGGCGTAGATGCCAACTCAGCCTCAGCTTCACTTTTGTCCTATGTGGCAGGGGTAGGTGCTAAGGTGGCAGAGAACATTGTAAAGCACCGTGAGAGTGAGGGGACTTTTGATTCTAAAAAGGCTCTACTCAAAGTCAAAGGCTTAGGGGCTAAAGCCTACGAACAAGCCGCAGGTTTCATGCGTATCCGAGAGGGAAAAAGCATCTTTGATAACACTGGCATACACCCAGAGAGTTACGCCGTGGCTAAGGCATTAGAAAAGTACTCTGACCTGAGCGATACCAAGCAGATAGCCACCGAACTAGGCATAGGAGAACCCACCCTCCGTGACATCATCCAAGAGCTTGCCAAACCAGGGTTTGACCCACGAGAGGATCTCCCTGTGATCCCCTTTAAGCAAGGACTTACCGATATTAATGCCTTACGTGAAGGGAGCATTGTCTCTGGAGTGGTACGCAACATCGCAGACTTTGGAGCCTTTGTAGACATAGGACTTAAAAATGATGGGATGATACACATCTCGGAGATGAGTGAGAAACGGATCAAGCATCCTTTGGAAGTGTTGAGTGTGAATCAGTACTTGGCTAGGGTAGAGGTGATTAGTATCGATTTGGAGAAGAACAAAGTGGGACTTAGCATCAAAGAGATGTAGAGTATGTTTGGGTTCAATGTATAATCAAGTTTTCTAAATTTAGAAAAAGCTATGGTATAATTATTTAACAAATATTAAAGAAAGGAACTCTCATGCTAAGTCAACAAGATATTTTAGACTATTTAACACAACATAAAAAAGAGTTCCAAAAAAAGTACAATATTGAGCAGATTGGTCTTTTTGGTAGTTATGCTCGTGATGAAGCAACACAAGAGAGTGATATAGATATTTTTGTAAAGATGCCTCCTAAAATGTTTAAACTCATTGCATTAAAGCAACAAATAGAAGATGATTTAAAAAAGAGTGTAGACATTTTACGGGAACATAAACAGATGAAACCTTTTCTTTTGAAAATGATACAAAAAGATATTTCTTATGTCTAGCAAAAATCTTATGATACTTTCAACACTTGAAGATATTGAACATTCTATTGAACTTATACTTATTAGATTTGAAAAGATTACGAGTAGCGATGACTTTCTAGCCGATGAAGAAGGCTTGATACTACTCGATAGTATTGCTATGCGTCTTGTAGCCATAGGTGAAGGGTTTAAAAATATAGATAAACTTACAGACAAAAAACTTCTTTTAGAATATCCTCAAATAGATTGGAAGGGTGTTAAAGGCATACGTGATATTTTATCGCATCACTATTTTGATTTAGATGCTGAAGTTATTTTTGATATTTGTGAGAATGATTTGGGTAAATTAATGGGTGTTACTAAGCGTATTGTTTTGAAGTTGAAATAGGTTTTTAATTTAGGTCAGGAATAGTTTCTCTTTGCTAGGAGCCCATATGCCAACCCAAAATGCCATCAAATGCCCTAAGGTTCTAATAATCTTTTAAAAGTGAAAAAGTAGGTAAAATGAGGTCTGTGCATTTTTTGCACAGACCATAAAATATGGTGGGCATAAAGACAAAATATAAACAAGACAGATACGATTACGTTTACCTGATAATGCCCTAACCATAACGGTCTAATATTTTAGACCATGAGAAAAATGAAGTTGGGTTGAGTATTAAAGAAGTATAGAAACTACTGAAATTTAATCTAATACAGCTAAAATGTATAAAAATAATAATGGATTTTAGCCGTGAAGATTATACATTTTTCTGATACTCATCTAGGTTTTTCTGACTTAGATATTACCAATGCTGAAGGCATCAATCAACGTGAGGCAGACTTTTACCAAGCGTTTTCAGATGTGATTGATGCCATCATAGAAATTAAGCCTGACTATGTCATCCATACTGGTGATCTATTTCATCGAGCAAGCCCTAGTAACCGTGCTATAACTTTTGCATTGACAGAGTTAAAAAGATTAGAAAAACTGGATATCCCTCTTGTTATCATCGCAGGGAATCACTCTACACCACGTACCACAACCTCTTCTCCCATCATTGAAGCATTTCGTTCATTGGACAATGTACATGCTGTGTTTAGACAAAAGTATGAAAAAGTAGAGTTTGATGATATTGTTTTTCATGGTTTACCTCATATCAATGATGAGCGTATCATAGAGGGTGAGTTAGACAGTATAGAAGAGAACATAGACCCTAAAAAAAGAAACATCATGATGATGCATTGCTCCGTAGGTGCTCAGTACTTGATGCATGAGTTTGGGGAGTGGGTGTACCCTAAAGAGCGTGAAGAGATTTTTGAGAAGATGGACTATGTGGCGTTGGGGCATTGGCATGGGTTTAACTCTGTGGGTAAACACCAAAATGTCTACTATGCAGGCTCTACAGAACGCACAAGCAGTGCTGACAAACGAGATGACAAGGGCTATGTGGTTTTAGAACTAGATGATGCACTGACTGTAACCCATCATACCATCCCATTACGTAAGTCACTTAGTTTTAGCATAGATGCAGACAAGTATGAAGAGGAAGTTGCATCGTTGGAACTCTCAGAGATCAAAGATGCCTTGGTAGAGGTAAGACTTCATAATCTCACAGCCTCTACCTCTATAGACATTACCAACAAAGAACTAGATGAACTTTTTGCTGAGGCACTGCATGTCAAAGTGAAGCGAGAGTTTAAAGCAGTAGAGGGTGAAGAGATAGCAGGGAACATAGAGTCCATCTCTTTAGAAGAGTACTTCATCTCACATATCAAAGAGTCTGTGGTAGAAGAGGCAGAGCAAGAGAGGCTCTCTCTCAAAGCCAAAGAGCTTTTTGCACTTTATGAGGAGGCAGATGATGATACTCATTAACCTCCACATGGAAAACTACAAGAAGTACCGTGATCATACACTAGAGTTTGCTGAGGGATTGACAGGTATCATCGGTCGTAATGGTTCGGGTAAATCGACCATCTTTGATGCCATTAGTTTTGCCCTCTATGGGGATACACGCGGAGAGAAAGAGACCATCCGTTATGCGAAAGCAGGAGAGAAAGACCCTGTAGCAGTCACACTGGTATTTGAGATAGATGCCAAGAGTTATAAGGTAGTACGAGAACTACGAGGCAAGAGTCTCACTGCTAAAGCTTATCTCTACGATGCTGATGATGCATTGGTCGCTGAGAGTGCTAAGGGGGTTACCTCCGAAGTAATCAAGCTCATAGGCATGAACAAAGAAGCTTTCATGCATACTGTCTTCGCCTCTCAGAAGGAGCTGACTGCACTCAGTGGGCTTAAAAATGAAGAGCGAAAGAAAATCATCCGTAAGTTACTAGGCTTAGAGAAGATAGACAAGATAGAACAAGAGATACGCTCTAGACTCACAGACCTTAACCGTGACATAAGAAGCTTTGCTGAGATACTGCTCTCAGATACAGAAGTAAAAACATTAGAAGAAGAGAAAGAGGATAAGAGTAAAGAGGCAGAGGCTCTAAAAAAAGAGGTAGAGAAGATAGTCAAAGAATTTAATGCCAAGAGTAAAGAGGTGGAGAACTTAGATAAAGCAGTCAAAGCCTTGCAAGTACTCAAAGATGCATTTGTCAAGCTTGGCTCTGACCTTGACTTACTTCAAAAAGGACTGGAAAATCAAAAGGCTAACTTAGCCAAAGGAAAAGAGAAACTCCAAGCCTTACAGCTTAAAGCCACGCAGTATAAAAAAGAGAAACCTCTCATAGCAGAGTACAAGAAGCTTGAAGTGACTATAGGCGATTTACAAAAGCAAAAAGAACTGTTTTTGAAAAAAGAGGGCTTAGAGAAAGAGCAAGTCGTGTTACGTGCTCAGTACAAACAAGATGAAAAAGAGATACAAGATCTCAAAAAAAAGCTCGAAGTAAAACCACAACTTCTTAAAGAGCAAACAGAGCAAAGTAAACTGCTTCAGACATCTACAGCGACATTCAAAGAGTTAGAGGGTAGTGAGAGTAGACTCAAACAAGAGATAGCCAAATACAATGGGCAGATAGAACACACCAACAAGCAAGTAGCCAACATAGAAGCCATAGGCAAAGGCTCAGACTGTCCTACCTGTACGCGTCCACTACTCGATGAGTATGATAATGTCATTGCATCACTCAAAGCGACTATTGTTAAATTGCATAATGATGAGATAGTCAAGAGAGAAACAGAGCTTACAAAGATAGTAGAGCTAAAGAACAAAGAGCAAGAGAGTAAAAGTAAGCTAGAACAACTGTTACAAAAGCTTAGTGGAGATTTACGTGTACTAGAAGCAGATGAGAAGACACTTACAGAGAAAGAAAATGACTTTAAGACTATTACTGCAACAGGAATGAAAAACAAACAAGCCCTAGAAGCACTCAAAGATGTGAAGTATGATGAAAAGGCTCACCATGAGGCACTGAGCGAGAAAGAGAAGTTAGAGCCTAAGTATAAAGAGTTGCTAGGGCTTGAAACGCTCATAGCACAGATTCCTACGCTAGAGAGTGAACTTAAAGGCATTGAGGCTAGCATAACACAGAGCCAAGAGAACATCAAAAAGCAAGAAAAAGCCATAGCAGAGCATAGTTATGATGCTAAAGAGCATGAGAAACAAGAGAAGCTTTATGCTGAGGCATTGACTGCTAAGACGACCATACAAACAAAATTGTCAGATGCTAAAGTGGCACTCACTACGGTAGAGGGTGAGATAAAAACTCTCAAAAGTAAACTTGATAGAAATGAAACACAGAAAAAACAGCTTCAAACAAAGCTTGATGATAAGAATGACTACGAGAAGCTCAAAGCCTTCATGGGTGAGTTTAAAAACCGCATCAACTCACAGATAGCCCCACACATCACCCAATTAGCTAGTCAGATGTACGCTGCCATTACTAGAGGTAAGTACCAGCACATCGAAGTAAGTAACGAGTTTGACTTCTTCATCTACGATGATGGTGTACGCTACCCCATAGAGCGTTTTTCTGGTGGAGAGATAGACCTCGCTAACCTTGTGCTACGCATCGCTATCTCTAAGACTCTGAGTGAGCTTAGTGGTAGTGGTGGAGTAGGTTTCTTAGCGTTTGATGAGGTCTTCGGTTCGCAAGACGAAGAACGCCGTTACGAGATAATGGAAGCGTTTCACACCATCAAAGAGCAGTATCGGCAGATATTTCTTATTTCTCATGAGAGTGAGATTAAGGAGATGTTTGAGAGGGTTGTAGAGTTGTGATAGATGATTTTTAAAAAAAGAAAGCCTAACGGCTATAGAAAAAATTGCATTTTAACTGAAGAATATTATGTGAAGAAAAGCCTGAATTTAAATCCAAAGTGCAATTTCACCTCTAAAAAATTCTATCCAAATTTTCCTATGAAGCCTTTAAATTTTCATGAAATACCTCATAAGGTGTTCTCCATCCTAGAGATTTTCTAGGTCTATGGTTAAGTCTGTTCTCAATCCTTTTAATATCTTTAGCCGTGAGATGTTCAAAGCTACTGCCTTTTGGGATATATTGACGGATGAGTCCATTGATATTCTCATTGAGTCCTCTCTCCCAAGAGCTATAAGGATGACAGAAATAGTAATCACATTTAAGTTTTTTTGCAATGGTTTGATGTTTGGCGAACTCCAAACCGTTATCTGTGGTAATGGTGTGCACATGTTTCTTGTATCTTCCCAGTAGTCGTATCATCTCATTGGCTACGATAAGGGCTTTCTTTCTTACAGGCAGTGAGAGTTTTACATACATGGACTTTCGCTCTACTATAGTAACGATTGCTCCTTGTCTGCCTTTGCCAATGATGGTTGTCACCCGCGGTGCTAAAATAGGCAGTATAAAAGACTGCTAAAAGAGTAGTTTTTACAACCAAAAAGCCAAAGGAACAGAGTAAATCTGTTAGAGTCTTTTTCTAATGTATTTTAGAAGGAGATTTATGCTTAAAAAAGGTGAAGTAAAAATGATGTCACCCGCGGTGCTAAAATAGGCAGTATAAAAGACTGCTAAAAGAGTAGTTTTTACAACCAAAAAGCCAAAGGAACAGAGTAAATCTGTTAGAGTCTTTTTCTAATGTATTTTAGAAGGAGATTTATGCTTAAAAAAGGTGAAGTAAAAATGATCCACAAGATGATAAAAGAGGGCTTAAGTAAGAGTGCTATTGCACGTAAACTTGGGCTGAGTCGAGATACTGTTTCAAAGTACGCCAAATTACCAGAAGGTCACATTCCTGCCATAAAAAGAGAAGCTACCAGTACCACAGTAGATGCGTATCTTCCTCATATTGCAAGAATGCTAGAGGAGGCACATAAGTTAGATGTACATATTCCCTCAAGCTCTATCTATAAAGAAATCCAAAAGATGGGGTATAGTGGTTCCCTTCGTTGGATGCAAGAGAATATGCAAAGGCATGAACTTAGACGTAAAGTTGAAGATGAAGAGCCTTTAGTAAACTTTGAAACAGCCAAAGGTAAGCAGATGCAAGTCGATTGGATAGAGTTTCCTAAAGATGGGCTATCTGCCTTTGTGGCTACGATGGGATACTCAAGAGCATCGTATGTGGAGTATGTTACAGATGAGAAAGTAGATACGCTCATCAATTGTCATATGAATGCCTTCTCCTACTTTGGTGGTGTTCCACAAGAAGGTCTCTATGACAATATGAAGACTGTTATTCTCAAACGTAATGTCTATGGCAGAGGCAAACACAAATTCAATGAACAATTCCGTGACTTTGCCAAACACTGCGGTATGGAACTTAAAGTGTGTAAACCCTACAGACCACAAACCAAAGGTAAAGTAGAACGATTTAACCATTATCTGAGATACAGCTTTCATAACACTTTTAAAGTACGATTGTCCATGATGGGATACACGATGAATAAAGAGAACGCAAACGCTGAAGTGATGGATTGGTTAGACTATACTGCCAATGCGAGAATACATCAGACTTTACTACAAAAACCATTTGATTTACTTGCACAGGAGCAGTTACAGCTGCTGCCTGTGCCGAAGCCATATAACGGTATCCACCCATTAAAAGCAACGTCTAAAAGTATAACACAAGAGCCTATAGTCAAACCTAAACCCCGTATACATATCCCTCAACGTGATTTACAAAGTTATGACGAGTTCATTCCTGCTGCCATCGCATATTTACTAACGTATAGTCTTATTACAGGAGGGGCATCATGGCAATAAATGAGCAGATAGAAGCTTTGTGTAAAGAACTTAAACTTAATTCTCTTTGTAAAACACATCATGAGCTGAGTAACCGTGCAGCCAAAGAGAGCTGGAAATATAGTGAATATCTGTATGAGGTACTTAAAAGTGAATCTGACTCTAAAGCCGAACGCTCTAGAGCAACACTTACCAAGATGGCTGGGTTTCCCACAATTAAAACATTAGAACAATTTGACTTTGATTTTACAGTAGGCGTAAACAGAAGACAGATAGAAGAATTATCGACTATGGAGTTTGTCAGAAGAAAAGAGAACATCATTCTACTGGGTCAGTCTGGTGTGGGTAAAACGCATCTTGCTATTGCACTAGCATATCAAGCTGTACAGAAACGTGTCAAAGCACGCTTTATTACAGCTTCTGATCTCATACTTCAAATGAGTCAAGCAAAGAAAGAGAAGCGTTATGATGCTTTTTTACGACAGGCTGTGATGTCTCCTGCATTACTTGTCATTGATGAGATAGGTTACTTTCCTATGAGCAAAGAAGACGCACATCATTTCTTTCAAGTTATCTCTCGCAGATATGAACGTGGCTCAACCATTGTTACCTCTAATTTAGTCTTCTCACAATGGAGTAGTATCTTTGCAAATGACAAGGTAGTTACTACAGCTATTTTAGATAGATTATTGCACCATTCTCATGTGATAAATATACTTGGAGATTCTTACAGATTAAAAGAGAAAAAGGAGGAAGAAATGAATGGATCAGATCTTTATGAATTTGAACCAAAAAAGAGTAAAAAGTAGGACTAAAATATTGATGTTGCTTACGGTTACATTTCGTTAAAAAAAACTTACGAAAAACTGCCTATTTTAACTCCGCGGTTGACAGCAGCAAAAGCAGATGATCAACAGTGTAGAGCTTCTGGAGCACTAGATAGAGTATAGCATAAGTCTATTACCTGGCTATTAGTTAGGGTGATCTCTATGGCATGATACGGGTTTATTGGATTTTAAATAACAGGGGAGTAGAATGGAGGAAAGGATCAGGTCGATGATGAAAAATAAATATCTCCCAATGGTATTTGTAAGCTTAGTGCTCTTTGTCGCTATAGGTATGATGGTAATGTCTAGCAACGAGAGAGACAACAAAAGTCTGCTTAAACGAGCTGAGAGATGATACAGAAGTAGTGATAGACCATAAAACCAACAGAGTTACTTTTAAGACCTACTGGAGCTAAAACAGAAACAAATCAATATTGCCAGTGTTTGCAAAATATCCTGGAATGACATTGCATACAAATACGTTACTGCAATAAGTAAAATAAGGCACTTCTCTTTTATCTATCTATAGAGATCAGCTCTGTCCTTTGTGATCCGCTGTCACTGTATACCATTACCCCAGTTTTGATATCCATCCACCTGTCTCCCTCTAGGTCGACGGGAGAGGTACTAATAAAATGCAGGTGTACCGTATCGAAGCAGCCTGCTTTCACACACTTCTTTTCCCCTATCTTCACCACATCCAATCGAGCGACCTGCTTGGAGCCGCGTGCGCCACCCTCATTGGTGTAGTATGTTTCGCTGAGTGAGGCTCCCTGGCAGTCTTTGACGGGGAAAAGCTCATAGGGAGCATAGGTACTGACACCAGGTCCTGTACCTATACTAATTCCATCATACGTATTATTCATGGGGATAGCAACTCTCTTGGTAATTTCTCGTAGAGGTACGGCGTTACGCGTATTGAGTACGAATGTCTCGGTAACATCTATATCCATATCTCCCACATGGATAGACTTTCCATTTGAAAATTCGGTGGAGTTCATGTGGTATCTTTGGTGTTGGTTGGTACTATTGTACTCTTGTGACCAGTTTGTATACCTGATGACCCATGATCTCCCTGGCATACTATGCATGGTCAACTCATGTGTGTAATTGGGGTACCTATGAAAGTGTGTGATATCAACACAGTTATTGGTGTCAATGTTTCCCAGGTCTATGATGGCATCCTTGTCTGGAGCTGGCGAAAGGCCAAGGGTCTGGTTTGTATCGTTACTATCATGAGTACCTGTAGCAGTAGGGGTTTGGGGATTGGTGGTGGCACTGCTGCCAGCAGTGCCAAAAGTAGACAATAGCACAAAAGACAGCAGACTAGCTTTCAAAACTTTGTATAAGGTGATCATCTCATCCTCCTTTTTCGGTCTATTCAATAGTATAACATAAGTCTATTACCTAGTCTATTGGGATGCTAATCTCTATGGGTACAATACATATTTATTGTATTTTAAACCTCAAAGGAGTAAGCTTGGGAAAAGGAGTGTTATTATGAAACTATTAAAAATAATGACGATTATTGCTGTGCTGGGAGGTTACTTTGGTGCAGAGCTCTACGCTCAGGAACTTCCAAAAGAGCAGAACCTAACCCATGAAGAGATGATTACTCAAATCATGAACCTATCTGGTCTCAATGTACAGATACCACAAGTAGCAGATACTATAGCCAACCGTGTAGATATTAAGGATTTCCTCTCTACACTTTCTCAAGAAAATAGAGAAGCACTTGAAAAAGAAATATCGATGGCGTTTGATGACAATGCAATGTTGGCGATCGTCAAGGACGAGATAGCCCAAACGCTCTCAGATGCAGAAGCCAGAGCCCTGTTGAAATGGTATATCACAGACGATGCCAAGGCGATGACAGCCCGAGAAGAGGCACCCAAATACAAAGAGAATTGGGAAGAGATATACAATACTAAAAAAGATCCCAAACCTGATGCCAGACGACTGGAGATCTACCAGATGCTTCTTTTTGCAATGAATTTCACAGAACATGCAACCAATGAGCAGACTATGCTTCAGCGTTTTTTGAGGAGTCTGATACTTCAGGATGTAAAAGGGTACAAGATAGAAAATGACCTAAAAAAAGAGCAAAAAGAGATAGCTAAAGAGGTTTGGGAGACTGCTATGCTCAGTATGTCTTATGATATGGCATCTGTAGATGAAAAGGTATTGGTCACATACCTGAAGTTTCTTGCCAGCCCTGCTGCAAGGGCTTATCAGGAAGGCAAAAGCATAGGTCTCATTAGAGCCATATCGTTTGCAGGGAACAAGGTACTTTCCAAAGCAGAAGAGTTGATAGTCAAATACCCATACCCTTCTCTATCTGACCTACACCCCAAATCTAAGAAACTCAAGCGATACAAAGAGGGATGTGAAAATGGAGATATACAGGCTTGTAGTGATCTGGGCTACGCCTACCGCAAGGGTATAGGGGTCGAGAGAGACTATTTCAAGGCATTGACACCGCTCAAAATGAGTTGTGAAGGCGGGAATGCCAGAGGATGTGGTGTACTGGGCGACATGTACTGGCTGGCTCTAAGTGTCAAACGGAATGATACCAAAGCAACAGAGTATTTTAAACGCAGTTGTGAGCTAGGCAGTACTTTGGGTTGCGGTAGTTTAGGAGTGTTCTATTCGAAGGGATATGGTGTGCCTAAAGACCAGAAAAAAGCCAATATGTATTTTTCCAAAGTGTGTGATGACGGCGATGCATCTGGATGTAGAAATCTGGGCAATCAATATAAGCATGGGTATGGTGTTACCAAAGACCATATAAAAGCCAGAGAGCTTTATGAAAAAGCATGCAAAGGTGGAAATATTTCAAGCTGCTGGCAGGCCGGAAAGTACTATATTAGTGGACAAGGGGTAAAGAAAGATTACCCTAAAGCCATAGAGCTGTATGGAATCAGTTGCAAAAGAAAAAAGGTCTATGCTTGCTACGAGCTAGGCAATATATATGCAGAAGGTGCCGTGGTCAAAAAAGATATCGCCAAAGCAAAAAAGTATCTCAAAAGAGCATGCAAGCTTGGAGGACAATATGCCTGCAGGGCATACAAGGAGCTTAATAAAATAAAAGAGGATAAGGCCAATTAATATAAGTGCCAACACGCCATACAATATATGGAGCACAAGATGAAGTCCATGATCTTTACAGTGAATAAATTAGAAGTGAAGTTGTTGATCATATTTTTAGTATTCTGGATTCCTGGATATCTTGGACTTTTCAGTCCTGCTATTGAAGGAGTCTATAATGAAGATGAACCAATAGTGCTAATATTCACTTTACCAGTTGTACTACTTACAGTGTTTCTTGTAGGGTTTCTTATCAGATCATTATATCTGTTCAAACTAGAAATATCGGCAGAAGGCATTACCCAGACAGCAACATTTTCAAATTGGCATGTGAACTGGGATGATATAGAAAGTTGGGAGTATAAAAAGGATAGTGATAATGAAGATGAAATAGTTTTACATATACATAATAGTCTAGACGAAAAACGAATACATCCTTTCTTTTTATCAAAGAAAAATACTACAGTGATCATCTCTTTGATCAGCGATAGTATTGGATCGCCAAGAGACAGGCAAAAATAAATGTCTCCTATATTTCTTTTAAGGCACATGCGTGCAAAGTGTTCTACGATGTTTCAATAGTTGCCATAAGAATACTCATACGTTGTCCATGTTTTTACATGTGTACTTTTCGTGTGAATTGTTTTTTTACTTACCAATCCTTTTGGATTAAATTCATACACATAGGATTCTGTTTTTGCTCCTCCAAGTTTTTCTATAAGTTTGCTTTGAACCAATCCATGTAGTTCTATGGCACTTTCAATATTTGGAATATAGCTGGTATAGTATTGAGGATCATTTATGGTGGTGTTGGCATAATCGTATGTTATTGTTTGTGTACCTTTTTTACTGCTTTGCACTTCTGCTTTTGTTACTCTGTCATCTTTTATGGTTTTGGTAGTGACCTTGATGTCATCCAGTGCACCAGTTTTAGGATTGTAAATCTTCCTTTTTGTTTTGATAGCATATTCTCCTTCCCACTCCAAAACACTCATATCCGATCTGATCTTACCCTCAGCATAATCTTTTTGACTTTTGAGTCTTTTGCCTTCGTAGGTAAATACTGCTGATGAATGTGTTACGTTGGTAGAACCACCGGCCGTCATTGTTGTTATGTTTTTCATTGTGGTCAGTAGATGGGCTGCATTGTAAGTAAATCTCGTGTTGTTATCTACGGAAAATCCTCCTTGACCACCTTGACCATGCACATTCATAGTTGTCACAAGCCATGCATCTCCCTGTTTCTGATAGCCATATAGTATTGTATTGGTACCAGCCGATATACCATCATATTGAGTATACGTAACTGCCTTTGTCAGTAACGCTCCAGAGCCGCTTTTTACTGCCGTACTGTTGCTGTCTTCATTTCCCTCGACAATAGGCAAAACACCGCCCCCTTGACTTACATTGGTATCATTGGTCTCATTAGTGTCATGTAATGTGGTTGCTTGTGTACTACTGACCACACTCAATAAGATAATAGTCATAAACATAAACAGCCCATTTAACATAGTATGCTTTTTCATCTGTTCCTCCTTTTGGAGATCATGTTTACAAAAAGAGAAGACCTCCCATGCTCTATGATACTATTTATTGTCTTATCTAAAAATAAAATATATCCATCATAACCCTGCCAAATACAAGTATATGAATGAAGCATCACACTGGCGATACGCTAGTTTATTTTTACCTTCCTAATAGTCTCCTAATCATAGACCGCTTGTCCAATATCCCAAAATATAGAGTCTCTCTTTTTCTTCATCAAACCTAAGTCGAATACCTATCTTTGTCTCATCGTGACAGATGAGAAAGAAATGAAAAGATGCCTTGCCATCGCCTACGCTTGGTGCATCACCAGAGAGGACTTTTGTATAGCAGGAGTGATCGAACATATCTCGCATACCAAGCAGTTTGTTTTTCAATGAGTTGCCTATAAGGATCTCTTTTACAGAACTATTTTTATCCAATCCTCCACTGATGGTAGCTTTTATCAAAGCATCACCGAGCTCCTTTGCAGCCTTTTTCTTTTTATCATTGTCCATGTGTGATGCATCCAAAAATTGAAGTTTGATAGGTATTTTCTGTGCATACTGCAACAGATCATCAAGCATAGCAGCAGAAACAGACTTACTTGCATAATTGACCCAAAATACATGTTCTCCAATAGGAAGTCTTGCTAGAGACTCTTTAAGATTTTTCACACCTACTATTTTTGTACTTGGGTCGGTTATCTCTTTTATGGTTTTTCTATAGTTGCTTCCCTGTAAAAGACTAAAACACCACCCCGCCTCTACCTCATGCCATGAGTGTAACTCCATTCCTTTGAATGAAGTATGGTGTTCTGTCTCTGTGTTTTGTGCATACACAAGCATACAAAAAATAGATAGAAAGAGTATAGTAAACTTCTTTATCGTTGCTTTCATAGTGGCATCCCTCTAGCTTTATGTAGCATTCATCTGTGCTATTTGGATTTGTTGAATTATCTGTATTTCATCAAAGTTCATGTTTTTTCCTTTCTTATTCATTTTCATAGCCCACAACACCACTGTTTTTATCCACAATAAGTCGGATTTGGCAACAGGATGTTTTGGGGTCTGGGTTTTTGTCTTTGACAATGAGCAGCCATGCGTCTCCATGATCTTGTGTCTCTCTATCAAAGCCATGGGAAGAGAGACATGAGTGTTTTTTCAGAATATCAGAAATGCTGAGCCACGCTTTTTCAAGTGAGTTGACGAAGGGTGCTGCTTTGATGATGACCAGTGCTACATCAAAATGATAGTCACTTGTTTGGGCAAAGGTGGTTTCTTTCATAGCTTGATAGGGTATGCCGACCATGCTTCCATGTTGATAGGCTCTTAGCGTATAGGTTTTACCCACTAGCAACGCTTTAGCACCTTTTGTCCATGTTGAAAATACATAGGATAGTTGGATCGGTTTTTTTAGCTTTTTACCATTTACTGTGACTACAGAGAGCCAGTTTGATTTGCCTTTATTTGGGTTTGGCAGAGCTTTTACTTTGAGATCGATGAGCTTGCCAAGCCGATACCCCAGAGGCCCTATGATCTCATACTTTGTACCTATATCAGAAGCATATATCTTCTCTATCCTCCCTGTTTCCGCAGCCATAAAAGCAGACAGGAGGATGAGTAAAAAGAGGCGTTTTAGTGATATTCTCATTTTGTTTTTGCTTTTTGTAATGTATGTATGATGATGCCAATGATCGACAATACGAGGACAAGCACTCCGATCCATTCAATGATTTGTCCTATCATCTCATGGAACGCATAACGCCGCATCATGGAGGGAGTAGGGTCTTGGTAGGGGATGCCTGCAAAGAGAATCTCATAGAGAAAGCCCAGCATAAGCAGTAACGTACCCCCAGCGATACCAGTGAGAGATAGGTGTTTGTTCGTGCTTATTTTATGCATCTCTATCCTCCTTTCCTCTTTTGATAAAAATATATCGTATAGCCCATACTATGCACAAAACCTCGATGAAGATACCAATAGCAAATACTATCATGTTGGGATTGTGTGGATCTTTTCCTAACGCTATCCCCAATACATAAGGGAGAACATAGAGCCATCTCAAAAAGTCCTGCACCCTTCCCAAAACTACCCCAGGGCGAAAATCTACTGCAAGCCATATCAGAAATGAAGACATAACAAGGGCAGATGTTATTTCTATGGTTAAACGGGTACTTTTTTTCATTTGTGACCCATAGAGGTCAATTCTGTTATCTGGTTGTCGTCCTCGCTGTAGACCATGATCCCTGTCTTGAGATCAAACCACATCTCTCCTTTTAAAGAGACGGGAGAGAAAGAGTCATGACGCATATGTACTGTTTTGAAAGTTCCTGCTGGCACATGTTTCATGACGCCAATCTCTAGCACCTCCTCTCTAAATCTCTGTTTTGTACCATGACCATTGCTCTCTACAATAAAGTCAGTGGTAAGCGCGGCTCCCGCACAGAGTTTGGTTGGGAATAGCTTAAAAGGCATATATCTTGTCAAACTGTACGATGGGTTTATGGGCGTGATGCTTCCGTCAAATGCCGTGAAGGTGCCTTTGCCAGGGTTTACATCGACATGGGTGATCTCTCGTATGGGCATGATGTTGAGTGCATTGAGTGTATAGTGGTCTATCGTTGTCATATCTTGGTTAACGATGCCTGTTACAGTACCATTGTCATAACTTGTACCATGCATATGATAACTTTGGTACTCCTCGGTAGCGTTGTACTCTTTGGTCCAGTTGGAGTACTGGGTGATATAGTATGATGATCCTGACTTTGTATGTTTCTTGAATGTAATCTTGAGTGTGTAGTCTGGATAGCTGTGAAAATGTACGATATCCACACAGTTATGCTCATCTGGATTGCCCAAGTCTATGACAGTATGCTCTTCTCCTGGGGGAGCTGGTGAGACGATATGGGTACCGTTCGTATCGTTGGTGTCATTGGCATTTAGGGTGGTAGGGATTTGTGGGGTTTTGCCTGCATAGGCAATAACAGAAAATACTACAAAAGACAGTAGACTAGCTCTCAAGACTATGTTTGGGCTGATCATATCATCCTCCTTTTTCGTCCATCCCTCTAGTATAGCATAACTGTATTACCTGTGTATTTTTATACATCAGTTGGTGTGCACCATGAACCCCTCCCCACTACAGGCTCAATCATCAGTGCATCATCATGTGAGGACGGGTATATAACATAAATAGATAAAATACTGCCTATCTTCTAGCGAAGATACGCTACTTTTTTGAAGGCTCTGAGTCTATCGGTAGTTTTGTATCCCCACCAATCCTCTACGATGGTCTTGTCAATGGATCTAAAGTCCATACTATATCTCAAGTCTCCGTTGTCCAGGTCATCTAGTCTTGGGTGCTTGCCATAGATCCCGCCTTTGACCTTCCCTCCTAGAGCGAAATGTACATTTGCTTTGCCATGGTCTGTACCTCTGCTGGCATTCTCTGCGACACGCCTGCCAAACTCACCATAAGTGAGGATCAAGGTATCCTCCCACTTGCCGTGTTGTTTGAGTGTTTTTCTGAGTTGTGACAATCCTATATCGAGCTGTTCAAGTAGCTTGGCTTGGTGGTTGAGCTGATAGCTGTGTGTATCGAAGCCTCCCAGGCTGATCTTGATGACTGGTATGCCTAGATCACTGACGATCACACGCGCTGCCTGATAGAGCTCTTTTGAAAATCGGTCTTTGGCAAACCCTTCATCAGAGAACTTGTCCGAGGGGATCAGTTTTTTACTGAAAAGCTCCCTGGAAGTGTTGATCTCTCTTTGGACATTGAGAAGATGCGTGAGTGCATGGTTGTGCTGTGTTGGGTTGGCATGAGGATTTTTGAGATGCTTGGATCTACGAATGAATCGATCGGGGTCATTGATGTCCACCGTTTTGATCCCCTGACCAAATAGAGGTCCTTGAGAATGTTTTCCCATGATGATGCCATCGATGGGATGGCTAGCACTGTTGTGCAAAAAGGTATCTGTGATCCAGCCACTATCCAGATAGGTATCCGTGTCTGAGGCACTCTCCCATATCTCGATAGACCTGAAGTGTGAACGGTTGGGATCAGGATAGCCTACTCCCTGCAAGATAGCCATATCTCCACTTTGGAATATCTTGGAAAAGCCTTCCAGAGAGGGATGGAAACCGAGATGCTCATTGATAGGGATGATCTTCTCTTTGGGAATGGCGATATTTTTACGTAGTGTGTAATAGAGTGGGTCTGCATAGGGGATGACGGTATTGAGCCCATCATTTCCTCCTGAAAGTTCTAGGAGGATCACTGTTTTGTTGGTCATACTCCTGGCACTGAGCAGGGAGGGAAATCCCAAGCAGAGACTGCCTAGCGCTATCTGTTTTATAAAATCTCTTCGTTGTAACATGTCCTTCTCCTACTTTAGTTGATAAACGGGATCTTTTATAAGATCGACTGTGATTTTTTTGATATCTTTTTTCTCATTAACAGTATTGATGGGGGTGATAGGTAAAAGATATTCTCTAAGAAATGCTACCTTCTGCTTCTTGGAAAGTACCTCTTTGGAGAAAATATTTTCTCTTGTCTGCATCATTTTGTTCTTCGTCTTTCCCATCTCTTTGCCTCGGGAGAGTCTACCTATAATCTGTCTTCGCATGAGTACAGAGCTGGAATCCAGCCAGTCGACACCTCCTGCCCACCCTTTGACATTGGGAGGGGCAAAGAGGTCTTGTTTGAGCTGTCTAGATGCAGATACTAGAGGTCTGATCTGACTGGGCTGCATACCAAGAGCTCTCAGCGTACCTACGATCAGCTCTATGGGAGACTTGACCAGCACTGCTCTGTTTTTTTCGTCCCAGAAGTCAGGACTGAGCAGTATCTCTTTAAGTAGGGTAGAGATATCATAATGACTTTCATAAAAGAGTGTGGCGATACGCTCTATCTCTATCTGGTTTATCTCTCTGTCATTGATGAACTCCCTGTAAAACTTTGTGGTGATGTACTGAGCAGTTCTCTGCTGTTGGAGTATGATGTCCAGGATATCATCACCATCGAAATCACAGCGTTTTGCTAGGAATGTTTTTTTCTCATAGTCATGAAGTTTCTTCACAAAGACAAAGCGCATTTTTTTGCGATTGACATGCCAACCTGTATAGGCACGGGCTGATTCAGTGATATCTTTCTCACTGTAATGTCCCTCTCCTAGTGTAAAAAGTTCCAGTACCTCTCTGGCGTAGTTCTCATTGGGGTTTTGCTTTTTGTTACTTTGGTTATCTAGATAGAGTATCATGGCAGGGTCTTTGGAGATCGCATGCAGAAAGTCGCCAAAATTGCCAAGGGCATACTTTCGCAGTAGCTTATTTTGTTCTAGCATCAGGTAAGAGGAACGAACCTTTTTGAGACTTGAAGTAAAGTGGTTGTGCCAAAACAGAGTCATCTTCTCTCTGAGGGGAGTTTTGGTCTGTAGTAGGGTCTGCATCCACCAGTTTTTGAGAGTTTCTCTTCGTTGCTTATACTCTTTTCGGAAAGCTTCCCTCTCTTGGGTATTCATCTTTCTGGGAGGCTTATTTCGTATCTTTGGCCTGCTGTCCCATGAGGGCGGGGGCAGTGTATCACTGTCTTGGTTCTGTTTTAGTAGCCATGCTACTGCCTCTTTTTTGTTTTTGTTTTTGAGTATGGCGTAATCAGCCTTTGTCAGAGTAAATGAGGTTCTACCCATCAAGTGCTTCGCCTCTGTCAGTGTCAGAGCAAAACCAAACAGTGGGATCAGTGAAATGATCAAAGCTTTTTTTAACATCTTTTCCTCCTTTTGGATCGGATACTGTCATGATAAAATAGTTGTGCTAACCCTCTCCTAATCATCCCTTAACGGATATTAACAAGCATAGTTGAGATATTTTGATAAGCAGCACAAAAAAATAAAATCTACCAAAATGAAATAGATATAGAAAAAATGGTATCTCTATAAGATAGTCGATCAAACGGTTGCAAAGAAAGGGAGGTCATGACATATTTTTGACACACTTTTTAGATATACTTGAGACAGAAGGCTTCGTAAACAGCCTTACTATTCTTTAAACAAGGGGTATAAAATGAAAAAAGGTTCAGGTATATTACTATCGGTACTGATGGCAAGCAGCATGGGATTTGCAGGAAAAAATGTCATGATCGCTGAAGATCCTATCGCACCTGTGGTAGGCAACTTTTATGTCGGTGCTGGTGTGTCGCTGGTTAATTTTGAGTATAGTGATCTTGTCTATGATATTGAGGGTGGCGGAGGAGATATCCCTGGTACTTTCGAATATGAGTGGAAAGCAGGTATGGTGCTGGCAGGGTATAAGTTTAATGACTATATCTCTGTAGAGGGACGCTATACCAAGAGCATAGGTGATGCTACTTATACAGGGCCTAGTGGTGAGGTTATGTCTCCTATCGATGATCATATGACTTCAGCAGAGTTTGACAATATCGCACTTTATCTGAAGCCGACATTACAGTTTGATCAGTTTGCACTCTATGGTCTGCTTGGTTACGGTAAAACAAATGTTACTTGGGGGAATGGTACAGAAAATTCAGACTCCAGCTTCCAGTATGGTGCAGGTCTCTCTTTTGCTTTTACAGAAAACCTTTCAGTTTTTGCAGACTATGTTGTGATGTATGATGATGATGATTTTGATGGGCTTGTGGCAGCACATCCCAACAATCACCTTAAGGAGTTTAAGGCAGATGCTGTTACTGTAGGCTTGATCTACACTTTCTAAAACAAACACTACTGATGCTACTGAAGGGGCATGTGAATGTCCCTTGTTCTGATCTCTTAGGCGTGTCCATACTCTTTGCCAAGTTTCATAAGGGTATCATTGATCTGGTACTGCTTGAAGGCGACTTCGTGGATCTCTTTGTAGTTGAACCCTCCGCCATTGTGACAGACCACGGTACTTTTTTTGCCCTCCAGTAGTCCATCTATTGCATGGGTAACAAAATGGAATGCCATGAGACGGTCATAGACGGTGGGGTTGCCTCCTCTCTGGATGTGCCCTAGTACCATGGAGGTAGCTTCAATACCAAGCTCTTCTTCAAACCAATGTTCTATCTTTGTGGTATGTTTCAATGCTTCTGAGATAACTGCGATAAAATATCTCCTTCCCTCTGCTTTCTGCCTAAGAAACTTTTTTTTGTACTGTTCTAGATCATAAGGGATCTCTGGGATGAGGCACATCTCTGCACCGCAGGTCAATGCCGAGACCAATGCCAGATACCCGCATCCTCTCCCCATCGCCTCAATGACAAAGGCTCTCCCATAAGAAGAGGCAGTATCACGGATGGAATCTATCGCATACTTGATCATGTTGAGTGCAGTGTCCACACCAAGGCAGTATTCGGTACCGGCGATATCATTGTCTATCGTAGAAGGGATACCACAGAAGCGGATATTGTCAGCCTCTTCACTCATCTTTCGCATCCCTTTGAAGGAACCATCCCCTCCCATCACAACCAATGCATCTATCTGCTGAGCTTTGAGGTTCTTGATCGCGATCTGTCGGTAGGCGGGGTCCATGAAGCGTTGAGACCTGGAAGTATGGATCTTGGTGCCACCACGGGAGATAATACCGGAGACATGACTATAGGTAGCCTTATAGAGTGTGTTATCAATGAGCCCCTCATAGCCATTTTCAATAAAAAAAGGTGTCAAGTCTTGCATCTTGCTATACTCTACAAAACGTTTCAATGCAGCATTCATGCCTGAAACATCTCCTCCAGAACATAAGATAGCGATATTTTGCATGGCTTCTCCTTCTTAATAGCTGTATCGATTATAGCTAAAATGGTATATAATAATCAAAGAGGATTGCATTATGAAAAGAGTAAAAAGTAAAAAGTAAAAATGGGAAAAAAATGCTGTTCCCATGGCAGAGACCCAAATCCAAGCAGGAAGATCCCAATGCTCCTAAACAGGTAGCAGAGATTATGAAAAGCCCTAGCTACCAGCTTTTGGAAGAAAATATTGCTTTCATCGCCTCAGAGGAGGCACGGGGGATCAGACTGTAGTTGGATTATCTCAGGGTTGAGTCCAAACTTCAAGAGTATGGTATAGAGGAGACTATTGTAGTCTTTGGTAGTGCACGTACTATAGAGTATCAGAGTGCAGTGGTACGTTTAAGGAAGGCAGAAAAACAGCTCAAACAGTTATCCGTCCCATCCGATATGCAACTGGCGCAGCTGCACAGTGCTGAAAGGATGGTTGAACAGAGCATCTGGTACGAGGAGGCACGTAAACTGGGAAGACTGGTTGGAGAGAGTGGAAAAGGGCCGGAGGATTGTCAGGTGACACTGATGACTGGTGGTGGTCCTGGAATCATGGAGGCAGCAAACAGAGGTGCATTTGATGTAGGTGCCAAAAGTATCGGGCTCAATATTGCACTTCCGCATGAGCAGTTCCCTAATCCTTATATCACACCTGATCTCTGTTTTCAATTTCACTACTTCTCTATACGAAAATTTCATTTTCTTCAGCGTGCAAGGGCTCTGGTGGTATTCCCTGGAGGCTTTGGTACATTAGATGAACTGTTTGAGATACTTACTTTAGTCCAAACACAAAAGGCTGACCCTATTCCAGTTGTGCTTGTTTCAAAAACATATTGGAAAAAAGCAATTGACTTTGATTTTTTACTTGAAGAGGGGATGGTCGCAGCAAAAGACCTGAATATCTTTAGCTTTACAGAGAGTGCAGAGGAGGCGTGGAGCGTGATTAAAAAATGGTATATATAGACTAACTTCTGTATCTTCTGCCATAAAGTAGAAGAAGGATGCCAGAGCTAACAATGGCAGCTGTCACGTAGAGGGCATAGTCATAGTTTCCACTAAAGTTAACCAGTGCTACACTGTAGAGAGGTGCCGAGACCTGACCGATACCGTAAGCAGTCGTAAATGCTCCCATCAGTATGACAGGATTGTGGGACGCGATCTTTCCTCCCAGGTTGAGGAAGAGGGCGACAAGCCCTACAAAGGTACCACCATAGAGCAGCCCACTGAGTAGAATGAGCGTAATATTGGAAGTCATGGTAGGCAGAAGGATCCCGATGACCTGTAGAGCCATGGCAAGAATGATTACTTTGATACTTCCGAAGCGGTGTGCCAGTCGCATCCAGAGGATGCAGGAGGGTATCCCTGCGAGACCTACGATAGTCCAGGTACGGCTTCCCCAGCCCTCTAGTCCAGGAATGGTATCGATGATATTGGGAAGGAAGGTAGCTTGTACCACAAAGCCTACCCCTTCTGTAAAGTAAGCGATCGTTAGAATGATCACAAAAGGGGAGAAAATCCTGATATCAAAGCGATGTTTGGTGGCAGACTGCTTGATATGCTGGTCAAAAGAGAGGATATAGATCGCATAGACTGCCATCACAATACCGCTCAGACTGAGTACGAGCCAGGCAGTTCGCCAATCATAGCCCAGTGACATGACAGCCTTGGAGATGAGGTCCGTGACCAGTATCGCAATCCCGATCCCGCTAAAGTGGATGCCCATTGCTTTGGTCTTGTCTTCCATATCCAGTTTGGTCATGACGATAGCAGAGCCTACCACCATCCCCATTGCTGTACCAAATCCTGCAATGAGGCGGGCGATCATCCAGAGGGTCTGATCATCAGAGATTCCCAGTATGACGGTGGTGAGTACAGAGAGTACCATCCCGAGCCGGAAGTAGCGTACTTTGGTGTTGATATCCTGGATAAAGATAGCAAAGATTGCACCAGAGAGATAGCCCACAAAGTTGACAGAAGCAAGTATCCCCGTAGCCGTCACATCCAGGAAGTCATCCAGCATAGGTGGTAGCAGGGAGGTAAAAGCAAAGCGAGCGATCCCGATCCCCAAGATCAGTGAGACGATACCCGCAGTAAGGATGGCGGCGTTACTGTTGCGATCAAAGAGTTTATTTGGGATCATGAAGCAGGGATAATACTAAATATTCTCTTGCCCGTCAATATAAGCATAGCCAGTTTCAGGCTCGATATTGATTGTAAAAGGATCTCCCTTTTTTAGAGTAAACTGTAATGTACAGCGTGAAGAGAGATATCCAGCATGTACTGGCTGTGCTGCGTTTGAAAAGCCAACGCCTTGGTGTGGGCGTCCCAGATGATCAAAGGCGATATATTTACTATTACAGCCTCCTCCTGCCGTGACTGTTTCAACGCCATAGCGTTTACCGATAAATATGTTGGGGCTGAGGTCTGTGATAGCTAAACTTCCCGCGCAGCCACCATCGTGTGCCCACATGAGCTTGCCATTAGCAGGATCAAGTGCAGCCTCGGTACTGTCCACTCTGGCATTAGCAGATCCATCCATATTGTCATCGCTCCCTACAGCATAGAAGGGGTTGCTGTCACAGGTACCAAAATAGAGATGCCAGTAGCGTCTTTCCCATTGAGGATTATCAAACTTCTGCTTATTATCCAGTAGTGCCAGGTGTTGCGTATAGCGGATACTGGAGAGGATGTTGTCAGCAGCTTCCTGTCGGAGATCTCGATTTAGTCTGGGGACTGCAAGTGCTGCGAGGATCCCTAGTACTACTATTACCAGAATAAGCTCTATCATCGTAAATGCTTTTTGTTTCATCATCTGCTCTCCTTATATCTTCTGTACAGTACGTCTATGTACGGTACGCCACTGTGCTATATTATCAGGGTCTTTATAGTCTACATAAGCATCAATGATGATGGTCAGAGGGGTGCCTAGTGTGGTGACAGCGGCACTTAGTACACGTGGTGCATCGCATCCACTAACATCCACTGTAGCATTTACAATATAGGCAATACGTGTTCTGATTCTGTATCCATTTCCATTAGCAGGTGTACCTATCGTGCCAGTGATATCCTGGGTGCAGCTAGTAGCTCGATCATTGGCAGTGACTGCCATCACGGCAAACTCAGTATAACTTTTGGCGTAGAGGATCGCCTGCTCATGCTGGTACTGGGCAGTAGTGGTCTTGACGATCTTACCACTGATACTCATGACCAGTGCACCGATCGATGCCATCACTACGATCACAAAGATCGCAGTGATCATCGAGAATGCTTCTCTCATTTTAACTTTTTTCATTAGAATATCACCTTTTCTTTACAAGCATGGAGGGTTTGGGCTGCGTTATCACTGATCTGTTCTTCTTTGCAGAGCTTGAGTCGGAATGCACCACCTGAATACTTGAATCGGAAGTTTGTAACATCATGTAGCAGTAGTGTGCTTGTATCGTTTGCGATAGCAACTCCTGCTGTAGGATCAAAATGATGATGTAACAGTAGATCACCATTGGCATCTACTTCTAGTGCATAGGAACTCCAGGCAAGTTTATAGCGTTCTGGTATCAGTGTGCCAGGAGGGATACCGGTACCATTCATAGTGATAATCTCTCCTGCGACACTTGCGACACCATAAGAGAGGGCACCATTGTCTGCAAAATAGAGCCTAGCATTACCTACGGTGCCATTGAGGTTAGTGATAATAGTGCTAGCTAGAGCTAGATTAGATCCTGGGGTACTGATGGCAGTACTGCTTGATGCATCAACATCACAAAAACCACTCCAGCCTGGTTTTCTATCAGCAGCAGAGGTGATAGCTTCGAAACTATCACCGTCATAGCCTACCCACTGGAGGACATTCATCTCAGCATCGGTGACGACTTCCATCCGGATATAGGGAGTACCCAGTGTTTTTCTAGCACCTACTGTACCTGGGATAGCATAGCGTAGGCGATTGGCGATCTGGTTGAGAGCGAGCTCTGTCTTGATATTGGCACGGTATTGGGCACGCTGTATGATATAGCTCTCAAAGGTCTGTGTGATCACCCCTGCACCGATAGAGGCGACGATACCGAGTATAACCATTGCGAAGATCAGTTCGAGCATAGTAAAGGCATGGCGAAGTCTGTTATTTTGGCTTATCATATGGCCTTCCTATAGTATGTATAGCTTCCGATATTGCAGCTGAATGCATGCATGACAATATTTTTCTCTAACTCTTTTTCGGTGCTGCTGCTGGTGAGGGTGACATTGATAGCTTTGATGTTGGTAGTGCTTGCAGGAGCACTTCCTGAATTAAAATTAAAGGTAAACTCTTTGTCATAGTCAGCAGCATCATCAACATAATTAATAGCAGTGTTTATCAGTACATTATGTCCCCCCGTGGTAACAGGATTCTCGATATAGTCCTTTCCTCCTACACCGGAATTGAGCACCAGTGCCAGACCAACATTGTTGAAATCATCGATATCATCTATGGTATTGGGAAGTTCCTGCCCCATGGTGGCAGAAGCGTTGTATTGTAGTAGACCGCTACAGTCAAAAGTATGTGAGTTACTATTGGCAGGAACACCTATACGTGTTTTTTTCGGACCCAGTACTATCTTGAGCGCATTGGCTCCATTGGCATGCAGTATAGGGGAGGTAGTTCCACAGGGAACATTGATGCTGTTATCATCCCAGTCATAGGTGAGTATCATGTTGATCCTGGTTGCTGCCTCGTTGATCCCCTCCTGTTGAAGGGCGACGGAGGTGCTTTTGCTCGCTACTGAGATCAGCATAGGTGCAGAGAGCAGCACGATACCCATGATCACTATCGAGAAGATCAGTTCGATCATGGCAATGGCTGGTCTAAGATATTCTTTTTTCATATTACCACTCCAGCCGTCTGGTTTTGGTCGTACTGATATCATCATCTACTACATGACCTGTTTTCCCATGTCCCGTCCATGCAGTGGGATGAGGGATGAACCGTACTCTATAGAACTCGGAGTCAGGATCATAACTGAGCCATGGAGGAGGAGGAGTGTATGTAGGGATGAGATATTTGATCTCAACAGTAACAGGGCGAGGGTTATCTGTAGGTAAGCCAACACGCAGAGGCTCTGTACTGGCATTCAGCTCAAAGCTTACATTCCTGGATTTTGAGAGACCTGCATTTCCAGGTGTTCTTCCCGTATAATAGGAGATATTGAGATCCATAGTGCCAAAGTCACTTCTCGTGCCAAATAGATTAGAAACCTGATACCAATCGGAGCTTTCGTGTGGCACAGTGGTAGTAGTATTGAGATCAAAGTTTCGACAAGCTACTACACCCTGACCACAGTAGGCGATGACACTCAATGGGGTAGAAACAGCATTACCTTCTGTGGTATAGAGTTTCTCATCAGGGGTTACTTTGGCATAGAGGAAGGTGACGTTCTGGTCATGGTCCTGTCTACCCTTAGGGATATGTGTTGCCAGACTGGCACTGGAGTTGGCCTCTTTGCTGGTAGCATTGATATCCAGATAGTTGACTCTGATAGGGTCAACACCTTCAGGGATAGGTGTGCGTGGATAGTCGTCTAGTATATCTTGTCTGTTTGGTTTTCTCAGGGTTGTGTAGATCCTGACTCTGGCTGAGCCCTGTGTCACGGCGTCTTCAAAAGCTTGTTTTGAAAGTGTAAGATTTGCATCCTTTCCTGCCTGCATGTCATCAAAAGTGGTCTGTAGCTCAACATCTGATCCATATTGTAGATATTGTTGCATCTCTATGTTGTAGTCACCCTTTAAGATACTTTCTGAGGCATTGGTTTCTCTACGTATCTTAAGTTGCAAGTCAGATGCAGCACACCCATTGGTGAAGTTTGTGGTGAGGATCTGATCTTTACTCCGTGCAGTAATGTTGCCCTCATAGGTAGCTGCCATGATATTCAGTAAACTTGCGGGAGTGGTATAGTAGGTACCGTTGAAATCTGTCATAAAGAGGTATCTCCCGTCTGGTTGCATGCTTAGATTGATATCACCCAAGTCAAATCTATAGGGTTCATACTGTAGATGTAGGTCATTGTAGGTAGGGACAGGGTTGCTGGCACCAGTGTTGACAGTAAGTCTGGAGTTGATGTCACATCCTGATTTACTGATGCTGTCGGTAGCGATGCTGTTGTCGTCAAGGATACAGTCATCTACATTGGCAAAGGTTTTAAATGGATACCTACGCTGATCTACGATGGTCCAGTTGCTGTCATGGAGTTTGTAGGCGTATCTTCCTACATTGCTGTGTTTGACAAGGTTTCCTGCAGAGAGGTTGATATCATTGTTCTGGACGATACCTTTGATGGCGCTATTGATGAATGAGATATCCCAGTTTGTACCGTTTTTGTCAAAACATGCTGCGTTGTCTTCAAAGATGAGCAACGAGGAGAGATCAGTGATCGCGCTGTTGTCAAACTTTCTGGTATATCCCTTGGCAATGGTCTGGTCATTGACATAACTGGTGGCATTGCCATCCAGTTTGTACTGGTATCCTGCGGCGAGACGTGCTACAGGAGTTATGCCTGTACTGTCATTGGTCCCCAAGAGAATGTTATTTGCGGGGTTGGTTGATTCATTGCTATCCGTGATACTTATCCTATAGGCAGCAGGTCGGATAGAGAAGTTGTCTCTGGAGCATACTGCTCTGGAGAAGAAGTCTCTCATGCAGGCATAGCATCCACTGGTACCCAGTTCTGGATTGATATAGCTGGAACATCCACCTGCCCCTAGTGTGTCTACAGTACAGAAGCCATGGGTACCACTCGCTTGTAGGGTGGTGTCATCCGCTTTGAGGTGGGTATCATAGATACTTTGGAAATAGGTATTGTCTGATGGATTATTGCTGTCATAAGGGACGATGCTATTGTTTTTATCAACGATATACCATATTCTAAAGGCAGCATTTCTAAGTGCTGTATCAGTTTGGATATTCTGTGAGGACATATCTACTCGGCTACTGCTGTTAAAGGTAGCAAAGAGATGCTTGTCTCCCCCTACATTGAGGGTTTGGATGATCTTTGGGTTTGGATTGTTACAGACGAAGGTAGAGTTGGCATCATGGAAAGGTCTGGCATTGATAAGCTCCACATCCACGGTATATCCACTTAGAGAGAGCTCTGTGCTATATAGTGGTGGTGGCATCTCCTGATAGGCTACCACATCAAAGTCAAAGTCTTTACCTACTACTTGGGAGTAGAGTGGATACTTCTGATCAGGATTACCGCTGCTTCCGTGTCTCTCTACATTGAATGAGCCTCTGATAGGATTATAGTAGTTGGATTGAGGGCATCGAGGAATAGAACCATTTTGTGTTGACTGTATGATAGGAACAGCACCTGAGCCATAATTGACTGTCGAGTTCAGTTCCAGTTCAAAGCTTCCGTTATAGTGGTCTGTGTCCATATGATAGTTGTATTCAGCAAAATACCTCTGTAGTCTTTTGATCGTACCGCCAGCAGGGGAGACATCCTCTCCGATAGCGATCCTTGGGTGGAGGCTGCTATGGTTTGCACTATAAATAGCTGGGATCATTGTATTGACATTGTTTGGTGCATACAGTGCATCAATAAAAGTTGTATCAGCAGTAGGAATCAGTTCTACTCCCAAGTTACTGGCTTCAAAATCAAAGTCTCCCTCCTCACTTTGGATTGCAATATTGACAGAGAGATCACCTTGACCGACAGAGCTGATATCTCTGTTATGACTGGTGATATCAAATCCATCTTTCTGGATCGTATAGTCATAGCAGACACTTGGTTTATAGAGTTCTGCTGAAAAGGCGATCATACTGGGTGTAATATAGTCATTGTCAGAAAAGGTTTTGATATAGGTGGTATTGATATCAGGGTTGAGATCTCTATATCCCTCCATGACACCAGAAACATCAAAGGTGTCGACATCGACACCCACATTATTGACACTCTGGTCATTGAACTCACCAGGGATGTTGTCTCTCAAGATACCAGTCAGGTGCGCATCAAAGATGTTGTTACAGTTTCCTAATGCTGTACCAGCAGTACATCCTGGAGGATAGTTATAGCCTGTATCCGCACTATTGCTTATTTTAAGCCAATCTGAACGAGTACTGTTAGGATTACGACCATACAAATACTCCCCTTCACCGGAAAAGACAGAGAGCTGTGCATTGACAGATCCGCTTTTGGGAAGTTTGAATCCACTGATTGCGATAGGGGCATCATTGCTTCCGATAGAGATGAAGCCGTTATAGATAGAGATGTTCCTTGGCTTGCTGACCAGGAAATCTTCTCCATAGATCACGACAATAGACCATCCTCCATATGCACCAGGGGCAGGCTCTCTACCCTCCATGGTCAAAAGGTTACCAACAGTGAAAACATGTTTACCCTGATTGAGAGAAGCAGCACGTACAACAGAGGTAACATCTGCAAAAGCAGCATAGGTTTGACCTCTACTGGCTTGATAGGTATGGAACTTATTTGCTTGAATGTTATTATAATTTCCAGTATCTATTTTGAGTTTGATATTGGTAGCTCCGGCATTGGCAACATTGACAGGCCCCCCGGCACTTCCTTGCCCTACATCTACCATGCTATAGGAGCCGTTTCCGTTGGGTTGTGGATATCTGATAGGATAGTTATTGTCCCAAGCAACCCTACCCTGCCAGAAAAGACCGGCCCATACGATATTCTGGGTGTTATCATAGGTGTTGGGAATATTGATATAGGAGGAGCTAGAGTTCCATGTTCCGTTATTTGAGTCGATATCAAGGTATTTACTGACACGCATGTTGCTGGTGATATTAAGAAATGTACTGTTGTCTCCCTGACAGGTGCCGCCATAGCCAGTCGACTTCCTTGTAAGGCATAGAACGGTATTTCCTGCGATAGCGTAGTTTCCGATGATATTTCTGGTATTGGGGGGGGGTTACCAAGGTAAAGGGAAGGAAAACACCATTGGTAAAGTTTGTCCCTATGGTAATAGTGACGGTAGCAGTGGCTGTGTTCCCGTTACTGTCTGATACCGTATAGCTAAAGCTGTCAGATCCAGTGGCGTTACTGTCTGGCGCATAGATAAATGATCCGTTGCTGTTGATGGTCACGGTACCCTGTGTAGGCGTACTGGAAGGGGTGGTGGATGCAACGATATTGAGACCAGTGTCTACCCCACTACCTGTATCATCTGTGATAAAGTTCCCACTGATATTGGCTCCTGCAGTGGTGGTATAACTATTGTCTCTTGCAATTAAGGGAGTGCCGGCTGTAAAACCAAAGTTGACCTGATACTCATCCAAGTCATTACCAGTTTCTTTGACACGAATAGTAATCTGCTCATTTGCAGCAAGTACATAGGTGAGATTACGATTTTGATCTGTATCATAAGCAAGTAGTGTTCCTTGGGTACTTGAAGTGATCTGCATATGATAATTATGGGAGTTAGGTGATGATGTACTTATCTGTAAGGTTCCTGCTGTAGCAACGGTAAAGTTATAATAATCATTGTCATCATTTTCAGAAGTACCGCTGATACATTTTGTGACATCACCAGTAGCACCATCAAGATCTGGGATGACAACACCAGGAGAACTATCATTTGCTAATGTGTCAAAGCTACAGTCACAGCCGGTACATCCCGGATTGACAGTTACAGAGGAGGTTACACTATTGTTGCTTGTATCGGGATCGCTATCTGCCAGAGAAGTAATAGTGGCAGTTTGAGTAAGGGTCCCTATATTACTCGGTTGGACACTTATACGTAGATCTTTATGATTGCTGGTACTGGTCCAATTGTTTGGCTTGGTACAAGTGATTTTATCCCCTGCAGCTAAAAATCCACTGGTCTTGTCGCAAGTAAAGCCATAAGTGACGTTGGCTGTGTGAAATTGAAAGGCCTCTGCGATAGTGACATCTTGACTATAGGTGATCTCAACCACAATATCATGATGGGTGGTTCTAATCCGATTTCGTGTTTCGAGCTCAAAAGTGACATCTCCTCCTACATTGGCTGGATCCGGAGAAGCGGAACCTATATTGGAAATCTGGAGATCACCTCCTAATGGGGTAAACTCTACATGGAGTATATAGTCTGCGTCCCCGCTCCATCCACGTATTTTAAGTTTATAGGTTGCTCCTCCACTACCTACATGATGATTGAGCTCGATATCATGAGTTGTCCCTCCTCCTCGTACATCCCGTTCGATCTCACTGCTACACCCACTGTCATCATACAGAAAAGCATCTAGGTCATCATCATAACCGGTACTCCAGATATGTAGTTCTCCCTCTGATGGGAGGGTAATAGTAAAAAAGTCCTCTTCATAGGGGGCGCTACCATTACCTACCAAATGTCCATTTGCTGTTCCCGGTATAGAGACGGATCTTGGACTGGTACAACTATCGCCAGGATAATCATCAGCATAAGTCAAGGTGGGAGATAGCAAAAATACAAGGATAAATAAGCTAGCTAGAAGAGGTAAAATACCAATCTTTTTTTTTGAGTTTCATCTTCCAAATAGGATGAAATATCTGTATTGCATTTTCTGAATTTTTCATAACAAACTCCTAACCCTAGATCTCATTAGATCTAAAGTTTTAAATAAAATAAAATAGATGATTGTAAAATAACCACACCTTATTACTAATTATATGGTTTTTCCCGTTAATAGTCTCTTAGCGGACTAAAGAATCACCACATCTTACCTATTATACTTTAAAAATGTCAAAATTATTTTTTATAATTTGACATTATCTTGTTATAGGGATTGTTTATCAACAGTTTTCTTAGATGTGTTATACTTTTGGGAACAAAGGATATGTGATGAAAAAAAATATTTTAATGTCGATATATGCAAGTGCAGCAATGGTGGCTGGGGTATCAGCATCTACTTTGGAGATCTATCAGGATGGCGCCAAATACCGTATGATTCCTACAGATCGCTTTATTGGGCTGAGTCAGGGAGTGACTGCAACGTGTGATGGGCAGGCTTTGACACTGCTTCCCTCAGCCTCTTGCCCTTCCAAAGTGAGGCTTTGTGAAGAGATAGGTAAAATAGAAGAGCTCGAACGTTCTGAACGGGCACTACAGTTAGAGGGGAAAACCCTCGACAAGTTCATCACTATTGCCAAACCTACCCAGGTAGATGCCACCCAGTGGATCGAAGCAGCCACCAAGATCGGTATACATCAGTCTGAACTTGTAGAAAAAATAACACAACTGAGTAAAGCAAAGCGTAGTTTGAAACAAGCTTTTGACAAGCAATCCCCTACGAGAGAAGTCACTATCGCAAAAAAGAAGTGTACCGGAGAGCAGGAGCTTACAATACCTGCAGGTTATATAGGTGCAAAACTCCTCTATGAAGCAGATACCAGTGACCCCAATGCCATCGCGATCAAACAGTTCATCGCACTATCCAACCACAGTGGGATCGATATCGTTGCCAAAGAGGCAGATATCTATGCCAAGTCCTATAGAGTCTACCTCCGTCCTCAACAATTTAACCCGTGGGTAGCGAGAATCAGACGGGATCTCCGGCTAAGAAAATCGATGAAAAAAGAAAAAATGGCCTATGCCGAAACATCGATGGTTAATGCAGGGATAGGTGGTGATATCGCACCTGTTGAGCCTGTTTCAGAGATGGGTGCGGTGGTGCAAACGGGCTATAAGAATTACCATATCTCAGGCATAGAACTTCCTTCGACAGGGGAAGAGATCAAAGTCAAAATAGCGGAGTATAAGGCTCCTGCAGAGTGTGCCTATGTTAGTTATCCCTACAGAGATCAGCAGGTATACAGGGCGTGCAGTTTTCAGCCACAATCTCCTATCGAGTCCAATCAATGGCGTATTCAAAAGGATAAAAGACTGGTCAGCGACCAAGCCTATGGGGAGTATAGGGATGGTAAATATATGTTGAATGTGGATATAGATGATGAGATACTGGTGCAGCGAAAATCTGTGGTTAAAAAAGACCGGAGCAGTGGTATATTTGGGGGCTCGATCCGTAAAAAAGATGGCTTTGAACTGGATATTACAAATATTGCTACTACGCCCAAGAAGATCACGATCATTGAAAGGATACCGACCTCCACCACAGATAAGATTGAGGTCAAGTTAATCTCAGTAGAAGGGGCAAGCAGCCATAGATTATTGGCAGACGGAAGGCTAGAGATAGAAGTAGCTCTGGTACCGAAAGAGCATCAAAAGATCAAAGTGCTCTTTGAACTGCGTTACGATAAGGATACAAAAGTATCTTATTAGCGCTTTTCCTATACCTAGTTATGCTATAATGCGATTCGATAAAGAATGTTAGAAAGGATAGAAATGACAGCAGATGCAACACAAAAAGAATCAAAAACGTTAGACCAAAGAATAGATAGAATTTATAAAATGGCTAAGGAGCATTTCGGAGAGGTACGATTTGTAGGGATCAAACGACATACCAAAGTAGGCTGGGTGGCCAAGATACAGTTTGATGAGTTTGACTCATTTATGGCGGAGGGTGCCACAGCTACGGATGCTCTGAGAACACTGAGAAAACGACTCAAAAAAGTGATAGATAGATACAATACTGTCTAATGAAAAAAAATATTATCTTGATAGGATTTATGGGTGTGGGAAAAGGTACTGTTGCCCGCGCCTATGCCAAGCGCTATGGCGTGTTTAATATCGATACTGATGACCTAATTGAATCCTCAGTGAATGCAGAAGTCAAAGCAATCTTTGCCAAATACGGCGAAGCACACTTCCGAGCCCAAGAGCAAGCCTGTGCTAATTGGATAGAGAAATCGGTCAAAAAGACACTGATTAGCTGTGGTGGTGGGTTTTATAAGGTGGATAATCTCAAAGAGCTAGGCACTGTAGTCTTACTCGATGCCTCCTTTGAATGGATACACAATCGCCTCAAAGCAGCCAAAAATAGTGAAGAGAAGCTGGCTAAACGTCCACTCTTTTCTGAAATCGATAAAGCCAAAACCCTCTATCGTGAGCGTGAAGGTGCGTATAAATCAGTGGCAGATATCGTGGTGAGCGTTGAAGGAAAGAGCATGAAAGAGGTTTGTAAAGAGATAAAAAAGGCCCTATAGAACCCACGATATACCTCCTACGATCTCTCCCAATATTCCAAGCCTTTATAAATCGTAGTGAGTACCCCAAAGATAATCATCGTAGACATAATGCATTTGGGGGCTTGATCACTGAAATTCCCCCCACTTTGAAAAATATTATAGAGGACGACAGCCCATAGTATGATGGTTGCAACTCCTGTGAGCCTCTTCGTCCAGAGGATGATGGTTTTTTTCTGTCTATTTTCTAACTGATTCATAGGCGTATTTTATCCTAATTCGCTATAATTTTGCCAATAACCTACCAAAAGTCTTGATGGAGGATTGATGCAACAGTTTGAGCAGTATTTACGGGAGAATGTACCCGTTGTTGATACCTTTCATCCCATCTATGCAGAAGCACTGAGCACTATGCTACTGGCAGGAGGTAAACGTTTCCGTCCAATGCTTTTGCTTAGGGTGGTAGAAGCCTACGAGCCTCTCCTGGTCGAGTCTGCTTTTGCACCGGCATTGGCACTGGAATACTTTCATACCTACTCACTGATCCATGATGATCTCCCTGCCATGGATGATTCTCCCCTACGTCGTGGACATCCTACACTTCATGTCACATATGATCAGGCTACTGCGATCCTGGCGGGTGATGCGCTCAATACCCATGCATTTTTACTGCTTGCTCGTGCTGCTTTTCGTGAGGATGTACGTATCAAGCTTGTAGAGATCCTCGCATACAATGGCGGTACTGAAGGAATGGTGCTGGGGCAGGCGATCGATCTTTATTTCGAAAACACACCGTTGACGATAGCGCAGGTCAGAGAGCTGCATACCAACAAGACCGCCAAACTCATCGCTGCCAGCCTCCAGATGGGAGCGGTGATCGTTGGATTGGATGGTGCAGTACAGCAGGCACTCTATGACTTTGGTATCGGACTGGGGTTGCTGTTTCAGATACAGGATGATATCATCGATGAGACCCAGAGCAGTGAAGAGGCGGGCAAGATCACAGGCAATGATGGAGAGAAGAACAGCTTTATCAATCTCTTGGGGCTAGAGGAGAGTATTGTTCAGGCAGAGTCACTGGCTGCTGAGCTAGAGACACAGTTTCATACCTTTGACAAGCGACTGCAAACTGCGCTGGAGCCGCTGATACAGAAGTATCTCTATAGGCATAGATAATGTTTTGTGCCCACCTGAATTCGATTCAGGATCCACAAATGAATCAGCGTCATTGGTTTATTTGGCTATGGATTTTGTATCGAGTTCAGAATGACGGTAGCAAAATGAGCGAATTCAATACAACACAACAAGGACAACAATGACCGAGCAGAATACAATGCGTCAAAAGATGGCAGATACGATCAGATTCTTAGCAGCCGATATGATACAAAAGGCAAACTCAGGACACCCGGGTGCACCGATGGGACTGGCGGATATTGCTGTGGTACTGGGCGAGCATCTTAGCCATAACCCTAAGAACCCAAAATGGCTCAACCGTGATAGACTGGTCTTTTCCGGTGGGCATGGTACGGGACTGATATATTCATTGTTGCACCTTTGGGGCTATGATGTAAGTCTGGAGGATCTCAAGAACTTCCGTCAGCTTGACTCCAAGACCCCAGGGCATCCTGAGTATGGACACACGGATGGCATAGAGATCACCACAGGCCCCCTTGGGCAGGGTATTGCCAACGCTGTAGGTTTTGCTATGGCAGAAGCATATACTGCCAACCAAGTCAACTCAGACACCTGTGATCTGATCGATCACAAAGTCTACTGTCTCTGTGGTGATGGGGATCTCCAAGAGGGTATCAGCTATGAAGCCTGTGCTCTGGCAGGACACCTAGGACTCAAAGATCTCGTGCTTATCTATGACTCCAATGAGATTACTATCGAGGGAGATACGAGTATCGCATGGAGTGAAAATGTTGCGCAGCGTTTTGAGGCGCAGAACTGGAATGTCTTGCGTATCAACGGACACTGCTATGATGAGATAGATGAAGCATTGAACAGTGCAAAAACAGCCACTAAACCTACGATCATCATTGCCAATACGATCATCGGCAAAGGTGCCCAAGGGCTGGAGGGCAGCCATGAGACCCATGGTGCCCCACTGGGTGAAGAGACAATCAGAGCTTCCAAGAAAAAGGCAGGCTTTCCTGAAGACAAGCAGTTCTATATCCCAGAGGATGTATTGCTCAGATTTAGATGTGCACTGGAGCAGGGAGAGCTGGCAGAAAAAGAATGGATACACAGACAGAAAGAAGCCCCGCTCATCGAGCAGAACCATGCACTGGAGAGATTACAGCATCCAGATCTCTCTACAATTGAATTTCCTGACTTTACAGGCACAGAGGGACTGGCGACCCGAGACTCCAATGGGCAGATCCTCAATGCCATTTCCAAAGCCCTGCCAGGCTTCATCGGAGGATCAGCAGATCTTTCACCATCGAACAAAACGACACTTAAAGAGATGGGGGATTTCCCTAAAGGCAAAAATATCCACTTTGGTATCCGTGAACATGCCATGGCAGCGATCACCAATGCGATGGCACTGTATGGTACGGTCATTCCTTTCAATGCGACTTTCTTTGTCTTCTCTGACTATATGAAACCAAGTGCGAGGATCGCAGCACTCACAGGTATCCAAAACTTCTTTGTCTGGACACACGATAGTATCGGTGTGGGTGAAGATGGCCCAACACATGAGCCTATAGAACACATCAGTCAGTTCAGAGCACTGCCCAACTTCTACGTATGGAGACCAGCGGATGCCACAGAGAATGTCGAAGCATGGAAGACAGCATTAGAGATGCAAGCCCCTCATGGTTTCGTCCTCTCTCGTCAAAAGCTCAAGACTCTTAAGCCTACCAGAGACTATGGTGAGGTAAGCCGTGGTGCCTATATCGTCAAAAAACGAGAGAATGCCACGTTGACCATCATGGCAAGTGGCTCAGAGCTCATGCCCTCTCTCCAAGCAGGATGTTTCCTAGAGCAGATGGGGATCAATACAAATATTGTTTCTGTGCCTTGTCTGGATCTTTTCAATGAGCAGGATAAAACATACAAAGAGACAGTTGTCGATCCTGCAACAAAAGTATTGGCAGTGGAAGCCGCTTCTGCGACAGAGTACTACCGCTATGCCGATGATGTCCTAGGTATGGAAAGCTTCGGAGCCTCTGCACCAGCAGGAGAATTGTTCAAAAAGTTTGGTTTCACGATCAAAGGGATCAAGCAGAGAGCTTGTACATTGATGGGTGTGGAGAACAAGCCTGTGACGATCGAGAAGTTGGGAGAGGCGTAGCCTGGTCATCTATGGCACCCAAACAACGTGGAAAATATGACCAAAACTTTGATACCCTCATAGACAAGTTTGAGGATCGTATCTACGGTACGGTCAAAGGAGAGTGGCGACTCAAGCTTCTCCAAGAAGACCTTTCAAGTCTGCATGATTCAGCACCTCTGGATATCTGGGATGCAGGGTGTGGATTGGGGCAGATGGCTCTTTGGTTTGCTCAGAATAACCATCACTTAACCTGTTGTGACATCTCCTACAAGATGCTTCAAAAATCCCAAGCTTCTTTTGCTGAGGCAGGGTGTGAAGCAACCTTTCACAAAGCACCTTCCCAAGAAATCTCGCCTACACTTCCTCCCCAAGACCTTGTCTTGTTTCATGCAGTCATTGAATGGCTGGCACACCCTTTGGAAACCTTAGAGGTCATTTCAGATAGTGTCAAAGTGGGAGGTCATCTTTCACTACTTTTTTTCAACTACCATAGCTTTGTCTACCGTAATGCGATGAAAGGGGCATGGCGATTGCCCTTTCTTCTGGATGAGAGCCAATGGTATGGCAAAGGTAAAAAACTCACCCCTCCCCATCCACAGAAGCCAGAGGTACTGATCGCGTGGCTGGAGTCACATGGGTATGAGATCGAAGTGGTGACTGGGATTCGTGTGTTTCATGACTATATGTCTAAGGAGGTGCTGGAGCAGTCTGAGATAGAAGCGTTACTAGCGTTAGAGTATCGTTATTGTCGTGAAGAGGTGTATAAAATGATGGGAAGGTATGTACATATCTTAGCGAGGAAAAAAGACTAAGAGGTAACCATATATCCTAGACTGTTTACATTGGTGATGATCTCAGTACCTACCTGATCCTTAAATCGGCTGATGAGAGATCTCAAACTTCCGTTGCTTTTAGGTTCTTGCCAGATATACATATAGAGCTCCTCATTGGATACGACACGGTCTCTGTTTTTTGCCAGTATCTCGATGAGTCTTCTCTTCTTTTCTGAGAGAGGGATGAGTTTACCTTCTTTGCGTAGTGTATGTTTCTCCATATCATAGACAAATTCGTTTTTGAGTTGGATCTTGGTTGTATTGGGTACCTCTTTGGGCTGATCCTGCTTCATCACTATTTGGATCGTTGCGATGATCTCTTTCTCTCGATAAGGTTTCATGAGATAGGCAGCAGCTTTGGCATCGAGTGCATACTCGATCATCTCTTCATCGGCATAAGCGGTCAGAAAAATAACCTTGCATGAGGGGTGCATCTGTTTGAGGATGAGTGCAGCTTCCGAGCCTGTCATGACTCCTTTGAGGATGATATCCATCAGGACGATATCGACAGGACAGCTCCGTAACCTATCTAATGCATCCTGACCATCATCTGCGATACCGAGGATCTCAAACCCCTCGACCTCGAGGATCTCTTTGAGATATTGTGCCGAGACTAGATCATCTTCTACGATAAAAATAGTTCCCTTTTTCATTTTTCTATTATAAACAACTCTGCTTTTGAGATAGCTTATCTCCTCACTGATGCAACAAAGGCGTAACATATCTTCTATATAATACAAAAGAGTAGAGTCGAACTTATAGTATAATTTGAGAGAAAGAGGAGTGCAGTGTATGAAAGGTTTTTTTTACACTTTTATGATGCTTGATCGTAGAGACCGGTTTATCTATGGTATTACGTCTGCTGTTTCCGTTATTGCACTCTTGGGTGCTCTCTTGGATATGTCATCAGGGAGAAATGCCCAAGCCATTGTTCAAAGTGTAATATCTGCTCTAGCGGTATTGTTACTGGTGCATTATCACTATATAAAAAACTATATATTCTTTGTCTATAGTGGTATTGCAATAGCAACCATAGGGTACAATGCTTTACTTTATCTCGATCACTTTGTGCTACACAGCTACCTTATTATGATGATTATACCATTGCTTATCTTTTTTTTACTGCCACTTAGGCAAGCGTTGATCACCAGTGTACTCTACTATATGCTTTTGGTATTATGGAGTTATTATGCCTATAGTGTATTGCATATGGATTCTGCAATGTTTAGAAAAGACGCTTTGCAGGTATATACATTTGGTGCACTGTTTATCCTGGCATTTGGGACTTTTTATCAGCTTGCTATCGAGGAATCCTATCAAAAGATGGAGCATGCCAATAGCCAAAAAGAGCTCCTCCTCAAAGAGATCCACCACCGTATCAAAAATAATCTCAACAAGATGTCTTCAGCGCTAGGGCTACAGATTCTGCGCCTGCATCGTGGGTATATAGACGAACCAGAAGAGATCCTGCGTAAAAACAAGCTTCGTATAGAGGCAATGGCACTGGTACATGAGGCGCTCTACCGATCAGATGATATTGGCGATGTGGATGTAGGTGCATATATCAAGGAATTGATTACACTGATAGAACGAGCCTATGCATATACGAAGACAGTCACGATATATACTGACAGTGTCTCTCTCCCCCTGGAGAAGATCTTGAGACTGAGAACGATACTCAATGAGCTCTATACCAACAGCATTAAACATACCAAAAAAGGGGATCCCATACATATCGATATCAATTTTACAAAAACAGAAGGGATGTGTGAATTAATCTACCGACAAACAGGGGGTACGGTAGAAATGGATATCAAAAAACTTAAAGAGAGCCATGGTTTGGGTATGGTGCTGGTTAAACTCTCTACTGAAGAGATGGGAGGTAAACTTACTCTTGAATCTAGAAAAAGAGACCTGCGATTTACTGTCTCATTTCCCTGCTAGTCTCCTTTCTCTCCTTCCCGTCAAAATGCAACACTTCCGTGACACATTCAGAGTAAAATAGGGGTATAGGTTCTGCTTTAGACAGAGCAAATAAAAGAGAGGAGGTTAAGATGAAATATAGAAACCTAAAAACATGGGTATGGATGTTCCTGGCTTTTATGCTGGTTGCTTTGACCGGCTGTGAGGATAAGGGTTGCGCATGTGGTTCGGAGGTGACCGCTCCCATAGCGGTAGCTACTGTAAGCCCAAGGGTATCTACTGTGGGTGATCCTGTGACCTTTGATGCGAGTGGGAGCTCAGATCCTGATGGGAGTATTGTCTCTTACCAATGGGAAGAGATGACCATTGCAGTAAACAGTACAGCCAATGCTAAAAAGAGGAAGAGTAGTACGCGTGCGGTACTCAGCAGTGCCATTAGTTTTACCACCACTGAGTTGGGTGTAGGACTTCATACCGTTACCCTGACAGTGACAGATGATGATGGTGCTACAGGTACAACTGAGGTGAATGTGACGGTGAATGCACTTCCCAATCAGCTTCCCGTAGCAGATGCAGGAGTGGATCAGACCGTCACTGAAGGTAGCAGTGTGATGCTGGATGGTTCTGCCAGTACGGATCCTGATGGAACGATTATCTCCTATGAATGGAAAGAAGGCAGTAGTGTACTGAGTACAGCAGTTAGTTTTAGTAAGTCAGACTTCAGTATAGGCGTACATACGATTATATTGACAGTGATAGATGATGATGGTGCTGTGGCAACAGATGATGTCAATGTCACAGTAAACAGTGCTCCCAATCAGCTTCCCATAGCAGATGCCGGAGTGGATCAGAGCGTTACTGAAGGCAGCAGTGTGATGCTGGATGGTTCTGCCAGTACGGATCCTGATGGAACGATTATCTCCTATGAATGGAAAGAAGGTAGTAGTGTACTGAGTACAGCGGAGAGTTTCAGTAAATCTGACTTCAGTATAGGTGTACATACGCTCATATTGACAGTAACAGACGATGACGGTGCCACAGATACAGATGAGGTGAATGTCACGGTTAAAGGTGGCTGTTGGGTAACAATCAGTGAGCCTGTGCTCGATATCAACCAATCACAAGAGGCAGAGTGGCCTTCATTGATCATTGACCGTACAACGGATAAACTCTATGTAGTATGGGCAGAAGGCGCATATAGTGAGTCTTATTACCATGTCAAAAGTTATGATGGTGCTTCATGGACAGCGCTAGGAGGAAATGTTAATAGTGCAGGACATAGTGGACTGAAGAAAAGACCTGTTATCAAATTGGATCAAAGTGATAAGCAACCATACCTATACTATTATGTGAAGAACGATGGTGGGTATGTATATACCAAGAAATGGGAAACTTCACTATGGAATGATATAACATCCAGTGCCCATAATTCGTATGCTGAATTTGATATGGACATCGACAGCAACAACTATCCTGTAACTATGCGAAGAGATTCTAAAGGTTCTGGGAATTATTTGAGATTTCAAAAATATGATGGAGGCAGTTGGTCAGAGTTAACTTCGATTGATGGTCATAATGGGACACATGTCTCAAGAATAATCTTAAAAGATGATGATAATCCTATTTTGGTAACCAAATATCTTCCTGAGGGTTCGTCGTATACTCATACACGATTGTATGATTATAATGGGTCAAAATGGGCATTTAAAGGATATCTGGAAAGCAATACAACCAACCGTCAGATAGCGTGTCGTTCAATGATCATGGATCAAAATAATCAGCTACTTATTGCCTATGTAGAAAAGGGCACCCCCAACAGTTCTCATGATCCAGAGGTGTATGTTAAACGTTATGATGCATCCTTTAATGCAACCTTGATAGGCAGTATCATCAATGGGAGTACAAGCGTCAATACTTCTGGAGGTCTGGGAAGTGGTGGAGTATACAACCAATGTATCAGCCTTGCAGAAGATAACGAGGGAAATATTTATGTCGCATGGCAACATGAAGATGGAGATGGGAGCAGAAGTATTTATACAAGTAAATATGATGGTACAGTTTGGAGTGAAGCGGCAAAACCATTAGTTGACGACCAAAAACTTAGAGGACCGAGTCTTGCCATTGATTCCGCAGGAAACATGTATATAGGTGTCATGTATGATTCTACACCAGGTTCTACAGATGGAGATGACATTAAGGTCTATCGCTGTGGGGCAGGTAACGGACCCGACTAGATGTCATGACCTTCATTACTATGCAAGGGGTCAGCTCTATGCCCTCTTGAGCATGAGTCCCCGTATCTCATCTTCGTCGGCGAGCTCTTTGTCATACTTGATGACCATCATGCCTTCGGTCTCGTTGACATAGATGTCGTTGATGCCCTCGGTGATTTTAAGTGTGGTGAGCTTTTCTCTATCAAAGGTCTCTGTATCGAGATATACTGTTGCACGTAGTCCGGGGTTTCTCATACCTAATATCCAAAATGCCCAGAATACTGAGACTATGAGTACAGCGATAGCTACGGCACTCACATTTCCTATTTCGAAGAGCTTGCCAGCGAGTGTGGCACCTACACCCATGCCGATATAGGAGAAGGTATTGGCAACTCCTAGAGCAGCTCCCTTTTGGTGGGCTTTGGCGAATTTGCTGACAAAGCTCTGTAGGAGTGGCTCGAACATATTGAACCCGATAAAGAAAAAGACCACACCCACAGCAAATGCCCACAGCACAGAGCTAAAACCCATGAGTAAGAAGGCTACTGCGATGAAGCCGATAGAGATGAGGAAGACCTCTTTACCCTTGTTGTACTTCTCTCCAAAGACTGCTGCTGGCCCCATAGCGATGATACCGAAGAATACCGCTGGGAGATAGACCTTCCAGAACTCTCCCAGAGGTAGGTCAAACTTGGACTTGAGTACCAGTGGGATGAGGAAAAAGGCGATCGCCATCGTGGAGCTATGAAAGAGAAAGGTGATATACATTCTCAGTAGATCCTTGTCTTTGAACACATCTCTGACCTTTGCCTCTTCCTCGGCAAAAGAGTGGGTGATAGTGGGAGGCTCAGGTACGACAGTAAAGAGCAGAATGATCGAGATCAGGGCGATCCCGGCGGTCATATAGAAAAGTGTGGAGACACCACCGCTGAACCCTCCAATGATCGGCCCGATTACCATCGCTGCTGTAAACGCCAGAGCGATCACCATGCCCATCACTGCCATGGCGTGTGCACGCTCATCTTCGCGGACATGGTCAGAGATCATCGCGATAATGACTGCTCCAATGGCACCGGCTCCTTGTAAGAAGCGTCCGATAAGGAGTGTTGTAATGTTATCTGCTGTTCCAGCGATTATGGATCCTGCCGCAAAGATCAACAAACCTATCAGGATGGTGGGTTTGCGCCCTATTTTGTCACTGAGCATTCCAAAAGGCACCTGCAGTGCTGCTTGAGTCAGAGCGTACCCGCCTACAGCTAGACCTACGAGAGTAGCTGTGGAGCCAGATAAGTCTGTGGCATAGGCTGAGAGTACAGACATGACCACAAAAAGTCCGAAAAATCGTAATCCAATAATAAGGCTCAGATGCCATACTTTACCAATAATAGCTTTCATAGCGTTCCTTTGATATAATCCCTTAAATCAGGGATATTTAATTCGGGGTTATTTTGTCGGATTATACTCCTCGTAGTTTAACATGAGGTTAAAGATGCAGTTGGTACTAGCAAGTGGAAATAGTGGAAAAATAAGAGAGTTTAAACAACTTCTAGGTGATGAGATCAAGGCTTTTTCAGAGATTATAGAGGCTTTTGAGATCATTGAAGATGGCAGTACATTTGCAGAAAATGCACTGATCAAGGCACGTGCCATTTATGAGAGACTGGGAGAGAGCTATCTGGTGATCTCAGATGATAGTGGTATCTCTGTGCCTCTGTTTGGAGATATTCCCGGTATCTACTCTGCTCGTTATGCAGGGGAAGATGCGACTGCCAAGCAAAATCTGGACAAGTTGATCTCAGAGGTAGGTAAGCAGACGGATCGTACCCCCGCCTACTATACCGCTGCTATCGCTATCGTCTCTCGATATGGTGAGTATGTAGTACACGGTTGGATGTATGGAGATGCTATTTCAGAGGCTAGAGGTAGTAAGGGTTTTGGTTATGATCCGATGTTTATCCCTGAGGGCTATGCGCAGACATTGGCAGAGCTGGGAGATGAGGTCAAAGCAGGGATCTCACATCGGCATAAAGCATTGGCATTGGCAGTACCGATTATAGAGATGTTACGATATAAATAGGGCAACCATAAGAGATTGCCCTCACGAAGAAAAACCATTAAATGTAGGGGTGCCATTTATGGGTACCCGAAAAGAGAAAATATGACACAACAACAATTTATGAACGACCTACAAGCCATCTACCTAGAGCTACAGGACAGACAATTTGAGCTTAACAGTTTTTATGCGTTACTCGATGGGACACATGAGAAGGCAGAGCAGCTGGTAGGGAGTTTTCTGAACTTACTCAAGCTGGAGAGAAATGATGATACTGTGATGGCAGCACTGACACGTATCATAAATCTGCGAGAAGATGCGCTCGAGCAGGTACTCTCCAAAGCAGACTTTAGTGCAGAGGAGATACGTGTCAAAAAAGAGCTTGCCTATGGCTTTGTGAGTATGATGCATATCACCCGACATGAGAGACTGATAGGCTGGATCGAGGAGCAGAAGCTTTTGACACCGTTTTACCGTTCGCTGATCTTTGGGGTGCATTTTGTAGGGATCAAAATGAGTGAATGGCAGAGTCACTGGACAGCACATATTCTCCATACGGTCAATCTGGAGTTGAGTGAGATGTTCCATGGGGATGATGCCAAGGTCTTCGAGATGCTACAGGGAGAATCTCTGCTCGACAAGGATGAGAGTGGCTGTGTGGGTGACAGATGCTACTCTGTACTTAAAAAAGAAGATACAGGGTATAGATCGCTTGCCTATGCAGAAGCCTTCCCCAAAGAGGTGGCAGAAGTCACTACGGCACTAGGAAAACTCATGATGCTTTTGGAAGAGCATGAGGATGATGTATATGGGCAAAAGGCAGAATGGATCGCCTACTTTGCAGCGATCAAAGAGGCCTTTGCACATACGGTACCCGATGAACTCATAAGCAAGTGGGCAGAGGTAGACAGGAGATGGATGGCAGTGAAAACACCACTACAGGTAGGGCACCCTCTGGAGTATTATGAGGATCACTATAGAAAGGCAGTAGCACTGGAGTGGGATCTGCGTATTGTCAACCCTGCCTTACAAGAGGGCTCACCCACACGTCAGAACATTAAGGACTTTGCTTCCAAAATGGCAAAAGACTTCGGAAGCAAAGCAGAAAAAACGATGGATAAAAATCTCACACAGGTAGATGAGACACAGCTCTATATTGGGCAGCCTATTCTCTATTATGCTGCAGAGTTCAATGGACTCTTCTCTGCACAGGTCGTACCCAATGATGAGGGAGTCTCTGCAGAGCTAGGCAAAAAGATCTTTGCTTATGCGGACTTTGTCATGGAGTCTAAAAAATCTAAGCCTACAATGAAACTCAGTGTGGAAACAATGGGTGAAGCCTTTGTGCAAAAACAAAAAGCCCTCATAGAAGAAGAGCCCACACTTTGGCAGGAGATCTACGATATCTCTACCGTAGGGCATGAGTATGGGCATATCTTATGGATAGACTCCGATACAGAGACGACAATGAATGGCTCGGGACAATTTAAAAACATAGAGGAGTTCAAGGCTACCGCTGGCGGGCTCATGGCATTCTTTCATAATGAACGGGAAGCCCTCAAAGAGCATATCATAGATGATCTGGTCTCACGTGCTGTGGGTCTTATGGCATGGAGAGAAGTGGGTGAAGTATTGCCTTACTACTGTGAAGGACTGATCCATCTGGATATTCTCTTTGGCTCTGGTATCATCACGTATGATGGGCAGATACAGATAGACTATACACAGTATGATGTGATGAAAGAAGCCTATATCTCTGCCTATAAGAATCTGGCAGAAAATTATCTCAAAAAAGTAGATGCCAGTGTCTATTTAGGACACTATACTATGAAAAACGGAGGTATCTATCTCCCTAAAAATGAAGAGATAAAATCTTTTGTAGAACATTATTATACCCGTTATAAGGAGATTGGACAGCAGACAGTGGCTCTGTGAGTCCATTGCTTCACCAAAAACTAACCTCCATTTCGCTATAATCTCAGCCAACTACGCCGTCGTCATGATGGCGATTGCGAGGATGACTATGCTACTTTTTACCCCAGGACCTACCCCTGTACCGGAGTCTGTGAGACTCGCTATGGCTGAGCCTACCATTCACCACCGTACCCCTGAATTTGAAGCGATCTTTGAAGAGACCCGAGCACTGCTGTTTAAGCTCTTTGCTACTGATGAGGTAGTGATGCTCGCTTCTACAGGCACCGGTGCGATGGAGGCTGCTGTAAGTAATCTCTGTCATGACACACTGCTCTTTGTCAACTCGGGCAAATTTGGAGAGCGTTTTGGCAAGATCGCCAAAGCACATGGTCTGGCTACGATGGAGATCAGGCATGACTGGGATACCCCCGCTTCTGTAGAGGAGATACTGACTGCCGTCAAAGCCAATCCCCATATTGATGCCATCGCGATCCAGATCTCTGAGTCTGCAGGTGGGCTGCGTCATCCTGTAGAGGAGATTGCAACAGCGGTCAAAGAGATCAATCCTGAGATCATGGTGATCGCAGACGGGATCACTGCTGTGGGAGTGGAGCGTATCGATGTAGCACATATCGACTGTCTGATAGCAGGCAGCCAAAAGGCACTAATGTTGCCTCCTGGGCTCTCCATCCTAGGACTCAGTAACGTAGCCATAGAGAAGATCGGAGAGGGCAAAGGGTATTACCTCAATCTCGCCTCTGAGATCAAAAAACAGCGACAGAACACCACTGCCTATACCGCGGCTACTACGCTGGTCATTGGTCTGCTAGCAGTGTTGAAGCAGATTGATGACTTTGGTTTCGGTAAGCTCTACTGTGATACAGCCAGACGTGCCAAGGCAACACGCTTTGCACTCGAGGCGATCGGATTGCACAGCTATCCTCAGTCTCCGGCTAAATCAATGACTACCATCGATGACCCGAAAGCCTCAGAGATACGCACGATCCTCAAAGAGCTGTTTGCAGTCAATGTGGCAGGTGGACAGGATCACCTCAAAGGCAAGATCTTCCGTATCAATCAGATGGGCTTTATCGAATCGTATGAATCCGTCTGGGTGGTCAATGCCGTAGAGCTCTCCCTTGCCAAGCTGGGTCGCAGAGCGTATGATGGCACGGCAAGCCGTGTCTACAATGAAGAGTATTTCAAAAGTATACTCCATCCGAAAGGGCAAGCATGATATTTGCACATGAGATCCCCAGTGGTAGCCATCTTTACTTTGGTGAGAGTGCCAGAATCAAACGTGCCATAGAGAATGGCTCGGCACTGCTGCTGGAGAAAGAGGAATATCAGGAGATCGTGACACCGCTGTTCTCTTACCACCAGCATGAGAGTTTTGGGAGCAAAAAGCCACTGGTCAGGCTCAATGATGCTGCCAACCATGAGGTAAGTCTCCGGGCAGACTCCACAGCAGATGTGGTGCGTATCGTGACCAAACGACTCGGCCGCAGCAGTGATGCAAAGAAGTGGTTTTACATCCAACCGATCTTTAGCTTCCCGACGACGGAGCAGTATCAGGTTGGTGCAGAGTTGATCGAGGGGAGTTTTCAAGAGGCGTGTCAAATGAGTATCACACTGCTATCCCATCAGAGGATCACACCGATCCTTCAGATCGCCAATATCGCTATACCCAAGCTTCTGAATGAGAAGTATGGTATCTCTCTAGAGGCTGTTAAGTCTATGCATATAGAAGCTATTCTCAGTTCAGGATTGACATGGATGGAGCGACTGGTCAAAATCCATACAGTAGAGGATCTACAAGATCTTTCTATGTTCCCTTCGGATATTGCGTTTGAGTTACAAAAGATTGCGGAGGAGGCAGAGGGGTTGGACTATGACCAGATCGTGGTCTCTCCACTCTACTATGCACAGATGCGTTACTATGACTCTCTACTCTTTCGGATGTTCGAGGAGAACAGACTCTATGCCACAGGTGGTATCTATGAGGTAGAAGAGGTACGCGCAGCAGGATTTGCGATCTATACCGATGCCTGCGTCGAAAAATTAATACAAAAGGGTGAAAATGCCTAATAAAGCAGATTTGATTGTCGGTCTCCAGTGGGGAGATGAAGGAAAAGGAAAGATCGTTGACCATATGGCACAGACGCATGACTATGTCTGTCGTTTTGCAGGCGGTCACAATGCAGGACATACGATCGTCATTGGTGACAAGACCTATGCACTGCATCTGATCCCTTCAGGGGTACTCAATCCCAATGCTAAGAATATCGTCGGTAACGGGGTCGTCCTTTCGCCTGTAGATTTTATCAAAGAGATGGAGCAATTCGATGATCTGGAGGGACGGTTGTTCCTCTCGGACAAAGCCCATGTACTTCTACCGTATCATGCACTGATTGATCAAGCACGTGAGCGTATGAAGGGTGACAAAGCCATCGGTACCACGGGCAAGGGCATCGGTCCTGCCTATGGTGACAAGGTCGCCAGAGTAGGACATAGACTTGGAGAGCTGCTCGATCCTCCAAAACTAGTCTCTAAGATCATGACCTTTTTTGGAATCAACAGAAAAGTCTTTGATGCGATGGGTGTGGCACTGCCTGATGAAGCATCTCTACTGGCAGAGCTGGAAGGGTACAAAAAAGTATTGGCTCTCTATATCACCGATACCACGCAGATGATGTGGCGGATTCTTGATGAGCAGAAAAAGGTACTGCTCGAAGGGGCTCAGGGTACGATGCTCGATATCGATCACGGTACCTACCCTTATGTCACCTCTTCCAACACGGTCAGTGCAGGTGCCTGTGCAGGACTAGGGCTTAACCCCAAGGATATAGGCAAGGTTACAGGCATTGCCAAAGCCTACTGTACCAGAGTGGGTAACGGTCCATTCCCAAGTGAGGATTTTTCTGCCGAAGGTGACAAGCTACGCCAGAATGGTCATGAATTTGGTACGACCACAGGTAGACCACGCCGATGCGGCTGGTTCGATGCAGTGGCAATGCGTCATGCCGTACGTGTCAATGGGGTCGATCAAGTTGCCCTCATGAAACTGGATGTACTCGATGGCTTTGAGGAGATCAAAGTCTGTGTTGCGTATGAAGTGGATGGCAAAGAGATCGATTATGTGCCGTATGACCTAGAAGATGCTAAGCCGGTATACAAAAGCTTCCCGGGATGGGACAAGACAGAAGGGGTACGAGAATTTGATGCTCTTCCTGAGACAGCCAAGTCCTATATCGAAGCACTTGAAGCCATGATAGGTACCAAAATGGGCATCATCTCTACCAGTCCAGAACGTGAAGATACGATTGTAAGAAAATAATGAGTTAAAATAGCACTAGTGCTATGAGCTTTCCGCTGAGGAAAACATAGCGTTAGCGTGAGTCAATCGGGCTTAACCTGATTGACGGTCAAATAAATATAAGGGGTAACCATGAGACTAAAACCACAACAGACAGGATATGTAGCCAGTAAGATTGCGATAGATTTAGCCAATGCTCCATTTATCCGTTTGCCTAAGGGTAAAGATGCGATCGTAGAAGCAGTCAGAGAGATCATTGATGAAAACCTCAAAATTGAGCGTGCACTGGATGAAAAAGTCAAAGATATCATTGATGAAAACTATGACGAGATTGAGTTCCAGCATGCAGATGAGCGACAGCTCTTTTTCATGATCAAGAAGAAGATGGCACCGGATCATGGCGTGATCATGAACTATGATGATCGCTACAATGACCTTTCCCATACGATACTGGATGAACTCTATGAGAACTATCTGGTAGAGTATGAAGCCAATGACAATCAGGTGAAAAATGTGATCTTTAAAGCCTTTAAAGATTTTGCAGACTCCTTTGATGAAATTGACGATATTGTATATGCTAAGATACGCAATATGGAACGGGAAGTGATTCCAGGATCTCAGGACTATGAACTCCTCTATGAAAGGCTGTATGAGGAAGAACTTAGAAAAAGAGGCATGCTGTAAACGATGAGGAATGTAGGATGCGTATCACGCACCAAAAGGAGGGTATATGAACAAAGTCAGTATCTATTTTGAAAATGGACTGTTTTTAGAAGCGGAGAGTTTCGGTGCTACAGGAACAGCGGTCGGAGAGTGTGTATTCAACACCTCCCTTACGGGCTATCAAGAGATCGTCACTGATCCCAGCTATGCGGGACAGTTTGTGACCTTTACGATGCCAGAGATCGGTAATGTAGGGTGCAATACGCAGGATATGGAGAGCAAAGGAGCCTTCTGTAAAGGAATTATTGTACGCTCCTATCAGGATCGTCCTTCCAACTTCCGTATGCAGGAGACATTAGCACAGCTCCTTGAACGCTTTGGCGTGATGGGGATTACCAATATCGATACCAGAATGATTACTAAAATGCTACGTGATGAGGGTGCGATGGAGATGATCGCTTCAACAGAGATTCATGATGCAGGGCAACTTAAAAAACTTCTGGAGAAGGCACCCCGTATCGAAGAGATCAACTATATCGAGCAGGTAAGTACGAAAGAGAAGTATGTACACAGTGACTCTCGTTATGATATGGAGCAATTTCGCTATGGTATCCCAGAGACTTCTAAAAAAGTTATCGCCTATGATTTTGGTATCAAGCGTAATATCCTCAATGAGCTGACCTTTGCAGGGATCGAAGTAACAGTCGTGCCCAATGATACCCTGGCCTCAGAGGTCATTGATGCGTATAAAGCGGGAAAATGTGATGGTGTCTTTCTCTCCAATGGCCCTGGTGATCCACTGATCCTTGCCAGAGAAAAAGAGATCACGCAGGCACTGCTGACAGCCAAGATTCCGATGTTTGGCATCTGCCTCGGGCATCAGATGCTCTCGATCGCCCATGGCTATGATACCTATAAGCTCAAATTTGGACATCATGGTGGAAACCACCCTGTCAAAAACCAAGCTACAGGTGCTGTAGAGATCACCGCGCAAAATCACAACTATAATGTCCCTGATACGATCACTGAGATCGCAGAAGTGACCCATGTCAACCTCTTTGATGATACGATCGAAGGACTGAAGTACAAAGGTGAGCCTGTGATGTCTGTGCAGCACCACCCAGAAGCTAGTCCAGGGCCACATGAGAGTGCGTATATCTTCTCTGAATTTAGAAAGATGCTTGGTTAAACTGTAGGGGTTACCCCTATGAATTCAATAAGGAATAGATAGATGAACATTACCATACTTTTTGGCGGATCGAGTTATGAGCATGAGGTGAGTATCGTCTCTGCGATTACGATGAAGAAGGTACTGAAGAAGAGTGCTTTACAGTTTGTATTTGTAGATGCGATGCGAGACTTCTATCTGATCGAAAGTGATAAGATGAAGTCCAAACTTTTCTCATCAGGGGAGTATAAAAAAAGTAAAAAACTGATCCTGAAGAAGACAGGATTTTTTACAGAAGGGATGTTTGGCTCCAAGCCGATAGAGACTGATGTCGTACTCAACCTTATCCATGGCAGAGATGGTGAGGATGGCAAGATCGCTTCACTGTTGAGCTTCTATAATGTACCGTTCATTTCACCACGTACAGAGGCTTCAGCATTAAGCTTCAACAAACTGTATACCAAATGTTTGGCACAGAGTGTAGGTGTCAAAACGGTATCTTATGAGCATCTAGGTCGTAACGATGAACGAAAAATATCGATGCCATATCCTGTGATTATCAAGCCTGTGCGATTGGGTAGCAGCATAGGATTGAGTGTTGTTAGGAGCGCAGAAGAGTTGGACTATGCCTTGGATGTGGCATTTGAGTTTGACAGCGATGTGATCATTGAGCCTTTTGTTGAAAATGTCAAAGAGTATAATCAAGCAGGATGCTTGACCGATAGGTGGGAACTCTCGATCATAGAAGAGCCAGAAAAAGAGGGATTTTTAGATTTTGAAAAAAAATATATGGACTTTTCTAGAGATTCACAGGTTAACGAGGCAGAGATTCCTGATGTGCTCAAGCAAGATATCCAAAAAAGCTTCCAAAAAATATATGACCCTCTTTTTAAAGGATCTGTGATCCGATGTGATTTTTTTGAGATTGATGGAGAGGTATACCTCAATGAGATCAACCCAGTACCAGGTTCCATGGCAAACTATCTTTTTGTAGATTTTGAAGATATCATTTTGAGACTATCAAGAAACCTTCCCAGTGAAGAGAATATTGTGATTGACTATCAATATATTCATGCCATCCAAAGTGCGAAGGGTAAAGCATAAAAAAGGAGTATTTTACTCCTATTATAGAGCTCTCATTACCCACGCTGTCGCATTTTGTAACCAATCCAAAAAAATTAATGAACATTAACAAAAATCATACAGAATTAAGCTATTTTTGTTCAAAAATCTTTATAATGTCTTCGTTACTGTTACTGTAACTTTACTGTAACAAACTAAATTTAGGAGGCTTATATGCAGTCAAATGCAGCTATGGAATATGATTATTCCGTCGTGAAACTGTTTATGTGGACTACGGTCATATTTGGCGTCGTGGGAATGTTAATTGGTGTGCTTATCGCATCACAACTGGCATTTCCATCACTTAACTACCTACTGGGTGAGTATGGAACATTCTCAAGATTGAGACCACTCCACACCAATGTGGTAATCTATGGGTTTACTGTTAGTGCGATCTGGGCAACTTTTTACTACTCTGCACAGAGAGTATTGAAAGTATCTATCGCAGAATCAAAATTTCTGATGGTGTTAACCAAATTGCATTTTTACCTGTATGTCGTTGCTGCAGCAGCGCTTGTTGTTACACTTGGCATGGGTATTACAGCGAGTAAAGAATATGCACAGATGGAGTGGCCATTGGATATTCTGATTGTTGTACTATGGGTTATATGGGGTGTAGTCATGTTTGGTCTCATCGGTATGAGACGTGAGAAATCACTCTATATCTCTATGTGGTACTATATTGCCTGTTTCCTTGGTGTGGCGATGCTGTATCTGTTTAACAACATGGAGCTGCCGACGTATTTCTTCTCTGGTGGACTTGGTAACATCATGCACTCAGTCTCTATGTATGCTGGTACTAACGATGCGATGGTTCAGTGGTGGTGGGGGCACAATGCCGTGGCATTCGTCTTTACTGTGCCTATCATTGCGATGATCTACTACTTCTTGCCAAAAGAGTCTGGACAAGCAGTCTACTCTTATAAGCTTTCTCTCCTCTCTTTTTGGGGCTTGATGTTTGTATACCTTTGGGCAGGTGGTCACCACCTGCTATGGTCTACAGTGCCTGACTGGGTACAAACAATGGCATCAGTATTCTCTGTGATTTTGATTCTCCCTTCTTGGGGATCAGCGATCAACATGCTCTTGACTATGAAGGGTGGCTGGAACCAACTGACAGAGAACCCACTTATTAAATTGATGGTTCTTGCTTCTACATTCTATATGCTCTCTACACTAGAGGGACCGATCCAAGCTGTTAAATCAGTGAACGCGATTGCACACTTTACGGACTGGATTCCTGGTCACGTGCATGATGGTGTTCTTGGCTGGGTAGGCTTTATGGCATTTGCAGCGACTATGCATATGGCACCCAGGGTTTTCAAAAAAGAGATCTACTCCAAAAGTCTTTTGGATGCTCAGTTTTGGATTCAGACGATCGGTATCGTACTCTACTTTGCTTCCATGTGGATCGCAGGTATCACACAAGGTATGATGTGGCGAGCGGTAGACGAGTATGGTAACTTAATGTATAGCTTTATCGATACAGTCTCCGTACTGCATCCATACTATACAATCAGAGCGCTTGGCGGACTTCTCTTCTTTATCGGAATGTTGATGTTTGCTTATAGCTTTTTACGAACTGCAACCTCAGGTAGAAAACTTGAGACTGAACCACAGTTCAAATCACCTATGGCATAAGGAGGTAGGTTATGTTTCATTGGTTAGAAAAAAATCCATTCTTCTTCGCAGTAGGAGTGTTTTTGACAATCGCGTTTGCAGGTATCGTTACTATTCTGCCTAACTTTGCTGAGTCAGCAATGCCGATTAAGGGTCTTAAGCCCTATACAGTGCTAGAGCTTGCCGGTAAAGAGGTCTACAAGAAGGACAACTGTCTTTCTTGCCATTCACAGTTGATCAGACCATTTAAAGCGGAAACTGACAGATATGGTCAGTATTCACTCTCTGGTGAGTATGCCTATGACAGACCTTTCCTTTGGGGCTCTAAAAGAACAGGTCCGGATCTTCACCGTGTAGGAAACTACAGAACGACAGACTGGCATGAGAACCACATGTGGGATCCTAAATCAGTCGTACCAGATTCTATTATGCCAGCGTATAAGCATCAGTTCAGCAATGTGGCTGATATTGAAACGGCGTATGCTGAAGCAGTCACTGTAAAAAATATTTTCAAAACCCCTTACGGGCCTGAAATTGCAGCAGGGAAAGAGGCATTCAAAAAGCATTTTGATGCAGCAATTTTACCTGAAGCAAAAAAGATTGCAGCGGGCATGAAAAAAGCAGATATTAAAGCCATGGTCGAGTCAGGAAAGATTCCTGAGATCGTAGCCTTGATTGCTTATCTGAATCGATTGAAGTAAGGAGCAGGATATGGGTATAGCTGAACTTCAGGCATATATGTATCTGATTGGTACAGTAATTGCTGTGATAGTATTATATAGCTATGTCGTATATCTCTATAAAAGTGAAAAAAGTGGTGAAAAGGATTATGAAAAATACGGACAGCTTGCTCTTGATGATAACATTGACAGTAAGCCTCTCGTTGAAAACAAATCCAGAACCAAGCATGAAAAAAAGGAGAAGTGAATGAATTCTTTCATTGTAAAAAGTCTTATATTTACTGCAATATTGATGATAGGTACTGTCGTTGTCGTACAGCAGATGCATATTGATTTGAGTGACCCGATCAACTGGATCACTATGATTGGCGCACTGGCGATCGCAGGATTGTCATTTGGTGTATCAGCAAAATATCTAGCTCAGATGCAGAGTGATACAGCATCTGGTGAGTTGACAGACGAAAACTGGGATGGTATTGGTGAGTACAAAAATGAGTTACCTTCAGGTTGGGCATGGTCATTTTTAGGTGTAATGGTATGGGGAACTTGGTATTTTATCTTTTCCCCTTACTCAGTCAATGCATTTAGCCAGATTGGTCAGTGGAATGAAGAGGTGAAAACCTATAATGGGAAGTTTCAAGAGATGCATAAAAATGCAGATGCAGCAACACTTCAAGAGATGGGTGAGTCCATCTTCTTGGTACAGTGTGCTCCATGTCATGGTGTGACAGGCGATGGTCTTTCTGGAAAAGCTGAGGATCTTACAGTAGGTCACAGCAAGAAAAAAGTACTTGACGTGATTGCCAATGGACAAAATGCCATCGCAGCATTCCCTGGTGGTATGCCTCCAGGTATGGCAAGTGGTGCAGCGGCTGAAAAAGCAGCAGCGTTTGTAGCAAGTGGCTGTAAAGGTGACGCTCCTGCTGAGTTTGGTGTTTGTGCAGGATGTCACGGTGCCAAAGGTGAAGGTATGCCAAATGTCGGTCCAAAAATTGCTGGCTATGATGTACCTGTAGTACTTGCAGGCGGTAAAAAAGGAAAGATTGGTGTGATGCCATCATTCAAAACAAGATTTACCCCTGTGCAGAACAAAGCACTTGAGACTTATGTCTCATCATTGAAGCGATAAGGAGACTATGATGGCAGAAAATACAAGAAGAGGGCTCTTCACCCTTAGTGGTATTACAGGTATGCTGATTGCTACGTTGCTTCTTTTGAGCATTTTGGCTGTTTTGACAACATTGGCAATTCAGACACAGCAGGCACAGGCGACAAACTTCTATGATCCAGCGCCAATCGTTGGAACATTGGATAATGTCAAAGCGACAAGTAAGGCAAATGCGGATTTTGCATTTAAGCCTGTAAAATAAGGAGTATATGATGGATAAAGTATTAAGTTTGTTCTTGGTTGCCTTGGCAGCTTTTACGGTATGGGCTGTCTTGACTCCCAACCATCTCTATATAGGTTAATTTATGATTAAAGCAGTAGCAAGGGTAACCTTGCTTGCTTGCTTGTTCTCACTTTCTGTTTCTGCACACTTTCTCAAGAATGACTATTTGATCACTCCTAAAGCAACGGCAGTTCTAGATCAAATAAGCAATGAACTCACAGAGAAAACCGGTATTACTGTATACGCTGTTGCTACTACAGAAAAGCTCAAAGAGGGTCTAAACCTATATAATTATGTAAAACAGTTTGAGAGCAAGGAAAGTAAACCCAATATAATATTAATTTTTGCACCAAGTGCTATCATCAAAAAAGGCATGAGTCAAACAGGGAGATTAGGGTTAATTCCTTCATCCGCAGCACTTAAAGACACATATGTATCAAGTGATGTACTTCAGTATTTCCATGCCTTTATTGGCAGTAAAGATAGTAATTCACTACAATCTAAATATGATGTAGCTATGTTACAGGCATATTCAGAATTGGCTGATGAGTTGGCAGCATATAAAGGTGTAAAACTGGAAAGTACTTTAAAAGATAATAGTAGTTGGATCGTAACATTTTTTGCATGGATTGTTAGAATAGGTGCTGTTTTACTTTTTTGGATATATTTCGGCAGACCACTCTACAGAAGGATAAAATATGGCAAAAGATAGTGAGAGCGAAAGAAGCTACTGGCCACATATGATAGTGGGCTTTTTGGGTATTGGAATCATGTTGGGATACTGGACGGTAAGTTCAGCGATCAACATGCCTGTCAATGAGTCCAATCGTTACCAAAAAAAATACCAACAGGCAGATATGGGAATCAATGAGATTATTGAAGCACAGCAGCGATTTGATGCGAAGTACCGTATCACGCCTGTGGAGTTCAAAGAGTCAACTTTTAAGCCCAACGAATTCCTCAAGCGAAGCCATGGTAAGATCGTAGCATTACAGAAGCATAATATATTGCAATACAAAATACAGATGCTTTCGGGCGAGGTAGTGAATGATGCAAATGTCTCCTTTTTGCTGACACGCCCGCATACGGTTGTGGATGATCAAAAATTTGATACACTGGATGCAGAGAAGGGTATTTACAGTGTCAAGTTTGACCTGGAGAAGCCTGGTAGATATACCTTGCGGCTACGTGTACAAAAAGGTGATGCTGTAGGGTTTGTACAGCATGAGGCGTATTTGGAGCCCAAATAATTTTCTATTGAACCTGAGAAAGTGGTGCGTTAGCAAACGCACCCTACATCTGTGATATAATCTTCCCCATGAATCAACTCCATATTTACCCAACATCTCGAGCCCTAAGAACCATAAGTCAAAGCCAGAAAACCCAAGATGGTTTCCTGCCTACGCTTATGCGTATGGATGAGTTTGAACAGCGAGCCATGCTACTTAAAAACAAAATCCAAATAGACCCTTTACAACGTATACTTCTGTTACGTGAGGCAGCCAGTTTTCATGCCTTTACTAAAGAAACTTCCGTTGGTCGTTTTGAGGATTTGAAATTAGATTTATCATTGGTACGGTTTTTTACCAAGAGTGATGCCTTGTTTAAGTTTTTTGAAGAGTTGGCAGGTGAGGAAGTAGACTTTCAGACCTTGACAGAGGCTGATGCCTATGCTGAGTTTGGCACACATCTTAAGATACTTGAGAGACTGTTACATAACTATCATACGTTACTCGAGGGTAAGGGGCTTATAGACAAAGCGTTCATCCCTCAGTGCTACAAGATAAACGAGGGCTTTGTAAAAAGTTATGAAAACATAGAGATACATCTCGAAGGCTACTTGAGTCATTTTGAGTTGGGACTGTTAGAACGTATAGCCACACTTGTGCCACTGAGCATACACTACACCACCAGTCACTTCAACTACAAGATGCAAGAGCGTTTTGAAGAGATGGGTGTGAAGCTGCCCAACGATAGTCACTGTCACTTTTCACTCAGTGAAAAAAAGGTACTAATCCACGAGCCAAACAGACAAAAAACAGAAGCCGAAGTCTACGCCGTAGAGGAACGCCAAGAGCAAATAGCCCTTGCCTTTACACATATAGAGCAGATGGTACAGTCTGGTATGGATCCGGAAGAGATAGTCCTTATCTTGCCTGACGAGCGTTTCAAAGAACACTTCACGCTCTTCGACACCCACAACAACCTAAACTTTGCTATGGGGTATGACTATAGCAATGGACGTATCTATAAGTCACTCGAAGCCCTCTATAGATACTGGCAGAGTAGAGAAGTAGAGAGTAAGAGGCTACTAGAACGGTATGGCTTTGATAGTGAGGTACTAGATACATTGTATAGTGCTAAGAAAACAGGGGTAGCAGACTTCTTTGCACTCATAGATGGATTGGGTTTGCATGAGAGCCCACTGCTTGATGGCAAAAAGATAGAGAATGCCAAGATAGACAATGGTAAAGAAGAGAAGTTTAATGAACGGGTACAAGAGAAGTATGTACATTTTAGCAAGGTACTTGAATCCCAAACATTACCCACTACAGAGTGGCTCTTTTTATGGCTAAAGTCACTGAGTCAAGTCACGATGGATGATGTACGAGGTGGGATGATCACTGTGATGGGTGTACTAGAGACTAGGGGAGTGAGCTTTAAAGGCGTGGTCATCGTAGACTTCAACGAAGGGGTAGTACCTGCCAGCTCTAGCAAAGATCAGTTTCTCAACTCACAGGTACGAGCCTTTGCCAACCTCCCTACCAAGCATGATAGAGAAGCGCTGCAAAAACAGTACTACAAACGCCTGCTGGAACAAGCAGAAGTTGCTGTCATACTCTATAGCAGCTCAGACAACAAACTACCCTCTAAGTTTCTCTATGAGCTAGGCTTAGACAAGGCAAAGCAGACACAGGCACAATTTGACCTGTTGTATGCGCAGCCTTCACAGCTACAAACGCAAGCAGACCCAAAAGTAGAAGCCTTTGATGCCACTGTCATCACATGGTCTGCTTCACGTCTGAAGACCTTTTTAGACTGTAAGCGAAAGTACTACTATAGGTATATCCAAAAGTTACAAGGCAAGCCAGAAGAGGAGCTTAACGAGGGAGCCTTTTTGCACTCACTGTTAGACCATTTACACAGAGAGAAAAACAGCTACACTAGCAAAGAAGAGATGCAAAAAAATATAGATATCTTACTGGACAAACTTTTACCTTATAATGATGCAAAAACCAATTACCAAAAGTTACTATGGAAAGCCAAACTGAAAGGCTTTGTAGAGAGTCAAGTAGCCCACTTCAAAGCAGACTGGAAAGTAGTAGAGAGAGAAAAAGAGTTCCAATCAACCATAGGTGGACTCAAGTTCAAAGGACGCATAGACCGCATAGACCAAAATGCCACACATACCCTAGTCCTAGACTACAAAAGTGGCAGCACCAAAGAGGCACAAAAGAGTAAAAACATAGAAACACTTAACGACTTACAAATGAGCATCTACCAACAGATGCTAAGTACGAAGTACCCCAACATCACTCTAGCCTTTGTTAAACTCTTCGAAGATGGAGAGATAGAGGAGATCAAAGCCTTAGAAGAAAAAAATGAACGCCTAGGAGACGTTATCGTAGAACTCAAACAAACTAAAAGCTTTGTGGCTGAAAAGTGTGAAGACTTGCAGAAGTGTAAGTGGTGTGAGTTTACTTTGATGTGTGGGAGAGGGGAGTACTTATGATAATGAAACAAGAGGATATAGAATGTCTACATTAACAGATTTAAAAGATTATTTATTAGGGAAAGATGATGATATTGGATATTTACTAAATCCTGAACACAATGGTAAGACAGTGATGTTGTCCGGTGCTTGGGGTTCGGGGAAGACGCATTTTTGGTTGGAAGATATCAAACCTCAATTAATAGAAAAAGAACAAAAAAATATTTATATAAGTCTGTATGGTAGAGAGTCTATATCAGAATTAAAGCTTGAAGTTCTGAGGGAAGCTTATAACCTAGAAGTACCAGAAGATATTATTAGTAAAAGTGCATCTATGTTAAGTAGTATCGCTCCTAGTTTAGGTGAAAAGTCTTTAGTAGATGGATTTGATAAACTCAATAAAAAGGCTAAAGAGAAAAAAGCAGAAGAGATTTTAAAATCAGGAAGTATTATCTGCCTAGATGATTTTGAGAGAAAATCAAAAAAGATAGATCTCAATGATCTGTTTGGCTATATCTCTCAATTGGCTTTGGATTATAATTGTAAAGTAGTCATTATCTTAAATAGTGATGTGTTTGAAGGCGAAGAAGCTAATGTATTTAAAACTGTGAAAGAGAAGACTGTTAATAAATTCTTTTATTTTGAACCAAGCAGAGAAGAGTTATTTAATTCTGTTTATGAGAGTAATCCTAAATATGAAAAGTTAGATGAATATAGGAATGATATTTTCTCTACCATAGATGAAACTAAAGAGTTAAATGCTCGAATATATATTCAAGTTTTGGATAATTGTTTGGAGTGGGTTGAGAATAGAGATAATCATGATATTTTTAGAGAATTAGTTTTGTGTACAACATTTTTTACTAATCATCATTATTCTTTAGGCTTTGAAAGATCTTCTGCAGAAGATAAAGTTTATGAAATATATGATGTATTTTTAGAGAATATTGAGCTTTCTCAGAATATCAGAAGGCATTTTCCTCAATATGCAAGTGGTAGTGTAATGGACACAACAGATATAATACATATATTAAAAAAAGATGTTACTAAAATAAAAACTGGTGATAATGCTAGTGGTCAGGCTGAAGCATATTATGTGTCAGGATATCAACTGGTAGAAGAAAATAAATATATGCTACGAGATTTTTATTTATACAAGTACATTTTAAAAGTAGATGATAATATTGATGATGATTTGTATAATGAAATAAATAATTTTATAAAAAATGGAATTCTTCTAAATAATGGAGAGGAAGCATAATTATGAGTTTTCAGCCCTTTCTAGCCCTATCAGCAGCCGCAGGCTCAGGCAAGACTTTTGCCCTCTCTGTTCGCTACATCTCACTACTTTTCATGGGAGAGTCACCGTCAAGCATACTCGCAGCAACATTCACCAACAAGGCAGCAGCAGAGATGCGTCAGAGAGTGGTGGACTCTTTGCGTCATCTGGGAGAGAATGAAGCCTTTTTAGAGGCTGTGTTGGTAGAGACAGGGTTGAGTAGAGATGAGCTGTTTAAGAAGCAGCCAGAGGTGTTGGCTCGGTTTCTTTCTCATGCTTCGTATATCGTGACGCTGGATAGCTTCTTTTCTAGTATTTTGCGTTCGGCTTCATTGGAGTTGGGGCTGGAAGCTGACTTTGTGACCAAGGAGCAAGGTACTGATGAGCTAGAGAAACACTTTCTCGATGAGGTACAGGCTGAGGGGTTACTTTCTAACCTAGTGAAACTGGCTATGGATATTGAAGACAAACGCTTTGGGAAGATATTTGATCTGATGCAGAACTTTTATAAGGTCGATCCTTTACTGCCTGAGCAAAAAGAGTCTACGCTTGTCATAGCTAAACAAGAAGAAGTGTGTGAGGTGTTACGTCTGAAGATGATAAAAGCTCTTACAGATGCAGGTGGGGCAGCACGTTGTATGAAGCAATTTGAAACGAAGAGCATTAAAGAGCTTTTTGCCAAAGGGCTTTTTGAAAAAGAGGCGTTGGGGGAGCATAGCTGGTTTAAAAAGGTGGCAAACGATGAGATAGAAGGACTCTATGCGACCCTGAAAATAGAGCTAGCCAAATGGGCAGAGGCTAGAGAGGCTGTGGTCTTGCATAACCTCTTTACAATCTATGACTACTATCGCAATGCCAACATCACCAATGCCAAGAGCTCTGGGGTGTTGAGCTTCGATGACTTGACGTACTTTACCTATAGGTTACTGTATGAGAGCATCAGCCGTGAGTTTTTGTACTTTAAGATAGACGCAAAGTTCAAACACATACTACTGGATGAGTTTCAAGATACTTCTACCTTGCAGTTTCTACTCCTACAGCCGATGATAGACGAGATATTTGCTGGGCACGGGCAGAGTGAGTTTAAGTCATTTTTCTATGTGGGCGATACCAAGCAGTCGCTGTATCGTTTTCGTGGTGGGGTAGAGGAGCTGTTTGATAAGGTGGCACAGAAGTATGGGGTAGAGATACTCCCTATGGATACCAACTACCGAAGCTCGAAGTCTGTGGTAGAACAGGTCAATAGGTGGTTTGAACCCACTATGAAAGGCTATGTACCTCAAAAGGCACATGGCTTAAAAGAGGATAATGGCAATGAGATAGAAGGCTATGTAGAAGTAATAGAGTCTGAAGAGCTCATTGATGAAGCAGTCAAGCAAGCCAAGAGACTTTTAGAGCTAGGCGTGAACTGTGATGACATCGCCTTTTTAGTAAGCACCAACAAAGATGGTCAAGTATTGCAGGAAGCCTGCCAGCACGAGGGCATAGAAGTACTTCTAAAAACCTCCTCATCGCTCAAAAATATGCCAAAGATAGCAGCACTTGTAGCCATGACAGAGTACCTCTTCTTTGGAGAGAAGATAGATGCACAGGCAATGCTGTTACATGTAGGGTTGTCACTAGATGAGGTAGATGTTACATGGTTCTCTGCGTTTATGTCTCCCTTGCAAGTGGTGGACAAGCTAGTACGGGAGTTTGGCTACTTTGATGATGATTTGAATGTCTTAAAGCTTTTAGAGTTTGCTTCAAACTTTTCTGACATACCTAGCTTTGTAGAGGAGTTTCATAGCTCTAGTATCGCTGTGGCATCCAACACAGTACACGGTGCAAAGATCATGACGATACATGGTTCCAAGGGGCTGGAGTTTGACTATGTGATACTCCTAGACAAACTTACACGCAAAAACAGTGACAAGTCGGCACTGCTTTACCACTATGATGAGAGTCTATATATAGATAAAATCCTTTACCGTACCAAAGGCAGAGAAAACTTTGATGCAACCTATGCTCAGATCATGGAGGAGCGTAAGGTATCCTCAGCCAAAGACAGCATGAATGTACTCTATGTGGCACTGACCCGTGCAGTGGAGGGGATGATAGTGATACGTAAGCCTAAAGACTCGATATTTGATGCCTTGGGTATGGAAGTGATGTCTGTGGGTGGGCTTCGACAGGCTCAGCCAACGAATACATCTACGCTCCCTGAGCTTGTCGAAGGGAAAGAAGGCAAAGTGGCTATAACAAACTACGGCACACAAGAGACACCAGAAGTTGAGGACGAAGAGGAGAAAGATTACGAAGCCATTCTCTTTGGTACAGCACTTCACTATACGCTAGAGATGTTAGGTGGATTTGATGAGGCTAATGTAAACATCGCTATGACTGCTTTGCAAAACCGGTATGGACAACAACTCACACAGCAAAATATGGATGAGATAGCCAAGAGGGTAAAAGCCTTAGTGGCAGATAATGAATTTCAAGCACTATTGGTGGGAGCTAAAGTGCGAAAAGAGCAGTCACTCTCTTTTGAGGGTGAGCTGAAGCAGATAGATCTGCTTTTGGAGTATGAGGCATATAATTTGGTCATAGATTATAAGAGTTCTAAAAAGTATGGACTAAAACATCAAAAACAAGTAAAGTATTATAAAAGAGCGATTACACAGATTACAGGAAAGCCTACAGATGGAGCGATCATTTACCTAGAAAAAGAGGAAACTTCTATAGTAAACTTAAACTAAACTGAATTTAATATTCATCTAAGGTTAACTGGGTACAATCCGCTACCAATTTGGCGTAAGCCACTCAAATAAAGGAACAATATCATGAATATGACAAAAGTCATCAAGCCTCATGAAGTAGAGAGAGACTGGGTTTTGATCGATGCAAAGGGTCAAACCTTTGGTCGTATCCTTACTGAAGTAGCGACACTACTCAGAGGTAAACATAAGCCCTCGTATACTCCCAATGTAGATTGTGGAGACTATGTGGTCATCATCAATGCCAAAGAGGCGAAATTCTCTGGTGCAAAGTTGGAAGATAAAGAGTATTTTAGACACAGTGGATACTTTGGTTCTACCAAGAGCACAAAGCTTGTCGATATGCTAGAAAACAACACAGAGAAGCTTTACAGACAGGCTGTCAGAGGTATGCTACCAAAGACAAACCTCGGTAAGCAAATGATCAAGAAGCTCAAAGTCTATGCAGGCGAAGAGCATCCTCACACAGCACAGTTCAATAAAGGAGCTAAATAATGGCGACTATCTACGCAACAGGTAAAAGAAAAAGAGCTATCGCTAAAGTTTGGCTCACACCAGGTAATGGTGAGATGACCATCAATGGTATGTCATTGGATCAGTGGCTCGGTGGTCACGAGACTTTGAAAATGAAGGTTAGACTTCCACTAGAGGCAACCAAGCAACTCGAAGCAGTGAATATCAAAGCAACTACACTCGGTGGTGGATACTCTGCTCAGGCAGATGCGGTTAAGCATGGTATCTCTAAAGCCCTCGTAGCATACGAGCCAAGCTTCAGAGCAATCCTCAAGCCTATGGGTCTTATGACTCGTGACTCTAGAGTCGTCGAGCGTAAGAAGCCAGGTAGAAGAAAAGCGAGAAGATCTCCACAGTTCTCAAAGCGTTAATCGGTCTTACGATTCGCTTTTTGCGAGAGCATTTTGCTCTTGCATAGTGGGCAGATATAGAATCTGCCTCTACCTTTTAAACAAAATCCCTTATAACTCTTTTTTAGCTTCTGTCAGCGCAGCGATCACATCATCTATATTCTCTTTAGGAAGATGTACTTTCCAATCAGGTTCTGTACTTTTGGCTGAGAGTGAGATAGCCACACTAGCGATACTGGCACTGCCTTTTCCATAAGGCTCCTCAACAACACCTACTGTGATCTTTCCGTTTTTTGTGCCCTCTAGGGCAAGTTCCTTGATGAGTTTCATTGTATATCCTTAATAGTTCTTTATTTGGTTCTATTATACAGGAGGAGAGTTAATGGAGAATAATTTAGGGTCTAGTAAACTTTAGAGGTTATTTGTTCGAAGATTCTTTAATAGTATAGCATAGATATCATTATGCCTATTGTTGAATCTAAACTCACTCTCCTTGAGATGGAGATAAAACATCTCATCTCTAAGTCCATTAAACTTTGCCAATCTTCTTTTAGTATAACTCCAAAAGGATTCAATGCCATTTACATGAGACTTACCTCGCACAAACTCATCTTTGGAATGAAAGACCCTGTAGTGATCATAGCCATTAAGGACTAAGCCATCATAGGCTTTCCAACCATCAGTATGAATAGTACTTCCTTCAAGTATCTTTCCCTCAATAATAGGCATGAGTTCAGCTCTCGAGCAGTTCTTGACTATTTGAACATAGACATTACCATCTCTTTTTAATAAGCCAAACACAGGTGTCTTTCCTGCTGCACCTCTACCACGTTTTCCTCTTACTCTTTTGGCACCAAAGTAAGATTCATCTAATTCAAACTCTCCATCTTCAATATTGTTCTCTAGTAGATTCTGGTAGATGTATATGCGTAACTTTTGAAATAGCTTCTTACAAGTCGTATGAGATATGTTAGTTATCTTTGAGGTTTCATATGCATTTAGATCAAGTGAAAAACACTTAATTAACTGCCTAAATTTACGCTCTGAAATGTGCGTACCTTTTGAGTACTTGTTTTTGTTCGGTGTAGTCATGCTTTAAGATACCTTTTGGACTCTTAAAGTTTACTAGACCCTAATTTAAATGAGGGTGACTATGTAGGGGGCGAATCTTGTGTTCGCCCTTAAAGAAACAGAGAGTTTCTTATTTAGAGTGCGTCGTTGTCCTCTTCGCCTGTTCTGATACGAACAGTGTGTGAGATATCAGTGACAAAGATCTTGCCGTCACCGATCTTTCCTGTGTAGGCAGCTTTTTTGATTGCATTGATCGCTAGGGTTGCATATTCGTCGCTACTGACAGCTATCTCTATCTTTACCTTTGGGATAAACTCTACGATGTACTCTGCACCTCTATAGAGTTCTGAGTGACCCTGTTGTCGTCCGTAGCCTTTGACCTCTGATACGGTCATACCTTCTATACCTGCTTCTACCAGAGCATCTTTGACATCCTCTAGTTTAAATGGTTTGATAATTGCTTCTATTTTTTTCATGCTGTTCCTTTATGTGTGAGAGGTGAACCTTAGAGGTTCATAGCCTTTTCTCCGTGTATTTTCTCATCCAGACCGATAAGCTCAGTTTCTTCATCGACTCTACCACCACCTGTAAGCATACTGGCAATGAAGTAGACTACTGCGGTAGCTACGGCACTGTATGCTATAGTCAAGCCAATGGCTTTGAGCTGGGATATGATTTGAGTACCCATGTTGTAGTCATCTGCCATAAGGTAAGGTGCGATGAAGATCGCTGTAGCGATACTACCCCAGATACCGACCAGACCGTGTACCCAGAAAGCATCCAGACTGTCATCTACTTTGAAGAGCTTTTTGAGCTTGGAGACACCGATAAATCCTACGATACCACCCACAAGACCAATGATGATCGCACCTGTCACACCTGCTGAACCGGAAGCTGGAGTGATCGCAACCAGACCAGCAACTGCACCAGAGGCACCACCGATGAGTGTAGGTGTTTTGTAGATAATATACTCAGCGATCAACCAACCTATAACACCCAGTGCCGCTGCCACATTGGTGATGAGGAATGCGTTACCTGCAATACCGTCTGCTGCTACTTCTGAACCGGCATTAAATCCGAACCAACCAAACCAGAGAAGTGCAGCACCAAGTACGGCATAGACTGGAGAGAAAGGCTTGAGCGCTGCTCTACCATAGTCTTTTCTACGCCCGAGGATCATCGCTACAACAAAACCAGCAACACCGGCATTGATATGTACGACGGTACCACCTGCGAAGTCCATCTCTCCGAAGTTCAATGTTTCACCACCACCCCATGCCCAGTGCGTGATTGGTGCATAGACGACGAGAATCCAGAGAGCGGCAAAGATGGTAAATGTAGAGAATTTGACTCTCTCGATCATAGAACCGCTGGCGATGGCTACAGCGATCGCTGCAAACGTACCCTGAAAGGCTACAAAGAGAAGCTCTGGGATCGTACCTGTAAGTGATTTGTCTGTGATCCCAGTAAGTAGGATCTTACCCGTACCGATAAAGTCACCACTACCAAAAGCGATAGAGTATCCTGCCACTACCCATACCAATGTACCAACCGCATAGGCGATGAGGCTCATTCCCATGGTGTTAAGTACGTTTTTGCTTCGTGTCATACCACCATAAAATAGTGCCAATCCTGCTGGTGTCATCAGCATAACGAATGCTGTAGCTACAAGCATCCATGCTGTGTCACCACCGCTTAGTGTGTCTTCTGCTGAGGCGATGACAGGCAGTGCCAACATCGCGATAAGTGCTAGAAATCTGTTCTTCATAGATTTTCCTTGTTTTAAAATATGAGAAAGTATACCTGATACAGATGTTTTGTGAAATAGTTTACTGTATAAAAAATAGGCAGTTTTGGAGATACCTTCTTACTATGAGGATATTGCTGGTATTTCCAGAAGCATACTCTCCTGACCAAAGCGTGTATCCACATGGTTGGATAAAGCGATCTCTTTGATCGCTTTATCGGTCGCATCTTCTCTACAGTCAGCGGTCAGTTTGAGGGAAATGATGGGGTATCTCTTGTCCCCAATAATGATCTTGGAACCTATTTTGATCGTGAGCGTGATCTCCAAACGGCTAGCATGCTGGAACTGTGAAAATATCTTTCTCAAAAGCAGTGAAAAACTGTTTTGATGAAGTTGAATCTCCGGCATCGTATAGTCAGTCATGAGGGAGAGCTTCCCTGTATACTGTATATTGAAGAGTTCGATATTGGCTTGAAGTAAGAGGTTAATGTCGGTCAGGCTATAGCCCTCCAAGGTCTCTTCATGGACAATTTTGGGTCTGGGTCGGGTATAGAGTTGGATCCCTATCTCCTGATCGTTATTATAGAGTGTATTGAGACCATAAAACTCATAGGAGGAGAAGGAGAGCTCCATCAATGCTACCCGGTGCCCGAAGCTTTGTGGTGCATGTGCAAGAGCCAGATCAAATATCTCCTTCTGGGTATCGATCCCCATGAGGAATTCGGCACTCTTATTGAGATAAAGAATGGCTCCCTCATTGGAAAAGAGAATAAAGGGATTGATATCATTCTCGATAAAAAATTTGAAATCAGTCGAGATCGTGTTCATAGATTTTCTTTCTCAGAGTGTTTCGGTTGAGCCCAAGTACAGAGGAGAGTTTGAGTTGGGATCTATATTTTGCCAAACCTGCCTGGATCAGGGGACGTTCGAAAAGCTCCAGATGCTCTCTGTAGGCATTTTTGCCTTCCAAGCGAGGATAGAGATACGCATAGAGTAATTTTTCAAGTGCATCCTGACTAAGGTCTGCCGTGACCAGCTGTCGGTAGAGTGAGGCTTTGAGTGATTTGATATTTTCTGAGAGATCCAAGTGAGCCTGATCTACTGAGCATTCAGATGTGATCATGAGCTCTTCGCGGATCATATCGCAGAAATGTTTGGTCAGCAGAGGAATATCTTCACTCCTCTCCCTCAGTGATGGCATACGATAGATGAAGGCAAACTTCTCTTCTATAGCACTTGTGCAGAAAGGATCGTTTGTGATAGCAATGATACGTTTGTTACTAAAGTCATATCGAGAGAGACTTTCGGCGATCGCCTCAAAATTATAAATAATGATCTCTTCATGGGTTTGTAGTGCATGTATCAGTGTATTTTGGTTGTGTCCGTCGATAAAGATAGATTTTTGGAAGATACTCTCTACCAGACTTTTTTTCCCCGTATAGGGTTCTCCGATGAGTATGGAAGTGACCATCAAGGATTTGGTAAGGGTAAGCCCTTTGATGATCTGTTCTACTTGTAGAGAGTTGCTTAAAAATTGAACAGGTTTCATAGAGGAATTATAGTCTAATTACATTGATAGAAAGATTTGGATAGAGGAAAGTAGTGATCAGCAGGGTCGGTAAACTGACCCTGCAGTGCTTTCTCTTAGTGGTGAGATTTGACGATCAGTACTGTCATTTTGAGGTTGATCCAAGCAAATTGGACAATCTGCCAGAGGATACATCTTCTCAAAAAGAGTGTAAATTTCCCAGGTACTGGTGTATAACCGCTCTGCTCATATTGTTCGATATGTCTCATAGTTTCTCCTTATTATATTTTTTATCTGTTTCTATTTATTATTCAGGGATTAATGTCCAGCCTGGCTTCATCTTGGCTTTCCAGAGGAAACCATGGTGCAAGAGAATCTTGACCCAGTGCCCTGCTAGTCCAATCGTACCAAAGGTACCGTTCAGATCTCTACCAAACTCATACTTGTCATAGTCAGGTACGACCGGATACATTGTCATAGAGACTGCACTACCATTAAGGAAGCTTTTTCCTGCACTTGCTACACAAGCAGCACCCATTTCTGACATACATGCTGTATGGGTAGGCTCAACAGAAACACCGTTGATCATATCTCTGATAGAGGCAGCAACTGCTTTTCCCATCATCGCTGAAGGCATACCTGTACGCGGTGGTGTGGGGTTGATGGGTGTTCCATTAGGTGATTGCATTGGCTTGGAGATGAAGTGTGGTGGTGCAAATGCAATACCTACCGCAAACATATTGCTGTAGGTTGGGTTTTGCAGTGTGCTTGGCCAGTCACTTGGTGCCCATTCATCAAAGGGCTTACCACTATAGTCTGCATCAACTTTCATCATGGTATTAGGTGCGAAGATCGTGCTACTCATGTCTTCACCATTTTTATCGATGGCGGTGAGTCCGACACCTGCAAATGGTGGGATAAGCATAGCGAAGTCATAGGTCTCTTCGCCCATTGTACCATCGAGTCTTTCGTAATGCACTTTATCTGCTTCTACTTTGTTGACATGGACTCTCTTGATCCATCTTACTCCTCTCTCTACATAGAGAGACTCAGCAAATACCTTTCCGCTGGTGACATAGCCGCCTGCCTTGATATGCATACCACCTACACCGAAGTCTCCAAGCTCATATTCATTGGTGATATAGGTAATGGTCGCTTTGTCTCTGACCTTCTGCTTCTTGAGCTCATGCTCAATATTGAAGATATATTCAAATGCTGCTCCCTGACAGGTACACATACCATGTCCTAGACCGACGAGAAATTTCTTGTGTGCTCCTGCTTTCATCTCCTCAACAACTGCTTTAAGTTCTTGGGAAGCATGGATCGCATGGTCGGCTGTACAGACAGAGACTGTATGCTCGCCCAGATCACCTTTGCCATTACCTAAACCTGGTGTGGCATCAAAGTTGAGCTTGGGGCCAGTAGCGTTGATGAGGTAGTCATAGGTGAGCTCTTCGCTCTGACCCTCTTTGTCCTGTCCTGTATACTCTATAGTGATAAAGGCATCATCGCTATCAGCCTTACCCTCTGGATGCACAGAGACTGCTTTTGCTTGCCGATAGTCGATACCTGCTTTTGCATAGACAGGGGCTAGTGCGAAAGTGACATCTTTCTTGGTCATTTCACCTACACCTACGAAGATATTGGAGGGAATCCAGTTCCATAATGAGTTGGGGGTGACCACTACTACTTCATGTTTTCCTTTGAGCCATTTACTCAGAAATGAAGCTGCAGTGTGTCCTGAAACACCACCACCCATGATTACTACTCTTGCCATGGTTATCCTTTTTTGTTGATTTTATCCTTTATTCTAGGGAAATGTAGTTTAAATACAATTTAAAAACTATGATGTACTATTATAAATTTTTGTAATAGTGTTACTATTTTATTCAATTTAACTGAAGAGATTCATATATATTATCCAGAGTAATTCATACTATATGATGAGCTTATACTTATAGTATGCTTTTATGCTGGATAGAACTTTTATGCTTTAGTTGTTACAATCCCTCCATGAAAAATGCAATTTCACCTCTAAAAAATTCTATCCAAATTTTCCTATGATAGAAAAAAAGATAAAATCATACTCTTTGACCTGGACGGCACGTTGATTGATTCTACGGAGGCAATACTAGAGAGCTTTACTGTAGCATTTGACGTATGTGGCGGCAAAGTGCCAGAGGCTACACAGATCAAAGCAGGCATAGGATATCCTCTGGATACAATGTTTACTTTATTAGGTGTAGAGAATGAAGATATTGAAAAGTATATTCAAGTATACAGGCAACAATATAGAGCGATACATACTGCTAAGACAAGATTGCTACCCTATGCGAGAGAGGCGATAAGTTTAGCGTATGAAAAGGCATATCTGGGAGTGGTAACTACAAAAACAGGGTTCTATTCTATAGAGCTTTTAGAGCATATGGGTCTGATGCATTATTTTGATGTTCTGGTGGGCAGAGAGCATGTGACCTATCCCAAACCTAATCCCGAACCGATCGAAAAAGCACTTCTGCAGTTACCAAAGGTGACATCTGGTATTTGGATGATAGGGGACACCTGTATGGATATGGAGTCAGCCATGAGAGCAAATATCGAAAGCATCGCTGTTTTATGTGGGTATGGATCAGAAGAATTATTGATGAAATGTAGCAATAAAATCTATCAAAATGCCTACGAGGCGATACAATTCATAGCAAAGAAATAGTAGTAGCTTAAAAATAGTGTTATTTCAACCTCCCTTAAGAGTGCTGAGATTACAATACCTCATAATTGACACAACCTATCAAGGAGAAAATATGGTAGAAATAAGATGGCACTCTCGTGCGGGTCAAGGTGCTGTAACCGGTGCAAAAGGTTTAGGTACGGTTGTCGCAACTACAGGGAAGCAGGTACAGGCCTATGCACTGTATGGTTCGGCAAAGCGTGGTGCAGCTATGAATGCTTATAATAGAATAGACGATGAGCCTATCACCAATCAGGAGACAAAGATGTATCCGGATTTTGTTTTTGTGATCGATCCTGCGTTGGCATTTACGGATGATATTACGAAAAATGATAAGCCGCATACACAGTATATTATCACGACACACCTATCCAAAGAAGAACTCATCGCCCAAATCCCTGCCTTGCAAGACAAAGCAGAGAGGACCTTTGTAGTAGATTGTATTCAAATCTCCCTAGATACGATAGGTAGATCTATGCCAAATACGCCAGTCTTGGGTGCCTTTATGAAGGTTTCACAAATGTATGAGCTTGACTTCTTCCTGGATAACATGAAAAAAGTGCTGGCAAAATTTCCACAAAAGATCATTGATGCCAATATGGAAGCGATTACCAGAGCTTACAACGAAGTAAAGTAGAAGGAGAGAGTCATGAGTAGAGGTGTATTATCCACAGATAAAAGAGGAATAAGAGAGTTAGGTGCCGAAGAGAAAGTAGGTTGGGATGAGGTGACACGGGGAGTAGCGTTGCACTCATTTGAAGGTGAGACCAAGGGTGCTGCATTTATCAGACCAGAAGAGAGAGACTACACAGATTTTAGCTCTTATACGGCAACGGTTGCATCATGGAGAGTGGTGAAGCCAGTGTATAACAGAGATATCTGTATTGATTGTCAGAACTGCTGGGTATGGTGCCCAGATGTTTCGATTATCTCTAGGGATAAGCAAATGTTGGGAATCGATTATGATCACTGCAAAGGATGTGGCGTTTGTGTAGAGGTTTGCCCTACTAATCCAAAATCGCTCTTGATGTTCTCTGAAGCAATAGAGAATGATGCGGCACTGGGCAACTGGCCAGAGAAAAAGAAAAAAGAGAAGTAAAAGGACTATTTATGGCAAAAGAATTTGAATTGAATGAAGTAGAGGTTTGGGATGGTAATTATGCTACTTCTCAAGCACTAAGACAGGCTCAGATCGATGTGGTTGCAGCATATCCTATTACTCCTTCTACCCCGATCGTTGAAGGGTATGGCGCTTATGTAGCCAACGGATATATTGATGGTGAGTTTGTAATGGTAGAGTCTGAACATGCAGCGATGTCAGGCTGTGTCGGTGCAGCAGCAGCAGGAGGAAGAGTGGCGACAGCTACTTCTTCTCAGGGATTTGCGTTGATGGCTGAGGTGCTTTATCAGGCATCTGGTATGAGACTACCCATTGTATTGACTGTAGTCAACAGAGCATTGGCATCTCCATTGAACGTACGTGGTGACCATGCAGATATGTATATGGGGCGTGACTCTGGTTGGATACAGATCGATGCCTTTAATGCACAAGAAGCGTATGACTTGGCTCTGTGTGCCTTCAAAATCGGTGAGAATCATGCTGTCAGACTCCCTGTGATGATGCACCAGGATGGATTTACCACGTCACATAAAGCGCAAAATGTCTATCCACTCAAGGATGCTGTTGCCTATAAGTTTGTAGGAGACTATAAGCCTGTAGATGAGATGTTGGACTTTTCACGACCAGTTACCCATGGTGCACAGACAGAAGAAGATTGGCACTTTGAGCACAAAGCGAAGCAGCACAAGGCACTCATGGATTCACGTTCAGTGATCAATGAAGTATTTGCTGAGTTTAAAGCATTGAGCGGAAGAGAGTATAAAAGAGTAGAGAGCTATATGATGGAAGATGCAGAAGTGGCATTGGTACTTCTGGGATCTTCTGTAGAAACAGCCGTACTGGCAGCGAAACAGCTGAGAGAAGAGGAGGGAATCAAAGTAGGCATCATCTCACCAAGATGTTTCCGTCCTTTCCCTTATGATCTTGTCAGAGATGTGATAGACAGCTCACCTGTCAAAGCACTTTGCTGCATGGACAAATCTTCTCCGGGAGGTGCTATGGGTGCACTCTTTAATGAGATATCAGCTGCAGCATATAGTACCAGTACAAGACCACTTATGACCAACTATATCTATGGTTTGGGTGGCAGAGACTTTGCTGTGGATGAGGCAAAAAGAATTATGAGAGAGCAGAAGGCGCATGCAGATGCCGGACACATTACCACAAATATTCAGCAGTTCTCGGGCCTGAGAGGTCCGAAACTTGGATTTTTCGAGACAAGAAGGAGCTAAGAGATGGCAATTACATCAATCAAAAACCTAAAAGAGTTTTCAACCAATAATGAAAGATTTGAAGGGGCGCACCTTCTCTGTCCCGGCTGTGCCCACTCGATGATTGTCAGAGAGCTGATGAACTGTACCGATGATAACCTAGTACTGGCTTCCAATACAGGTTGTCTGGAGGTCTCTACTGCAGTGTATCCCTATACATCGTGGGATACTTCATGGATTCATATTGGCTTTGAGAATGCAGCTACAGCAGTAACCGGTGCAGAAGCAATGTATAAAGCGCGCAAACGAAAAGGGACACTCAAAGATCCGGATGCTCCGGTCAAGTTCGTGGCATTTGGCGGAGACGGTTCTACCTATGATATTGGTTTTCAATGGCTTTCAGGCGCTGTAGAGCGTGGGCATGATTTTACCTATATCTGCCTGGATAATGAGAACTATGCCAATACTGGAGGACAGCGTTCTTCTGCGACTCCGGTTGGCGCACATACCTCTACTGCGCAGGCGGGATCGCACTCTTACGGTAAAAAACAGAAGAAAAAAGACCTTGTTGCGATTATGGCAGCCCATGGTGCACCTTATGTTGCACAGTTGGCTCCCAACAAGTGGAAGATTATGGCAAAAGGATTTCAGAAGGCTCTGGAGACAGAAGGACCATGTTTTATCAACACGGTATCGGCTTGTACCACTGAGTGGAGATTCAACCCCAAAGATACGATCCATGTCACTGATCTGGCAACAGATTCATTGATGTTCCCAATCTATGAAATTATTGGTGGTCATGAGCTTAATATCCTCTATAGACCAAAAAATATTGTCAAGGTGGAAGATTATCTTGGAGCTCAGGGAAGATACAAACATCTCTTTAAGCCAGAAAACCGTCATGTGATCGATCGAATTCAGAAAGAAATAGATGAGAAGTGGGTGCAGTTACAGCGCCGCGAAGAAGCGCGTATCTAAGTTCAGCTTCGGCACATCTTTCACTTTAGACTGCGGGAATTTCCTGCGGTCACTTACTTGATGTAAGCTCCCTTGTAAATTCCCTTGCTAAAGCGAAATATGCACCAAATCTGAACTTATCTATATTTATTGCTAAATTCTCAAAACAATAAAATTCTTCTGTGTAATTAAGAAACATCCTACTAGTATAGGTATACAAAAACCCCTCGATTAACAAGGGATAGTGTCACCATTCGATACAATCAGCCTACCAAAAGAAAAAACCAATCACAAGGATACCGTATGTCACTACCAAAAATCATATGGACAAAAACTGATGAGGCGCCAGCACTGGCTACATATTCACTTCTTCCAATCGTCAATGCATTTACGCAAGCAGCAGGAGTAACAGTGGAGACTTCCGACATCTCTCTTGCAAGTAGAGTACTTGCTGCAATGGGTCTTGTCGAGAATCACTTGGCAGAACTTGGGAAGGTGGTACTTCAGCCGGATGGAAACATCATTAAACTTCCCAATATTTCTGCTTCTGTTGGGCAGCTCAAAGAGTGTATTGCTGAACTTCAAGAGAAGGGATATGATATTCCTCCTTTTCCAGAAAATCCAGCGAATGCAGACGAAGAGGCTATCAGAGCAAAATACAATACCTGTCTTGGATCTGCAGTGAATCCAGTACTCAGAGAAGGAAATTCTGATAGACGTGCTGCCAAATCGGTCAAGAAGTTCGCACAGAATCATCCCCATAGGCTCAAAGCCTTTTCCGAGAACTCCAAAGCCTATGTGGCACATATGGCAGGAGATGGAGACTTTTATGGTAATGAGCAATCAGTAACCATAGACAACGCACAAAAAGTAACCATTGCTCTCAATGGCAATACACTTGCGACGATTGATGCACTAGAGGGAGAGATTCTTGATGGTACCTTTATGTCTGTTGCCAAACTGAGAGCGTTTATCCAAAAAACCATTGATGATGCCAAGGCAAAAGGCGTGCTCTGGTCGATCCACCTCAAAGCAACGATGATGAAAATTTCTGATCCTATCATGTTCGGTCACGCATTAGAGGTATTTTTTGCTCCTGTATTTGAGAAGTATGCAGATACCTTTGCCGAGCTCAAGGTCAATGCAAATCTCGGTATCTCTGATATCGAGAAGAAGGTTTCTGGTCATGTGAAAGAAGCAGAGATACTGGCTGCATTTCAGGCAGTAGTAGAGTCTGACAGTCCGGAGATAGCCATGGTAGATTCTGATAAAGGAGCAACAAACTTTAATGCCTCCAATGATGTGATTATCGATGCTTCTATGCCAGTAGTCGTCAGAGAAGGTGGTAAACAGTGGAACAGAAAAGGCGAAGCAGTAGAGTGTGTGGCTGTCGTGCCGGATGCTACCTATGGACTATTTTTTGAGGAGATGATTCATGACTGTGTGGAAAATGGCCAATATGATGTGGCGACGATGGGTGCCATGCAAAATATTGGACTCATGGCGCAAAAAGCAGAAGAGTATGGCTCTCATCCTACTACATTTGAACTCTCTGAGGCGGGCACGGTAACTGTGACTGCTGAGGATGGTACAAAGCTTATGACATTTGAATGCGAAACAGGGGATATCTGGAGAATGAGTAGAGCCAAAGATATTCCTATCAAAGATTGGATCAGACTGGCTGTTGAGAGAGGGCAAATTGAGAAGTATCCAGTCATTTTCTGGCTGGATAAGAACAGAGCCCATGATGCACAGATGATTAAAAAAGTCGAAAAGTATCTGTCAGAGTTTGATACAGAGGGTATTGATATTCAGATTATGGATGTCACAGCTGCCACCAAATTTACAAATGCTAGAGTAAGAGCAGGTGAAAATACTATTGCAGTCACTGGAAATGTTTTGAGAGATTATCTGACTGATATGTATCCTATCTTAGAGCTCGGGACATCTGCTAAAATGCTCTCTATCGTGCCACTTATTTCTGGTGGTGGACTGTATGAGACAGGTGCAGGTGGATCTGCACCAAAGCATGTAGAGCAGTTCCTCAATGAGGGACACCTCAGATGGGACAGTCTGGGTGAGTTTTTAGCCTTGGCCGAGTCACTTAGATTTATGAGCCAAAAATATACTGATGAAAAATTGGCTGCATTGACAGCAGCACTGGATGTTGCCAATGAAGGGTATCTAGACAACAATAAAGCACCAAGTAGAAAGTGTTGTGAACCTGACAACAAAGCCTCACACTTCTATGTTGCTGAGTATTGGGCAGATGCACTGGCAAATGGGAAAAATGCTGAGCTTGCCGCAAAGTTCGTACCTGTTGCAAAAGCGCTCAAAGAGAATGAAGCCAAGATCATTGAAGAACTTCTGGCGGCTGAAGGCAAAGCAAAAGATATTGGTGGATATTATCAGGCAGATGATGCCAAAGCAGAAGCTGTGATGAGACCATCTAAGACACTTAATGCGATCATAGACGCCATATAAGACAGCGTAGCTTAAACAGGTAGAGACCAGAAAAGATCTGGCTCTGCCTATCTCTACAATAATTTCAATGTATCATCAAAACGGGATACAATGGAGTTACTCTACTCAGGTATAGTGTGTTTGATCCTTCGTTTGACAATGTGTATGCCCATCTGCATTGTCAAGCCAGTAATCAAATGGACTTTCTGGGTGTAAAAATAAAGGATAGATATGGCAAAAGGTAAGAAAGTAACGATCATAGGTACAGGGAATTTCGGTTCAACGGTTGCCTTCATTTTGGCAATGAACGGCACCTGTCACAATATCATACTCAGAGGCAGAAATTATGATGTCGCACAAGGTAAGGCACTGGATATGTCACAAGCGGCCAATGCTGCCAGACAGCATACGATCGTCAAAGCAGCCAAAGATGCAGCATGTATGGCTGGTTCTGATGTGGTAGTGATCACAGCAGGTGCCCCTAGAAGCCCTGGTATGGGCAGAGATGAGCTACTCACCAAAAATGCGGAAATCGTCAAGAAGTATGCAGCTGAGATTAAAGAACATGCACCAGAAGCAGTGGTCGTTGTCGTCTCTAACCCGCTGGATGCCATGACCTATGTAGTGCTCAAAGAAACGGGCTTTCCAAAAGAGCGGGTATTGGGCATGGCAGGTATCCTGGACAGTGCACGTATGGCACACTTTATCTATGAAAAACTAGAATATGGTGCAGGGCAGATCAGAGCAACAGTGATGGGTGGACATGGGGATACGATGGTACCTCTTCCTAAATTTACGACAGTTGCAGGGGTACCTATCGAGGATCTTTTGGATTCTGAGGAGATAGGTGAGATTGTGGCAAAGACCCGAAATGGCGGTGCACAGATTGTGAATCTCTTGGGGAATGGTTCGGCCTATTACGCCCCTGCCAAATCAACGGCGGTGATGGTGGAGTCGATACTTAAAGATACCAAACAGATACACTCCTGTGCAGTAATGCTAGATGGAGAGTACGGAGGCTATAAAGAGATCGTTAGTGGTGTCCCTGTGATGATCGGATCAGATGGTGCTGAGAAGATCATAGAGATGGCACTAAAGCCACTACAGGTGAAGAAGTTTGCAGCCTCAGTCGCCTCAGTTCAGGATATGGTAGATACACTCCACCAGATGGGGTTTTTCGAAGATCAAAAATAATCATTGAATAAGACAGTTTTTTCTATTGTCACTTTTCTTCTCACCCTCTTCGTCCAACCTCTCTTGGGTGATGGTGAGTACTTACACTTAATATAATATCTGTTATTTTATCCTATGCCATAGGAGAAAGTATGTATCTTAACATGGTTATTTATCGTTACGTATGGAGGAATACATGAGTAATAATGTCATCTCGACCGATGTGTTGATCATCGGTGGTGGTCCTGCTGGTCTCTCTACGGCAATAGAACTTGCCAACCGATTGAAGCAGAAGGGCGAAGAGAAAAAAATTATAGTGATTGAGAAGGGGAGCGAAATCGGTTCCCATATTCTCTCAGGTGCAGTGATACGCCCCAAGGCGTTGCAGGATCTTCTGAGTCCAGAGGAGTTTGCAGAGGTTCCTTTTGATAGCAAAGTAGAGGGAGAGGATGTAGTGATGAAGCTCAGCTCTGAAGGGGCAGTGAAGTTGCCATTTCATCCCCCCTATATGTCCAATGAAGGCAACTATATTGCTTCATTGGGGCAGGTATGTAAATATCTTGCTACGGTGGCTGAATCCAAAGGTGTAGAGATCTATCCCGGCTTTGCAGTGGATGAGATGCTCTACGAGGAAGGTAAGGTTGCAGGCGTCAAAACCAAAGACACTGGGGTGGACCATCACGGTGTCAAACAGAAAAACTACCAGGAAGGTACAACAGTCAAAGCTACGATCACTATTCTGGCAGAGGGTACCAGAGGGAGTCTTGCCAAGAAGGTCATTGAACGCTTTGATCTACAGGGTAAAAACCCACAGATCTACTCTCTGGGAGCCAAAGAGCTCTGGTCAGTTCCTGAGGGAACAATCGAGCCTGGTGCTGTCTATCATACCTTCGGTTATCCCCTCAATGATAAAGAGGAGTTTGGTGGTGGATTTATTTATGGACTAAGTGACAATAGAGTAGCGATGGGATTGGTTGTTGGGCTGGATTATGCAGATCCCTCTTTTGATATCCATGCGGCGATGCAGATATGGAAAACCCATCCTGAGGTGGCCAAGTTCATCGAGGGGGGTACGATCTTGGAATTTGGAGCGAAGACTCTGCCAGAGGGTGGATGGTACTCGATCCCAAAATACTACGAAGACAATCTAATGATCGTAGGGGACAGTGCAGGCTTTCTCTCTACCCCAAGACTCAAAGGCATACACTTGGCTGTACGATCAGGAATCTGTGCAGCACAGGCAGCAGCCTTGGCGCTGATCAAAGGAGATACTAGCGAAAAATCTCTTTCCAAATATGAATCACTGGTGAATGAGAGCTTCATCTACAAAGAGCTCTATCCTACTAGAAATATGCGTGCGGTGATGCAGGATGGGATGGTCTTTGGTGGACTGAAGATGGGGGTACAGCTACTTACAGGGGGTGCTTGTCTTTTGGTACCTAAGACAGAGGAAGATGCTGAGACTACGCAAGAGGTTTCTACATTTACTGGGATACCTTTTGCAAAGCGGTTTGCGGGTAAACTAGATTTTGATAAAAAGAAAACCTTTGATAAAGTGACCAGTGTCTACCAGTCAAAAGCGATGCATGATGAGATACAGCCGGTACATTTGGTTGTCAATGATGAGACACAATTCCAAAGCTCCAATATCGAGAAATATGGTTTGCCAGAAGCAGCATTCTGTCCGGCAGAGGTCTATGAGCTCCATGTTGATAAAGAGGGAAACAAGTCACTCAGACTTCATGCGGAGAACTGCGTACATTGTAAGACCTGTGATATCAAATCACCTAACGGTGGCATCACATGGACAGTACCCTATGGTGGCGATGGCCCAGAATATAACTATATGTAAGGATGAGAAGATGGCTTTAACAATTATTAGTTTGATGAAACAGGTGCCTCTCCCTTCTGAGATGCGTATGGGTGATGATGGGCTGATGGATAGAACCAAGGCAAAATCCATTATCAATATTGACTGTAGCTTTGCCTTGGAGGCTGGCTTACAGATGAAGAGTGAGCATCCTGATGCCAAACTTATCGTCTGCTCTATGGGCCCTCCTTCTTTTGTGGAGTCACTCAAAAAAGCGATGGCGATGGGATATGATGAAGCATATCTGCTCAGTGACAGAAAGCTCGGTGGTTCGGATACGTATGCAACTGGACTGGCTATCTCTACGATGCTGAAGCATTTGGGGTATGGTAAGGGGCTTAATGAAGACTTCATCATCGTGGCAGGTCGTCAGACCAGTGATGGTGATACGGCGCATGTGCCTTCTCAGGTAGCAGAGAGTCTAGGTGTACCTCAGGCAACATTTATCGAAACAGCAGTACTCAAAGGGACAGAAGTAGAAGCCAGACGTATCATCGAGGGAGGGTATCAGATGATGCGTCTACCTACACCATGTGCCCTCTCCTTTACCCCTACGGGCATACCACCTAGGAGACAAACATTGGCGGGTACAGTCAAAGCACGTGAAAAAGAGATCACTATCTTTAGTATCGATGATGTTGGACTCGCAGATGAAAAGATTGGACTTAGCGGAAGTCCTACTATTGTCGCCAAAGTAGCCAATATAAAAAGTGAACGTGCCCCTATCAAGATGATAGAAGGAAGTGGTGAAAGTGTACTGGTTTCCAATCTTGTGGAGGCAATGAAAGCAGGTAAAAATACCCTAGAGATTAAAGAGGTCAAAGAGAAGAAAGTCAAGAAACGTCCAGAAGGCTTTGAGGAAGTTGATTTTAGAAAAGGTGCCAGAGGTATCTTGACATGGGCAGAGGTGGTCAAGGGCGAGGTCTCCCGACCCTCCCTAGAGCTTCTGACCCCAGCGAAGCACCTGGCTGAACAGCTTGGAGGGGACACGAAGGTAACCACACTATTGATCGGCAAGGAAGTCGAAGATTTGGCCAAAGTATTGATCGCACATGGTAGTGATGAGGTTATTGTCGTAGAGGATGATCGGTTAGAAGAGTATAGGATACTGCCTTTTGCCTCAACCTTTGCACAGATCATCAAGAAGATTAAGCCAGAAATCGCACTTTTTGCAGCGACAACAGCAGGACGAGAGCTCGCACCTAGAATCGGTATGAAGACTGACAGTGGGGTGACCGCAGACTGTACTGCACTAGAAATCGGTGAACATATCAGCCGAAAAGAGAAGCGTATCTATAGTCCTATCTTAGAGTCCAAGAGACCGACCTACGGGGAATCCAAGCTCGCAACTATCTTAGGCTTCGTCTGCCCACAAATCTCTACAGCAAGGGCAGGCACTTTTGAAGTCCCAACGCCAGATGAAGGAAGAAAAGGTAAGATTACGACATTTACGCCCAAGTTGGATAATGAAGATTTTGCTGTTGAGATTATTGAGACAGTAAGAGGAGAGGGAGGATTGCAAAATCTCTTTGAAGCGGATGTCATTGTCTCAGGGGGAAGAGGCTCTGTAGGGGATGAGATGAAGCTGATTAAAGAGTTGGCGCAAGCACTCAATGACCAAGGAGTCAATGCTGAGTGGGCAAGCAGTCGACCTGTGGTAGATGAAGGGGTGGCAGAGTATGCCAGACAGATAGGCCAGACTGGTAAGACGGTAAGACCCAAAGTCTATGTTGCAGTAGGTATCTCAGGTGCCGTGCAACATATCGCTGGCATGAAAGAGGCTGAGACCATTGTAGCGATCAACCACAATGCCAAAGAGCCTATCTTCCACAATGCGGATTTTGGTATCATAGGGGAGTATGAAGATATTCTTCCTGAGTTGATCGAGCAGGTGAAGGCTGGATTTGCCTTCGGGCTGGAGCGGAAACAATCATAACAGGAGAAAGAGATATATGACAGATAAGACGGGTAAAAAAATAGCCATTATCGGAGCAGGAGCAGTAGGCGCAGCCGCTGCCTATACATTGGCACATTCTGGGACATGTCACAGGATACTGCTCTATGATATCGTGCCAGAGATTGCTATCGGCAAGGCGATGGATATTGCACAGTCTACGATGTACTCTCCTCGAGGTACCCTGGTAGAAGCAGCGATCAGGCCTGAAGATATCACTGACTGTGACGTAGTAGTCATCACTGCAGGTGTGCCTCGAAAGAATGAGATGACCAGGGCGGACTTGCTGCATATCAATGCAGGTATTGTCAAAGAAGTGACACTCAATATCAAAAAATATTCTCCCAATGCCCATATAGTTTGTGTCTCCAATCCACTGGATGTGATGACTTACGTGGTACATAAAGTAACAGGTTGGGAACGCAACAGAATTGTAGGCATGGGAGGTGCATTAGATGCCTCTAGGATGGCGTATCAGATTCGTAAAAGGACAGGCTTTGGTGCCACACAGATCAAGCCGATCATTCTCGGAGATCATGGAGAGCATATGATTCCCCATCCGGAGATTGCCAATGTTGGGGGTATCCCCCTCACAGATATTTTGCCAGAAGGGGAGATAGAGTCTATCATAGAGAAGACCAAAAATGGTGGCGCTGAGATCGTCAAGTACCTAGGCACCTCTGCATTCTTTGCACCAGGACGGGCGATCTCTGTAGTGGTAGAAGCGATACTAAGTGATGAAGAGAAAGTGATACCCAGTTCCGTAATGCTCAAAGGTGAGTATGGACACCATGATGTGACAGTGGGTGTACCGGCGGTCATTGGGGCTAACTGTGTGGAGAAGGTGATCGAGTATGAACTGGATGATGAGTCTAAAGCGAAGTTTGCCAAATCGGTAGAGGCTATCAAAGCCAATATCGCGATCTTGGAAAATGATGGCTTCTTTGATGACTGATTTCTTATAGGGTACCCATCTTTGGGTACGCTTGCCTCCCCCTACCATTTCTTTTAAAATCTTTCTCTTTTTCATACTTTCTTAACACCATGAGTAGTAAAATACAGTATATAGCTATGGCAAAGCAGCTATATCTAATTATAGGAGCATAATATGAGAGAGATAGCGTTTGATACGATTGTCAAAACCGTCCGGGACATCATTGTCTACTGTGGTACTGATCTGCCACAAGATACCTATGATGCACTCAAGGAGGCGATGGAGAAGGAGAAGTCCCCTGTAGCCAAAAATGTCATCAAGCAGCTGCTTGAAAACGCAGATATCGCCAAAGATGAGAAGCGACCACTGTGCCAAGATACTGGGTTGGCAGTCTTTTTTGTCAAAGTAGGAGATGAGGTGAAGGTCACTGGCGGACTTTTAAAAGATGCGATCAATAAAGGCACAGAAGAGGGCTATACCGATGCCTATCTGAGAGCCTCTACCTGTGAGCCTTTTAGTAGAGCGAATTTGAAAGATACGATAGGATATAACCTGCCGGCAATCATTCATTTTGATATCGTGGCTGGAGACAAGATCGATATTGAGTATGCAGCCAAAGGTGGTGGGTCTGAGAATGTTTCCAGAGCCAAAGTCTTCCCTCCCGCTGCCGGTAAAGCTGGTATCGTGGAGTATGTTAAAGAGGTGATCTCTGATGCAGGTGGTAACCCCTGTCCTCCTATTACGGTAGGTATAGGGATTGGTGGTACGTTTGAAAAAGCGGTTATCAGCTCCAAGCATGCACTTTTCAGAGATATCGGAAGTAGAAATGAAGATCCAGAGATGGATGCACTAGAGCAGGAGATTCTTATAGAGGTCAACAAGCTCGGTATCGGTGCGATGGGTATGGGTGGTACACAGACTGCATTGGCAGTCCATATCGAGTCCAATCCTTGCCATATTGCTTCATTGCCAGTTTCTGTCAATGTCCAGTGTCACTCTTCACGACATACACATATTACGATATAAGGAGCCTCAGATGTCAAAAACCTATCATTTAACAACCCCACTCAGCAGTGAAGATACCAAGCAACTGGTTGCAGGAGATACCGTGTATCTCACAGGTATACTCTATACCGCCAGAGATGCAGCACACAAGAAACTTGTAGATCTGATCGATGCAGGTAAAGAGCTCCCATTTGATCTGGAGGGTTCTGTGATCTACTTTGTAGGCCCTACTCCTCCCAAGCCTGGAGATCCCATAGGCAGTGCCGGTCCAACCACTAGCTACCGTATGGATAGTTTCTCACCGACCATGCTTAAAAATGGTTCAAAAGGCATGATTGGAAAAGGGAAAAGAAATCAGGCGGTCAAAGATGCCTGTGCAGCGTATGACGGGATCTATTTTGGTGCGACAGGTGGTGCAGGAGCCCTGCTGGGTAAGCTCATCAAGTCAGCAGAGGTGATTGCCTATCCGGAACTGGGTCCAGAAGCAGTACGAAAGTTGGAGGTAGTTGATTTTCCGGTCACTGTGATCAATGATACCAAAGGAAATGACCTCTATCAGCAAGGTCGAGAACAGTATGAGGTCAAGGACTAAAGTCCTTCCCCTCTCACATACGATCTAGGATCAATCGTCGAAATCACACTTTTCAATATCCAGATCTTTGAGGACTCTTTCGATAAACTCGCCAGAGGTTCTGGTGCAGACATAGTCCTCGCCAGAAAATTCGATACTAAAGGCACCTTTCCCTTCATCGATTCTTCGATGCAAAACTTCAGGATGCACATCCATATCTTTCTCTATTTTATCTACGGCATCACAGATGATCAGTCTGGATTTTGGATTGGTATACTCTATAGAGAGTCTCATGTAACCCTCTTCCATTACTACTTTGGCATGTCTATTGAAAATCACAAGAAGTCCTTAAAGTGTTATATGAAATTCTAACATACTTATACTGCTTTTCAGGTTGGTATTGGGTACCGCTTTTTCTGATGAATATCTACAATAATATTTATTGTGTAGATACTTAGCACAGCAGTTATTTGTTCCAATAAAAAGCTCAGTTTAATCAAGACACATCCTGCATAGTCGTATAATTTTATACTTATTTTAAAAGGAGCAAACTGTGAATATTCATGAGTATCAGGCAAAACAGATATTTCAGAAGTATGGTGTACCAACACCTAGGGGCATTATTGCAAATACAGTAGACGAAGCTGTAGCAGCAGCCAAGGAATTGGGTGGGAAAATCTGGGTCGTCAAGGCGCAGATCCATGCTGGCGGTAGAGGATTAGGAGGGGGTGTCAAGCTTGCCAAATCTATCGATGAGGTCAAAGAGTTGGCCGATGAGATACTAGGGATGACGCTTGTGACACACCAAACAGGTCCTGAGGGTAAACTGGTACAAAAAGTCTATATCGAAGAGGGTGCCAATATCGAAGATGAGCTTTATCTTTCTGTGGTACTTGATCGTGCTGCTGAGATGCCTATCATCATGGCTTCTACAGAAGGTGGTATGGATATTGAAACAGTAGCTGAAAAGACCCCGGAGAAGATCATCAAAGTAGCGATTGATCCTGCCTTTGGTTTTCAAGGATATCACGGTAGAGAGCTGGTCTTTGGTCTAGGGATTACGGATAAGAATCTTCAGAAGAAGATGATCCAATTTGCTGCCAAGCTCTATACGCTTTATATGGAAAATGATGCAGAGATGATCGAGATCAATCCACTGATCCGTACTGCTGAGGATGATTATATGGCACTCGATGGCAAGATGGGGTTTGATGACTCTGCACTGGGTCGCCACCCGGATATCGAAGCGATGAGAGATCTCAGCGAAGAGGATCCTGATGAGAGAGAAGCAAGCCAGTATGGACTCAGCTATATCGCACTCGATGGCGAGATTGGCTGTATGGTCAATGGTGCAGGACTTGCCATGGGTACGATGGATACGATCAACTATATGGGTGGTACACCGGCTAACTTCCTTGATGTGGGTGGCTCTGCCAATGCAGAGACCGTGGCCAAAGGCTTTGAGATCATTCTTAAAAACCCAAGCGTCAAAGCGATCTTTGTCAATATTTTTGGGGGTATCGTACGATGTGACCGTATCGCCAATGGTATCTTGGAAGCGACTAAGATGGTAGATGTCAACGTACCTGTCGTGGTGAGACTTGATGGTACCAATGCTGCTGAAGCAGCGGTGATCCTGGACAATGCAAATATCGATAATATCATTTCAGCAACTGACCTTGGCGATGGTGCCAAAAAAGCAGTTGCTGCAGCAAAAGGAGTGTAATCATGTCAATTCTAGTGAATAAAGATACGAAAGTCATCGTACAAGGATTTACAGGTAAAGAGGGTACTTTTCATGCTGAGCAGTGTCTTGCATATGGTACAAAAATCGTTGGTGGTGTTACGCCAGGAAAGGGTGGACAAGTGCACCTGGGACAGCCAGTATTTAACACAGTTAAAGAAGCAGTAGCTGCTACAGGTGCTACCGTTTCCATGGTCTTTGTCCCACCTGCATTTGTAGGTGATGCAGTGATGGAAGCAGCAGCGGCAGGTATTGAGCTGGCAGTGATCATCACAGAGGGTGCTCCCGTACGTGATATGCAAGCAGCCAAAGCAGCAGCGATGAAGGCGGGTATGATGACCATCGGGCCAAATTGCCCAGGGATCATCACCGCAGAAGAGTGCAAGATCGGTATCATGCCGGGTAATATCTTCAAAAAGGGTAATGTCGGACTGATCTCAAAGTCCGGAACATTGACGTATGAAGGTGCCAACCAAGTCTGTAATGTAGGCTATGGTATCACCACAGCGGTTGGTATCGGTGGTGATCCGATCATTGGACTGAGCTATAAGCAGTTGCTTCCACTCTTTGAAGCAGATCCAGAGACAGAAGCGATCGTCATGATCGGTGAGATCGGTGGAGACTTGGAGATTCAGGCAGCTAAGTTCATCAAAGAGCATATCACCAAGCCAGTGGTTGCTTTCATCGCAGGACAAACTGCCCCTGCAGGTAAGAGAATGGGTCACGCAGGTGCTATCATCTCAGGCAGTGCGGGTACAGCCAAAGAGAAGATGGATGCACTTGAAGCCGTAGGTGTCAAAGTCGTCGTCTCTCCAGCAGAGATCGGTGAAGCGGTCAAAGAGGTACTCTCTAAAAGGGCGTAAGCTTTTTGTGCCTCTTAAGGGTGGAGTCTATATCCACCCTCTCTTCTATTAACAAAAGATTTTTAAACGTCTAAAACATTCCCTTGACCAAATCTTTGATCTTTGATCCTGTTTTCCCTTTGAGCTTCTTCTCTAGCTTCTTTTTGAACTTTTTCCCTGTTTTAGATTTAAGGATTTTCTCTTTGACTTTGTCTTGGATATATTTGGAACCGTTCAGCGAGACCTTCGGGTCATCGGTGGTACCTCGGATGGTGGCTTGAAGGTCTTTACCTTTGATCTTCATATCTACATTGGCATGGATCGCACCGGTTTTTTTGATCAGCTTTCCATGCTTGACGAGAAGATAGTTGTTTTTATTCTTAGCATCGAGTGTGAAGTCGATAAGCTTTTTTGTGATCTTGGCATCAAAGGTACTGTTGTTAAAACGCTCTTTTGAGAGATCGATGATCTTGAATTGCTTGAGAAGGGTGGTGAGCTTACTGGGTAGTATTCTGGCGTTGTCCAGTTTGGCATGGAGGGTTCCCGAAGCAGTGGCGATATTGTAATCCACCTTGGCTTTGGTGATCGCTTCGAGGACTTGAGGATAGTCAAGCATATGCATGACCTTGGAGACTGTGGCGCCAGCAACATTGGCCTTGAACCGGTCATGTATCAGGGTGAAGTCAATACGCCCACCAAACTCCTTCCCCTGTCCGGTGACCACAAGCTCTTTTCCCTGTTTGATCTGACCGCTGATACGCATATCTCCTTTGAATGCTTTGCCGGTAAGAGGCTGTAGTTTACCCATATCAGGGATATCGATCAGGTATTGGGCGCGCAGAGAAGATTTTTTCAAGTCATACTGGATGGCTGTGGCCTTGAGGTTTGCCATGCTGGTTTTGGTAATCAGTGTGGCAAAGAGCTTTTGGTCTTTGAGCTTCCCTTTGATCCCTGCATTGAGGACAAACTTTTTACCCAGATCTAGATCAAATGCTTTTTTGATAGCATTTCTGTTGGTATTGCCTGATGTCTGCACGTTAAAGGTACCTGTGAGGTTTTTGAGGCTGGTGAGTTTGGCATTGGCTGTGGTGAGACCAGAGAGGTATTTGGGCTGCCCCAGTTTGTAGAGGAGTGTGGCATTGTGCACCTTCTTGAGTGTAGCGATCAGTGTATCTGCACTGTAGTTAAAGTCCATGATGCCACCGAGGCTCTTGGTACTCCCTGTTACTGTGGGAAGATTGTTTTTGAGTGCAACCGTACCATCCATGACAAAATCCCCTATGAGTGGTGTTTTGGTAATACTAGAGAGTTTCTCTAGCTTAGGGACGACGAGGTGATACCCGGTACTGAGTGTATTGCTTAGTAGGTGGTATTTTCCCTCTTTGAGTGCAAGGTTTGCCAGGTCACTGTTGAAGCTCCCATCAAACGTCACACGACGCTCCTGGGTTTTGATAACAAAATGGGTTTGGTATCTGCTATGGGCAGGGAGAGTGATATTGAAATCTTTGGCAATATATTTGCTGTTGAATACACCGTTTCTGATAGCAAAGATCGCATCGACCTGTGGATTGAGTGGGGTAAAATCTGGCATATTGGCATGGAGGGAGACTCTCCCTGATGCGTAGGGTTTCTGCCCGGCAACAATAAGCAGGCTCTGCAGGTCAGCATCTTTGATATCTATTTTAATATTTTTAGGATTTTGTTTGACCAAAGATACACCATAGCGGATCGCGGACTTAAATGCCACCCCTTTCCCCTCTATCTGCATATCTTCTGCATGGCCCTTGGCGTTACCTTTGATCGTGATATGCTCTTTGATGGTGAGGGTAGGGGTCTTGATCTCTTCAGTATCGATCGTATAGTTGATATCGAAATGCTGGCTGAAGAGATCGATATCTCCTTTTGCTCTGATATCGATCGCATCATTGAGCTCTGCTATCAGACCGATAGAGCCTGGCTTGAGTCGAAACTTTTTGAGTACGACTTTTGCCTGTGGTACCTTCTGCTTTAGATAGCTGTTGGCAAAAGGTAAGAGCAGATCATTGCCTGGTGATGTAAAGAGTATAAAAAGTATCCCCTCAGCCAAAAGTACTAAGCATAAAACAAAAATTATAATCAAACGCATACTGCCTCCTGTCATGCGAATTGTAGCATATTTTGATTTTGTTACATTACAGTGATATGGAGAGCGTACAATATGCTTATCTAATCATAAAGGAGAAGAAGGATGACTATTTTAAGAAGATCAGCATTGTTAAGTGTGATAGCGGTAGGTGTACTTGTCGCAGGAGGTGCTCCCAAAGAGTACCCAGCAGGTGAAGTGGGTAAGTTGGTTAAATTGGGTGAAGATATTGCACTTCATACCAGTACACATCCCCTGACCAAAGAATTGGTAGGGAATAAGCTTGCATGTGTGAACTGTCACTTGAAGGGACCAGATGGCAAGCCTGGAACCTCTGAAGGACATATCAGTAACTGGCTAGACACGGCTACGGGTTTCCCCGCATGGTCTAAGAGGGAAAAATCGGTACAGAGTCTTCAAGATAGATCCAATAACTGTTTCATGAGAAGTATGAATGGCAAGAGACCTATCATTGATACAGAAGCCTCTATGGCAATCGCTGCTTATATCACATGGTTGGCTGAAGGCAAGCCAATGAAGATGAATGCCAAAGGCCCATGGGGACCTAGCAATACAGCAATGTATCCAAAAAATGTAAAAAAGTTCACTCCTATTCAGAAGAAGGCAACACATGACAACTATGTAAGAGGAGAGAAGCTTTTTGCTGAGAAATGTGCTTCCTGTCATGGGGACCATGGACAAGGTATGGCAACTTTCCCTCCACTTTGGGGTAAAAATGACAAAGGTGAATGGCTGGCCTATAATACAGGTGCCGGTATGAGTAAACTCAACAAAGCAGCTGCCTGGGTACAATCCAATATGCCTCTGGGGCAAGGTGACAGTTTGAGTGACCAGGATACTGCCGACATCGTACTCTATATGAATGCACAAGAACGTGCAAACTTTGATCTGACCAAGATGCTTCTGCCTAAAGAGGAGATGGGTTACTACAACTCTAATGTACATGAAGAGAAACACTCAGTACGAAGCAACTTCAAGTCACTGGGTCTTGATGTTGATGCAATCCGTGGGGATAAAAAGATAAAATAAACTTTTCCTCACTCGCCAAAGAGGATCACCTCCTCCTCTTTGGTATAATACCCCTATGAAAAAAATCTACCTACTTGCTGTCATACTTGCTACAGTCATTTTACTCATTCTTTTTGTACTTTATAATCGATATGCTTCTTATTATGAAGAGGAGAAAATCAGTCAATATATCTCCAAACATATTGATATTCTCAATGAGAACTTGGACTTTGAAAAGAAGTATGCACTCTCTCTATCCCTGTTTGTCTCTAAGAATGAAATTATTAAAAAAGCACTGATAGAGAAAAACCAACAGATGGCCCTCGTTGAGATGAAGCGTTTTTTAGATGAGATCAAACACTCTACAGGCATAGATAACATTGACATACAGATTCATACCAGTGAGCTCAAAGCCTTTGCAAGAAACTGGGATAAAAGTGCCTACTATGGTACCAGTCTCAGTAGCTTTAGACAGGGCTTGGTTCGTGTCAAAAAATCTATGGAGCCTTTTGTCTCTATCGAACTGGGTAAACGACTCAATATCAAGGCGATCTCTCCTATCTCGGACAAAGACCATCGATTTATTGGCTCGATAGAGATTATTATGGGGTTTCATAATATCAAGCAGAGGCTGCAAAAATTTGATCTTCAGATACTTGGATTACTCGATCAGAAATTTATTGATATTGCGGTAGACCTCAAAGAAAACCAGAGAATAGGGAGCTATTATATCGTGGAGAAACAGTATTCTGCCTCGCTCTATCGTATTTTGCATACCCATCTTTCCGTGTTGACAAGTAGGCAGTTTTATCATAGGATTGAGAACCATATTATAGTATTGATACCCATGAAAAGTGTAGGCATCGAAGATGTAGGGGTTATCGCTCTCTCTATGCCTGCAACCTATGATAATGAGATAGCTACTGTAAAAGTGGATTATACAAAAGAGAACAATGCCTATCATTTCAATCAGCAGAGAAGAGAGGTGATCATTAAATGAAATTACTACTACTGGAAGATGATTACCTCTATCGGGTCACACTGCAAGACTATCTGATAGCCAAAGGCTATGAGGTAGATGTGTACGAGAATGGTACGGAGGCGTTGGATGCGATCTATCATACGCACTATGCTATTTTGTTATTGGATATCCGAGTACCAGGGAAGGATGGGTATGAGGTATTGAAGGAGCTCAGAGAGAATGGTGTCATGACTCCTGTGATCATGCTCACCTCTTTGGTAGATATAGAAGATTTGAGCCTAGGGTATGAGCTTGGGTGCAGTGATTACCTGAGGAAGCCATTTGAGCTGAAAGAGCTACAATACAGAATAGAGCAGATTATCAAATCAGACCTGTATCGCAGCAATACAGCTCAGGTCAGTATAGGGGAGAGATTCTCTTTTGATATTGCCAATCAGCTTCTTTACCGTGAAGAGGAGGAGATTGATCTCAGTGCGATAGAGACAAAACTTGTCTCTGCACTGCTACAAAATCAAGGGTATTACCTCTCTCTGGACCGTCTACAGGATGAGGTATGGGAGGGGAAAGAGGTGAGCTATGCAGATATCCGTATGTGTATCAATCGTGTGAGACAGAAGTGTGGTAAATCATTCATAGAGACCAAGAAGATGGTAGGGTACCGTATTGCTAAATAGACAGTGGGTAGGGAGTCGGTATATTGTCCTTCAGGTACTTATCCTTGTATTGATCGTTTCACTCCCCCTGCATTTTTATATTACCAGTGAGCTGGAGAACAGCGAGTATAGAGACAGAGAGATGTTGCAAAAGTATACACAAAAAGTAGCCAATCGTATCTATACCTTTTCCAACTCTTCTGAGCGAGAGTTCTATTTCCCTCGATCCAATCTTTTTCAGGGTGCCCTCTATGATCAGGCAGGGAAATCTGTTTTTTCACTTCTGCAACAGCCATTCATACCGGAGGATGAAGGCTTTGCACAGCGAGAAGGATACCACTACTATACGGCTATACTAAAGGGAAATGTATTTGATGCCTACTATTTGGTGACAGTGAAAAAAAATACACATGCAAAATTGATCGTCAATGTGCTGGTGATATTGATCGTAACGGCTTTTTTGGTATTTATGGCACTCTTTTTTATCCTCAGACAGAGTACGGAGCCTCATAGGCAGCTCCACCGTTACCTGGAGAACTTTATCAAAGATGCCATGCATGAGATGAAGACACCTCTGGGTGTGATCCTACTCAATCTTGATGGACTGAGCAGCCTCTATGAGAACAATACGATGATACTCAGAGCCAAATCAGCATTGAAAAATATGATTGTTGTCTATGAGGATTTGGAGTTTTTTGTCAAGACAAATCGTGTGCATCACCCCAAGCAGCAGATTGATTTCTCTGCTTTCTGTCATGAGCGTATAGAGTTTTTTGGTGATCTTTTACGTGCTAAAAATATAAAGGTCACTTCTGATATTGGGGAGGACATAGTCTTGTATTTCAGTAGATTGGAGCTCTCTAGGATCATAGATAATACGCTCTCCAATGCAATCAAATACTCTAAAAATGCCACAGAGATTACAGTCTCTTTGTATGAAGAAAATCAGTATAGCATACTCAAAATCTGTGATCAGGGTAGAGGCATAGAGAATATCTCTCGAATCTTTGAAAGATACTACCGTGGGGATAAGATATCCGGAGGCTTTGGTATTGGATTGAACATTGTGAAAAAAATCTGTGATCAGCATGATATTGAGATTAAAGTCATATCGACAGAGGGGCATGGTGCCTGCTTTAACTATGCCTTTCCCAAAAAAGAGAAAAAAACTCCCAATTAAGATTCAGTTATGAAATCTCCGTTATAATTTTTACAATTAATTATCATGGGATATAAGATGAAAACTATTTTTTCAATGAAGATGGCGGTCTTGATACTGTTCTTGTTTGGTGTGATTGCGGGAGTGGCTACCTTTATAGAGAATGATTATGGGACGCAGACGGCACAGGCACTGGTTTACAAAACCAAATGGTTTGAGGTCTTCTTGGCTTATTTTGCAGCGATATTGGCCTATAACATTGTTAAATTTAAATCCTACAAAACACGCTTTCCAGTATTTCTCTTCCATCTCTCTTTTTTGATCATAGCGATGGGAGCATTGATTACACGTTATGTCGGCTATGAAGGGGTCATGCATATCCGTGAAGGGAAAAGTAGCCATACCATGGTCTCAGACTATAAGTCTCTACAGGTAGAAGCCAAGAGTGGAGAACAGAAAACCTATGGAGAGGAGCCCCTGTATCTCTCCTCTATGACATCCAACCACGTAAATTTGGCATTGCCCATAGGAGAGAAGAGCGTAGAGGTAAGACTGCTAAAATATCTTCCTACCGCACAAGAGAAAGCCATTGCTGATCCCACAGGGAAAAAGATTCTTGAACTCAAGATTGCCACAGGGGCTAAAGGGCAGATTTATTATTTTGCAAAAGGGCAGAAGATTGATTTTGGCGGATTTTATCTTGCCTATGAGGCAGAACCTTCTAAAACCAAACCCACCTTTCTAATCCATGACAGCGGAGAGGGGTTCAAAGTAGCGTTTCCCTTCAAGCTTACCACGGTCAATATGAATGATAGAAGCAGTGGTGCACTGGAAAAAGGAGAAAATGACTTTAGCCGGAGGATGCTGTATCAGTTTGGGGATAACTCTATCGTACTTAAAGAGGTCCATGCCAAAGCGCGGGTAGACATGGTGGCGAAAGACCTCAAAACACAGAGCGGAAAAGCAGAGTATATCGAGTGGGAAGTAGCTGTGGGAGAGCTAAAAAAACGTGTCGTGACCAGACCCTATAAAGGGGACAGTGGAGAGATCCATCGGCTCAGTCTGGATGGTATTGATATTCAGTTACGTGTAGGTGCGAAGCAGATCGAACTCCCTTTTGCCATTAAGCTCTTGGACTTTCAGTTGGAGCGTTATCCAGGCTCGATGACACCTGCCTCTTATGCCAGTGAGGTGGTACTGCTAGATAAGGAGCAGGGGATTGAACAACCGTATAGAATCTATATGAACCATATCTTGAACCACCGTAACTATCGATTCTTCCAATCCTCCTATGATCAGGATGAGAAGGGTACGGTACTTTCCGTCAACCATGATCCTGGTACATTGCCTACCTATATAGGGTATCTGCTTTTGGTGATTGGTATGATCTGGAGTCTTTTTATCTCTAAGGGTAGATTTCAGAAGCTACTCAAAGGGGCACGCAAACTACAGCAGACCACAGCAGTGGTAGCGGTACTTGCGATAGGGATGTTTGCACCGCAGATGACACAGGCAGCCTCACCAGTGATAGCAGCCTCAGCCTTGCAGCAGATGCAAGCCTACAGCATGGAGCATGCAGAGAAGTTTGGTATGCTCCCTGTACAGGACTATCAAGGGCGCATGAAGCCTATGGATACAGTAGCACATGAGGTGATCTCTAAAGTCACAGGCAAAAGCAGTCTCTTTGGACTGGAGCCTATACAGATGTTACTGGGGATGGTCATGGAGCCTTCCTTGTATCAGAGTATTCCAATGATCAAAATCGGGCACCCTAAAATCGCTGTCAATTTAGGTCTCCCTGAGGAGAGCAAATTTGCAAAGTTTTCAGACTTCTTCACACAAGGGAAGGATGGGTACAAGCTTTATCAGGAGATCACAGATGCCAGTCGTAAAAAGCCTCTAGAGCAGAGCAAGTATGATAAAGAGTTGATCAAGATCGATGAGCGAGTCAATGTGGCTTATATGGCATATCAGGCTTCATTGCTAAAGCTCTATCCTATCCCCAATGATACCAGCAACAAATGGCTGGCACCGATGGAAGCCTTTAAAGTACTTCCCAAGAAAGAGGCAGATTTGGTCAAGCTGAGTATCTCTGCTTATTTTAAAATGGTAGGTGAAGGTGTCAAGACAGGCAACTGGGAGAATGCAGATATTGCACTCAAAGGGATCCGTATCTATCAGAAAAAGTATGGTGCAGCAGTCATGCCGAGTGAAGACCGCATGGGCATGGAGATACAGTACAACAAGCTGGGGCTCTTTGGAAAACTGGTACCGCTGTATCTTCTGTTGGGACTTATACTCTTAATCTTTGCCTTTATCAATGTGGTCAAACCGGCTTTTTCATTGAAAATGATCATGCGTGTTGCTTGGGGTATTTTGTTGCTAGGCTTTGTGATCCATGTAACAGGACTGGGGATACGATGGTACATCGCAGACCATGCCCCCTGGTCCAATGCCTATGAGTCGATTGTCTTTATTGCTGGATCAACAGTACTTGCCGGAATTATTCTTGCCAAAAACTCCCCCTTTGCATTGGCAGGTACAGCACTATTGGCAGGGATCACAATGGGTGTAGCCCATATGAACTTCATCAATCCGGAGATCACCAATCTGGTACCGGTACTCAAGTCCTACTGGCTGATGATCCATGTGGCAACGATCATTGCAGGGGATGGATTCCTTGGGCTTGGTTCGATACTTTCTCTTCTGGTGTTGACGCTCTATATTATGCGTGGGAAAAATGGTAATGCCAATATCGATCGTTCGATCAAAGAGCTTAGTAACCTCTCTGAAATGGGCTTGATCATAGGCTTGATGCTGATGACAGTAGGGAACTTTCTTGGTGGTGTCTGGGCAAATGAGAGCTGGGGACGTTACTGGGGCTGGGATCCCAAAGAGACATGGGCGGCAGTCACGATTCTTATCTATGCTACTGTGCTACACCTTAGGTTTATCCCTGCACTCAAGTCTAACTTTACTTATAATGTAGCAGCCACCTGGGCATACTCTACCGTACTTATGACCTACTTTGGGGTTAACTACTATCTTCCAGGATTACACTCTTATGCAGCAGGTGATCCTGTGCCCATACCAATGTGGGTTTATTATGCTATCGCAGGATTATTTGTCTTGACGATGTTGGCTGCGAGAAACCGCAAACTCAAGTAATGTACAGGCCTCTGCCTGTGCAAATCAATCTATTTTGAAACAATGATAATTTAAAGTGATAATAACTATATACTTTTACTAAAACTTGTGCTTCAAATAGTAACATGATCCCTCTTTCTACAATACGCTTTTCCTACTTTAACAGCACCATTACCTAAACTAAGATACTCTTATTCAGTGACAAAACCTCACTATTTTATTTATTGAAAAGGGGAAAATATGGCAGCAATGGTAGCACCGGAAAATACACCGGTATGGGTTAATACCAGCAGATGTAAAGCATGTGATATCTGTGTGGACGCATGTCCCGCAGGTGTCCTCTCTATGCAACAGGAGCCGGCATCCACACTGGGTGCAATGATCAGTGTGATCACACCGGACGCCTGCATTGGATGTCAGGAGTGCGAGCTCTCCTGTCCTGACTTTGCAATTTATGTAGCAGATAGAAAAGAGTTTAAATTTGCAAAACTTACAGATACATCCAAAGCAAGACAAGAGGCGATAGCAAGTAACGGTTACAGATTGCCTGTAGACTACAAGGAGGCTAATTAATGTCAACAAGAGAAATTATTTCCAACGGGAATGGATTGGCAGCACGTGCATCAGTAGATGCAGGGTGCAGATTTTTTGCTGGATATCCGCTGACACCTTCGAGTGAGATCATGCATGATATCTCAGATATGCTCCCTCGTATAGGAGGGGCTGCGATTCAGATGGAAGATGAGATCGCAGGGGTTGCAGCAGCGATTGGTGCGGGAATGTCTGGCGTCAGAACACTGACTGCAACTTCAGGACCAGGTATTTCACTTAAAGCTGAAAACTTAGGACTTGCTCAGATGTGTGAAGTACCTTTGGTCGTCATCAATGTCATGAGAGGCGGTCCTTCTACTGGACTACCTACACGTGTAGCTCAGGGTGATGTTGCACAAGCAAAGAACCCAAGTCATGGGGACTATAAGTCCATCACAGTATGTGCAGGTAACCTGGCGGAGTGCTATACAGAAACAGTGCGAGCATTTAATCTTGCTGACAGATTTATGCAACCTGTCTTTGTTCTTCTAGATGAGACACTGGGACATATGCATGCCAAAGCGATCATCCCAACAGAAGAGGAGGTCAAGAAAAATATTGTACCTCGAAAAACATTTGATGGTTCAGCTGAGGCGTATAAGCCCTACGGTGTGGGCGAGGATGAGCCAGCAGTACTAAACCCTATGTTTACAGGATATCGCTATCACTACACAGGGCTACACCATGGCCCTGATGGTTTCCCAACTGAGGAGATTGAGACCTGTAGAAAGCTGATTGACAGACTCTTTAAAAAGGTAGATGCCTATCGTGATGAAATTGAGTCCAATGAAGAGTATATGCTTGAAGATGCAGATATTCTACTGGTTGGATACGGCTCAGCATCTCTTGCTATCAAAGAGGCGGTTAATACACTACGTGCTGAAGGTATCAAAGCAGGGATGTTTAGACCTATCACTCTCTGGCCAAGCCCAGAAGCAAGATTGCATGAGCTTGGAGGTAAATTTGACAAAGTGCTCTCAGTAGAGCTCAATCAAGGGCAATATCTCGAAGAGATCCAGAGATCCATGGGTAGACTTGATATACAGAAATTGACCAAGACCAACGGTAGACCATTTTCACCTGCGGACATTGTAGAAAAAGTAAAGGAGGTATTTTAGCCATGGCATTCAATTATGATCAATATCTAAGAGTAAATAAGATGCCAACACTTTGGTGTTGGGGCTGTGGTGACGGTGTGATCCTCAAGTCATTTATCCGTGCAGTGGACAAGCTAGGCTGGAAAAAAGATGACATCTGTCTCGTTTCAGGTATTGGATGTTCAGGAAGATTCTCTTCTTATGTAGACTTTAATACCGTCCATACCACACATGGAAGAACGATTGCTTTCGCTACAGGTATCAAGCTTGCCAACCCTGACAAACATGTTGTTTGTGTAGCAGGAGATGGTGATGGTTTGGCAATTGGTGGTAACCATACGATTCATGGTTGTAGAAGAAATATCGATATCACGATGATTCTGATTAACAACTTCATCTATGGCTTGACCAATTCACAAACCTCGCCTACGACACCGCAAGGAATGTGGACAGTGTCACAAAAAGCAGGTAATATCGACCCCACTTTTGATGCCTGCAAACTGGCTGAAGCGGCAGGGGCCTCTTTTGTTGCGCGAGAGACAGTTAATGCACCAAAGAAACTAGAGAAAATACTTGTGCAAGCATTAGAGCATAGAGGATTCTCGTTTGTGGATGTTAACTCCAACTGTCACATTAATCTAGGTAGAAAGAACAAGATGCAGTCAGCTATGGCAAATCTGGATTGGATCGACTCTATTACTGTCTCCAAAAAGAAATGGGATGCCTTACCTGAAAGTGAGAAGAAGAATCTCCTCCCTACAGGAATACTAAAGCAGGATACAGAAGTCAGAGAATATTGTGATATGTATGAAGATATCAAGAAAGTCCACCAAGGTGAAAGAGCTAGAATCACCCAGGATGACTTTGAGAAAAAGATATAAGGAGAAGACCATGAGTAAAGTTGTAATGAGATTTACTGGTGTCGGTGGACAGGGTGTACTCCTTGCAGGTGAGATTTTTGCTGCAGCCAAAATCAAAGAAGGTGGATTTGGTATCAAGACCGCTACCTATACCTCACAGGTAAGAGGTGGACCAACCGTAGTCGATATCCAAATGGATGAGCATGAGATTTTTTACCCTTACGCCATTGATGGACAGATTGACTTTATGCTCTCTGTGGCAGATGTGAGCTATCAACAGTTTAAAGGCGGGGTTAAAGAGGGGGGCACAATTGTTATTGAACCTAATCTGGTACATCCTACAGAGGAAGATCGTAAAAAATGGAATATTGTAGAGATACCTATTATTACGATTGCCAAAGAAGAGGTAGGAAATGTGATTACACAATCGGTTGTAGCACTGGCCATTGCCAATACATTTACAGGCGCACTCGATGAACAGTTACTGGTAGATACCATGCTTTCCAAAGTACCTGCCAAGGTACATGAGGTGAATAAAACTGCCTATGCATTGGGTAAAAAATATGCCCTTGAAGCGATGAAGTAAGCTTTCTGCTTGCTTTCGCACACCTTTGAGGGAGTTGTTCGGTCATGTGCCGACGCATACTCCCTCTCCCGAGCCCTCAAATCTGCACAAAACCAAACAGAAATCTTTACTTCATAGTGAAATAATATATCCTTAATTTCTCATTTCTCATTTTTTCAGTATAATCTAGTCAACAAAAACCTAATCAGGACAAAACTATGAAGATATTACTTATTGGTGCAGGCAATATGGGAGGGGCGATGCTTTCTGGATTAGATCACTATGATGTGACAGTGGTGGAGGCGTATGTACCCCGTCAGGAGGAGCTCCGTGATCTCTATCCCAATGTGACCATACTAGATACCGTACCCTCGCTGGGAGGGTTTGTGGTAATATTGGCGATCAAGCCTCAGTCTCTGGAGAGTTTGGACTGTAGTGGTGAGGCGGAGGCAGTCATCTCTATATTAGCTGGTACACCACTTGAAAAAGTGCGTAGTACAATCTCTGCCAAAGCCTATATTCGAGCTATGCCTAACCTTGCTGCGCTCAAGCGAAAGTCTGTCACTTCAGTATGTGGTGATGAGTATTTCAAAGATGAAGCACTCTCCATCCTCTCTTCTATTGGTAAAGCGATCTGGTTAGAGAGCGAAGCACAGTTAGATATCGCTACAGGTATTGGTGGTTCCGCACCTGCATGGATAGCATTGGTAGCAGAAGCGCTGAGTGATGGAGCGGTCAACATAGGGCTTCCACGTGATAAAAGCTACGAATATGTCGCTGCTCTGATGGATGGGATGGGTGCTCTGCTGGAGGATGAGCATCCGGCTATCATCAAAGATAAAGTCACCTCACCAGGTGGTACGACGATCGCTGGCATCGCTGCTTTAGAGAAGGGTGCTGTACGAGACAGCTTTATTGAAGCGGTGAAAGTTTGTTATGAACGGACGAAGGCATTATGATGATGTAGGTGTGATTATGTCGCATGATCATGCCATTTTATCAAATGCCTCCATAAGTCCTTTAGTTTTCTCCTCAGAAATATCCCCCTCTCCATTCAATACTCCAGAAATCATGGCAATCCCACTGGCTGCATCAGCTGCAACCACATCAGCGATATTCTCCTCTGTGATCCCTCCGATAGCTACGATAGGGTAGGGAACAGAATGTGCCCATGTCTTGAGTCTCTCTATGCCTACAGGTGGGTAAGTAAGTTCTTTGGAGATAGGCTCATAGATAGGACCGATAGCCAGATAGCTGGGCTCAAACCCTAGGGCGATATCGATCTCTTCTGGTGTGTGGGTACTGATACCCAGTCTGATGCCTGCCTCCAAGATAGCATTTACATTTGCTTCTTGGATATCTTCTTGCCCTAGATGGATGCCGTAGGCGTGGTGTTTGATGGCAAGCTGCCAGTAGTCATTGATGAAGAGGCGGACATTGTACTGCTCTGAGATCTGTATGGCTTGGATGATCTCCTGTTCTAGTGCGTCTCCTGTGAGGTCTTTGATCCTAAGTTGTGCGGTGGTGATGCCATAGCGGTAGAGGGGTTTGAGTTTGGCTGTTCTATCTACGACGGGGTAGATGCCTAGTGGAGTGTTGTTGCATGGGGGGAATGTCATGGTATTTCCTTTGGGTCTAGTAAACTTTAGAGGTTATTTGTTCGAAGATTCTTTAATAGTATAGCATAGATATCATTATGCCTATTGTTGAATCTAAACTCACTCTCCTTGAGATGGAGATAAAACATCTCATCTCTAAGTCCATTAAACTTTGCCAATCTTCTTTTAGTATAACTCCAAAAGGATTCAATGCCATTTACATGAGACTTACCTCGCACAAACTCATCTTTGGAATGAAAGACCCTGTAGTGATCATAGCCATTAAGGACTAAGCCATCATAGGCTTTCCAACCATCAGTATGAATAGTACTTCCTTCAAGTATCTTTCCCTCAATAATAGGCATGAGTTCAGCTCTCGAGCAGTTCTTGACTATTTGAACATAGACATTACCATCTCTTTTTAATAAGCCAAACACAGGTGTCTTTCCTGCTGCACCTCTACCACGTTTTCCTCTTACTCTTTTGGCACCAAAGTAAGATTCATCTAATTCAAACTCTCCATCTTCAATATTGTTCTCTAGTAGATTCTGGTAGATGTATATGCGTAACTTTTGAAATAGCTTCTTACAAGTCGTATGAGATATGTTAGTTATCTTTGAGGTTTCATATGCATTTAGATCAAGTGAAAAACACTTAATTAACTGCCTAAATTTACGCTCTGAAATGTGCGTACCTTTTGAGTACTTGTTTTTGTTCGGTGTAGTCATGCTTTAAGATACCTTTTGGACTCTTAAAGTTTACTAGACCCTTCCTTTTTATATGATGCTTGTACTTTTATGCTATTTTTTTGGAATAGTAATATCTGTTTTGTTTATTGCTTCCTTGTTCATTTCTTTTTTCTTTGCTGTGGATCAAAGAAAAAATAAACGAACCAAAGAAAAAAGAAAATCCAAAGAGCTGACGCCACTTAAAGAGTTTAGAATGTATATGAAAATTCCAAGTATCAATAAGTTGCCATTTAGTTTGAGTATAACAGCATTTTATACGTTATACGCTAACTACTCTTGATGCCAAAATGGTATCCCTACGGTTGGCGTGGAGGGAGAGGCAAACTCTCTCTCCTGCATGGCCCCTGCTTCGTAGCCCAGTCGTCCTGCTTCTACCGCTCCTGCAAAGGCTTCTGCCATTATGACAGGTTCCTGTGCCAGAGCGACAGCAGAGTTAAGTAAGATACCATCATAGCCCAGTTCCATCGCTGCGATAGCGTGAGAAGGTTTGCCAATCCCTGCATCGATGATGAGAGGGATATTGGGGAAAGCTTGCCTGATGGCTTGGAGGTTATAGGGATTGATGAGCCCTTTGCCTGAGCCAATGGGTGCTCCCCAAGGCATGAGGATTTGACAGCCTGCATCGACCAGCTTTTTAGCAACGACCAGATCATCAGTGGTATAAGGAAAGACTTCAAAGCCCTCTTTGACCAGTACCTTAGCAGCTTCTACTGTCTCATAGGGGTCAGGTTGGAGGTTGTATTGGTCTCCGATGACCTCTAGTTTGATCCAGTGCGTACCAAAGACCTCTCTCGCCATTTTCGCGATAGCTATCGCCTCTTTGGCAGTGTGACAGCCTGCTGTGTTGGGGAGGACTTTGAGTCCTAGAGAGCGGATGATCTCCCAGAAGTGTTCTCCTGCTCCCTGCTCGGTGCCTTGTCTGCGTAGAGAGACAGTGACCACCTCTGCTTTGGATGCGATGATGGCTTGCTCCATGATTGCAGGAGAGGGATAGAGTGCTGAGCCAATGAAGAGTCGTGAATGGAGGGTCTCTCCTCCGATTTTCCATGATGATGTTTTCATTTTAGCCTCCTTGGATGGGGGAGAGGATATCGATGTGGTCTCCCTCTTTGATGATGGTTTGGTCATGTTCTATTTTGCTGATAAATGTGGTGTTGATGGCAACGCCTAGCCATTCGTTTTGATAGTCCAGTTGTGTCAGCATCTCTGAAATAGTTGTGTTCTTTTGGAGCTGTTTTGGCTCGCCGTTTATAGTTACTTGTATCATTTCTTTCTCCTCAATCCCTCATCGAGTGCCTTCTCCGCGATCGCAGGAGCCAGCAGATACCCGTGACGGTAGAGCCCATTGATCCGTGTGAGTCCGGGTTCGTTCTCTATGCGTGGGAGATTGTCCTTGAATGCTGGGCGGCAGTTGGTCTCGCTGTTGACGACTCTAGCCTCTCCAAAGCTGGGATGCACTGTGTAGAGTGCAGAGAGGAGCTCCATGTTGGAGCGTACGGAGATGGGGCTGTCGTCCTCGCTCTCTATCTCTGTGGCGCCCACGATGTAGCGTTTGTAGCCACTGGTCTGGGAGAGCTTGCAATCCTTGCAGTACTCTAGATCGATCCCTTCACAACCGTTACCTCGTGGAACGATATAGATCTTGTATCGTGGGTGCATCAGGCGGGTAGGGCGGGTGATATCGATATCGTTTGCCTCTACCCAGAGGAGTTCTCCTCTGACACCACGCAGATCGCTGAAGTGCTCTTTCGCACCTAGCCCTCTGGTATCAAAGACCCAGTCATATTGCTCTGCACCATCAGCTGTATAGACTATATTTGGCTCTATGTGGGTGACTTCTGTGAACTCTTTGAAGCTGACTTCTGCACGCATATTAAAGCTGTTGACAGAAAATGCCATGAAACGCTGTGCATCTACCACCCCTTCACTAGGGATATAAAAGCCCTTTTGATGGGTGTAAAGGTCAGGTTCTAGTGCAGTCATGGCTTGATTGTCCAGTGGCTCTATCTCTGTAGCCGTTTCCACTTTGTGTTCCAGCATGCCTATGAAATGCTCCAGTTCTCCCATATCCTGTGGGTGGGCAGTGATGAGTGTACCTTGCTGTTGGTATCCGTCAAAGAGTCCTACTTCTCGCAGGAGACTTGGCCAGAGTGTGATAGAGCGTTGTCCTAGCTCGAAGATAATGGATTCCGCCGTCTCCAGCTCTGCGTAGGGTGCGAGCATCCCCGCAGCGGTAAACCCTGCTGCATCGACCCCCTCTTTGGAGGCTTTGTCATAAAATGTGATGGTATGACCTCCCTCTTGGAGGAGGTTGAGGGCGGTGACCCGACCGACGAGTCCTGCACCTACGATGGCGATGTTCATGTGTTTCCTTTCATTTTCTTCAAACGTACGATTCCGGTATTATGGTGCATACTTTCTCACCAACATATCACATACTTTGCCCACTGCATAATGCAAACAGAGTGTCAACAGAGCCAGCACCAACAGAGAGGCAAACATCAAATCGATCTTGGCACGGCCATTTGCCAGGAGCATGAGATATCCCAAGCCCTCTGATGCCCCTACCCATTCCCCGATAATGGCACCGATAGGAGCATAGACTGCTGCCAGTCTCAATCCGGAGGCAAGCTGTGGCAGTGCAGCAGGGATCTTTATATGCCAGAGCAGTTGCCTAGGGCTGGCTCCCATGACTTTGCCCAGATTGAGCCATGCTTTGGGTGTCTGCATCAAGCCATCAAAAAAGGCTGAAGCCACAGGAAAATAGATGATCAGTACAGCGACCAGTATCTTGGATGCCATCCCATACCCCAGCCATAGCGTAAACAGTGGTGCCAATGCAAATACAGGCAGTGCCTGCGTCAAGACCAATACAGGCTGCACCAGATACCTGGCGAGACGAGAGCGTGCCAGCCAGATAGCAGTGACAGTGCCTAGCAGGGTACCAATGAGCAATCCAAGCAGAATCTCCATACTCGTCACCCAAGCGTGAGAGGCGATCAGCCCTCTGAGCTCCCATAGGGTAGTGGCTGTTTTGATCGGACTTGGCAAGATAAAGTGTGGGATATCTCCAAATGTTACCAGAGCCTGCCAAGCCATGATAATCAGGATGGCGGACACCGTGATACGTAACAGACGTTTCATGCATCCACCTCTCTGAGCAATTTTAGTAGTTGACCTTGACAGGCGAGAGTCTGGGGATCATCGACAGGACGTGCGATCGCTGCGGTGGGTGTCTCTATCTCTCGTAAAGCATGCTTGTCCAGTAGCCATATCTGCTCTCCCAGTCTGGCAGCTTCAGCAGGGTCATGTGTGACATGCAGTACGGTTCTGTCTGCGAGCCACTGGGATGAGAGCTCCTGCATCTGTGCTCTAGTCCCAGCGTCCAGTGCAGAGAATGGCTCATCCAGCAGTACGATCTCTCGCTCCTCCATCAGGGTACGTGCCAGTGCCGCACGCTGTCTCTGCCCACCAGAGAGTTCTGAGGGTGTGCGATGCATAAGTGCACCTAAACCCAAGCTCTCCAATAGGTCTTTTGCTTTTTCTATATGGGGGTTTTCTCTACGTAGACGTGACCCGATCAGTGAATTATCCAAGATACTCAGCCAAGGCATCAGTAGATCAGTCTGTGCCATATAGGAGAGTCGTCCTGCTAGAGGTAAGCCATCATCTGTAGTGATCGTACCTTCAAAATTTATATGGGATGCCAGATCAGCAATGAGATAGAGCAGGGTACTTTTCCCCACGCCTGAAGGCCCTAATAGGCAAGACCATTGCCCCGCCTTGATATCCATATCGAGTGATGCTATCAATGGTGTATCGTTGAGAGACACTGAACCTTGGATATGGATACCTACGGGTGCTTTCATTTGAGTGCCATGCTCCAAAACCCAGCTTCCAGTTTGCTTGCGATGATAAATCTCTCTGTCAGACGCTCCCAACGTGCTGCATCTTGAAAATTGGTACCGATTCGACGCTCTAAAGCAGTATCTATCAGCTCTCCCACCTCAGAGCAGACCTGCTGATAGCTATCACTGGCATAGGTCTCTATCCATTCTGCATAGGGATTATCCTCAGCAGTTTGTTTTGCTAGTCTTGTACCTATCTCTCCATAGCCAAAGATACAAGGAGCCAAAGCAGCCAGCAGATCCACTAGATCACCGCTGAGTCCTGCATCGAGTACATAGCGGGTATAGGCGATATTTTCTGGCTCTTCTACGGCATCAAACAGCTCCTGTTCGTCTATGCCATAACTGGCACAGATATCCACATGATGCTGCATCTCTATATTGACCAAGGCATCGACAGTGGCAGAAGCCAGTTTCATTTCACTGAGTGTTTCGGACTTGACGACTGCTAGAGCCCAAGCACGAGAAAAGTGTACCAGGAAAACATAATCCTGTACCAGATAGTGTAGGTATGCCTCTCTAGGGAGGCTGCCCTCATCCAGTTTTTTGACAAAAGAGTGATGGGTATAGGCATGCCAAACATCGTCTGTAGTTTGTATGGCAGAGGTGCGCCACAGGGAAAATGCTCTGCCGTAGCTGTCCATTATTGTGCCCCTATATCCACTGCGAAGCTAGAGACTGGTTTGATCGTTTTGATGAGCCCTGCTGTATGCAAAAATACTTCAAATCGCTTGTACCTGCCATGATCGAGTGCAAAGGGTCTCATCGCAAAGCGAGGTATGGTATCGACCCATGCTTTGGCATTGAGTTTGTCCTGTAGCGTTTTGGAGGTTTTTGAGAAGATCTCCCAACTTTTCTTGGGATTGTTGACGATGAACTGTACAGCTTTTTCTGTTGCCATCAGGAAACGCTTGATCTTATCCGCATCCATTTTCTTGGGGTTGGCGACATAGATCAGCTCATCATAGGCAGGCAAGCCCTCTTGTTCTGGGTAGAAGCACTGCCCGGGAACACCTTCGATCTCCATCTGATTGAGCTCAAAGTTACGAAATGCGCCAATGACTGCATCCACCTGCTTACTCATCAGTGAGGGGCTGAGTGACCAGTTGACATTGACCAGTGTGATGTCGCTCATCTTGAGTCCATTGTGGTTGAGCATCTTTTTGAGGACGGCCTCATCGACACCAGCGACAGAGAAGCCTACTTTTTTGCCTTTGAGGTCTGCGATCTTTTGAACAGGCCCATCTTTGAGGGTCAGTAGGCAGTTCAGTGGTGTGCCTACCAGTGTTCCTACACGCACCAATGGCATCCCTTCGGCTACCTGCATATGCAGTTGAGGCTGGTAGGAGACGGCGAGGTCTGCTTTACCGGCAGCGACCATTTTTGGTGGGTCGGAAGGATCAGCTGGGGCGATGATCTCTACCTCTAGTCCTGCTTCTGAGAAAAAGCCCTTCTCTTGGGCGATGATGATGGGGCCGTGGTCTGGATTGACGAACCAATCCAAGATCAGTGTCATTTTGTTTCCTGCTTGTGAAGAGAGACTGAGTAGCGTTGCTAGTAAAAGTGTTTTAAATTTCATAGTGTTATCCTTCTATTTTTATTATTTTGGGTCTGTTTTCCATAGTGCATGAAAATGGTGTGTGGGGCCATGCCCTGAACCGATATTGAGGCTGTCAGCCGCTACTATAGCAGCATGGACATAGGTTTTGGCATGTTGGATCGCCTCTTCATAGCTGCTGCCTTTGGCGATCTGGGCAGTGATAGCAGAGGAGAGGGTACATCCTGTACCATGGGTGTTGGCTGTATCGATACGATGGGCTTCGTACCATATCGATCCATGCTCAGTGATGAGTAGATCGGGACTTTCATCGCCTTCCAGGTGTCCACCCTTCATCAGTACTGCGTTGGGCCCACATGCCAGCAGGGCTTTGCCTTGTGTTTCCATCTCTGTGCGAGTGCTTGCCATGTCAGTATCCAATAGTCTGGCGGCTTCTTCTAGATTGGGGGTGAGGATATCTGCCAGTGGCAGGAGCTGTTCTTGTACTGCAGTAATAGCATCCTCTTCTAGGAGTGAGTGCCCTCCTTTGGCTATCATGACAGGATCTAGTATGATGGGGGTTTGGGTGTGCTGTTTGAGAACATTGGCTACGGCTTTAGCGATATCTGCATTGGCGATCATACCGATCTTGATCGCATCGATACGAATATCCTCAAACAGGGCATCGATCTGTGCTGCTACGAAATCTGCCGGTAGCAGCTGTATTCCGCTTACACCTTGGGTATTTTGTACTGTCAGTGCGGTAATAGCAGACATGCCATAGACACCATGGGCAGAAAAGGTTTTGAGGTCGGCTTGGATGCCAGCCCCTCCTGAGGGGTCTGAACCAGCGATACTGAGTGCTGTAGGTATCATGAATCTATCTTCCTTGAATCGTTATATAGTCTAAAATGAAAGGAAGAGTGAATATAAGTGCTATAGGCGTAAAACCTATAGAATCATAGTACTATGTAGTGCTCTTCCTTACGCTAGTGTTACCTAGGTCAAGTTCAACGGGTAGATTTTTATGGATCTTCTCAGCCGATTTCGACGGCACCCCGAGAGGTTGAAGTGCAAATATATAGGAAGTTGGGTAAAAGGTGACTTAATTCAAAATAGTTTGCTAGTTGATTCGTCGTACCTGTTTACTCCTGCAGATGCGGCAGCCTACTTGGTGGTAGTTTCCTGATGCCGGTTGTCCTTTGCCCATCGTACCTTTGCACCCTTTTTTTGAACATCGGGTATCTCCACAATCTGGGCAATGCCATATCTGATACCCGCCTTTTGCTCCACATGCGGGACATTTCATTTGTGCCATGTTGACTCCTTTTTATTTTGGTGTGATTGGAGTATAGCGAAGAATCTGGACAATAAGTGTCTTTGTATTGGATAGATTTATTTTTGGATAATTCTATTAAATTTTTCAATTATGTTGAAAATATTATCTCTGGCATCTTTTATTTTATTATCCTCAGTTATTCCTTTATCTGTATCATTACAGCTCCCTACATAAGCATGTGTAACACCTAGTAAAAATATATATTTTTCATTGTTATAGCTAAAAGTAAATCCTGTATCTCTCCACTCTTTTTTTTCTCCTTTTTTATTGAACCACTTGATACAATTTGGTTCATCAAAGTTCCTATCTTTAGTATATGGATTGAAGCTTATAGTCTCTCCTGATAGAAGAGCAATTTCTCTATAAAGTTTTTTGGCGGCATAGGCATAAGCCAATTTTTTTGCTTCTATCATAAAATCATACATTTGTTTTTGTTTATTATCTTCTTCAAGACTTAAAGTGTACTCATCTAACTCCATTATATTTCTCCATTTATTATCTTTTAATCTCTCTAAAATTAATTTGTATTCATCAAAGGCATATATCAAACTTTGACTATTTGGTTTATCTGATAAATACTTTTTTGACTCCATTACCCATTGCAATAAATGTACACTATGTTGAACTCTGTTATATTTTAATCTTGTACCCTTTGGTAATGAAAGATTAGCTCCATTACAAAGAGCTGTATTATCTACTTGCCAAACTAACTCTGTTGACTTATCATCAAGTTCATCAAATCCTAAGATACTTTTACTCTCTTTGGAAGGTATTTTTTTATATTCAGATAAATAGACAATATGGATTTTATCATTGATTATTGTATTTTTATCCATATATTTATCATATACATATTGAATATAACGGCTAAACTGATGTTCTTGATCAACTGCTCTTAATTTATTCTCTATGATAAGTACATGATTCCCATCTTCAACAAGTAAATCAATTTTACCCTTTTCTTTATATACCTTTGCATTTTTTATATCAATAAAATCATCTTCATTAATAGATTCTAAAAATATTTTTAAGAAGATACTTCCACAATAGTGACTACCATTTGGATTTATCATTGAATATATAAAGTTTGAATGCAAATTAACTTCATCCGTTGTTTTTAATAGGGCATTCATTAGGCTGTAGTCATGTGTACCGGATTTCTTTTTTTGCTCATTATTATTGTATAGTGTAGTATATATATTCAGTAACTCTTTGTAATTTTTGTCTATTATTTTCTCCAAATATATACCCCTCTATATGATTTTTTATCTATGCCTAAAAATATCATAATATAGTTATCCTCATATCCTATATCAAATATTGTACCTGCATATACCTTGCATAAAGCTCCGTTCCTAATCCCAATTCATCGCACGATGATAGCTGTTGAGGTTGGTTAATATATATTCTATGGCAATGGCATGAGCGAACTCAGGGTAGTCTTCGTCATAGATCATAGGCATGGAAAGATTTTTCTTTCCATTTTTGGTGATCCAGCCATACTGTTTGATAGTGGCTTCTATTGAGTTCATATCTTCAGGGAGTTTACTTCTGATCTCTCTGACTTTTTGCATGGTTTCATCATACCACTGTGCATCTTTTCCAAAAAACTCATATGCCCATTGTTTGTCCTGTTCTTCTATGAATGTGAGCTGTGCATCCAGCATCTCATCGTATAGGTTATTTGTCGATACGGCAGCTCTATTTGCTAGCAACGGAAGGTTATTCCTTGTGATGCGTATGGTTTTTGTCTTATGCTTCTGGTGCATACTTCATTCCTCTGTACCCAAACTCGAATGACATGCCAAGAATGCCTGCGCAAACATCTTTGTGCTAAGCCATAGACAGAGATGCTCTGATGCATCTCTTAAGTTGGCATCGGTTCTAACCAATATCCATACACAGCTATTCTTTTTTGTGTATTCATAAATGCGCATGACCTTTTTTCGCAAGGATGCTCTATCCAATCTGGTTTGATGTTGCACTTCAAGATAAGTCTTGAGTGCCTCTAATGCTTCTTGATCCTTATGGTATAGAGGGGCATAGTGCATAATGGTCTTTTTGATCGCAGAGGAAGGTATATTCATAGGGATACCTCCAGCAAAGTATCTTTTGCACCTTTGGCTATATAGAAATCATGATCTGTCGTGTCCGGTGTTTGTGGATTAATACAGCAATGGATAGCATCTGTAAACAACTGTTTATAGGCTGTGATATGTGCTTTCATCCCCTCTGCACCCACGCCAATATCCAGTATCAGTACACGGCTGTTTTTATACTTTTCTTTAAACGCCCTAAACTGTTTGGCACTGATCTCGGCAGGGGTATAGATATAACTCTCAGTGCTGTCGCCATACATAAAAATATTGGGTCTGGAGACAGCAGCACATACCGGACAAGAGGGCAGTGGATCTTTGGCTCTCATTGTTTGATAGTCTATCTCTATCTCCAAATCTTTACTATCCCATACCTCTTGGCTGCAAGGTATGCCGCATTGCATTCTATGTATCGTTCCGTGTGCCTCGTGAAGTTTGGACTGTGGAAATCCAGTTTTTAAGAACAGTCCATCTACATTTGTCGTTACGATAAAAAAATCTTCAAGAGACCGACAAAGATCCAAAAGTTTCTTGTACCCATCATGGGGGACGGCTTTTGCATAGAGCATATACTGATGTGCAAAAAACCCCCATGTAAAATGAGGATCACTGTGGAAGCCCTGAGGAGACATCATCGAGATATAATCTTTGTTCAAGTCTCTATAGAGAGGATAATCGTTCCAGAACCCCTCTGTATCTCTATAGGTAGGCAGGTTGGAGTCGGCACTCATCCCTGCCCCCGCAAATACCAAAACAACATCACATTCCTGGATGACACTTGATAACTTATCTAACATGATTTTTATACTGCAGTAGGTTATTTTTTTGCATGGTGATCTTCTCCCAGTTTTGATGATTTGAATTATGCTATACTTTATTTCCAGAAAGTGTCTATAAGGAGTGTTGTGTTTACAGATAAGAGAGAAAAGCCTTACAGTAAACAAGAGGAACTACGCAGCATTCACTCTGCATTTAGAAGCATGACCCACTGTACAGCGGTAAAACTAAGAGAGTATCTGCAAAAGCATTATGATGATATTTGGGACTGTACAGGAAACACTGATCGCAGTGATGAAAAGCGTATCAGGCGTATACTGGACAAGCTTGTGGATTTTGGTTTGGCAGTCAGAGAGAAAAAAGGAAAAGAGTATCACTATACATATCTGCGCAATCATGATATAGATACTTTAAATGATATAGCCAAAGAGATGGATATGCAGGTTTCAGAAGAAAAAACCTACTATCAAAAAAGAATGTCTATTCTGTCTAAACTCAATAATCTATCCCATATCTACTATATCAAAACGGCACAGGAGGAGATAGCACATAAAGAAGAGATCATCAAAAGGTTGGAGAGCGCTATCGCCAAGCACCAGTATATAGAGATCACCTATCATGGTAAAGAGCATAAAATGATGCCACTAAGGATAGTTCAGTTTGATGGGTATTGGTATCTGATAGCATATAATGGTACCAAGTACTATAAATATCGTATTAAAGATATTCCTTTTGTTACGCTAATGGATGAATGTTATACATTGGATATGGAGCTTGATTTTGATACATGGCATAATATCATGCATGATCCCAATGGTACACCCACCTGGATAAAACTGTTTATTAGTAATACGGTATTTCATTATTTTGAAAAGAAAAATATCTTGAGTATAAATAGGTACAAAAAGAGGCTTACGCCATGTAGTGATGGGTGGGAGTATGAACTCTATATTACACATGAATGGGAGCTTTTACCAATACTGATGCAGTGGCAAAAATATGTAACACTCTTGGATCAAAAAGGAGAGATAGACATGAAGAAGATATATCATGATATCCTACAAGAGGCACAGGAGAAATTGGATATATCTGATTTCATCGGATAAACTGGAGAATTATCTAGTGTTTATGTTTTGTGAGAATTTTTTGCTATAATCTCATTTAAGGTACAGCAGGTAGTAGCTGGTGGCGTATGCCACGAGAGGAAAGTCCGGGCTGCATGTGAGGCAGGACTCCATCTAACGGATGGCCAGAGTGATCTGAGGGCAAGTGCAACAGAGAGTAGACCGCCGACATCGTCGGTAAGGGTGAAAGGGTGGGGTAAGAGCCCACCGGTGGTCATAGTGATATGGTCAGCCAGGTAAACCCTGTCCGCAGCAAGAGGCACCAGGTATAAGCCTCACACTTTAGTGTGTCTCGCTTGAGCGGCATGGCAACATGTCGACTAGATAAATTACTACCCAAGACAGAACCCGGCTTATCGCTGTGCCTTTATTAGCATTGAATACTGAACGTTCAGCGTTTAGGATTGAGTGTTAACAGTGCCAAGCCCCCAAAGAGTATCGCCCCACAGATATCCATTAACATATCTTTTTGTGCATCCCAGATATCTCCTTGTGATCCCAAAAATGCTGCACCCGAACTTCCCCCGTCCAGTACTGCATAGACCATTTCGATGATCTCATAGAGTGCTGCCCAGAACCCCAGAGCGAACAGCGCAAACAGAAAGGCGAAGGTTTTGCTATAGGTCAAGCGTCTTCTCAGTACGTACTCTACGATAGCATAGGCAAAGACACCGACCAGAAAATGCCCTAGCCGATCAAAGTTATTTCTCCCTTTGGGAAAGAGGAAATCAAGGTTGAGTGAGGAGAGGAGTTTGTTGCCGGTATCAAAGGGTACCAGCTCAAATGTCCAGTGCCCTCCGATGGTATGATAAGAGAGAAAAAACCACATCAGAAAATAGGCAAAAGTGGAAAAGCGAAAAGAGCGGCTCCAGAAGACCAAGAGAACAACCGCAAGCAGTACAGGGATATTTTCTGCCCACCATGTGGCTCTATCGTGAGGGTTGATCGCCAGTACAACGAAGAGAATGCTATACAAAACTAGAAATAGATAGGGTAATTTACGTGTCACTTTTTTCTCCTGAATCGATGGAAATATATCTATGTATTGTACCCTATTAACTCCATTTTGCTATAATCTACCAAAAAAAGAGACAATACAATGAGAATATTTTTACTACTTTTAACACCGCTTCTTATCTTTGCAAAGGTACATTATGCCAAAGTAGAGCCACTAGAGCGTGCGACGATCAAAGCTTCTGTGGGAGGTGCGATCACCAAAGTGGATCTCTCGGCCGAAGGGCGGATCGCCGGAGAGGGTGTGGTGATACAGATCGATGATGCGATGGATCGTGTGAGCTTGTCATCCTCCCAAGCATCGCAGATACTTTTTCAGGAGACACTGAAGATCAACAATGAGATACTGGAGGGGCTGGAAGCAACCAACCGCCTGAAAAAGGGTTACTTTGACCGTGTCAATGCACTCTCAACCAGTACGAAAACACAGAAAGACAACGCCTACAGTGCGTTTATCGCAGCCAAAAATCAACTGCTGGGAACCAAAGAAAAAGTAGCCAACCTTAAAAAGCAGATTCTTGATCTGGAGTACAAGGTCAAGATGCTGGAGGACAGTATCGCCAAAAAGTCCATCAATCTCAAGGGCAGATACCTCTACAAGATCATGGTGAGAGCGGGAGAGTTTGCTGCTCCTGGTATGCCTTTGGCTGTGGCAGATGATCTGAGCAAAGCCAAGATCACACTCTATCTTGATCGTGATGAGCTTAAAGGTATTGAGAACAAGAAGGTCTATATCGATGGTTCAGAAGAGGGCGTATCGATCTCTCGTATCTGGAAAGAAGCTGATGAAAAGTTCATCTCTGCCTACCGCGCTGAGATTATTTTGGAGCCGAAGTATCCCTTCTCTTCACTGCTAAAGGTTGAGGTGAAATGATCCGTACGGCCTGCCCACTGGATTGCTATGATGCCTGTGCGATCACCTGCGATCCCAGCTATCCTACACGATTGGTGGCCACACCGACCCACCCGACCAGTAACGGTGCACTCTGTGCCCTACTCAACAAGCATATGCATGAGACACCCCGCATAGAGAAACCAAGAGTCAACGGGGTAGAGGTGAGTATGCAAGAGGCACTCGATGCTGCTGCTGCTGCACTCTCTCAGAGTCCACTGCTACAGTGGAGAGGATCGGGGCATCTGGGTGTCATGCAGAGTGTGACCAATCTCCTGATCGAGAAACTGGGTGCTACACGTACTTTTGGTAGTCTCTGTGATGGTGCAGGCGAGGCGGGTATTCTTGCCGGTAGAGGGTACAACCGTCAGCTGCCTCCTGAACAGATCGCCGAGGCAGATGTCGTGGTGGTCTGGGGACGTAACCTCACCGTTACCAACTCCCATATCATGCCCTATATCAAGGGGAAAACACTCGTCGTCATCGATCCTATACGTACCTCTATTGCCAAACGAGCAGACATGCATCTACAGATACAGCCTCGCAGTGACTTTCTGCTGGCGATCATGCTGGCACGGTTTGTCACGATGGAAAATGCAGAGGACAGTGCATGGCTGGAAGCACATGCAGAGGATTTTGAAGATTTTTATGAGTTTACACAGGGATTTCGGATGGTGCCTGCTCTGCGAAGTATCGGTACGGATCTCCAGGAGATCGGTGCGTTACTGAACCTGATCCTGGGGAAAAAAGTAGTATTTCTGGTAGGTGCCGGCCCACAGAAGTATACCAATGGACATGCGGTGTTCTGGGCGATCGACTCTCTGGCTGCGACACTGGGGCTCTTTGGTAGAGAGGGCTGTGGCGTAAGCTATCTGGGTAGTACGACACAGGGCTTTGATAATCCGTTCAAAATAGATGTCGATGAGGTCTCGATCGTCACCACACCTTTTGAGAAGTTCAAGACCGTACTGGTGCGAGGGGGCAACCCTGCAGGCTCTATGCCGGGGACGAACAAGGTTGTGGCCTCTTTGAAACAGGTAGAGAACCTGATCTACTTTGGGTTGCATGAAAACGAGACCAGCACTCTGGCAGATATCATCATCCCTGCGAAAACCTTTCTGGAGAAAGAGGATATCCGTCTCTGCTACGGACACCATTACATCGAAGATATGCACAAGGTACTTGACAGTGATATCGGTATCGGTGAGTATGATTTTGTGACGGCAATGTTTGAGAGACTGGGGCTGGAGGGACTGGAGAGTGAGCAGACCTATCTAGACATCTGGAAAGACCAATACGCCACTGCCAATGACTATGCTGTCCTGCCTGATTACGAAGAGATCCCTTATCAAGAGGGCTTCGGTGAGGAGAGTGATGAGGCCTTTGTCTTTATCGATGAGTATGAGGATGATTTTGACGAAGCGGCAGAGGAGGGGAGCTACTGGCTGCTCTCTCCCAAATCAGCCAAATCGCTCAATACCCAGTTTGTCAGAGGAGCACAGGTGCTTCTGCCTCCCTCATGTGGATTTCAAGAGGGTGAGCGGGTACGGGTCAGCTCTGCACACGGTGAGCAGCAGTTTGATGTCAAGCTCAGTCCCGATCTCAGAGAGGATTGTGTACTGATCTACTCCGGTAGTATCGGGCTCAACAAGCTCACCCCTCCACTGGCAAGCGAAGAGGGTGAAGGTGCCTGCTACCAGGAGGTCAAGGTCTCTATAGAGAGGATATAGGGATGGAGTCCAAGACACTCGGTATCTATCCTGCCCAAAGGGCGATGTTTGAGAGTGAGCAGTATCTCAAAGAGGTGCTCTACCCCGATATGCACCGTGAGTACTACTGGAGCAGTGACTTCTCTCCTGAGTTCTATATCGCACAGGCAAAAGCTGGATGTATCGCTATCTGCGAGACGATCGATGGTGAGGAGCTGCTGCTTCCGGAGATGCAGCGGGGCTATGCGGTGTTGGATTTTGCAGATCTGCATATTAGCCGCAAGGTTGCCGAGATTATGCGTCATCGTCCTTTGGAGCTCTCTCTTTCAGTGCAGCTTGATCCGGTAGCTGAGAGGATCGATGCCCACCACCGAACCAACTGGCTGACTCCTGCCTATCTGGAGATACTCAAGCGTACCGAGGGTGTAGATCGACACTTCAAGGCGCTTTCTGTCTCTCTGTTTGATGCGGGTGTGCTCGTGGCTGGTGAGATAGGCTATACTATCGGGCAGACCTATACCAGTCTTACAGGCTTTAGCAGCAGGGAAAAACGGTATAGAGATTATGGAAAGGTGCAGATGGTATTGTTGGGACAGGCACTAGAGAAGCAGGGATTCTCTTTTTGGAACCTTGGACACCCTTATATGCCCTACAAAACAGCCCTAGGTGCCAAGATATATACCCGTACAGAGTTCCTTAGGCGCTGGTATCCTGCCATATTTAACAAAGAATTGGTCTAAAACCATCCCCGTTAACCACCTGTTTACTGACCATTGTCCAAACATTAACGCCCATACCCTATACTAACAGTATCAGAAAGCTACGGAGCTTTCGACCCTTGTTTACTTGTTTACACGCAGAAGAGAAAATCCCCCTTGTTTTGTTTACACTTTTTCTCTCTTTGCACCCTTTTTCATTCCACATAGATCAGACATACAAATACTTCTCTTACAATTTATTCGTATCTTGCATTGTAGTTTTGCCATAATACTCCATTTGTTATACTGTTGACGCTTTAATGTTATCATTTATATGTTATAGTTTTTTCAATATTAATACATAAGGTAAAATAATGAGTAAAATTACTTCTTTATTTGTAAGAACTTGGATATCTATCTCTATGTTGCTTGTACTTACTATCAGTGCAAATGAAATAAAGAGTATGGAAAAAGCATTAGGTACGATTTGTGCGATGAGGATCAATACACAGAAAGCTATGAAGTATTATATGCTCAAAGCCCTTCATAGTAATTTTAAGAACCCTCAAAAAGAACTTACACAAACGATCCTGCGGATTAATCATAAATTTAAAGCCGTATCCTCTTTTTTAGTAGAAAATGAGATTGAAAAAAAGGCATTGACCATGAGTCAGAATGCATGGAAAGATCTAAAGCCATACCTCGAAGAAAATCCTTCCTATACGAAAGCAAAAGAGTTACAAATATCACTATCGAATTTGTCTGGCAGTTTAGAAAAGATGTCTATTGATCTGAGAAAACTTGCAATACAAGATACAGGAAGAAAGGGGATAACTATAGCTTGTTTGGCTGCCAGACAAAGAATGCTTTCAGAAAAGATTGCAGCATTATCGCTTATGAGAGTATGGAAATTAAAAGATGATAAATACGAGTCTATGTTGATGAAGTCTATAAAATTATTTGAAACATCTATGCTATCACTTAAAAAAGTGCCATATAATACTCCTATTATTAGCACCCTTTTAGCAAAAGTAGATAAAGAGTTTTTCTATATAAAGATAATGCTTACGGAGCATATATTTAGTCCAACAATTGCACTGGTTAGTAAAAGATCAGAAAAGCTCCTAAAAATATCAACAGCCATACATATGGAATATAAAAAAACAATATGGAAGAAAAAGCAATAATATCAATGTACTCTCTTTTGAATCTATCGAATTCAGGGAGTTTTCTTACGATACAAGATGCTGTTTGATATAGGCCAAAGCCTCTTCCGGGCTCTGAAGCTTTCCTTCGATCTGCTGCTCGTAGACCGCATTGAGTATCTCTCCAAATCGAGCTGAAGGGTTGAGCCCCAGTGCGATCAGATCTCTGCCTTGCAGCAGAGGGGGAGGAGGGGCGGTGGTCACCTGCAATGCTTTGGCTTGGGCGAGTAGCCACTCTCCGGCTTTGTAGATACCTGACTTCGCCTCTTCGGTGCTGCGTCCCAGAAAGTCCGCTTGTGCCAGAAAGACCAGTTCCTCTATATTGACCTTGGTTGCCAGCCGTCTGATCGCTGCACTTTTGGCTCCCTGGGTATAGAACTGAGAGGGTTTGAGGTGGTGTTCTACCAGAGGTAGGATATGCTCTATCAGTCGGTGTTCGTCAGTCAGTCTATAGAGGAAGCTTCGGGTGGGGGCTACTCCTGCATATTCATGTCCGATGGATCGGATCCTGCCATCTTCTTCTATGGTGGTAGTGCTTGCCTTACCCAGATCGTGACAGAGGATAGCAAAGAGAAATTTGAGCTTCTGTTGATCGTCGGGGTGAGGGCACCCCGACCTACCATGGCTTTTATTTGCCAGAGTTTCTGCCATGATGTCCAGTGCCATCATGGTATGGATCCAGACATCTCCCTCCGGATGCCACTTGGGATTTTGGGGGACATCGATGATCGCTTCGAGTTCGGGAAAGTATCTGAGTATCCCCAGATCTCTCATGAGCGAAAATCCCAGTGAGGGTTTGGGGGCTTTGAGTAGGAGTTTGCTGAACTCTGCGTAGACCCTCTCTTTGGGGAGCTCTTCGAGCATGCCTTTGTTGACCATGTCACGACAGAGTATCTCTGTCTCCGCTGCCAAGCGATACCCAAACCGAGCGGCAAACTGTACAGCACGATAGACCCGCAGAGGATCTTCGATAAAAGTATCACTGTCGATATGTCGCAATAGCCCCTGAGTCATATCCTCTCGTCCTCCAAAAGGATCGAGAAAAGTCCCGCTCTGGATCTCATATCCCATAGCATTGAGGGTAAAGTCCCTACGTCTGGCAGCCTCCTCAAATGTCATCTCTCCATCTACAGTGACATCAAAGCCCCGATGCCCGCTACCGCTCTTGGATTCTCTACGGGGGAAAGAAAAGTCATACTCCTCTCCCGCATGGGTAAATTTGAGTACGCCAAAGCTCTTGCCTACGAGGTTGACACTGCCATGTCGGGAGAGTACCTGCTCCAGCCTCTCCAGTGCATCCAGCCCATAGACTTCGATATCATAGTCCTTGACAGGCTGCTGCATCCAGTGGTCACGCACAGCACCACCGACGATGATGGCTTTAGCATGGTGCTGTGCAAGTGCATCGGAGATGGTATGGAGAATCGTTGGTAGTTTCATAGAGGTATTGTAGCAGGTTTTTAAAAAATATTTCTCCTTGTATAAAAGGATATAGATGGTTGCTGGAAAGATAATCTATTTAAATAATGTTTTACTGCTACTTATATTGAAATCATTGATTTTAATCTGCTTGTATCCTACATATCCAGACAAGTCCCTGTTTATAATAGAAGGTATGCGATGGTTATTGACTTCCAAGTGATCCTCATATCCCAGTAGATAATAAATTATCTTCACAATATCATTTTGAGAAGTATATGTTAATTCTTTAAAAAATGATCAATGGTTTTGTCTTTTTTTGTAGAGTAAAAAATAAAGGGGGCTTTGTAATCCTCTTTTCCCAATCTGCCATGTTCCCTATGTCCATATTTTCCTATAAGTTCTCCCATGATCTGATACAAAAAATATAAAGGTTGGTATATATATTTTTGAGTTTTTTGCATGATAAAAATAGAGTTTAATGGACGTTACAATCTATTTATTTAAAATATTTTCTTTCTTTTTAGGTCCTAATAAGTTTTTTGTCCAAGGATATTTTTTGTTTAAAACTTTTAGATTCTTTTTAGCTTGTTGATTCCCTAACTTTGAAGCATAGTTCCAATGATGATGTGCTTTTACTATATCTCTTTTTACACCATTCCCGTAAAAATACATTACGCCTAAATTTAAAAAAGACTCAGGATCATTTTGTTCTGCTGCTTTTTGATATAAATCAAATGCTTTTTTATAATTTCTTTTTACACCTATCCCCTCATCATACATGAATGCAAGATTATAAAGAGCAGAGGTATTATTTTGCTTTGCAGATTTAGTATAGTATAAAAGTGCTTTTTTATAATTTTTATTTGTTCCAATCCCATGTTGATATATATATCCTAGGTTGTATTGTGCTTTATCATAGTTTTGAGAAGAAGCCAACTTGAAAAATTCTATAGCTTTGGTATGATTTTTAGGTATACCTAGTCCATCAAAGTATAGCAATCCAAGAAGATATTGAGCTTCTTTATATCCTTTTTTTGCTACTTTTTCTAGGAAAAATTTTGATTTATTGTAATCTTTAGAAATGTCTTTACCTTGGTAATATATTCTTCCTAATTGGTACTGAGACGCAACATCACCATTATTTGCAGAGTTTATCAAAGCATTAAGTTGTTTATTGTTGATTTTAGCAAATAATATAGTTATAAGTAATATATTAATTAAGGGTCTAGTAAACTTTAGAGGTTATTTGTTCGAAGATTCTTTAATAGTATAGCATAGATATCATTATGCCTATTGTTGAATCTAAACTCACTCTCCTTGAGATGGAGATAAAACATCTCATCTCTAAGTCCATTAAACTTTGCCAATCTTCTTTTAGTATAACTCCAAAAGGATTCAATGCCATTTACATGAGACTTACCTCGCACAAACTCATCTTTGGAATGAAAGACCCTGTAGTGATCATAGCCATTAAGGACTAAGCCATCATAGGCTTTCCAACCATCAGTATGAATAGTACTTCCTTCAAGTATCTTTCCCTCAATAATAGGCATGAGTTCAGCTCTCGAGCAGTTCTTGACTATTTGAACATAGACATTACCATCTCTTTTTAATAAGCCAAACACAGGTGTCTTTCCTGCTGCACCTCTACCACGTTTTCCTCTTACTCTTTTGGCACCAAAGTAAGATTCATCTAATTCAAACTCTCCATCTTCAATATTGTTCTCTAGTAGATTCTGGTAGATGTATATGCGTAACTTTTGAAATAGCTTCTTACAAGTCGTATGAGATATGTTAGTTATCTTTGAGGTTTCATATGCATTTAGATCAAGTGAAAAACACTTAATTAACTGCCTAAATTTACGCTCTGAAATGTGCGTACCTTTTGAGTACTTGTTTTTGTTCGGTGTAGTCATGCTTTAAGATACCTTTTGGACTCTTAAAGTTTACTAGACCCTAATTAATAATAATTTCTTCATTTAAATTCTTCATATTTTATTTTAGAGTATTCTATCAAAAAATTACTATTTTTTAAATTCTACTTTTTATGCTCCTGTTATCTCGATGGAAGGGTATATAAGGGCTTGTGATTGCAAATGAGTTTTTATTTTTATAATAATCTAATGGATAGAGATGCCTGTAGGTTGGGATGCTCTCATCCCAACATTTATTACAACGCCATAAAATGTTTCTTTTTCTTTAGAATTATGTTAGATAAATTCGGGGGTATCTATTGGTTAACATAATATATTAGTCGAAAATACTAAAAGCCCATAATTTGGCACTTTGTGCGTTTGTCGGGTGTCGTACCCGATGGTCGATTTTATATGGTTTTAAGTAGTGCACTGCTATAATCTCAATGTTACAAACGCCAAACCGCTGCCCAAAAGCACTTGTGTTATTTGGATCACGTTTGGCTTTTTTTATTTCATTCCCACTAAAATAAATCTCTTAATTGCCATAAATTCTGTATCATTCATCATAGCTATCAGCCCCATAGAATCTTTATTGAGGAAATGATCTTTACGAAATCTCACAAAAAGTCTCTCTATCTCCTCCATCTCAAATACCTCCAAATTCTCATAGGACTCCAGTCTCCCCAACATAAAGAAAAAGTAGAGATAGACATCCATCATCTTATGATCACCCAGCTCTCTGCTCAGTGCACTAAACTTACCAGATCTGGCAATACTTCGATAGCTACGATTGAAGAGTCTTTCCCTGTGGGCAGCTCTGTTTCTAACCTCATTTAGCCTTTCCAGATATGATCTAAAGGCACGTGGGTTGTCTACACCAAAATGTCTTGAAACTCCTCTAAGAACATCATAAGCACCTATTTTAAGATGCTTCACAAACCCTATGATGCCTCCCAAGGTTGCACTCTCCACAATATAATGAAATGGCGGATAGTTGATATCGGGGAACAGCGTGATAGTCTCTTGATCTTTCAGAAATACTGCTTGGTTATCAGTAAACTCATATTTATTCTTATAGTATAGTCCATAGTGATTATACGATTCTGCATGATTACTGTGTCTCTCTCTTTTCCAGTTGCTTACGGTGACATTGTTGATCTTAAAGTGTGGGATTTTATAGTTGTCGGCTAGAAGATAAAAAAATGGATTGTTTTTACAGGGATTCCCGGCGGGGAGGTTCCGTATCTTCTCATAGCAGAGCTCTACCAGAGTCGCCTTGAGCTTAGTCTCTATAGTAGAGGTCAGATCCATAATGACACGGGTAAGATATTTGTCAAAATAGTACACCATCAGAATGTCATCTATACTATGATGATCCACATTATGCTTAAAAGCATAGTAGTATCCTTTGAACTTGAAGATACCTATATCCGAAATGATATGCTCTACCTTCTCATCCTCAAGGTATCTGCTTTGATGTAAGCCATCAGCATAAAGACCCTTCAGATAACTGCGTACATTTTTACTATGGTAACTATAGGTAGCCATATCTATTCCCTATGCTTATTTTTCTTTACCTCGTATTGTAACATTTTTAAAGCCTCACCCCCAATAGTCACCTTGCTACCACTACATAAAAAGGTTCAGACATTGAATCCCCACTAAACCCTCCCTAACCTGTTCGTTGAGTGAGCCTTTTGGGATACTTTTGCCTGTCATGATACTTCCCTGTAGGGTGGGATTGCTATCCCACCCTACGGATATAATGAAACAGTGCTGAAAAGCTAAGCAACAGTAGTCTGTTTCGGTATCGTTACCAACAATCCTGCCACCACGATCAATCCCATCCCGATCCAGCTCCAGAGATCAGGAAGCTGATCGCCGAGCAGGGTGCCGATGATGACGGCAAAGAGGATCTGGGTGTAGGTGATCGTGCCTACGATGCCGGCTTGGGTGAGGGAGTAGGCTTTGGTCATGAGTAGCTGGGAGGCAGTGGCGAAGATGCCTACGGCAACGATGTAGAGCCAGGTGATCCCCTGAGGCATGACAAAGCGTGTGATGAGGAAATCATAGCTCTGAGGTACGGTGATGTACTCTGCCAGAGCCATGAGGATGATAGGCCCGATACTGCCTACCGCCATGAAGGAGAGGGCTATGGTGCGTATATCATAGTGGTTCTTGAGCTCTCGGATGGAGGTGTATGCCAGAGCAGCACCGATACCTGAGATGAGACCCAGCAGGATATCATGATCCAGATCGAGGATTCCCGAAGGCTTGGCGATCATCGCGATCCCTCCAAAGCCAAAGACCAACGCCAGCAGAGCCAGCTTGGGTAGTCTCTCTCCCAGAAAGATCCAGGCAAAAAATGCCAGAAAGAGCGGAGAGGTCTTGTTGAAGGTCACCGCCGTACCGAGTGGGAGGTTTGCCATGTTGTTGAAGTATGCCAGCAGGGCGATAAAGCCGATCGCTCCTCTAAAGAAGAGTAGTAGAGGCTTGCCGCCTTTGGTGGTCATAGGGGTTCTGTAGAGGCTGGTGCCGATGATCGCTACCCCAAAGATATTGCGAAAGAATGTTACTTCCAGTGAAGGGAGTGTCTGGCTGAGGGTTTTGACAAATCCCCCCATCGCAGCAAAGGTCAGTGTCGCCATCAACATATAAAAGATCCCGGCATCGATACCGAATTTTTGAGTGTCTGCTGAAGTGTTCACATGCTGCCCTGTTTTTGATGGAAGTATAGCAGAGTTTTATGATTCTTTGGGAGGCTCTCTGTTCTCGCGCTTTTTTTCTATCTTTTCCCGATTGGCACGCTTGAGCCGTCTGAGTCTGATCTGCCGCTGGATCTCTCTAAACTGCTTGGAGTTCTCTTCCGTCAGAGAGACACTGGAGTGCTCGATATCATCGCCATACTCAATCTCTAGCAGATCAGATTTGCTCATAGAGATCTTCTGAGACGGGAAGACAGAGCGGTGACCCAGCACCAGAAAGCTGATCACGATGGAGACTGCAGCGTAGTGTGCCACATCCATCCCGAAAAGCTCCATAGCCATGATAGTAGCTGCGATAGGGGCATTGGTGGCAGCAGCAAGTACGGAGACAAACCCAAGGGCAGCAAAAAGTGTAAGCTGATGTTCCCCTCCAAAAAGCCCACCGAAGAGATGTCCACTGGTGGCTCCAATATAGAAGATCGGTGTCACGATACCTCCGCTTCCCCCAGAGCCTAATGTGACAGCCGTATAAAATATCTTCATGATGAATGCATACCAGGGTATATCCTGTCCGGCACTACTCTCAAGTCGCATTGCTTGGGCAATAGTATCGAGTCCCAAGCCAAAGAATCTATCACCCACCGCAAAGGAGAGTAGCACCAATAGTAAGCCGGCTAAAAAAGCTTTTTTGTAGGGGTCCATCTTTAGCTTTTGGACGATATGCTCTATCTGTTTGAGTGTGGCAACAATCAGGTAGGCCACAAGACCGAAAAATACCCCACCAAGCATGACTTTCATGATAAGTACGATATCGATAAAATAGTGTTGAAAATAGCTGATATCATAGTAGGTATAGGTCGCACCCAGATACTGCGCGGTAAAAAAAGCAGTAAATCCAGCCACGATAGATGGTAGTAGCAGATCATACATCAATGTGCCTACGATGAGCACTTCTACGCCGAAGATGGCTCCAGCGATAGGGGTGCCAAAGACAGTAGCAAAGCCAGCACTGATCCCACATACGACCAGTTTTTTACGGTCTTTTTTGGAGAATCCCAAAAAATCAGAGATGGCTGAGGCGGTACCTGCACCGATCTGGGCTCCAGGGCCCTCTTTTCCTGCAGAACCACCGGTAAAAAGGGTGACTACCGTAGCCAAGAGTTTTACAGGGATAACGGCAAGATCTATCTTGCCATCTTTTTTGTGTACGGCTTCTATGACCTTTTCTGTGCCGTGTCCTTTGGCATCTGGTGCAAAGGTACGAACAATCCAGACACTGAACATCAGTCCCAGTGGCAACAAATAGTAGAAGTGAAAAGGGAAGATGCCTTGATGTGCCTCAGAGTAGTGTAATAGTTTAAGAAAAATAGTAACAATACCACCAATGAGCACACCTATGACAGCAGACAGAAATGTCCACTTTGCAACACTAGCAATGATGGAGGATTGTTCAACGAGTCTTCTGGAGGTTTTCATCAGCTTTTCTTTTCGGCAACTAGATTCTTTCATTATAGCACTCCAAAGATGATAGAGATATGAAATTTTGGCTCTATTAGGGCTCATTTGTATTTATATAGTCAATTTTTGGTATAATCACTCCAATTTAGAACGTTAAGCGTTCACAGTAAGGAAATAGAAAATGACGATAGCTGCATTGGATCAAGCATTTGTACTCTCCTCCTATGGTCGAAACAGTACAAGCTTTGCAGAGGGGAAAGGTGCAAAACTCTATGATGACAACGGCAAAGAGTACATCGATTTTGCCTCTGGTATCGGAGTGAGCAGTGTAGGGCATGGCAACCCGGTATTGACAGAAGCGATCTGTGCACAGGCAAAAGCACTGATCCATACCTCCAATCTGCAGGTCATCGCACCGCAGGCGGAGCTGGCAGAGCAGATCGTCACACTCAGTGGCTATGACATGCGTTGTTTCTTTGGAAACTCCGGAGCAGAAGCCAACGAGGCAGCGATCAAGATTGTCAGAAAGTATGGAGAGACACAGTTTGAGAAGAAACGTTACAAAGTGATCACGCTGGAGCACTCCTTTCATGGCAGGACGATCACTACGGTTAAAGCCACAGGACAGGACAGTTTCCATACTCCACACTTCTCTCCCTATCCCGATGGCTTCTCCTATGTGAGCAAGATCGATGCAGTCTATGAAGCAATAGATGCAGAAACTGTAGCGGTGATGATCGAACTGGTACAAGGTGAAGGCGGTGTGCAGCCTTTTGAGAAAGAGGAGATACAACACCTCGCCAAGACACTGAAGGAGAGAGGGATACTGCTGATCGTGGACGAGGTGCAGACAGGGGTGTATCGTACCGGAGCATTTCTCGCGTCCAACCTCTATGGGATCGAACCGGATGTGATCACGCTGGCAAAAGGTCTGGCAGGAGGCGTACCTATCGGTGTGGCAATGACCTCTCTCAAAGAGATCTTTGAACCGGGGGATCACGGGAGTACGTTTGGAGGCAACTTCTTGAGTACCCGTGCAGGGCTTGCGGTACTGGAAGTGCTGACAGAAGAGAAGGAGTCTGGAGCAATCGCTGAAAAGATCGCTCTCTTTGATAGCCATCTCTCTAGCATCATGGAGAAGTATCCTGCACTCTTCAGTAGCAGTGTAGGTCTAGGCTTGATGCTTGGATTGCGTGCTGTCAGTAGCGAGGTACAGCAAAGTGTCCTCAAAAAGACATTTGAAGCGGGCTTGATCGTACTGAAAGCAGGCAGAAATACCGTAAGGTTTCTCCCCCCACTTACCATCTCGAAAGAGGAAATCAATGAAGGATTTAAACGTTTTGAAAAAGCTATTTCTACTCTGTAGTCTGATCGGTATCAGCCATCTGACTGCACAAAGTGACCTTGAGAACTATTTGACCCAAGAGAAAAATCTCATCTTTGATTATCAGGAGATCAAGAATCAGTTGGAGATGGATAAACTCCATGACAGCTGGATCTCTCCGATCATGATCTCGTATCAAGAGAACTGGACAAACCAGCCATTGAGCGGCACACAGTCCAGCTCGGCGTTCAGTATTGGGATAGACCAGCCTATCTTTAGATCCGGTGGGATCTATTATGCGATCAAGTACTCTGGTGCGCTGAGGGGCGTCAATGCACAGGAGATCGCGATCAAAAAGCGAGAACTTATCGGTAAGGCGATCGATATCCTCTACAGTATCAAAAAGCTGAAACTACAGCACCAAAAGCTGAAACTCATGGCAAGGAATGATGTCATCGATATCCGAAGGAAGCAGGAGAGCTATAATGCCGGGATACTCGATAGCAGTTTCCTGGATCAGGCGATCCTCAAGCACAATCTGGATGAAGCACAGATGCTGGATATCGAGCTTAATCTGGCAAAACTAAGGAATGGGTTTAGACTTCTGAGTAGAAAGAATCCGGATAAACTAAGAATACCACGTTTAAGAATGATCTCCCTCAAGCACTACAAAAACGGCAATATGGATCTGGCAGCGAAACGACTCAGAACACTAGAGAAAGAGTATAACAGCAAGATGACTTGGGCTAAGTACCTTCCTACCGTCTCGGTCAATGCACGCTATACCAATACCAATAGACATGCACCGGGAATGGATGATGATTACAGTACCTATGGATTCAAAATATCCATGCCACTCAATATCAATAGTGCTACAGATATCGAGTCGAGTCGGGTCAGTTATATGCAATCGATGACAGAGCTTCAGGATAGCCGTAGAACCATAGGGCTGGAGTATGATATCGTAAGAAAAAGTATGCATATTCTCAACCGAAAGATCGCACTGGCAAAAAAAGATGAGGCACTTTATAGAAGACTGTATACGCGAACCAAAGATTTGGTCAAAGCAGGTGAAAAAACCGATCAGGACAGCCAGACCATGCTAAACTCACTCAAGATCAAAAAGCTGGATCGAAAGATCTATGCGATAGAGAAGCAGCAACAGTTGCTGAGTCTCTATATCAAGGTGAGCCATTGAACTTCTCGGAGTATATGAAACTCTGGCTCTATGGTAAAGAGGGGTACTATAAGCACTTCAAAGCGATAGGTAAAGGTGGAGATTTTTATACGGCGGTCAGTACGTCTGCTTTTTTTGGTGCCAGTATCGCCAATCACTTTTTAGATCTGATACAAAAAGGCAAAGCCGACAGAAACGGATGGCTGATAGAGATCGGTGCACATCAGGGCTATATGATCAGTGATATGATCCAGTGGCTTTACAGCTGTGATGAGACACTGATAGAGACACTGCATTTTGGTATCGTAGAGCGACATCCGGAAGTACAGGAGGCACAAAAAGCCTATCTGCATAAGCGTTTTGGTACTGCAGTCGAAGTAACATTTTTCAGTGATATCGCAGAGGTGGAGGCTGGCTATGCCTTTATCGTAGCCAATGAGATACTGGATGCTTTCCCCTGTGAACTCTATAAGGATGAGAAGATCGCCTCTGTGCTAGCGCATGAGATCCTCTGGCAGGATGCACCGCAGCCGCTATTGGCATTTACCCAGAAGCATCGACTCAGAACAGGAGAGATCGCTGTAGGGTATGAAGCATTTGCCCAAGCGATGTTAGAGGGTATTGATCATCTTGATTTTGTCACCTTTGATTATGGCGAGAAGTATGTCCGCAATGATTTTTCTATTCGTATCTACAGGGAGCATGAGACGCTTCCATTGTTTGATGAAACATTGATACTGGAAGAGGCATACCAAAAAGCAGATATTACGTTTGATGTCAACTTTGCACAGGTAATGGATGCTTTTGAGAGTGAAGGGTTTGAGACCGTGGCGTATGAGACACAAGCCAGAGCACTGGTACGGTTCGGTGTGATCGATATCTTGGAGAAGTATGCGAAAAGTACCACAGAGATAAACTATCTAAGAGAGGCAGATAGGATCAAAACACTGATTTCCCCCACGATCATGGGAGATCGTTTTAAGATGCTGCACGTGAGAAAGTAGGGTTTACCCTCTTTTCAATTTCTTGAGGATAGCACAGCGTTTGATCGCACCACTCTCTCCACCAAAGCGTTTGCTGTACCTGTCAAATTTTGTCTGACCGATCATAGAGATGCAGGCATCTTTGGTCATCGTGCTGCTGACACTTTTTACAGGTGTAGGAGTAGGGGTACTTACCGGTGCTGTTGTTGCTACTTTTGCTTCTTCTGCTTTTTTGACCGGTTCAATGGTTCTTTGTGGTCCCAGAAGCTCTGGATCTTTTTCCTTGGAGCTGACACTGTAGGGTTCGGGCTTTAGTTTGTATTTTGCTTCTGCTCGGCTGGTGTCATAGAGGCTCCCTCTTTTAGGTGCGAATGCCGGTTCTGTTGTATTGTGATCTACAACAGGTTCCATAGGGATATGTCTGACGCGACGTACACAACCACTCATCAATAGGAGTACCAATACTCCATATACAAGGTATTTCATTTTTGTCCTTCTCAACGGCTTCATCTAGGGTATTTTACTGACTCTTGCTTAATCTTTTCCAGCGAGCATGGTAATCGCTACGACAGCAATGGCAAAACCACCATCATGGCTGATAGAGAGAGAAGCACTTTTAATGGGGTGTATCGCTTGTCCATGTGCAGTGAGTTCAAAATGGGGCGCACCTCGGGGATCTTTATAGATATGGATGTCATGGAAGCCAAGTCTAGAGCCTATACCACATCCTAATGCTTTAGAAATCGCTTCCTTTGCAGCCCAAAATCCTGCCAATGATTCAACCCTTTGTGCCAGTCTCATCTCTTCGGGGTTGAGGAAGCGTTTTTTAAAAGCATCCCCATACTTTTCCAGTGCATGCTCTATACGTGTGATCTGTATAATATCTGTTCCGATTTTCATAGAGTGATTCTAGCAGAAACTAGATAAATATCCACTCTACAACTTTGGAGACTTCATCTGCGACAAAACATTTGATAGTACTGCTCTCTATGGGTTTTGCGGGAACGATGGCTTTTTTGAACCCTTGGGTCTCCATCTCCTTGAGACGTTGGGTGAGTCCAGAGACTTCACGTACCTCTCCTGTGAGGCTGACCTCTCCTAAAAAGAGTGTCTCTGCACTCAGTTCTCTGTCTCTGTAACTACTTAGAATAGCTGCAATGACGGCCAGATCGGCAGAAGGTTCATTGATCTTGATACCACCGGAGATATTGATATAGACATCATGGGTACCCAGAGGGAGGTCAAGCTTTTTCTCCAATAGTGCCAGTAGCATGTTGAGGCGGTTGTTGTCGAAGCCTGTGGAGCTGCGTTTGGCATGGCCATAGGATTCTGAGACCAGTGCCTGTACTTCGATAATGATGGGTCGGCTTCCCTCCATGATGACTGTGAGTGCAGAGCCAGACTGAAGCTTCTCTTTGTCAAAGAATCTGCCTGCCATGCTTTTGGCATCGTTGAGTCCCTGGGCGTTCATCTCGAAGATCCCTACTTCATTGGTAGAGCCAAAGCGGTTCTTAAATCCCCGTAACAGTCGTAGCTCTGAGTTGGTATCGCCTTCAAAATAGAGTACGGTATCGACCATGTGCTCCAGTACCCTGGGCCCTGCGATGGAGCCATCCTTGGTGATATGTCCGATGATAAAGATGGGGATATGTAGGCTCTTGGCGATACGCATCAGCTCAAAGGTGATCGTACGTACCTGTGTGACCGATCCTGGGGCAGAGGGGGTCTCATCAGAGTAGAGGGTCTGGATAGAGTCAATAACGATGAAGTCATAGTGTTTGCTACTGATCTCTGAGAGTACTATACTGAGGCTGATCTCCGGGAGAAGGTAAAGTTTCTCATGGTTGGCATCCAGTCGGTTAGCACGGAGTTTGATCTGTCCTGCGGACTCCTCACCTGAGACATAGAGCACGGTCTTGTCAGTCTGGGCAAGGTTACCTGCGATCTTGAGGAGGAGAGTGGATTTACCGATCCCGGGACTGCCACCGATCAGTGTCAGTGATCCTGGGACAATACCCCCGCCCAGTACCAGATCCAGCTCCTTGCTCCCTGAGCCAAACCGGATGATGTTGTCCTCATTGATCTGAGTAATCGGCTTGGCTTTGCTCTGTGTGGCACTGCTGGCTACAGAGCTTGTCTCTTTGAGAAACTTGATCTGTTCTGCATTGAGTTCTATGAGGCTCTCCCATTCATTACATGAGGGGCATTTTCCCATCCATCTGGGAGTCTGAAACCCGCATGCCTGACACTCAAAGAGGGTTTTTTTCTTTGCCATTGCTTTTCCTTTGTTATTCTTGTTGCTATTGTAGTAAAGTTTTGAAGAAAATAGTAAAAATATGTCATATTGTCATATTTTTACTATTTGTCAAAATCTCTTTGGCTATAATATCGTTTTATGAGAAGGAAGCATCGTGACACTCACCGCTATCAAACATCTATTTTATGGTCTCTATTTGACCAATACCTATGGGTGGAGACTCAGGCGTACAGCCGATCCCCAAGAGAAACTTCGACTTAGACGTACCTACGCCAAAGCCCAACTTACTGCCCTCAACATCACCGTGACTGTGGCAAACCCGGAAATGCTTCCTGACAATGGGCAGTATCTCCTCATCAGTAACCACCGCAGTATCATCGATCCGCCTATTATAGAGATGGCACTGCTGGATAGAGAGATATTTGGACTGTGGGTCTCTAAAAAAGAGCTCTATAACTCACTTTTTTTTGGTCTCTTTGTCCGCAATGGTGGCTCAGTACTGCTCGACCGTGAAAAGAGTCAGATGGGAGGATTTTTCAAGGACATCAAGCGAGGGGTAGCAGAGGGGAGTTCGATCTTCATCTTCCCTGAGGGTACACGTAACAAGACTGAAGCCCCACTTGGTGAGTTCAAAGATGGCTCTCGGATCATTGCTTTGAAAAATCGCCTACCCATTCTGCCTGTCTATATAGAGACCAATGCAGGACAGATCCTCAAGGATACCCTCAAAAATGATAAAGTCCCTAGAGAGATCGTGGTGCGATTCGGTGAGTTGATCGATTATAAAAGCCGAGAGAACCTGGAAGTATCCTACAAAGAGACTTTTGGGATCTCCTAAGACTTATCTTATCCCTGTCTATTGGCATCCTCCAGCTTGTCTGAGATCTGCTTGAGCAGAGGGGGATAGTCCATCTTGTCAAAAAAGAGCTCTACCATTTTGGGCTCAGCAGTGCCTATCTCGTCAAACTTCTCGAAAAATGTATCAAAATCCTTGACCGTAATCGTTTTCTGAATGCCCAGAGACGTTGCCAGATCCAGATACTTCCACATATAGATATCGTTGTAGGACTGGGTAGGGCCATGGATGGCACGTTCGATGGTGTAGCCATCATTGTTGATGAGGAAGATGGTGACATTGAGATCATACTTGGCGATGAGACTGACCTCTTGAGCGGTCAGCTGGAAAGAGCCATCCCCGATAAAGAGCAGCACCCTGCGATCCGGTGAAGCGATCGCAGAGCCGACCGCAGCAGGCAGGGTATAGCCGATCGATGCCCAGAGGATCTGAGAGACAAAGTCTATCCCGGCAGGGAGATCCTGGTGCAACAATCCAAAGAGTGAGGAGCCTGCCTCTGCCACCACGATATCTCCCTCACCTACGATATGCTCTGCTACCAGTGGCCAAAATGTCTCATGCGTGAGCTTCTCTCCTGCAAGCTTCTCCTGTGACAAACAGGCATGGGCTGGACGCTCAAAAGAGAGCTGATGTGCCGGGTCAGGCTGCATATGCTCAATGAGGTACTCCAGCAGCATCTCTACACTAATGTCTGCATAAAGATGCTTGCCGATCTTGATACTTTCTGGTTTGATTGCGATCACTTGGCTATAGTCGATCCCATCTTCTGTAAATCCTCCTGAGTTCAAGTCGGTATCAACCGTACCGATAGAGAGGATACAGTCGGAGCTTTGCACCAGTGCTACGATCCCCTCTGTGCTATAGTCGGCAGCATAGATACCCAGATAGTTGGGTGCTGCGACATTGGTCTCATTGATGATGGATTTTCCCATGAGGGTGGTGACAAATTTGGACTGGGTCTTTTGTAGTAGTCTGGTGACATGCGCTCTCCATCCAAATCGTGCGGTGTTGATCCCCAGTATAAAGATCGGACGTTTTGCCTCCTTGAACTGTTTGACGATGGTTTCCCCTAGTTCTGCAACCCTGTAGCTGTCTCTGTTGTGATGGTGAAAAGAGATAGCGGTGATATCCTCATCCACTTCCATATCGATCAGATCCGTAGGCAGACCGATGTAGCAGGGCTTTTTGGAGGTCAACATATGGGAGACCACCCGCTGGAGCTCAGTGATATAGTTGTGGGCTGTAAGTATGGTGGTGGCTCCGGAGATAGGTGCGAAAGAGTCTAGAAAGTTATTTTTCTTGTAATTGCCCAAGGTGTGGTGTACCGGCACATCATTCTCCAGAAGGTTGCTGTTGGGATAGCCGACGATATGAAGGATAGGCACATTGTGGGCATAGGCACCTGCGATCCCATTGGCGGCACTGAGCTCTCCTACCCCATGGGTGGTGACCAGTACCGCCATACCCTTCTCTCTGGCATAGCCATCTGCTGCATAGGCGGCATTGAGTTCATTGCAGTTGCCTATCCATGTGATCTCTGGATCCTCTACGATATAATCTAAAAACCTCAAGTTGTAATCCCCGGGTACACCAAACATGTGCTTGGCTCCCAGTTCTTTGACAATGGTCAGGATCAAGTCTCCTATTTTCATAGCCAATTCTCCTTTTTTAGTATCTTTATTTACCTTCCTGTCGCCCCTGGCCAGAAGATCAGCGCGTCATCTTTGCGTCGTCCATTGGCTACCCATGCCTCTGGTATGACTTTCCAGTGTCCGATAGGCTCAGGTGCGATCGAGCCTTTGTGCTCTTCTTGGATGTAAGAGATCAGATAATCTCTCAAACCGGTTGCCGAGTAGTGAAGTGTACGTGCCTTCATGTTGGCTCCCTCGATGCCGATGGCTTTGAAGTGTCCGCCACCACCACCATGTCGGTAGGAGTTGACAGAGATTTTGTACGTTTTGTTCAGGTCAAACTCTCCATCGGCTTTCCCGTCGAAATCTTTATCCAGACCTAAGATTTTGACCCGGTCACCCTTCTTCTTGGAGACATCAAGCGTATACACGATCCCGGCAAATGTGTCCATATTCCAATAGATCATATTGGTTTTTTTGTACTCCGGGTGTGCTTTGTTGTCGGCTGACTTTAGTCTGAGTAGGTCATCCTGCTCATCCGACATCTCGTTGAACCACTCTCCGAAAGTGTATTCCATATACTCTTTGATCTCTTTACCGCTCATCTCGATCACGGCATGCAGGTTGTCATAGAAATAGAGATTCCACATATCAGCATAGACCAGATCACCACTCAGTGCATAGGTATCGTTAGGAAAGGCGAATTTCAACGGTGCTGCGATCGTCATATCTACCTCTACACCAAACTCTTTTTTGGCAGCGTATTTTTCGAGATGATGCACCAGATCATTGAAGGCAGAATCACCGAAGACGGCATCTTTGGAATTGAGTGGGGTTTTCAGGGTACCGATCTTGGTCTCTCTAAATATCTTGATAGCCTTGTCCAGTGTCGGCTGGAACTTCGACATGAAAGCGGAGCTTGCTGCAAGCGTGATGAGGCTTCCCCCCTTTCCCACCGCTTATCTCATCTACCATAGTACCTGCTACCTTTTTCTGTCTTTTGCTGTTGAGGACTTGGAGGTATTTGCCGTTACGCTTCTTGCGATAGGCCTTGGTCTTAGGGTCGTAGGTAAATGCGATATCCGCGATGCTCAACTCCTGTGCATAGTGATTTCCTCCCAGCAACAATACATCGGAGTGTGTGACCTCCTCTTTGATCTTGTGGTCGTGTCCCCAGAAGATCACATCAAATCCTTTGACTTTGTCCGCGATCAGCTGTACGGGGTTGTAGTTTCGATAGGTCTGCTCATCTTGACCCGGAGAGAGGTTGTAGTCAAACCCGGCGTGGAACATACCTACCACCAAGTCTGGCTTCTCTGCTTGTATCTTGGGCATCCAGTAGGCAGCAGATTCAACCATATCTTCAAAATAGATATGTGCGTTGTCGTCACCGTTTTTCAAGAAAACCTTGGATTCGGGTGTACTCAATCCCAAGATCGCTACTTTGATATCTGGTTTTCCTTCTACTTTGAATCGCTTGATGATGTAGGCGCCGTTACTCTCTTTTTTCTCAAAATAGGGGATGCGTTTTCCATTGCCGGGTTTGACTTTGTCTGTGGTGCCCTGCGTGCCTTGTTTGACGGCATTGGCTGCCAAGAGTGGAAAAGTAAAGTTGGTATTGAGATGATCATATACTTTTTTGCCAAACTCCACATCGTGATTGCCGACAACGCCAACCTCGTATCCCATAAAGTTGTATATCTCCGGCACAATATGTTTGTCTACGGTGGCATTTTTGAGCCCATCATTGTAGATATTCAAAATCGGCTCACCCTGAAGATTGTCCCCATTGTCTACCAGTATAAAATACTCTTTGCCCTTTGAAGCAGCAGCCCGTGCTCTCTCCTGCTCGATAAAGGAGTAAACATGTGCTAATGAATTGGTTTTCTTGGTCGACCCCGTTGCAAAATTATAAGGGAAGAAGTTACCATGCACATCTGTGGTCTCAGCAATATGTAGTGTGAAGTCTACTGTATTTTCTTGACCGTTTGCTTGGCTGTTATCATCCGCCTCTATCGTATCGACACCTACCAACATCATGGCTGCCACGGATGACATACCTGATAAAAACTCTCTCCTAGTAATAGGCATTTTATTCTCCTTTTTTTGGTCTCTTGACCTATAGTAACAAATGGAAAATAAAAGGGATATTAAAAGTTAAATTGAATTTATTGAGCTCTTTTATCAGTTGAATTGATGAGCTGTAGTTTCTGGGCTCGGCTCATCCGCTTCTTGATCTCATACTCTCTTTTGGAGGCAGTGCTTCTGTCCTCAAATGTCTCATGATAGACCAGTGTGACGGGGCGGCGGGCTCGGGTGTATTTGGCGCCTTTGTCGGAGTGGTTATGCTCCTCTACGCGACGCGCTAGCTCTGTGGCGATCCCTGTGTAGAGGGTCTCATCCGTACACTGGACGATATAGACATAGTACATCTGCTAGAGGAAGATCTCATCGAGGATGATGTTGACATAGTCATTGGCTTTGAATCGTACCAGATCATCCGGGGTCTCACCGGTGCCCATATAGTAGATAGGCATCTGAAGTTCATCTGCGATACTCAGGACAGCGCCGCCTTTGGCAGTGCCGTCCAGCTTTGTGATAATGATACCGTCGATCCCGATGATCTCATCAAACGCTTTGGCCTGGTTGATTGCAGAGCTTCCTTGGGTACCGTCCAGGATGAGGAGTTTTCTGTGAGGGGCTGCTTTGAGGGCTTTGTCAGCGACTCTGGTCATCTTCTTCAGCTCTTCGGAGAGGTTGGACTGGGTATGGAGCCTCCCTGCGGTATCGATGATGACATTCTGTATCCCTTTGGCTTGGGCAGATTGGATCGTATCGTAGACCACCGCAGAGGGGTCATGTCCCTGTTTGGTCGAGACGATAGGGATCTCCAGTTTGACTGCCCAGCGGCTTAACTGCTCAATGGCTGCAGCTCGGAAGGTATCTCCGGCACCGAGCATGACAGTGCGTCCCTCATTTTGGTAGTGTTTTGCCAGCTTGGCGATGGTGGTGGTCTTGCCTGCACCATTGACCCCGACAATCATCTCGACAAAGGGCTTGTAGCTGCCCGGTTCGATCCACTCAGCACGGTACTGAAATACAGAGATGAGGGAGTTGAACGCTTGTACACGGGAGATCGTCTCTGATAGCCCTTCAAGCAGCCTCTCTATGAGGTCATAGTTGACATCTGCTTCGAGCAGGATATCCTCGAACTCCTCTTTAGTGATCTTTGACTTTTTTTCAGGAAGTACCTCATGGATTGCTTCACCGGTCTTGCCAAAAGCTTTCTTTAAAAATCCAAACATTGCCATACTATTTGCTCCTCAACTGTTCTATATCTGCCTTGATCATCTCTATAGGCGTGGCACCAACATAATGCATAGTATACTCTCCGTTTTTAAATAGAATGGTAAGTGGTACGGGATAATTCTCTTCCAATTTCAGGAGGCCTGCCAGCTTATGAGCCAATGTATCATTCTCTTGGCTGTTGGAGATAAAGTAGCTGGCATTGTGTGTTTTCATAAATGCTCTCAGATCACTGTTGTTGATATCACTGTTGGCAACGATACCGATGACGAAGAGCTCTTTAGGGTATCTTTTCTGCAGGGCATCCAGGTAGGGAATCATCCCGCAACTGGGAGGAGACCAGGTGGCAAAGATATTGAGCATGATCAGGGGTTGAGTCACTTTGGCTATATGGATATGGTTTTCTACCATAGAGATCGTAGTGGATCGGTGGTCTATATCTGTGATGTGGAAAGTGGTTTTGGGTTTTGGTAGTGGCTTGCTTGGATGCTCTGTTTGTGTTATAGAAGTATCGGAATCTTTGTCACTACAACCTGTCCATAGGGATATGGATGCTATAATAAAAAAAGAGGTAAATAGTCGCATAGTGTTGGCCCACCCAAAAACAAAGTATGCGATTATATCCAAAGTTAGTAAAAGTGAGAGGGTATGACAAAACAGAGATTTAGAAAAACCTCCCTGCAGACACTAAGAGCACTCTCTTGGCAGAAGCGTTACATCGCGGACAAAAAGATCAATAGGCTACTCTACAGGATGATCCAGGCACAAAAAGCACAGAGTGTGATGCTCTATATCCCCTTGGATCTGGAAGTAGATGTGCGGCCTTTGATTGCACGATTACGGCGAGAAGGCATTCTGGTATTGGTGCCGTTTATGGAAGGTGAAAGTTTCAGACTGGTAAAATATAGATTGCCATTAGAAATCAAAAAGTATGGTGTAAAAGAACCAAAAATTTCAAGACAATTTAGAAAAAAAAGTATTAACATTTCTATTGTTCCAATCGTAGGAACGGATATATCCTTGAGGCGTATAGGCTTTGGAAAAGGGATGTATGACAGGTTTTTTATGCGAGAGAAAAAATGGATAAACAAGACTGTATTTGTCCAGAGAGTTTTCTGTTTTAGTAAAGAGATCGTAACAGACGATCATGATGTGGGGGCGGATAGTGTCATTACGGCACTATCATCATAATCATTGTTAAATGGAAATAATCCTTTGAAATTTGGTTCCTTCACGTAAAGGAAACAAAATGTATATGATACCTGGGATCTCCCTCTTGATAGGGATCGGCATAGGATATGCTATTTCGAAAATAGGAAGTAGCAAACGCTTCGCCTATCTGCAGCTTGAAGCACAAGCGAAAGCCAAAACGATAGAACAGGAAGCCAGTCTACTTCTAGAGAAGGCCAAAGTAGAGATACAAGAGCATGCGTTGGAGCAGAAAAAAGAGTTTGATGCTTTGACCTTAGAGATCGAGCAACGCAACAGAGATCTGATCCTCAAGAACAGGGAAGCAGATGAACAAAAAGAGAAAGCCCTTCAACAGCAGAATCAATTGGCAGAGAGACAAAAGAGTGTACAGCTTCTAGAGGAGCGTAAACAAGAAGAGGTCAGTAGAGCCATTGACAAACTGGAAAGTGTGGCTTCTCTGACAGCAACAGAAGCAAAAACCTATATCTTGCAGCAGGTAGAAGAACGTGCACAGGCAGATATCGCTGGTATTGTACGTAAACATGAGAAGATAGCCAGTGAAGAGGCACAACGCAAGGCCAACTACATTCTCGCCCAAGCAACCACCCGTTATGCAGGTGAGTTTGCAGGAGAGCGACTCATCAATGTAGTCAATCTCCCCAGTGATGAACACAAAGGGCGTATCATCGGAAAAGAGGGCCGCAATATCAAGACGATGGAGCAGCTGCTGGGTGTAGATATCATCATCGATGAGACTCCTGGGGTCATACTGGTCAGCAACTTCAATCTCTATCGTCGTGCGATCGCTACACGGGTGATCGAGATACTGGTAGAGGATGGCCGTATCCATCCGGGACGTATCGAAGAGGTGCATACCAAAGTACAGGAAGAGTTTGAAAAGAAGATCTATGAGGAGGGGGAGAATGTCGTGATCGATCTGGGACTCTTCCCTATGCACGAAGAGTTGATTCGACTATTGGGTCGATTGAAATACCGTGCCAGCTATGGGCAGAATGCTCTGGCACATACGCTGGAGGTTGCCAGATTGGCAAGAGTCTTGGCTGCGGAGATGGGTGGTGACGAGAAGCTGGCGATGCGTGCAGGGTTGCTACATGATATCGGCAAAGCACTCACACAGGATTTTGGCGGCTCTCATGTGGAGCTGGGTGCTGAGGTCTGTAAACGACACAATGAGCATCCTACGGTCATCAATGCGATCTATGCCCACCATGGACATGAGGAGTTTAACTCAGTCGAGAGTGCGGCAGTGTGTGCGGCAGATACCCTTAGTGCTGCCAGACCGGGAGCCAGAAGAGAGGTACTGGAGAGCTTTACCAAGCGGGTCAAAGAGATCGAAGCACTGGCGATGGAAAACGAGGGTGTCATACAGGCCTATGCGATCAATGCAGGTAGAGAGATACGGGTCTTTGTGGATACAGGAAAGATAGGAGACAATGAGGCAGCACTACTCAGCAGCACCCTTGCAAAAAAGATAGAAGATAAGGTACAATATCCCGGCGAGATCAAGGTCAATGTGATCCGCGAAACACGATCAGTACATTATGCAAAATAAAGGAAACCAATGAAAAAAATATTTATGATAGCAGTGACTTTGGCTACAGTAGCCATCGCAGGAAGCAAAGCACCCGTTGTAGTGCTGGAGACTAACCAAGGAAAGATAGAGATCAAAATGATGCCGGATGTGGCACCAAAGGCGGTAGAGAACTTTACCACCCATGCCAAGAAGGGCTATTACAATGGGATCATCTTTCACAGGGTGATCAAAGGCTTTATGATCCAAGGCGGTGACCCTACCGGTACAGGGCGAGGCGGAGAGTCTATCTGGGGTGGTGTATTTGACAATGAATACAAGCCCAATGTCGTCTTTGACAGACCCTTTATCGTAGCGATGGCAAATGCCGGGCCCAACACCAATGGCAGTCAGTTTTTTATCACGACAGTGCCTACGCCACACCTCAATGGCGGCTATACGATCTTTGGTGAAGTAGTGAGCGGACAAGATGTGGTCAAAAAGATAGAGAATACTAAGACTGCCAGAGGTGACCGCCCTCTGCAGGAGCAGAAGATACTCAAGGCATATATCAAATAATGTATATATCTTGGTTCTTTGTAGGGTGCGTATCTCGCACCAAAGGATAGTTTTTGGATCTGGATGCACTGAGACAAGAACGCCAAAAATGGCTCACATGGAAAAATATCGCACCTCTCCAGGATGCGATAGCCAAACTTCCCACACTAGAGGTTGCACAAATAGGGCTTGAGCATGCAGTGTCTATGGCTTTTGAAGCCATTACAGCAGAACAAGAACAGCAGCTTCATGAGACGGCGAGACTGCTTATGCCATGGCGTAAAGGGCCTTTTCGGATCTCCCAGACATTTATAGATAGTGAGTGGCAAAGCTTTATCAAGTATGATCTTCTGGAGCCCCATTTTCATCTGGAGGGGAAAGTAGTCGGAGATATCGGATGTAACAATGGCTACTATCTATTCAGAATGCTTGCACAACATCCCAAGAAACTGGTAGGATTTGATCCTTCTGCGATCACCTATTCCCAATTTCAATTTATCAACCACTTTATCCAAAGTGAGATCGTGTATGAACTGTTGGGGATAGAGCATGTAGCATTTTATGAGCATAAGTTTGATGTTCTCTTCTGTCTGGGGGTGCTTTATCACCGTTCAGATCCTGTCGCCATGCTCAAGTCTCTCTATAGAGGGTTGGAGAAAGGCGGGGAATTGATACTCGATACCTTTATGATTGATGGAGAGGATGAGGTATGCCTTACGCCCAGAGACCGATACTCCAAGATCCCCAATATCTATTTTATCCCTACAATCCCTGCACTGAAGAACTGGTGTTATAGAGCTGGTTTTGCATATGTGGAGATTTTGGACACTAAAAAAACAGATCTTACAGAACAGAGAAAAACTGAGTGGATAGACCATCAAAGTTTAGAGCATTTTTTAGATCCTGATGACCATACAAAGACCATCGAAGGCTATCCTGCACCCCAAAGAGTCTATCTAAAAGCGATCAAAAAACAGTAGCATAATAAAATATCTAAATAACCTAAAAACCTACTTTTATTTTTAAATAAGCTTCTTTTTGCTATAACTACGGCAATAAATGAACAGTCTAGCATTTTTAAATAGTTTTTTTGGCTGTTCGAATTGATTTGTAAGATAGGATAATAATGAGAATATTGACCGTTGGGTTTAAAAATGATTTTGCCAAAGAGCTTGAGAGAGAGATAGAGAAGTACTTCATCTGTATTGTAGACAATGCTAAAGATATCTATGATGCGACGAACTTCACTGACTTTAGACACTATGAACTGATCATCATTGTAGATGAGGGGGTCATGTTCTCTCTGGAGCGTTATATGAGAGATGTCAAGAAAAAGAAGATAGAGACCAAGATTATTCTCCTCTCTGATAACCGAAAGAATCAGATCGGCTTCTATAATCTGGGTGCAGATGATGTGGTCGATAGCCATCTGGATCAGCCTGACCTACTGGCCGCCAGAGTGCTTGCCAATATGCGTAACCTTTTTGGTACAACGATTGATATCGGAAAGTTGACGATTGATATCGCCAACAAAAAGATCGAGTATGATGACAAGACCGTTTCTCTAAATGGTAAGACCTTTGATATCCTTGCGTATCTGGCAGTACGCAAAAAGCGGGTATTCTCCAAAGATGAGATCATCAATGCACTCTGGGAAGAGCCGGAGTATGTCAGTGACAACACCGTAGAGGTGGCGATCAACCAGATCCGTAAGCGCCTTAAAAGTATCCTGGGCTTTCAAGTCATCCATACTGTACGCAGACGTGGATATAAATTCTCTTACTAGTGCTACCATACCATTTAGATGTTGCTATAATCCTCTAAAAAAGAGGATTTTATACAGGCACATACCCCGCTACATATCAACACTACACTCTGTGAAAAGTGACTAAGCTTCACTCAGATTATGCTGGAGAAGCATATCTTTGGTTAGCCTATTTTAGATACACTATAGATCATTTTTAACGTATAGGATTGAGCGTGACACATCATATTAAAGACTTTATTAAAAAAGATTCCTCCTCTGGGATATTGCTGATCATCGTAACTATTTTGGCATTGATACTGCAAAATAGTGGATTTTCAGCACTCTACACGGGATTTCTGCATACACCGGTCGAGATACGGTTTGGTGCATTGCATATCGCCAAGCCACTGCTTTTATGGGTCAATGATGGCCTGATGGCGATCTTCTTTTTCTTGATTGGACTGGAGGTCAAACGTGAAGTGATGGAAGGACATCTCTCCTCTCTTTCTCAGATCACACTTCCGGGTATTGCAGCAGTAGGAGGTATGGTGGTGCCTGCGCTGGTATTTGTGGCCTTTAACAAGGGAGCAGAGTTTGCGATGAATGGCTGGGCGATTCCAACCGCTACAGATATCGCCTTTGCCTTGGGAATACTCTCTCTACTGGGGAACAGGGTACCTGTCTCACTAAAGATCTTTCTCATGGCACTGGCAATCATTGATGACCTGGGCGCCATTGTGATTATCGCCCTTTTTTATACGAGTGAACTCTCTACGGTCTCTATCATGATTGCAGCAGCCGCACTGATAGTACTTTTTGTGATGAATCGTATGAAGGTTGCCAGACAGGCGGCATATATCTTGGTGGGTATTGTTTTATGGGTATCTGTATTAAAGTCCGGAGTACATGCGACACTGGCAGGGGTGGCATTGGCATTTCTGATACCACTACATTCCAAAGATGAAAATGGTAAGGAGTTTTCCATGGCACACAATATGGAACATAGCCTACACTACTGGGTGGCCTTTTTCATTCTTCCACTCTTTGCATTTGTCAATGCCGGAGTTGATTTACGAGGTATCTCATTCGAAGAGATGGGTGGTTCTGTCCCTCTAGGGATCATGGCAGGACTTTTTATAGGCAAGCAGCTAGGTGTCTTCGGTTTCTCCTGGATAGCGATCAAACTGGGTATCGCTTCACTGCCTAAAGAAGCAACCTGGAAAACACTCTATGGGGTCGCTGTATTGACCGGGATAGGATTTACGATGAGTCTGTTCGTTGATACCCTGGCATATAATGATACAAAGATGTTCCATTATGCAGATAAACTGGCGATACTACTAGGCTCTTTTTTATCTGGAATCGTAGGGTATATCGTACTAAGGGTAGTGACTAAAAAGAACTGATTTATAGTGTTCTTCTGCCTCCACGGGTCGCTTTGCTCCACCGTTTTGGTTCCGTTGGACTGATCGTGAAACTGTTCACGATCATATTGTCCTCCTCACCTGCTCTACCCAAAAATGCATGATTCTCTGTTCAGCAGAGAGCGTGGTGTCTGCCCCATGTCCTGGGTGTACGACAAACTCCCTTTTGATCTGCATCGCTTTTTGTAGGCTTCGGATCATATCTGTACCACTGGAGTAGGGGAAGTCCCATCGTCCGATACTCTGCTGAAAGAGAAAATCCCCACTGAACCAGTGTTCTCCGATCTCGATGATAGAGTTGCCTGGGGTATGTCCAGGGAAGTGACGATACTGAATTTTGATGCCGGCAATCTCCAGTAGTTCATCGCCTTTGACCCTGTAGTCAGGATGGGAGCTGGGTGTTCCCTGTTCAAAGGGATCATTTTCTAGCATAAAAGTATCCTCATCAGGACAGTAGAGAGGGAGATTTAGCTTCCTTTTGATCTCTGCGTTGCTCCAGACATGGTCGAAATGTCCATGGGTATTGAGAATGGCTACAGGATTTTTGATATTGGTAAGTACCCATTTGGTAGCGTTCTGTCCTGGATCGATGATGAGGTCTTTGCCCTCTATGGTCACGATATAGCAGTTGGTCTGGTAGGCTCCCATGGGTTGGACTTTGATCTGCATGTGCTATAATTCTCCTATGAACTTTTATACAACGATAGAAACAGCACTCAAAAGCCCTGATATCGCTACCAAAGAGAAGCTTTGTGCTGCACTTTTGGCATATTGTAACACAAATACACACTTTGACCAAGAGGGCTTTACGCCAATAGTGTTTGACAGTCCCTCATATGCCCAAAACTGCACGATCGTGCATCCCAGAGAGCTGCCTGCACGTAAGCACTTCGATACCACTGAGGGGCTAGCCACGCTGGTACACGCGATCACCCATATCGAGCTTTCTGCTATCGATCTGGCACTGGATGCGGTCTATCGCTTCCCTGATATGCCCAGAGAGTACAAGATAGATTGGCTCATCGTAGCCGAGGATGAGATACGCCATTTCCAGATGCTACACGACATCCTAGAGGAGCTAGGTTACAGCTATGGAGACCTACCTGTACACCAAGGGTTGTTTGATGCCAGTATGCATACTACGGGTGATGTACTCGATCGTATGGCAGTCATCCCCAGACATTACGAGGCAGGCGGGCTGGATGTCAATCCACAGATCGTCAAAAAACTCCAAAACCAAGCCAACAATCCCCTCGTGGCACGCATCATAGAAGCCCTAGGCATCATAGAGACCGAAGAGATCGATCATGTCCGCAAAGGTGACCGCTGGTTCCGATGGCTTTGTGAACAAAGAGGGTTGGAGGTATCAACAACTTTTATAGAGATATTGGATAGATATGCCCTGCATCGCCATAAGCCGCATATGAATGTAGAAGCACGTAAAGAGGCAGGGTTTGCTTGTGAAGAGTTGTTGTCGTTAGGGGCTAAGGAGTGTGAGTAAGAGAATGATCGTTGATATCTAGTCCTTAGAATATCTCGAAGATTAATAGAATCTAATATAATTAAAGTATAATCTATATAGATTAAAATAAGGAATCAATATGTATAAAAAAAACTTAAGTATATTAGTACTTGGATCAAAAGTGCAATTTTATAGAGATATTGGATCCAGATATGCCTATGCATTTTCGCCATAAGCCGCATATGAATGTAGAAGCACTACTGTAAATTGAGGCAGGGTCCTTGCTTAAGGATGAAGAGTTGTTGTCGTTAGGGGCTAAGGAGTGTGACAGTAAGAGGACTTTCGCTCTACTATAGTAACGATTGCTCCTTGTCTGCCTTTGCCAATGATGGTATCTGCTTCAAACTACTCTTATTTTATCATCTAATGATCGTTGATATCTAGTCCTTAGAATATCTCGAAGATTAATAGCAATCTAATGATAGATGGTACAAGTATAATCTATATAGATTAAATATAGGTTCCAGGAATGCACATCTCTTTATATGTATAGGGTTAGATGCGTAAAAAAACTTAAGTATATTAGTACTTGGCTCAATATTTATTTTTAGTGCGTGTGGTGGCGGCTCATCTTCCAATAAGGATCCGATCAATCCTAATCCTTCTCACAAACCTGTGTTTACAAACCCTCAGGCAGTTACCGTTAATGAAAACCAAACCCATGCTATCACGTTAAGTGCAACGGATGCAGATGGGGACAGCATCACCTATAGCATCAGTGGTGCAGATGCCAGCAGTTTCAATATCAATAGTTCAACAGGTTTGGTTACTTTTAAGACTGCGCCTGACTACGAGAGTGGTAAGATATCTTATGTATTGACTGCCACAGTAAGTGATGGGACAAATCATGTAGACCAAATAGTCACCATTGACCTAGAAAATCTAAATGATAACAATCCTGTATTCCAAAGACAAAATATAGCTATAGATGTTAATGAAAACCAAACCCATGCTATCACGTTAAGTGCAACGGATGCAGATGGGGACAGCATCACCTATAGCATCAGTGGTGCAGATGCCAGTAGTTTCAATATCAATAGTTCAACAGGTTTGGTTACTTTTAAGACTGCGCCTGACTACGAGAGTGGTAAGATATCTTATGTATTGACTGCTATGGCGAGTGATGGGGCACATAGTACATCTCAAAATATAACAGTAAATATTCTAGATCCCGAATTTAAATCCAAAGTGCAATTTTTAAAAGACAATTTGAAAAAAGAGTTTTTGAGAGTTGTTTCTTTTGGATTTGAAGAGGTTAGATGCTAAAATAACTTCCAAATCTGACCAAAGATAAAGGAAGTGATATGTCATATACGCATCTAACCCTAGGAGAAAGATACCATATTCAAGTTATATAAGCAGGGATATAGCAATAAAGAGATACAGCTAGGAGTGCATTACCATCAGCCGAGAGATACGAAGAAACAAAGGGGATATTGCTGGAACCTATTTTGGATATGGAGCCCATGATAAATACAACAGATGCCAGAATATTACGATACCTACCAACACTGCCACACTGTCTATACACTCCATAACCATATCCCATGTCACCATCTACACATTCATCCATGAAGATAGGCTGCATAATGGTACACTCCATACAAAGCTCAGACACAAAGGAAAACGAAGAGCCAAGTATGGTAAAGGACGAAAGAACCGTATCCCTAATAGAGTCTCTATTGAACAAAGACCTACTATCGTAGATGATAAAATAAGAGTAGGAGACTTTGAAGCAGATACCATCATTGGCAAAGGCAGACAAGGAGCAATCGTTACTATAGTAGAGCGAAAGTCCATGTATGTAAAACTCTCACTGCCTGTAAGAAAGAAAGCCCTTATCGTAGCCAATGAGATGATACGACTACTGGGAAGATACAAGAAACATGTGCACACCATTACCACAGATAACGGTTTGGAGTTCGCCAAACATCAAACCATTGCAAAAAAACTTAAATGTGATTACTATTTCTGTCATCCTTATAGCTCTTGGGAGAGAGGACTCAATGAGAATATCAATGGACTCATCCGTCAATATATCCCAAAAGGCAGTAGCTTTGAACATCTCACGGCTAAAGATATTAAAAGGATTGAGAACAGACTTAACCATAGACCTAGAAAATCTCTAGGATGGAGAACACCTTATGAGGTATTTCATGAAAATTTAAAGGCTTCATAGGAAAATTTGGATAGAATTTTTTAGAGGTGAAATTGCACTTTGGATTTAAATTCAGGGATGTTACAGGACCTTTTATAAGCGTTTGGGAAACAAATACAACAGATCAGAATATTACGATACCTACCAACACTGCCTATACTTACGACTATACCGTTGATTGGGGAGATGGGAATACAGATAATTCAGTGACAGGAACTATCTCTCATGTATATAGTATAGAAGGGGACCATACGGTCAAAATAAGTGGGACTTTCCCTCATTTATTGATGACCCAAGCAACGTACTATTCTCTTGCTACTGCTGAAGAGAAACAGAATGCCATGCAGTTGCTATCTATACAATCTTGGGGAGATATGTCATGGAAAAGTTTTGATAGAACTTTTACTGGATGTAAGAATCTTGAGTTCAGTACTACCAGTGTACCAGATTTGTCACAAGTGACCAATATGCAAATGATGTTTAGTGATGCAGAGCAATTTAACAGTCAGATAAGTAATTGGGATGTCAGCAATATAACCAATATGTCTCGTATGTTTGATAGAGCCAAGGCCTTTAACCAACCCCTTAATGACTGGGACGTAAGCAGTGTTACCACTATGCGTAGTATGTTTAATACTGCAGATAACTTTAATCAACCCCTTAATGACTGGGACGTAAGTAGTGTCACTAATATGGCTAGTATGTTTTCTGGAGTAAATAACTTTAACCAACCCCTTAATGACTGGGAGGTAAGCAGTGTTAACACTATGAGCAATATGTTCCGTGGAGCAAGCAACTTTAATCAAGCACTCAACGATTGGGACGTAAGCAGTGTTACCACTATGAGTAATATGTTTGGGTCTAGTAAACTTTAAGAGTCCAAAAGGTATCTTAAAGCATGACTACACCGAACAAAAACAAGTACTCAAAAGGTACGCACATTTCAGAGCGTAAATTTAGGCAGTTAATTAAGTGTTTTTCACTTGATCTAAATGCATATGAAACCTCAAAGATAACTAACATATCTCATACGACTTGTAAGAAGCTATTTCAAAAGTTACGCATATACATCTACCAGAATCTACTAGAGAACAATATTGAAGATGGAGAGTTTGAATTAGATGAATCTTACTTTGGTGCCAAAAGAGTAAGAGGAAAACGTGGTAGAGGTGCAGCAGGAAAGACACCTGTGTTTGGCTTATTAAAAAGAGATGGTAATGTCTATGTTCAAATAGTCAAGAACTGCTCGAGAGCTGAACTCATGCCTATTATTGAGGGAAAGATACTTGAAGGAAGTACTATTCATACTGATGGTTGGAAAGCCTATGATGGCTTAGTCCTTAATGGCTATGATCACTACAGGGTCTTTCATTCCAAAGATGAGTTTGTGCGAGGTAAGTCTCATGTAAATGGCATTGAATCCTTTTGGAGTTATACTAAAAGAAGATTGGCAAAGTTTAATGGACTTAGAGATGAGATGTTTTATCTCCATCTCAAGGAGAGTGAGTTTAGATTCAACAATAGGCATAATGATATCTATGCTATACTATTAAAGAATCTTCGAACAAATAACCTCTAAAGTTTACTAGACCCTATGTTTATTGGAGCAGCTGTCTTTAATCAACCACTAAATGATTGGGATGTAAGTAATGTTACCAATATGACAAATATGTTTTATCTTGCAAATGATTTCAATCAACCCCTTAATGAGTGGAATGTAAGTAAAGTCATCTCTATGAAAAGCATGTTTAGGGAAGCAAACAATTTTAATCAACCCCTTAATGCTTGGGAAGTCAATAAAGTTACAAAGATGAATGAAATGTTTTATAAGGCCAGTCATTTCGACCAACAGCTGAACAGCTGGGATGTAAGCAGGGTAACTGATATGCGTTCTATGTTTTATAAAGCTAGTGCCTTTAATCAATCACTTGAGTCTTGGGATGTAAGTCATGTGACGCATATGCGTTCCATGTTTGGAAAGGCCTCCTCTTTCAGTAACCATGATTTAAGTGTATGGAATGTACAAAATGTCACCAACCATATAGATTTTATGCTTGGGGCAGGAAGTGGTAATACGGAACCAAATTGGCCGTAAACTTCTCATAAAATATGTGTCAAGAAACTTTTTTTTTGCTATAATCTCGAGAGAGCGGGAAGATATGATTATGATAAGAGGTGTATATTATATGGATAGATTAGAATCAGATGATGAGAATAGATACTAATAGTATGACCCACTTCTTTGAAACCCTCTTCTATCGCCCCCGATGGTACCACTGGATCGTATCTCTTTTTCTCCTACCTCTTTCATTAGTGTACGGTATCGGCATGTGGATCAGACGAAAAATTGCCCAGAGGAAGCAGTATCCTATACCCATCATTAGCGTCGGAAACCTTGTTATCGGCGGTAGTGGCAAGACTCCTTTTGTCATCGCATTGGCGAAGCATTTTTCTGACCGTAAGGTAGCGATCATCTCTAGAGGATATGGACGGCAGAGTAGTGGGCTGGTTGAGGTGAGTCATGTGGGTGAGGTGTTGGTATCAGTAGATCAGAGTGGGGATGAGGCGATGCTGATGGCGATCAAATCTCCTCATGCCTCCGTGATCGTCTCTGAGAGGCGAGAGCTGGCGATCGAGAGAGCGATAGCGCAAGGCGTTGAACTCATCCTGCTGGATGATGGCTTTAACCGTGTGGAGATCGAGAAGGTTGAGATCCTGCTGGAGCCGGTATCTCTGCCCAACAGACTGCCGCTTCCCTCTGGTCCTATGCGGGAGTTTTCCTGGTGTAGTCGAGTGGCAGATATACAGCTCAAAGAGGGATGGGAGTATCATCGTAAGGTTAGTTACGTGTATCTCAAGGAGCGTATGATACTGGTGACAGCGATCGCTGATCCTGTGCGACTGGATCCTTATCTACCTGAGGGAGTGATCGCCAAAGTAACGCTGGAAGACCATGCCTATTTTGACGAGAAGGTATTGGAAGATCTGTTGGTAAAACAGAAGGCTGATTCGATACTCACCACAGAGAAAGACTGGGTCAAGATGCAGCACTTTAAGCTGCCCATATCGCGAATGAAGTTAGAATTGCAGATAGATAAAACAGCACTTACCAAGATAGAAACAATGACAAGGAAGAACCAGTGAAAGCAAAAACCGATGTGATCCAGACCCTACTGGAGGCACTCCCCTATATCAAAAAGTTTCGTAATCAAACCGTAGTGATCAAATATGGTGGCTCTGCACAGAGTAGTGATGAGCTCAAGGCCAAGTTTGCTCAGGATATCGTACTGCTGCACACCGTAGGTATCCGACCGGTAGTGATACATGGTGGAGGTGCGAGTATCACCAAACTGCTCGATGAGCTGGATATCCACAGTAAATTTGTCGATGGACAGCGGGTGACCAGCAAAGAGGCGATGCGTATCGTAGAGATGGTGCTCAGCGGTGAGATCAACAAGGAGATTGTAGCCCTGCTCAACTCACAGGGTGCCAAAGCAGTAGGTATCTCAGGCAAGGATGGTAACTTTATGGAAGCCACAGCCAGAGGCAATGGGGAGTTTGGATATACGGGGGATATTTCGACGGTGGATACCACGCTGATCGATAATATGATAGCCGATCATTTCATCCCGGTGATCGCACCGATCGCCAGTGGAGGTGCGGTGGGGCATCCTGGCTATAATATCAATGCAGACTTGGCAGCCAGTAAGATCGCTGCTTCACTCCATGCCAGAAAAATTTTATTTTTGACAGATACGACCGGTGTATTGGATAAAGAAGGAGAACTTTTGCGTACACTGGATCTTCAGGAGACAGAAGCATTTAAGAGAGATGGAACAATCTACGGGGGGATGGTTCCTAAAGTAGATGCCTGTATCGAAGCGGTACGAGGGGGAGTCAAAAAAGCCCATATTATCGATGGTAGGATAGAACACTCTCTGCTGCTTGAAATCTTGACAAGTCGCGGTGTAGGTACCTGTATAGAGCTCTAAGAGAGGGTACATTGGTAGCTCTTTAGCCCAACGGACAGCTTTTTCGCTATAATATTAGCCTTAATTTAACAATAACAGGTGACACAATGCAATTTATAGAGACGCGTGGCAATGATGGGAAGAGAGCATCTCACGTTCCTTTTTCTGATGCTATCTTGAATCCAAGTGCCAGTTTCGGTGGGCTTTATGTTCCCGAAGCGCTTCCAGATATGGGGATCAGTTTTTTGGCTGATTATATCAACAGTGATTATAAGACCTTGGCGTTCGATCTCCTCAAAAAGTTTGAGATTGATATTGAAGATGATCTACTTTGGGAGGCATTGAACCGCTATGATACTTTTGATGATGCCAACACACCTGTACCGTTAGAGAGTATTGAAGAGGACTGTTTTGTCACAGAGCTTTACCATGGTCCGACGAGAGCCTTTAAAGATATGGCATTGCAGCCTTTTGGTGTGATCTTGAGTGCCCTTGCAAAACAGCGAGGAGAAGAGTATCTGATCATGGCAGCTACCAGCGGTGATACGGGTCCAGCTACTCTGGAGACCTTTAAAAATCGCCCCAATATACGCGTAGCCTGCCTCTACCCTGATGGGGGTACCTCTGATGTACAGAGACTACAGATGGTGACAGAGGATGCGGACAATCTCAAAGTCATCGGTATCCACGGGAACTTTGATGATGCACAGAAAGCACTCAAATCTCTGCTGGCTTCTGAGACATTCAAGGCAGATCTCAAAGCCAAAGGGATCAAGCTTTCTGCGGCTAACTCGGTCAACTTTGGTCGGATCATTTTTCAGATCATCTATCACCTCTATGGGTATCTTGAGCTGGTCAGACAGGACAAGATTGCCTTGGGAGAGAAGGTGTATCTGATCGTTCCTAGCGGAAACTTTGGTAATGCACTGGGTGCCTACTATGCGAAGAAGGCAGGACTGCCAGTAGAGAAGATCCTAATCGCCTCCAACACCAACAATATCCTGACTGATCTCATCAACAAAGGGGAGTATGATATCAGAGACCGAGAGCTGATCCTAACCAACTCTCCGGCAATGGATATTCTCAAGAGCTCCAATGTAGAGAGGGTACTCTTTGATAAATTTGGTACAGACAGAACCAGAGAGATGATGATGGATCTCGAAGAAGAGGGTGTGTATCGCCTCACAGCGGAAGAGCTAGCCTCTCTGAGAGAAGATTTTGATGCAGTCTATAGTAATGATATCGAGGGTAAGACCTATATGGCAGCCTATGCACAAAAAGGCTATATCATGGACCCCCATACGGCTACCTGTGTCAAGGCGTACCTGGAACTACGAGAAGAGAAGTTCCCAGCCATTATCTGCTCTACAGCAGAGTGGACAAAGTTTAGCGTGAGTGTTGCAGATGCATTGGGTATAGAGGCAGAAAATGATCTGGAGGCACTGGAGAAGATTTCAGAGGCAACAGAACTCAAGATTCCTTCTATGATCAAAAGCCTCTTTTCCAAACCGATCATTCATGAAGATGTAGTAGATAAAGAGCGGATCAGAGAGGAGATGCTGGCTTTTCTATAAGAGACCGGCAGTAATTATTGATGAATCTTTTCAGACGTCTGTTTTTTATCGGTATTATAGTAGTGTCAGCTACAATGGCAGAGATACCATTTTGTCGTACATTTAAGCCTGGAATGACAGCATGTAACCCCTATAATACATCCTTTTTAAAAATCACCAAACTGAAGAGAGGGATTGCGAGACTCCGTCATCAACCTATTACTAAAAAAGAGATCCCTATCACAGAAAAAATAAGGGTAAGAAATGGGATGACCCTGAATAATCTTATCAGTAAATATATCAAACGGGAAGAGAGGCTTTATTATAAAGCAGAAAAGAAAAGACTAGAGAAGGTATCTCAACTAAAGCTGGCAGAGAAGACAAGACCTAAAATCAAGCCGATAGTAGAGCCAAAGCCTAAAGCAAAGCCGACAGAAAATAGAGAAACCAAACCTTTGCCGGTACAAAAGCCTAAAAAAATACTGCTGGAGAAAGTCCCTTCTGCGGAAGAGAATAAGACCTTGCTGGTAGAGCCGGGAAAGATACCTAAAACTATTGTCCTGAAACCAGTAACAGAGCCTCCCGTAAAACCATCAATCATAGTAGATAATAATATT
>CBDCEE010000007.1:0-5983 GCA_965215705.1 Sulfurovaceae bacterium | reverse complement strand
CTTTTAATCTCTTCAATATCCTGTATATTGAGGATCTGATCCTCTTCCAGATGTACTTTTGGGGTAGAGGTATGCGTGAGTATCTCTTGGATATCGGAAGGAAGAAACGGCTTTTTAATTTGCATATCAAAGCGTGTATGTATCTCCTTGGATACATTGTACAATACAATATGCTGTGCCTGATCCAGTTGATCCAACAAAGAAAGACTCTCCTCCAGAAGCTCACCCCTATCATCCACAAACAGAAAGTCATAGCCTCTATCTGAGATATCTTTGATACCCTCTCGTACCTCCAACACCGCACCCACTCTATCCGCTACCAGCTCGATAAATTCTCGTACCACATGATTTCGTGTAAGCAATAAAATCTTCATAGATTGCCTTTGAGCCCGAATTATGCACTAGAATTGTTCATATTTTCTTGATGCTTGTCTTATGGGCGTTTGCAAAGAATTTGAGCTTAACCCGTAGGTTAATCGATGATTCTTTGTGAATGCCCATGAGGCAATGATCTGTAAGAGATGAATAATCTCTATTGCATATTTCGGGTTTATTATTTAGTACAGTTATTATAGCCGTTATTTGATTTATGCTGTATTATAGCCTGTTAGGGGATAAGCATAAATTCTAAATGTAAAGATTCTTTTTCTTGGTTGTATTCAAACTTTGCTTATTTTTTATGTATTGTACATCAGGCAAGGCAAAAGACAACGCATTTATTATCTGTAGGGTGGGATTGCTATCCCGCCAAGTAAGTAGCATCACAACATGTGAAAGTACGCCAAGAGGCTACACCTTTTCCTATGATTTACTAGATATTTAGGAGAGTGAGGTAATAAGTAAACACCTCGTATAATACCCTATAGCAATTTAGCTATCATATAAATGAGAGTTTTGTTACAAGGTAATAGATCGGATAATTCACCGAAGCGGTTTTCTTTGATGAAGAGAATTAGCTTGAGGGTCAGTCAGATTGTTACACTATAAGCTTGAGTGGCGACAAGATCAGTTTAGGCTAGATCGTATTTTACGAGGTCAAGTTATGTGTAGTTAGTTGCTATGAATCACACAGGAGTTCTCTCCTGTGCTAACGAGCTCTCTAAATTACTTTAAAGGCTCTATATGTATTCTATCGGATTAGATATATCAAAGTCAACCCAAATCTCGAAATAGAAATACAACTATCCACCTAAAAACCTAAAGTTGAAGAAAGATAACTGAAAGTATAGAGGTTTTTGAGGTCATCATGCTAAAAATAGTAGCTGGTGTTCTTCTTGAGAGCAAACAACGAGAAACATAAGCAGAATTCACTCATTTTTAAATAGAGCTATAGTGATAAAAGTTCTGTTAGTATAGGATATATATGGCTGGTTGTAACTACTCTAAACTAATCTCATAACTCTTTTGACGTATTGCTTGAAGTATATCGACAAACTGCTTATTCACTTTGAGTATGGTTTTTCTAGCATGTGTGATGACTTTTCCTGCGATATTGTAAAGCTTGTAGCGAAGTGTCTGTATGGTATGCTTTTTCCAGCTTTGTGTTAATGTTTCCTTGAAGAGCACAAAGAGATTATAGGCAAGCACTCCTATAGAGAAGTACAAGGCATTTGCCATAAAGTGAGAAGTAGGAAGATATTTGAGATTAAACCCATTTTTAAGCTCTTTGATACGGTTTTCGCTTGTGTCTCCTCTTTGTCGATAGAACCTTATAATATCTTGGAGAGACATTGCTTCATCTTCTATATTGGTCGCAATAACATGGTAACGTTCTGAAGCATAAGAGAGTAGCTCTTCTTGGCTCAACAGTCCTTCTAGCTCTGGCAGCATAGGCGTGGTGGTTTTCTTTGTCACTATCAGTCTAAACGCATGGTTAGTATGTTGCATTGTATGGATAAACTCTGCTACCTCTTCTTTGACCTGGTGTGTATGCCCTTCATGATGAGAGAGGGATTCCCATATCTCTATCTCATTGATATTGTGCAGTATGGCACTATCTAGCGGTGCTCCTATGGTGTAGGTGATGTTATTCTCTTGACAGTAGTCAAAGAGAGATGCTTGATAAGAGGCAGCATCTGCACGCAAATGTGTGATTCTTTTACTGTGAGGAAGTTGTGCTTGGCAACGTTGAACGAAGGAGAGGTTATGGTCAGCAGGTGCAATATTCCCTGAACGAAACTCACTATGAATCACATACCCACCATTAATATGTCCTATCATGGGTGTAAAACCTGGAAACTTTTTGTAGGTATAGGTTGCTGTAGATTTATGACTCTCTATCACAGAAGCATCAATATCTAGTATCAGTGGCTCATCTACCCTTTTTAGGTAACGTTTGAGAAGTACCTTATTGATACTTTCCACACCATACACTCCCATCAAGCCATGTCGTTTTATCCACTTGCCTGTAGCGTCTGCTGTGGGTACATGCTTCATGCTAAGTACCTCTCTCATTGCCATATCATCTTGAATTATACGCAGATCATCCAGTGAGTGTCCACCACCATGAAGCATCAGCAGCAATGGTTGCATAAAGCTAAAGGGAGAGAAACCTCGATTACTTTTTGGTTGCGGAAGGTATCTATCACAAAGTCTATCTAACCTTATCGCTTTAAGATATTCCCCAAATACAATCTCTCCCGAATGTGAGGTGAGTCTCTCATCTGTTGAGGCTATGCTGAATTTTAACAGAGTTTGTGTCATACTTTTACTCCTTGGCAAAAGCCTCACCAAATGGGTGAAAGTGTTTAGTGTCGCTTTTGTCTTTCTTTTATCGTATTATACGGCACTTCCTCTTACTTGCTTATTCTTCTATTTCGTTATTTGGGTATTCATTCATCAAGGGATTTTTTAATTTTATAATTATGAGCCATAAAAGCCCTTTTTCTTAGTTGTATTCAGATTTTATATAATTTGATGGGGGTGTATATCAGGTACGTCGAAAGAAAACGCATGAAATATGGATGCAAATAAGAAAAGTGGTACACCCTACAGGATTCGAACCTGTGACCTTCGGTACCGCAAACCGATGCTCTATCCAGCTGAGCCAAGAGTGCACATAATCTATGTGAAGAGTGGCATTTTACCCCAAAGGGGCTTAAATGAAGCTCAAAATGTATTACAATTGCCAGTCTATTTTCTCTTTACCTTGCTCTACCAGGTAGTCATTGATTTGTGAGAAGGGTTTACTACCCCAGAAGCCTCGGTAGGCAGAGAGAGGTGAGGGATGCGGGGCAGTCAGTACCAGATGCTTAGTCCTGTCAATGGTCTCTCCTTTTTTCTGTGCCTGTGCACCCCAGAGGAGAAACACAACCCCGTGAGCATGATGGTTTACCGCTTCTATCACTGCATCTGTAAATGCCTCCCACCCTCGTCCTTTATGCGCGTTGCTTTGTCCCTCTTCTACCGTTAAGACGGCATTCAACAGCAGTACCCCCTGCTCTGCCCAAGGAGCTAAAAAACCGCTGTGGAAATTATCTATACCACAGTCATCCCGAAGCTCTTTATAGATATTGACCAAGGATTTTGGCAAGGGTTTCACCTCCGGCTGAACAGAAAAACAGAGTCCATGAGCATGCCCTCTGGTGGGGTAAGGGTCTTGCCCAAGTATCACGACCTTGACCCTATCAAGAGGGGTATGGTTAAGTGCCTCAAACCAGTGTGGCCGTGGTGGCAGTATCGATCCTCCCGACAAAGCACGCTCTTCTAAAAAGCGCTCCAACTCCCGCATTTGTGGCTTGGTAAACTCCTCTGCCAACAGATCTTGCCAGTGCTTGTCTCTGAGCAGAGAAGAGAGATCCATTACCATGCCACATCAAGGATGATCAGAAAGATAAACATAAAGCCAAGGTAGCCGTTGACCGTAAAGAATGCTTTGTCGATCTTGCTGAAGTCTTTGTTGACAAGGTAGTGCTCATAGCCTAACATCACGGCACTGGCTCCCACTGCGATCCATGCCCAAAAACCTAGTCCCGCAGTAGCAACAAAAGCCATCCAGAGCAGTATCGTCAACAGGTGAAACACTCTGGCGATCCACATGGTCTTGGCTGCACCAAATTTGCTGGGGATCGAGTGGAGTCCATGCTGTTTGTCAAACGCCATATCCTGCAGACTATACAACAGGTCAAACCCTGCCACCCAGAACATCACGCCAAATGCCAGATAGAATGACCATACCGTCACATCTCCCAATACCGCTACTACACCAGCGATAGGTGCCAGCCCGAGACTCACTCCCAGGATCAGGTGTGCCGCTGCAGAGAAACGCTTGAAGAGGGTATACGCCGCCAATACTGCCAAAATAGGAAGTGACAACTGTAAAGCCAAGGTATTGATCAGATAGGCAACCCCAATAAAGAGTAGTGCATTGACAACAATAAAACCAATCATCTGCCCACTGCTCACCCTGCCATCTACTGAGGGGCGGCCCTTGGTACGAGGATTGAGAGCATCTACATCTCTGTCAAGGTATCGGTTGACACCCATCGCAAAGTTACGTGCACTCACCGCAGCGACCAGTCCCAGGAAAAAGAGTCGCCATCCAAACCAACCAGAACCATCCAACTGCCAAGAAGCAACAACCATCGCAATAAAAATAAATGGCAGTGAAAATATCGAATGCTGAAACATCACCAGTTCAGAGAAATCAGCCAGTTTTTCTTTCATCCTCACGCTTTCATCGATTACGGATGAGGGATACGTAGCTGTGAATTGAGTGACCAAGCGATGATCATCACCAGCAATGCCACACTATATCCGCTACTCAGTACCCCATAGGCGACCAACAGATAAAGTACCCAGAGTAGTATCGCACCCAGTGGTGTAGGGACACCCTCAAAGTATCTGGCAACCTCTCCAGCATCGACCTTGAGATTGAACTCTACCAGTCGTCTGAGCCCTGAGATGATATACCAGATAAAGACCAGACCCAGCAAAAGCTCTTGAACCCCTGAGATCCCTGCATAGTGTTTGACCGCATAAAAAAGTAGAAATGCCGGCATCACTACAAAGGAGAGAAAATCTGCAAAACTGTCCAGCTGAATACCAAACTCCGTAGAGAGCTTGTACTTTCTAGCTACTTTGCCATCCGCGATATCAAATGCCCCTGCGATCCATGCCAGGATAATTGCCACGAAGAAATTGTTCTGCTGTATCAGATACATAGCTGTTACCCCACAGGCAATATTGCCAAAGGTAATGAGATTGGCAAGATTAAAGCGATGATCTTTGTTATATAAATCCATGAAAAACCTTACAAAATAATATGCCATTTTACCCTCTTAACACTGAGTATGTTATGATACGCCTTATGAAACAACTCGCACTCATCGGAGCTACTGCTTCAGGCAAGACAGCACTCTCACTACTGTTGGCTCAAAAGCTTGATGCTGTTATCCTCTCATTGGATTCACTGGCGATCTACAAAGAGATCGATATCGCCTCTGCCAAGCCTACACTAACAGAAAGAGAAGGGATCTTGCATTATGGTATCGATGAGATCACCATCACTGAGAACTTTGATGTCACCACCTATATCGATCTCTATCGCAAAGTCTCTCTGGAAGCCAAAGTAGCAGAGAAAAACCTCATCATTGTAGGCGGGACAAGCTTCTATCTCAAAATGTTGCTGGAAGGGATCAGTGACCTTCCTTCTATCAGCCAAAATAGCAAGGCACGTACCGCAACAGCACTTAACGACCTATCCCAGAGCTATACTATGCTCTCCACTCTAGATCCAGAGTATATGCAGCAGATTGCATCGCATGACAGATATCGTATAGAGAAGGTATTGGATCTCTATCATGAGACAGGGATGACACCCTCACATTATTTTGCAGCACATCCGCCAAAGCCTGTCATCCAAGGCAGTCTTCCTCTCTATCAGGTCACAGCAAAAAGAGACTATCTAAGAGAAAGAATCAGACTCCGCACCCAAAAAATGATAGAGAATGGATTGATTGATGAAGTCTGTATGCTGGAAAGA
>CBDCEE010000006.1:0-8412 GCA_965215705.1 Sulfurovaceae bacterium | reverse complement strand
TCGGTTCTGGCGGTGCCGGACTCACCGCAGCCCTCACTGCCCATGAAGCAGGACTCAGCGTCAAGGTACTCAGCAAAACCCTCCCCACACAGGCACAAACCTGTATGGCACAGGGCGGCATCAACGCTGCACTTGGTAATGTGACAGAAGACAGCATTGAGAGCCATATAGAGGATACTCTCCGTGCTGCACATGGGTTGGCTGATCCACAGATGGTTGCCAAGATGTGCCACGAAGCCCCTCAGACCATCGCATGGCTGGAGCGTATGGGTGTGCCCTTCTCCAGACTCGATCATGCAACCAACCCGCTGCAGAGTGTTGCACAACGCCGTCTCGGAGGTGCCAGCAGTGAGCGTACCTGCTATGCACAGGACTATACAGGGCTTAAGATCCTGCACACACTGTATGACAGATGTATCGAAGCTGGTATCCCCTTTGTCACGGAGCACTACCTGATGAATCTCATCGTAGATCCAGACACAAAACAGGTCTCAGGTGCCACCTTTTGGGATACCCAAAAAGGAGAAGTGACCGCCATAGAATCAGCCCATACCCTCATCGCCACAGGCGGATTTGGCGAGCTCTATCATGACCATACCACCAACAGCTATGGTAGCAGTGGAGATGGTATCGCCGCAGTACTCAGAGCAGGCGGAACGGTAAGCAATATGGAGTTTGTGCAGTTCCATCCTACCGCCCTGCAAGGCTCGGCCATACTGATCTCTGAGAGTGCCAGAGGAGAGGGAGGCTACCTGATAGATCATCATGGCAAAAGATTCACCGATGAGCTGGCACCCAGAGATGAAGTAGCCAGAGCTATATTTCGACAGATGCAGGCAGGGGCACCATGTCCGTCTGGATATCAGACATCTGGGCAAAGAGAAGATCGAGACACTCATGCCCCAGGAGCTGCATTTGTGCCGTCTGCATGCAGATATCGATCCTATCAAAGAGCCTATCCCTATCATGCCTGTAGCACACTATACCATGGGAGGTATCGCAACAGACCCTACCTTCAAAGTCAAAGGACTGGAGCGATGCTATGCTATCGGAGAGTGTGCCAATGCCAAAGTCCATGGTGCCAATCGACTGGGTGGCAATGCGCTGCTTGAGATCGTAGCCTTTGGCCGACTGGTGATCGATACGATCCTAGCCCAGGTCAAACTCCCCATGCCCAAGTCTATCCAAGCCCAACAGATCGACCACGACAATGCAGTCATAGAAAAGATCTTCGCCAAACCCAATGAAGTGAATTTCTACCACAAACGCAAAGTGCTGGGCAGGCTCATGTACCGTGATGCGGGTATCATCCGTCACAGAGATACAATGCATGAAGCGGAGATCTATCTAGATGAGATCTATGCCAAACTGGGCATCATGGGAGTAGGAGATAAATCCAGAACCAACAACCAAAACCTCATAGAGTTTTTAGAGTTCCGTAATGCCATCTTGCTGGCACAAGGCGTACTCAAAAGTGCCATTCTAAGACAAGAGAGCCGAGGAGCACACTATCGTGACGACTTCTCACTCGAACGCAGTGACTTACAAGCAGAGACCCTATGTAGACTCTCTGCTGGAAAGCTTGAACTCGGTATCGGAGAATTTGACATATGAAACTCACTATCCAACGAGACCAAGCCCAAGAGACCTTCACAGTGCAGGCTACTAAAGTAGTCACCCTTCTCTCTGCACTCTACGAGATCAAGTCCAAGCTCGATCCTACACTGACCTTTGGTGCAGGATGCCGCAGTGGCGTATGTGGTAGCTGTGCGGTGCTGGTCAATGGCAAAGAGCAACTTGCCTGTAGCTACACATACCAAGACAATGACCTCATCGAGCCACTACGCTATCACCCCGTACTGCGAGACCTCAAAGTAGACAAAACCAAAGCACATGACACTATCAAAAAAGTTGTAGTCTCACCCCATGCTTCTACCAAGACACCTACCCCCACCGATGAGTCCAAAACCAAGATACAAACCGACTGTATACTCTGTGACAGCTGCTACTCAGCCTGCCCTGTACTGGCAGTCAACCCAGACTTTTTGGGGCCTTTTGCCTTGACCAGAGCCTGGCGGTATGTTGCAGAAAGCATACAGAAACAACAAGGACACCCACAAGGGAATGCCCCTACGATAGAGGCTATCCAACACAATGGTATCTGGGACTGCACACTCTGCGGAGAATGCACCGTAGCCTGCCCCCAAGGTATCGATCCCAAAACAGATATCATGATGCTCAGAGGGGAGTCAGGCAAGGCTGGATACAGTGATCCAAACTTTGCTACGCAGGATTTTGGTACACCTGATTTTGGAGGTGGGTTCGATCCCAATGCTGGGTTTTAGTCGATGGTTACCTCGATGTAGGCACACCCACGGGAGTGTGTCGTATCGTTTGTACCACTGATACCCCCTAGGACAATCGTCATATCTCTGCCTGAAATGGTACCATTGGTGGCATTCAGCCTTTTCACTACAGTTACATGCCACAGAGATATCTTGTACCACGCTACCGGATCGTACATAGGTCAAAGTATCCCTACCGCTCCCGGTAAGGCTATCACTGATCGTGGTATTTTCAGCATCCCCTGCCCCGGTATTGTCTACGGTAAAACAGTAACGCACTGTTGCCCCAGGAATCCGCTTGGGATGAGTACTGCCATTGACGGGATCACTGGTAACGATAGAGGTTTTGGTGATGTGCATATCGGGTAACAAAGGATTTACAACGAAACTAAACAAATCGCCATCATTAAAATCAATATTATCAATATGCCATTCCCCCCCACCATCATTGGTCATAGGCATTACTGGTGCTACAGACAGATCATCTCCTTTGACAAAGTAGAGTGTACCAGTGAAAGCATCAATATCAAAATCTGGATCATCCACATCTACCTGAATATTTACATTGTTTTGTGCTCCAGTTTTTTGAATCTTCCATTTTCGGCGCAATATCTTTCCTCCAGCAGGGGCACCAGAGCTTACCCATGTACCATTTTGATTACGATTAGCCCACAAGAGAAACCGACGGTCTCCACCACTCAAAGAGGGGCGTGAAGCATCTGTATTTGCTAAAACAAAGTTTGAGCTTGTTGCCATAGTTATGACAGCTTCAGGATTGATAGATTTGGAAATCTTTTGATCTAGAGAGGAGGTAGTATCTCTACCTAGCCCTGCAATATTATTTCGATAAAGATCATTCACTGATTGGCTCCAGATTATTGCTCCTGTGCTCTCTCTATAGTCAGTATAGGTAGAACCTGAATCTTGATATAAGGTAATACCATACTTTATCGCTAAATAAGACTCAACTCGGTTTCTCTCAATATCACTCAGAGATGCTGAGTAAACAATGATTTCAGATATATCCCCATTCCAAGGATAGTTTCCGCCATCACTCTCTGTAGCTCCTTTCCCTATCCGAAAAGGTTTACTCGTGTTTGGAGAAAAATCACGCTCATCTGTCGACCCTCTTTTACGTCCTTGGATATATACTTTCTTCTCTATTCGTGACTGAGCAATACTGCTAATATCTCGTGCTTTTGTTGTAACTATCTCATAATTACCTGTCGTATCTGCTGTTGTGAGTTGACTCCACCCACTGCCTTTACCATTCCAATACCTATACCTGTTGTTCTCATAATACAGTATATGCCCTCTCTGAGGGTAGTCATCCCTAGTCGTCCATGGAGAGCGATGAGAAGATCCTCCATCCAGATCCAGTACAGCAAATACTGTCAAGTCATTTCCATTTAAAGCAGAAGCATAAGGTACATCCAAGAAGTGGTTTGTGTAGTGGAAAGAGGGATTAAAATTTACATCAGTTACATTGACCGTTGGCCTGCGACTAGCTATGCTTTGGATGGCATTTCGATTATTTCCTGATTGATCATCCCATTGTGATACTGGATTCCCCAGCACACCTGCATCAGCTCTTAGCCAGAGCTGGGTACCGTTAATACCGCCCGGCTGTGCAAACACCCATGTACTAAAAGCGAAAATCAGCCATGCTTTTCGCATCACGCTACCTTACATCCACTTCAAAATATCCGCACTCCACGGCCCCTGCTGCCACCGTATCAAAATCCAGTTTGATGTTATTCCCGCTGGTTCCCCCATTGGCTCCATTGGCACCGGGTGCTGTTGGAGAGAGGCAATCGCAGGTATGACTGCCGTCTATTTGCAGATTGGCAATCGTTGTTGTATCAAAATCACTGCTGATATTGTCATCCACCATCGCATGATCAGCAATGCCTATTCCCGTATTGCTGACCTCGATCGCATAGCGTATCGTCGCACCGGGAATACGTTTTGGATTATTTCCATTATTGACGGGATCATTGATCACACAAGAGATTTTACTCACATGCATTTCGGGCAATAGCATAATCGGATAGTTGGCACTGAACTCGGAGCTTCCATCACTGTTCAAAGTCGCTGAGAGCGTCAACCGTGTTCCGGATACAATCGACGCAACACTGTGATCACAACTAAAATTACCGCTTCCGTCTGCACTGCATCCAAAGAAAAATGCCCACCCCTCTCCATGGGCGGTACTGTTACCGTCCCCAACAATTACCTCTCCCTTATTGTTACCATCATCAGCTGCCCTGTATACCTCCAATACTGCATTGCCAAAAGCACTCTGCCCGGCAGCCGAACCGACGAATCCCTCGATATGCACGGTGCTTCCATTATACGTTGCTTTCGTAATCACAGATAATCCATATCGTTGTTGCGCCGGTTGGCATTGAGGGTACCATTGTTTGCCGAGACACCGTCACCATTTGGATTGCCGGATGTGTGGGTCTGATCCAGATCGATACTCAGTCCGCCATTGTGATAGATTACATTGTGCTGAATGATGTTTCGATCTGTCTGTATGCTGCCTGTTCTTATCAGCACGATCCCTGCACCTCTGGCATCATGGATGAGATTGTACCGCAGGAGACTCCCCCGCCCAAAGATACGGATCGCCCCATTTTCTACCCCTCCGCCATAGCCTGTATTAACTATGGTATTGTGTTCGATGGTGTAGGCTCTGGAGGTACTCCAGCTCTCGATGCCATAGGCTTTGGCTCTATCAATGTAGTTTCTCCTTACCGTGACAACCCTGCTTGCAGAACCTGTGCCTCCCTCTAGCGTCAAGGCATCTGCGGTGTTGGCACCCAGTGCATTGTCTAGCATGTAGTTGTCACTGACCGTGCCACGACCACTAAATTTAACTGCTGTACTGATGGTATGTGTAACATAGTTATCCGAAAAGGTAGTATCTACTGTATTCCTATGTGCAGTATACGCACCTGTGATGCGATCGCCTCCTGTCACTGCTGATCCATCGGCACGGCATCCTAGATAGAGTCTTGCAAGGGTATTGTCATCACTGTGGCTGTTGAGGACGATAGCTGTTGCTGCATCATAAACCCCCAGATCAGTCACCATGATGCGGTCGCCTGATAGCCGAAAAACATTGCGGTTGTTCCCATCGATCTCCAGCTCTTTGTGTGCATAGGTCGGCAGAGTCAACTCATCGGCAGAGCCCTCCACTGCATCTACTCCTGAGCCTACCACATGGCCACTCATCGCCAGCGTGCCGCTGTTACTATTGTTCACTGTAGTGCCGTCACTCAGGTCGTATGCCGTCCCATCCACTGTCGTGTCGCTATCGGTCAGCGTAGGCAGATCACTGCTGAGGGCTATATACCACCAGTTGCCTGCATTGCCAGCTACAGCAGGGACAAAACGCATCGCATTGGCTCCAGTGAGTGCATTGGCATTTTGGATAAACTGACGCAGAGAGCCTTGTATAGTACGGTCATTGGCCGTATCGTCATCCCCGTTGTCACGGATGCTGGTGAGCACATTGAAGCTAAAGCCAAAATCAACATCACTGACCGTACTGTTCCATGAAGCGACATTGACACGTATCCTATGCTCCGCACGCGCAAGGGCAGAGGCATCATCACTCACATCCCCCCTGCGTCCTCCAAAACAGCTTCCGGGTGTCATCCGGTTGGCTGTCCCTCCGCTTCCATCAGCACACTGTCCGCCTGCGGTAGCATAGGTCTGCTCTGCCCAGACATCCCCCTGATTGTTGCCTGCCCTAAAAGCCTGGATGAAACAACGGTTTTGGAATCGACTACGACAGTATATGTTCCTGTAGGCCACCATACTGTAAACTGAAATTCTCCCGTGTTATTCGTATCAGCCCAATTTACATAATTCCCATTTGGATCATAGAGATACACTCGTACACTATTCTTTGCTATCTGGTCCCCCATCAGTGAATCCCCATTGGGGTCTTCATAGACATGACCTGAAATCGTCGCTCCCCAGATGGTAGTGCCGCAGAGGAGCAAAGCCCACACTACCCCCCTCACTTCACCACTCCCTTCACCAGCTTCTTGATACTCTCTTGATCAAACTTCATTCTGAGCCTGATATAGGGGCCCTCATGGTAGTAGTTCTGCTGTGAGAAGTCATCGTCATCGAAGCCTTCGATATTGTATCCCAGTGTCAGTTCGGCATTTTCCCAAGGGGTCATATCGACAAAAAGTCCAAACCCATACTCTATATTATTTCCTGTATAGGAGTGGAGCATGCTCCCCTGTAGGACCTACCGACCATTTTTCATTGATATCATAGCGTGCATTGAGTCCTATGAGGTCTGTCCAACTGGTATACTCTACCTCATCGATATCATCGATCACATGCTTGAGTCCATAATGGAGCCCAAGTTCCCATTTCTTGTTTGGCTGCCAGTTGAGATGCAGGTTGTTGATCAGCTTTCTGGTCTGGGTTTCGTCTGTTTTTGTCTTGGTATACTGATCGATGAAGTCCAGTCTCTCCATGAGTATCCAGTTGGTCTCCAGAGGACGATACACAAAGGCCAGTTTGGCATCGGCTTTACGATCCTCGGTATCATCATCCCACTTTTTATGGTATCCCACAGCAAAGGCAAGCCCCATCGCATCACTCTGTTTGATATAGACACCGGCATCCAGATTGATCTTGTCCTCAGTATCACTGTTTCGATACCCTAGAGAGAGGTCAGAACTGTACTTCTCTCCTGTATAGTTCACCCCTACATTGAAGGCATCAAAATCTCTGTTCGTACTGCTGTTATCCTCCCAGGCGATCCCTTTTTCATAGCCCAGACTTACTTTCCACTTCTCTTTAAAGATCAGCGTTCTGGTCAATCCCATCGTGTCATATATCTGTGTACCATCTTTGCCTGAGTCATAGAGTCTGCTGTAGGTGATCTTACCATCTTTCCAAGCGTCATAGCTCACCCCTGCTCGGGAGTGCCAAGAGACACCATCACTGCTGTCTCTTCTCTCCAGCTGAGCAAATAGGGTGGTATTGACATCATATTTATAGTCGACTCCCAGTGCTGTTTTGGTCGGGAACGCTTTATCTTCGTTACTGCCAAGGCTTTGATCATGTGATACCCATACAGAGAGATTACCCTCCATGAAGTCCCGTCCGATCTTGGCAGTGATTTGGTGGCTTGCCTTTGTCTCTGTATTATCTGCATAGCGATAACCAAAGGTGCCATTCCATAGCTTCTCTTTGAAGCTCGCGGTCACTTCCAGTACATTTTCATCTGTCACCGTACCATTACCATCGTATTTTCTGTTTTGGTAAAGCGTACCTGCCAGTGTCCAATGGTCTGAGATCCTTTTGTTCGCATCCACCCCGATCTTTCTTGTCGCAGAGAGTGAACTGGAGAGCTGTCCCAGACCAAACGCAGCATCCTGCTTACGATAGTACGCTCTAGCACTTAGATTATCATCCTTATACTCCAGTGTGACCTTCGCTGCTTCTCCTTCTGTTCTGTTACCGTCTGGACCGTTCTTTGTCTTGGCATACTCTGCTTCCAGTGTAAGCTTATCTGTGAGCTTCGCTTTTACATCCACCCCGTACAGTCTGTTGTCGCCGGTTCCGGTCTCTTCGTTGATATAAGTAGCACCCGCTTCATACTTGCCGTCACTGCTTTTGACACTGACTCTGCCTCCATAGGTATAGTGCTCCTGTCCATCACCCTCTACTTCATATTTGGCTACGATATAGCGTGGGTTAAATGCTCTGTCCGTGCTGTATATCGGCTCTTTGAAATAGAGTGTCCCTTTGTCATAGTCGATATCATAGTCACGGTACCGCTGTAGCTCCTGAGTTTCTAGTATGATCTCTTCTCTGTGTTGGTCTCTGACCTCTAGTATGATCTTCTCAGAACCCTCTATGATAGGATGCTGGGTGAGCTGATAATACCCACGTGTACCATCTCCTCTATGCTCTTCCCGATAGAAGAGCTCTTCTGTCTCTGCTACAAACAGTGTTGCTTCTACATTTTTACCATGATACTCACTCTTGAGCCCTGTAAAGTCACGGCTGTAACTTGCCAGATCGG
>CBDCEE010000005.1:0-11960 GCA_965215705.1 Sulfurovaceae bacterium | reverse complement strand
GGCACCATCCTCTCATCGGAGGAAGATGATGCCAAATAGACAAAATTACATGCTGCAGGCAGAAACACCTGGAGGCGTTGTCGGCTGCACCGCTGAATTATCCGCACCACCCTCAGCATTGACCTTTTCGATAAACGTCCAGAGCGCGAGATGCTGCTTCCTGATAGCGCTTGGCAGTCTCAGAGTCTGTCTTGAAGTAAGCTACAGGCTGACCTGTGTCACCACCGATACGCACTGCCGGCTCAATAGGAATACGTGCAAGGAGATCCGTGTTGAACTCCTTTGCTACGGCTGCTGACGTACCCATACCAAAGATATCGGACTCCGTGTCACAACTAGGACAGATAAAGCCACTCATATTCTCGATCACACCGGCCGTAGGGATATGCAGTTTTTCGAACATATCCAGAGATCGTACTACTGTCATCCAAAGAAACCTCTTGTGGTGTTGTTACTGTGATACCGGCAGTTACAGGGATAGACTGCGCCAGTGTCAGCTGTGCATCACCCGTTCCTGGAGGCATATCGATCACGAGGACATCGAGATCCGACCAGAGGATATCACGCAGGAGCTGCTCTATAGCTTTCATGATCATCGCCCCTCTCCAGAGTAGCGACTGTCCTGACTCCATCAGTGAACCCATACTCATCACCTCGACACCGTAGGCTTTCATCGGCTGCACTTTGTTACCCATGATCTCTGGTTTTTGCTCATCCAGACCCATCATACGAGGGATATTGGGACCGTAGATATCTGCATCCAACAGCCCTACTTTTTTACCCTGCATCGCCAATGACACTGCGATATTGACAGAAGTGGTAGATTTACCTACACCCCCCTTGCCTGAACTGACCATTACAAAGTTTTTGATCTGTGGAGCGATATTTTTACCACTCATGGTATTGCTATGCTCTTTGGGAGCTTGAGGTGCGGTGATACTGCACTTCAACATTTGGCAAAGCCCAGTTTTTTAAGTTCTACTGTGGCTATCTGCAGTCAAGCTGCTGCTTGACTTCATCAGCAGAAGAGGTGATATCGATGACTATAGCCACCTTATCTCCCGCTATCTCTACATTTTTTACAAACCCGAATGTCACAATGTCTTTTGTGAAGCCGGGATAGGTTACATTTTTCAATGCTTCCAATACATGTTTCGTTTGTCATATTTATCCTTCACTTAAATATCGTAACCGAGTTATACCACTCCAACCTTTAAAAGAGGATAAAAGCACTCTCTAAGTAAATAAAATCCCTCACTTAATATGCTGTTAATTTTATTGAATCCAGATAAAGCTTAGTAAGTGTATAATACGTTACAGATTGTTACACTTTATCACTATTCGATTCAAAAGGATTTACCTGTGCAGGATATTACTTTGAGTACTCTTGGCAGCAGGCAGCTGCATCCCGATTTGGGGTACCTACCAAAAAACAATGGCTGTATCAGGCTCAAGAAGCCCTCTGTGGCTTGCTGTTGCGGACAGCTTTCAAAATAGTTTTAATTTTTCAAGGAAAGTGTCATCGTGTGCTCTCCAAGTGACGATATCGACTATATGAAACAATTTTCAAACTATCTTTGTGTAACTGGAGGTAACAGTAGAGAAGCATCTCTCTCGCAATGCCCTTGTAGCAGGTATTGATACCCCTTTTGTACTGGTCAGCGATATTGCCCGCTGCTGTATCGATGTAGAGATGGTAGAGCGAATTATTGCAAAGAAAAAAGAGGATGCCGCCTGCATCGTTCCTTCATTGAAGGCAGTAGATACGCTCTATCTGGATGAAAAAACCTGTAGACCGCGATAAGGTACGCATAATCCAAACACCTCAGCTCAGCCGATACAGATACTTCTCAAAAAAGCACTGAAGAGCTACAGACAGCCTTTACGGATGAAAGCTCAGCGATCAGAGGCGGTAGGAGTGCATGGATCCTCTTTCGTTGAAGGTTCTGCTAAAGCACATAAGCTTACCAGCGCAAGAGGACCTCAAAAAGCTCCCCTGTCTCACCCCTCCCATCCTCTGAGACTTTTGATAGGTTTTGGCATCGATATTCATCCTTTCGAGGAGAACAAAGACTATGAAACTATGCGGTATCACCATCGACAGTCCCGTTTGGCTTCAAGGCACACAGTGATGGGGATGTCGCGATACACGCACTGATCGATGCACTTTTGGGAGCTGCCGGCATGGGTGATATCGGCGAACTTTTCCCAGATACAGATGAAGGCCTATGCCGGTGCAGACTCACTCCATGTACTGCTCCAAGAGGTAGTCAAAAAAATCAAGAGCATTTGGATTTGAGATCATCAATGTAGACATGACCATACTGGCACAGTCACCCAAAACTACTGCCCTATAAAGCAGGCGATGAGAGAGCATATCGCACAGACACTCTTGGGGACCTGCAAACTATCAGAGTCAAATATCAAGGCTACTACCGCCGAAAAATTAGGTTTTGTCGGAAGAGAAGAAGGGGTTACCGTACATGCCGTAGCCTCACTCAACATACTTTAACTGGAAGGAAGTAGCTATGAAGGTCATTATCGTAGAAAATGAGCTCTATCTTGGCACAAAGCATCGCCAGCAAAACTGGGTGAATATGATTTTGATGTAGAGATCTACGGGTCTGCAAAAGATGCCATGAAAAGCCATGGAGACATCTATCTACTTGTCAACGAGCCTACCGGGACAAAATGTCCTCCCGCTCATTGCAACAAGAATAAAGAAAAAATCATCATCCTCATGGTGAATTATATCAACAATGATACGGTGGGTGAGCCACTCAAAGAGGGCGCCAAAGACTACATCGTCAAGCCCTTTATGATAGAAGAACTGTTGAGAAAAATAGATCATTACAATGAGTTCCAGAAGCTGAAAGAACAGAATAAATTCTATCAAGAGTATCTGGAAAATCTTCTTTCAGAGATAGACCATCAGTGTAACCCAGAGAAGCTTTCCCCCTCTATCTTGGTAAAAACAAACTATTTGCGAGCCGTCGATAAACTGGCTATGGATATCAGTAGAACCAAGGAGTGTGCATTGGTATTTATCTCACTTGAGGAGAACCAGTGGCAGGAAAAGGTCTCTGTATTGGGTCAAAACAACATGGGATATATCACGCACCTTGAAAAGCTAAAAAAGAATGACCGTGAGGAACTTTTTGGTAAGCTTGAAGGAAAACGTTTTATCCTTACCTCTACCTCAGAGACTATAGAAACACCCTTTGATACTATCACTGTCAACTCAGGCAGTAAGCTCTATGATCAGAATGATGTACTAACTATTGATGAGTACGTACAGTATATCGTCAAAAACTTCCAGTATAAATTCCCAGATACAGAGCTCTCCAAAAAACTAGGGATCTCACGTAAAAGCCTCTGGGAAAAAAGGAAAAAATATGACCTCTTCAAAAAGAAATAAAACACTTTTTATCGATACCGAAGCCCTCTCGACATTGGCACTCGTACAAGAGGGACTGCTACACCCCGTCAACAAGCTGATGAACAAAGCTGAAGCAGAATCGGTGGATAGAAGCAAATCCTATCTAGGCGTTCCCTTCCCCTTCGCTTTTATTTTGGCACCTAACGGAGAGAAAAATCTGCAAGTGCTTCAATCTGTAACAAAAGGTGAGAAACTTGATCTCATCTGTGATGGCAATCACGTAGGTGAACTGATTGTAGAAGAGACCTTTGAGATAGACACACAAGAGCGGCTACGTTGTATCTATGGTACAACAGATACATCTCATCCAGGGGTCAAAAATACAGTGATGCGAATGGGGCATATTGCCATTTCAGGGGAGTACCAAGTAGAGTACCCTCTCATCGCAGGCAACCGTAAACGTATCAGTAACATGGTACAAAAACCGGTGCAAAGCGTGTCTCCTCTATGGTGCTCTCTGCCAACCCTCTCAACCGTGTCCATGAACGAATGATCCGTAGGGTATTGGATGAAAATGATCTCCTTGTGATTTTCTTGAGAAAGCCCTTTACTGAAGAGGGATTGCATTATGATATCCGCTATAACGCACTCAAAACATTTGTAGATACTTTTTTAGCCAGGAACAAAGTTCTTCATCATTCCTTTTGAAAACACCTACATTTTTGCAGGGTACAATGAACTCATTCTCGATGCGTTACTTGCCGCAAACTATGGATGTGATCAACTCTTTATCGGTGAAAATCATGGGGGACTGGGGCTCTACTATAATCAGAATGTACTCAGCTCTGTCTTTGATGAGTGTAAAGGTATCGATATCGATATCAAGATCTTCGATGAGTATGTCTATTGTGATATCTGTAAAACGCTTGTCAATTCTAAGACATGTCCCCATGGTCAACATCACCATGTACACTATCATTCAGACTCTATCTTGAAACTGATAGAAAAAGGGCTTGTTCCACCCGCACTACTCGTACGCAAAGAGATCTCTGCCAGTATCCTGGCGGCACTTTTCCCCAATCGTTTTGAAAACCTGCAAGAACTCTACTACTCCCTTATGCCAGGTACTGGGCTGATCGAGCAACAGAGCGAAGAGCAGTTCTATTCAAACCTCATTAAACTGCATAGCACCAGTTCACTAACATAAAAGGACTATTGATGAATGTACAAAAAATGTTTCTTACCTTCTTTGGCGCCGGGCTTAGCCCCAAAGCGCCCGGAACAGTAGGGACGCTTGCTGCACTTCCAGTCGGACTTTTAGTTCTCTATTATCTAGGCATGGAGACACTGTTCCTTATCACTATTGTGATCAGTATTGTGGGGATTTTTGAGATCAATAAGTATGAAAAACATACCGGTATCCATGACCATCAACAGATTGTGATCGATGAAGCAGTCGGTATATGGCTCTCTTTGATGATTGCCATCTCTGCCACAGTGCAAGTCACCTATCCCTATGCAGAGCTGATTGCTATCATCTTTAGCTTTTTGGCATTTAGACTTTTTGATATCTGGAAACCCTCAACTATCGGCAAGATAGATAGGGATTTTAAAGGTGGTTTGGGTGTGATGGGAGATGATATTCTCGCCGGTATCGCAGGCGGACTGCTGAGTGCAGTCGTTCTGCTTGGTATTGAAACACTCTTCTCTCTCTAGGCTGGATGTTTCTGCGTTTTATACACTAGTTCACGCAAGTGCGTACGATACTCAGTATAGTCAAAAGACTCTACTCTAGCAACCCCATCCTCTACTGCCTGTTGTGCGACAGCGGAAGCCACCCAGATAAGTACCTCTTTGTTAAATGGAAGTGGGATAATATGTTTTTTACCATATACAATCTCATCCATATGATAGGCTGCCTTGACATAGTAAGGTACAGGCTCTTTGGCCAGTGTAGCCAAAGCTTTGGCAGCAGCCATCTTCATATTTTCAGTGATCTTTCGTGCTCTCACATCCAATGCTCCTCTGAAGATAAAAGGAAATCCTAGTACATTGTTGACCTGATTGGGGTAGTCACTTCTTCCTGTACCTATGATCGCATCATCCCTCACTTTGGCTATTTCCTCTGGCAGTATTTCTGGCACAGGATTTGCCAAAGCAAATATGACAGGATGGTCTGCCATCGTAGCAACCATCTCTTTGGTCAGTGCACCTGCCTTGCTTAGACCCAAGAACATATCTGCACCTGCAATCACATCAGAAAGCGTCTCATATGCTGTCTCTACCGCAAACTCTTGCTTATATTTGTTTAAATCACCCCTACTGGTTCGAATCACTCCTTTGGAATCACATATGTAAAGATGCTTCACTCCCAAATCACGATACATGCGTGCACAAGCCAATCCCGCTGCACCTGCACCATTGATTACTACGCGAACCTCTTCAATCTTTTTATCTGTCAATTCAACTGCATTAAGCAATGCTGCAGAAGTAATGATCGCTGTTCCATGCTGATCGTCGTGAAATACAGGAATATCCAACATCTCCTGAAGCCTTTTTTCGATCTCGAAGCATTTGGGTGCCTTGATATCCTCTAGGTTGATCCCACCAAATGTGGGTGCAATAGCAGCAGTAGCAGCCACGATCTCATCTACTTCATGCACATCCATCTCGATATCAAACGCATCAACATCGGCAAATTTTTTGAACAGTACTGATTTACCTTCCATTACTGGCTTACCAGCTATCGCACCGATATCTCCCAGACCAAGTACCGCAGAACCATCAGAGACCACGGCAACCAAATTCCCTTTATTGGTATATTTGTATGCTAAATCTTCATCCTTGGCAATCTCTAAACAAGGCACTGCCACACCTGGTGTATATGCCAGTGCAAGATCCTGCTGCGTGTCACATGGCTTGGTTACCTCTATAGCGATTTTACCCCCTATATGATACTCTAGTGCCTTATCATTGCTGTCTGTATTCATTCTCCTATCCTTTGATTTCTAAAAAGTTGCAAAATTGTACTCCTATAAACTTTAAGGGTTGTTTGCATAGTGCTGAGGTTTTATTTGGTTTACCTCCTCTTACAGATTTTTAGATAGAATACGCTACTTAAATTCTGGAGCATTTTTTGGCACAAGTCGCATGTACCCATTGTCATCTCAAGTTTGATGAATCTGTGATGATTATTGAAAAGTCTCAAGAAAAGACCCTTTATTTTTGCTGCAAAGGATGCGAAGGAGTGTATCATCTCCTCCAGGATGAAGGACTTGATACCTTTTATGAAAAACTTGGCAAGCAAACCCTACATCCCGCCACCCAGAGTGATGATGACCTGAGCCGCTTTGATCTAGAGGGATTCAAAAATAAATATATCAAAACCAACAGTGATGGGCTCAGTGAGATCAGTCTCATTATCGAAGGTATACACTGTTCTGCCTGCGTCTGGCTCAATGAAAAGGTCTTACACCAGACCAATGGCATTGTAGAAGCAACCATCAACTATTCCAATAACAAAGCCAAAGTGATTTGGGATGATGAGGAGATCAAGCTTTCACAAATTATTGAAAAGATCCGCTCTATCGGCTACAATGCCTATCCCTATGATCCCTCTCTCCAAGAGGAACGAAGTATCAAAACCCGCAACGAATACTATACCCGTATTCTTGTCGGGGTATTTACAACTATGAATATCATGTGGTTGGCGATTGCACAGTATGCAGGCTATTTTAGCGGGATTGATGCAGGACACAAAAATATCCTGACTATCGCAGAATTTGTTCTAGCCACCCCTACCCTCTTCTATAGTGGATGGATCTTTTTCAGAGGTGCCTATTATGGACTGAAAAACAGATTTGTCAATATGGATCTACTTGTCTCTGCCGGTGCATTACTCGCCTATCTCTACTCCATCTATGCGATGATCACCAGAACCGGAGAGGTCTATTTTGATTCAGTTACGATGATCATTACCTTTGTATTGGTAGGCAAATATCTCGAAGTATTGAGCAAAAAGCAAGCCAGTGATACACTGGACAAGATTATCGGTACCATGCCCACTGAAGCGACGGTGGTCAAAGAAGGGGAGAAAACACTTGTCTCACTGGAAAATATAGAGATCGGTGATATCATAGAGCTAAAGCCCGGAGAAAAAGTAGCCATAGATGGTCTACTGCAGAATGGTGCAGCTTCCTTTGATGAAAGTTCCCTTACGGGGGAAAATGAACCGACCTATAAACAAACGGGAGACAATATACTCAGCGGTACGATTTGTCTAGATTCAGTGATACGCTATCGCGTCACCAAACGTGCGGAAGAGTCTCTGCTACACACCATCACAGAACTGCTTAGCGACTCTATCACCAAGAAGCCCTATATAGAACAACTTGCCAACACAATCTCCGGCTACTTCTCGCTAACTATTCTCACGATTGCATTGCTGACTTTTTCTGGATGGTACTGGTTCAATGGCTCTTTTGAGATCGCACTGATCACAGCGATCTCAGTCATCGTCATCGCCTGCCCCTGTGCACTGGGACTGGCAACCCCTATGGCTACGCTCATTGGTGTCTCCCAGGCTGCCAAACGCGGTATTCTCTTCAAAGAGTCCCGTATGTTGGAGACTATGGCAAAATCCACACTGCTCGCCCTTGACAAAACAGGTACGATCACTGAAGGAAAGCCAAGTGTGATCCATATGAATACCCATGAAGGATTTGATCCCTCACTGCTGCTTGCCTTGGTACACAGCTCCAACCATCCAGTGAGTCAGGGCATAGAACAATACCTCCATGATACCTACGATGATCTGACTCCTGCAACACTCACAGATATCAAAAGTATCGATGCCAAAGGTATCATTGCCCACACCGGTGATATCTCACTCGCAGGCGGCAATATCTCACTGATGGCATCCTTTGGTATCCCTGTAGATTTTGAGAGCAGCTATACGCTGTTTCTTTTTGCTCTCAACCAGCAGGTTGTGGCGACCATAGAGCTGCAAGATCAGATCAAAGAGGAAGCCAGAGAAACCCTCACCAAACTCAGACAGCAAGGAATGAAGATCGTGATGCTTACTGGTGATCATGAGGCAAGTGCCCAGACGATCGCCAAAAATGTAGGGATCGAAACAGTCTATCACTCTCTTTTACCTACAGACAAAGCCTCCCTCATAGATCGATTTCATAAAGAAGGTGAAATCGTGGTTATGGCAGGTGATGGGATCAATGATGCCATCGCACTGGCTAAAAGTGATATCGCCTGTGCCATGGGCAGTGGTGCCGATATCGCCATAGAGGTCAGCGATGTGGTACTCCTGGATGACAGATTGACCACTCTGGCAGATGCTTTTTCGATCAGTAGACGTACCTTTGCCGCAGTCAAACAGAATCTTGGCTTCTCTATTGTGTATAATGTCATTACCGTACCACTGGCAGTGATGGGATATGTCACACCACTGATCGCTGCGATCTCTATGAGTCTAAGCTCACTGGTAGTCGTAGCCAACTCAAGCAGAATCAAAATCAAGGGGAATTCATGAGCGGATCTATTATGACCATGATGATCGGTATCTCTACTTTTCTAGGTGCACTAGGGCTAGCTGCCCTCATCTGGGGTATCAAGACAGGGCAGTTTGATGACCAATCCAAGTTCATCGATGGTGCCCGATTTGATAATGAAGATGAACTCAGAGATGCCATTCAGATGGAAGAGAAAAAAAAACGTGCTAAAGAGAAGGCTCAAAAAGAAAAAAATTATATGCCGGTGGACTAATGATCAGAACTAGACCACTTTTTCTTGCCCTGCTCTTTGGACTCTTTGTACTTGCCTTTTACTTTCTTGGATATATCAACTATGCGAGAGCAGGAAAACTGGCAATTACCGGTATGTCTACTATCGGATTGCTTGCTATACTCTCAAAGAAATATCATCCAACTAAAATACTCCATTATCTTCTACTTGTTACCTCATTTATCTTGTTTACAAACCTTAGCTTCCAGGCAGGGATGAGAGATATCTTTGGTGTAGCCCAAGATGAAATGATGATCATGAAGGCCATCTTTGGAACGGACATGCAGGAGAGCTATGAATTTTGGCTACAGTACAAACCTTATCTGATCAAACACCTTCTCCTGCTACTTGTTTCATTCGGTACTTTCTATATCTTAGCTCTCGTTCCTACTTCCAAATATCAAACTATACATATGAGCAAGGCTGTTTTGATAGGGTGGATACTCTTCTTTGTTATTGGACATTTGGAAAAATCTATCCGCAGAGGTAATCCTTTCGTCTACTTTCCACACTTTTACTCTGAGTGGAAAAGCGAGTTAGCACAGCTCAATGCTCTCAATGAACTTCTCCAAAAAAATATCAACAACAGTGCTTTAAATGATATAGAGTACATCGGCAAAGAAAAAAGAAATACCCTCGTATGGGTCATAGGAGAGAGCAGCACCAAATATAACTGGTCACTCTATGGATATGAGAGAGATACCACTCCACTGATGGACTCTAGCAAAGATGAGCTACTCATTTTCCAAAATATTCAAGCTGCTGCACCCATCACTGTGCCTGCTTTTGAGAAGATGCTTACACCTGCAACTATAGAACAACCCAACTTATGGAAATCAGAGCCAAGTATCCTCCAGATAGCCAAAAAAGCTGGGTATCATACCTACTGGATATCCAACCACACTACCGATGCACATAATGGCATCACTTATATCTTTGCACATCAAGCAGATGAAATCTATATGACTAACCGAGGCAAAGCCAGAGGAGAAGGCTCTTATGATGCTTCTGTATTGCCTGCCTACAAAAAAGCACTTGCTGATCCTTATGACAAAAAACTTATCCTCGTACATCTACTTGGTTCTCACCCGGCATACAATTTTCGATATCCAGAAGAGTATGCCAAATTCACAGGTATTTTTAACGACAAAATAACCAAAGAACTTTCTGATAGAGGTGTTGCAGATTGGGCCATCTCCTTTAGAAACTTTTATGACAACTCTGTCCTTTATGGAGACTACATCCGATATACGCTGCTAAAACTTCCACAAGACAGCAAGGAGGCTAACCATGCCGCATGGCTCTATCATCCTGACCATGGAGAGGATGTCTGTCATCATGATAATTTTTCAGGACACAATCAAAATGCCAAAGAGCAATGGGAAATACCTATGATTTTTTGGTCACCCAACAGAGAGAGACAAGCTTCTTCAAATCAAGTATACTCATTAGACATGGTAGACCATACTATTTTGAGATTATTGAAAATCAAAAGTGAGTTTTATAATTGCCACTATGACCTTTTTGTATCACCCCCTACCAAGACATGTAAGTAAATCATACTTATACACCATTATCCTCTAGGACCTTGCTAAATTAATTAACCTATCTATAATTCAAATATAATTTCGCTAAAATAGCATATAAATATTTGTATAATAGAATGACTATATTTGGCTTAAGTACAGGCTCGTCAAGTAAGAAGAGTGCTAAGAAGAAAAACGCGAGTTTAGAATAAAAAAGAGAAGAGCTATAGATTAGCAGGACAACTCTCTTGCTAAAGGATCCGTCATCATGACAAAAAACCCCTTATCTATACTATTAATATTATTTGCCTTCTCCTTGCCTTTCTCTAAAAGTCCATTATTTATTTTTGCTCTACTCATTGTTATCTTGTGGATATTTAGTAAAGGTTTCACACATAAGTATCATATATTTCTATCAAATAAAATCCTATGGATTCTTCCCCTCATCGGTGTAAGCATGATTATTTCTGCACTATTTAGTTATTCTATCCGTAATGGATTTTTATCTCTTGGTGATAGAAATATCTATAAAGTAATCATTTCTCATTTTGTATTTGTTCCTTTTGTGGCTACAGCAATCACCACCACGTTCACCAAAAGAGAAATTACAAAAGTGATTCCCGTATTTCTAAGCTCCATGTTTATCAGTATGCTATTGTCTTATGCTATATTTTGGCAGCTTATAGATATAGAAATGCTAAAAGCCAAAGGTCTGCTTTATAGAAATACTACTTATGCAAATCCCACACCTTTCATGAATCATATTTTATATTCTATTTTCTTGGCAATTACATCAATTTTCTTGCTAGATAGTATACTAAAAACAAAGAAAACTCATAAAAAAATATTTTTAATTTTATTCTTTTGCAGTATAACTATTAATCTATTCATTAATGGTGGCAGAGCAGGGCAAGTCGCCTTTATACTGGCATTATTTACATATATTTTTACTCTCCAGAGAATCAACCTAAAAAAATTCTTTTTATTTACACTCTCTGCTATGGGCTTATTACTAATCACTTATACACTCAGCACTAACTTTCAAAAAAGAGTTCATCAAGGAATACACGATCTTTCTTTAGTCAAACAGGGTACATATAATAGTTCCCTAGGAATAAGGCTAGCAATGAGTACAGGTGCCATACGCTATCTCACCTCATCCACAAAACATTTTATATTTGGGGCAGGTGCTGGTGATGCTCGCAACGAATATTTGAAAGTAATCAAAAGTGAATTTACTATAGATACATATCACTATA
>CBDCEE010000004.1:0-13455 GCA_965215705.1 Sulfurovaceae bacterium | reverse complement strand
ACTATATAGAAAGTCTACCAAATATTCACAATCAGTACTTACAGTTTTGGATTGACGGAAGCATTCTTTCTTTATTGCTTTTTTTACTTTATATATTTCTACTTTTAAAACTACCTGTCCCCGTGGAGTACAGAGCACTTCTCAATGCCTATGTTGTAATATTTTCCTTTGTATCCATTACAAATAATCAAATATACAGCTATCCCAGTGCTATGCTTTTTATGCTATTGAGCGCATTTTTTATCATACAATCCCTTACTAAGCCCCCTGTGAAAGCAAAATGAAAATCTATATTATAAACCTGCCAAAGGGCGAGGAGAGAAAAGTATTCGAAATTAAGCAAATAGAAATGCCTCACATAGATTACAAAATAACCACTGTCATATCAGTTGCTAATTTGTCTAGGAGTATTTTGAGAAACATTACCTTGACTGGCAAAGACCACTTAGTGACGTAGAAGCTATATGCTACTATTCCAATAAAAGATTTTAAAGAGGGCAAAAAATGAAAATTATCAATTTTATATCGGGAAATGATTTAGGGGGGCCTAAGCAATCTTTTCTCCTATACTCTGAATTATTTAAAGAATTAGGACATACAAATGTATCAGTTATCAGAAAAGGTGCCAAGCTAAAAAAACTCCTAGACAGCAACCATCTTAATGTCAAGGAATTATCTTATTTTAGAACACTATTCCCCCTCATAAGCCACTACTCAATCCAAAAAATAAAAACACTTTTCATCTCACTCAATCCAGATATCATATTTGTACATAAACAGATAGATATAGAGCTTGTACACAGAGCAATTCTCAACAACTTTACGATCATTGGAATCATACATGGTTTTAATGCTAAACATATTGATCATGCAAATGCCTTAATTGCAGTATCCTATAAAATAAAAGACTTTTTAATCAAAAATGGGTACAAAAAACCTATTTATGTCATACCAAATATGATCAAGAATCATACAGAACCAATATTTAGGGAATTGCCAAAATCTCCTTTGATAGGTTCTATGGGTATCTTTAGAAGAAAAAAAGGTCACCATATACTGATAGAGGCTTTAGGTATCTTGAAAAAAAGAGGTATTCAATTTAGAGGCATTATTGCGGGAGAAGGACTTAGAAAACCCATATTGTATAGACTGAAAAAGAAATATAATGTAGAAAATGAACTTGAAATCAGAGGATGGGTAACCAACAGTGAAAGAGAGACCTATGTAGATAAGATAGATATTTTTGTACTACCCTCAAGAACTGAATCTTTTGGTATGGTTGTTGCAGAAGCAATGGGAAGAAAAAAGCTCGTTGTTGCTACAAAATGTGGTGGACCAGAAGAGATTATAGTAGATGGTAAAAGTGGTTTTTTAGTAGAAAAAGAGAATCCTAAAGCCTTGGCTATCGTATTAGAAGAGATTATTACTAAAAAAGAGGGGCTCTTGGAAATCCAATATAATGCCTACAGCAGTGCAATGCAAAAATATGACATCAACAGTATTAAAAATATGATTACTGCTATACTTAATGATATCTCATTGAGATGAATAGAATTTTACTTGCATTCTATACCAAAATCTCTGTATCACTCTTTTTATCTTCTCTCGTAGTGCTCTTTTTTTAGATAGTGTGCTGCCACCTAATGCATATGAAATTTCTGTAAGCACAACTGGGGTAGCAGTCACCAGATAAATACCTGTAAACCAATGCATTTGCAAAAAAGTATCTACTGGTCTATCAATGGTACCTGTCAGTTCCAAGAGTTTTTTAGCAGTTTCATAACCAACAAGCTGCCCACACGCACCTAAGGGAATAACCGTAAATCTATCAAGAGTAATATTTTGTTGATCCACTACTGAGCTGCTATCACCTCTAGGGCTTCTTGCTGGTACCTGTATATATCCAAGGTTTTCAATATGTTCGGCAGATAACTCTAAAATCTTTTGCAATACATCCCTGTCAAAGTCTATATCATCTTCGATGATAAATCCTGCTTTGAGGTTCTGATCAACAATTGCTTTCCATGCCTTACGGTGACTCAAAAAACATCCAATCTCACCACTATTGAGCCCAAAAGGATACTTTGGCTTCAATGTAGATTTAGGTGGGTAATATTGATTTATCTCTTCTTGGCTTAGCTTGTCCCCATCTATAGCATCTATGATCTCTACAGGGTATAAAGAATTTTGCTTTATATACTCCACCTGTGTTTGCCTAGCAACTGCCGCATGGAGATGTATAATAAAGGTTTTGGGACTATTTTTGGTCATCATATTTATCGTCCATTCTCCATCATAAAATTCTTCCTAAACACTCCACTTTGACTCACCCCCTCATAACTCCCATATGCTACGATTCTACCAGCCTCCAATACTACAACTTTGTTACACTTCTCAATGGTCGAAAGACGATGGGCGATGATGATACTGGTTCGCTCTTGCATCACCCTTTCCAAACTCTCCTGTATCAAGCTCTCCGTGTTGGCATCTAGTGCAGAGGTTGCCTCATCCAGCACAAAGAGTGATCCTTGTCGATAGATGGCTCTGGCTAGTGCGATGCGCTGCCGTTGTCCTCCTGAGAGTCTATTGCCAAACTCTCCAGCTACTGTCTGGTCACCCTCTGGCATATCAGTGATAAAATCACATTGTGATTCCGCCTTTGCATGTTTGTATCGCTCAATATCCAATGCTTCACCATAGAGAATATTCTCTTGGAGCGAAGCATTAAATATACCTGCACTCTGATTGACATAGGAGATCTGTTCTCGCAACTGATGTGGGGTATAATGCTCTATACTTTTTTGGTTGATATTCAATACACCAGAAGTAAGCTTCCCCAGCCCAAAGATCAGAGAAATGATACTGCTCTTACCTGCACCGCTCTTCCCTACAATCGCCACCCTGTCACCTGCTTCTATCTCAAAAGAGATATTATGCAGTATTTCTGTATCGCCGATGCTATAGTCAACATTTACAAAGGCTATTGTCTCTATATTTTCGATAACTTCACCCTCTGACACATGCTTTTCCAGAGGAAGTGAGAGTACCTGTTCTACCCTCTCTACATAGCCATTGAGCATATAGAGTGCTACATAGTTTTGTGTCAAGTTTTTGATAGGTGCATAGAGCATCATTAATGCCACCATAAAAGCAAAAAAGTCTCCAGCAGTCATGCTGCCATCTATGACATAGTGCCCACCTACATAGATCACAATAGCGATTGCCAAGGCGATGAAAAACTCCATGAATGGAGAGGAGAGTAGCTGGTATTTTGCCAATTTTATCTGAAAGGTCTCATATCTATCTAAAAAAGTATCGAATAGCCGCTTCTCATGATCCTCTCTATTGTAGACTTTAACCAAGTCAAAATTATTGAAAGATTCATTGATACGGTTAGACATCTCTGTGATCATCACCTCAGAGTTACTTGTATGCCTCTTCACGCCTCTACCCAGCATCTTCACAGGTATCACCATCAAGATAGCTACAGCAATCGCATAGAGTGATAATCGCCAATCTGTATAAAGGATCATAACGATCAATGCCACCACTGTAAGGGAGCTAATGATCAGTTGTGGTAGGGTCTTGGCGACTGTATTTTGGATATTCAATGCAGTCTGTATGAGGAGTGCATTGACTTCTCCTGTAGTGATCTTCCCTATCGCAGCATACTCAGCACGCACTAATCTGGAAAACATCGTACTCCTAAGCCTATTGGCTAGAGAAACACCTATTTTGGTGGTGAGATACGCACTAGAAAACCTTGCTAGCCCTCTAGTCAGAAAAAGTGCGATCACTATCAATGGCAAGATAATAAGCATCTGCTTGTCTCTACTGATAAAGATATCATTGAGTATATATTTGAAGATATACGCAGAGAGTGCACTGGTCACTGCCACAAGCACCATAGAGATAAAAATAACTAAGAAGTGCTTTTTATGCTCTTTCAAATAGGGATACAAGAATCGCAATCCATACCATGGATCTCTCTCGCTGTTTTTCTTAGGACGCAAATTTGATCTCCTTCCATCGATTATAGAGCCATAGCCACTGCTGAGGTATTTGGCGTATCTGCTCTTCGATCACCTGATAGTAGCGCTGTGTCATCTCCGCGATCTTCTCCTCTTCAGGCAGACCTCCCTCAAATACGACTTCTATAGGTGCATGGATATCTACCTTAAATCGCTGCTTATCTACCCTAGTAAGAAATATCGGCACTACCAAAGGGTCATACTTGAGCTTGAGCATCGCAATCGCCTTGGTAGCTGCTGTGGCATGTCCAAAGAAGTCAACTACCACACCATTGGGCGGCTGCACCACTTGGTCTATCGCTAGTGAGACTGATTTTTGGGATTTCAGTGCTTTAGTAATGGCAATCATAGAGGAGGCATGCCCTACAGGACTATTACCAAACTTCGCACGAAAGGGGATCAATATCTTCTGCTCGATCAAGCTATTGCGTCCCTCTTTGACCACCCCTACAAGAGGAAAACCATTTTTTGCCATAAAGTGCCCCAAAAGCTCCCAGTTTCCATAGTGTGCCATAATATAGATGATACCATTTGAAGTATCCCTATTGAGAGCTTTGAGTTTCTGGAGCGTCTCCTCTCTGTTGATAACCACTGCATCTATATCCAGCCTATCATGGTAGAGCAATACAAGTTCTGCAGTCGTTTTGGCAGTTTCTTCGTAGATTTCTTTCCCAAATGACTCAAGTGCCTCTTCCGTCAAATCAGGAAAACCACGCTTGATATTGGCATGCATGATATCTACCCTCTTTGGCTTGAGCTTATAATAGAGTTTGAACAGTCCAAGACTCCATGTATAGATCCATTTTTGAGGTAGGATCTTCCCTATCATTAGAAAAGATCGGATAAGAGCATAGTCTATTTTTTTTCGCATTTGCCTACTTTATTGTATAATAGTCGATATTCTACCACAAGGCTGATGATGATTTGCATATTTGACTGTGAAACGATCCCTGATATTGACCTCATACTCCAGACTTTTGAAACAACCAAAGAGGGTGAACTAGAGATTATCAAAGAAGCTCTCTCACACTATGAAGAACAGAAAAATACCACTTTTCTCCCTCTTCCATACCATAAACTGGTTGCTCTCTCTGCCGTGATCGCCGATGAATTCGGACGTTTTATCAAAGTAGGGGATTTTGGAGAAGGGCAAGATGATGAGGAGAGCATCATTCGTCACTTTTTCCGCTTTGTCGAAGAGAAAAATCCCAAACTGGTCTCCTTTAACGGCAGAGGATTTGATATGCCCATGCTACTCATTCGTGCCATGAAGTACAACATCAGCTTCCCCGCATGGTTCGACCAGAGCAATCCCATGCTCAACAAAACCAAATGGGAAAACTACCGTCAACGCTTTGCTGAAGGCTTCCATCTAGATCTACTAGACTCCATGGGGAGCTTTGGCGCTGTACGTAATCTCAAGCTTGATACTCTTTGCACCATGGCAGGCATCCCAGGCAAATACGATGTCAGTGGCGATCAAGTACTCGATCTCTACTATGATGACAAGCTTTCCCTCATCAAAGAGTACTGCCAATCCGATGTACTCAACACCTACTGGCTCTATCTCAAGTATGAGCTCCTGCGAGGCGATCTCACGCTACCCGACTACTACAGCTTCCTGCAAACTATGAGAGACAACCTTCCCCCTCTGGGTTATCACAAACCTTTTTCGGATGCGATAGAGCAAGAGTTAGACAACTACGAAGATTTGCAATAAGCCTATTTAGGTATAATCGCGGTACTATTATTTTAAAATGAGAAATGAGAAATGAGAAATAAACAGGCTATATCATGATTGGTATTGTAGATTACAAGATGGGCAATCTGGGTTCAGTCTTTAACGCCTTTGTCAAGGTAGGCGCTAAGGCAGAGCTGGTCAGTGATCCGGACAAGCTGGCAGAGTATGACAGGGTGACCCTTCCGGGTGTGGGAGCCTTCCCCGATGCGATGGCACACCTCCACCAAAGCGGCATGGCAGAAGCGATCAAAACATTCACTGATACAGGCAGACCCTTGATGGGTACCTGCCTTGGTATGCAACTGCTATTTGATGAGAGTGAAGAGTTTGGCAGGCATCAGGGCCTGGGGTTAATCCCCGGAAAAATAATCGCCTTTGACGAGCAAAAGTTTGACCACAAGCGCAAAGTCCCACACATGGGATGGAATGAGCTCTTCTTACAGAAGAGGATGGAAGATGGAGAATGGAGGATGGAGAATGGGCGATCTGCACTACTCGCAGGACTTCCAGATGAGTTCTATCTCTACTTTGTCCACTCATTCCACGCTGTTTGTGATGACAAGTACGCCATTGGTAAAACCTACTACGGTTATGAGTTTGTCTCCGCTGTACAACATGAAAACATCTATGGCATCCAGCCCCACCCAGAGAAGAGCCATGAACATGGGCTCAAAATTATAGAAAATTTTACAAAACTATAGGAAAAACCATGACCATACTACCAGCCATAGATCTCAAAGACGGAAAAGCAGTCAGACTTAGCAAAGGGCTGATGGACTCAGCAAAGATATACTCTGATGAACCATGGCAGGTCGCCAAGCGATTTGAAGAGCTTGGCTCTGAGTGGGTGCATCTCGTAGACCTCAACGGTGCTTTTGCAGGTAAGCCGGAAAATCTGGAGCAGATCAAAAAGATCAGAGCTAACTGTAACATCAAGCTGGAGCTCGGTGGCGGTATCAGAGATGAAGAAACCATCAAAATGTACTTGGAACTGGGTATCGACAGGCTGATCCTTGGTTCTATCGCCGTCAAAGATGCAGCATTTGTGAAAGAGATGGCAGCCAAGTACCCTATCGTAGTTGGCATCGATGCAATTGATGGGATGGTAGCTGTAGAGGGCTGGGCGGAGACTTCAGATATGAAAGCCACTGACCTTGCCAAAGCATTTGCCGACTGCGGTGTGGAGGCGATCATCTGTACGGATGTAGGGCGAGATGGGATGATGACCGGGGTCAATGTGGACTTTACCATGGAGATAGCCAAGGCTTCAGGCGTAGAGACGATCGCCAGCGGTGGACTCAAGGACATGAGTGATATCCATGCACTTATCAAGGCAGGCTGTGATGGTACCATCGTGGGTAAGGCATTCTATGAAGGTACTTTGGATCTAGAAGAGGCATTCAAGGTCGCCCATGCATAAGACCTATCAAGAGCTTACCATTACCCTAGATGATCGCTTTGTCGATCTCATCTCAGACTTTGTCGCCAACATTTACGGTGACGGGATAGAGATGGGAGAGGGAGAGATCATCGTACGTAGCGAAAATGATCTGCACTATGTCAAAGAAGCTGTTGAAGCACTTGCCGATACATTAGGAGAGTCGATTACCCTAGTATGCAAGATCACAGAAAAAGAGAACAGCGACTGGATACAGACCTATCAAGACTCCGTGCAGCCCATAGAGGCAGGCAAATTCTACATCCACCCCAGCTGGAGTAACCCCAAAGAGAGTCTGATCAATATCATTGTCGATCCTGCACTCGCTTTTGGCTCCGGGCATCACGGTACCACCTTCTCCTGTCTAGAAGCTATAGGCACCTATGTTGCAGAGGGGAACGCTGTATTGGACGTAGGATGCGGCAGTGGTATCCTCGGTCTGGCTGCTAGAAAGCTGGGAGCGATCGTTGACCTCTGTGACACTGATCCTGTTTCCGTAGAGAGTACCCAAGAGAATTTTAACCTCAATCAGGAGACCTATGATACGCTCTGGGAAGGTTCTGTTAACAAAACAGATAAAAAATATGATATAGTTATCGCCAATATTATCGCGGATGTGCTCAAAGCGATTGCTACAGGCTTGCAAAAAGCAGTCAAAGATGACGGGCTATTGATCATCTCAGGTATCTTGGATAAAAAGGAACCTGATGTACTCAAAGCATATCATGCGCTCACACTATTAGAAAGAAAACAGAAAGACGAGTGGGTCACCCTCATCTATAAAAAGGAAACCAATGGCTAAGCAACCAAACAACCAAGAGAATCAAGAGAACAAAAACAGTAATTTTTTTAATGATAATCCGCTGTTGGCATTTGCACTCTTCTCTATCGTGATCATCTTGATCTTCAAATCTTTTGTAGGTGAGAGTGATGGCCTAGACACTATGTTCAACAAACAGAACTCACAAACACAACGTGTCTCCTATTCAGAAGTTAAAAAACTTATCAAAGAAGGTAAGATCACCAGCATCAAACTCACCCCTAGAGCCATCGAAGCGATCAGTGATCAAAGTGGTGTCAAAAGACGTTATATCGCAGAAAATATTCCTGCCATAGACAGAGAACTCATCCCTCAGCTAGAGGCTAAAGGTATCAAGTATGAAGGCGTGCTGGGCGGTGGATTCATGGCAGAGCTTCTCAGCACCCTGCTTCCCTTCCTGATCCTGATCGCCATCTGGTTAGTCGTGGTCAAGCGTATGTCAAAAGGCATGGGTGGTGGTATTCTCGGTGTGGGTAAAGCGGACAAAATGATCAACTCAGAGAAGCCTGATACCAAGTTTGATGATGTCGCAGGGGTCGATGAGGCCAAAGACGAGGTCATGGAGATCGTCGATTTCCTCAAATACCCGGAACGCTATATCGAACTCGGAGCCAAGATCCCAAAAGGTGTACTCCTGGTGGGGCCTCCAGGTACAGGTAAAACCTTACTGGCAAAAGCTGTTGCTGGCGAAGCCTCCGTACCATTCTTTTCGGTAAGTGGCTCAGGATTTATGGAGATGTTCGTAGGTGTGGGAGCGAGTCGTGTACGCGATCTCTTTGCACAAGCCAAAAAAGAGGCTCCCTCGATCATCTTTATCGATGAGATCGATGCGATCGGTAAAAGCCGTGCCGCAGCAGGTCAAATGGGTGGACATGACGAAAAAGAGCAGACGCTCAACCAACTCCTTGCAGAGATGGATGGCTTTGGTACAGACACCCCAGTGATCGTACTGGCTGCTACCAATAGACCTGAAGTCCTCGATGCTGCCCTACTGAGAGCAGGCCGATTTGACAGACAAGTGCTGGTAGATAAGCCCGATCAAGAGGGTAGACTGGCTATACTCAATGTACATATCAAAGGGGTCAAAGTCGCCAGAGATGTTAACTTAGAACTCGTAGCCAAAGCCACAGCAGGCTTGGCAGGGGCTGATCTGGCAAACATTATCAACGAAGCTGCTCTTCTCGCAGGTCGTGCCAACAAAAAAGAGATCAACCAAAGCGACTTCATGGAGGCGATCGAAAGAGCCTTTGTCGGACTGGAAAAGAAAAACAGAAAGATTAATGAGCTAGAGAAAAAGATCGTTGCCTACCATGAGAGTGGTCACGCATTGATGGCAGAGATCACCAAAGGTGCCACCCGAGTCTCCAAAGTCTCCATCATCCCTAGAGGACTAGGCGCACTGGGCTATACACTACATCTGCCTGACGAGGAGAATCGTTTCCTCAAGCAAAAACATGAACTACTTGCCGAGATCGATGTACTACTGGGTGGACGTGCTGCTGAAGAGGTCTTCCTCGGAGAGATCAGTACCGGAGCTGGTAACGATCTCCAGCGTGCCACAGCTATTATCAAGGATATGATCTCTGTCTATGGCATGAGCGATGTCGCTGGTCTGATGGTACTTGAGACACAACAGGGTGGCATGTTCCTCGGTGGAGGACAGAGAATTAAGGACTACAGTGAAGTGATGGCGGAGAAGATCGATGAAACAGTCAAGTCCATGCTAGACGAACACTACCAGCATGTCAAAAAATCTCTTGTTGACTATAGAGATGCGATAGAAAACATGGCAGCAGTACTTCTAGATGTAGAGGTGATAGAGGGCAAAAAAGTCAGAGACATCATCAAAGAGTATGAGCTCTCCAAAGGTATGGAGTCTCGCCTTGCCCATGCAGCCAAAGTAGCCAAAGAGGAGCAGGCTGTGGCAGATGCCCTGGCAGCACAAGAGCAACCCGTACAAGAAGAGACACCAAAAAATGAACAAGAAGAAGAAAAGTAAACTTCAAGTATAATGATAAAAATTTCAAGGAGAATAGCATGAACTACACCATCAACCACGCACATAAACAGTTTAACAAAGTAGCCTCTATTCTCCTGCTGTCTCTACTCTCCTAATCGTCAGAACGATTAACCCTCCCAACTCTCACTTCTATTTCGATAGAATACCATATCTAAAGCCACAAGGCTTTCTAACACTATAAGGTTACACCCATGAACAAAGAAAACATTATCATATTTGATACCACATTACGCGATGGAGAACAGAGCCCCGGTGCCTCCATGAACACCAGTGAAAAGATACAGATCGCTTCACAACTAGAGAGATTGGGTGTCGATATCATCGAGGCAGGTTTTGCAGCAGCCAGCCCAGGAGATTTCGATGCAATAGAGAAAATCGCACAGAGAGTTACCCAATCCACTGTCTGCTCACTAGCCCGTGCCATAGACAGCGATATCAAAGCAGCTGGAGAGGCGATCTCCAAGGCAGCCAAACAGCGTATCCACACCTTTATTGCTACCAGTCCTATCCATATGGAACATAAGCTCAGAATGACACCGGACGAGGTGATCAAAAGGGCAGTCAGGGCAGTAGAGTATGCCCGAGAGTTTACAGAAGATGTTGAGTTCAGCTGTGAGGATGCAGGACGCAGTGATATCGGATTTATGAAAGAGATCTCGGATGCTGTCATCGCAGCAGGTGCCAGTACGATCAACCTGCCAGACACCGTAGGCATCCGCATGCCCTCAGAGATCGCTACGATGATCTCACAGATGCATGCCTATATCGCAGATCGAGCCATCATCTCTGTACACAACCACAATGACCTAGGCTTGGCTGTTGCCAACTCACTCGAAGCCATACTCCATGGTGCCCGACAAGTAGAGTGTACCATCAATGGGCTAGGAGAGCGTGCCGGTAATGCAGCCCTAGAAGAACTGGTCATGGCAATGAAGGTACGGGGAGACTACTTTGAACAGTATGAAACGACCATCAACACCAAAGAGATCTACCCTACCAGTAGGCTTATCGCTACCATCACAGGTATTGAACCACAGCCCAACAAGGCTATCGTTGGCAAAAATGCTTTCGCCCATGAAAGTGGCATACACCAGGATGGCATGCTCAAAAACAAACAGACCTACGAGATCTTTAGTCCCGAAGAGATCGGATTGGATATGGAAGATACCCTTGTACTTGGTAAACACTCAGGAAGGGCTGCTTTCAAAAGTAAGTTGGAGAAGCTTGGATTTACGATAGACAAAGAAGAGCTCAACAGTGCCTTTGAAAGATTTAAAGAGCTCGCAGACAAGAAAAAAGATATCTATGATGATGATATCCGTGCACTGGTCACCAGCGAGATGGGTGGCGTAGATAAAGCCTATGAGTTGGTGGCCATGCAGCTCATGGACTCTACCGGTGGTGTACCGAGTGCTGCTGTAACCATTAAACATGCAGGTACAGAAACCACAGACGCCAGTATCGGTGGAGGTACCATCGATGCCGTGTTCAAAACCATTGATCGTATCACAGGACATAATGGCAGACTGCTTGACTACAAGGTTACCTCAGTTACCAAAGGCAAAGATGCACTTGCCAACGTCACCGTTAAGGTCACTTTCAATGACAATGAGCCAGCCATGATAGGGCATGGTCTAAGCATGGACACCATGCTAGCCAGTGCCAGAGCCTATATCGGTGCATTAAACAGTTACCTGAGTATGGAAGGCATGCTGAAGATCAGAAATGAGGATAGTGCGAAGACGGTATGACTTCGACAGGCTCAGTCACCGATATGTAGCGGTAGCTGAGCTCATCGAAGTTACATGTATTTTTTCAGCACCTCAGGTATCTCGATACTCCCATCTTCATTTTGATAGTTCTCCATGATCGCTACGATGGTTCGACCTACTGCCAGTGCAGAGCCATTGAGTGTATGTACCAATCGATTCTTTTTGCCATCTTTGAAGCGTATCTTGGCACGTCTTGCCTGAAAGTCTCTGGTATTGGAGATGGAGCTGATCTCACGGTATTTGTTCTGCCCTGGTAGCCAGACCTCTAGGTCAATCGTCCTCGCAGCTGAGAAGCCCAGATCACCACCACAGAGCTCTACGACTCTATGGGGCAGTCCCAGTGCGGTGAGGATATCTGAGGCATTTTCCACCATCAGATCAAACACCTCGTCACTACGCTCTGGATGAGCGATAGCTACCATCTCTACTTTATTGAACTGATGCTGACGGATCATCCCTCTGGTATCACGTCCTGCACTTCCCGCTTCTTTACGGAAACAGGGAGTATAGGCGGTCATAAGCTGTGGCAGTTGATCTTCAGCCAGTATCTCATCATGGTACATATTGGTCAGGGGTACTTCTGCTGTGGGGATCAAGTAAAGATTCTCTTCTTCTATCTTAAAGAGATCATCCTCAAACTTCGGTAGCTGTCCTGTACCTTGAAGCATTGCAGTATTGCTCATAAAGGGTACTGACTGCTCGATGAAGCCCTTTTTCGCATTGGTATCAAGGAAGAAGTTGATCAGGGCTCTCTCCAGCCTGGCAGCCTCTCCACGCAAGACTGAGAAGCGACTTTTAGCAAGCTTCACTCCTCGCTCAAAATCGATCCAACCATTCTTCTCCGCCAATGCCCAGTGTTCCAACGGTTCAAAATCAAAATCTCTAGGTTCAAGCACCTTTCTGATCTCTACATTCTCCTCTTCATCCGCGCCCTCTGGTACAGAATCATCAGGAAAGTTGGGAATCGCCAAAGCTACACTATAGAGTGCCTCTTCCGCTTCTCTGGCTCGCTCCTGCAAAGGCACCATCGCTTCTTTGTTTGCATCTACTTTGACTTTGAGGTCGATGATATCTTTACCCTCACGCATGTATTGCCCAAAAAGTTTGGACATACTGTTCTGCTCCGCCTTGAGTGTTTCAAGCGATTGATTGGCTGATTTGAGTGCAGTAAAAAGAGTCTGAAGATTTTGAAGTGTCTCAGTATCGACACCTTTTTTTTGGAGTTTTGTACTGGCTTTATCAAAGTGATTTTGAAGATATTTAAGATCGATCATTAAAGTTACCTAAGATTGGAATATGATATGAAATTATAGTGAAAATAAAAGAAATAAAAGATTAAAGCATAGTGAGAATGAAATTCTCACTAGTGCTATATGGTATTAAAATTCACCTGCGGTAACAACTCTGTCTAGCCCAAAGGTACATCCTTTGTCAGAAGCAGACGATAACCTAAATGTAAGGGTCTAGTAAACTTTAGAGGTTATTTGTTCGAAGATTCTTTAATAGTATAGCATAGATATCATTATGCCTATTGTTGAATCTAAACTCACTCTCCTTGAGATGGAGATAAAACATCTCATCTCTAAGTCCATTAAACTTTGCCAATCTTCTTTTAGTATAACTCCAAAAGGAT
>CBDCEE010000003.1:0-1455246 GCA_965215705.1 Sulfurovaceae bacterium | reverse complement strand
CGATTGCTCCAGACTCCTTCTCTTCTGTCAGCACTTCCAGTACCGCAAGCCCTGCACGGGTACTCAAGAAGTTGCCTCCAAACGTACTCCCGTGATCCCCCGGTTCAAAGATCTCTTTGAGAGAGGTCATTGCCACACCGATAGGTACGCCTCCTGCCAGACCTTTTGCCAGCGTGATCACATCCGGTTCGATCCCATAGAGGTTGGACGCGAGAAATGCTCCGGTACGATACACCCCTGTCTGCACCTCGTCCACGATCAGCAGTATCCCTCTCTCCTTCAGTGTCTTGGCGAGGTGTTGTATCTCCTCTTTCTCAAAAGGCTGCACACCGCCTTCACCTTGTACCAGTTCGATCATCACCGCTACAGTTTCTGCATCTATTGCTTCATAGACTGCATCGATCTTGCTCACATAGGAGAAGCCATCGGGATAGGGAGAGAAGTGTGGAGTATGGAAACTGTCCTGTCCTGTGGCTTTAACCGTAGTGATCGTCCTGCCATGAAAGGAGTGCTCCAGCGTGATCACTTTGTAACGTTTCTTCTCAAACTGTGTCTCTCCATACTTTCTGACAATCTTGATCGCTGCCTCGTTGGCTTCTGCTCCGGAGTTTCCAAAGAAACAACGCATGTCATAGCCACTGAGTGTGACGATCTGCTCTGCCAGCTCCGCCTGCGGTGCGATGACCTGCAGATTGGAGGTATGGATCAGTGCTTTTGCCTGTGCACAGATCGCTTCTGTCAATACCGGGTTGCCATGCCCTACACTGCTCACTCCGATACCAGAGGCAAAATCGATGTACTCTTTGCCGTTGTCATCATAGAGTTTTGCACCTTTCCCCTCTGCAAAGCTTGTACTGTTTCGACCATAGGAGGAGAGTACAAATGCTTGATCCAATGCAGCTATCGTCATTTTCTATTTCCTTACTGTGAACGCTTAACGTTCTAAATTGGAGTGATTATACCAAAAATTGACTATATAAATACAAATGAGCCCTAATAGAGCCAAAATTTCATATCTCTATCATCTTTGGAGTGCTATAATGAAAGAATCTAGTTGCCGAAAAGAAAAGCTGATGAAAACCTCCAGAAGACTCGTTGAACAATCCTCCATCATTGCTAGTGTTGCAAAGTGGACATTTCTGTCTGCTGTCATAGGTGTGCTCATTGGTGGTATTGTTACTATTTTTCTTAAACTATTACACTACTCTGAGGCACATCAAGGCATCTTCCCTTTTCACTTCTACTATTTGTTGCCACTGGGACTGATGTTCAGTGTCTGGATTGTTCGTACCTTTGCACCAGATGCCAAAGGACACGGCACAGAAAAGGTCATAGAAGCCGTACACAAAAAAGATGGCAAGATAGATCTTGCCGTTATCCCTGTAAAACTCTTGGCTACGGTAGTCACCCTTTTTACCGGTGGTTCTGCAGGAAAAGAGGGCCCTGGAGCCCAGATCGGTGCAGGTACCGCCTCAGCCATCTCTGATTTTTTGGGATTCTCCAAAAAAGACCGTAAAAAACTGGTCGTATGTGGGATCAGTGCTGGCTTTGCTACTGTCTTTGGCACCCCTATCGCTGGAGCCATCTTCGGCGTAGAAGTGCTCATCGTAGGCACATTGATGTATGATCTGCTACTACCATCTATCGTGGCTGGATTTACTGCTTTTTTTACCGCGCAGTATCTGGGTGCGACCTATACCTACTATGATATCAGCTATTTTCAACACTATTTTATCGATATCGTACTTATCATGAAAGTCATGCTTGGTGGGGTATTTTTCGGTCTTGTGGCCTACCTGATTGTTGCCACACTCAAACAGATAGAGCATATCGTCCAAAAGCTAAAGATGGACCCCTACAAAAAAGCTTTTTTAGCCGGCTTACTATTGGTGCTACTCTCCTTTGCGGTGGGTGATAGATTCTTTGGCTTGGGACTCGATACTATTGCCCAAGCAATGCGACTTGAGAGTAGTGCCGGACAGGATATACCCTGGTATGCATTCATCATGAAGATATTTTATACGGCTGTCACATTAGGCTCTGGGGGAAGCGGAGGTATCGTGACACCGATCTTCTATATTGGAGCCACCAGTGGACATCTCTTCGGTGGGCTTTTTGGAGGGGAACATCAGCTTACACTTTTTGCTGCCCTTGGGTTTGTCTCCGTACTTGCTGCTGCCACCAATGCCCCTATCGCAGCTACTATCATGGCTATGGAGCTTTTCGGGATGGATGTGGCACACTACGCTGCAGTCTCCATCGTGATCAGCTTTCTGGTGCTGGGTCACCGCTCTGTCTTCCCGTCTCAGAAGATCTCTATGAGCAAATCTGATCTGCTAGAGATTGAGTATGGCGATGATATCGAGCACTCCAGTGTCTCTCTGACGGAAGAGAACTCCAAGCAGTTTAGAGAGATCCAGCGGCAGATCAGACTCAGACGGCTCAAGCGTGCCAATCGGGAAAAGATAGAAAAAAAGCGCGAGAACAGAGAGCCTCCCAAAGAATCATAAAACTCTGCTATACTTCCATCAAAAACAGGGCAGCATGTGAACACTTCAGCAGACACTCAAAAATTCGGTATCGATGCCGGGATCTTTTATATGTTGATGGCGACACTGACCTTTGCTGCGATGGGGGGATTTGTCAAAACCCTCAGCCAGACACTCCCTTCACTGGAAGTAACATTCTTTCGCAATATCTTTGGGGTAGCGATCATCGGCACCAGCCTCTACAGAACCCCTATGACCACCAAAGGCGGCAAGCCTCTACTACTCTTCTTTAGAGGAGCGATCGGCTTTATCGCCCTGCTGGCATACTTCAACAACATGGCAAACCTCCCACTCGGTACGGCGGTGACCTTCAACAAGACCTCTCCGCTCTTTCTGGCATTTTTTGCCTGGATCTTTCTGGGAGAGAGACTACCCAAGCTGGCTCTGCTGGCGTTGGTCTTTGGCTTTGGAGGGATCGCGATGATCGCCAAGCCTTCGGGAATCCTCGATCTGGATCATGATATCCTGCTGGGTCTCATCTCAGGTATCGGTGCTGCTCTGGCATACACCTCCATCCGAGAGCTCAAGAACCACTATGATATACGCACCATAGCCCTCTCCTTCATGGCGGTAGGCAGTATCGGGCCTATCATCCTCATGGCTCTGGCAGAGTACATCACCGTACCTCAGAGCTATGATTTCCTCATCACACGCTTTGTCATGCCTCAGGGGATCACCTGGCTCTACATCGTTGCCGTAGGCATCTTCGCCACTGCCTCCCAGCTACTCATGACCAAAGCCTACTCCCTCACCCAAGCCGGCATCGTAGGCACGATCACCTACACCCAGATCCTCTTTGCCGTCATCATCGGCACCCTGCTCGGCGATCAGCTTCCTGATCTCTGGAGCTGGATCGGGATGGGATTGATCGTGGTGGCAGGATTGTTGGTAACGATACCGAAACAGACTACTGTTGCTTAGCTTTTCAGCACTGTTTCATTATATCCGTAGGGTGGGATAGCAATCCCACCCTACAGGGAAGTATCATGACAGGCAAAAGTATCCCAAAAGGCTCACTCAACGAACAGGTTAGGGAGGGTTTAGTGGGGATTCAATGTCTGAACCTTTTTATGTAGTGGTAGCAAGGTGACTATTGGGGGTGAGGCTTTAAAAATGTTACAATACGAGGTAAAGAAAAATAAGCATAGGGAATAGATATGGCTACCTATAGTTACCATAGTAAAAATGTACGCAGTTATCTGAAGGGTCTTTATGCTGATGGCTTACATCAAAGCAGATACCTTGAGGATGAGAAGGTAGAGCATATCATTTCGGATATAGGTATCTTCAAGTTCAAAGGATACTACTATGCTTTTAAGCATAATGTGGATCATCATAGTATAGATGACATTCTGATGGTGTACTATTTTGACAAATATCTTACCCGTGTCATTATGGATCTGACCTCTACTATAGAGACTAAGCTCAAGGCGACTCTGGTAGAGCTCTGCTATGAGAAGATACGGAACCTCCCCGCCGGGAATCCCTGTAAAAACAATCCATTTTTTTATCTTCTAGCCGACAACTATAAAATCCCACACTTTAAGATCAACAATGTCACCGTAAGCAACTGGAAAAGAGAGAGACACAGTAATCATGCAGAATCGTATAATCACTATGGACTATACTATAAGAATAAATATGAGTTTACTGATAACCAAGCAGTATTTCTGAAAGATCAAGAGACTATCACGCTGTTCCCCGATATCAACTATCCGCCATTTCATTATATTGTGGAGAGTGCAACCTTGGGAGGCATCATAGGGTTTGTGAAGCATCTTAAAATAGGTGCTTATGATGTTCTTAGAGGAGTTTCAAGACATTTTGGTGTAGACAACCCACGTGCCTTTAGATCATATCTGGAAAGGCTAAATGAGGTTAGAAACAGAGCTGCCCACAGGGAAAGACTCTTCAATCGTAGCTATCGAAGTATTGCCAGATCTGGTAAGTTTAGTGCACTGAGCAGAGAGCTGGGTGATCATAAGATGATGGATGTCTATCTCTACTTTTTCTTTATGTTGGGGAGACTGGAGTCCTATGAGAATTTGGAGGTATTTGAGATGGAGGAGATAGAGAGACTTTTTGTGAGATTTCGTAAAGATCATTTCCTCAATAAAGATTCTATGGGGCTGATAGCTATGATGAATGATACAGAATTTATGGCAATTAAGAGATTTATTTTAGTGGGAATGAAATAAAAAAAGCCAAACGTGATCCAAATAACACAAGTGCTTTTGGGCAGCGGTTTGGCGTTTGTAACATTGAGATTATAGCAGTGCACTACTTAAAACCATATAAAATCGACCATCGGGTACGACACCCGACAAACGCACAAAGTGCCAAATTATGGGCTTTTAGTATTTTCGACTAATATATTATGTTAACCAATAGATACCCCCGAATTTATCTAACATAATTCTAAAGAAAAAGAAACATTTTATGGCGTTGTAATAAATGTTGGGATGAGAGCATCCCAACCTACAGGCATCTCTATCCATTAGATTATTATAAAAATAAAAACTCATTTGCAATCACAAGCCCTTATATACCCTTCCATCGAGATAACAGGAGCATAAAAAGTAGAATTTAAAAAATAGTAATTTTTTGATAGAATACTCTAAAATAAAATATGAAGAATTTAAATGAAGAAATTATTATTAATTAGGGTCTAGTAAACTTTAAGAGTCCAAAAGGTATCTTAAAGCATGACTACACCGAACAAAAACAAGTACTCAAAAGGTACGCACATTTCAGAGCGTAAATTTAGGCAGTTAATTAAGTGTTTTTCACTTGATCTAAATGCATATGAAACCTCAAAGATAACTAACATATCTCATACGACTTGTAAGAAGCTATTTCAAAAGTTACGCATATACATCTACCAGAATCTACTAGAGAACAATATTGAAGATGGAGAGTTTGAATTAGATGAATCTTACTTTGGTGCCAAAAGAGTAAGAGGAAAACGTGGTAGAGGTGCAGCAGGAAAGACACCTGTGTTTGGCTTATTAAAAAGAGATGGTAATGTCTATGTTCAAATAGTCAAGAACTGCTCGAGAGCTGAACTCATGCCTATTATTGAGGGAAAGATACTTGAAGGAAGTACTATTCATACTGATGGTTGGAAAGCCTATGATGGCTTAGTCCTTAATGGCTATGATCACTACAGGGTCTTTCATTCCAAAGATGAGTTTGTGCGAGGTAAGTCTCATGTAAATGGCATTGAATCCTTTTGGAGTTATACTAAAAGAAGATTGGCAAAGTTTAATGGACTTAGAGATGAGATGTTTTATCTCCATCTCAAGGAGAGTGAGTTTAGATTCAACAATAGGCATAATGATATCTATGCTATACTATTAAAGAATCTTCGAACAAATAACCTCTAAAGTTTACTAGACCCTATGTTTATTGGAGCAGCTGTCTTTAATCAACCACTAAATGATTGGGATGTAAGTAATGTTACCAATATGACAAATATGTTTTATCTTGCAAATGATTTCAATCAACCCCTTAATGAGTGGAATGTAAGTAAAGTCATCTCTATGAAAAGCATGTTTAGGGAAGCAAACAATTTTAATCAACCCCTTAATGCTTGGGAAGTCAATAAAGTTACAAAGATGAATGAAATGTTTTATAAGGCCAGTCATTTCGACCAACAGCTGAACAGCTGGGATGTAAGCAGGGTAACTGATATGCGTTCTATGTTTTATAAAGCTAGTGCCTTTAATCAATCACTTGAGTCTTGGGATGTAAGTCATGTGACGCATATGCGTTCCATGTTTGGAAAGGCCTCCTCTTTCAGTAACCATGATTTAAGTGTATGGAATGTACAAAATGTCACCAACCATATAGATTTTATGCTTGGGGCAGGAAGTGGTAATACGGAACCAAATTGGCCGTAAACTTCTCATAAAATATGTGTCAAGAAACTTTTTTTTTGCTATAATCTCGAGAGAGCGGGAAGATATGATTATGATAAGAGGTGTATATTATATGGATAGATTAGAATCAGATGATGAGAATAGATACTAATAGTATGACCCACTTCTTTGAAACCCTCTTCTATCGCCCCCGATGGTACCACTGGATCGTATCTCTTTTTCTCCTACCTCTTTCATTAGTGTACGGTATCGGCATGTGGATCAGACGAAAAATTGCCCAGAGGAAGCAGTATCCTATACCCATCATTAGCGTCGGAAACCTTGTTATCGGCGGTAGTGGCAAGACTCCTTTTGTCATCGCATTGGCGAAGCATTTTTCTGACCGTAAGGTAGCGATCATCTCTAGAGGATATGGACGGCAGAGTAGTGGGCTGGTTGAGGTGAGTCATGTGGGTGAGGTGTTGGTATCAGTAGATCAGAGTGGGGATGAGGCGATGCTGATGGCGATCAAATCTCCTCATGCCTCCGTGATCGTCTCTGAGAGGCGAGAGCTGGCGATCGAGAGAGCGATAGCGCAAGGCGTTGAACTCATCCTGCTGGATGATGGCTTTAACCGTGTGGAGATCGAGAAGGTTGAGATCCTGCTGGAGCCGGTATCTCTGCCCAACAGACTGCCGCTTCCCTCTGGTCCTATGCGGGAGTTTTCCTGGTGTAGTCGAGTGGCAGATATACAGCTCAAAGAGGGATGGGAGTATCATCGTAAGGTTAGTTACGTGTATCTCAAGGAGCGTATGATACTGGTGACAGCGATCGCTGATCCTGTGCGACTGGATCCTTATCTACCTGAGGGAGTGATCGCCAAAGTAACGCTGGAAGACCATGCCTATTTTGACGAGAAGGTATTGGAAGATCTGTTGGTAAAACAGAAGGCTGATTCGATACTCACCACAGAGAAAGACTGGGTCAAGATGCAGCACTTTAAGCTGCCCATATCGCGAATGAAGTTAGAATTGCAGATAGATAAAACAGCACTTACCAAGATAGAAACAATGACAAGGAAGAACCAGTGAAAGCAAAAACCGATGTGATCCAGACCCTACTGGAGGCACTCCCCTATATCAAAAAGTTTCGTAATCAAACCGTAGTGATCAAATATGGTGGCTCTGCACAGAGTAGTGATGAGCTCAAGGCCAAGTTTGCTCAGGATATCGTACTGCTGCACACCGTAGGTATCCGACCGGTAGTGATACATGGTGGAGGTGCGAGTATCACCAAACTGCTCGATGAGCTGGATATCCACAGTAAATTTGTCGATGGACAGCGGGTGACCAGCAAAGAGGCGATGCGTATCGTAGAGATGGTGCTCAGCGGTGAGATCAACAAGGAGATTGTAGCCCTGCTCAACTCACAGGGTGCCAAAGCAGTAGGTATCTCAGGCAAGGATGGTAACTTTATGGAAGCCACAGCCAGAGGCAATGGGGAGTTTGGATATACGGGGGATATTTCGACGGTGGATACCACGCTGATCGATAATATGATAGCCGATCATTTCATCCCGGTGATCGCACCGATCGCCAGTGGAGGTGCGGTGGGGCATCCTGGCTATAATATCAATGCAGACTTGGCAGCCAGTAAGATCGCTGCTTCACTCCATGCCAGAAAAATTTTATTTTTGACAGATACGACCGGTGTATTGGATAAAGAAGGAGAACTTTTGCGTACACTGGATCTTCAGGAGACAGAAGCATTTAAGAGAGATGGAACAATCTACGGGGGGATGGTTCCTAAAGTAGATGCCTGTATCGAAGCGGTACGAGGGGGAGTCAAAAAAGCCCATATTATCGATGGTAGGATAGAACACTCTCTGCTGCTTGAAATCTTGACAAGTCGCGGTGTAGGTACCTGTATAGAGCTCTAAGAGAGGGTACATTGGTAGCTCTTTAGCCCAACGGACAGCTTTTTCGCTATAATATTAGCCTTAATTTAACAATAACAGGTGACACAATGCAATTTATAGAGACGCGTGGCAATGATGGGAAGAGAGCATCTCACGTTCCTTTTTCTGATGCTATCTTGAATCCAAGTGCCAGTTTCGGTGGGCTTTATGTTCCCGAAGCGCTTCCAGATATGGGGATCAGTTTTTTGGCTGATTATATCAACAGTGATTATAAGACCTTGGCGTTCGATCTCCTCAAAAAGTTTGAGATTGATATTGAAGATGATCTACTTTGGGAGGCATTGAACCGCTATGATACTTTTGATGATGCCAACACACCTGTACCGTTAGAGAGTATTGAAGAGGACTGTTTTGTCACAGAGCTTTACCATGGTCCGACGAGAGCCTTTAAAGATATGGCATTGCAGCCTTTTGGTGTGATCTTGAGTGCCCTTGCAAAACAGCGAGGAGAAGAGTATCTGATCATGGCAGCTACCAGCGGTGATACGGGTCCAGCTACTCTGGAGACCTTTAAAAATCGCCCCAATATACGCGTAGCCTGCCTCTACCCTGATGGGGGTACCTCTGATGTACAGAGACTACAGATGGTGACAGAGGATGCGGACAATCTCAAAGTCATCGGTATCCACGGGAACTTTGATGATGCACAGAAAGCACTCAAATCTCTGCTGGCTTCTGAGACATTCAAGGCAGATCTCAAAGCCAAAGGGATCAAGCTTTCTGCGGCTAACTCGGTCAACTTTGGTCGGATCATTTTTCAGATCATCTATCACCTCTATGGGTATCTTGAGCTGGTCAGACAGGACAAGATTGCCTTGGGAGAGAAGGTGTATCTGATCGTTCCTAGCGGAAACTTTGGTAATGCACTGGGTGCCTACTATGCGAAGAAGGCAGGACTGCCAGTAGAGAAGATCCTAATCGCCTCCAACACCAACAATATCCTGACTGATCTCATCAACAAAGGGGAGTATGATATCAGAGACCGAGAGCTGATCCTAACCAACTCTCCGGCAATGGATATTCTCAAGAGCTCCAATGTAGAGAGGGTACTCTTTGATAAATTTGGTACAGACAGAACCAGAGAGATGATGATGGATCTCGAAGAAGAGGGTGTGTATCGCCTCACAGCGGAAGAGCTAGCCTCTCTGAGAGAAGATTTTGATGCAGTCTATAGTAATGATATCGAGGGTAAGACCTATATGGCAGCCTATGCACAAAAAGGCTATATCATGGACCCCCATACGGCTACCTGTGTCAAGGCGTACCTGGAACTACGAGAAGAGAAGTTCCCAGCCATTATCTGCTCTACAGCAGAGTGGACAAAGTTTAGCGTGAGTGTTGCAGATGCATTGGGTATAGAGGCAGAAAATGATCTGGAGGCACTGGAGAAGATTTCAGAGGCAACAGAACTCAAGATTCCTTCTATGATCAAAAGCCTCTTTTCCAAACCGATCATTCATGAAGATGTAGTAGATAAAGAGCGGATCAGAGAGGAGATGCTGGCTTTTCTATAAGAGACCGGCAGTAATTATTGATGAATCTTTTCAGACGTCTGTTTTTTATCGGTATTATAGTAGTGTCAGCTACAATGGCAGAGATACCATTTTGTCGTACATTTAAGCCTGGAATGACAGCATGTAACCCCTATAATACATCCTTTTTAAAAATCACCAAACTGAAGAGAGGGATTGCGAGACTCCGTCATCAACCTATTACTAAAAAAGAGATCCCTATCACAGAAAAAATAAGGGTAAGAAATGGGATGACCCTGAATAATCTTATCAGTAAATATATCAAACGGGAAGAGAGGCTTTATTATAAAGCAGAAAAGAAAAGACTAGAGAAGGTATCTCAACTAAAGCTGGCAGAGAAGACAAGACCTAAAATCAAGCCGATAGTAGAGCCAAAGCCTAAAGCAAAGCCGACAGAAAATAGAGAAACCAAACCTTTGCCGGTACAAAAGCCTAAAAAAATACTGCTGGAGAAAGTCCCTTCTGCGGAAGAGAATAAGACCTTGCTGGTAGAGCCGGGAAAGATACCTAAAACTATTGTCCTGAAACCAGTAACAGAGCCTCCCGTAAAACCATCAATCATAGTAGATAATAATATTACCAAAGATGATCTCTCTACGGAAGAGATGATCCTTCCTGCCGAGCTTGTCCCTGTGGGGGAAGAACCTCCCAAAGAGATAAAGCAGGAGATCAAGGAAGAGTTTGCTGTCTATGTAGTAAAAAAAGGGGATTCACTACTAGGGATAGCCAAGAGATTTGGTATAGATACCACCAATTTGGCCAAAATAAACCACCTAAAGAAAAGACAGCTATTGAGGGTAGGGCAAAAGTTACGGATTCCTCTCTCTCAAGAGCTTGCAGATACGCTTGATCATGCATTCTATATCGTGAGAAAAGGGGATACCCTTTCCAGCATTGCCAGACGTTTCAAAGTCAAACTCAGTGACCTGAAAAAATATAATAAGATTAAAAAAAGATCAGTAATCCATATTGGTCAAGGTTTGGTACTTCCTCTCCCTCACAAACTGGTACAGCTGAAAAGAATAGAAGAGAAAAAGAAAAAAGAGCGTCTTCGTAAGAAGCGTGAACGTGAACGTTTAGCACGTATTGCACTAAAAAAGGCAGAGAGAGCAAGGTTCCTGAAGGCTGCCAAAGGACTCAAGCACAAACTCAGTGTCACTGCTACGGCATATACTTCCCACCGTGGACAGACAGATAAAACACCATTCTTGGCTGCATGGAATAACAGAATTCGCCCTGGTATGAAGGTAATCGCAGTCTCTCGTGATCTGATCTATAAGTATGGGATCACCAACGGTAGTAAAGTACGGATCTCTGGATTGCCGGGTATCTACACCGTGCGGGACAAGATGAACAAAAGATGGCGACGCAAGATCGATATCTATATGGGGACAAGTCGCTGGAGAGCTCTTAGATGGGGACGTAGAAGGGTGACCCTTTATTACTGATCGGAGAGTTGCTCCTCTAACTCCAGTACCTCAAGATAGCGTTCGCTTATCTGCTCATATTCTGCTTCGAGTTTGGCGAGCTGCTTGCTTAAGACGACCAGTCCCTCCTCCTCATAACATGTAGGATCGTACATGCAGCTATTGAGTGCTTCTATTTTGGTTTCGAGCTCCTCAATCTTCTCTGGTAAAAGCGCTAAATCTCGCTGGTCTTTATAGCTGAGTTTGGTAGGTTGTTTTTGCTTGGCATCTACGCTTTCTGATCCTGTTGAAGTGCTCTTTTTGACCATCTCCTTTTCAATCCCATAGAGTACATCCATATCCTTCTCAAGAGCCAGATAATCTGTATAGCTTTGATAGGATTCTTCTACGACACCTGCTCCCTTGAATACTATCAACTTCTGAGCAATTTTATCTACAAAATACCTATCATGACTGACAAAAATCACTGCACCTTGGAAGCTCAGTAGCTTCTCTTCGAGGATATTGATCGTATGGATGTCCAGATCATTGGTAGGTTCATCGAGGATGAGGCAGTCTATCTCCTTGGTAAAGAGCAGTGCCAGAGCGACACGGTTACGTTCTCCACCACTGAGCTGTCCAATCTTTTTGTCCAGATACTCTTTGGGGAAGAGGAAGTTTTTGAGGTAGCCGTAGACATGCATATCTTTGCCATCTACAAGGACACGATCTCCGGCATTGGGACAGAACGTTTCGATGAGAGTGTGCTCATCATTGAGCATCTCTCGGTGTTGGTCGAAATAGCCGATACGAACCTCTCCTTTTTTAACTACACCGGTATCAGGCTTGAGTCTGCCCAGAAGAAGTTTGAGCAAAGTGGACTTTCCGCTGCCGTTATGTCCCACGATAGCAATCTTGTCTTTTTGCAGTATCCTTGTTGTGAATGCTTTGATAAGCACTTTTTCGCCTATAGAGAAGTTCAGGTCATTGATCTCGAAGAGCATCTTCTTTTTGGCAATGATTTTCTCACCCATGAAGGCTTTCTTCTCTCTCTCGAGTTCCATTTTCATTTTGCGTATGAGTGCGGGGTTGTCTTTGGCCTGTTCACGCAGATCAAAGACCCTGCGTTTACGTCCCTGGTTTCTAGTCTGTCTGGCTTGGATACCTCGACTGAGCCATCGCTCCTCTTTTTTTAAAAATCGAATGAGATTGTCATGCTGCTTCTGCATCGCCATCAGGCGTTGCTCTTTGAGGTGCAGGAAGCTCCCATAGCCCCCTTTGTAGCTGACAAGTGCTTGATTCTCTACCTCTACGATACGGGTAGCGATACGGTCGATAAAGTAGCGATCATGCGAGATGAAAAGCAGGGTAAACTTCTCCTTGAGCAGGATCTCTTCGAGAAACTCCACCATATAGACATCCAGATGGTTGGTGGGCTCATCGAGCATGAGTATATCAGGCTTTTTGAGGATCAAAGAAGCGAGTGCTACGCGGCGCTGCTCTCCTCCTGAGAGCGAAGAGACCAGTCTCTTCTCGTACTCCTTGAGACGAAACTCCTGCATGATGCGTTCGATCTTGTTGTTCAGATCCCAGGCATTGTGGTGATCGAGGTAGGCACTGACGGCTTCGAGTTCATTTTGCAGGATTTTGTTCTCATAGTCAGTAGCGATCTGTTGGCTGAGTTCCTCATATCGCTCTTTGGCAGCAGAGAGTGCTGTGAGCTCTTTTTCGATGGCTTGTTTGGTAGTGAGAGTGGGGTCAAAGTGTGGCTGCTGATCGAGCATCTCGATCTGGATAGAGCGGTCGATGACCCTCTTGCCGTCATCAGGCTCTTCTGTGCCTAGTGCAATCTTCATGAGTGTTGATTTTCCACACCCATTCTGTCCGACGATGGCGACCCTCTCTCCCTGTGCCAGATGAAAATCCATCCCTGTAAAGATCTGTTTGACATCATAGTTTTTGGAGACAGCAAAGAGATCGATAAATGCCACGAAGCGTCCTTTTGAAAGTAATGATGGTATTTTAGCAAAAGATTAAGGTCATTTGGCTATATTCGCACTATAAAATACTATCAAGGTTTTAAAATGCTTTCAATGATTATATGGATATACACCTTCTACATCATGGTCAAGCTCTATATCGCTACCATGCAGATCGGTTTTATCGCTTTTGAGAAGAAAAAAGACCCTGTTCTCATGGGCAAAGGCAGATACACCGTCGCTGCCAATTATGCTATAGCCAAGGAGCGTTTAGGTATGGCAGAGATGATCATTGATCTGCTGCTGTTTGCTTTTTGGGTGACCAAAGGGTTTGCGTGGCTTCAGGGATTGGTAGGTATCCAGGACAGTGTGACTAGTGCGGTGCTCTTTCTTTTTGGCTTTTTTGCTGTCAACTACCTGGTGATGCTACCCTTTGAACTCTATCAGAAGTTTAAGATCGATGAAGCATTTGGCTTTAACAAGATGACCACCAAAGACTACATCATCGATACGATCAAATCCACTTTGATCTTTGCAGCGATTGGCGGGGCTGCTCTGGGACTACTGGCATGGATCATTGCCAGTTTTCAAAATTGGTGGATCTGGGGCTTTGTGTTGATGTTCCTTATTGCTTTGGGTGCCAATATACTGATGCCATTCTTTATGAGCCTGTTCAACAAGTTCACCCCACTAGAAGAGGGAGCGTTGCGTACTGATATTGAGGCGATGATGAGTAAAGTAGGACTACGCAGTGAAGGTATCTTTGTGATGGATGCCAGCAGGCGTGACAGCCGTCTCAATGCCTTTTTTGGTGGATTGGGTAAGAGTAAGCGTGTGGTGCTGTTCGATACCCTGCTGGAGAAGCTCAGTGACAAAGAACTGCTCGCAGTGCTGGGGCATGAACTGGGACACTTCAAGCATGGAGATATCTGGAAAAATATTGGTCTCATGGCAGTATTGCTCTTTACAGGATTTTTTGTATTTGGCAATTTGCCAGACTCTCTTTTCATCCAGATGGGTACTCCGCCTAATGCTGGGGTCAAGATCGCTATGCTCTTGCTCTTGTTGCCAGTGCTTAGCTTCCTTTTCACCCCTGTGATGAGCTATGTCTCTCAGCATAACGAATATGCGGCAGATGCCTTTGGTTCAGAGATGGGAGGCAAAGAAAATCTCGTCTCTGCACTGCTCAAACTGGTGACAGAGAATAAAGCCTTCCCCAAAGCCCATCCGCTGGTGATCTTTTTCTACCATACGCATCCACCTGTGCTGGAGCGGCTCAAGGAGCTAGGCTTTGATGCGAGTAAAGTAGATCTGGATGGAGAGCTGCCCAAGGGAGGGATATTTACCTTCGTAGAGCAGGACAAGGCATAAAGCCATGACACTCAAGCAAGCCCTATCCCAAGCCAAGGAGAAGCTCCGCTATGCCTGTGAGCGTCCGCTCTTTGAAGCAGAGATCTTGTTGGCATATCATCTGGGTAAAGAGCGTACCTGGCTCAAGATGTATGATGATAGAGAGCTGGAGGATAGTGCAGGCTATGAAGCACTGGTCGCTAGGCGGGTAGCCCATGAGCCTATGGAGTATATCACGGGGCGTGTGAGCTTCTATGATATCGATCTCTATAGTGCTCCCGGAGCCCTCATCCCTCGTCCAGAGACAGAGGTATTGGTGGATAGGGTATCTGAGATCATTGAGGCAGAGAGCATAGCTTCTATCGCAGAGATCGGTATAGGCTCTGGTGCGATCTCGATTGTGCTGGCGCGCAAGTTCCCTCAGTTGCAGATCGTGGCTTCGGATATCTCTGAGGAGGCACTGACAGTAGCCCAGACCAATGTGTGTGCTTTTGGATTAGAGGAGCAGATAGACCTGCAGCACACATCACTGCTGGATGGTATCGACAGGCAGATCGACCTGATAGTGAGCAACCCTCCCTATATCGCCAAGCATACCCCACTGGCACCTAATGTGGCCGAGTATGAGCCCCATACCGCTCTCTATAGCGAGGAGCAGGGTGATGAGCTACTCAAAGAGATCATCATGCTAGCCAAAGAGAGAGAGGTGAAGTATCTGGCCTGTGAGATGGGCTATGATCAGAGAGAGCCGATGGCTGCTTTTGTGAAAGATATCGGAGACTATGCCATCGCGTTTTATACCGATCTGGCTGGACTCGATCGAGGATTTATAATCCACTTTTTGTAGGGTGCGTAACACGCACCAATGTTTAATATTTTATGTTAAGGTTCAAATACCATGGTGCATTCTACGCATCCTACAAGATATCAAAAATTATAAGGAATAAAAAATGAAAAAAACTTTTAGAATAACCACAATGGTATATTTGATTTTATTAGCAGGCACATTAGGTGCCGGACTCTATGCAGGGATCGTTGTCGCTCCGGTAACCTTCCATACCGAGCTTTGGCTGGGCAGTGAGGTCTTGAGTCACTTCCAGGAAGGTCTGATCATGACAGAGAACTTTGTCAGGCTCTCCTATCTGGTAGACTTTACACTCGTAGCGATCTTTCTCTATGAGGGATACAAATACAAAATGTTTGAGCGTGACAGTATCACTACTCTGACAGCACTGATTACGATCGCCTCAGGACTCTTTTTTAGTCACTACTATATGCCAGATATTCTCACCATGCAACTCGCAGGTGAAGCAATGACCCAGAGTGATAAGTTCGCTGCGGTGCACAGTGCCAGTGAGATCGACTTCAAGGTGTTTACTGTGGCGTTATTGGTACTGATCGTACAGAACATGCGTAAGGCATGTCGATAGGGGTACAGCTTTTCTAGGTATTCCAAAAACTAAATACTATAGACAGTATCAGCAGTATTGCCATCGATATATTGAATGCTCTTATTGCTTTTTTGTTTTTGATAAATCTTTTGAGAGCAACACCTCCCATTGTCCATGAGTTTGCAGAGATTATAACAGTTGCAAGAAAGATAATGGTAATAATAACGATCTGGCTTAGTGCATGTTCTGCTGAATTGACATAAACAGACATTGCGGTGATGATCTTTATCCAGTTTTTTGGATTTACCCACTGAAACAGAACAATAGGTATGAATTTTAAAGGTTGTTTACTACTTACCTCTTCGTTAAGAGAGGGTGTCGAATTTGCTATCTTCCAAGCAAGCCACAATAGATATATAGTACCTACTACTTTGAGTATCGTCAATATAATAGGATATGCTTCAAATATCTTGCCTAAACCTAACCCTACAAGAAGCGTCATGAGAGGAAATCCTATAATGACACCGAGCAGATGAGGTACGGTTTTTCTATATCCAAAAGTCAATCCTGAGGATAACAACATGATATTGTTAGGGCCAGGAGTGATAGAGGTTGCAAAAGAAAATGCAAAGATTGTTGCAAGTAAAGTCGTTGAATATATTTCCATAAAGTACCCTTTAAATGTTTACTTGTATGGTAACGGGTACACCTCTTACATTCTCATCATTTCGTGCTTTTAAAACTTTCTTTTATTGCCAAACTAGGTATAATACTATCAATGAAGACAAGAAAAACAAAACTGATACATAATGAGATAGCCAATAATTTGATGTACTATATTATTCATCATATAGACACAGATCTTAATATTGATGCAATCGCAAATGACTTTAATATCAGCAAATTTCATCTGCATCGCATATTCAAAGAGCAACTCAATGCCAATATCTACGAAACGATCAAATCTGTACGATTGCAAAAGGCTGCCAATCTATTGATAGCCAATAAAGATTATACGATTACAGAGATAGGCAATATGTGTGGATATAGTATTCTCACCTCATTTCTAAGAGCATTTAAAAGTAGATTTGGACAAACACCCAAGCAGTGGAGAAACGGTGGGCATATAGAGCATTTTCATAAAATGATTAATCAAGAGAATAGGCTTCTATTAGCTACTTCTGACTTTTCACACCTAAAGCCTAGAATAGTAACCATGAAAGATAGAGAAGTGTATTATATTCGATATAGGGGCTACAGCAATATAGGATCTGCATGGGAGAAGCTTATGGTGTGGGTACAATCAAATCCTATAAAAAACTACCACCGTATAGGTGTATATTATGATAATCCTGCGATCACTCCGCTAGACCAATGTTATTACGTGGCATGTATTGAGCCTAAGGATATGAAGACCTCTATATATACAGGTTTGCCAAAATCACATATAAGAGGTGGTGCCTACGCGATATTTTCTCTAGATGGGGCGTATGATGATATTCTCAGATTGATCCAATGGGCATATCATCAGTGGCTGCCAAATAGTGGATTTAGTACCGTAACCGCATCATCATACTGTATTTTTGAAGAAAATAACACTTTAGATAATCAAAAAAGATTCAGATGTCACTATCATTTACCTATAGGGCTTTGAGTGAGAAGATGATAAAAGTCTTTTATGGTTTGTACAGAAGTTTTGTATACGCTACTTTCTCATTAGAAAACGGCTCCACAATCGCACTGATCTCATCCAATGTGTAGTGTAGAGGGAAGCCTATCCTGGAGTCCTCTGCGGTACTCTCCAAGATATAATACTTTTTCCCATCCAGCCAGAGCCCTTTTTCGCTAGAGAGCTTCTGAGCATTGATAGGTGTGATGACAAAGATATGATGCGGCACCAAGACAAAATATGCCTCTTTGTCTAAAGCATGGAGCATAGAGATGAGTAGATTGCTTTTGTCATCACAGTCGCCAAAGTTGTTTTGGATGGTTTTTTGTGGTGAGTGTGCGCGAAAATGATTGATCTTGTAGGGGATATGGGTGACATAATCCAGTAGGTTTTGGACTTGGCAGGACTCACTTTTGCAGGACTTGGTGAGTGTCAATGCCTGACTATGTATCTCCTGTGATGTGGTGACTCTATTGGTATATACACCATCGCTTGTACCTATCTGTGTCTTGTCAACAATCTGTATGGCTTTGATGGTGACATAGAGGAGTGCCACAAAGGCAAAACCCAAGATGACAAGTGCAATATATTTACTTTTTACATCTTTTGTCATAGATATTTTCCTCTATATGTTACGATGATAGCATTGTACAGTAAAAAAGTAAAAGACAAATATCATAATGGAGTATTCTCACTTCATCATTATTATACTTACTTAAGTAAGGGGACGGGTGTCAAATCTTAAATAGTATTTTTGTATTTTTTGCCATTCAGTCCACTTTTAAGGAAGGTGGAGTAAAATAATCTAAGAAGATTAATAACAACGTTGTTATTAGTGATCTTTTCTGGGAGGAATAGGGTATGGCAGAGGTATATGCAGCAGTAGATGATAGGGTAGAACAGATAGAGATCACTCAGATACGAGCACCAAAACTACATGATCGTAGGAGTTATTCCAGGGAAGAGATCGAGGCACTTTCTCGCAATATCGCATCGACCAAGAGACTACTTCAGCCGATCGTGGTACGCAGGGTTGAGGATGGGTATGAACGGATCGCAGGGTTCAGAAGAGTAGAGGCAGTGAAGTTGCTCGGTTGGGAGCAGATCCCGGCAGTAGTACTGGAGAGTGTGAGTGATCAGGAGGCGATGCTGATCATGCTCTCAGAAAATATGCAGCGAGAGGATCTCAACCCCTATGATCAGACCATAGGGATACTCCAGTATATCGCGCTGAGTCTGGAGATGGATATCGAGGCGGTCAAAAAACTGCTCTATCGCTTCCGTAATGCAGACAGTGGTGTGCTCAAAGGGCTGGATGCAAAAACAGTCTCCCAGCGAGAGCAGATGGAGCTGATCACACAGCGACTGGGCAATATCTCTGTCTCTACGCTCATCAACCGTCTGAAGATCTTTTCCCTCTCTCCCAAGGTACTCGATGCACTCAAGGAGGGAAAGATAGGCTACAGTGCTGCCCAGGAGATCAATAAACTGGGAGATGAAGGCAGGATCATGCTGCTTATCAATGAGGTACTCACAGAGAAGCTACCGTTGCGGGAGATCAAGCAGCGGGTGAAAGAGCAAAAGGACAAGCCAGACAAAGCATCGGTTGATTCCAAACTGTTCTATACCCTCTCTGATGAGGGAGGATGGGTGAGTCTGGTAGTAGAAAATATCTCTAAAGCACAGATTAATAAACTGGAAAATTTCCTCAAAAAACTTTAGTGAAGGCGAAAAATGAGCAATGAAACGAGTGAACACCCTTTTGAACCTATCATTTTCAAGAACACTAAAACATTGATATTAGGATCATTTCCTAGTATCCAGTCTGTTAAGAATGATTTTTACTACGCTCATCCACGTAATCAGTTTTGGAAAATCCTCTCTACTGTTACAGAGTATCCTATCAACAATCGCGACCAGAAGATCTGGCTACTCAAAGAAGCGAAGCTAGGGCTTTGGGATATGATAGCCAGCTGTAGCAGAGAGAACTCTCTGGACAGCTCTCTGGAAGATGAGGTGGTCAATGATATTCCTGCATTGCTGGAGCAGTATCCCAGCATAGAGAGGATAGCCTTTACAGGTAGAAAGGCGGAAGCACTGTATGGGCTGCATTTTGACTATATGGAGATGGAGACATATTATTTGCCTTCACCATCTGCTGCGTATGCGAAGATGAAATTTGAACAAAAGGTCAAAGCCTATGAAACAGTTATCAAAAGATAAACCCTTTAGTCTGGTACTCTCCGGTGGTGGTGCATTGGGGATCGCCCACTTGGGGGTCTTGCATGAGTTAGAGCTACAGAGACTTGTACCTGAGGAGATCATCGGTACAAGCATGGGTGGCATCATCGGTGCTTGTCTGGCGATTGGGATGAATGAGGTAGAGATTCATACACAGATCAAAGCATTTGCTTCTCTCACTAAGTGGATCAAATTCTCTTTTTCTGGGAATGCCATTGTAGATCATACACGGATAGAGAGGATATTTGATGGTATATTTGGAAAGAGGCAGATGGCAGATACATGTATACCTCTCAAGTTGATCACAACCGACCTGTGTACAGGAGAGAAACGGGTTTTTGATCACAGGGATGAGGTATTGATCCGTGATGCTGTACTGGCAACCATGGCGATACCTGGCATTTTTGAGGAGAAAATGATTGAGGGGAAAGTCTATGGAGATGGTTTTCTCTGTGAAAATCTAGGGATCAGTGAGACAAACTATGAGGATATATTGGCGGTGGATGTATTGGGAAGGCATTCTTTTGAAGAGCAGATGCCAGATCATTTTTTCAAAACCTCAAATGTACTGGAAATGTTTGAACGTTCCATGCGACTACTGATCTATAACCAGAGTAAAATAAGCGTAGCACAAAGCAAAAAAAATATCTTGCTTTTGGAACCAAATACAGCTGATTTCAAGACCTTTCATTTTCATAAAATAGATGAGATCAGGGAAGAGGGTCTGAATCTCTTGCTGTAATGGGAATAATAAAAATTTCTCTCATTTTATCGTTCTTAAGTTATTTACTAAAGGGTCGGGTGTCAAATTCAAAATCATAAATAGTCAATGAATAAGGAACAATAGATTTATGGTATAATAAAATATTATTTAACTTAAAGGAAATAGCTATGGAAAATCTCTATGATATTGCTATTGTTGGTGGAGGTCCTGGGGGGATTGCTTCAGCGGTGGAGGCCTCTATTTTTGGGCTTGGTAAAATTCTCTTTATTGAGAAAGGAGACAACCACTCCCAGACCATTAGACAGTACTACAAGGACGCGAAACGCGTAGACAAAGACTGGCAGGGACAAGAGGTAACGATCAAGGGAAATGTAGAGTTCTTCGATGGTACCAAGGAGAGTACATTGGATTACTTTGAGACATTGCTGGATGATGAAAAGATTGATACGCTTTTTAATACAGAGGTCTCAGGTGTGGTCAAAGGGGAGGATGGAAGTCTGACAGTTTCTACCAGTAATGGAGACTATAGGGCAAAAAATGTGATCGTAGCCATAGGCAGAATGGGCAAGCCAAACAAACCATCTTATAAGATACCTCGCACAATAAGAGCCTTTGTTAATCATAATCCTCATGATTGTAGAGGGCATGAAAAGATATTGGTCGTAGGGGGAGGGGATACAGCATTGGAGTATGCCTGTCATTTGAGTAAGGATAACGAGGTGACACTCTCCTATCGCAAGGACGCCTTTGCCAGAGCCAACACTATTAATAGAGATATGATTACGGAGTATGATCAGCAGGAGAAGTTGCGTGTGCGATACAATACCGATATTGATTCGATTGAAAATCACGAAGGCCGTATCCAAGTAAACTATGCCAATGGCTACCATACAATCTATGACAGGATCATCTATGCCCTGGGTGGTACCACACCAGTGGACTTCCTGCGCAGCTGTCATATTGAACTGGATGAGAGTGGTCAGCCAATTTTCAATGCACAGCATGAGACGAGTGTAAAGGGACTTTATATGGTAGGAGATATCGTCTTTGATAGTGGTGGATCGATCGCCATGGCAATCAACCATGCCCATGATGTATTGACGGATATTATGGGAGAGTTAGCCTGATTATATATAATGAGGAGCAAAGATTATCTTTGTAGACCCATAAGTATTAGTATTCTTCACCACTATATCTACAGTCATCACTATAGGAAGCAGTGACCGTGACATTGTCTTCATCGCTCAACTCTCCGTCATCAACTGTAAGTTTGATGATGTATGTACACTCATGTCGTCCATCATCACTGTACGTACAGTTACTGCTATCTGCATCCGTAAAGTTATCACAGCTGAGGCTAAAGTATGGTTCGGCTGTATTGTTATTGTTAAGTGTGGGTTGGCTGCTAGTATCGGAATGCACCAAAGACCAGCTATATGTCAACGGATCTTTTAGTCCATCGTCTGTGCTGTTTGAGCCATTTAGATCTACCTTATGTACCCCATTACTGACGTTACCCTCAACGGCACTTATGACTTTGGTTGTATAGTAGTCAACATCATAGTACATATCTATGTTTACCTTTAGATCCTCTCCTGCATCTGCATGAGGCGCATTGTTGACTGGCTCATCATCAGGGGTACCATCTAATAGATTGACCGGAGAATGGGCACCATCTTTGCCCTCTCCTTCTTTGCATCCACTAAGTCCAAAAATGGTGACCATGCCGAGTAGTATCAATAGGATTTTGAAATGTATCTGTTTCATATTTTCTCCTTTCTATAGTTTAAAATTTATATGAGACACTCAGTGTCCATGCATCAGCAACCACATTTGCAGTTGTTCCTCTATAATCAAAACCAGTATCATCATAGAAGCGAACATAGTCTACTGAGGTAGAGACATTTTCGCTAGCCCTATAGCTGACGCCTGCTCCCCATTGTAGTCCGCTCTCTGATCGGTCGGCAGTACCTACTCCACCAGGCAGATTGGTCATTTTGACTTCACCATATCCTATCAGTCCATAGAGTACGAAGTTTTCTACTGGTAACATAGGTTTTAGATAGATGCCTATATTGGTAAAATCAGCAGGAAAGTCATCACTGTCAGGATTGTTGGTATTGCCATGGTCATACTTGAGCTTGCCTAGTCCTTTGGTGTATCTCCCTTCCAGAGCAACATATCTGTTAAATTGATACCCTGCTTGAAACATGATGCCAGCAGTGGTGAACTCTTCATCGCTAAGGTCATCTCTAAGACTCATGGCAGATGCGCCAATACCTATATAAAACCCGCTATCTACAACAGAAGCGATAGGATCTATCACTGGTGCCACAAGCTTACCCCCAGCAAAACTGATGCTGCTCAATGTCATAATAGATATGATCATTAGTACTATTCTTTTCATATTTGCCTCCAAAATAAAATTAGGAACAAAAAGCCCCTATTAGACTATTGTAGCAAAAAGATGTGTCAAAAGTGTGTCATGATGGAATAGGTGGAGTGTAACGTGTGGCTAGTATTATTTAGATCTCTGCAACCAATAGTCGCCTTCTTTATGCTTTCCCTCTTTTTTCAAAATTAGCCCCAGATTTTTGCGGGCATGTTTGTGTCCATTAATTGCAGCTTCTTTATACCAGAACTTTGCCTTTTTGAGGTTTTTCTCTGTACCTTCGCCATGCTCTATCATATATCCCAGCGTAAAAGAAGCTTCAGTGTGTCCAAGTTTAGCTGCCTGATGATAATGTATAAAGGCTTGAGAGAGATCTTTGGGTATGTAGCTACCACGATAGTAAAGCGTTGCGATGTTGTAAGCCGCTTTTGCCATTTGCAGAGAAGCAGCCTTCTTGTACCAGTGCATCGCTTTTGTGAGATTCTGTTCTATACCATAGCCCCGTTCATAGATGACACCAAGATTATACATGGCATGTTTACTACCGTGTGTAGCTGATTTGAGATACCATGTCAGTGCTATCTCAAGATCCTTACCGATACCTTCACCTTTGGAGTACATGACACCCATATCATACTCCGCCTCTGCCAAGCCCTGTTCGGCAGCTTTGCGGTACCAGAGGACAGCTTTGCGTTTGTCTGTTTTAGCAATGCTACCCATATCATAGAGGAGGCCAATAGTGAATTGTGCTTTAGGATAGCCTTGGTCAGCATAGGGTTTTAGAAGTTTGAATGAAGTGTGGAATTTCTTGGATTTGAACAGGGAGACCCCTCTCTCAATCTCATGCTGTGGTATGATCCCCCCACTCAGCCAACTGCTGATAAGTAGAAGGAGTATAGGGAGTCTACGTAGAAGAGGCATAGTGGATTAGATACAGCCCATTTCTTCTTCTGGCTCGGCAGCAGGTGTTGCTGGTTGTGTAGCTGCAGGGGCAGTAGCGGGTGTAGTGGTAGTCCCTGCTGTCGGTGCTACGCTCTTTGGACAAGATGCCAGAATCACTTTCTTAAATCCAGAGAGGGCTTCTTTGTTTTGTGGGTCTGTTGCCAAAGCTTGTTTGGCAAATTTCTCGGCTGCTTTGCTGTCACCTTTGGAAAGTGCACTATCACTTAGCTTGATATACTTTGCTACCGTCGTTGCTTTGGCAGCAGTTAGGGCAGAGACATTGGTGTTGGCATAGATAGCCAATGCCAGACCTCCGGCCAGTATCAGGGTACCGCCTGCGATGGTTGTTTTTGTACTCATTATTTTGTTCCTTTTCTTGTCAGTTTTTGTAAAAGCATCATAAAGAGGATAATTCCTGTTTCAAGTGCTACAGTGAGTATGTATGAGGTGTATTCATTGCCACCGAAAAGATCATGAAGTTTCAAGACACCCAGATTGGTGGAACTAGCGAAATCAGCAATAAATGGATAGAGGATGAAGTAGAGGAACATACCGGCAAATACACCTAGTAAAAATACAAGTGCATCACTTTTGCCAGTTCCCAGCCCTGCTACGGCAGTACCGGGGCAGTATCCTGCGATGACCATACCTGCTCCAAAGAGTAGTCCTCCCACAACATAAGGCCAGATATAGGTGGCTGGTGTAAACAGAAGATTGAGATCAATCCAGCCAAACCAGGAGAAGATGATCATCCAGGTGCTGGCTACAACTACAGTACTACCCATGATCTTAGGTACAGCCAGATTGCGGAAATAGAAAGCATCTGCGATATGCTGTGCTCTGGTGAAACCGGTTCTTTCCAGAACAAATCCAAAAACTATACCCATGATCAATGCAAAGAACATATTGGCTTCAGGACTGAGGAAGCCATTTTTGAAAAGTGGTAGGATCAGTGTATCTATCATGATGCTTCTCCTTCATCATTCCACTGCTTTTTGAAAAGTGGGGAGAGTATCAGTGCTGATGCGAAGGTAGTGAACATAAATATCCATGCCCCTACGGAGAAGGTCGCCATACCGTCAAGACCCTGTCCGCTGGTACAGCCACGAGCCAGTCTGGTAGAGACTGCTACGATCATACCACCGATAAATGCCCAAAAGAATCTTTTTGGCATTGGGTAAGAAGGAGCCTTGTCTGGTCTGAATATAAATCTGCCTGCCAAAAGGGCAGAGGCAAACCCACCGATGAGGATACCGAATGTCTCTACCACAGTCCAGTTGAGCAATGCATTGTCACCGTGTCTGAAATAGCTTGCTATATAGGCGTTATCCAGCCAGCTCTTGTCACTGTCTACCAAAAATTGGGCAGTCATTCTGGAGAATGTACCGCTGGCACCGAATCCTTGGGAGGCAATGGCAAAGGTCAAGAATAGCATAGTTCCCAGTACGATACCACCGACATAGGGATTCCAGTATTTTTTTTCCATCATTATTCCTTAAGTTGTAATAAAAAGATTTGATATTTTACTCTTTTTATATAAAATATACCTATATAAATAGTTTGTTTATATGAATATGATTTATTCTATTGTGCAAGGGGTAAGTGCTATAGGGATTGAGAAGCTCATGCAAACCACACTTTGTGTAGTTCGCATAGGGTGGAGAAAATCTACTGGAAAGGTTTCTCGTACTGGAAGAAGTCTTTATTGAACTTGTAAGTCCATGGAAGACCATCATTTTTCCAGCCATTGACGGTTCTTTTTTTCTCAGCACTCTTATCACCCTCTGTACCTGTGGTGATTGTATAAGCTTTTGTGTAGCCTGCTTTATTGGCCATGGTTGCAGCAGTCGCACTTCTGTCTCCAGAACGGCAGATAAAGATCACAGCATCATCTTTAGTCATTCCTTTTGCTTTGACAGCTGCATCAAGTTGCGCGATAAGGTTTTTATTTTTTGCACTTGCAAACTTTTTACCTTTTTTGTTCAGTTTGGAGTAGTCAACATATGCCAAAGGAATATTCTTGTCAACATCAATAGCATATCCTACAAAATAGAGCTCTTCTGGAGTTCTTACGTCAACTAAAAGTACTTTAGCTGGACTGGCTGTCTTCATATCATGAGCCTCTTTTGGTGTTAGGTAGAGTCCCTGAGGTGTTTGTTTCTTTTTCTTTGCTGGTACATCCGCTGCATTTAGAGTTGTAGAGAACAACCCAACTAAGCCTACGATCATTATTGCAGATAGTAATTTTTTTACCATTCTGTCTCCTTTGGAATATTTAAGATAAAAAAATTATATCGAAAATATATAAATCAATCACTATTATTCTATATAATAAGAATAATTTATAAATTTTTTTCTATTGAAAGATTATACTTATGATTATTGCAGGTCAGGTAAATATATAATATGGGAGAGTATGTCTATCTTTTCACTCGATACCAAATAGTTATTTCACGTTTGAGTGTTGCCTCTTCCCGTGCATGAAAATGTGCTTCTATATCAAATGTCTCTGTACCATACCCTTCTTTGTAAGCATTGATAAAGTCCGCATAATCTGACTCTAGTATCGCAGTGACATGATAGGTGACCTTCTCTAGGTCAGTATATGTTTCTCTATGAAGTTCTGAGACATTGATACCACCATAGCGATGTTCAGCAGTTTGTGTCATACTCATCTCCAGATGGGTTCGCATAGAGGCAAGGGTGTGCTGTAACTGTTTGGAGGAGAGAGAATGGGTATGAAGGATGATAGCATCATTTTGATGGTATCCCCAGCCTCCCTCTACCTTGAGATCCATATCAAATGCCTGTTTGATAACTGCTTGTATCGGATCATCGGAGGAGATAGGGGTAAACTGTTCCATGCTACTCGGCAAATTCCAGTTCATTGTAAGTATCAAAGACATTGCGCTTATTGAGGATATCATACATGGCCTTATCCTTGAACTCGGGGAGTGTAACCACCTTGGTTACTTCATCTGCACCGATATCATCTTCTACGGCTTTACCTACCCGTTCTTTGAGAAGTGTAAAGTACAGGGAGGACTCCTCCATCGCATTGCTACCTGTCTCATAGCCATGTCCAGGTACCAACACCTTCCATCCTATGCTGTTGATCATCTTATGGGCTTTGAGTTGTCCAAGTACGGAGCCATCTCGATTGGAGGTGACGCGTCCATTCATCACAAGATCTCCAGAGAAGATCACTTTTTCATCTTCTAAAAGTACAAAAAGATCTTCGCTGGTATGGGCTTTAGTACCTACAGGGATAATGATGAGGTTTTTATCTCCTATGGTGAGGGTTTGTTTTTTCTTTACCGTTTCATCCAGAGGAATGATCAGTGTTCTGGCAAAGATCTCCGGGGAGGTCATTTTCTGCATCCTCACGCTATCCCCTTTTTTATAACTCTCCTGCTGGAGTGTGGTGCCTATCAGTTTGGCGTTGAAACGTTTTTTATAGTAGCTGTTCCCTAGCCAGTGGTCATCATGGTAGTGGGTATTGATTACCAGTGAGACAGGGAGTGCAGCGATCTTTTCCATGGCACGATAGGACTGTTCGGCAAACTGATGGGTAGGGCCGGAATCTACCACAATGTAGCTCTTCTTTGTTTTGATATAACAGCTGTTGGACATAAACCCACCGTTGCTCTTGGAGGGTGCTTCGAGCTTGCCAAAAAAGCACCAAACACTTGGAGATACTTGTTTAGGTTTCAGTGTATAATCAAACCCAAGCAGTACCTGGGATGCCAATAATAGTCCTAGTATACTCTTAATATGGTGTGGCATCGACCCATCCTCCTACTTGTCTCTCTATGACCTGTGCGATACCAGCTTGCACATAAGTGATATTGTTTATAAAGTCTTTTTCTGTCCATTTCATAGTTACCATTGTATTACGGCATCCTATAAAATCAACCTCATACTCCATGAGTGAACGGATTCGACTGAGCGTATGTTTATCATAATCTTTCTTGAGGGCACGCATACCAGGGCCATAGCCGATCACCTCTATTTTGAGGGTATCGCTGGGATAATCCTTGAGTAGGTTATAGATGGTACCTAGCATATGGTTGACCTCTTTGACGTCAGACATATTCAGCTTCATAATGATCTTTCTGGGGGCATCGAAAGTAGGTTTGGGGTCACTGTATGTCATTCCGCCAAATAGCGCCATGCTTGTAAGTAATATGAGTAGTGTTTTTTTCATTATTTTTCCTATAGGGTGACTATTTGACCTACTTTGACCGTACCGCCATGAAGGATTTTACAGTAGCGTCCCCGATGGTGTAGTAGCAGTTTAGGTAATCTGTTATCAAAGACAGTAAGATGCTTGCACATAGAGCAGTCTTCGGTGATCCGTAATTGTACATCACCTAATGTAAATATTGTACCATACATAAAGTCATGTGGGTCAAAATCAAGTAGGATATTTTCACCCAGACTTCCTGGTTCAAGGTCAATCCCTTCCTCTTTTGCCATATCATAGGCCTTTTGCCCTACGATCATCACCGTCTTTTCCATATCACTACCGGCAAATTTATCCTCTTTGATACCGTGATTTTCTATGAATTCAAGTATCTTAGTGGTAGGTCTGGGGCTTTTTTGATCCTTTTGGGTTGCACTGTAGATCCCTTTTACAAATCCTGCGATCACCATCATTTGCTCCTATTTTTTATACGATTTTCTTTGAGCAGGAGTTGCCAATCACTACTGTTCCAACTTCCTGGATACTGGTTAAGCAGTTTCCCCTCTTGAGAAAGGAAGAAGAAAGTAGGCGTAATGCCTTTGAATGCTTTGTTGAGACTAAAAGGCAGTTTCATTTTGCCTATATCAACCTCTATGAAGATAAAGTCTTTGTTGGTTTGTTCCTGAATATTTTTGATATCCAGCACCTCTTTTTTCATTTTTTTACAGAAATGGCAGGTGCTGGAGGATGCTTCTATAATGATACGCTTGTTTTCTTTGATTGCGTCTCTGAGGAGATCTTTCTCTTTGTAGCTCTCAGAAAGGATGCGTTTTTTCTTGGGGTGTGCCTTCAGCCACTCTTTTTTATACGTCATGAAATAGTAAGAAAGTGCAGTGATTTCTTTGAGAGAGACTTCCCCTTTCATGCTTTTTTTGATGTCATAATATTTGGCAAAATTATCATCACAGATACTGTTTTCAGGTTTGGGATCATACAGTGAATCTTTGAGGTACTCTTCTACTTCCATCTGTTGCATTTCCGGATCATTGGGATCACCGATATGTTTGGGGCTATCCATGATCGTATATGCAAGCATATTGACAGAAGGAGCCTTGAGATTGAGTAGCTTATTCTCTTTTTCAAAGAAGTTTTCTTTTAATTTGTCTGCAGGAATATGTCCAGCATGGCAAGTGCTGCATTTGGTATTAAATATTTTTTCACCTTCTTGAAAGTTATTCGCACTGAGCAAGGATACAAAAAGAAATGTAAAAAGAGATAAGGATAAAAGTTGTTTCATCGTTTTCCTTCTAAAACTTGTGTATACAAAAGGACTTTTGTATACATAAACTCTACTGCCAAACACAGGAGGTTGTGTTTGGCAGGGGGTAAGCTATATGGCCAGAAGCTTAGGTAATAATACCAGGGTTACCCTTGACACCCAAGATATCTGGTGCATCAACTTTGTAATCTTTACCGATATGCTTAATATTTTTAAGGTAGGTCTCTACGGTTTCCCATACAGGTTCACCTGGAGAGACTGACCCGACAGTTGACCATCCAGCCACTTTATAGACTTTGCTTGCTTCAATCTTTTTACCATTGGAGAGCGTGATATTGGTAATACGGCTACCCATCTTGGCTTTAGGATCTATGGTATAGGACAGTCCTGCTGTCCGTACCATGTCGCCACCCTGCTGGTAGAATGGATCTTCGTTGAAGAGGTTGTCTGCAACATCCTCTAGCACTGCCTTAATGGTTTTGCCATCCATGTCTTTGAGGTAGGTCTCAGGATAGGTCATGGCTGTTTGTGTTGCTAGATCATCAAAGGTGATATCTTGTCCTGGCATAAGGGTGGTTCCCCATCTAAATCCAGGAGACAGTGAAACATCGGCACCTTTAACATCCCTGAGGGCATCACAGATGACTTGGTCCCAACTACCATTGAAGTTTCCACGCCTAAAGAGTGTCATCTCAGTGGTTGCAATCACACGGTTGAGGTCTTTCTCAAACGGCTTTCTGACATCAGCCACATATTTTTTCATCGCTTTGTCTTCAGGAATCAAGTCAGAAAAGATAGGAAGCAGTGTAAACTTGAAGTCCTTCACTTTACCCTTCTCGATCTGGAGATCCAGTACGTTGAGGAACTTACCATTAGAGCCGGCATTACAAATATAGGTTGTGCCTTTTTTGTTCTTGGCAGGATAGGCTTCGGGTACACCGTCGTGGGTATGTCCACCCATGATAAAGTCAATACCGGTGACCACTTCACCCATTTTTTTGTCCACATCATATCCATTGTGCGAGAGAACGATAACCGCATCAGGCTTCTCTTTCTTACGAATCTCATCTACAAGCTCCTGCATAGGATCAGCATCGATACCAAATGTCCAGTCAGGGATATTTCTCTGTGGGTTTGCAATCGTGGTATAAGGGAATGCCTGACCAATGATCGCTACACGGGCATCACCCATCTTTTTGATGGTATAGGGCTTGAATGCATGACCGGTGTCCTCATCATAGGAGGGTGCACCATCAAAGAGTGCATCTTCTTTGACATGGATGTTCTGTGCCAGGAACTCTGCATCGAGTGCTTTAACATTATCCAGAACCTCTTGGGCTTTGTAGGTAAATTCCCAGTGACCTACCGCTACATCAACACCTAGCAGGTTCATTGCCCCTACCATATCTTTGCCGCGGGTTTGCAGAGAGGACCAGCTTCCCTGCCATGTATCACCACCGTCTAGGAGTAGGGTTTTGTCTTTACCAAAACTGTTCTTGAGAAAGTCTACGACAGTCTTGATCTGTGCAAATCCACCGACTCTACCCATCGTCTCTGCATGTTTCTCAAAATTGACACAGGTATAGGCATACTCAAGTCTTTTATTACCCTTGATGCCAAAATAATCTAGGAGTGGCTCACCTACGATATGTGGTGGCTTCCCATAGTTATCAAAGAAACCAAGGTTCACACTAGGCTCTCTGAAGTAAACAGGCAACAACTGTGCATGGCTATCTGTCATATGCATTAGTCTCACATTACCAAAACTTTTGAGTTTATAATAATCCTCAAGTTTCCCTGTATCTGTCATACGCGTATGAGAGTTGGCAAATACAGGCGCAGCTCCAAGGACTGCCATCATATAGACAAACTCTCTTCTACTCATTTTACTCATATCTTCTCCTAATACTTGAAGCCATCACCCGGGACAGCAAGTCTCCAAGTATCTTCAGCTTCTACTTTCTGCTGTAGACCACGAATGGCAAAACTACAAGCTCTCCAAGCAGCATAGTCAGTTGCCATCTTTTGCTTTTTGACTTTGCCCTTTTTCTTATACTCAAGGACTACCTCTTTTTTCTTCGCTTTTACAGCTTCGGTAGTAGTCTTGATATAGTTGCTGTTGGTGACACCGAGTCTTTTGAACTCAACACCTAGCTTGACTGCTTCTGCATTATACTTTGCAGCTGTGGCTAAAACAGTATCGATGCCATTGGCTTTAACATCACAGGCTTTGTTGACATCCAGTGCTGCCGCATCGCTCAAAAGATCTGCTTGTAATGTACTAGTACTGAGTAGACCTAAACTAACCGTCCATAGAATTTTGTGTAATTTTTTCATCATATCCACCTTTACTTTCTAATATCCGGACCGTCAACAGCCATACCATTTGACATATATGCCATAAAGTAAAGAAGCTCTTTCATCCATTTGCTGTTTGGCTTATGTGGGTTTTCCCCCTGGTCTTTATTACAACCAGTCATTCTTCTCTCTAGCGTACCTAAGCTATTCCACTTGAGTCTAAAGACAGGAAAATGTGTGACTTGACCCAGAAGAGGAGACATATATTCTGCTCTTACTCTCTGTCCGGTACCTTGCACGTGGCAACTTGCACAAGAGAGTTTGAGATAGCCTCTTTGTGAGTAGTACTCTTTTTTACCTCTTTCATAGGCATCTGCTGCAGCCTGGCTGTCTATTTTGATATCTAGCTTTTTCCCAGCTTCCTGAGATTGAAATGCAAAATAGGCTTGAAGTTTTGCCATGTTGCCTTTCTTCTCGCCCCATTTCTTTTCGCCATTGGCAACAAGACAGTCATTGATCGCAGCAGTCAGTGTGACTACAGCACCTTTTTTGTCATCAAAATAAGGGTAGTTTCCTGCAATATCTGTTTTTGGGAAACACGCTTTAAATGATTTACCATTGGCAAATTTCTTACCATAAAGCTCCTCACCAGCATCGATTGCATCCTCATATGGAGGCATCTCTTTGATATCATCATACTGAGACTTTCCTCTAGAATTAAAGGCATAGGATCCTAAAGCAAAATCTTTCTCTTTGATATTTTTTGAAAAATTATTTTTTAATTCATCATCAGAAGAGTACGGAAAAAATGCTCGGTTCTTATCCGCATCTTTAAATTTTGCTTCCATATAGGTTACGAGTGCTTGTTTGTCTTTTTCTGCCTGTGTATTGAAACTTCCTGCATTCAAGGTGCAAGTGGTAATCGCTATAAGAGCAGATATTTTTACGACTTTTAATAACATGGTTTCTCCTTTGTTATCTGACTAACTAAAGTCACCTTCTATAAGATGACTTACTTGATCTTCTTTGTGTCTGTCTTTGTCTTTCCGCTAAGGTCTGTCCATGTGATTGAAAGCTCTTTACCTTTGTTCTCACCTTTAAACTTGAATTTAAGGTACGGATTCTTTGAGAGGAACTGACTAGTAGAAGCTTCATAGACGATCTCATCGCCCACCTTTGCTGTTACATAGGTAATGAAGTTTGCTTTTTTCCCTTTCTTTTCTGCTTCTGCATAGCTCATCATGGGGTGTTTCGCCATTACTTTTGCTGTGGTTACGCCTTCTTTCTCTTTCGCTTTGATTCTCATTTTACTTCCTTTGTATTTCTCTATTGAATATTATTTATTTTTGCTCTAAATCGATAACCAGTTGCCCGAAGGATCAACCGCCACAACCACCGATGGTTACTTTGACTGTTTTGCTTGCTTTATAGAGTTTTCCATCTATCTCCGCGACGACAACGACATTTCCTGTTTGTTGCATTTTGATTCTGATAGAGTAGTCAGGGATACCGTTTTTAGGTACATCAAAGACTGCTACTGCTGCCTCTGGGTTTGCATCCTGAAAGACAGCAATTCTACTGGCACCCTCAGCGGAGGCTGTGATAGGGATGACAGCACCATTCTCTGCAATATCCGGAGCTTTGAGTTTTGCTTTCCCTTCTTCTACCTTATCTGTACCAAACAGTGCTTTGATGGCAGCATCTACACCAGGCTTGCCTTTTTCATTCTTTACTTTCCATAGATCTACTTTTGTCTCCCTATAGTTTTCTGCTGAGAGGCTCGCTGGTATCATTGTTGCAGCCAGTATACCAGCTCCTAGTCCTAAAAATTTTCTTCTTTCCATTTTTTCTCCTTTAAGTATGTTTATTTAACGGTTTTGAGATAAGCAACAAGTGCTTTAATCTGATGATCATTCAACCAGCCATTTTTTCCAAATGCCGGCATTGCTGAGATGGGGTTTGTCGTATACGGATCATAGATCTTGTCATACAGCGCTTTCTCAGGCCATGCTTCTAGATACTGCAGTTTTGGCCCAAAGCTACCTGGGTTATTGATCTCTTTGCCATTAACGGCGTGACATGCCAGGCAGTTTCCAAGCTTTTTGGTGTTGAAGATTTTTTCGCCCTCTTTTACTAAGTCCATATCGCCTGCAACAGATACTGTTGCAAACAATCCACTCATAACAGATGCGATGAGTAACTTCTTTGTCAAGTTCATTGTTTCTCCTTTATTGACTTGCTTTGATCATATACTCTACGATCGTATTGATCTGATCATCGTTTAAGTCCATGTTCCCACCTCTTGGAGGCATTGCATTGATACCGTTAATGGCGTTTTTGTTAAGTTCATCTAATCCTTTTTTGCTAAGTGTGGCCCATGTTTCTTTATTGCCTACGACTGGTGCACCGATGGCTTCACTTGCATGGCATACGCTACAGGTCGCTTCGTAGAGCTTCTGACCTTCAGATATTTCACCCGCTTCTTTCTGGGAGGGAAGATCACGTATCGTGGAAGGTGCTGGATGGAAGTCTTTGAGCTCATTTTTAATATGCACAATGGGGGTATCACCACAATCCTTCATACAGCGTGTACCCGCACCATAGTTTTTAGAGTTATTGAGATACTTTGACATCTCTTTGCTTCCTACATCACCGTTGACTTCAGGATAAAAGCCATTTTCATTTGGCATTTTGATCTTGAGGAACTTGGCACGATCGAGTACATAGTCATCATCTAGCTCTTCTCCATCTATCTCTATCTCATTGACAGAAAGGAGGTAAGCAACAATGGCATAAGTCTCATCATTACTCAAACTCTTTGGATTAGGGAAAGGCATGGCTGATTGGATATACCAGAATAGTGTACTTGCATAGGGCCAGTAGCTTCCAATGGTTCTGATAGGGGGCTCATCACCTTTTTCTGGGTGTACCAGTTGGTTTTTGAGTGTGCCTTCTCCTCCTGAAAGTGTAGGATAGCCTTTACCGCCTGCACCAAAATCACCGTGACACATCGCACATTTTTCTGCATAGAGTTCATCGCCCTCTTCTACAGAGCCTTTGCCTTCGGGTAATCCAGTGCCATCAGGCATGATATCTTTGTCCCATGCTTTGATTTCAGCAGCCGTAGGCGTACGCCCATAGTGAGAGAAGCCTTTGGTATTCTGTGTGTTGACCGAGTAGGCTTGGTACTTTCCATCCTTGATAGGATAGATGAGCGAAGCATCTACATTTTTCTTGGGGCTGGCATCACCTGCAACAGCACTACTTGCCATGACAGAAAGAGCCAGGAGTGCGCCTAAAAGTGGTTTTTTAACTTCTAACATGAACATTGTTGACCTCCCCGTTTGCTTTGACTTCCCAAGTACAGATCGCATTGCGATGATAGACTGACTCTACACCTACTGCTGCGACCTCTTGATTGATGGTTGGTTGTACATTACCTGCATCATCTATGGCTCTACTAGCTAGCAAAAGTGGCTTGCCCTCCCACTTGATTATATGGCTGAACATTGTCCAGGATTTTGGAAGGATGAGCCCTTTGAGACTGATCTCTTGCCAATTTTTTCCTCCATCAAAGGAGAGATCCACTGCTTTGATCGTGCCCATACCACTCCATGCTAGACCTTTTATTTCAATCATGTCGCCTTTTTTGAGGTCAGTCCATGGCTTCTCCGGACAAGGTGAAGTGATGATAGAGTTGACCTCCATTGGCCAGAAGTATCGGATGGCCTTACCGCTTGGTTGTAGCATGGTATACTTGGCAGTCTCCTCTTTGGCATGCCATGGATGTGCACCAAACTCGAGTCGTTTGACCCATTTAACATTGAGGTTACCCTCCCAACCCGGTACGAGGAGTCTGATAGGATAGCCCTGATCAGGTCTAAGTGCCTCACCATTCTGCCCCCAGACGAGCATGGCATCATCCATGACCTTCTCCATAGGAATCGTTCGACCCATCTCTGAGTTGTCACTTCCTTCAGCTAGCATCCACTTGGCCTCTGGTTTGATACCGAGATCTTCAAGAAGCACAGAGAGCTTGACGCCTGTCCATTCAGCAGAGCTCATCATGCCTTTCATGAACTGTAGGTTGTTGAATTGTGGGCCTCTCCAGTCGGTAGAGCCATTGGCAGGACACTCAATAAAGTGAATACGGCTTTCGCTTGGGTAGCGCTTGAGTTGGTCAAGCGTGAGTACGATAGGCTTCTCAACCAATCCATGAATCATCAATCTATATTTATCAGGATCTATAATCGCGGTACCACCGTGTGAACGGTTGAAGAAAAGTCCACTAGGGGTAATGATACCCTCTTGCTCGTGAATAGGGCTCATTGCTACTGACGCGTACATATCTCCTGAAGAGAGTAGTTCTGTGGTTCTTCGGACATTGTTATGCTCATACGGGGAAGGAAGACCATAGGGTTGCTTATTGGTAGGATAGCCAAGTTTGACCCCCCATTCTGCTTCTTCCATAATGGCCGCATCATCTGCTTTTAGCTTGACAGGTGAAAGCACACCCGCAGCTGCTACAGAGATGAACATCCCACGCAGAAAGCCTCTTCTACTATCTGTAGAAACACTGTTTGACTCTAGAGTCGTTCTCTTTTCTATTGTCTTACTCAATATTATAACCTCCTTATTAAGTAGTTCAAATAAGATTATGGCATAAATTGAGAGTAAAACATAATATTTTTAACTTTCCAAGTATAATAAATTCTAATATGTAACAATATGTTACAGAAATATTACATATTAATCATTCACTACCTATTAAATATAATTATTTACTAAAGAGAAAAATAGTGGAGGAAAGAAGGATGAAAATAGATAAGTTAAAGTGTACAATGATGTATCTTTAGATCATTTATAGTCTATGATTTATGAGAGTCGTTTGATACAGTAGGAGACTAAAGCAGAGCTGACATTGAGCGTCTTTGCGATCTCTCCTTGTGAATATCCATCAAGATATGCTTTGTGCATGGCAATATTTCTCTCTGGCTTGGTATGGGTATCTTTAAAGTACTCATCAAGAGGCGTTTCTCTTTCTGTTTTAGCCCCAGCTTTCTCTTGGATGATCTTTTTTCTTTTTTCATCATCCAACGCACCAAGCTCATCTTTGGTGAGATCTGATTGTAGGAAATGTTTGAGTTCACGCTCTGTGTACTTTTCTATCATCAGGGACTTTTGTGCACATACTACGACAGTTTCAGTGCCTAGGATGGCGGCACTGAGTGTATAAGGATAGTCAGAAGGGAAGAAAGAGAGGTTGGCTTTGATCGGGTCATACTCGATGTATTTGATCGTATATTCGAGATACTCTTCATGGACAATATACCAAGACTTATAGCGACCCTTCCAGAGTGGACCGGAGCGCTCCTGTTTTCGATTGAAATAGATCGCGTAGTTTCCATTGATCTGGCGCATAAAATAGGAGAGGTTTTCACGCTTTGTCTCTAGTAGTAAATGGTAGTGATTGTCCATGATGCAGTAGTCATGCAGGATGATATTATAGGTATCACATGCTTTACAGACAATACTTAGAAATTTCTCTTTTTCGAGGATCGTTGCAAAGATATTGGCTTTATACACACCTTGATTGGCAACATGATGAAAGCCTACAAGATCAATACGGGGTTTTCGTGCCATTCTGCTTCCTCAAAATTTCAATTTGATATTATAACATATTTAATATTTGATACCAGACCCCAATTTAAAAGACTAAATCAAAGTCAGTAGGGTGAAATAAATTGTTTTTTATTTTTCGCTATAATAATGGAATTATAGATAGATTTTATGGAGCTGATGTGGGAATTTTTGATAGTTTTTTAGGTTTTTTTGGAGGAGAAAAGAGAGGCTCCGAAACAACCTATCGTAGAGTTTGGGCAGTAGGCGATATCCAGGGATGCCATAGTGCTTTCATGCGGCTGTTGGAGAAGATAGACTTCGATCCTTCTCGGGACAGACTTTGGATTGCAGGAGATCTGGTCAACCGAGGTGAGTATTCACTGGAAGTACTGGAGTATCTCTATAGTATCCGTGATCATATCGATGTGGTGCTGGGAAATCATGATATTACACTGTTGGCAGTCTATTGGGGGCTCAAAAAGAGCAATCCAACACTGGACCCTATTTTGGCATCCCCAGATGTAGAGAAGTTGATCGGGTGGCTTCGTGCCCAACCTTTTGTCCATTATGATGAGAAGCTTGGGTATGTGATGGCACATGCGGGCATCCCCCCTGCGTTTGATCTGAAAATGGCATTGCATTTTAGCCAAAAGCTTCAGGAGAAGCTTCAGAGTGACAAAGCAGCCAAATGGCTGGATAAAAAGATGCTAGGTGGTGTCCATATCTTCGCAGAGAAGAAAAAAAATCGCTTTGCCATCAATGCCTTTACCCGTATGCGTTTTTGTGATGCCAAGGGCAGACTGGATTTTGACCAAAAAGGAGCACCTAGTAAAAAAACCTATAGCGCAGGGCTCTACCCATGGTTCGAGATCAAAAACCGTAAGCCTCTGGGAGCCAAGGTGATCTTCGGCCATTGGTCTACACTGGGATATACCGAAAATGAAGAGGTGGTCTGTCTGGATACAGGATGTGTCTGGCAGGGTAAGATGACAGCCAAGCGGATCGATGTACTTGATGGGAAGATCGTGCAGGTGGATTGCCCTGAAGGGATGAAGGTAGAAGGCTAGTTATAGCCATCTAGATGAAAATCTGCTAGAATATGGTTAGTACCAGTGGATATTCTACATATGATCGTTCATTGAACAGGCTCTACAGGCTTTAAGATATTAAAAAAAGAGGAAGAAAATATGCAAAAAAATATGTTTGGTAAAAAAGAGGGCTTTGATCCTGATTATGATCTAAAACTAGAAGAGTCTTTAGCCAAAAATGAGTACCCCGCTGCAAAAATAGCCAAAGCCAATGCCAGTGAACATACCTCACTCTGTGCAAAGATGTGTACCCAGGAAGTTTGGGATAAATATAAAGATGTCAAAAGCTCTGGTCCAGCCAAATGGACTTTGGCACGAGCGATTAACTCGGGTATCTCCTATCCTGAAAGTTTTGTGGGGTGTCATGCAGGAGACAAGGAATCTTATGATGATTTTGCTGATTTCTTCTATCCGGTGATAGAGGCGTATCATGAGGGCTTCTCTATGAAAGAGGGAAGTGCACTGGAGGGTACACCTTCAGAGCGCATGGATCCAGACAAGATTTCAGTTGATCTGACCAGCTCTGCTGAGGAGAAGATCGTCTCGACGCGTATTCGTGTGGCACGAAACCTCTCGATGTTTCCACTCAATCCGGGAGGGACAAGAGAGAGTCGCGAAGAGGTGGCTGACTTGATGGCAAAAGTGTATGCCAAGATTGATGCTGATTCTGATTTGGCAGGGGATTTTTATCTACATACCAAGATGAGTGATGCGGAGCGTCAAGCGTTGATTGATGGGCATTTTCTCTTCCGTGGCAAAGACAGAATGCAAGCAGCGAGTGGCTACCATGAGCATTGGCCTCATGGACGTGGGGTCTACTTGAATAAGGATAAAACCTTTGTCAATTGGGTCAACGAGGGTGATCATCTGCGTATAATCTCCATGGAGATGGGTGGTGATGTGAAATCTGTATTCTCTCGTTTAAGTGCAGGTGCCAAGGCGATAGAGGATGGTGTGCGTGAGATCAGTGGTGTAGAAGAGGTATTCACCATGCACCCAAAATTTGGAGCAGTCACCTGTTGCCCATCCAATATCGGTACAGGCATGCGTGGTTCGGTGCATATCATGGTGCCCAAACTCATCGAAGCGATTGGCTTTGAAGAGATTGACCGTCTATGTCGCGAGCGAAACTGTCAAGCCAGAGGAAGCTCAGGAGAACACTCTGAAGTGGTTGACAGGATTGATGTCAGCAACTGGAGACGGATTGGTTTTCCTGAGTACGAGTTGGTTGAAGATATGATCAACTGTGCGAACTTCTTGGCGGAGGAAGAGGATAAGCTGTAAGGGCTAAGATACTCTTTAACTGTAGCCCTATTCTTAAGGAGAGATTGTGTAGGTAGAATGCCCTGTGGGGGTGAAGATAGCTGTATTGAATAAGGGGTGCATAGTCTTAAATTTGCTAGAATATGATTGTACGGCTGTATAGAGGTGCTGGTTGGTTGTAGTGGATACTTAACACCTTGCATCATAGATTTATGGGATATTAATGAACTCGAAATTAGAACAATTACTAAAAGAAAATGAAAGCACAAAATTAGATTTTAAAAGACAATGGTATTGGAATACTGCTACTCCTCCAGATGAAATGGAAGCATTATGGGGTGAATGTATTAAGGATATATTATCTCTAGCTAATGGAAATCCTCATACTATCAATGAAACTGCGTATCTAGTAATTGGGATAGAAGATAAAAGTAAGAATATATGTGCATTTGATTTTCCTAAAAATAAACAAAATAAAATATTAAGCGAATCTCAATTACAGCAGATGCTTTTATCAAAATTGAATACGTATTCGCAACCAGAATTTACCTTACTAAACGTAGAATATCTAGAAGTAAAAAAACATAAAATAATCCTGATATCGATACCACCTCGTGCAAAATTACTTTCTTTATCTAAAGATTTAATACTTAAAAAAAGAACGGATAAAAAGGGCACAACGTATTATAGAGTAGGGGAAGAAATTCGTATTGTGTCGGGGGATATCTATGATGAATACTCTAAAGCCCCATATAATAATCTACAAGATATCGGTAAAATCATTGACCCAATTGGGAGGAAATAGATTATGATGACTTTTTACATGAGACATTTTGGTAATGATTATAGAATCGCTTTAGATAAGCCTCAAACATACACTAATTTAAAATATGCCAACTATTGACTGTACAACTATGACACTTGATGCAGCACTTAAAGAAAAAGAAGAATTAGAAGCTAAAAATTAAATCACAACTCTTTAATAATGTGACACAACAGTTAGTTGAACAGAACAATTCGTGAATTCAGGTTCGGATGCCGCTATTTACATGTTGGAGGGCTATGCGCTTTCTATAAAAGATAGAAAAAAAAGTATGTACCAAGTACACTCATGCAAAAGCTATAGTGTATATCCAAAATTTGCAATATGAAAATGGCAAAAGCTGAAATAGAATTTATTCCTTATGTGAAAGTTAATGATATTGGACTACTAAATCCTTATGCGGGTCTCCTATAATTTAGTAGGTAATTACTTCAAAATGGCCTAGAAATACATGATTTTATGTTATCAGAGAAACAAAAGCCCGTTACTATTGCAAACTTATATATGTTTACTATGCTTTGGATACGACAATGTTGCACGGGATTTCTGAAGAAATGGGACATACAGATAATCTTGAGCAATATTCTCGAGAGGCATTACCAATTATTAAGAAACTAATGGATTTGATAATACTAAAGAGTATGCATCAGTTTTAAATAATTTAGGAGTATTTTTAGATTCAGAAAAGTATATAAATGATGCTTTGCATATACGAAGAGAGCTTTTTGGTGACAATGATATAGAAACCATGCAAAGTTACAATAATTTAGCCTCACACTATGTTGAAGTAGCTAGATATATTGATGCAGAATTATTATTTGACGATGTATTAAAGTTCAAATTAAATCATTATGGCAATTTTCATCCAGAAATAGCAGAGATTTACAATAATATTGCTGAGTTGCAGAGAAAAAGAGGAGGATATAATTTTGAAGAAGTAGAATCATTATATTTAAAATCTATAAAAATAGTAGAAAACTTTTTTGGAGAAGACCATGATTTATTGGCAAATAAATTTAATAATATTGGTGAACTATATCGAGAAAATAATCAACCAGAACAAGCTTTAGAAAATTATAAAAAAGCATTATCTATATACAAATCTAGTTTTAGTACAGAAGAACATGCTACCATTGCAACAGTGTACGGAAATATGGCTCTAGCATATCAAGAACTTGGAAATACAATACTGGCATATAATTATCATACAAAAGCTTTAGATATACGAAATAAAATATTAAAGAAAAATGATTACAATGTAGGTCTAAGTCATGCAAACTTAACAGGGTTTTATATTGGAAGAAAGAAGTTTCATCAAGCATATCAGCACGTATGTAAAGTAGTAGATATATGGGAAGATTGTTTAGATGAAAAACATCCTGATTTAATAAAAGTGTTAGAGGCAAAAGAAATGCTAAGCAAAATCATATAAACAATTGGAGGAGATTTTAATTTGGAGAACCTCGCCATACAGAAAATAAGAGGCGATGAATATAGAACTGCATAGATTTGGGTGATATACCCATAGAGCAGACAGGATTATATCCCGTACTCCGCTCCATAGGTCTCTGCGATAAAGTCGATATCTTTGTCTCCTCTGCCTGAGAGGTTGATGAGTATCGTACCGATATTGGGCTCTTTAGCGAGCTTCTTGGCGTAGGCGACGGCGTGGGCTGATTCGATGGCGGGGATGATACCCTCCAGACGAGAGAGCTCAAAGAAGGCATCGATCGTCTCTGTGTCCGAGATGTAGGCATAGTTGACCCTGCCGATATCTTTGAGGTAGCTGTGCTGAGGCCCCACAGAAGGATAGTCCAGTCCACTGGCGACAGAGTAGACCTCTGCGGGTTCACCATTTTCATCTTGGAGCATATAGGATTTGAATCCATGCATCACGCCTGGCTTGCCATGTGTCATGGTGGCGGCGTGTTCTCCGAGGGTATTGATATCTCTGCCTGAAGGTTCGACACCGTGCATCGCTACGTCTTTATCATTCATAAAGGCAGTAAAGAGTCCGATAGCATTGGAGCCGCCACCGACGCAGGCTACAAGATTGTCAGGAAGTTTCCCTGTCATAGTTTGGAATTGCTCTCTCGCCTCTACACCAACGATGGACTGGAAGTCTCTGACCATACGGGGATAAGGGTGAGGGCCGACGATAGAGCCGATACCGAAGAGCTGTGTCTGAGGATCACCAAGATAGGCACCAAAGGCAGAGTCCACCGCCTCTTTGAGTGTTTTTCGACCATGGGTGACAGGGATAACATTGGCACCGAGTATACGCATACGGATGACATTGGGATGTTCTTTTGCCATATCAACCTCACCCATATGGATATCGCACTCCAGTCCTACCAGTGCAGCAGCTGTTGCCAATGCTACACCATGCTGCCCGGCACCGGTCTCTGCGATGAGCTTTTTCTTGCCCATCTTTTTGGCAAGCAACGCTTCCCCTAGACAGTGGTTGATCTTGTGTGCACCAGTGTGGTTGAGGTCTTCTCTCTTGAGGTAGATCTCGGCACCGTATTTGGCTGAGAGATTTTTGGCATGAAAGATCGGGCTGGGCCGTCCCACATAGTGCTGATAGAGATCTGCCAGCTCCGCCCGAAATGCGGGATCTTCCCTGATCTCCTCATAGGCTGCGGTGACCTGATCCATGATAACCTGTAGTTCAGGGGGGATGAAACTACCTCCATACTCTCCAAAATATCCTTCCTCGTTGGGTAGTTCACAATCAAAAATATTCTCTGCCATTTTTTCCTCCAAAAAGTGTATAATACGGATTATACGCTAACCTTTTTTTGGCAAGACTGAAAATAGCTTTTTTATGTTGCTAAAAGAGAAAACTATTGAGATTAGAAACAGTATGGGAGTAGAAAATGGGAACTATTATAGAAAATTTCATTACGTTAACTAAAATTCCTCATTGTAGTTATGAAGCAGATGCCTTGAGAGACTTTCTGGTTGGTTTTGCCCGGGAGAGGGGCTATCGAACAGAGGTAGATGGCGCTGATAATATCTTGGTATTTAAGGGGAAACCACAGCTCTGCCTGCAGGCACACTATGATATGGTCTGCATGGGAAAGGCACCAGAGATAGAGACCTATGAAGAGGGCGGCTGGCTCAAAGCCCATGATGCTTCGCTAGGTGCAGATAATGGTATCGCGATCGCGATGATGATGGATCTGATGGATGATGGACTGGAGCTGGAGTTTCTCTTTACTGCAAATGAAGAAGTGGGATTAATCGGTGCAGGGGCTTTGGGTTTCCCTCTTTATAGTAGATATATGCTCAATCTGGATTTTGAGGATGAGGCAGAGGTCTGTATCGGATGTGCAGGAGGTGCGGATATCTCGGCAACCAAGAGAGATACTTTGGTAGCTGGATTGGGTGAATGCTATGAAGTTTCAGTCAAAGACCTTGCAGGTGGACACTCCGGTGTGGATATAGACAAAGGGATTCCTTCTGCGATCAAAATAGTAGGTGACTATCTCTATGACAATGGAATCACCCAAATCGCCTCGTTTTATGGAGGTGAGAGAGCGAACTCCATACCTGCCAATGCAGTGGCTATCGTATGCAGTGAGGTGCCTTTGAGGGGGCAGGGTGAGATCAAGGTACGGAAGTTAAATGAAAAACCTGCCGTACTTCAGCAGGGAAGTAGGCTCATAGAGATGATACACCGTTTCAAGCATGGTGTAAGAGAGCAAAATGACACACTGGGGATACCCCAGAGCAGTATCAATCTTGCGATCATTACAGTAGATGCAGAAGGCTCTATCCAGATAGAGACCAGTGCCAGAGCAATGGAGATGGAGGCGCTCTCTATCTTATCAGCAGAGACAGTACATTTTTTTCAAGAGTATGGATTGGATACGGTGGTGAAAGATAAATATCCTGTATGGAAACCGGAGGTCAACAGTTTTACAGACCTGGTAGGTATGCATATGAAAGCAGTCTTTGGTGAGAGCAAGACCATGGCGATCCATGCAGGGTTGGAGTGTGGTATTATCTCACAGAAATACCCACATATCCAGTTTGCCGCGATTGGCCCTACGATCCGATATCCTCACTCTACCAGAGAGATGCTCAATCTAAAGTCCGTAGAGGATACCTATGCGGTGCTCTGCCGGATTGTGTCAGAGATAGAACTAGGGGTCAATATTGATCAGTGAGGTATAGGTATGTATGACCCAAGCCTAAGGGCCGAGAAAACGTTGGTCTTATGTGAAGATGGCACCCATACCCTCTATTCCAAAGAGTTTGATGAGCCTTATCACTCTACTAAAGATGGGGCACTACATGAGAGCTTGCAGAAGCATGTCAAACCTGCTCTGAAGCTGACAAAGGCAAAGAAGAAGCTCAAGATCCTCGATATCTGCTTTGGGCTGGGATACAATACCTTTGCTACACTCTACTGGATCAAAAAAGAGCATCTCTCTACCCAGGTGCATATCCTTTCTCCGGAGTTTGATGAGGCACTTGTGCGTTCGCTGGATAGATTTGAGTATCCGGTAGAGTTTGAGAGTATCAAAGAGATTATTCAGGCAGTGGCACAAAACCTCTACTATGAGGATGCACAGTTCAAGATAGAGATACTGACAGGTGATGCCAGAGAGCGTATTCTAGGGATCAAAGAGAAGGTAGATATCATTTACCAAGATGCGTTCAGTCCTACACATAATCCACTGCTCTGGACCAGAGAGTGGTTTGAGGATGTGAGAGCATGCTGCAGAGAAGACAGCATACTGACAACCTATTCTACCGCCGCTGCAGTGAGGTTGGGACTGTATGAAAATGGCTTTTACCTCTTTGTGCATAGGGCAGAAAAGATGCGTTACTCTACGGTAGCCTCCTTGCAGATGTTGGAAGATTTAGAGTATATAGATATGGAATTGAAAAAAATACGTAACCCAAATGCACATAGTATGAGGGACGCAGATTATCCTACGATAAAATCATCAGAGATATAGCTTTTTGCTAATACAATTTTGATATACTTATGTGATTTAAAAGGATGGCTTATGATAAAAACTTTGATTTTAGTGATATTTCTTAGCCTCTTCTCTCTGGCAGCAGGGGAGACCAATAGTAGTAATGCCAAAAATGAAGAGAATAGTAGTATTATCGATCAAGAGCTCCAGAAAGCGATAGAGCAGGAGAAAAAATTTGCCAAAGAGCAGACATTTTACAATGCTGAAACCTATGATTTCAAAGGGGCTGAGATCAACAAGGATTCTTTGGAAAATGTACCTTTGATTGAGATGGATGACCCTAGTATTGATTCGGATGCGATCCTTGGCATGAGTGAAGAGGAAAATCTCTCCTGGTAGCTAGCTGATATGTACGGTTAGCCAGAGCGTACCTTGTTGTGTGTGTAGGACTTTGTGAGGTGTTTTGGCTGGTATCAAAAGCGAATCGCCTTTACTGAGCTTCCTTTCCTTTTCTTCTATCTGCAGTATCGCTTCGCCTTCTATCAGAATGACCCACTCATCCTCTTCTTGGATATAGGTTTTTACTTTGAGTGTATCCGCACTGACGATACGGTTGATGGTGATATTCTTATGTGTGAGTAGAGGAGTGAAGGTCTCACCTGTGACTGGAACGGTATAGTCAAAAAGATTCATCAGTAGCTCATCTGCATCGTATCGATCTCATCCCATCCCATAGGCTTTTTCTTACTTCTGTGTGCCAGTATATGATCGATATAGCGTGCGAAAACATCGGTTTCAATATTTACTTTAGTACCGATTTTATAGTGCTTCATTAGCGTGTTTTTTAGTGTATGTGGGATGATAGTGAGTCGGAAGCTATCCTCATAGACATCATTGACTGTGAGCGAGATCCCATCGATAGTGATAGAACCTTTAGGGATGATATGGGCGATATATTTGGGATCAACAGTGATGATAAAGTCTGTACCATTCTCTCTAGGTGTGACCTGTGAGACCGTCCCCACACAATCCACATGCCCCTGAACGATATGCCCCTCAAAGCGATCTCCCATGAGCATTGCAGGCTCGATATGTACTTCTCCACGGATCTTACTCTCATCGATGATAGCACGGGTTTCATCCGCCAACTCCAGATCAAAGCCGTCACTGTTTACCTTGATAACCGTAAGACAGACCCCATTGACAGCGATAGAGTCCCCCAGCTTTGCGGGATGCTTGGATCGGATGGATAGGATATTGTTTTGGTAGCGTGTGACAGTGGCGATTTCTCTGATGAGTCCTGTGAACATAGTCCCTCAATTTATTTAGATATAATTCGCATATTATAGCAAAATATTTTTTGTGCTATGTGCTGCGATGATACTTTTTCTTCTATCTCGTAACATATAACCGTAACACAACGAAGGGTAAAAATGAATTACGACATCATTGTCATCGGTGGTGGGCATGCGGGGATCGAGGCGTGTCTGGCGAGCGCGAGGATGGGAGCCAAGACCCTACTCATCACGATACTAGTAGAGCAGATTGGTGCCTCCTCTTGTAACCCGGCTATCGGGGGACTTGCCAAAGGGCATCTGGTCAAAGAGGTGGATGCACTGGGTGGTGAGATGGGACTGTGTACGGATACGACAGGGATACAGTTTCGTATCCTTAATGCCTCCAAGGGCCCTGCTGTGCGAGGAAGCAGAGCCCAGATCGATATGGATGCGTACCGTATCTATATGCGTAATGTAGTGCTCAACACACCCAACCTCGATGTCAAGCAGGAGATCGCCCATGAGCTGATCGTAGAGGAGGGGGTGGTCAAAGGGGTGACCACGCAACTGGGTAACATCTATCATGCCCCCAAGATCATCATCACTGCAGGTACCTTTCTCAATGGACTGATCCATATCGGTGATAAGCAGCAGGCAGCAGGCAGACAGGGAGAACTACCCTCTATCGAACTGGCACAGTCGATGCGTAGTCTGGGCTTTGATATCGGACGGCTCAAGACAGGTACCTGTGCCAGAATCGATGTGAGCTCTGTAGATATCTCACAGATGGAGGCACAGCCAGGCGACGAGCCTCCGATTCCCTTCTCCTTTCGTACAGACAGAACGACGTTTGCTCCCAAGCAGCTACCGTGCTATATCGCCTATACCAACGAGACAACCCATGAGATCATCGAGAGCAATTTTGACAGAGCACCACTTTTCTCAGGTCAGATCGAGGGAGTGGGCCCACGCTACTGTCCCAGCATCGAGGACAAGATCAGTCGCTTTAGAGATCGACCCCGACATCAGATATTTGTTGAACCTCAAACCATGGATGCGACTGAGTACTACATCAACGGTATGAGTACCTCCTTGCCTACGGATGTGCAGCTGGAGATGGTACGCTCTGTAGAAGGAATGGAGCATGCCAAGATCGTTCGCTATGGCTATGCGATCGAGTATGACTATATCCAGCCTACAGAGCTCCGCCATACACTGGAGACCAAGAGAGTTTCAGGACTGTACTGTGCGGGGCAGATCAATGGTACTACAGGTTATGAAGAGGCAGCGGCACAAGGACTCGTAGCCGGGATCAACGCAGTGAAAAGCTTACGTCATGAGGAGCCCTTCATTCTGGGGCGCAATGAAGCTTATATCGGTGTGATGATCGATGATCTGGTAACCAAGGGTACCAAAGAGCCCTACCGTATGTTTACCTCTAGGGCAGAGTATCGTCTATTGCTACGAGAAGACAATGCCGATATGCGTCTGAGCCACTATGCCAAGGAGCTTGGGCTACTCGATGAAGAGACTATCCAAAAAGTGGAGCAGAAAAAAGTTCAGATCGAAGAGGCACTCAACTTTCTTAGAGAAAACTTCATCACCCCTACCAAAGCATTTCTTGGACAGTTAGAAGCTATCGGAGCGGTCAAGATTAATGACCGTACCTGTTGGATCGATGTGATCGGACGGGGGGATTTTGATAGAGAGAAGCTTATCGCTTTACTGCCAGAATTTGATAGATACAGTGACGAGGTGATAGAGCAGATACTCATAGAGTCCAAATACAGCCGTTACATAGAAAAACAACAAGACCAAATCGACAAGATGAAGGATATGCTCAAGATCAAGATCCCAGAGGGATTTGTCTATGATAAAATCTCAGGATTGAGTAATGAGATCGTAGAGAAACTGGAGCAGGCTACCCCTCCGACACTGCATGCTGCCTCTCAAATCTCAGGGATTACCCCTGCAGCATTGGAGATCATCCACGTCTATATCAAAATGCGTCAGAAAGGGAAAGTATGACCTATATCTATGCCTACTCCAACCACAAGTATGGTCTTTCCAGGCTCAGACGTATGGCAGTACGCTATCAAGAGCTCCAAGCCCAAGGGGTAGAAGTAGAGATGCTCACCAATGATTTTCGTGCAGCCAGTGTGATCAGAGAGTATGGTGTGCCTGCTTGTACCACCATTGAGACGGTATGGGATATTGACTTTGTCGCACAGCGAGGAGACAGTGTGATCATGGATACTCCAGAAGATGACAAAGGGAAGCTGGAGCAGTATGTAGAGATATTCATGAAAGTACAGCGTGTAGCGATATCTTGTGAAGACAGCAGTAGATATGGAGAAGAGGTACTCCATCCGAACCCTATGACAGATCCCTGGTATGCGATGTATAAAACAGAGCCAAAAGTAGAAAGAACACTCTTTTTTTATGGGGATAGTGACCCTGAGAAATGGCTAGAGAAACAGTTGGATTTGTTTGCTGGAGTAGAGATGGATCTGCTACTGGGAGAGTATTTCTATCAAGGGTATGAGACGGCATTGTTGCCTCTATTTTCAGTCCAACATGAGGCGGAGGCGTATAGGGAGATGCTTGCACAGAGTCAGAAGGTTGTTACCTGTGTAGAGCAGACAGCCTATGAAGCGAGTAGTGCAGGAGCAGAGGTGATCTACTTAGGTACAGTGGATACTTGCCAGAGAGAGCTGATGGAGGCTCTGGCGATAAAGATAGTCTCTATCATAGTCTCTATCATAGATAAAGAGTCACTTCAAAAGCTCTCTATATAGAGCTCTGTATCGTATCATTTCTTCACACTACATCATAAATCTTATTGATAAATGATACACATCAATATAATTTAAAATAAATTTCCCTATAATCTACCATCTAAAATTTTACAGGAAGGATAGCTATGAGCGATAGACGACAGTTTATAACTGGTTTAGGACTTGCAGGTTTCACTGGATTGGGTGCACTGGGTGTACTCTATGGTGCAAAACGAACGTGGGACCCATTGCCAAGTGTGGCAGCAGCTGGTTTTACCACTATTGATGTAAGTGCAGCAGAGGAGAATATACCCTACACGGAGATGTGGAGAGGTAAGCCAATCTTTGTATTAAAGCGACCGAAGCAAGACAAGCCAAATGATAGAGATGTTGTAATTGATGGAGAACGTTTTATGATCACCGTGGGACTTTGTACGCACCTTGGTTGTATCCCGGCCTATGATGGTGCACAGCGTAAATTCCTCTGTGCTTGTCATGGTGGAGAGTTTGATAGTGCTGGTGAAGTGGTCAAGGCACCACCACCAAGAGGACTAGACATCCCTCCATTTAGAATGGATGGTAAAAAGCTTGTACTTGGTGAAGAAGGTCCTGAGTACAAAAAACTGTTGGCTGCTGGCCTAACCAATAAAGTATAGGGAGGGTTCACTATGGCACATTTTGATAAAGCAATGCCATTTAGCAATAAATGGATGGATCAGAGACTTGCGGTAAATACCCTTCAGAAAGTAATGTCTTCAGAGTATTGGATTCCAAAAAACATCAACTTCCTCTGGGCGATGGGAATGATCCTCGCTGCGACTTTTGGTATTTTGGTAATCAGTGGTATTTTCTTGTTGATGTATTATGTACCAGATGCTGGCAATGCAGCAGCATTTGATTCTGTCAACTATACGATTATGTCAGAAGTAGGCTACGGATGGTTCTGGAGACATATTCATGGTGTAGGTGCATCATTGGTATTTCTCATTATCTATATCCATATGTTTACAGGTATCTACTATGGTTCATACAAGCGTGGACGTGAGCTTATCTGGCTTTCTGGTATGGGACTGTTTATCGTATTCTCAGCAGAGGCATTCTCTGGATATATGCTTCCATGGGGGCAGATGAGCTACTGGGCAGGTATGGTTATTACTAACTTGTTTGAAGGTGCAACACCAGATATTATGGGTGGTGCATTGAACTTCCCTCATTTTGTGGAGTGGCTTCGTGGTGACTATGTTCCCGGACAAGCATTCCTTGGTAGATTTTTCATGCTTCACGTGCTCTTGATGCCATTGGTGATCATGGGTCTGATCGTACTTCACTTTGGAACGCTTAGAATCCCACATGTCAACAACCAAGATGGTGAAGAGATCGATTTTGAAGAGTCAGCAGCACTCTGGAAAGCAGATAGAAAAAAAGAGTCCAAAGTGATTCCTTTCAGCCCTGTATTCTTGAGCAAAGATGTCTTTGTTATGAGTATTTATTTTATCCTGTTCTTCTATCTTGTCTTTTACCACTTTGAGTTTGCTATGGATCCAGTCAACTTTGATCCGGCAGATCCACTAAAGACACCAGCACACATCTACCCTGAGTGGTATTTCCTCTGGAGTTATGAGATTTTGAGACCATTCTCCAAAAACGTAGGGTTGATCTGGTTTGCATTTGCACAAGGTATCTTCATGACATTACCATTCTTGGATAGAAGTCCTAATGTTGCACCAGCCAATAGAAGAGGCTTGTTTGGTATCTGGTTCTGGGCATTACTCATTGATATGATCACATTGACCATCATGGGTAAACTTCCACCAACTGACCCAACATTCTCAATGATTGGCTATATTGCCGCAGTGACATTTATCGGCTTGTGGGTTGCGTTACCATTCATTACCATGATGGAAAAGCCAGTAGGAGGTAAAAAATAATGAAAGAGTTGAAAATATTAGCCGTTGTTGTATTTTTCTCACTAGTGACTTATTATGGTGTTGAGCCATACGCTCACTCTCAGATGCACAAACATGTCGAAGGGCATGGCTTTGCTTATGCAGACCTCAATGCTTCCACTAAAAAAGGAAATGCAGAGAAAGGTAAAGAGCTCGTCATGGGTGCAGGAGCATGTCTAGGATGTCATAGCCTCAATGCAGAGAATATGCCAGCACCTATGGATGCAGTATCTGCTGCAGGTGCGTATGGTGTAAACCCACCAGACCTTAGTGTTGTGGGTGCTCTTCTTGATGAGAAATTTCTTGCAGACTTGATTGCTAACCCTGCACATGCATTGAAGGTAGAGCATAAGTTTGATGTCAATGCTGGCAAGATGCATCCCATGGTTGCATTCTTTGGTGCAGGTGGTGACAAAGACCAAGAGATCGCAGATATGGTAGCCTATCTCAAGGAGATTGGTGAGAAGCAGAAAGTGACACCAAAGGTCGCTTATGAGAATGCTTGTGGTAGATGTCACGCTATGCGTTATGCTAAGTGGACTCAGATTGGATCTGTACCTAAGACCAAGCCGAATATCACTACGCATCAAGATATCGAGAAGTTGAAGTTTGATCAGCAGGTAGCTACCTATCAAGAGAGTCTAGCCAAGTATATGGGCAAACTCCCTCCTGATCTCTCTATCATGATCAGAGCTAGATCCAAGCACTTCATGGAGACTTTTGTAGAGGATCCTCAGTCACAGCTCACTGGCACAGCGATGCCTAGAGTGGGTCTGACGAAAGAAGGATATGAAAAAGTAGAAGCCTATCTCGAAGAGATCGGTGATCCGAGTAAGCCTCATAGAGAAGCGGTAGGCCCATGGGTTCTCGGGTTCTTCTTTATCTTTATGATCCTTGCATATCTCTGGAAGCAAGCACACTGGAGAGACTTACACTAATCTTTTGCATGATTTTATTGCATCTTTGTCCGAACGGCTTCGTTCCGTTCGGTCACTTACTTTCATGTAAGCTCTCTTACTTCACTCACACCGTTTAAACAAACCTACAACAAACTCAAGCAAAATATAGTTAAACAGTATTTTCATCAAATATTTTCACAAGTTATTTTGTCGTTTTTATTGACTTCTATCACCCCTTTATTATCATTTTTTCGATACGCTTAATAAAATACTTTACAATGGATAGACGATGCTAATAGATGGACATGGACGTGAGGTCAATTATCTGAGAGTCTCAGTAACAGAGCGGTGTAATTTTCGTTGTCAGTACTGTATGCCGGAGAAACCTTTTTCATGGGTTCCCAAGGAAAATCTTCTCTCTTTTGAAGAGCTGTTTTTGTTTATCAAGGTAGCGATCGATGAGGGCGTTAACAAGATCCGTATCACAGGAGGTGAGCCACTGCTTCGCCATGATCTGGACAGTTTTGTGCATATGATCCATGAGTATAGGCCGGATATCGACCTGGCACTGACCACCAATGGTTATCTACTGCCAGATACAGCCCAGCGACTCAAGGATGCCGGACTCAAGCGGATCAATGTCTCACTAGACAGTCTCAAGCCGGCAGTTGCAGCACAAATCGCCCAGAAAAATGTACTGGGAAAAGTGATGGAGGGGATACAAAAAGCCCTAGATGTAGGATTGGGTGTCAAGATCAATATGGTCCCACTCAAGGGGATCAATGACAGTGAGATACTGGATGTACTGGAGTACTGTAGAGAGCGAGATATCCGTGTACGATTTATCGAGTATATGGAAAATGCACATGCCAGTGCTGAGATAGAAGGGATGCATGGTAAAGAGATCCTTGAAGTAGTAAAGCAACGCTATACCATCCGCCAACTTGGACGTGAAGGTGCCAGCCCTTCTTTCAACTATGAGATACAGGAGAACGGGTATATCTTTGGATTAATTGACCCGCATAAGCATGATTTTTGTGAGAGTTGTAACCGTATACGATTGACGGCAGAAGGTCATTTGATCCCCTGTCTCTATTTTGATGAGGCACTCAGTATTGCAGAATCTGTTAAATCAGGGGATATTCAAGGTGCAGCAGATGTGCTTGCCAAGGTCTTGCAAGACAAGCCCAAAGAGAACCGTTGGAGTGAAGGACAGCAGGATGAGGATATCTCTGCCAGAGCATTTTATCAAACAGGTGGATAGGGGTCAGTTAATACTTATTTAAAAGTTTATTGCTATAATTCGCAAAAAACTAGGACAAAAAATGAGTACCAAAGTCTTCTATATTAGTGTTGCGATCTTTGTATTTTTGATTATTGCCTCTAACTATACAGTACAGTTTTCTATCAATGAGTGGCTGACCTATGGAGCGGTAGTCTACCCTGTGACCTTTTTGCTTACAGATATATTGGGTGAAAACTATAGTAAAAAAGAGGTACTTAGAGTAGTGCTTTGGGGTATTGTGATCGCGATTATTCCTACGATCATGATTGCAGATTGGCGTATTGCATTAGGGTCGATTACTGCTTTTATGATTTCTCAGACATTAGATGTGACTATTTTTCACTTCTTTAAGAAAAAAGCAGAGAAGCTTTGGTGGTTACGTAACAATGTGAGTACTATTATCTCCCAAGCGTTTGATACGATTATTTTCTTTACCGTAGCATTCGCTTTTATTTTGCCAGCAGGCGCCATTGTCAAAATGATCATAGGTGACTATATGATCAAGATCATCATGGCACTACTTGATACACCGTTCTTCTATCTTATTGCTATCAAGTTTAGATCGGTCTTTACCCAAAAAGCGTCATAGCGCAAAGGGCTCTACCTAGGGTACCCTTAGCTTACTCTAGATTATTTGTAGTATAATTCTGGATAACAAAACAAAGGAAGAACCAATGAAAAAATTTAGTTTAATGGCACTGATTGCCTCAAGTATGCTTTTTGTAGCATGTGGAGACAAGGCAGCAGATGCAACCAAAGCGGCTACCGAGAGTGTGACTGCAGCCACAACAAAAGCAGCAGATGCAACCAAAGAAGCAGCAGCCAAAGCGACAGATGCAGCAGCAGAAGCTGCAAAAGCAGCGAAAGAGAAAGCCGCCAAAATGGCAGCAGAAGCTAAAGACAAAGCGGCAGAGCTTGCCAAAGCAGCAGAGGCCAAAGCAGCTGAAGTAAAAGAAGCAGCAGCAAAAGTAGCTGCAGAAGCAAAAGCAAAAGCGACAGAAGCTGCTGAGGCAGTCAAAACAAAAGCAACAGAGGCAACAGAAACTGTCAAAGAAAAAGTAGCCGATGCTGTCAGTAGTGGTGAAGCGGAAGGCTCAAATGAAGCAGCTCCGGCAGTAGATGCGGCAGCAGGTGCAGCACTGTATGCCAAATGTGCAGGTTGCCATGGTAAAGATGGCAAAACAAAGGCATTGGGTAAATCTGTCGTGATTGCAGGACAAGAGAGTGCAGTACTTGTGGAGAGTATCAAAGGATACAAGGCCGGTACACGTAATGTCAATGGTATGGGTACACTCATGAAAGGCCAGGTTGGCAATATGAGTGACAGTGACATTGAAGCAGTTGCCGCATACATCTCTACACTCAAATAAGCGTATTTTCTGATAGGGTTTTCCTATCGGAAAAGTAGCTATATTAGAACCAAACACTCCCCTATTTCCTATATATAAAAAATATTTATCCATCTTGGAGCAATGCATAAGCCATTGTTACTTTTTTGTTCTTTTTCATTGGAAATCTTATAAATATTGTAACTTCATGATATAAATCAACTTCTTTGCTATTTGGCTGCTATATAATAAAAAGCATCCCTTAACATTACAGGAGGTTACAATGGGAATGAATCGACGAGATTTTTTAAAGAGTTCTGCCGCAGCGGCAGCAGCTGGAGCGGTGGGAATCGCTGTACCAGCTGAAGTACAAGCTGCAGCAGCAAAGGCGGAATCAGACTGGAGATGGGACAAGGCAGCTTGTCGTTTCTGTGGTACTGGTTGTGGAATCATGCTGGCTACCAAAGGCGGCAAGATAGTGGCGGTCAAAGGTGACCCGGCAGCACCAGTAAACAGAGGTCTTAACTGTATTAAAGGTTATTTTAATGCGAAGATCATGTATGGTGCAGACAGACTTAAGCAACCACTCTTGAGAATGGGTGAAGATGGCAAGTTTGATAAGCATGGTAAGTTTAGACCAGTTTCATGGAAGCGTGCCTTCGATGAGATGGAGTTTCATGCTAAAAAAGCGTTCAAAGCAAGTGGCCCAGAGGGTGTAGCAGTCTTTGCATCTGGTCAATATACAGTCATGGAGGGCTATGCAGCCCAAAAAATGATGAAAGCAGGATTTAGATCCAATGCGATTGACCCTAATGCACGTCACTGTATGGCATCAGCAGTGGTTGGTTTCTACCAGACATTTGGTATCGATGAGCCATCAGGTTGTTATGATGATATAGAGCTAACTGATACGATTGTTTCTTGGGGATCAAACATGGCAGAGATGCACCCGATCCTCTGGTCAAGAGTGACAGATAGAAAACTCTCAGCTCCGGATAAGGTGCAGGTAGTCAATATCTCTACTTACAGACACAGAACGTCAGACTTGGCAGACATGGAGATCATTTTCTCACCAAGTACAGACTTGGCTCTTTGGAACTATATTGCTCGTGAGATCGTTATGCGAGATGACAAAGAGAAGATCATTGATTGGGATTTTGTCAAAAATCATATGGTATTTGCAGTGGCGAATCCCAATATTGGTTACGGCATGCGAAAATCAAATGAAAAATCGATCAAAGAGGGCAAATATACTGCACTTGAGATGGAGACCATTAAAAAAGAAATGGAGACAATCGTTTCTGAAAAAGAGGGTCCTGCTTTAGCACCGTATGGTTATAAGGCGGGTGATAAGATGATACACAACAAACCTGGTCTACCACACTGGCAGATCTCGTTTGAAGAGTACAAAAAGTCATTAGAACCATATACGCTTGAGTATACTGCCAAGATAGCCAAAGGTGATCCAAATGAGGATATTGAAGTTTTCAAAAAGAAGCTTCAAAAACTTGCGGAACTCTATATCGAAAAAGGCAGAAAAGTGGTTTCATTCTGGACGATGGGTATGAACCAGCACACCAGAGGTACTTGGGTCAATACACTTTCGTACAATGTCCACTTTATGCTTAACAAGCAAGCGAAGCCAGGCTCTGGAGCATTCTCGCTCACAGGTCAGCCATCTGCATGTGGTACTGCTAGAGAAGTGGGTACATTTACGCACAGACTCCCTGCAGACTTGATGATCAAAAATCCTAAACACAGAGCACTTTCTGAGAAGAAATGGGGTCTACCTGCAGGTACACTGAATGGTCAGCAAGGGCAACATATTATGAAGATCCATAGAGATATCGAAGACGGACACGTGAAGTTTGCCTGGATCAATGTATGTAACCCATATCAAGACTCTGCATCTGCGAGCCACTGGATTAAAGCAGCCAGAGAGATGGATAACTTCATCGTCTGTTCTGATGGATATCCAGGTATCTCAGCGAAGGTTTCTGACCTGATCTTGCCAACTGCGATGATCTACGAGAAGTGGGGAGCCTACGGTAATGCAGAGCGACGAACACAGCACTGGAGACAGCAGGTATTGCCGGTAGGTGACTCTATGTCAGACACATGGCAGTGGGTTGAGTTTTCCAAGCGGTTCACTGTCAAAGATCTCTGGATGGATGATGTGAAAGTAGGCTGGGGTAAGAAGACACTCAAAGGTATCTCTGCTGATGCGATCAAGGCAGCAGGTTATACACCAGAGACTACGATGTACGAGATTCTCTTTGCAAACGAGAAAGCTAAGTCGTATAAAATAGATACTACCAAGTTCCCACAAAAGGGCTATGACAACTCTGAGTGTCTAGGCGACAGCAGAAATGTCAAAGGAAGTGATGGTGAAGTCTTTAAAGGGTATGGATTTATGATCCATGAGTATCTCTTTGAGGAGTATGCATCCTTTGGTCGAGGGCATGGACATGACTTGGCACCGTTTGAAGTCTACCATAAAGTACGTGGACTTAAGTGGCCAGTAGTTGATGGGAAAGAAACACAGTGGAGATTTAACTGTAAATATGACCCTTATGCAGCCAAAGCCAATCCAGGCGGTGACTTTGCCTTCTATGGACCGTTCCTCAAAGCACAGTTCAAAGGTAGCTTGACTAAGCCAAATAAAGAAGGTGGCAAGAATAAGATCCCGAACAAAGCGAAGATCTTTGCCAGACCGTATATGGATCCTCCAGAGATGCCAGATGCAAAGTATGATACATGGCTTTGTACTGGGCGTGTACTTGAGCACTGGCATAGTGGTACGATGACGATGAGAGTACCAGAGCTTTATCGTGCAGTACCAGAGGCACTGTGCTATATGAACCCTAAAGATGCGAAAGACAAAGGCTTCAAGAGAGGCGAACTTATCTGGGTAGAGTCTCGAAGAGGCAAGGTCAAATCAAGAGTTGAGACCAGAGGTAGAAATAGACCGCCACAAGGGTTGGTATTTGTACCATGGTTTGATGAGAAAGTATTTATCAACAAAGTATGCCTCGATGCAACATGTCCGCTATCCAAGCAGACAGACTACAAGAAGTGTGCTGTTAAAATGTATAAAGCGTAGAGAAGGATAGAGAGTGAGTAAGAAAAAGCCAGAGATTAGTAGCAGACGGAGGTTTTTTACCAATGTCGCACATAATACAGGCTTGGGTTTGATGGGTGGATTAGTATGGGCAGGATATGCTGATAAGGCAAAGAGCGCAACATTGACACTTAGACCACCCGCAGCACTCTCGGAAAAAGATTTTTTAAGAGTCTGTATCAAGTGTGGACTCTGTGCTGAAGCTTGTCTCAATCGTGATAGCAATATCGACAAAGAGACAGGTAGGCCCAGACCAGCCACACTTAAGATGGCAAAAGCCAACACTGATGTGACGATAGGGACACCCTATTTTGTCGCAGCGGATGTGCCCTGTTATATGTGTGATGATATTCCCTGTGTGCCTGTCTGTCCGACAGGTGCGCTTGATCTGACCAAAGTCACTGATGACAAAGGTGAGATGGATATTGCCATGATGGATATGGGGTTGGCTGTAGTTGATTCTAACGCCTGTATCGCCTTTTGGGGGATACAGTGTGATGCTTGTTACCGTGCTTGTCCACTGCTAGATGTAGCCATCAAGCTGGAGTATGGACGGAATGAGCGTACGGGGAAACATGCCTTCTTGAAACCAATAGTGGATATGACTGCGTGTACGGGATGTGGCTTGTGTGAAAAAGCATGCGTCACAGAAAAGCCTGCGATCTTTGTACATCCTAGAGAAGTGGCACTGGGTAAACCAGGAGACCACTATGTCAAAGGATGGGATAAAAAAGATCAAGCACGGGTCAAGAATGCTGTAGAGATACACACTAAAACGAAGCGAAGTGAAAAAGATGCTGCAGATTATCTCAACGAAGGAGTAAGTTATGACTAATGTCAAATATCTTCTCTTGCGTAGGGTGACGCAGATTGGTCTACTTGTGCTCTACTTTGGTGCCAATGCCTGGGGCTGGAAAATGCTTTCAGGTACGATCTCCAGCTCTTCTGTGCTGGGAACACTCCCCTTGAGTGATCCTTTTGCAGTATTGCAGATGCTATCTGCGGGTGCTGTATTGTCATTTGATGTGTTGTTGGGAGCGGTGCTAATTGCACTCTTCTATGGCATCATTGGAGGACGTGCATTCTGTAGCTGGGTCTGCCCTGTAAATATGGTCACAGATGCTGCTGCTTGGCTTAGACGTAAACTCTATATCGATAAGATAGAGAGAAAGATCTGGGTCACGAGAAACCTACGATACTACATGATCGTGCTTGCACTGATCGTATCGTTTGTAAGTGGGTTGGCAGCATTTGAGATTATCTCTCCGATCACGATCCTCAATCGAGGTGTGATCTTTGGTTTTGGTGCAGGTGCTGGATTGCTGGTAGCGATCTTTCTCTTTGATCTTTTTGTTCTCAAAAATGGATGGTGTGGACATGTATGTCCATTAGGTGGTGTGCACTCACTGATAGGCAAATATGGCCTATTGGAGGTAGAGCACAATCATGACAATTGTACACTCTGTATGAAATGTAAAGATGTCTGCCCAGAAGTGCAGGTATTGAACATGATAGGCAAGCGAAGCGAAGGCGTCGTCAAGCCTGAGTGTACCAATTGTGGACGATGTATTGATGTGTGTGATGATGATGCACTCGGATTTCATCTCCGTAATTTTCTAAAATAGTAAATAAGGAGCAACTATGCTAAAACAAAGTTTAATCGCCATGGCTGCTTTGGGTCTGATCTCTGTCTCTTCGGTTGCAGGCAATGTTGTAAATATCAACGACACTGCATCTTCAGCGGATAGAATCGCCAAAGAGGATCTTGGTATGAAAAAAGTGATCACTGAAGAGGAACTAGGACTGAGAAAAGTAGACCTCTACAGTGAAGATACAACAACACCCGAAGAAGGTAAGTTTAATAGAGCGGCCGCAGGTTCAGCAGATAGATTTGAGAGAGCGTATACCAATGCCCCTCCGATGATCCCACATGACGTAGAGGGAATGTTGCCTATCGTGACTGCGAACAATGCATGTCTTGGATGTCATATGCCAGAGGTAGCACCTAGTGTCAAAGCAACGGCTATCCCAGCATCGCATTTTGCTAACTTTAGACCGGCTACCGGTATGGCAGCTGATGGCAAGATCACTAAAGAAGGCAAAGAGGTTGATAATACCAGTGACTTCAAAACAGTCGCACACAAAATGGATAAACTTAACCCAGCACGATTTAACTGTTCTCAGTGTCATGCACCACAGGCCAATATTGACCCACTCGTGGGTAATACTTTTACGCCTGACTTTGGTAATGATGAGCAGAAAAGCAAATCTAATCTCATTGATGTCATCAATGCAGGTGTAGAGTAAGTGGCATCGCGACGAGATTTTTTCAAATCCTTCGCAAAACCACTTCAACAGACCCCCAAGGAGGCGTCTCCCCTCGTGGTGAGACCCCCTTATGGTCTGAGTGAATCTCTTTTTCAGAGTGAGTGCCCTACTTGTGAGAGCAAGGCGTGTGTGGCTTCTTGTGAAGAGAAGATTATTTTTATCGGAGAGGATGACACTGCTCAATTGAGCTTTGCTTCCAGCGGGTGTACCTTTTGTGATGCATGTGCCAAGGTATGTGATCAGGGTGTATTGAGTCTAGAGAAAAGTATCTATACTGAAAAGATTGCAGTGACCTTTCAGATAAATACCCAAGGATGCGTCGCACATAATAGTGTAATCTGTTTCTCTTGTAAGGAACCTTGTATTGATGATGCGATATTATTTAATGGGATGTTCAATCCAGTGATTGATATGGATCTCTGCACGGGATGCGGATTTTGTATCTCAGTCTGTCCGGTAGATGCGATAGAGTGTACTCCTCTGCAGATCAAGGAAGCTATAGAAAAGGAAGAACAATGACACTAGAAGAGGTAAAAAATAACTTTCCTGCACTTGCAGCTAAACTACCGGAGAATATTTTTACGGATAGGGAGCTTGTAGTTGTTGACTATAACTATGAAGAGCCAGATGGAGAAGAGACGGAAGAGTTTGATGCCAGCGTGTATAATCATATACTTTATATTGCTGCGCCTGCCCTTGAAATAATCGGAGAGGATGGGCTAGGGAAGCTTACTGAAATGTTGGAGAGTTATGAAGGCTTTAGGCATTTTTCTGTATCTGAAGAGGATCTATTTGGTGTATATTCTGACCTGAATGATGAGGAGATTTCCAAGCTACTCTTTACTATGCTGGAGGAGATTGTGTCATGAAACATATCCTTTTATTAGGTCTTATCCTTTCCGTTTGGTTGCAAGCTACAGTAACACTGAAGCCAGTTCATCAGATCGTGGTTGATGGGTCTGCCAAAGATATTGTATTGGATGGTGAGTGGCTCTATATAGGGACAGATACAGGTAAAATGCAACGCTATAATATACAGGCCAAACAGTTTGGTGAAGAGGTACAATTCCCCGATATTAAAGATTTCATGGGAGATGCAATCCATACGAGAGTCTCAAGCCTTGATACTATGGGTGGCAGATTTATCATGTTGACCGATAGCGGGATAGGGGGATATGCCAATATTTGGGTACGAGAAAATAATATAACGACTAAACTCCTTTCTCACGAGGATAAAAGAAGCATTGTTAAAATCCGTTTTATTGATAAAGATCATATTCTTTTTGGATACTTGAGTAATGAAGCATCTCTTTTTGACATTAAAGCAAAGAGAGAGCTCTACCGGGTACAATTGACAGAATCTAAATTTTCAGATTTTGCACTGAATAATGATCGAACACAAGCAGCGTTTGGCTGTGAAAGTGGTGTAATAACAGTGATTGATACCAAGACAGGTAAAACGATCAAAGAACTTAGCGGTATTAATAAGGACAATACCTATAAGGTGGCATTTAAAAATGGTATTGTTTCAGGAGCAGGTCAGGACCGTAGAGGTGCTGTCTATGATCTGGTTACGGGGAAGGGTGAATTTATAGAAGGAAGCTTTCTTATCTATGCGACTGGGTTGAGTCCTAGTGCCAAGCATGTGGCATTTGCTATCGATGAACAAAATAATATCGCTGTTTACAAAACAAGTACCCTTTCCAAACAGTATCTGCTAAAAGGACAAAAAAGTACACTCAATGCCATTGTTTTTATCGATGAAAACACTATTGTTTCAGCCAGTGATGATGATACGGTTATGGTGTGGGAATTAAAAAACTAAATGAGAAGTTGAAGGAGAATAACAGATGAATATATCCAGTATTGTAGTACAGGTAAATAGAGAGAATTATGATAAGCTGACAGAATTACTCAAAGAGAGTGAGATTTGTGACTACCATTTTGGTGACAAAGAGAAAGGCAAGATCATCGTGACGATTGAAGGCAAAGATGTAGGTGAAGAGATCGAAAAACTGGTCAAAATCCAATCCATGCCTAGAGTGATCGCAGCAGATATGATGCAGACCTACCAAGAGGATATGCTCAGTGAAGAGATAGAGAAGCTTAATGAAGAGGGGCTTGTCCCCGCAATGCTTAATGATGATACCATTGATGCCAAAGATATTGTTTATCATGGTGATCTCAAGAAGAAAGATATTCCAGGTATTGTCTAATGCTAGATGAGATCATCTCCTATCACCGTTATATGGTAGAGATCCTACTCTTTGTGCTGGTTTTGAACCTAGCACTTCCTTTTCTGCTAAAGCAGAATATAGAGAAGATGGTTTTCTGGACACGTATTGGTTATTTTGGATTTTGGATGTTCTGGTCTATGAACATCTTTGCCGGATTGATCGTCTCTATGTTCACCGGTAGAGAACTGACGTTGTCTGTGATTATGATGATTGCAGCATCAGTGTTTTTGGGGCTCGCAGATGCTTATAGAGCGATCAAGAGCAAAAAGCTTTGGCTCAAAGGATTGGATGCCAACCGATTCTCTGCTATGGTGGTTCTGAGTGAAATCACAGTCATTATACTGGTTTCTCTCTACTCGCTACAAGCACACTGATGCAGTATCTCTATCACCCTGGTGCTTCTACACCGCAGCTAGAGCTGACAGGTGATGCCCATCGTTATCTCTTCAAGGTACGCAGACATAGAGTAGGAGAGGTGATCGCTCTACGGAATCTACAGGATGGTATACTCTACCGTTATCTTATCGAGGCTATGGATAAAAAAACAGCTTTACTCTCACTCCAAATACAACAGCACATGGAGATTGCTGCCAGACATATGCTGCATATAGGTTGGTGCGTGATTGATCCTAAAAGTATCGAAAAGAGTTTACCTATGCTCAATGAAAGTGGTGTATCACATATCACATTTATCTATTGTGATCGTAGCCAAAAGCAGTTCAGATTGGATTTTGATCGTTTAGAAAAGATCCTACTCAACTCCTCTCAGCAATCAGGGAGAAGCCAGCAGATGCAGCTGGCTTTTGTAGACTCCATAGAAGCATTTATAATGCAGTACCCCAAGAGCTATCTACTCCATTTTTCTGAGCAGAACCTGAGTAAGGAGAATGAGATAGAAACGATTGTGATAGGGTGTGAAGGGGGCTTGACTGATGCAGAGATCGCACTGTTTGACCCGCAACAAATCGTCGGGCTGGATACGCCACTCATCCTCCGTAGTGAGAGTGCCGTGGCGGCAGTGGCGAGCAAGCTCCTACTCTAGTAGATCCAGAGAGTGCATCTCTGTGATCTTGAGTCCTTCTTCATCTTTTTTAGCGGTAAATTCAACATGAAACTCCCAATTGATATTTCTATTTTCTTTGACTGCCTGTCCAGCTATTTTGAGAGTACAGCGGCTTTTGTAAGTCCCTCTTTTGGGGCTACAATGATAGGATTTAATCCATGTAAGGTATTTGGCATTTCCGAAGAGTGTCTCCTTTAGCTGTTTTTCAAACCCTTTTCTCTCCCGATGGTAATAGCTAAGATCTAGTAGTTGATCAAGTAGTACTAGCTTGTCTCTTCTGCTCAGTATAGATTGTAGCTGCATGGGTGTGGGTATGGAGCTAGTGCTTAATGGCATTTTTGTACCGGCAACAGCTTTTTGAGTGTAGGCTGCTTTTTTGCCAAAGCCAATAGGTATTATAAGCTTATAATTTGCAAAGCCTTGTTGCCCGATTGACCCTTTGGTTGGGATAGCACTTTCTTTCTCTCCGTGCTTGAGTATCCCTCTTATATATAGAGTCAAATGGTTGATATTCTCTGGTACTTTGATTTTGATATAGGCTGTTTTTTGCTTCTTTTTCTTCCATCGTTTAGCATCAGCCTCGATAAGAAGGTAGCTACTCTGTATCGCTTTTTTTTGAGCGGTACTGTAGATACTGTAGCCCTTAGGATAAGACTTGATATGATCAAAACCATTGGTCTTGAGTGAGGTAGCTTGATCTGTCAGAATATCTGGAAAGGAAAAGGAGAGCCATCCTGATGCCTGCATAAAGTGATTGACCATAGAAGCATCGATCTGTACAATACGTTTTTTCTTGTCTATCAGTCTGGCATAGACTTTGATGATACCATGATGCTCCCCTTTGATGATGATTCCCTGTGACTTTTTGGAGGAGACAACAGCTCTTTTTTTTGCCGTTTTTATAGCAGGTTTCGCTTTCTGGCTAAAGGAACAGCTCTTCTGATAGCCAAGTCTACAGGCTTTTTGCATATAGCTGATGAAGCTTGCATCACTTTGTTTGACCCCAGAGCCTACAAGATAAAGCTCACCTAGCTTGTAACACCCTAAAGCATAATTGAGTGTACAGGCGCGTTTATAGAGTGTGGCAGCCTGTGTTACTTTGCCTTTCTGATCATAGAGAGTTGCAAGATCATAACAAGATCTGGAAGACTTTTTTTTACACTGTTGATCAAGCTGCCCAAGTGTTAGCGCCTGAAGGTGCAGTGTTAAAACCAAAAGTAAAACAGAGAGATATCTACTCATTTTTTCATATACGCTTAGCTCCCACTAGTATTATTAGGTATAATTATATCAAATAACATATTATGGTTAGCGAGACTTCTCTAGATAGTACTTCACTTCTCTGCTGCGTGTAAACATCAAATACATTTAAACTTATTTCGGTATAATCCCATCCTGAATTGTTGTCTCGACCAGATCGTTGCAACGACCCCTACAGCCGTAGTGGAAGAGCTAAAATGGCTAGAACAGGCTAGTTACCTGTCCTGACATGAATCACGATTGATTCGTGTTAAAACAAACTTTTAAGGAAATACGATGAGAAAAGAGATTCACCCAGAATATGTAGCGTGCAAGGTCACTTGTGCCTGCGGAAATAGCTTTGAGACTAAGTCTACAGTAGCAGAGAGATCTATCGATATCTGTAATGAGTGCCACCCATTCTTCACAGGTTCTGAGAAGATTGTAGATGCAGCAGGTAGAGTTGAGAAGTTTAAGAGCAAGTACAAACTCTCTTAATCTAATGGGCAGATAGAAAATCTGCCCCTACTTAATATGCTTACTTTTATTCCCACTCCTATAGGAAACCCCCAAGACATTACGATACGTGCGATGCGATGCTTCGAGAAAGCAACCCTGTTTCTCTGTGAAGATACCCGCCATACCAAAAAGCTTTTGCGTCTTCTGGAGGAGCGTTTTGATATGGTGTACCCTGAAGCAATATTTCTCTCTTTCAATGAGCATAATGGAGGGGAGAGGCTGGTAGAAGTAGCGGGAGTCCTGGAGCAAGAGGAAGTCGTCTATGTGAGTGATGCGGGTATGCCTGTGATCTCTGATCCAGGGCAGCTGTTGGTAGCACATTGCCAAGCGCAGGGTATCGCCTATGATGTGCTCCCCGGTGCCTCAGCGGTGACGACGGCATATGCAGCCAGTGGTTTTGCAGAGGGTAGATTTCTCTTTTTTGGTTTTTTACCACACAAAGGGAAAGAGCGTAGTACCAGCTTGCATGAAGCGATGGACAATGGCTATAACACGATGCTCTATGAAGCACCACACAGGCTAGAGAAACTTTTGGCAGAGATCACTATGATTGACCCGGAGAGAGAGCTGTTCCTTGCCAAAGAGATGAGTAAAAAGTATCAGACATACCACTGCGATAGTGCAAAAAATCTTCTGAAATCTTTTGAGAAGAGTGAGATCCGCGGTGAGTGGGTTGTGATCATCAAAGCATCGCTAAGTGAAGAAAAATCACTTAGCTTTAATGAGATTTTACACTTTGATATGCCCCCTAAGATCAAGGCAAAACTACTTGCTTCCTTGAGTGAAAAAAGTGTGAAAGTCTGGTATGAATATTTAATTAAACATTAAAAATGAGAAACCCAATAGTGTCTGCTCTCCAAAATCAAGCAAAATTTGGATAAAATCTTCCATGATTATTTATGGAAAACAGGTCTGTCTCTATGCATTGCAGAGATATGAAGAGAAGATAGAGACAGTATATGTAGCAAAAAAGGGGATACTCCCTCAGCCTCTGTACGAGAAGTATAAGCCCCAGATAAAATTCCTAGAGAACCGTTGGGCTCAAGCGATGAGCAAAGGTGGAAATCACCAAGGAATACTGGTAGAGATGGCAGAAGTAGAGATGGCATCTCTGGAGCAGATGAAGCAAGGTGACTTTATCATTGTGCTTGATGGGCTGACAGATGTTGGGAATATCGGTGCGATTATCAGATCAGCGTATGCCCTTGGTGCGGATGGTGTGATAGCAACAGGGGTGAAGCAGCTTAACCTGGCGGCTATTACCCGCACAAGCTCCGGAGCCATGTTCGATATGCCTTTTATGATACATTCCAATATTCTTGATCTTTTTAATGAGCTTGGGCAGGTAGGATTTGTGAGTTATGGTGCGTCTATGGAAGGCGAACCGCTGGAAAAGCTCTTCGTTGAGAACAAGAGGATCTTGGTCTTGGGAAGCGAAGATAAAGGACTCTCTAAAAAAGTGCGGAGCAAGCTGGATAAAACGGTTTCTATCACCATGAAGAGAACATTTGATTCACTGAATGTCAGTGCAGCAGCAGCAATACTAATACACAGGATGGGTTATGCAACTAAATGAAATCATAGAAGAGAACAGTATCGCAACGATCAGCAAAAGAACACGACTCTCTGTTGAAAATATAGAGAAGTTGGTGCATCGTGACTTTTCTGATATGAAGCGTGTCAAAGCATTGGGGTTTATCTCTATTCTGGAGAGGGAATTCAGTATTGAGCTGAGTACATTGAAAGAAGAGTGTGCAGAGTATTTCTCCTCTTATCCGGATGAAGCGTTTGATGCCAAGCTTGTGGTTACGGTTCCTGAATCTGGTGAATATATGGGTGGTAAGACCTCAAAGCTCTTGATGCTCTTGATACTTTTTGCTGTGGGATATGGCGCATGGTATTTTTTTGCCAACAAGGGAGAGGGGCAAGATACAAATACGACAGCAAGTAGTACAAGCTTTATAGGCTCTATTGTCAATCAAGCACAAGAGTGGCTGGGCAATAGTAGTACATTGGATACCGACAATGTGCCTGTTTCTACCGAAGGGGTATGGGCACAAAGTGATACAGAGAAGAATACTACACAATCTACATCACAAGAAGCACAGGCGAATACTGCGTCAAGTCAAGACCAAAATAGTGATGAGACAAATGACTCTACTGCCGAAGAGCAGATTATCCGTGATGTAAAAGAAGAGCAGAAAGAGATCATCGCGCAGGAAAGAGAACCCAATAACACAGATAAAGACCTGTCGAATGATACCACGGCGGATGAATCATTGGCAGTTGAAGTACCATCTATGGTTAATGAAACCAATGCTGACGAGATCGTTTCTATTGCGAAAAAACCTGTTCAACAATCAAACGTGGTATCAAAGCCAAAGCCTGGAAAAGAGAAGAAAGTAGCCAAAGACAGCATAGGAATGGGTATAGTAACACTGCACCCGACTAAAAAAGTATGGGTAGGGTATACGGATCTCAGTACGATGAAGAGAGCGGCTAAAGTGATAGAGGAAGATATTGATTTTGATACCTCTGCAGGTAGCTGGATACTTGTAGCCGGGCACAATGCGATCAACTTTGTGGTTAAAGGCAAAGCTACTACTCCTGAAAAGAGAGGAAAAAATTACTTTTTGATCAAGGATGGTAAGGTAAAAGATATCTCTCAGGAAGAATTTCAGAAATTAAATAAAAGTACAGTGTGGTAGGAAGAAAAGATGTTTGATGAAATACAGTTTGAAAAGATAAATAGATTACCCAAATATATATTTGCAGAGATCAATGAGATCAAAATGGCAGCACGTAGGGCAGGAGAGGATATTATAGACTTCTCCATGGGAAATCCTGATGCGAGAACACCCCAGCCGATCATCGATAAGCTCTGTGAGACAGCACAGCGAGATAAAACACATGGGTATAGCGCCAGCAAAGGTATTTATAAACTACGTCTGGCAATGGTCAACTGGTACAAGAGAAAGTACAATGTGGATCTGGATGTAGAGACAGAAGTGGTCGCGACGATGGGAAGTAAAGAGGGGTATGTGCACCTGGTACAAGCGATCTCCAACCCTGGTGATGTGGCGATCGTGCCTGACCCTACCTATCCGATCCATTCACAGGCGTTTATCCTTGCCGGTGCCAATGTGGAGAAGATGCCGTTGGTTTTTGATGAGCAGACTTTTGAGGTAGATGAGGAGCGTTTTTTTGAGGATCTCAATGAAGCACTCAATAACTCTCTGCCAAAAGCGAAGTTTCTGGTGCTTAACTTCCCGCATAACCCAACCACTGCAACAGTGACCCCTGAGTTCTATGAGCGTATCGTAGCATTGGCAAGAGAGAAACGTTTTTATATTATTTCCGATATTGCGTATGCAGATATCACTTTTGAAGGCTACAAAACCCCTTCTATTCTGGAAGTAGAAGGTGCTAAAGATGTGGCAGTAGAGGCATACACACTCTCCAAGAGCTACAATATGGCAGGCTGGAGAGTAGGATTTATCGTTGGAAACAAGAAGCTGATAGGTGCGTTGCAGAGTATTAAGTCATGGTTGGACTACGGGATGTTCACGCCGATTCAGGTAGCGGCGACCGTGGCACTGGATGAGCATGGATATGTACCAGATGAACAGATCATCCCACGCTATCTCAAGCGACGAGATGTGATGCTGGAGTCTTTTGCCAATGCAGGCTGGAAGATGGGTAAACCCAATGCCAGTATGTTTATCTGGGGGAAGATCCCCGAGATCTGTCAGGATATGGGTAGTCTGGAGTTTGCCAAGCGGCTGTTACGAGAAGCAGGTGTAGCAGTGAGTCCAGGGATCGGATTTGGCAAATATGGTGATAAATATGTCAGAATCGCACTGATCGAAAATGAAAACCGTATCAGACAAGCAGCAAGAAATATCAAGAAATTCCTGAAAACAGTGGAAGAGGAAAAGAAAAAAGCATGATAAAGATAGGGATATTAGGTGTAGGAACTGTAGGGGCGAGTGTAGCAAATATACTCCAAGCCAATGCAGACATTATCGAAGCAAGGGCAGGTAAAAAGATCGTCGTCAAGTCAGGCGTGGTTAAAAATCTCTCCAAAGAGAGAGATGTAGATATCACCCTCTCGGATAATCCTCTGGATGTGATCAATGATCCTGAAATCGATATCGTTGTAGAGCTGATGGGTGGGGTGGAAGAGCCTTATGTACTGGTAAAAAAAGCACTAGAAAACGGTAAAGCAGTTGTCACTGCCAACAAAGCGTTGCTGGCCTATCACCGTTATGCACTTCAATCGATTGCAGGGGATCTTCCCTTGATGTATGAGGCGAGCACTGCTGGCGGGATTCCGATCATCGGAGCGCTGCGCAATGGTTTGGCTGCCAACCATATCGAATCGATCCAGGGGATCATGAACGGTACGACCAACTATATGCTCACCAAGATGATCCAAGAGGGTGCCCAATACGATGCGATCCTCAAAGAAGCGCAGGAGTTAGGCTATGCAGAAGCGGATCCTACCTTTGATGTGGGTGGATTCGATGCCTCACACAAGCTACTGATCTTGGCTAGTATTGCTTATGGGATCGACGCCAAGCCGGAAGACATCCTCATCGAGGGGATTGAAAATATCACCCAAACAGATGTGGCATTCGCCAAGGAGTTTGGCTACGAGATCAAACTGCTGGGTATCGCCAAAAAAGCAGAGCATGGTATCGAACTGAGAGTGCATCCAACAATGATTCCACAGAGCTCTATGATCGCCAAAGTAGACGGTGTAATGAATGCTGTCTCTGTAGTCGGTGACAGAGTAGGTGAGACGATGTACTATGGTGCCGGTGCTGGTGGCGATGCGACTGCTTCTGCGGTGATCGCGGATATCGTGGATATCGTCAGGGGCAACCAAGGTCCGATGCTAGGCTACAAAAAAGGGCTGGAGAGTGGCTTCAAACTCTTGCCTAGAGAGGAGATCGTCACACAGTATTATATTCGCCTTCAGGTAGCGGATGAGAGTGGCGTATTGGCTGCGATTACAAGTGAGTTGCAAAAGTATGAGATTTCTATCGAGACTATGTTGCAAAAACCTACAGATGATGTCTCTGTAGCTAAACTGCTCTTTACCACCCATACATGTCAAGAGAGTGAGATGCAGGACGCGATCGCAGCACTTGGTAAGCTTGATGTGGTACGTGGTGAGATTGCTATGATGAGGATTGAGAAGTAATATTTTAAAGGAATAATTATGAATGTACCTGCGATAGACATATCAATTGGGGATAAAGAATGTTATATAGCCGTAATGGATGCCAAAGATGTATTTAAGCATTCTATTGTTTCTCGAGCAGCGGAAGATAAAAAAGGGTATCAAAGACTTCTTAGTGAGAAAAGAGCCAAAGATATTGCACAGTATATAAATGATGGTGGTATTATTCCTGGATGTATTATTTTAAGTGCACAAAGTAATTCAAATTTAACTTTTTCTAATAATGAAATTTCTTTTGATGAGCATGATGATAGCTTTTTTGTTATTGATGGACAACATCGTTTATATGGTGCTGAATATGCAGAAAATGAAATTAAAATCCCTGTATATATTTTTAATCATTTAGAAATCCCCGAAGAAGTCCAATACTTTTTAGATGTTAATTCTAAGCAAAAAGGTGTACCAAAGACACTTCGAATAGAGTTAACAAAATTTTTATCTGAGCCCGGAAGTAAAGATGAAATACGATTACAATTGTTTAATAAATTAAATGAAGACCCCGAATCACCGTTGTTTAATAGGTTATCTAGTACTACTAGTGTTCCTGGAAAATTATCTCATGTCCCTTTTCAGCAAGTGATTGACCCGCTTTTAGACAAAGAACCAATGAATGTATTTAATTTAGATGAAAAATATATGCTATTAAAAAATTTCTTAAAAGCCATAGATATAATATTAACTGATAATTTTGGTGATTCAAAAAGGTTAACTACCACTGTATTTTTTAATGCGATATTTAATAATTTTGATATGATTTATAACCGTGTTGTGATGAAGGGTAATTTACAAGTAGAAAATTTTATTAATGTGATAAACCCTATAAAAGATATTGATTTTGATGAATATAAGGGTACCGGAAAAGCAGCAGATAAAGAATTAACAGAAGAAATTAAATCACGCATAGAAACGAATTTTAATAGTTTAGAGAATTTTGGTAACTTATTTTCGTAGATATGCCAATTTCAATTATTGAAAGGAAAATATTTTCTAATCTTGCACAAATGGACTTTGAGGCAAAGGATGTTGAATATAAACCAGCATCCAATCTTAAGAGGAGTATTTTAGAGAATAGAGATATTTCAATAAAGATAGTGGAAAAAAATAAGTTTCATATTTATATGGATTTTATAGATTTTCATGAAATCCTAATTAACAATTTTTATTATAATAATAGACGATTTAAAATACAGATAAGTGAAGCGAATAAATTAAAAAATTCTCAATCAATTGCATGGCTTTTAATTACGATGTATTATGGAGCGTATTTTGCAAGTAATGAAATTGCAAACTTAGCAGGATATTTTAATTTTAATTTTGACAAAAATGAAAAAAATATTTTATTTACTAAAAATGAAGCTATTAATAATAGGGTAGCTTTAGAATTTAAAGAATCAGATGTAAAAAACTTTTATGGTGAAATGTCTTTATGTAGTGAACCAAATACAATTAAAATAACTTGCATAAATGGCGGAGGTAAACCTCATGAGTTATCTTGGTATAATTTAGCTAAATTATTAAGTTTTGATAGTAGTGATTCGGATGTAATAGCTAGAACTAGAAGATTTAAAAAGATTATGACTAGCGATAAAAAGTGGAAACGTCCAAATTCTATTAGAAATGAATGGAATTATAGTAAAGCAGAATTATATGTAGAAGAGAATAAAGAAAATTTAGCAAATATTCAAAAATATTTTAACCAATATAGAGAGTTAAAACGTTGGGCAGAAATTAGACAAGAATATTCAAATGGAATCTCAGATGATATTGTAAGTATAATGTTTGTATTGAATATTCTTGAAAAAGTAATGGATAAATTAGAAATTAAATTATTGCCTAGTATGCAAATAGAAAATAAAACTAAGAAGAATAGGGAAAATAAGGCATTTCCGAAGAAAAATCATACGAAAAAAAGAAGAAAGATTAGAAAGAAAAAGTAACTTTAGATCACTCTATAGCAAACAAAAACTAAAATTATAAATGACGCAAGATAAAGATTTGACAAATACTCTATATTTATATATAATAAAATAAAGTTTATATAAAAGGAGCCCTAATGCAAACCATCGGTATAGGTGAGCTACAGAAAAATATGGGTATCTTGACCCATTTGACAGAAGCATTGACCATCATAGATAAGCGTAAAAATAGAGAAGTAGCTGTGATATATCCAGTAAACCATGATAGGCATAATATGATTGAGGAGATGTCACGCAAATTTCAGCAAAGAGCCCAAAAAAGAGGTATAGTGATAGAGGACTTGGAAAAGGCAAAAGAGGATGCAATGATGGAAGCTATGAAAGAAAAATATGGTTTCACTGATTGATACCAATGTGATTATCAGATTTTTAGCTGCTGATATTGAAACCTTGCACCTTGAGAGTGTAGAGGTGCTTAATAAAGTTTATCATAATGAGCTACAAGTAGAAATACTCGGTGAGGTGATTATGGAAGTATTATTTGTTATGAAAGGTATGTATAAAGAACCCAAAAAAGAGACAGTCCAATCTTTGAAAGAGATATTGTCTCTACGAGGTGTAGTCAACAGTAATAAATATATTTTGATAGAAGCACTCACAATATTCTGTGATAAAAATATAGATTTTGTTGATGCGCTTATCTGTACAAAAGCCAAACTAGAAGGTTATGGTAAAATAAGTTTTGACAAAGATGTTATGAAAAAATGTTAGAAGTAAAAGGATAAAACATGGCAAAAGACCACTATTTTGATATCACAGCGAAGCTGGATATGATGGAGATGAAAAATGCGATCGTGATGGCTGAGAAAGAGGTGGCAACACGCTTTGATTTTAAGGGTGTAAAAGCGGAGATAAATCTGAACGAACAGGCAAAAACACTCTCCCTTAGCTCCTCAAGTGATCAGAAGATTGATGCATTAAAAGATATACTGATCTCTAAACTGATCAAAAGAGGGATCGCTGGAAAATCGCTTGAAGAGGTGAAGACAGAAGGCATCAGTGGTGGCAATACTAAGGTCATCTATCGTATCGTAGATACCATCGACAAAGCCGAAGCCAAAGAGATCGTCAAGGCGATCAAAGCGATGCAGGTGAAAGTCACTCCTTCTATCCAGGGAGATGAAGTACGTGTATCAGGGAAGAAGATCGATGATCTTCAGGCTGTGATGGCTGAAGTCAAAGGGTTGGATCTCAAAGCACCGTTGGTGTTTGGAAATTTTAAATAGCTTCGATGTAGGGGCAATCCCTTGTGGTCGCCCAATATGATAAAAGGGTAACCACGAGGGTTTACCCCTACGGTATAAAGATTACGAACAGTGCCCACCACCACAGCATCCACTGTGTGCCTGGGCTCTCTCATCTACTCGGATAGAAAAGTTTGACCCCTCTTCAAAGAGTACAAACTCATGCTTCTGGCAGAAGTTCTCATTCATATGACCGACCATCTCTTGTGCCTCCATGAGGGCATCATCTTTTGATGCTATGTGTTGATGATTGCTGAGGTCGCTTTTCTTGAAGCATCCACACTCTTTCTCTATATTAATTGTAAACATTCTAGTACCTTTTGTTATAATGTGTAATCAAAATCCCAAAGATATAAAATTAGGACTAGGAAGAGTTTAGCCTAAATAGGATAATATTACTCTTAATTAAAATATCTGTAATGAACAGGGTCAAAATATGACAAAAACGATAGAGCAACAAGAGATAGAGAGCGTCTGTACCTACTGTGGAGTAGGGTGTGATATCACTGCTGTGGTCGAGGATAACAAGATCATCAAAATCTATGCACAGAATGATGGAGAGGTCTCTCAGGGAAAGCTCTGCATTAAGGGTAAGTATGGCTATGATTTTGTTGAGGCTACAGACCGCATCCGAGAGCCTCGTATAAAGCGGATCTTCTTGGAGAGAAATCCTCATATTGCCCAAAGTTACAGTAACAAACTTGTCCCATTTGACAGTGACCATATGACTTGTGATCTAGAAAGTGCGACTGCGATCATCGCCCAAAAACTCTCTGAAATCAAAACGGAGTATGGCGCAGATAGTTTCTGTGCGATCGGAGGAGCGAGAACGAGCTGTGAGAGTGCCTATGCCTTTCAAAAGTTCTGCCGTGAGACGATGGGATCGCCGCATGTGGACAACTGTGCCAGAGTCTGTCATTCTCCAAGTCTGAAAGGGATGAGAGAGACGATCGGTGAGGGGGCGGCGACAAACCCTTATAATGATATCTACGAGACAGAGTTCATGCTGGTGATCGGTTCCAACACCATGGAGGCACATCCTATCATTGCCAACCGTATCGTGGATGTGGCGAAGACACATAACAACCTCGCTGTTATCGATGTACGTGAGACCAAGCTGGCAAAGCTCGCCAAATACAACTGTGTCATTCCCTATGAAGCCAATCTGCTTATCCTCAATATGATGGCATATGTGATCATCGATGAAGAGCTTTATCATAAGGACTTTGTTGCTAACCGTACCAAAGGATTTGAGGATTTCAAAGAGAAGATACTGAATGACCCCTATGCCAACCCAGTATTTCTGAAGCAGATAGAGGGCTACGAGTATTTGGCAAAGATGATCCCCAATATTGCCAGAGAGTATGCGATCAAAAAGTCGATGATCTTTTGGGGACTTGGGATCACGGAGCATCTGGATGGCTCCTATGCAGTTATGGCACTGACCCATCTGGCGATGATGACAGGGAATATCGGCAAGACTGGTGCTGGACTCATGCCGTTGCGTGGACAGAACAATGTACAGGGAGCCTGTGACATGGGATGCCTGCCGTACTATCTCCCCGATTATCAGGCGCCTGAGACGGTAGGTCTGATGACTCCACAGCTGGTGGATGCGATGCTGGAGGGGCAGATCAAAGCCTTGCTCAATATGGGCGAAGATATCCTCCATATCCATCCCAATATCAACAAGGCAGAAAAAGCCTTTGATAACCTAGAGTTTATCGTCTGTCAAGAGCTCTTCATGACCGAAATCGCTCAGCATGCTGATATCGTGATCGGGGTCAAGAGCGCCTATGAAAAAACAGGAGTCTATATCAATGCCATGCGACGACTGCACCTCTCTCAACCACTGGTGCAGAGTGATCTGCCTGATGATTGGGAGGTGATCACACAGGTAGCGCAGAAGCTAGGTGATGGAGAGAACTTCCACTTTAGTACCTCTGAGGATGTATGGAATGAGGTTAGAGAGGTGGCACCACGTAGATTCTCAGGGGCAGACTACTATCGGCTGGAGCGTCACCGCAAGCGTGGGATGCAGTGGCCTATCTACCATGAGGATACGCCTGTACTGCATCTGTTGGATTTCCGTACCGAGGATGGACTGGGGAACTTTATCTACCACCCCTATCAGCTACGTGGCATGGTAGAGGAGATACTGGAGAAGAAGTTCTATACGGATTCCCTGGAGGGCTACTATCTCACTACAGGACGTACTCTCGCACACTACAACAATGCAGCCCAGACCAAACGAAGTTCCAAACTCCATACCAAGTATGATGAGGACGTGTTGCTCGCTCCCATAGAGGATGAAGAGAAGCTAGGAGACAGAGTGATCCTACGTAGCCCCTACGGAGAGAGCGAAGCCCTTAGTGTGAAGTACACAGACAAGGTCAAAGCCAAAACCCTCTTTTGCACCTTCCACCATGCCAAGAGCCGTATCAATGCACTCTTTGGTGATGAGAGTGATGAGTTGATCATGACCGCACGGTTCAAGTCTGTCAAGGTTGAGGTGATCCCTGTGGAGGATGAAGTAGGATGTGAATAATCTTTAAGGTCACAAAATGTGACCTTAAAGATTTGTTTTGATAGTTCTTCATCAAAAAACATGACAATTTGACACATTTTTACCTCTTTTCTCTTTTTTTCATTATACTTCCCAATAAGCATCCATATATACAAACTTGAAGTCACAATTTGAGACTTCAAGATGGAAAGGGGAAAAGAAGAGATGAATGAACTACCGATACCAATACATCAAAAGATATTTACACTACGTGGTAAGCAGATCATGCTGGATGAGGATATAGCAGCACTGTATCAGGTGAAGACAAAGGTTTTTAACCAGACAGTGAAAAGAAATATTGAAAGGTTTCCTGATGATTTTATGTTTCAAGTCACTGAGAAAGAGTATGGAAACTTGAGGTCACAAATTGTGACCTCAAGTTTAGAAAAACATGGAGGTAGACGGTATATGCCCTATGCCTTCACCGAAAATGGTATTTATATGCTCTCGGCAGTACTCAAGAGTCAAGTCGCTATAGAGGTGAGTATCGAAATTATGCGTACGTTTACCAAACTACGTGAATTTTCACTTCACTACAATGCTCTGGCAAAGCAACTGATCGAACTAGGGCGTAAAAATGACAAAGAGTTTAGAAAGATATATACCATACTTAATGAACTCATAGCAGATACCAAAGCCACCGATGAGAAAGTCATGGGATTCATCCGATGATGCAGCGTAACTTACTCAAACAGTTTGGTAATGATGCAGAGGAGCTAGGTGTACGGTTTTTGCAGGAGGCGGGGTATGTGATTGTGGAGCGGAACTACTATGCCCGCAAGCTGGGGGAGATCGATATCATTGCGCACCGCCATGGTATCTGGCACTTCATAGAGGTCAAAAGTGCCAGTGCAGATTTTGATCCGATCTACAATCTTACTCCCACAAAACTACGAAAAGTGATCAACTCCACCCAGTACTTTCTCAAGGAGAGGGGCTTGGATGTGGTATTTAGTATTGATGCATTGTTGATCCGCAGAGGTGAAGTCGAACTTATAGAAAATATAACTTTATAAAAGATGGAAAATTAAGCAATTTTATTAATATCTTATTATATAAAAGAGAGTATAATTTTTAAAATTTTAAACATAAAGGAATAAAAATGGCTAAATATATAGAACTGACAAATGACAATTTTGATGCAACAGTTGCTGAAGGTGTAACAATGGTAGACTTCTGGGCTCCATGGTGTGGACCTTGTAGAATGATCGCGCCGGTAGTAGAAGAACTTGCAGAAGATTTTGACGGTAAAGCAAAGATCACAAAAGTAAATACAGATGAGCAGCAAGAGATCGCTGTCAAATATGGTATCAGATCTATCCCTACGATCCTTTTCTTTAAAGATGGTGAAATGGTAGACCAAATGGTAGGTGCAGCAGGCAAAGATGTCTTCGCTGAAAAAATCAACGGACTCCTCTAAAACAGATTATCAACAAAGAGGAGATTCTCTCTTCTTTGTAACACTTCCACACTTTTCTCATTAAAACATTTTATTAAATCATTAACCAAGTTATTTGCAGTATAATTTGTTTAATTAATTAATTTTTTTTCAAAGGAACTATAATGCTGGATTGTGCGATTATCGGTGGAGGACCTGCGGGGTTGACAGCAGGGCTTTATGCAACTAGAGGCGGCTTAAAAGAGGTAAGTATGTTTGAGATGGGGATGCCAGGCGGACAGATCACACAGAGTTCTGAGATCGAGAATTATCCCGGCGTATTCCGTGAAGGTATGACTGGTATGGAGCTGATGGAGCCATGGCCGCATCAGTGTCAGCACTTTGGACTGAAGCATGAGATGAAAGAGGTCAAAAGAGTGAGCAAAAACGGAGATCACTTTGTACTGGATGTAGGTTCAGAGCAGGTAGAAGCGAAGACTGTGATCGTATGTACCGGGAGTACCCCCAGAAGGGCTGGTTTTAAGGGTGAGGAGGAATTTTTTGGTAAGGGTGTGGGTACCTGTGCCACCTGTGACGGGTTCTTTTACAAAGATAAAGAGGTTGCAGTGCTAGGTGGCGGTGATACTGCACTAGAGGAAGCACTGTATCTTGCCAATATCTGTTCAAAAGTCTATATTATACACCGTAGAGAAGAGTTTAGAGCCGCACCCCCTACGGTAGAGAGAGTGATGAAAAATGAGAAGATAGAATTGGTACTTAATGCATCTATTGATAAAGCTTTTGGTGATGCTATGGGTCTTACAGGACTTGATATTGTATTCAAGGATGGCACAGCACCTCGTACTTTAGATGTACCGGGTGTTTTTGTATTTGTTGGGAATAATATTAAAAATCAAGTTTTGTTACAAGAGGACGGCTCTTTTATCTGTGCTACCAATGAGCAGGGAGAAGTGATCGTGGATCTACAAATGCATACAGATGTACCAGGATTATATGCAGCTGGTGACATGCGTATCCAGGCTGCCAAACAGGTAGTATGTGCGGCAAGTGATGGTGCTATCGCAGGGATGCAGGCTTTAGAGCATATATTGGAACAGGCATAATGGTCAGAGTAGGGATCGTCGGTAGTACAGGTCGTATGGGGGAGCATATAATCAGCAATGTCTTGGGTGAAGAGAAGCTAGAGCTCAGTGCGCTTAAACTCACTGCACTGCATGTATTTGATGAACTGAAAACGACTGTACCTGAAGATGTTTTTATCACCAACAGCATGAAGGCATTTCTAGAGCATGTGGATGTGGTGATAGACTTCTCTGCACCTGTGGCGACCCAGGAACTCTGTGAAGCAGCTTTGGAAAACCCTAAAGCGTTGGTGATTGCAACCACAGGCTTTAGTGAGCACCAACAAAACCTACTGATCGAAGCATCTAAAAATATGCCAGTACTTTATGCCTCCAATATGTCAGCAGGCATCGCTCTGCTCAAGCAGTTGGTGGAGAAAGTAGCTGCGACACTGACAGACTTTGATATAGAGATCGTAGAGCAGCATCATAGACACAAAGTCGATGCCCCCAGCGGGACAGCACTCACGTTGGCAGAGTTTGCTGCCAAAGGTCGGGGGCTGGATCTGGATGCTGTACGGATCAGCGGTAGAGAGGGACAAATCGGTGCCAGAACCAAAGATGAGATCGCGGTGATGGCATTACGAGGTGGAGATATCGTGGGTCGTCATACGGTAGGCTTCTACAATGATGGCGAGTTCATCGAACTCAATCATACAGCTACCAGCAGAGAGACATTTTCCAAAGGTGCCATCAGGGCAGCCAAATGGGTCGTCTCACAGGAACCAGGACTCTACTCTATCAATGACTGTTTAGGAATCTAATATGATCACAATACAACCATCTTCCATCCTCCATCTTCCATCCTCCATCCTCCCCTCAAGGGGTCTCTAATGTGTGCTATTGTTGGTGTGTTTGGTACCCAAAAAGCATCTACTGTTGCCTATTATGCACTGTTCTCTATGCAGCATCGCGGACAGGAGTCTACCGGTATCTCAGTCTCTAATGGAGCACATATCAAAACGTACAAAAAGAAAGGCATGGTCTCAGATGTCTTTTCTCAAAGTGCCTTGGATAATCTGGAAGGTGGCTGTGCGGTAGGGCATAACCGGTACTCAACAGCTGGCAAGGAGTCCACCAGTGATTCACAGCCTGTATTCGCCAAGTATATGCTAGGTGAGATATCTATCGTGCATAATGGTAACCTGGTAAACAAATATGAAGTCAGAGATGATCTGATCCGTAAAGGGGCGATTTTTCAGACGGATATGGATACAGAAAATATCATTCATCTGATAGCAAAAAGCCAGAAGAGAAATTTGGCCGAGCGTATTAAAGATATGCTTACCCAGATCGAAGGGGCATACTGTCTCGCGATACAGAGCCGCTCCAAGATGTTTGTGATCCGTGACCGTTTCGGTATCCGTCCACTGAGCCTGGGTAAGCTCAAGGATGGAGGCTGGATCGTGGCATCTGAGACCTGTGCCTTTGATCTGGTAGGTGCAACATTTGTACGGGATGTACGACCGGGAGAGATGCTGGTCTTTGAGGAAGGTAAGGAGCCCAAAAGTGAGCAGATATTTGAGCCAGACTACCATCCCTGTGCGTTTGAGTATATCTATTTTGCCAGGCCTGATTCGATTATAGATGGTAAAAATGTGTATGAGATGAGACTAAAAATGGGCAGAAAGCTGGCAGAGGAGACACCGGTAGAGGTAGATCTGGTACTCCCTGTACCAGACTCTGGTGTGGCTGCGGCCAAAGGCTATGCAGATGGTCTGGGTGTACCTTTTGAGATGGGAATTGTGCGAAATCACTATGTGGGACGTACTTTTATCGAGCCGACGCAGGAGATCCGTGACCTCAAAGTCAAACTCAAACTCTCTCCGATCAAGCATATGATCAAGGGTAAAAAAGTGGCGATTATCGATGACTCATTGGTGAGAGGTACCACTTCCAAGCAGATTGTCAGAATGCTCAGAGAAGCTGGAGCCACAGAGGTGCACATGCGTATCGCTGCTCCGGAGATCAAATATCCGTGTAGATATGGGATTGATACACCGACCAAACAGGAGTTGATCTCTACCAGATGTACACCAGAGAAGATAGCTTCAGATATGGGTGCAGATTCTTTGGGCTTTTTATCTATTGATGGGTTGGAAGATTCCCTTGGTAGAGAGCAAAAGTATTCACTGGTCAGTTTTGATGGTGATTATTTTGCAGGTGGTAATGCAGAGAGCCCAGGCTGCAGCACACTCTGACCAAGGTGAGGCCTGAGGCCTCTCTTATTTGATAGATGTCATAAAAAGAGATATAATACTTTATAGATAAAAGGATAGAGATGAAAGTTGCTGTGAAATGGATAGTGGTGTGGGCAGTTGGGTTTGGAATGCTTTATGCAGGCTCAGACCGTAAAGCTGGTTATAATGATGGATGCTCGAGTGGCAAAGGACACTACACACGAAGTGTATATAAGTATCGTCATTCTAAAGCATATCATAGTGGATGGCGAAAAGGGAAAAGAGCCTGTGCCCGTAAAGTAAAATCTCGCCGCCATACACGTGTAAGACATGTGCGTAGCTGTAACACAGAAGTCCCATGGGAAGCATTCCGCCGTGGGTATGCGGATGGATTTAACGCTGCCAAACGAGGCTCACAGAGACATGGTAAGGGCTGTTCTGAGTATCATCGTGGTTGGGAGAGTGGATATCGCTCTTGTGGCTGTATTGATCAATAAAGATCGCTACACTTATTGATAGATATACTGCTTCAACTTCTGCGTATAGAGTAATCCCAGTCCCAGCATTCCTAGCGTGATAAGATAAAGCACTGTATAGCCAAACCATTCCAGAATAAATCCACCGGGAATGGAAAAGAAAAGACCCAGTGAGACGATCGTGGACTGTATCGCTACATAGACAGGACGCTTGTCTTCCGGGGCAATCTCCAGGACAAGATTGGTATCCGCATTTCTAAACCCATCCATCCCTATACCAAATATAAAGAATATCATGCCGTATGCCAGTGCGCCTTTGGCAAAAAGTGCGATAATAAAGGCAGATAACATAAACCCGTAGGCAGTTTGAAGCATACCTGCATAGTTGGGGGCAAAGCGTTTCCAGAGAAACATATTACCGATCATACCACCAATCATCTGTACGGTGATAAATCCACCGATCATCCAGCCTGTGAGCTCTACGGTTTCTTTGGCTTTGATGATGACAAAAGGCATAGCTAGAAGAAAAGAGTATCCCAGTAGGGAGACTTTGATCTGTAGCTGCAGTCTCTTGTCTGCAGAGAGAAGTTTGCGACTGTTTTTTAGGAACTCCAGGAAGCTTTTTTCTCTATGGCTGATATTCTTTTTAGGTGGCTCCTTGATAGAACCAAAGGAAGCTAGTCCTACGATCATGATCAGTGAAGAGATCATAAACAGAAAGGCATAGTTGTTTGGTGCTTCAAAATTGGCAAGTACCCAGCCTGTCACTCCTCCACTGATGATGGCTCCCAGTGCAGAAAAGAGCTGTCTATTTGCCATGGCAGAGCCGCGCTCTTGGGAGTCAAAGACTTTGGCGATGATCTCTTTGAAGTAGATCGCACCAAATCCTGCGGAGAAGGAGAAGGTAAAAAAGAAGATCCCGATCAACCAGAGTGTGAGGGTAGGGTTGTCATCGCCCACGAGATAGATACTTGCACCTACTGCAAACCAAGAAGCAAAACGGAAGAAAAAGACCCGATGCATATACTTCATCACGCGTTCATAGCTCTGGGCATAGAAAGCTGCAAAAAGTTGCACGGCAATAGCACCGCCACGTAGCAGAGAGGCAAAAAGTCCTACCAGTACCAGAGAATCACTGAAGTGGTGCACCAGCAAGGGCAATATGGTGGCAGGCTCTGCAACCGTGGTACCTACAGAGAGAAGAAAAGCATGAATGCTGCTCTTGGCATTGTTGATCTTATAGGACACTAACGGCTCGCCTTTTCCTCTACTCCACTGGTGCCAAACCTACGTGCAAGCTCTTGCTTGACTCTGTCGGGTGTGATGTCACGACTTCCGAGACCTACCAATGCATGATAGAGGAGGTCAGCAGCTTCATAGATCACCTGCGTATCGCTCTCTTCATCAATGGCAACAACAAGCTCTTCGGCCTCCTCTTTGATCTTGGAGAGTAGGAGGGCTCTATCATTGAGCAGCTTTTTTGTCCATGATTTTTCATCTTCTTGGGCACTTTTTCGCTCTAAGATCGTGTGATAGAGAGCATCAACGATACCATAGGTAGCAGTGGTGTCAATCTCTTGTTCCAGGATGATCTTATCTTGTGTAACTGAGGTGAAGAAACAGCTCTTGCGACCTGTATGGCATGCCACACCATTTTGGTTAATTTTGAGCACTACGGTATCTGCATCGCAGTCGAGTAGCACATCGACGATCTCTTGGGTATGGTTGGAGCTTTCACCCTTTTTCCAGAGCCTTTGGCGGCTGCGGCTGTAGTAGTGGGCAAAGCCTGTGGAAAGGGTGAGATTATACGCCTCTTCATTCATATAGGCGAGCATAAGAATCTCTCCGGTAGAGGCTTCTTGCGCGATAGCGGGGATCAGGGGGTTTTTGTTCCAATCTATAGTCATCATGATAATTTCTCCGAAATCTGTAGGGACAGATTCTATATCTGCCCTTATTTTCATAGGGAGGGTCGATATGGAATCGACCCCTACAGGTTACTGCTGTGCCGAAACGGCTTTTTGTTCTCTGCCTTTGGCATCGACCCAGATATTGGGTACTGCACCGCCAGGTGTAAGGAATATCTGAGCATCTCTGTTGACCTTGAGAGCTTCGTTGAATTTTCCCTGTGTCTTGATCTGTTCTAGCTGGAGAAGGGCAGGGGTCAGTGAGTCAGAGATGAGCTTGTTGGCCTTGGCTTGTTCTTCCGCTTCGATACGGATCTTGTCTGCTTTTCCCTGAGCTTCGATACGATTCTTCTCTGCGATACCTAGTGCTTCTGCAGCTCTTTTTTTAGCATCTATCTCTGCTCTCTGTTTCTTCTGTTTTGCCATTTGTACTTGGTTGATCTGTTCTTGTACCTGACTGGGTAGATTAATATTCCTTAGGTCTACAGCGAGTAGCTCTACTGGCTGGTTTGGCTGTAGGTCAACCTCACTTCTAATATTGGTTTCGATCAGACCATTGATCTCTCCACGCTTTTCTGCCATCTCTTCTGCTGAGTATTGTCCAAGTACATTACGAACTACTTTACGTACTTTTGAGTTGATGATTTTGTCTTCCCAACCGGCACCGATAGTTGCAAAGATCTGTGGCGCACTCTCTGGTTTGAGTAGGTATTGAACTGCAATATCGATACTGACATTAAGGTTTCGCTTGTCTTTTACCGTGATTGCTGGATTGTATTTTACGCCACCTTCATACTCTTGTCCGTAAGAACGTTTAGCAGGAGCATCACTAAATGCCCCTCCGCTTCTATTACTATAAACGATCATACGTGACTTGATATTGACAGGGATGATCTCTTGCATCACAGGGATAAAAAAATGAAATCCTGCATGCAATGGTTTTTTCTCAAATTTACCCATGTTGACTTTGATGCCTACTTCACCAGAATTGATGATGGTAAAGGGTTTAAACGTAAAGATAAGAAATCCAATAATAGCCAAACCTATGAGAAAAGATACGCCTTTGCTTCCTCCCCCCATTCCTTTGAAAGGGTTCTCTATAGTATTTCCTCCACCATTGTGTCCATTGTTACTGTTGTTGTCGTTGGATGCTTTTCTTTTTTTAAAATAATCATTCATATCTGCTGGCATAGTTTTTCCTTTTTGGTGGGGCTGAAGCCGCCACTTCTTTGTTTAAATATAGGTGAGATAGTGTTTGTACTTCTCATCTCTTCCGTGTACGACATCGAAATAGGCAGCCTGTAGTCTTTTGCTCATAGGGCCTCGGCTACCGTTTCCAATCACCCTATGATCCAATGAACGGACTGGTGTGACTTCTGCAGCAGTACCGGTGAGGAATACTTCATCTGCGATATAGATCTCATCTCTGGTGATATTGCGTCGCTCTACAGGGATCTCGAAATCTTTGGCAAGCTCTAGGATCGTCCCTTGCGTGATGGATTCCAATGAGTTGTCATTGGGGGGAGAGATCAACACGCCATCCCTGACAACAAAAATGCACTCACCTGTTCCTTCAGCAATAAAGCCGTTTTCATCCAGCATCAATGCCTCTTCAAAACCATTTTCGATCGCTTCATACTTTGCCATCTGACTGTTAAGATAGTTGGCAGCCGCTTTGGCTTTGCCAAAGGTAGAGCGATTGGGGTTTCTGGTGATTGAAGAGGTGCAGCAGGTGATGCCATTTTCCAATCCTTCATCACCGAGATACGCACCCCATTCCCATGCTGCGATCATGGTCTGTACAGGGGCTTTTTTATGGTAGATACCCATCGCACCGTATCCTAGATAGATTAAAGGTCGGATATAGACATTCTCTTTGAAATCATTCCTTTCGAGCAGGTTTATATGCGCCTGTTTGACAATCTCATAGTCTATGTTCGGTTCTATCGCTACGATTTTGGCAGAGTTGTAGAGCCTCTTACAGTGCTCTTCAAGTTTGTAGATTGCCAGACCATCAGCTGTCTGATAGGCTCTGGTACCCTCGAAAACAGCATTTCCGTAATGCAGTGTATGGGTAAGTACATGCACCTTAGCATCAGCCCAGGCTACAAATTCTCCATCCATCCAGATTGTTTTTGCTTCATTCATAGTTTCTTGTACTCCTCTATAGTCCAAATCTGTATTAATTAAGGAAAAGAGTATATCCAAAAAGTAGTAAAAGTTGCCCCAAGAGAGCCTTTCTTGGGTGCGCTTTTGAAAACCTTGCTTAGGAGGTATCCGACTTGTTACTATTTGTAAAGAGAAGCCAAGATAAAATTGATAACTTTGTACTATTTGATATATGTCAAGAGTGGCAGATTTGAAACAGAGTAGAATAGTACTGTGGAAGGAAAATAGAATCAGTGCATCGGTTGGTTCTACTGTATATGCGTCGTCTGGTTTCTCAGACCAATGATTGTAGAAAATTGAGTTATACCTCTCAATTTGAACAAAAGGAGAAAATATGAAATTGAACAAAATTTTAGGCTTGGCAGTTGCCACCAGCTTTGCAGCAAGCATGGCTATTGCGGGTACGTCATCTATGAATTTCGCCGAGAAATTTGAGAAAGAGTGTCAGGGATGTCATGGTCCCATCCACCAAGGTGGTGTGGGTTCTGACTTGAGACCAAAGGCACTAAAGAAAAAAAGTAGAGAATTCCTTGCTGAGACCATCATGAATGGTAGAGACAATACTGCTATGCCAGCATGGAATACTTCATTTTCTAAAGACGATGCATCAGGTATGGTTGACTGGTTGATGGATTGGAAGAATACCGTCGAGCTCAAGTTGGAGTTCAAAGAGGTGCATGGTACATGGCAGAAGCTTGCTGATGTAGATGCGTTAGCAAAAAAATATCCTAAAGCAGTAGATGTTGCAGATGTCAGAGATATCACCTTTGCTACAGAGAGAGATGCGTCTTTGGTTGACTTTATCGATTCAACAACTGGTAAAGTATTGTCTCGTCACAAAGCTGGATTTGCCGTTCACGTTACCGTAACCAACAAAGCAAACCCAAGATATGCATATTCTATCTCTCGTTCAGGTAAACTTACTATGTTTGATATCGCAGCTCCTGGTCAGCCAGCATTGGCATCTGTGCAGGTAGGACAAGAGTCTAGAGGTCTTGCAGTATCTCCAGATGGTAAATATATCATCGCGGGTAACTACAATCCAGGTGGTGCCGTACTCTGTGATGCACATACACTTGAGCCACTCAAGGTCTATGATACCAGTAGAGTGATTGATACAGATGGACAGATTGGACCAAGCCGTGTAGCTTATTTGGCTGATACTCCTTATGGACCTTACTTTACTATGGGACTCAAAGATGCGGGGCATGTTTATATTATCGATTACTCCAAGCCAGACTTCCCTATCGTAGGTGATGTGGCTGGTATTGGTAAAGTGCTTCATGATGCATTCTTGAATGAGAATGAAGGTGAAGACTTTGGTAGATATGTGATGGTAGCATCACAAGGTTCTGACCTTATAGGTGTTGTAGATCACAAGACCAAGAAATTGGCTGCAAAAATCATGACAGGCAAGAAATCTAAGCCACACCCAGGTCAGGGTTCAAGCTGGTTCAACAAAACAATGGGCAAGCAGCTCAATGCAACACAAAGTATGAACTTTGGTTCGGTTGTTATCTGGGAATCTCCAAGCTGGAAAGTGGTCAAAAAAGTGAAAACATCTGGTGGTGGACTCTTTGTGGGAACGGGTGAACATACACCTTGGATCTGGTCTGACTGTGTCCTTGGTAAGCCTGAGTTCTACAACGAAGTACACCTTATCAACAAAGAGACACTTGAGACAGATCGTATCATCAAAGTAGGCAAGACCAAAGGTCAGCTTATCGATGCGAAGACTAAGAAAGTGATCCAAGAGTGGGATGCGACACAGCATGTTAAAGTACCTGTCAATGAAGTAGCGTCTAAGATGAGTAAAGAGACACTTCTTCCTATGCCAGACAAGCTTGGTGCAGCGGTCAAAGAGCCAGTACAGCCTAGACTACTTCACGCTGAGCCTGCAAACCATGGTAAGTGGACAATGATCTCTGAGTGGACTACGGGTAGAATTGGTATTTACGAGTCTGAGACTGGTAAATTTGTTAAATATATAGAGAACTTGACAACACCTACCTTTACTTACTCTGTAGAGCACAGACAGCACATTCCTGGTGCATAATTAAGAGCGTATACTTTCTCCCTTTGGGGAGAGGGTAATTTATAGAACTGACTGGTGTCATTTCCATAAATTATCTGCATATTGGACTTCCATGAAATTTTTCTTTTTTTTCTTTATGTTTTACTCTATGGCTCTTTATGCCCAAAATAAATACCCGGATAACCACTCCTGTAACGAGTGTCATGAGAAGGTTTACGAAGAGTTTCAATCTTCTTTTCATGCCAAGGGCTACTTCAATGATGAGTTGCATCGTAAAATAGCGGATAAAGTCAGTATCAAAAAATACGATTGTGCAGCCTGTCACATGCCTATGGCAGATAATCTTGCGGATTTGGTCTCAGGGAAAGCCAGACCAGATAAAGCCAATAAAACCCATACTGATGCCATCTCATGCTATTTTTGTCATACGATAGCCTATGTAAAAAAGGCGCATAGGTTTAATGTGAATGTTAAGGCAAAACAGGCAGAAAACTATAAGCCTACCCTGTATGGGAGACTGGATAAGCCTGACCATAATGATCAACATTCATCGGTCAAAAATCCTATCTATGCCCAAAAAGTCTGCACAGGGTGCCATTCGCATAAGCGCAATGAAAACAATGTGACTATTTTTGATGCGATGGACGGTAAACAGGATAGTCAAGAGTGTATCAAATGTCATATGCCAGAGTTGACCGGTGGCTCTGACAAGATCAACAAGCGGGCGAGAGAGCATCATGCCAGCCATAAGTTCCTCGGTATTCATGATGTAGTGTTTCGTAGGAAAGGTGTAGATATCAATATATCTGTTAAAGGGGAGATGCTTGAGGTGATACTCACCAACAAGATGGGGCATCCTCTAATCATTCAGTCAGCAAGAGCCAAGTATGTGAAGATTGTAATCCAAAGAGACGGTGAAGCAATATGGAAGAATTATCTCAAGAACCCCACAGAGGATCTGCAGGGGTACTTTGCCTACAGCTTCAAAAAAGAGGGTAAGAAGATCATCATACCAGCCACGGCTACTTCAGGAACGGCACACAATCTGGATAGCAAAGAGACAAAGATACTCTCCTATAAGATACCCGTATTGAAGCCAGATGATACGATTATCGTAGGGCTCTATATGCGTCTGGCTAAAAGTGACTGTGCCAAGGCAGTAAAACTGGAAGACAGCGCTCTCATGGAAGAACAACAAATCAAAGAGGTTCGCTTGATCTGGGAGTAAGTCATTAAAGTGTTTTGAGTACAATTAGGTTAATTATTTTAAAGGAAACTATATGAGAGTATTGTTGGGTGTGTTACTGCTGGGCGTTACATTTTTGAGTGTGACAGTTAGTGCTAAAGAGAAGTTTTTTGTGGTAGAGCGTGAGAGCGAATCTGTAGCTGTGATAGTAGATGGGCTGACAAGAAGACATATGGAGCATATGCACAATATGAATCATGGTATCATCAAGTTTGATGGAGACGATGCCTATCTGATCAGCCGTGATGGATATGTGGTTAAATTTGATCCCAAGACGGAGAAAGTGGAAGCAGAATACAAGACCAGTAAATCAGCGATTGGTTTTGTGATCGGTAAAAATTATGTAGCTGTGGCAAACTATGATGATAAATCGGTAGATATTCTCACCCGTGATCTTAAACCGATTGACAAGATCGTCACAGGATCAAAAAATGTGGGTATTAAAATTTACAAAGATATGCTTATCTTTGCACAGATGGACAGCGACAAGGTCAGCGTACTAAAAGATGAAAATGCCGGCAAAGGCCTGCCAAAATTTAAGCCATTCAAAGAGTTCAAGGTAGGTAAGATGCCATTTGATGCGATGATCAAAAAAAATACCTATATCGTAGGATTCTTTCTGAGTAAAGCATTTGGTGTGATCGACTTGGACAAGATGCAATACTCAGAGATCAAAGTGACAGCTGATGGTAATAAACCTGTACTCAAAGTACCACATTTTGGCTTTTGGAGTCTCAGTAAAGAGAAGACATTCATCCCTGCAGTTGGGGACAATGCTGTCATGGTCTATGATAACAAATTTAATTTTGTCAAAAATATCAAAATGCAGGGGCTGCCAGTCTTTACCTCCTTGAGTCCGGATCAGAAATATATCGCTGTGACCTTTTCTGGTAAAGATTTCCCTACGATTCAAATTGTTGATACCCAAACGCTCAAGATTGTCCAAACTTTTCATTTCAAAGGGAAAGTATTGCATCTAAGATGGTCAACAGAGGACCCTTCCCTCTATATCTCTGTGAATGATGCCAATCAAATTTCAGTGATCAATACAAATGAGTGGTATTTGGAGCGAGAGATTTATCAGGTTGAGCATCCTTCAGGTATCTTTATCTATCAGTCGGATGATAAAAAATAAACAATGAGATGGCGGCTAGTCACACTTTTGTTTACCTTTGCTTTACCGCTGGCTACCTTTGCCAGCCATATCCATTGGCTGGGTCACTATGATGCGGCATTACAGAAAGCTCTCTCTGCACACAAGCCCCTTTTGGTTCTCGTCATCAAAAAAGAGGATCGATCTAATCAAGTCATTCAAAAGGCATTGATGAACAGACCTTATATCACAGAGATTGATCAACATTTTGTCTCTGTGATAGTGACCTATGAGGGAGAGCAGAGTTATCCTATAGAGATGTACTATACCACTGTGTTTCCTACACTGTTTTTTGTAGACAGCAGCAGGGAACTGTTTTTGACCAAACCACTGTATGGTGAAGAGATCAGAGCAGAGAGATTGGCTAAAATCATGCGAGATTTGGATATAATCCCAAAAAAATAGACGAGACGCTATCTTTATGAAAAAAACACGTATCTTTATCAATGGCTTTGGGCGTATCGGACGGAGTGCAGCTAGAATCATCCTGCAGGATCCCATGTTGGAGCTCGTAGGCATCAATGACCTCTATGCTCCTGAGCAGATGGCATATCTACTCAAGTATGATTCGGTTTATGAGACATTACCGATGGATATCAGGGCAGAGGGTAGCGGACTCTGGATTAATGATCAGGAGATACCAGTCTATAGCCAGAAGAGTCCTATCGACCTCGATCTAAGAGCATTAGAGGTGGATGTGATGCTTCAGTGCAGTGGTATGTTCCTGACACTAGCATCCAATCAGCCCTATATCGATAATGGTGCAAGCAGGGTCGTGGTCTCTACTCCCTCTAGCGATGCGATGCCTACCTATATCTGCGGTGTTAATTCTAATGATTATGCCGAAGAGCCTATCATCTCCAACTCCAGCTGCTCTGCCAATGCAATCGTACCGATCTTTAAGATTATTGAGAAACATTTTGGTATCCGTGGGGCACAGATGCATATGTTTCATAGCTATACTGCGTATCAAAACCTGCTTGATGTCAAACACTACGGTACAGATATTCGTAGAGCCAGAGCCGCAGCGGTCAATGTGATCCCACTGAGCAGCAGTGCTGCTAGAGCTACTTCGTATTTCTTCCCTCACTTGGCAGATGATCTCCATGCTAAGAGTATCCGCATCCCTGTGCCAGCTACGACCATGTATGACCTTCTCATCAAACTAGAGGGCAGTCATGACATAGCACAAATACGAGAGGGCATCATACAAGAGGTAGCTACCCAGTACGAAGGCATTCTTGCAACAACAACTGAACCCAAAGTTTCCAGTGATTATATCGCCGACACCCACAGTGCGACTATAGATCTACCATTGTTGGATCTGGCAGGTGGCAATCTCCTCAGAGTCTCCGCATGGCAGGATAATGAGTATGGGTATGCCTGCCGTTTGGTGGAGATGGCGAAGGTAGTGTCTTCATAACTATTTTAGACTGAGTACTGTCCCCTCAAAAAACACCATTTTCGCACATATAGAGATTTGATACACGTCAATGCCAGTAATGCATAGTTTGATTATAATAGAACTATGAAAGAGCAACAAAAAACGGTTCTCATCACAGGAGCCAGTAGCGGTATGGGGCTGGCTACGGCATGTTATCTGGCAGGTAAGGGTTACCTGGTCTATGCGGCTTCTCGTACACCAAAGAAGCTAGAGGGTCTCCATGAAAATATCATCCCACTGCGTATCGATATGACAGATCCTGTCAGCATACAAAAGGCACTGATAGAGATAGAGCAGATCGATGTGCTTATCAACAATGCGGGCTATGGTCTGGTCTCTACGGTTGAGGAAGTGACAGAAGAGCAGATGAAGGCACAGTTTGATGTCAATGTCTTTGGAGTGATGCGTATGTGTAAGGCAGTGATCCCCAAGATGAGAGTACAAGGTAGTGGGGTGATCATCAATATCTCCTCCTTTTTGGGCAAGATCGGGTTGCCACTGTTGACCTTTTACAATGCCAGTAAATATGCCGTAGAGGGGATCACTGATTCGCTACGTTATGAGCTGAGAGCGTTTGGGATCCGTGTACACTCTGTGATGCCAGGATTTTTTGACACCAATTTTGCCAGAGAGAATCTGGTGACTAACAGTGAGACGTTTTCTAAGGACTCAGTCTATGCACCTCTGGTCTCAACATTGGCTCCCACCATCGTTCAGCAGATCAATAGTGGCAATGATGCTACAGAGGTTGCCAAACTGATCCATGGTATCATCATAGATCCAAAGAGCCCTGCCCGACAGACAGCAGGAGATAAAGCGAGAAAATTTATACCCATGAGAAGAGAGCTTAGTGATGAGGATTTTGAACGGCGTGTAAGGGCGTACTACGGATTGGGATAATGGAGAGCCTTTTTTTCAATACCCCAGCCCAACGTTATCAAGTCAGCAGTGTATTATCTACGAAGACAGCTTCTCTGGAGCGTGTAGACATCTCCAATGGGATCTTTTTTTATCATGGATCACTGGGGAAACAGTCTCATCAGATCAAACTGGAAAATATTGATCGTATGGTGATGATGGTCATAGCCAAAGAGGGGAAGATAGAGCTGGAAGATCACCTCTCAGAGCAGAGCTATAAAGTTTCCCCCAATCATGTGGCTCTCTATATCTCTTCTAGACAGGATATGTGGTTGAAGATGCAGGGTGAAGTATTTGTTCTCTGTATGGCAGATTTTTTTCTCAAACGATACCTCAGTTTTGAGGAGTATGACCCTGTGGATTTTTGTTATGGATTGATACAGGGGGAGGTCTCTCTGGAGGAGATCTCTATGCACCCACTAGATGCGATGAGTCTGTATATGATCGACAAGATCATGCATACTCAGGAGGAGTCTCAGATGCGTAGTCTGCACTGTATGCATCGGGTGATCGATTTGATCCTGCATCGTTTTGTATTGTTGGATAGAGTGGATGAGCGGATTGATCCTGAGGATCGTCTGCTTGCCACAAGAGCCAAAAATTGTCTACTGGTGAATTTTCAGCACCCTCCTACAATTGAGGTACTTGCACATCTCTGTGCTACCAATAGTTCTAGACTCAAGCGAGTATTCAAAGCGGTGTATGGTACCACGATTTATCGTACGATACAAAAACTCAGGCTCGAAGAAGCAAACCTGCTATTGCGAGAAGAAAAACTTTCGATCGGAGAGATTGCATCACGGGTAGGGTATCGACATCAGGGGCATTTCTCCAAGCTCTTTTTTGCCACGTATGGGGTCTATCCCAAAGACTTGTTACGGAGATAAATTCCCTCTATTGCTAAATGAAACTTCCTCTACTGCCAAAAGCCTCTTGTCTGTCTAGGCTAATTCTATTATACTTGTACTAAAGGAGTTGTGTATGAAAAAGTTATGGCATCCTGTTTCTATCTCTTTGGTCATAGTGACATTGATATTTTTGCTACCTTTCATGTTTCCTGATAAAGTGATGCCTAAGTGGAGTGATATCCAGCTCAGAGAAGAGGCGCTTTCACGGAATATGCTTCCTGTGCCTCATACCTATGAGACATTACTCACTATTGTAGATAACCCTGAAAACCGTCTGAGTAGAGAGAAGATAGCACTAGGCCAAAGACTCTTTTTTGATACAAGGCTCTCTCGTGATCAGACACTCAATTGTGCCTCTTGCCATATTCTCGAGGAGGGGGGAGATGACAACCATCCTGTTGCGATCGGTTTTCATGGACGAGAGAACCCTTTTCATCTGAACTCTCCTACGGTACTTAATGCAGCACTTCAAACATCCCAGTTTTGGAATGGGAGTGCAGTAGATGTAGAAGAGCAGGCAGGTGGGCCGGTACAGGCACCTTTTGAGATGAATATGACTCCAGTAGAGGTGGAGGAGAGACTCAACGCAGATAAGTCTCTGGTAGCTGCATTCAAGCAGATATTTGGTCTAGAGAAGATCACTTTTGAAAATGTACGCAAAGCCATCGGTGCATATGAGCGTACACTATTGACCAGTGGTGCGTATGACCGTTTCTTGGAAGGGGACAATAGTGCGATCTCTGTTCAGGCAAAACGAGGTATGACACTCTTTATCGTGAAGGGATGCAAAGGCTGTCATAAAGATCGTTCTCTGGGAGGACAAAGCATAGAAAAGTTCCCCCTCAGACGTTACTTTATGGACTATATAGGTGTCATACTCGATCCTAATGTGCGGGTCAAGGAGAACCCCTTTCCTTTTGAAAACAAGGGAGGTTTTCTAGGGAGAGACAATAGACAGCTCTTCAAAGTACCCATGCTGAGAAATATTACCCATACTGCTCCCTATTTTCACAATGGCAGCGTCAAAGAGATAGAGGAAGTGGTGCGACTTATGAGTAAGTATCAGTTGGGTGATGAATTCTCTAAAGAGCAGATCGATGATGTGGTAGCCTTCTTAAAGACATTGGAAGGGGAGTTGGTAGCATACTGACTCTTTGACTGGCGGCGGCTGGTTCAGCCATCGCGTGTGCCCTGAGCCTGTCGAAGGGTTATATCTCTTTTAGCAGCGTAAATACTTCCGAAAAAACCCTAGCCCTGATCTTTCTGTCATGGTGGGTCATGAGATAGATCGCTTCACTGAGTTTAGGAGGTATAGAAGGATTGAGTTTGGAGACTTCTGTTTTGCTGATTCTTCTAGGTTGTTTGAGGATGGGTTCGAAATCATCCACCCCTGCATATCGCTCTTCTCCTGTCAATAGCTTAAAGAGCTTGAGACCAAAATCAAAGATCTCAAAACTCTCTTTTTTAAATGTTTTGGGTTCTTCCTCTAGGGCAAATGTCATACCTGTTTCCAACTTCTCACGAAGAACGTAGTTGATCATGGTAAAAAATCTTTGTGCTTGAAAGGAGTAGTTAGCAGAGAGGTATCTGTCATCAAATGCCTCATAGCTTTCTATGGCTAACTTGTGTTTGGCATAGTTTTCGAGTAGATACTTGACATGGTGCTTCGCCTCAGTAAGGGGTAGGGATTTATGCAGGGTTTTTGCCTCTTTGGCATGTCGTGTGATCTTGCCACCCACGAGTAGGTGTACACCTTCTATGGTGTTACCTTCTGCGTCTTTGGCTTTGCAGCCTTCAAATCCGATATCAGCAATACCATGTACGCCACAGCCCTTGGGGCATCCTGACCAGTTCATTCTGACGGTAGCATGGTCTATTTTGACTTCAGAGTACAGAAAGTTTGCCATCTCTATGGCGTCAGGTTTGTTGTCTATCACGCCAAAAGTACAGGTCTGTCTCCCCGCACAGGCAATGAGATTGTGAAAGTAGAGATGGTCAAATTGGCTGTATTTGGCTACAATGGTTTCAGCCTTGAAACGCTCAAGGCTCGCTGGAGTGATAGAGGGTAGGTAGATATTTTGATCATAGGAGAGTCTGATCTCTCCACAGCCGTATGCAGTAGAGAGCCTGGCAGTCTCTATCATATCGCTGCCTGTAAAGATACCAGAAGGTACCACCATTTTATAGGCAAAGGTACCATCACGACCCAATATCTTCTCTGTAGAGAGCACGGCAGACTGAGACTGTATCATGACCTCACCAGCGGTGGAGAAAGGTATACCAGACTCCTCTTTGATCGCATCAATGAGCTTTTCCATACCGACATCATTGATGAGGTAGACCAGACGGTTTTTGTTGCGGTTGTCTCTGTATCCATATTTTCTAAAGAGACGTAAAAGAGAGGCAAAAAAGAGTGGAACTTCTTCGATACTTACAAAGACATTGGCATCTTTGGCTTGCATACTGACACGCCCACCAAGATAGACGTTAAAGCCAAATAGACCCTCTTTTTGTGCAAGCACAAAGCAGCAGTCATGCCCGTAGATGTTGCATGAGTTGGAGAGTGAGCCTAGAATAGCAGTGTTAAATTTTCGAGGCAGAGAGGAGATCCACTCTGAGTCTTTGCCAAACAGTGCCTGCATCTTCTGAATGACAGGCATGACAGGGATGACATTGTCATAGGCGATACCATCAAGGGGATCTGTGACGATATTGCGTGGATTGTCTACCCCTGTTTGGAAGGTAGAGATACCGACAGTATCGAGCTCTTGTAGTACGGTAGCGATATCACTGATATCGAGATATCGCAGTTCAATCTGCATACGGGTGGTGATGTCGATGTAGTCTTTGCCATAGGTTTGTGCTATCTTTCCGATGCATGCTGCTTGCTCTGCTGTGAGCTGTCCAGCGGGAATCCTGATACGAAGCATGAAATCCTCGCCTTTATCAAAGAGACCAAAACATTTGAGAAAGTAGGCACTATCCTCTTTGGTGAGAGTTTCATACCCACCATCTGCGATGGCTTGGAGTTTTTCGTAGGTCTCCATAGGTAGCTTGAGTGCTTTGGTTTTCTCTACTTTGTTGAGTTTTTTACTTCTGGCTTCGTATGCTTTGGATAGGGGTGTTGTCATGGTGTTTTACTTTTTCTTGGCGGTAAAGTAGAGTGCAAATCCTGTGAAGATCATCCCGCCTGCTATATTGCCCAGTAGTACAGGGATCTCATTATACATCCACCAGTCAGCGATGGTTACCTTGGCCCCAAGCATGATGCCTGCAGGGATGACGAACATATTGACAATAGCGTGCTCATAGCCAAGCGCAAAGAAAGTCATGATAGGTAGCCACATCGCAGCGATCTTACCGATAGTTGTCGTAGAGGTAAATGCCATCACCGCACCCAGTGTCACCATCCAGTTACAGAGAATCGCAGAGGTAAATGCAGAAGTGGTACCATCGAAGCCATACTTGGCATAGCCCAAGGTCTTGCCCTCGGCAATGGCGATGATCTTTTTAGCAGCGATGATGTTACTAGGGTCGATATGTCCCATCTTTGTCACGACAGCAGTATAGAGAAAGGCATACAGTACACTGCCCAGTAGGTTACCTACCAAGACCCATGTCCAGTTGAAAGCAAGTCTACCTGCCGTAGTACGACCATCCTTGACCGCGATAGGAAGCAGGGCGAAGTTACCCGTAGCAAGCTCAAGCCCAAGTAAAATAATCATTACAAAGCCCACGGGAAAAATGATCGCACCGACGATACCCAGCCCAGTTTGGGTAATACCTGTGATAGCCAATGTGGTAGCATATCCCAGAAAAGCACCAGAAAGCCCGCCTCTGATGAGCAGGTCTTTGATCCCCAGTGTGGCTTTGCTTGCACCTGCACTTAACATATTTTCTACAATCACTTCAGGCTTCACGTATGCCATAATATTCTCCTCTGTTTTTGGAGAAGTATAGCACCAAATGACTGTTTTGTAAACGTATTAGTGATTAAAATTTATACAGTTTTTGATTATTCTATCTCTATTCTCTTTTTGCTTAGGGATACAAACTCATGTAAAGCATCATCTTCCACGCCTAGTTTCTGAGCAATCTTAGGATTGATGACATGATAGCCTAGCTCCACAACAACCGTATCACCTTTCTGTAGCATCTTTTGATAGCGGACTTCTCTTATCTCATGGGCTTTGATCGTACTGTCTTTGAGTACACTGTCTGCTAGCCATGGCATCGTAGGTTTGCCCTCTTTGCCGATGACACGATGGAAGGTAACGGGCTTGAGTGGGATGTTTTGATCTCCTCTTTCTATGGTCACTCTGAGAGCCCCCAGTCTAAGAGAGTGGATAAAGAGCGTGTGGGTGGCTTTGTTCTGAATAGCGATTATAAAGCCATGCTCTTTTTTCTCCAGTGACAGCGTTATGGACTTGGAGAGATGGGTCGGGGAACCATTGTGAATAGAGCTCCCATGAAACGCATGGGTAGGGGTATGTTGCTGCTGTGCCTTGCTGCCAGATATCTGCGGCATATGGCAAGAGATACAGCTCTCCTTGGAGTCACCCTGCTTGACCTCCAGGTCACAGATGGTAAATCCATTACTTCCCTGTTTATGAGAATGACAGCCCATACAGCTCTCACCATTGTAGTAGTTTTCATTGCTATAGTCGATATCATGATAAGGGGAACCTGTGGTTTTGGTAAAGAGCCCAAAGAAACTGCTCTCCTCTTTGAAAATGACCTTTTGTCCCTTTTTCTTTTTGTCTATTGAGTAGAAATACTTCTTTTTATCTGTATAGATATTTTTGTTGGCTTTGCTGTGCTTCTCGATACTCTCGATTTGATGGCAGGCTTGACAAGAGATAGGCTCTGTCTGCTGGATAGGGTTATCTCTGAGTTGATTCTTCCCCTCGATAAGGTCATGGTCAGAAGGGGTGTGGCACTGGGCACATTTGTAGTCACCTTTGGCTTTATCAGGATGCTTATCCCATATGGCTTTGTGTAGGGTATCTTTATAGATAGAACTGTTGGCGTGAATGGAGTGCTGATATTCAGCATATATTTTTGGATGGCATACTTTACAGGTAGTATTTTCTAAAGCAGAGAGAGGAGGGATGAATAGTGTAGATACAACACTGATGATATAGAGATATTTTTTCATTGTTTGATTCCTGAGATTATAAAGTAAGGCATTGTATTTAAATCGGAGTAAATTACTCTTGATAAAGGTCAATGGTAAAAAAGTATTTAATCTTGCCCTAAATCAAGTTGATGGTATTAAAAAATTGCTATTATCATTTTAATCAAGTAGAGGATAAAAAATATGAAGAACATGACTATCACTTTTCTGACTGTTATATTGTTTGCCTCTAATGTGAATGCCCAAAGTGGTAAAAAGGTTTTTGAAACCTATTGTTGGGGTTGTCATCACCAAACTGCTGTGGCGTTTGGACCTCCTTTTTCTGAGATCGCTGCCAAGCGTGATGCGGCAACGATCAGGGCGATGATCACTGATCCAGAGTCTGTTTCTAAAGTACTGGGGTATAATAGAAATGCTATGCCTGCATTTCAGCTCAAAGAGGGTGAACTCAAAGCGATTACTGCGTATATACTTAGTTATAAAGAGAATAACACTACTAAAGGTAAAAAATAATGTTTAGACTCTCCAACCTGCTTAAATCTGTCACTGAGGGGAAGCCTTCTCGGATACTTGATGGCAGTATCGCGATCTGGAACTTTACCAACCGTTGCAATCTCAGCTGTCTGCACTGCTACTCCAGAGCTGATCTGGACTCCAGTGATGTATTGACCACTGAGGATATTATGAAAACCCTTCCCAAGCTCAAAGCCAACGGAGTCAAATTTTTGATCTTTTCCGGAGGTGAGCCTTTGACCCGGAAAGATATCTATGATATTGCAGCCAAATGTAAGGAATTGGGTATTGTCACTTATCTTTCTACCAATGGACTCTATACCAAAACGAGTAATGCAGAGCAGATTCTTGATACCTTTGACTATGTGGGAATCAGTATTGATGGGAGTGAAGAAGTGCATGACCAGTTCCGTGGACTCAAGGGCTCTTTCAGGGAATCTATGAAAGCGGTAGATCTGCTTAACAGCTATGGCAAGACCAAAGTAGGTATCCGCTTTACGATGACTAAAGATACCTATGATGATCTGGCCTTTATCTTTGACCTGGCAGAGAAACATGAGATCCCCAAAGTCTATATCTCCCATTTGGTCTACAGTGGACGGGGGTTGGACAATCTGGAAATGGATCTGAGCAAAGAGCAGCGTATCACGGCAGTCAACTTTATCTTAGACAAGGCATTTGAATACCATGAGACAGGCAGGGATATTGAGATTGTTACGGGCAATATGGAGATGGATGCGATCTTGTTTTATGACCGGTTTATTCAAAAGTATCCAGAGCATGCAGATGAGATGAAACGACGCTTGATAGAGTGGGGCGGAAACTCTGCCGGACGAAAACTACTCAACATAGACAGTGAAGGCTTTGTTAAGCCTGATCCTTTCTTCCCCGAGAAGATCGGTAATATTCTGACACAGGAGTTTTCAGATATCTGGACCAATCAACCACCAGCATTGCTAGAGAAACTGCGTATATACCCTAGAAAGTTGACTGGAAAGTGTGCAGAGTGTCAATATTTGACGATCTGCAACGGTGGCTCTCGTAGCCGTGCGTATGCGATCTATGGGGATATGTGGGCAGAAGACCCCTCATGTTATTTGACTGAAGCACAAACCAAAAAGGTCGAGTAATGGGAAAAGTATATTTGACAGGTGCAGGTCCAGGAGACATCGATCTACTGACAGTTAAGGCATTACGTGTTGTGCGAGAGGCAGATGTGATCATCTATGATAGACTTGCCAATCCCGATATCCTGGCAGAAGCCAAAGATGGCTGTGAGTTCATCTATGTAGGCAAAGAAGATTCTCATCATACACTCCCTCAAGAGGAGATCAATGAGGTAATCTATCAGGCAGCCCTCAAGCATGACAATGTAGTACGCCTCAAGGGAGGTGACCCTTTTGTATTTGGTCGTGGCGGTGAAGAGGGTATCTATCTGTATGAACGAGATATCAAATTTGAATTTATCCCTGGGATTACCTCTGCTATTGCAGTACCAGAGTATGCAGGTATTCCCGTGACACATCGAGGCATCACTGTCTCTTTCCGAGTCGTGACAGGACACGAATCCAGCAATAAAAACCAATCACAAATCCCATGGGAAAACTATAAAACCGATGATACCATTATCTTTTTGATGGGCTTGCATCGATTGAAGATCATCACGCAAAAGCTCATAGAGATCGGTAAACCTAAAACATATCCTATCGCAGTAATCAGCAGAGGTACAAGACCAGATGAAAAGACAGTGGTAGGGACACTGGAGGATATTTATGATAAAGCAAAAGACCTCCCTACACCTGCCCTGATTGTTGTGGGTGAAGTGGTAAACCTGCGTGAACAACTCAATTGGTTTGAACAATAGAAATAGAATATTTTTAAAATAAGAGATAAATTCACCTATTTATTCTTTTTTTTATCAATGTGTGATATACTTCCTCCCTTGCAAACTATAGAGAGAGGAATATTATGGATAGATTAAGAGATATTCAACTGTTTTCCAAACTCAGTGATACCCATCTGGATAAGATCAAAAAACAATCAATTGTGAAGTCCTATTCCAAAGGTGGAATCGTCTTCTATGAAGAGGATGAAAGCAAACATATTTTTGTTGTACTAGAAGGCTCAGTCAAACTCTATAAGACATCGCCCAAAGGGACACAGGTACAGATAAACCGCTTTTCAGCACCCGCAGTCATAGGAGAATATGCTTGCTTTGAAGAGGTGCCATTTCCTGCAACATGTGAGTTTGTTACCGAGGGAAAGATCGCTTATATCCCAAGAGATTATGTCGTAGATAATCTGGGAGACAGTGAGTTTGCCTTGGAGATGATCAAGTCACTTACTGCCAAGATCATGGTACTCTCTTCTTTGATCCACAAAGAGACGATCTACTCTTCTGAAGCGAAAGTGGCTAAGCTATTGATGGAAAAATCAGAGATCTTTCACAAGCTCAAATACAATGAAATCGCTTCCATACTGAATATCACTCCTGAAACACTTTCCCGAATTTTAAAAAAGTTTAAAACAGAGGAGTATATCGAAGGACTGAAGGCGGGTAATATCATTGTCAAAGAGCCTGAAGCACTAGAAAATGTCATTGAGACCAACAAGGTACAGGACTGTACTAACTGCATTGCACACTTCAAGATGGATCAAGGGCTGAAATAAGCTCCTTGAGATAGATGCACATATTCTGCACAATAAAGTAGTATTCTTTTTGAATAAAAAAAAGGATACGATGTGAAACGAAGAAATTTTTTAAAAATAGGATCAACACTCACGTTGGCACCACTTATTGGCTGTGCCAAAGGCAATAAACCCTATAACCCATTTAGCCAAAAACTCCCCATCCCCAAGCTTGCTTCCTATAAGATGATTAATGGTGTCAAGACATTCGTACTCGATATACAAGAGGGTGAAATGTCATTTTTCAAGGATACCACAACTGATACCTACGGGGTCAATGCAGACTTTCTAGGAGAGACTGTACGTGTAGATCATGGAGATAAAGTAGCGTTTCATGTAAACAACAGTCTCGATGAGCTGACTACGCTGCATTGGCATGGACTTAAAGTCCCAGGGGTGAGTGATGGTGGTCCTCATAGTAAGATCCCTGCAGGTACTACATGGACAGCAGATATGCAGATCGCTCAGCATGCGAGTACCTGTTGGTATCATCCACATACCCATAGAGAGACAGGTAGACAGGTATTTATGGGGGTGGCAGGGCTCTTTATCATTGATGATGCCAACAGCAAAAGCCTCGCACTCCCACAGGAGTATGGTCTGGATGATATCCCTCTGGTGATCCAGGATCGCAGGTTTTTTACAGATGGGCAGTTCATGTACAAACAGGGTATGCATGACAGCATGATGGGTGTGACGGGAGATGTACGTCTGATCAATGGAGTGATAGATCCCTATATAGAGCTGGAGCCCAAAGCGATACGATTTAGGATACTCAATGGCTCTAATGCACGTATCTATAACCTCATCTTAGAGGGTGGGCATGCCATTCATCAGATTGCCAGTGACTCCAGCCTACTACCAGCGCCAGTGCAGTTAAAAAATATCGTACTCGCCACAGGTGAGCGTGCAGAGATTGTGATAGACTTTAGCCAGTTTGCAGGGCAGACCCTCTATCTAGGTGATGGCATGGACAATAGACGACTGCTGGCTATAAAAGTCAAGCAGAGCCAACCCACATCGATGATACTCCCCAAACAGCTGGTCACTATCAACGACTACCAAGATGCCAAACCTGTACGCACCAGAACATTCACCCTCAATATGTCTATGGGATTTTTGGGTATCAATGAAAAGCAGATGCAGATGAGCCGCATCGATGAGGTAGTGAAGCAAGGGGAATATGAGATTTGGGAGATATGGAACCCCTCACCTCGTCCGCATCCTTTCCACGTGCATGGTACAGGATTCAAGGTAATTTCCAGAAATGGTAAATCCCCACTGCTCAACGAAACAGGACTCAAAGACACTGTACTGGTCTACCCCAGAGAGAAGGTACAGATCATGGTAGTATTCCATCATCTCGCACCTAAAGATCGCCCCTATATGTATCACTGTCATATCCTAGAGCATGAAGATGCAGGAATGATGGGGCAGTTTGTGGTGGAGGTATAATTCAGATTTGGCATCATGCTCTTTGCACATTTGTTGCACACAGGTGGTGTATACTCTGTTTATCTCCTTGAGATAGGTGATATATCCATTGTTCCTCCGTGGGTATGTCATTATGCATACAGGGCAGCTGTTTCTTCCTTTTCCCCTGTATGCTTTAACCTATACTTGCACATTACTTGCACACGTATTCTATATACTTAGACCATATAACCCCAAAGGATTATTATGAAAGTTTTTATTTTTTTACTGTTAACTGTACAATCAACCTACCTTCTCCAAGCTGGTGGATGGAATGATGTCCAAGCCATTGCCAATGGCAAGGCACTGTTTGCAGCTAACTGTGCCTCTTGTCATGGACCTGAGGGTATTGGCCCCCAAAGTCCCGCTCTCCAAGGCAAGAGAACAGATGGCAAACTTCAGCCTCCAGCACTCAATGGCAGCGCCCATACTTGGCATCATGCACCAGATCTTCTACGTAAGATCATCACCCAAGGAGGCAAAACCTATGGCAAAGGCTATGTAGGATGGATGCCAGCGTTTCAAGCCTCACTCACTCAAAAAGAGCGAGATGATATCTTAAAGTATGTACATAACTTGTGGCCCCAAAAGATCAAAAAGCGTTATGATGAGCGGTTTGGTATCAGTAAATAGGTTAATAGTATATGGTTATAGTTAGTGTAATGGTCTAAAGGCGGATAATGAAAATACTCCTCATGGAAGATGATCCCGTACTGGGTGAGATATTGACAGATTATTTACAGGTATATTATACGGTAGAGCGCGTATTCGACAGTGCTGAAGCGATGGATCATCTGGAGGGAGTCTCCTATGATCTGTTGATCTTGGATATCAATGTTCCTGGGCAGAGTGGTATCGAGCTACTCAGAGAATTACGTACTTATCACGATACTACCCCCGCGATCATCATCACTGCCTATGTCGATACCAAACACCTCAAAGAGAGCTTTGATGCAGGGGCGCATGACTATATTAGAAAACCCTTTGAGCTTGAAGAGCTGAGATTACGGATAGAGAAGAGTAAGGTGCTGTTTCGTATCGAACAGGATCAAAGCATCTGGCTAGACAGCGAGATCCGTTATGATCCACGTTACAAAGTCATACATTATGCAGGGACACAAACCTCACTCAAGCCCAAGGAGGCACAACTCTTGGAGTATTTCCTCGCACACCCCTCGTGCGTGATTTCAGCAGAAGAGCTCACCCAAAATATCTGGACATACGATACGATCCCTACCGATGCTACGATCAGGTCACATATACGCAATCTACGTGAGATAATCGGGGCGAGCAAGATCACGACACAGAGAGGGCTAGGGTACCGCTATGAATGAGTTGGAGAAGCGCTCGTTCTACTCCTTTCTGGGGCTCTATATCGTCTCCTCCTTCTTGCTGATTGCATTGGTAGGCTACTGGTACTATGTCTCGCAAAAGCAGGCACTGGAGAGCAAAACCTACTACAAGCTCGAGCATATCATAGACAAAGAGGCCAGCCGTATCATCTCTGCGCAGATGGAAGGTACCAAGTACCAATTTATCCCGCCTATGGAAGAGATCGAAGTGACATTGCTGGACAAGCAGGGCAGACATATCAATGGCGCACAGCTCAGCCATATGCAAGACCATCCTTTCTGTCTGGCGATGCGTATGAAGAGAGGTGAGCAAACCGATGTGACGTTGGAACACTATCCCTTGGGATATTATAATGAAAACGGCTACAGTATCCTCATCTCAGACGCTGCCAAAGGACATATGGGGGTAGAGCGTATCATTGCCACGACCCGTATGCTCTCTGCTTCTATCGCAGTACTACAAAAAGAGGTCTGGCAGGTTGTATTGCTGGTGATGTTGATCGTTGGGGTGATCGCATGGCTACTCTCTAGGCTTTTTATGAAACCCGTACGCAAACGTGTAGCGCAGATAGAGCACTTTATCAATGATGTGACCCATGAGCTCAATACCCCCATCACCTCGCTCTCGATGGCGACAGAGCAGGCACTCAAAGCAGGGGGGTGTACGCCTAAGAGTCTCAACAATATCTCGATCAGTACCAAACAGCTCTACGATATCTACCGCTCACTGACCTATCTCAACTTTGCCCCCGCCAAAGAGCCAGAAGAAGTGACGCAGGTAGGAGAGCTACTACAAAAAAGCATCACCTACTACCAGCCACTAGCCCAGATCAAACGTATCACACTCGCCTCAAAGATAGAGACACATCTCTATACTATCCCATCTCAACAGCTCTCTCTGCTCTTTGGCAATCTCATTGGCAATGCGATCAAGTATTCACCGGCAGGATCGGTCATTAGCATTGCTCTCATTGATGGTGTTGTGGAGATTGCAGATCAAGGCATAGGGATTGCCCCAGAGAAACAACAAGAGATCTACGGGAAGTTCACCAGAGCTACCACACAATCAGGAGGCTTTGGTATAGGGCTGAGTATTGTACGCAGTATTTGTGATCAGTATGGTATCACCATCACATTGGATTCGGTGCCAGAGCAGGGCACAACCTTTAGACTACAGTTCTAATAGATTTGTTTTATTAATGGAATAAAACTATAATAAATAAAAAAGAAATATAAGGATAAACAATGAAAAAGACATTTGAAGTCATCAACGTAAAATGTGGTGGCTGTGCAAGCACACTTACCAGTAAGCTAGCAGATGAGTTTGGTGCAGTAGAGGTAGACCTAGAGGTAGAGCCTAGAAAAATCACAGTTGATATAGAGGATCACCAGCTGGATGCTCTGGCAATTGCACTCAAAAAACTAGGCTATCCATTAGCGACAGAAGAGATGGGATTTATCGATGGGACGACCGCCAAAGCAAAGAGCTTTGTATCCTGTGCTGTAGGGAAGATGAACGCTTAATTTATTTTGGGTAGGCATAAAACCTACCCCTACGAGACACTTGCTTCCCACGCCTTAAACGCATCATCGAAATACACCAATCGCTGCTTTTTAAACTCTACACTAGAATACAGCTTTCCATATTCGCTCAATCCACTCTCTTTTGCCATTTCGTCGATGAGAGCATCGCACTCTTCTTGGGTTTTGGCGTGTACCATGGCGAAGAGGTTGTAGGGCCAGTTGGGGTATTTGGGGCGTAGGTAGCAGTGGCTCACAGCGGAGAACTCTGCCATCTCACGTCCAATACGTTCTCCCTCTTCCTCTGGGACTGACCAGACAGACATCGCGTTGGCAGAAAATCCTGCTTTTCGGTGATTGAGAATGGTGGCAAAGCGTCGCATGACACCCGCATCTTTGAGCTCATGGGCGATAGCAAAAAATGTCTCATAGTCCATGCCAAGTCTCTCTATCGCCTCTGCATAGGGTTCAGAGGTGATAGTGATGTCTTTTTGGAGCTCTTTGATCACTGCGATATGGATGTCGGTCAATTCTATCTCTTTGTGGGCGACACGTTTGACTTTTTCTTTTTTTGCACGCTTGCCTGTGGTATCCATCTTGACAGAGATTTTGAACATCTTCAGCGTTGGGAGGATGATGGCATCCTCTGCACCTGTCTGCTCTTGGAGTATCTCTATCGTTTTCTCTAACCCAAACTTGGAATCAGGTGCCACCGCCATGGTAAACCAGATATTGTACTCATGGTTTCTTAGGTAGTTATGACTGACCCCTGGATGGGCATTGATGATCTCGGCAGCTTGGTCGATTTGATCCTCGGCTACCTTGAATGCTACCAGAGAAGACTTGTATCCCAGCCTTTTGGTATCAAAGATTGCTGAGGTCTGTCGAATGATCTTTTCGTCCTTGAGATGCTGTACGGTTTGGATGACTGTCTCTTCGGTACTGCCTAATGCTTTGGCAATCTCCTCAAAAGGTTTTTTAGTCATAGGAAATGCGTTTTGCATTTGATAGAGTAGTTCATCTTTTAATAATTCATTGCTCATGGATGCTCCATAGTGGTTTGGGATAGTATAGTCTAGGGAAGTGTAGCAGAGATTGATACATATCAAAGTTATATGAGAGGTATTTTAGATAGTTATTTTGTAGAAATGGGTGATATAGAAGCAGCAGCTCTTTTGCTTAAGCGCAAAAGAGCCAGTGTATTACATTCCAAGAGAGGAAAATATCCTTCTGGCACGGGTATGTCTACGCGTGTGTGCTTTGTCTGCATTAGTATGTGCAGTGGCATGTGCGGTGTGAGCAGTATTATGCGCTGTACGGTGTGCATTATGTGCCGTATCATGTGCACTGCCTGCTGCTTCATGTGCTGTGTCGTGTGCAGTGCCTATTACGTCATGGGCAGTGTCATGTGCTGCTCCTACTGCTTCATGTGCTGTGTCATGGGCACTTTCTGCTGCGCCAAATCCACTGCCCATACCTGAGCCAAATCCGCCAAATGCGGTCATAGTACCTAAAAGTAGTGTTACGATTGAAAGTTTGAATTTCATGATGTCTCCTTATTTGTTTTAAACACAGTGAAAGTATAGGATAAATGGGTGACTGTAAAATTACTCATAGGTGACCAAAGTATTACCTTAGCAACGGTTATTTGGCTTCTTTATGGCTAAGTACGTGCCTATAACGGCATATTTGTTTGATCGTTTTATGAAGTTTAATGCAATATTATCCATAATAGGTATTATGAAGAATCCATTTTTGTATTATGAGGTGCATCCTCACACCATCAAGATATTTTCATCGGGAGCATGGACATTAGCCCATCTACGTAAATTGGAGCAGGCTCTATGCAACATTCCTTCCAGGAAGAAAGTGATATGGGATCTCTCCGCAGTAGAAGAGTTTGATAGTGCAGGTGTGCTACTTTTTAGCAAATATCTAGAGCAGTTTAAAGTAGATAGTTTGGTTGAGGTTATAGGGTATACATCAGATCAGCAAAATATGTATCGTCTTTTAAAAAAGAATGAAAAGAGAGTGCCGCAACCTAAAAAAAAGGGGTTTTTAGAGAAGATCGGAAGAAGTACGATAGATGTCTGGGTAGATATTAAAGCATTTACGACATTTATCGGACATCTGTTCAGTGCGATATTCAACCTCCTCCTCCATCCTCGAAATATACGATTCAAGGAGATCACCTATCATGCGTACGAATCTGGGTTTACCGCACTGATCATTGTAGGGCTGACCGCTTTTCTGGTGGGTATGGTCGTTGCCTATCAAGGGGCAGTGCAGTTGGCAAAATTTGGAGCAGATATTTTTATCGTAGATACAGTAGCGATCTCTATGGTCAGAGAGCTTGGCCCTATGATCACTGCGATTGTGATCGCTGGTCGTAGTGGATCAGCCTATACAGCAGAGATCGGAGCGATGAAAATCACAGAGGAGATTGCTGCTATGCGTACCATGGGCTTTGACCCTTACTATTTTTTAGTGATCCCTCGTGTCTTTGCATTGATGATCTCGTTACCGCTGTTGATCTTTTTTTCAGATATGATCGGGATTGCTGGTGGTATGTTTGCTGCCAAGATGCAGTTGGGACTCTCTATCACCCAATTTACCGATAGACTCTATGAAGTGCTGGATGTCAAACATTATCTTCTAGGCATGCTTAAGGCGCCGGTATTTGCTTTTGTGATCGCTGCGATAGGCTGCTACCGTGGGTTCAAAGTCTCAGATAATACGGAGAGTATAGGATTGCAAACCACTGCTTCTGTGGTCAATTCGATCTTTATGGTGATCGCTTTTGATGCACTCTTCTCCATCATCTATACGGAGTTTGGCATATGAGTGTTATCCAGATGAAAGAGATCGTAACACGCTTTGGTGAGAGGGTGGTACATGATGGGGTCTCTTTGCATATAGAGTCCAATGAGATCTATGGCATACTGGGTGGAAGTGGATCGGGAAAATCAGTGTTGATGAAAGAGATGATCATGCTCATGGAGCCTGATGCTGGAGAGATTACTGTATTGGGGCATACACTGAAAAAGATACGCTATTCCCAGGCACAGGCGTTGCGTCAGGAGTGGGGAGTACTGTTTCAGTTTGGGGCACTTTTTTCTTCGATGACGATAGCAGAAAATATAGAGGTACAGCTCAAAGAGTATACCGATATCTCCAAAGAGATGAGAGCAAGGCTGGTGCAATCCAAGATCGCATTGGTGGGCTTGGAACCCTATGTAGGATCCCTCTATCCCTCTGAACTGAGTGGAGGAATGATCAAGCGTGCTGCACTGGCAAGAGCACTTGCCATGGAACCCAAACTGCTCTTTTTGGATGAGCCTACTTCTGGATTGGATCCTGTGGGGGCGAGAAATTTTGATAAGCTGATCGTGGAGCTTCGTGATCTGTTAGGGATTACTGTGGTGATGATCACACATGATCTGGACTCAATTTTCAGCATTGTGGACAGGATGGCGATCTTGGCAGACAAGAGGGTAGTTGCAGAGGGAACTTTGAAAAATGTGTTACAATCACAACATCCTTTTGTGGAAGAATTTTTTAAAAATGAGTATACCAAACAGAAATATCTAGGTCAGCTTGACCTGAAAGAGGCAGCAGATGTATAGCAAGGCAAATTATACGATCGTCGGTATCTTTGTGCTGCTTTTTGGTGCCGGTTTGATATGGTTTGCACTCTGGATCGGAAAGGTTGGTGCATACCGGGAGTTTGATACCTACCGCATAGAGATGACTGAGTCAGTATCGGGACTCTCCAAGGACTCAGTGGTGAAGTTCCATGGTGTGGATATCGGGAGGATAGATGAGATCCGTATCAACCCAAAAAATATAGAGAAGATAGAGATACTGGTCAAGATCAAGAGAGGCGTACCGATCAAAGAGGATATGGTCGCCTATGTGCAGATGATGGGGCTCACAGGACTGATGTCTATAGAGATAGAGGGGGGAACCAATGATGCCAAGACACTTCATCCTACCGAAGAGTTTATCCCTCGGATACCTACTGCTCCTTCCTGGATGAGTGTAGCAAAGAAAGGGATAGGCAACCTCTCTGACAAGATCACACAACTGATAGATCAGGGGCAGAAACTGCTTACTGATAAAAATATTGAGAAGCTGGAAAAGATCTTTGACAATGTTGAAAAGATGACTATCCATGGTGAAACACTGGAACTCAAAGCCATAGATTCGATAGATGAAGTAAACAGAACAGTGGTTGCTTTCAGGAGTGCTATGCATACGTTGACAGAAGAGTTTGGCGCATTGTCAGAAAATATTACAGAAGAGCTGAAAACAGCCAATAGCAATCTAGCCGATATCAAAGAGGTGAGCACACCTGCGCTGAAAAAGTTGATGAGTACTGTAAAAAATTTCAACAGGGTGACACTTAGAGTAGAAAGAACCCTCAAGAGAGGAGACTATAATCTCAAAAAGCTCTTTGAGCCGGTACTGGTAGATATAGAGATCATGGGCAATCAGATCAATGATCTGATGCAACAGGTCGAGCGAAGTCCTAATGACCTGCTCTTCAAATCAAGAAAAACAAGAAAGGGGCCGGGAGAATGAGAACGATCTTGTTCATAGCCATACTGTTGATGATAAGCGGATGCAGCAGCAAGCAGCCTTCATTGAAGGTCTACACACTGCATGCACAAGCGACCCATATGTCTTATCATACGTATCGAAAAAACAAAACGATCAGGATATCCTACAGCAGAAGTATCAAAGAGAAGGCCAGCTACAAGATGCGATACTCCTACTCTGCTTCAGAGCAGGGCACCTATCAAAATAGCCAGTGGTCCAATAACCTTGGACGGCTGTTGCAGGGAGTGCTGATAGAGAGTCTGGAGCGTAGCCATAGTTTCAAGGCAGTGATCCCTTATACCTCTACACTGAGGGAGGACTACAGACTGGAGAGCAGTATCTTTGATTTCTCTCATCATATCAGAGGAGAAGCATCCCATGCCATCGTCTCTATTCAGTTCAATCTGATCGATATAGGTACAGGAAGGTTATTGAAGAGCAAACGATTTACGTACAAAGAGCCGACCATGACTACAGACGCCAAAGGCTATGTAGAAGCGACCAATAGGATCATGACGAGACTGAGCCAAGATCTATTACAATGGATATAGGAGAATAAAATGACAGTCAAAGAGATACAGGAGTATGCACAGATACGCACCAAAGCCAGAGCCTACCTCTGCTATATTATGAGCCGCAATATCTCACACAGCCTCAGTGGGGATTCGGTGGATTCTGTACTGGAAAATATCGATACGCTTCAAGAGGTGCTGCCCCAGAGTGAAGTAGTCTATGCCATAGATGGAAATGGTATACAGATCACAGATAACATATCCAAAAACAAAAAACTTTCTGGTTCAGGAAAAGGAGAGAACCGAAGTGACAGAGCCTACTACTACAAGACTGTCAGAGAACACCGCTGTAAACTGACTGATCCCTATCCTTCACTATTGTCCAATGAACTGGTTGTTACGGCTACCTTCCCACTCTATGATACAGAGGACAATCTATTGGCGATCATCTGTGTGGATATCAGCTTAAAAAATATTCTCAAAATGGTCTCTCCCAGTTCTATGGAGTCCTCTTTTGGTAAGTTTAGCAAATGGATCTATGCATCATTCTCAGTGGCACTTTTTATGGTGGCACTGCTTTTGTTTGTCAAAGGCGTGACAAGTTTTATGAGCTTTGGATTGGATTTCTCCAATATTGATATCAATGAGATGTTCAAATCAACCATTTTATTGACCCTTTCTTTGGCGATTGTGGATTTGACCAAGGCGATCTTTGAGGAGGAGGTGCTGGGACGGGAACGGCACAGAGATAGTTCTGAAGACAGCCATCAGACGATGGTACGATTTTTGGGTTCGATTATTATTGCCCTTTCGATTGAAGCACTCATGCTGGTCTTCAAGTTTGCATTGACTGATCCGGGACAACTTCTCTATGCTGTGTACCTTCTTGGAGGGATCACGGCATTGATTTTAGGGCTTTCTGTGTATCTGAAAGTCAATCAAAAAAGAGAGAACCGTTGACAGGTATCAAATGAAATCTCTTTCACTTATGTTACAGTATGAGACAAGGGTACGCTAAAGGAGCAGTATGTCATTTTTCCCGATGTTCATGGCCATGAATGATCTAAAAGTGTTGGTAGTGGGAGGTGGAGCGATCGCCCATGAGAAGCTTGAAAAACTGGTAGACTTCAGCAAAGAGATCACTGTCGTCACTTCTGAAGTGAGTCCAGAAGCAGCAGTACTGATCAAGGAGCATGGCTTAATCCTTTATCAGAGGGCATATGAGGTAGGAGATATTAATGGCTTTGATATCGTGATCGTAGCGACAGATACGGTGGCTCTACACAAAGCGATCTATGAAGAGAGTAGAGGTAGCCGTATATTGGTCAACTCTGTGGACAATACGGACTATTGTGATTTTATCTTCCCCTCCTATGTCAAACGTGATGACTTGACGATTGCATTCTCTACGGGTGGTGCATCTCCTGCGTTTGCCAAATATATACGAAGACACTTTGAGAAGATCATCCCTGAGAGTGTCGGAGCCTTTCTCAAAAAGATGAAGCAATTACGTAGTGAGATGCCCAAAGGCAAGGAGCGTATGCAGTATTTTGAATCGCTTACAGCAACCTATTTTAAAAAAGAGTTCAAATCTTGATATATATCAAGCTTATCCAAAGCCGTTAGGACTATAATACGAAAAAATGAATAGGAGTAAATATGTCTGAAATAAAAAAAGACCCCATAGAAGTTACAGGTGCGACAGTGCCATTCTTTACCTATCAAGATGGTGAGACACAAGTGTTTGAATTTGATACGTCCAAGTGTGGACCTCCGGATCCAATGGTCAATGCGATGAGTGGACTCAATCTGATTGATGCCCCGGGTAAAAGACTAGATATGATCAATCACAAAAAACCAATGGGACTACTGGATAAGATTGGCCAAAACTTCAATATTACCGATGAAGAGATTGACGGTGGACTGGTCAAGATCAGCTTTACCTACAAATCTGGTGCTAGTGAAGAGGCAAATCTCGAAGACAAAAACTGTCACGGATAAATCATGTTTAATATCTCCAAGGATTTTGCACCCCCATTTAAAATGATCGAACCTTTCTTTATGACGGGTGCGATCTTCTATTTTTTGGGTACGCTGTTTCTGCTGTTTTTGCATCCCAATAATGGGCATTTAGACTTTGCTATCGTCGGATGGGCACACTGGTTCATGCTGGGTTTTGTGATGATGGTGATCTTTGGAGCGATGGCGCAGCTGGTACCTGTAGTGGTCGAAGTAGGGCATTTTTCGGTGGATATGTATTACGTTATCTTCCCGGCACTGCTGGTAGGCACACTACTGATGGTCGTAGGCTTCTGGTGGCTACCTGTGGTCTTGCCCTATGGTGGGCTCCTAGTGCTGGTGTCGATGGTGACTTTCCTTGCAGAGACACTGCTGACGCTGAAAAGAGCAGAACGAGTGACACTGACAGTCAAGAGTGTATTGGCATCCAATATCTTCCTCACCATTGCGATTGTGATAGGTTTTTTGATGTCTCTAGCCATCGGCGGTGATACGGCACTGGATATCAACCGCTGGATCGGTACCCATGTGGTGCTGGTACTAGGTGGGTATGTGACACTGACAATTATCGGACTTTCGATGATCCTGCTTCCGATGTTTGGGCTCTCTCATGGCTTTGACTGGAGTCCCGTGGAGCGTTCTTTCTGGCTGATGACAGGGGGTGTGTCTCTGCACCTTTTTGCTACGATAATAGATTGGTCTTTTTTGGCATATGTGGCGATGGTCGTGATGTATGTGGCGGTAGGATTTTATATCTATCAGATAAGCATCATCTACCAGACCAGAGCCAGAAAAGCCCATGATATCTATGCGAAGTCTATGTATGTAGGCTATGCTTCTTTGACCCTCAGTGCACTGCTGGGTATCCTGACACTGCTTGTGGACAGTGAGCAGATACTATTGGCAGCAGTTTGGTTTCTGATCATGGGATTTGTCGCTTTTTTGGTCAATGGACATCTCTACAAGATCGTACCTTTTTTGGTCTGGTTTGAACGATACAGTCCCTTGGTCGGCAAAGAAAAAGTACCGATGCTGCATGAGATGTTTCCTGCCAGAAAAGCAGATTATCAGTTTTGGTTCTCTACGGTGGGTATGGTCATTGCAGGCATCGGATTATTGTTTGGTAGTGAGACACTGTTCAAAGGCGGTGTGTCACTGTTGGTGGTGGGAGCAGGATTTATGCTAAGTAGCGTCAAATTCATGCTCTCTTTTGGAAAAGAATTAGAGAGTAGAGCAACAGGAGAATAATCCTTCGACAAGCTCAGGAACCGAAATAAAATAATACAAGGAATAGCTATGTGTACTATAGAAAAAGAACAGGTATTTTTAGCCACCAGTACAGTGATCGATCCCGAAGTAGGATTCAACCTTTTTGAGATGGGATTGATCTACGATGCGATCATTGATGAGGCGTGCAACGTCAAAGTGATCATGACACTCTCGACCCGTGCCTGCCCCCTGCACCAGATGATCACCCAGTGGGTCAAAGAAGCAGTGGAGAAGATCCGAGGCGTAGGTGAAGTAGAGGTTGAGGTGGTCTGGGAGCCTGAGTGGAATATCTCTATGGCACATGACAATGTCAAACAAGCCCTTGCCGGTGTGCTTCCAAGCTAATGAAATTTCTCAAAGAGCTCTATGGAGGAGGGATACTGTTCTTCTACTACATCAAGTACTTTGTACTCATAGGCTATCCGGTGCTACTTTATGGACTGGACTATAAATCAAACGTCTACATCGATATCCTCTGGGTCTACTGCCTGGCATTGATGACCAAGGATATTATCTTCAAATTTGTACTCAAAAAATCTTACTGTAAAAAGAAATCCTGTAACAAAGTATATTAAAAACTTATATTTTGACATAGTACTTCCTTTTTTGACATTTTTACGCTACACTTTTCTTATTATGCAGCTTTTAGAGTATTAGCATTAAAGTTATATTATATTAATAAGGAGAGTGAATGCGAATGAAACCAAACCTATCACATAAAATCATATGGATATTCCTTGTCATCACCATGGCAGTCTCGGCAGTTGAGATATCTAGTATAGGTCAGGCTATTGATACGGCAGGTAAGCAGAGAATGCTTTCTTATCGTATACTAAAGGATTATGTGATGCTCTCTATGGAAAGTGAATATAAAGATCCAAAAAAGAGTATGGAGGAGAGTCTTAAAAATTTTAAAGAGTCGGAAGCAGCACTTGTGACATATGTCAAAGATACAAAGACACAGTCACTGTTTTCTGAAGTTGAAAAAAACTTTGCAGTTATCAAAACGATGACATCCAACCCCTTTAAGAAAACAGAAGGAGAGGAGTATCTTCGTAAAGCGATTAAGCTAAAGTCAGCTTCACATCAGATTGTTTTAGCACTCCAGAAAAAGTCTGGAAAGAAATCTACAGAGATACTCAATAAAATAGGAGGATTGCGAGCAATATCACAAAAGATAAATGCTATTTATCTTTTGAAAACCATGGGCGTGACATCAGATTTTATTGAAAAGAGTATGAAGGGTACCATGATAATCTTTGCAGACACTTTGAATTTTCTTGGGAAAGCAGAGTTGGCTGGTGCAGAGATGCAAAAGAAACTTACAAAAATGAAAAAGATTTATCGTTTTTTCCAGGTGATGAATGAGTCTGACAATTATGTCCCTATAATAGTAAGCAAGAAATCCGATAAGATGCTCAAATATGCAAATGAGTTAACTGAGCTTTATGTAAACACGATCAAATAAGGAGAGAAGATGAAGAAAATGATAAAAAGCGTATTGGTAGTAGTTGTGGCGATGACAATGTCGCTTTCAGCAGTAGAAACAGAAAATGTAAATGTGAAAACAGATGTATCTATGCTAAAAATGTTTAAGGTAGCCATGTCATCAAGAGTAATGATACAGCAAGTAGCAAAGGCATATTTATATGTAGGGAATGATATTGCTACGACTAAAGCAGAAAAAGAGTTGACGAAGTCGCTCAAGCAATTTGATGCAAAACTTAAAAAACTAAATGACTCGATCAATGATCCAAAGACTAAAAATCTTTTGCTTTTTATAGAGTCCAATAGGGAGGATATCGGCGATCTCTTGAAAGAACCATACAGCCTCGAAAATGCTCAGGAAATTATTGATTTGGCTGAAGCCATATCAGAAGGTAGTTTCAGTATTGCAAAAACCTTTGAAAAGAAAAAAGGGGGGACCAAGTTAGGCTTCAAGGGACAACGTTATCATGTGATACAAATTGCGAAATACTATATTGCTTATAAATCAGGGATTAAGGATAAAAATACAGTCAAGCATATGAAGCAGTCTGTAAATGCTTTTCAAAAGGGTCTTGAACTGATGAAAGCTTATCCTGAGAATACACCGGATATGAATCGACTTGTCAATAAGATAGAGAAAGGCTGGAAAATAGTACATCAGTTCTACTTGGATATTGAAGATGGAGATCTTCCATTAATTGTCTATGATACCAGTAAGAAGATTGAGAAGAAAATGCAAAAGTATATCGGTGCTTTGATAAAAAATAAATCTAAAAAGAAATAGGCATCTTAGATGAAACATATACTCACTTACCTTATCTTATGGATAGGTATTGCTGTATGGTTGGAAGCTGCAGTACGAAGCGATGTAGTTGTGCTAGAGGCTTCTGAAGGAGTACAGTATAGTACACAAGAGATCGCTAAGGATTATCTTCTGAGCTATGTATATCCTCAAAAGAGATCTTTTAGAAAGAGGGTCTATAATAATCTAAAAGTATTGGATAATAATATTAAGGCTATAGCAACCCATACAAAAGACAAAAAGACAAAAGGTATTTTAAGCTACTTTGCTACACAAAAAGCACAAATTATTGAGCTGTTAAATGATAAGAGTACTTCCGACGGGATTGAATCTATGGTTGGCTTCAGCGAGATCTTTGTTGAGGGGTCCAAAAGTATATCAAAACATCATAGTTATAGTTTCTCCAAAGAGGAGAAGATGCTTATGCTTACCAGAGAAATGTCTACACTGCTTGGAAATATAGCAAAGTATTATGTAGCCATAGGTATTAATGTAAAGGACCTATCCTATAGAAGGAATATGAAAAAAATGGTAAAAATCTTTCAAGAGGATTTAAAAAAACTCAACCAGTATAGTTATGGTGATGAGCTAAGAGAGACTAAAATATACCTTAACAGATCTTGGTATGCGATGCAAGCGTATTTAAATAAGGTTGATTCCGTGAAAGCTCCGGCCTTATTGTCTATATCCAGTAGAAATATACAGATAACACTAGAAAAACTCAGTATATATCATAGTAAAAATCAATAAAGAGGAGAGAATAGTATGAAATCAAAATTTTTATTTTATCTCCTATTCATACCACTGGTATTGATCATTGTAGGATTGGCATATTTTACCTATCATAGTTTTGAGAAATATCAAACGATACAGACCAGTCAGAACTATATAGACCTTGCCAATGAGATAGGTAGCAATATAGAAAATATGAATGAAGAAAAACTGAATAGTGCATTATATCTTGCCTCTTCTGGTGTTGAAAATGTAGAAAAACTTAAAACAAGTCGTATCTGGGTAGATGGGGCATTTCAAAAACTTTCTACCCTTACTGCAGAAGAACAGATACTAAAACCGTATGAACGTATTATGGATACAGTTTCAAAGAGTATTGTAGAAGCACGCTCCGGAATTGATGCATTAAGTGGAAACTATGATTCTATTTTCAATATTGTATACCATAAAGAAGTATCTGAGCCACTTGTAAAAATAGTACATAACCTAAAGACAGTACCCTTAAAAGAAGAGCTGAAGGGATATATGCAGGCTTTTACAGAGACAGTAAAGAGTATTGAAAATATAGGAGATGAGCGCTCCTTTCTCTCTTATGTTACAAGAAGCAAAAAAAAACTAGATGATACAAATATCCACTTCTGGGAGACTTTGGTCTCTCATGATATTTTCCCCTCTATGGAGATGCTGCCAGATAAAGATTTGTCAGAGAAAATTCTCAAGCTTTATGAGGGAGACAAAGAGTTAGATAAGATAGAGGTGCTTAGAGCCAGTATCTTTAGTCATGCACTGGATGCAAAATATGATATCGTACCTGATGATATTGTGAAAACATACACGCTTTTATTGAAAAAAGTATATATAGTCAAGAAGATGCTTTATACAGCAATGCATCATACTCTGGATAAAAGTATCACTACTGTCAAAAAGGATATGACTCAGTATGGGCTGGCTATGCTATTTGCACTGCTTGCACTGATCTTCCTCCTGCGGACATTTAGTACTGCGGCCAGAGAGAAAAAGGCACTTGAAAGTGCACTGAGAGATATGGTTAGTAATTTAGATGAAGAAAGACAAGAAGAGCTAGATAGTATCATTAAAAAAGGCGATACTGTTGCTACCTATCGATTTTTGGCGAAGACGACACAAGAGGCACATGAAGCACGAGAGCAGGCAATTGAGGCGGAAAAGGCCAAAGACCTGTTTTTGGCAAATATGTCACATGAGATCCGTACACCGCTCAATGGTATCCTTGGCTTTACACAGTTGCTGGAGGGAACAAAACTTGATAATGAACAGAATGAGTTTCTCGATGTAGTAAAGACCAGCTCAAGCAGCCTGCTGAAGATTGTGAATGATATCCTGGATCTCTCCAAGATTAAAGCAGACAAAATGGATTTGGAGCATATCTCATTTGATACAATTGATACACTCAACGATGCGGTGGAGCCACATGAGACTAAAGCATCTGATAAAAAGATCGAATACACAACCTTTATTGATCCTGTATTACCACATCTAATGGGTGATCCGACCAAGCTCTCTCAGGTCATGACAAACCTTATCGGTAATGCTATGAAATTTACAGATTATCGAGGTACAGTAAATGTCTCCGTGGATAAAATTGATGAAACTATCAAAGATGTAACGGTACGCTTTAGTGTCAAAGACAATGGTTTGGGTATCAGTCCTGAGCAACAAGAGCATATCTTCCATGCATTTTCACAAGCAGATATCAGTACGACTAGAGAGTTCGGTGGTACCGGACTTGGGCTTACGATTACCAGTAGTTTGGTAGAGAGAATGGGTGGAAAGTTAGAACTTAAGAGTGAAGTAGGTAAGGGCGCAGAGTTTTACTTTACCCTTATCTTTGAAAGAGGGAATACCCATGAGGATATCAGTTATCAATATGATGGGCTGAAGGTAGGCTATTTTAAGCCTCTAGGTACACCAAGAAAAACGGTAGAAATAAATCTGACTAAATATATGAAATCGACGGGTGCTATTCTAGAAGAATTTAGTAGTTTAGATCCGGAAGTCGTCAAGAGTTATGATGTTGTTATTTCAGATTATTCATTTATTGAGACCCGTGACAATATAGGACTGATCACAAGTATGGCCAAACATACGATTGTACTCACTTATATCGCATACAGTGATGAGGCTAGGACACTGCTGGATAGTGTAGACAGTGTTATCTATAAACCTCTCAATATTCTTAAAATAACGAAAGCACTTGAAAAAGCTTATCTGGGTATCGGACAGAGCACTAGTACCAGTACTAGTACTGAAGGGGTACCTAAAAAAGAGACAAGAACAAAAGAAGTTTCCTTTCATGGAGCACATCTCCTTGTGGTAGAAGACAATGTGATCAATCAAAAGCTGATCAGTGAAATTATTAAAAACTTGGGAGCAGATATTGAGATTGCAAATAATGGAAGAGAGGCAGTAGAGCGGCGCCAATCTACTATATATGATATGATACTGATGGATATTCAAATGCCTGTGCTTGGTGGTATAGAGGCAACGCAGGAGATTATCGCCTGGGAAGAAGGAGAAGGAGTTGAGCATACACCTATCATCGCCTTGACCGCAAATGCACTGCAGGGTGATAGAGAAAAATATCTGCAGGCAGGGATGGATGATTATCTCTCAAAACCAATTGATATAGGAAATCTAAAGAGAGTACTTAGTCAATATTATAATGGTTCAGAGGCTATACGCGGTGATAGCGTAAATGAACTCGCTCTTCTTGAAGAGATATTAACAGAAAAAGAGACACTCAATAAAGTTGAGGTAGTATCTGAAAATAAAACCTCTTTTACTGATGAAAAAGTATTGCTCGCTGAAGAGGTATCTGAGAAAGAGAGCAGTATAGATGAAAAAGGTCCAATGGCTATTCTCGTATATACACATAATATGCTAATTTATAAAATACACAAGAGTATTCTAGAGAAGCTTGGTTATGAGGTAGATCATATAGGTGAGATGGAGCGACTAGTAGAGATTGTAGAGCAAAAAGAGTATAGTCATATTCTACTTGATGCAAATCTAATGACAGAAGATAGCTGTATTGTTGTGGAGTCACTTTCTGATCTTGGAATGCACCCTATTATACGAGGAACAGACTATCATTATTCTTGCGGAAATATTGCAGGCTATACTACAATCAAAGAGTTAAAAAAAGAAATACTTCGATAAAATTCTTTAATAGAATCGACCCATTTTCAAGTGGGTCAGATGATACAGTATACGTTTATCCACGGCTCTTTGCTGGAATCTCCAATCATAAATTTGCTATAATCTACATAGATATATACTTGTGAGGAGTGTGAAATGTTTGGAATATTTGATACCAAAGAGAATCCCAAAGAGGCAAAGATACTGTTTGGCTCTACCGTAGAGACCAAAGAGGCAAAAAGTGAACGCAAGAGCCCCTATAACAGCAAAGTGGTCAGTATCTTTCCTATCTGCCATGAAGAGGATGCCCTTCGGGCGCTAGAGATCGCACAGAGGGCTGCTCCAGTGGTAGCCAAGTCTCCCTTGCATCAGCGTATCGCATGGCTGGAGGATGTTGCGGCAAAGCTACGAGAGTATAGTGAAGATTTTGCCAAACTGATGGCAGATGAGATCGCCAAACCTCTCAAGTTTGCCCGTATCGAAGTGCTCCGTTGTGCAGAGACTATAGAGCTCACCGCGAAGGAGCTGATCCATCTAGGAGGAGAGACGATCCCTACTGATGCGACTGCGAGTGGCAAAAAAGTACTGGCATACTACAACCGTGTACCATTGGGTGTCTGTGTCTGTATCACCCCTTTTAACTTCCCACTCAATCTTATCGCACATAAGATCGCTCCGGCGCTGGGAGCAGGTAACAGCGTCGTGCTCAAGCCCACGCCAGAAGCCCCACTGACCGCCTATCGTCTAGCCAAACTCTTTATCGATTCGGAGTATGCGATACCCGATGCCCTCAGTCTGGTCTATGGGGATGCAGAGGTAGGCTCCACACTGGTCAAAAGCCCTATCGCCAGAGCAGTGAGCTTCACAGGCTCTGTGCCTGTGGGAAAGATCATCACCCAGCAGGCAGGGATCAAGAAAGTCTCTTTGGAGCTGGGAGGCAATGCCGCAAGTTTTGTGGACAAGGATGCTGATCTGGAGATGGCAGCCAAGAAATGTGCCTTTGGTGCCTTCTACAACTCCGGACAGGTCTGTATCTCGCTACAGCGTATCTATGTGCATGAGGAGGTATATGAGCAGTTCACTGAACTGATCGCTGCTGAGACAGCCCTACTCAAGGTAGGGTCTCCTTATGAAGAGGAGACCTTCATGGGACCACTGATTGATGAAGATGCCAGACACCGAGCCAAGAGCTGGGTAGCAAGCGCCAAAGATGAAGGTGCTGTGGTGGCAGCAGGTGGAGAGGAGATTGAGGGGATCTTCCCTCCGACAGTGATGTCCAATGTGACCGATGAGATGAAGATCATCTGCGAAGAGGTCTTTGCACCGATCGTGAGTCTGGTAAGTGTCCCTGACTACAAGACGGCTATCACCAAGATCAATCAGTCACCGTATGGGCTCCAGTATAGTATTTTTACCAATTCACTGGCAACCACGCAGCATTTTATCGAGGATGCAGAGTGTGGAGGGGTGATCATCAATGATATCCCGACCGTACGTTTCGATATCCAACCCTATGGGGGTAGCAAGCTTTCAGGTGTAGGCAGAGAGGGTCCCAAGTGGGCACTCGAAGAGTTTACCGAGATCAAAACAGTGATGATTTTTTAAAGGATTCTTATGGACTATATGTTTGCACCGGGGTTTTTGGGAACGAAAGCACCTTTTTTTATGGATTTTGTGACGATCGTGGTGGCACTGTTGCCATTTCTCGTCTGGTTAGGTGTAGGGTTGATACGCAAGGGGTATTATGGATTTCATACCTTTTATCAGATACTGGTTTTTATCACCTCTGTGATCGTAGTAGGGTGGTTTGAGTATGGGGTGCGGGTCGGTGGCGGCTTCAATAGCTTTATCGAGGGTAACCCCCGCTCTATTACGCTCTTGCTGACGGTACTGATTATTCATATCATCATCTCCACCGCCACGACCATCTACTGGGCAAAAACGCTTTGGCAAGCCTATGGGCACTATCAGGATGGTAGTCTGCCTGGAGGCTTCTCCGTACGGCATATCGCCAGAGCCAAGCTGACTTTGATCGGTATATTTCTGACAGCATTGACAGGAGTTTGGGTCTACCTGTTGTTGTTTGTGTATTGATATTGTCGTCATTCTGGACTTGATTCAGAATCTACAGTCACGAGAATTCTGAGCTTGTTGATATCGTGGATCCTGAATCTAGTTCAGGATGACAGAAATGTTCTTTGAGAGAATTTTGCCTAGGGCTTGTTGCACATACTACAAGGATGAATGATGAAAAAGATAGCGATCTCTGCCTGTTTGTTGGGTAGGACGTGCCGTTATGATGGCAGGGAAAACCATGACAGTGCATTACTGGAGAGGCTTGATGGCAATGAGCTGGTACCTTTCTGTCCAGAGGATTTCTGCTATGGTACCCCAAGACCCACCATGGATCTCATAGAAACCCAGCAGGGGATCAGAGCCCTCTCCAACCTTACAGGGGCTGACCTCTCTCAGCCTATCATTGCCTATGCAGAGGCATTTTTTGACACCCATCCCGATATCGATCTCTTTATCGGTAAGGACCGTAGTCCCAGCTGTGGTGTGTGCTCTGCGAGACTCTATGATAGGCAGAAGAATCTGCTCTCAGAAGAGGCGATAGGATTGATGGCGGAGGTGGCGAAAGAGAAGGGTATTATGTGTTGGGATGCGGAGCGATATTAATCGTACTTCTTGAACTGCTCCAGCCACGCTTTATCCTCTTCAGTCAGTGTACCAACCTTTGCCAACAGTTGGCGTTTGATGCCGATGAGATCATGGATCTCCAGATAAGCAAGTAGATCAGGGTTGATGGTGGGTTCGGATTTTCCGTAGCTCATAAGATGCTCTATCTCTGCGAGCAGTGTCTCTTTGCTTGGTTCATTTTCAGCTTTCATTCTGCTATAATACCAAATAAAACTAAAGGAAACCTATTACTAGAGGTTCCCTACAAGGATACCTCATGCTACAGATCGGAGATCAAGCCCCGGCATTTTGCCTACCCAACCAAGATGAAGAGGAGGTCTGCCTGCGTGACCTGCAGGGCGGCTGGATCGTACTCTACTTCTACCCCAAAGACAATACCCCAGGCTGCACCACAGAAGCCTGTGAATTTACTGCTGCGATGCCAGACTTTTCAGGACTGGGAGCAACGATTCTGGGTGTCAGCCCGGATAGTCCTAAAAAGCACAGAAGTTTTATCGAGAAAAAAGAGCTGGGTATTACACTACTGGCAGACGAAGAGAAAGAGGCTTGTGAAGCCTACGGTGTCTGGCAGCTCAAGAAATTTATGGGCAGAGAGTATATGGGTGTGGTACGTTCTACCTTTATCATCGATCCTGAGGGAAAGGTCGCAGCAGTCTGGGAGAAAGTACGTGTTAAGGGGCATGTAGAAGTGGTGAAGCAGAAGCTTATCGAGCTTCAAGGGTAATATTGTGTAGGGGCAGATCCTGTATCTGCCCTATGGATTGGCATGCCGGGTCGATATGGAATCGACCCCTACGAAAGGATTATGATGTTTCAAAAAATTTTACCGTTGATGCTTTTTTCACTTCTCTCCCTCTCTGCTGCCGAACTCCACCTCACAGACACCCAAGCCAACCAGATCGCCCACAAGATCTGGCTCAACGAAGGGTCTGGCAAAAAGAGCAAGCTGGTTTGGTGGAACAAGGGTGAAGAGTTTGCTTCTGTGGGGATTGGGCACTTCATCTGGTTTACTGCCGATAAGCCGATGTGGTTCTGGGAGGCATTTCCTCCGATGTTGCAGTATATCACAGACCGAGGAGCCAAGCCTCCCAAGTGGCTCACCCCCAAGCTTCACTGTGTCTGGAACAGTTACGCCCAGTGGCAGTATGCCAAGAAGCATAACACGAAGAAGATGCGAGAACTCACAGCCTTTATGAACAGCACCAAAGGCTTGCAGGCACGCTTCATGCTGCACCGTCTCAACAGCTCCTTCCCACGTATCCTCTCCTATGCCAAAGCCAGAGGACAAGGCGAGATCGTAGCGTACAACTACAAACGACTCCTCTACAAAAAGAGTGGCACGATCAACCCACAGGGAGCTTATATCCTCATTGACTACATCAACTTTAAAGGCGATGGAGTCAACAAAGGCGAACGCTATCAGGGTAAAGGCTGGGGACTCTATCAGGTACTCACCCGCATGGATACCAAAGATACCAACCCCTACCGTGCCTTTGCCAAGTCAGGCAAATGGGTGCTGAATCGCCTCACCCGTATCTGCCCACCCAAGAGAAACCTCAAGCGCTTTAAAAAAGGATGGTTTAACCGGATGGACAGCTATACTAGATAGTATATGCTGTCTCTTTTTCTATATCTCGATAGGATAACGACTCTACCCCCCCCCCCTTCTCATGACACAATTTCGACACAACCTTTTGTTACAATACTTAATGTGCCATAGTAAAAGGAGTAGATATGAAAAGACACAATGCAATAGTATACCTCATCGTTGCACTGACTGCAATCATGCTCAGTGCGTGCGGTGGAGGTGGTGGAGGTGGTGATGGCAACGCAACGGCCAGCAGCCAATGGGATACGATGAAGTGGGATCAAGGCACATGGAAATGAGCCCGATCCTCAACCACAATCAAACCAAAAGGAGAATAGGATGAAAACAACACACATGCTGATCGGCCTGATGGCCGCAGGATCAATGGTGATGGCGGGGAGTGTGACGATCCCCAATACCTTTGTAGCTGGTCAAACAGCCAAAGCTTCGGAAGTCAACGAAAATTTCAGAGCCCTGGAAATAGCGGCGACAGAAAATGCTGATCATATCAGGACGCATGAAACAAGCATTGCTAGCAACAACGATCACACTACTTCGAATCTCGCAAGCATTCAAGAAAACAGTGATAAAATCACTAATAATGAGAATGATATATCCACCAAAATTGACGAGGTAACCGCAAGAGGGGGGTTGAGGGGAGTGCACTCAGGGAACACTATCACCTTCTGGCGAAGCAATGGCGTGGTGTCAGTGCAGCCATCAGCTTTTCGAGCAGATAATACACAGACTTGTTTTTCAGGTTTGGCACTTAATCTCCAATTCCATTTTTTATCGTCTTCAAGTGCGAGCGCCTGTGCGGCACTGGCTCCCGTGTCTCTCCCTGATGGTGCTGAAATTGTCTCTTTTAGTTGTGAAATAGTGAAAAACGACGGGGGAACGGACAATATGGACGTAGGCCTATATGGGCAGAAACTGGATGCTGCAAATTTGGGAGAGATCTCTTTGACGGTAGGGCAGATTTCACGATCGAGCAGCGACAGCGATAGTTATGTAGAGACAGATAGTAGTATGACGGATATCATTGTGGATAATGCGAATTATGCATACGTGATCACCTTTAATCCTCCCAACAATACCAACACTATAGAAGGTGCGAGAAATGCCATAAGGACATGCCATATCCATTACAAGTTTAATTGATTGTTTTACAGTTGGTTCTTATACTGAATGTGGAAATCCTTCTCGTTCCGTATCTCCCGATACGGAACACTTAGTGCAAGTGTGGAAAAACAGGTGCGGGTAATCCATCTGCGATCAGGGTACAGGTGCAGTAGATATTTTGTGGTTCCACCATTCCTCTGGTGGAATCTTCTCTCTTAGCTATTTCTATCAATCTTTAAACATCTTTTCGGTATAATCCGCGTCCATATTCTTTAACAGGGTTGTGCAAACAACTTGGATATCGGAAATACACATGTAGTTATTCCTTGAATGGTTGCGCTGAGCTTGTCGAAGCGTTAAGGACTACAGCGGCATCAAACCTAAGTCGAAGCAGTGCAATGCGCATAAAGCTTCCTATCACTAATGTTAATATACCAAGGAGACAAAATGGTAACAATGAAAGACCTACTAGAGTGCGGTATGCACTTTGGACACCAAACAAGAAGATGGAATCCAAAAATGAAGAAATTCATCTTTGGTGAGAGAAAAAATATCTACATCATCGACCTTCAAAAAACACTCAGATACTTTAGATTTACATACAATGTCGTCAGAGATGCAGTAGCAGAAGGTCAGACTGTGATCTTTGTCGGAACTAAAAAGCAGGCACGTCAAGCAGTTAGAGAGCATGCACTCAGAGCAGGTATGCCGTTTGTATCTACTAGATGGTTGGGCGGAATGCTTACCAACTACCCAACGATCAAAAAATCAATCAGAAAACTTGAGATCATCGAGCAGATGGAAGAGAATGGCCAGATCGATATGCTGACTAAAAAAGAAGCACTCATGCTCAAGAGAAAGAAGATCAAGCTTATCTCTTATCTTGAGGGTTATAGAGATATGAAAAAACTTCCTGACATGATGTTCGTTGTTGATACTGTCAAAGAGCACATCGCTGTCAAAGAGGCTAGAAGAATGGGCATGAAAGTGGTGGCACCACTCGATACCAACTGTGATCCAGATCTAGTAGACTACCCAATCCCAGGAAATGATGATGCGATCAGATCAATCAACCTCTTTTGTAGAGAGATTGCGGATGCATGTATCGAAGGTAAAGCACTCTATGCAGAAGCACATGGTGAAGAGGCTCCAGAAGCTGCCGAAGCAGTAGAAGCGATAAGTGCAGCAGCAGAAGCAAATGTATCTGCTGAAGAGGTCAAAGAGATCGTAGCAGAGGCAAAGACAGAAGAGAAAGCGGCTCCTGCCAAAGAAGCGCCTGCGAAAGAAACGCCAGCTAAAGAAGCTCCTGCCAAAGAAGAGAAAGCAGCAGCACCTAAAAAAGAAGTAGCAAAGAAAGCACCAGCAAAAAAAGCAGCAGCAAAAACAGATAAAAAAGGTGATGACCTGACCAAGATTGTTGGTGTGGGTAAAGTCTATCAGGGCAAGCTCAATGACGAAGGTTTCTACAGCTATGCAGATGTAGCGAACATGAGTGATGAAGCGATCCAAACGATGGAGGAGAAGTATAGCTTTAAAGGCAACTTTAGAGATGCAGTTGCATCAGCAAAAGAATTGGCGGAGGCATAATCATGGCAAATTTCGGACCAAAAGATATCAAAAAACTCAGAGAGATGACTGATGCCGGGATGATGGACTGCAAGCAAGCACTTGCAGCCTCTGATGGAGATATGGATGCAGCACAGGACTGGCTCAGAAAGAAGGGCCTTGGAGCTGCCGCCAAGAAAGCGGGTAAAGTTGCAGCTGAAGGTGCGATCGTCATGAAAATAGGTGATGATAAAGCCGTACTGGGTGAGATCAACTCTCAGACGGACTTTGTTGCACAGAATGAGAAGTTCAAAGCATTTACCGCTGCAGTGGTAGCACATGCCTATGCCAACAACCTCAATGATGCAGAAGCACTCAATGCTTCACAGATTGACGGTCAGCCATTTGCAGAGTTCATGTCACTCAATATCGCAACCATCGGTGAGAACATGGTAGCCAGAAGATTTGCTGCGATAGAGGCGGATGAGACTACAGCAGTCAATGGTTATGTCCATGCGAATGGTAAAGTGGGTGTCATCGTGGCAGCCAAATGTGACAGTGCAGATACAGCAGCAGCTGTCAAAGGTGCACTCAAAGAGATCGCGATGCATGCAGCAGCGATGAGTCCTAAGTTTCTCGATGAGAGCAAGATCGATGCAGCCATAATCGAAAAAGAAAAAGAGATCGCTAGAGCACAGCTCATCAAAGAGGGTAAGCCAGAGGCGATCCTGGAGAAGATCCTTCCAGGAAAGATCAAGCGGTTCCTACAGGACAATACACTGGTAGATCAGAAATTTGTTATGAATGACAAAATGTCTGTCTCTGAGTATCTTAGTTCTGTGGCCAAAGAAGCTGGCGGATCTGCTACATTGGTAGATTTCGTGAGACTTGAGCTTGGTGAAGGTATTGAAGTAGCAGAAGAAGATTTTGCTGCAGAAGTAGCAGCACAAATGGCATAGTAATAAGCCCCAACTTTTGGGGCTTATTGACTCAGTAGTTACCTCGATATACCTCTCCTCCTAACTTTTTATGCTAAAATACTTTTAAATGTTTAAACCTGAACCAAAGGTAGCGCTATGTCCTCACCCCTTTTAGAAGCAAAAGAGCTCTCACACAGCTTTGATTATCCTCTCTATCATGATGTCAGCCTCTCTCTATATGCTGGGCAGAGTATGGCGATCGTAGGGCGGAGCGGTAGCGGAAAGTCAACGTTACTCCATACGCTTTCTACGTTTCTCAAGCCAGACAGCGGTATAGTGAAACTCTTTGGAGAGGATATTTATAGCCTCAAAGAGGAGGCACTTGAAGCGTTACGTAGAGACAAGATAGGGATCATTTTTCAGGCACATTACCTCTTCAAAGGGATGACAGGCAGAGAAAATATCGAGATCGCTTCACTGCTCTCCGATGAGACGCTGGAGAACCAACTGCTTCGTGAACTTGAGATAGAAGAGGTGATCGATCAGAGGATAGGAGATCTCTCTGGGGGGCAACAGCAGAGGGTTTCGATCGCCAGAGTCTTGAGTAAAAAACCCAAGATCATCTTTGCAGATGAACCCACTGGCAATCTGGACAGTGAGACGGCGATGCTTGTGATCGATGTACTGTTGAAATATCTCAAGAGAGAGGATGCAGTACTCTTTCTGGTTACCCATGATGATACGGTGGCAAGTCGGTGCGATCTTCATTATCGATTGGAAGATCAAATCCTCTGTCCGCTTTAGAAGGCCCCTTTAGTTGGTTGTTGTCTTTTTTTGTTATAATTCTATCTATAAGCAAAAATAACAGGAGCCTGTCTTGATAATCCTTAGATCCTTTTTTACCTCTCTTCTACTCCTCATCTTTTTTACCGGATGTAGCACCAAAAGTGGTCCAGGAAGTTTGTTGGGCTATAGTGCTACGATCTCTACAGAAGAGGTCAACAATGCCTTTGCCAAAGTTTTTCCACTTCAGAAAAAGTCCTCTTTTGGCACCATTGCATTTAAAAGAGCACTACTGAAACCTGCCAATGAGAGTGACAGGGTCGCACTGTCCGTAGCCTTTGGCTTAACTAGTTTTGAGATACCAGAAGGGATAGAGGGGGTGTTAACACTGTCGGCAGGTTTGCGGTATGACCCTCGAAGCAAAAAGATATTTCTCAAAGAGGTCACGCCTTTGGGTGTCCAGTTCTCCAATGCTTCATTGGCAGAGTATGTTTCCAAAGGTGCGAGAAGTGCCCTCAACGTGATTGCGATGAAAGAGTTGTCAGATATCGAAATCTATCAGATGAAAGAGAGCTTTTCTGCCAGATTTATCAAAAGCATTACAGTCAACAAAGGCAAGATCACTGTCAAGTACGGACTTTAGTCCGGGCTTAACCCCATAAGCCTTTCGAACTACTTCGCCTGAGCGATCAGTACCCCTTCGAGCATCTTGTCGATGTCCCCATCCAAAATCGCATCAACATTGGTAAAGGCTTGATTGGATCGGGTGTCTTTCACCTGCTGATAGGGTTGCATGACATAAGAGCGTATCTGATGACCCCAGCCTATGTCTGACTTCTCTATACCATCGATAGCTGCCTGTTTTTTTGCCATCTCATACTCATAGAGTCTGGATTTGAGCATTTTCATAGCGGCTGCTTTGTTTTTGTGCTGACTTCGGTCATTTTGACACTGGACGACGATGCCGGTGGGCTCATGGGTGATACGGATGGCTGATTCGGTTTTGTTGACATGCTGTCCGCCTGCGCCTGAGGCTCTGTAGGTATCGATACGGATATCCCTGTCCTCTATCTCTATATCGATATCATCCTCGATCTCCGGAGAGACCATCACGGAGCTAAATGAGGTATGGCGCTTGGCATTAGAGTCGAAGGGGCTGATCCGTACGAGCCGGTGGATACCATTCTCTACCTTGAGGTAGCCGTAGGCATTCTCTCCTTTGATGATGACACTCACATCTTTGATCCCTGCCTCTTCTGCCGGTTGGTAGTCCAGCACTTCTACTTTGAACCCATGCCGTTCTGCCCAGCGTAGATACATGCGGTAGAGCATACTTGCCCAGTCTTGACTCTCAGTACCGCCGGCACCCGGGTGGATAGAGATGATGGCATTGGCATTGTCATGTTCTCCGCTGAGCATCATCTGTACTTCGAGTGCGTTGGTACGTTCTTGGAGTGACTGGGCATCTTCATAGAGCATCTCCAGTGTCTCTTCATCTTTCTCTGCATTCGCCATCTCAAAGTACTCCATGGCATCATGGACAGCATCTTTGGCATCATTATAGGTAGAGAGTATCCGCTCTGTACGGGTCTTCTCCTGAGAAGTCTTAGCCGCTTTCTCCGCATCATTCCAGAAAGCAGGGTCTTGCTGTATCTGCTCTATCTCGGTAAGTCGTACTTCGAGCTGCTCCGGTTTGACGATATTGGTGATATTCTCTATCTTGGTAGAGAGGGTTTTGAGGAGTTCGCTGTATTCATAATTGTCCATCGAAAAAGTTCCTTTTTCGAGTGAATAGTGAATAGTGCATAGTCAATAGTTCACCAAGCGCTATTAGTTCTTCACTTTTTTTGGTATGATTTTACCAAAAGATAGCAAAATAGAGGGTTAGCCATGATCATAGCCAGAACAGTAACAGCATTGCAAGAAGCCAGAAAAGCATTGTCGGGGAGTGTGGGGTTTGTACCGACGATGGGTGCCCTGCATGAGGGACATATCTCTCTGATCCGTAAGGCGAGAGGGGAAAATGATCATCTGATCGTATCGATCTTTGTGAATCCTACGCAGTTTTTGGAGGGGGAGGATCTGGATGCCTACCCTCGTAAAGATGAGGCAGATATCAAGATCTGTGAGCTAGCCAAGGTGGATATCCTCTTTATGCCTACGATCGATCAGATGTATGAGTCTGATGAGCTCTGTATCGGGGCACCCAAAGTACGAGGCTATATACTCGAGGGTGCCAAGCGTCCGGGACACTTTGACGGGATGCTACAGGTGGTGATGAAGCTGCTCAACCTCACCCAGGCTACCAGAGCCTATTTTGGTAAAAAGGATGCCCAGCAGCTGGCACTGATCATGCAGATGGTACGCAACTACTTTATGGCAGTGGAGATCATACCGTGTGAGATTGTACGTACCCCACAAGGACTGGCACTCAGCAGTCGTAATACCTATCTCAATCCGGAGGAGAAGTTACGTGCCCTATGTCTCTCAAGATCACTTAAAAAGGCGACAGAGATGGTCATGGCGGGAGAGTTACGCAGTAACAGGATCAAAGCGGAGATGGAGCGTATCCTCTCTGAAGCAGATACGCTAGAGTATGTGGCGATCGTTAACAGAGCCTTTGAAGAGATCGATCAGGTAGAGATAGGTGATACGATCATCTTGGTGGCCGCATGGATAGGCAAGCCTCGATTGATCGATAATGTCTGGATATAACTATACTAGAGAGAGGCATTTGCATACTCTGGCTTAAAAGAGATCCGGCACTGCCTCATGTGGGGTAGGGCGATGTGACCTTTTTGGTTTGGATGGTTGTTGGAAGGTACTTCTGGTGGCAGGTTTCCTTCTCACCTTCTTCTGCCTTCTTTGGGCTCTTTGCTTACGCCTGATCTCCTCTCTCTCCCGCTTAAGTTTGGCTTTGATCTCTCTGGTACGTTGATGCTGTTTACGCTTGGCAGCTTTTTGTCTCTTCTTCTCCTGTGCTTCGAGCTCCTGCTTCTGTATGACCGAGAGATCCGGTTTGAGATAGCCCAGTTCGATCATGTTGGAGACGATCTTTTTGAATGTAGGGACGGCAGACTGTGAGGCGAAGTGCATATGCTTCTTGTTTAGTTTGATCGCCAGCACACCGATGGTATATTTGTTGCCTTTGTCATCATTGACAAAGCCATAGAAGCTGCTGTTGTACTTGTCGATATATCTTCGGTGCTCCACGATGTGTGCGGTACCGGTTTTCCCGCCTATCTCCAGCCCGGGGTAGCGTGCTGCTTTACCGGTACCGTCACTGACGACTTTTTTGAGTATCTTTTTCATTTGACGGGCAGTGCGTTTGCTGATAGGTTTCAAGTCTCCGACGATAGGTCTGGAGAGGTATTTTTTGCCATTTTTTTCCTGTAGGTAAGCGATGATTCGGGGGGTGACAGCCACACCGTCATTGTTGAAAGCACTATAGGCTTTCCAGAGCTGTGTAAAAGAGCCCATCATACCGTAGCCATAGGCTTGGTTGGCACGGTGTAGTTTGTTGGAGAGGAGTTTGGCTGTTTTGATCTTGCCGACCAGCTCTCTGGAGAGATCGATACCCGAAGCCTTTCCAAAACCAAACTTTTTAAATCCCTTATAGAAGCTTTTTCCGCTTAGTCTCCATGCGATCTTGGAGATACCGACATTGGAGGAGTGGACGATGATATCTGTAGCAGTAAGGGAGTCAAAGACTTCATCGTCCCTGATCGTATAGCGTGCACTGATCTTGAGTCTGCCGCCTTTGGTATCAAACCAGGTATCAGGAGTGACTTTGTTGTGCTCCAGTGCAACAGAGAGGGTGATCGGCTTCATGACTGAACCTGGCTCATAGAGAAACTCGCTGAACTTGGGATTGAGATTATAGACATCCTCTTTGCGTATATGGTCAGGATCATAGCGTTCCGAGCTGGCAAGTGCGATCACCTTACCGGTACTGCTCTCCATCACACCGGCGATGATCTCTTTGGCATGGGTGAGTGCCTTCATCTCATCGAGGGTGAGCTCGACCCTTCTCTGGAGGGTGAGAGGGATGTTGAGGTGGACATCCAATCCATCCTTACGTCGCTTGTGTATACTTTGTTTGTTGCGTATGATAGTGCTGGCGACATCTCTCATCCCCTTGACAAAACCATCATGGCTACTGTTGAGATACTTTTCATAGCTGCGTTCCAGCCCTTTGACCCCTTTGACCTCTGTGTATCTACCATCATCTTTGTTTCTAACATATCCCAGTACTGGGGAGAGTGTGTCTTTGAGAGGGAAGGATCGCTCTTCACCGTTTTCTATGATATCCAGCCCGTAGAGGACATCGATACCATGACGGTTTTTGATCGAGCGAAAGACACGCATTCTGCGGAGTTTGTATGCCAGAGATTTGAGACGTATCGCGGTACTGGCATCGAGACTGTCAGCCAGTATGGTATAGCCTTTGTGCTGCTTGAGGGTCTCTTTGATCTGTTTTTCATCGATATTGCTGTAAATGGCGAAGAGCTTGATCAGGAGTGCTTTTTTGTCTGGGTCGATACTCTGCGTGAAGATCGTGGCTTGGTAGGTTTTGCTGGATCTACTGAGGGTGTAGTCGTCCTGGGAGATGATCTTCCCTCTGAGTGCCCGGTCATGGGTGATCGCTGTATGGGAGGGGAGGTGTCTATCTCCAGAAACAGTCTTGAAGATAGAGGCGAGAAAACCGAGGATCGCAAGCAAGAGGATCGCGAACAGTGCCAGTGTTCTGATCGGTTTCTGTTTGAACGCCCCTCCGCTATCTTGCATCTTTTCTCCATAAAACTATCAGTTTTTCTGATATTTTAGTAGAATTTATCTTCAAATAGACTATAATGTGTAAATTTAATACTAAAAAATAGAAAAATAAGAAATATTATGATAGATAAGCCACTCTTTGCAGCGATCATTGCACTTTTTACCCTCTCTCTGATGATGAGCTACTCTCTCTCCACCTTTACGGTGCTCTATCATGACTTTGGTGGGTTACACTTTTTTACCAGACAGGCGTTTGCTGTCTTTATGGGGATTGGGATCATGGTGTTTCTGAGCAGGCTTGATCCGGATGTCTGGTTTGTCAAGATAGGCTTTGCTCTCTTTATCCTCTCTTTTATCGCGATGATCGTGATGCCTTTTCTCCCTGAGTCTCTGGTCAAGAGTGTCCTGGGTGCCAAGCGTTGGATCAGACTGGGGCCTGTCTCGATCTCTCCGGTGGAGTATTTCAAGGTAGGTTTTGTCTTCTTCCTCTCCTGGAGTTTCTCACGCAAGATGCTCTTTCATGGCAAGCTCTCACTCTGGAAAGAGATCAAAGTGATCCTCCCCTATATGGCGATCTTTGCCGTGGCGGTAATGTTTATCGCTGTCTTTCAGAAGGATCTGGGACAGGTGATGGTGCTGGCATTTACTCTGCTGATCCTCTTCTCGTTTGCCGGGCGTAGTCTGAAGCTCTTTTTTGTCAACATCTCTATAGGATTGGTAGGCTTTGTGGTGCTGGTGATGATCGCTCCGCACCGTATGGCACGGATCAAAAGCTGGTGGTCTACTGTGCAGGATAGTTTCCTGGGCTACTTCCCCAAATCGATGGTCTCAGAGTTCAAAGTCGATGCCTCTGCAGAGCCCTATCAGATCTCCAATGCCCTCAATGCGATCCACAACGGTGGCTTCTGGGGACAGGGGCTGGGCAACGGACAGTTCAAGCTGGGCTATCTGAGTGAGGTGCATACTGACTTTATCCTGGCAGGGATCGCAGAGGAGCTTGGCTTTATAGGGCTGGCAGTAGTGGCATTTTTGATGGCAGTGATCCTTTTTCGTGTTTTTCAGATCGCCTCCAAGGTAGAGAATCCCGCCTATCATCTCTTCAGCATGGGGGTCGGTCTGCTGATCGTATTGGCATTTCTGGTCAACAGCTACGGGATCTCAGGGATGATCCCGATCAAGGGTATCGCAGTGCCCTTCCTCAGCTATGGCGGATCGCATATCATGGCGGCATCGATCGGTATCGGGATGGTACTGATGATCTCCAAACGCAGAGTTATCAGAGATAAAGAGTTTATGATATAATTGTTGTATGAAACAGAATATAAGTACGATACAGAATATACTTTCCGATGCAAAAAAAAGATATTTGTCTGATGGGATCGAACTGCTTGGTATCTTTGGGTCTTATGCGCAGGGTAAAGCAGATGTGTACAGTGATATCGATATTGCTTACCGAGTAGACAGGGAGACGTTTGATCATACGTTTCATGGTGGATTTGCCAAGCTGCTACGACTGAAAGAGATCAAGCAAGAGCTAGAGAAGCGTTTGCGATGTAAGATAGATCTTGTCTCAGTAGAGCATAGTTCATCACGCTTGAAAGAGGAGATCTTCAGGAAGCTTGTACATGTCTAAAGTATTATTGAGACTAGAGAGTATTGTCCGAAGTATAGAAGATATAGAGTTTATACTCAATGAAAACAATCTGAAGATCACACAGGCGATAGAAAATAGGATTATTAAACCTGCTATCCGTATGCATTTGGTTAGGGTTGCAGAGCAGTTTTCTAAGCTCAAAGAGGAAAATGCTTTTGCAGTATTGTCACAGTTCTCAGAAAATGATCTTCGTGGTATCGCTGCTGTGAGAAACTATATTGCACATGATTATGATAGTGTAGATGATCATATCATAGAAGATGTGGTTCGTTTTGATCTGCCACGTATCAAATCCGTAGCGGTATCAATAATCCAACAATAAGCATAAGGATACAGAGATGAGTATCATCATGACAGGCGGCGGCACTGGTGGACATCTGGCGATCATCAAAGCGGTCAAAGAGTCAATGGTAGGTCGGGGTGTCCTCTCCTCGACGGATGGGTTGGTCTATATTGGCTCTACACAGGGGCAGGATCAGCAGTGGTTCGGCGAGGATGAGGATTTCTCCGCCAAATATTTTATGAAGACCAGGGGGGTGGTGAACCAAGGTAAATTGGGCAAGATCAAGTCCCTCTGGATGCTTTTCAAAGCCTTTTTGCAGGCACGCAAGCTACTCAAAAAGCATGAGGCGAGTGTGGTCTTCTCGGTGGGTGGCTTCTCCTCTGCCGCGACAGCCTTTGCTGCTAGGAGTATGGGTATCCCACTGGTGATCCATGAACAAAATGCAGCACTGGGTTCGCTCAACAGGGTACTCAAAAAGCATGCCACTGCCTTTATCTCCTCCTATCTGGATGAGAGTCCGATCCATGCCTATCCGATCAAAGAGATCTTTTTCGACAAAGCACGACTCCGCAGTGAGATTAACACGCTGATCTTCCTCGGAGGCTCTCAGGGGGCAGTGGCGATCAACACACTAGCGCTGGCGCTGGCTCCGGTGCTACAGGAGCGAGGTATACGTATCATCCATCAGGCAGGCGAACGCAACATCGATGCGACCAGAGAGGCGTATGCCAAGCTGGGGATCGAGGCTGAGGTGTTTGGCTTTACGACCCGGCTGGCTGACTATATGGCGGAGGCGGACTTCGCTATCGCTAGAGCCGGGGCTTCGACACTCTGGGAGCTGAGTGCCACGGCACTGCCCACACTCTATATCCCCTATCCCTATGCTGCCAGTGACCATCAGTACCACAATGCCCAGTTTCTGGTAGAGAAAGAGCTGGCATGGCTGATGCGTGAAGAAGCGATCGAGGTGGAGCAGGTGATCGCACTGCTGGACGAAGATCTGAGCACTCGGAGCCGAGGACTGAAGGAGATCATAGCAGAGGATGGTGCGAAGCAGATCGCCGATCTGTTGAGAGGCTATCTCTCCTAGTCGTGGCTACTAGGCATTTCGGCACCTAAAATAAAGTACAAAATACCAACCCCTCAACCCCCATTTTTATGCTATAATGGCTTTTTAGCAAAAGGAGTATACTATGGCAAAAATCAAAAAAACAGTGGCAGCCATCGCAGTCGGTGCAATCGTGGCACTCAGCGGATGTACGGAGCAGGAACAGAACATGGTCGGCGGTGCGATAGCCGGTGCTGTGGTAGGTGGGCTGATCTCGTCAGATACGCACAAATACCCCAAGAGACATTACTATCATCATACCAATGGACGCTACTACTATGGCGGCAGATACCAAAGAGGTACCTACTACCACGGATCACAGCGATACAGAGGCGGCACCTATCATCCTGCCAGAGCAAAATACTACTACGATCGCAATGGATACAAGCGCTACTATCGCTAGTATCTTGCGTGAGGGTTTGACAGATTTGTGCTATAATGAGTGATCTTGATTTTATAAGGAGAAACAATGAAAAAAGTATTAAGTATAGTGATCGCTGGTGTGGCAGTGTTTGCGTTGAGTGGTTGTGCTACTGGTGATAGCCCTGATGGTGGTAGTGGAATGGATACGCATTATCTTACAGATGTAAATGGGATTGGTATTCCTGGCGTAATATATAACTGTACAAGCAACTCAGCAAGAACAGGATCTCATGGAGACTATGCATTTGACACTACAGGGGATAGATGTACTTTTACTTTAGATGCTAATTTTGTTAATACTGACCAAGGACTATATATAAATAGTCGTCCTGATAGTGCGGTCAGTGGAGTTGATGGGATATATTATACTTGTATAAATTATGATACAAGTGCTAATCCACGTACTGGTGCTACAGTAGGAAAAGGACATTTTAATCATGTCTTTAATTATGATGAATGTACATTCCGCTATTAATTATAACTTGTCCTTCTAACTCGTTCCATATCTCCCGATATGGAACACCCAGACAGTGTACAGATATACCCCCTCTTCCTCAGGGCTGAGGGAGTTCACGATTTCACCACAAATATCTTCTATACTCTTTTGTAATAATCTAACAAAGGAGAGTATGATGAAAATCTTTTTACGTCTGTGTATCATTGCTTTGGCAGCGGTGGCTTTGAGTGGCTGTACCGAAGATAATGATGGATATAGATCAGTATCGATCTACGAGTTACATGAGGGCTATGCGATCGTTATGGATAGGCACAATGGAGACTCCAGTTTGCCTGAGCATTTCTGTATAGAGTTTGATGAGGGGTTTGATGACCTACGATACAGACTCTACAATGAAGATAACAGATCATTGGAGACCGAAGGCAGATACCGTATCCGAAATGGAGATATCGAATTAGAGATCGATGGTGATGGCGATGATCTACGAGACTATATCGCAGTGACCAGTCTCTACCGTGACCATGATATCATAGAGGGTGATTATTATGATATCATCGATGAGAGTGCTGGAGATAGTGCAGAGTACCGTGTCGAACTGGTACTTTCTCATAGCTGTTATCGCTAGGATACTTTCATGATACCCACATGCCCACATTGTACGTGGGCATGTTTAAATTTCTTTGGCTTTTCGATACTTCTCTATCATCGAGCGGTCAGCCACCTGGCTGATCAGAGAAGCCTCCTTACCCAATGGTATCGCCATATAGACCATCGTCCGGTACTCGAACAGGATCGTACTGCCCGTGTCGATCGTATGGCTGATGGTAGAACGTGTGAGCCTCTCCAGTTGGGAGACAGGTATCTCTATCTTGATCATCTCCACTTTTTTGCGTGTGATATGGTTGATCCGATAGAAGAGCAACAGCCTTTTCCTATCCAGTACAGCATAAGCAGCGATCACCATCGCCACGGGGATAAACAGGTATAACCATAACATCATCAACTTCCTCTTTGTAAGATAACGGATTGTATCGTGAACAGCGGGAGAGGGTAGGGGCATTTTTAGGGTGATGATCACCTCCGAAATGCCAAGTGGAGGTATAAAATGGGTCTGGATCATGCGAAACTTCCTCTTTATTGCGCTCTTTGTTCTCTCATGACATAAGTTTGACACAGTATTTGGCTATACTCCGGAACGGAAGCCATTTTTCCGAATATAAATGATAAGGATTAAAAATGAAAAAAAGTATCTTATATGGTCTTTTAACGATAGGACTGATGTGGGTCATGACAGGATGTGGAGGCGGAGGTACACCTGCGGCTGCATCACGTATGGTTTCAGGAAAAGTATCCAACTATGGGACAGGGGCAGGTGTTGCAGGACTGGAAGTACAGGTAGGGGGCAAGAAAGTCACCACAGATGCGGATGGTGCCTACGAAGTAGATACACCATCTGGTAGAGTGATTGTCTCCGTGAGCGGTGTCTCTGTGAGTGGTGTAAGCTATGCAGCGACGAGCAAGCCTGTCACTGTAGGCACTGCTTCCAATGCAAGTGCTACACTGGATATCGATATACTGCCGGTAGCCTATACCGGTACTTTTGATCCAGCAAATGACTTTATCGCTAAGGTTTCTGATCAGGTTCCTGGTTCTCCAGGAAGGGTAGCGATCTCTGCGGGTTCACTTGTCTTGGCGGGTGGTGGTGCACCGGCTGGTCAAATCACCGGAGAGCTGACGCCTATCAATCCCGCCTTGGATATCAATCTGATGCCAGGTGAGATGGTAGATAGTGACAACGGGGGCTCTATCGCCAGTTATGGTGCGATGACCGTAGAGTTCAAAGATGCTTCAGGCAATGCCCTGAATCTTGCAACTGGGGAAAGTGCAACGATCAGGATCCCTGTATCTGACAAAGGGACAGACCTAGGGAGTCCAATTTTGTTAGATACCATCCCACTCTACTACTATAAGAGTACAGAGGGTGTGTGGAAAAGAGAAGGGACAGCAACACTCTCCGCAGATAAAACCTACTACGAAGGTACAGTAGAGCATTTCTCTACATGGAATGCAGATTACCTGTATACCTCTGTCACCGTCAAAGGCTGTGTACAAGATGCCAACACTACGGTGCGTATCGCAGGAGCAACGGTAGAGATGATAGGTAAAGACTATAGCGGTGCCACCACAGCGATGACGGATAGTGATGGAAACTTTGAGATCAGTGTCATGCAAAAGGCGACCTCACTGTTCACTGCAAGTAAAGGAACAAAGGTCTCCAATACTGCTATTAAAACTGTAGATGAGACGGAGGTAACATTGGATGACTGTCTTTTCTTGGGGAATGCACCATTGACAGTGCGATTGACCTGGGGACAACATCCAGAAGATCTGGATACCCATGTGATCGGACCAAGTGCTTACCATATCTGGTATGGACATGATGGCAGCTATGCCGTAGATGCAGCACACTTGGATGTGGATGATACGACAAGCTATGGTCCAGAGGTCTTTACGGCACTGCGTTTCCCTGAAGCGGGTACATACCACTATGCTGTATATCGCTATGCCGGTAGCTCCACGATCAGTGCTTCTCCTGCCAGAGTGGAACTCACACTTAATGGAGAGAAAACCGTGTTCATGCCACCTGCAGGGCAGAGTGCATCTGATAGATGGTGGAATGTGTTTGATATCATTGTAGATGATGCAGGCAATATAAGTATCGTTACTATCAATACCTGGGCTACAAATGCGAGCGGTCCAACATCTAGCCATCGTCGTGCTAAAATGTTCATGCCAGCCAAAAAATAAACGACTACTTTTCTATCCCTATCTCTTCGATAGGGGTGGATCAGCCATACTGATCCAAAAACTCCCCATAACTTGTAAAGATATACTTTGATCTACATGTGTTTTGTTTGAGATAAGTGATTGAAAGATGAAAACAATGAACCCCCAAACCTGCGTTTGGAGATTCATCGGGGGGAGTGCCAGTATAACAGGAGAGCCTAGTAGACAGAAGGGCATTTGGAAGAAAACTTTTCCCTCCGAAATGCCAAGTACCTCTCTAGCTTCTCACTCTACTGACTAGAATGTTGCACTCATCCAGCGGCATCGCTACATAGATCAGGTGTCTGTATTCGAATAGAATACTCTGGTCGGTGTTGACCGAAGGAATGATCTTGGTGAGTGTCGACTGGACAAATCTCTGAATAGAGATAGGCATCTCTACACTGTACGCTTCCTGGTGATTCATCTGGTTGATCTCTTTGTAAAAAAGAAGCCTTATTCTAAAAGTGAGAGCATCATGTGCTTGTCACACTACTCAATAAAAGAGAGTCTAAAATGCCCTGTCCCCTCTGATCTTTTTAGATAAAATAGCATCTGTGAACTCAAATTTTTTTAAAGATGATATTCACATTTGAGAAAAAATAAGCTACACTGGTTTTTTAAAACTATACTACCCATCGCTATAAGAGAGATGTAAAATAGATGCAGGGCAGGAATGATGGATTGAGAACATGTAAATCTCAGCACTGTGGATCTGTTTTATATACAGAAGAGCCAGTAGACTAAGGAAAACAAGATGAAAAAAATAATCAGCCTATGCTGTACAACCGCACTGCTTACCGCTTCTCTTTTTGCAAGTACCACGCCTGCATATCGTGACAACTTCTATAAAGCAGTCAATCAAGAGTGGCTAAACAGTCACAAGATCAAAGAGGATGCAGGAGAGGTGTCGAACTTCTCTCTGGTGAGTGACCGTATCCTGGAGCAGTCCAGACAGCTGATCAAAAAGATCAGAGCCCAAAAAGAGCGTACTCAGGATGAGCAGAATCTTTTAAACCTCTATGACTCTTATCTGGATATGGATCAGAGAAATGCTTTGGGGATCAAGCCTATCGAAGGGATATTGAAAAAGATAGACCAGATCAAAAATAGTCAAGATCTGGCAAAGCTGTTTGTGCTGTTCAGAGACAGATCGATCCCCACCCCTATCCACATCGGTATGACAGAAGACATGAAGGATTCAAGCCGATATATCATCAGCATAGGAGAAGGTGGTACTTCGCTACTCAAAAAACACTATGAGCTTAAAGATGAAGAGGCAAAGAAGCAGATGCGCACGCTGAAACATCTTTACCATAAACTCCTCACACTTGCAGGGTATGACAATGTAGATAAAAGGGTGGAAAATACTATCGCAGTGGAGCAGGCACTGGCAAAAGTACAGTGGACACAACTACAGAACAGAGATCCCCAAAATACTTACAATATCACACCCTACAATAAGATCAAAAAAACAGTTGACAATCTCGATCTTGATGCTATGCTAAAGGTACAGCATATCCCTACAACCGGAACATTCACTGTGGCGCAACCCTCTTACCTCAAGGCATTGAATGGGTTGTTGACCAGTATAGATATCGAACAGTGGAAAGATTATACAAGGGTTATCTGTCTCGCCAGCAAGGCGGGCGAACTGACGCCAGCGTTTGAAAACGCTTTTATGGATAGGGCTTTGGAGCTTGGGGTTGTTGCCAAAATACCCTCTGTGGAAAAAAGAGCCATCGGTTTGGTGCAGGGGATGGGCATGTTGTTTGGCAAACTCTATGTGAAGCATTTTTTTAATGAGCAGAGCAAGGAGAAGATCAATCAGATCGTTCAGACGATTCAGGCAAGCTATCAAGAGGCGATCAAAAATTCAAAACGACTCAGTCCCGCCACCAAAGAGGCAGCACTGCAAAAGATCTACCATATGCTGTTCAATGTGGCTTATCCGAAGAAGTGGATAGATTACAGCAAGCTCAAATTCAAAGCAGATGATCTGGTAGGAAACAGTAACCAGTATGAGAAGTTTGAGCTTCTGCGAGCTGTTAAAAAGCTGGACAAAAAGGTTGACCGTGAAGAGTGGGGTATGCCTCCGCAGGTGATCAACGCCTTTTATGACCCGTCTAAGAACAAGTTCGTGCTGCTTGCTGCCATACTCCAAAAGCCGTTTTTCGATGCCAACGGAAGTGAAGCAGTCAATTATGGTGGTATTGGTTTTATAGTAGGGCATGAGATGGGACACTGTTTTGACGATCAGGGGAGCCAGTTTGATTATCATGGCAATATGAAGAACTGGTGGACACCGAAGGATCATGCTGCTTTTGATGTGCTCAAAAAGAAGCTTATCAAACAGGCAGATGCGTATGAAGTGCTGCCGGGAAAATTTGCCAACGGTAAGCTGGAGATCGGTGAGATCATCGCAGACTTAAGCGGTGCAGAGATCGCGCTGGGTACCTATATGAAAACAAAAGAGGCACAAAAGATGCCAAGAAAAGAGGCATTGCAGATGTTCTTCAAACAGATAGCCAAAACATGGAGATCCAAAGCATTGCCACAGATTGAACAAATGCAGCTAGACAGTGATCCGCACCCTGCAAACGAATACAGATCCAATGGAACGATTCGAAACATGGATGCATTCTATGAGGCATTTGATATCAAAGAAGGTGACAAGATGTGGCTTGATCCTGAAGAGAGAGTGAAGGTCTGGTAGGGATACATGGCTGGGTGTTTAGTGTCTGTGGGAATAGCTATCAGAAAAAGACCCCGAGCAAATGCCATATAGAGCATTTCTTTTCTTACCTATATGCCAAGTCTTGGAAATGTATGTACAGCGATAGAGAGGTATCAACTCCGGATAACCACATTTTAGCTAAAATATCTCCAATTTATTTCAGGATATAACTTATGGATATTAGAAAACTATTTCTAGACTATTTTCAAGAGAGAGGACATGCACTGATCCCCTCATCACCCCTCGTACCGGAAGATCCGACACTGATGTTTACCAATGCCGGCATGGTACAGTTCAAAAACATCTTTACCGGTGAAGCACCGATCCCTGCTACCCCCAGAGCGACCAGCTCGCAGACCTGCCTCAGAGCAGGGGGCAAGCACAATGACCTGGACAATGTCGGCTATACGGCTAGACACCATACGCTGTTTGAAATGCTGGGAAACTTTTCGTTTGCAGACTACTTCAAAGAGGATGCGATCGCCTATGCCTGGGAGTTTATCACCTCTGATCAGTATCTGGGACTTCCGATAGAGAAGCTCTGGGTCACCGTACATGACAGTGATGATGAGGCAGAGAAGATCTGGCAAAAGTATGTCGCTCCTGAGCGTATCCTGCGTTTTGGGGATGCAGATAACTTTTGGCAAATGGGTGATACGGGGCCTTGTGGGCCTTGCTCTGAGATCTTCTATGATCAGGGAGAGGCGTATTTCAATGGTCCTGAGGACAAGATGGGTGGCGAGGGCGATAGATTTCTGGAGATCTGGAATCTGGTCTTCATGCAGTATGAGCGTAGTGCCGATGGTACTTTGACCCCACTGCCCAAGCCGAGTATCGATACCGGCATGGGGCTGGAGCGTGTGGCAGCGATCAAAGAGGGTGTACGCAACAACTACCACTCCTCACTCTTCATGCCTTTTCTGGACAAGATCGGTGAGCTGGTAGGCAAAGCCTATGATTTTGATGCACCCAACTCTGCGAGCTACCGTGTGATCGCCGACCACCTGCGTTCGGTGACTTTCCTGCTGGCACAAGGGGTAAACTTTGACAAAGAGGGTAGAGGCTATGTGCTGCGACGTATCATGCGTCGTGCGATCCGTCATGGCTATCTACTGGGGCTCAGAGAGCCGTTTATGTATAAGCTGGTAGATACGATACTGGATCTTATGGGAGAGCAGTATAGCTATCTCGTAGAGAAGTCTGAGAGTATCAAGACCTCTATGTTGCTAGAGGAGGAGCGTTTCTTCGATACGATTGAGGCAGGGATCAAGCTGTTCAATACTGAGCTTGAGAAGACCACCGATACCTTTGATGGAGAAGTGGCGTTCAAACTTTATGATACCTATGGCTTCCCTCTCGATCTGACTGAGGATATGCTCAGAGAGAAAAAGATCACACTTGATATCGAAGCCTTTGATACCAAGATGCAGGTACAAAAAGCCCAATCCAAAGCGAGCTGGAAGGGCACAGGAGATGCGGCGACTACAGGAGACTTCAAAGCCCTCAAAGAGCAGTTCGATCTCAATACCTTTGTCGGGTATGAGAGCACCAAAGCTGCTACCAAGGTACTGGCACTGCTTGATGAGAACTTCAAACAAGTGACTAGTATCGATGGCAAAGGCTGGGTAATGCTAGAGCAAACACCGTTCTATGCAGAGTCAGGCGGACAGGTAGGAGACAAAGGTACCCTTGGGCAAGCTCAGGGAACGGTGACTGAGCCTGTCGAAGTCCTAGATACCAAAAAATTCCTCGATATGAACCTTTCAGAAGTAGAAGGGAAACTCTCTGTGAATGATGAGGTAGAGGCGGTGGTGGACAGCTCTCGTGCCGAGATAGAGAAGCACCACTCCGCGACGCACCTGCTCCATGCAGCACTCAGGGCTGTGCTGGGTGAACATATCGCACAGGCGGGATCACTCAATGATGACAGACGACTACGCTTTGACTTCTCCCATCCCAAAGCGATGACAGCAGAAGAGATCTCTGCGGTGGAAGCTTGGGTCAATGACAAGATCAGCCGTGCCATTCCTCGCAAGACAGAGGTGATGAGTGCTGAAGAGGCGAAGCATTCCGGAGCGATCGCACTGTTCGGTGAGAAGTATGGTGATGAGGTACGTGTGGTGAGTTTCGATGATGCCTCTGTAGAGCTCTGTGGCGGTACACATGTCCAGAGTGCGGCACAGATCGGGCTCTTCATGATCAGCAAAGAGAGTGGAGTGAGTGCCGGGGTTAGACGGATCGAAGGTATCTGTGGCAATGCAGCGGTAGAGGCTGTCTCTACACTACGCAGCGAGCTGGGTGAGATCAAATCCGAACTCAAGAACAGCAATGCCCTTGCAGGCATCACTCGCCTGAAAGAGGAGGTCAAGACTCTCAAAGGTGAGCTCAAATCTGCACTCAGCAGTACCAAAAAAGAGCTCACTGCCTCTGAAGTGAACGGCGTGACTGTGATCGTCGAAGCGGTCGAAGCTGGCGATATCAAGGAGCTGATTGACGAAGCGAAGAACAGGTATGCGCATATCGCGATCATGCTCTTTCAGAAAAAGGGAGAGAAAGTACTGCTCGCAGCAGGCAGCAAAGGCTGTGACGTAAAAGCAGGAGACTGGATCAAGTCTATCGCTCCGATCGTAGGAGGCGGTGGCGGTGGTCGTCCTGACTTTGCACAAGCAGGCGGTAAAGACCCAAGCAAGATACAGACCGCACTCGAAGAGGCAAAAACCTATCTGGCAGAAGTGCTTGAAGGCAGTAACTGATCGTGAGCAAGGAGCAAGGAGGAGAGAGCAAGGAGCAGATATGTCTCTGTTCGTCCTCTGAGAGCAGGGCATTGCTATTACGGAAATTTGGCATTGACTTTGTGCAAAAGAGGGTTGCTTTTGATGAGGATCAGGTCACGGCAACTGTTGCCAAAGACTTCGTCTATGCGGCAAGCAAAGGGAAGCTGGAAGCAGCCCAGAGAGCCTATGGTCTGGAGCTGCCTCTACTGTGTGCTGATACCGTGATCGCTGCGGCAGATGGTATGATCCTTAGAAAAGCCAGAGATAGAGAGGATGCCAGACGACTCCTCTCTCTACAGAGTGGTTCGACAATCTCTATCCTCTCCTCTGTGCATTTTAAAAGCAAGGGGCTTTTGTTTACGGACATTTCTGCTACACAGTATGATCTTGCACCTTTTGACACAGAGGATCTGGAGCAGTATCTGGAGAGTGGGCTCTGGCAGGGCAAAGCAGGGAGCTGTATGGTCGAGGGATTTTGTAAAAAATATATCAAAAGTGTCTATGGGCTGGAGAGTACAGCGATGGGATTACAGGTAGAAAGCCTGTTACCGTGGTTAAGCCTTGAGCAAAAAATGATACAATACTCCAAAGGAGAGCGTGCCCGTGCTGTATAAACTGACCAAAGCGATCATTATTCTTATGTTACTTGGGATGCTGGCACTAGCAGGTATCTTTCTCTATGCATATAATCAAGTAGATCTAGAAGCAGACAAACTCATACACTACTCTCCAGATGTTTCCAGTGAGATACTGGATCGTCATGGTAAGAGATTGGCCTATGTATTTAAAAAGAGACATCGACTCTATGCACGCTACAATGAGATCCCGGGTATTCTGATCGAGGGCGTAGTAGCTATGGAGGATACCAGATTCTTTGAGCATAATGGGATCAACCCTGATGCCATTATACGTGCACTTGTGAAAGATATCAAAGCCAGAAAATTTGTCGAGGGAGGGAGCACCCTCACACAACAGCTGATCAAATATACACTCTTAAGCAGTAAGAAAAAACTGGCAAGAAAACTCAAAGAGGCGATGCTGGCACTTAAAATAGAGCAGAAACTCAGCAAAGAGGAGATCATAGAGCGCTATCTTAACGAGATATCTTATGGCAATAACTATTTTGGAGTCAAGACAGCTGCAAATGGCTACTATCATAAGGAGCTCAATGCACTTACGCTTAAAGAGATCGCTATCTTGGTAGGGCTGCCTAATGCCCCAAGCTATTATAACCCACTACGCCATTATAAACGTGCACTGAATAAGGGTAATGCGGTACTCGGGAGAATGCGGGCAATCGGATGGATCGCAGAAAAAGAGTATCTCAAAGCAGTCAAAGAGATGCCGAAATTCTATAGAACATCGCTTACACAAAATGTCGCCCCCTATATCATCGATGAGATCCTACGTAGATTTAAAGGCAAGCTGGGGGATATCAGAACCGGAGGCTATACGATCTATACTACGATCGATCTGGGGATGCAGGAGATCGCCAGAGATGCACTCAAGCTGGGCTTTGATAAGACCATGAAACGCTACAAAGAGAATCCGAAGAAAACAAAGTTTAATGGAGGGATGATCTCTGTAGAGAACAGGACAGGAGATATCCTGACCCTGGTGGGTGGTGTTGAGTACCGCAAATCTGCCTTCAACCGGATCACGATGACCAAACGGCAACCTGGTTCGGCTTTTAAACCCTTTATCTACCAGACAGCACTGGATATGGGCTATAACCCTTCGACGAAGCTCACCGATCTGGCACGTACTTTTCAGTATATGAAAAATGGCAAGAAAAAAGTCTGGGCACCTAAAAACTATGAGCGGAATTTTGAAGGATTTATCACGCTTCGGGAAGCGTTGGTACACTCTCGTAACCTGGCAACGATCAACCTGGTCTATGATATCGGGGTAGAGACGATCCGAAAACGACTGGCACTGCTGGATGTACCCCATATCCCCAAAGACCTCTCGATCGCACTGGGTAACCTGGGGATAAGCCCGCTGAAGATGGCACAGATGTATACGGTCTTTTCCAACGGAGGGCATATGATAGAGCCGAGGCTTGTCAGTAAAGTCGTCTCCAAAGAGAATGCTGTGCTCTATGAGACCAAACCCAAAGAGATCGCCAACTTTACCAAGCCGGAACAGGCCTATCTGATGACAGATATCCTGAAAGAGGTGATCAAGCGTGGTACAGGGCGTAATGCCCGGGTCAAAGGCTTGGAGTTGGCAGGGAAAACAGGTACGACCAATGATGGTGTGGATGCCTGGTTCTGTGGCTACTCTCCCACGATCACGACGATCACCTGGTTTGGCAGGGACAACAATAGGCGTATCGGTAGAGGTGCCACCGGAGGCTCAGTGGCAGCACCGAGTTTTGCTTACTTTTACAGAGAGTTGCTGAAGCTCTATCCCGCTACACCCAAGCACTTTATCCGGCCTGATAGTGTAAAAACCGGTGTTTTGGCAGATGGGAAAGAAGAGCTTTATACGGAGATCTCTCCATTGCAAAATAAGAAGATCGAGCCAACTGATCCTACTCACTCTTCCAATCCTTTTGATACCTTGACCGAAACCAATGAAGATGGGATAGAGGTCATCAAGATCGATGATGAGCCGGTGGTAGATACTACCGGAAGAGAGAATGAACCGATCAATCCGATCGATCTCAAAAGACGAGAACCTGTGAAAGTGGGAGATGATAGCGGGACGATGTTTTAGAAAGTTCCATTGCTAATGTATGATATGTGTTATGAAGTGGTTGATGGAGAGATGCGATACAGAGCCGAAGCTCTGTAGGAAGGATTAGCAGGAGTAGGTAGTGATGTATTCATGTGCTGTAGGGCGTCCCTCTACAGGTACGACATGTCTATCGAACATATAGTCTACATACTCTTGTACATACTCTGGGCTCATGATCGGTGCGAGGAAGTCATGGTCTTCCTCCAGACCCTCAAGTGCCTCTCTGAAGCTGTTTGCTAATTCTGGAATCTTTCTCTCTGCGATCTCTTCTCTGCTGAGCTCAAAAAGATCTTCGTTGAATGGTCCGGCGAGTGGGTAGCCACCCTGCTTGATGCCATCAAGTCCGGCGATCATCAATACAGAAAATGCGAGATAAGGGCAGGCTGTTGAGTCTGGCCATCTGGTCTCGATTCTTGTAGCCATCTCACCTGCTCCATAAGGGATACGGCATGCTGCTGAACGGTTCTGGCTGGAGTAAGTCAGGATACGTGGCGCTTCAAAGCCTGGAAGTAGTCTCTTGAATGAGTTGGTACTTGGATTGGTAAAGGCAGCCACTGCGTCTTTGTGATAGAAGATACCAGAGAGATAGTCCAAGGCAGTTTTACTGAGGTTCGCGTACTCACCTTCCTTGCAGAAGAGGTTCTTGCCGTCTTTCCAGAGTGACTGGTGGACATGCATACCGTTTCCATTGTCATTATAGATTGGCTTTGGCATAAAGGTGGCAGTTTTGCCATTGAGATGTGCTACCATCTTAACCACATACTTGTACTTCTGGACATTATCAGCAGCAGTAATGATATCAGAGAATACGATACCAAGCTCATGCTGTGCCTGTGCCACTTCATGGTGTCCGAGTATGACTTCAAGTCCTACCTCTTCGAGTACCTGCATCATCTCTGCTCTGAGATCGACCGCTGAATCTGTAGGCATGACTGGGAAGTACCCACCTTTGATACGAGGTCTGTGACCCATGTTGCCAAACTCACCGTAATCAGCTGCATCTGCCCAGTGACCTTCATCTGATTCTACCTTGAAAGACTGCTCGTTGTCTGCATCCACGATCTTGACATCATCAAAGAGGAAGAACTCATTCTCCGGCCCGAAATACGCCGTATCTGCGATACCTGCATCATCGAGTGCCTTGAGTGCTTTCTTGGCGATAGATCTAGGACATTTGGCATAGAGTTCATTTTTGTAGATATCATACACGTCACAGATGATGACAACGGTACTGTCTGCTGTAAATGGATCCAAAAATGCACTTTGCACATCGGGCTTGAGGATCATGTCGGATTCATTGATTGGCTGCCAAGCATCGATGGAAGAGCCGTCAAATGGTACACCATTTTCCAGCATTTTGTCATCTACAGCACTTTTTCTGTAGCTGATATGGTGCCATGCACCCTTGACATCAGAGAATCTGAAGTCGACAAACTCGACCTCATTTTCCTCACAATATGTATTGTATTCTGCTAAACTGTTAACAAATTTACCCATCTCTTCTCCTAGTAAAAATTTAATATAGTAAATTATAGCGACTATCTATTTAGGTTTATAGAAGAAACTGCCTAAAAATTCACCATTTCTCTCTGGCGGTCTCTAAAAGTAACGGCTTTTGTATATCCTATGGATTCTGCTAAGGCATAGGCCTCTTCCAATCCTGCACCTACTTGATCAACTGCATGTGCATCTGAACCAAAAGTGATGGGAATATCGAGTGCATAGGCCTCTTGAAGTAGGCTCTCTGAAGGGTAGATCTCTCCTACAGGCTTCCTCAGCCCGGAAGTATTGACTTCCAGTACCATGCCGGAAGTTTTGATGGCATGCAGTGCCTCTTTTGCGAGTAGTCGAATATCTTTCTTGGGGAGGTACTTGAATACTTTGATCAGGTCAAGATGTCCTACGATATCAAACCTGCCACTTTTTGCCATGTGTGTGATTGCTTCGAAATAGGCTTGCCATATCTCGTCGATATTCCTATCCTTCCATCCCCCTATAAACTCAGGATTGTCAAAGCTCCATTTGTTGATGAAGTGAACAGAACCTATGAGGAAATCTACATCAGCACCAAGTACCCGCTCATCCATATGTCCAGGTAACCAGTCTACCTCATACCCCAAGCGGATATCGATACGGTCACGGTACTTCTCTTTGGCAGAGAGGATGTCATTTTGGTAGGCTTCCATCTCATTAAATCCGAGACGGTATCCTTCATCAAAATCCATTGCGGCATGTTCGGAAAATCCATAGATATTGATCCCTAAGTCGATGGCTCTGAGGATATACGCATCTATCGTACCTTCTGCATGGTTGCATCGCACGGTGTGGTTATGTATGTCTATCTGCATGATGGTGTCACTTTTTTATAAGTGTAGCATAATTTTGGCCAGCCATGGGTGTATATTTGACATTTTTCTGACAATTTTAGTTTATAATGGGTGCTATAAAAGTCATGACCTTCAAAGTGGAGGAAGGGAAGGATTTAATATTATTTAAGGGGATAGAAATGACACAAAATATGCATACTAGTTTGGCAAATGGACAACAAAAGAGTAAAGTGTCTCCAGAAATTTGTGCACTATTGGGAATCTCCGATGAGGCATCTATAATAGAGCCTCCACAACATTTTGAAGCAGTGGTGAGCAAAGCGATCGTAGATAAGCTTGTTGCGTATGGAAAAGACAAGAAGCAGATCGACAAGATATCCCAACTCAGCACACTGCTGTGCCATGCCATAGGGCAAGACGCAGGGTATTGCCTCACACTTAAAAAGGCATCTTTGATCTATGATGTAGGGAATCTCAAAATAGATCAGGAGATCTACCGAAAAGACAATAGGTTGAGTTTTGAAGAGTTCGAGATCATCAAGTATCATACAACGATCGGAAGAGACTTGCTGCGTACGCAGAAGAACAAGATGCTGGATATGGCTGCCAAGATTTCAGCAGAACACCATGAATGGTATGATGGAAGCGGATATCCTCATGGGTTGAAAAGGAAAGAGATCTCTCTTCCTGCACGTATCGTCGCTTTGGCAGATACGGTGGTCGCTCTCTTGACACCTAGACATGGTAGAGAAGTGATGGACTTGGAGAAGATCGTTGTCCATATTCAGAAACGCAGAGGATTGCACTTTGATCCTGAGGTAGTGGATCACTTTTTAAAAAATATAAAAGCGATCAAAGAGATATTGATCGAAAAATAGCATCATCACCTAACATCGGTTAAGTCTCTTTCAATCTCAAAGTGCTACACTTATGCCGATGAAAAAGAGAATAACAGCACTGGAAAAAATCGGTACGATTCAGCACTACCCTCCTCAAACACTGATCTATATGGAACAGGACCCGGGGGAAGAGCTCTATATATTGCTAGAGGGCGAAGTGCGATGCTATCGCTATGATGTCAAAGGGAACATGATCACCCTGCCTTTTCATGCGGCGTATGATCTGCTCGGAGAGCTTCCTCTGGAAGGGGAGTCGGTGGCTTATCAGGAGAGTTGTGAGAGCGAAACAGCATGCAGAATGCTTCGTCTCAGCAGTCTAAGGCTCTGTCAGTTGGCTTCACAGGATTTAGAGATCGCCAATTTCCTCATAGAGCGACTCTCCCGCAGGAGCCGTATGCTCTCCCAGTTTAGCTGTATCACGACCGCTTCCTCACTCAGTGAGAAGGTGGCACTTTTTATCTACGAACATGAAGAGCACTTCTGTTCGATGCCGATCGCCCGTACAGCGAGCATGCTCAATATCCCCCCTGAATCGCTCTCTCGCGTGCTTAAAAAGTTTCGTCAGCAGGATATCCTCTCCAATGAAAATGGCACATACCGGGTATTGGAAAGAGAAGCACTGCGAGAGTATTTTGACTTTGCTTATTATGGAGGGTAGGTTGCCTATCGATAATTGCTAATTTGTTATTGGTCTATGGGTTACGGTAGGTTTCTTTCAAGTGAATTGATCTCATGAATGTTGCCTTTCTCAAGCATCTCCAGAAACATTTCCACCCCTTTGGGTTCATTTTTGTTGCCATGCAGCAGGATGATGGAGCCCTCTTTGACTTTCTGTCCCTTGGCGATCCAGGTATCACTGCCGATGGTGATGAGCCCCAGATCATGGATAGTTTGTGCCGCTTTTTGATCAGAGACCAATCCCGGAAAACGAAAGAAGACAGAGGGGGTGAGCCCTCGTGATAGTAGCATCTTTTCCAGCTTGAGTGTATCCTCTCTGAGATCATAGCCTTTACTGAGGGAAAAGTTTTTTTCTAGAGGCTCTTTGGGGTGATAGGGGTGTGCGTAGGTATGGTTACCCCAGGTGATAGAGAGGAGATGCTCTTTCTCCCAGCTGCGAAATTGTTCAAGTGATTGCTCATGTTTTTCGATCCATCTACCTGTAATAAACAGTGTGACTGGTACAGGATGGGGGAACTTCTGTATCATCGCTTCATACAGTCCATGCTCAAAGCCCTCCTTGGAAGAGGGGCAGAGATCGGTGGTGACAGAGATCCCTTTTGGGGCTTGGGTGATGCCGTCATTTTGTAAAGGAGAGGGTATGGTGATACTCTGACTGAGGAGTCTGCTATAAGGGGAATCTCCACAGGGATGTCCTTTGGTCTTGACCATGGACTGGAGTCGGGTCTGGAGTGTCTGGGTATCGACCACGAGCTGCCGTCTGGTACCATCCTGTGTAAAAGTACGGATGACTGCTGTCTCGTTCTGATCCTTGGGTGTGAAGCAGAAGAGATTGGTCTCATATTGGGTGATGGTTGCGTGTATAAAAGAGCAGAAAAATAGAGAGGTTAAGAGTGTTTTCATAGAAGGGAGTATAGCGTAATATGGATATAATGTGTTAAAACATAAAAGATGTCAATACCTATCTATCTGCTTGTATGACTTTTAGATTTTCACACGCAGTTTTGCTGTCTTGTTTACAGGCTTTGTGTACTAAGGATACTGCCTTCTCCTGGTCAACAGGCAGACACCCCTACCACGATAGTAGCTTGCTCCCACTCAAAGCATGCCTCTACTTTATTTTGTAGGCATCTTTCTTCACAAACCTATGTTGTTTCTCATCTTCCTTTTCCTGATACTTTCTGTTTTTTTGTACGGCACTGCTCATCCATACTATGAACCACCCCATTATCGCCACCTGTATAGATACGATGGTGTAGACTGTCATAGGCCATAGCCCAGATAGATTCTTGGTTTGTTGTGTGGCATATGGGTTGGTATGTTCTTCTGTCCCATACCGTGGTTTGTGATTCAGATGAACTGACAAGGTATCTACCGTCCTTGCCAAAAGAGATGCGACCTACGCCTTGATGTTTCAGTATATGGATAGGTTTATACTGTGCATCTAAGATATCAACATCTCCATGTTCTTCACCTACAGCAATGGTGGTTTTATTTGTATCATCTCTGAACATATCGAGGGCAGTCACCCCTTTTCCCATAATAACCTGTTGTTGATTCTCTTTCCATTTTAAGAGAGTGAGGTTGATCTGTGTACCTGCTAAAAGATCTGATTCGTTGAGCCAGAGTAGGGAAAAGACCCCTGAGTCTAGCGTGACCCGGTAAATCCTTTTTTTGAGTGAGAGATCTACTATACTTAGCGTACCACCATCGGAACCGACAGCAAGATACCGCCCGCTTGGTGAAAACTTGATGATCTTTGCACTGTCCGGTACGCCACCCAGAGGGAGATTCATGAGCAGTACTGCACGCTGACTCTCATAGACAGTGAGATGCTCTCCGTGATAGGCAAAAGCCACCAGTGAGCCATCTGGAGAGAAGCGTGCATCATATCCGGTAGTGTATATGTTTTTATAGAGTTTGATGACTTTCCCCTTGCTGTCAAGCAGTATGGAACGTAGAAGATCTGATTTTCCTGTTAAGGCTATCTGTCCCTCTTTATTTACATCCATGCCATAGATACTTCCTGGTATAGCATAAGGTGTAGTTGTACGCTGCAGGATCTCTATCAGTGAACTGTGCAGATCTGAACCCTCTTTGGTGAAATTAAAAGTGCGTTTTTTCTGTTTGAGATCCCATACTTCTATCGGATACTCTGAGTGCAGAAGCAGATGGGTATTGTCGATGAAATCAAGACCAAAAGTAGTGCCGCTTTGGGCTGTGATATGCTGTACTATCTGATAGGTGGTACCATCCAGAATGACAACCTTGCTCTCTTTACTCTTGAGCCAGAGTGCCAGTGCTATGTAGCTGCCATCGTTTGAAATAGCAATGGCAGCTATCGTGGCGATATCAAAATCTTTCAGAGTGATACATCCAAGCTCTTTGTTGCCCTCTTGATCCCAGAGCCAGACCTTTTTATCTGTTGTGACCCAGATACTTTGATCTCGGTTGTTGTAGGCACTCTTTTTAAAATCCATAACATGATGTATCCTGTTGAGTGCAGGTTGGATTTTCTGTATATTAGTGGACTGTAGCACTTTGGCGATAGGGGAAGGAGGGGTTCTTTTTCCGCTCTTGAGATCCCAGGCAAATGTACCTTCATCAGTATAGAGAGTGATCTTTTCTCCATGAGAGGAGAAAGATAGCTTATCTACGATAGCATTTTCTGGAAATGTATATGCACCAAGCAGTGCCCCGCTTTTGAAGGAGTAGAGCCGCAATTGATGGTCGTTGTAAACAAAAGCACCTATCTGTTTATCGTTGCTCAAAGCGATCTCTTCCACGACCAGTGCCATAGCTATTTGTGTAAAGATCGATAGTGTTAAAATAAGCTGTATAATCGTTTTCATTATAGACCCTTCCGATAGGCTTCAAGCACCAATAGATTATAAAAATCCCCATCTCCGGTATCTTCAAAAGTTTCTAATTTGAGTAGTTTCCCATCGATCTTCCATATATATTTACCATACTTTGTTGCTTTTATGGGTGTGCCGTAATAGGAAGTAATCCATCTAGCTATCTGCTTGGCATAGGCTTTAAACTGATCATATTCGTATCCCATGAGATACTCGTGTGTGCCCCATGCAGACTCACTGGTATAACCTCGTGCCAAGACCCATATCCGGCCGTTTTTGACCGAATCACTCTCGCCTAAGATCTTGTAGGGATCACGCTGAAGTGGTTCAAACAACGGGTTGGGGATCTGGTATCGTGTGAATGTTTCAGAAAGCATTTTTTTGATACCGTAAATAATCTTTTCGCTGTGGTAGTTAGCGGGATCAACGAAATGTTCGTTTACCCCTCTGGCAAAGGAGCAGTGTATCTTGAAGGTATCAATATGGGTAGGGTAGAGAGCACGACCACGCTTATCGTAGAGGGTCATTTTCTGATGCTGGTTCGGCTTGAAACTGTATTGAAGTGTACCCTTCTCATCAAAATAGTCGATCACCCGATCTTTGGTCACAGTTGCGACTAGACCATCTATAAAAGCATAGTCCAGTGTATCCATATCACCAAGTGGAGCAATAATGTTTTTTGGAAAAGCATTAAAATGCTTTGATTGAGAGAGAATACCCCATCGCTTGCTTTTGCGTATGATATGGGCAGGTAACTTTTTTTGTTTTTGTTTCTGTTTTACTTCTTGGCACTTGAGTTTCGGATCGTTTTTAGAGAGTGTCAAAGGTATGACAATCGTACCATTTCTATCTATTTTCCCCCAAAACTCCTGTTTACTCTGTGTCTCTTTCTGTGTGACACCCGTGCTGTGGATCTCGTATAGCGGGATGGTATGACGGACGGCAACAGAGGCGGTACCGTCACTACAAAAACTTCTGGCATCTGAAAAGAGCGTATCAGCTAGTGTTTTCCCTCTGATATCGACAAAATAGACACCTCCATGCTTCTCTGCAGTGACGATCCCAAATCCATGACGAAAGGGCAGTACATAATAGAGTGTGGGTTTCAGTAACCAACTTCCATCACTGCGTACATAACCCCATTTTTTTCCTATACGTACACGGGCGATGGCATCCTCAGAAAAGTCTTTGGCTTTATCTAGCACAGCAGGAACGACCCATTCTCCCTGGGGGTTGATAAACCCAATCTTATTCTCTAGGTTTGCCGCTTTTGCCAATATACGGGTACCTACTTTTTTAAAAGGAGCCACCCATGCAAATATTTCTTTACTTACAGGTTTGTTTTTTTCTTTGTCCCAAAGGGTCATACTATATATTTTTGGAGCGGTAGGCATATAGAGTCGTAGTGGAATATATGTATCGTTTGCCAATACTGTACTCCCCCAGAGGATCAACAGAGTGAGTAGATTTTTACTATGGTGTATCATTGATAACTTCTCCAAGATGATTTTTACATTTTTCACATACAGCTTGATAGCCTTGACAGTATGCTTTCATGTATAGGATTTTTTTGTGACTTTATCATATGCATTATACTATCCTCCTGCAAGGATCCCATCAAAATAGGGATCCTTTTTTTGATAATACCAGTATCTTGGCCAATAGATAGAGAGTGTGCCTGTGACCATATAGTAGTGGAGGTTTTGATCTTTACTCGTGCCTATTTGTTGGATACGGATGACTTTGTATTTGTTTCTATCTATCTGACGCCAATCGACTAATATCTCCTTGTCTAGGAGATAAAAAGGGTGAGCAGAGATAAAGCCCTGCTCGCTGATCTGCAATGCCTGCATCTCTTGGTGATAGGTATGTACTCCTTTTGGTAAGAGGTCACGTAGATCTAGTTGAGCCTCTTTGGAGTCTCTAAAAGTACTTAGCTTGAGCACGGAACGTTTTCTGTCAAAGGCTAGACCTGTACCGACCATCTGAGCAAAGCGATTACCTATGGAAAAATGAGAGTCATCCTTAGCTACAACCATAATGCCTACTTCTTGCCGCTGTATGCTAGATGCATAAAGATTCCAATAGGTAGTGGAGGTGAGTGTATCACAGAGGCTCTCACTCTCCAAGATATGTTGTGTAGAGAGTGTCACTTGTCCGAGAGACTCTATGCCGTCAAGTGCCACAAGAGAGAGGCGATTACAGGGAGAGATAAAGCCACACCCCCCTCTACAGTGTGTGACTTTCTGCTCCTCTTGAAGTGTTATGAGTTGATCGTGTGCCATGTCAAAGAGCTTCTTCTCTCTCTCAGAAGGATAGGACTTAGTCGGATTTTTGAGGGCAAGGGTTTTGCTGTAAGCCCAGTTTCTGCTGGAGTTATAAACATGTAGATGGCTTAGTCTGTATTCGGGTTTATATAGGCCTCCATGTTTGGTATGGCTTTGGGAAACAAATCGGATCGCATACTCTTGCAATGCCACGATCTTGGTATGAAAAGGCTTTTTGTCCAGCTCAAATGCTGAAGCATAGAGTGCAAGAACCATAGGAGCAGTCAGGAAAAGTGAAGCAGGAACAGCAACAAAAGGTGCATACAGCAGCGCACGGATCCACCTCTTTTGATAGAGGTAATAGAAGAGAAAATAGCTCACAGTGATACCATAAGTGACATAGACCATCAGCTCCTTGATACGCCATGGCATATTCTGATGCTGCAGGGAGCTACTGACCTCAAAAAAGTACATGGCCCCAAATATGATCATGAGCTGTACAAATAGAAATCCCCAGCCTAGAGTATTGGATATGAGATGCTCTGTCCAACGTAAGGGTAGAGAGGCAAGCTTCTGTAGTAGACCTACTTTGTATATCTGTTTGGTCTGAAAATCATACTGGTAGGACTGTTCCGTATCCAGTCCTTCTGTTTCAAGTGTTTGGTGGATATGCTCTGCCCCTTCGATATGCTTTTGAAGCGCTTGCAAGGCATGGGATTCTTCGATTTTGAAAAAGCCTATTTCCTCCGCCGTATATGTGGCAAGGTAAATATCTGTGCTGGATACTTGAAGTGTCTCAAGATCGGAATCTTCTTCGATCTCCTGCCAGAACACAGACTCAAAAAGATCCTCCCCCTCCATATAAAGATAGCAGGGAGAGCCTCCCATGTAGCCTCTTGCGATAAGTATCGGTAGACCTTCCTCTGCATAGCCGCGCAAAATGATATATCCCTCAAAATCCTTACTTTTGGTAGTTATACGTATATAGTTGCTCTGAGGGAAGAGAGAATCTTTGACAGACTGGTCCTCAGACATATGCTCCAGTGTTTCAAGCTTTTGGTAGAGGAAGATAAGGTATCCACCGATAAAAAAGAGTGCAAAAATAATGATGAAGTAATCTATCATGGTGTACATAGGCCTTATAGTTTTTTAATGAATCCCCTGCTTGCTTAAAATAGTATGCAGATTTTTGATAAGCGTTTTATCTCTTTTCTTGGCTTTAGTCTCCTGATACTTTAGTATCTTTTTGATTTCTTCATAAGGGTGAGTAGAGCTTGTATGCGATAGCAGATAGTCTAGAAATTTATATTTGCTTTTCTCTCCAAATGTTAGAGCATATGCAACCATATCCATATCATAGCAGCAATCTTTGGCTTTGGTATCATTAAATCCCATCTCAAAGACTCTCTTTTCTATATCAAAATCATCATACTTAATAGCACCAAATATCAGATTCTCACCTTTTGGGTTGAACATATACGCATCTAAAAATTGATTGAGTATATCTTTGCTTACCTTCTTTCTATCATCGTTCATCAAAAAGTATAAATCAAGATTGCCGACTTTGACACCGAGTTTTATCAGCGTTAGCGCTTCTTTATAAAACTCATTGTTTATCAGAGTCTGTTTGGGTCTGATGATATCTGTATAGTTGGTAGCTTGGTGGTACTCCTCTTTTTTAACATCTACGTGCATGCCCTGCTTATGCAAAAACGTGATAACCTCTATAAACTTCTCTCTGGTCTTATCTTTGATAGTAAAGACATTCTTTTTGGCTATATAATTATCTACAATATCAAATAAAAGAGTATCTTTTTGTTTCTGAGTCAAGGTATAACCGTACCCAAAAGCCGATGTTAAAATATTCAAATCCAAATGAACAGCACTGTCTCTAACGAGAGGGGAGTTATGTTCCCAAAAGTCTTTTAGTATCTCATCTCTTCTTTTAAATTTATATCTATTTTGGTATGTAAACTCAGAGTGGTTTATCATCGCTATCTTAGACTTATTCATAGCACTAAAAAGATATATATCTTTACCTGCTGGTACATACACTCCATTGACTCTAACCCAGTTTCTAATAGTCTCAGGAGAAGAGTTTATATCTTTCTTATCAAAAAGAAGAACCTCTTTATCATCAAGTGAAATTTGCAAAAGGGTATATTGATGTGCATGAAACAAGAAAAATATATAACTACCACGCTTGTCCTTTGCTTGATAGAGTATATCTTGGATAGGTTCGATAGCGGCTTTGAGTGGCTCTCTTTTATGATAGAGTATAGTGTTGTCAACCGCGGAGTTAAAATAGGCAGTTTTTCGTAAGTTTTTTTTAACGAAATGTAACCGTAAGCAACATCAATATTTTAGTCCTACTTTTTACTCTTTTTTGGTTCAAATTCATAAAGATCTGATCCATTCATTTCTTCCTCCTTTTTCTCTTTTAATCTGTAAGAATCTCCAAGTATATTTATCACATGAGAATGGTGCAATAATCTATCTAAAATAGCTGTAGTAACTACCTTGTCATTTGCAAAGATACTACTCCATTGTGAGAAGACTAAATTAGAGGTAACAATGGTTGAGCCACGTTCATATCTGCGAGAGATAACTTGAAAGAAATGATGTGCGTCTTCTTTGCTCATAGGAAAGTAACCTATCTCATCAATGACAAGTAATGCAGGAGACATCACAGCCTGTCGTAAAAAAGCATCATAACGCTTCTCTTTCTTTGCTTGACTCATTTGAAGTATGAGATCAGAAGCTGTAATAAAGCGTGCTTTGACACGTTTCTGTACAGCTTGATATGCTAGTGCAATAGCAAGATGCGTTTTACCCACACCAGACTGACCCAGTAGAATGATGTTCTCTTTTCTTCTGACAAACTCCATAGTCGATAATTCTTCTATCTGTCTTCTGTTTACGCCTACTGTAAAATCAAAGTCAAATTGTTCTAATGTTTTAATTGTGGGAAACCCAGCCATCTTGGTAAGTGTTGCTCTAGAGCGTTCGGCTTTAGAGTCAGATTCACTTTTAAGTACCTCATACAGATATTCACTATATTTCCAGCTCTCTTTGGCTGCACGGTTACTCAGCTCATGATGTGTTTTACAAAGAGAATTAAGTTTAAGTTCTTTACACAAAGCTTCTATCTGCTCATTTATTGCCATGATGCCCCTCCTGTAATAAGACTATACGTTAGTAAATATGCGATGGCAGCAGGAATGAACTCGTCATAACTTTGTAAATCACGTTGAGGGATATGTATACGGGGTTTAGGTTTGACTATAGGCTCTTGTGTTATACTTTTAGACGTTGCTTTTAATGGGTGGATACCGTTATATGGCTTCGGCACAGGCAGCAGCTGTAACTGCTCCTGTGCAAGTAAATCAAATGGTTTTTGTAGTAAAGTCTGATGTATTCTCGCATTGGCAGTATAGTCTAACCAATCCATCACTTCAGCGTTTGCGTTCTCTTTATTCATCGTGTATCCCATCATGGACAATCGTACTTTAAAAGTGTTATGAAAGCTGTATCTCAGATAATGGTTAAATCGTTCTACTTTACCTTTGGTTTGTGGTCTGTAGGGTTTACACACTTTAAGTTCCATACCGCAGTGTTTGGCAAAGTCACGGAATTGTTCATTGAATTTGTGTTTGCCTCTGCCATAGACATTACGTTTGAGAATAACAGTCTTCATATTGTCATAGAGACCTTCTTGTGGAACACCACCAAAGTAGGAGAAGGCATTCATATGACAATTGATGAGCGTATCTACTTTCTCATCTGTAACATACTCCACATACGATGCTCTTGAGTATCCCATCGTAGCCACAAAGGCAGATAGCCCATCTTTAGGAAACTCTATCCAATCGACTTGCATCTGCTTACCTTTGGCTGTTTCAAAGTTTACTAAAGGCTCTTCATCTTCAACTTTACGTCTAAGTTCATGCCTTTGCATATTCTCTTGCATCCAACGAAGGGAACCACTATACCCCATCTTTTGGATTTCTTTATAGATAGAGCTTGAGGGAATATGTACATCTAACTTATGTGCCTCCTCTAGCATTCTTGCAATATGAGGAAGATACGCATCTACTGTGGTACTGGTAGCTTCTCTTTTTATGGCAGGAATGTGACCTTCTGGTAATTTGGCGTACTTTGAAACAGTATCTCGACTCAGCCCAAGTTTACGTGCAATAGCACTCTTACTTAAGCCCTCTTTTATCATCTTGTGGATCATTTTTACTTCACCTTTTTTAAGCATAAATCTCCTTCTAAAATACATTAGAAAAAGACTCTAACAGATTTACTCTGTTCCTTTGGCTTTTTGGTTGTAAAAACTACTCTTTTAGCAGTCTTTTATACTGCCTATTTTAGCACCGCGGGTGACAAGTGTACTTGACATCTTTGTTTTCAAACTCTATCATCATAGTATCTTTAGTGATACTCTTTACAGATCCTGATAGATAGTAGTCTTTTTTGTCTATATGTATAGTACCATTACCATCAGCATGCCAATTAAATTTGCTTGCCATACTCTTGATATCGACTTTGTTTGGCTCAAATACCAAAAAGTATAATATATTTTCCATACCAATCAAATCAAACTCAGAGCAATCTTGCTTAAGATTTTGAGTCTGCCCTATATCAACTTCCCAAGTTCCCAAAGCATCATTTGGCGTGTAAGTTACATTGGCATAGGCCATAGCTCCCAGAAATAAAAGATAGATAACCAATAGTCTCATTATTTTCATATCGTTCCTTAAAATAAAGTGTAATACTATCTTTTTAAACTAAAAGATGATGATCTCTGGTAAAGAGTGTTTCTGTGCTGTATCTCTTTTATGGCGGAGAGAGCCTCCTTTTTGAGTATACATTTTGCATAGAGAAAAAACAGTAGAAATAGGAATCATAAAATACCTCTGACATACCGGTTCATTCTCCTCCTCTCTTCTCCGCCAACTAGAGTACTTTCCGGGTGAGAGTCTATGATAATAGTCTTAGCTAAATCTCCTCTTTACCACCTTTATAGTAAAATAATGTCTATTTTTAAAAACAGGACAGATATGGCAAACAATACCTATGCAGAGCTGTTGGCACCCGCAGGGAATCTTGAAAAACTCAAGATCGCTCTGGCCTATGGGGCAGATGCAGTCTATGGGAGTACCAGTACCTTTTCATTGCGTATCCGCTCAGGTAAAGAATTCGATATGGATTCCTATGCAGAGGGGATCACCTATGCCCACAATCTAGGCAAAAAGGTCTATGCCACAGTCAACAGTTTCCCTTTCAACTCGCAGATCAAACTGTATGAGAACCATATCGCCAAGATCGCAGAGCTCTCTCCTGATGCACTGATCGTCTCCAGTCCGGGGGTAGTCAAGATCGCCAGCAGGATCGCTCCTGATATCCCGATCCACCTCTCAACCCAAGCCAATGTAATGAATGCTATCGATGCAGAGGTCTACTATGATCTAGGAGTCAAGCGGATCATTGTCGCCCGAGAGATCAGTCTCAAGGACTGCGAGGCGATCAAGTCCCATCTGCCTGATCTGGAGCTGGAGGTGTTTGTGCATGGTTCGATGTGTTTCGCCTACTCTGGACGCTGTCTGGTCTCTGCGCTGCAGACAGGTCGTGTTCCCAATCGCGGCAGCTGCGCTAACGACTGCCGTTTTCCTTATGAGATCTACGCACACAACCCAGAGAGCGGGACGACATTCAGGCTTGAGGAGGAGAGTGAGATCGGTACCTATATCATGAATGCCAAGGATATGAATATGGCATCCCATGTAGACAAGATCCTCTCCTCAGGTGTGATCGATTCACTCAAGATCGAGGGACGCACCAAATCCCCTTACTATGCAGGAGTCGTCACCAAGGCCTACCGCCATGCTATTGATGATCACTATGCAGGGGAGTTTGAAGAGAGCAGATACCAAGCAGAGTTGAACACTACCCAAAATCGTGGCTTTACCGATGCCTATCTCATCTCCAAGCCCTTTGAGCGTAATGACACCCAATCCCTCGGATTCACGATCCAAAATGGCACCCATCAAGTCGCTGCACTGGTCAGCGAAGATGGCAAGACCTGGCGATGCAAGGACAAGAGCTGTATCGGTGACAGCGTAGAGATCGTGCTGCCTGTAGGGGCTTCACTGGAACCGGTGGACAATGAATATGGTACAATAGAGTTACGAGAGGGTGGCTACTGGCTGACTTTCAAAAAGATCGTTTCTATTACTGGAAAGGTGTTTGAATGTATTCACAGCGGTGATCTCAATGACATCATCCTGCCTGCCACACTGCCAGGCTATACGATTCTGCGTCGCGGGATCTCAGAGGCGATGGAGAAGAAGGGGCTCATCGAGTCAGATGAAGCACTGATCCAGAGATTCAAAGTACAAAACAAGGAGCAACAATGAAATTTGTATCGATTATTATCGGAAGCAAGAGTGACTATGGGATCATGAAGGAGTGTTCTGAAACACTGACCAAGTTTGGCGTACCCCATGAGATGATCATCTCATCCGCACACCGCAGTCCAGACCGCACTAAAGAGTATATCAAGGAAGCAGAGTCCAAAGGTGCCCAGGTATTCATCGCAGCAGCAGGTATGGCAGCACACCTTGCAGGTGCCGTAGCAGCTGTTACGACAAAGCCTGTACTCGGTGTACCGATGGAGAGTGGCGTGCTGAGGGGGGAAGATGCACTGCTCAGTACGGTTATGATGCCGGCAGGTATGCCTGTGGGTACTCTGGCTATCGGTAAAGCAGGTGCAGTCAATGCTGCCTACCTAGCTGTCCAGATCATGGCACTATGTGATGATGAGCTCCGTGTCAAGCTCCAAGAGGACAGAGTCTCCAAAGCCAAAAAGGTAGAGCTAGACTCCAGCGAGATAGAGATACTCCTGTAAAAGAAGAGGTTCTGTAATGAGTGAAATAAAAAAACGACAAAAATCAGTGGTGCTATTTACTTCACCCTCTTGTGTCTGGTGCACAAGGGCTAAAAATTATTTCAGACAGAATCAGATCAAATTCAAGACCATCGACATCTCCAAAGATACCCGAGCAGCCAAAGACTGTGAAAGAAATGGCTGTAAGGGTGTACCTGTCGTACTCATAGGCGGTAGCCGATGGATCTGTGGATTTGACCAGAGCAAGATAGAAAAAGCATTAGGAATCAAATAGATGAACAACAACGCCATAACATTTAGCGAACTACTACTCAAACTACAACAATTCTGGGCAGAGCAGGGATGCAATATCGTGCAGCCTTATGATATCCCCAGCGGTGCGGGGACATTTCACCCTGCTACATTGTTGAGAAGTCTCGACTCCCAGCCATGGTCGGCTGCCTATGTGGCACCAAGCCGTCGTCCGACGGATGGACGTTATGGGGAGAATCCTATGAGATTGGGAGCCTACTATCAGTTTCAGGCACTGATCAAGCCCAGTCCTGACAATATTCAAGAGCTCTATCTGAAATCTCTTGAATACCTGGGACTTAATCTCCAAGAGCATGACATTCGTTTCGTCGAGGACAACTGGGAATCGCCTACACTGGGTGCCTGGGGTCTTGGCTGGGAGGTCTGGCTTGATGGGATGGAAGTCACACAGTTCACCTACTTTCAGCAGGTAGGGGGGATCGCCTGTGATCCTGTGGCAGTAGAGATCACCTATGGTACAGAGAGACTGGCGATGTATCTGCAGGGTGTGGAGTCGGTATATGATCTGGTGTGGAACCGTATGGGTGACACCGTGACGACCTATGGAGATGTGCACAAAGAGACAGAGTATGAGTTCTCAAAGTATCACTTCGAGGTAGCCAATGTAGAGAATCTCTTCCAGCATTTTGAGGATGCTTCCAATGAGTGCAAAGCATGTCTAGAGGCTGGATTGCCGTTGCCTGCCTATGACCAGTGTATGGTCGCTTCGCATGCCTTCAATGTCCTTGATGCCAGAAAGGCGATCTCTCAGGCACAGAGACAGAACTATATCCTCAAAGTGCGTGAGCTCTCTATCGGTTGTGCACAGCTCTATAAAGCTCAGGAAGAGGAGCGGAATGCTCGGGTAAATGCGTAGGGTGTGTTTGCCAACACACCTTTGTGTACAGGGTTTATGAGATATGCTATAATACATAAAAGCCAAAGAGGAGCCAAAATGTCCAGAAATGAAATAGCCAAGATGAGCGTAGAAGAGCGTGTTGCTTTGATGGAGGATCTTTGGGCAAGCTTCGATCGTGATAATTTGGAGTATCCTGTACCTATGTGGCATGAAGAAGTGCTAAAGGAGAGAGCCGATAGTAAAGAAGAAGAGTTTATCTCTCTTCCAGAAGTGAAAAAATCTCTCCAAGCCGAGCTGAATGACGCTTAAAGTTTTACGCAGTGCAAGAGATGATCTTCGCTCAGGTATACAGTTTTATAATCGTCAACAAAAGGGATTAGGAAGCTATTTTTATGATACCTTGATCTCTGATATTGAGTCTCTGCAGGTTTATGCAGGCATTCATCCTCAAATCCAGAAGTTTTACAGAGCGCTATCCAAGCGTTTCCCCTACTCAATCTATTATAAAATAGAGAATAGCACTATTAAAATTTATGCAATACTGGATGATAGAAGAGACCCAAAGGTGATACAAGAAAGAATAGAGGAACAAAAATGAAATTGCAACAAATTTATAACCACCTAGACCAGATCAGCCCCTTCGAACTCCAGGAAAAATGGGATAACTCAGGACTGATTGTAGGAGAGATGGATCGGGAAGTGACAGATATCGTGCTTTCACTGGATGTTGATGAAGAGATGATCGAACATGCAGCGGAGGGGACACTCTTTGTCGTGCATCATCCACTGATCTTTTCCGGACTGACTTCGCTGGACTTTGCCAAGTACCCCTCCAATCTACTGGAGAAAATGATACAAAAAAAGCAATCCTGTATCGCACTGCATACCAATTTTGATAAAACGCATCTCAACAGATACGTATTTGAGAAAGTGTTAGGCTTTAAAATGGAGAGTCAAGAAGCGTTTGTCTGTATGGCGAAAGGAGAGTGGAAGTATCAGGAGCTTTTATCTCTACTCAGAGAGAAGCTAGCATTACCTACCCTCAAAGTGATCGGTAAAAAAGAGACCATTGGCTCTATCGCATTGACGACAGGGTCAGGAGCCTCATTGATCGATGAGGTTGATGCAGACTGCTTTTTGACTGGAGATATCAAATACCATGACGCGATGAAAGCACTCAGCGAAGACCTCATGATGGTGGACATCGGACACTATGAGAGTGAGTGCTTTTTTGGGGAAATCCTCCATGCTGAGTTGGAGATTTTAGGGATTTTAGCTATAATCACGAAATCAAAAAACCCATTTCATATGGAACTGACAGACCAATAGCCCATATTTTGGATATAAAACGACTAATCACCCAAAGGATATAGATTGAACAAGCACCTAGAAGGCCTCGTAGAGCTCTCAAAGATCGACAAAAGTGTTGATGGATTTACGCCACAGATAGAAGCAGCACAGAGAAAAATCGCTAAAGAGCAGAAGAAAGTAGATGATGTGACAGAGAAAATCACATCTCTGAATGGTCTCATCGAAGACAACAGTAACAAAGTCAAGAGTTATGAAGAGCAGATCGCAACACTGGATGAGCAGCTCAAATCGATCCAGAAGAAGAATAAAGCGGTCACCAATGAAAAAGAGATGAAAGCACTCTCTTTGGAGGAGGAGCTTGCCAAAGAGAAGCTGACTTTTGCCAATGAAGAGATCGAGAGACTCGGCAAGATCAATGAAGTCAAAAGTGAAGAGGCTGCGGAGCAGGAAGCAGCACTGACTGAACTTTCCGCTTCCGTAGCGGTGGTTAATGAAGAGGCACAAAAAGAGTTGACAGCGATAGAGAAGCAGAAAGAGAATCTCTACAAAGAGAGAGTAAAAAAGGTCTCTTCTGTTGATCAGAAGATCTTGGCATTTTATGAAAAAGTAAGAACATGGGCCGGCAACACAGCCGTAGTACCAGTCAAAAAGCAAGCATGCTACGGCTGCTATATGAAGATCAATGATAAATCCTACACAGAAGTGATCAAAGGTGAAGAGATCGCCACTTGCCCACACTGTGGTAGAATCCTTTACCTAGAGAGTGTTTCTGAAGAGGCATAAGCAGGAGCGCCGAATATATAGCGTTCAGAAGAGTGGGGTGAGCCCACTCTGTTTTGAAGGCGGATAGATTGTTTTTTTATATGTATATAGCACTCTCAATACTGATGTATATTGCGATACTTCCCCTACTCGTTTTATTTTCCTTTAAAAAAAAATATAGAGAAGCTATTCCTGCCAGATTTTTTTTATGGAAGAACCCACCATTGCAAGCAGATGGTATCTGGTTTCATCTCTGTAGCTTTGGCGAAGCCAAAGCTGTCACACCTCTGCTTGATGCAGTACCTAGAGATGCATTGCGTATGAGTTGTATTACAAAAACGGGATTCAATGCGATACAGGAGTATACCTCTCAGAGTTGTTATTTGCCTTTTGAGCCACTTCTTTTAGTATGGTTGAGACCACAGAAGGCACTGGTTGTAATGGAGGCCGAGTTGTGGTATCTCCTCTTTATCCTTCTAAAAAGAAAAGGTGCCAAAACCTTATTGGTAAATGCGAGGATCAGTGACCATTCATTTCATCGTTATCAACAATTTGCCTGGTTGTATAGACAGATATTTAAAGAGATAGATGAGGTCTATGCACAGACAGTAAAAGATAAGGGGCGTTTGGAGCTTTTAGGGGCTACAAACGTGGTAGTTACTGGCAATATTAAAACTGCAGCACTACCGGCTGTCACTAAAGTTTGGACAAAGCCGGATAGTGTACTGGTGTGTGCAGCTAGTACACACAAAGGAGAAGAGGCATTGATACTGGAGGCATTTTCCCATTTGAAAAAAGAGGAGCCACAAGCCAGACTCATCGTCGCACCACGTCACCCGGAGCGTTTTGCAAATGTGGCAAAAATGCTAAAAGTATTTTCTCAGGAAAATCATATCTCTTGGCAACGATACTCAGAAAAGGAGTGTATGGAAAGTGATATCATGCTCTTGGATACACTGGGTGAATTGGTCAATGTATATGCGATCTCTGATATAGTGATCTTGGGTGGGGCATTTGAGCCTATCGGTGGACACAATGCTGCTGAAGCAGCACAGTTTGGGTGTCGGATCATTTCAGGAAAACACTACTTTAATCAAAAAGACCTATTTGAAGCCGTAAATGGGATTGAGATAGTGGAGAAGGCTGCTCTCTCAGAGAGGCTGTTACACTATAAGCAGCTTATGCCAACTAGGATACAATATAGAGATGGCATAAGCCCTATTATAGAGAGTTTGCAACGATTAGAAAAAAAGAAAGAGGAATAGATGGAACAAGCGTATAAATTACTGGCACAGCAAAAAGAGATCTCGAACAAAAAAGCCAAAGAGCTGATCGATCGTGGATTGGTCTTTGTCGGGGACAGACAGCTTAAGATCGCCAGAGCACCATTGCCTGACGGCACGGCATTTCGTATCGAGATGCCAGAGGATATCAAGATCATCTATCAGGATGAGCATATGGTAGCAGTCAACAAGCCTGCAGGCATCGATAGCTATGAGGTGCAGGATGCGATCGCAGATGCTGAGCTGCTGCATCGTCTGGATCGTGATACCAGTGGGGTGTTGTTGCTGGGTAAAAATGAACAGTTTATCAAAGAGGCGATCAAGGCTTTCAAGCAACGTAAGGTAGTTAAAGAGTATATCGCCTGGGTAGAGGGAGTGGTCTATGAAGAGATAGAGATCACTACACCGATCCATACGATCAAAAAAGGCAAGGCTTTCTCCAAGATCGATGAGCGACTGGGCAAGCCTGCACACACGGTCGTCACACCGGATGAAGTACAGGGAAAGAAAAGTAAAGTCAAGATCGTGATCAGTACAGGACGTACCCATCAGATCAGGGTACACTTGGCATCGGTAGGTCATCCTGTGGTGGGCGATGCACAGTATGGTTCCCGTACCAGAGCCAAGCGTGCCTTGCTTCATGCACGCAAAATAGTACTTCTTGGCAAAGAGTATATCGCACCAGTACCCGCAGATATCAAACGCTACAAATAACAAAAGGAGACCGTCATGAGAGCACTGTTTCTGTTGCTTATAGGTGCCATGATGCTACTGGCAAATCAAAGCTTGCCAAATGTGGCACTCCCCTGGGAGAAGAGCCTGGTCAGAGGGGTGCTCCCCAATGGATTGCAGTATACGATCCTCAAAGGTACTCAACCCAAAGAGAGGGCAGAGCTCTATCTCTATGTCGGGGTTGGGTCTCTGGATGAGGAGGAGGATCAGCGAGGGGTTGCTCACTTTATTGAGCATATGGCATTTAATGGGACGACCCATTTCAAAAAAAATGAGCTTATCTCTTATCTGGAATCATTGGGGATGAGCTTTGGCGGAGATCTCAATGCCAATACCAACTTTGACCGGACACTCTATACACTCTCCTTGCCGTTGGAAAAAGATAATCTGGAGAAATGTCTTGGTATATTGAGAGATTGGGCTGGTGGACTTAAGTTAGACAAAACAGAGTTTGACAAAGAGAGAGGGGTAATCCTCGAGGAGAAGCGGCTGAGAGATACCGTGGGATATAGATTACTCCTTAAAACCATGCCGCTTTATTTTGGTGGTTCAAGATATATGAATCGGCTTACGATAGGGCTTGAAGAGGTGATCAAGAGTATCCCTATAGAAAGAGCCAAGGCATTCTATGAGACATGGTATAGACCGGAGTTCATGCATGTGGTTGCTGTAGGTGACTTTAACACAACGAGGGTAGAGCAGCAGATCAAAGAGCGGTTTTCAGACCTGCGCAGCAAGAGCAAGAAGCTAAGAGCTTCTAGAGCACAGGCAGAGCGTAACGAGACGATGGTCATGACGGTGACAGATAAAGAGTTGACAAGAAACAGTGTCGGGATGATCTATATCGGGGAGGCACCGATCGTTAAAACCGTACAAGCAAAAAAAGCCCTATTGATTGAAACGATCGCTTCTATGCTCTTTAGCCTCAAAGCACAAGAGCAGATACTCAAAAAAAATCCAGAAGCCATGGTGATCGATGCAGGGAAGGACTTACTGAGTCCAGATAAAATGAGTCGTATGTTCTTGGCTACGTATAAAAATGGTCATGCCAAAGGTGCGTTGCGAGAGCTTTATGCATTGATGTGGGGGTTTGCCAAGTATGGGTTCTCTCAGAGTAATTTTATGCTGGCAAAAAAGCTGATCCGGTCTGATGTCGCCAAAGCCCATAAAAAGATCCAAACAACACGCACAGACATTTTGGCACAGAGAATTGTACATACGATAGAGCAGGATAGTGTTTATATCGACTATGCCTATGATTTCAATATGACCAATCAGCTTTTGGATGAGATCACTCTGGAGGAGGTCAACCATTTTTACCGTGCACTTCTGTCACAATCCAATAGAGCGATACTTTTCCGAAGTAGTACCGGGAAGGCATTGAACAGAGAGCAGGCACTTTCTGTATTGGAAGTAGCTAAAAAAGATGCCGTGGATATGTCTCAAGACACAAATCTCTCTGCTAGCATTCTAGAAGAGAAGCTACTGCCCACAAAGCTCCTTTCTAAAACCTATGATAAAAAGCTAGGCATCTACCATTATCAATTGGAGAATGGCATATTGGTTGACTTTAAACCTACCGATATGCAAAAGAATACACTCTATCTCAAAGGATATAGTGAAGGCGGATATTCCGTTTTGGATGATAAAGGATTCAGTACGATACGCCATGCCGCAGAGTGGATCGATCTTTCCGCACCGGGAAAATTTACCAATATGGAACTCAAAAAGATGCTGAGTGGGAAACAGGCAGATGTGCTGTTGGGTATCGGTCGATTCTATGAGACGATTCAAGGCAAATGCAGTAGTTTCGATACGGAGAGTATGTTTGAACTGCTCTATGCCAAGGTGATGCACCCCAAGCTGGATGAGCGGATATTTATCAATGGTAAGCGGCAGGTCAAAAATGCGATAGAACAGGCCAGCAAAAACCCTCGTTATGCATTTTCCAAACGTGTCGTAGCACAGTACTTTAAGAACAATCCAAGACTCAAGCCTGAGAGCATTGAAGAGATTGAACACTTGGAAAGAGCCAAGATGCTGTCGATGTACAAAGAGAGATTTCAGGATATGAATCACTTTCATTTTGTGATCATAGGAGATCAAAAGCCTGAAGAGATAGAAACACTGATCTCAACCTATCTTGGAAACCTTCCTAGCCAAAAAAGAGAAGAGCATTATCGTATCAACAGGTATGCATATGTCCCTGGAGAGCAGAAGATCGAAGCACCGTTCAACCATGAAGAGAGTGCTTCGGTGACACTGGAGTACCGCAGTATACTACCTTTCTCTCTAGAGAACAAGATGGTAGCAGATGCGGTCAAAGAGATCTTGGATATCCGATTACGTAACGTGATCAGAGAAGAGAAGTCTGGTACATATGGTATTTCGATTAGTATAGATATGCAGCCGGAACTCAAAGATACCCTCGTATGCTCCATCTCTTTCAATACGGCTCCCCAAAGGGTGGCAGAGCTGGTTGATGCTGTCAAAAAAGAGATCATCCGGATGAAAGCTGAAGGAGTGACAGACCAAGAAGTGACTGTGTACAAACAGACAGTGATGGTATCATTCAAAAAAGCACTGAATTATAATCGTTTTTGGCTAGATATGATGACACGCAGTCATCAGCTTCAGATACCATTGCCGGAGATGCTGGCGATACCAAAGATACTGGAGCAGGTCACCAAAGAGAAGATCAAGGCAGCAAGCTCCAAGATATTTGGCACAGATATACTTCAAGCAGAGCTTCTTCCTCAAAAGAAATAGCGGGAAGATAATTCGAGCTAAATAGAGTTTTGGATAAAATACTAAAAATTTGTGAGAATTTAAACTAGGACAACATATGTTTAGCAGTATTACAGACAGTTTCAAGAATGCCATCGGAAAGATCCGTTTCCATGATGATGAGAAGGCTCTTAAAAAGGCTACTACCGAACTGAGAAAATCACTCCTCAAATCTGATGTCCATCACAAAGTGGTCAAGGAACTTATCTCTACCGTAGAGCGAGAGACCAAGAAGAACGGTATCGGGAAGGACAACTTCCTCTCCGCACTTCAGCATGAGCTGGTACGTATACTCACAGCAGAAGGCAATCAAGGCTTCGTTTTTGCTTCCAAACCACCGACAGTGGTGTTGATGACGGGACTTCAGGGATCAGGTAAGACGACTACGACAGGCAAGCTTGCTTATATGCTCAAAGAACAGAAGAAAAAGAAAGTGCTTATCGCAGCAGGCGACCTTCAGAGGCTTGCAGCTGTGGAGCAGCTTCGTCAGATCTGTGCAGATATCGAGGTCGATCTTGTAGCGGATGAAGATGCCAAACCCGAAGAGATCGTTACCCGAGCGATACAGAAAGCTACCGACGAGCTCTATGATGTCGTGCTGATCGATACAGCAGGACGTCTGGCAATCGATGAGGAACTGATGGATGAGTTGGCGCGTGTTAAAAATGTTGCGAATCCTGACGAGATCTTCTATGTAGCTGACGCGATGACAGGTATGGATGCAGTCAGAACAGCGACGACCTTCAAGGAGAAGATCGGTATCACTGGTGTGGTACTGAGTAAGTTTGATGGTGATTCCAAGGGAGGTGTAGCCCTAGGTATCGCCCATCAGGTAGGTGTACCACTGCGTTTCATTGGTAGTGGTGAGAAGATGCCTGACCTGGAGGTCTTTATCCCTGAGCGTATCACCAACCGTCTCATGGGAGCGGGGGATATCGAGGGGCTGGCAGAACGCACCGCTGCTGTCATTGATGAAAAAACAGCCAAGCGTATGACCAGCAAGATCAAAAAAGGGCAGTTCAACTTCAATGACTTCCTTGAGCAGATGGATCAGATGAAGAAACTCGGCTCCATGAAGTCCATCATGGGTATGATCCCGGGTATGGGTAACATGGCGAAGCAGATCGGAGATATGGATCTGGAGAACTCCAGTGAGATGAAAGCGATCAAAGCGATGGTCTCTTCGATGACGCCCAAAGAGAGGGAAAATCCTGATCTACTCAACAACACGAGAAAACGCCGTTTGTCAGCAGGTGCAGGACTTGATCAGATGCAGGTCAACCGTGTTCTCAAGCAGTTCAAAAATGCTGCCAAAATGGCGAAGAAGATGTCCACCAAAGGGGGCATGAAAGAGATGCAGAAGATGATGAGCCAGATGGGTGGACAAGGCGGTGGATTTCCCGGGATGAGGTAGGGCTTTTGCTCTAGCTATCTTCCTTTTTCAGCACAAAGAGTACGGCAAGTAGTGTCCCGATACCCAAGACATTGCATACGATATAGGTTTGATTCAATCCTATACTGTCACCCAAAAATCCAACCAACAACACAATCACAGAACTCAATCCAAAATTGATCCCCATATAGATGCTGTGCATAAAAGTAGGCATGGATGAATCGGTATCTTGTACCAGTGCCATCAAGACAGGTGCTGGGGCAAAGACAAAAAGACCTAGAAATCCTAATACCACAATATTTTGGGTGTAGAGAAAAAGTGCCATGAACAGAACACTGCCCAGTGAGCTCAAGAGCAAGATTTTACGTCTTCCTAATGTATCTGATATCTTGCCTGAAAAAAAGACGCCTATCACACCACTGAATTGGAGAATGGAGAGTGCAATCCCTGCATACCATAGAGAGTTGCCATTGTTGACCAGGTAGACGGGTAGATACAGAGAGAGTGAGCTTTTCAGTGCAGCATTGAACAGTATATAGATCGCCAAGAAGTAAAAGAGGATTTTATGCGCTTTGATGATCGCTTTAACATCCCCTTTTTCAAGTTTTTTTGCTTTGATGTGTGTGCTGAAATTTCTAAATCTACTATAGAGCAGTATCGAAGAGATGATCCCTATGGGCATGAGTTTATAACTTCCCTCAAGCCCCCACCAGGAGACAGCCGAGGTGATCAGAATGGGCCCCAATGTTCTGGCAAACTCGCCACCTACCATAAAGTAGCTCATGCCTCTGCCTGTCTCCTCTCCAGAAGAATGTTTGATCATCGTAGGAGAGGGTATATGAAAAAGTGCAGAGCTGATCCCTGCAATTGCCAGAAGCAGGATCAGCACATAATAGGAAGGAGCAAGCCCCAATAAGCTCATACTGATAGCAGTCACAGAAGGTGTGAGGATCACAAAATACTTGACATCGCTGCGTTCTGCCATGAGCCCCAGCAGTGGGTTGAATAGTGCCGGAATCCTGCGTATGATATCCAAGAAAGCCACCATAGAGAGGCTAAGCCCCAGTTTCTCAATGATCAATGGCAACAGTGGTGCTAAAAAAGAGGAGAAGATATCATGAGCAAAGTGTGCAGAGGAGATGGTAAGTACTTCTGTTTTATTAAATTTCTTATGCATGATTTGTTGGGGTTTACTTTCAGGATTTGGAAGGGTAAGTATAGCATAATGAGACTAAGTATCAATGCTGTTTGAATATATTTTAACGTATAATATAAAGGACTGATGTGTAATCGTTGAAAGCATATGACTGAATATAGCTGCTGTTTGACCAAGATTTAATAAACATTATGCTAATATCGCGTTCCTAAAAGTATTGATGAGTGCTTAAAAATTGTTTAGCCGGCATCTCATTAGTGGTAGTTGTCAGTACTTTTATGTTGTCTTTAGTAGACGGCGTACACGAGCAGTCGTGTTTGAATGAGAAAAAGAAAAGATAAAAAAGGAAAACACCATGACAATGATCAGAATGACAAGAATGGGTAGAAAAAAGAAGCCATTTTACAGAATCGTAGTAACAGATAGCAGAAAGCGTAGAGACAGTGGCTGGATCGAAGCTATCGGTCACTATAACCCAGTATCTGCAAACAAAGAGCTCACGCTTGATGAAGAGAGACTGAACTACTGGGTCAGTGTAGGCGCTCAGATGAGCCCCACTGTTAAAAGACTCGCAAAAAGATAATCCATGGCACATGACTTCGTACTCTCCTATGCCAAAATGATCGTCAAGCATCCGGATGCTGTCTCTATCGAGACGGCATCGCTGGACGAATCCGTAGAGGAGATCACGATCTATGCAGACCCTGAAGATGTCGGTAAGCTTATCGGCAAAGAGGGGCGTATGATCAATGCGATCAAAACCGTCATCTCAGGATGCAAAGCCAAACATGGCAAAAGTTACCGCGTCAATGTCAAGGCAAACGTATAACCCCCATGCATGACGAGCAATTCTTTATCGCTCAGATAGGTCGCACAGTCGGACTACATGGCGATCTCAAACTCCACCTCCATACCGATTTCCCCGAACAATTTCAAGTAGGTACGATATTTGATAGTAACAGAGGAAAGCTGGAAATAGCTACCTATAACCCTACCAGAGGAATGATCAGTTTTGTGGGCTACTCTTCGATAGATGCAGCGAAAAAACTTACCAATACCAAACTCTACACTACCCTGGAAGAGACCAGATCTCAGTGTGAACTGGATGATGGGCAGTACTTTTGGTTTGATATCGTTGGTGCTTCGATCTATCAGGGCGATGCATGTATAGGAGTAGTAGAGGATATCGACCGTATGCTGGATATAGATTATCTGGTGGTCAAAACAGATCCTGAGCTTGTAGAGCAAGGGCTGGCAAAAGAGTTTCTCCTCCCTTATATCCCCCGTTATATCCTCTCTGTTGATACGGATGCCAAGCGTATCACTACGCAGGATGCCAGAGATATCCTAGAGGCGAGCTAGCACGATGCGATTTACCTTCGTAACACTCTTCCCGCAGATCATCCAGGGGTATTTTACAGATTCGATCCTTGGTCGTGCGATCACTGAAGATAAGATCACGATAGACTATCAAAATCCCAGAGACTATACGACCAACAAACACCTCAAAGTTGATGAACCGATGATCGGTGGTGGAGCAGGGATGCTGATGACACCCCAGCCACTGGATGATACGTTGGAGATGATCAAAGCAGACTCTCCCGAAGCACATATCATATTTCTTACTCCCGTAGGCAAACCTTTCAAGCAGAGCGATGCCAAAAGGTTGGCAAAGAAGAGCCATATCGTACTGGTCAGTGGTCGTTACGAGGGGATCGATGAGCGGGTGATTGAGAAGCATGCAGATGCGCTTTTCTCGGTAGGAGACTTTATCCTCACAGGGGGTGAACTCCCTTCCATGATGCTTTGTGATGCGATCTCTCGTAATGTCGATGGTGTGCTGGGAAACAGTGACTCCTTGACTGTAGAGAGCTTCGAAGAGACCCTTCTGGAGGCTCCCTCCTTTAGCAAACCCAATCTCTATGAAAATAATCCCGTCGTTTCAGAGTTTTTAAAGGGAAATCATAGTAAAATCGCAGACTTAAAAAAACGGATGGCTTTGTCCAAGACAAAGTATTTCAGACCCGACTTATATGCAAAAGTAAAGGCAAAACGATGAAAAACAAATACATAGAGAGCTTTGAGAAAGCTCAACTAGAGGGCAAGACAGTACCTGAGTTCAGAGCCGGTGATACGCTCAGAGTAGCTGTTACGATCAAAGAGGGCAGCAAAACAAGAGTACAGAACTTCGAAGGCGTATGTATCGCTATCAGAGGTGAAGGTACAGGCAGAACATTTAACGTCAGAAAGATCGGTGCCAACTCTGTAGGTGTGGAGAGAATGTTCCCACTCTACTCAGAGAGTATCGACAGTATTACTGTACTCAGACGCGGTAAAGTAAGACGTGCGAAGTTGTTCTACCTTAGAGAGAGAAAAGGTAAGTCGGCTCGTATTAAAGAACTCAGAAGAAAATAGTTCTTTCGTCCTATTTTACTTCATCTTTGACAGAATGGGCTTTGCTCCGTTTGGTCACTTACCTTTCGTAAGCTCCCACACTACACAAAACCCATTCGATCAAACCTAAAGCAAACTAGAACAAAATAATCTATTTTAAGATCTAATATATAAAATCTTTACTTTCTTGATTTTCAAAATATATTTCAACTTTTTCTACTATAATACCCATTATCCTATAAGGACTATTCCGTGACCATACTTCAAAAAATACTAAACAAAGCTGTGATGCTGGTACAGCTTGTACTGGTAGTGATCTTCATCGTCTTTGAAGAGATCATCTGGGAGGGGTTTGCCAAGCCTATCTATCTATTTTTATCCATGAGTTGCGACTCCTTCAGAAGCTACAGACAAAATTGCAGTCGGTCAATCGTTATGTCATACTGATACTCTTTATGCTGCTTCTCCTCGGGGTAGAAGCGGCGGGAGTGACGGCTGGGGTGATGGCAGTCAAGGGGATGGTACTCTCTGCAGTGTTACTGTATGCATTGAAAATCCCTATCGCAGCCTTTACCTTTTGGCTATTTCGCGCCACAGAAGGTAAGCTACTCTCCTTTGGCTGGTTCAAGTATTTTTATGAGAAGATCGTAGCATTTTTTGCATGGATCAAGTCTCGTAAGATCTATCAAAGTACGATTAGTATGAGTAAAGAGCTCAAGGGGAAGATCAAATTATTTATCAAACATTTCAAGCAGAACTATCTTTCAGGAGACAATACGATCTCCAAGCGATTTAAGCGTCTTTATCGTTTTGTGAAGCGGGTGGTACGTAGAGAGGATAGAGAAGTTTAGTAACTTCTACTCTTTATCGCCTGCTTGGCTTCTCTGTCAAGGGTCTTGGCTTTGAGATCGGCACGTTTGTCATGGAGTTTTTTTCCTTTGGCGATGGCGATACTGACTTTGACAAAATTTCTCTCATTGAAGTAGAGCATGAGTGGTACGACGGTGAGTCCCTCTTTGTGGATCTTCATGTAGATCTTTTCGATCTGTTTTTTGTGTAGGAGGAGTTTGCGTGGGGAGCGGGTATCACGACTGTAGTGGCGGTTGGTGGTCTCCAGTTCTGCAATGTGTGTATTCATCAGGTGTAGTTCCCCTTTGATGAAGCGGCAAAAGGCATCACTGAGATTGGCCCGTTTGGCACGCAGGGCTTTGACCTCTGAGCCCTGAAGTACCAGTCCAGCCTCAAATTTTTCGAGTATCTCATAATCATGTCTGGCTTTTTTGTTCTGAACGATGAGATTGATGGCCACTGAGCAAACCTTTTACCCAAATATCGAAATAGGAATTCATAACTCTACACCATCATAGCATCCATGGGCTTCGTACAAAATCATCGCCGAACCTTCGGATGCGACTCAAATTTTGCACAAACCCCATGAATACGAGTATGGCACAGATTCAAAGAATCCTATTTCGAGATTTGGTTTTATTAATATATTTTTGGCATTATAGCATACTTCTTTAGGCAAAAGGCAAACGATGGATAGTGTAGACAAATACCAGATAAAAGCACTCAAAAAGCAGATATTTATCAGCAATCTTAAGGCATGGATCATTGGTGTGATCCTGATCGCAGAGATCGCCTTTATCGGGCTCTATTTCAGTAAAAGCGGACTCTTTGGCGATAGTGTGGTGACGCTAGGAAAAAAAGTAGCAGTCATCCGGTACGACAAAGAGGTAACAGAGCCCTATACGACCAAGATCATGGAGAAGCTGGATACGATACGTAAAGACAGTGCCTACAAAGCAGTCCTTTTCATCATGGGGTCTCCGGGTGGTTCACCCACAGCCAGTGAGGAGCTTTCTGAGTATTTGGTAGACTTCCAAAAAGAGAAGAACATCACCATGTATGTAGAGTCGATCGCAGCCAGTGGTGGATACTATATCGCCTCTGCTATCAAACCACTGATCGCCAACAAAAATGCTATTGTAGGATCTATAGGGGTGATCATGCCACACTATAACCTAAGTGAGCTTGCCAAAAAAGTAGGGGTGGCAGAGGACTATCTCGCAGCAGGCAAGTTTAAAAAACCGATCTCCATGTTCAAGGAGATCGACGAGGAGAACAGGAAGTATATGACAGAACACCTGCTCAAGCCTACCTATGAGAACTTTATCAACAGTGTGGCCCAAAATCGTGGGCTCAAGCCAGAGCAGATCAGAGCCTTTGCGGAAGGGAAGATCTATGTCGCCAATGCACCGGAGATACAGGGTATTTTGATAGATGAGATCTCTACACTGTACCGTGTTAAAGCCAAAATGCGTAAGGCACTTGGGGATGAGGAGATCCAGTTTGTAACGATTCCTATGGAGAAGAAGTTCCCATTTTTACCGGAGATCAAGGTCAATCTCAGTCTCAAAGAGCTTAGCGATCAGTTTGGGTTGCAGTAGGCAGTAAGGAGATGGACCTAGAGATACTCTATCAAGATACCTCGATCGTCATTATCAACAAACCCTCCGGACTACTGGTACACAAATCCCTCATTGATAAGCATGAGACAGAATTTGCCCTGCAGTTGCTGCGTGATCAGATAGGGAGCCATGTCCATGCGGTGCACCGTCTGGATAAGCCTACCTCCGGTGTGTTGGTATTTGCATTGAACAGTGTAGTGGCAAGCCAGCTCTCTGCAATGTTTCGTGAAGGAGAGATCAGCAAACAGTATCTGGCGATCGTGCGAGGCTACACGGAGCCAGAAGGACTGATCGATCATCCACTCAAACAGATGATTGATACCAAAGCGCAGAAACGCAGAGGGATCACCCAGGAGCCCAAAGAGGCGCAAACTGCATACCGAAGACTGGGAACTATAGAGTTGCCCTATCCGGTCAGCAGATATCCGGTTGCCAGGTATTCTCTGGTGAAACTCATGCCCAAAACAGGACGAAAGCATCAGTTACGCCGTCATATGAAGCATATCCATCACCATCTCATCGGTGATACAAAACATGGGAGAGGGGAGCACAATATACTTTTTCGAGAAAAGTTTGGTTGTCACCGGCTGCTTCTGCATGCAGAGAAGATCGCATTTACCCATCCTGTGACCCATGAGGTGCTGGAGATAGTGGCTCCGCTGGATAAAGTGTTTGCAGAGTTTATGCAACGATTTGGCTGGAATACTAGTTTGGCTTAAGCCTGAAAAAGGTACTTCCACTTCCACTAAAAAACCAACCCGTCATAGCAAGTTCCTCAAGCTCTGGATAGGCGATCATTGCAGCGGGATAGAGGTCGTTGAGCACTACGGGATCAGCTACGATGTTGAGCAGTGTTCTAGAGTCTAGATTTTCCCAGCCAAAATAGGATGCCGGATCGATATTGTCAAAGAGGTATTTTTTAAAGGTTTTGTAGACAACGGTGGTGTCACATCCGATGCTGGGCGTCTGTAGTTCCAGTGCAAGCGGCTCTTCAAAAAAAGGCTGTACGATCTCACCAAACCCTCTGACATTGGCAGAGGGGTAGTTATGGATAAAAAAGGGTAGATCTGCACCTACTTCAGAGCCAATACGTGCCAGTGTATCAGTATCTATCTTAAGTCCACAAACTTCATTGGCAAGCCGCATAAAGGCTGCGGCATCAGAGCTGCCACCACCCAGTCCTGCCTGAGAAGGGATACGTTTGGTGACGAGCACTTTGTGCTGGTGAAAGAAGTGGAGGAGGATAGGGTTGTCCAGATACTTGTTGAGTGCTACAAAGGCTTTGTAGATAGTATTGGACTCTCTGGCTACACCTTCACAGCCCTCTATCGTGAACTGCTCGTATTCCCCGGGCTCAAAAGTGATCGTGTCGTAGAGATCTTCTACCCGTATAAAACGAGAAAGTAGGGTATGGTAGCCCTCCTCATGTCCTGTGACTTTCAGAAAGATATTGACTTTGGCATGGGCTTGAATACTGTGCATGAAGCTCCTTTAAATAATGAGTTACTTTGGATTATAGCATAGGTGTTCTTCTGCTAAAATAAGCAAAATATTTTTTTCTAAGGGAGTGCTCTCTTGGGCACACTCTCCCCTTTCAGTATCTTCGGTTTTGATGTGCTTTTTCTGAGAAGGCCCGATTTTTTAAATGAGAACCAACTTTTTTTGTTTGTGGTGTTGTCTTTTGGAAAGAGTATCAATCCTGATACCGGAAGTTCTATTCTTTTGATACCTCTTTTATTGATAATGATTCTTGCTCTATAGAGGGCTGTTCCTGTTTCAGTTTTGTTTTCAATAACTATATTTACATGGTATATTTTATTTCCAAAAAGCTTGTGATCATTTACTCGGTAGAGAGGTACCTTTGTCGCATCCATCTTTTTGAGATATTGTGAGATATCAAATCTCATGATATTGTGTATACCATTGATGGTATTATGATATTTTCGTTGGATATTTTTATTATAGAGTGTGACACTCTTCTCAAACTTGATGATATCTTCTTCTAGATAAGGAGAGAGTCTTCTAGGCACCTCTATGAGCCGCGTTTTTTTGATATCATCCTGTAATGTTTTCTTTTTAACAAAGCGCATTCGCTCCTTAATAAAGGCAAATATGAGTTTTTTGTCTGAACTGTATATCTTCTCTTTATAGTCATAGGTTTTGATCGCTATTCTTTTGTCAAAGTAGCCTCTGTATGCCTCTTTGATCCTATCCTTGAACATGTAGCTGATAACCAAAGCAGCAAAAAAGGATGTAGTGAAATTCCCATACTCTTTTTGTGTGGCAAATACAATAAGGGTGGTAAAGACCATAGAAAGACCGGCTGCAATGGCATAATAGACTTCTTTGATACCTCCTCCATCTTTCTTTTTCTTTTGATAAAGATAGAGGATGCTGTAAAAGTACTTTTTTAGGATAGAGTGTCGATAGATGACTTTCTCGTTCTGATATGTATCGTTTGATATGACGGGAAAATGATTCTCTTTGGAAAACTCTATGATAGTATTGATGGTACCCACTATAGTGTTGACGGTATCGCCGTATCTATTCTCATGTGTTTTTAGATGTACATTGATCTCTAATAGACAATTTTGGGCTGCATAGCTCACAAATTCTGATGCAGATAGTACACAGTCTATGATATCGTTACCTTGCCTATCGGATGCAGTTTTGAGCATTATTTTCATCAAAGTGTGAAAATTTTCGACTCTCTGGAGGAAGGTATGGAGCCTTTTGATATGGATATTTTTATGGGCGAACTCTTTGCTGTATTTCCCTAGATAGGAGACATAGGAGCAGACAATGAGCTTTAGTTCCTCTTCAAAAGTACTCTTTCTGCCCTCCTCAGAAATATCAGTGCTCAGTACAGTGATAAGGGTATGAAGTCTTCTTTCTAAGGCACCAAGTTTTCTTTGAGGTGTAATAAAACGAATATAGCTTGTATAATCATTGTAGAAATTGTTACTAAGGTAACTGGTTGAATTTATGTTTAGGCTTTTTGGAATAAAAAAATATATATTTGTATGGTAATCCACTTTTCCAATACTGTTGTCTGAGTGGTAGGGTATTTTTATCTCAAACTGGTTTGGGCTAGTAATAGCTATAAAATCATTCTTATTCATTATAACATTATAACATATTGTAGCTATGGGGTTGCTACGTTTTGCTAGGTCTCATGCATAATCATGTCGTAGTGAATTTTGGAATTCTATTGAAGCGATATGTGACAATAGTGTTAATAATTTCAATAATAGAAAAGAAGTTGGCAGTTTCTATTAGATAAATGCCGTCGTCTTTATTTTCAAAATATGCGACAGAGAGTTTCTTGCCCAGTTCAAGATAGGAATCCTCTCCAGTATAGATATTATGGGGTATGGCAAGATGTATAAAGGGATCAAGTGCCTTTTCATTATCATAATAAAATGCACCTTCATGGAGACGGTGCAGACTTGAAAGCGTGGCATCAATGCCAAGCTCATCTGCGATCAGCGCCCCGAGGCTTCGGATATAGGTACCTTCACTTACTGTTGCTTCAAAATGGACAAAAGGATGGGTGTAGTGTAGAAGTTTGATGTCATAGATGGTGGAGGTAATGGTCTTGAGTGTGACTTCTTCACCTGCCCGTGCGAGGTCATAGGCACGTTTCCCATTGATCTTTTTGGCAGAGTATTTGGGTGGATAGTAGGTGCATGCTCCCTTCAGACCTTGAAGTACCCTTTTGATCTTCTCTTCATCAAAAGGAGTGACTTCTTGGACACTATTCACTTTTTCAATATCCAGTGTAGGGGAGTTGGCTCCCAGCCAGAGGGTGGCACGGTAGCTTTTGGGTGTCTTGTCGAGGTATTGAAACAGTTTGGTATATTGCCCTGTCGCTACAATGAGACAGCCGGTAGCAAAAGGGTCGAGTGTGCCGGAGAAGCCTACTTTTTTTGTATTATACTTTTTCTTGACATACCTCATATATCCATTGGAACTTCGGTAAATAGGTTTGTTGACGACAAATAGGCGGTTCAATGGCAATTACACCGGCTGTACAAACGAGCTCAGTATCTCTTTCTTGTTCCCGCCGAAATTGATCAGCAGCTTATACTCTCTGCCGGATTTGTTGGCAGCCTGTACCCGCCCGATACCAAATATCTTATGCTTGGCCAGATCGCCTTTTTTATAGCCTGCCGATTTGGTGATCTTGAGTGCGGTATCGTTGATAAGTCCTGCTTCACCCAGAAAACGGCTCTTGTCCAGCATTTTTCTACGTCCTTTATAGAAACGGCTGTCGACATAGCAGAGGGTGAGGTCAGATTTGGCTCTGGTGATGGCGACATAGCCCAGACGACGCTCTTCTTCCATGTTACAGCCTTCACCAAGCAGTGGGAAGAACTCCTCCTCCATGCCGATCACATAGAGGTGTTCAAACTCCAGTCCTTTGGCGGCATGGATGCTCATGATCGCGATAGTATCCTCTTGGACTTCGTCCTGATCGCTCTGTAGCGAAATATTGTTGAGAAATTCATCGAGCGTGATCTCAGGATTGATCTTGATGGCTTCACGAAAGTATCCATAAAATTCATCAATATTGAGGATACGGTCCTGCCCATCCACCATTGTGTGATAGTATGCTTTGAGTTTGATAGTCTCTTCAAAGAGTGTTACAAAGTTGTAGAGTGATGCCTTGGCCTCGTCCTGAAGCATATGGATATCCTCTATCAGGCTTTTTAGTGAAGTGGCTGCCCGTTTGGTGGTGATGCCTTCTAATTCTTTGAGAGAGAGTGACTCCACAGTTTGGTAGATGGAGAGATGTTTATCATAGGCAAGTCTATGCACTTTGTCGATAGAGACTTTTCCAATACCACGCTTGGGCTTGTTGACGATCCTAAGGAAAGAGAAGTCATCATGGGGGTTGGAGAGTACTCTGAAGTAGGAGATGATGTCTTTTACCTCTGCTCTCTCATAAAATCGCATGCCACCGATGAGCTTAAAGCCCAATCCTTCTTTGCTAAAGCCCTCTTCTAGGGAGCGTGAGAGTGCATTGATGCGGTAGAGGACAGCGATCTCATCTTGATGGACACCGGAGGAGAGAAGTGCTTTGATCTCTCTGGCGATCGCTCTGGATTCGTGGCCTTCATCCAGTGAATGCAGGAGCTTTACTTTTTTGCCTTTGCCTTTATGTGAGGTAAGCTTTTTCCCCAGCCTATGGCTGTTGTGTTCGATCAAGGCATTGGAGGCATCCAAAATAGGTTGAGTAGAACGGTAATTCACTTCCAGTTTGACAATCTTGGTATCTTCAAAGTGCTTATGAAAATCCAGGATATTTCGGATATTGGCACCTCTCCACCCATAGATACTCTGGTCATCATCCCCTACAACACAGAGATTACCGTGTTCGCTGGAGAGATGTTCTAGTAGTTTGAACTGGAGTTCATTGGTATCCTGATACTCATCGACCATGATGTATTGGTAATGAGTGCTTATCTCTGTTCGTAGTTCAGGATTCTCATCCAAGATTTTAAAAGTCAGCATTAAAAGGTCATCAAAGTCTACAAGATTATTCTCAGTAATATTCTCTTCATAGGCTTTGTATATCTTGGCAATCTTCTTATAATCAGGTAGTTCAGCTTTTTCAAGCACCTCTTTGGGAGTAAGTAGGGTATTTTTATATTTGGAGATCTCACTGCCGATAAAAGAGAGATTGAGGTCTATTTTCATCTCCTTGGCAATACTACGGATGAGTCTTTTTTTATCATCACTATCGATAATCACAAAGGAGTTCTTTCGTCCTAATTTTTCGATATGGAATTTGAGAAAGATGAGTCCAAACTTATGGAAAGTACAGAGAAGAGGAGGAGTAGCATAGCGGTTTCCGATGAGTGACAGTGCCCGCTCTCTCATCTCATTGGCAGCTTTGTTGGTGAAAGTCAGTGTCAAGGTGTTGGCTGGGTCAATCCCTACTTCACCGATCAGGTATGCCAGACGTGTGGTGAGTGTTTTGGTTTTGCCACTCCCCGCACCGGCAAGGATCAGTAGAGAACCATCGATATGTGTCACAGCATCCCGCTGGGATTTGTTCAATTCCTCTAACATTTTCCGTTTCCTTTAGAGATTCCCTTTATTTAGTATAATGATTATATCGATAAAACAATAAAAGATGGCTAGGCGTTCTCTTTGCAGGTAAGATGACAAATAGAGAGAGTAAATTTTTACTTATAAACATATAAAATCTTAAATAAATAAGTTGTACTTATGTTTGTATCTGTTATAGTTTAATAAATGGAAAGAAGTAAAAATTTGGGGTAAAAGGATGCAGTGTGTTAAAAGATTTTGTTAAGATGGAGACCTTCCTGACAGTGGTGCGGGAGAGGAGTTTTTCTAAAGCTTCTGCAAGGCTGGGCATATCGCAGCCGGCTGTCACACAGCAGATCAAGTTTATCGAGAATTATCTGGATAATAAGATCATAGAGAGAAAGAAAAATGGTATTCGATTAACAGCTTCAGGGGAAGAACTCTATAAAGTAGCGGTAAAACTGGAGAAGTGTATTCATGGTGCAGAGGGAGAGATGCTCAATATCATCGATAAGAAGATCACCTTTAGACTAGGGGCCTCCTTTACGATTGGGAGCTATGTCGTACCTGGAGACTGTCTCAATACCATGAGCGATGCAATCCATAATGATATTAAGCTACATGTGGGATTGAGTAATGATATTGTAGACAAACTCAAAAATAAGAATCTGGATCTAGGGCTTGTAGAGTCACAGATCATTGACGAATCCTTGATCTCACGCGAGTGGAAAGAGGATGAGCTTGTGGTATTCAGTAATGTGCCGATCCCGAAAATACTCAGACCAGAAGATCTCTACCGTTTCAAATGGGTCTGTCGTGAAGAGGGGAGCCATACCCGACAGATCATGGCAGATGTCTTTGGAGAGATCGGTGTACAGTGTAGTTCATTTGATATGCTTTCTGAAGTGAGTGATACGACAGCGGCACTTCAGACAGTCAAACGAAGTACCAAAGACCCTGAGCATCCGGTAGTCTCGGTGGTTTCCAAGTACGCGATCGCAGATAAGGTACAAGAGGGGACACTCTACGAAGCCAGACTCCAAGGCTATAAAATGCTCAGACATTTTTATATTATGTATCATAAAGACAATAAGCACAATGCCTATGTCAATAACACGGTTGACCATATTCTTTCAGGGCACTGCTAAATCTAAATCTCTATGGGCTTTCTATAGGGGTTGATATGGCATCGACCCCTACAGAACCCTATTTGGCTGTGACCGTTTTTTCTCCAAGATCTTTCCATCCATAGGCTATACCGCCTTTGAGCTCATAGACATGGGTATATCCCATTTTATCAACCAGCCAGTTGCCTACCGCTTTCGTACGATTGGCGTGGGCACAGTAGAGGATAAAAGGGCTTTTTTTATCTTTTATGATCTTATTCAGACCATCTAGCCATGCCTGTGCATGTGCTTGTCCTTGAATATCAAAAAACATCAGTTGATGGGCCCCTTTGATGATACCTGTCTCTTTCCACTCTTGTGGCGTGCGGATATCGATGACCGGGACACCTTTGGCTTGGAGTGCTTTAAATTGTGTGACAGCTACTTCACTAAAACCGCCTGCAAGAGACAGTGAGGTGAGTAGTGCCATAAGTGTTGGGTGTTTCATAGGAGTTCCTTGGGTATTAAATATCAGGAATCATAGTGTAATAAGGTAAACATATATTGTAAAAATGCTGGGATGTTTGAAGTGGTGGCGCTGGACGGAATCGAACCGCCGACACAAGGATTTTCAATCCTTTGCTCTACCAACTGAGCTACAGAGCCACTTCTATTTTAAGAGGATAGAATTATAGCGATTCAAGATTAAGAGTTTCTTAAATTTTTGACTGATTCTATAAAAAGCTCCCCTCTTTTGGTATAGGAGGGGAATTGGTCGAGACTGGAGGCAGCAGGAGAGAGAAGTGCCACTTCATTGGTCTGTAGCTGCATAGCGATCGCTTCGATCGCTTTAGCTACCGTATGACAACTATGTGCAGAGATACTGCGTGCCTTTGCCATGGTGCCGAGGCTGTCGTTATTGCTGCCAACAGTGTAGAGTGTGATGGGGAGTGTTGCGATCAAATCCATCAAAGGAGCTAGGTCTACTCCCTTGTCATCACCACCTAGGATGAGGTGTATCTTTTTATCTTTATAGGTATGGATCGCTTGGATCGTGGCATCAACATTGGTGGCTTTTGAGTCATTGACCCAGAGTCTGCCTTGGCCGTCTATCAGCTCTTCTTGACGGTGATGATCCATGACAAAGGTATTCAGCAGGGTATAGTCTGCTTCATCAAAGAGTGTACGTGTCACTGCCAGTGAGAGAAGGGCATCTTGGAGAAAGGCAGCTTTGTATCTGAGCTTGGAAGTGTCTAGATCGAAAAAGTCTTCCAGGAAGGTAAGGCTGTCATACTCTACGACCCAGGCATCAGTTTTGGGTAGGTTGAGCCCCTTGGGTACCAATGCCAACTCTCCCTCTCTCATCGTGAGTAGTGGTCTAAGCTTATCTGCTTCATACTGCTCTGATGTGCCATGCCAGTCGAGATGGTCAGGGGTAATAGGGAGGAGCAGGTAGATATCGGGTGAGGCGAGTCTGGTATGATGCAGGGTATAGGAGCTGGATTCGAGTACCCAGATAGGAGCTTCTGTATCGAGATCAGCCAGTGGCACACCGATATTACCCCCATAGACAGCCCCCCGTTTTTCCAAGATATGGGTAAGCATCTGCGTGGTAGTGGTCTTGCCATTGGTACCAGAGATCCAAATGGTGAAGGGCTGGGTATGCTTATGGGTATCCAATGTCGAGGAGAGGATATCTCGACCTACATTGCTAAGAAAAAAATCATACTCACTTACAGGATTTGTTGCCTTTTGTAGCAGTGGGTGATGTGGGGGAATACTGGGTGTTAGTATCTCCATCTGACTCTTGTTTGGATCAAAGTGTGAGGAAGGCAGGATGAGGTTGCTCTCTGCATCGGTATAGGGTTCTGTGCAGTTATCATCATAAAAAGTACAGTCTCCGCCTAGTTTTTTCGCGATTGCTCTGGTGGTGAGACCATAGCCGAAAAAACTTATTGGGGTCTGTTCCTCATTCCTCATTCCTCATTCCTCATTCATTTATCGTATCTTCAAGGTGATCAGTGCCAAGAGGTTCGCCAAGAATGCGATCATCCAAAACCGTACGATGATCTTGTTCTCTGCCCACTTTTTCATCTCAAAATGGTGGTGGATCGGTGCCATAAGAAAGACCCGCTTGTTACGGAGTTTGTAGCTACCGACCTGGAGAATGACTGAGACCGTTTCGATCACAAAGATGATACCGATCAGTACCAGCAGCACTTCACTTTTACCGAGGATCGCCATATAGCCTAGAAATGCACCGATAGAAAGCGAACCAGTATCTCCCATAAAGAGCTCTGCAGGGTAGCAGTTGTACCAGAGAAATGCAAGCAGTGCACCAGAGAGGGCAGAGGAGATGATGATCGCTTCACCTACGCCTTTGATGTTAGGCAGAAGCAGGTAGCTGGAGAAGATCGCATGTCCTGTGAGATATACGATGATCCCTAAAGTACCCATCGCAATGACAGTAGGCACAGTGGCCAGCCCATCCAGCCCATCGGTAAGATTGACGGCATTGCTTGTGGCTACCAGAACAATCGTCCAGAAGAGGATAGACCAGTTTCCCATATCAAAAAGAGGTGTTTTGATAAAAGGCACATAAAATTCTGTAGGGAAGTCGGCCACATAGATCAGTATGACAGAGACCAGCACAGATGCTCCGATCTGTAGGCCAAACTTGCCTTTGGCAGTGAGTCCTTCCAGGTTATCTCCTGAGAGGATCTTTCCTAGGTCATCCTTGAGGCCTATCAGTGCAAAGCTGATGATCGTGACCAGGCCACCAATGATATGCCAGTTACTCATATCAGCGGTCAAGAGAGAAGCAATAATGGTGGCTACGACAAAGACAGCACCTCCCATGGTAGGTGTGTGCTGTTTAAATTCATGGATGGGGACATATTTGTTGATGGGTTGGTTTGCATTTTTCGAGATTGCCCAGGCAAGGTACCTGGGTAACAGGAACATAGTCAGACAAAATGCCAAAAAGAAGGCGATTCCCGCACGTACGGAGATATAGCCGAGTAGATTGATGTCAAAGATCTGATAAAAGTAATATAACATAAGCCCCACATTCCAAAGTAGATTATTAGATAATAAATGGTATTTTACTATAATTATATAAAAACTATCAAAAGATGGAATATTCATGAAAAAAACCAATAAAACCATACTTATTATTACCGATGGCATCGGATGTAAACCGGACAGTGTCTGTAATGCTTTCAAGGATGCAGATACCCCTACCTATGATAGACTTTTTCAAACCGTACCGCATACACTGATCTCTACCCATGGATTGAGTGTTGGCCTGCCTGAGGGACAGATGGGGAACTCAGAGGTAGGACATATGACCATGGGTTCTGGGCGTATCCTCTATCAAGATCTGGTCAAGATCTCGCTGGCACTGGAGGATGGGAGCATCGAGCAGAATGAGGCACTGATTCAGACACTGGAGCAGAGCGAGCGGGTACATCTGATCGGATTGTTGAGTGATGGTGGGGTGCATTCGCATATCGAACATACGATCGGACTGGCACAGCTGGCAGCAGCCAGAGGGAAGCAGGTGTTTCTGCACCTGATCACCGATGGCAGGGATGTGAGCCCCACCTCCGCACCAAAGTATATCGCTCAGATTGAGGCGATCTGTGATAAACAAATATCCATAGCCACGATCGGTGGACGATTTTATACTATGGACAGGGATAACCGCTGGGAACGTGTAGCGCAAGGCTACAGAGCGATCATGGAGGCAAGACCACAGACGGAGTTGTCTGTATCTGACTATATCACCAAGAGCTATGAGGCAGAAGTGACTGATGAGTTCATAGAGCCTGTGGCATTGTCAGGATACAGTGGTATCGCAGAGGGAGATGCGGTGATCATGACCAATTTCCGCTCTGACAGAGTACGTGAGATCACGACCGCATTGGCAGCACCTGACTTTTCAGCATTCGAAAGGCATTTTATACCGATCCATCTGGCGACCATGACACGGTATGATGCCTCCTTCCCCTATCCTGTACTCTTCTCCAAAGAGGCACCAAAAAATACACTTGCAGAGCTGATCAGCCGAGCAGGACTCAGACAGCTCCATACAGCGGAGACAGAGAAGTATGCCCATGTGACCTTTTTCTTTAATGGTGGGATCGAGGAGCCCTATATCGGTGAGAGCCGAGTTTTGATCCCCAGTCCTGATGTCAAGACTTATGATATGCAGCCGGAGATGTCTGCCCCAGAGGTAGGTGAGGCGGTACGCACAGCGATGGATGAGGCATATGACTTTATCGTAGTGAACTTCGCCAATGGAGATATGGTAGGGCATACTGGTGATTATGAAGCAGCCAAGCTGGCGGTGCATGCGGTGGATACACAGCTGGGACTCATCATTGATCAAGCCAAAGCACAGGGATATAATGTACTTCTGACTTCTGATCATGGCAACTGTGAAGAGATGAGAGATGCACAGGGACATGTATTGACGAACCATACGGTAGGGGAGGTCTGGTGCTTTGTGATCGCAGAGGGTGTGACCCAGTTGCGAGAGGGTGGCGGGCTCAACAATGTAGCACCTACAGTACTGACACTGATGGGGCTAGATATACCAGAAGAGATGGATGAGGCTCTGATCTGATCTCTGCAATAGCAAGGACATAGCAAATATACCTTCTGCTTTCACAAAATGTAGCAGGAGTCCACTTTACGATCTCTACAAGAGGCTACAATGCGCATTTTTAAACTTCTTTGGTTATGATAGATACCATCTACCGCTTTATTGTTATCCATAATTGAGAATAGATACCGGGGTGCATATTCTCAATTTTGAAAAGATAAAGAGGCAAAAATATCGATCTAGAGAAGGAGTGTGTATGAGTGAAGGATGTTATCCGTGTAAGGAGGGTCTGTATGATCCGGAGTTTGAACATGATGCTTGTGGGGTGGGCTTTGTAGCTCACCTCAAAGGAGAGAAATCGCACACTATCGTAGCCAAAGGGCTGGAGATGCTTGCCAATCTGGAGCACAGAGGTGCCGTTGGAGCAGAGCATAACTCTGGAGATGGTGCTGGCGTGCTAACGCAGATGCCAGATGCCTTTATGCGAAAAGCAGCACGTAAAGCGGGGATCAAGGAGGCGCTTCCACCCTATGGTGAGTATGGCGTTGGGATGGTATTTATCCCGCGTGATCCTGATGCCTATAGTGAGACACAGAGTATCGTCGAGCAGTGTATCGAAGAGATGGGGCAGGAGTGTCTGGGCTGGAGAAAGGTACCGACACAGAATGAGACACTAGGAGAGATGGTCAAAGGAGTAGAACCGATCGTCAAACAGGTGTTTATCAAGAAAGCTGAAGGTATTGATGCTGAAGCATTTGAGCGCAAGCTTTTTGTCATCCGAAAGTATGCACAGGCTCGTGTGACCGCCTCCCCCGTACGAGGGACAGGATATTTTTATATGACCTCTATGTCCTACAAGACTATTGTCTACAAAGGACAGCTTATTACTGAGCAGTTACCACTCTATTTTGCCGACCTCAATGACCCTGATTATGCGTCAGCCATCGCGTTGGTGCATAGTCGGTTTTCGACCAACACTTTCCCTTCATGGGCACTGGCACAGCCATTTCGCTATATCGCCCACAATGGTGAGATCAATACCCTGCGAGGCAATATCAACTGGATGCGTGCCCGCCAATCACTGCTACGCTCCAAGCTCTTTACTGCCGATGAACTGGACAAGATCTATCCCTATCTTATCAATGAGAAAAAAGGAAGTGACAGTTCGGTGCTGGACAATGTCGTAGAGCTGCTCACATTGGCAGGACGCAGCCTACCGCATGTGATGAGTATGATGATCCCAGAGGCGTGGAAATATGAGGATATGGCTCCCAATAGACGGGCATTTTATGAGTACCATGCGACCTTTATGGAGCCATGGGACGGTCCGGCTTCTGTAGCATTTACCGATGGCAAACTTGTCGGTGCGACCCTTGACCGTAATGGACTGCGTCCTTCTCGCTACTCTCTGACCAAGGACGATATCCTAGTGATGGCTTCTGAGCAGGGAGCATTGGAGTTCCCGCCTGAGGATATCGTACTCAAGGGTCGTCTGCAGCCGGGCAAGATGTTTCTGGCTGATCTGGAGCAGGGGCGTATCATCCCTGATAGTGAGATCAAAGATCAGCTGGCAGATGCGTACCCTTATGAGGAGTGGATCGCCAAACAGAAGATCAACCTCGATGACCTTCCTCTCAACCAAGAGATTCATCAACCTAACCACGAGACCGTACTCCAGCGTCAGAAGTGTTATGGCTATACGGTAGAGGATCTCAAGACCGTTATCACACCTATGGCAAATGACGCCTATGAGGCAACAGGTTCGATGGGGAACGATGCAGCGTTGGCAGTCCTCTCACATAAATCGATCAACCTCTACAACTATTTTCACCAGCTCTTTGCTCAGGTGACCAACCCACCCATCGATCCAATTCGTGAAGAGTCTGTGATGAGTCTGACCTCCTATATTGGCTCTCAGGGCAATCTCTTTCAAGAGGTAGATGAGGAGCGTAACTTTATCAAACTCTCCTCTCCGATCCTGACCAATGAACAGCTGGTCAAACTCAAGGGGATCGATGCTTTTGATTTCAAAGCCAAGAGTATCGAGATTCTCTTTGATGCTGAGGTTGCAGGAGATCTGGAAGCTTCTGTAGAGCGTATCAAAGCCGAGGCCTCTGGGGCGATCAAGGATGGCTATCAGATGCTCATCCTCTCTACCAGAGGGGTGAGTGACAAGAGGGCACCTATCCCTACACTATTGGCAACCTCTGCGGTGCATCAGCATCTCATCGCTGAGGGTACACGGACGAGCTGTGGATTGATCATTGAGTCTGCTGAGCCTAGAGAGATCCATCACTTTGCGACGCTGATCGGCTATGGTGCCAATGCGATCAACCCTTTCCTTGCTTTTGAGACGATCGAAGATATGCGTACCCGTAAGCTCATCCGAGAGGACCTGAGTCATGACGCGGCAGTGGAGAACTATATCACGGCGATCGGTAAAGGTATCTACAAGATCATGTCCAAGATGGGGATCTCCACGATCCGTTCCTATACAGGGGCACAGATCTTTGAAGCTGTGGGGCTGGGGGATGATCTGATAGAGAAGTATTTCAAAGGCACCCCCTCCAGACTGGGTGGTATCGATATCGCAACACTGGAGCAAGAGACACTGCTCTGCCATAGTTTGGCATTTCCCAAATATATCACAGAGTCCAATGGGCTGGGTGTGGGTGGACAGTATTCGTTCAAACAGCGTGGAGAAAAACATCTGCTCACTGCTGAAAATATCTTCCTCCTCCAGCAGGCGACACGTACTGATAGCTATGATATCTTCAAGCAATACGCACAGATGATCGATGAGCCTGATGAGGACTATGTGACGCTGCGTGGCCTGTTAGAGTTTAAAAACCATAAACCGATCCCACTGGATGAGGTGGAGCCTGTCGAGCGTATCATGACCCGTTTTGCTACAGGTGCGATGAGCTATGGCTCGATCTCCAAGGAAGCACATGAGACGATGGCGATTGCGATGAATAGTATCGGTGCCAAGTCTAACACCGGAGAAGGGGGTGAGGATGCCAGCCGTTTTGGTACCGAACGTAACTCCAAGATCAAGCAGGTCGCTTCCGGACGATTTGGAGTGACCGCCAACTATCTGGTCAATGCCGAAGAGATCCAGATCAAGCTGGCACAGGGAGCCAAACCGGGAGAGGGCGGACAGCTGCCAGGACACAAGGTCGACGAGATCATCGGTGCGACACGGCACTCTACCCCGGGAGTGGGACTGATATCGCCACCACCACACCATGATATCTATAGTATCGAGGATCTCAAACAGCTGATCCATGATCTGAAAAATGCCAATATCCATGCCCGTATCAACACCAAACTGGTCTCAGAGGTAGGGGTTGGTACCATTGCAGCAGGGGTTGCCAAAGCCTACTCTGATGTGGTACTGATCTCAGGCTATGATGGGGGTACAGGTGCGAGTCCGCAGACCTCTATCAAGCATGCTGGTTTGCCATGGGAGCTGGGGCTCTCTGAAACGCATCAGACACTGGTCAAAAATGGTCTGCGTGGTAGGATCGTGGTGCAGACAGATGGACAGCTACGTACAGGGCGTGATGTGGCGATCGCTACACTGCTCGGAGCTGAGGAATGGGGGATCGCGACCAGTGCCCTGATCGTAGAGGGGTGTATCATGATGCGTAAGTGTCATCTCAACACCTGTCCCGTCGGGATCGCTACCCAAGATCCTGAATTGCGTGCCAAATACACAGGTAAGCCTGAGTATATCGTGAACTTTGTCAAGTTCCTCGCCACTGAGCTACGCGAGATCATGGCGGAACTGGGCTTTAGAACGATCAATGAGATGGTAGGACGTGTGGATAAGCTTACTGCCAAAACAGATGTCTCCCATTGGAAGGCGAAGCACCTGCATCTGGATAAGCTCCTGCATCGTATGTATGTACGTGAGGAGGATAATACCTTCAAAAGTATGGAGCAAAACCATGGTATCGAAGAGGCACTGGACAACCAACTTATCGCTGACCTCAAAGAGGCTATCGATCGTAAAACCCCTACCAGCAAAGAGATCCGTCTACGCAATATCAACCGTACGGTGGGGACGATGCTCTCTGCCTACATGACCAAACGGTATGGTGCAGAGGGCCTGCCTGAGGATACGATCTCTATCAAAGCGACAGGCTCCTGTGGACAGAGTTTTGCTGCCTTTACCAACAAAGGGTTGACCTTTGAGGTGGAAGGAGATGCCAATGACTACTTTGGTAAAGGGCTCTCCGGAGCCAAGCTGATCCTTTATCCCCCCAAGAACGCTACTTTTGATGCCAACGAGACCGTGATTTTGGGTAACGTGGCATTCTATGGAGCGACCAGTGGAGAAGCGTATATCTATGGGTTGGCAGGTGAGCGATTTGCCGTGCGAAACTCAGGGGCACAGGTTGTGGTCTCTGCAGTGGGAGATCATGGTTGTGAGTATATGACTGGGGGTTGTGTGGTGATCCTTGGAGAGATCGGTAAGAACTTTGCTGCAGGGATGAGCGGAGGTGTTGCCTATATCTATGATACAGAGGGGTCACTTGGCAGTCGCATCAATGACGGTATGGTCGATCTCGATCGTATCGAGACGACAGAAGATGCCGATGTGGTGCGTACCATGATCGAGCAGTATATACGCTATACAGGCTCTCCAGAAGCTCAGGAGATACTGAATGACTGGGAGCATACCCAGAAAAAATTCATCAAGATCATGCCACGAGATTATAAGCGGGTGCTTGCCGAACAAGCAGCCAAAGCCAAGGAGGTGACACATGGGTAAGATCACAGGATTTAAAGACTATACCAGACATCACTTTACCCTAGCTCCTGTTGAGGAGAGGGTGACACACTACCATGAGTTCATCACTCCGATGGATGCACAACGTATGAATGAACAGAGTGCACGCTGTATGGATTGTGGGATTCCTTTTTGTCATAGCAGCTATGGATGCCCTGTGGGCAATCTCATCCCACTGTTCAATGATATGGTCTATCGTGATGAGTGGGAGAGTGCGTTTCGTACATTGATGAGTACGAATAACTTCCCAGAGTTCACAGGCCGTATCTGTCCCGCTCCCTGTGAGCATGCCTGTGTGCTTGGACTGAACCAAGAAGCGGTAGGCATCAAGAGTATCGAGTATACGATCATCGAGCGTGCCTATGAGGAGGGCTGGATGCATCCACAGATCCCTGCAGTCAAGACAGGCAAGCGTGTAGCAATCATCGGGAGTGGTCCCGCAGGTCTGGCCGTAGCCAACCAGCTCAACAAGGCAGGGCATACAGTGACTGTCTATGAAAAGGACAAACGTATCGGTGGATTGATGCGTTATGGTATACCAAACTTCAAGCTGGACAAAGAGAAGGTCATCCAACGCCGTGTCAATCTCATGACCGAAGAGGGTGTGATCTTTGTCACAGGAGCCAATATCGGAGTAGACCGTACCGTTGCGCAGCTCAGATTCCAGAACGATGCTGTGATCATCACTACGGGTGCAGGTAATCCTCGAGATCTGCCTATAGAGAATCGTGATGCAGCAGGTATACATTTTGCGATGGCATTTCTCTCTCAGGCAAACAGCCGTGTGGAATATGAGATGATCGATCCAGCTGACGAGATACTTGCTACGGGTAAGCATGTGGTCGTCATCGGTGGTGGAGATACAGGCAGTGACTGTGTGGGTAACTCTATTCGACAGGGTGCAGCCAGCATCACTCAGATAGAGTTGATGCCCCAAGCCCCCACAGAGCGAACAGCAGAGATGCCATGGCCGACCTATGCCCGTACCTTCAAGCTATCTAGTTCTCAGGAAGAGGGTGCTACCACTGACTTCAAGATGGACTTCAATGTGCTCTCCAAGTCTTTCATCGAAGATGATACAGGTAAGGTCACCGGGATCAACTGTGTCCATATCGAATGGGAAGGCAGAGGATTCAAAGAGATAGAGGGTAGCGAGTTTATCCTCCAAGCTGATCTTGTGCTGTTAGCAATGGGTTTTTTAGGCCCCCTCCAAGAAGATGTTATCGCGGAGCTGGATCTGGAGACGGACGAGCGAAGCAATATCAAAACCGAGGGCTTTGCTACTTCCGTAGAGGGAGTATTCTCTGCAGGTGACAGCCGCAGAGGACAGTCTCTAGTCGTCTGGGCGATTTATGAGGGACGCGAATGTGCGGTAGAGGTCGACAGCTACCTGACAGGGTATAAAAGTATGCTCAATCAGCGGGAAGCGTCGTTGTGTGAGATATAGGGTGTGTCATGTGTCACCCCGCAATGTGTATAAAGAGCGTTCAAACGTGCTATACGTAGCATTAATACCCAAGTAACACTACTGTGTTACAATACAGATAAAAAGGATCTCTGTGCAAAAAAAGAGCATGATACTTTTTGGCGTGTGTATACTATTTTTCAATGGATGTGGTTCTACGCATCAACCGACAAAACAGAGTGTAAGCTCCATACAGGTGGGTCATGCCTCTTTTTATGGTAAGGCGTGGTCAGGCAAGTTGACGGCCAATGGTGAACGGTTTGACCATCGGGCGATGACCGCAGCACACAAAACACTGCCTTTTCATACACGGGTGAAAGTCACCCTACTCTCTACAGGCAAGAGTGTGATCGTACGTATCAATGACAGAGGGCCTTTTATCAAAGGCAGGATCATTGATCTCAGTGATAAAGCAGCACAAAAGATAGGGTTAACGACACAAGGGGTGGGGAGAGTAAGGTTGGAGATATTGCATTAGCCTACCCCAAACCCCACTTATGTTACAATCTCAAAAACAATCAACAAAGGGTATCATCATGAAATTTACAGGGAGTAATGTACTGGTCACTGGCAGCAGCAGAGGGATTGGTGCACAGATCGCCAAAGGCTTGGCAGCACAGGGGCTAAAAGTATGGGTCAACTATCGCAGTGGTGAAGCAGAAGCGGTCGCAGTCAAAGCGGAGATCATCGCCGCAGGTGGACAGGCAGAAGTGATCGGGTTTGATGTGAGTAGTGAAGAGGCATTTGTCGCTGCGGTCAAGCAGATCGTAGAGGCTGATGGCGCACTCTCCTATCTGGTCAACAATGCAGGCATCACCAAGGACAAGCTCGCGATGCGTATGAAGGCAGAGGAGTTTATGGCAGTGATCGAAGCCAATCTCCTCTCTACCTTTATCGGCTGTCGTGAAGCGGTCAAAGCCATGGGTAAGAAGCGTTTTGGTGCGGTGGTCAACATCGCCTCTATCGTAGGAGAGACGGGCAATGCAGGACAGACCAACTACTCTGCGAGTAAAGGTGGTACGATCGCCATGACCAAGAGCTTTGCCCAGGAAGCATCCTCACGTGGTATCCGGTTCAACTCTGTGACCCCCGGGTTCATTGCTACCGCGATGACTGATGTACTCAAAGAGGAGATCAAGGATGCATTTACTGCCAAGATACCTCTGGGTAGATTTGGTGAGCCTAGTGAAGTGGCAGATGCAGTGGCATTTCTCCTCTCAGACCATGCGAGCTACATCACAGGAGAGACACTTAAAGTCAATGGTGGGATGATGATGTAATTTGACAGTTTTTTGACTTTTTTCTATTATAATAAGCGTATCTAAACACCCAAAGGATACCACATGAAGATCAGTCGAGAAGCCATCGTTAGAGAAGTTTTTGTTGATACAGTCAGTTTGCTAGCAGTGTTTACACTTGTAGCTATATTTTAGTTTTAAACACTTACCTCACCTTTTTCTCTCGCTTTTTTGCGAGAGATGCCTATTCCCTTTTTTTCTAATCTCAACCCTAGTATCATTTTGTTAAAATAACATCATACCGCAGGCGGGGAGCATGATGGCAAGCAAAATACTTCTTTTGGAAGATGACAAACTCTTCAACGAGACACTTCAGGACTTTCTCGAAGAGGAGGGGTTTGCTTTGGCGTGTGCTTTGGATCCTCGTACTGCTTTAGAGTTAACCTACCGATCCACCTTTGATCTCTATCTTTTTGATGTGAACCTTCCTTATGAAAATGGATTTGACCTGTTAAAGCGACTCAGAGAGAGTGGGGATATGACCCCCACAATCTTTCTCACATCCCGAGAAGACAAAGCATCACTACAGGAGGGTTTTCTTCAGGGTGCAGATGACTATATGCGTAAGCCTGTGGATCTGGATGAACTGCTGCTTCGTATCCATGCTGTCATCCGAAGACAGACGAGAGAAGAGATTCTCCAACTAGGTACCTATCGACTTGATCTACTGTCCAAATCACTGACCTATACTGACGGTGAAGTCCTAGAGATCAGCCAAAAAGCAGTGGATTTGCTCATATTTTTACTCGAAGCAGATACAGCTGTGGTTAGTACAGAGAGGATCAAAGACAAGCTTTGGGCAGCATCCAAGACACCGAGTGAGGGAGCGCTACGTGTCTATGTGACGCAGATCAAAAAGTATTTTCCAGAGGCAATCAAAAATATCCGAGGTGTGGGCTATCTCTTTGATAAAGAGAACATAGTATGATAGGAGGAGTATCATGAAACGATCATTAGCGATATCACTCTTCCTCTTTTTAGTGATCAATACGCTGTTGCTTTCAGTATTGTATTGGTTTTTAGTACAGCAGGGCTTTACTCGAAACAACTTTATCATTGCCTCTGTGATGTTTCTATTGGCTTCGATGCTTTCGGGGTATATCGTATTACTGGATATCTTGGAGCAAAAAGCAGAGCAGGATGAGCGACTTTCGCATTTGACCAGGGAGATACTCCATGAGATCAATCTTCCTATCGCAACGATCGATGCCAATCTCTCTATGCTCGTAAAGCATATGGAGACCCCCAAAGAGATAAAAAGAGCCACACGGATAGAGGCAGCACTCCTCAGGCTTAGGCGGCTCTATACAGAGCTCTCTTACAGTATCAGAAAAGAGATCATGCCCGTGGAACGAGTGCAGTGTGACCTAAAAGAGGTGATCGAAGAGCGTGTAGAAATATTCAGGGAACTGGAGAGAAATCATATCGTATTGAAACTGGAGCCGCTGATGATCACAGTGGACATGATAGGGCTGGAGCAGTCTATTGACAATATCATCGAAAATGCGATGAAGTATTCTGAAGCGAGCGATCCCATAGAGATCACACAACGAGCAGGTATATTGACCATCCAGGATCATGGTATAGGGATGGATGCCAACCAGATCATGCATATCTATGAACGATACTATCAGGGAGACACTGCACATAGTGGGGAGGGAATAGGTTTGGCACTGGTTAAACGCTATTGTGATGAGGAACAGATCGGGATCAAGATCGCATCAGAAGTGGGTCAAGGTACCTCTGTTTTGTTGAATTTTGGAAAAGTCACACTACGGTAATGATAGGAAAGGTATAATAACTTTATGAAAATATTATTACTTGAAGATGATGCAATGTTGGCAGAGAGCCTCTCAGAGTATCTTGAGCTGGAAGGCTATAGTGTGGACAGTGTTATGAGTGGTGAAGAGGTATTTGACCGAACCTTTGAGAAGGAGTATGATCTCTATATTCTGGATATCAATGTGCCTGATATCAATGGTTTGGAAGTCCTCAAAGCACTGAAAGATGCAGATGATCCAACACCAGCGATCTATATCTCTGCGATGACAGATATCGAGCATATCACCCAGGGATTTGAGGTCGGTGCTGTGGATTATCTCAAAAAACCCTTTGATCCCGAAGAGCTGCTGGTAAGGCTGCAACACCATTTGAAATCCAAAGAAGAGACTATTGTCTATGGAGAGCTGACCTATTATCCAAAGAATGGAAAAGTCATGCATCGTGGAGAGAGCTTCTATCTGAGTGAGATACAAAAAAAGATCTTTGATAGATTGGTCTTGAATATCGGAGATATCGTCTCTTCTGATGAGCTGATGGAGTTTATGGATAGACCCAGCCCCAATGCACTGCGTGTGACCATGACCAAGCTCAAAAAAAAGCTGAACATTGATATCAAAAACATAAGAAGTCAAGGCTACACGCTTGAAACACTATGAGTTAGAAGCCTACCTTAAAAGCTTTTTACTGTTCTTTATCCTGATGCTATCACTCTATCTGCTCTTGGAGTGGCAAAACTATAAAGAGCAGCATAGTCAGATAGACAGAACGATCCTCAATGAGATGCAGATCTTCAGTTACAAGCCTCTTTCAGGTGACTTTGACGTGAGTTTTGTGCCACATAAAGAGAATGCCCAAACCGTACTCGAGCTTCATAAGGAAGCAGCAAGCCCCTATGCACTTTTTGAGATCCCTGGCAGTAAAAGCTATCTACTCAAAATCGCATTGGCGGCAGAGAAGTATCAAAATCGACTTAGCATACTGAAAGAGAAAATCTATGCAGATATCTACGGATATATCTTTTTGATCCTGATCGTTGCTGCCCTTTTGGCATATTATGCACTCTATCCTCTCAAAAAAGCATTGCAGATCAATGAAGAGTTTGTGAGGGATATTCTGCATGATATCAATACCCCGCTCAGTTCACTGCTGGTCAATCTGAATATACTCAAAAAACGTTTCGGCAAGGATAGAGGCTTTGAACGGATGACCAACAGTATAGAGACGATCCAGAACCTTCAGTCCAATCTGAAGTCTTTTCTACATAGACAGCCCAAAACACTGAATCATTTTTCACCACAAAAGCTTTTAGCAGGTCGTATGGAGTATTTCAAGGTGCTTTATCCGCATCTGGTATTTAGCTCAGAGATAGATGAGAAACTCATGATACACACCAATGTCGAAGCCTTTACCCGGATCTTGGATAATGTACTCTCCAATGCCGGAAAGTATAATACCAAGCAGGGGGAGGTACGTGTCACCTATGCTAATGAAAAGCTTGTGATAGAGGATACCGGGATAGGCATCAAGCATCCAGACCAGGTCTTCAAACGGTATTATAAAGAAGGAGAACGAGGGCTTGGGCTAGGATTACATATTGTAAAAAAGCTTGCCAAAGAGCTGGATATCGATGTTTCTTTGAAAAGTAAGCGTGGTAAAGGTACCAAAGTGATACTCAAGTTATCCAAGGTAATAGAAAAGTCACAGAGTTAAGGTATTATTCTGTAGATATGATGATATATACACTATCCAAAAGGAGTAAAGATGAAGAAAAAAAATAGCTACCTCGCTCTATGGCTTTTTAGCATGATGTTGTTGAGCCATACGGCTATGGCGGTAGAAGCCGTTGTAGAGACAGAGCATTCTATGGAGATCAAGGTCCCCAAGAAAAAAGAAGTTGTAAAAACAGACAAAAAGCAACATAAGGTCAAACCAGTCAGTATAGATGTCTTGGTTGCGAAGTATCATGAAGCACCAGAAGCTGAAGCCTATAAGATCATGAATCAGATCAAACAGCAGATCGCACTGATGACACAACAGAGGCAAGCCAATGCGATCGATAAAGTACACCAAGCCGTTGATGAAAAGAGCACGGGAAAAGAGAAAAAGCCTACCCTGAAAAAGAAAAAAAAGAGAACAAACACTGTCTCTCCTAAGAAAAGGAAGCATACGGCAAAAGCCCGTAAAGCATATAAAAAACATAGCAAAAAGTTAAGAAAGAAACAGCGAAAAAGAGTAGAAACGGCACTGAAAAGAAGGCAGCATACTACCAAGCATCCAGATCCAATGTCAGTGCTGAATGGTACGCCAAGCCATTCAGGCATACCGGGTCACTCTAGAAGTACAGGGCATACTGGTAGTAATACAGGAAGCCCAGGTTCAAGTACAGGTACTGGTACTGGTTCTGGTTCTGGTTCTGGTTCTGGAATGGGTTCAGGTTCAGGTATGGGCTCTGGTATGGGTTCCGGCATGGGCTCTGGCACAGGAGGTTTCTGATGAAGAAAATATCTTTACTTATTTTGATCTTCTCTTTAGGTCTCTTTGCCAACAATGGGTTTAAAGACAAGGATATGGATGGTATCGCGGACAAAAGGGATATGTGTCTTCATACACCTTTCTTCGATTTGGTAGACAGCAAAGGCTGCACAGTCAAAACGCTGGCCGTCAAAGGAAAGCAGTAAGTTAGACCCTCTTCTATTATTTGTATCGCATCACAAAGCCAGTGCGATACGGTAGGGGGAAAGGTACCTTGGCAGGGTTGATAGGAAACGCACGCTCGACGGCACTCTTGGTACTGCGGTAAAAGGGTGATGCCCCACTGAGAGAGATGTTTCCTACGCCTCCACTTCGGAGGATGGTAAATCGCACACGTACAGCACCGGTCACTCCTCTCTTTTCAGCTATGCGCGGGTAGCGTTTGTTCCGGTTGATCCTGGATTTCAATCTGGCTAAAAAACTCTTCTTTCCCACACTACCGGATCTCTTTTTGTGTGTACCGTTCCCTCTGCTGGATCTCTTGCTTTGTGTACGTCTCTTTTGACGCGTTTGATACTGTTTTGCTCTCTCTTTTCTCTTTTCGATCCTCGGTTTTGTCGGACTGGTAGCAGGTTTTTTGATAGGTGTAGTGACCTGTGTAGGTATAGGCTGAGGGATATGCTTGAGTGCCAATGCTTTGGCGGGATCTTTGTGTATGATGACAGGTGCCGGTATCATGGGGGGCACTATTTTTTCGACTATAGGTGCTGTTTTTTGAGGTTTGGGTGCTTGTATGGGCTTTTTTGTCTGTTCTGCTTTTATACTCTTGGGGAGGGGTGGCTTTTTTGGCTTTTCCTGCGTTACTACTTTGGGTTCTGGTTTCTTTGTGGGCTCTGGCTTTTTTTCGGGGGTGGGTTTTGATGCTGCCATGCTGATGACATCAAAGGCGACTACCTGAGACTTGTCTGTGGTCACTTCTGAGAGCTTGGGTTGATACTGTATGTAGGCGTAGAGTACAGCAGCGATGATGAGGAGGTAGATGGACACTGCGATCAGAAATGAAGAGAGGGCTTTGTGCATCGATGCTCCTTTGGTGAGATTTTATCATATTTGTCTCGATAAACTCTCATAGGGGGGTGTTTTTCTGGTTTGATTGGAGAAGATTTAATGTTATTGGGGTTGAATAGGCATTCTATATCGAGGAGATATAGAATGAGAAGAGTCTTGTTAGTTTTTAACACTTTCTATATCTTTTAAGCTTTTACCTTTATTGTTTTTCCATTCTATTAAACCATTTGCACTTCTTCCCATAACTATTGCTGCTGCTGCTGATGGACTATTAAATAAATAGTCACTTGCAAAAATTAATTTCCCATTTTGTTCAATTATCGTTTTATTGTTAATTAATTCTTGTCTTGAATTTTTCCAACCTTCAGGATAAGAATCAACTGTGGATGAAGCTATCTCTGAATCTTTAAGGACGACAAACCCGTCAGATGTTTGCTGTCCTAGTGCATTTGCACCTCTTGCAGCTTTGATAAAAAAGTTAGAATTTAATTTTGTATCATTAGGTTGTTCTTGAATTAATTCTTCAAAAGGCTTAAACCCTAGAACATTTACAAGCATTTTAATATTTTCAATAAATTCTTCCATTTCTGCTTGGTCAGATTCAGAAATGGAAGGTTGAGTTGGAGTGTTACTATTTTTAACTTCGTAACGATTTACTTGAACAGCTATTTGATGTAATCTATTTTCTAAATATTTTATGTGTGCTTTATTTAGATTGTCATCTTTACTTATAAGTACAACAGCTTCATTCCAATAATCTTTTTCATTTAGATGTTGCGAAAGTCTTTTGATTATATTTTCTGCTTCTCCAATATAAATCACATCCTTACTGGATGTAACATCAGACTTACCAAATAAGAAATATACACCTGTACTTGACAACTCTTTTCTACTAGCACTATTTTTAATCATATTTCTAGGTAGTTTATATGCTTTACCTGTCCAATTTGAAAGTTCACATGTCATTCTTCCATTTGGTATGCCGTCCAATAAAAATAACTTGATTGTTTTTGCAAATATCTTTTTTGTCATAATACTCCAATTTCTAATGTAAGCTAACTATTTATTTAAGGAACATTATATGTACATTCCCCTTAAAACTCATAAATAACAAAACATCCAAAATATCTACCAATAAGAAAAAAACTTAACACAAAATTAACACTACTACAGTACGATTACAAATATCGAAATCTTGGAGGAGACAATGAAGCTATTCAAAAACATCATCGCACTAATAGCTATCGCAACACTAGCCATCACAGGCACACAGGCTGGAGACATGAAAAAAGGGATGAAGATGCCTACCAACTACCGTATGGTACCTCTGGCAAAAGCAGAGATACTTCAGTCAGGCAAGGACAAGATGTTCTGTACTAAGTGTGGGATGACACTGCCGATGTTTTACCGTACCAACCATGCAGCGACTGTGGATGGCAAGGTAGAGCAGTTCTGCTCGATCTACTGTCTGGTGGAGGCGATGGAGAGTGGGGCGAAGGTCACGGATATCAAGGTGGTGGATAACAGTACGCTCAAATTTATCGATGCGACCAAAGCCTTCTATGTCGTAGGCAGCGCTAAGCCAGCGACCATGGCAAAAAAGATCAGCAAATATGCCTTTGGCACCAAGGCAGCGGCTGAGGCGTTTGCCGGTGAATTTGGTGGTACTGTGATGGGCTATGAGGATACCTTGGCAGGGGCTAAAAAAGATTTCCAGAGTGACAGTAAAGCCAAAAAGATGAGACAGGCCAAAGCAGCCAAAAAAGGTGAGATGATCTACAAGAAGCTGTGCAAGCCCATAGATCAGAAGTTCGCTTCAGTCGCAGAGGCAAAGGCCACTATCACAGCCAACAAACAGTGTGGCTACCTCAAGGGGAAGATGCTTCAAAGCGTGGGTCTCTATCTGATGAGTAGATAGGGTGTTTGATATATGTCATCCTTTGGGTAAGTCGATTTTGATACAATCGAACGCTCTGGCAAACACCTTTTGTCGTCATCCTGAACTCGATTCAGGATCCACAGTATCGCAAGTTGGTCGGCTATTTAGATCGTGGATTCCGTATCAAGTACGGAATGACAATATAAAATTCAGAGGGTTCAATCATTTTGATATAAAAAAACCATACTATAAGGCAACTGGATGAGAACAATCATTATTACAGTTTTTATATTCACCATATCACTCTATGCAGCTGAGCCAAGCTTGGCAAAGATAGCCAAACTCTCTCAAAAAGGAGAGAAGATCGTCTCACTGATGTGTGACAAAGCCAAGCTCCCCAAACCTCAAGGCACGATCGAGGCACTCAAGGAGAAGATCGTAGCGTCTAACGCCTGTAAAAAACTCTCCAAGTCCAAACTCGAGGCAGTCGCCTACTATCTCAGCAGTGGCAGCATCAAGCGTAGCACCTCCCATATCCATGTACCCCATGGAGCCAAATGCCCTGTCTGTGGGATGTTTGTTACCAAGTACCCCAAGTGGGCAGCGATGATCGAGGTGGAGGGTAAAAAACAGTACTTTGACGGGGTCAAGGATATGATGAAGTACTATATCTTCGATGTGGATTTTCCCTATGACCGTTCTCATATTACACAGATCGAAGTGACTGATTTCTATACACTGGATGCGATCCCTGCAAAGAAAGCATGGTATGTCTATGATTCGGAACTCTATGGCCCTATGGGGCGAGAGTTGGTTCCCTTTGCGAGCAAAAAAGCGGCAGAGAATTTCATGACTGATCATGGTGGCGTGAGCATCGTGAGATTTGAAAAGATCACCCCCAAGATGGTCATGGCACTCGATGGTATCGATTTTGAAGGATAGCGCATGATACGGCAATTTTGGATGATGACGGCACTGCTCCTGCTCTTTGTCGTAGGCATTGGTGTGCACTATCTACGCTTTGATCCACACAAAGTCGGCAGATCACTCAACGCACTTGCCTCACTGACGCAGCGTACAGAAGTGTCACTGGGTAGAGCCTACTACGAGTCTGCAGATGCCTATGGCAATAGTGCGTATCCAGAAATGCAGACAATCGACAGGATGGATTTTGTCTATGAGAAGTAGTCCCTTTTTTCACTTTTTGACGCTGGAGTTTTTTAAGGCACGCAAGAAACACGCAGGCGTGATCGCGATCTCTTTGGTGATTCTCTTCCTACTCTCTGCGGTGCTGTTCCTCTCCTCTTCGATTCGCTACTCTTTGGAGCAGACACTGGAAGCACAACCGGACTTTGTTGTACAGCGGGTTCAGGGTGGGCAGCGGGTCAATGTACCTACAGCGTGGATGGACAAGATGCTGGATATCTATGGGGTCGAGAAGGTCACTGCCAGAGTGTATGGCAGGTATTTTTTCAAGGACAAACAAGAATCAGCCCTCATCGTGGGAGTGGACTTTATGGATGAACAGAGTCACAAGGCACTGGAGAGCCTGATCACAGATATAGATCTCAAAGTATTTTTGGAGGGAGACAAGATGTTGGTGGGAGAAGGGGTCTTGCGTTATCTGAGCAGCCATTTCTATCCTGAGCATTACAGTTTCCTCACCCCCAAGGGAGCGTATAAAAAGGTAGCGATCTTCCAAACTATCCCTGCCACCGCCAACCTCTCCTCCAATGAGATGATCCTTATGCCGCAGGAGCTGGCACGTGAGATACTGGGCTATGGAGAGGATGAGGTGACGGATATCGCACTGAATGTGCCCAATGAGGATGAGTGGGACAATGTGGCAGACAAGATTGCTGCCTTCTACTATGACTTGAGGCTGATGACCAAACAGGATGTCCGCAAAGCCTATGAGAATCTCTATAACTACAAAGGGGGCTTTTTCCTGATCCTCTTTTTGATCGCATTGACGACGTTTGTACTGATCCTCTATCAGCGTTTCTCGATGGTCTACTCCAGTGAGCGACGGCAGATAGGGCTATTGCGTGCATTGGGGTGGAGTATCTCGGATGTACTCAAACTCAAGTTCTATGAGACAGTGATCGTGATTGCGATCTCTTTTGTTCTTGGGGTAGCGGCAGCCTATGGATTTGTCTTTATACTGGGGGCTCCGCTCTTGCGTGAGATATTTCTAGGTGCTGCCAATCTCTCCAACACGGTGCAGCTGGTACCGGTACTGGACTTTGGTGTGTTGAGTACGATCTTTCTGATCTATGCGGTTCCTTTTATTGCGGCGGTGTTGATCCCTGTATGGAGGATCGCAGTGACCGATCCCAAGGAGGCGATGTTATGATTGATTCGCTTTGCTCATGTCATTTGTGTGCTGAAGCACACGTTATTGGTTATTGGTATATTGGTAGAATACAAATAAATACGACTGTAGGTGCGATCATGCCGCACGCTCCGACTAAAGAACTTCTACGAAAGGTTGTAGCATGATACAGATTGAATCCCTTAACCGTACCTTCCAGACAGGTGATACACAATTCCACGTACTCAAAGATATCAACCTCTCGGTAGCCAAGGGGGAGTGTATGGTACTCAAAGGGGTCAGTGGCTCTGGCAAGACCACACTGCTCAGCATCATGGCAGGGCTGGATAAGCCAAGCAGCGGCAAAGTGATCGTAGATGGTGAAGCGATCGCCAAGCTTCCTGATATGCATATCTCAGCATTCAGAGCCAAAAAGATCGGGATGATCTTTCAGCACTTCAATCTCATGGAGCATCTGACCGCTGCTGAGAATGTGATGATCCCTCTGATCCCGATGGGACTGACACTGGAAGAGGTACAGAACATGACTGCCAAAGCCTTGGAGCTTGCCAATATCTCACATAAAGCAGAGCAGTCTACTGCCAGGCTCTCAGGTGGAGAGAAGCAACGCGTTGCGATTGCCAGAGCACTGGTAGCGGATCCTGCGGTCATCCTCTGTGATGAACCTACAGCCAACCTGGATCGTGCCAACTCTCTGAAGTTTATCGAGATCATGGCACAGCTTCATGCACTGGGTAAAACGATTGTGATCGCTACCCATGACCCTCTGTTTGAAGGTTTAGACTTTGCACACAGAGTGGTACCGATGGAAGACGGGGAGATAGTGAGTGATGAATGACATCTTCCTCAACAATCAAGTCATCGTCTATCTCCTGAGTGAGGGGATATTACTCATCTTGTTGGCGGTAGCCTTTTTAGTCACTGTGGGGATGCTGCGTCATTGGGATTTTGGGAGCTTTTCAGAGCGTCAGTTTGCTCTGGAGCGGCGGGCGTATCTGGTGATGACGATCCTTCTCTTCGTCTTTGTGGTTAAATTCTTTCTGCTCGCCTACTTTGTTTTTACGATCGATAACCTGGCAGTGCTGGTACCCGGAGCCATGTGTGGTGCAGGGGTGATCTCTGCCAATGATTATGGGATGAATCTACTCTTGGTGAAGCTGTTACTGCTTTTCTTTCTGCTGCTTTGGATGGCACTCAACCGCTATGATCTGGAGGCAAAGCAGTATCCGGTCTTTCGACAGAAATCATGGCTCTTTGTACTGATCTTTCTCTTGGTATTAGGGGAGAGCGGCTTGGATTTGGCATATTTTTCCCATATCGATCTCAAAGCCCCAGTGAGCTGCTGCTCGGCACTTTTTGGACAACTTGAAGGTGCCAACCCTCTGCCATTTGGGCTTGATATCCCCAAGCTACTGATCCTTTTTTACCTGCTTTATGCCGTGCAGGCTGTTTCACTTTGGCTGGGACAGCGATGGATCGTGATCCTCTCTTCGGTACTGTTCGTGCTGGTTGCTTATTATGCGGTGGTCTATTTTTTCGGTACCTATGTCTATGTACTCCCTACCCACAAGTGCCCCTTCTGTATGATGCAGGCAGAGTATTACTTTGTGGGGTATCTGATCTGGGGGACACTCTTTATAGGGACATACCTCTCTCTGGTCTGGGCAGTCATGGGGATTTACATAGGAAAGCGTAGCGTGAATGGATATAGGGTGCCATTTTTGCTCCTTAGTGTTTTTGTGTTACTATGCACTGCTTATGTGGCAGTCTATTATTTGAGAAACGGAGTGTTATTGTGAAAAGAGTTTTACCAATTTTAGTGAGTCTGGTAATGGTAGCGATCATTGCCGGTATCTTCATCTCTATGGCGAAAAAGGATGCCCCGATTACTATCATTACAGGAAATACTGCGATGAAGCCTCTACCTATCGAGCTGGGAAAGACCAATGATACCCAGTGTGCCATGCTCATCAAAAGTGAAGAGAATGCAGTAGAGGTGATAGCGCCTGATGGGCGTACCTGGTTCTTCGATGATCCGGGATGTATGGTGCTCTGGCTCAAAGACAAGCCCTTCAAAGATCAAGCCACGCTCTGGGTACATACGATCGATACAAAAGAGTGGATCGATGGACGTAAGGCTTTCTATGGCGTAACCGATCATAGTGAGATGCACTATGGATTTGGTGCCAGAGCCAAACCCAACAAAGAGACGATCGATTTTGCAGAGATGACACTTCGGATGTATAGAGGTGAGAATCTTACCGATCCAAAAATACGCAAGAAACTCTTGGGTCTTTGATGGATACCATAGACATACTCTCGATCATCTCTATAGCTTTTTTGGGATCGATAGGACACTGTATCGGAATGTGTGGGGGGATCGTAATCGCCTACAGCAGTACCAAGATCGATGAGGGCACTTCCCGGCTCTCCCAGGGCACAGCCCATCTGATCTACTCACTGGGTCGCATCACGACATACAGTGTGATGGGTGCAGTCTTTGGTGCGATCGGTGGGGTCGTCTCTTTTAGCAATGTGGCGATTGCTGCACTGACGATCATCGCCGGGGTCTTTATGATCCTTGCGGGGCTCTCTATCGTGGGGAGGCTCAGCTTTCTGACCAAGCTGGAGCACTCTTTCTCTCGCAGCGGCTGGTATCAGGAGGTTTTCCGTTCTGTGCTTCGCTCCAGATCGCTTTCTAGCTTTTATATATTGGGTCTGCTCAATGGGCTACTCCCCTGCGGGTTGGTCTATTTCTTTGCTGTGACAGCAGCCAGTACCGGCAGTCCTCTCTGGGGTGCATTTGTGATGCTCATTTTTGGACTTAGTACCATCCCCTCACTCTTTACACTGGGATTTTTTGCAGGGATTTTTACCAAGAGTAATTTGAGAAAAATGATGATGAACTTAGCAGCGATCATTGTGATCGCCTATGGATTCTATACTGTATACAGAGGCTATGATTTTATAGAACATCCCAATAAATCATTACTCAACTGCTGCGAAGTAGACAGTCCAACCATAGAGAGTGATAACATGCTTCCAAAATTCAAATAATCATGTATGGCATATCATCTATAGGTCAATTAACAATGGCTTAAGAGTGCTATGGTAGAATGTATCAGCAATACACAAAAAAAGCCAAACTTGTCGTGAGATAAGGACGGAAAGTCATGAGACTCCACATGAGGGAGTTAGTCAGACTGCTATGATTAACACTTCTGTAGTTTCGCTTTTTTATCCATTTTTATTTTGACATAGGGGGTTCATATGCATAGCATGATGAAAAATATATCAATGACACTACTTGGCTTGTTACTCTTTACGCAGTTCTCTTTAGCGATAGAGATAAAAGATCTATCACATGCTGTTGATGTCGCAGGTAAACAGAGAATGTTTACCCAAAGAATGCTCAAGGATTATGGATTGATAGGGCAGGGGTGTCAATATAGTGACCCTCAAAGTGATCTTGGTAAAACAGTGCATGCATTTAGTGACCATCTACAGGCGTTAGATGACTTCAACAAAGAGAAAGAAACGGCAAAAAGCTTGAAAAAAGTGATGGCGTTGTGGGGAAAGATAGAGAAGAGACTGTTAGCAGACCCAAATAAAAAAGAGATCATTCAGATGCAAAAAGACCTGGAAGTACTCCTAATAGAGTCCAATACAGCCACCGGACTTTTTTCAAAACAGACGGGTAAAAAATCTGGAGAGATCATCAATGTCTCTGGTCGTCAACGTATGCTCTCTCAGAGAATGGCAAGCTTGTATGTATTGAAAACATGGGGTATTGATGATCCGGAATTCAAACAGAAACTCCATGACGCTATGGATCTTTTTAGGACGTCTCATCAAAAGCTTTTGGCATATAGGAAAAATACAGAGGAGATCAAAGGGCATCTTGATAAAGTGGGTAAATCTTTTATGTATTTTGAATTTGCAGATAAATCGGAAACTTTTGTCCCTAACCTTATTTGTAAAAAATCAGAAGAGATCCTGAAAAGTATGAATACTGTAACAGGACTCTATGCACAACAAGGCAGAGACGAGAGTGAGTAAGCAACACTCAGTTAAGAGCGTTGTTTCTTCTTTCTTTTCTCTGCTTTCATTTTGTCAAACTCCTCTCTATCCATTTTTCCGTCACTGTTGAGGTCTATTCTGTCGAAATAGTAGGTGTTGACAAACTTCTCAGGGTCAATATTGTTTTTTTCTGCTCTAAAACGTTGGAATTCTTTGGCGGTAATGCTGCCATCTGTATTGTAATCTAGTTTTTCAAAGGTCATACCACTGTGTCCACCTCCCTCTTTGGCTTCCATGTCTGTAAATGCTTTTCGTGGGTAAGTATCATACATCATAGAGACGATCGCTTCTGCCTCTTGGGCTGTGACGACATCCTTTTGTGCGGGCATGACACCAAAGGTCTCGATCGAGGCACAAAAGGACTTCATGGGATCTGGGTTACGGACATAGTCTGCCATAAATTTGACAGCCTTGGCTTTGTCTGTACCAAACTCCTCTTTGGCATGGGTCATGATCTCATCTGCTGGAGGTGCGATAAAGGTACTTTTGTTGCTCATCTTGGAGAGGTCAGTGATATGGCAGGCTGCACAGTTGGTCTCGAACAGTTTTGTGGCATTGATCTCATTGGCGGAGAGTAGAGAGCTCAGTGCAAGTAGTGAGGTGAGTAGTATGTTTTTTGTTTTCATTTTCTTCCTTATCTTTTGTTTTTAGATAAGGAAGTATAGCTAGGCAGTATCAACCCAATATCAACTGATGTGATTACAAGTACAATTGTACAAAGTTATTTTCGTATACATCCTTCCCAAGATACATCAAAGTGGTTTTTTCTTTTATCTACAGATGATCCATCCTGTACTTTGGTTGCACCAGAGATAATGACACGGTTTGCATCAACAAAGCGAAGCATAGCATAGACTTTTTTCTTCTTCTTTCCGATTACTTTATCGATCTCCCATGCCTCTTTGCCATCATCACCTAAAACAATATTGCCGAACTTGAATGTATAAAAGGCTTTGATCTCTTTGGTTTTTTTGGTGCATGTGTCATCACCATAGAACTGCATACCACCTTTGGCGCGCATATCATCGGTGACTGTTACCTCTTTAGATGCCCACTCGTTTGGCTTGCCTGTAGGGTAGCAGATCTGAGACCACGTGCCAACAATTGTTTTTGCTGCTTCTTCTGCAGTGAGAGGCGCTTTTTTATGTGTACCTTTTTTCTCTTTCGGTTTGATTTTGATTTTTAGTTTCTCTGCATCATCGAGAGAGAGTGTAGCTGCAAGATTGATAAAGGAAGTATGACATTTGAGAAGTGCTTCATCTGTGAAAGAATGATCTGTACAGCTTTTTGCTCCAGTGACTGAAGAAAGAATCTTTTCGATACTTAGATTTTCAGCCTTACTTGCATCCAGTGGAGCTTCTTTTCTAAGAGAGGAATCATAGGTATAGATGTCAAAAGCAAAGGACTTGATCTGAGAAAGTACTTTTTTTCTATCTTTTTTAGGGTCAGCTTTCTTCAGTACCTGTTTGATTTTGAACAAACCACGAACGCTTCTCCGTTTTTTAAAGATAAATTCAGCATCAGGCTCTTCAAAGCCTGGAGTGATGATCTCATTATAGACATCTGCTGCCATAGCATCTGTATCGACACCGACGTTGACCTCTGTCATCATAACTTCTTTCATAGAGCCACCTTTGCCCACTTTGTATCCATTGAGAGATTCTCTAATTTGATCTTCTGTCATATCTTTAACGATTTTGCTGACACCTAGTGCTTTGCGTTCAAAGTCAACACCATGACAGGATACACATCTATCCATATCTGCCATGAGCATGAGGGGTAGGACAACGAGTCCTGCAAGTACTATCTTTTTCATTTTGATTCCTTATAATTTGTATAGGGTAAAATTATAGGTAAAGGAGTATGAACGAATCTTAACGAAGAGGAAAACCAGAGAAATTTACTCTGGTTTTATGGTGGTATAGAGAGGGGCCTCCTCTTTTTTATCTCTGATATTCTCTTCTTTGATCGTCCAGATAAAGACAGCCGGGATGTAGACCAGTGTCATGAGGGTACCGATGATGAGTCCACCGATGGCAACCGCTCCCAGTGGTGCGAGTTTCTCTAGGCCGATGGCCGCACCCTGTGCGACGGGAAGCATGCCTACTGAGACGGCAAATGCGGTCATGAGAACGGGTCTGGTACGGATCTTGATTGATTTGAGCATGGCATCACGTTTGTTCAGTCCCAGCTTGATCTGTTCGATAGCAAAATGGATGAGTAGGATGGCGTTGTTGACGATGATCCCTGCCAGCAGGATGAATCCCATCATGGCTGCCATAGAGACATGATAATCAGCGATCAACATCGCCCAAGCACCACCGATGATGGTTAGAGGGATGGAGAAGAGGATCATCAGTGCGATCTTGAAATTACCGAACATGACGATCAGTGCCAGAAATATCAAGAGAATAGCAGTGATGATCGCTCCGCCCATTTTGCCTGCAGATTCTCCAAACTGTTTGATATCACCTATCTGCTCCAGCTCTACCCCTTTGGGAAGTTTGACTGACTCCAGTTGCTTCTCAAAGTTTGCCATGATATGAGAGATAGAGGCTTTTTCTCTGTTACCGTAGATCTCCAGCGTGTACTCCAGACCATCTCTAGTGATCTGTGTAGGCTCTTTGGCAGAGGTGATGTTGGCAAAGGTGTTGAGCGGTACCTTCCCTTTGGGGGTATCAATCAGAGTATTGAGTACGGTATCAAACTGGTCTATCTGTACCTTAGGCAGCCAGACCCTGATGGTATAGTCTACACTGTTGCTTTTTGGGAAGCTTGCCACAGGGGCACCGCGCAAAGAGAGTTGCAGCTGTGAGGTGATATCTGAGCGTTTGAGCCCATACTGCATGGCTACAGCTTCATCGATCTGGAGATTATAGACGGTTTTGTCGATATCCCAGGAGCTGAGTACCGAGACGACCCCTCCGGTTTTAGAGAGGGCTTGGTGCACCATGGCTCCGGCCTCCTGGAGTTTACTGAGGTCAGAGGAGCTGAGTTTTGCATCGACATTGCCTTTGATACTTGCCATGGCTATCGCTCCATAGGGGGTTACATCGAGATATTTGACATGGGGTATGGAGGCGATCTCATGGCGAAGTTTGCCTGCGATCTGCCAGATATCCTCTTCTCTTTTGTAGCGGTCGACATAGGTAGCCACGATATTGAGGTGGTCGATGCCACTGCCGCTACCGATACTCATGACACCTGCTTCACTGCCGATACTCCCTGAGATACGCAGGAGTTTTCCTTTGGATGCGATGACATGGTTGACCTGCTCCATGATCTCCTGACTTTTCTTGATCGGAAGGTTGCTATCGGTAGTGATCTTGATATTGACTGCACCGGTATCCATAGGTGGTGTGAGCTCTTGACCCACTACAGGCATGACAAATTTCAGTGAAGTGAAAAAGAGTGCGAAGAGGATCACGACAGAGAGTATCCCCCATGTCCATGAACGGGTGATGGCACGCACGATGGTGGAGAAAAAGCCTTGAATATTGTCATTGATCGTAGAGATGATACGGTTGAACCATGACTCAAAGGCCAGTAGCCAGGCAGGCTCAAAGGTAAGGATATGCAGAGAGAGTAGGGGTACCACTACGATGGAGATGACATAGGAGGCTGCCAGTGCTAGGAGTAGTGTCCCTACCAATGGTGCAAAAACAGTCTGTGGATAGCCCCCGACAAAGAGCATCGGTGCCAGTGCGATCATAGTGGTGATCGTACCACTGAGGTCAGCGAACATGATCTCTTTGGTACCGTTAAAGACAGACCTGTGTATATCCTCTCGCAGCTCATGGTAGTGCCTCTCGATATTCTCCATGACCACGACGGTATCATCCAGCAGCAGACCCAGTGCCAAGATCACAGAGGTGAGGGTGATGACATTGAAGTCCAGCCCTACCATCCACATAAGTGCAATGGTCGTCGCATAGACCAGTGGGATGGTTGCCAGGACGATCAGGATCTGTCTAAAGCTTGCCAGGAAGAGAAAGACGACGATAGTAGACATGATGATTGCATCTCTGAGAGACTCAAACATATTGTTCGTACTCTGTTCGATCGTCTCTTTTTGTGTGTCACTGACAGCAAAGTCTATATGCGGGAATTCTCGCTTGAATTCCTCCATCAATATCTCAACCTTTTCAATGGTACGGATGACATCGGAAGTGGTAGAGCGCTGGATAGAGAGTGCGATCGCCTCTTTGCCGTTGCCGTAATAGGAGGATTGGTTCTCGTAGTGACCAAAGTAGATCTGAGCCACATCTCCCAGTGTGACATCTGGAGAGATGGGGATCGTTTTGAGTGTGGCTATCGTGTCTCGTTTGCCTTGGGATTTGAGTAGGTAGCGCTGTCTTTCGTTGCTGACCACACCAATAGCATATTCATTGTTGTTTTTCTGTAGGGTGGCAATAAGCTGCCCCAGAGAGAGGTGATAGCTGTCGAGCTTCTGCTTATCAACGATGATCTGTACCTCTTTTTTGTAGCCCCCAAAGATATCGATGTTGGCAACGCCTTCGGTTTTGAGCAGCTTATGTTTCATCCGTGTCTCAGCGAGGTCACGGATATCTTCCAGACTCATATGGCTGCCCTCTGAGGGTGAGAGGCTCATGACCATGATCGGGGCAGTAGCGACAGTGATCTTGATGATCTGTGGTTCTTTGATGTCTTTGGGCAGCAGAGAGCGTATCTTGGAAAGTGCAGCACTGGCATCATTGACCGCGGTATCGATATCTTTGGAGTATTCAAACTCTGCACGGATGACCGTCACTTCATCGATGGTATCAGAGCGAGCCCTGCGGATCTCATCGAGGGTATAGAGCTCCTCCTCTACAGGTACAGCGATGTTGCTTGCCATACTCTCAGCAGAGGCTCCAGGCTGGACGATAACGATAGCGACTTCAGGATAGTTGGAGTCAGGGAAGAGGTTGCGTGGCATACTTTTATAGCCTACGATCCCTGCCATGATCGCCAGTGCCAGAAAGGAGAGGATCACATGGGGCTTACGCAGGATCTTTTCAACCCAGCTGGAGCGCTTAGCGTGCATCTGCCTCTCCCGTCATTTTCTCTGTCATCACTTTGATATGGGTATAGGCTGGTAGAGAGGTGAGTATCGTCTCCGTAGCTCTGGCAATAGGCTCTGTAGGGCAGGGACTGATGATCGCACTACCGCTCTGTTCTGCCTGTAGCGTAACCTTTTGTGCGGTAAAACTGTTTTCACTATAACGCATGAGATAGGTGCCGTCTGCCTTGTGAATCAGTGTATCTGTAGGCACCATACATCCTTGATAGGATTGCGTAAGAATACCTACAGTGATGCTACTACCCAATGGGCTTGTGATAGGAGTGGTGAGTGTCACCTCTGCAGCGAGCAGACCATTTTTGGCAGTGGTATAGAGTGATTTGATATGCCCGATCTCTTTGCCCTGTAGAAATACACGCTGTTCTGGTTTGATCGTACTGGCTTTATCTGGTGCATAGGTGAGGAGAAGCTTTTTCTCCAACGTACTGATACTCATGATAGGCTTACCGGTGGCAGCGAGGTCACCCTGATGGAGGAGCAGTGCATCGACTATACCATCAAAAGGTGCTACGATCTGTAGATAGGAGAGCTGATGTTTTAGCTGTAAGATCTTCTGTTCTGTGTTTTCGATCGTAGAGTGCTTGGCCTGCAGTGAGAGTGCAGAGAGCTCCAGCCTCTCTTTGGGTAGTCCTCCGATATCGTAGAGTTTTTGGTTGCGTGCATGGATGTTCTCTGCCAGTGCCAGATCACTTTTTTGGGTAGCCAGTGCAGATGCTAGGGAGGTGATACTGGAGAGCATCTCTGTATCATCGATGCGGATAAGCAGATCGCCTTTTTTAACTGCTTGGGACTCCTCTACGGTTACCTCTTTGATATATCCGGCGAGTTTGGTAGAGAGCTTGATACTCTTTTGCGGCAGTACCTGAGCCAGCAGAGAGACTTTGTTTTCCAAGGTACCTGTCCGAGGTGTCACGGTGCGTATAGTAATAACTTCTGTGAGAGGGAGAGGTATGTTCTCTACTTCGTTTGTACGCTGATCCAGCAGTCCTTTTCCTTTGATGCCGATCAGTACAACGGCGGCGATAACGATCAGAAAAATGATGATCTTTTTCATTTTACTTTATTCCTTTTTCTAAAATGTAGTTAAGATAGTATTGGTTTTTTTTGTAGTCATAACGACTCTGTATCACTTTGGCTTTGGCAAACTGTACTTTACTTTGTGCCAGCAATAGATCATTGAGTGTGGAGGTGCCACTTTCATAGCGTACCTTTTCTATCTGGGCACTTTTTTTGCTCAGTCTATACTGGGCGCTGTTGCCACGATACTCTGCATAGCTGAGTTTGATCTTCTGTATCGCTTGAAGGAGCTGTTTTTTGATATCTAAGGTTACCTGCTGGAGATGGATCTGTGCCTGTAGCATGGCAACCCGTGCTTTCTCTTCGTTGATCGCACGTTTGCCAAAGTCTAGTAGATTGTACTGCCCTTTGATGCTTATCTGCCAAACATCTTCGCTGTCCCAATCATCACTCTGGATATCCGCTCCAAAGTTTTTGCCTGCATAGGCGTTGAGATTGATCTGTGGCAGGTTGGCTGCCTGGGCTTTTTGGATCATCTTTTGGGCTTTTTGTAGCTGGAGATGCTCTAGTTTGAGTTTGGTGAGCCCAGAGACTTTCTTGAGGAGTCTTTTGGTGCTGTATCTGGGCTTTTTAACAGAAAACTTGAGAGGGCTTATCCTGCCGATGGACTTGCCTACCAGTGCACCCAGGGTTGCTTTGGTGATCTCGATATTGGCGATCAGTATCTCTTCCTGGGTGCTGGAAGCTACGATATCCGCCTGGGACTTATACTGCTCTATAGAGGCTTTCCTTCCTACGGTGACCTCTTTGGCTATTTGTCTCTCCAGCTTTTTCAGTGCATGTGTATGGATGCGTTGGGCATGGAGGATCTCTTTGAGAGAGAGGGTACTGAGATAGAGTGTGCGGATATTGTAGATCAGCTGCGCCTTGCTGAGCTTGATGGAGCCTTCGCTCATAGTAGAAGCGATCTGATCGATCTCTATCTGTCTACTCTGTGCACCACCGGTAAAAAGTGCTACGGTATAGTTGAGCCCAAGGGAGAAGATATCCTTGCTGGTAGTGATAGGAGTAGGGCTCTTCATAGCACTGGGTGGAACAGGTGCCAAAGTGCGCTCGATATTGTAGTGGGTATAATCACCGACAAGATTCAGCTCTCCATACTGTGCGGCCTTGCTCGCCTGTCGGGAGAGCTTGGAGAGTGCAGACTTGGCTTTGCTCGCCTGTATCATAGGGCTGTGTTTGAGTCCGTAGGCAATAAGATGCTGTATAGTATCTGCATAGATAAAACCCATAGACAATAGAAAAAGGTAGATAAATCGTTTCACTGGAGCCCTCCTAGAATAGTGAATGAATCATACATCAAAAAGTACTAATGAATATTAACGGTAGCTTTAAGAGCAATATGACTATACTTTTCCTAAATGAAAGGAGCCCTTATGGATTTTCTCATATTTGACAATTTTATCTCTATTCCTGCATTGATAGGTTTTTACTATCTAGGGGCTATACTTTGTCCTTTTGTGATGTGGCGGTGTATGCGATGGATGCTGACTAAATTCTCACTATTGGAGCAGACCTATCTCCAAGGAAAATCACTAATCTGGCAGATGTTGCCAGCCAAGGAAAAAGTAAAAGTACTACTCCTTTTTATAGCAGCCTTTTTACTTGCTGAAGTTTTTTGGCGGATGATGTTTGAGTTTTTGATCGGGTATATGCAGATGCATGATGCCTTGGTACAGGCATCTGTGGCTTAGTGTTGCTCTACTTGTGATGCCAGTAGCATATTGTAGAGTTGTGCAGGGTGGAGATTATGGTTTTTGGCAAGTTTTTTGAAAGAACTCTCAGGAGTGGCTTTGATCCCGTAGTGTGCCAGGTGAGCAATAAATTTATCTAGCTCTATCCAGTACTCCTGCTGTAGTCTGGCTAGAGACTTACGTGCCATACCGACAGGTAGGTCAGTAGGAAGGATGAACTTGGTAGCAGTGTCTCGGATGATCAGAAAAAGTGCTTTTGGGCTAGTATCATTGGCAGTTGCGATCTCTTTGAGGGTAGCTTTAGTAGAGGAAAACATGATGCCTTTGGCTTCTAGCCTTTGCAGTGCTTGCCTTTTATCAATGTGGGTAAGCAGACAAAAGTCCTCCAGTGTGGCATACTCTGCATAGCCAAAAGGAGGATTACCGTCATCAAGGGAGTTGCCCGCTTTGATCCCATTTCCGATATTGACCAGAAAGCTGAAGGGTAAGGTCATGGTGATCGTCCCAGCGGCAAACAGCAGGGTCACGATCAGTGCTACATTGAACTCTTTAGTAAAGACTTTCCACTTTTTTTTGACCTTGAGATAGGCCTTGATGGGCTTCCAGTTGAAGTAGATATGCCAGACGATAAAGACCAGAAAGAGAATACCCAGGTTGATATGCAGATTGTCCCACTGCTGTTTGTCCAAACCTAGAAAAGTCCACGCGGTCCATCCAGTGACCCCACGATCAGGGATAAAGTAGAGTACACCGCTGGAGACGAAAATAAGAATAAATGAGAGTCCTGCAGTGAGAGAAACAAAACGTTGGTATTTCATAAGAGCCCTTCTTGTGTGTGTCGTGAATGATACACCAAAAAAGATTAATGACTCTTAACAAGAAGAGAGAAACTAGAGTGCCTCTTCATCCTCTTCACCTGTACGGATACGTACTGTGTGAGAGATATCGCTGACAAAGATCTTGCCGTCACCGATCTTGCCTGTGTAGGCAGCTTTCCTGATCGCTTCGATGGCAATATCCGCATACTTACCTGAACTGACAGCAATCTCTATCTTGATCTTTGGGATGAACTCTACGACATACTCAGCCCCTCTATAGAGCTCAGAGTGTCCTGCCTGTCGTCCATATCCTTTGACCTCAGAGATGGTCATTCCCTCTATCCCAGCCTCGACCAATGCCTCTTTTACATCTTCCAGCTTGAATGGTTTGATGACTGCTTCTATTTTTTTCATACGATTCCTTTATATACTGCGTTTAAATTCTGGATATGCTTCCATACCACACTCAACATAGTCGATACCCTCTTGCTGCTCATCGTCACCAGCACGCAAAGAGAAGAACTTGTTGATGGTGAAAATTATAGCGTAAGCCAATGGAAAAACAATAGCACCTACGACCACAACCCCTTTGAGTTGGGTTATGAGGCTCACATCTGAGGCGAAGATACCGACTGCCAGCGTACCCCAGATACCGTTGACCAGGTGTACCGAGAGAGCACCGACAGGGTCATCCATACGGAGCTTGTCAAATAGTGGCACAAACAACACCACCAATGCCCCACCGATCGCACCGATGAGAATAGGCGTATAGATACCATAGAGATCAGGTCCGGCAGTGATCGCTACGAGTCCTCCCAATGCACCGTTGAGGATCATGGTGATATCAAACTTCTTATAACGGAAGTAGGTGAGCAGCCAGCCGATGATCGCACCTGCCAGGCCTGCAGTGTTGGTATTCATGATGGTGAGGGCTACTGCATCGGCATTCTCTTTGGAAGAGATTGCTCCTACAGAGCCACCGTTAAACCCAAACCAGCCGATCCAGAGCAGGAAGGCACCCAACGTGACTAGAGGAATATTTGAAGCAGGGATGGCCTGAATGGCACCACTTTTCTTGTATCTACCTCGTCTAGGTCCCATGATGAGGATCGCTGCCAGTAGTGCCCATCCACCTGTAGAATGGATGACAGTGGAGCCTGCCAGATCATGCATGGCAGAGATATCTAGTACTGTATCACTGAGGAAGTTGGCTCCCCAGGTAATATTGACGATGGTAGGATAGAGAAACGCACCTACTACGATCGTAAAAAGTGCCAATGGCAGGATACGAGAACGCTCACTGACCCCACCGCTCATGATGTTGACGACCTTGCCGACAAATGCCATCTGAAAGAGAAAGAAAGCATACTTGTTGATACTGTCTTGATGATCCCAGCTGCCAAAGGCATAGGTGTAGCCGATCAGCAGAAAGGACATCGATGCCAATGCATAGATCATGACATTGACCGTCAGTACCGAAGTGACATTCTTGGTTCTCACCAACCCCGCCTCCAGCATCGCAAATCCCGGCACCATCAAAATGATCAGTACCATTGTAAAAATTGAGAAAAATGTATCTATCACATAATTCATTTCCATTGAACCCTCCAAAAATTGAATGGAAAAGTATATCAAAACTAATTATAGAGAACAGCAATTATTTTGATTATGAAGAGAAGATTATTTCAGATGTAGAGCCCTTACTCACTTGTTCTTATTGGACTTTATCAAATCGTAGGTATAGAGGGACAATGCGACCCAGATGAGTACAAAGGTAAAGAGTTTGGCACTGCTGATCGCTTCATCATAGAGAAAGATCGCCACAAGAAAGGCGACACTGGGCCCGATATACTGTAGCATACCAATGGTGCCAAGCTTGAGCCTGATGGTGCCTGCATTGAACCAGAGCAGAGGGAGGACGGTGATGATGCCTGCCAGAGCAAGCATGAGGGTAATATATCCATCTCCAGCACCAAAAGCGATCTCTCCTGTGTTCCAGAGATACCAGAGATATCCGATCGCCAGTGGTAGGATCAAGATCGTCTCGACAAAAAGTCCTGACAGAGAAGGGACGTGTACCTTTTTGCGTACGGCACCATAGAGGGCAAAGGTGATCGCAAGCCCCAGAGAGATGAGTGGTAGCTTGCCCAAGAGGATGATCTGAATGATCACTGCCAGCAGAGCAATCCCTATGGCGGTAGATTGCTTTTGACTGATTGATTCAGAGAAAAAGAGGGCAGCAAAGAGCATACTGATAAGTGGATTGATAAAGTACCCCAGACTGGCTTCGAGGATCTGCCCGATGCTGACCGCATAGATAAAGATCAGCCAGTTGGTGGAGACCAGCAGCGAAGAGAGTATAAGCCATTTGAGCTTAACGGGGTCACGAAACAATGGTTTGATCTGTGAGAACTGCTTACCTAGGGAGAGGAAAACCACCAATACCAGCACAGACCATATCACACGATGTGCCAACACTTCCGTAGGTGCCACAGAGGCCACCTGCTTGAAGTAGATCGGTGCCAATCCCCAGAAACCAAAGGCAGCGATAGCGTAGAGGATGCCTGTTTTTTCTTCTGGCTTCATAAGGTTCCTCATTTTTAATCGCATTATATCGTAGATACTATGATGTGTAACCAACGTTTAGGTATCCAATGACACATTAGCCCCACACCAAATACCCCGCTACTCCCATCAAAAGTAAGGCAAAGAAATACTTGTATAGTCTAAAAAATACCTCATTTTCCATAAACCTTCTGAGTGTGGCACCAAAGAGACACCAGCCACTGTTTCCGATGAAGAAAAACCCTGTAGCCAACAGACTGAGTAGCAGTACACCAGAGAGTGTTTGACCCTCTAGTGTAAACTGTGCATACATGACGATATGGGTCATGTAGACTTTGGGGTTGAGTAGGCTCAGTAGCATCCCATTCCAAAAATGTAGTTGTATCTCTCGGCTACCGATACGAAGTGTGAGCATCTTGTATGCCAGATAGAGTAGATAGAGAGCACCAGTATAGCGGATGATCTCGTAGAGGAGGGGATAGAGCTCAAAGAGCTTTCCAAGCCCCAACCCCATAGCGATGGCTTGTAACAAAAAAGCCACATTGATCCCCAGTATCAGAGGCAGTGCTTTGCTGAAACCACTGGCAGTGCCCACCGCTGCGAGTGTCACATTGATGGGTCCTGGGGTCCATGCAAAGGGGATGATAAACGCAGTAAACAGGAGCAGGAATTCCATGGTAGAGACCTTTTTTAGTCGTATTATAGTGGGATGTATAGTGAGCTAGAATAACATTTGTTAGTGTGGCTATCATTTATTTAACAATATTTCGATATACTTTGCCCATAAATTAAACCAAATACAGGAGATACAAATGGCAATTTTAGATGATGTAAAAGAGGTAGTAGTAGAGCAACTGAACGTGAGCCCTGACGAAGTTAAAGAGGGGTCAAAGTTCGTTGAAGATCTTGGTGCGGATAGCCTTGACGTGGTTGAGCTTGTTATGGCACTTGAAGAGAAGTTCGATATCGAGATCCCTGATGAGGATGCTGAGAAGATCGCTACAGTATCTGACGCTATCAAATTCATCGAAGCTGTTTAGGTTTCGTATCTCCTCTTCATGGGGGAGACTTGTGTATAGAAACACAAGTACTTTGAGAAGTATTTGTATTTCTATTCCAAACTAATATAGGGGAATTTTGTGAGAAGAGTAGTAGTAACCGGTTTAGGTATGATCAATGGTGTAGGACATGATAAGAAGACAGCATTTGATGCGATCGTTGCAGGGAAATGTGGTGTCAATACGATTACCCTGTTTGATCCAGAGAAGTTTTCAGCGAAAATAGCTTCTGAGGTCAAAGACTTTGATCCCTCTACCGTTATGGATGGCAAAGAGGTGAAGAAGGCAGACCGATTTATCCAGCTAGGACTCAAAGCTGCCATGGAAGCGATGGAGGATGCCCAGTTTGATGAGGATATCGATCGAGAGCGTTTCGGTGTGAGCAGTGCGTCAGGCATTGGAGGCTTGCCCTCTATCGAGAAAAACTCTGTGATCTGTGACACCAGAGGCCCCCGAAGAATCTCCCCTTTCTTTATCCCCTCTGCATTGGTTAATATGCTGGGTGGTTTTGTCTCCATCTATCAAAACCTTAAGGGCCCGAATCTCTCTTCTGTGACTGCCTGTGCAGCCGGAACACATGCGATCGGTGAAGCAGCCAAGACGATTATGGTTGGCGGAGCAGACCGTATGCTGGTAGTCGGTGCGGAGTCTGCTGTGTGTGGTGCAGGTGTGGGTGGATTTGCTGCAATGAAAGCACTCTCTACCCGCAATGATGACCCTCAGACCTCCTCTAGACCCTTTGACAAAGACAGAGATGGCTTTGTAATGGGTGAGGGTGCCGGTGCCTTAGTACTGGAAGATCTTGAAGCTGCCCAAGCCAGAGGTGCCAAGATCTATGCTGAGCTGATCGGTTTTGGTGAGAGTGGTGATGCCAACCATATCACGACACCTACTATGGATGGCCCACTCAGAGCGATGAAAGCGGCCTATCGTATGGCAGGAGAGCCCAAGGTAGACTATGTCAATGCACATGGTACCTCTACACCGATCAATGATAAAAATGAAACAGCGGCACTCAAAGAACTCTTTGGTGGCAAAGAGAACTGTCCTCCGGTAAGCTCTACCAAAGGGCAGATCGGACACTGTCTTGGTGCTGCGGGCTCTATGGAAGCGATCATCTCTATTATGGCGATGGAGAAAGGAATCATCCCTCCTACGATCAACTACACTACGCCTGATGAAAATTGTGATCTGGACTATGTGCCTAATCAAGCCAGAGAGGCAGTACTTAACGTAGTGATGAGTAACTCCTTTGGGTTTGGTGGTACCAATGGTGTGGTGATCTTCAAGAAATTTGAAGCATAGGATAGAGGCATGGCAAACTATCTTGATTTTGAAAAGCCGATGGAGGCGATCTACAGTGATATAGAGTCTGCCAAAGCACGCGGCAATGTGGAAGTGGTAGATGCACTTGAAAAAGAGTTGGACAAAGAGGTAGGTAAGATCTTTGGTTCACTGAGTGACTATCAGAAGCTTCAGCTTGCACGCCATCTGGATCGCCCTTATGCACTGGACTATATCCGATTGATCATGGAAGATGCACAGGAGATCCACGGAGATCGACATTTCAAAGATGACTCACCAATGCTCTGCTATCTGGGATGGATCGATGGACAGCGTACTGTAGTGATCGGTGAACAAAAAGGACGTGGCGTAAAGAACAAGATCAAACGAAACTTTGGTATGCCTAACCCTGAAGGATATCGAAAAGCACTCAGAGCGGTGAAGCTGGCAGAGAAGTTTGATATCCCTGTCCTGATGCTCGTAGACACCCCGGGTGCCTATCCTGGACTGGGTGCTGAGGAGCGTGGACAAAGTGAAGCGATTGCAAGGAACCTTCTAGAGTTTTCTGGTGCTAAAGTTCCCTTGATCTCTGTGGTGATTGGTGAAGGGGGTAGTGGTGGTGCTTTGGCGATCGGTGTGGCAGACCGCTTTGCGATGATGCGTTACTCTGTCTTTTCTGTGATCTCCCCAGAGGGCTGTTCTGCAATACTCTGGAGTGATCCGAGCAAAGTGGAGCAGGCAACGAAAGCACTCAAGATCACTCCGGACTCTCTTCTCGAGCATGGCTTGATCGATGATATCATTGAAGAGCCTCTGAATGGGGCACACAGAGATAAAAAGGCAGCAGCAGAAGCACTCAAGGCTTACTATCTTAAATCAGTCTATGCACTCAGAGAGATGAGTAAAGAGGAGATGATGGAGAAACGCTACGCTAAACTCACCGCTCCAGGTGCCTTCAAAGAGGACTAGTCCTCTTGTTTTCAGATTTTGTCTCATGGGTGGTAGCTACGGTTGATAGCTGGGGCTATGCAGGTATCTTTGTGGCCATGTTCCTGGAGAGCAGCTTTTTCCCTTTTCCCAGTGAAGTGGTAATGATCCCTGCGGGCTATTTGGCATTTCAAGGGAAAATGAATATCTTCATAGCGATATTGTCCGGGATTGCAGGCTCATTATCCGGGGCACTGTTCAACTATTTTTTAGCTGCCAAATATGGACGACCTTTTTTACTACGCTACGGCAAGTATGTTTTCCTTAAGCCTGAAGCACTCCAGAAGCTAGAGCACTTTTTTGCCAAACATGGAGAGATCTCTACCTTCAATGGTCGACTGATTCCCGGGATCAGGCAGTATATCTCTATGCCGGCAGGTCTGGCAGGGATGCATCTGGGCAAATTTGCACTGTATACGGTGTTGGGAGCAGGTATCTGGGTGACTGTATTGGCGCTGTTGGGTTATTATCTGGGTGCAAATGAGGATCAGGTGGCACACTATCTTAAGAATGCGACAGTCATCGCACTGCTTCTTATCTCAGTGTTGAGCCTCTTTTATTGGTTGCGACAGAGAAGTAAGGGAGCAGTATGATACTGGCAGATGTGGGTAACAGACATGTGCATGTCTGGGAAGATGGCAGGGTCTCTCATCTGAGCATGATAGATGCGATCGAACAGTATGGTACAGCACAGGTCTACTATATCAATGTAAGCAGCCTCCATAGTGATACACTTACTGCCTTGGAAGCATGGGTCGATATCTCTGAATCACTCTCTATCGAGGGTGACTATAAGGGGATGGGAATAGATCGAAAGGCACTCTGCTTGAGCCGAGAGAGTGGTATTTTTATTGATGCTGGCTCAGCGATTACTGTCGATAAAGTAGTGGATGGTATCTATCAGGGAGGGTTTATCCTTCCTGGTATACATGCCTATGCCAAAGCCTATACCGAGATCTCACCGATCTTGGATATTACGCTTATCAAAGCATTGGATATGGAGAGTCTGCCAAAAAGTACAGAGGCAAGTGTCAGTTATGGTACAATCGTCCCACTCATCGCAGTGATCGAAAAGATACGATCAGACTTACCTCTCTATTTTACAGGAGGAGACGGGGAGTGGCTTGCTGGCTATTTCCCTGATGCACACTTTGATGAAATGCTACTCTTTGATGGCATGAGAAAACGATTAAAAAGGAACAAACAATGATAACCATAGCACTACCCAAAGGAAGAATTGCAGAGGAGACACTGGCGATCTTTGCCGAGATATTTGGAGGGGAGTTTACTTTTGAGAGCCGCAAGCTGATACTGGATATTGGTGAGTTCAGGTTCCTTAATGTCCGTAATCAGGATGTACCTACCTATGTGGAACATGGTGCAGCAGATATCGGTGTCGTGGGTCTGGATGTGATCACAGAGAAAGAGCTCGATATCATTCAGCTGTTGGATATGCGATTGGGCAGATGCAAAGTAGCTATCGGGATCAAAAATGGTGACACACTCGACTGGAACAAACCCAACATCAAAGTTGCTACCAAAATGGTCAACATCACCCGTGACTACTTCTCCAAAAAGGCGGTTGGTGTCGAGGTGATCAAGCTTTACGGATCGATAGAGCTGGCTCCACTGGTAGGATTGGCAGATGCGATCGTGGATATCGTTGAGACAGGCAGTACTATGCGAGAGAACGGGCTAAAAGTGGCTGAGGATATCATAGATTCTTCCGCCCATCTCATTGCCAATAAAAACAGCTACTATGCCAAAAAAGAGGAGATACTCTCCCTCTATGAGAAGATCAAAGCAGTGGTAGAGAGCCCTTCGACTGGCTCAGGGATCGCATAAGGGATATCTATGTCAAACAAGACCGAAGCACTGGATCTCTATGCCAAGATAGAAGGGTTGCTGGAAAATGAGGAAGCGATCGGCTCTCTCTATGGCACCTATCTAAAGACACTGGATACCTTAGCATTTGATTCACTTTTGGATGTAGGGTGTGGTTCTGGCGGCTTTTTGGAGCTCATCCAAAAGGTATTTGCACCTGCACAACTCAAGGGCATCGACCTGAGTTCGCTCATGGTAGCGCGTACTGTTTCCAGAGGCATCGAGGCAGAAACGATCGATCTTTGTGCAGTGCAGGGGCAGTTTGAGGTGATCACAGCGGTTTTTGACATGGTCAACTATTTGGATACTGAAAGCTTACCCCGATTTATGCAGTGTATCTCTGACAGGCTGACTACAGGTGGCTATTTTCTCTGTGATATTAATAGCGAATATGGTTTTTCCGAGATCGCCAGCGGGAGTTTTACTGCTGAGGATGAAAATCAGTTTCTGATTATAGACAGTGACTATGATGAGGGGCTCTATCACTCAGCATTCACACTCTTTGAGAAAGAGGGCATACACTACCGTAGATCAGATGAACAGATCACACAGCACTACCATACCGCAGCACAGATTGCAACAGCAGGGGGACTGACACTGCTAAGTGATACCCCCATAAGCCTCTACAGTGAAGTAAGCGACAAGCATTTTCTGCTTTTACAAAAGCATTAATACCCAAAGGATAATATCATGAAAAAACTATTAGTATCTATCGGAACACTTTTTCTGTTAGCAGGATGTGTACCTACGACACAAAAAGGACATACACAGAGAGCTTCCAGCAATACGTCAGCATCCTGTAGTTCAGGGGTTGAATGCCAAAATATAGGACTACGACATGCAGGAAGAGGGGATCAGAAACACTATGCGATTGCCAGTAGATACTTCAAGAAGTCATGTGATTATGGTCTGAGCGAGGGGTGCAACAATCTGGCATTTCTCTATGCCAACGCCAGAGGCGTCAAACAGAGCTACACACTGGCATACAAATATTGGGGTATGGCATGCCGTATGGGCAACGAATCTGCCTGTGCCAATCTAGAGCTAGCCAAAGACAAAGTGGCAGCGATGCACAAGCATTAGAGTAGTTTTTTAAGCGCCTCTTCACTGCCAGCCAGTTCTACCTTAGTGACCTTTTTATTTTCCAGTGTCATGACGATCACTTTGGTCGCTTCCTGTCCCTCTTTGAGTTTCTTTGCCATCTCTTTGTCATAAATAAGCATCATGCTATAATTACTCTTTTTGAGGTCTGGCAGAGCAAAGGTATTTTGGATCACGACAGGCATTGCAGAGATATCTGCAACGATCACTGCATTGCGTTTTTGAAGAAACCCTTCAGGCTGCTCCATCATAAAGACTTTAATGATATGACCGGTATCTTTGGTAAAAGCAAAAACCATCTTTTGTGTAGTGGTGCTGAGTTTGTGTGTCTTGTCAAACTGATCAGGTAAGATATAGTCGATCGTAGAACCGATCCCAAAGTGCTTGTCTGCTGGGGTGATACTGAGAGAGTATTTGGTAGCATCGTAGTTACTTTTGCCATTGACACCAAAGAGTACGCCTGCTGCAATGATGATAAGCGCGATAAGTCCGAGTAGTATTTTTTTCAAGTGGATTCCTTAGGATTGTATTAAGTGTGGCATTGTACTCAAAAGGGATTAACGAAAACTAAATCGGATCACTTATACCTACCGTAGGTGCGACCGTGTCGCACGCTCATCATGATGTGGGGTTACATGAATATATGTTTTATCCGTGATATATGAATGGCGGCATAACGATCGGGATGTATGCGTTATTACCATGATCGTGTGACATGGTCACACCTACGCAGGGTCTTATTGATTGTGGCCACAACCATATCGCCCCCGAATTTAAATCCAAAGTGCAATTTTTAAAAGACAATTTGAAAAAAGAGTTTTTGAGAGTTGTTTCTTTTGGATTTGAAGAGGTTAGATGCTAAAATAACTTCCAAATCTGACCAAAGATAAAGGAAGTGATATGTCATATACGCATCTAACCCTAGGAGAAAGATACCATATTCAAGCTTATATAAGCAGAGGATATAGCAATAAAGAGATAGCCAAACAGCTAGGAGTGCATCCCTCGACCATCAGCCGAGAGATACGAAGAAACAAAGGGGATATTGCTGGAACCTATTTTGGATATGGAGCCCATGATAAATATAAAAAGAGGCAACAAGACCATGCCAGAAAAGCCAATCTAAAACTCACAGATTCTACTATAAAGCTTATCAAAAAGTATCTCAAAAAAGAGTACTCACCCGAACAGATCTCCGCCACACTGTCTATCAAACACTCCATAACCATATCCCATGTCACCATCTACACATTCATCCATGAAGATAGGCTGCATAATGGTACACTCCATACAAAGCTCAGACACAAAGGAAAACGAAGAGCCAAGTATGGTAAAGGACGAAAGAACCGTATCCCTAATAGAGTCTCTATTGAACAAAGACCTACTATCGTAGATGATAAAATAAGAGTAGGAGACTTTGAAGCAGATACCATCATTGGCAAAGGCAGACAAGGAGCAATCGTTACTATAGTAGAGCGAAAGTCCATGTATGTAAAACTCTCACTGCCTGTAAGAAAGAAAGCCCTTATCGTAGCCAATGAGATGATACGACTACTGGGAAGATACAAGAAACATGTGCACACCATTACCACAGATAACGGTTTGGAGTTCGCCAAACATCAAACCATTGCAAAAAAACTTAAATGTGATTACTATTTCTGTCATCCTTATAGCTCTTGGGAGAGAGGACTCAATGAGAATATCAATGGACTCATCCGTCAATATATCCCAAAAGGCAGTAGCTTTGAACATCTCACGGCTAAAGATATTAAAAGGATTGAGAACAGACTTAACCATAGACCTAGAAAATCTCTAGGATGGAGAACACCTTATGAGGTATTTCATGAAAATTTAAAGGCTTCATAGGAAAATTTGGATAGAATTTTTTAGAGGTGAAATTGCACTTTGGATTTAAATTCAGGGCCTAAACCAACCATAAAACCCGTAACCAAATGTAACATGTCACCACTTTAAGCAAAAATTAAGCAAAAATCCTAGAGAGAGAGAGCTATTTGCTATACTCATGAGATATGCAATTGAGGAGTATAGTATGCGACAGATGATGCGATGGCTACTGGTCGGAGTGGTGGCAGTGATGATGACTGCTTGTGGTGGAGGCGGCGGTGGAGAGCTCACTGCGATACAAAAGATTGCAACCTATGCTCAGAGTGGTGGTACCCCTCCTAGTGTACAGATGTATGCTGATGCAGGGGTCACTGGTGTGACAGAGGACAATCTAGATGAGATTAATGCAGTTGTTGCAGGGTTAAACTATGAGGATGTAGATACCCCAGCAGAGGTACAAGGCTATGTCAATCAGCTGGGAGTGGATATAGTCAAACCTATCTTTAGCTCATCAGCCACAGCCAGCGTAACGGAGAATCAAACCTCTGCTATCACGCTAGTGGCTACGGATACAACCACAGTGACCTACAGTATCTCAGGTGGAGACAGTGCCTCATTTGCAGTAGATGCCAGCTCAGGTGTAGTGACATTTACTACAGCCCCTGACTATGAGACCCAAACCAGCTATAGCTTCACCGCTACGGCTACAGATAGCACAGGCAACAGTGCCACCCAAACGGTGACGATTATTATCACAGATATCGATGAGATAGCCCCAGTGTTTACCTCCTTAGCTACAGCCAGTGTGGCAGAGAATCAAACCTCGGCTATCACACTGGTAGCGACAGATGAGAATCCTATCACCTACAGTATCTCAGGAGGTGAGAGTGCGGAGTTTAATATCGATGCGACTACAGGAGTAGTGACGTTCAAGACGGCTCCTGATTTTGAGACACAGGATAGCTATGGATTTGCTGCCACTGCGACAGACACGCTAGGCAACAGTGCTACCCAAGCGGTCACTATCACTATCACCGATGTACCAGAGGGGCAAGCTCCTAAAAAGACAGGTCAGACACAGAGCTATGATGAAAACGGTACTGTGGTCACTGATAATAGTATCAAAGACGATGGCTTCTACCAAAAAGGAATAGACCCTAGCTACAGCAGAGATGACACTACTCAGATCGTCACCGATCACATCACAGGGCTACAGTGGCAGGATGATGCAGATGCCAATAGTACGAAAAAGCAGTGGCTCACAGATACTAACTACAATACCTGTGACAACAACCACTCTGCCCCTGAGTGCTATGATACCAGCGGAGACACCGCTGCGACCTACTGTAGCAAGCTGACACTTGGAGGCTACAGTGACTGGAGGCTCCCCACCTCCAAGGAGCTCATGGGTATCGCAGACAGGAGCAAGCGTAAACCTGCGATAGACACGAGCTATTTCCAACATGTAGTCTCGAACCGTTATTGGTCGTCTACCACGGTTGTCAGCTATGAGGACGGTGCGTGGGTCGTCGACTTCTACTTCGGCGACGACCGTTGGGGCGATAAGTCCTATAGCCACTACGTGCGTTGTGTGCGAGACGGACAGTGAGAGTTGGTGAAAAATGAAGAATGAGGAATGAAGAACTGTAGGGTGCATTTCAATGCACCATGTGAGGCAATATGTAACAAGATCGCAGTTTCGCCGAAAGGCTTTTTGAATGAGGAATGAAATATTAAAAATGAAGCAGGAGATACAATGAAAAAAATAATCATCATGATGCTAGGACTCAGCGTAGCCCTTTTGGCAGATTTCACACGAGATGACAGTACGCAGATCGTCACAGACAACAGCACCACACTACAGTGGCAGGATGATACCAACATCACCAAGAGCTGGACAGAGGCGATCAGCTACTGTGAAGCACTGACTCTTGGAGGTCACAGTGACTGGAGGCTTCCTAACTTTAACGAACTCTACTCTATTGCAGATCATAGCAAGCGTGATCCAGCCATAGATAGTACTTTTATCAATGTAGTCTCGGACGGTTATTGGTCGTCTACCACGGTTGTCAGCTATGAGGGCCGTGCGTGGAACGTCTACTTCTACTACGGCAACGACCGTTGGCGCACTAAGTCCAAGAGCAACTACGTGCGTTGTGTGCGAGACGGACAGTAGTTTGGGTTTTGATGGATTTTATATGGGCAACCTGTAATGGAATGGTAGGTGCGACCGTGTCGCACGCTCATCATGATGTGGGGTTACATGAATATATGTTTTATCCGTGATATATGAATGGCGGCATAACGATCGGGATGTATGCGTTATTGCCATGATCGTGTGACATGGTCACACCTACGCGGGTGTGGATGGTATGGTTGCACAATTCCATGACAATTTGACATATTTTTACCCCAAAACCAACTTCTATGCTATATTTTGATATGGCAAATTATAAACGTATATTTTTGGATGGATACAGCTACTACATTACAATGGTCACGTATGATCGCAATCCGATATTGATAGAGAATATCACACTACTCAGAGAGAGCTTTGGCTATGCCAAGAGGCTCTTTGTGTTTGATATCACCGATATTGTGATACTCCCCGATCACCTACACATGATCATCGAGGTACCACATGCTCGTGACTACCCCAAGATCATCAGCAGTATCAAACGATACTTTTCCAAACACTGCGATCAGAGCTATTACCAACATATCAAACAAAGCAAACATCGAGAGAGATCAGGCTACTATCCTATATGGCAGAAGCGTTATTATGAACATACCATTAGAGACGAGAGAGACTATAGAGAAAAAGCCACCTATCTCTATAATAACCCTATAAAACACGGCTACGCCAAAGATATCACCCAATGGCAATACCGATCGCGTAGGTGCGACCATGTCGCACGCTCTGCTCAATGATGTATGGCGTGGGTATTTGTTTTGTCTGTGATATGTGTATGGCGGTATGGGGATGGTGTTTGTGATTGTCATGATTGTATGGTTGTAATCATATTGGTATTATTGATTCCGTAGGTGCGACCATGTCGCACGCTCATCATGATTTTGAATTGTGTGGATGTATGGTTTGTTGGTGATATGTGTATGATGGTATGATAATTGGGATGGTGTTTTTCGGTATAACGATTGGGATGTATGCGTGATATCCATGATCGTGTGACATGGTCACACCTACGCGGGTGTGGATTGTTTTGATATAATCATGCGGGTTTTGTAGAGATATACCTACCAAACCACCAAATTCAAATAATTCAAAGTCCTCTCTACCACCTCTCCACGCTCATTAAGATACTGTTCTAAAACCTCGGTAATCTTTTCTCTTTGGGGTGGCATGCCTCGTACTTTGAGGTGCCATCTGTAGTTTTCGATGGCTTCTTCCCAGGGTTTGATACGGACTTTTTCTTCGGTGTGTTCGATGAGTTGGTAAGGATGTTGTTCGCTCTCTAACCAAGCTTTGAGTACGGTGGCAGAGTTGGGTGCGTTATATATTCCGCCATGTATCTCAAAAAGTGCTTCTATCAGTTCTGTGCCACGTTTTCCTCCCCAACCAAGGAAGAGTTTAGTGGAAGCGGCATCATGCATCTTTTGGAAGTGCTGAGGCTTTTTAAGTGCAGGGAACATCGTAGCTATAGCGATATCATAGGGGATCTCTGGCAGTGGAAAATGCTCCCAGTCTGTACAGTGTGTCGCAATATTTTTTAGAGAAATCTTGTCTGCATCTTCCTGAAGGATACGGAGCATCTCAGCGGAGATATCCACGGCATCAATATGTTTTGCTTTTTGGGCGACGCGGAGTGTATAGGCACCGGTGCCACAGCCGATATCGAGGATTTTCTTCCCATTCAGGTCGATATCTGCTGCTCCTATTTTTTGACAAATGGATGCCTCTAGAGCAGTGCTATCTGTTGTATAACGATTATAATTTTGGGCTTTTTTATCCCATTTTTCTCTGAGGGTTTTCACAGAGGGAATTTCTCAAAATCATTATAGAGCAGGTCAGCGACCATAAACTTCCCCTGAAGTGTTTCCCCGATCCCCAAGATACACTTGATCGCTTCAGAAGCCTGGATCGATGCGGCCAGAGTGACGGTAAAAGAGGGATTTCCACTGCTGAGCTCTGCCCCACGGGAGCCATCAGGATAGAGATGTTCCAGCGTACTGTCAGTAGTAAACTGTCCATGCATGCCTGCGATAGCACCATGAACACAGTGGATGTGCTTTGTTTTGCACTGTTGTGCAAGATCCAGTTTGATCTGTGGATCATCCAGTGCATCGATGATGAGTGTAAGCCCTTTGATACTATCAAGATCAGAGTGGGGATCAAACCGCTGTACCCATGCATCGATCTCTATAGAGGGATTGATACGTTCGAGAGCCTCCTTGACCACGATGGCTTTGTCTCTTCCCAAGTCTACCACAGTAGAGAAGTTCTGTCTGTTGAGATTGTGTTCTTCAAAGTGGTCAAAATCATACAGAGAGAGCTTGCCTATCCCTATACGTGTCAGGATCTCAGCGATATGCCCGCCAAGGCCGCCACACCCTATGATGGCGATATGGGAGTTAAACAGTATCTTTTGTTGTTGCAAAGAGATGGTGGATTGATTTCTCTGATAGCGGAGGGGTACGATCCCCATCTCTAGAGCCACTGCCTCTACTGCTCGATAATTCATTGCGAATTCTTGGACAGCATAGGTATGGTCTGTGAGCGTGAGAAAGCCATCGAGCATACTGCATTGCTTGATAAAAGATTCTATTTCCATGACTTTACTTTTTCCATGAGCCTACGTTTCTCCCATATTTTTAATCCCCAGTATCAATCTGTAGGATCCGGGTGTGCCTGGTGGTAGCAGAGCGATTCTGTCTCCCTCTTGGAGTATGGTGCTCTTGGGTCTTATGGTGCCGTTGATAAATACGGCCTCTACATACTTCTTTTCGAGACCTAGCTCATCGATGAAATCCTGGGCACTCATACCCTCATTGATCTCACGTGTCACATTGACACATTCGATCCCTTTTTCTCTCAGCTTTTTACGTGCAAATGAGAAAGCATTGAATGTGATTTTCATGATAGATTCTTTGGTGATTTACCCTCCGCCCACTTTAGGGAAGAGGGAGAGGATATCCCCCTCCTGAAGTACGTGATCCTCATTGAAGTGTCGTCCATTGACCATGATGACACCGATAGGAAACTGCTCTATAGGGATACCTGTTTCGATGATGACACCCCCCACTGTTGCGCCTTTAGGGTAGCTTCGCTTTTCGAGTTTGAAATGGTCTGCTCTATACTGGGCGAACAGTTTGACGGTGATCTCTATCATTGGTGTTCCATTTTAGAAATCCCAGAATGCGTCGATCTCTTCATTGGTGAAGTCCCAGACGACATTGTGTGGTGGGAGTGGCTCATACTTCATAAACTCTGGGATACGGTCATCAGCTGCGGTAAGTCCCGCCTTGAGGTTGAACTCATGCTCTGTTTTAAGGATATATTTACCCAAGCCTGTGACATCATCGCCTGTGAGGTTGATGCCAAATCTTGCGTTGATCATATCGATCAGTGCAGGTAGGCAGACAGGGTCATCCAGTGCAGGGAATGCTACAAAGATACACATACCTGTACTGTCGATGGCAGCTGAGGCGATCTGTAGATTTCTAGAGAGCTCTACTTGCCCCTCTTTCTTGAGTGGATCGATGTATCCGCCTGAGTTGAGGATGTTGGTAGCGACTGCATAGCCAGCGGTGTGGTCAGCACCCATTGGAGTGGTGACATAGGTGATACCCTGACCCTTGATTGCGCGTGGTTCATAGGCTGGGATAGATTGGTTTTTGACAACGGGTACTCTGACAAGACCGTAGAGTTTACCTACATTGCCTGCACCAGATCCGATGATCTTGCCTACAGGAGTACCCTTGGGAACATCTTCGGAGAGGATCTTATAGACCGTTTCACCATCACCAAACTCAAGCAGTCCACCTTCAGCTGCTACACCGAAGGTAACGCCTGTCTCGATCGCATCCACACCGATATCATCCATAAGGTTGTCTATCTTGGCAATGAGGTCGAGGTCACTGATACCAAAGTTGGCACCAAATGCCCAGATCATCTCATACTCAAATCCTGATGCAAGATAGTTGCCCTCTTCGTCATTATAGGTTTGAGAACACTGGATCACACAGCCTGCATGACAGCCGTGTGTGGTACTTCCTCCTCGGGCTTCGATATTCTCAGCCATGGTCTCACCACAGATCGCTTCTGCATTTTCCGAGTTACCTGTGCGGAAGTTCATACTGGGCAATCCACCTGCTTCATTGATGATGTTGACCAGTACATTGGTTCCGAATGCCGGCAGACCTTCGCCGCTGATTGGGTTGTCTTGTAGTGCTTTAGTGAAGACTTTGTTAGCAGCTTTGAATTTTTCAGGATCTGCCAGGTGAGTCTCTTTGTACTTCTCTGCATCGACGGTGATCACTTTGATCTTCTTCGATCCCATGACGGCACCCATACCACCACGACCGTGGCTTCTAAGTTTGCCTTTGGGGTCTTTGACAGAGATATTGGAGATCAGCATTTTTTGCTCACCTGGTGTACCGATGGTCATGACTGCTACTTTTTTGTCATATCGCTCCAGCATGGCATCAAGTACCTCAAAGTTCTCTTTTCCGACCAGCTCCGGGCAGGGCTCGATCGCGACATGCTCTTTGGTCACATGGATATGGTAGAAAGTAGAGTCATCTTCAGGAATATTCTCTATGATCAGTGCTTTGACACCAAGCTTGGCAAAGATACCTGCACTAGTACCGCCCACATTACTCTCTTTGATACCTCCTGTCAGAGGGCTTTTGGCACCTAGAGAGTTTCTGCCTGAGTTGGCAGCAATGGTACCGGAGAGTAGACCAGGTGCAAAGACCATCTTGTTGTTGGGCCCTAGTGGGTGACATTCGGGATCTACTTCGGCTGCAACGATAGTAGAGGTAAGTCCTCTGCCTCCCAGTCCCATCCAGTCCTTAGGAACATCCTCTATCTTATAACTCAGATTCTTCATGTTGACACGATAGATTTTATCTGACATTTTTTACTCCTTTAGTTTGATCAAATGACATAAGGGTATTATACTACAAAACTGTAGCATTAAAATAGCAAAATAGTTTCATAGTAAAGTGCCTCAATAGTGTAGGTATATTTGGAAAAATTGGGTACAATTTATCCAAACTATACCGTAGAGGGGAAACATGTGAAAAAGCTGGATCTGTATGCATTTGACGAGGCACTTACTCAGACACTGGAACGCGTGGATGCTCCCAAGAGAATAGAAACAGTATCGTTGGAGTCTGCACTGGGGTCGATACTGGCAGTAGAGTTACGTTGTCAAAAAAATCTGCCCTCTTTTGATAACTCTGCGATGGATGGATTTGCACTTAGGGCTGAGGATGCTGGCAAAAGGTTACAGATCATAAGAACAATTTTTGCAGGAGATAGACCGAAGCCCCTCTTGGAGGAGGGCAGCTGTTACAAGATCATGACGGGGGCACAGGTACCACCGGATGCAGATACGATCGTACCCATAGAGGAGTGTAGTGAAGTGACAGCAGAGGCTGTTACAGTTCCTCCTAATCTCAAAAAAGGCAGTGCCTTACGTAAAAAAGGAGAGGAGCAGACCAAAGGTGCAGTATTGATGAAAGTGGGGGAACAGCTGGATTTCTCTCATATTGCGATGCTTTCTGCCCAAGGGATCGTGGCGGTAGAGGTTTTTGCACCATTGACGATCGCGGTGGTTTCTACGGGAGACGAGATCAAAGAACCATGGGAGGAGGCAGATGAAGATGAGATCTACAATGCCAATGCCTTCGGGATCACAGCACTGCTCAAGAAGTATGGGTTTAGTCCTACATATGTCGGAATGATCCCTGATGATCTGCAAAAAAGTATAGCGTTTATCTCTGAACTGAAACAGTACGATGTGATCGTCACTACCGGCGGTATCAGTATGGGAGAGGCAGACTTTCTTGAGGAGGCGTTTGTTGCCAATGGACTAGAAGTACTATTTCACGGCGTCAATGTCAAGCCGGGCCGTCCTACCATGATGGGCAAAATACCCAGAGATGTGGGCTCGACCTTCGTCATGGCGATGCCGGGCAACCCCATGACCACACTACTCAATATCTTCCTACTCTCTGTACCGATCCTTAGGAAGCTACAAGGCAATACCCATCCACGACACGCTGTCATTCATGCCCCTATCTCCCAGTCTCTACGACTCAAACCCACCCGCACCAATCTAGTGCTGGGACAGATGAGAGAGGGGGTGTTTCATGTTACCAGAGATAACAAGATCGGCTCAGGGATGCTCACCCCACTGATGGAGAGCAATGCTGTGGCAGTGTTCGGCGAGGGAGTTGCTGAGGTGCTCGAAGGAGAGATGATAAAGGTTATGCTGTTTTAGCTCTTCCAAAACTCTTCAAGATAAGCAGTATAATGATAACCTCTACACCCAGTAGCAGGTAGTGTAGATCATATACCTTTGTCTGGTTTTCAGTAATGCCATACTGCTCCAAACCTTTATAGAATAGATAAGAGATCCCCATCCCTACCAAATATCCTAGCTGTTTGGCGGTATCAAGTGTTGTCAGAATGGTGTCTTTTTGGATGATGAGAGTCTCTGCCCGTACCAGATAGGAGCCAAAGACAAAGGTGAACTGGTAGCCCAGATAGACCAGTAGTGCTGTCTGGTAGGTATAGGGAAAGAGGAGAAAATAGCCCACAGCCAGAAGTAGTGTGATCTCAACGAGTAGAGAGATACGGTAGAACCATTGGGTGTTGAGTATCTGATGATAAAGCTGTGCCACGATCAGCATCCCGACAGCCAAAGCGATCCCTCCGATAGAGTAGATAGAGGGTTTGAGTGGTGCATAGATCGTAAAGATCGTACCCACACTAAGCCCCAAAAAAAGGGAGTTGAAGAACTTGTAGCGGATAAACCAGGTGGGATTGAGGGTTAGCATGTTTGCCCTTTTTGCAAAAAGCTTTTATTATTTAAGAATTGTTTTATCTCTACCATGTCATCCTCCAATTACCAATTACCAATTACCAATTACCAATTACCAATTACCAATTACCTAAAACCTATATTCCATTGTAGCATAAATACTTCTACCCTCAGTGCTGTAGCCTTTGACAGTTTCATACTGTTTATCAAAGATATTTTTTGCCGTCACTGTCAGGCTAAGGTTCTCATTGAATTGGGTGTTGTAGGTGAGATCGACTGTACTATAACTGTCCAATGTGACATCACTGGCAGGCCAGGTACTGTAGTCGAGATCTCTTCTTTTTCCTACATAGTTGGCGATGACACCGATATGTGAGTCATCGTTGAAGTAGTAGTCGAGAGTCAAGTTGCCACTGTTTTCAGGTACTCTCTGTGCTGCTTTACCACTGTCATCCTCAAAGTCAAGCATATGGGTAAAGTGGGCACCCAGTATAAAGCCACTCTCTCCAAAGGCATACTCTCCGCTTAGTTCGATACCAGTGGTTTTGACACCGTCTCCGTTGTTGAAGTAGTAGGTCATAGATGTTGCCGAATCTTTGGCAGAATCTATTTTGTCTGTAATTTTATTACTAAAATAGGTGATATTGAGAAGGTTTTTGTATCCTATAGAGAGCTCAAGTCCTTCGATACTCTCTGGAGTAAGTGTACCTCTAGTCTTGCTCAACTGAAAGAGGCTGGGAGCTTTGTATCCTGTGTAAACATTAACAGAGTTGTGTAGTCCTTTTATCACATCATATTCACGTTTGATACCGATACGGTAGGTGCTTTTGTCATCGAATTTATCGAAATCATCATAGCGTACCACTGCATTGAATGTGGTCTTTGCACCAAGTAAATGATCCAGAGTATGGGTATAGCTGGCAAAGACGGCAGAGTTTTTAAACTCAATCTCATTGCTGGCTGTTTTGGCTTTGTTGATGGTGTGTTCTATACCGATTGAGAGGGATTGTAGCGGGTTGAAATTGTAGTTCCCTGTCAGTGAATAATGGGTGCTTTTGCCTTCGGTATCAAATGTCCATGGTCCCCATGCTCCCGTACCCTGCAGGTTTCTTTCTATGTTTCTGTGTGTGATCTTGGCATCTACGGTCAGTGCCTCTTTTTGGTACTGATACCCAAAACCAAAGAGTGTCTGGTCACTCTCTCCTGTGGCGCTGATGTCGTTGGCATCGTTGTTGGAGTCGAAATCAAAGGTGCCTTTGTAGGTGTGTAGGAAAAACGAGACATGGCTGTAAGCATCTACATTCAGAGATGTTTTGATGTGAAAATCTCTGTTTCTGTATCCATCCTTTTCGGCATCTTCAGGAGAGAGGGCAGAGAAGCTATCTGTGTCTAGGATATTTCCACCGATAAACAATGCACCTTCGTCAAATTTTTTGGAAATATCCAGACCGATACCGTAGGTACCGTGTGAACCAGCCTTGAATGTGACACTTGCATAGTCTCTGTTGCCGCCCTTGGTAATGATATTGATCGATCCTGCCGCTGCACCGGCACCCCAGATACCACTCTGGGCACCTTTGACGACTTCTATCCTCTCGATAGACTCGATTGAGATATGCTCCAGTGACGCAGCCGCAGAGGGTTGTGTGTAGTCAGTCAGAGGTATCCCATCTATCAGGATGAGAAGGTTATCGCTCTTGAGCCCTCTGATAAAGAGTGCACTTGTCTGTCCTGCACCGCCATTGGAGCTAAAGGCAAATCCTGCAGTATGGGAGAGCACTTCTGATACACTCTGGTACCCTCTCTCTTGGATATCTTCTGCCGTGATGACAGTGATGTTGGCAGTGCTGTTTTTGACCTTTTGTGGCAGTTTATTGGTAGAGGTGACGATGATCTCTCCGAGATCCTCCGCAGCAAAAGCAGGGCTCAGAAGAAGGGTTGCAGCAATGATGCTGAGGGCGGTTTGTTTCATGGTGTTCCTTGGTTGGGTCTTAATATAATGCTATGAAAAGTGCATTAGTAAATGCACCCCACGGGTTTATTGGAAATTATAAATTTATTTTAGGAGGGGTTTAGGCAGGAGGTGAGGTTTTGTACTCTTCGATCTTGAAGGCATAGCAGTGGTACTGGTAGTTACTGTCACAGCGGCTGAGCTTGTGCAGTGTAGAGTACATGGCGATTACTGCCAATGAAAAGTAACGTCTGGTATGACCTCGTAAGTGTTTCATAGTGAGGATTTTACACTATTTCACCCAAAATATACAATAGAGACCACCGATATATTAAATAAATCCGTGTATAATCATCTCTCATTATTTATTAGATTTACAGGAGACTACGATATGGCAATAGAGACCGTTACTAGCACAGAAGATTTTAAGATATTGGTAGAAGAAGCCAAGGCAATGGAAGGCTATAGAGAGCCGTTGGCGTTTGGTATTGCCAGAGTGGATAGAGGACAGCTGAGTGCTGAGGCAGTACTGCAAGCCAACTATGCGATCGTCAATTGGGCAGAGAATTATGGTTCAGCAGCGGTCTTTATCAAGGCATTGACTGAGGCAGGCACCACGGTTGACTTCAGCGGAGATGAGTTCGTAACGACGATCAATGACCGTTTTGTTGAGAATGCTATGGCAGCTTTTGCTCCCTATCTGGCAGAAGCAACAGGTGAGGCACATCGCAACGTACAGGTGATCAAGGCTCTCGCAGCGAAAGAGGATATCGCCAAAGACTTCCGTATCACTTTCCTCTTTGCTGATGCAGGCCCCAAGAGTGTGGAGTCCGTCTACCTCAAGCTCTATGCACTTTCACAAGGCAAAGTACCACTCAGAGGGATCGTACTTGATGGTGCTTTTGGAGTACTTCCCAATGTGGCATGGGTAGGGAACAAGCCATATGAGCTAGCATATCTGCGTGCCAATGAGATCGAGATGAAGGTCAACAGTACCTATCCGACGATTGATTCTGTAGATAAGTTCCCACGCTATCTACAGCATGTGATCCCCGCAGACAATACCCGTATCTTGGAGAGCTCTAAAGTCCGTATGGGAGCACAGCTTGCTCCAGGTACGACAGTGATGCCAGGTGCCTCGTATATCAACTTCAATGCAGGTACCCTAGGCCCTGTAATGGTAGAGGGACGTATCTCCTCTTCGGCGATCGTAGGTGCAGGTTCAGATGTGGGTGGTGGTGCCAGCATCCTTGGTGTACTCAGTGGTACAGATGGCAATCCGATCAGTATCGGTGAAAATACCCTGCTGGGTGCCAACTCAGTGACAGGCTTGCCATTGGGTGATGCCTGTATCGTGGATGCGGGTATCACCGTACTGGCTGGTACCAAGATCAAGGTTTCTCCAGAAGACCTAGTGAAGATCCAAGCGGCCAATCCAAAAGCAAAACTGGAGAACAAAACCACTTTCAAAGGGGTAGAGCTGCAGGGTCTGGATGGTATCCATTATCGACAGAACTCACTTACCGGTGAGATCATTGCCCGTAGAAGTACCAGAGAAGTGGTACTCAATACAGAGCTGCACTAATGCATCTAGAGGATATTCTTCATCGTGTGACACTGCTGGGTATTCTAAAAAAGAAACCTGAAGAGAGTTTGGAAGATGTGATGGAGATCCTGATCGATACGGGGATGTATGAAAAGGCAGAGGCAAAAAAAGTCTTTGCCCAGCTGCGTGCATCAGGGCATATCGTAGGCGAAGGGCTTTCGTTCATCGGTGTGGATGCTGCCAAAAAGGCAGAGCAGGAATTCAAGCAATGATGCTTCGACAGGCTCAGCAGCCGCACATTCGACAGGATCAGCAACCGTATATCTTGTGGTCGTTCCCTGAGCTTGTCGAAGGGAAATCAAAGAGGAGATAAAATGCGTGTAGATAAATGGCTTAGTTCAGTCAATGTGGTCAAGCGACGCACGATCGCTACGGATATGCTCAAGTCAGGTGTGGTATTTGTCAATGGCATGAAAGCCAAAGCCTCCAAAGACCTCAAGATTGGAGACAAAGTCACGATAGAGTATCTCAAAGGTGCCAAACACTACGAGGTGTTGCAGATACCCAAGACCAAGTCGATACCCAAGAGCCAAAAAGAAGCGTACGTTAAAGAAGTATAGGAGAAACCCATGCCAACATATAGTTCCAGAGAGAGATTTGAAAAACTGTTTAACAATGAGATGGAGTGGGAGGAGGCCAGAAGCTTTCTCATAGAGCTCTATGAGAAAGGTGAGACACCAGGTGAGATCGCCACAGCAGCCTCTATCATGCGTTCACACTCTATCAAGCTCCCACTCTCCAAAGCCTTACAAGACAGAGCGATCGATGTGGTCGGTACAGGTGGAGACAAGAGCGGTAGTTTCAATATCTCGACCACCGTATCGTTACTCCTGTCATCATTGGGTTCTGTAGTAGCCAAGCACGGAAGCCGTAGCATCACCAGCAAATCAGGTGCAGCAGATGTCCTGGATGTACTGGGGATCAACCTCAATCTTACACCGGAACAGCAGGTGAGGATGCTGGAAGAGACAGGCTGGTGCTTTATCTTTGCGATGAACCATCATCCTGTGATGAAGCACCTCATGCCCATAAGAAAGTCTATCGAGTATCGTACGATCTTCAATATCCTGGGCCCCCTCACCAATCCAGCTGGAGCGAAAAAGTACCTACTGGGTGTCTTCTCACCAGACTATATCCTACGCATGGCTCAGGCACTCAAGGAGCTGGATGTAGAGCGAGCCTATGTGGTCAGCAGTGATGATGGGATGGATGAGATCTCACTGGCGACGACCACACAGTTCGCCTATGTGGCCAATGATGTGATCTCTGAGGGTGTGATCGATCCTCAGGAGTGGGGGTTCAAGCCTGCTCCCAAAGAGGCGATCTTAGGTGGAGATGCCATCGACAATGCCAACATTACTCGAGCGATCTTCAACAATGAAGCGACAGACGCTCAGAGGGATGTTATCATTCTCAATGCAGGCTTTGCTCTCTATGCAGATGGTAGAGCCAGAGATATGCAAGAGGCTTTCGAGATCGTACGAGCAGGGCTGGAGAGTGGCTTGGCAAAGGTGCACCTGGACAGGATCGTTGAGGTAAGCAGGCAATTGTCGTAGGGTGCGTTTGCTAACGCACCTTTTGCATGAATAAGAGATATGGAGGTGCGTTGGCAAACGCACCCTACAGGGAAATTATGGAAATTACAGCATCATTAAATGACTTAGAGAAAGTCGTCACCTATCTACAAGAGACCATACCTTCCAATGCCATACTCTTCCTCCGTGGTGACCTTGCAGCTGGAAAAACCACGCTTACTCAGGCTGTCGCTAAAGCCAGAGGGATAGAAGGTGTGGTGACCTCTCCTACCTTCTCACTGCAGCACTGTTATGGCAAGGGGATCTACCATTATGATCTCTATCGTCTGGAGCATGAGGAGTTCATGGCTCTAGGGCTTTTTGAGGAGTTTGAGAAGGAGGGTTGGCATCTGATAGAGTGGGGGAGTGAAGCACTCAAGGCTTTTTTATTGGGGGTAGGATATACTCTTTATCAGATAGAGATAGAGCCACATGCTGAGAGTAGGAGATATATGATAAGGCAGATCGATGCATAAACTTCAAGCCCATGCCCTTTCCAAGATGATCAAAAAAGCGACGATCGTCAAGGATATCTCCTTGGAGGTGAACAGTGGCGAAGTGGTAGGACTGCTGGGACCCAATGGTGCAGGTAAGACTACGACATTCTATATGATCTGTGGACTGACAGCAGCCAATAGTGGAGAGGTGATACTGGATGGAAATGATATCACTGCATGGACCCTGAGTGCCAGAGCCAGGCTCGGGATCGGGTATCTGCCTCAAGAGTCTAGTATCTTCAAAGATCTGAGTGTGGAAGATAATCTTCTGATCGCGGCAGAAGCAGCAGGCTTGGATCAGGAAAGCCAAAGCCAGCGTATAGAAAAACTGTTAGAACTTTTTAACATAGAACCGATCAGAAAGCGTATCGGTATCCAGCTCAGTGGAGGGGAACGCCGTAGGGTAGAGATCGCAAGAGCACTGGTAGGCAAACCCAAGTTTCTCCTGCTGGATGAGCCTTTTGCCGGTGTAGATCCTATCGCAGTGATCGATATCCAGGAGATCATCAAACAGCTGGTATCGTTAGATATCGGTGTGCTGATCACAGACCACAATGTACGGGAGACCTTAGGGATCTGTGACAGAGCCTATGTGATGAAAGACGGGCGCATGCTTGCCTCAGGAAGCAGCGAAGAGATCGCTGCAGATGAGAATGTGCGTAAGTATTATCTGGGAGAGAGTTTTACTTACTGAAAATCTCTAATACTTCTATTTCCGCAGGAAATCCAGCGCCTATAGCTGCTTTATGTAACTTTACCTTGAGTGTCAGAGTATGATTTTGCTTGCTATCTAGGTTGTATGCCTGTGGGTTTAAAATTTTGTACTGTATACCGCTCCCTGCTTCAGTAATAGATAAAAATCTAGTACGTGAAGAGCCCCTCATAGCGATATCCCCTGTAAGTATCATGGCTTCTCCTTTCGATATCTGTGCAGACTTAGATGTTCTTTGTGTCTGTGGGCTTTCAGCACAAGCTGTAAGCCAGAGCATACTTATTATAATCAATATATTTTTACTCAAGTGGATCCCTTACGATAAGTGTAGCTTCAGTGTCGCTATTGAGACTGAGATCGATATCTACTGTACCAGTCATATTTCCTCCCACTTTGTAGTAAAAGTTTCCTTGATTGGGAATAGTACCTATGTGATCATGGGTAGTGGGTTCTGGATCATAATTAAAGAAGTTGATAGATCCTAGCTTATAATCAATACCACTGTAGCTATCTATTGTAAAGTCTCCTGTATTATAGGTAGGTACATCCGTTGGACTCTCTACACTAGACATAAGTACTGCAATTCCCCACTCTCGAAGTAGATTATCAAAGGTTTTGCCTTCTCCATTATCTGCTTTGTGTATAGCATACATAATCGCTCTTTTATCTGTATAGCTATTATACATCATATCATGGAGAAGTTTGACTCCGCCATAGTTTCTGATGAGGAATGTTCCGAAGGCACTTACTTGTGAATACTCTTTCATATTTTCATTAGAGGCACTACTCCATGTAGTAAGTGTACGGGTATTATACTGATTGAAAAGTGGATATCTTCCTTCTGTGATACCTGCAGCTCCAGCAGATCCGTCTGTATACTCTACTGCTCTAGGGCCTTGATGTAGTAGCTTGGTAGCGACCACATCTTCTGTTGTCTCTGCCATCATCTCATCAATCCAAGCCTTGGTTGGATTACTTTCTGCTCTCATAACTGTTTTTTGATAGAAATGAATCATATGTTGAAACTCATGTGCCAAGGTGGAGAGCATCTCCATAGGCCAAGGATCAGTGATGTCCCAGCCAGCACCATCTCCACCTGCTTCATTGGCAAACATCACAGCATCTGCATAGAACATAATACGCTCATTGGAGCCCTCTATAACACTTTTTTTGTAGTTATCTTTACCGTAGAAATATCCTATTGTACCTCCATTTTCACTATCGTCTCCATCGATATCTGTTAGTAAGATATGGATAGCATCATCGGCATCTATGTGGTTACTGTTTTCAGTTACTGCATCTGATCCCCACTCTTCTCCATAGATAGTGGTGACCCAATCATAAACATCATTGTCACTACCTGTCTTTAGGAAAGTATCGGCAAATACATCTACCATGTCTTGGGTTACACATTTATTTTTGCTGCATCCTGATCCACTATCAAAACTATCATCGGATACCCAGATGTAGAGTGATTTGTCACCATGATTTGTTGAAACTGAAGTGATAGACTTTCTAAGGGTAGCAGTGGTACTCCCCTCAGATTTGCTTTGCTCGAAATAGAAAGTCTCTGTAGTGCCTTCGGCAATACTTTCTCTTTTGACAACTTTTACAGATTTTCTTTTGCTGGTAGTCGTTACTGGTGCATTATACTTGGGTCTAGTAAACTTTAGAGGTTATTTGTTCGAAGATTCTTTAATAGTATAGCATAGATATCATTATGCCTATTGTTGAATCTAAACTCACTCTCCTTGAGATGGAGATAAAACATCTCATCTCTAAGTCCATTAAACTTTGCCAATCTTCTTTTAGTATAACTCCAAAAGGATTCAATGCCATTTACATGAGACTTACCTCGCACAAACTCATCTTTGGAATGAAAGACCCTGTAGTGATTGTCACCCGCGGTGCTAAAATAGGCAGTATAAAAGACTGCTAAAAGAGTAGTTTTTACAACCAAAAAGCCAAAGGAACAGAGTAAATCTGTTAGAGTCTTTTTCTAATGTATTTTAGAAGGAGATTTATGCTTAAAAAAGGTGAAGTAAAAATGATCCACAAGATGATAAAAGAGGGCTTAAGTAAGAGTGCTATTGCACGTAAACTTGGGCTGAGTCGAGATACTGTTTCAAAGTACGCCAAATTACCAGAAGGTCACATTCCTGCCATAAAAAGAGAAGCTACCAGTACCACAGTAGATGCGTATCTTCCTCATATTGCAAGAATGCTAGAGGAGGCACATAAGTTAGATGTACATATTCCCTCAAGCTCTATCTATAAAGAAATCCAAAAGATGGGGTATAGTGGTTCCCTTCGTTGGATGCAAGAGAATATGCAAAGGCATGAACTTAGACGTAAAGTTGAAGATGAAGAGCCTTTAGTAAACTTTGAAACAGCCAAAGGTAAGCAGATGCAAGTCGATTGGATAGAGTTTCCTAAAGATGGGCTATCTGCCTTTGTGGCTACGATGGGATACTCAAGAGCATCGTATGTGGAGTATGTTACAGATGAGAAAGTAGATACGCTCATCAATTGTCATATGAATGCCTTCTCCTACTTTGGTGGTGTTCCACAAGAAGGTCTCTATGACAATATGAAGACTGTTATTCTCAAACGTAATGTCTATGGCAGAGGCAAACACAAATTCAATGAACAATTCCGTGACTTTGCCAAACACTGCGGTATGGAACTTAAAGTGTGTAAACCCTACAGACCACAAACCAAAGGTAAAGTAGAACGATTTAACCATTATCTGAGATACAGCTTTCATAACACTTTTAAAGTACGATTGTCCATGATGGGATACACGATGAATAAAGAGAACGCAAACGCTGAAGTGATGGATTGGTTAGACTATACTGCCAATGCGAGAATACATCAGACTTTACTACAAAAACCATTTGATTTACTTGCACAGGAGCAGTTACAGCTGCTGCCTGTGCCGAAGCCATATAACGGTATCCACCCATTAAAAGCAACGTCTAAAAGTATAACACAAGAGCCTATAGTCAAACCTAAACCCCGTATACATATCCCTCAACGTGATTTACAAAGTTATGACGAGTTCATTCCTGCTGCCATCGCATATTTACTAACGTATAGTCTTATTACAGGAGGGGCATCATGGCAATAAATGAGCAGATAGAAGCTTTGTGTAAAGAACTTAAACTTAATTCTCTTTGTAAAACACATCATGAGCTGAGTAACCGTGCAGCCAAAGAGAGCTGGAAATATAGTGAATATCTGTATGAGGTACTTAAAAGTGAATCTGACTCTAAAGCCGAACGCTCTAGAGCAACACTTACCAAGATGGCTGGGTTTCCCACAATTAAAACATTAGAACAATTTGACTTTGATTTTACAGTAGGCGTAAACAGAAGACAGATAGAAGAATTATCGACTATGGAGTTTGTCAGAAGAAAAGAGAACATCATTCTACTGGGTCAGTCTGGTGTGGGTAAAACGCATCTTGCTATTGCACTAGCATATCAAGCTGTACAGAAACGTGTCAAAGCACGCTTTATTACAGCTTCTGATCTCATACTTCAAATGAGTCAAGCAAAGAAAGAGAAGCGTTATGATGCTTTTTTACGACAGGCTGTGATGTCTCCTGCATTACTTGTCATTGATGAGATAGGTTACTTTCCTATGAGCAAAGAAGACGCACATCATTTCTTTCAAGTTATCTCTCGCAGATATGAACGTGGCTCAACCATTGTTACCTCTAATTTAGTCTTCTCACAATGGAGTAGTATCTTTGCAAATGACAAGGTAGTTACTACAGCTATTTTAGATAGATTATTGCACCATTCTCATGTGATAAATATACTTGGAGATTCTTACAGATTAAAAGAGAAAAAGGAGGAAGAAATGAATGGATCAGATCTTTATGAATTTGAACCAAAAAAGAGTAAAAAGTAGGACTAAAATATTGATGTTGCTTACGGTTACATTTCGTTAAAAAAAACTTACGAAAAACTGCCTATTTTAACTCCGCGGTTGACAAATCTTTCTCAAGAGGTATAGAAACACTAGGAGCAGAGGCTTCCATGGTTTTCATAGGGAATACAAAACACAATGTACCCTATATGTTAAAACATAGTGATCTCTTTGATGAGCTACCTGACAAGTACCATGACTCAGCATTTTTAGACCGTATACATTTTTACATACCAGGATGGGAAGTAGATATCATAAGAGGAGAAATGTTTAGTAGTGGATATGGCTTCGTAGTAGACTACATCGCTGAGATACTCAAGCATCTACGAAGCGAAGATTACTCCAATAGATACCAAGACTATTTTGAGATCTCTAGTGACATTTCAACTAGAGATAGAGACGGTATCAATAAAACGTTCTCTGGACTTATGAAAATACTCTACCCAAGTGGAGAAGCCAGCAAAGAAGAGATAGAAGAACTGTTAGCATTTGCCATAGAAGGTAGAAAAAGAGTTAAAGATCAACTCCTCAGGATAGACAGCACCTACGCTGCTACAGACTTCGGCTATAAAGATACCCAGATAGGTGAATATAAAAGAGTAACAACGCTCGAAGAAAAAGAGTACCCTCACGTGTATCATAAGGATATACCTTTTGCAGAGAAAGAAGTAGAGTCTCAACAAGCAGAAGAAGAAGAAACAGAAGTACCTAGTGTAGAGAAAAAGGTAGTATTACCTAAGGAAGGACACTTTACCTTTAGTGAAAACCAAAAAGGAGTCTCTTTTGACTTACTCTTTTCCGCGTACTTTAAAGGTGCAAAAGAGATCACCCTCACTGACCCCTACATAAGAGCCTTTTATCAAGTCAGGAACCTCATGGAGTTGTTTGAGACTATCATTAAAGTGAATAGTAAAGAGGAAAATGTAAATTTTCATCTCATTACCATAGAAGACGACAGAGAACCAGAACGACAATTAGAATTTTTACAACAAGTGCAAGAAGCATCTATTGCTGTAGGCATAGATTTTACATGGGAATTTGATGAAAGTAAAACAATTCATGCAAGATCACTTGAAACAAGTACAGGATGGAAGATACTTTTAGATAGAGGATTAGACATATTCCAGCACTATGATATGAATAATACTTTTGCATTTAATAACCGTTTACAGGAATTTAGAGGATGTAAGGCATTTGAAGTGACGTATGTGAAGGTTTAACCAGATCCCTAGTTAGAAGATTTATATGTGGTGTTTTTTCTCAGAATATGCAATTATTACCTACGATCTATCTTAGGTAATGGCTTGTCAAGTTCATCTTTTGTGAGACCTTTTGCATGGCTATTATATGCCCATTTGGCAAATTGAATGAGGAGATCTTGGTTTTCACGATGCAATCTTGTATTTTTCGCTTCAAGCCTTTTGATATGTTGTTTAAGTACACTTATCTCAGCAGAGCCAGCACTTTTTAGATTTTCTATATCAATAGTGCGTTCTTTGGTTAAATCATAGGCTGATTTGATACGGGTATGTTTTGCAAGTGTCTGGCGAGTGTAGAGATCTTTTAGTCTGAGTGCTATCTCTGAAATCAATATGTCCCAAGTTAATTTGCCTGACCATCCATCAAGAATCTCAACAATTTTTTCTATACGAGCATCAGTTAGATTTTTGGAGCGATTTCGTTTCGTTTTTTCTATCATTTTTCTTCTCCCATATCTTCTAGTAATTGTTTTGTTTTATTAAGATAAGACAAATCAAAATTGTCTTTTTCATATGCGATTTCGCCATGATCATCTCTTCTTTTGTCTGCATGTTCTATTGGTGATACTGAGTGAATATTGGACAGCTGGATCACTGTCCCGTCTGGGATATCTAGGTTATCTAAAATATCACAAGTATGTGTTAGGATTTCCAAATCTGATCTATGAGATTCTATCCACCTATCTGCCCCAAAATAGCCCTCTTGATGTGCATTTTTAGCATGTTCTAAAAGTAACTTGGTTTCTTTTTTTCTCTGTTTTATATTTTCTGTTTTTCTCATATCACCCTTGATGCAAAAGTGCTCAGTACAAACCATACAATTTCTATACAATTGGCATGGTGACATAGTGAAGTCATGTATACATAGACCAAACTCTGTTGTATGCGCTGTTCTTATTTTGAGTCTGGCAAATGCATCACGAGAGATAATAACCTTCTTTTGAATATCCTCAATATTGGATAGTGGCCCCTTCATCATAGTTTCATCACCTACTGCATTACGTACCATCTCTAGCATTTCATTGGTACTCATGTGGTCATATGCTTGATTTTGATGGATGTCAATACGTCCAGACCATTTAGCTATATCCAATTGACTTACACCGCCTCTCTGGGCAAGGGTATTGAGGTAGTGTCTGAACTGGTGTGATGTCATTTTGATCTTGCTACCATTTTTCTCTGTATAGCCAAATCGGTCAAAAAGTGAAGACATGTTTCCTCTAGATTTTAGAGCATCGGAGACAAGCCCCATGCTGACAGCATTTACTGTTGGGATCAAGGTACCTTTTACACTGTGATATTCATTTGTCATCTGTAAAAGAAGTGCATCTGAAAATTTTAATCCTATCTCTTTATTTAGGTAAGGAAATTTTTTAGGTAGAAGCAGCAATAAAGATTTTTCGAGATCAGTAAAGTGTATGGTAAGGTTATGCCCCTCTTTTCTGGAAGGAATAGAATGGTTTTTCATCCATGATATTGCAAGTTGTTTGCGCTGTTTTAGATGCATGTCTGTAATGTTTTTTCCAAATAAAATATAGGACACCTCTGTAGTCCCCAAATGCTTGTTCCGTAGATACTCTAGCTCTTTGGATAGGTATAGTTTATTAGGGTTACTGTTGTACCACTGGGCAACTCCTCTGGCTTGTTCCGTCACATTTTTTATTTTTTTGATAGCTTCTTTTGCAACACCAACCATAGAAGGTATAATCCATTTGATCATGGGTGCAGCACCTTTGGCAGGAAACCATCGTAGTCCGTATTGCTCTATCCCTTCCTTGTCCTTTTTTACTATCTCACAGTTGTACGGGAGTAAAAAAACTTCATTAATACGATTTGGTGCACAGACTAGTAGGGCAATAAGTGCACTTGCTAATCTGTCATGAGATGTTATGGCTTTATTGAAAATCTCTGGTAACGCTTCCAATCCTGCTTTGGATGGCATCTTTCTATTCCGACGATTATCTGCTTCTTTCCCTATACGAATAGAATCTGCTGGACGTTTGATTGGGTTTTTCCAATCAGGTGCTACCTTTGTCAAGTGCTTGTTGGCTAGGAATATACCAATATTCTGTAAGGTATTACCGATACGGTATCCACGACTTTGGCTATAGTATGCTTTTGTAATAATGATGGCTTCATCTAGTACATAGTTATCGATCATCGTAGGGTCAGCTTTTCCTTGTACGTGGATAAGTGCTTGCTCAAGAACTCTTAAGGGATCTAAAAGTTGTCCTGGAGACCTGAAAGCGTTTAGCCCAAATTTGTATCTGAAGTAAGCCTTTGCAAAATTCAAAAAAGGTTCAGATATTGGATTGATATTCTCTTCTGTTGATTTTCCAGACCGATGTGTAGAGGTGAAATCTTTGGTTGAAAATATGGCTGCTATACGCTTTTTTGTAGCCTTTTGTTCAATATACGAAGAGATATCCCAAATATGTTTATCAAATGCCAAGTCGGCACCAAAAACGGTTAGTTCCTCTCTACACATTGCAATGAAATTATCTAGATTAGTTCTTGAACTAAGTTTCTCCTCTGGTTCAAATATTATAGCCGTATTCATGATACTATATTCCCTATATTTTGTGATCTGAGTTTTTCACATGCGTGAACAACTTCGGCAACAGCAAAGATAGTTTTATCATTGATGGTGGCAATTCTAGAGTCAGTAGTCTTCATTAATTTCTCACGATCTCGTAAGAGGTTCATCAGAATCTGTTCGTGTGGAGCATCATCCCAAGCCTGAAAGCTACTGCATGTATAGCAAGCCAGAGGAGTAAGCAGCCCACAAAATGCGTAACTACCACATTTCCCCATAGGCTTACATTCACTGTCAATACTTGGATCAATGATATCGCTTGAAGGATCATCTGCACGTTTGGCTTTCGATTTATCCATGATTAAAATACCAGCAAATGCTTGTGCTATTGGAGCCATCTGTAGTGCCATGGCTTTGTCAATACGTTTTATGATCTCTGGTGTAGACTGAACATAAACACCTACATTTTGCGTATCAGTATGGTCGAGAATCTCAGCAATGATGAGTTCACCATGTCCTTCAACTGCTGCCCTTGTACCCAGGGTTCGTCGAAAGCGTGTAGCAGTGATATGTAGCTTTTCCCCAGTTCTTTCTGAGGTGATATGTAAACTATTGATTACTTTTTGTATGCTATCGGTAATTTGGCTAGAATTCTGATGATAAGCCAATTCTCCTGATCTTTGTTTTTGTCTAGATGGGAATAGCGGTGCCTGCTCTGGATCTTTAAGAATATTTTGAAAGTCATTTTTTATACTTTCGTGATATGCAAATAGTATCTTTCCTATAGTGGGTGGAATGATACGTTCTTTGAATTCTGAGCGTATTTTGGCTCTATTTTTTGCTCTTGGAATTCGAATAATATATTCTTTTGAACCATCTTTTAATTTGATTAAAAGGAGATCACATACCTTTAGCTGTGCAAACTGTATTGGTCTGGATCCATAGATCATAAATAGCCAAACTAAAAGATAATCTTTCTGTGTGATCTTTTTGTTCGCATAGCTATTATTGATTGCTACTTGTATGTTGTCCAATTCCAAATCTGTAAAAGATCCATTATAAGGATCCATAGTCAAGATAGCTTTTCCTTTCTGATTGCCCCTGAATACTGTCTCATTCAAGTAGTCGTAAGCATCCTTGGAAAGTCCAGAAAATCCCATCTCGTACCATTTTTTTAGTAGTCCTGATAATGATCCTAATTTATATTCATATTGGCTACCTAAACTACTTTTATAATTAATTAAATGTATTGAAGTGATTGTAAGAATATCATCTTGAAATTGTTCATGTAAATACTTCATAAGCATTTTTAGACCATGAAACATATTGGCAGCATGATCAAGAGAATTATTTTCCAGGTACAGTACAAAAACTCGTTTAAGTCCATATATTCTATCACTTGAAATATTCAGAGAATTAAAATTGAATTTATATTTTTTAGATATATCATTACATGACCAAATATTATTATTGGGATCAAATTCTAGCCCATTTTTTGTTTTGGCTCTATAGAGGAAGAATCCTTGTTTATTATCTCGTTTGGTTTTCATCCTCAATCTCCGTTATTTGAATCAGGACTATCTATTAAATGATTTCCCATATTAAGAAGTACTTCATTAGCCTTTTTCTGAGTATACCTCTTTGTGTAGGTTGCTGCAGTATTTGAAGTTTGTGACCACCCCATTAAGTATGAGCGTAATCTTTTCTCTTCAGTCTCTGATATATTCTTTTCGTCTATTTGAGCAGATAAGTTATCGTTCCATGAATGTCTGAGAATATGGGGAGATAACCTTTTGAATGCATCAGGATAGGTCTCTTTTATTTTTGAGAAGATTTTATTGACTGTATCTAGGCTCATAGGTGCACCAGTTTTGGAGGCTACAAATAAAAATTCGTTCTTTTTTGCTTGCGGAAGATATGCTCTATGGTTGATAATGTAGTTTCTAGTAAGGTCAATAATTTTTTTAGGCATTGCAATTCTTCGTTCATGGGTTTTGAGAACAGGTTGCCTTATTCTGGGATCTTCTGGGTCATCGGCTCGCCGTACGAAATCAAAAGTTTCAGACTGGAAGTTTATATCAGATATCTTGAGACCGAGGAGCTCTCCTTTTCTTGCTCCGAATTGATAGAGCCATAAAATAATCAATTCATTTCTCACTTTAGTAAATTGATCTTTCCAAGGATTTGCAGGTGAGTGTTGGTTAATAGCTTCAAAGAGAAGGGCAGTTTCTTCTTTTGATAAGCCCATAGGTTTGTTAATGGGTGAGGTATGAGATGATCTTGGAATACGAGATGTCATATTTAATTTAAGGAGATCTGTGGACTCCTTAAGCATTTTAAATGTTAAATCATCCTCTTGTAACTTTGTCATATGGATATGGGCTCTCCATACTAAAAAATCCCTAATTACTCTAATTCTATTTCCTGCTGTACTAGAAGAGACAGTACGGATCTGTTTTTTTGAATCACGTGTTCGGAATTTTTCTAAAGAGCGGGGAGTAAAGGTTTGTGTAGATTGCCTATTGTTGGCATCAGCGTTAATGTCTTCCAAGAAAAGTTTACACAGATCACAAAGACTTTCAATCTCATGTAGATGTAGAAGTTTTCCTTCTAAGATTCGTTTTTCTAGATTTGTTTTTTCTAGACTATGATTTCTCAGGAAGATTTTTAGTAGCATTAGCTGACGAAGAATTCGTTCTATAGAATTGGCAGCTTGACCTTTTGATCTATATTGTGTAATTGAAAAAACTGTACTCCAATAATCAGGAACTCCTGTTGCAATGTCGACCAACATTGGAAGTCTCTCCCCATCTGGAAAGAAGACTCTTTTTATAATATATTCTGTCATACTTATTTCCACTTTTTTAGTTACACATTATAGCAAAAAATAAAAGTAAGTCTTAAAAGTGTAAATAGCTGTAAAAGCCTAGTAGGCAATGGATAATTAATATTTTATTTACATGTATATATGTTATGCGTCAAAATGGTATTTCATCTTCATCGATGTCTATCTCCGGGACTTGATGTGCAGGAGCAGGTTCACTCTGTGGTGCTGCCGGTGCTTGGCTCTGTGCAGGCTGGCTGTATCCGCCACCCTGCTGTCCAGCATTATATCCACCGCCAGCATTGTCACCTTTGCTATCGAGCATCTTCATACTCTCTACAGTGATTGAGTGCTTGCTTCTCTTTGTACCATCTTGTGCTGTCCATTGCTCTAGCACGAGGCGTCCATCTATCAAAACCTTGCTACCCTTATGTAGGTACTGGTTGGCGATCTCTGCTACACGACCAAAGAAAGTAAGATCGATAAACATCACTTCTTCTTTCTGCTCGCCTGCCTGAGACTTCCATTTGTGGCTTGTTGCGATACCGACTTTACCGATCGCTGCGCCTCCCTGAGAATATCTGACTTCGACATCTCTGGTAAGGTTTCCTACCAATACGACTTTGTTATACATGGGGTGCTCCTAGTGTTTCTTGTGGGCTTACGCCTCTTCTGTTACCGGTGCTTCTGTTACCGGTGCTTCTGCTGCTACGGGAGTTTCCTCTTTCGCTGGAGTTTCCTCTTTCGCTGGAGTTTCTTCTTTTGCAGGAGTTTCCTCTTTTGCTGGTGACGGAGTCTCTTTTTTTGCTGCTGCAGCTTCTGCCATCTTGGTGAATTGACCGATCTCTTTTTTGTTGGTATATTTTACCGTCATAAATTTGAGGATCTCTTCATTGATTCTGAGTAGTCTTTCGATCTCAGCGATAGATGCACCTGGAGCCTGGAAATAAGTGACTGTATAGTAGCCTCTCTCATTCTTCTCTACCGGGTAAGCAAGTTTTCGCATGCCCATGTCATCTGTAGCAACGATATTTGCATCCTGTGCAGTGATATTGTCCTGTATTTTTTCGATCTGAGTTTTTGTCTCTTCATCCGTCAACGTCGGCTTGAGAACAAAAAGTAATTCGTAGTGATTCATCTGTGTCCTTTTGGTTTAATAGCCCATATAAATGCGAATCCAGTGATCCGTCCAAAAATGAGCAAGAATTTTGGAATCGCGATTATATCATAATGGTTGTTACAGATAACTTTGTAGCTTGACGAGGATACCATAGAGCAGGCTCTCCTTGTCGATACCGCCACCCTTTTTCAGTCGTAACTCTGATTCAACGAGGTGTTCATAGATCTTCAGTAGAGAAGCAGTCTTGACCCGTAGTGCTAAAGAGGCCTTTTGCTCCTCTATATGGCGGGGGAGCTTATACCCAAGTATGGCTTTGGAGTCTGGTTGTCCATGGATGCGGATATAGGCATGGAACAGAAAGATCTGCTGGACGAAGAACTGGGTCGAGCGTAGGATAGAGAACTCATCTTCTCCCAGTTCAAGTAGTTTGGAGATCGTGTCTACGACCTGTTTTTTGGCAAAGAGATCGATGAGCAGCTGCTCCATCGCCAGTGGTGCGGTAGAGTAGACCAGTCTGTCGATATCACGGCTCTCTATTTTGGTGCCGAGTATAGCAAGCTTGTGTAGCTCGTTGCTGCAAAGGGCGAGATTGTTGTTGAGCAGGGTCATGAGGTGGCTGAGGGCATAGTGGTCGATATCGAGCTCTATGCCCTCAGCCTTTTGCTGGAGCATAGTGACGCCTTCTCGGACATTGGCCTCGAAGAAGCGTACCCAAACACCTCCCTTTTTCTCTGCAAAACTACTCTGTAATCCCTTGGCATTGGCAGCCGTCCCTTCAAAGAGATAGAGCAGATAGTTATCACTATTTTTCTGTGTCAACTCTATCAAGATGTCGAGCTCTTTTTTGGGTATCTTTTTCTCATGGCGGATCAGCAGAAAGTTGGTCCCGCCAAAGAGTGAACTTTGCGAGAGATAGTTCTTGGCCTGCTCAAAGCTATACTCATCATGGTAGAGTGCCAGCAGGCTGTCACTGGCATCCAGCTTTTTCCTATAGAGTTCGCTATAGTGATCGAGCAGATAGTCATTTTCCCCATAGAGCAGTACCGCGTGTGGGAGCGCTTGACGGAGGCGTTGATCAAATTCTTTTTGGTACATGTTAAAAGTCTCCTGAGGAGATTTTTAAAGTGAAGAGTGAAGAGTGAAGAGTGCATAGTGCATGCTGAATACTTTTTCTCATAGTTCCATCTCCTCTTTACTGAGTTTATTCACCAGTTCTGCCATGATGACTGCCTGCGGGATGTTGACCTCGGTGATCATGACCCGTATTTTATCGAAAAGCATCACTCCATCACCTTTGAGGTGGACGGTGACCCCTTTGATATCGCCTAGGAGGACTGCTTTGGCACTCTCTCCTGCTTCGATGACCTCTGCTTCGAGGAAGGTGCCTTTTTGGGTGGCTGCCCAGCGGGCGAATTTGCGGTCTCGGAAATCCCACTCTGCTTTGGTCGCTTCTCGCTCAAGATCGGAGACTCTGGCACAGAGCGGCTCGATGTTGCGCAGGAGATACGCCATCTCTTCCTCATCCTTTTGCAATTGGGCTTTGATGAGGCGGTGGAGGATCAGGTCGGCGTAACGACGGATCGGAGAGGTGAAGTGGCTGTAGAACTTGAACCCCAGCCCAAAGTGCCCGACATTGTGTGCACTGTAGCTGGCTTGTCGTAGGGATTTGATGATCATGGCATCCACTTCACTGGCGATCCCCATCTTATCTGCTTCTGCCTGTATGGCACGGATGAGAGAGGGGCTGTCTTCGTACTGCTCCACATAGAGCCCGATGGCGGCCAGCTCAGAGAGCAGGGCTTCGGTACGGCTCAGCTGTGGGGGTTCATGGATACGGAAAATACCGTCTCCATCCCCCTTGAAACGCTTGGCAGAGGCTTGGTTGGCCAGAAGCATACACTCCTCGATCAGGGAGTGGGAAGGGGTGCCTGTCTCGACCTCAGTGCTTTTGAGTAGTTGCTCTTCGTTGAGGCTGAGCTTGGTCTCTTCACTACGGAAATCAAAACCGCTCTTAAGCCGTTCATGGCGGAGTTTCTGGGTCATTTTATAGAGAGGGTGTAACCAGTCCCAAAGTTGCTTGACGATATTGGTTGCCTGTGTGCCACCTGTCTCGATGAGACGATCGACCTGATCGTAGTTGAAGCGGTGTTTGGAGTGTATGATTGCTTCGAAGAATGTCTCCGAGATCGGCTTAAGTGTATTGCGATCCAGTGCTATCTTGGCGACAAATGCCAACCTGTCCACCTGTGGCTTGAGTGAACAGAGATTTTCACTAAGCTCTCGTGGAAGCATGGGGAAGGATTTGTGTGGGAGGTAGGTGGTGAACCCCCGTTTTTTTGCCTCTTTGTCGATGTCACAGAAAAAGGGCACATAGTGGCTTACATCGGCGATGGCGACATAGAGGGTATAGCTATCCAGGTCAAAATAGATCGCATCGTCGAAATCTTTGGCAGTGACGGGATCGATCGTACAAAAATCCAGCTCTCGCAGGTCGATCCTGTCTGTATGTTCGGATGCAGTTACTTTTGTCTCCATTGCCTTTGCCTCTTCGGTGCATTCAGGCGGGAAAACATCCTGGCGGTTGTAGAGTGCCAGAGAGATCTTTTCATCGACCCTGGGGTCATCCAGATGCCCAAACACCTCTAGGACTTTGTCATCCTCTACATTGATCTTGAGCACTGTACCCAGCTTGAATGCTTTGAGGTCCATCCCTTCCATCATGGCATGGGTAGGCTCTCCTGTACGGATATTGAGGATAGAGAAGTGACCCTGCGCATCTCTGTGGGTATAGCCGATGCTAAAGAGATGGGCTTTTTCGATCACCATCATGACCTTGGCAGAGGCTCTGCCGCGACGTGCGATGATCCGTTTGGCGACCACGACATCATCGTGTGCTGCACCATTCAGGTCATCTGGCTCTACGAGGAGATCCCGTTGCTCCTTGCTATGGGCTTCGATATAGCCTCTCCCATCCTTGCCCAGATAGAGTCTGCCTGCCCTATAGAGAGAGTTGAGCTTCCATAGGCCATCCTGCTCCTCTATAGCACCAAGCATCTGTAGGGATCCAAAAGTGTTTTGGTTCTCCTGCTCTATGTCAGTAGAGAGGCAGCCGTTGATGAGTTGTATGGCAAAAGAGCTACTCATGGTCTGAAGCCCTGGGCTTTAGAAGTGAATAGTGCATAGTAAATAGTTGTTTCATAGAGCGATTATAGCTTATAATCGTTTTAGCTCTTCTAATCGCTCGATTCTCGCTTCTGTACTAGGATGGGTAGAGAAGAGTTGTTTCATAGAGACGTCTCTGCCTGTAAAAGGGTTGATGATGAACATATGGGCTGTTTGAGGGTCAGCTTCCGGGAGGATCGTGCCTCTGGCATAGTTGTCTAGTTTGGCTAGTGCAGTCTGGAGCCATTCAGGATGTCCTGTGAGTTTGGCGGCACCTTCGTCTGCCAGATACTCTCTGTTACGGCTGACGGTCATCTGAATGATACTTGCTGCCATGGGCATGAGGATCATGAGAGCGATCATGAGGATGGGGTTTTGTCTCTCTCTGTCACCTCCACCAAAGAACATCCCGAAATTTGCCAGCATGGCGATGGCTCCGGCTATCGTGGCTGCTACGGTACCGATGAGCATATCATAGTGTTTGATGTGGCTGAGCTCATGGGCGATGACGGCTTCGACCTCTTGTTCAGTGAGTAGGTTGAGCAGCCCTTCTGTGACAGCGACTGCTGCGTGTTCATAGTCTCTGCCTGTGGCAAAAGCGTTGGGTTGTTGCTCAGGGATAACATAGAGGGCGGGCATGGGTAGTCCTGCTCTCTGGGTAAGTCGGTGTACGATCTCATAGAGTCCGGAGGCGGAGTGGGCATCTACGGGGATGGCGTTATAGTGTTTGAGTACTTGGGTATCGCTGTAGTAGTAGGCATAGAAGTTCATCCCTACTGCTGCCACAAAGGCGATGATCATCCCTGTCTGTCCGGCGATCATATTGCCAAACCAGATGAACAGCAGTGTGAGTCCTGTCATGAGTCCGTATGTTTTGAGTTGTTCCATTGGGTGGTTCCTTTTTGGCATATATTAGGATGAGTATAGTCTATAGAGCTAAACAAAAGGTAAATACTTGAATCCTACTCCCGAGGCAGAGTTGCTAGTGTTTTCTCTCCATACCACCAGAGGAACAGGGCAGAAGAGAAGACTATCACATCTATCCCTATCCAAAAGGCAATGATATCCATATCTAACCATGCCAAAAGTGCAAAGACAGGGATGGGAGCCAGTACCTGTCTATAGATACTGACAGGGATGACGACAGCGGGCTGTTTGATACCCTGAAGCATAGAGATGGAGACAAAGATGACAACAAAAGCATAAGAAGCGAGACCACACACACGCAGGTAGAGTGTTGTCTGTGCAACCACGTTGGTATCTGCGGTAAGCAACGAGGCAAAATAGTTTGCAAAGAGAAAGAAAGAGAGGACACCTACCGTACTGATCATCCATCCATAGAGAATAGTCAGCCTGATCGTTGGTCTGATACGCTCATATCTCTGGGCACCATTGTTTTGTGAGATGATAGCCAGTGTGGCTACGCTGATCCCAATGACAGGCAATAGAAATATCTGTTCTATACGCATCCCTATGCCCAAGCCTGCCACAGCCTCCTTGCCAAAAGGTGCGATAAAATAAGTGATGATATACATACCAAAAGCAATCATGAACATATTGATACTGGGAGGCAGTCCTTGTGTGAGTATCTCTCTCATGAGAGTGGGATCATAGCGAAAAGAGCCAAATCCTGACCAGAGTTGGGTCTTTCTGACTTTCATGAAAAGATATCCAAAGACTATAGCTTCGGAGACTATGGTAGCCATAGCGATCCCATATACACCCATATCCAAGAGATAGATACAGAGATAATCCAGCAGTATGTTGAGTAGAGAAGTAAAGATCAGTATATTTCGAAACGAAACGGTATCTCCCGTAGCATTGAGCAGTGCATTGGAGAAAAAAGCACCCATGAAAAATAGGGTTCCATAGAGGATCAAATAGATATATTCAAGTGCTACCTTGGTATAGGAGGGATCTGCCAGTGCATCTACCAGGAAGGGTACGCAGATAACACCTACAACAGAGAGAGTGATAGACAATAGCAGTGCAAAAACCATAGCATTAAGAGCAATATGCCGTGCCTGCTCTATCTGCTGCTTCCCCAGTGCATTGCCGACCAGAGAGGTGACAGCTTCTGACATGCCGATACCCAGAGCAAGGATCATAAAAAACACCGATGAGGAGAGTGAGAGTGCTGCCAGAGCCTGAGTAGAGATAAGCCCTGCAAAAAAGGTATCGGTGACATTGAAAAGTGTATGAAAAAAATACCCGATAATAGCAGGTATCGCAAGTTTCATAATATTATGTCGGATCGTGCCTTGGGTTAGATCCGCGTGCATTTAAGGGTTCTTGTCATTTCTTAAATACATTCCCCAGCATCCCCTTGATAGCACCTTGCAGGTCGGCAGGATAGATGACGAACTTACTGTTTTCGCTTTGGCTGATCTTCTCCAGTGAGTTGATATATCTGTCACCCAATAAGAACATGGCAGGCAGCTCTTTGTCCTGGATGTTCTCACTGATCATCCTAATCGCTTCTGCTGAGGCATTGGCGAGGGCTATCTGGGCTTTGGCTTCTCGTTCTGCTGCGGCTAGTTTACCGTCTGCTTCGAGGATAGCGGCATTTTTGTTACCTTCTGCCATCGTTTCTACAGCCCTTCGCTCTCGCTCCGCTGCTGCCTGCTGCTCCATGGCTTTTTGCATAGAGGCGCTGGGGTTGATATCTTGTATCTCTACGGATTTGACAGTGACACCCCAGTCAGCTACATCATCCATGATCTGATCTTTGAGCTTGGTTTTGATGTGATCACGGTTGGAGAGAGCTTCATCCAGGCTCATCTCCCCCAGGATGGAACGCAGTGTGGTCATCACCAGTTGTTGGATAGCAAGCCGGAAATTCTCCACCCCATAGAGGGCAGCTTCGGGCTTGGTAACGCGCAAGAAGGTAACGGCGTTGGTCAGTATCACGGCATTGTCCTTGGTGATGACCTCTTGTTGAGGGATATCTAGGATGATATCTCTGGTGGTGATCTTTTGTCTAACCGCATCGATATAGGGTATGATAAGGTTGAGCCCGGGTGTGAGGGTACGGGAGAATTTACCTAGCCTCTCTACGACCCACTCTTCGCCCTGCGGTACGATATTGATCCCCTTGTAGAGGGTAATGACTACGAGTATAGCCAGTATTGTTACGATATTGAGTGCGCCAAATTGTAATGCTTCCATGTGATTTCCTTATATTTTTGTGACTTCTATGATCTGTCCATTGACCTCTGTGATCTTGACTCGCGAGTCTTTGGGTATCTCTTCATCGGCTGTGGCATGCCAGGTAGTGTTGCCCAAAACAGGAGCGTCAAACAGTACTTTTCCTCGTCTGTGAGCAGGTATCCTTTCTGTGACAGTCCCTTGGGTCTCAAAGCTATGGTTGGATTGACCTATGTTAGAGACAGTCTGCTCCTTGAACCATATTTTCCATGCGATGAGTGCCAGTATAGAGAGTATCGTCCAGAGAACGATCTCTGTGGTAAAGGTGGTATCTATAAAGAAGTCGGTGATACCTACTATCACTGCAGCCAGCCCAAGTCCCAAGAAGATAAAAGTACCACTATTCATCTCCATGATCAAGAGGAACAATCCCGCTACGATCCAGTGCCACCAGACAATACTTTCGTTTAAAAGTGCAAGCATATATACTCCTTGGCTCTAGCCTTTATTCTATATGGAGTGATTATATCATAAAAAGTAAACAGAAATATCCATATCAATAAGCAACTTTAGGCTATAATCGCGAAAATAAAACCCCAAGGATAATGAAATGTCAACACTAAATGTATACTATGACAAAGATTGCGATATCAGCATCATCAAATCAAAAACAGTCGCCATGATCGGCTTTGGATCACAAGGACACGCACATGCAGAGAACCTTAGAGACTCTGGTGTAGAAGTAGTCGTAGGACTCAGAAAAGAAGGAAGCTCTTGGGGCAAAGCAGCAGCCAAAGGCTTCGAAGTACTCACCGTAGCAGAGGCTACTGCCAAAGCAGATGTAGTGATGATCCTTCTGCCTGATGAGAACCAGGCAAGCATTTATGCAGAGGAGATCGCTCCCAATCTCAAAGAGGGTGCCACTATCGCTTTTGGCCATGGCTTTAACATCCACTATGGACGTATCCACCCAGCAGCAGGCATAAATGTCACCATGATCGCGCCCAAAGCACCAGGTCACACCGTGCGAAGTGAATTTGTCAGAGGTGGTGGTATCCCAGATCTCATCGCTATCGGTCAAGACCCAAGCGGTACGACCAAAGCGTTGGCACTCTCCTATGCATCAGCGATCGGTGGCGGTAGAACGGCGATCATCGAGACGACTTTCAAAGATGAGACAGAAACTGACCTTTTTGGTGAGCAAGCAGTCCTTTGTGGCGGTGCTACGTCACTCGTACAGGCTGGATTTGACACACTCGTAGAGGCTGGCTATGCACCAGAGCTCGCATACTTTGAGTGTCTGCATGAGCTAAAATTGATCGTTGATCTTATGTTTGAAGGTGGTATCGCAGACATGAGATACTCTATCTCCAACACAGCAGAGTATGGTGACTATGTCTCAGGACCACGCGTTATCAACGATGAGTCCAAAGCAGCCATGAAGCAGATCCTCAAAGAGATCCAAAACGGTCAGTTCGCGAAAGACTTCATCCTCGAGGGGCAGGCAGGCTACCCAAGAATGAATGCAGAGCGAAAGAATGCCAGAGCTTCTAACATAGAGCAGACTGGTGTGAGACTCAGAGAGATGATGCCGTGGATATCTAAAAACAAAATCGTCAATCAGGAAACTAACTAATCTTTTTGCTTATTTCACAGCATCTTTGGGTGATGGACTCAGTCAGCTACGATTTGTAGCCTCCTTCGCCCAAACACCCAAATCTACTGTAAACTAACCAAAAATCTCGCTTAGTTTGATATGTTTTTATCCCACTTTTTAGCTATAATATTTTCTAAATACTAGGGAGAGATTTTTCATGAGAAGTATACGATGGTTTGTTATTTTGTCTTTACTATGTATAGTAAGCCTCTCCGCCAAAACACCATCCCCAGCACAGTGGAACCTTTACCCCAGCTATGGTCGTGCTCTCTGTCGTCTCTCTCCTTCTTTGAAGCATGCATTTTTTTTCAAGGCAGCGACGAACCGTAAGGTAGTGGCATTGACCTTTGATGATGGGCCGCTCAAGCGTACGCCTGCCCTATTGAGGTTTCTTAAGCAGCGTCGTGTACCTGCGACTTTTTTCCTTCTGGCTCCCCAGATCAACCGTCACAATGCACATCTCTATGATGATCCACTGTTTACGGTAGGGCTGCATAGCTATCACCATATCAATTACCGTAAAGCCTCTCGCAAGAAAATCCGCAGAGAGCTGGACCGTGCTCTGAAGCATATGAGGCGGTATGGGCTCGATCCCTACTATTTTCGCCCTCCCTATGGTATGGTGAGCCGTACACTACAGCGTGAATTGCATGTACGCAATCTGCATGGAGTACTCTGGTCATTGGATACACAGGATTGGAATGGTAGGAGAGGTGCAAGGTTCCGCCGTACTGCACTTCGCTCACTCTCTCCTGGGTCTGTCCTACTGATGCATGATCAGAGTGTTTCGCTGCGTGATCTGGGACGGCTGATCGATGGTATCTATGCCAAGGGCTATACTATCGTGCCACTCAGGGAACTTGTACGATCAGGGAGTCGGTATCCGTGTGAGTAGGTGTGACCATGTCGCACGCTCTTCTAGGTAATATGTGCGTGGATGTATGTTTTGTCTGTATCTTTGATGTGGTAGAATAATTGAGGGGGATGCTATTTTGACATCCATGATCGTGTGACATGGTCACACCTACGGTTATCCGACTACCTCATACACCTCTTTGACCTCTGGCATCGTATCTCCGATGGTGATGGCTGCGAGTACTCTGCGTTTGGCCTCTTCCCAGCTGGCTTGGTCTTTGGCATGGATGGTGCACAGAGGGGTTTGGGTATCTACTGTGCTGCCAAGATCGATGATGTTTTCCAGACCTACGCTGTGATCGATACTGTCACTAGGACGGATGCGTCCACCTCCCAGACCTACGACACTCATACCCATAGCGATGGTATCCATCGATTCGATGATCCCAGATTCAGGTGCATAGATGGATTGGATGATGGGGGCAGAAGGTAGGTAGTGATCATAGCGTTCGCAGAAGTCAGCTGGCCCTCCCAGCATCGTGACCATGCGCCCGAAGATCTCCAATGCTTTGCCACTGGAGAGTGAGTCCTCAAGCTTTCGGGTAGCGTCAGCCTCATCCTTTGCCAGTCCAGTCTCCGTCAGTGCTGGGATGCATAGTGCCATGTTCACGGCATGCAGGCGTGGGTTTTTGCGTACATTCATCAGATACTCTACAGCCTCACGTACCTCAAGCGCATTGCCTGCATTGGTTGCCAGAGATTGGTTCATATCACTGAGTACTGCTTTGGTCTTGACGCCTGCATGGTTGGCGATCTCTACGATGGACTCTGCCAGCTCTTTGGAGAGGGCATAGGTGGGCATGAAAGCACCGCTACCGACCTTGACATCCATGATGAGGGTATCTAGACCCTCTGCTAGCTTTTTGGAGAGGATAGATGCCGAGATCATCGGTACACTCTCGACGGTGGCAGTGACATCGCGGATACTATAGATACGCTTGTCAGCAGGAGCCAGTGAAGCAGTCTGCCCGATGATCGCTACGCCACACTCTTTCACCACCTGCTTGAAGCGTGCGTTGTCAGGTAGGACATTGTAGCCAGGGATTGACTCAAACTTGTCCAGTGTGCCACCTGTATGCCCCAATCCACGCCCAGAGATCATAGGCACATAGGCACCACAGGCTGCCAGCATAGGCCCAAGCATCAAGGAAACCACATCGCCCACGCCACCAGTGGAGTGTTTGTCTACGATAGGGCCATCAAAGCCTTCCCATGTGAGGGTATCCCCAGAGTTTTTCATCGCCAGTGTGAGGGTGGTTTTTTCTTCTAGGCTCATACCATTGAAAAAGACAGCCATAGCAAAAGCAGAGATATGCTCATTGGCGACAGAGCCATCAGTGACGCCTTGGATAAATGCTTCGATCTCCTCTTTGGAGAGAGGCCTATTATCACGCTTCTTACGAATAAATTCCTGAGGAATAAACATATTACAGTCCTTTCAAATTATCAGGGCCAAAGGAGTAGGGGAGCAGTTCATCGATAGTAAAGATTTTCTGCACTCCCTCCTCGACATGACAGATATAGATCTGGGTATCGCTGTCTGCAAACTCACGTATCCTTTGACGACAGGCACCACAGGGGGTGATAGGTGCATCAGAGATACCTGTGACGACGATAGCCTTGATCTTTTTGCCACCGCTTGCTACCATGTTTCCGATGGCTTGCTCCTCAGCACAGGAGCCAGAGGGGTAGGCTGCATTTTCAACATTGCATCCGTTGTGGATGTTACCGTGTTCATCCAGTACAGCGGCACCGACAGGGAAATGGCTATAGGGTGCGTGTGCATATTTACGGACGTGTGTGGCTGTCTGGATAAGGTCTTTTAGCTGTTCTTGATTCATAACAACTATTTTAGCGTAATAAGTCAAAAAAGTTTCATAAATTAGATATAATTCTAGAAGAGAATAATAGACCTCTTCCAAAGGAAAGAAATGAAAAACCTAGCATCCATGATAGACCATACGCTCCTCGCAGCCAATGCTACACAGACGCAGATCAAAATACTTTGCCAAGAGGCGAGCGAGTACCATTTTTTCTCTGTCTGTGTGAACTCCTCTTATGTACCTCTGGCTGCCAGTCAGTTGAAAGATGCTGATGTCAAAGTCTGTGCGGTTGTGGGATTTCCTTTAGGAGCCATGAGTACAGAAGCCAAAGCCTATGAAGCCAAGGTAGCTATCACTGAGGGTGCCGAGGAGATCGATATGGTTATCCATGTAGGCTTGCTCAAATCTGGTGAAATAGCCAAGGTCGAGCAGGATATACAGGCACTCAGAGAAGCCACCAAAGGCAAGATACTCAAAGTGATCTTTGAGACGGCACTGATCAGCAAAGAGGAGATCGTGATACTCTGTGAGATCTGTACGCGTGTAGGGGTGGATTTTGTCAAGACTTCTACAGGATTCTCAACAGGTGGTGCGACACTGGAAGATGTAGCACTGATGAAAGCCTCTATCGGTGCAGGCGTGCAGGTCAAAGCCTCAGGAGGTATCCGAGACTATGAAACCGCTGCTGCAATGATAGAGGCAGGGGCTACTAGACTGGGTGTGAGTGCAGGGATCGCGATAGTGACGGGTGCACCCGCAACACAAGGAGGCTACTGATGGCTAGAGTTATTTGGCTGGTCATGGATTCGTTTGGTATTGGTGGGGCAGAGGATGCTGCCAGTTTTGGAGATGAGGGAGCCGATACACTGGGACATATCAATGATGCCTATCCTCTGAGTATCCCCAACATGGCTTCACTTGGCCTGGTCAAAGCCTATGAAAATACAATGGGTAAAACACTCAAACTTGCAAAAACTGCTGAGCCTGTAAAAGGATGCTTCTACGGTGCTGCCAAGGAGCACTCCGCAGGTAAGGATACCCTCTCAGGTCACTGGGAGATGGCAGGTGTGGCGATGGATCTGGAGATGGTCTATTTCCCCGATACGCAACCAACCTTCCCCGCTGAGATGATCGCTGAGATCATTGCCAAGAGCGATATTGAAGGGATACTTGGAGACAGGCATGCCAGTGGTCTGGAGGTGATAGCCACACTTGGAGAGGAGCATATCCGGACAGGCTATCCTATCTTTTATACCAGTGCGGATTCTGTGCTTCAGATCGCTGCTCATGAGGAGCATTTCGGGCTGGAGCGGCTCTATAGGCTCTGCGAGATCGCCAGAGAGATCACAGACAGTTATGGTGTGGGCCGTGTCATAGCCAGACCCTTTATTGGTGAGAGAAAAGAGACGTTTGAACGTACCAAAAGCCGTCATGATTATGCGATGAGACCCAGTGGCAAATCTGTACTCGAGATCGCAGTGGAGCAAGGACATGAAGTCATAGGTATCGGAAAGATCCATGATATCTTTGGCGGGCATGGTGTGAGCACTAAAGTGCCTGCCTATAAACTAGAAGGCCTCATGGACGCTACACTCGAGCAGATACAGCGTGCTGGTGAGGGCAGTATCGTCTATACCAATTTTGTCGATTTTGATATGGAGTGGGGACACCGTAGAGATGTAGAGGGGTACGCCAAAGGGCTCGAGTACTTTGACCGTAGACTGCCAGAGGTCTTGGCACTACTGAGAGAAGATGATCTACTCATCATCACCGCTGATCATGGATGTGATCCTACATGGAGTGGCACCGATCACACCCGTGAGCATGTGCCTGTCTTTGGGATGCTCAAAAGCAGAGACATTGGAGATATAGGATTGAGAGAGGGGTTCGCAGATATGGCAGCTGCGATCAGTGAACATCTGAGAATACCTCAAACAGCACAGGGTGTCTCCTTTTTATCATGATACAACACTACGTCAATGGCTTTCTCTTCTCTCCAGACCACCAGCGTGTAGCCCTCATCCAAAAGCGTCAACCTGCATGGCAAGCAGGACGACTCAACGGTATCGGAGGCAAGATCGAAGCGGACGAGACAGCCATAGATGCTATGGTGCGAGAGTTTGCAGAGGAAGCGGGGGTTGCCACAGAGCATAGTAATTGGCAACACTTTGTCACACTTAGTGGTGAAGGGTTTGTGATCTATTTCTATTTTGCTAGCAGTGAGCAGATAGAGCATGTCCGTACTGTCGAGGCTGAAGAGGTGGGTATCTATCCTGTAGATACTTTGCCTGATACGGTGTTGCATAATCTACGATGGTTGATACCGATGGTATTGGATGAGAAGATTGATTTTAGTAAGGTTGTGGAAGTGGTAGAGGGGTAAAATGCTTCTTTATGTAGCGCACCAATTTGAATAAAGATATATTCAACTAAACACAAACGGCAAAATAGAGACCACGATCAATACTGCCATTGCGATATTGAACCGCTGTATACTTTTCGCATGGTGGATGAAGCGCTTGAGCAGTACGCCTCCTAGTGTCCATGCCTTAGGGTTGACCCATTTTTATGGGAATATTGTTTTTGTGGTATAATATCCAAAATAAAATGGAGTACCTATGCTGACACTACAAATAGATAACCCTGAGATAGAGCACTTCATCAAGAATCGTTATGATATAGATACACAGAGCCTACTCCAAGATTTTGCTGCCTTTGTAAAAGTCTCTATGAGTGACGGTTACCCTGCTATTAGTGCAGATGAAGCCAAAAGGCGTGTCACCAAAGCACTCCAAGAGATAGAAGAGGGCACAGCAGTCATGCTTTCGCAAGAGGCATACGACCAAGAGATGAAGCAGTTTATGCAAAGCCTCTAGATGGTCATCATCCGTAAGCGTGAGTACCTCGATGCACTCAAAAGGATTATCTTATTTATCGCAGAGGATTCAGTAAGCAGAGCTAAACAGTTTAAACGACAACTTGATAGCAGGATAGAGGATATAGTCTATTTTCCCTATAAGTATAGGCAGTCTTTGCACCATGACAGTGTAGAGGTCAGAGATCTGATATTCAAGGGCTATACGATTGTGTATCGTATTAATGTCTTAGAAGAAAAGATCGAGGTCATAGAGATATTCAAATGGACGAAATAATAATTCTATATAATAGATGCTGTCCATGGTAGATTTCAGTAGATACGATCATATCGCTCGTGCTTAGTAGTTTGTAATTTTATTTAAGTGAGTTTGTCGCAGATGTTAGGTGTTCTAGTATCTATCCCTACCAGGGACAGATTTGGATGATGAGGAGGTAGGAAAATAATGCATAAGGAAGATATTGATATATCGTTGGTAGACATTAATAGTGGTAAAATTTATGATGGAATCTTAGAATACAATATTAAAGAGAATGGGACTTGTAAGTTGAATCTTTCTTTTTTTTCTAAAAAAATAAACGTGGAGAGCACTGATTATTTCGAGGCACTCGCAACAATCAGATTAGAAATATTCCCAATAATACCACTTATTAATGGGTCAAGGATTGACTGTTTTCCTTCTACAATGAGTCGCCAAATGTCAAATGGAATTGTATTATACAAAGCATATCTTGGTCATCAAGCAAAAGAAGAGGATCAAGTAAATATTTTTGATATAACTCAAGATATTCAATCACTAGGTACCGTTCAGCAACAAAAAGCATATCATAGAATATGGTTTGAAACACTAGGTGTTGACCGGTATGGTATAGATATTTCATTCATATTGATTGAAAAAACCTCGAAATTTATATATAATCCCGATAAGATTTTAAACAAAGACTATCAATATTTTTGGATTTATGATCAAGAAAATAATAAAATATATAATGTAGAAAATAAAAGTGACATAGAGAAATTTAAAAATGGAAAACTTCTCCCTCAATGGAATAACTTTCATATTTTTCTAGAAGATTATGCAAATAATTGGCTGTCTTAACTGGACTGTCTCACAATCTCAATAGATAGTTTTACTTAAAAGAAACTAGTTACAATAGCTTTTTAATCATGTAATGTATTAATATTAAGGCAAGAGAAACCCTTATCTCTCCTTCACATATGGTACCCCATCCGCCTTCGGTGCAACAGCACGCCCAACGAATCCTGCCAGTAGGATGACGGTGAGGATGTAGGGGGAGGCTTGGATGAACTGTACGGGAATCTCTCCGACGTAGGGGAGGGAGACACCCTGCAAGCGCATCGCTAGGGCATCCAGGAACCCAAAGAGGAAACACGCCAGCATCGCGGGGATGGGCTTCCATTTACCAAAGATCATGGCGGCTAGGGCGATATATCCTTGTCCTGCGGACATGTCACGGATGAAGGAGGCGTTTTGGGCGATAGAGATGTAGGTACCACCAATACCCGTCAGGATTCCTGCGATGAGTACGGCGCGGTAGCGTAGGAATGCTACGGAGATACCAGCGGTATCGACGGCATTGGGGTTCTCTCCTACAGCACGTAGACGTAGACCAAAGCGGGTCTTGAACAGTATCCAGTAGGTCACAGCTACAGAGAGGAATGCTACATAGACCAGCAGGTTGTGTCCACTGATGAGCTTGGTGTAGATCTCACCTAGTATAGGGATATTGGAGAGTGCTTCAGATCCTGGAAGATCGATCGGCATAAATCTGGCATCCGCAGGCAGCGTAGGGGTCTGGCCTGCACGGTGGAACCATGCCATGCCCAGTACGACTGTGAGTCCTGAGACGATGATGTTGATCGCCACACCACTGACGACCTGATCGCCATTGTGGGTGATGGAGGCAAAGCCGTGGATCATGCTGAGTGCCATGTTGACTACGATCGCTGCCATGAGTCCTAGCCATGGTGAGCCTGTCACGGCTGCGGTACTGGCTGCGGCAAAGGCACCTGCGAGGAGTTTACCCTCCAGACTGATATCTACGATACCAGAACGCTCCGAGAAGATACCTGCCATTGCAGCAAAGATTAGTGGGGTAGAGACGCGGATGGTCGCTGCTAGGATAGAGAGGATGTCATTGAGTGCGAAGTCCATATTAGGCTACCTCCGTTTCATTACTGTTATCTCTGGCAAAGAGAGAGAAAAACTTCTCCAGCCAAGGCTTACTCATGTAGGCTAACGCACCACTAAAGAGAATGATGAGTCCCTGTATGACAAAGACCATCTCTTTGGAGATCGCAGGCATCTCAAATGCCAGCTCGGCACCTCCTTGGAAGAGTGCCCCAAAGAGGATACTGGAGAGGATGATACCCACAGGATGGTTACGTCCCATCAGGGCTACGGCAATACCTGTAAAGCCATATCCTGCCACAAAGTCCAGCATCAGTTTGTGCTGGACACCCATCACCTCATTGAGTCCAGCCAGACCTGCCAGTCCCCCAGAGATGAGCATGGTGATCATGATGACTTTTTTGGGATCGATCCCTGCGTAGCGGGCAGCACTTTCGCTGAAACCCACCGAACGTAAGGCATAGCCCCAGCGGGTATGCCAGACATAGATCCAGAATAGTATCGAGACCACGATGGCAACGATGAAGCTGAGGTTGAGTGGTGACTCAGAGATGGTGAATCCAAACCAGCCCAGTATCTCATACATAAAAGGCAGCTGTGCTGCTTCGGAGAAGACCCGACTCTCGGGTGTCATACTCCCTGGTACGATGAAGATATTGACCAGTAGGTAGACCATGAGGTTGGCGGCGATAAAGTTGAACATGATGGTGGTGATAACGATATGGCTACCGCGATAAGCCTGCAGGTAGGCAGGGATCGCTGCCCATGCTGCACCAAAGAGCATGCCTGCGATGATAGCGATGGGAAACAGTGCCCAAAAAGGCAGCATGCCATCAAGTGCCAGCAGTGCTATGGCGACACCCAGCCCACCAATATAGGCCTGTCCTTCTCCTCCAATGTTGAAGAGCATGGCATGAAAGGCGATCGCCACTGCTAACCCGGTGAAGATAAAGTTGGTGGCATAGTAGAGGGTATAGCCTATCCCTTCAGAAGTACCAAATGCACCTTCCATCATGATCTTGAATGCCTCAAAAGGGTCTTCACCGATCAGATAGATAATGATACTAGAGACCGCAAAAGCGATAAAGAGATTGATAAGGGGTATGAGTATGACATCTGCCCATGCCGGTAGTGGTTGTTTGGTCTTAGCCATGGGTTTCCCCCTTATGTTCATCTTCCTGATAGGCATTTGCCATCATGAGTCCCAGTGTTCTCTCATCTGCCTCTGCGGCACTTACTTCGCCTACGATCCTGCCATCAAACATCACGATGATGCGATCGGCCAGCGAGATCAGCTCATCGAGCTCTCCAGAGACCAGCAATACGGCTGAGCCTTGGTCACGCATTGCGATGATCTGCTTGTGTATAAACTCTATTGCGCCGATATCCACCCCTCTGGTTGGCTGACCGATGAGTAGTACTTTGGGTTTGGGATCCATTTCGCGGGCTAGGATAAGCTTTTGCTGGTTACCACCTGAGAAATTGGCGGATTTGAGCGTAGGGTCGCCGGGCCGTATGTCAAAAATCTCCATCAAACGCAAACAGTGGTTTTTGATCGCCTCAGTTTTGGTCAAGATAGTACCGTTATAGTCAGGGCTGTTGTGGTAACCTAGAATATCGGATTCGCTGGCGGAAAATCTGGGGATCAGCCCTCGCTTGAGTCTATCCTCTGGGACATGTGCGATACTGGAGTGCCTGACTTTTTCTGGCGTGGTGGTCTGTTTGGGGGTAATGGTGAGCCCATTGATATGGACTTCACCTTCGGTACAGGGTCGCATGCCAGAGAGGATCTCCAGTAGCTCACTCTGCCCGTTACCAGAGACACCAGCGATCCCTACGATCTCGCCTGAACGCACCTCAAAGGAGATGTCATCGAGCCGTTTGATCTTCTGGCTATCGATGAGTCCCAGATGCTTGATCTCTATGAGTGTCTCTTTGGGGTCAGCAGGTGTTTTGTCCAGATCCATACGGATCTTTCTGCCTACCATCAGCTCGGCAAGCTCCCCTTTGCTGGTCTCAGAGGTCTTGACATTGGCGACCATTTGTCCTCGTCGCATGACAGAGACATTGTCGGTCAGATCCATGATCTCACGGAGTTTGTGTGTGATGATGATGACGGTCACGCCTTTGTCTCTGAGTGAGCGAAGGATATCAAAGAGCTGATCCGCCTCTTGTGGGGTGAGTACCCCTGTGGGCTCATCCAGTATCAGTATTCTTGCCCCCCGGTAGAGGGCTTTGATGGTCTCCACACGCTGCTGTTGTCCGACGGGTATCTCATCGATACGGGCATGGAGATTTACATGAAGTCCAAACTCCTCTTCGAGCCTTTCTACCTCTGTGGTAGCATCGGCTATACTTCTAGAGAGCATTGCGCCGCTTTCGGCTCCGAGAATGATATTCTCAAGCACCGTAAAGTTCTCTACAAGCATAAAGTGTTGATGCACCATGCCGATACCGGCGGCTATAGCATCGGTGGAGTTGCGTATTCGGGTTAGTTTTCCGTCAATATATATCTCGCCACTATCGGCTTCATAAAAGCCATAGAGGATACTCATGAGGGTAGATTTACCAGCACCATTTTCACCGACGATACCATGGATCGTGCCCTTGGGGACAGCAAAGTTGATATCTTTGTTGGCTTGTACGGCTCCGAAGGATTTAGAGATACCTCTTAGGTCAATTGCCATGGGGGGAGTATGTGAAGAAGCGTCTTTCATTGGGAATCCTCGTGTGTCAAAGGGCAGAGAGAGGGCAGATACAGGATCTGCCCCTACAGTTTAATATTTACAGGTGTTGTCTGACATATAGTCATGTACTTTGATCTTGCCGGCGATGATATCTGCTTTGGCAGTATCGACCGCTTTTTTCATCTCTGGTGTAATGAGTTTTTCATTGTACTTGTCCAGTGCCCAGTCTACACCGCCTTCTGCGAGGCCTAGAGCTTGGATGCCACCCTTGAATGTACCCTCTTTGCCATCTTTGAAGAGGTTGTAGGCTGCCACATCCACACGCTTGACCATTGAAGTAAGCATAGTGCCCGGCTGCATATAGTTTTGGTTGGAGTCTACACCGATAGCGAGCTTGCCTGAATCTTTGGCCGCCTGATAGACACCGACACCTGTACCACCGGCTGCCGCAAAGATCACATCCACACCACGGTCAAACTGTCCCTTGGAGAGCTCACCACCACGGCTTGGGTCATTCCATGCGGAAGGAGTAGAACCGGTCATATTCTGAATCACTTCTGCCTTAGGATTGGCATATTTGACACCCTGCTCGTATCCACAGGCAAACTTACGGATCAATGGAATATCCATACCACCGATAAAACCTACCTTTCCGCTCTTGGATGCCATAGCTGCCAACACGCCGACCAAAAATGAGCCTTCATGCTCTTTAAAAACGATAGACTGGACATTGGGCTTGTCAACAACCATATCAATGATACCAAATTTGGTATCAGGGAATTCGCCTGCTACTTTCTCGATAGCTGGCCCTTGTGCAAAACCGATACCGAGTACTAGGTTACTGCCTTTTTTTGCCATTTTTCGGATCGCTTGCTCACGCTGTGTGGCATTGGTAACCTCAAAACCTCTATAGTTGATGCCGGTGTCTTTTTTGAACTTTTCAAGGCCATTGTAGACCCCTTCGTTAAAAGACTTATCAAACTTTCCTCCAAGATCAAAAACCACTGCGGGCTTGAAATCACCTGCACTTAGTGTGCTGCCAGCCAAGGCAACGATTGCTGAGGCTACTGCTACTTTCATATATGTCATAAAAACTCCTTTTTTATTAGTACGATAGATGATTTTATCGTAATCTCTCTTTAGAAACTGTGTAAAAGCTCAAAAAAGTTTCCTCTAAAGGGCGAGTGTACTTTTCAGTGCGATTTGTATCATATCATCAAAAGCCGTCTGCCGTTCATGGGCTGTGGTCTCTTCTCCTGTGATGAGGTGATCGGAGATACTTAGCAGGCAGGCAGCCTTTTTTCCTGTGGCTTTGGCATTGGCAAAGAGCCCATAGGACTCCATTTCTACGCACTGTGCCCCTGTGACAGCAACAGTCTCTTCTAAAGGACGAATCCCATAAAAGACATCTGAAGAGTGGACTCTGGACTCATGTAGTGTGAGATTGAGTTTTTGTGCAGTCTCCCTGATGGTCTGGTTGACCTCAGGGGTGGCTGCGATGACATGGGTATCTTCTCCTGTGACTAGTCTGGAGAATGCTGTGGAATCACTGTAGGCTTCTGTGGTGAGGACAACATCATAGAGTTTGAGATCCTTGCTATAGGCTCCTGAAGACCCTATACGTATGATCGTGTCTACATCATAGAACTTGAACAGTTCATAGGAGTAGATCCCGATAGAGGGCACGCCCATGCCTGAACCAGCCACGGTCACAGAAACACCTTTGTAGGAACCTGTAAACATGAACATATTTCTGATGCTGTTGACCTGCTTGACATTCTCCAAGTAGTTCTCTGCGATGAATTTTGCTCTGAGTGGGTCGCCTGGCATCAGGACGATCTTAGCGATCTCCTCTTTCTTTGCTTCGATATGTGGGGTCATAGCTTTATCCTTTTTAATTCTGTAAACAATTGTAACACAAAACCTATGATATATGGGGTTTAATCCGCATTGTGCTACACTTGTACCAATACATATCAAAGTGATACGCATGGCAAAAAAACAGCCCCTCAAGACAAAGAAAAACCCGCAACGAAAATCTGTAAAAAGAAGAGCAAAAGTAGCGAAGAGAAAAGCATATTTCACGTATCTTCTTAGCACACTACTGGTGATTGGATTTCTTGTAGGCTTTGGGTACTATTTAGGACAAAAAAGTGTCACCAGGATAACGAAGTCACGGACAGAGGGGCTTTCGAAAATCCTTCAAGAGGTCAAGCCGGCACAGACCTATGATGTCAAGTACAATGAGGCAGGTTTCGGACTGGAAGGAATGATAGAGAAGCTACGCAAGAACAAGGCAAAGAAAGAGAAGCAGAAAGAGCCCAAGCCTACGAAAAGCATACTGCAAACAGGAAAAAAACCCAAGCTGGTCATCATCATCGATGATGTCTCCCAGTCGTGGCAGATCAAAGCGATCAAAGCGTTGCACTATCATATCACCCCCTCGATCTTTCCTCCTTCGCAGCAGGCGGAGCGGAGCCATCTGTTGGCGAGCAAACTCAAGCACTTTATGATTCACCTACCGATGCAGTCTGGTAATGCCAGCATGAACCGTATGCGAGGGACACTCAAAGTCACAGACAGTCATGCGGCTATGCAGGCCAGAGCCAAAGAGATACGCAAACTTTTTCCCAGAGGGAAATTTCTCAACAATCATACAGGCTCAGTCTTTACAAGTAATTACAAAGCGATGAAAAAGATGTATGGGTATTTGAGAAAAGAGGGCTTTGTCTTTATCGACAGCCGCACCTCTGGCAAAACAAAAGTAAGAAGAATTGCCAAGGAGTTTGGAGACCGTTATATTGTCAGAGATATCTTTATCGACAATACCCAATCGGTTCCGTATATCCATAAGCAGCTTTCCAAGGCAGTAAAAATAGCCAAGAAGCGTGGTTTTGCAATCGCGATAGGGCACCCACATAAAGCAACATTCAAGGCTTTGGCATCAGCAAAGAATCTTTTTGGAGGGGTTGAGCTGGTCTATATCGATGAGCTTTATAGATAAAAAAAGGCTATACTTTATCAGGAGCAAAAAGGAGGTTACATGAAAATAGGATTGTTTATTCCCTGCTTTGTCAATGAGCTCTATCCTCAGGTAGCCATGGCGACTTTGAGGCTACTGGAAAACCTTGATTTTGATGTCGTCTATCCGATGGAGCAGACCTGCTGTGGGCAGCCGATGGCAAACTCGGGATGCAGTACCGATGTGGAGACGCTGGCACAGCGTTTTGTAGATATCTTCAAGCCCTTTGATTACATTGTAGCCCCTACAGCTAGTTGTGTGACGATGGTCAAAGAGCACTATGATGGCTTTTTTGATGAGGAGGATGCAGATTTTCTAAAGGTCAAAAACTCCATCTATGAAGTATGCGAATTCCTCCATGATGTGGTACAGATCGAGACACTGGATGTTTCCTTTCCCTATAAAGTAGGCGTACACAACTCTTGTCATGGGCATCGAATGCTGGGGCTTGGCAGTCCCAGTGAGCTCAACACTCCGCATTACTCTAAGCTGGAAAATCTCCTCTCCCTCATCCCTGATATCGAACTGGTGACACTGAACCGCTATGATGAGTGCTGTGGCTTTGGTGGGACATTTTGTGTGGCTGAACCCGATATCTCTGTAGCGATGGGACAAGACAGGATCGCTGATCATATCGACTCAGGTGCTGAGGTGATGACAGGGGCGGATATGTCCTGCCTGATGCATATGGAGGGGATTATCAATCGTGAGGGCAAACCGCTGAGGGTGATGCATATTGTGGAAATTCTTGCAGGGTTTAGCCCTTCGACACCTTCGACAGGCTCAGGTACCGATGATACCGGGGTGACATCATGAACCACCCCGTCCAAGCCGCCAAATTTGTAGCCGACAACAGCCGTATGCACTGGCATGACAAAGCCCTCTGGTTTGTAAGAGAGAAACGAGACACCGCCAGTCAATCCATTCCAGAGTGGGAAGCCTTGCGAGAAGCAGCTGCAGCGATCAAAGCCCATACGATGAGCAAGCTAGATACCTATTTAGAACAGTTTGAAGCAGAAGCGACAGCCAAGGGCATCCACGTCCACTGGGCAGCCGATGCACAGGAGCACAATGAGATCGTCCATACCATTCTGCTGGAGCAGGGGGTCAAACGGGTGGTTAAGAGCAAGTCCATGCTCACAGAGGAGTGCCATCTCAACCCCTATCTGGAGGAGCGAGGCATGGAAGTGGTCGATACAGACCTAGGAGAGCGGATCATCCAGCTACGTGAAGAGCCGCCTTCTCATATCGTTCTGCCTGCGATACACCTGACCAAAGAGGATGTCTCCGATACCTTTCATACCCATCTACAGACTGAACAGGGCAACAGTGATCCAACCTATCTGACACGAGCTGCCAGAGCCCATTTGCGAGAGAAATTCCTCGCTGCTGATGCAGGGATCACGGGGGTGAATTTTGCGATTGCAGAGACAGGTGGAGTGGTGGTCTGCACCAATGAGGGCAATGCCGATATGGGCGTCTCTCTGCCCAAGCTCCATATCGCCTGTATGGGGATAGAGAAGATCATCCCCTCTCTAGAGCATCTAGGGGTCTTTACGAGACTGCTGGCACGCTCTGCGACAGGGCAGCCGATTACGACCTACACTTCACACTTTCATGCCCCCGTAGAGGGCGGGCAGATGCATATCGTTATCGTAGACAATGGCAGGAGCCAGTTTCTGGAGAGTGACAAGTACCGTAAGTCTCTGAGCTGTATCCGCTGTGGTGCCTGTATGAATACCTGCCCCATCTATAGACGCAGTGGTGGACACAGCTACGGCTATGTGATCCCTGGTCCCATCGGCTCTACACTGGGAGCATTCAGAAATCCAAAGGAGCATAAGAGCCTGCCCTTTGCCTGTACCCTCTGTGCCTCATGTAGCCATGTCTGTCCAAGTATGATAGACCTGGACAAACAACTCTACCATCACCGACAAGACATCGTCAAAGCAGGGCTCATGGTATGGAAGAAACGCAATATCCTCAGAGCCACCGCATGGCTGATGAGACACCCCAAGCTCATGGATGGCGCTGGCAAGGTAGCCAGAAAGATCGTTCCACGCCTACCACGAAAGATCGTCTACTCCAAAGCCAATATCTGGGGCAAGGGCAGAGAACTACCTCCCATGCCAAAGCAGAGTTTTAAAGAGATGTATAAGAAGGGTAAAAGATGACCGCCAAAGAAAAAATTCTAAATACCATCCGAGCCACCACACCGGAGGAGACGGCACTCCCCTCTCTGGAGGGTCTGGGGTTGACCTTTGATAATCCGCTAGAAACCTTCAAAACGATGTTAGAAAGCGTAGGTGGAGAGCTTATTGAGAATAAGGGATGGGAATCTTTGGTAGAGAACTATTATCCTGATGCACAAATGATTACTTCCAATGTGCCTGACTGTGATATCGCTACATTGGATCTGGATACTATCACTGATCCTCATGATCTTGCTACCGTCGATCTAGCCATCGTCCAAGCAGAGTTCGCCGTAGCAGAGAACGGTGCAGTCTGGGTCAAAAACCCAACCAACAGACACCGTGCCCTCTACTTCATCGCAGAGCAACTGATCTTTGTCGTACCCAGAGGAGAGATTGTCCATACTATGCATGAGGCGTATGAGCGTATCGGGTTTGAGGAGGGTGGTTTTGGCTGTTTCATCTCAGGGCCTTCCAAGACAGCCGATATCGAGCAGGCATTGGTGATCGGAGCGCATGGTGCTACCTCTGCGCGGGTGGTGTTTGTGTAAGGTACTAGAATTCGTATGCACCAATATCCCATAGATGATTTTCTGGTCGTGGGTTCCTATCGAAATCATGTAAACACATATCGTTTGTGATACCACTGTTTATAGCAGGGGAGTTGGTTTTGAGGTGAAAGTCTCCTCTGCTTGCATCTATAAACATTGGATTAGCGACTATTTGATGTTTCTCTCCATACTCTCCCGTATTTCCCTCTACAAGATTAGAGTCAAGGTCTATTTCTGTGAGGGGTGTATTTTCTATATAGATCTGACTCCCATCATTGTTGCCTATAATGTTATTGTAAACCTTTAGATCTTTTACATCAGGATTGGCTATATAGAGACCGTCGCTGTTTCTATTGTCATAGATGGTATTGTTGATGATCGTTACATGGTGTATAGGATTGGAAAATACTTCTTGCCCCTCTGCTGTCCATCCCCCTACTGCCATACCTCCGTCTAGATTATGATAGATGATATTATTCATAAAGGTCACATGTTCTATCAAGGCACCCATCTCACTGGCAATAGCTATACCAAAGTTGGTACAGTCATGTACTGTATTTCCATCGAATGTAATATTATAAGTATGTTTATCCCATGGGTCAGTATAGAGCCCTATGCGCTTGTTGAGATGATGTATGTGATTATGAGAGACTAGCACATCATGTGAGCCTTCTTTGATATCTATCCCCTCTCCCCCTTCCGAGCCTGGCCCGTTATGATGCACCTCATTATCCTCTACGGTTACATGGTGAGAGTCTACGATACTGATACACTCTTCACCACCATCGTTGCAGGCCAAAGAGACTTCATTTTTCTGTATATGTATATCATGGCTGTACCATACACCGATACCACTTGAATAGGTGTTATCGGTTTTGGAATCTTCGATAGTGATATGGTGACAATCATCTAAAAATATACCTGCATGGGTTGAGTTTTTTACGAGTAGCCCGGATACATGAATATGTGAAACCTCACTAAAGTCAAGCAATCCTCCCCATGTAACATCCCAATCAATCTGTGTCCCATCAATAATGACCTTATCCTGTTGGTTGTTTTTTATCACAATGGGGCGAGCAGAAGTGCCTGAGTGATTAAAAGAGATACGTTCTTTGTAAGTCCCAGACTTGATAGACACAGTATCTCCTGCTCGGGCTGTATCTACTGCTACTTGAATGGTCTGAAATGGGAAATCTTCTGTTCCCTCATTGCTGTCATCTCCCATAGGAGAGACAAAATACACACTACCAGGTTCTTGATTGGCTATCCCGCCACAGCCTATAAGGGAAAGTAGTAAAACAGTGTAAATGATATGTTTAAACATGTATGATCCTTTTTTAACATATAGTCCCAATTTTTGGATAGGGAATACCTGTGCAGCATTGTAACATATTGGAAGTAATGCCGTAGTTTTGGCTTATAAATTGAGAAGGAGATATCTATATTATATGAGATATCTATTCGATAAAATGCTATAATCTCATTATATAAACCACACGGAGACACACCATGATCTACGGCAAATATCAAACCTTCCATGATGAGATTAGCACCTTTATTGATCAGCGCTTTATCTTTACCGATCCTCTGCATACACTAGCATACGGGACGGATGCATCATTCTATAGACTGGTACCCAAGATCGTGGTCTGGATGGAGCATGCCGATCAGGTGAGTAGGTTGCTAGAGATCTCTGATAGGTTGGAGTTGCCTGTGGTGTTTCGGGCTGCGGGGACTTCGCTCTCAGGGCAGGCGATCACCGATTCGATATTGGTGGTGACCTCTAGAGATTGGCGGGAGATGGCCTATGATGAGCAGAGTCAACTGGTGACACTGGCTCCCTCGGTGGTGGGTGCGGATGCCAATGCGTATTTGCTTCCCTATGGGCGCAAGATAGGACCAGATCCCGCCAGTATTAGTTGTGCGATGATCGGGGGATCGCTGCGAACAATGCCAGTGGGATGTGCTGTGGTGTGTCGGACAACTCGTATAAGACCATGCATGGGATGAAGCTTATCTTAGCTGATGGTAGCCGTCTCGATACGGCTGATCCTGTCAGTAGGGAGACATTTAGTCAGAGCCATGCAGGACTACTCGAAGCTCTAGCAAATCTCTCAGCAAAGACCCATGCCAACACAGCTCTCAGAGAGAAGATCGCACGCAAATTCAAGATCAAAAACACTTGTGGCTATAGCTTAAACGCGTTGATCGACTATCACGATCCTATCGATATCCTCGCACACCTGATGATCGGCTCAGAGGGGACACTGGGCTTCATCGAAGAGATCACCTACCGCACGGTGCCTGAGTATGCAGACAAAGCCTCTGCGCTGATGATCTTTGGGAGTATCAAGGATGCCTGCGATGCTGTGCGCATCCTCAAACAGCACTGTGCTGAGGCAGTGGATGCAGCAGAGCTGATGGACAGAGCAGCACTGCGTTGTGTGGAGGATGAGGCTGGGATGCCGGAGTTTCTGCGTACCCTCAGCCCAGAGGCCACTGCTCTGCTGGTGGAGACCAGAGCCCCTGATGCCGTAGAGCTTCAAGCCAATATCGAGCAGATACTCTCAGAGCTGGAGGGGATCGAACCAGAACTGCCGTTGCATTTCACCGATGATGAGAAAACCTACAACGGATACTGGAAGATACGCAAGGGACTCTTCCCCGCTGTAGGGGCGGTCAGAGAGGCGGGTACGACAGTGATCATCGAGGATGTGGCATACCCTATCGAGCATCTGGCAAAAGCGACACTGGAGCTACAGGTGATGTTTGCCAAGTATGGCTATGACGAGGCGATCATCTTTGGGCATGCACTGGAGGGCAATCTACACTTTGTCTTTACGCAGGCATTTGAGGAGAGGTCTGAGATTGAACGTTATGAAAAGTTCATGGAGGAGGTGGCACAACAAGTAGCCGTCACCTACAAGGGCAGTCTCAAGGCAGAGCATGGGACAGGCAGGAATATGGCACCCTTTGTCGAGCTGGAGTGGGGGAAGGATGCCTACGATCTGATGTGGGAGATCAAGGGGATCTTTGACCCTAAAGGACTGCTAAATCCAGGGGTCATCCTCAACAGAGACAGCAAAGTTCATCTGAAAAACTTCAAATCCATGCCCCAAAGCGATGCACTGATCGATACCTGTATTGAGTGTGGCTACTGTGAACCCAAATGCCCCTCCAACTATCTCACCTTGACCCCTAGACAGCGGATTGTGGCATTTAGGCACATGACGACACTACAGCAGAGGGGAGAACTGGAGGATCTGGAGGCACTGAAAGCACAGTACCAGTATGATGGGCTAGAGACCTGTGCCACCTGTCAGCTCTGCTCTCTCTCCTGTCCGATCGGGATCGATACAGGCGCACTGACCAAGAAGCTTAGAGCAGAGCAGATCGGCAAGGTAGGGCAGGGTATCGCATGGCAGGTCGCCAAGCACTACAGTGGGGTGCTCCAGACTGCCAGAGTAGCACTGAGCAGTGTACAGTGGATGGGTGACAAGCTGCCTGAGCGTACACTCTACGCTACAACAGAGAAGCTCAGAAGCCTTACCGGTGCCAGTCTGCCACAGTGGACATCCAGCCTGCCAAGAGGTATTAGATTTGAACCAAATCTTAAAACGAGGCATATAAATGCTCGTCATTCTGGACTTGATCCAGAATCCACAGCCAAATGTAATGACAAGCTCTCCAAATCGTGGATCCAGAATGCCCGAAGGAAATACCCTTGGGTGCAAGTTCAGGATGACAGCAAAGTAGTCTACTTCTCCTCTTGTATCAACCGTACCATGGCAAACCCCAAGCAGGATGAGGAAGCACCGCTATATGAGGTGGTCATTGGACTGTTGGAGAGAGCAGGGTATGCGGTGATCATCCCAGACTCTATAGAGGGGCTCTGCTGTGGGATGCCCTTTAGCTCCAAAGGGTATAAAGATCAGGGTAAGATGAAGTCCGATGAACTGGAACAGGCACTACGCATCGCCAGTGAGGATGGCAGATATCCTATCCTCAGTGATATGTCTCCCTGCTCCAAGACCATGGCACAGAATTTTGGAGAGCGACTCAAAGTACATGACTCTGTAGCGTTTATCGCTGACTTTTTATTAGAGAAACTCCCAATTCAGCAGATCGATGAACCTATCGTTATCCACCATACCTGTAGCACTCGCAATGAAGGCTTGGTAGGGGCTTTTGAAAAGATCGCCAGAGCATGCAGCAGCAAGGTCACTGTACCCCAAAAGGTTAGCTGTTGCGGCTTTGCAGGAGACCGGGGTTTTACCTATCCAGAGCTCAACCGCTCCGCACTGAGGCATCTCAAGTCCGAGATCCCCTCTGATACCAAACTGGCATTTTCTACGAGCAAGACCTGTGAGATAGGGCTGAGTGAAGAGAGCGGGTTGGCGTATCGGTCAGTGTGGTATCTACTGAAACGATGTTCTATCTAACGCGGTAAGAAAGTGAAAAATAAGCCAATTAATTGGAAATGTTAATTATTTCTTGACAAAAACTAGTTATAATTCTTATAAGTAAAATAAATAAGGGTCTAGTAAACTTTAGAGGTTATTTGTTCGAAGATTCTTTAATAGTATAGCATAGATATCATTATGCCTATTGTTGAATCTAAACTCACTCTCCTTGAGATGGAGATAAAACATCTCATCTCTAAGTCCATTAAACTTTGCCAATCTTCTTTTAGTATAACTCCAAAAGGATTCAATGCCATTTACATGAGACTTACCTCGCACAAACTCATCTTTGGAATGAAAGACCCTGTAGTGATCATAGCCATTAAGGACTAAGCCATCATAGGCTTTCCAACCATCAGTATGAATAGTACTTCCTTCAAGTATCTTTCCCTCAATAATAGGCATGAGTTCAGCTCTCGAGCAGTTCTTGACTATTTGAACATAGACATTACCATCTCTTTTTAATAAGCCAAACACAGGTGTCTTTCCTGCTGCACCTCTACCACGTTTTCCTCTTACTCTTTTGGCACCAAAGTAAGATTCATCTAATTCAAACTCTCCATCTTCAATATTGTTCTCTAGTAGATTCTGGTAGATGTATATGCGTAACTTTTGAAATAGCTTCTTACAAGTCGTATGAGATATGTTAGTTATCTTTGAGGTTTCATATGCATTTAGATCAAGTGAAAAACACTTAATTAACTGCCTAAATTTACGCTCTGAAATGTGCGTACCTTTTGAGTACTTGTTTTTGTTCGGTGTAGTCATGCTTTAAGATACCTTTTGGACTCTTAAAGTTTACTAGACCCTAAATAATTAGAGGGTAGACAGATGTATTATAGAATGTTAATGGGCGCTATTTTTTGGCTCTCTTTATCAGTCCATGCCATAACGATAGAACCGATTCCAAAAGACATCAGTGTATCTAGAGCACTCTATGTGAATTGCTTGCAGCGTACGCAAACACAACAACTTTTGAAAAGTTATATCCTTTCGGGTATGGATCTTAAATATAAAAATCCAAAAAAAGAGCTTGCTGAGGCTATTGGTAAATATGATGAAAGGCTACAAAGCTTGCATCGTTTTTTTCAAGCAAGAATTACGCAAAAAGAGGTAAAAGAGAAACTGACGAAAGCACTTCTAACATGGACAGAGAGTAGCATGATACTTAAAACATCTCCAAAAAAATCAAAAGTGTTGGTGTTACAAAAGAATTTTAAAGAGATCATCTCTCTGTTGTCTTCTGCCAAAGTTTTAGCAAAAAAGAGTTTTAAGGCGGTAGGGCTTACCGGGGGACTATGTAGAGAGCCTTTCTATATCTCCAACCTTTACTTTATGAAAACATGGGGTGTGGATATCGAAGTATATGAGAAGAAGATTGAAGCACATAGGGAAAAATTTAATCATAATATCGCTGAACTGGAAAAATATGAGGGGAACACCCCTGAGATCAAGCAACATATCATAGAAGCAAAAAAGGCATTTGCACGAATGAATCGTTATATAGACCACTCTAAAAGAGCATTTGTCCCTTCATTGATCTCACAAAAAGCCAATCAGATATTTGTTCATATTAGAACGATCAAAAAGCTTTATGGAGAGCAATTGAAATAAAGAAGAGGGTTTATTTCTTCTTCAAAATACTCTGAATGATCCCATCAAGTTTCTCTTCACTTGGCATACCAGGTACCATCGCTGCAGCTTTACCTTCGCCATCGAGTACCAAAAGAAAGGGGATATACCCTTGCCATCCTGCTCTCTGTCCGATATAGTCAACAAACTGTCCTGCATCTTTAGAAGAGACCACATCATAGTTGATTGGTTTACCTGCCGCTCTAAATGCTGCAAGTGTATGCACTGGTGCTTCAAGGGATTTTTTCTGTTCAGGAGATTTGGCTTTATTGTCCAAGTACCACTGGACACGTTTCATATCGATATTTTTAGGATCTGAAATGTACTTCTTGAGTTCCTCTCTAGTAACCTTCGGGGTGGTCTCAAAGGCGATGATCTTGAGCTGATCTTTGTACTTCTCCTGGAGTTTGACATGATGTGGGATACTCAGTAAACAAGGCCCACACCAGGTCCCCCAAAATTCGATAAAGACGATCTTTCCCTGATAGGGCTCTGTAACGACACCTTCCGGGGTGCCCTTGAATCGGAGCATTTTACCATCGGTAGTCTGGATGTTGAATGTCTCATCCGCTGCCTGTGAAACGGTGGTGACAGCTAGTGTGATGAGTAGTGCAATAATGATCTTTCTCATAGTTTCCTCTTATGTTTGAATGCACTAATTCTATCTTGATAAGTTTAATGAATACCAAAAATATGACAATTTGAAAGATTTTCACTAACTAGAAGAGATTTATCCTATACTATCAAAAAAGATGGATACCAATAGAATGATACAGAGAATAGATAGAGAGATACCGGCACTTACGCAGATGAAAAAATACCCAGAGCAGCTCTCATACATCGGAGATACCGCTTTGCTGGAACGCCCTAAGGTCTCTATCGTGGGGACACGTAGACCTTCACACTATACGAAGCAATATACGCATGAGATCGCAAAGGCTGTCATTTATAACAATAAATGGTACTCTACAATAATTAATGGTATTATTATTTATGCGAAAAACTAATAAACAACGAAAACAGGCATTTTTTGACAAACATAAAAATAGACCATTAGCATTTGTGATTGTAACTGATATAAATATGAAAGATAATCCTCATTACTACAAAGCGATCTTTAGAGATATTAAGGATGATACCTATCATGTATATAAACTTACCCCCGAGATGATGAACTATAAATATAAGCCAGGAGATATTTATCTGAATGGAGATCGTATCGGAAGAAATAAAAGTATTTTATGCGGTGAGTTTTTAGTAAATACTAATCCCAACCTATCTTTTGTCAGGTTATCAAAAGCCATCAATGAAAATGATGTGGATATCATAACTCAAGAAAGATACAAGAAGTTCTTTTTGCGTCAATTTGCATATGTAGAAAAACAAAAAGATTGTACATTGATTATCCCTTGTTATACGATTGCCAATAGATTTTATTTTTTATCATCCTCAATCAAACAGTCCGTAATGAATGGGTCTTTAGCGGATTTCTATTATAGTGGTTCCTTTAGATCAGAAAAATATAATAACAATAAAGTAAGAGTCAAGGTACACATTAAGAAAAAAGCAGGTGTAACCTACTTGCCACAAATATGTCGTTTCATAGGGCATCGATTTTCACAGGAGCAGTTCAAATATATTGCTAGGCAAAAAGGGCTCATGCGAAAGGATCATCCCTATGGTCCTATAAAAGCAACATATCCTGTTCAATATGAATTTAAGATAAACACAACATATGTCTGTCTAGGAGAGGATGATAGAGGTCAGCCCAAATATTTAGTATTAAATATTTTAAGCGATACGATTGGTTATGGATTTGATGAAATACAATACAAAATATATAAAGAAGGAGAGGATCCGAGGGAGGTAGAACCAGACACAGAAGAATTACCTGAAGACCCACCAGAAGGTCCTTCACCAAAACCTCCCAAAAGAGCACCAAAAAGAGATAACAAAATTTATGAAGGGGTGCCATTTGATGAATATATACAATATATGATCATGTTGAAAGATGATGAGAGTCATCTTGATAGCAAACAGATTACTATATCAGGAGAGCAGATATTTATTGGTGGTGAAAATAATTCCAATACACATTCTGAAGATAAACAGGTGGGTAATAGTTTTGAGCCTGGATCTTCTGATGGGGATAAGGATCTAGGCTCTACAGCAGTGGGCGATCATCTCCCTGCCAATAAAAATAAAAAGAAAGAGATATTTCATCTAGAAGATTTTTATCAATTTTATGAAATGTTATTAACTTATGCTGGCGTATATGGTGATATGCTAGAAGAGCCATATGAGATCAAAAGAAAGCCACAGGGCTCAAAAAATCCACGTAAGAGAAAAGTTATTTTTGGAGCCAATCAAGAGATGCCAAGACGGTATATTCTTGCACAAATATCTTATGCCAAGAAGAATGTTTATTTTATTGAGATCGAACAGGATGAGAGTTGGGGTCCATCTACATGGATACTGGTTGATAAAAGCACTATAAGTGATTATATACATGAAGATATGAGAGGCTTTATTGAGAGATATATTGAAGAGGACACTACGTATGGGAGACTTAAAACCTACCTCAAAAAGCAAAAAGGTCTTTATTTTGAGCATAAAAATCACAAGAAAAGCAAAATAGATGAGATAGCGATACAAAAGTGGTGTGATGAAGTTTTAAGAAAAATAAGAAATATAGATAAACCATCTAAAGTAAAGAAAGCTAAAAAAGAAGAGCAGTCCAATGCATAAAATAGTACATGCACACATCCCCGAACTTGATAGTATGAAAAAATACCCTCAGCAACTCTCTTGCAGAGGAGATATGGCTTTACTACAGAGGGTAAAACTCTCCATAGTAGGAAGCAGAAAACCGAGTCAATATACCCGAAATCTAACCTATCAGTTGGCACAGAAATTGGCAGGAGTAAATGTATGTGTTGTAAGTGGTGCTGCCATGGGAGTGGATGCCATTGCGCATCTAGGAGCAGGAGCCGATCATACCATTGCGGTATTGCCATCTGGGATTGATGTGCGTTATCCTGCTGTCAATAAAGAGCTTATTGCAGATATTGAACAGAAAGGATTGACGTTGAGTCAGTTTGAGGAGGGCTTTAAAGCAACTGCTTGGAGCTTTGTATTGCGTAACGAGATTGTGGTGGCATTAGGAGACAGTTTGATTGTTGCAGAGGCTGATAGAGATAGTGGTAGTATGCGTAGTGTAGAGTATGCACTGGCTATGGGAAAGAGAGTCTATGTTTTTCCTCATAGAATTGGAGAGAGCGAGGGGACAAACGAATTGCTAGTAAAAGGGCTGGCAACACCTATCTATGATATCGATATGTTTGTTTCTAAATTTGGTACGATTGCCAAAGTCACAGATGATCCGTTTTTGGCGTTTTGTATAAAAAACCCTACTTTGGATGAAGCTGTTGAAAAGTTTGGTAGTGATGTCTATACTGCTGAGTTAGAGGGCTCAATTAGGGTAGAGAATGGGTTGGTTTTTGTTTGTTAAAATGAATATGCTTCATAAATTGTGGGTATTTTTAAGATTTTTCTATGATATAACAGTACAAAGTTGCAAATGTAAGCAAAAGTATCCATATTCATTGGTATAATCATTAAATTTTACTGTTTTACCGAGGGGGGACTCACGTAGTATGAAAAAAACCATAGGGATAGGACTGCTTGTAATCATGGGCTTACATGCTGACCCCATTACCCAACAGATCGATGATGTGGCGCGCTATCAAGAGCAGAAAAAGATCTATGAAGCACAGCAGCGTCAACAGAAAGTTGCGGCACCTATCTATACAGATATGGGAAAGTGGGCTTTACAAAAAGAGAACAATGGCAGCACTGCCTGTATAGAAACAGAGCAGATTGATACCGGTGAGATTACACTGATAAGTGATCGAGAACTCTCTGCAATCACTGTCCCTTATCGGCACCGCTGCAACAGTATTGTGCAGGTCAATAATCTTATTAAACAGATCAATAACCTTTATATCCAAAAAGCCTATGTCACTTCCCGAGCTTACCTCAAAGCACAAGACTTATCCCATGGTACGCTTGTAATCTCAGCCATGGAGGGCAAAATCGAATCCTTGGAAGGAGAGGGGATTTCTACTCAGTTTATCTTTTTTCATCCTCAAGAACAATATCTCAATCTACGTGATTTGGAAGTAGGCATAGAGCAACTGAATCGCCTCAAATCTTATCGTACTAAAATGGCAATTAATCCTGGAACTCAAATAGGTTATTCTAAAATCATCATGAAGGGAGAGCGGGTGAGTTTCCCTATCCATGGCACGCTAGGAGTCAATAATTTTGGTACGGAAAAGTCAGGAAAATACCAGCTAAGTGGTTCATTAGAGTGGGAAAATATGCTAGGTATCAATGACCTGTTTTCTCTAAGTTATAATACTACAGATAAGCAGGATGAAGAGAATGACTCTGATGGGTACAGTATCAGTTATGGATTGCCTTTGGGAAAAAACTATTTCAAGATGGTCTACTCAAGATTCGATTATAGGCAAATCGTCAATGGACTTAATATGGACTATGAATCCAAAGGTAAAAGTAAAAGCTTTAAAGTCAGTCTAGAGAGAAAACTTTTTCATCGAAAGCAGGACAATGGTACTTTGGATATATCTCTGGAAAAGAAAAAAAGTGATAACTATCTGGCGGGAGAGTATCTTGCAACCTCCAGTAGCACGCTGACAATTTTTAAGCTAGCATATACCCATAAACTTATCTCTCAGACATGGGATGGATACTATACTGGTACTTACCATCAAGGGCTAGACTGGCTGGATGCCCAAAGCGGGGCAGGTACCAGCCCAACATTTAAAAAGTTGACATTGGATATTAATTACAACAAACGCTTCATTCACAAAGATGCTTTGCCTGCCACCTATAATTTCACCTTTCATGGGCAATATGCCAAGAAGGGCATTATTGGTTCACAGCAGATAGGTGTAGGCGGTCCCTACAGTGTACGAGGATTTAAAAGTGAAGGCTCACTATCAGGCAATACAGGCTTCCATATTAGAAATGAACTCTCTGTGCTCTATCAAGCAGATTGGGGAACGGTTGCTCCCTATATAGCGATTGATTTTGGAGCTGTAGAAAGAAACGAAAAGAGTCATGGTGGAAAAATCATTGGCAATGCGGCTGGTGTACGTATCAATGCTAAAGGGTTTTCTTTAGATCTTTTTGTTACCCGTCCTCTCTACAACTCTAATAAGAATGAGATTAGTATCGTAGATGATGAAGTCCATACAAATGGTCGAAAATTCTTTGGCTTTAATCTCGGCTATCAATTTTAAGGAAAAAATATGTTTACTTCCTTCGACAGAAAAAAACAAACCCTCTCTCTGCTGATCTCTGCATTTTTTATTTTTCAACCTATCATAGTAGCTGCAGGTGGGGTCAAGGTCGATACAACACGTTCAGGGAATACTTTTACCGATACCTCTCGTAGTGGGGTGCCTATAGTCAATATCAATACCCCCAATGGACATGGGGTTTCTCATAATACCTATATTGAGTTTAATGTCCCTACTCAGGGATTGATCCTTAACAACTCTGGTGTAGAAACACAGACCAAGACGGCAGGGTATATAGGGGGCAACCGTAATGTGAGAAATGGTTCGGCTTCACTGATCCTTAATGAGGTCTCAGGTACCAACCGTTCTCATCTGGATGGACAGATGGAGGTTGCAGGGCAGAGTGCAGATGTGATTGTTGCCAATCCAAATGGTATCACTGTCAATGGAGGGGGCTTCATCAATATCCCTAGCGCCACACTCACCACGGGTAAAGTAGGGTTTGACAACGGTCGTCCTACCTATGAGGTGGAGCGTGGGGATATCCTCATTGACGGTAAAGGGCTGGATGCCACAAGTACAAGAGAGCTCAAGCTCTATACCAAAGCACTCAAGCTCAATGCCAAGCTACATGGTAACAGTGTAGATGTGGTCATGGGTATCAATCATATCGATGCCAATGGTAAAGTGACGGTCAAAGACAGTAGTGGAAAATCCAGACCTGCCTTTAGTATCGACTCTACAGCACTAGGAGGTATCTATGCCAACAAGATACGACTGATCGGTACACAAAAAGGTGTAGGAGTGAACCTCCCCTCCGAGATTCTGGCACAAGACAGTCTACAGATCAGCAGTGATGGAAAGATCATTTTGGGTAAAGTGAGGGTTAAAAATCATGCACGTATCCGAAGCCATACTGCCTCTATCCGGGTTAATCAAGGGGTACACGCCAAGCATCTTGATTTAGGTGCACTCACCTCCATCACACTCCATGGCAATAGTGGGGCAGTGACTGATGTCTGGATCAAAAGTGACACATTGTATAACTATGGATTGCTTGCGGCTGGGGTGGATGAGCAGTTTGAGGTACTTGATTCTGGACTGCTTCATTTGGGTGTAGCAACAAAGATCGATAACCATGGGGTACTCTATGGTGCAGATGGTGTGATCTTGGATACCAAAGTATTTGTCAATAATGCTCAGGCAGAACTTATCGGGGATAACATAGAGGTCAATGCCACCCAAAGCCTTAGCAATACTGGAAATATCAAGGCTGATCAAGTAACTATTGTAACCCCAGCGATGCAAAACAGTGGCTTGATCTATAGTGCGGGTAGTAGCAGTGTGGTATCCCAGAGTCTAGATAACACTCAGGGTACCATCATTGCTAAAGCAGACAATACACTGGTTATCAACCAGACCCTGACCAACACCCAAGGCACACTCTATGCAGGAGAAAATCTCAGCATCACCACCAAAGATTTCTCAGGAGCAGAGGGAAGCCTCATTGCCAAAGGTAAGCTGCATGTCATAGCTACAGAGAGTATGGATGTAAGCAAAGGCTATGTAGAGGGTAATGGTACCACAGTGAGTACCAAAGCACTCACTGCCAATAAGGCAAATATCCTCTCCTATGATACACTCTCCATCGATAGTACGACTATGCAGGCAGATGGTTCTACCATCCAAGCCGTAGGGGATGTGACAATAGAGGCTACAGATACGCTGAGCCAAAGCCATGATAGCCTGCTTACCAGTGGAGGAGATATCACTGTCACCACAGCCACCTTTGACCATAGTGACAATGCCACCATGCAAAGTGCTGGGCATACCCAAATACAGGCAAACAGCTTGAATAACAGTGGAAGTACGCTGCTTGCAGATACTGTAGAGATCACTACACAGACACTGGACAATACCCAAGGCACCATACAGGGTACTGCGAATGTCACACTCCATACAGACACAATGAATAACACCCAAGGACGCATTAAGTCCAACCAGGCACTCACGGTTATAGCCACAGGAGATCTGAACAATACCCAAGGGAGTCTCTATAGCGGCAGTGGTACCACCGTCACCTCACATACACTGACTAATGAAAATGGTTTTATTGGTTCTGCTGATACAGTTTCTCTAGATATCACAGCACTAGATGGAGACAATGGAACCATCTCGGGAGATGGGGTAGAGATTCATACCGTGACAGTCAATGCTAATAATGCAACCATTCAGTCTACAGGCAGCCTGGATCTGATTGCCAGTGGGGATGTGAGGCTCACAGAGTCTGCATTGATCGCCAATGCTGCACTGAATGTGACTGCCAAGGACACCAATCTAAATGGCTCTACCCTCTATAGTGCGCATATGGGTATGATGCTTCAAAGTACTTCTCTAGATGCGACAAACAGCTATATACAAGCAGCCACCACCCTCAAAGTAGAGGCATCAGAAGAGGTAGATCTCTCTGGAAGTACGCTGAAGGGTACAGAGGTTACACTTACGACCCCTCAGCACCTCCAAGCAAGTGGTACGGATATTATCGCAGGCAGTACGATACTGATTGATGCAGGCAGTTTGGCACATAGTGATGGTCAGTTTGTGGCAGGAAAGGATCTCAATGTCACCGTCACCCATACCCTACGCCAGGACCAGAGTCTTTGGATCGGATATAACAGTCTGGGTGTCAACAGTCAAACCCACATCATGGAGGGGAACAGTACCCTCTATGGGGTAAATGGGATAGTGCTTGATAACAGTGACAGGCTAGATGTGACAGAGGGGTCACGCCTCATCACAGATGGCAATCTCACCGTGACCACAGATACGCTACATCTAGACAACGCCTCACTCTATGCACAACAGCATGCCCAGATCACAGCAGAGCATATCACCAATCGTCATCGCAGCAGTATCACCTCTGCCAATGCTGTGATCCAGACCCAGACACTGGACAATGCAGACAGTAACCTTACTTCTGCGGGTGGTACCCTCACCATCCATACCAGTGGCACACTCAATAACCATCATGGGCTACTCTCTGCCAATGGTGATCTACTAGTCACGGCACAAAGCCTGAATACCAGAAACGGAGACATCGAAGCGGGCAATACCCTGGATGTCACCTCTCACCATATGCAGATAGAGAACAGTCGATTCTTTGCAGGAGAGCATCTGGCAGTGAGCAGCAATATCGCTACGATTGATGCAGGTACACAGTTCCTCTCGCTGAACTCCATGGATCTACGCTTTGATGGAGGGCTCACCAACCATGGAGAGATCACCTCTAACAACATCTATGGCGGAGAGACCAACATCACCGTGCAGGGGGATCTGAACAATGAAGCCCATATCACTGCCAACGGTACACTCAACATCAAAGCCAATAATCTCAATAACAACCTGCATGATACCAATGCCACGATCAAAGGTAGTGGGTACAGTACCCTCACACTCACAGGGGATCTGAACAACTCAGGCTTTTTGACCTCTAAGTGGGGTCTCAATATCTCTGCCCAGAACGTGACCAACACAGGAGGTATCGCAGCAGGCAGAGACCTCACGATAGAGAGTCATAAGCTCTATAACTACAATACACTCTTTTCTAGTAGGGATATGCATCTTTATATTGCTGATCTATTGAGAAATAAACCACTGTCACATAGAGAGTGTACATTTGATACAATATTTGGTTGTCTGCATTGGGAAACAGTGTATGACAGCAATGCTGTTATCTATGCAGGTCAAGACCTCACCATCGCTAGAAATGCCGCTGGAGACAAAACCACAAGAATCGAAAATTTAGTCTCTAGAATAGAGAGTGGCCGAGATATGAATATCTCGGCGGTGACGTTGGAAAATATTGGATCGGTGGATATCGACTATCTAGTCTATTATTACAATACCATTGCCGAACAGAATATGACACAAGCGGAGATGGAGGCGTGGATAAGCAGTAGAACATATGATGGCTATTGGAATGAAAATTATCATAGTTATACTCGAAGTGAATACTTAAGGAATCAGTGGCTTAATGACAAAGGTTTATATGATACGGTTTTTAGTTTAAACAATAATCAACCAACAAAATATAGTGGTAGTGTTCGATGGGTTGAATTTGAGTCATCAGTTATGGATACATCAAGAGTAAGAAGTTCATTTTTGACTTCTGGTCGAAATATGGTATTAAACATAGATAATTTGAAAAACCAAGATGCAATAGTGAGTGCGACTAACAATATTGTAGCAGATGTAGGTCATTTAGACAATACACCAACGAGGATAGACTTAAATGTAACGCAGGTAACACATAGTATAGCTTGGCACAGACAAAACCCTGGCTGGACACATAACAATAGAGCTTGGTTAAATTCCAATTATGCCACCGCCACTGTAGGCACCATTCAAGTCGGTGGCACCTCCCAGATCCTGGCAGGTGGCACCATCACAGGCACCATCAATACCCTCAACAACGGTGATATCCAGGAGCATACTAATGTCGATGCCCCTGCTTGGACAGAGCCACTGCCAGATACTGAGACTGAGACCACCACAGCTGGTCAGGAAGCCCACACCAGCACAGATACCACCGTCACACAAGATACCACCACCACACAAAACCACACCGTCACCAATGATACCCAAGACGGCGTAGAGAACCATGGAGGTACCTTAGCCGAAGGTCAAACCGTAGATACCCAGACCACAGAGGTAGATACAGTACAGACCGCTACACCTCCAGCAGTAGAGCCATTGCCACTAGCCCCTACACCCATAGTCTATGAGCCAAGCCCTGAGCAGATCACATTGCCAGACAACCCTTATGGACTCTATGTCAACAACCCAGACCCAGCGGGCCCACTCATCGAGACCCACCCTGAGTATACAGACTACAACAACTATGTAAGCTCTCAGTATATGCTCGATCGTCTAGGCTATGATGGTGAGGATCAGATCAGACGTTTGGGTGATGCGATGTATGAGACCCAGCTGATCCGTGATGCGATCATCGCACTGACAGGTCAACGCTTTATCGGGGGAGAGACCAACGATACAGCCCAGTACCAATCCCTCATGGACAATGGTGTCAACTATGCCAACGGGATAGACCTCCAAATAGGTGTAGAGCCTACGCAAAAGCAGCTCAAACTGCTCAAAGAGGATATCGTCTGGCTCGTAGAGCGTGAAGTAGGAGGGCAAAAGGTACTCGTCCCTGTCCTCTACCTCGCCCACCAGTATGATAAACCAAGCGGTGCTAATATCCATGCCAACAGCATGGATATGACCGTTACCAACGGTCTCAACAATAGCGGCTCTATGACCACACGCAGTGACATGACCTTGCGTGCAGGTACCATGACCAATGCCAGAGGAGAGATCAACGCAGGTGGCAATATGAATATCGCCACTGTAGGCGATATCAAAAACCTCTCTGGCGCCATCAAGGGCGGCTCTGTAGTCCTCAGCAGCCGTGAAGGGGATATCGTCAACCAGACCCTCACCAGAGGCATCGACCTCACACACGCTGTAGGGACAGAGCACTATACCTTTACCGATAAGACCGCTACTATCACAGCCACCAAAGGCGGTATGCGTCTGGATGCAGGGCATGATATCAAAAACATTGGAGCTGATCTTACCTCCAAAGAAAGTGTCGCTCTGGTTGCTGGCAATGATGTCACTATCAAAACCATTCAGGACAAGCGAAGCCATGATTATCAGTTCAGCAATGGCTTTATCAAAGGCAACAGTGTCACACATACCCAGTCGAATATCCAAGCAGGTGGACTACTCAATATAGACGCAGGCAACAACGCTAACCTGGAAGCCGCCAATATCAAAGCCGCCAATACGCTTATCAATGCCAACAACCGTGTCAACCTCACTGCGGTGGTCGATAGCAAGTTTGACAGCAGTCACTTTGAGGACAGTGGTTTCCTCTCTAGTAGCTCCAGTACCGATATGACCCTCGCCCAGTCAGTCAAAGGCACCACCATCGATACAGCCACAGTGGTTATCGAGGGCAAAGAGGGCGTAGGACTGGAGTCTGCACAGATCACAGCGAGCAATGCAGCAAGCATCAGCTCCAAGAGGGGGGATGTAGACTTCACTGCCACATCCTATACCAATGCCTCTTTCCATGAGGAGACCAGCTCCTTCCTCGGTGGGCTCTTTAGTTCTCGTAGTGTGGATGCACTGAGTGAGACCAAGCTGGCTGACTCTGCCACCAAAGCCCAGAACCAGATCGTGGTCAAGGGAGAGAATGTGACTCTCACTGCCACAGACCTGACCACTACCAATGGTAACATCCACCTCATAGCAGATGACAAGGTCACCATTCAAGCAGGCATGGAATCCACTACTACGCAGCATATCCGTGAAAAGTCAGGACTCTTCCAAGGTGGTCACCTCTGGCAGATGAAAAAGGATGAGACAGCCACCTATGATGAGACTGCTAAAGCCAGTAATATTAGAGCAGGGGTAGGAGAAACACCTCAGGCACAACCTGCTCAGACAGAGACGCCAGCCATCACAAAACATATACAGGACAGTACCCCTCAAGGTACAGCTGTTGCTGCACTGGTCAAGCATGTGCAGGACAGTAGCCCTCTAGGAGAGGGGAACACCCCTGAACACACTCTCTCTATCCAAAAGAGTGATGGAAAAATAGCAGCACAATCCAAACCCCCAAAGACAGAGAGGGCAGAGGGCGATACTACAGTGTCTCAGCCTACAGGCTCGGTCATCATCGATGCAGGTAGTGCCGAGGTGATAGGCTCTACCATCCAAGCCGCAGACCATATCCTCGTCGATACGGATGTAGGCTCCATCACCGTTACCGAAGCCAAAGAGCAGCATGGACTCAAAGAGGTACACGAAGAGCTCAATATCGACCTCACCCTAGGAGTCAAGACAGGTAATGGAGGGGTCGGTATCACCGTAGCCTCTGCTACCTATGACAAAGAGGAGCTCGATGAACAGTCCACCACCTCTGCTAGCTCTAGCCTCCAAGCAGGGGGCACTGTACAGCTGACCTCTGTAGAGGATATCAAGATACAGGGCTCAGATATCGCAGCAGGAGGGGATGTCACGCTCGATGCTCAGGGTGATGTCTCTATCACCGAAGCCACAGACAGTATGCATTCGACCACCGATGAGACCCATATCAAAGCAGAGCTCTCTATCGGTGTACAAAACCAAGTCGCCACTGCAGCCACGGCTGCCAAAGGACTCTCTGATGCGACTAAAGCCCTCCAGCGTGCCAACCGTGCCCTCTCCAAATACAAAGAGAAGCTCGCCCAGTATAAAGAGGACTACGAAGCAGGGATCATCTCCCCAGAGGATTACCAAGAGGCAAAAGATGACCTCAAATACTATCAGCTCAATGTCGCTATGGCGGTCAAAAATGAAGTCAGTGCAGGCAAAAACGCAGCCTCTGCTGCACAAGGTCTGGCAGCTTCAGGAGCCACAGCAGGATTCACAGGTGGCGTGACCCTAGATGTAGAGGGATCCAAGACCCATAGCACTGCTGAGGCTACCTCCTCTACTGCTAGCCATATCGTAGCAGGCAACGACATCACCATAAAAACAGGCAAGACCCAAGCAGACGGCACCCGTGATACCACAGGCACTACCACCACCATCCAAGGCTCCCACCTAGATGCTGGCAATACCCTCACTGTAGATACAGGAGACCTAGCTCTGGCTGCTAGCCGTGATACCACACGAAGCAATAGCAGTACCACCTCTATGTCTGCGTCTGTGACCTTTGGTACAGGAGGGGTGACTGGCGGCAGTGTCGGTGGAGGCTTTAGCAAAGATCGTTCCAAAGGTACTACCTATACCAACAGCACCCTCAACGCTGCTACGATCAATCTCAACACTTCAGGCGATGCCAGCATCCGTGGTGCCAACCTACACACTACAGAGGCTACCAACCTAAACATAGGCGGAGACCTAGAAGTAGCCTCCTTGCAGGATAGAAACAGCCACAACAGCGTAGGCATCGATGCGAGTGTAGGCTTCTCCACAGATACCAATAAACAGGGAGAAAAGACAGGTCAGACCACCACCGCCTCTGCCAACTACCACAATAGCAACGGTAACTACATCGCAGTGACTGATCAAACCAGCATCACCTCTGATGGCAAGGTCAACATCAACACCAAAGGCAATACCCACCTAGCAGGTGCTCTCATAGAGGGAGAAGAAGCCACCAGTATCACTACAGGTACGCTCACTACTGAGGATATACACAACAGAGCAGACTATAACGCTATGAGTGTGGGAGCTACTCTCACCCACTCCACCTCTCCTGATAAAGCCAAAGAGAACGGACTCAAACCCAACATAGGACTCCCCCAAGATGTAGACAAGAGCAGTACCACCCATACCGCCATAGCAGCCAATACCCAAATCACTATCACTGACAAAGACAACCAAACCCAAGACACAGAACACGCCAGCTACACCATGACAGAGATCAACACCGAAGTCCTAGACATCAGAGCAGGCATCTCCAAAGACCTCTCCAAAGATGGCTTCAAAGCCGTAGGAGACCTAGCGATGAAAGAGGGCTGGGAGGATGGCAGTGCAGAGAAGACCCCAGCCCATGCAGCTATGGGAGCAGTCGTAGCAGCTGTAGGCAATGGGGATGCTCTAGGAGGAGCACTGGGAGCAGGAGCCGCAGAAGCAGCTAGACCCGCCACTGCCAATGCCAACGATGCCACACAGCAGAGTGTCTCTGCACTGGTAGGAGCCATAGCAGGTGGTGGGACTGGTGCTAGTGTAGGGTTGGATGGGGAGAAGTATAATCGGCAGTTGCATCAAGATGAGATCAAGTGGATAGAGAATCATGCTGGTGACTTTGCTGATATAACTGGTATATCTCCAGAAGATGCAGAAAGACTATTGCGTATGGCGGCTTTATCAAAAGTAGATTCTGCAACCTATGCAGCCATGCTTGTAGCTATCAATACTTCAGGGCACTTCACAAAAGAGCAAATAGCCTATGCTCAAAACTATCTTATGAAAGAGAGCAAGGGTGAAGCCTTTGTCAATAAATTTGCAGGAGGCAGAAAAGAGCAACTATTTACTACTAGTAATGCTGTGGAGTGGTACTCTAGCTACGATCCTGGCAAATCAGGATCAGAACAGATAACACAGACAGTGATAGACTCGGCCATAGGAGCAGGAGCTGTCAAGATAGTAACCAAAGGAGGAAAGGTTCTCTATAAGGTAGGCAGCAAGTACTATAACAAGGCTTCGGATGCTATCAAAGGGATAGGTAAAGGTGTGGACGATGCGTTGGATATTAGAATTAGTCCGCTGGATGGGACGGAGGTTCTCCCTCGAATAAGTAGACCAGCAGGAATTCCTAAAGACTGGATAGAAATCCCCTCAAATAAAAATGGTGGAACACGGTATATAAACCCAAACAATACACACGATAGCGTAAGAGTCATGCCTGCTAATCCAAATAGTCCACATCCATCACAGCAAGTACCTTATGTTGTTAGAAGTACTCCAGAAGGATTTCGTGATGGAAGTGGAAATATAGTTAAACGCAAAGACCCAGAAGCACATATCCCTGTTGATGATTTTAATTTTGAGAGCACCCCATGAGTAGTATTTGGAAAAGCAATATAAGACATTTAATAAAAGATATATCAGATATAGAGTATCAAAAAATAGCATGGTTTGGTCTTGATAAAGACATAGTTGACTCACCTGGAGAAATGTACTGTGCTTTGTTTGATGATTTAAATTTTGAAATATTTTTGGAAAGATCTGATGAAGACATATCAGATTGTCAAAGGAAACAAGGATATAAATTAATTGAGAAGATGAATAGTATCGATGAGCTATACATTGATAATGTCAATCTGGATGATTTTATTAATAGTAAAGAATGGGAAGATGTAAGGAAAGAGGCAAAATTATTTCTTGACTGTTTGTCCTGTCCCACCGTTGTTGTCCTGCCCAAGCAACCGAAACCCCACCCAAAAAAGGATAAAAGTTGAAAATAAACTTCACAAAAAAAGAGTATCGCAATCTCCTAGATTTGATTTATCTGGGGGATACTGTACTAGATGGTTGTCCTGTCCCACCGTCCCAACGGAAAACCCCACTAAAAAATGACTAGATTTTCAAGAAATCTCAGTCATTTTCTGCCATTTGGCTAGATTTCCTCTCAATTTTTTCTCATTTTCTTCTCGCCTATGGCTAAAAAGTAACAGATTTTATACCACAAGGCATAGCTCTCCTGTCATTCCTTGTGGACGGTAGTTTTCTCCTTTGCTTTGCAGGATGAGCTATTCTCTAAAATAGAATCCACTCACATTATCACACAGCCCACGATAGTAAATGATCTCTCTAGCTGTCTTGCTCGTGCTTATAGGTTTACCCTCCCAAGCATTGGCAGGTGTGTTATAGCCTAGATTCTGGTGGGGTCTGATATGGTTGTAGTATAGCCTGAACTCTTTGAGTCCACTTTCTAAACTTTGTGTTGTTGGAAAGGTTAGGTTTTTAAAGGCTTGCTTCATCGTGCCAAATAATCTCTCTATCTTTCCATTTTGCCATGGACTAGCTATTTGGGTAGTCTGTCTCTTGACACTAAGCACCCAGAGACCAAACCGTATGAGATTAGAAGTAAAGACCGCTTCATTGTCTGACCTAATTGCCTCGGGTCTGCCATAACACTCAATGATATCTAGTAGGACTCTGAGGATATGGATAGTGCTCTTGGTTTGCAGATGTTTGAGAGCCAATAGAGCTCTTGAGCCACTATCCACTACACCTAGTATCTGTCTCTTCTCTATGATGGTCAGGTCTATATGCCACAGTTGGTTTTTCCGCTTTGTATAGGGGTGTCTGTTTCTCATCTCTTTTCTTTGTTGTATGATTTCATAGCCATACGTTATAAGGAGTCGATAGACATAAGATTTAGAGACAGAGACCTCCTTGTCCGCATACATCTGATTAAACTGCATGGCTACCTTTCTGCAGCCATACTCAGGCAGATGGACTTTGAGATACATCACACGATATTTGACCCACTCTGGCTTTTTATTGGGATGGGTGTGGGGGATAAAATGCTCTGTATCTTCTGATTCTTTGGGTTGCTTTTTGTAGTACGAATGGGGGTTGAGATAGTGGAGTAGGTGTGTATAGAGATGGCTGAAAAACATGTAAAGAAAATAGAACAAAGTAGCTCCAGATATATAAAGTAACTATGGTATTTTAGCAGGGACACACCAGTGATTAAGTACAATATTTACAAGACAAGAGCAAAGAGACTACACAAATGAAAAAAACCAATACTATCCTCAGTAGACCTTTCTGGCATTCTCTACTCTGGAAACAAAATAGCTATCACCAACATGGTGTTCTGCTGCATACTTTGAGGGTAACCTACCATGTACTTAAACACAACGAGTACAAGATGTTTACTGCTGCACTACTGCATGACATAGGCAAACCTTTTATTGCCTATCAAAAACCTGAAGATGTTTTTAGAAAAGAGTATAGCTTTACCGATCATGAAGAGCTCAGTTATCAAATCATTAAAAACTGGCCATTTATTAGTGACTATACCAAGGAATTGGTACGCTGGCACTATCTCATCAGAGATATCTCTAAACATAAGACCAAAGACCCTAAACGGTACAAAGAAAAAAAAGCTATTTGGGAGAATTTGAATCAAGAGATACAAGAAGACCTGCAACGGTTTTTAAAGTATGATGATCTAGGGAAAGGATACTAGTATCTCCTATTCCATGCCTCTATAATCTTCTAATATGCTATCTCTTTTTTAAATTGTAAACATGGCTTTTCCCGATGCCATTAGATCGTTTTGGAATTTTCACAGGAAAGTCAAACAATGCACCATAATTATTGTGATCTTCTTTATTAACTAAGAATACTGCACACCCAATTATATTTGGTTTTGTCCCAATAGCTGCTACTCTAAAACTTTCTTTTGTTTGAGAAAGTTTATCTAAAAGTTTATATGATTGATAAGGATTATTTGCAGAAACATATTTTAATTCAGTAAAAAAATATCTAGGTGTAAAAAATTTTAGATGATTGTCAATGGTTCTATTTTCCCATCCCGGTAAAAATCCAGATAAAGGTATAATTGGTGTAAACTTAGTATATGTTGCTTCATCAGATGTAAAAATTTGTCCTAGCCTATTTTTCTCAAAGCCTAAAAAAGCAATTAATTCAACATTTTTATGTTCTGCATTATAGTAAATCCTGGAAGAGGCGGAAACTGCTGAAACTGTTGATATATTTTTGGTGCCGTCATAGCATAACCTTCCTCTTTATGTTTCCTGCACATCCTTGTTGAGTATTCTAGCATAAATTCTCTTCCGTGTGACATATTTTGTTCCTTTCCTTATACTTCTAAGTGATTGTAAGAGCTGAAAAAGTTACATCCCAATAGTCTCGTTAGATTAGCTTTATTGATTATCATAAACTGAGAGGATAGATATCGCTTTGCTGCTTCGATCTCTTCGGAGGTAATGAATTTTACTCTATGTACAGATCTTGGTGTGATAGAATTAATGAGCTCATCAAACCAATAAGAGACATACCCCATATCTTTGAGTGATCTCCAGTGGCTTAGTTGATTCTCCAAAAGAAATGATCGATATGTTTGTGGATACTCTTGAAAGAGCATCATTATTGAACTATACAGTATAAACTGTTCTGCTAAGGGTATTTGCCTAGAAGCAGCAGTTTGAGGTGTGAATATTTGACTTCTCCATTTATGATATATTTTTTTAGGTAAGTAGTGATCAATATGTTTTAATGCTTTGTGAATGAGTATTGTTTTGGATAGTTGTGCCAGTGCATCAAAAAAATAGAATGAATAGACAGGAGTATTATTCAGAGAAATATATCCTTTGTCTAGTACTTCTATAAGAGTCTTGGTAGATTTTACATATATCTCATAGGAGTGTGGAATAGGTTTCCTTCTTGTCTTTTTGAGATCAAAGCCACAATAATGACAAAATGTAAAGGGGTATTTGTTTTTGTACATTTTTGAAATCTCAAGGGGTCGCATGCACTTTGGGCATCTTTCATGAAGAAAACAGTGGTGCTTCATACAGAGGGTAGAAAAGAGAATTTTCCATGTTTTACGAAAATAGGGAACCTTATCTCTTCTAAGACATTCAGGGCAATATCTAAGTGTTGTGATATATTTATTTTGTCCATTTGGAATTACTCTTTCCTGAAGATAGGTATCATAAGACTGCATGGTCAGCTGAGAGAGGTCTACTGTAAAACGACACTTTTTTTCTATACATTGCATTGTATCTTGATCTATGGATACGTCAATGTCTTTACTGAAAAGTTTTTTGGGAAGAGCCAGATAGAGATTTTCAAATGTATGAGGATGTGTCTGATGTGCATAGGCAGTTCTGATAAACCAAGAGCTAAATAGCTCTTGAGGCAAAGGAGTGGGAACAATCAAGAAATCAGACTCTTTTAGTTGAGGAATTTTTACTTTCTTGATCATATGTCATGCAGGTTGATGATCTTGTGTGCATCTTTTAGTGAACTGTATTCACATGCTTCGATCTCTTTAAGTGTGATGCGTTCACTCCCTGAGAGAATAGCATACCTTGCTGCCTCTTTTAGTAGCTGGAATATCTCGCCAATAAACCCTTCGCTCATATCTAGGATATGCTGGGCAGCTTTGGCATTTAGGATATTGGATTCTTTATGCAGAGGGAACATACTGATGATGGTTGCCAAAAGATTAACGTACTCTTGATTCATTTTCCATTTTGGTAAATATTCGGGTCTAAAACGGCTACTGATCTGGGTATCGGTACTTACTGCTCTGAGTGCCTCTTTTGTTCCTGAGAGTACAATAGGGATCTTAAGTGTATTGCTCAGGTTTTTAATAGCATTCATCGTCTGTTTTTGGCGGGCAATAGAGCCACTCAGTACACCATGTATCTCATCAATAATAAGCATTTCTATGTTGAGTAGTTTCAAGTAATACTCAACAAGATACTGCTTTCTTGAAATCGTATCTCGTTCCCTAAATGGGGCATTGAGTGCATGCAGTATATTGGTATAGAGGCGAGATTCATTGGGCTCATTTGGCGCAAGAATATAAAGTACAGGTTTTCCTATGCCAGAGTGCTCCTCGAAATAATCATCAGTGAGCCAATCGGGACGATCTTCGGCTGTATGAAAATCATAAGGAGGATGTAATGCTTCAAATCTTTCAAGCAGGCTGGTTTTTCCATTGCTGCTAGAACCTACAAGCAGAATACTTGTGATACGGGATTTATCTTTTTCGTAGCGTAGTAGGTTTTCTAATTTGGTTAAGATCTTTTGTGCGACGGGATAGTCTACCCATGTATTGCGTGAAATATACTGAAGTCTTTCCGTATCAGACAGGGTTAAATAGTGTTGGGCTTCAGGTGTGTGTTGTAATGACATTAGTGTGACTCCTCTTGACTCTTTTCATGGATTTCAAATGTTTCAATATTCTTGAACAGATCTTCAAAATGATCATGCTCTTTGGGTGAGTTCTCTTGCTGAGATCTCTTTTGGATATCAGTCATTTTTATGGATTTGTTTTTTCTCAATTTTTGCTTCTTTGTCTTTTCTTTAGCGCTCTCTTCGATCTTGGTCAATACATCATAAGCGGCAAAGATATCTTCCTCTTTGTAATGTATGATATCTTTTTTCTTTAGATATCTTTTGGCTGCTTTAAGATCCCAAAGTGTCATTTGTGGAGCAGTAAGAACCCTATAGTAGACCTCAAAGTACTCTTTGATCTCTGGGTCATAGAAATAGATCTTTTGGATATCTAAAGGATCTCGTTTGATCTTGAATTTTAATTTATTTCCCTGCTTATCTTTTTTATTGATCCATGACCGCAGTACATCGGAGTAGTAACTGATCCCATCGAGTGTGATACCATCCTTTTGTACAGTACGGTAGAATGTTTGCAAGAGAAGGATCTTGATACTCTCTTCATTTTCAACACGAGAGGGTAATATACCCGTACCTGGTGTATTTTCATCGCCAAAGATACCTTTATAATACATGTTTTCTGGTGTGTCATTGATCCCTCTATGGTGGCTCTTGTGATAGACATTGACAATATACTGGGTCAGCCATTTCCTTAATTCTCCAAGAGTGAATGAAGCCGTACGGCGTGAGTCGTACTCACCTTTTTCTTGTACATTGGAAAAGGTGGTTCCTTGCAGATTATGTATCTCTTTGTTGATGGTACCAAAGACCCTTTCGACATGTGCCCCAAATTGTGGATTAGCGACGGGTCTTTTCATATGAAGCATTGACAGGTCATCACAGACACGTACCATATCGTTACTGACCAGATCTTGTCCATTATCAACATGTACTATTCTCGGGACACCAAATATGATCCATTCTCCCTCTATTCCCTCTTCTTGTAAAAAGCGCTCTTTAGGAAGTAAGGCATTATAAAAGCATTGACTGACATTAAAATACCCTGGAGCTTGAAGAGAGAGGTAAAATCCAGAGATCATTCGTGAATAGACATCAAAGGCTAACGTAAGGGTTGGTCTTCCTATCGGTTCCCTGTGGGTTTCATCTACTACAATAATGTCCAAGGGAGTATGATCGATCTGCATTACCTCTAACGGATAGCTCCCTTCAGGAAAGGTACCTTCAAAATTACTAAAGTGTTGATGTGCTTTTTTGTATCCCTCTCTTCGTTTCATAGAGAGTTTTGGATCAATGTCTTTGATCCTGTTTCTAACCGTATTTTCATGTGGTGGGAGAAAATTACGTTTATTACACTCTTGTTTGATCAGTCGGTATATTTTTTTAAATCCTGTACGTTGTTTACTGAGATAATGTAACTCCAAGATATGCCCAATTACTTCATCTATCTCTGGTGCTAACCTACTTCCTCGTTTTCCTCTTTTTTTAGGGATGAGAGAGCTAAATTCTTTTGTGCTCTCATAGGTTCGTATCCAAGTATATAGTGTATTTGTACCGATCCCACATTTCTTTGCTTGCTCTTCAACCTCAATTCGTGATCTCTGTCTAAAAATAAGGTCTTCAATGATCTTGTATCTCTCCTTTGCTTGAGACCACTCTTTATCTGAAAATTGATCCAGATTGGTGATGATCGGTTCTAGGTGTGATGTCAGTTCCTGGGTTGATACATCAATCACTATATTTTTATCTTTTACAGAGCGTATCTGGATAGTATTGGGTGTAATGGGTCTTATGACAATATACTCTTCATTGCGATAATAAAGAGATGAATGTATTGCGAAGTCAACTTTTGCCATGAAAATCTCCTTGGTATAATACTGTATGCATGGTGAGTTTCCTATACATATCTATAGAGTGAATATGTTTGAATACTTCATGCCATATATAGGGAAGATATAAAAGATGTACAGATCTTTTAGAAGAGATCTTTTCAAGTATATGTTGAATCGTGATGCCTGATTCTTCCTCATGAACAATCTGCCGTATGGTGGAGCTGTATGGTATGTTCTCTGGTATAAATGCAAAATGATAGAGGAACTTTGCATTTTTGAGATAAATATCGGAGATATCATTATCTGTAAAAATATGAAAGGGTAGGGATCTTTGTGTATAGACTACACTTTCAAGTATTTTGAGTTTTTCTTGCAATATAGGATCAGATAAAATCTCTTTTTCATATTTCACTTCAAAGATCTTCTCTGTTCCATTCTTGTAGACCACATGTGTATCAGGGGTATATCGGGTTTTCTTTCCAAGCAGCTCATAATATAGGGTGAAGGGCTGCTCATGGTATGATACTACATTATGATCAAACTCTAGCAACATAAAAAAGTCTCTTTCCAAAACAGATTCAAAAGCAAGTTGTTTTTGAATCTTAAAGCTTTTAAAATGACCGGTGCTGGAGACATAGCTTTCCTGAATTTAAATCCAAAGTGCAATTTCACCTCTAAAAAATTCTATCCAAATTTTCCTATGAAGCCTTTAAATTTTCATGAAATACCTCATAAGGTGTTCTCCATCCTAGAGATTTTCTAGGTCTATGGTTAAGTCTGTTCTCAATCCTTTTAATATCTTTAGCCGTGAGATGTTCAAAGCTACTGCCTTTTGGGATATATTGACGGATGAGTCCATTGATATTCTCATTGAGTCCTCTCTCCCAAGAGCTATAAGGATGACAGAAATAGTAATCACATTTAAGTTTTTTTGCAATGGTTTGATGTTTGGCGAACTCCAAACCGTTATCTGTGGTAATGGTGTGCACATGTTTCTTGTATCTTCCCAGTAGTCGTATCATCTCATTGGCTACGATAAGGGCTTTCTTTCTTACAGGCAGTGAGAGTTTTACATACATGGACTTTCGCTCTACTATAGTAACGATTGCTCCTTGTCTGCCTTTGCCAATGATGGTATCTGCTTCAAAGTCTCCTACTCTTATTTTATCATCTACGATAGTAGGTCTTTGTTCAATAGAGACTCTATTAGGGATACGGTTCTTTCGTCCTTTACCATACTTGGCTCTTCGTTTTCCTTTGTGTCTGAGCTTTGTATGGAGTGTACCATTATGCAGCCTATCTTCATGGATGAATGTGTAGATGGTGACATGGGATATGGTTATGGAGTGTTTGATAGACAGTGTGGCGGAGATCTGTTCGGGTGAGTACTCTTTTTTGAGATACTTTTTGATAAGCTTTATAGTAGAATCTGTGAGTTTTAGATTGGCTTTTCTGGCATGGTCTTGTTGCCTCTTTTTATATTTATCATGGGCTCCATATCCAAAATAGGTTCCAGCAATATCCCCTTTGTTTCTTCGTATCTCTCGGCTGATGGTCGAGGGATGCACTCCTAGCTGTTTGGCTATCTCTTTATTGCTATATCCTCTGCTTATATAAGCTTGAATATGGTATCTTTCTCCTAGGGTTAGATGCGTATATGACATATCACTTCCTTTATCTTTGGTCAGATTTGGAAGTTATTTTAGCATCTAACCTCTTCAAATCCAAAAGAAACAACTCTCAAAAACTCTTTTTTCAAATTGTCTTTTAAAAATTGCACTTTGGATTTAAATTCGGGTTTTTTTAATTTTTCGTACACTCATACAGATATTATATTGTAAAAACAATATAGTATACATAATAATATAAATACGTATATTATTATAAATTATTGTATTAATCAATTTATTTCCTTTTATTAATATTTATAATTCTATTTATTCTTGTAGCATTATGAAGCTAACATGCGTAAACAAGCTATCTTTAGTCCTATAAATTCTTGTATCTGACAAAGGCGTTGATGAAGAGAGGGGTAGTGGTAGTCAGTGGGGTAGCCATGGGGGTAGATGCGATCGCACATCTGGGGGCAGGAGCAGCCAACACCATCGCCGTATTGCCCTCTGGGATAGATGTCCGCTATCCTGCGGTCAACAGAGCACTTATTACAGAGATAGAACAGCAGGGCTTGACACTGAGCCAGTTTGAGGATGGTTTTCGGGCGACGGCATGGAGCTTTGTACTGCGTAACGAGATCGTGGTGGCATTGGGAGATGTGCTGGTAGTGACAGAGGCAGATGAGGGTAGTGGTTCGATGCGTTCGGTAGAGTATGCTCTGGAGATGGGGAAGGAGATCTATGCCTTGGTACATCCTATAGGAGAGAGTATGGGTACCAATAGTCTGCTGAGAGAGGGGCTTGCCAAGCCGATCTATGCGGTAGAGGATTTTGTCTCATTGTTTGGCGTGGCTAGCTCTTCAAATATCTGTAAAGATGAGTTCTACTACTTCTGTCAATCCCGTCCGACACTGGACAATACGATCGAGCGTTTTGGAGATCGTGTCTATGAAGCAGAACTGGAAGGGAGTATTATGATAGAAAATGGAGTGGTCGTACTCAGTTAAAAAGAGAGTATATCACTATGGGTATGGATAGGGAGTACTCTCTAAAAAATAGAGAGAGTACTATGTAGAATCTACTTCTGTGGTGATTCTGCAGGGGTAGCAGCAGTACCGCTTTGGCTTGCTTGTTGTCCTGCTGAGGCATCACTGCCACTGCTCTTACCTGTTTTGGTATTGCAGGCGGTCAATGTCAAAAGTGCAGTCAACATGATCGCCCATGAGGTTGCTTTTAGTATGTTCATCTGATCCTCCTTGTGGTTAGATGGAGTATGAAACTCTCTGCTATTATAGGAGGATAGTATTACCGGAGCATTAGCTAAGTATTACCGAGCGATAGATGGTGCTGAACCTTACTTTTTCTTCTTTTCTGTTTTTTTATTGAGCATACCCTGGATCACTTTCTCCAGGTTTTCCTGAGGGATGAGACCGGGCTGTACGATCTGTACCACACCCTCCTGATCCAAGATCAGTAACAGTGGGATAGAACCTGTCCAGCCTGCACGTTGGGTGATATACTGGACAAAACTATAGCCATCTTTATAGGCGACCACATCATAATTCATTCCTTTGGATTTGGCAAAAGCTTTGAGCTTCTCTTTGGAGGTGTCTTGTACCTCCACTGCAAGCATCGCCATTTCATTTTTGTATTTTTTCTGAAGCTCTATATAGTGAGGGATGGACATAAGGCAAGGAGGACAATGGGTTCCCCAGAACTCTACGAACAGGATCTTACCTTTGTATTCTGGTATTGTAAAGCCCTTGTCTGTGCCTACGACGTGGATCTCCTTCCCTTCGATAGTCTTGAGGAGGATGCTGCTGTCTGCTGCTGCATGTAAGAGACCGATAGAGAGTAGAGTAGCAGTGATAAAAGTATATAGTTTCTTCATAAAGTGTCCTTATTTTTTCTTTTCGTAATGCTTGATCAGTTTTCCTATATAGGCTTTGTAGGCCTCTTTCTCTGAGGTACCTGCAGTGATACCTGCTGTTTGACCTTGGTATCCAAATACGATGGTGAAGGGAAGTGCTCCTCCTCTTTTGCTTTTTCCTCGAGGCTTATTAAATTCATATTTATAGAGGGTTTGCATGGTAAATGCAAGGTTGCCCTGGTTGGAAAGCACAGAGATAATGGGGAAAGTGAGATGATGTTTCTTGGCATAGGCTTTGAGCTTGGTGTGGTTTTTATCGATGATCTTCTCTATAGCTTTGTCATTGGCTTTATGGGCTTTGACCAGCTTTTCCAATGCTTTTTTCTGTGTATTTCCGATCTCAAGACCTACGATGTTGATCTTTCCTGGAAAGGTTTCCTGTAGTGCATTGAGCTCTTCGAGCCATTTCCCACAGCTTTTACACTCTGTGGTCCATACCACCAGTAAGGTAAGCTTCTCTTTACTATTGTCAAAGGTAAATCCCTGCTTTGTAGAGAGGAGATGTAGTACTTTCCCCTCTATGGTGGAGAGTGTAAATGTATCCTGCTTCATCCATGCAGGAACCTTTGCTTTTTTGTGTTTGCTACTTTTGGTTCTTTCAGGCGTTAAGAGTTTCTTGGGAGCCTCTGCATGACTGAGTGATACGATGAGTAGTGAGGCAATGATCAACTGGATCCATTTCATAAAAATTCCTTAGTTAAGATTTCGAAATTATACCATAGATGATAAACTCAATGTTAATAGGTATAATGTCAGTATGAAAAATCTATTTATCGTCATAGCACTGCTTTTTGGGAGTGCCTATGCAAAAACACTGGATCAGAAGATCGCCAATATGTACATCGTCGGATTTTATGGAACCAAAGTATCCAAAAACGCGAAGATCATCCAAGATATCTGCAGGCGAGGCTTGGGTGGTGTGTTGCTCTTTGAGCGGCACCCTACACGACATAGCAAAGCAAAAAATATCAGCACGCCCTCTCAACTGAAGAGACTGACACAATCGTTGGGTAGCAGCTGTGTACATACGCCTCTGATCGCCGTAGATCAAGAGGGAGGAAAGGTACAGAGATTGAGAGCCAAAGATGGCTTTTATGGAAGATACCCCAAGGCTTCGGTATTGGGTGCAGGGACGATGGATGTGGCGAAAAGAAGCTATACCAAAATGGCACAAGAGCTGCACCGTGTAGGTATCAACTATAATCTTGCCCCTGTAGCAGATATGGCAGTCAACAAAAGAAACAGAGTGATCTATCGGCTGGGTCGGAGTTATGGTTCCAGAGGTGACAGGGTAGCAATGTTTGACAAGATATTTATCAATGCTATGCATCATCAGAAGATACTGACCTCACTCAAGCATTTTCCTGGGCATGGTTCAAGTCTCGGTGATACCCACAAAGGCTTTGTAGATGTGAGCAAAACCTGGAGCAACAAAGAGTTGCTACCGTTCAAGCAGGTGATCGACTCTGGCAAAGCAGATTCTGTGATGGTTGCACATGTCTTTAATCGGCGTATCGATAGCAGATATCCAGCGTCGCTCTCTTACAAGACCATACAGGGACTTTTACGTGGGAAACTGGGCTATAGAGGGGTGGTGATCACAGATGATCTCCAGATGTATGCGATCAGCAAGCACTACTCTCTGAAACATACGATCAAGCTGGCGATCAATGCAGGAGTAGACATCTTGCTTTTTGGTAATCAACTTGACCCCAAACATGAAGTGACTATCGAAAAACTGATCTCTATCACCAAGGGCCTTTTGTCCAAAGGGGAGATCAAAACTGCATCGATCGATCGTGCCAACCGTCGTATAAATACAATGAGAGCAAAGATAGGATTGGGGCATTAGGGTGAAGATAGCCTCTATTGATGTAGGACTCAAGCGTATCGGCGTAGCGATCTGTCTGGATAGCTCTATTGTCCTGCCTCAGGAGGCGATCTTGCGAAAAAACCGCAATCAGGCAGCCAGAGAAGTACAAAACGTTCTAGAGACATGGGAGATTGATACGCTGATAGTAGGACTTCCCAAAGGTGGAAGCAGTGAAGAGGAGATGGAGCGGCGTATCACACACTTTGTTTCACTGTTGGCACTCCCCGAATCTATAGTCGTGCATTATCAAGACGAACAAGGCAGCAGTAGTGAGGCCAAAGAGCAGATGGTGGGTGTGGTCAAGCAGAAACGAGACGGGAGGATCGACTCCATCGCAGCCAAGATCATACTGGAGCGGTGGCTTTCCACGATGTCGTGAACAGGAGGGGAATGATGCTGAAAATCATCAGAATGATAGTGTTAATGTTGGGAGTGCTACAGGTACTTCAAGCGAATATCTCAGCATGTGAGGCTTCTCTTGCCAAAGTGCATCCAACACAGTCAGAGCCGAGAGAGTCCTGTCTGGATGTGGCACAAGAAGCAGAGAGATCAGCACAGTACAGCAGTGCATCATGGTACTATCTCTTGGCAGGGAAACAGCAGTATAACCGAGAGGTGATAGCAGGGAAGATCTCTTTTTCAGATGGAAACTATGCCAATGTCGCACATAGTTTTGTTCTGGATGGAAACCTTTCAGAAGCGGGTCGTTACTATCGTAGTTTTTTGAGTGTAGCGGCCTTGAGGGAGGCAGATGTAGCCATGCAAGAGGACTATGCCCTCCTACACAAGATCTATCCTGAAAAAGCACAGCAATTGCAGCAAGGGTGGGCACTATGGCGTAAGATTGCAGCTATAGTGGAGCAGAATAAACCAGAGATTCGGACACTCAATGCAGAGGTTGCCAAGCATACGGCAGTGGGTGCCTACCAGAAGATGGTCGATGCCTATCAAAAGCTTCTCCCTCTGTACAAGGAGAGTTTTGGTGAAGTAGGACTGAATATCGCAGCACTGTATGCCAATCTAGGCGTTGCCTACAATAACCTGTCACGTTACGATGAAGCACTGCATTACAAGCGAAAAGCGTTGGAGATGAGGCAAGAGATTCTCTCTCCTACGGATCTGCGGCTCTCTGATAGCTATAATGACCTTGGGATATCCTATATGATCATAGGCAACAGTGAAAAGGCACTTATCTACTTCCAGCAGGCACTTTCGATACGTAAACAGCATCCTGAGCAGGAGAAAAACTATTTGTCACAGCTCTATAGTTCGATGGCACGTGCGTACGAAGAGCTCAAGCAGTATAAAGAAGCACAACGATACCATCAAAAGGCGATAGCCCTCTCTGCGAGCGGAGGAGACTTGATGACAAAGGCATATAGTTATCACAATATGGGTGGACACTATTTGGAGAAAAAAGAGTATGCCAAAGCCATTACCTACATGAAGCGTGCCCTAAAGCTGAGACGACAGGAGAAACCGCAAAATATCTTAGGGATCATACAGAGCTATAGCAGCCTGGCTGAGGTATATCTACAGTGGCACAAAGCAGATGATGCCTTGGCTTATGCGAAGCAGGCGGTGGCACTGCAAGAGCAGTATGCCCCGCTTAGTATCGGTATGGCAGAGAGCTATCAGACATTGGGTTGGGGCTATTTTGGTCAGGGAAAATTTAAGAAATCGTATCACTTTGCCAAAAAAGCATTTGACCTTTTCCTTGCACAGCGTAGTGTGGAGTTTCAGCAGTTGAATGCAAAGGACAAAGAGCAGTATATCAAAACACACCAACGCCATATGGCGCTGCTTATGATGAGTACCTATCGTGCACGACAATCACTCAAGATGCTGGTGGATACCATGATAGACTGGGTACATTATAAAGGCTCGCTGTTTGAGAGTGAAAACAGTTTTGCTATTGCGTACCGTAACACGACAGATCCCCAGATCAAACAAAAGATCCGTAGACTGATGGAGATGAAGCGGGAGCTTGCCAGACTGTATCATGCCAAAGAGAAACAGGAGTCAAGAAAGATACTACAGCTACAGGCAGAGAGTGTATCCATTACTAAAGAGCTGGCAGCAGAGGTCAAAAAGATCGCAGTACTGCAGAAGCGTCATAGCATCACAGATGTAGAAATGGTTAAGAGCTTGAAAAAAGAGGAGCTCTATATCGACTTTGCCAAAATCGCAGAGAACTATTTTGTCTTTGCACTAAGTGCAGAGGGTTTTTTGGATATGCATCTGATAGGAGCGAAAATAACAACCCAGATCGAGTCTGAGATTCATGCATTTAGAAAAGAGATGACAGAGACTAGCAAGGTAACGCAGAAGAGGGCAAAGCGGCTCTATAGACTGTTGCTGGCAGATATCTTGGAGAAGAAGCCTTTTAGAGATAAAAGCACTTTGATCATTTCACCGGATGGACTTTTGAATCTCTTTCCTTTTGAAGCACTCTATGATGCCAAAAAAGGGGCCTATCTGATCGAGACAAAAAAGATACGTTATGTCCCCAATGGTAAAGCATTGGTCAGTTTTGGTAAGGATCAGCATAAGGGTAAGCAGGGGAAAATGGCTATTTTTGCCAACCCTGATTATAATATGCAGTACGGTGATACCAACAGCTCCTCAGTACAAAAAAATGCTTCTTATAAAGAAGCTTTCTCTTATCTTCCCGGTACTATGGAAGAGGTGATGCTGATCCTTCAATCTATGAAGCCTCAGCAGACACAGGTATATCTAGGTAGAGAAGCGACAGAAAAGAATCTCTTTGCACTGAAGAGCCCCAAGATCCTGCATATCTCTACACATGGGTACTTCCTTGAAAGTGATGAACCCAACCCCATGCTCAAGTCAGCCTTGGCATTGTCCGGAGCCAATCACGCGCTTGTCAGTAGAGACAGCGAGGGTCTCGTTACGGCACTGAAACTCTCAGGATTGGATCTGGAAGAGACAGAGCTGGTAGTGCTCTCTGCTTGTGAGACGGGGGTGACAGATGAAGACGCAACCGAGAGTATCAGTGGTCTTAGCCAGGCATTTATAGAAGCGGGATCGCAAGCGGTGATCGTGACGCTATGGCCTGTATCTGTGAAAGGAAGCAATCTTTTTATGGAGCTTTTCTATCAGAAGGTAGCAGAGGGTATATCCTATACAGCGGCGTTACAGGCGGTGAAACAGAAGATGATCAAAATGGAGTTGCCGATTTCAGTCTGGGCGCCTTTTGTGATCAATGGATCCTGATCAAGGCTAGATCTTTACCGTAAAGGCATCAGGCAGTATCGTAGCGCGTACTTCATCCAGGTATTTGAGTGCCTGTGCTTTGGTTTGGTAGGGGCCGATAAGTACCTTTTTCATGCTGGAGGCCTGTAGGATCTTATACTGGTAGCCATTGCTTTTGATCTGTTGGAAAAGTCCACTTGAGGGCTCATTGGCAAAGGTCCCGACCTGGATATAGTGTTTGCCACTGGCTGCTGTACTCTGTGGAGTACTGGTAACTGCCTGCTGTATCGTATGCTCTTGGATATCCAGAGGAGTGACCGTGGTCTTGGTCTCTGACTGCGCAAGCATGTAGCTGTTGAGTGGGGTTGTCGGTATGGTTGTTGGTGCTGTGATCTTATCACTGGGAAGATAACGTCTGCATACGACCACACGGGGCTTGTAATAGCTGTTGTTGAGGTCTGAGATGATGACCCCCTCGGTACTGCTACTGGCATGCTGGAACTTGCCATCGCCGATATAGATACCCACATGGGTGACTTTTCTGCTTCTTCGTTTGGTGGTGTTGAAAAAGACCAGATCACCGTACTGCAACGCATCTACAGGCACTTTTTGACCTACTTTTGCCTGTTCTCTGGCCACACGGGGGATAGTCATATTCATCCGTCCATAGCTATAATAGGTCAATCCAGAACAGTCAAAGGACTTAGGCCCCTCTTCTGCCCAGACATAGTCCGTACCTAGTTTCTCTTTGAGGGTACGTGCAAGGGCATCTTTGGAGGGTTTTTTATATTTTACTTTGGGTTTATGAACCGTATAATCATATTTTGGAGCACAGCCACTCAAGGAGAAGAGTACAAAAGGGATCAAAAGGAGAAAAAATGACTTCATGAGACAACTCCTCTAAGCAGCTATTTCATATTATAAGATATTAAAGGTTAAAAACATATTAACTGCTCTGTTTAGAGGATGAGCATGGCATCGCCATAGGAGAAGAATCGGTAGTGGTTTTCGATGGCTTCCTGATAGAGTGCTAATGTCTTTTCTCTACCTACAAATGCGGAGACCAGCATGATCAGGGTACTTTTAGGCAGGTGGAAATTGGTCAGGAGATGATCGACCCTGAGTGGTGGGTTGGTTGGGTTGAGAAAGAGGTCACATGCGCCTTCCTGTTTGCCTGTTCTGGTGTAGTACTCCACGGTTCTGGTGACGGTGGTACCTATAGCGAGGATCCCTCTCTCGCTCTTCAGTACCTGGGCAGCTTCGTCAGGGATGTGAAAATACTCCGAGTGCATGGGGTGGTCGAGTATCTGCTCTGCCTCTACAGGTTTGAAGGTACCTGCCCCGACATGGAGTGTTACAGTATGGGTCTGGTGTGTGCTTTTTAGTGCCTCAAAGAGATCCGGGGTAAAGTGTAGCGATGCGGTAGGTGCTGCCACGGCACCCGCTTCTCTGGCAAACAGTGTCTGATAGTCTCGCTCATCCTCCTCATTGTCCTCTCTATGGATATAGGGAGGTAGCGGGATATGCCCGATCTGGTCAAGTATCTGTACCAGTGTCTCGAACAGCACTGCTTGTCCTTGCTGAGTGAACTGCACAGTACGAGAACCATCCTCATGGAGTGCTGTGACAGTAGCGATGAGCCCCTGCTCAAAATACAGTACCGTACCCAGCTTGACCCTGCCGCGTATCATCACCTGATAGCTATCTGTGCCTATAGGTTTGTTCAGAAGCAGCTCTACCTTTCCTCCGCTCTCTTTGGTGCCGAATATCCGTGCTTTGATCACTCGGGTGTCATTGAGAAAGATATCACAGTTTGCGGGTACGAAATCAAGTAGATGCTGAAACGTCGTATGTGTCACCGTGTCACTGCTTCGGTCATAGACCAGCAGTTTGGCATGGTCTCTGGGCTGGACAGGATGTGAAGCGATGAGACTATCGGGGAGGTGATAGTCGTAGCTTTGCGTGAGCAGCTCTGGAGTCAGGCGTTCTGGGGTCATGATTTCAGATTCTTGAAATCCACTATCTCTGTGCTCTCTGATTCGCTCTCCTCATCCTCTTCTTCCTCTTTGTAGGGGTTGATCAGCTTCAAGAGCAGGATTGAAGCACCATAGAGGAGTATTAGTGGGGCTGCCATCAGCAGCTGTGTGAGTACATCCGGTGGAGTCAGCAGTGCTGCGAGGACAAAGATGATCACGATAGCAAACTTGAAAAATCCGATCAGTGTTTTGTCTGTTACCAGACCGATGATACCCAAAAATGAGGCGACCACAGGCAGCTCAAATGCCACACCAAACCCTAGCAGGATCTTGGTGAAGAAGCCTACATAATCCTCGATATTGATCAGGGGAGTATAGAGAAATGAGCCGAAAGTGATCAGAAACTGAAAGCCGAAAGGGGTGACAACATAGTAGGCAAACAGTACACCGATCGCAAACATGCCTGTCCCACCAAAGACAAAAGGGATCACCAGTTTTTTCTCATTGTCATAAAGCCCTGGGGCGATGAAGAGCCAGAGCTGCCAGAGGATCACAGGCAGGGCGAACAGTATCGCGGCGAAGATAGAGACCTTGAGTGCGACGAAAAAGGCACCACCGACCTGATGGGTAGTGATCTTGCCCTCGAAGCTCTGTGTAGTGATCCGTTTGTCCAGACGTTTGAGCTCTGAGGTGAGTGCCTTGATCGCAGCAGAGGCATCGATCAGCAGTGGAGCGAGCTTGGGATCGGCTTCTTTGGCAGCTTTTTCCAGATTCTCCTGTGCCTGGAGAGAGAGTTGGCTGGGGGTTTTTGGGAGGGGTGCGAGGGTACTGTTATTTTCTACTTTGATCTTCCACTCGGTTTTGTTTTGGGATTCGATGATGCTGCCTACCTGGGTGAGGGCGTCATTGAGAGGCTTGGTGACCCAAGTCAGGATGGTGTTGTGAAACCCAAATGCCACACCGAACATCACAAATATAGCCAGTACAGATATGGAGAGTCGCTTACGCAGCTCTGCGAGATGGGGTTTCATGCTTTCGAACATTAGGCATCACCCTTTGGTGCTGTTTTTTTCTTCTTTTTAGGATTTGTTTTCTTTTTGGCTGTGACTCGTTTGGATGTTTTTGTATCGGATGTTTCTTTGTCGGGTGTTTCTTTGTCGGATGTTTTTTTGTCGGGCACCTTCTCTGTAGCTGTCTCTGCTATTTGGGGAGGCTTCTGGCTATGCTTATAGGCATTATCCAGTTGTTTCTCATCCGATTTTTTCTCATCTAGGTCTGCCAGTGCTTCGTTGAGGTCATCGATAGGGTTGGAGAGTGAGTTTTTGAAGCCTGAGATATCGCTGTCTATAGTACGCTTATAGGAGAGTGCCTCTTCTCTAAGCTCATTCATATGGATCTCATTCTCAAAGGTAGACTTGGCTTCAGAGACGGTCTTTTTGAAACTGTTGAAAAACTTGGCGATCTGCACCATCGCTTCGGGTAGCTTGTCTGGCCCCAGAAAAATGATAGCAATGACAGCGATAAAAAGGATTTCAGTAAAACCCATTCCAAACATAAGCAGCCTTTGGTTTTAGTAGGGTGTATTTTATCGAATTATTCTAAAAGGTAGCGAAAGTAGATGATTTAACTTGATAGATTATAATACTGCATTGAAAATAATGATCTCACAAGGATACGTATGAAAGTCTGGGCTATGGTACTAGTGTGCTACTCTCTCCTCGCTGCTGACAGTACTGCCGCTGATCAAAACAACACGAACACTACCCAAAGAATCATGACCAAGTTTCAGAAGCGTGCCGGTGTGATCAAAAAAATGAATGAGGCAAAAGAGGCAGAAGCCAAGCAGCTAGAAGAGGATGGTTTCTGCTCATGCTCCGTACAACGCCCCTGATCTGCAAGCAGGTAGAGAGTGATGCTATAAGCACTAATTTGATAAAATACAACCCTTATCAAAGTCTCAAAATCAAAAGGTGTAATAGCAATGAGTAAGAGCAAAGATTTTTTACGTAGAATAGTTGAAGAGGATTTAAACACTGGCAAATACCAAGAGGTCGTGACACGGTTTCCTCCTGAACCCAATGGCTTCCCACATATAGGACATGCCAAATCCATCAGTATCAATTTTGGTATCGCGCGGGACTATCAGGGTCATTGCAACCTCAGAATGGATGACACCAACCCCACTACAGAAGACACGAGATATGTAGAAGCACTCAAAGATGCTGTGCAGTGGCTTGGATTTGAGTGGGACAACAGTGTGCGTTTCACCTCTGATTATTTTCCCAAGCTCTATGATTATGCTGTGGTACTCATCAAAATGGGTAAGGCGTATGTCGATAGCCTCACAGAGGATGAGATACGCGAATACCGTGGGACGGTGACAGAGCCAGGGAAGAGAAGTAAGTATGGCGAGAGATCAGTGGAGGAGAACCTGGAGCTCTTTGAGAGGATGAAAAAGGGTGAGTTTGAAAATGGCAAACATGTACTAAGAGCCAAGATCGATATGTCCGCAGCCAACATGAAAATGCGTGACCCTCTGCTGTATCGTATCAGACATGCACATCACTTTAGAGCAGGAGATGCATGGGCTATCTACCCTATGTATGACTTTGCACACTGCTTGTCTGACTATATCGAGGGAATCACACACTCTATCTGTACGCTGGAGTTTGAGAACAACCGTGATATCTATGACTGGGTACTCGATACGCTGGAGCTGACACCCCCCAGACCCTATCAGCATGAGTTTGCACGACTGGGTATCAACTATACCGTGATGAGCAAACGCAAACTACTGGAGCTGGTAGAAGGCGGGCAGGTGAGTGGCTGGGATGACCCTCGTCTGCCTACTATTGCGGGATATCAAAGAAGAGGCTACACGCCAGAATCTATCTTGACGTTCTGTGATCAGATAGGTATCGCCAAAGCCAACTCCATGGTAGATGTCTCACAGCTGGAATTTTGTATCCGAGATGACCTGAACCCCAAAGTACCCCGTGTCATGTGTGTACTCGATCCTCTCAAAGTCACTATCACCAATTATGAGGGATCTGAGGAGATCGATGCCCCCTACTATCCGGATGATGTGCCTAAAGAGGGCACAAGAAAACTGCCTTTCTCTCGAGAGATCTACATCGAGCGGGAAGACTTCATGGAGAACCCTCCCAAGGGTTACTACCGCCTGACACCAGAGCAACCCGTACGACTCAAGCATGCCTATATCATCACCTGCCAAGAGGTGATCAAAGATGCTGATGGCAATATCAGTGAGATCAAAGCAGTCTATCACTCTGACTCTAAAAGTGGCTCAGACAGCAGCGGTATCAAGGTCAAGAGTGCTATCCAATGGGTTGATGCCACACAGGCTAGAAGTGTAGAAGTCAGACTCTATGATCGACTGTTCAAGGAGGAGGCACCAGAGGGAGTAGAGGATATCAATCCAGACTCTCTGCAGATCATCAAAAATGCACTGATCGAACCTGCCGTCATCACAGAGAAACCCGATGTGAGATTCCAGTTTGAGAGACAGGGGTATTTTTATACGGATCCTGTGGACTATAGTGATGAGGCACCGGTATTCAACAAAATCGTTGGTCTCAAAGACTCTTGGGGCAAAAAGAAAACACCCGTCCCAAAAGCTACCAAAACCCAAACCAAAGTCGTCCACATAGAGGGTGAAGTCGCAGCTATGAGTGCAGAAGAAGAAGCACTGTTTAACAGATATACAGCAGAGCTCAAACTCAATAGTGAAGTAGCCAATACCCTAGCACGTGATGCCAAACTCTCAGCATTCTACGAAGAGGCATTAGAAGCAGTGAATAACCCTGTAGGTATTGCCAATATGGTCACCAATGAGGTTGCTAGAGAGCTAAAACAAGCAGAGGTAGAAGAACTCAAATTCACACCTACACAGGTAGCCAAACTCATCAAAATGGTAGATGATGAAACCATCTCAACTAAAATCGCCAAACAGGTTTTTGAAGAGATGGTCAACAGTGGAGAAGAGCCAGCACACATTGTCGAAGCCAAAGGCTTGGTGCAGATCAGTGATCCTGCTGTTATCCTGCCTATGATCGATGACATCATTGCTAAAAATCCTGAGAATGTGGAGAAGTTTAGAGCGGGCAATACCAAGTTGCTAGGCTTCTTTGTGGGGCAGGTTTTAAAAGCTACTAAAGGGAAGGGGAATCCGAAGGTTGTGAATGAACTTGTGATGAAGAAGTTGCAAAAATAAACCCATTAAAAGGAGAGTGGTGTACTACTCTTTTTCGATATAGAATGGTGAGAGTCATTCAGGAGTGAGAAATGATGAAATTTTTAATATTTTTGATAATTTGGTTGACGTTTATAGTAAGTATTATAGCGTTTATTTATATTGATATTATTGGAAATATTGATATTGAACTTCATGGAAGTTATATTTTTGAGAATGATATTAGTAGACTTTATGATATAGCTTTTGTTGCTGCAGGTACTTTTCCTTTTTCTATTCTGCTAAGTTTCATGTCCCTAAAAACGATCATCAATAGACTATGGCTAATCCTAATAGGGATAATTTATCTTTTTACTTGGCTATTCTTTTCTTATCAATTGGTTCATACTTATATTCATTACTTTGGTGCGACATGGTCAGAGAAAGAGACTTTTTTCTTTATGATAAACGAAAGTCATTTTTATTTTATTTGTTTTGGGTTATTGCTGATAGGAATCATAGGATATTTTTTAAGATATACACAGAACAAGCAAGGCATATAAATTCCTTTTCTGTGCCTCGTCTCCTGTGCTAGAACTAGCGGAACCCCAAGAATCAGTGACTACTCTCCAAGCAGATACAACACAATCTCATCTGCCAAAAAGAGATCGGTATTGTAAAATCGTTCTTTATCCATCATCAGTTTTCCCTCCCCTGCCAAGAAATGAGCTTTTTGCAGCATCTCCTTTGACAGTAGTGACTTTTTGATACCGAGAGCACTGCGAAGTCCTAGAAAGAGCCTCTCAGTCTGTAGAGACTCCACACTCAAATGCTCCTCTGTGATCTGGAGGGGGTTTGTGATATAGCCTTCTATATCCGTCTGTGGGTAGTAGCGTGTATCTGTGAGAAAACCTACCGCCCCTGCACCCGCACCGATATAGTCTCGTAGTTCCCAGTAGCCTTTGTTGTGTTGGCTTTGATAGGTACCATAATTGGAGATCTCGTACTGTGGGAACCCTCTTCTCTGGATATCCTCGGCAACAAAAAATGCCAATGCCTCATTCTCCTGCCGTACCTCTGGGGTGGCTGTGAATGTGGTGCCGTCTTCAATCGTCAATTCATAGGCAGAGATATGATCGATGGGCAGTGTAAATGCCTGTGCGATATCGTCCTTAAGTAGGGTCTGGGTATCACCCTGATAGTTGTAGATCAGATCCAGGGAGAGGTGTGCAAACCCTAGACGATCTGCAGTCAAGATCGCCTCTTTTGCCTGCTCAGGGCTGTGAGCACGGTTGAGTGCTTTGAGTTTATCAGGATCAAAACTCTGTACACCAAAGCTGACACGGTTGACTCCCAGTGCTTTCATCCCCTGAAGCCATGCCTCAGTAGCAGAATTTGGGTTGGCCTCGGTGGTGATCTCGGCATTCTCTTGTAAATAGGGAGCAATGAGTCTAAAGAGCGGTGCATAGAGCTCAGGTGCTACGGTGGAGGGAGTGCCGCCTCCGATAAAAACCGTCTCGATACTTTGCTCAGAGACAGAGAATCTCTCCAGCTCAAAAGAGAGCTGTCTGTGCAGTGCTTTCATATAGTCTGCACGTGTATCAAACTTGTCCACATAGGAGTTGAAACTACAGTAATGGCACTTGGAATCACAGTAGGGGATGTGGAGATAGAGTAACATTTCTGTAATCTTTTTATGGGTTTTCAAACGCTTGTAATCGCTTTTGAGATACAATCTTAACAGAAATATTATTAAACATATAGAGAGAGATTATGCGAAACTATACGGACTATCGTCCCAATGTTGCAGCGATCATACTCTCTTCAGAATATCCGAAAAAGTGTGAGTTCATGATCTCCCGTCGTAACGGTATGAAACGGGGATGGCAGTTTCCCCAAGGCGGTATCGATAAGGGGGAGTCCAACATAGAAGCACTCATGCGTGAGCTCAAAGAAGAGATAGGTACCAACGAAGTAGAAATACTGGGGGAGTATCCCGAGTGGATCACCTATGATTTTCCACAGTCGTCCAAAAGTAAGCTCTACCCCTACAAAGGGCAGACGCAGAAGTATTTTCTCGTACGACTGAGAGAGGGGGCCCAGATCGATCTGTTCGCACACGAGATACCGGAGTTTGAAGAGTATAGATTTGTTGGAATAAATGAATTATTCAAAAGAGCCACTTTTCTCAAGCGAAGAGCTTACAGAAGAGTTATAGACTATTTTAAGAAAGAAGGAATACTATAGATGTTGATCGTGCAGAAGTACGGCGGTACCAGTGTCGGAGGATTGGACCGTATAGAGAATGTGGCTAACAGGGTAGCCAAAAGCAAATTTAAAGGCAATGATGTGGTAGTGGTCGTCTCTGCCATGAGTGGCGAGACCAATAAGCTGATCGAGTATGCTCAGCACTTTTCCAAAAACCCCTCCAAGAGAGAGATGGATATCCTGCTCAGTTCAGGTGAGAGAGTCACTGCATCACTATTGGCGATCGCATTACAGGAGATGGGTGTCAATGCTGTGGCTATGACCGGACGACAGGCCGGTATCCAAACGGACAGTACCCATACCTACGCCAGAATAGAGTCGATCAATACCGCAGCGATGCAGGCAGAGCTAGGCAAAGGCAATATCATCATCATCGCAGGTTTTCAGGGGATCAACAAAGAGGGCAGTGTGACTACGCTGGGTCGAGGGGGCAGTGACCTCAGTGCCGTAGCGGTCGCCGGTGCACTGGGAGCAGATGCCTGTGAGATCTACTCTGATGTAGATGGTGTCTATACGACCGATCCCCGGATCGAACCCAGAGCCAAGAAGCTGGACTTCATCTCCTACGAAGAGATGCTGGAGCTTTCCAGTTTGGGAGCCAAAGTATTGCAAAACAGGTCAGTAGAACTGGCGAAAAAAATGGGTGTCAAGATCATCGCGAAAAGCAGTTTCAATGAGAACGAAGGCACAACAATAGCAGAGGAGAGTGGAAAGATGGAAGAGGTATTGGTCAGTGGTATCGCACTGGATAAGAATCAGGCAAGGGTATCACTCAGGGAAGTTTCGGATAGACCGGGTGTAGCGGCAGAGATCTTTACCAAGTTGGCTGAGGCTCAGATCAATGTGGATATGATCATTCAGAATGCAAGTACAGATGGTACGACCAATCTGGGCTTTACAGTCCCACAAAGTGAGCTGGAGAGTGCCCAATCGGTCATCAGTGATTTTAACCATGATATAGGCAGTGCGGACTTTGATGAAAAGGTTTGTAAGGTTTCGGTAGTAGGCGTAGGGATGAAGTCTCATTCAGGTGTGGCTTCATCCGCCTTTACCGCTTTGGCAGATGCCAGTATCAATATCGAAATGATCTCTACTTCAGAGATCAAAGTCTCCATGATCGTGGATGAGAAATTCGGTGAGTTGGCAGTACGAGTGCTACACGAAGCGTATCAGCTGGATCAATAAGCATGCAGGCACTACTGAACTGGACCCTTGAAGCGATCCGTGATGAAGGTACAGACTTCTCATGGATGGAAGAGCTCCGCTTTGACTGGACACCTCTGGTCAGAAGTGCCGTTTCCAAGATGATAGAGGGACAGACTATGCTGATCGTCACAGACGACAGGAGAAAGTGGTTCTCCCAGTATATCCGTAATGCAATCAACTGCCCGGAAAAAGGCAGACCTTTTCTTCCTGTTTATGATATGCATGGCTGTTTTCCCAAGTTGCATATCATCCAAGATACCCAAGAGATAGAGTTGATGGAGGATATGCTGGATATCTCTTTCCCCAATGGCTACTTCCTCTGGTATATTGGAGATAGTAACTATAACTACACAAAACTTGCCTACCGGAGTGATGAGAACTTTCTCTGGATCATGAATGATCAGGTACCCAACAGCCTACCCTTTAGGGACAGTGATCCTCTTCTGGATATCAAGCTGATACAGCTTTACAAGCTCTTTGACAAAACGATGGAGTCTGTACTCTATGGAGAGGTTGATCTGGACGAATGAAACTGCATAGCCAAATCATCATCACCACACACTACGAAGAGACTATCGCTACATTACGTACCCTCGCTCTCAATGATGAGAGGTTTGTTACGATCCTGAGAGAAGGTAACTTTCTGGTAGAAGATGTGAAGCATGCCATAGCGAAAGCTTATCTAGCTAGTCAGGAACGTACGATCATTATCCTGGCGGCAGACAACTTTAGTGAAGTGGTGCAGAACAGACTGCTCAAGATCATTGAAGAACCGCCACCTAACAAAGAGTTTATTCTTCTTTTCCCTTCCAAGGCTATCATCCTTCCGACGATCCGATCCCGCTTGCCTATTATCGTGCTGGATGAGCTCTCTTCGGCAGTAGCGCTGACATTGGATATGAAGAGTTTGGATATTCGGGCAGTGTATGATTTTGTGCAGGAGCATGCACGTATCTCTGCACCCAAAGCCAAAATACTGCTGGAGCAGATCGGTACAGCAGCGATCATGAGTCAGCGTTATAACATAGATGACAAAAGTCTGGATCTGATGAGAGATGCCGTCAAAGTACTGGATCGAGGTTCGCCTCCTGCCTTTGTACTGACTGCGGTGCTTTTGAAACTTTTGGCACGTAAAAAGCGATAAAAAGGAGAGCGAATGCAACTCTACAGACTAGGTACTATCAGAGATAAACATAAAGCACTCAAAAAGCTGGGGGTTGAGAGTGCTGGTGTCAGTATCATCTCCAAAAAGATGGAGCTCTACTACTTTATGATCAAGGATCTGCGTGCTCCCGCTGCCAATATCCTCAAACAGGATGCTCTCAGTATCGGTGCGGAACTGGCAGTACCCAGTGGCGTGATCACCTGTGAAAAAGAGCAGTTTGATTGTATTTTGATAGGGACACGAAAACAGATCGAGATTCTTTCTCAAAAGGAGCGTGCACAGCCGTTTGGTCTCAAGCAGGTAGCAGAGGCACTCAGTACATTTGTTGATGTACCGACATTTCCTGTACGGATCATGGGAGTCATCAATGCCAATCAGGATAGCTTCTATGTAGGTAGCAGATTTCTGGCAGCGGATGCGATTGCCCAGATAGAGCGGATGATCGAGGAGGGGGCTGAGATCATCGATATCGGTGCAGTCTCCTCTCGACCCGGTGCAGAGCCGGTAAGTGAAGGTGTTGAACTCGAGCGTATCAAGCCGATCTGTGATGCGATCCACAAAAAAGGTCTTGATCAAAAAGCCATATTCAGTATCGACAGCTACAGTCCATCGGTTGTCGCCTATGCACTGAAGCGTGGTTTTAGACTGATCAATGATATCACTGGTGCCCAAAATGAAGAGATCATCAAACTGGCAGTTACACACGATGCTACACTCTGTATCATGCATATGCAGGGCACACCGCAGACGATGCAGAGAGACCCCGCTTATGAGGATGTGATGGTCGAAGTGAGCCAATTTTTTGAAGAGAGAATTAGGAAGTGTAAGACGTTTGGTTTGTCTAAAGAGCAGATTATCTTAGATGTAGGGATCGGGTTCGGCAAAGGGCTGGAACACAATGTGACACTGTTGAAAAACCTACAACATTTTACCAAGTTTGGGTGTCAACTGCTTGTGGGTGCCAGTAGAAAGTCTATGATCGATGATATCATCTCTACACCCATAGAAGAGAGGCTTCCCGGCACCTTGGCGATTCATCTAAAAGCGATAGAGCAGGGTGCCCATATCATCAGGTGTCATGATGTGGCAGCACATAAGCAGGCGATCGAAGTCTTAAAACATATTAACTAATATTACACTAACATTACTTTTGATATAATCAATGGCAATGAATGAAGGAGTAACAAAATGAATGACCATAATTTAGACGACCTTATCATCGGGGACCCTGCTCCAGCAGGCAAGAAATCAAAAAGCCTACTGGCTATGATAGCCCTCATCGTCATTATTCTTCTGGTAGGGATTCTTCTGTCCAAAATGATCCTGGGAACGTCAGAAGATGAGATCAAGCTCTCAGAGAACAATCAAACAGAATTTGTAAGTCCTGAGCTTATCCCTATGGAGGGTAACAGAAATAAAAAGAAAAACAGTGATCTTACTCCTATCACGAAAGAGAAACTACCTAAGCCGTCCAAAAATAGTGGCACTCCTGTAAAAACAAAACCGAAGAAAGAGATCCGGACAGTGACAAAAAAGAGCGAACCGAGCAAGAAGCCTGCAGCTAAAAAAGAGGTACCAGCGAAAGGAAAAGTTTCTCAAACAGAGCCAAGTGTGAAAGTGCCAGCTAAAAAACAGTCTAAGCCCAGTGCACTGTTTGGTGAGGGGAAACCGGCATACTATATACAGATCGGTGCATTTAACAGGGAACCCAATGCAAAATTTATCAAAAAGATAGAGAATGCAGGACTGAAATATACCATCAACAAAAATGAAAAAACCAGGCGTGTGCGAGTCGGTCCGTATGGCTCTTATGCAGAAGCCAAAGCAGCATTGACAGATGTCAATAGCTCTATAGGCATCATGGGCTTTGTGGTGAAGCAAAAGTAATGATCAAAACGGTACTCTTTGATCAACTGACGCCTGTGGCGCTTTATGGTGAACTCAAGGAGATTTTTGCTGATGAGATCACCATGCTTTTTGAAAGTGTGGTCAACAGTAGTGATGGAAACTTTAGTTTTATTGCGATCGGTGCGAGAGAGCAGATCAAGTATCAGGATGATCAGACTGAATATTATGATACCAAAGGTACACAGCATCTACTTGATGAAGACCCCTTTACTTTTCTTCAGAGCTATTATGCGAAGATCGATACCCAAAGATATAAGGCGATGGCTGAAGAAGCGGGCTTTGGGTATACCGATGGGTTTATAGGGTATATTGCCTATGATATGGTCAAGGTCTTTGAACCAACACTCAAAGCATACATGGATGGACTTGACGATACACTCAAAACCCCTGACCTGGATATGATCCGTCCCAAACTTCTGATAGGATTTTCACACAAAAGTGCCAAGCTGACCATCATTGATCCGGATGATCTTTATGGAGATATGGTAGAGAAGGTACTCTCACTCCTAGAGAGGCCACATAAGCCTTTACCGATCAAGCCAGTGGTGCTTGAAGGCGAAGGAGCCTTTGCGCTCTCCAAAGAGCGGTTTGAACAGATTGTATTAGAAGCGAAAGAGCATATCCGTGCAGGGGATGTCTTTCAGATGTTACCCTCCAATCGCTATACGCAGAAGGGAGAGATCGATCCACTGAGTTTCTATCGTGTATTGCGGTCTAAAAACCCTTCTCCTTATCTCTTCTTGTTGGAGTTTGATGATTTCTCCATCTGTGGATCCAGCCCTGAAGTGATGGTACGTTTGACTGAGGGGGAGATTCTGCTGAGACCGATCGCCGGTACGCGTAAACGGGGCAAGACCAAACAGCGTGACCATGAGCTCGAACTAGAGATGCTCAATGATCCTAAAGAGTGTGCAGAGCATCTCATGCTGATCGATCTGGGACGCAATGATGTAGGACGTGTAGCCCAGACAGGTACGGTCACTGTACCTGAGATCATGCGGGTAGAGAAGTACTCCCATGTGATGCATATGGTCTCGGATGTGGTGGCTCAGATCGATGAGGGCAAAGATATGTTTGACCTTTTCCGTGCGACCTTTACTGCCGGCACAATGACCGGTGCTCCCAAGATCAAGGCGATGGAACTGATCGCCAAATTTGAGGGGCTCAAGCGAGGCTTCTACAGCGGAAGCGTAGGCTACTTCTCTTTTACGGGTGATATGGACTCGGCTATTGCGATCCGTACTTCTCTGATCCAACCCGATCGTATCACCCTGCAGGCAGGGGCTGGTATAGTGGCAGACTCTGTACCGGAGTTGGAGTACCTGGAGGTGGAGAACAAGCTCAATGCCTTGATGGTGACACTAAAAGACATGGAGAAACGCTAAAGAATGGCAAAACAACTTTTTGCGATTTTTGGAAACCCTGTGGTACATTCCAAATCTCCCCTGATGCATAATCTAACTTTCCAAAAATTGGGTATTGATGCCTGTTATGGTCGGTATAAGCTAGAGGAGGGTGCAGCACTCAAAGCAGCGTTCTTTGCTCTAGGTCTCAAGGGGGTCAATGTCACGGTGCCACATAAAGAGCATGCCTACCATGCCTGTGATCATCTTGATTCTTTTGCACAGAAGGTGGGAGCTGTCAACACAATCGTGGAGAGAGAGGGCAGACTCTACGGGTACAATACTGATGCACCTGGATTTTTAAAGGCGATCTCGGAGTTTGATGGACGTAAAGTACTTTTTCTTGGTGCAGGAGGTACTGCCCAGTCCACCTCAGTTATTTTACGCGATGAGGGCTATGATGTGACCCTTCTCAACCGAAGTGCAGGGCGATTGAAGAGGTATGCGCAGGAAGGGTTTAAGACCTTTACCTTTGATGACTTTGTGCCTGAGCAGTATGATCTGGTCATCAATATGACCTCTGCAGGACTAGAGGATGACGCATTGCCCGCCCCTCAAGCGATACTGGGTGCTGTCATACCTTCAGCCAAAGCATGTGTAGATGTCATCTATGGCAAAGAGACCCCGTTTCTAAAGCTTGCAAAATCCTATGACAAATCTACTAAGGACGGCAGTGATATGCTCCTCTATCAAGGAGTGATCGCGTTTGAACATTTTACAGCATATCGTTACAGTTTTGAGGAGATACTGCCGTATATGAAGCATGCATTTGACTTCAATTAACCTAATATCTCTATAATAGTACAATTCACAGTGTAAGGGAGTGGCATGATCAACATTTTGATGATAGAGGATGATCCGGAGTTTGCGGAGATCCTCAGTGAATATCTGGCTCAGTTCGATATGAAAGTGACCAACTATGAAGACCCTTTTTTAGGACTGAGTGCCGGAGTGGAAAAGTATGACCTGATCATACTCGATCTGACACTCCCCGGTATGGATGGGCTTGAAGCTTGCGAAGAGTTGGGTCGCAAATACAATATCCCTATCATTATCTCTTCAGCCAGAAGTGATATCAACGACAAGGTAGAGAGCCTGAGACTTGGTGCGGATGATTATCTGCCCAAGCCTTATGATCCAAAAGAGCTGCATGCACGCATCCTCTCCCTGTTGCGTCGATACAATAAAGACAGTAAAAACAGTGAGCCCCAAAGTGATTTTGTTACCAAAGGAGATACGATCTACTATAAAGGCAATGCCCTACAGCTTACACCGGCAGAGTTTGAGATATTGACGCAGCTGGTAGCCAAACAGGGGATCGCCCTCTCCAGAGAGCAGCTGATCAACGCCTCGACTACGATGAGTGACAGTGCCCAGAAGAGTTTGGATGTGATCATCTCCAAGATCAGAGCCAAACTGGGTGATCCCAAAATGATACAAGCAGTCAGAGGCATAGGCTACAAATTGATATGATCCGATTTAACTCTCTGCGTACCAAGATCAACCTGATATTTTTGATCGCCTATGTTTTTTTGATCCTGATCTTTGGTTTTCTCTACAAAGGCAACACGGAACGCTCACTCGAAGCGATCCAGATGCAAGAGCGTGCCAATATGCATTATCTCTACCTTTATTTTCTCAAATATGGTGATATAGACAAAGAGTATCTCAAGTCACAGAATATCTGTGTAGCAGATGAGAAGGTCGATCGGTTCAAGTTTGCCAAGGTACTGGATATGAATGCCACCAAGAAGAGATTCCAAGTCATAGATGTGGATCTGAAACGTTATATTTTGATCAATAATGATCGTTTCAATATCGTCTTGGAGAACATGAATAAACCCAAAACTCCTTATGAACTAATCATGGCATTCATGGCGGCAACGCTGTTGATGTTTGTCCTCTATCTCTGGATGATACGATCGATCAAACCTCTCTCAGATCTCAAGAGAGAGATCATGAAGTTTTCTGATGGAGATTTGGAAATATCTTGTAAAAGCAACCAAAATGACGAGATTGCGGAGGTGGCAAATGCCTTTGACTATGCAGCCGAGAAGATACGAGAGCTTCTGCACTCCCGTCAGCTGCTTTTACGAGCCATAATGCATGAGCTCAAGACACCGATCGCCAAGGGAAGGCTTGTCTCTGAGATGGTAAATGACGAGAAGCAGAAGAGAAGGTTTCATGCGATCTTTGAGCGGCTCAATCTTCTGATCGATGAGTTTGCCAAGGTAGAGCAGATCGCTTCCAAGAACTTTAATGCAGAGCTCAAACAGTACAAGATCAGTGATATCATAGATGCCAGTATTGATATGCTCATGTTGGATGACCCTTCCAAACATGTCAACTCGGTGTTTTCCCAAGATTACATTATGCAGGCAGATTTTGAACTATTGAGTTTAGCGATCAAAAACCTTCTGGATAATGGTATCAAATATAGCCGGAACAAAGAGGTACAGATCGTGATCAAAGATGAGAAGATCAGGATCAGCAATTATGGAGAAGCACTCAAAGGGCCCCTGGAAGAGTATTTCAAGCCTTTCCATGCCTCCAAAGGTGGACTGGGGCTAGGGCTCTATATCGTCAAGAGTATCCTGGATATCCATAAGTTGAAACTACAGTATCACCATGAAGAGGGGAAGAATGTCTTTACGATCTATCAGTCGATCGTGACAAAGTCCATGATCTTAACGACTTGACAATCTTTCTTGAGTCGCTTGTTGAGCCTGGCATCCTCTTCTGCTAGCTCTACCAGATCAGCAAAGTCTTGCTTGTCCACGACAAAGGAATAGAGCTCTTTTTCTGTCTTGAGTATCACTTTGGCATCACCACGACTGGAGACCTCCAGATTACGTATGCCTTTGGCAAATTCGCTTTTGAGCAGTCTGATTACCTTCTCGTTACTGATGATCTCTTCGATCGTGATCTCTTTATGTGTGTCTTTGTCACATATCAGTGTATAGGTGACGTTGATCTTCCCTTCCATGTTGTTTCTCCCTATGATGGACTATGGCGATTATAACGAAGAATGATTTAAAGGTATATGTAGAGGCAGGGGGGAGGATAGGTTTTATGCCCACCCCCTTTGTAGGTAGGCGTACTTGTATTACGAGCTTAGCATAAATGCCAGCTCCAGTGCCTGATTGGCATTGAGTCTGGGGTCACACTGGGTGTGATATTTATCTCCTAAGGTGTCAGCAGTAATAGGGCTGGAGGCACTACCCGTACACTCGGTCACATTTTCACCCGTCATTTCTAGGTGGATACCTGCAGCGACTGTTCCTTCTGCCTCATGGATATCCATGAATTGCTTAACCTCTGAGAGGATATTGTCAAAATCTCTGGTTTTGAATCCTGTGGAGCTCTTTTCTATATTGCCATGCATCGGATCGATCGTCCAGACGACATTTTTTCCTGCATCTCTGACAGCTCTGAGCAGTGGTGGGTAGAGTTCACTGATCTTACTTGCTCCCATGCGGACGATGAGGTTGAGTCTGCCCTCTTCATTCTCTGGATTGAGTGCTTCGATGAGAGAGATCAGCTCTTCTGGTTGCATGCTTGGCCCTACTTTGCAGCCGATAGGATTTTTGATCCCTCTAAAGTACTCGATATGAGCACCATTCAGCTCTCTGGTTCTGTCACCGATCCAGAGCAGGTGTGCAGAACAGTTGTACCACTCATCTGTGATACTGTCTGTTCTGGTCAATGCTTCTTCATAATTAAGAAGCAGGGCTTCATGAGAAGTATAAACTGTTGTCTGGCGTAGCTGCAGTGTATTGTTACTGGTGATGCCGGCAGCACCGAGGAACGTCATTGCTTTGTCTATCTGAAAGCTAAGTGCTTCATACTTTTGTCCCAGAGGATGGTCTTTGATGAAGTCAAGGTTCCATCTATGTACTTCATTTAGATCTGCCAAGCCGCCGCGGGAGAATGCACGCAGCAGGTTCATGGTAGCAGCAGACTGATTGTAGGCTTTGAGCATACGCTTAGGGTCCGGGATACGGGCTGTTTCATCAAACTCAATACCATTGATGATATCTCCTCGGTAACTGGGAAGTTTGACACCGTTGATCTCTTCAAAATCAGAAGATCTTGGTTTGGCAAACTGTCCGGCAACTCTTCCTATCTTGACGACAGGTTTTCCGCTGGAGTAGGTCATGACCACAGACATCTGAAGTAGGAGTTTAAAGAGGTTTTTGATCGTATCTGCATTAAATGAAGAGAAAGACTCTGCACAGTCTCCACCCTGCACGATAAAGGCTTCACCACGACCAGCTTTTGCCAGCTGCTCTTTAAGATCCCTTGCTTCTCCTGCAAAGATCAGAGGAGGGTAGACACTTAGCTCTTCCTCTACGGCTTTTAGCGCATCTTGATCATTATATGTTGGTTGTTGTTTGATTGGAAATGTTCTCCAACTATTTGGACTCCAGCTCATCTCTCATTATCCTTATGTATAAAGTGAGAGATTATAGCTTAAAAAGAATGAAAATAGTATAAGATTTCTGTATATACTCCGCTATAACGAGTGGTTGTAACAAAATAGTAATTTTTTATGGAAGTTTAATGGACTTTTAAGTTATTCACACTGTGAATAGGGTGTGAATAACTCATATGAATTAGTAAGTCCCTAAATTACGAGATTATAACAAATGGTGATATGTAAGTTTCTCTTTTTTCTATTTTTTGGCAACAAAAGTTGCGAAGTTCGCCCATTGGAAAATAGTGCTTATTTCAGAGAACCCAGCATCCCTGCACATCTGTATATTCTCTTTTATTGTAAAAGGAATGAGGATATTCTCCAAAGCTTCTCGTTTCTGAGAGATTTCATATTCACTATATCCCTGCTCTTTTTTGTAATCATAATAGATATCAACCACCTGCTTGTCCAGTCGCTTGTCATCAAAGAGTATTTTTTCTGAAAAAATAAAGATACCTCCCTCATTGAGTCCATCATGGAGTCGTTTGATGAGCTCTACACGCTGCATAGGACGTATGAACTGCAGGGTATAGTTTGCCACGATGATGTCTTCCTCTGCATAAGGGTAGGTGAGCATGTCAGCAAGTTCCAGTGTTATGTCTGCACCAAATGCCTGACATTTTTGCATGGCACGATCCAGCATAGCTTGGGAGTTGTCTATACCTTTGAGTGACATACTGCTCTGCATTTTACCATGGAGTTCCAGTAGAAGTTTGGCAGTAGAGGAGCCCAGATCGAGGACTTTTTTTCCTTCCCCTTCTTCTGCGAGTATGAGTGAGATGATCAGCTGTCTTACTTCATTATAGAAGGGCACAGAGCGAGAGAGCATATCATCAAAGACAGAGGCAACGGCTTGGTCAAATTCAAATTTTTTCTCTATGGCTTGCGTAAATACCTTATCTTTCATTGAAAAACTCCTTCAGTATGCTGTGATAGGCTTCCGTCTCCGCGATATTGTTATGATGGCAGCCCTGGATCTCATGGACAGTGATTTGATCTTTGGGAAACTGCGCTGCCAGATGGTAGGCATGTCTCTTGGGTATCATGGTGTCATTTTCGGCGATAAGCATGATCGTTTTGGCTTTGATATGGGGAACGCTACGCAGTGAGTCATACTTGTCCTTTATCATAAGTGAAAGCGGAAAGAACGGATAGCGGTCTCTGGCAATACTCTCTACACTGTCATAAGGGGTGATAAGTACCAGCCTATCCACTTCTCTCTCTGCCGCGACAAAACATGCTACACCAGAGCCTAGACTTCTACCAAAGAGAGAGATGCTGTGATGCTGCCCTTTGATCCTGTCATAGAGTACCAATGCATCACTGAGTATCCCCGCCTCTGTAGGTGTACCGGTACTGCGTCCATACCCTCTGTAGTCTACGAGGTAGGTGCTGTAGTCAGGCAGTTCTTTCTCAAAGATGGCTGCACCTGCTGCAACAGCTTCACCGTTACCACCCCAGTAGATCAATGCTTTATCTTTCCCTGGATTCGTGATCGTGATGCTGATCTGTTCCCCTTGATTGCTCAGGGTCATTGTCTCATAAGAGTGTTCTACGGGTGCGGAGGGAAAGTAAAGCAGGTCACGCTGCTTGATATAGAGAAGCAGTGCAGCGATCAAATAGACGATAAGTAGTGCCAATAGTATCAGTCCTAGCCATTTCATCGTAGTATCTCCTCTGCCCAGTGGATATCCTCATTGATCTGTGTTTTGAGTGCTTCAAGTGAATCGAACTTTCTATTTTCCCGGATAAAGCCTTCAAATGCGATCCACACTGTGGTGGTCGGGGTAGTGATCTCCTGTTGTAGGATATGGGTCTCTACCGCGAAGCTGCCATCCGTTGTCACACGATGACCCAGAAAGCTCACACTTGGCAACCATACTCCCTCGATCAGTGTGCGGGTAGCATAGACGCCCTCTAGAGGGAGCTGATAGTGCTCGACCTGTAGATTGAGAGTAGGGACAAGTGAAGTGGTCCCGAGTCCCTGTCCTTGGATCACAGTACCATCGATACGGTAGTTTCTGCCCAGCAGCTTGTTGGCGAGGCAGATATCTCCCTCTCGCAGTAGCTGTTTGATAGTGCGAGAGTGTACAGGGATGCCATCCAGACTCACTTCATCTACGATGACGACTTCTCCCTCAAAGAGTGCTTTGAGTAGGGCAGCATTGCCACTTTTGGCATTGCCAAAATGAAAATCATAACCGACGATGATCTTCTCCAGATGGGGAAAGTCTGTCTGGAGTTTGGCAATGAATCCTTCAGGGGAGAGTGATTTTATCTTGTCAAAATGGTAGAGTGTGATCGGTTTGTCAGTATAGTAGCTACGCTTGTATCCAGCAGTGAGGTAGCCACCGTTACGCTCTATGACCACAAGCATCTCTGCTTGTGATATAAGTGCTTGATGGGCAAGATGCACCCCGTCAAAAGAGCCTATGGTAATGGATCGAATAGCATTACTTATTTTCAATGTTTCCCTTCATAAAGTGTGTTAGCCAACACACCAATTTTTACAAAATGATAGAGGTACTCCTGGTTACCCTCTTTACCTGCTATCTGTGAGGCTGCATGATACTGTAGCTTCCAGCCCAGTGCTTGGGTTTTGGCAGTAAATGCCTCTTGGCATACTTGGATTGCTACAGTATCTTGTACGACCCCTCGGCTGTCTCGTTTGACCTCTCTGCCGACCTCAAACTGAGGCTTATAGAGGATGATGATATCAGCGTCCTCTGCTGCGAGCCTGTCTATATCTTCAAGGATCTGTAAAATAGAGATGAATGATACATCACAGGTGATAAGAGTGAACTTTGTTGCACTCTTAAAGCTTCTGATATCTGTCTCTTCATAAAGTGTCAGTTGCTGCTGGTCTCTCAGCGTGTGATGTAGCTGATCACTACCTACATCCACACAGCTGAGACTTTTGGCTCCCTGCTCCAGTAGGATTTGGGCAAAACCGCCTGTGGAGGAGCCGATATCCAGAGCCACTTTGCCTTGCAGTGTCATCGGGTATGCTTCCAGAAATGAGGCTAGCTTTTTGGCTGCCCGTGAGACATAGAACTTCTCTGAAGTGACGCTTATCAGACTCGTTTCATCCACTTTCTGTGACGCTTTGGCAGGGTGACCATCCACAGTGACCTTGCCTGACTTGATCGCCTCTGCTGCACGGTTTCGGCTCTCGAAGTAGCCCTCTTCTACAAGGTATTTATCCAGTCTCATTGTTTCTCTAACAGGGAAAATGTATAGCGAAGCCCAAAACTGGCAACCGTAGTGGAGAAGGTAGCCTCCTTACTCCTCTCGTACGCAGCACCTATGAAGGCTTCCAGATCATTGCCGAAGTCATAGCTCAGTCCGCCACCGATAGAGCCGAACAAACCGCCACCGATATTGATCCCTCCGCCGCCACCGACACCTGCCAAGGCCTCACTGTAGAGAGAGAAACCATGATAGCTGTCGCTATGATAGCCTAGTCCAAAGATCCCTTCTGCATATCCTCCAGCATCCCCTTTGTATGCCCAAAATGTCTGCCCCGTGATGTAGAAGTGTTCATCTATGGCGTAATCCAGTGCAAATCCCAGTAGATCTACACGCTTCTTTTTTGCCGGGTTTTTAAAAAGGTTTCCCTCATCAAGATAGAACTTTTGTAGTGCCCTTATACTCCATGAGGATGTTTCTATATGCTGGCTGCCTGTGGCGGGGACAGCATTTGCCAGTAGGGTTTTGTATCCAATGGTTGCACTATAGGTAGTCGCTGAAAATGTCCCGTCTATAGCATCGATCATACCTGCAGAGGCACCAAGGGCGATATGCTCACTCAGCTCAGCTTTCAGGGTAGCGGCAGCTCTGTAGACCAGACCTCCACCGGTATCTACCTTACCTCCGCCACTGGCACCGACAGCAGCTTCTACCCCTACATAGAGAGGTAGGGTTCCCAGTCTATATCTGTAACCCATCCCTCCAAATACCTCCATATATCCATCTGAATCACCCGCACCGGCACCGGCTGCCTGAAAAAAGGAGTAACCATGTGCTCCTAGCTTTTTATCAAACTTGATCCCTGCCAGAGAGTAGGCTTGGGTCTTTGTCTTGCCGTCAGTATTGAGACTGCTGCTAGAGGGTACGTAGTGCTCTGCCAAAAAGGAGAGCTCAAGTTCGTCGATCCCCCATGTATCACTATTGGGAGCGATACTGATGTTGTTTTCAAAGTGATGCCCGCTGAGATAGCTTCCTGTAGTAGGGAATGCAACATTGAGATAGGCTTGGGTGCTCTCTATCGCACCATTGGGGAAGTTGATGTGGCTGATACCGATACCGATCGTATATGCTTTGGTATGGTAGTTGGCTTCTATATAGGGACGCAGCATCAACCCACCACCTTGTGGTGCAGCACCACCTCCCCCCGCACCGATAAAGAGTCCACTTTGGAGCGCTATATTCTCAGTAAGATCCAGCTTGACACCACCATCTGCACCCACGGTAAAGAACCCCCCTCTCTCTCCATCAATCGCACCATAGAGACTCACTCCAGCATACCAGTACTTATCCAGATCAAAGAGCATACTGAGACCCACCAGCCCCATCTCTTCATCATTGGTGATATTCAGTTTCTCATAGCTTATCTTGTAGTCAGCATGATACTGCTTGGGCAGTATGGTTTGGCTGGCGATCAGAAGATTGGCAGAGAGAAAGAGGGTTAGAGGGAGTTTCTTCATTGGTCAAATATCCTAAAGTGATCAACGATCTTATATTCTCTGAGTACATCTTCTTCTTGGGCACCTGCCCCTACATTATGGATCATGAGAGGTTCGCCATCACTATTGAGGTGGTTAGAGCAGATACCGATATGGTCGAGGTTGGAGCCGGGGAGCTTCCATACTACGATATCTCCAGGCTTGAAAGCACTCTTGATATGATAGCCTCTGGCTGTGAGGTAGGCTTGGATATTTTTGACCCGTCTATGGTCGATGTTGGGATCGAGTCGGTTGGTAGAGTAGAGCCCTTTGAAGAGCTTGGGGTGTGTTTTCTTGTATGTATAGATACGCTCTTGCAGGTCGATGTCCAGTCCTCGCAGGGCACGTACGACTACATCGGTGCAGACGCCTTTGGAGAGGGGGATGTCTCCCTTGGGAAACTTTAGTCGTACATACTCCGGGTTGTAGGTCAGGGTTTTGCCTACCTGTGTTTTGGCAGCAGATACGAAGGTATCGACATTACCGGCAGTTAAAAGTGAAGCCAAGAGGAGCAGTATAGTTAGGAGTCGTTTCATTTTTTATCCTTTTGTATCTTCTTCGCTTCTGCCTCAGCCGCATCGATCTTCCAAAAGAAAAACTCCTCATTGAGATAGCCTATGATCTCTTCCAGTGGCTGCTTCTGTGGAGTGATAAAGTAGCTCGTAGGGGTGACTACCGCTTTGGGGAAGTGGGTTTTGGCATCTTTGCTGGAGATATCGAGCTTGAGTGGGATAAAGTGCTTGAGGGCATTATCGATGTATTTGGTACTGAGTACCTCGTCCATCATCTGCTCACAATAAGGGCAGTGCTTTGCCTCGATAAAGACAAAGATATTCTTTTTCTCAGATTTGGCTTTGGCTACGGCTTGGTCATAGGAGTGCTGCCAGTTGAGTTCTCCTGAGAGTAGGGGAGTGATACATAATAGGATCAGTAACAGCTGTTTCATCTCTTCTCTTTTTGGTAGTATTTTACCTAAAAGTCCATGAGGGATGCTTTGTCAGTTTATTGGGCTACCTTGTTTCTATACTTGACCAGGTTCTTCTCTTTATCTATATGAAAGAGAAAGCCCTCCCATGCCATGGTACCATTTTGTTCATGTAGATCGGTTAGTTTGGAGAGCAGAGTAGTTTCATCCGCTTCTTTGTACTTGAACATACCAAAGATATCAGGACTATCAGGGTCATGGGTCTCTGCAATCTCATAGGCAGAGAAAGGCAGTATAGCAGGCACCCAACCCTTTTCTATCGCCTGTTGGTCTTGGACGGTCTGGTAGTCTTCGTACCTGTTGATGGCAACATCCTCGACAAAGATAGAGAAGAGGAGGTAGATACTGATGGCTATGGCTATAGCGGGGAGTAGAAATTTTTTCATATTTGGTTTCCTTTTGGTATGTTGGAATTGACTATTTTCATGTATGCTCTTTCTTGCTTACTATATACGTTTAAAATCCATTCACTAAAAAATCTAAAGCATCTACTATCTGGTTTCTGTAATGAGATACGTTAGTTACTTTATCGACAAGGATGCTTTTAGGTACACTTGTCATCTCCATGACATAAGCAACTACGTTTAGCTCTTCTATCTCAAATACAGGTGTGAGATGCTGTACTGTAGGTACGTCTATAGCTAATGGTACAACTACCCTGCTAATCATATTGCTATGTAAGTTACTTTGTATATCTAGTAGATAAGGAAATTGTCGAAGACTTTTTACATCACTGTTTTTATAGACATCAAACTGTGCCACTAAAATCTCCTGAAACTATCACTAAAAAGCCCATCTCTTTCTACACGAGTATTATATGCTTCTATAGCTTCCCGATTTTCTTCGAGCCACTCCTGCTCTTTTTTCTTCTTAACCACTTCTGTTAAATGCTTTTCAAAAGTCTGGGAGATATTGATTTTATAACTTTTTGCTTTTTGAAGTAGATCAGAGTTGATGGTTACATTTGTTGCTTTTTTCATAGCTGTTTCATCATAGATAGCTGACATGTGTATCCTTTATGTGGGTATAGTATGTGTATTATAGCATACATAATCTCATATCCTGGCATATATACAAGTAGGTATTTGTCTAGTCTCATTTTCTCTTCTTTTTTCTTATTTATTTTTAAAGTCAAATTTCAAATTTTGACTTTAAAATATATCAAACTTCTATAAGGTACGTGTACACGACATATACAGCATAATAAAAATTAATTTTATTCTGAAAATAGTATACAATATTTTTTGATAAACCAAATTTTTATTTTTGGTTTATCTAGTTAGTTGATTCTAAAGTGGCTAACTTATATAAAACCATCATAACTGAATCCATAACATTACTAATGACAGTTTGTTTTCTATCTTCTCCCCAGAAAAATTTATCCATATCTATATTATTATGGGCTAAATAATTTCTTGAGATATAATATATCATTAAATATTTTTCTAGAGAATCTTCTTTTGAAATTATTTTCTTAAAGCAATTAAAAAAATTCTCATCCCTGTTTGGACAAATTATATTTTTTAAGCTTTCAAATTTATTTGAACTTATAATATTTAAACTATTAAAAAATTCCTTATCTACTGTCATTTTTACATATTCTTCAACTCCAAGTACTATAGCTTTTATAATTGCACCCATTATATCTTCACTAATCTTACTTGAATTTAGTCTTTCGATTAATTCTATATAATAGAATAAAATATCCTCATACTTTTCATTTGCTAGAAAAGCATCCATAAGAGTATCAACATCTATACTCTCCTTAAAAATACCATTAATTTTTTCTAAACGAGGTGTGAAAAAAGTTTTATGTTGTCTAATATATAATGGTTTATATATTCGTATAGTCTGTAAATATGCATATGATGTTCCTTCCCGAATGGATTTTTCATATATTTCTTCTACTGAGATATCATACCTCATTAACAATTCTACTGCTTCCATAATATAAACTTCTAAATTCCACATCAACTTATATTTTTCTTTTTCCTTTAATTCATCGTGGAAGGAATATAAAAAATTTAAAAAAGCATATACCTCTGAAATTTCAAATTGAGAATTTTTAGCATATTGATATAATTGATTATATAAAGGTTTTTGAAATTTATTTGGATTTTTCATCTTATTAAAATTAATATAATTACGAATATTACGAATAATATATGTTTTATATCGAATTTCTGCAATAAACTTAAAATATTTTATATAAGTTCTAAAATTATCTTCAGATATAAATTGTATTCGCCTCTTTTTAATAGCAATTAGAAAGAGTAGCCATTCTGGATAAAAAACTTCTTCATTGGAATTCTTATTTAACTCATATAAATCAGATGTAATAATCGTACTAATTTCTTGTATACTATATCTAATTAAATATCCAGAAGAAAATCCATAATTATACATACAAAAATAATCAGGATGTACTTTTAAAGATACATCGTCTAATAAATATTCTGAGATATCATCCCTGTATCCATCATTAAGATTATTTAATTTATAGTACTTTTCAAATTCATCTTTTTTTAGAAATACTTCTCTATTTAATATTTTAAAATTATCATTAATTTCTATTTCAAATAAACTCATAATATAACTACACCATCCCCCTCATCTCATCCTCAGTAAGCGTAGCCACACCCAAACTTTCAGCCTTAGTAAGCTTAGACCCAGCATCTTCTCCGTAAATCACATAATCCGTCTTTTTAGACACTGAACCACTCACCTTAGCCCCAAGCTTCTCAAGCATCTCTTTGACCACTCCACGGCTCACAGACATGGAACCAGTAAGTACCACTGTCTTGTCTTTAAATGGATTTTCCTCAGCTTCTATTTTCTCTTCCACCGTAGGTTCGATTTCATCGAACAGTTTTAGCACAAAGTCATAGTTCACTCTCATAAACTCCAGCAAAGAGTTCGCCATCTCTTCACCTATGCCGTCTATAGCTACTACTTGTTCTAGTGTGGCATCTACTATACCAAGTCCAAACTCTAAAGCCAATGACTTACCTGCTACCTCACCGATGTGTTCTATGCCCATCGCAGAGATGAGTCTGTGTAGTGGTACACCTTTGGTATCTGCTATGGCATCAAGTAGTTTGTTGATACGCTTCTCTTTAAAGCCTTCCATACCCTCTAAGTCTTCAAACTTTAGATGGTACAGCCCTAAAATATCTTTTATCTTACCCTCTTTTACGAGTATCTCTACTATCTTAGAGCCAAGCCCATCTATATTCATACACCCTTTTTTAGCAAAGTGTATGATGGAGTTTACGACTCTGTCTGGACAGTCTAAATTCTGACACTTTATGAGTGTACCCTCATCTAACACTTCAGAGTGACAGGTAGGACACTCTGTTGGGCGTTCTATGGCTATTTCTGTGCCATCTCTTCTGTCGGTAAGGACTTTGGTTATCTTAGGGATGACATCACCAGAGCGTATGAGTATGACGCTATCACCAATAAGGAGCCCTTTTCGTTCTATCTCATCGAAGTTGTGGAGGGTGGCACGTGCTATCATCGCACCTTCTACCTCTACTGGTTCTACCTCTGCTACTGGGGTAATGACACCTGTACGTCCCACTTGCAAAGTAATAGCATTGACCTTGGTAACTTTCTCAACAGCAGGGAATTTGTACGCACACATCCACTTAGGTACTTTTACTGTATAGCCTAAGTCTTCCTGCAGTGTCACTTCATCTACTTTGATGACCATACCATCCATGATGATGGGTATTTCATTACGTAGAGAGATAAGCTTTTGATAGAAAGCTTCTATCTCCTCTATGCTGTTACACTCTTGAGCATAGGGAGGCTCCAAAAACCCCAGAGCATATACAAAATCCATCTTTTCTGAGAGTTTAGGTTGGTTTAAACTGTTCTCTCCTAACCCCCAGGGGTAAAAAACCAGTCGTCTCTTCGCTGTTACCGAAGAGTCTAACTGTCTCAAACTTCCTGCCGCAGCATTACGAGGGTTTGCAAACACTTGCTCCCCCTCATCCAAACGTTCCTTGTTGATCTCTTCAAAATCATCTTTACGGATGACCACTTCACCACGTATCTCTATCTGCCCCTCATAGTCTATGGTAAGTGGTACAGAGCGTATGGTACGTACATTGTCCGTCACCTCTTCACCCACGACACCATCACCACGCGTGATAGCACGAATAAGTTTGCCATCTTCATAAAGCAAGTTCATACTAGCCCCATCGAACTTAGGCTCACAAAAGTAGGTAGACTCTCCTACATTTTTTACCGTTCTATCTAACCACTCCTGTACTTCCTCAGTCGTAAAGACATCCTCCATACTCCACATACGTTTGATGTGCTTTGCCTTAGAAAACTCATCACGCACCACACCACCCACACGCTTGGTAGGTGAGTCTTCTGCCACCTCAGTAGGATGTGCTGTCTCGAAGTCCAGCACTTCATGGTAGAGTTTGTCATACTCTTCATCTGTAGCTATGGGGTTGTCTTCTACGTAGTAGGCATGTGCCCATTGTTTTAATATTTGTATCTTGTCTTGGTATTGTTTGTTTGTCATTTTTTGTAAATCACTCTCTCTTTTTTTCCATAAAATTTTGGATTTGTACCCAAGATATAGAGATCTAGAAACGCTTTGGTTCTGGCTAGGTACTCTCTGTACTTCATCTTCATGGCTGCATCGGTGCCAGGGATATCCTTGGCTGCGAAGCCTATGGCTTTTTGTCCTTTGGCTCTGGCAATGAACAGAGCACGTTCCAGATGGAATCTCTGTGAGATAATTATATAGTCTTTTAGGTCAAAAATCGCTTCAGCACGTACCACGGAGTCGAGGGTTCTAAATCCTGCGTAGTCTCTGGTGATATATCGTGCAGGGATGCCTGCTTTGATGAGGTCTTCATACATCGTGCTGGTCTCGTCATAGTACTTGGTGCCATTGTCTCCAGAGACGATGATGGCTTTGACCTTGCCTGCTTTCCAGAGTGCGACGGCTGCACGGATGCGATAGGTATAAAAGTAGTTTCTATAGCCACCTCTGAGGTATTTGGTTGTGCCTAGGAGCAGGGCAGCTCTCTTGGCGGGGACCTGTTTGGTAGAGGTGTAGATGAGATCTTGAGTCGTGTATGGTATAGTGTAGTTGATGGTGATGACAGTAATGATGCCAATAAGTATCATGATAAAGAATCGTTTAATAAATTTTTTCATTTAAAAGAACCATCCCTGCACCAAGCCCATATAAAATAGTGTCGCCCCAAAAATGCTTAGCAGATAGTTTTTAAAGATCAGGTGCAATGCGATCGTTACTGCGACTGCTGAGAGCTCAAATCCCCCATAAGGAGCAGACTTAAAGTCGATATCTTTGAGTGAATAGAATACTAGTATCGTCATGATCACCGGAGGGAAATACTGCTCAAGGAAGAGTATAGGTGCTGGTGGGGTTCTGCCTCTATAGAAAAGAAAAGGCAATACTCTGGTCATATAATTGACTGCGACCATCACCATAATAGCTGTAAGAAGATAGCTATTTTCCATCGCTGGCTCCTCGTTCTATCTGTGACCTAAGCCCAAAGAGGATCACCAGGGAGAGAATGATAGCTCCCAAGAGCATATTGCTTCCCAGCAGCATCAGAGAGATCGCTGAGGCAACGGCTCCGATGATAAAAGGGGTTATATTACGAGTTGCTTTATACTGTTCAATAGTAAGTACAACAAAAAGTGCTGTGAGAGAAAAAGCCACACCTCTGGTGTCGAACTTGACAGCTGAGCCAAAGAGTGCACCTGTGATCGAGCCCACTACCCAGTAGCTTTGATTGAAAGCAGAGAGGAAAAGTGCATAATACTTTTGGGAGAGGGTAGGATCCACCTTCATGCTGGTGAGTACGGCATAGGTCTCATCGGTGAGTGTATGGATGAGGTAGGGCTTTGCCCATTTAGTGTTGGCATATTTTTTGAGCATGGAGAGTCCATAGAAAGATTGGCGGATATTGATAAAAAAGCTTGCAATGGCGATATCGATCATCCCAAGCTTGGCAGAGAAGAATCCCACCGCGGCAAACTGCAATGCTCCCGCATAGATAAAAATACTCATCAATGCTGTCCAATACCAGGCATATTGGTAGCTAGACATGAGCAGTCCAAAGGCAAAGCCTAGCACTAGATAGCCCATCATCACTGGGATGGAGTTTTTAAAAGCAGTTTTGATCTCTTTATTATATTTCATGGGCAAGATTATACCCAAAGTAGGCATTAGAGATTGCCAATCATATATAGTGAATGTATATGAGAAGTCCATTTTTTGACAACTTTTTGACATTTTTCCGATACTATACAAATTGAGAAAGCCAAACCTACTTGAAAGAGAGGGACGGAAAACCACAGATCTTCCTTTTGTAACTATAAAACAAAAAAGATGGCTGGGTTGCCTAAATTTGTTAGACTTTTTCACAAAGTCTGTTAAATAAGGCCATGAAATGAAAAAAATACTACAGGTACTGATCGTACCACTTATGTTGCTAATGTCTCTACAAGCAGAAGAGATTAAAAATACACAACACGCTATCAATATTGCCGGAAAACAGCGGATGCTGACCCAAAGGATGTTGGCTGATTATGCAATGATCGGAATGAATAGCACTTTTAGGGATCCAAAGGGAGACCTCTCTAAAGTAGTGATAGAGTTTGGCACAAATTTGGAAGATATCTCTGCATACAATAAAGATGAAGAGGTTAGCAAAAAGATAGCTATGGTTAAAGAGTTATGGGTAACAGTCAAAGTACAAATACAAAAAGAACCAAGTCTGGATATCTGTAAAACACTCTGTGCTGACCTAGATAAGCTTTTAGGGTATTCCAATGATGTGGTTGTTGCTATCAAGAAAAATAGTGCAAGTAAAGCAGGTGAGATTGTAGATATGTCCGGTAGACAGAGAATGCTTTCTCAGAGAATAGCAGGACTTTATATCTTGAATATGTGGGCAACAGATAATGATGTATATAAGAAAAAACTAGATGATGCAATGGCACTTTTTAAGAGCTCTATGGATACATTGAAAAAATATGATAAAAATACAGATGAGATAAAAGCTCTCATAGCAAAAGTAGAAAAGTCTTATGGTTACCTAGAAAAGATGAGAAGTGTAGGCTCTTCTATGAATACGATGCCATCACTGGTTTATAAAAAATTGGATGGGATGTTGACCAATATGCATAAAGTTACTGGGCTGTATGCTTCTATCAATTAGTCAACTTTAGATAGGGAAGAGTTACGATATTATACTCCATAGGCAGTGAGGATGATGGTAGACATTTCCACTGCTTTGTCAACTTCTGTTCCAAAATAGCAGAGAGTGTTTCCATTTTCTCTTCGGCTTCTTCCAGCGTAAGTAGAGGTACAGGGATAAAAACCTGTATCTTGTCCTTAGATTTCCCCTGATATATTTGATAGGCGTCTATCTCCTCTGTATTAAGAAGATGCTGAATGAGATAGAAAAATTTCTGATACGCCTCTCCTTTATATTCTATAAGAAGATAGTTTGTTTTTCCATTTTTGAGAAGTGGTGCAGCTATAGTGTACTGTTTTGTAAGGTGTTGTTCGAGAAGTAGCGGGGTAAGTGGCTCGTCTATTCGCTCAAATTTGGCATAGAAGGTGCGGTTGCCAAAGGGGATCTTGGCAACGATAGCATCTCTTTTGACGTAATAGTGGTCGTCGAAGAGCTCCAGATCAAAAACTTTGATGATAGATTACCTTAATAGATCGGTTTGTCATAGATCACAAAGTTGCTGGCAAGTATTTTCATCTCCTCTTTGATCTTGGTATGAAGGGCACTGTCATTGATGTTATCAAGGACATCAGCGATCCTGTTGGCGATGATCTCAAACTCTGCTTCCTTCATCCCTCTGCTGGTCAGTGCAGGAGAACCGATACGGATACCAGAAGTGACAAATGGGCTTCTGGTCTCACCTGGCACGGTGTTCTTGTTCACTGTGATACCTGCTGCTCCCAAGGCTGCATCAGCATCTTTGCCAGAAAACGCTTTGTTGAGGAAGCTGACCAGTATGAGATGGTTGTCTGTACCGCCAGAGACGATGTCGTAACCTCTGGCTACAAGTACCTCTGCGAGTGTATGTGCATTGGCTTTAACCTGCTTGGCATAGGTTTTCCACTCTGCTGAGAGATTGTATTTGAATCCAACTGCTTTAGCGGCAATGACATGAACGAGTGGGCCACCTTGGAGTCCAGGGAAGATGGCTGAGTTGATCTTTTTTGCGATATCCTCATCATTGGTCATGATCATACCACCACGAGGACCTGCGAGGGTCTTGTGCGTGGTGGTCGTCACTACGTCTGCATAAGGGAAAGCACTGGGGTGCTCTCCAGCGCAGACGAGCCCTGCGATATGTGCGATATCGGCAAAGAGGATGGCACCTACTTCATCAGCGATCTCCCTAAACTTGGCAAAATCGATCTCTCTGGCATAGGCAGAAGCCCCACAGACGATGATCTTAGGTTGTACGGTTTTGGCGATCTCCATGACTTTGTCATAGTTGATACGACCATCCAGCTCTACGCCATAGGTAAAGCTAGAGTAGTTCTTTCCTGAAAAGCTGGGCTTGGAACCGTGGGTGAGGTGACCACCGTGGCTGAGATCCATACCGAGGATCTTCTCTCCAGCTTTGAGCAGTGCTGCGTAGACAGCACCGTTGGCCTGAGAGCCTGAATGAGGCTGTACATTGGCGAACTTACAATCAAAGAGCTCGCAGGCACGATCGATGGCGATCTGCTCTGCTTTGTCTGCGAACTCACATCCACCGTAGTATCTCTTATAGGGATATCCTTCGGCATACTTGTTGGTAAAGACCGACCCCATCGCCTCCATGACGGCAGGAAGGGTAAAGTTCTCAGAAGCGATCATCTCCAGATGGTCTGTCTGTCTCTCTAGTTCATTCACGATTGTTTCATAGATTTCTGGGTCAAAACTCTCTATCGCATAACTCATTTGGTTTCCTTGAAGTATATTTTAGCGTAGTATATTCTACTTTTTGAGATGTTGTCATAACAAATGTTAGGCAGACGCTTTTAGAAAGTATAGTTATAGCAAATTTCGTCTGAGAATGTTATAAATCATAGTATAATAGGCAAGAATTAAATAGTGAATGAGAGGATAGAGATAAAAAAGCTTGTATGTAACGTTTTGATCATTGGTGGTGGACCGGCCGGAGCAACTGCTGCAAGAGAGCTGAATAAACAAGGCATAGAGAATATTCTGCTGGAGAAGGACTTCTCCTTTAAAAAGCCTTGTGGTGGCGGTCTGATGCTGCGTGCCTTTGCGGAGTTTGAGATACCTGAATCTCTCATTCAAAAGAGAGTGAAGAAGATTAAGATAGTCTCTCCTCAAGAGAAGGAAGCAGAGGTAGATATCTCACAAACACCACTTACAGTAGTGAATAGACAGGAGTTTGATGCAGCCCTACGCCAGATGGCACAGCAGGGTGGTACAAAAATGATCGAGGCCAAAGCGTATGATATAGAGGTAGGAGAGAATATTAAGGTTCGTGCACGGTCATACACAGATGAGATAGAGATCGAAGCAAAATATATTATAGCAGCTGATGGAGTGAATTCCCTGATCAGAAAACGGCTACGGCATGAGACGCCTGCTAGGGTATTGACCCATTATATAGATATAGAGGATGTACAGACAGACTCCTGTCAGTTTTGGTTTGGAAAGGATATTGCACCAGGGCACTATGCTTGGATATTTCCACACCACCAGGGGGTCAATATAGGTGTCTGCTGTGATGATCCCAAAGAGATCTCATCCTGTATGGATAGGTTTTTAAATAAAGCAGGGGTTCCTCCCCATTCCAATACCAAAGTGAAAGGTTACTTTATCCCACAATGGGAGAGAGAGGTGTATTATGAGCAGGGTGTATTCTTTGTCGGTGACAGTGCCTCTATGGTACTCCCCTTTACCTATGAGGGGATTTACTATGCGATGAAGTCAGCGGTAATGGCAGTAGAAGCGATTGCAAAAGATGAACCCCTGCTGTATGAAAAAAGATGGAAAACAGAATATGCCAAGAAATTTAGATTTCTCAAACTGCTGCAAAAGATCTTTTTACGTTCTGATAAGTTGAGTGAAAAAATGGTCTCTTTTTATCAAAAACCAAGTTTTCAGAAGAGTGTCACAGGCTATTGGATGGGGACAAAAGAGCCGGTAGGTACAGCTAGAACACTATGGAAAGTAATGAAGCTTCTAGGGCGGAAATACTTCTGGTAGAGCGTATCAACGCTCTACCAGTGCCAGCTTGGCTGCCAATGCTACGAAGATGCCTCCTGCGGCTCTGTTGAGCCAGACATTGGCTTTGGGAGAGTGGGCAAACCAGGCTCCGATCTTGCTGGCGAGCAGGCTTACTAGTCCGAAGACCACAAAAGCAGAGAGGATAAAGAGTCCTCCCAGCATAAAGATCTGTACAGTGACATTTCCCGCAGAAGCATCTGTAAACTGTGGTAAAAATGCAAGAAAAAAGAGGGTGACCTTGGGGTTAGTGATATTCATAAAGATGCCTCTACGGTAGAGCTGGGTGAGGGAGAGTGGGGTGCGTTGTGTATGTAGATCCAAGGAAGAGGAGTCTTTGAAGCTGAGATAGGCCAGATAGAGTAGATAGGCAGCACCGAGGTATTTGAGGATATCAAAGGCGACCTGTGATGTCTGAAAGATCGCAGCCACACCCAGAGCCACTGCTGTGGTATGTACGATCAACCCTGTCATGAGTCCGAGAGTGACAGCTATACCTGCACGAGCCCCTTTGGTCATAGACTGGGTAAGTACGAAGATATTGTCAGGGCCGGGAACAAGTGCCAGTGCGAGAGATGAGAGGATAAAGAGCCAGAGAGTATCGAATGGGAGCATGGGAATTCCTAATTTTATTTCTATGGTTTATTGTAATAGCTTTTGCCTTCGCCACAGGGGAAGCCATCCCAGATCTCGATATCATCGACCTCTTGGCTAAGAGGGTATTTCTCAGAATAGACGGTGAAGAGCATGATCCTGTCGATAGGGTCTTTGATCTTATTGCTACCATAGTGGTCAGCGATGATATGACCATCCACTGCCCACCAAAACCTCCCCTCACTTCCTGTACTGCGATGCCAGAAAAACTCCACCATGAACCATTGGTTCTCAGGTACAGGGTTGGTATGATCTTCCTCTTTCCAAAACTCATCATAGGGAGGATCGTCTATACTGTTGGCAACATTATCTCCATGTACATACCAATAGGGTTTGTTCTGCTTGTCCACATAGATATAGGCTGCGATACGGTAATCAGCAGAGGTTTTCCATTCAAAGAAAGTACACCACCCATCGTCTTTTGTGCCATCTCCAAGGACTTCCAGTAAATTTTCTGGCATCTTGAGCCAGTATTTGATATAGAGATCTCCTTTTTCTTTGGCTTCCATGAGGATATAGGGGTCTTGTGTCCACTCCTGGGCGGCTCTGTGAATGGTTGAACGCATGACTCTGGTGGCGTTGCCATCATGACCAGTAGTGGAGACGATCTCATTGGTGATATATTGGCTAGGGTCCAGGCTACTGTCTACCAGGACTTGAAAGGTAGCATTGCTCTCCCAGAGCTGTATGGGCCAAGAAAAATCTGGATGATCAGAGCCTTTGATATCCTGGAGCCAAGTACCTCCACCATCATTATACGGTGTATCCAGATAGACACCTTGCTCAAAGCCAGATTTAAAAAGCAGTGTGGGGGATTTGGTGCTAGCATCAGAACCTCCACAGGCGTTTAAAAACAGAAGTCCAAACAGAAGGAGAAATATAGGTAGAGGTATCTTCATGTTGAAAGTATAGCAGAAATATAATCGGATACTTTTAGTCTTATTTAAGAAAAGAGAGAGTATAAAGAAGATATCACATATAAGGAGTCATAATGAATTTTGAAACAGAACCAACACTCAATAAGATAGATGATCCTGAATTTAAATCCAAAGTGCAATTTCACCTCTAAAAAATTCTATCCAAATTTTCCTATGAAGCCTTTAAATTTTCATGAAATACCTCATAAGGTGTTCTCCATCCTAGAGATTTTCTAGGTCTATGGTTAAGTCTGTTCTCAATCCTTTTAATATCTTTAGCCGTGAGATGTTCAAAGCTACTGCCTTTTGGGATATATTGACGGATGAGTCCATTGATATTCTCATTGAGTCCTCTCTCCCAAGAGCTATAAGGATGACAGAAATAGTAATCACATTTAAGTTTTTTTGCAATGGTTTGATGTTTGGCGAACTCCAAACCGTTATCTGTGGTAATGGTGTGCACATGTTTCTTGTATCTTCCCAGTAGTCGTATCATCTCATTGGCTACGATAAGGGCTTTCTTTCTTACAGGCAGTGAGAGTTTTACATACATGGACTTTCGCTCTACTATAGTAACGATTGCTCCTTGTCTGCCTTTGCCAATGATGGTATCTGCTTCAAAGTCTCCTACTCTTATTTTATCATCTACGATAGTAGGTCTTTGTTCAATAGAGACTCTATTAGGGATACGGTTCTTTCGTCCTTTACCATACTTGGCTCTTCGTTTTCCTTTGTGTCTGAGCTTTGTATGGAGTGTACCATTATGCAGCCTATCTTCATGGATGAATGTGTAGATGGTGACATGGGATATGGTTATGGAGTGTTTGATAGACAGTGTGGCGGAGATCTGTTCGGGTGAGTACTCTTTTTTGAGATACTTTTTGATAAGCTTTATAGTAGAATCTGTGAGTTTTAGATTGGCTTTTCTGGCATGGTCTTGTTGCCTCTTTTTATATTTATCATGGGCTCCATATCCAAAATAGGTTCCAGCAATATCCCCTTTGTTTCTTCGTATCTCTCGGCTGATGGTCGAGGGATGCACTCCTAGCTGTTTGGCTATCTCTTTATTGCTATATCCTCTGCTTATATAAGCTTGAATATGGTATCTTTCTCCTAGGGTTAGATGCGTATATGACATATCACTTCCTTTATCTTTGGTCAGATTTGGAAGTTATTTTAGCATCTAACCTCTTCAAATCCAAAAGAAACAACTCTCAAAAACTCTTTTTTCAAATTGTCTTTTAAAAATTGCACTTTGGATTTAAATTCGGGGATTATAACAACAATGAAAGTGCAGAGAAAAGATGGACGATTCGTTTGATCATTATAGGGATACTGGTAGTAGGTGGGATCTATACCTATCTGGTCACCAGCTCCGAAATGCCTAAAGACTATATAGGTACACCGGAGAATCCCGGTATGGGAGTCAAGTTGCACTAAGCTATAGGAGCTGAGAGACTACTTTCTGAATTTTCTGAATAGCATGAGCAGTAGTGGTCCAAAGCGAATGAGTAATTTTAGTACTTTTGGCATTACTGTTTCTCTTGAGAGCGTTTTTTACATGCCGCTACATCAATACAGAAAAAGCCTTTGCCTTTTTTGGCAGGTTTGAGCTCTTCGGGGTTGGTATTTCCGCATTTTTTGCAAGCATCTACATTACTGGTTTCTACTTGAGGTGCTTCAGGCTTCATCGCTGGAAAGAGTAGCACATCGCGGATAGAGTGCTGATTGGTCAGCATCATCACCAATCGATCGATGCCGATACCTTCTCCTGCGGTTGGGGTCATACCGTAGCTCAGCGCCTTGACAAAGTCAAGATCCATATGCATTGCCTCTTCATCTCCTGTTGCCTCTTTAGTGTCTGCTTGGGCTTTGAACCTCTGTAGCTGATCGAGAGGATCATTGAGCTCATTGAAGCCATTGGCGATCTCTTTGCCTGCCATAAAGAGCTCAAATCTTTCCGCTACCTCTGGGTCTTCATCACTTCTGCGAGAGAGGGGTGAGATATCGATCGGGTAGTGGGTGATATAGGTCGGGTTGATGAGTTTCTCCTCGACAAATGCATCAAAGAGCTCTGCTTGGAGATAGCCAAGTGTGAGGTTTTTATCAACCTCTACACCATGTTGTTTGAGGTAGGCGATCGCTTTCTCTTTGTCATTGGCAACATCTTCCGGGACAGCACCGATGCTTGTAAGTCCCTCTATAAAGGGTACTTTGGCAAAAGGTGTGGTACAGTCTATCTCCAGCTCTCCATAGGTGAGTGCTCTGCTCATTCCTAGATTGTCGAAGAGGTAGTCATAGAGATCTTCTGTGATCTTCATGAGGTCTTGGTAGTTGTGGTATGCCCAGTAGAACTCGATAGAGGTAAACTCTGGATTGTGGGTCTGATCCATCCCTTCATTACGGAAGTTTCGGTTGATCTCAAAGACCGCTTCCATCCCACCTACTACGAGTCGCTTGAGGTAGAGTTCCGGAGCGATACGTAGATAGCGATCCACACCTAGTGCATTATGGTGAGTGGTGAAGGGCTTGGCATTGGCACCGCCAGGGATAGGGTGCATCATCGGGGTCTCTACTTCTAGAAAACCTGCATCCTCAAAGAATCGTCGGATCAGTGAAACGATACGGCTTCGCTGTTCAAAGTTCTTTTTGACCTCCGGGTTCATGATCATATCGAGGTATCGCTGGCGGTAACGTATCTCATGGTCTGTGAGTCCATGGAACTTCTCAGGTAGTGGAGAGATCGATTTTGAGACGATCTTCATCTCTTTGCAGTGTAGGGTTAGTTCTCCTGTTTGGGTGACAAAAGGATAGCCAGTTACTTCGATAATATCGCCTACTTCAAAGAGCTTTTTGACCACAGTGTTGTAGTACCCTTCCGGGAGTTCATCACGGTTGTAGTAGATCTGTACGAGTCCATCATTGTCCTCTAGTTTAGCAAAGGCTGCTTTACCCATGATACGGACAAACTTGATCCGTCCGGTGAGTGTGACAGTGACACTGTCATCTTTTTTCTCTTCTGCTTCCTGCTCTGCTACATAGGCAAACTTTTCTAAAAATGTACCCGAGGGCATGCCTTTGGTGATATTTGCAGGGTAGGGATTATGTCCCTCAGCTCTGAGTTTTTCTGCTTTTTTGATACGTTCTTGTATATATTGATTTTCGAATATCAATCTGTTTCCTTCTCTAGATATATTTCATTATTTTTTTTGGCAGGTTTCACACAGACCAATGATCTTCATGGTGTGATCTGTCATTTTGAAGTGATACTTCTTGGCGATCTCTTCTTGTTTTGCCTCTATGATCTCATCAACAAACTCTATGATCTTGCCACACCCTGTACAGATGAGATGGTCATGGTGCTTTTTAAGTCCCAGTTCATAGATCTTGCCATCTTTACCAAAGGAGATAGAGTCAGCCAACCCTGCCTCCTCCAGTAGCGAAAGAGTACGGTACACCGTGGCAATACCGACTTTCAGTTCTGGGTTCTCTTGGAGAATCATGCGGTGGATCTCTTCCGGTGAGAAATGTCCGTCATTGTCATAGAGGGACTTCAGTATCATCTCTCTCTGGCGGGTAAACTTCAGCTTTTGCCCTTTGAGCAGCATGGTAAAGTTTTCTAAAAGTGTGGGATAGCTGATCATATATGCCTAGCCTCTCTTTTGCTTCTTGCCCTGTATTTTATCTCCAACGGGAGCCAGGTTGATCAGTGTGGAACCCACTTGATCAAGCGTAGGGTAGAGTTTACTCTGTTTGATGCTTTTTGCCATATTCTCTTTGATAAGCGGGCTTCTAAAGAGTGCAGAGACGATCAAAGCAAAGATCAGAAAGTATTTGGTACCGGCAAGGAGAAAGCCAAAAAAACGATCTATGGTCGAATGTGGGTTCTCTTTGGAAAGCCCGACAACAAGGTTACCGATAAAAACAGAAAGTGCCCATACTGCAGCCAATACAACTAAAAATCCTATCAGTTTCAGTGCAGCGAAATTTTCTAGATGGAAAATATTTGTATCGATATAGCCTGCGATGGATCCAGCCATTCTAGAGGCAACAAAAACACCACCAATAAGTCCAATAAAGCCGAATAGTTCCCTGAAAAAACCATTCATCAAGCCCTTGATAGACATGAGCAGTACTAGGATAATGATTGTAATATCAATGGCATTGAATCCGGTAAGCATATTCATGAGTATTCTTTATATTCTCTGAAGTGCTTTTGCAAGCTCATCAGGTTTATTGGCATACTGCATGGCGACGTGTTTGTCGATCGCACCGTTTTTAACAAAGGTAAGCAGTGCCTGTGTCTGCGTCTGCATGCCTGTTCCCTCTTGTCCCAGTTGCATGCTAGAGTAGATCTGATGCACTTTGTCTTCACGGATGAGGTTGGAGATCGCATGGTTGGTGACCAGTATCTCGGATGCTGCGACTCGTCCACTCTTGATCTTTGGCAGTAGTGCTTGTGCAATGACCGCGATCAGTGAGGAGGAGATCATGGCACGGATCTGTGGCTGCTCTTCACCGGAGAATACATCGATGATACGGTTGATAGTTCCCGGTGCAGAAGAGGTGTGCAGGGTACCGAAGACCAGGTGACCAGTCTCTGCTGCAGTTAGTGCTGCCGAGATCGTCTCTTTGTCTCGCATCTCTCCGATCAGGATGATATCGGGGTCTTGACGCATCGCATACTTGAGTGCTATCGCAAAGGATTCTGTATCCTCTCCTACACCTCTGTGAGAAAAGACACATTTCTTGTTGCGGTGGACGAACTCTACTGGATCCTCCACGGTAACAATGTGCTTGGCTTCTGTGAGGTTGATCTCATTAAGCATGGCTGCGAGTGTGGTTGATTTACCAGAACCGGTAGGGCCTGTGACCAGGATCAACCCTTTTTCTCTCTTGATCAGTTTTTTATACACGGAAGGGGCATGAAGCTCATCCAGTGTCGGTACATCGATAGGAATGACCCTGAAGGCTGCGGCCATCTCTCCCAGTGTTCTATAGTAGTTTGCTCTGAATCGTCCTATCCCTTCAAGCTCGATGGCAAAGTCCAGCTCATAGTGCTCTTCGAAATGTTTTTTCTGTTTCTCTGTGATAAGTGAATAACACATGTCTTCGATCACGCTACCTGTAAGTACCGGTAGGTTGATCGGTTTGAGTGTACCGTCGAGTCTGAGGAGTGGTTCACTTTTGCTGACGAGGTGAAGGTCTGATGCTTTATGGACAACCACACTCTGAAGGAGTTTTTTGATATTTGATCCTGATGACGACATACGTTTCCTTTGGTTAGATTATTCGATGATGGCAGGGACGACGAAAAAGTCATCCTCGTGTCTGGGTGAATGAGAGAGGATGGACTGTGCGATCTCCGGTTGCTGCTGAGGGATATCTTCACGCATAGGTGTACCGCCCTCAAGGGTGGAGAAAGAGGCATCCAAATGGTCTGTATTGAGCTCATTAAGATTTTCTATATATGCTAGTATCTCAGAGAGTTGTCCTATCACTTCGGGTTTTTTGCTTTCATCGATATGCAGATGAGAGAGTTTTTCCAATTTTTCCAAAATGGTGTTGTCAATATGCACAGCTATAGCCTTTGTTTGGTATAATTGCTATAATTATAGTTAAAACTCCATTAAGGACAGCTCGCAGATGCATGTTATAGACTTTTTTATCAAGATATTGGCAGTAGAATCAGTCACCCCCGATGACGGTGGATTGATGCAGATGATTGAGGCATATCTGCCTGACTACCAAGTGATCAGTGTAGATGAAGGCGGCGTAAAAAACCGCTTATTTTACAAAAAGTTTGGCGAGGGAGCACATCTCTGTTTTGCCGGGCATGTGGATGTAGTACCTGCGGGTGAAGGCTGGGAGAGTAATCCCTTTGATCCTATGATCCGTGAGGGGAATATCTATGCCAGGGGTGCACAGGATATGAAGAGTGGTGTGGCAGCCTTTGTCCAAGCCTGTAAAGAGGCAGAGGATTTTGACGGTACGCTCTCGATCTTGCTTACCTCAGATGAAGAGGGTGATGCCACCTATGGGACACAGATCATGCTTAAGCATCTCAAAGAGATCGGCATGTTACCCGACTATTGTGTTGTGGCAGAGCCTACCTGTGAGACGACTTTTGGGGATGCGATCAAGATCGGTCGCAGAGGCTCGATCAATGGCTATCTCACGATCCAGGGCAGACAAGGTCACGCTGCCTATCCGGAAAAAGCGGTCAATCCCGTCCATCAGATCGCTCCGATACTAAAGAAGATCGCAGGGGTCAATCTGGACGATGGCGATGAGGATTTTGCTCCCAGTCAGATGGTGATCACGGATATTCGAGGTGGTATGGAGGTGACCAATGTCACGCCTAACAGCCTGAAGATTATGTTTAATGTTCGTAACTCTACCAATACTACGGAGGCGGACGTGAGAGCCCATGTCGAGCAGGTACTGGAGGGCTTGGATTTTACACTGAGACTCGATCAGGGCTCCTACCCTTTTGTCACCCAGCATGACTCCAAGATCGTGCAGCAGATCACCGAGAGTATCCAGATTGTCACAGGTGTACAGACCAAGCTCTCCACAGCAGGAGGCACCAGTGATGCACGCTTCATGGGACAGTACAGCATCGACGTAGTGGAATTCGGGGTCATCAATGACACCATCCACGCCCCTAACGAACGCACTAGCATCGCTGAGGTTGAAGGGCTCTACAAAGTCTTTACCGATCTCATCAAACAATGGGCGTAGGGTGCGTTTGCTAACGCACCTATGATAAACACGATGGACAGCACAACCAAACTCATCCTCCTCTTCATCATCCTAGAGCTTTTCGAAGCCAACTGGCAGCGCTCAAACACCCTCATGGGTTCACTGGCAAAGAGCTACTATTTCTATAATAAGTCCATTTTTTTACTGCTCTTCATGCACATAGGTTACCTCTACACCCTCTATATCTCACTGGCATTGGACCTACTCAACTGGCCGATCTTTTTCATCCTGCTCCTCAAGAGTATGGATATCTTTATGAAGATCCATCTGGTGCAGAAGATCTTCGTCCGGCAGGATGTGGAGGATAGCTTCATCCTCATGCTGGAGAGCCCGACACCGAGGTGGTATTACCTGATGGGTGTGGTGACCTATCCGTGGCTGTTGTATATGGCGATGGGAGGGTAGCGTATGGGTACAAAAACATGGAGAAAACTATCGGCTATTTTGGTGAGTATATTTTTTATTGCTATCATTATTTTTCTATTGTCTCCCCGGCCAAGGTGTGTCTCTTTTTATAACAACAAAGAGTTAAATGAGTTGAAGATAATGGCAAAAGAGAATGATAAAAATGCGACGAATATATTAATGGGCTACTACTCTTTGAAGAGTCCTAGTGATAGAAAAAGTATTTGGCTATTGAGATGTCAAACATACCATGCCAATAAAGATAAGATAAACTATAATAACTCTTATATGAATGATACTGAAAAGCTTCAAAAAGAATGTCCACAAAATCCTATAGATCTCATCGAAGATGATAATAGTATAGGAGAAAGTTTACAATTTTTATATTGTAGGATCTTTTCTTCTCGACCTGAATATGAGGGGAAATAAATGAAGTATCATAACCTCGAAGCCGAAGTCCAAAAACAGCTCCAAGAGCTCCGTGAAAAGGACAAGCTCCTCATCGCTCAGTCCAAGCTGGCAGCGGTGGGAGAGACACTGGCACATATCGCCCATCAGTGGAAGCAGCCACTGGCACAGATCAACTCCGTCGTGGCGAGTATCGAAGCAGATTTTGAGGAGGGCAAGCTGGATGGTACACAGCTCGAATCGCATCTCAATGAGATCGAGAAGCTGACGTTCTATATGTCCGATACGATCGAGAGTTTCAATAGCTATCTCCAGCCCAGCAAGGGGCAGGAGGTCTTCGGTGTGCGTGAGGCGTTGGATGATGCGGTGGAGCTGGTACGCGGATTGCTGGACTCCCAGCAGATCGCACTGAAGATCAGTATGGAAGCCCCCTACCAAGTACGAGGGGTCAAAAAGGAGTTTGTCCAAGCCTTGCTGGTCATCCTCAACAACGCCAAAGATATCCTCATCGAGCGAGAACCTGCGTCTAAACAGATAACTATTGCTATCTATAGAGAGGCAAACAGTGTCCTTCTCGATATCATAGACAATGCAGGAGGCATCGAGGCACAGTATATGGAGAGGATCTTTGATCCTTACTTTACCACCAAGCCCCATTCTCAGGGTACAGGACATGGGCTCTGTATGGCAAAGCTCATCGTGCAGAAAAGTATGCATGGAGAGCTGCTGGCATCCAATGAGCCACAGGGAGCAAAGTTCTCTATCTCTCTAGAGATTGTGGAGGGCAGAGATGACTAAGTACCGTATCCTCTACGCCGAGGACGAAGAGGCGACCAGACTCAACTATACCCGCTATCTGGAGCGGCTTTTTGAGACGGTCTATGCCGTGCCTGATGGCGAGGCAGCACTGGAGGCATATCACGCCTATCAGCCCGATATCCTCCTTCTCGATATCAACATGCCCCGACGCAACGGTCTAGAGGTAGCCAAGGAGATACGCAAAGTGGACAAAACCACCCGCATCCTCATCCTCACCGCCCATCTGGAGCGGGACAAACTGCTGTTTGCTACGGAGCTGGGGCTGACCAAATACCTTCCCAAACCGATCCAGAGAGGCGAGCTCAAAGCCGCACTCACCGAAGCGGTCATACAGCTGGAGGAGTTGAGAGGGTTACAAACGAACATTTCACTAGGCGAAGGGTATGACTGGCACCCCACTACCCGACAACTCCATCACCACGCAGAGCAGATCAAGCTCACACGCTATGAGATCCTCTTGCTGGAGCTGCTGCTCTCCAAAGCAGGGCAGATCTTTTCCGCTGATGAGATCGCTTTGCATCTCTGGAATGACGATGTAGAGGCGGTCTCCCAACCCCGCAAGATCAAGGATATCATCAAACGGATACGCAAAAAGCTGCCTGAGGGAGTGATCGAGAATGTGTATGGGGTTGGGTTTCGGTTGGTGATATTGTAGGTCGGGGTGTCCTCTCCCCGACGTTTGTTTGGGTTTAGGAAAAATTGAAAGGGATAAAATGGAAAACATACAAAAGATATTTGAATTTATCATTGAAATTGAAAAATTGAAAGATGTGTACCGTAAAACTAAACCTGTTGGGCTTGACAGGTTTGAAAATTCTGCTGAACATAGTTGGCATGTATCTCTTTGTGCCTTAATGCTAAAAGAATATGCAAATAAAAGTGTCAATATAGATCGTGTAATTAAGATGCTGTTACTACATGACCTTGGTGAAATTGATGCTGGAGATACCATTGTTTATGATAGTGATACTAGAGAAGTCAAAGAAAAAGAAAATGCTGGTTTTAAACGTGTATTAATGCTACTGCCTAAACATCTACAAAATGAATGTCTGTCTCTTTGGGAGGAGTTTGAAGAAGCACAGACTCCTGATGCAAAATATGCAAAAGCTATAGATAGAATTCCTCCTTTGCTGCATAATCTTCATGGAGAGGGGCATAGCTGGAAAGCACATGATATTTCAAAAGAGAAAGTTTTTGCAGTTAATAGTAAAATCCAAGATGGATCACAAAAAGTATGGGATGTCCTAAAAGAAAAATTAGACAATGCGGTTATGACAGGTATATTAAAGTGATTTATAAATTCTAATTTATCTTTTATGGTAACCATATCCCACCAATACACAAATATACCAATAACAGTGTGCAAAGCACACATTTGATACTTTTCTGCCCCTTTTCCTTACTATAATAATCCTATTAGAAATTATAATCCAAACAAAAGGATACAGATATGGCAGAACTACTCAAAACCCCGCTTCATGAGAGGCAGCAGGCTCTGGGGAGTCGTAATGTGGGCTTCTGTGGCTGGGATATGCCGATACAGTATGCGGGGATCATCGCAGAGCATAAGGCGTGCCGTGAGGATGTGGCGTTGTTTGATACGTCGCATATGGGGGAGTTCTTCTTCGAGGGGGATATCATCGCCTCTGGGATGAATGAGGCGACGACGATCGATATCGATGCCTTACCTGTGGGTAAGTGCAAGTATGGCTTTCTGCTCAATGACGCAGGTGCTGTGGTCGATGACCTGATCGTCTATCGTCTGGGGGAACAGTCACTTATGATCGTGGTGAATGCTGCCAGACGAGAGACTGACCTCTATACTTTCCGTGATCGTATGGGCAGTGGCATGATGACGGATCGTTCTGTCGAGTATGCCAAGCTCGATGTCCAAGGCCCAAATGCGATCAAGGTACTGCAAAAGTATTTTGATACCGATCTTAGTAAGATGGGCTTTTTCTCCTTTGTCCAGACAGAAATATTTGGTGAGCCGTGTCTGCTGAGTCGGACGGGCTATACGGGAGAAATGGGATTTGAGCTCTATATCGATGGGGAGACCTCGGTACGTATCTGGGATGCACTGATCGCTGATGGTGTGACCCCTGCGGGTCTGGGAGCTAGAGATGCCCTGCGTCTGGAGATGGGGTATAGCCTCTATGGCAATGACTTGAGCGAGACCATCACCCCACTGGAGGCGAATCTAGGGATGTTCGTCAACCTCAAGCGTGACTATATCGGTGTCGATGCCCTCAGGGATCAGAAAGAGGCAGGAGTGACCCGTCTACTAATGCCATTCAAAACCACAGGCCGTAGAAGTGCCAGAAAAGACTTTGAGGTCTATCAACATGACCGTAAGGTAGGCTTCGTCACCTCCGCAGCATTCTCACCGACACTCAATGTCGGGATTGGACTGGCAATGATCGATCTGGAGGGATTTGATAGAGATGTTGGAATTGAGTTAAGAGACAGTAGAGGGGCGATAGAAGCACATATTGCATCATTGCCGTTCATCAAAGCGTAGGTGTGACGATGTTGGCATATCGTCATTCCGGACTTGATTCGGAATTCAGACTCTCAAGTACCGGAAAGTTGCCAACATTTCCTGCTATTCAGGACGGTGGATCCCGGGCCGAAGCCTGGGATGACAGAGAAAACAGTCAGTGCCGTCATTCCGGACTCGATCCGGAATCTATACTTTCAAGCACTGATGAGTTGCCAACATTTCTTGCAGTCCAAGGCTGTGGATCCCGGGTCGGAGCCCGTGATGACAGGGAAATATTTAAACCAAATAAAAAGGAGAAAAAATGATCAAATACAACCAAGAGCACGAGTGGGCAAAGATAGAGGGAGACGAGGCAACCGTAGGTGTTTCAGCCTATGCAGTAGAGCAGTTGGGAGATATCACTTTTGTAGAGCTTCCAGAGGTGGATGCTGAGGTGAGTGCAGAGGACAGTGTGGCATTTGTCGAGTCGGTCAAGGCAGCTTCGGATATCTATACACCACTCTCAGGTACGGTGACCGAGGTCAATGAAGCCTTGCTGGATGCTCCTGAGCAACTCAACGCAGATGCCGCCAATACGTGGATCTTCAAACTCAAGCTCTCTGATGCTGGAGAGCTAGACGGACTCATGGATCAGGCAGCCTATGATGCCTATCTAGAGACTCTGTAGGAGGTCGGCGTGCCCTATACACCACATACCCCTGCCGATGTGACACAGATGCTGGAGGTGATCGGTTTGGAGAGCGAAGAAGCACTCTTTGACTCTGTACCTGATGCACTCAAGATCGATAGCCTTGATCTTCCCGATGGCGTGGATGAGTACACTGCCTTTGCTCAGTTTAAAGCGATGGCAGCCAAAAACAGTGCGGATAAAGTCTGCTTCCTCGGTGGTGGGTACTATGACCATATCATCCCCGCAGCAGTCGATGCTCTCTCGATGCGTTCGGAGTTTTATACTGCCTATACACCATATCAAGCAGAAGCTTCGCAGGGAACACTGCAGGTGCTCTATGAGTATCAGAGCCTTATCTGTAGATTGACTGGCATGGAGGTGAGTAATGCCTCGATGTATGACGGTGCAACCGCATTGGCAGAGGCAGCACTTATGGCTGTACGGATCACCAAACGCAACAAGATCCTCATCGATAAAGGGGTCAATCCCAATACGATAAAGATCGTGCAAACCTATCTCTCTTCCCGAGAGATCGCATCGGAGGTTGTCGATGCTGATACGGTAGAGATCGATGAGAGTGTTGCAGGCTACCTGTTCCAGAACCCTAACTTCTGTGGTTCGGTGAGGGATTTTACTGCATTGGTAGAGAAGCTCCATGCACACAAGGCACTGGCAGTGATGTCTACCTATCCCATCGCACTGGGCAAGATCAAAGACCCAGGGAGTATGGGTGTGGATATCGTCACCGCAGATGGACAGTGTCTGGGGAACTACCTGAGCTTTGGCGGGCCCTCTTTCGGGATCATCGCTACCAGAGAGCAGTATATCCGAGACCTGCCCGGTCGTATCATCGGTAAGACACTGGACAAGGACGGCAGAGAGCTCTTTGTTCTCACCATGCAAGCACGTGAGCAGCATATCCGTAGACAGAGAGCGACTTCCAATATCTGCTCCAACCAAAACCTCATGGCACTTAGAGCCACCATCTATCTCTCACTCATGGGAAGAGAGGGGCTGGTGGAAGTGGCAGAGCTCTGCTACCAAAAAAGTATGTATCTGAAAAAAGCACTTGCCAAGCTCAAAGGCGCGACGATACGCAATAGCCATGAGACATTCAATGAGTTTGTTATCGAGGTGCCAGATGCAGACCACTTGTTGGACACGCTCAAAGAGCAGGGTTTCTATGCCGGTATCAATCTAGGTAAGCTTAGTGAACAACGCAAAAACCAGATCCTCATCGCGGTCACTGAGAAGCGTACCAAGGCTGAGATGGATCAGCTCGTAGCCGCGATAGGAGGTGCTTTATGAGTACGATAGAAACGATCTTTGACCTCTCTGTAGAGGAGAGACGCGGGGTAAAGCTGCCATCTTTGGATGTACCAGTCTCTGAGGGCTTGGAAAAAGCACTGTGTAGAGATACCGCAGCCCCACTGCCACAGATGAGTGAGCTGGATGTGGTCAGACACTACACCAACCTCTCTGCCAAGAACTTCTCGATAGACAAAAACTTCTATCCACTGGGATCATGTACGATGAAGTACAACCCTAAGATTGCTGAGAAGATTGCCGGTCTGGAGGGCTTTGTCGCACTGCATCCACACCTGATCACCAATGGGTTTACTGAGGAGATGCAAGGTGCATTGGAGAGTATCGAACGGCTCCAAAATGTACTCTGTGAGATCACAGGGATGCAGGCATTTACGACTACGCCTCAAGCAGGGGCACATGGCGAGATGCTGGGGATCATGATGATTGATGCCTACCACAGAAGCAAAGGCAACAGGCGTAAATACGTTATCGTCCCTGACTCTTCGCATGGTACCAATCCTGCTACTGCCACGATGGTAGGCTATCAAGTCATCACGATCAAGTCCGATGAGAACGGTATGATGGATTTCGAGGCCTTCAAAGCCAAGATGAATGATGAGGTTGCCGCGGTGATGCTGACGGTGCCCAATACGCTGGGTATCTATAACAAGCGGATCAAAGAGATCTGCGATCTGGCACATAGCCATGATGCGATGATGTACTACGATGGTGCCAATCTCAATGCGATCATGGGTAGGGTACGTCCTGGGGATATTGGCTTTGATGTGATCCACCTCAATGTTCACAAGACCTTTGCCACGCCACACGGTGGCGGAGGGCCAGGGAGCGGGCCTGTAGGGGTGAGCAAGACACTAGAACCGTTCCTCCCTGATATAGGTGTAGCTAAGCAGGGAGAGCAATACCAGCTTACTACAGGAGGCACGCAGAGTATTGGGAAGATCTCTCCGTTCTTTGGTAACTATGGTATCTCACTGAGAGCTTTAGTCTATATCACTATCCTAGGTGCCAACGGCATCCGAAACAGTGCTGCCAAAGCGGTGCTCAATGCCAACTATATTCGTGTCAGGCTGCGAGACTACTTTGATATCCCGTACGATACACTCTGTATGCATGAGTGTGTCCTCTCTGCCAAGAGCTTGGCAAAAGAGGGGGTCACTGCGATGGATATCGCCAAGTATCTGCTGGACTTTGGCTTTCATGCGCCGACGGTCTATTTCCCGCTGATCGTCAAAGAGGCGATCATGATCGAGCCCACAGAGACCGAGTCCAAGCAGACGATCGATCGCTTCTGTGACCGTATGATCGAGGCAGTGAAACTCGCCCATGAAGATGCAGCACAGTTCAAGACCTATCCGAGGACGCTGGGGGTCTGTAGACCTGATGATACCTTGGCGATCAAGCAGCTCAATGTCCGACAGCCCCTATAGGCTCATCCACTCTCCAAGCGTAAGTGCGGTGGAGAATATGGCTCAGGACAGAGCACTGCTGGAGGCCTTTGATGAGGATGAGATACCCATGTTTCGGCTTTACAGCTGGGAAGATTCGGTCACGATCGGAGCTTCTCAGACTTTTGAAGCCTGCATAGCACTTGACCCTACACTAGAGACATACTTCAACCATCATGCCAAGCGTATGACGGGGGGTGGCATCCTCTATCATGGGCATGACCTCTCCTATAGCCTGATCCTGCCTCTTGCGATGATGCGAGGGCTCAGTGTCAAAGAGAGTTATGAGAAAATCACAGGGTTTCTATTGGATTTTTACCAAGAATTAGGACTGGATGCCCACTGGGCAAAGGATGATCCGAGTATTACGCTCGAGAGTGATCCCTTTTGTCAAGTGGGGTTTGAACCCTACGATATCATTATCCAAGGTTACAAGATCGGAGGTAATGCCCAAAAACGCACCAAGAAGGCGATCTTCCAGCATGGCTCTGTACCGTTACAGCGTAACGAGTATGGGGTGTCGTTGGAGGATCTGGGTGTGGTATTGAGTGAAGAGGAAGCTAGAGAGAAGTTGGAAATAGCGTTCAAAACAAGGTATAAATCGTGGATAGCGTAGGTGCAAGTTTAGTAATGCAGCTATTTTTGTCATTGCATGTTAGATATAAAATCTGTCATCGTCATTCCGGACTTGATCCGGAATCTACAACTCAAATATCCGATAAGTTGGTACTACTGTGGATCCTGAATCAAGTTCAGGATGACGACAAAAGGTATTTTTTAGAGGGCTTAATAATATTTCCTGCAGTCCAAGGCTGTGGATCCCGGGTCGGAGCCCGGGATGACAGAGAAAAATAAACTGCATATAAAGGAGCAGATATGAGTACTACCCCACAACGAAAACCCGAATGGCTGAGAAAAAAGATCTCCTTCTCCGCGCAGAGAGAGATGGATCAACTCCTCAATGATGTTGGTATCCATACCATCTGCCAAGAGGCGATGTGTCCCAATATCAGTGAGTGCTTTGAGCATAAGCAGGCGACCTTTTTGATACTAGGGACGACCTGCACCAGACGCTGTACCTACTGCAATGTCGATACCGGCACACCAGCTTCGGTTAATCCCGCTGAGATCATGCAGGTGACCGAGGCAGTACAGAAGCTTGAACTACAGTATGTGGTCATCACCAGCCCTGCACGTGATGATCTGCCTGATGGGGGAGCACAGCACTTTTGTGATGTGACACAGTACATTAGGCAGCAGTCTCCTCAGACCACTGTAGAGCTGTTGATCCCTGATTTTCAGGGAGATATCGATGCCTTGCAGACAGTACTCCAAAGTGGTGCAGCCGTGATCGGACACAATGTCGAAACTGTACCCAGACTCTACTATGTCCGTAGAGGTGTCAAGTATGAGAAATCACTAGAGGTACTACGCAACCTCAAGCTCTATAATCCCAGCATCAAAACCAAAAGTGCCCTGATGGTAGGGCTAGGGGAGACTGTCGAAGAGATGGAAGCGGTCTTTGCCGATCTGCTGGAGGTAGGGTGTAGCTATCTGAGTATCGGACAGTATCTCGCACCTTCTAACGAGTATGAAAAGGTAGTAGAGTATGTACGACCTTCACAGTTTGAAGCCTATAAGAAGACTGCATTAGAGATGGGCTTTGAGTATGTTCACAGTTCACCCTACACCAGAAGCTCCTATATGGCACACGAATATCAATTGGGAGATAAATCTTATGTATAAATACGACACTATCATTATCGGAGCAGGCCCCGCAGGCTATGAACTGGCAGGACTGCTGGCAGAGGGAGGCAAACAGGTTTGTCTCATCGAGAAAGCAGAGCAGAGAGTAGGGGGCACCTGTCTGACAGAGGGCTGTGTACCTGCCAAGCATTTTCTAGAGAGTGCCAGCTATATCGCGAAAGCGTCGCATTTTGAAATCTGTGGGGTAGAGATGAAGCTAGAGGGCTTTGATATAGAGAAACTCAAATCCACCACACAAAGCCTTATAGAGCAGATGCGAGGGGGCATCCTCACTACACTCAAACGGCACAAGGTAGAGATATACTACGGTACGGCTTCTTTCTTTGATGCTCAAACAGTAGTGCTGGCAGAGAGTGCTGAGCAGCTCATTGCCGAGCAGATCATTATCGCTACGGGATCGAGCCACCGTGACCACCCCACCATGCCACTGGTAGAGGGCAAGATCCTCTCTAGCAGAGAGGTGTTCGAGGTCGACCATATTCCTGCGTCTGTATTGGTGATCGGAGCTGGAGCGATCGGTTGTGAGTTTGCCAGCTTTTTCCATGCGATGGGAGCTGAGGTCACACTGGCAGAATACACCAAAGCGATCCTGCCTATCGAGGAAGCAGATCTCTCCCGTACGTTAAAGCGAGAACTGGAACGAAAAGGTATTACTATCCATGTGGATGCAGAGGTGACTGAGCATATCGTGACAGAGCAGGGTGTAGAGGTACAGATGCGTGTGGGCAAAAAGGAGCTGGAGGGTAGCTATGAGATGGTACTCATCGCTGTAGGCAGACAGCCCAATACCGCTGTATTGGCGTTAGAAAAAGCTGGCATAGAGAGCGAGCGGGGCTTTGTTACCGTGGATGCGGAGTATCAGTCTGTCTCAAACCCTCACATCTATGCCATCGGAGATGTGATCGCTACGCCAGCTCTGGCACATGTGGCGTACTATGAAGCCAAACGACTCAGCAGACTCCTGCTAGCACAATCTGCTATAGATTCTAGTCCGATCTTTCCTTCCGTGACGTTTAGCACCCCGCAAGTTGCTAGCATCGGAGAGAATGAAGCCAGTCTCAAAGCAGAGGGTAGAGCAGCCAAGAGTAAAAAGATCTTTTTCAAATCCAATGCCAAAGCGAAGATCAAAGGCGATGACGGCGGGTTTGTTAAAGTTATTTATGATGCAGAGACTCAAGTGATCCTAGGGGCTGCGATTATCGGAAATGAAGCTACAGAGCTGATACACCAGTTTCTCATCGCAATTACAAAAGAGGTGACCTTGGGGGAGTTTGGAGAGATGATCTTTGCACATCCGACGCTTAGTGAGGCGATTGGGGGAGTTGTTATAGCTATTTAGGATAAGGGTGTATTTTACTCAATATTAGTTATAATCATTAAAAGAGGTTAAAAGAAACTGGATAGTATGGAAGCTACAGCAATTTTTATTGAATGGAATGAGCCATATAGCTATAAAAGTATTATTGAGAAAGCTGATAAAAAAAAGAGAATTGAAGCACTTGTTATAAGATGAAATTCCGCTATGAAAATGGATACCTACAAGATAAGCGATTTACAATAATTTAATGATATAAGGTTTCGAATGTTTAAAACATCGTTATTTACTACTATTTTCGTTCTTATTACTCTAACAGCATATAGTTTTGCCGTTAAACCATCACTAGAATCACTAGAGTCACTTGAAAAAGATTGTAAAAATGGAATAACTTCTAAGTGTGTTAAAGCTGCCCAAGGTATTTTACGCACTCAACGTGGAGAGTATGGAGACAACACTGCCTTTGAATATTTTGATAGAGCCTGTGAAGGTGGAGATATGAAAGGTTGTGATTTTCTTGGGAGAATGTACTATTCCGAAAATCACATCGTAACTAGTGAGAAGAAATCAAAAGCATCTTTTAAAAAAGCCTGTGAGGGTAACTATGCTATTGGGTGCTATCATCTTGGAAACTTTTATAATAATGGAGAAGAAAAAGATTATAATAAATCCTTATCCAACCTTAGCAAAGCTTGTAAAATGGATGTATTTCCTGCATGCACACGATTGGGAGATATGTACTTTTTAGGAAAAGGTGTACCAAAAGATGAAACCAAAGCTGAAATTTTTTATAAGAAAAATAAACAAAATTACGAATATACTCAAAAAAAAGCATTACGTAAAACAAGACGATATAACGATAATAATAGCAATACAAAAAAAATGTTTTTTGAAATACGATCAAAAGATTTTGATGTACTCAAAACTCAAAAAGGTACATTTATTTCACCAGGAAGTTTAACTTCAACAAGTGCAATAAATCGCGTTCCAGATTGTGTTGATGGATATTATATATATCAACTAGACAATCTTGTTTATTCATACAAAAGTGCATATAAACTTTTTTTTAAAAGTGAAAAATATCAAACTATGCTTTGGGAAATAGAACTGGAAAACTTTGAAAATACAGACTTTACTAAATGGATAAAGCCTACATATACGGTGAAAGACAAAAAAATTACTGCACTCGATATACTTAACCGTAGGGAAAAGGGAAAGAACTATTCTACGCATGATGCACCAATGGAGATTCGTTATAAGATTGAGTATTGGCATAAGCCTATAAAAGACTATGTATATCATGAGAAGATAAAAAATGCAAAAAAAATATATGTTGATTTTAAAAAATTCCAAGAGGGTCGTTTTTGCTCAGAAGTGAAATTTTCATGTTTACCAGAGAGTAAAGATACTGAATTGCTAGATAAAACATTATATGATGGTCTTTCTACTTTTAAGCTAGCAGAAGAAAAATACAATGACTTAATTACACTAAGTTATATTAACTATGATAACTATCAAAAGAAAAAGCACCCTATATGTGAAAAACCCCCTGAGATATGGCTAAAAAGAGCTGAACAAGATCTAGTAGAAAAGGCCTCGAAAAAACGGGAGTTAATAAAAATAGAAAAAAGTATAGCAAAAGAATTACCATATTTTTGGGGGGATACTCCAAAAGTTGTAAGATACAATTGGATTTTAAAAGCCATGGATGTTGGCGAAGAGTTTGGCTACGGGAAAAAAGGGATGATGGTTGGTTTATGTACACGTATCGGTATCAACTTTTATAAAGATCCAAAATACAAATATATCACCGGTTTTGTTGGTATTCGTACAAGGAACATATCTTATGCATCGGACTATATTGACTTTACTATATTTGATAAGCGATATGACAGTGCTGGAAATAGATATACGCGCTATCTTTTTGGTGATTCATTGAGGTATCTCCCTCGCATAAAAAACACCACGCTTCCAAGGTTAAATGATAGATTTTCTTGGGCTTGGGAGTAAACATATGAAACCATCAAAAATAAGGTGCGAAAGTTAAGCTAGTAAGTGTATGGATTGCAGACCTACAAAAGCAATCATGCTAAAGCGAAGATCAAAGGCGATGACAGCGGGTTTGTCAAAGTGATCTATGATCCTGAGAGTGAAGTGATCTTGGGTGCTGCGATCATCGGCAACGATGTTACAGAGTTGATCCATCAGTTTTTGATCGCTATCAATAAGCAGGTAACATTGGGAGAGATCAGAGCAATGATCTTTGCACATCCCACGCTGAGCGAGATGGTTGCTGCGTTGTGATAACCCAGCTTTAATGATAATAGCATTATAATGTCAGTCACTGCAAATTTAATATGTTAATTTTGCGAACTTACAAAAACTTCTCCAAATTTCAAGAGGAATCATGAGCGACAATAACAAAAAAAATGCTGCCAATTCTAATGGCAATAAAAATGGCAACAAAAAACACAATAGAACCCATACCCCTGTACAGGGATATAAAGTAGAGACACTCCAGCAAAAGCCTCTCGATGAGCTGCTAGAGATCGCGATCAAACTCAATGTTGAAAACCCCAATGAGTTTCAGCGTAAAGATCTTATCTTTGAGATCCTAAAAAATCAGGTCTCTCAGGGAGGGTATATCCTCTTTACGGGTATTCTCGAAGTGATGAATGATGGATATGGCTTCCTACGTTCAGAGGATGGTAACTTTGCCAACTCCAGCAACGATACCTATGTCAGCTCCACGCAGATCAAGCGTTTTGCACTGAGAAATGGTGATATCGTCACAGGCCAGGTACGCTCTCCCAAAGATCAGGAGAAGTACTATGCCCTTCTCAAGATCGAGGCAATCAATTACCTCCCCCCAGAGGAATCCAAAAAACGGCCACTCTTTGATAACCTGACACCACTCTATCCGCAAGAGCAGTTGATCCTGGAATATGACCCTATGAAGATGACAGGACGTATCATCGACCTGTTCTCTCCTATAGGAAAAGGACAAAGAGCCCTCATCGTTGCCCCTCCAAGAACGGGTAAAACAGAACTCCTCAAAGAGATCGCACATGGAATAAGCGCTAACAACCCAGATGCCAGTCTTATGGTTCTCCTCGTGGATGAGCGACCTGAAGAGGTCACTGATATGCAGCGCTCTGTCAAGGGAGAAGTCTACGCTTCTACGTTTGACCTGCCAGCACAGAACCATGTCCGTACAGCCGAGATGGTGATTGAAAAAGCCAAGCGTCGTGTGGAGCTGGGCAAAGATGTTATCATCCTGCTAGACTCTATTACTAGACTCGCACGTGCCTATAACACAGTCACACCAAGTTCTGGTAAAGTCCTTTCTGGTGGTGTCGATGCCAATGCCCTGCACAAGCCCAAGCGATTCTTTGGTGCCGCACGTAATATCGAATTTGGTGGCTCTCTCACTATCGTCTCTACAGCACTTATTGATACAGGCAGCCGTATGGATGAAGTGATCTTTGAAGAGTTCAAAGGTACAGGAAACTCTGAAGTCGTCCTCAACCGTCATGTAGCTGATCGCCGTATCTATCCAGCGATGGATGTGACTAAGTCAGGTACACGTAAAGAGGAGCTCCTCGTCTCCCCAGAAACCCTCCAAAAAGTCTGGGCGATCCGTAATGCGATGCAGAACATGGAAGAGGTAGAAGGTCTGAAATTCCTCTTTACCAAGATGAGCAAAACAAAGTCGAATGAAGAGTTTTTGAGTATTATGAATGAAGGTGCATAAAGCGAATGCTTTATACACGTTATTAGTATATTGGTAATTGGTAATTGGTTGGATGAGGATTGGGGTATTTGATTCTGGGCTAGGTGGCTTGACTGTTGTCCAATCCATGCTTGATCTTTTGTCCGATGTGGAGATCTTCTATATCGCTGATACACGGCATGCTCCTTATGGTGAAAAGACGACTCAACAGATCCTTCAGTATTCTCTGGATATCACCCAAACCTTTCTCGATACCCATCAGATTGATGCACTTGTTATCGCCTGCAATACGGCAACCTCTGCTGCGATCACCTATCTACGTACAGAATTTCCGGAGCTTGTCATCGTCGGTACGGAACCTGGGATCAAGCCTGCCATGCAGGTCACACAGAGTGGCAAGGTGGGTATCCTTGCTACGCCAGCAACACTCAAAGGTGACAAATATCAAGAGCTGGCAGACAGTCTCTATAGCGGTACGGAGTTGGAACTCTTTGAGCAGGCATGCCCAGGGTTGGTAGAGCAGATAGAAGCAGGAGAGGTGGATAGCCCACAAACGCTACAGATGCTGGAGAGATGGCTCTCTCCCATGCGTGAAGTGGGAGTAGATACGATGGTACTGGGGTGTACCCATTATCCTTTGGCTACTGAGGTTATCAGAGAGGTGATGGGCTATCCTATTACGCTGATTGAAACTGGAGAAGCGATTGCCAAGCGCTTGGGCTCACTGTTAGGTATTGAAAAAACAGCAGTGGGTGCGTCATTTATGTTTCATGCTACAGGTGAGATTGATATGCTGATGGTAGAGCAGATTATGGGAGAGTATAGATGAGTAATGTAGAAATACTGGGATATGTCGGGATGGCGTTTGTGGTGAGCTCCTTTATTGGAAAGTCGATGGTTACACTCAGATTACTCAATGTTATCGGTGCAGCTATTATTACCGTCTATGCAATGCTGATAGCTGCATGGCCGATGGTCTGGCTCAACAGCTTGTTGGCAGTGATCAATGCGTATCATCTATACCTGCTACAGAAGGAGAAGAGAAAAGATCTGCAGGAGGATTGATCAGCAGTTTAGCGATGAGATTTCCCTCTTTATCCGTTTCTACTTTGATTGCTGTGCGTACTGACTTGACGCCATATTCAAGATTGCCGGCGATAGAGGTTAGGATATGCCAATTTTTTAGAGAGAAATTAATATCGATCTCTTTGAGATGCTCCTCATGGATGATCTCCTTGATCGCTTTGATGCAGTGGATATAGTAGAGCTTGTTGATTTCCCGTTGTATCAGATAAGGGCGCATGATCTCAATATTGTTGAGCCAGGTAGTGCGATCCTCCTCTGTGAGTGGATGGGATCTGGCATGTTCTCTCATCTCTTCGATATGGGCTTCATATTTCTGTTCTTCCTCCAAAAGATGTTGTTCAAGATTAGGTTCATAGACCTGTAGAACCTCTAGAATCTCCTGATCACTGAGCTTTTCGCTGGGACTGCCTTTGTACTTTTCATAATAGTGTTTATCTATAGACAGCAGAAGATAGATAGCAGTTCTAAGATAGATGTATTTGTCCTCTTTCCCCTCTTTGAAAAAGATACCATGCTGTGAAATGATGGGTTTTGAACCAGTGTAGTGAAGTTGGAACATGTAACACTCCTTTGTCATCCCTTATTATATCCCAAATGGGTAAAGAAATATCGTACATTCGATTTTTTTTATGAAATTACGTAGACATGAACATTAATTATGATTAATAAAACTAATGTATTATTTTCATATATGATTATGGAAAGGTATTACTATGAGTATGATATTTAGTTTTGGAGAACGGGTAGACGGATATAACTATAAGGTGATCAATGAGAGAGAAGCCAGAGCCAGTGCAGGGATCATGTTTCTGTTCGGGATCATCAGTCTCTTTACCGTGTTTGGGATGCGGACACTGTTCTGGGCAGAGCTTTTTTCTATCACCTTTATCGTAGAGTTCTTTATCAGAGTGGTGATCAATCCTCGATATGCGCCCTATATGGTGCTAGGTTCACTCTTTGTCTCTAATCAACAGCCAGAGTGGGTAGAGGCAAAGCCCAAGCAGTTTGCATGGATACTGGGTGCCTTGCTGGGTGCGATCATGACCTACTTTATCGTAGCCAATATCGTCTCCCCTGTACGGATGTTGACCTGTGTACTCTGTCTGATCTTGCTTTTTACAGAGTCGGCTTTTGGGATATGTCTGGGATGTATACTCTATAAGAAATTCAATGTTTCTATGGAAGGTAACTGTCCAGGAGGTGTTTGCGAAACGGTACCTGCCAGAGAGGGTCAGAGTGGTATGATGCGAGGGATGGTCGTACTGGGCTTTGTAGGGATGGTGTGGGGTACCTTTGTGGTGCTGACTGAGTACAAATACAGCAGCCATGCTAGCACATCCAAAATGATCGCAGCCAAGATGGAGGCATCTGGTTCCATGATACCGATCCCTAGCAAAGCAACCCCCGCACAGACGATGCAGCAAACGCCTACCAAAGTGGCAGAAAAAACAGCCTCCACCGAGACAAAAAAGAGTGCCAAAGACTGTGAAGTACCAGAGTGGGCGATCAAGATGGGGCATCGGGAAATGTGGCTGAAGCACCATGACTGTGCATAGGCAGGGAAAGAGCTACAGAGGTTGGCTTTAGCCGACTGTCGGATGAATTTTCCAATGTTGTTTAAACAGTAGACTAGTCTTTATTGATGGAGATAAGCCATCTTGTAAAAGTATATGATAAATATATACCAGAGACTAAAAACAGAGCCAAAGGCAAAGCTCCTACATCTGAAATAGAATCAATTTTCCAAAAATAGATAAGGCATCCGCCTAGGATAAATCCAGCGACAGCATTAAAGATTTTCCGCTGACTGATCATTAAGTCAGTAGCAATATCAATGATGTGAAACAGGGTTTTAAGAATATTCAGAAAGAATTCTACGATATCCAAAATAAACCTTTAAATAATCCCCACAGCATCCCGAATCACCGCCATCTTAGCACTTGCAATTTTTCGTGCCTTATCTGCTCCGGCATGCAGTATCTCTCTCACTTCGTCGGTATGCTCCAGATAGTAGGCACGCTTTTCTCTGGCCTCTGCGAACTCTTCCCAGATGAGCTCTTTGAGGTATTTTTTGAAGTGTCCGTAGCCCTCTGCTCCGCTTTTGTAGCGGTCTTGGAGTTCTAGCTTACCTGCTTCGTCTAGGAAGAGGCTGGCTAGGGCATAGACATTACAGCCCTCCCATGCTAGAGGTTCTCCCATAGGAGTGGAGTCGGTGACGACTTTGTTGCAGAGCTTTTGGAGGGGTTTTTCTTCTAGGAAGATGCTGATGTCATTGCCGTAGCTCTTGCTCATCTTGGCACCATCTATGCCTGGGACAGTGGCGACATTTTCGTCTACTTTGTACTCTGGGATGGTGAGGATCTCTCCGTGGTCGTTGTTGAACTTGATAGCGATATCTCTGGTCATCTCGACATGTTGGATCTGGTCTTTGCCTACGGGTACGATCTGTGAATCATAGAGGAGGATATCTGCTGCCATGAGTACAGGGTAGGAGAAGAGTGCATGGTTGGCTCCGATGCCTTTGGCGACCTTGTCCTTGTAGCTGTGCGCACGCTCTAGGAGTCCCATGGGGGTATAGGCCGAGAGTATCCAGTAGAGCTCTAGGACTTCCTTGACATCGCTCTGAGCCCAAAAGGTGCTCTTCTCAGGGTCTAGCCCCAGTGAGAGGAAGCTGATGGCTGCATCCATGGTGTTGGCTTGGAGTGCTGCTCCGTCTGAGAGTGAAGTAAGGGCATGATAGTTGGCGATGAACATGAACATATCGTTGTCATCCTGGAGATCCATCATGGGCTTGATAGCTCCGAAGTAGTTGCCGATATGAAGGCTGCCAGAGGATTGTAGTCCGTTGAGTACGCGCATAAGTGTTCCTGCAAATGAATTTATTGGGAAAATTATAGCAGGAGAGTGCTATTTTCTCTATTTATTTCTGATATTTTATGGTGATTCGCAGTGGTTTGTTTCTTTCATGTTCATTTTTTTCTTTTTGCCATGGATCAAAAAGAAAGAAAACGAACCAAAAAAAGAAAAAATCCAAAGTGCTGACGCCATAAAAAAATTTTTCCTCTTTTGGTGAAGAAAAGTAATCAAAAAAGAGCCACGTAATTCAGGAAAACGTTTGACAATTACCACAAAGCATGTCATTTTTACTACCTAGTCTTCCGGTCTCTCCCCACGCTTTCGTGTGACGATATCCAAAGGTACTCCCTCGAAATCAAAAGCCTCTCTAAAGGCATTGGCGAGATAGCGTATGTAGCTAAAGTGCAGAAAGTTGGGGCGGTTGACGATGAGGGCGATCTTGGGTGGTTTGGTTTCGTATTGGGTGGCGAACTTGATCTTGACTACCGCACCGTGATGGCTAGGGATGTGGTGACGTTGCATAGCTTTACGGAGTACGTCATTGAGTATACTTGTAGGGATGCGTTGGGCGTAGCGTTGGTAGATCTCGGTGACCTCGTCGAGTAGACGGTGTACGCGCTGTCCAGTCAAGGCTGAGATCGTGAGTACAGGTGCGTAGCTGAGGAATTTGAGCTCATCTCTGACCTCTTCGACAGCCTCTTCGTAGGTCTTTTCTCCTCTGGCATCCCACTTGTTGAGGACGATGACGGTACCGAGCTTGAACTTCTCCGTGATGCCTGCGATCCGCTCATCCAGCTCAGAGACTTTCTCCGTAGCATCGAGGATGAGTAGGGCGATATCTGCCTGCTCCAGCATCGCTTCGGTGCGACTCAGGGCATGCTTCTCTATGCCCAGGATCTTGCCACGGCGGCGGATACCGGCAGTGTCTACAAAAGTGATCTTATACTTCCCATGGGTGATCGTCTCATCGATCGGGTCGATGGTGGTACCTGCTACATCAGAGACCACGGAACGCTCCTCGCCGAGCAGGGCATTGAGCAGGGAGCTTTTGCCTGTGTTGACCCGTCCGATGATGGCGACTTTGAGGGATCTGCTCTCTTCTGGGAGATCGAGGGTGTCTTGCTCCAGGAATGTTTCTAGTGACATCTCGTCTTCGTCCTCCTCTTCGATCTCCAGGGTCTCAGGCTCTTCTTTGGTAGGGATATACTCCTCCAGCCACTCGTAGAAATCATTGAAGTAACGGTTATGGCTCACTGACATCGGGAATGTTCTGTCTGCGCCAAACTCTAGAAACTCCCAGTATCGCTCCTCCTCCTTGTCGTTGTCTATCTTGTTGACGACGAGTGCCAGGGGTTTGCCTAGCTGTTGAAGCTGGTAAAAGAGCTCACGATCCTCCTCATCGGGGATGGTCTTGCCATCGACCATGTAGATGATGACATCTGCCAACTCTGCGGCTCTGAGGGAGAATGCTGCGACCTTGGAAAAGAGATCTGAGCTATAGTCGATCCCCCCTGTGTCGATGACCTCGAAGTCACGGTTTCCAGAGATAGTGACGATGCGTTTTTTGACATCTCTGGTGGTACCGCTCACATCAGAGGTGATAGCATCACGTTGTCTGGCGAGACGGTTGAAAAGGGAGCTTTTACCGACATTGGGGCGACCTAATATCGCTACTTTCTTGAGTGCTTGTTCTTGCATGATTGATTCTTTCTGGTTGCATTCCTTCTTAGCAGAGTAGGAACGAGGGTGTTTGTTTTATTGGCGGTATTATATCATAGAGTTGCATAACCCGGTTTGAATGGTAGTTTGCTATAATAGTGCATCAAAGAGCGGGGAGTCCATATATGTATACTATAGGGCAAGGAAAAATATTTTGAAAATCATACTGCTCTCTCTGCTCTGCGTTCTCTATGGCTCTGCAGGTATCACCATCAAGCATGCATGGGACAGGGTACAGCGACTACACCACGGACTGAAAGCGACCAAGCATGATATCCACCGCATGAGACTAAAAAGTGACTCTATAGATGGCTTGGGATTGCCGACGCTTTCTCTGACAGCCAACTATACACACCTGAATGAGCCTGTAGGATTGGATATCAGTGATCTGAGTGGCACACTCAATAGCCTGTCCCTACCTATCAAGATCCCTTCCGAGATAGATTTTCTGGATGATGATATCGTGACTATCGATCTGCATGTACTATGGCCACTCTACACAGGAGGCAAAATAAAGGCCGCCAAGAGTGCTACTGCTGCCAAGGTTGCTGAGGCGATCGCCCAGAGCAAAATGGAGCAGGATAAAGTATTTCTCAAGTTGGTAAAGTATTATTACGGTGTGGTGATGATGCAATCACTGTATCAGACCAGGCTGGAGTCGGAAAGAGCACTGCGACTGCACTATACACATGCCCGCAAGATGAAGAAGCAGGGACAGATCACGCAGATAGAGCTTCTCAATGCAAAGGTAAAGCTGGACGCCGCCAGAATAGAACGGAAAAAGGCAAAACACCAATGGGAGATCGTTCGGTCTGCTTTTCATATGTTTATCCAGCAGAAAAAGCGACCAAGCTCCTCTCTTTTTATATCACGGATCGCAGGTACACAAGAGCGTTATATACGTAAAAGCATGAAACAGTATGCCGGACTCTCTGTACTGGATGCCAAGGCAGATCAGGCGGCAGCACTGGTAGAGATAGAGGATGCTGCATGGTCTCCACAGGTATTGGGCTATGGGAATCTCAATCTATACAATGGAGACAGCCCTATGGAGGAGATGACACCTTCATGGATGCTAGGTGTTGCACTCAAGTTTGATATCGTCACAGGAAAAGACAGAGCCAAAGAGGTGGAAGCTGCCAGGTTGCTGCAGGCAAAAGTGGCTGAGATCAAGTCGCAATCTCAAAAAGATCTGCGTCTGGCAATCGAGAAGGTCTATCGTGAGATGATGCTTTACCGTGAAGAGTTTGCTGCATTGAGCTCTTCTCTTGCATTGGCAAGTGAGAACTATAGGTTGCGTTCGATCGCTTTCAAAGAGGGTTTATCAACCTCTACAGAAGTTGTGGATGCACAGATGTTTCTAAGTGGTGCCAAAACACAGCGACTGAATGCGGCATATAACTATATCAAAAAACTCTCCGAGCTCTCTGTATTGAGTGGTGAAAAAGCACTTTTCTTCAAAGTAGAGCGTAAAAGTAAAAAGGTAAAATAGATGAATAAACTACTGTACGTTGTATGGGCTCTCTTGCTGGTATTGGTTATTTGGGTGAGTGTGGTATTTTACCGAGCGTACCAGCCTCAGGCAGTAGTGTTGCAGGGGGAGATCGATGCACAGAGTTACCATGTCAGTGCCAAGATACCTGGAAGGATCAGCAAGATCTTTGTCAAAAAAGGTGACTTGCTCCATGCAGGAGATAAGGTCTTTACTATCTACTCTCCTGAAGTAGAGGCGAAGCTGGCTCAGGCGAAAGCAGCAGAAGAGGCAGCAGGGGCACAGAAAAAACAGGCAGAAACAGGGGCGAGAACACAAGAGATACAGGCAGCCCATGACCAGTGGGAGAAAGCGAAAGCAGCAGAAGAACTGATGCATACAACCTATCTGAGAATAGAGAAACTGTTCCAGCAGGGTGTGGTCTCACAACAGAAGAGGGATGAGGTCTATACCAAGTATCAAGCAGCGAAATATGATGCCAATGCTGCCAAGCAGATGGCTGCCATGGCAAAAGAGGGAGCAAGAGATGAGGTAAAAGCAGCTGCTTCTGCACAGGAAAAAGTCTATAAAGCCAAAGTAGATGAAGTCAATGTCTATATCAAAGAGACACTGCAACGTACCTTTCATAAGGGAGAGGTAGCGCAGGTGCTGATCCATGAAGGAGAGCTCTCTCCTACTGGATTCCCTGTGGTATCTGTCATCGATATCGATGAGGCCTGGGCACGCTTTTCAGTGAGAGAGGATTATCTGAAAACATTCAAAAAAGGAAAAGTGTTCAACGTACAACTACCTGCTTTGGGAGAAAAGCAGTATGCATTTGTGGTTAGCAGTATCGCTGTGATGGGGGACTATGCTACCTGGAGAGCAACTGAGAGTGGCAAAGGGTTTGATATGAAGAGCTTTGAAGTAGAACTGCGACCAGTCAAGCCTATAGAGGGACTGCGCGTAGGGATGAGTATATTGCTGGAGCTATAGATGCTAAAAGCGATCACAGCCTCTTTTGTCTATGAACTCAGAGAGATACGGCACTCCTGGTACAAACTTTCACTGCTTACTGTACTCCCTGTGATGCTGGCGGTACTGATCATCTCTGTCTTTAGAGATGGTGTGGTACGGGATATGCCGCTGGTGCTTGTAGACAAAGACCATTCTACACTCTCTCGTGTATTTGTCAATCATCTGGATGCATCACCTACCATGGCAGTTGCCTATAAGGTGGGCTCAGTGAGGGAGGGTATCGCTCTGGTACAGAAGAGCCAAGCCTACGGTGTGGTTATTGTCCCCAAAGGATTTGAGAAAAACACTTTGCTCCATCTGCAGCCCAAAATAACAGCAATGCTCAATACACAGTTTATCCTTATCGGCAAGATAGTCACTGCAGATCTGACCGCAGTGGCACTGGAGAGTGCTGCAGAGATAGAGTATCTACAGAGTCTGCAAGAGACGCAGAATCCTACTCTATCACTAAAAAAGATAGCCCCTGTCGGTATGCAGGTGACACCCTTCTTCAATCTCTATAAAAACTATTTTTACTTTCTTGTCTCTGCATTGATCCCTGCGATCTGGCAGATATTTATCGTCATCACGACACTGATCGCAATAGGGGGAATGGTCAAGGAACAGCGTGTCAAAGCCTTTTTTGTCACTGACAAACATATATGGGGAAAACTTATGGGGTTGGTACTTCCCTATACTGTCATATATACGATATGGGGTGTGTTGTTTCTACTTTATATCTATAGTTTCTGGGCGTTTCAAGGCTCTTTTGCAATAGTGATTTTAGGGAGTGTTCTAACTGTGATCGCTTACCAGAGTATGGCACTGTTTCTATTCGTTATTGGCTTTGATTATGCCAGAAGTCTGAGTTTGGGTGCAGTCTATACGGCACCAGCTTTTGCTTTTTTGGGGATCACGTTTCCTATGTACAACATGAATGACTTTGCTCTGTTCTGGAGAGACTTTCTACCACTCTCTCACTATCTGCAACTACAGATCTCACAGGCAAACTATGGTGCCAATCCATGGGAAGAGAGCAGCAGGTTGTTGGTATTGGCCTTTTTTTCGCTGATCATGATCCCGGTAGTGATACGTTTTAAGGCCTATCTCCGAAAGGAGCTTCATTGACTTTTTTTGACATTTTGAAACAGGAGAGTAGACTGATATTCAAAGATGCTGCGATTGTCCTGACGATACTGGGTGGGGTGGTACTCTATGCCTTTTTGTATCCGCAGCCGTATGCCAAACAGAGTGTGAGTAGTCTGGCTACGGCTGTGGTAGACTATGACAAAAGTGATATCAGCCGTACGATGATCTTCTCCTTGGATGCGACACCACAGATAGAGATTACCCGACAGGATCTCAGTGAACAAGCAGCCAAAGAGGCGCTGGTCAGAGGGGAGATCAAAGCAATCATTGTGATACCCAAGAACTTTAAAAGAGATCTGGCACTCAGTAAGAGTCCCACGATCGCAGTGGGTGCGGATAGCAGTTACTTTTTGATCTACGGAGGGGTACTGGAGGGGGCTATGAAGTCCGTCTTGACGCAGAGTGCCAAAGTAAAGATCGCCAACCTCCTCAAGAAACAGGTACCATTGGCAGGTGCAAAAAAAGCCTATCAGCCGTACACACTCAACACAATCAACCTGTTTAACCCCAATAACTCCTATACTCAGTATGTAGTCCCGGCGGTGTTTGTCTTGATACTGCAACAGACGATGCTGATCGGGCTGGGTATTCTGGGAGGGGGGATCAATGAACGGATGAGGAGAAGAAGAGTAGATCGCTATCTTCGTACAGTACCTGCATGGAAAATGTATCTGGCACGCTTGCTCCTCTTTGGCATGATATTCTTTCTCCATATGCTCTTCTATTTTGGCTTTAGTTTTCAGTATTTTGGTATCAGCAGGTTGGCAGGGATTGCTGACCTGCTGACCTTAGGGGTAGCATTTATCTTTGCTTCCTTCTCATTCGGGGTTTTCCTCGGATCACTTTTCAACACCAGAGAGATCGCTACCCCAGCTATACTGTTTAGCTCACTTCCCCTCGTCTTTTCAGCGGGTTTTGTCTGGCCGTTAGAGTCCCTACCTGACTGGATTCATGCACTCTCACTGCTCGTACCTTCTACCCCCGCGATACATGCGTTTTTGAGTCTCAACCAAATGGCCGCAGACTTTAGCATGGTGATACAGGAGTACGCATTGCTATGGGTACAGGGGAGTATCTATCTGGGCTTGGCTTTGATGATCTTTAGTAGAAGACGAAGGGCAAACCGCTAGGGTGCTGTTATCCTCCTTTGATATCGGAGTCATACTCTACACATATAGGCTCTTGCTACCCCAAGTAAAGAGATGAGGCGTCATTAGTACCTATTGATATAATTGAGAGTCTTATATCTGGGCTTGGAGCTTTAGCTCATAATTTATTCTACTCAAATAAGCTATCAAGTATAGTTATATCAGACAGAACACCAGTAGAATCTTTAAATATCTCTATCTCAACATTGCCTCTCTCATCAAACTCAACTTCCCATCGCTGACCAGGAATACTTACGAGTACCATAATGAATTCATCTCTATTGTGTTCTATAGAGTAGTGTATTTTGTCTCGCTCCAGTTTTTGTATAAAATGTAATAATACTTTCATTCCCATTGTAAGCCTTATAGTCCATTTAGTTATAAAATATTGTACCATTTCGGCAAGAAAAAAACAAACACCTATGAAGGCATACTTTCCACATATAGGCTCTGTGATGGGAAGGCGAAGCTGCTGCCGTTCTCTTCTACGATCTGCATGATGCGTAGCTGGATCTCTTGTCGGATATCCATATAGGTTTTCCAGTTGGAGGTATGGGTGAAGGCATAGACAAAGATGTTGAGAGCACTGTCCCCAAACTCTTTAAAGTTGACAAGGATGGTCTCACCCTGTGCGATGTTCTCATGATTGTGAAGCAGGTAGCGGATCTCCTGGACGATATGTTTGACCTGTTCACCTGAGGTACTGTAGGTAAGCCCTATGTCCATCTTGAAGCGTCTGACACCACGACGTGAATAGTTCTCGATAGGGTGGTTGGCGACGATCTGGTTGGGCATCGTGATGAGGGACTTTTCAAAGGTACGGATCTTGGTTGTACGCATACCCACATCCTCTACGACACCCTCTACTCCATCGACTCTGATCCACTCCCCGATACGGATGGACTTGTCTGCAAGGATAGCAAATGAACCGAAGAGGTTGGATGCAGTATCCTTGGCGGCCAGTGCAAACGCAAGCCCACCAAGTCCAAGGGATGCGATCAGTGCCGTGACATTGATCCCCCAGACCTGAAGCATCGCTCCCAACCCGATACCTCCGATAAGGATCTTGATGATCTTTAGAATGAAGTTCCCCATCTCACGGGAGAGATCAGGGTTGAATCGTTCCGTAGCGTGGTAAAGGAGACCTTTGAGTGCCTCTGAGATAGAGATGATCGCCCAGAAAATCACAAACACTACTAGGGTATTCAGAATATTTTTGATCGTACCTGTCTCCTGAAAGATCAAGAGAAAAAAGAGATGGATACCCACCAGGACAAAGGCAAAACTCACAGGATGTTTCAAGGCAGATATCATTTTGTCATCATAATAGGTCTCCGTATGCTTTGCTAATTTCTGTAACCAACTGGTGATGACGTTGGCAAATATCTTTCTCAGGAACAGAAAGAAGCAGAGAGCAACAAACGCGGCAATAATATTTCCTATGGGCACACCGAAAAAAGTATGGGAAAGGAAGGGAAAGTTTTTATAGAGTGGTGAGAGGATCATCTGTATGGTAATAGCAAGATCCATATCGATACCGTCTATGACGTTGATGGTTTTGGTTGTGGTGGCATTTATATCTATGGTTGGCATGAGGTTTCTTTCGGCTGTTACGATTTTTTCACATTATTATAGTAGAATATGTTAGAAATAGAAATAAAAGGTAAAAGAATCTTGAAAAAAGTATATGTTATATTATGCCTTCTGTTTGCTTCATTGCATGCAGAGATGGTCTATTCCGCCAAAGGCACCCTTATTGGGAAAATCATGGATATACGGGTCAATCACCATGCCAATGCCAAGAAATATAGGACCAGAATCGATATAAAGGCAGTGGGTCTTGCCAAGACGATGAGTGACGGGCTCAAGGAGCATCATACTTCTCGTGGGACGATCAGAAGAGGCGAATACTATGCCAAAGAGTATAAGATAGATAAAACCTATAAAGATATTCATTATATCCGAAAGTACTTGTTTGACTACAAAAAGAAGAAGATCACAAAGATATCTATCAAATGGAAAAAAGGAAAAAAGCTCTATGAGAACAAGGAGACCCTCAAGTATTTTGCACATAACGACATCTTGACACTGTATCACAATATCATGCGATTTAAGAAAAAGAATAAACCGGGTAGTTATGCTATCGCTTTGGCGGGTGCAGAGAAAGAGGGAGGTAAACTGACATTTAACCTTCCCAAAGGTACACGTCTTCAAGGAGAGCAGAAGGCATTGGGGATGAAGAACAGTGAGGTTATCAAACTCTTTATGAGAAGATCTCTTTTCTCAGGAGGGAAAGGGAATCTCGTATTTGGTATAGATAAAAAAGGAATCGTAAAGAGAGGCACATTGAACAGTGTTAAATTGCTTGGGAAGGTGACACTAAAGCGTATCAAGTAGAGCTTTTTGATATAATATCTGCAAATTATATATTCGGAGAACAGAATGAAAATTATAGAGGGCAACCTAAGTGTTGACAAGAAGAAAAAAGTAGCGATTATTTCAGCGAGATTCAACCACTTTATCACAGATAGACTGGTTGAAGGTGCCAAAGACGCCTATGCCAGACATGGTGGAGATGCAAATAATCTGGATCTAATCTTGGTACCGGGTGCCTTTGAGATCCCGTTTGCCTTGGACAAAGCATTGGCATCAGATAAGTATGATGCAGTCTGCTGTCTGGGAGCAGTGATCCGTGGGGCTACACCACATTTTGATTATGTCTCTGCCGAGGCTACCAAAGGGGTTGCCAATGTCACACTCAAGTATGGGAAACCGGCATCATTTGGTGTCTTGACAGTGGATACTATCGAGCAGGCGATCGAGCGTGCAGGTACCAAAGCAGGTAACAAAGGTGCAGAGGCAATGACAGGACTCATTGAGATGATCAATCTCTATAGTGAGCTTGATTAATGGCAACAAGACACCAAGTACGTACGGCAGTCGTAGGACTGCTCTATGCCTACGACCTGGGAAATAAAGAGATCGCCAAGTTTCAAGATGAGATCCTGGAAGAGGACAAGATACGCAATAAGCAGAGAGAGTTTTCTCATGCATTGTTTGCTGGTACGATTGACAACATGGAAGCGCTGGATACAGAGATACAAAAACATCTCAAGGATTGGGATTATGATGGTATCGGTAAGGTAGAGAAAGCGATCATGCGATTGGGTGCCTATGAGATACTGATCGAAAAGACAGATCGTGCTATCATCATCAATGAAGCAATCGAGCTAGCCAAAGCGCTGGCAGATGACAAAGCACCACAATTTATCAATGGTGTTTTAGACGCTATCGGTAAATAATCTAATCATCATGAAACAGACCAAACGAATGACCATCGATGAAGCAGTTGATTTGATCGAAAATGCAGACCTCAAAACACTAGGCCGTATGGCACTGGAGCGAAAGCAAGAGCTACATCCCAAAAAAGTCACTACATTTGTTGTAGATCGCAATATCAACTATACCAATATCTGCTGGGTAGACTGTAAGTTCTGTGCCTTTTATACCCATGAGAAAAAAGAGGATGCCTATATCCTCAGCTTTGAGGAGATTGATACCAAGATCGATGAGCTTGTAGCCATCGGCGGTACGCAGATACTCTTCCAAGGGGGTGTACACCCCAAGCTGGAGATCGAGTGGTATGAGGAACTGGTAGAGCATATCCATCAGAAGTATCCGCAAGTAACGATCCATGGCTTCTCCGCAATTGAGATAGACTATATAGCACAACGCTCCAAGCTGAGTATCCCCGAGGTGCTGGCACGGCTCCAGGCCAAGGGGCTTAGCTCGATTCCCGGTGCTGGAGCAGAAATCCTCTCTGATCGTGTACGGGATATCATAGCACCCAAAAAGCTGGACAAAGACACATGGCTGGAGGTGCATAGAGAAGCACATAGGCTGGGGATCAAATCTACGGCTACCATGATGTATGGTACCGTAGAGACTACCCGTGAGATCGTAGAGCACTTTGATCATGTGCGTAGACTACAGGATGAGACAGGAGGTTTCCGTGCCTTTATCATGTGGTCATATCAGAGTGACAACACGGAGCTCAAACGTGAACTGCCTACCATTACCAAAACCAGCTCCAATCTCTATCTAAGATATCTGGCAGTGGCGCGGCTCTTTCTGGATAATGTACCCAATATCCAGAGTTCCTGGGTGACACAGGGTAGTTATATCGGACAGATGGCTCTGCTCTTTGGCGCAAATGACCTGGGGAGCACCATGATGGAAGAGAATGTGGTTTCTGCTGCTGGCGTAACCAATGAGATGAACCAAGATGAGATGATACGGCTTATCCATGATGTTGGAGAGCACCCTGCCAAACGCAATACAGCATATGAGATACTGGAGCGATTTTAATGTCAGCAACCCTTGATGCCATCGTTGTAAATGAGATTCCTATCCCTGTTATTTTTGAACAGGACCATCATCTGCCCTTAGTTTCTATGCAGTTGGTCTTTGAGCATAGCGGTGCCCTCACCGATACCAAGCCTGGTCTAGCGAAGCTGGCCAGCAGGCTTCTAGGAGAAGGGACGAAGCAGATGGGTAGTGAAGCCTTCGCCGAAGCCTTAGAGAGCAGGGCGATCACATTCCATGCTTCTGTGGGAGCAGAGACCTTTGTCATCAGCCTCAATGCACTCAAGAGTGAGTTTGCTTTTGGTCTGGAGATGCTGGGTAAACTATTGCGTGACCCCAACTATACCGCAGAGGCATTTGAGAAAGTACAGACCCAGATGATCGGGATGCTGACACAGAAACAGAGTGATTTTGATTATGTTGCCAATCTACTACTCAAATCTGTGCTCTTTGAGGGGACAGAGAGAGCTCACCCTTCCAGTGGCACAGTCGAGAGTGTAGGAGAGATCACTTTAGAAGACATAGAGAAACATATCACGCAGTATCTAGGAAAAAATAACCTTATGGTAGTATTGGGTGGCGATGTAGAAGAGAAAGAGCTCAACGGGATCGTCTCTCAAGTAAGTGAGGTACTGTCTACTGTATCTGTCGCAGCACTGGGCTTGGTAGAGACGATATCTCAGCCTAAAACAGTGATCAAGACAGCCGCAACAGAGCAGGCATATCTCTACTTTGGTGCTCCCTATAACATGCCCTATGATAGTGATGAGGTCTATCTGGGGAAAGTAGCTTCTTTTGTACTGGGTAGTAGCGGCTTTGGTAGCCGGCTGATGGAGGAGATACGGGTCAAGCGAGGGCTTGCCTACTCTGCATACTGTAGCTTTAGTGTGAACCGTACGGGAAGCTACTTTACAGGACACCTCCAGACCAAGCTAGAGAGTGCAGAGAATGCTAAAACCGTGGTTTCCGAGGTGGTAGAACAGTTTATTTCAAAAGGTATCAAACAAGATGAGCTTGATGCTGCCAAGCAGTTTCTCGTCGGTAGTGAACCTCTACGCAATGAAACACTCCAGCAGCGTATCGGTAATGCATTCAATGCCTACTACAATGGTAAGCCTCTGGACTATCGTACCCAAGAGTTGCAGTTGATTGAGGATATAGGACTAGAGCAGATCAATGCCTTTATAGGGTCTCACGCAGAGATAGGAGAGATCAGTTTTGCAATTGTGAAGGATTGATTGACTATTCCTTCTTGGCAGTGAGAGGGTTACCATAAGAGTCTTTAGCGTGCCCCTTACTTAATACAGTGATATGCGAAGAGAGCGTTCAAATAAGGTATTTTTATCCAGTTTGATAATGGAGGCTTTGCTTTCGAATTTGTGGCTTGTGTCTATGGAGTCTGCTATGCCACACCAAGGCTCTATGCAGACGAAAGGTGCCCCGACAGGGGCCCAGAATGCTAGGTATGTAAAGCCAGCATATGCTACTTTTACGCATTTTGTATTTCTCGTATTTTTAAAGATAATCTCTTTGGAGTTTAGGTTTTTGAAAATGAGAGCATCTTTGGCAAAAATGTCATGATGAAGAGATAGTCTACTAGAGTTTAAAATTTTTTTGATTTTTGGACTCACGCATCCTGTCTTCATGTTCAAACAAATCGTATCACTATGCTCATCTTTTTCAAATTCTATATAGGAATCATCAATAGAAGCATGAAGCAAAAATGCAGGGTGTGCTCCAAATGAAAAGAGGATATCTTCATCACTATACACACTATAGTCTATCTTAAGTCCATCCTTGTGAAGTGTATACTTGATCTTAAGATTGAATTTAAATGGATAGTGTTTTAGTGTCTCTTGGTTTTCCTGCAATAAAAAAAGAAGTGCATGTGTTGATTTTTCTATTAACTTGAATTTGTAGAATCTTGCAAAACCATGTATGGGTAGTGTGTATTTTTTATCCTTGTATGTATAGTTGTTGTGCTTGACTCTACCAACTATGGGAAAAAGAACAGGGGAACTTCTATGCCAATATGTTTGGTCCCCAGCATGAAGATACTCCACATTCTTGCAGGAGAAGCTTTTGAGTTCAGCCCCTATGGAGCTGACTTCTATTTGATATTTTCCATTTTTTAGTACATTCACTAGTGCGAATGCCTCGCAAACCATTTTCTGTCTAGTATCTTTTCATAAGGCTTCTCCATCTTTAGACAGGCTCCATCTGCTAGACCCTCTACAAACTTTCTGTAAATCTCTTGCCATGGAGTGTCGTTTTCTAATTCTGGTAAAGCTATATTTTCTTTTCTCTTTAGTATCTCTTCATTTGAGATTTTGAGTTGGACTTCTCTATTTTCCATATCTATGACAACAGTATCCCCTGTTTCTATGATGGCCATACCGCCACCTTCGTAACTCTCAGGCGTTGCATTGAGGATAGAAGCACTTGCACTGGTGCCACTCTGTCTCCCATCACCTATAGTTGGGAGTGCAGTGATACCTTGCTTTACCAATCTGTCAGGAGGTAGCATGTTGACTACTTCTCCAGAGCCAGGGAAGCCTTTCGGGCCGCAATTTCTCATAAAAAGAATGCTGTTTTCATCAACGTGTAGATTTTCGTCATTGATACGCTTGTGATAATCCTCTGGTCCCTCAAAGACAACAGCTTTTCCTTTGATGATCCCATCTTTTATGTAGCGTTTTAAAAACTCATCATCTATCACAGAGGTTTTCATGATTGCACTGTCAAAGATATTGCCGCCCATGACCAGAAAACCACCTTTAGAGAGTAGGGGATTGTTATAGGTCTTGATGACCTTTTCATTAAGTATCTTGGCATTTTTGTAGTTTTCGCCTGTTGTTTTTTGGCTGACAGTAAGTGTGTCTGTATAGATTTTGTTTTTTGCAATCAGTTCACTCATGATGGCTCCCACGCCACCAGCTCTGTGCAGATCTTCCCCTAGGTACTCGCCTGCTGGTTGGCAGTTGACAAGCAGCGGTATGTTGTATCCATACTCTTGCCAATGGTTGTTATTGATTTCTATACCTATGTTTTTTGCTATGGCATTGATATGAATGGGTACATTGGTAGAAGCACCAAGCGCTGATGAAGCGACGATGGCATTGAGAAATGCCTCTCTGGTAAGGATATCAGATGGCTTGACATCCTGATTGACCAATTCAACTATTTGTTTCCCAGTCTCATAGGCCAACTGTCCTCTCTCTCTGTAGGGGGCAGGTATCGTACCACCAGTTGGCAGGCTCATCCCTAGTACTTCAGCGAGGCAGTTCATACTGGAAGCCGTCCCCATGGTATTGCAGTATCCATCACTCGGAGCTGAACTAGCCGCTATATCCATAAACTCCTCATAGTCTATCTCCTTTTTGGCTAAAAGCTTTCTCGCCTCCCAGATGGCTGTTCCTGAGCCACAAAGTTTCCCTTTGTAGTAGCCATTGAGCATGGGTCCTACTGAAAAGGTGATGGATGGTATATTTAAAGTTCCCGCTGCCATCAGTGCGGCTGGCGTGGTTTTGTCGCACCCTATAGTAAAGATGACCCCATCGATAGGATAGCCATATATCGTCTCTACCATAGAGAGATATGATAGGTTCCTATCCAGTGCCGCTGTGGGACGTTTTCCTGTCTCCTGTATAGGATGTGTGGGAAACTCCATAGGGATTCCTCCTGCATCGCGAATACCATCTTTAAGTCTGCTTGCTAGAGACAAGTGGTGCCTGTTGCATGGTGAGATATCATTGCCTGTTTGTGCGATACCTATGATAGGTCTTGCTGATTGTAGCTCCTTCCTTGTTAGACCATAATTGAGGTATCTCTCAAAGTAGAGTGCTGTCATTCCTGGATCCTCTTTGTTATCGAACCAAGCTTGACTTCTGTATTTAAATTTTTTTCTATTGATATCCATGCTTATCTCCTATTTTTCCTTAAAAATATATGGCTTTTGTCCTTTTACTTTTGTTTCTAAAGTAAAGGTATAGCCACTTAAAGGTGCTTTTATTAATGCTTCTTCACTTAGTTCAAAAGCAGCAGTAGTGATAAAAAGCGTATCCAGGTCTTTACCACCAAAATTGCATGATGTTACTTTTGGTACAGGTATATCATAGATACTATCTACTGAGCCATCTGGTGCATATCTTGTAATCTTCCAGCCATTCCAGTGGGCTGACCAGATATATCCTTCACTATCAACACAGAGGCCATCGGGATAGCCATCCTCTTTGCCTATAGTTACAAATACTTTTTTATGTGAGAGTGTTCCCGCTTTTAAATCATAATCATAAATATATATAACCCTTTTGGGGCTATCTGTGAGGTAAAACTTCTGAGAGTCTGGACTCCACCCAAGACCGTTGGATATGAAAAGACTATCTTCAAGTTTTTTGACAGTGCTCCCATCGAAACTATACAAGGAGCCTGTTATCTCTTTTTCGTCATTGTCCATCGTACCTGCCAAGTATCTTCCTTTTGCATCGCATTTACCATCATTAAAACGATTGTGAGGCTTGTCAGTTTCGGGATCCACTATGGGCGATAGCCTACATTCATTCAAGTGAGCATATTCATAACCATGCATTGTGGTCGTGATGATTTTATCACTACTGGTAAAGGCAAAAGAGCCTATCGGTCTAGAGAAGGGATAGCTTTGTACTACTTTTGTTTCCAGATTGTAGGTAAAAAGTCTCATTGCTTTTATATCTGTCCAGTAAAGAGCATTCTCTTTTTGATTGTATAGAGGCCCCTCGCCCAGCAGAGATTTGGAATTTTCTATATAGCTAAGCATTGATTTTGTTTCGTCCTATGACAGGATACTGTTCTATCTCATATACGGAGCCTGAGACGGGTATCGAGTAGTCGCTGACCCAAAATGCCACATGTCTAGCGATCTCCTCAGGTGCCAGAATCGTCCCTCTAGGGGCGAAGGCTTTTGGCAGATGCTGATACCAGTCCTCTGCGTTGCCTTCTCCTATCTGTGTCTCATGCTCTTTGTCTGTGTGTGTCCAGCCGACATTGAGCTGGTTGACTCTGATGGAGTAGGAAGAGAGATGGTCCGCCATATTTCTTGTCATGGTCATGAGTGCACCTTTTGAAGAGGAGTATATCAGCAGGTTGTCCTGTCCACAGTAGGCGTTGATAGAGCCAATATTGACAATAGATCCTTTGATATTTTTCTCCAAGAATACCTCGACTACTGCTTTGCTTAGAAATAGTGGGGCTTTGAAGTTGATATCCATGATATATGTGTAATCATCCTCTGTGATAGTACTGATATCATTTCTGGGAAATACACCTGCATTGTTGACCAGTGCGTCTACCCTGCCAAAGGCCTCTACAGTGCTTGTCACGATAGCACCGAGCTCCTCAAAACGGGAGAGATCAGCGATCACAAAGGCACTTTTGTCTCCAAACTCCGCAACAAGCGCCTGGGCTTTTTGGACGGAGTGGGGCGAGGTGTGCAGCATGACGGATGCCCCCAGGCTTAAGCACTCTCGTGCAATCTCCAGACCAATACCCGATGTCGCACCTGTGACGATGACGACTTTCTTTTTGAGTGTCATTTTTTGCTCCTTTTTATACGATTCTTTTCTCAGTCTCTTTGTCAAAAAAGAGTATTTTCTTTGCCCAGAGTTTTAGTTCGATCTCCTGAGCATCTTTTCGGTAGCTTGTTGGAGAAATCCTGGTCACTATCTCAGTGTCATTGAGGATGATATGAATAAATATATCCGAGCCTGTCAGCTCTGAGAACTCTACTGTGGCGCTTATATCTTGCAGCTCATCTTGTACACGGCTGTCTCTAAATCCATTTTGTATATGCTCGGGTCTGAGCCCTGCTATGATGGTTTTTCCGATATACTGTTCTAGGTTTGTGTAGGCATCGTCCAGATAGATCCGATGGGTTTTCCCCTGTTTGTTTGTCAGCTCTATGTAGTACTGTGTTCCCTCTTTTTGAACGATGAGATTGATGAAGTTCATAGAGGGTGAGCCGATAAACCCGGCCGTGAACAGATTGCATGGATTCTCATAGACATTTGATGGGGTGTCAAACTGCTGAATGACTCCCTTATCCATGATGGCTATCTTGTCTGCCAGTGTCATCGCTTCTATCTGATCATGTGTAACATATACGATCGTTTTTTTGACCCTTTTGTGCAGTTTTTTGAGCTCTGCTCTCATCTTGACGCGAAGCTCTGCTTGATCCAGGTTGGAGAGCGGCTCATCAAAAAGATACATATCCGGCTCTCTGGAGATGGACCTGGCGATCGCCACCCGCTGTCGCTGTCCACCTGAGAGCTGGGCAGGTTTCCTGTCTAGTAGCAGCTCTATATGGAGTATTTTGGCGGCATTTCCTACCCTGTTCTTTATCTCTTCTTTTGAGAATTTGTTGATCTTGAGACCAAACTCTATGTTTTTCCTGACAGTCATGTTAGGGTAGAGGGCGTAGCTTTGGAACACCATTGCTAAACCCCTGTTTTTTGGTGTTTCGTTCGTGATATCTCTCTCTCCTAGTTTGATGGAGCCTGAGCTGATATCCTCAAGTCCTGCGATGGAGTTTAGCAGTGTCGATTTTCCGCAACCACTCGGGCCCACCAGTACCAAAAACTCTCCCGCATCCAAAAATATATCGATCCCCTTGAGTACCTCTGTTGTACCATAGCTTTTGTATAGATTGTCGATTATTAGTGATTTCATTTTTCCTCTTTATTTGACGGCACCGGCCATCAATCCTTTTACAAAATATTTTCCAGATACGATATAGGCGATGAGTGTCGGTGCTACAGCGATGAGTGCGGCTGCCATGTCTACATTGTATTTTTTAACTGATGATGTTGCATTTACTAAGTTATTGAGTGCCACAGTGACAGGTTGTGTATCTGCGTTGGAAAACGTGACACCAAAAAGGAACTCATTCCATATTTGAGTCATTTGCCAAATAATACATACCATAAAAATTGGCAGGCTTACAGGAAGTAGAATCTTAAAGAAAATCTTAAAGAAATCTGCTCCATCAATTTTGGCTGCATTTATGAGTTCAGTTGGAATAGATACATAAAAGTTTCTAAAAAATAGAGTTGTAAAGGCTAACCCATAGATGGTATGAACACTTATGAGACCCCAAATACTTTGAGAAAGCCCAAGTGTTCCTAGGGTTTGAGACATCGGCAGTAAGATAACTTGAAATGGTATAAAACAACCAAAAAGCAGTAAAGAAAAAAATACTTCACTGCCTTTAAATTTCCATTTTGAAAATACATAGCCATTGAAAGCACCTATGATAGATGAAATCAATACCGCTGGAATAGTGATAATGATAGAGTTCATAAAGTATGGTTTTATGCCTTCTGCATTTGAGCCAATTTTAGCTTCACTCCAAGCTTCTATCCATGGTTGGAATGTTATGGTTTCTGGTAGTGCCAATAGGTTGCCATTTTTAATCTCATCAATATCTTTTAGGGATGTAATAATCATTACAAAAATTGGCAGCAAGAAATATAGTGCACATACAAAAAGCACAGAATAGATCAGAACTCTTGTGAGCCCACTGATGGCATTTCTTTGTGTTATTGTATTCAATGTTTTTTCCTCAATTCATAATATAGATAGGGCACAACAAAAATCATGACAAATAGTAACATCATCATTGCGCTTGAAGCGCCAAATGCAAGTTTATTTCTAGCAAATGAGTAGTCATACATAAAAATAGAGGGTAAGAAAGTTGAATATCCTGGTCCACCTTTTGTCATGACAACAACCAAGTCAAATGTTTTTATTGCTATATGAAGTAGAATGATCACTGAAGAGAAGAATACTGGCCCCAGTTGTGGAATTATTATTTTCCAATATATCCTAAGCATTGATGCTCCATCAATCTTCGCTGCATTGATAACTTCACTATTGATTCCTCTTAACCCCGCAAGTATAAGAATCATCACAAAACCTGTTGATTGCCAAACTGCCGCTATTATGATCGTATAAATGGCCATTTGGGAATCAACAATCCAATCGAAAGTAAAGTTTTCAAATCCCATTTGAATAATCAACTTTTCTAGCCCGAGTCCCGGATTTAACATCCACTGCCAAACTGTACCAGTTGCTATAAAAGAGAGTGCCATAGGGTATAGATAAATCGTACGAAAGACTCCTTCAAATCTAATCTTTTGATCAATAAAGATGGCTAACAACAATCCAAAAACTAAGCATGTAGCAATAAAGATTGACGAGAATATAAAAAGATTCTCTATTGAAAGCCACCATTTTGCATTGCTAAAGAGTGATATATACTGCTTTAGCCCTGCAAAAGTATATACAGGTAGTAGTTTGGAAGTTGTTAGACTAAGAACAAAATTCCAAAGTATAAACCCGTATATAAATATAATCATGATCAGAAAAGTGGGTGCTACTACTAATTTAGGAATGATATCTTCTAAATATTTGAGTTTACTTTTCATTTTATATTTTATCCTTGTGCCTACTTCTCATTCTTAACAGCAGTTACTAAATCTTTCACGGCTTTGTCTGAACTCATATCAGAATTGTAAAAGTTTGTAACAACGTCAACAATTGCACCTTTGATTGCATCAGGAATTGCCATTTGGTGAGCCATGCTTGGAAGTAGCGTTCCTGCTTTTGAAGCAGCAATCATGTCATCCATAGATTTAACAGCGATGGAGTCAAATTTGCTTTTTGAAAGACCTTCTATAACAGGAATAGAACCTTTTCTAGTATTGAAAATAACTTGGAACTCTTCTGAAAGAATGAGCTCTGCAAGTTTTTCTTGACCTTTTGCTTTTGAGGCATCATCTTGTTTGAACATTACAAAACTATCAATATTATAAATATAAGCACCTTCGGTTTGAGGCGCATCAACAGCCACGTAGTCTGTTCCAATTTTTTTACCAGCAACTTTGAATTCGCCTTTTGCCCAGTCTCCCATGAATTGCATTGCTGCTTCGCCTTTGTAGACCATAGCAGTTGCCAAGTTCCAGTCACGACCTGGCGCATTTTTATCCGTATATGATTTTACCATTTTTAAGGTATCAAATGCTTTTACCATAGTTGCAGAACCAAGCGCCTTTGTATCTAAATCTACTAATGCTTTTTGATAAAAATCTGATCCACCAACTCCAAGAACAATCGTTTCAAAAAGTGTAGCTTCTTGCCATGGTTGACCACCTTGCGCTACAGGAATAAAGCCAGCAGCTTTGATTTTTTTGGCGGCTACTTCAAATTCAGCCCAAGTTTTAGGAATGGTTGCTCCTGATTTTTTGAAAACAGATGGGTTAACCCACATCCAATCAATTCTATGAACATTTACAGGAACAGCAACATAGTGTCCATCATATTTCATGGTATCTGCAAATCGCTTAGGAAGAATTTTATCCCAGTTATGTGCTTTGGCAACAGCATCAAGATTTGAAGCAACACCAAGTTTGGCCCATTCTTGGATACTAGGTCCTTTTATCTGAGCAGCACTTGGCGGATTACCTGACATGACTCTACTTTTGAGAACTGTCATAGCATTTGAACCATTACCGCCTGCTACTGAAAAATCTTTCCATGTATGTCCATTTTTCTCTAGCATGGTTTTTAGCTGACCAACTGATTCAGCTTCACCACCACTTGTCCACCAGTGTAGTACTTCAATCTCCGCTGCACCTAAAGACAATGCACCTAACATAGATAAAGCAACCGCTGCACTTTTAAAACTTTTCATATTCGCTCCTTTTGAGTTTATATAATGTAAAAAGTGTTACAGAAAACTTTTTACATCACTGTGTATTATTCTATATCAATACTAAATATACACTTAAATGGTAAAATATTGCAATTTATCCGTCAAAAGCGGTTAGTTATGTAAAAAATGATACACTTATAATGTAAAATTTTACATAGGAAGTGCTTTGTGGGTATAAGAGAGATTGCCAAAAGGGCAAGGGTGTCTACGGCTACTGTTTCCAGAGTCTTTAATATGCCAGACTTGGTCAAAAATGAGACGAGAGAAAGAGTACTTGAGATCGCCAAAGAATTGGAGTATAAAAAGTATTACTATAGACCACCTGCTCTCAGTAAAAATAGTGAGATAGGCGTAGTGATTCCTGATGTGTTGAATTCCTATTTTGCAAGGGTACTTGAGGGAATAACGAAGCAGGCCAAGGTATTGAACCTCTCTGTGATACTCTATTTGACCCATGACAGCCATGATAGCGAAATGGAGGCTGTAGATAAACTCTTAGAGAGAGAAATCAACGGCATAGTTTTGGTAAGATCTAGAAATCAAGAAAAAGAGTCTATCTCTATTGTTCGAAAGCTCAACAAATACAGAGTCCCTTTCGTCTTGGTTGATAGGGACATATCCACGAGTGATAACTCAGGAGTGTTCCTCTCCAATACAAGTGCCGTTCATGATGCCATCAGTATGCTCATTGAAGATGGCTATAAAAATATCTCTTTCATCACAGGTCCACATAATGACATTAATGCAAATAAGCGACTTGATGGATATATATCTGCACTAGAGAAACATGGGGTGGCATATGATGAAAGCAGGGTAACGAGAGGAAACTTTACCATAGAGAGTGGTCTGGAGATTACATTGGATATTTTGGAGCAAGAGAGACCTCCTGATGCCATCTTCTCCTGTGCAAACCAGATTACTATTGGTTGTCTCAAGGCAATCAGGCAAAAAGGTATGGTATTGGAACATGATATCAAACTCTTCTCTTTCAATAGGCTGGCCGCAACACATATAGAGAACTTTGACATATCTTATATAGAGCACTCGGTGACCAGTATGGGTGAGCGAAGCGTCGTGATACTGAATAACAAACTCGTAGGAACCAAGGGTCTCATTAGGGAGATGATGGACTATACCATACATTACTAGAGATGAATAAGATGCAAATATGAAAATGACATTCAGATGGTATGGTCAAGGTGATAAGATACCCCTAGAGCACATAGCGCAGATTCCTGGTATCCATGGTGTGGTGACTGCGCTTATGGACATCCCGGTGGGAGAGATATGGCCATTAGAGAAGCTGGAGATACTCAGAGCACTTACTGCATCGCATGGCTTGAGTATGGAGGTTATTGAGAGCGTCAATGTGCATGAGAGCATCAAGCTTGGAGATGAATATAGAGATAGGTATATTGGTTATTATAAGAGAACCCTTGAAAATCTCTCAAAGGTAGGTGTCAAAACAGTTTGTTACAATTTTATGCCTATTTTTGATTGGACAAGAACAGATTTGGCCAAAGTACTTAAAGATGGCTCCACTGCACTATCGTTTGACAATGAGCTACTCAGAAATCTCAAACCAAATGATCTCTTGGAGATAGTAAAAAGAGGCTCAAAAGATATCATTATTCCAGGTTGGGAGCCTGATAGATTGCATGAAATTGAAGCACTTTTTGGGAAATACAAAAGTATAGACAAGGAGTGTTTGTGGAGAAATCTGAGATATTTTCTAGAATCCATCATCCCCACAGCCCATGCCTGTGATATCAATATGGCTATACATCCCGATGATCCACCTTGGAGTATATTTGGACTTCCTAGGATCATAACAGATAGGGAAAGTTTGCAGAGGCTGATAGATTTGGTGGACAGTCCACGAAATGGTATAGCGCTCTGCAGTGGTTCATTGGGCGCGAATGCAGACAATGACATTCCAGAAATGATTAGGGATTTTGGCAAGCAAAAAAGATTGCATTTTGGGCATATACGTAATATTAATCGTCTGACTGGCGGCAGCTTCCATGAGTGTTCACACCTCTCTAGTGAAGGAAGCCTCGACCTATATGAGATCATGAAAGCCTACTACGATATAGGGTTTTCTGGGCACATTAGACCTGACCATGGCCGCATGATATGGGCTGAAGAGGGCATGCCTGGATATGGACTGTATGACAGAGCGCTTGGTGTGACATACCTAAATGGACTGTATGAAGCTTTAAGTAAAGGGAGGGAGAGGAAAAATGTATAGGGTAGCAGTCATAGGTGAATGCATGGTTGAACTCTACCAGGAGAACGATGGAGGTTACACACAGACTTTTGGTGGAGATACTTTTAACTGCGCAATCTACCTCAAAAGATCTTTAGGAAATGTGCAAGTAGAGTATATTACTGTTTTGGGTGAGGAGGCGCTGTCTACGAAAATGTTGGACTTTTTTCATACTGAAGAGATAGAGACAACCTATATAGACAGGCTCAATAATAAGTCAGTGGGACTCTATATGATAGATACAGAAGATGGAGAAAGGAGTTTTAGCTACTGGAGAAGTGACTCAGCAGCAAAAAGACTTTTTTTGACTCAATCGCTTGAAAAAATAAAATCTGATTTAATGGGGTTTGATTTAATCTATTTTTCAGCCATTACTTTGGCCATCATGAGTCAAGAAGGTAGAAATATTTTGTATAACTTTTTGGAGAATACTAGAAAGAATGGTGTAAAGATAGCCTATGATTCAAACTATAGACCACAGCTCTACAGTTCCAAGAAGCATGCAAAATCTCTACATACAGAGGCACTGCAATATTGCGATATTTTTCTCCCCTCTCTGGATGATGAAAGAGCACTTTGGGGCGATATCGGTGTGGATGAGATTATCAAAAATACAGGTTGCTCAGAAGTAGTGCTCAAGCGTGGAGAGGAGGAGGTGGTCTATAGTCTTCATGGTAGACAGGGAGAGGTCAGAGTGAAAAAACTAGAGAAAATCATAGATACTACATCAGCAGGTGATGCTTTTAATGGAACCTATCTTGCCGCTCGGTTGGAGGGATCCACCATGGAAGAAGCGATAAAAAAAGCAAGTAAGCTTGCATCAAAAGTGATTATGCACCAAGGTGCCATCATACCAAAGGAAGAAAGTGACTAATATCATAGAAAAACTGGAACAATCCCCTGTAATCCCAGTCTTGACGCTGGATGATAAAAACGAAGCCCTCAAAATCGCTGAGAGTTTGATTTCTGGGGGCATGAGTAACCTAGAAGTTACACTCAGAACCAAAAATGCGTTAGGTTGCATAGAGGCTATCAGAAGGGAGTTTCCTGATGTACTGGTTGGAGCAGGCACTGCTGTAACAACTGAACAGCTTCTACAGCTCAAAAATATTGGTGCTTCATTTGCCGTCAGTCCTGGTTTTACGACCTCTTTGGTAGAGGAGGCACAAAAGATAGGTATGCCCTATCTCCCCGGGGCATCATCCCCTAGTGAAATCATGGCTCTTTATGAGCTTGGTGTTAATTTCCAAAAGTTTTTTCATGCAGGAAACTCAGGCGGACTTAAGATGCTCAAAGTGTATGGTGGCATTTTTGGTGACATTAGATTTTGCCCAACAGGAGGTATAGACAGCAGTGATTTTCAAGAGTATCTAAAATTAGATAATGTACTATGTTTGGGCGGTTCTTGGATGGTAGATATGAAAAATTTGAGCTATACAAATATAAAAGATATCGCTACTTCTATAACAGAGCGTATAAGGGAATAATCTTTAGGGTACCTCTAGTGATAGGTGATATCCACAATTGATCAGCGTAAAGTATAGAGGTAAGCCTCTGTCACTGTACCATCAAGGAGAGTTACTTGGGTGATGACACGCTGATAGGCATTTCCCTCAAAATCATCCAGCATTTTCCAATGCTTTGAGAGATATTTTGAGTTAAAGACAAAGCCCTTTACCTCTGCACCCTTGGGATCAAGGATAATACCAGGGTATCCCATCTCAGCACCCCAGCCCTCCTCTTTGAGTATACCAGTGACACTACCGTCTTCCCAGCTACCTCCAATATCTTCTAAAATATGTGCATTGGGTCTATTAGGTCCCAGCGTACCATAAACAAATAATTTTTCTGTCATTTTTTCTCTATCTAGTCATTTTTTGTGTAGAATTATGTGCCTTATTGTGTCTATTTTTTGATTAAAATGTGCTGTAAGCTCTCTATCTGTGTTATAATAAATGATGATTTACCAATACAAAGAGAATAGAAGAGGAGTGAGGTATGGTCAAATTAAAAAGCAGAGAATGGCTGCCTGAGAAAAGCAAGCAGTTTGTAGAAGAGATTGCCAGTAAAACAGCAGATAGCACTACAGCGGAGGTGTGTAAGCAGCTCTGGTCACTGAGTGATCAGAACCGACAGATCCATGAAGAGGAGTGTTTCAATCTCGATCCTGCTGCAAATGTTATGAATCCTCGTGCGGAGGAGATATTGGCTTCTGGGCTCTCTTCTCGTCCATCACTGGGATATCCAAAAGATAAATATGAAACTGGGTTGGAAGCTATCGAAGAGATAGAAGTTATCACAGCGGAGCTTTGTGCCGAGATATTCAAAGCGAGTTATGCAGAGATACGTGTACCTTCAGGGGCAATTTCCAATCTATATGCGTTTATGGCAACCTGTAGGCCTGGAGATGTGATCATTGCTCCTCCCCCTTCGATTGGTGGACATGTGACACACCATGAGGCTGGCTGTGCCGGTCTCTATGGACTCACAATACACCATGCTCCTGTTGATGCTGCCAACTACACCATCGATATCGAGGCACTCAGGGTACTGGCAAAAAAGGTTAAGCCCAAACTGATTACTATTGGTGGAAGTCTTAATCTCTTCCCTCATGATGTGCGTAATGCGAGAAAGGTAGCTGATGAAGTGGGTGCCAAGCTTCTATTTGATGCGGCACATCAGTGTGGGATCATCGCAGGGGGTAGCTGGCCAAACCCTTTAGAGGATGGTGCACATATCATGACCATGAGTACCTACAAGAGTCTGGGTGGGCCTGCTGGTGGACTCATCGTGAGCAATGACGCTGCATTGGCAAAAAAACTAGAAGCCATTGCCTTTCCTGGTATGACTGCCAACTTTGATGCGGGAAAATCAGCTGCATTGGCTCTGACGATGCTTGACTGGAAAGATCACGGAACTGCCTATGCCAAAGCCATGATCGCTACAGCACAGAGGTTTGCTCAGGAGTTGGAGCAAGAGGGTATTCCGGTTTTTGGCAAAGAGAGAGGCTATACGCAATCACATCAGTTTGCTGTACTTGCCAAGCCATTTGGAGGAGGGCAGTCAGCATCAGCCAGGTTGCGTCAAGCAGGCTTTTTGACTTGTGGTATCGGTTTGCCGGTTGAACCTATAGAGGGAGAGTTGAATGGACTCAGGATCGGAACTTCAGAGATCGTTCGCTGGGGAGTAACGGTTGAGGATATTCCCAAAATCGCACAACTGCTGGCAAAAGCACTGAGGTCTGATAGACCCGAAGATCTGGCAGATGAAGTTTCAGCATTACGCAAAAGTTACCAACAGCTCCATTTTATGAATCTGGAAAAAATATGACAATATGACAGTTTTTTACCACTAAGCGTGAAAAATATGTATAATACCCTATGGAAAATGCAAAAGAGCTCTTTAAAAAACTGAAGATCAATACACTGCTCGATCTAGCATTGATCGTGCCTACTTCCTATAATGACACCACACTCTCCTCTGCTTTGGAGATCGGGAAGGTCTGTACGCTTGAGGCGGAGGTGGATGGCGTTTCTAGTGTTTCGGGCAAACTTCGGGTGACTTTTACATTACCAAAGTTCGGCAAGCGGCTCTCTTCGATGTTCTTTCGTGTGACCCCTTACCATTATCAGCTTTTTAGCAAAGGGAGCAGACACACGATTCAAGGAAAGCTGGAGCAGTACAATGGCTATCTCCAAATGTCCCAACCCAAATCCATCAAAGAGATAGGCAGGATCATCCCCAAATACAAAACCACGCTCAAGCAGTCTGAGATCATGGAGCTGGTCAGCACCTATGTGACTGAACGGAATCTCTATAATGAGGGGCTAGACAGTGCAGAGGTGGCAGCACTGATGCATCTGCATTTTCCCAAGGAGTTGAGTGAGATTTATCTAGAGGGCACACTCAGGACAGAGATGATACAAAAGCTCAAATTTATCGAAGCCTACAATCACCTACGGAAACTCAGAGGTAAACGTGTGGATTTTCCTGCGACCAGGGCTCTGGATGGGGATATCCGCTCTTTTGTGAAACACCTACCCTTTAGACTCACTGCAGAACAACAGTCCGTGATCTCCCAGATACAGGTCGATCTCTCTAGAGAGGATAAGGCTGCCAAGCGGATGGTGGTTGGAGATGTGGGATCTGGCAAGACTATAGTGATCCTCGCTTCCGTGATGATGGCACTGCCATACAAGAGTATCCTTATGGCACCTACTTCATTGCTGGCTCTTCAACTCTATGAAGAGGCGGTGAAACATCTACCCTCAGAGGTCCATATCGCTCTGGTCATGCAGGGCAAAGAGGAGGGAGACTATACAGAGGCAGACTTCATCATCGGTACCCATGCACTCCTCTACAAGGAGGATCTGCCGGAAGCATCACTGGTGATGGTGGATGAGCAGCATCGTTTCGGTACCAAGCAGCGTGCAGGGCTGGAAGCCTTGGTGAGTACAGGGGAACACAAGCCCCATTTTTTACAGTTTTCTGCCACACCTATCCCCCGTACCCAGGCGATGATGGAGAGTGCGTTGTTGGATGTAAGTTTGATCACCACTACCCCTTTTGAGCGGGAAGTTCTCACGCAGATGATCGGCAAACCTGATTTTCCGGAGCTACTGGAGCATGTCAAGAAGGAGATCGATCAACAGCATCAAGTCCTCATCATCTATCCTTTGGTAGAGGAGAGTGCTGAAGTGCCCTATCAGTCACTGGAGGAAGCCAGAGGTTTTTGGGAAAAACGATTTGAAGAGGTGTACGTCACCCATGGAAAAGACAAAGAGAAGGAGGAGGTGCTACTGGCATTTAGAGAGCAGGGCAATATCTTGTTGGCTACGACAGTCGTAGAAGTAGGTATCTCTCTACCGCGACTTACCTTGATCGTCATTGTAGGGGCAGAACGGCTGGGACTGGCAACGCTACATCAGCTTAGAGGCAGAGTAGGACGCAATGGTCTCAAAAGCTGGTGTTATCTCTACTCAAACAGAGAAAATAATGCCAGGTTGGAACAGTTTACACAAACGACCAATGGCTTTGATATCGCCAAGCTCGATCTCAAGTTCCGTGACAGTGGGGATATCCTTGATGGCACGATACAGAGTGGACAGCGGTTTAAGTGGTTGGATATGGGGGAAGATGAGGAGATTGTTAGGTATGCTAAATTGCGAATGAAAAATGAGGAATAAGATATGAGGCGGGCAAAATGCCCACCCATAGGGGATCAATAGAGTCCGAATTTACCATCGGCTCTTTTATACATGACACGCATGGTGCCTTCATTGTCATTAAATACATGAAATTGTTGATTGTTTTCAGCTCTTAAAAGTGCGATCACTTCATCAAAGTCCATAGGCTTATACAGATCCAGATCCATCGGTACAATCTCTGGTTCTGCATCATCATTGTTACTCTGCTCCAAGACAGCTTCTGCTTCACTTCCTAGCTCTTTGAGGCTTACGTTATTATGATCTTTTATCTTATCTGAATGTCTTCTGAGGTTCTTTTTGATCCTTTCTGCTGCCAGATCTACAGCGGCATATACATCTTTATCTTTTTGGGTGATGACGACGGTATGCTTTCCTTTGAGGTTGACTACAAACTCAACACTGAAGCCTTTTTTACCATTTTTAGTATCTCCTGATATGACTACTGTTGCAGAGATGATCTCAAGATTATATTTCTCCAGTCCATCCAATGCACCATGAATATACTCTTTGATTGGTTCAGTGAGTTCAAAATGTCTTCCTACGATACTTCTGTTCATCGTTTATCCTTTTTCCTGATATACCACTAAGTCCACTCCCAAAGGATCTAACCTTAATGGTATATTAATTATAACACAAGATTGGTAATAGAAAGTAAACTGAGGTCTATTTGTGCAGATGAATATTATGCTATAATCGTTTCTTAAAATGAAAGAAAAACTAGGGTATTTATAATGATGAGATATATACGCATGGTAGTATATGCATGGGTGGGTGTTGTGCTAATAGGGTGTTCTACCGCAGCGATTGAGCATATTGACAAGCCAAAAGAGAAGAAGATAGAAAAATCTCTGACCATAGAAACAGCTATCAAGCATAAGAACTTGGAAGCAGCAGACAAACTCTATCTGGCGTACAGAGGTAAGCATCCGGAGTCAAATAAGCTCCCCTCCTATATGCTCAAACTTTCTAAAGCACATATGAAGAACAAAGAGTATCTACTGGCACGATACTATGCAGAAGCATATATTACAGACTATCCCTCAGGAAGAAGAGTGGACCAGGCATGGTTTCTGAGGATTAAAAGTCTCTTTTTGAGATTCAAAGATAACAGTAGCTCACAGTCCTTGGCAGATCAGCTTAGAGAAGAGAGTAAGGTCTTTCTCGGCCAGTTTACCCGAAGTACATACCGTGTTGAGATAAAAAACATGCGTAAAGAGTCTCAGAAGATCATCAAGGCCAGAAATGAAGAGATCGCACAGGCATATGAGAGGATGGGAAAGAAAAAAGCTGCGGAGTATTATCGTCATAAAAACAAATAACGCTAGAGATTATCCTCCCAGATACGCTTCTATGATACTCTTGTCATGCAACATCTCTTTGGAAGTACCTTCTGAGACCATGGAACCATTCTCCAATACATAGGTTCTGTCAGAGTGTTCGAGTGCCAAAAAAGCATTTTGCTCTACGATAAAGACCGTGACTCCTTGATCTCTCAGCTCCATGATGGCAGAGAAGATATCTTCTACAATGATAGGTGCCAGTCCCATACTGGGTTCATCAAGTAGGAGAAGTTTGGGGAGGCTCATGAGTGCTCTGCCCACAGCAACCATCTGCTGTTGTCCTCCGGAGAGAGTACCTGCATATTCATCCCTCTTCTCCTGTAGTATAGGAAATTTTTGATAGATTCCTTGAAGGTCGCTGTGAATGTTGCTGTCCTTGCGTGTATAGGCTCCCAGAAGCAGGTTATCCTCAACACTGAGTACAGAGAAGAGCCCACGACCTTCCGGTACCTGTGCAATACCTTCTCGGACTCTTCTGTCCGGGCTCTGACTGGTGATCTCTTTTCCCTCGAAGGTGATGTTGCCCTCTGAGGCTCTGTTGAGACCACTGATAGTACGTAGTAGGGTGGTTTTACCTGCACCATTGGCACCAATGAGAGAGGCGATCTCTCCTGGATAGATGGAGAGTGAGACATCAGAGAGTGCAATGATCTTGTCATATTGGCAGCTGAGGTTTTGTATGTCCAGAATAGGGTTTTTGCTGATAGTGTTCATTCGAAACTCCCGCTTCCTAGATAGGCTCTGATCACTTCTGGGTTGGCTTTGATCTCTTGAGGTGTGCCTTCTGCCAGTCTTTTTCCAAAGTTCATGACGGTGATATGGTCAGAGAGCTCCATTACCATACGCATATCATGTTCTATCAAAATAACAGTGACTTCATCTTTGGTCACCGTACGGATGAGATCGGCCACTTCGGCTGTCTCTTTTGGGTTGAGACCTGCAACAGGTTCATCCAACAATATGAGGCTGGGAGAGGTAGCCAAGGCTCGGATGATCTCCAGCTTTTTGAGGATACCATAGGAGAGGTTTTTTGCCAGGGTATGGGCATGCTGCTCGATCCCTATCAGTGAGAGTAAATGCATGGCTCTCTGGGTATAGCGTGCCTCATCTTCTCGTATACGCTTGGAGCGGAAGCATACCTGTATGAGGTTCTTACTCATATAGCGGTCAAATCCCAGTAGGATATTTTCCAGAGCAGTCATGTTGCCACAGACCTCCAGATGCTGAAAGGTACGACAGACTCCACGATAAACCAGCTGATCGGTAGCAGTATTGGTGACATCTGCTCCATCCAGCCATACCGTACCCTCATCACAGCGATAGACACCGGTGAGCATGTTGACCAGTGTGGTTTTACCTGCACCATTGGGCCCGATGATCGCATGGATCGTCCCTTTTTTCACTCTGAAGCTAAAATCATCTACCGCAGTCACACCGCCAAATCGTTTGGTAAGGTTTTCAGCTTTGAGCATCTCTACTCCTTTTGCCGATACCATCAAAGAGTGAGACCACTCCCTTGGGCATAAAGATCATAATCACAATAATAATCGCTCCATAGATAAGGGTTTGATACTCCTCAAAAGAAGTAAGTAGCTGAGGTAGAGCAGTAAGGATTGCTGCACCGATCACGGCACCATAGAGTCTACCCATACCACCTAAGACGACCATCACCACCAGTTCAATGGAATGGTTGAAACTTGCCTCCTGCGGAGAGATAAAACCAGAGAAAAAGGCATACAAACTCCCTGCCACTGTGGCAATTGTCACGGAGATAACAAAGACAATACTTTTGTAGTGAGAGACATCTACGCCCACGCTGCCAGAGGCCTTCTCTGAGTCATGGATGCTGCGAAGGATCCTACCAAGTGGAGAGTCGATCAGGTTTTCCATGAGCCAGAGGGTTAGAAGCAGCAGCAGTGATGCCAGAAGATACCAGTGCCAACTTTGACTAGGTTCCCAGCCGAACAGTACCAGACTCTCTACACTCATACCATCTGCTCCTCCGGTAAGCTCCTCCTCAGAGTCAAGGATAATATTGATAATGATACCGATCCCTAGGGTTGCCATAGCTAGATAGTGTCCCGAGAGCTTGAGGATCGGCTTGGAGATGATATACGCAAAGATCGCCATAAAAACCAAAGCTACAGCTATAGCCACGAGAGGAGGCAATCCATAATTGCTTACCAATACGGCTGAGATGTAGCCACCCAGTCCTGCAAACGCACCATGTGCCAGAGAGATCTGCCCGGCATAGCCCATCAGGAGATTGAGCCCTACGACGATCATAGCATTGAAAAGAGCGACAATAGCGATCTCATAGTAAAAGTCATTGCTCATAAAGTAGGGAATGATAGCCAGAATCACAGCCAAAAACAGTAGGGATTTTGAGGGGTTGATATGTTTCATTAGACTCTCTGTGCTCCCAGATTTGAAAATATCCCACCCGGACGGAAAAAGAGAATCAGGAGCATGATAATAAAGGCTACGGCATCTTTATATTCTGAGGAGAGATACCCTGCAACCAGTACTTCCATGATTCCCAGAATCAATCCACCCAGTACTGCCCCAAAAGGATTACTGAGTCCTCCGATGATCGCAGCAGCAAAGCCTTTGAGCCCTAGCATGATTCCTACTTCATAATTGGTAGAAGTGATAGGGGTAAGTAAAATACCTCCGATAGCTGCGATAGAAGCAGAGATAGCAAAATTGAGCATGAGGATGCGTTTGATATTGATCCCCATGAGTTTGGCAGCTTCTACATTGTCAGAGGCTGCGATCATCGCTTTACCTAGGCGTGTTTTTTTGAAAAAGAGCCAGAGTGCTAGTACGATCAGTATCGATACGAGTATGACCAGTATGGACTGATAGCTGAGTATGGCACCATAGATTTCTAGGGATCCATCCCCTACAAAAGAAGGGATGGTATGTAGCTCTTTATCAAAAACCACTTCGGCCAGGCCACGTAGAAAGATTGCAAATCCAAGGGTGAGGATGATGAGAGAGACTTGAGAACTGTCTCGAGAGAGGTCAGTGAGTTTCCATAGCAGTATACCCAGCATCGCTGTGACGATAACTGCCAAGCCAAAAGCAGGCACCAGAGGTACGCCAGCAGCCAGGATAAAGACCATGCTCATCCCACCGGCCATAACAAACTCACCTTGGGCAAAGTTGATAATACCACTAGAGTTATAGATAACGGTAAAGCCCATGCCCACCAGGGCATAGACAAATCCAACAGTGATACCGGAGAGTAAAAACGCGAAAAGCTCAGTCATAAAGGCTTATTTCACTATCGTCCAGTCACCATCTTTTATCTCTAGCAGCACCATACCAGACTTGGTATCCAGTCCCAAGTGGTCTGTGGCACTCATATTGACTACACCATCAATACCGGCGAAGTCTTTGGTTGCCTCGATGGCATCTCTGATCTTTTTTGGATCATCTGAACCTGCTGCTTTGATAGCATTGACCACAGCATACAGCCCATCATAGGCATGTCCACCGAAGCTGGAAACTTGAGAATCAAATGCTTTTTCATAGGTATTTTTATATGCAACAGCTACAGATTTGATAGGGTGGCTGTCATCGAGTTTGTCTGCGACCACCACGGGAGGAGATACAAGCCTCACGCCCTCAGCAGCAGCACCAGCAATCTCGATGAACTTTTTGGATGCCACACCATGTGACTGGTAGAGTGGCTGTGTGAGCTTGAGCTGGGCGAAGTTTTTAGTGACGATAGCTGGCCCCTGACCAAATCCCGGGTTAAGGACAGCCTGAACATCGGCTGTGTTTTTGATCTTGAGAAGCTGTGCAGTCATATCCGTGTCTTTCTTGCCATAGGTCTCATCTGCTACGATCTTGATACCATAGCTGGGTGCTACCTCTTTACACTGTTTTCTCATCGATTTACCAAATCCACCACTGCCTGAAATGAGGGCGAGGTTGGTCAGTTTACGTGTTTTAAGATCCTGCATGATACGCTCACATGCCATTCTGTCTGTAGCAACGATCTTAAAGACATACTTTTTGACAGGGTTGATGATCGCCACACTGCCTGCCATAGACATCAAAGGAACCTCTGCTTTTTCCATGAGAGGGATGATCGCCATCGTCTCACCGGTGGTAGAGGGCCCTATGATCGCTACGACACCGTCTTTGTGAAGCAGTCGTTTGGTAAAGGTGACAGCTTTTTTGGGATTGGCACCGGTATCATAGGCGATCAGCTCGATCTTTTTACCGTTAACGCCGCCAGCAGCATTGATCTTCTCTGTATAGTGCTTGAGTGTTTTGAGTTCTGGATCACCCAAAAAAGAAGCAGGACCCGTAGCTGCAACAATAGCACCGATTTTGATAGTGTCACCTGCGCTAAGTGCTGCAGTGAACAGGGCGAAGCCCATTGCGATAATCTGAAGTAACTTTTTCATACTTTTTTCCTCCTCAAGAAAAGTGATAAAAAAGTATAGCTTGTTTATTTTTATATGTAGACTATTGATGGTTATAATAAAAAAAAATTATATATTTTTGTACTTTTTGTTACAGTTGTGTCAATAAATCTAATTATTGGAAATTACTTTTGCCAAATTCTGTAGATTTTGAGACCAATTTGGATTGAGAGGACTTATTTTTAAAACTTTTATATCCAGTTCATTGGCTATCTGTTTTGCGATGCTGTCAGAGAACTCTGGAGAGGTTAAAACGGTATGAATATGTAATGCTCTTGCTTTGGTGATCAGTTTTTGTACCGCACGGGGTTTGGGTGCTTTGCCATCTATTTCGATGGGGATCTGTATCAGTCCATACTGTTTGGCAAAGTATCCCCATGAGGGGTGGAAGACGATAAAGCTTTTACGCTCTTCGGGGAGTGGCGAGAGGGTCTGTTGTATCTGCTGGTCTGTCTCTTCGACCTTTTGTATGAAGGCATGATAGTTTTTTTCATAGGTGGCTTGGTGAGAGGGGTCAGCATCCACCAGTGCAGTCAAAATATTTTTTGCCAAGTGTTTGGTATAGAGAGGGGATGTCCAGATATGGGGATCGAGATGCTTGGTTGCATGAGTATCATGAGAGGATACAGGGAGCTTTTTGATCCCTTGAGAGATATCGATGATCTTCATATGCTGGTTCTGATTGGCAAACTTAGGCAACCAGACCTTCTCAAACTCTACACCGATAGAGAGATAGAGATCTGCTCTGGAGATATCCTTCATCTGCGAAGGCTTTGGCTCATAAGTATGGGGAGAGTTGCCTGGCTTGACCATCAGTGCTACCTGGACATACTCTCCGCCGATGCTTTCTATGAATTTTTGTTCAGGAAGGATACTGGCGATGATGTTTAGTTTCGCCTGTATAACCGTATGGGCTAGTAAGAGTATAAAAAGTATCTTTTTGTGCATGATATTACAGTACTCCCTTTTTTATGATTTTAACCACATAGGGTAAACCATTTTCTAATGCGTTGAAGCCAAATAAGCAATAATCTCAGAAGCATCACCGCGAAACACTACCCGATCTTTTTTCTGTTCGATCTGATAGGTATACATAGGATCATAATAGTCGCTTAGGAGCTTTTGGATCCATCGCTTGTGTAGAGTAGGGTCGTTGTGTTGCTGTTGGTATGTCCATGCTTCCTCGAGCAGTGCGGTGAGCTCTCTATGGCCCTGATCACCCAGTCTTTTGCGGATGCGTCCAAAGTTGTGTCGCATGGTATCGATCCAGGGATGCTCTACCGCTCCCGTAAGGTGAGCCGTAGCATACTCTGCTTGAGAAGCAAGGATATACTCATCATAGGTAATCTCAATACGCTCTTCTATAGTAGATTCTAGCAGGATTACTTTGGCCTGGGTGAACTGAGAGAAGAGGGTGGGAGGGATATAGACCCTGCCGATGTTGCGGCTCTCATCCTCTATGATGAGTCGTGTGTGTGCTGCTGCATCATGGGCGATGAGATGGTATGCCAGCGTATTTTCAAAGTCGATCTGTGTCGGCTGTGGAGAGGCATAGCGTCCAAAGGAGGAGCCACGGTGGTTGGCTATACCTTCCAGATCGATACTCTCTTGTAGCTTCTTGAGCAGGATTGTCTTGCCTGATCCGGTATGCCCTCCGATGACAAGTATCTCTTTGTCCAATGTGATACTTTCTAATTGCTCCATGAGGTAGGTTCTGAATGCTTTGTAGCCGCCCTGGAGTCTAGGGACTGTGATGCCCGCTTCAGAGAGCCACTGTTGTGTGATCTGTGAGCGTTGTCCTCCGCGAAAGCAGTAGAGGAGCGTTTGGGGATGGGTTTTGATCTGTTTGATCCATGCCTCTATTCTGGCAGCTTTGATCTCTCCTGAGACCAGCTGATGTCCCAGCTCTACAGCTTTGTTGTTGCCAGCTTCTTTGTAGCGTATACCTACGAGATGTCGCTCTTCATCACTCATGAGTGGCAGATTGATTGTATGAGGAAAGGCACCTTTGGCAAATTCGATGGGAGCTCTGACATCTATGAGTGATTTTTTTTGAAGTATGATATCCTGAAAATCAGTGATCATAGGTAGTGTTTGATTCAAGAGCGATCCATTTTTTTAAGTAGGGGTATTATACTATGACTGCACTAAGTTACACCCATAGCATAAAAACAAACTATTTTGCAACAGTAATGCATAGTTCAGGATAATTTAGGTTATAATTTAGAAAGAATATTTCGGAGGAAAGTGATGCCCAAAAAGTTAATATTTATGATAGGTGCCCCAGGATCAGGAAAATCAACATATAGTGACAGAATTAATGCGCTGCATGCTTCAGATATAGAGAGTATACATGTGGGTGACATTTTGAGAGATGAGATAGAAAAAGATACCACAATGGGTAAAATAGTTGAAAAGTATCTTGAAAAGGGGGATCTGGTACCAGGTGATGTGGTTATCTATGAGGTATTTGGCCGCATTAAAAATTCACCTAAGAACATTGTGCTTATGGATGGATTTCCACGAGGGCTCAATCAGATGAAAACATTAGGAGATACCTTGTTGCATGAGAAAGGTATAGAATTGGTTTCAGTGATCGAATTGAAGGTAAGTAAAGATATAGCTAGAGAAAGATTACTACCTGACAACCCTTCGGAAGAAGAGATAACTCTCTTTGAAAATAAAGTCAAAAATTATGAAGAGATTATAGGGAAAATAGAGAAATATTATGAAAAAAATGGACTACTTACAGTCATAGATGCAGAAAGAGAAAGAGAGGTTGTTTTACAAGAAATAGACCAGCATCTGAGTAAATTAGTAGAGCTATACTAAAAAATGTTACCAATTATTATTATTTTATAAATATAAAAATATAATTTTTCAATAGTTGTTATCCATTAAGAGAAGTATCGATAGAATATTATCTATACAAATCTAAGGAGTGTGGATGAAACAGACACTAATGGGCAATGATGCGATCGCATGGGGATTGGTACATGCCAATGTTGATATGGTCTCAGGCTACCCTGGTACCCCTTCGAGTGAGATACTCTCTGTAGTACAGAAGATCAAAAAGCAGCTAGAACTGCCGATCTATGCAGAGTGGGGTACCAATGAGAAGGTAGGTTTCGAGGTTGCCTATGCAGGAGCAATTGCCGGTAAGCGCACCTGTGCCACGATGAAGCAGGTAGGGCTCAATGTTGCCTCAGATGCACTGATGTCAGCCAGTTATATCGGCAACCTTGGCGGTATGTTACTGATCGCTGCGGATGATCCTGGTTTTCACTCTTCTCAGACAGAGCAGGACAGTCGGGTCTTTGCCAAGTTTGCCCGTATCCCTGTACTTGATCCAGCTACACCCCAAGACGCCTATGATATGGTCAAGCAAGGGGTAGCACTCTCTGAGAAGTTTCAGATCCCTGTGATGATGCGTCCTGTCATGCGTGTATGCCATGCCAGAGAGATCATTGAGATGGATGCTGAGACCAATTTTACTCCCAATCATGGAGAGTTCAAGCGTGAAGTAAGTCGCTGGGCAGGGGTACCACGTGATGGTAGGCTCCGTCAGGGGCATGAAGTACTCGAACGCATAGAAGCGATCAAGCAGTACAACTGGGAGGAGCTTCTCTCCCCAGAGTTTGCCAAGTGCAAGGGAGGCAAGCTTCTCATCCTCACCTCAGGTACGGGCTATGCCTTTGCCAGAGAGACACTGGATGATCTCAATCTTAAAGCAGATATTGTCAAGATCAAAATGCCCTATCCACTTCCGGCAGAGAAGATCAGAGAACAGTTTGATGCCTATGAGAAAGTACTTGTCATAGAAGAGCCTTATCCTTGCGTTGAAGAGCAGTTGACTGATCCTAAACTCTATGGTAAAAATACAGGTACCATGCATCTGATTGATGAGATGAAGAAAGAGCATATCCTCAAAGCATTCCAGTCTATGGGATTCTACGCAGGTGCCAATATCTATGAGGTACCCAAGCTCGATCTGGGATTTGAAGTACCCCCTCGACCACCAGCACTCTGCCCAGGTTGTCCACACCGTGATATCTACTATGCGATCATGAAAGTGTTCAAAAAGAAAAAGTCTATTTATCCTAGTGATATCGGTTGTTATACGCTGGCACTCTCCCAAGGAGCGATCGACTCGATCCTCTGTATGGGAGCGAGTGTGTCGATGGCGAGTGGGTTTGCACTGGCAGATCCTACCAAGACCGTTGTGGCAACGATAGGGGATGGCACCTTTTTCCACTCTGGTATCCCCCCACTACTCAATGCGGTGTATCAGAGTCATAAATTTATCCTCGTAATCCTGGACAACTCCACCATTGCTATGACAGGACGACAGCCGACACCTGAGCGTTTTCATCAAGCGATTGATATCGGTAAGATTGTAGAGGGGATGGGTATCCAGTGTATGGAGCATACCTACTCTTATGAGATGCAAGAAAATATCGACTTTATGAAAACAGTTAAGGAGAAGTTTGAATCCCCTGATCAAGTAGGTCCACTAGTTGTGCGAGTGAGACAGTTCTGTATCTTGGATAATGAACGCAAAGATGACTGGGTACCGGGGATCTTTGCTGAGGTAGATCCTGAGCTTTGTGTGGCGTGTGATCAGTGTACAACCGTGTATAAGTGTCCTCCAATGGCATACAATGCTGAGGGTAAGATCGAGATTGATCCGTTCCTCTGTGCTGGCTGTGGCGGTTGTCTGGATGTGGTTTGTCCGACCGATGCGTTTATTGTAGATAAAAAGAAAACAGAGGTACAGTCATGAGATATCAGGTAGTTATAGCTGGATTTGGTGGTCAAGGTGTGGTCTTTTTGGTCAAAGTACTGGCATTGTGCTCGGGTAACCGGGACATCCCTTTTCTAGGCACTGAAAACCATGGTATGAGCCAGAGAGGCGGTGCAGTAAGTTGCGATATTAAGGTAGGAGACTTTAGCAATCCAGTCATCGATAATGGGCAGGCTGATCTTATCATCGGATTGGATGCGAATGAGACACTACGGAACCTGCATTTGCTCAAAGTGGGAGCCTCAGTGGTGAGTAATGCCAAAGAGGCCTTTCCTACACTTCCCTTTGAGGTGACACTGGCGGATGCCAATGCAAAAGCACTTAACAATGAGTTCCCGATCCAAGGGCTCAATGTCTTTATGTTAGGTATCGCACTGGCAAAGGTAAAGAGCTTTCCGTTTCCTGTGGAGGAAGTAAAGCAAGCCATCACACAGATGAATGCCAAAGTAGCAGCGCAAAATCTAGAGATACTGGATATGGCGATGACATATGCGGAAAAAATATAAAATTGACAATTTAGTAGTATAGTATTAATAAGTAAAGAAGGAGGAGTGTAAATGATATGGAGTAAAGCAGAAAGTGCCCCTAGAGAGGTGATAGAGAAGACCCAACTCAAACGACTGAGAGAGACTGCAAATCGTGTGTATGCGATCAATCCGTTCTATAAAAAGAAGTTTGATGAGCTAGGTATTTTACCTGAAGATATCAAGAGTGTAGAGGATATTCAGAAACTTCCTTTTACCAAAAAACAGGATCTTAGAGACCACTATCCCTTTGGACTGTTTTGTGTACCGATGACGGAGGTAGTACGCGTGCATAGTTCAAGTGGTACTACAGGCAAGCCGACTGTGGTAGGGTATAACCAGCATGATATGGATGTCTGGGGTGAAGTGATGGCACGGGTCTATACCATGAGTGGTACCGATGCCAATGATGTGGTGCATAATGGTTATGGTTACGGGCTTTTTACCGGCGGACTTGGCTTTCACTATGGCGCAGAACATGTAGGTGCGACAGTAGTACCTGCCAGTGGTGGATTTACGGATAGGCAGTTGATGCTGATGCGTGATTTTGGCGCGACGGTACTGGCATGTACACCATCCTTTGCTCTGCATATGGCAGAGGTTGCTGAAAAAGCAGGCAGTGATTTTAAAAAAGACTATAAGCTCAAAGCGGGCATCTTTGGGGCTGAGCCTACCAGCTCAGGACTCAAGGCAGAGGTTGCAAAGGCATGGGGTATCAATTATCATGAAGTGTATGGCTTGAGCGAGATCATAGGGCCAGGGGTAAGCTGTAGCTGTGAACATAGTGAACTGTTACATATCTTTGAGGATCACTTCCTTACAGAGATCATCGATCCCAAGACGGGTGAACCTGTACCTGATGGAGAGCGTGGTGAACTAGTGATCACGACACTGACCAAACAGGCACTCCCGATCATCCGTTATAGAACAGGGGATATCACTTCGATCATCAAGGAGCCTTGTAAGTGTGGACGAACACACGCTAGAATGGAGAGTATCGTAGGGCGTGCTGATGATATGCTGATCGTCAATGGGGTTAATATCTATCCCTCACAGGTAGAGCATGTGATCGCCAACTCTGAGGGAGTAACCCTGAATTATCAGATCATTGCAGATAAAAAAGGGCATCTGGATAAGCTGGAGATTCTGGTAGAGGTCAGTGATGATATTCTGATTGACAGTGTAGGAGAGATGGAGCGGATTAAGAAAAATATCCAGGCAAGTCTGTTAAACAATCTCTATATCAATGCCAATGTCAAACTGGTAGAGCCACGAAGTATAGAGCGTAGTGTTGGTAAAGCAGTACGTGTGATCGATAAAAGGAAAGAGTAGATGAGTAAACGTGTAGAACAACTCTCCATATTTCTGGAGAATAAAACGGGTAGGCTTCATGAAATCACGCAGATACTGGCAGATGCGAAAGTCTCTATCGAGACGATCAATCTGGTAGAGGCTGGAGATTTTGGGATCCTTCGTATGGTGACCAATGATGCATCCGCCACCAAAGATATCCTCGAAGCCAAAGGGATTTCTGTAAAGATCACACCGGTGATTGTGGTAGAGATACTGGATAAGGTAGGCTGCTTTAACAGGGTGGTATCTCTGCTACAGGAGATCGATATCCACTATACCTATACGGTCAATAGCCATGATATCGGTGCATTTATTATCAAAGTGGCAGAAGAAGAGCTGGAGAAAGCTATAGAGATACTGGAAAAAGATGGCGTAGTGGTCAAAGATGCAGTTTAGTGATCTATTACCCGAGGACATTGGTTTTTTGGAATATATCGGTGGTGAGTTAATTGATCTGGGGGATGGCTATGCTCAGTTGGCATTTGAGATCCAACCTCACCATACACAACATCTGGGCATCGTACATGGTGGTGCGATCGCTACATTGGCGGATCATTGCGGCTGGTATGCTGTGATCTCAGAACTGGACAAAGGGTTCACCTCGGTAACGATCGAGCTCAAGATAAACTATCTCAAGCCTGCGAAGGGAGAGATACTGATGGCAGAGGCAAAAGTGGTAAATCGCAGTAGAAGAACAGCATTTGCCACGATAGAGATCTTTGCCAAAGACACATTGGTGGCATTTGCCACGGGAACCTACTCTATCATAGATGAAAGAAAACTAAAGGAAAAATCATGCTGAGCAACAAAGAGATTTCACAAAATTTTGAAGTACAGATCAATACCTTGTATAACTGGAGAAAAAGTAAGCCAAAACTCTATCGTTATTTGAGAAATGCTGATTACAACTTTGAACAGAGTAAAGAGATCAATATTCTACTCAAGCGTTTTGCAGAGGAGATAGAAGGGGGTTTTTCTACGCAAGAGATTCTATTTTTTGTCAATTCTGCAGTAGAAGCAAGCTCTATTGATGATGTAGAGTATATCGAACGACTGTTTATCCTATCCCAGCAAAAAATACTGCATAAAGAGGGAGATTTTTTACTTACTATTTATGACAAACTAAGCGCGATGGGTATTATAGAGAAGTATATTTTTTACAAGAGAGCCTATAATTTACGAGCAGAACAGAAAAAAATAGATGAAGAGGTAATAAAAGAGTATTTTGATGAATTTCTCATATCCTAATGAGGGCTTAACTATCTGATATTTTGCTATACTTTCATTTTATAGATGATAAGGATAACTATGCAATTAAGCGATTATGAAAAATTTCCAACAACACTTCCGATCATTGCTGAAGATGAGTTCTTTTTTTACCCATTTATGATCAGCCCTATCTTTCTCACCTCGCAGCAGGATATTGATGCGGTGACAGATGCGATGGAGAATAACTCCTTGCTGTTTGTGGCTTCTACCCAGTCTGGTAAAGAGGGTGAGAGGAATTTTGAATCCCTGTATACCCTGGGTGTGGTGGGGAATATCATGCGTAAAGTACAGATGCCGGATGGAAGAGTAAAGATCCTGTTTCAAGGTCTGGCACGAGCACAGATCGTTGAGCCAGTCAGTGAAAAACCCCTTAAAGCGATGATCTCTATTGTAGAGAACGGGAGTTATGACAGTACACGTATCACAGCACTCTTGGATATGCTCCGTGCCAAGATCAAGCAGCTCTCTCAGATGAATAGTACGATCCCTGCAGACCTAGTGAAAACAGTAGAAGAGAACAGTGAGCCGTATCGTATCGCAGATTTAGTATCTTCCATGCTTACCATACAGAAAGAGGATGCGTATAAACTTTATGCGGATAGTAATATTGAGAGTAGATTGCTTGGACTGATAGATATTGCTATTGCAGAGATAGAGTCTCTCAAAGTACAAAAAGAGATACATCGAAAAGTACATACCAAGATCGAACAGACCAACAAAGAGTATTTTCTAAAAGAGCAGCCCAAGGAGATCCAACAGGAACTGGGTACGGATACCCAGAGAGAAGAGGAGATAGCGGAGTTTAGAAAAAAGCTGGAAGTGATCAAACCCAATCTGGAAGAGGATGCGTATAAGGAGATTACCAAGCAGATAGAGCGCTTGACCCGTATGCATCCGGACAGTGGAGATGCCAATGTCATTCAGAGTTATCTCGAGCTGGTCTTTGAAATCCCCTTTGGTACGCTGAGCAAGGAGCGTTTGAATGTTAAAAAGGTCGCAGAGGAGCTAAATAAGGATCACTACTCTCTAGAAAAACCCAAAGATCGTATTATTGAGTATTTTTCTGTCAAAGAGCTGGCAGAGCTACGCGGGAAGAAAAGCCAAGATGAAAAAGGGGTTATCCTCTGTTTTGCAGGACCTCCAGGGGTAGGAAAGACCTCGTTGGCAAATTCGATCGCTACAGCGCTGGGTAGACCGCTTGTACGGATTGCCTTGGGTGGGCTGGAAGATGTAAATGAACTTAGAGGGCATCGTAGAACCCATGTGGGGGCGATGCCGGGACGTGTAGTACAGGGGCTTGTAGAGGCAAAAAATATGGATCCTGTGATTGTACTGGATGAGATAGATAAAGTGGGTCGTAGCCAGAGAGGAGACCCTACCGCTGCACTGCTGGAGATACTCGATCCTGAACAGAATGCACATTACCGAGACTATTACCTGAACTTTCATATCGATCTCTCCAAGGCAATCTTTATTGCTACTGCCAATGATGTGGGGCGTATTCCTTCTGCACTGCGAGATAGGATGGAGTTTATTCCTCTCAGTAGCTATACGCCCAATGAAAAGTTTGAGATCGCACGTAGGTATTTGATACCTCAAGAGCTGAAAAAACATGCACTCAGGAAAAATGAATTTAGTATGAGTGACAAAGCACTAAGAAAGCTGATTGAAGAGTATACCAGAGAACCAGGGGTAAGAAACCTACGAAGAAAGATCGCTTCTCTGATGCGTAAGGTAGCCCGGAAGATCCTCAATGATCCTACGAGAGATGTTATCCGCATCACCGCAAAGAGTTTGAAAAAATATGCAGATAAGAAAGTGTTTGAGATCTCACCTGTTGAGAAGGAGCCTCATATAGGTATCGTGAATGGGCTGGCATGGACAGCAGTAGGTGGGGATGTACTGACTATTGAAGCCACCAGAATCAAAGGGAAAGGAATATTGCAACTTACAGGAAGCTTGGGGGACGTGATGAAAGAGTCGGCACGTATTGCGAGCAGTGTAGTCAAGATACTGATAGATACGCAATTTCTCAAGATACCAGCGGCTAACATTCCTAAAAATGCTAAAGAGAGAGAAGAGGGAGGGGTAGTAGATCCCAGCGAAGTCTATAAGCGTTATGATCTACATTTACATGTTCCTGAGGGAGCAACCCCTAAAGATGGTCCCAGTGCCGGTATCGCTATGGCAACAGTTATTGCATCGATACTCAGTGGCAAAAAAGTAGCTAATAAGATTGCGATGACAGGTGAGTTGACATTGACTGGGAAAGTGCTTCCTATTGGAGGACTTAAAGAGAAGCTGATCGCTGCCTATAAAGCAGGTGTTAAAAAGGTACTTATTCCGCAAAAAAACCTTGAAAGAGATCTGGAAGATATTCCAAGTGAGGTGCGAAAGCACCTTGATATTGTAGGAGTAAGCCGGATAGAAGAGGTGATAGAGAGTGCCCTGATATAGTATTTGGCTATTCAGTGATCCACTTTTTAATGGCTGGGATAAGCTCCCCCTCTTTAATAGGTTGGGTCTAGTAAACTTTAGAGGTTATTTGTTCGAAGATTCTTTAATAGTATAGCATAGATATCATTATGCCTATTGTTGAATCTAAACTCACTCTCCTTGAGATGGAGATAAAACATCTCATCTCTAAGTCCATTAAACTTTGCCAATCTTCTTTTAGTATAACTCCAAAAGGATTCAATGCCATTTACATGAGACTTACCTCGCACAAACTCATCTTTGGAATGAAAGACCCTGTAGTGATCATAGCCATTAAGGACTAAGCCATCATAGGCTTTCCAACCATCAGTATGAATAGTACTTCCTTCAAGTATCTTTCCCTCAATAATAGGCATGAGTTCAGCTCTCGAGCAGTTCTTGACTATTTGAACATAGACATTACCATCTCTTTTTAATAAGCCAAACACAGGTGTCTTTCCTGCTGCACCTCTACCACGTTTTCCTCTTACTCTTTTGGCACCAAAGTAAGATTCATCTAATTCAAACTCTCCATCTTCAATATTGTTCTCTAGTAGATTCTGGTAGATGTATATGCGTAACTTTTGAAATAGCTTCTTACAAGTCGTATGAGATATGTTAGTTATCTTTGAGGTTTCATATGCATTTAGATCAAGTGAAAAACACTTAATTAACTGCCTAAATTTACGCTCTGAAATGTGCGTACCTTTTGAGTACTTGTTTTTGTTCGGTGTAGTCATGCTTTAAGATACCTTTTGGACTCTTAAAGTTTACTAGACCCTAACATATATAATCGTCATATGTCTTGTAAGGATCGTATATCATGTTGAAGAAAAAGGCGAATAAAAAAGCCAAAACCATTGTATCTGTAGATAATTATACACAGAGTAGTTATGCGCTTAAAGGCACCACTCTATCTCCTCATCAGAAGCTTACTTTGAAAAGTAACTTTTTCTTTGTAACCTATTTGGCGAACAAAGATATGATCATCGCACCCATCGAGATCGGGTCCGGTATCGGTGAGGAAGATTTAGAGGGTGCGTTAGAAAACAGAGCGTATGAGGAGTTGGGGCTTGATCCTACAGTAGAGTATATGATACGTCATCTTGAGATACCTCATAGCGGTGACGGCAGACTCTTTCAACTGTTTGTGATAGAGCAAGAGAAATATACTGAGATATTCAGTACCCTTCGGAAGCAGGTCAAATACGTTGACCTTATCGTACCCGCACCATTGCTTTACAAAACCCTTTATGAACTTGAGTTGATAGACCGCAAAGGGGTACATTGTTACCTGTACTTTACGCGATATGACACCTTCTTAACTTTCTATAAAGACGGTGAGTACCTTTATTCCAAATCAATCAAATACTCGTTTGAGCAGATCTATGACCGATATTGTGAAATGACAGGTGAGACTGTTGATGAAGAGATGTTTTTCAGAATTCTCCAAAAAGAGGGGATGAAGGCAACACAAGCTGATTATCAACAGAATATTATGAAACTTTTTGGAGAGATATTTATCTCTATCAATGATATTATTATCTATACAAAAAGAGCCTATGAATTGGAAGTGATCGATCAAATGTTCATTGGTAGTTCATTGGGGCCGATCATAGGCTTAGATGATTATGTTCAGAACTATTTGGGGCTTTACTCTTCTGCACTTGAATTTGATTTTCAGTTAGAAACAGAAGAGTGGCATATCGATCAACTGCAATTGATGATGGCGATCTCGGGGTTAGAGTATATTAGTCAGGAAGATATTGTTAACCTTACACAATACCGCCATGTTCATTGGTAGTTCATTGGGGCCGATCATAGGCTTAGATGATTATGTTCAGAACTATTTGGGGCTTTACTCTTCTGCACTTGAATTTGATTTTCAGTTAGAAACAGAAGAGTGGCATATCGATCAACTGCAATTGATGATGGCGATCTCGGGGTTAGAGTATATTAGTCAGGAAGATATTGTTAACCTTACACAATACCCTTAAATGTGATTACAGGCCTCCGGCCTTCTTCAAGCGGCCAGCTGGACAGTTTGTCGGTGCTACCTTAGCCGTGACAGCATTGGCTTTAATGCCTCCTGCATATTATTATGTGATGTCGAAGGCCAATGATACCAGAAACAGTATTTTACAGAATGAGGAGACCAAGCTTAGTGCAGAAGCAAGCAAATACAAGGGGATACTGTCCCGTAAGCGTAAAGAGATCACGCGACTTGATGAGCATATCACTGGATTAAAAACAACCTTTCAAGGGAAAGAGAAGACGCTTACTTCTGTGTATGACAAGAAAGTGCATTATCAATTGAAGTCAGAACAGATGGAACTGTTCGCAGGTGATCTTGCAAGGTATGGTGTCAAAACCTATAATATTGAAACCCAATATAATGAGGAGACAAAAAGTGATGAGTATTATCTTTCTCTGGTCTCTGAAAGTGATAAAAATATCACAAAATTAATTAAAGATATCTCAGAAAAGTATGAAGAGCATATCTCTTCTATAGATATAAAACTCATACAAAAAGATCAGAACAGCACTTTTTATCAAGGTGTCTTGAAAGTAGGTTTACAATGAGTTATATTGCAGATAAATTAGAGGCAATGGATAGCTATTTCGAGCATAAAAGTGAATCTGAAAAATGGATCATGATCATTTTCTTTGCCGGAGCCGTAGCTTTCTTGGCATACAGTTATCTTTTTCCTTATGCACAAAGCCTTTATAATCAGAGTGTGCTGACACATAAGACGATCAGTAAAAAAATTCATGAAGAGAAAACCTATCTGAAGTCTATCTCTAAAAATGGGGATAAAGAATATAAGGTAAAACTGTATACACATGAGATCGCTAATAAAAACAATGTGGTAAAATCATACGATAAGCGGATCACAGTGATCGATGGCAATCTCAATAAATTGTCTGATCTTCTCTTTAACCAGAAGAACTGGTCACTTTTTCTTGATTCGATTACCAGTCGTGCCGCAAGCAATGGCATTCAGATCAATAAAATGATCAATAAGTACGTGGACAATAACGAAAGTTTTGGGCATGTTCTGGAGATAGGGTTGAACTGTGAGGGTGACTTTAAAAATATTATTAATTTTATCAATGACATAGAGCAAAATACGCTTGTCACGGATATTTACCGTAGTAATATTTATACAGATATCAATAAAAGTACGATTGTATCAGATATCAATATCTCAGTATGGGGGGTAAATCATTGATGATGAATAAAAAAATATGGTTGGTGTCTCTTGTGATCCTTCCTCTTTATGGGGATCTGTCCATTGGTCAGATGGAAACAATGGTAGAGAAGATCAAAGCGAAGAGAGCAGGTGCACAGATAGAAAAAGATCCACATTTCACCTCACCGTTTGTGATGATTCAGCAGGATGATAACAGGTCAGTGATCGAAGATCCCAAGAGTAATGCAGTAGTATTTACATTGGGCGGAATCATCAACAACAAGGCCTTTCTCAACGAAAAATGGCTCAAAATTGGTGATAGAATAGAGGGATATGAATTGACAGAGATAAAAGACAATAGCGTGACGTTGGTGCAAGAAGAGCATACAATCCAGGTCTTTTTAAAGAAAAGTAAACCAATACTACAACTAAACGAAGGGTAAAAATGAACAAGATACATAAATGGCTGAGAAGCACTGCAATACTGCTGGGAGTACTCTCTGTGAGTTCCATGTCTATCTATGCACAATCATGCAGCGATAAACTTTTTTCCGTAACAATCGATAACTCTTTGACAATCGGTGATGCGGTAGAAAATCTGGCAGAGACCTGTGAGATGACCCTGATCGTCAAGGATTCAGGTGCACGTCATCGTCTGGATAAAAAACTCTATTATGTGAAGTTGAAAAATGCTTCTATACGTAGTTTTCTGGATACAATCTTGACAGAGAATGATCTGAATTATGAACTCAAAGGCAATCGCCTTTCAATCTCCTATCTGGTGACCAGAACCTTTAAGGTGCACTATATTTCCGGCCAAAGATCAGGAAAGAGTGGCGCAAATGTGACGATCGCCAACTCAACCTCGTCTGCAGGTAAATCGGGTGGTGGATCTAAAACAGGTATTTCTATTACAAGCAATGATGATTTCAAGTTTTGGACTACAGTCAAAGAGGAGCTCCATCGTATTTTGGTCTCAGCCGGTGACGGCGGGACACACTATACCAAAGTGGGAGGAAAAGATGGTGCTGGTGCCTGGGTAGGCCCTGATGGACAAAAGTGGGAATACAATCCTCTGGAGCCTATTATCAACCCTGAAGCAGGTATGGTAACGGTGACCGGTACTGCCAAGCAGATACGTAGAGTGAGTAAATATCTCGCTGCATTGACTAAGCAGATCAAATCACAGGTCCTTATCGATGTACAGATACTCACAGTGACCTTTGATAACAGTCATACGACGGGTATAGACTGGAGTCAGCTGTATGGTCTTCAGAACTTTACAATCGATGCACTTTCTCTGACAGAGAAAAATATTAATAAGCTTGAGCATGATGAAAATGGTATTAAGAAGTATGAGTGGACAGAGGGAAGGCGTAAGAATGGTGCCAGCGCACTGCAAGTCAAAGCCCATGCTTCAGTCAATGAAGTGATCAAATTTCTTAAGACACAGGGAGATGTCAAATCTGTCTCTAGCCCAAGAGTGATGACCCTTAGTAACCAACCAGCACTGATCAGCGTTGGTAAAGAGCTGTTCTATAAGTTGAGATCCTCTGTGAAAACACAGGGTGGTGGTGCTTCATCCGGTGAGAAGATTGATTCTGTATTTGCCGGAATTTTGCTTGATATCACCCCAGAAATTGATGATAGAGGGATGATCACACTCAAGATCAATCCGTCTATTACTGAGACGCTGACACCTGTTTCCAATGATGGTGCCAGAACGATGCCACCGGATCTTGTTCGAAGACAGATTGCTTCTGTGATCAAAGTCCGAGACGGGAATCATGCGATTCTTGGTGGACTGATTTCGACAACGATGGGTACAAAAGTGAATAAAGTACCTCTCTTGGGTGATATTCCACTTTTAGAGTATGCATTTAAAAGAGAAACAAAAATAGAAAAAACAGAGGAGTTGGTGATTATTATTACCCCACATATCGTAAGAAATAACCGTAACCTCTCACTGAAAGACCTTGGATATAGACGATTGAGATAATGAGTAGATACACAAAAGCAAAAGATACTTTTGTAGATGAGATCAATCTGGATGAGTATATTGATCTTGAGAGTAACAGAATTGCGTATGACCAACTGGCACATAGTCTGGACAAGTCTCTTAAAATGGTACTCATTTTTGGGCGTCCAGGTACGGGAAAAAGCCTTCTACTGAGTAAAGTGTATCATAATAAAAAACAGCAGAAAGAGCTCTATTTTTTTGACACGCCAGTCACCAGTAAAAGAGAGTTTTTCAGTAAACTTTTTAAAGTATTGACGAAAAAAGAGTTGCCTTCAGGTTCCAATATAGATTTTGAAACCTTTGTAGAGTACCTCAAGAATCACAAGGGTCAAAGAGAGATCATTATTCTGCTAGACGAAGCACAAATGTATCCGACAGAGATACTTGAAGAGATCAGAATACTGTCCGACAGTGGTGTGATCAAGTTTGTGATCTCTCTCCATAAAACTGATGATGAAGATTTGATTGCAAAGGAGCATTTTCAATCAAGGATATGGGAAACCATTGAGTTGAAAAATGCGACTAGAGAGGAACTCAAAACCTATGTACACAAAAAGCTTCTCAAAACCAACCAATTTGAGATGGCAAACTTGATCAAAGAGAAGCATAATGCATTGCTCTACAAATATGCATTAGGTAATTATAGGGAAACCAATAAATTACTCTATACTATTTTTGAGATCTATGAGTATTATGATAAAAACGATCCTTCCAAGATCGATCATCACCGTTTCTCTACTAAGATTATAGAGATGGCAGCGATCAAGCTGGGGTATATCCATGTATAACGTAGAGAAGCTTGAGCAGCAGTGGCTACAGTATCGACGAAAAAAGATCATATTCCCTGTTGTCTCTGCATTGGTGGGGATAGCTGTACTCAGTGGTATCGTATATTATACAGGATCAGACAGATCATCACTGGATGTAAATGGGAGTGCCAGTACCACAGTAGCTGCAGCCAATACAACCATGCCTTCGCATGGTTTAGGACAGGATCTTCCTATCGGTAAATTAAGCACTTTGGCTACTGCGGTACCCTCTCTGGGAGCTTCCTCTCAAGATAAGCGTCCTAAAGCGGGGCAGATCATTTTTCAGGATTCTGAACAGGCACAAACACAGCAAACGAAAAAACGAAAAAATCTACTTATACAAGTGACAGAACGGGGCGGTAAGGATATTGCTGTGGATATTGAGAACCGTTTTGAATTTGCGAAAGACAAAAGTGATTCACTATTTCTGGCAAAATACTAGGGTCTAGTAAACTTTAGAGGTTATTTGTTCGAAGATTCTTTAATAGTATAGCATAGATATCATTATGCCTATTGTTGAATCTAAACTCACTCTCCTTGAGATGGAGATAAAACATCTCATCTCTAAGTCCATTAAACTTTGCCAATCTTCTTTTAGTATAACTCCAAAAGGATTCAATGCCATTTACATGAGACTTACCTCGCACAAACTCATCTTTGGAATGAAAGACCCTGTAGTGATCATAGCCATTAAGGACTAAGCCATCATAGGCTTTCCAACCATCAGTATGAATAGTACTTCCTTCAAGTATCTTTCCCTCAATAATAGGCATGAGTTCAGCTCTCGAGCAGTTCTTGACTATTTGAACATAGACATTACCATCTCTTTTTAATAAGCCAAACACAGGTGTCTTTCCTGCTGCACCTCTACCACGTTTTCCTCTTACTCTTTTGGCACCAAAGTAAGATTCATCTAATTCAAACTCTCCATCTTCAATATTGTTCTCTAGTAGATTCTGGTAGATGTATATGCGTAACTTTTGAAATAGCTTCTTACAAGTCGTATGAGATATGTTAGTTATCTTTGAGGTTTCATATGCATTTAGATCAAGTGAAAAACACTTAATTAACTGCCTAAATTTACGCTCTGAAATGTGCGTACCTTTTGAGTACTTGTTTTTGTTCGGTGTAGTCATGCTTTAAGATACCTTTTGGACTCTTAAAGTTTACTAGACCCAATACTATTACGATAAAATGGAATATGCCAAGGCTGAAAAATGGGCACTTGAAACCAATAAGTTGGATAATGCGATCGAAGAGAGCTGGTTGATCTTTGCCAAAGCACAGGCAAAGCAGGGGAAGAGAATAGAGTCACTCAAGGTATTGAAAGCATTCTTTGATCAAGGTGGCTCCTCGAAAGCAAAAATATTAATGGACAGGATCAGGCGTGGTAAGAATTTTTAATCTACTCTCTTATAGAAAAGGTGTGAAATGGTAAATCTAGTCGAATTAATGCTGGGAGATGGTCTTCTAAAAAAAGAGGATGTTGCCAAGCTTGTGCGTATGCGCCCACCCAGAAAAATTACGTTGGAAAATATTATTAATGAAAAAATTCTGGATGAAGAAAAAGTGCAGAAGTTTTTAGCAAAAAAAGTAAGACAAGGTACTTTGACACTGGTAGAGGCAGAGAGCATTGACGGGATCGATGCGGCACCGATCCTTACCACAGTAGCCGGTGCCTTGAATATTCCTTATCTTGATATGGATGAAGTAGAGATCGATATGCAGCTCTTCAGCAGGGTGCCCTATCAGCAGTTGACCCGTCATAGTGTCTTACCGATCGAAGAGACGGATCTTAACATTCTGGTGGCATTTCAGGATCCTCTGGATATGGCTGCACAGGATGCTATACAACGTCTTTTCCCGCGTAAACCTATCTCTGTGGCACTGGCAAGTCCTAAAAAGATTTCGATACACCTCCAAAGACTTGAGATTACACAGAGTATCAAAGGACTGATCGATGAGATACGGAAAGACCTCAGAGAAGGGAGCAGTGAGAAAGATGATGAAGAGTCACCCGCTGTGCTTAAGCTGATCGACCTAATCTTGAAAAATGCAATTATCTCAAGAGCTAGTGACATTCATATAGAAGCAACAGAGAAGAACTGTCTTGTGAGAGCAAGAGTGGATGGTATGTTGATGCAGAGTTTCATCTTTGACAAGGATATCTTTAGCCCTCTCTCTTCGAGAATGAAGCTCCTCTCCAATCTGGATATTGCGGAAAAGAGAAAGCCTCAAGATGGTAGATTTTCTGCCAAAGTATCAGATAAAGATTTTGACTTCAGGGTGTCGACGTTGCCTACGATCTTTGGTGAGTCGATTGTTTTGAGGATATTGGATAAATCCAAAGTGATGATACGATTGGAAGATGCCGGTATGAGTGAACATTGCTATACGAAGTTTTCTGAGAGCATTAAGGCTCCTTATGGGATCGTGCTGGTCACCGGGCCTACCGGTTCGGGTAAAACGACGACACTTTATGGTGCATTGAATGCCATCAAGGATATTAAAGACAAGATCATTACTGTCGAAGATCCTGTAGAGTACCAGATGGGGGGTATTCAACAGGTGCAGGTTCGGGCAAGTATCGGACTAAGTTTTTCTGATGCACTACGTTCTATCTTGAGACAGGATCCCGATAAAATCATGATCGGTGAGATCCGTGATGCCGAGACATTGAGGATCGCGATACAGGCAGCATTGACGGGACACCTGGTTCTCTCTACGCTACACACCAACGATGCGATTGCAGCGGTAACCAGAATCCTGGATATGGGAATAGAGAGCTATCTGGTATCTGGTGCTTTGGTGGCAATTCAGGCACAGCGTTTGGTTAGAAAAATATGTCCTTACTGTAAGACAACAACGATCATTACCGGAAAGATCTTGGAGGATGTGAAAAAATACCTTCCTGCTGAGAAGGGTAACTTGACCTTTTTTAAGGGGGCGGGCTGTAAAGAGTGTCAGCACTCTGGGTATTTTGGAAGAGAGATGATCTCTGAAGTGTTACCGATCAGTGAAAAAATGTCTCGAATGATCGCAGCTGGAGCCTCGAAAGAGGAGATGACAGAGCAGGCAGAAGGTGAGGGCTTCGTCAATATGTTCGAAGACGGTATTGCAAAAGCCCTTGAAGGTAAAACTACGATCGATGAGATCCTCAGAGTAGCAAGGTTGTAATATGTATTTCAAAGTAACACTCGTATCTAAAGGAAAGAGAAGCGATCATGTGGTGGAAGCTGCCAACAAAAGAGAAGCAGCGATCAGAGCAAAAAGAGAAGTTCCCAATTCCAATGTGGTAGGCACCAAAGAGGTTGCTGCCCCGGTGGGAGAGACTTTTTCTAAGATCGTGAAAGATCTTTCCAGGCACTCCAAGGGGAAGATCTCTATTGATCAGAAGATCTCCACGATCCGACAGATTGCTGTTATGACGGATGCAGGTATTGCGATTCATGATACATTGGAAGATGTGGCAGAAAATGTAGAAAATAAGAGATTGAAAGAGATCTACCAAACAATAGGTTCTGATATCAATGCCGGAAAAAGTATGTCTGAGGCGATAATGCCCTATAAAGATGATTTTGGGCAAGTAGCTATCGCTATGACAAAACTAGGCGAGAATACAGGGAATTTCCCAGAGTCTTATCATAAATTAGCCGATATTTTAGAAGATCTTCGAGACAATATTGCAAAGTTCAAAAAGGCTATCCGGTCGCCACTCATTACGTTAACGGCTATGGCGATAGCCTTTACCATACTTATTATGGTAGTTGTTCCAAAGTTTAAAGCAATCTTTGAGAACTTCAATACGGAATTGCCTGTACCTACAAAGATCCTTCTTGCTCTAGAATATGCTTTTTCACACTTTGGTATTTATATTTTACTTTCTCTATTTTTCTTTGTGTACCTATTTATATTTACCTACAAAAACAACCAAGTATTTAAATTGAAAATGGATACACTCTTTGTACACCCAAGGTTCTATCTGATCAACAAGGCTATCTTTCTTTCAACTATGCACAAATACACACTGGTTTTTGGTGAATTGGTCAAATCAGGTATTCCTGTTTCCGAAGCTTTGGAGACCGCGGTAGGAATGGTAGATAACCTCTATATCAAAAATAAATTATTGACTGTAAATGCAAATATTGGAAGAGGTATGAGTTTGGCAGAGTCATTTGATCAGACAGGTCTTTTTGAGAATATGCTTTTGCAGATGATCAAGGCAGGAGAGGCCAGTGGTCAGCTGGATAGTATGCTGCAAAAGGTAAACGATTATTATGATATGCGCTTTCAAGATCTTATCGATAACCTCTCTTCCTATATTGAGCCTATTATGATGTTCTTTATTGCCGGATTGGTACTGTTGATGGCACTGGGTATCTTCTTGCCTATGTGGGATCTAGGAGCAGCTGTTAAAAATGGGTAAGCAGAGCTGCCTATAAACCCACCTACGCTATAATTCCCAAAATCATAGCGTAAGGGGTAGTGATGAGAGCATTGCTGAGTGTGAGTGACAAAGTAGGGATAGTAGCGTTCGCTGAAGGGTTGGAGCGTCAAGGATGGGAGATTATCTCTACAGGCGGTACCTACAAAAAGCTGAGTGAAGCCGGTGTCAAAGTGATTGAGATTGATGAAGTGACCAAGTTTCCTGAGTGTTTTGAAGGGAGAGTGAAGACGCTCAATCCCTATGTACATGGCGGCATCTTGCACAAAAGAGGGGATGCAGCCCATGTGGCACAAGCCAATGAGCTGGGTGTTGAGGGGATCGACCTGGTCTGTGTCAATCTTTACCCTTTCAAAGAGACGATCGAGCGTACAGAAGACTTTGATGAGATCATCGAAAATATCGATATTGGTGGTCCTACTATGGTCCGAAGTGCGGCCAAGAATTTCCAGGATGTATGGGTCGTTACCGATGTGAGCGACTATGATGCGGTACTCACCGCACTGGAAAACGCAGAGGATAGCCTGGCATTTAGACGTAACCTGATGATCAAAGCCTTTGAACACACCGCTGCCTATGACAGCATGATCGCCAACTATATGAACGGTAGGTTCAACGACGGATTTGGCGCTTATCAATTCATTACCGGTAAAAAATCCTTCCAGACACGCTATGGAGAGAACCCTCATCAGCAGGGTGCACTCTATGAGTTTGACAGCCATTTCAGCAAGCATTTCAAACAGCTAAAAGGAGAGGCAAGCTTCAACAACATCAATGATGTCAACGGTGCCCTCAAGATCGCTTCACATTTTGCTGAGGCAGAAGCGGTCTGTATCGTGAAGCATGGTAACCCTTGTGGATTTGCACTCAAAGCTACCCTGCTGGAGTCTTATGTCGAAGCACTTAAGTGCGATCCCGTCTCAGCATTTGGTGGTGTGGTAGCTGTCAACGGTATCGTAGATGCACCATTGGCAGAGAAGATGAATGAGATCTTCCTCGAAGTGGTCATGGCAGCAGACTTTACGCCTGAAGCCCTGCAAGTATTCGAAAAGAAAAAGCGTCTCAAACTCTTTGCACAGGGCGGCACAAGACTGGTCATGTCAGGAGACAGCCATGATTTCAAGCATGTGGATGGTGGCTTTGTCTATCAAAATGCAGACCATATCGAGGAGAGCGAAGTAAGCAGTGCGGAGAAAAAGTCCACACTCACCGCCACAGCAGAAGAGATGACAGATCTGGAGATCGCCTGGAAAGTGGCGGCACTGACCAAGTCCAACTGTGTGGTCTATGTCAAAGACGCAGCGATGGTTGCTGTAGGTATGGGGATGACCAGCCGTGTAGATGCAGCACAGTGTGCCCTCAAAAAAGCCAAAGAGATGGGTCTTGATGTCAGTGGTGCGGCTATGGCATCAGAGGCGTTCTTCCCTTTCCGTGACAGTATCGATGCTGCAGCCCAAGCAGGGGTGAAAGCGATTATTGAGCCAGGAGGCAGTATCCGTGATGACGAAGTAATCGCAGCGGCAGATGAGCACGGTATCGCACTGTACTTCACAGGCAAACGCCACTTCCTACACTAATTAGAGCGCAATACCGACAACCTTGATTGACATCGACTCAAGGTTTATGCTATAATCCGTGTAAAGATTCCTAAACAAGTATAATGGAGAGATGTATATGGCAAAAAGTTTATATGAGACACTGGATATTTCAGAGAGTGCCAGTGCCGATGAGATCAAAAAAGCCTATCGGAAACTGGCGAGAAAGTATCACCCTGATATCAACAAAGATCCAGAAGCACAAGAGACATTCAAAGAGATCAATGCAGCCTATGAAGTTCTTAGTGACAGTGAAAAAAAATCCCAATACGATCAGTTTGGTGACCAGATGTTCGGCGGACAGAATTTTCATGACTTTGCTCAGGGGCAGGGTGCCAACGTCGATCTGGATGAGATACTCAGACAGATGTTCGGTGGTGGCGGAGGATTCAGTTCCGGCGGTGGCTTTGGTGGCTTTGGTGGGGGCTTTGGTATGCCTGATCTGGATGTACAGTCACGGATCACAGTACCGTTCCTGACCTCTATCGTAGGGGGCAAACATCAGGTGACGACCGGTGACGGAGAGAAGTTCGATATCAAGATCCCTGCCGGGATCAAGACAGGAGAGACACTCAGGGTCAGAGGCAAAGGCAAGAGCTATCAGGGACAGAGAGGGGATCTGATGATCCGTGTAGAGGTTGCCCCTTCTTCCGAGTATGAACGCAAAGGAAACGAACTTTACAAAGAGATCGATATCCCTCTCAAGCTGGCACTCTTCGGTGGCAAGGTCACCGTAGACACACCACACAAAGAGGTGACACTGAAAGTACCCAAAAACACCAAAAACGGTCAAAAATTCCGTCTCAAAGAGAAGGGATTTCCGGATCGGAAGAGCGGCACGACAGGACATATGTATCTGATCGCCAATGTGGTGCTGCCTGACAGTGACAGCTTGCCTGAAGAGCTCAGAACACTGTGCGAAGAGAAACTACCCCAATAGGAGTCATCTATGCAAGGATATCACGAACCGGTCTATCTCATCTCTGTGGTGGCAAATATGCTCAGTATCCATCCTCAGACCTTACGCCAGTATGAGCGTGAAGGACTGGTCAATCCCTCTCGGACTCAGGGGAGTATGCGACTCTATTCACAGTGCGATATCGATCGGATGAAGATGATACTCAGACTGACGCGTAACATGGGAGTCAATCTTGCGGGGGTAGATGTGGTACTTCGTCTCAAAGAGCAGATGGACCAGATGGAGCAGGAGATCGAACAGCTTAAAAATGAGCTCTACAGTCTCAACCGTCACGGTGCAGTTCCCGCAGGAAAAGCGATCGTCAAAAAGAGTCATTATGATATCGTTATCTTTGAAGAGTAAGTATTAGTATGGGTTGGCAGATACTCTTTGTAGTAGGGGCAGGTGGTTTCATCGGTGCGCTAAGTCGCTTTCTACTCTCAGGCTGGGTGCAGAGGATCACGGGTGCCTCTTTCCCTTATGGGACACTGTTTGTCAATGTTGTGGGAAGTTTTCTGATTGGTTTTCTGGTACTCTATTTCGAACAGAGCCTGGCACCACAACAAAAAGCCTTTGCCATCACCGGACTACTCGGAGCACTGACTACCTTCTCTACCTTTTCACTGGAGACCGTGATCATGCTTCAGGAAAATCTCTACCTCAAAGCCTTTTCCAACATCTCGATCAATGTACTTCTCTGTATCTCCGCTACAGTTTTGGGGATGATGGTGTTTCGTAAATTGTACGGGGTTTAGGGTACATAATTTTAATTTGCTATAATATCTATAAAACTAGAAGGCTACTCTGTGACTATCAGCACATCTATTTTTCGTGAATATGATATCCGTGGGATATTTGAAAAAGAGCTCCATGAACACTCCGTTAAATTGATCGGCTATTATCTGGGGCAAAAGATTGAAGGAGAGAGAGTCGTCTCTATCGGCTATGATGCCCGCTCTCATTCTCCACTCCTTCGTGACTGGCTTACCTCAGGGCTCAACGCTGCCGGGTGTACCGTACTGGATATGGGCATGGTTGCCACTCCAGTCAATTACTTTGCCAATTATCAACCGATAGCCTCTCTCACCAATAATCAATTACCGATTACCAATAACAAGCAGACCCCATCTGCTTCTATCATGATCACGGGTTCACACAATCCAAGCGAGTATAATGGTTTTAAGATAACCATAGATAAAGCGCCCTTCTTTGGAGAACAGATCTATGCACTGGGTGAGCTGATTGTAGCAAACCAAGAGAAGACCATACCTGACAATACCACCAAGATTGATATTGATGTCAAGAGACCCTATATCGACTTTATGATCAACGCGTTTGCACATCTGAAAGGTATGCCTATCAAGATGGTTGTGGATTGTGGTAATGGTGTAGCGGATACGGTACTTACCGAGATATTGGATGCTTTGGAACTGGACTATAGAGGACTCTATTGTGAACCAGATGGTACTTTTCCAAACCACCATCCTGATCCTTCAGTAGAAGCAAACCTGGTTGATCTCAAAGCTGCACTGGCACGAGAGGGAGATATCGCTTTTGCCTATGATGGGGATGCAGACCGTATCGCAGTACTGACCCACAAGCACAACATCAAGGGAGATCAGATGGCATTGCTTTATGCGATGGGGATGGAAAAACCCACGGTGATCGGAGAGGTCAAATGCTCACAAGTGATGTATGATGAGCTCGAACGCAGGGGAGCTACGGCTATTATGTACAAAACCGGACACTCCAATCTCAAGGTCAAGATGAGAGAAACAGGTGCGGATCTTGCCTGTGAAGTGAGTGGGCATATCTTTTTTGCGCATCGTTACTTTGGTTATGATGATGCGATCTATGCAACACTGCGTATGCTGGAGCTGATCTATGAAGGGGTGGATCTGGATGCTGAGATAGAGGCATTGCCACAAGTCTTTTCAACAGAAGAGATCAAGGTAGAGACGACAGAGGAAGAGAAGTTTGCTATTGTTGATAAAGTCAAGGAACTGCTTCAAAATCCTCCGGAAGATTTCCCAAAGATCGTCAATATCATCGATGTAGATGGTGTACGAATCAATTTTGAGCAGGGCTGGGGTCTGGTCAGAGCGAGTAATACCACACCGGTACTGGTGACACGATTTGAGTCTACAGATGAAGCACTGGCAAAACAGTATGAAGAGAAGGTAAATGCTCTCATAGGAACTGCAAAGCAGTTAGTGCTAAGTATGTAGTGAATAGTGGGTAGAAAGAGGATAGCATGAAGTGTGAAAAACTAGATGTTTGGAAAAGAGCCAGTCGCTTAAGTGTAAAAGTGTATGCTTACTTTAAAGACAATAAAGACTTTTCGTTCAAAGATCAGATTACCCGTAGTTCTCTGTCTATCGCAAGCAATATTGCTGAAGGAATGGAAAAAGAGTGGGTCTAGTAAACTTTAAGAGTCCAAAAGGTATCTTAAAGCATGACTACACCGAACAAAAACAAGTACTCAAAAGGTACGCACATTTCAGAGCGTAAATTTAGGCAGTTAATTAAGTGTTTTTCACTTGATCTAAATGCATATGAAACCTCAAAGATAACTAACATATCTCATACGACTTGTAAGAAGCTATTTCAAAAGTTACGCATATACATCTACCAGAATCTACTAGAGAACAATATTGAAGATGGAGAGTTTGAATTAGATGAATCTTACTTTGGTGCCAAAAGAGTAAGAGGAAAACGTGGTAGAGGTGCAGCAGGAAAGACACCTGTGTTTGGCTTATTAAAAAGAGATGGTAATGTCTATGTTCAAATAGTCAAGAACTGCTCGAGAGCTGAACTCATGCCTATTATTGAGGGAAAGATACTTGAAGGAAGTACTATTCATACTGATGGTTGGAAAGCCTATGATGGCTTAGTCCTTAATGGCTATGATCACTACAGGGTCTTTCATTCCAAAGATGAGTTTGTGCGAGGTAAGTCTCATGTAAATGGCATTGAATCCTTTTGGAGTTATACTAAAAGAAGATTGGCAAAGTTTAATGGACTTAGAGATGAGATGTTTTATCTCCATCTCAAGGAGAGTGAGTTTAGATTCAACAATAGGCATAATGATATCTATGCTATACTATTAAAGAATCTTCGAACAAATAACCTCTAAAGTTTACTAGACCCAAAGAGTATATTAAAGAAAATATTCGTTTTATTGAGATTGCTAAAGGTTCTACTGCTGAATTGATTACTCAAATATATATCGGCATAGAAATATATTATATTGAAAAAGAGATAGGTTTCCAATGGATCAAAGAAGCAAATGAACTACTAAAAATGCTTAACGGTTTAAAACGAAACCTTAAAACAAAGGAAAAATTATGATACTGAATCTCTATCCACTATCCACTATCCACTACCCACTTACTCCCAAAGGAGTACACTAATGAAAAATTCAATCACCAAGTGTTTATTCCCCGCTGCGGGATATGGTACAAGATTTTTGCCAGCAACCAAAGCAACACCCAAAGAGATGTTACCTATATTGACAAAGCCACTCATCCAGTACGGTGTAGAAGAGGCGTTGGAGGCGGGAATCACTACAATGGCGATTGTTACCGGCAGAGGGAAAAGAGCGATAGAGGATCATTTTGATATTTCTTATGAATTAGAACACCAGATAAAAGGTGGTAGCAAAGAGAATCTCTTAACAGAGATCCGCACTCTTATATTGCAGTGCACTTTCTCGTATACGCGTCAGATTGAGATGAAGGGTCTAGGGCATGCTATTCTTACAGGTCAGACACTCATAGGTGATGAGCCTTTTGCTGTTGTTTTAGCAGATGACTTATGTCATAGTGATAGTGATGGCGTTCTTGCTCAAATGGTAAAACTATATGAAAAGTATCCAGATCACTGTATTGTAGCAGTCGAAGAAATTCCTCATGACCAAACCGATAAGTATGGTATCGTCGAGACACAACCACTCCATCCAACATCCAGCACCCAACATTCAACACTTAAAGTTACCAATATGGTAGAGAAACCAGACCCAAAAGACGCACCAAGTAATTTAGCCATTATAGGTCGCTATATCCTTACCCCTGATATATTTGATATCCTCAAAAAGACGAAGCCGGGAAAAGGTGGGGAGATTCAAATAACAGATGCACTACTGGAGCAAGCTAAAGTGGGTAGAGTGTTGGCATATAAGTTCCAAGGTAAACGATTTGATTGTGGTAGCGTAGATGGGTTTGTCGAGGCAACGAATTTTTTCTATGAAAAAATTAGGGTTTAGGTCTTAGGTTTTAGGGATTAAGGATGGAGGTTGATGATGGTTCTTGGGTTTAAAGACTTGGTTGTTTGGCAGAGGAGCATGGATTTTGTTGTCAAGATCTATGCGCTTATCCGTTATTTTCCCAAAGAAGAAAACTATGCTTTGGCAGATCAGATGCGCCGATCCTCTGTATCAATTCCTTCCAATATTGCCGAAGGACATGGACGCAATACTACCAAAGAATATATACAGTTTTTGTACATTGCACTTGGCTCTGCTTCAGAGATAGAAACACAGATTATCCTCTCAAATAAACTTGGATATATTCAAAAGATAGACAAACATATTTTGGAGATCAATGAAATTAAAAAAATGCTCAATGGTCTTATAAGTTCACTCAAAAGGAAAATAAAATGACCAAGATCCCTAACTCCTACAACCTACCCCTATCCTCTAAAAATTCCAAAGGAATTCCCCATGAAGTATGAAAAAAGCTTTTATCAGATACGCTCCAATGCCACAATCTTTAAAAAACTTCAAAAAGAGGTAGAGACTATAGGCTATTATCGTTTGCCTTTTGCCCAGACGCAAGATATTATAGCGTATGCCAAAACAGTACAAAAGAAGTTTATAGTAGTGGTTGGTATCGGCGGTAGCAGTCTTGGTACTAGGGCTATTTATGAATTCCTAAAAGGCAGATATGCTTTTGAAAAGAAATTGTTTTTTTTGGAGACGACAGATCCTGTAAATATCAAAACCACACTCTCCTCTATTGTACTAAAAGATGCACTGTTTTTAGTGATTAGTAAGAGTGGCACTACAGTGGAGACCATGAGCATACTAAAGTATATCTCTACACTGATAAAGCTTGACAGAGACAACACAGCACTCATAAGTGGAGAGAAGACAGCCCTTGCAGAGTTTGCTACAAAGCAGCAGATGAAACTATTTGTCCTCCCAGACAATGTAGGGGGCAGATTTTCAGTATTTTCTGTAGTGGGGCTTGTCCCTCTGGCCATGTTGGGGGTAGATATAGACAATATGCTCAATGGTGCGAAGAAGGTATATGAAAGCTTTTTTGATCAAGGCAGCTCCTATGATATGCTGATGGAGAAAGCAAGATTTATTGTTGAAAACAAAAGTAGATTCAATATCAATGTTCTCTTTAGTTACTCTTCCGCGCTAGAGGGCTTCAACAAATGGTATATCCAGCTCTGGGCGGAGAGTCTAGGTAAGATAAACCTCAATGGTACGAGACAGGGCTTAACACCTGTTGGTTTACTGGGACCCGTAGATCAGCACTCTTTTCTGCAGCTTATCATGGAGGGGGTTCGGGACAAGACCGTGACCTTTGTCAAGGTGGCAGATTTTGAGGAGCAGATTATAGTCCCTACGCACAGCATGATAGATACGCTAGGGGAGATAGAGGGGATCAGTTTCTCTAGACTGATAGATATGCAGGCAGATGCCACGATACAGGCTATCGCAGAGGAGAAGGATATTCCTTATGATGTGATCACTATCGATAAGGTAGATGAGTACAATATAGCAGAACTGATGTATAGTTATGAACTTTTGGTCTCGATCATCGGTGCATTTTTACAGATTGATACCTATAATCAACCTGGCGTTGAGCATGGAAAGATAATTTTAAAGCAGATGCTAAAGGAAGTAAAATGAATATTTTAGTTACAGGTGGTGCGGGGTACATCGGTTCTCATACAGTGATCCAATTGATCGAAACGGGGTATACTCCTATCATCTTTGATAACTTCTCCAATGCTTCCAAAGAGAGTATCCGTAGGGTAGAGCAGATCAGCGGGAAGGAGATCATAGTGATTGAGGGGGATATCCGAAACCGAGAGGATCTGGAACAGGTCTTTACGCAGTATGAGATCAGCACTGTGATACACTTTGCAGGGCTCAAAGCAGTAGGAGAGTCTGTACAGAAACCGCTCTACTACTATGACAACAATGTCCATGGCACACTGGTGCTCTGTGAGGTGATGGCAGCACATGGGTGTAAATCTATGGTATTTAGCTCTTCTGCGACGGTCTATGGTGATCCGCATACAGTACCGATCCGAGAGGATTTCCCTCTCTCTACGACCAACCCTTATGGACGGAGTAAATGGATGATCGAGGAGATACTGCGTGATCTGTATGCCTCTGACCATGCATGGCAGATCATACTATTGCGCTACTTCAATCCTGTAGGGGCACACCCCAGTGGATCGATCGGTGAAGACCCCAATGGTATCCCCAACAACCTCATGCCCTATATCACACAGACTGCCGTAGGCAAGCTGAGCTGCCTTGGGGTCTTTGGTGATGATTACGATACGCCTGATGGTACGGGAGTGAGGGATTATATCCATGTGGTTGATCTGGCAGAAGGACACCTGAAAGCTTTAGAAAAGATCTCTCAGATCGATGAGGTACTGGCGGTCAATCTCGGTACGGGCAAAGGCTATTCCGTACTCGATATGGTCAAAGCCTTTGAAAAAGCCTCTGGTAAAGAGATACCCTACTGTATCGCACCCCGAAGACCGGGAGATATTGCCTCCTGTTATGCTGATCCCACCTATGCCAGAGAAGTACTCGGCTGGGAAGCAACCAGAGGAGTGGAGGAGATGTGTGCCGATGCCTGGAGATGGCAGGAGGAAAACCCGAATGGATTTTTAGGGGATAGTGTTTAGGAGCTAGGTTTTAGGGAGAAGGTTTTAGGGAGAAGGTTTTAAAGATTAGGATGGGAGGAGGATGTGATGGTTCGTGGCTTTAAAGATTTGATTGTTTGGCAGCGAAGTATGGATTTTGCAGTAATGACCTATGCACTTATCAAAACGTTACCCAAAGAAGAAAACTATGCATTGGCAGATCAGATGCGTCGTGCAGCAGTATCTGTACCTTCCAATATAGCCGAAGGGCATGGTCGTAATACTACAAAAGAATATATACAATTTTTATATATTGCTCTTGGTTCTGCTTCAGAGATAGAGACTCAGATAATCCTCGGCAGCCGATTAGGATATTTTCAAAGTATAGAGAATCATCTGGTGGAAATCAATGAGATTAAAAAAATGCTTAATGCTCTCATCAGCTCACTCAAAAGAAAAACAAAATAACCCTAACCCTAACCCTAAATCCCTACCCCTAAGCCCTAATCTGTTATAATTCAAAAAATGAATTTTAGGCATACTTTTGAAAAATGAAGAACTTACACTTGCTATACTGAGGAATGCTGAGTCGATCCGTACACAGAAATCCTTGGCTGAAAATCTTGGGTACTCAGTAGGCAAGATCAACTATATTCTCAAAGCACTGATGGCAAAGGGTCTGATAAAAGCAGAGAACTTTGCCACCAGCAGCAACAAAAAGCAGTATCGCTATCTCCTCACCAGAGAAGGGATCGAGGCAAAAGTGGCATTGACCGAAAAGTTTATTGAGAGGAAGAAGCGGGAGTATGATGAACTCTTGTCGGAATTGGAAAACATAAAGAAGGAAACAACATGCAAGCATTGATATTGGCAGCGGGTACAGGAAGTCGTTTAGGTAAACATACTAAGGAAAATACAAAGTGTATGCTGGAAGTAAATGGGCATACCTTGATCATGCAAGCTCTGGAGATACTCAACAATGTTGGTATCACCAAGCTGGTACTGGTGGTGGGCTACAAAAAGGATAATCTTATCGAGCACGTGGGTGATCAGTATAAAAACATCAGCATCGAATATGTTGAGAATCCCATCTATGACAAGACTAACAATATCTATTCACTCTATCTCGCCAAGGATAAACTGGCAGAGGATGATACGATTTTGCTGGAGAGTGATTTGCTCTTCGAAGAGTCGATCCTCAAGCGTCTTCTAGAGGACGAACGCCCCTCATTGGCTGTTGTCGACAAGTATGCAGCATGGATGGATGGTACTACGGTAGTTTTGGATGAGGATGATCATATTCTTAACTTTTTCTCCAAAAATTTATTCCGTTTTCAGGATGTAGGTGAGTATTACAAGACCGTCAATATCTATAAATTCTCTAAAAACTTCTCGAACCAAATCTATATCCCGTTCCTCGAAGCCTACTCCAAGGCGATGGGAGACAATGAATACTATGAATCGGTCTTGCGTGTGCTGACGATCCTCGATCGTCATGAGCTGCGTGCCATGCGACTGGAGGGGGAAAAGTGGTATGAGATCGATGATGTACAGGACAAGGCCAACGCCGAAGTGATCTTTGCCAACAGTGCCAAAGAGAAGCTTTCCCTCATTCAGAAGCGATTCGGTGGTTACTGGCGTTTCCCTGAATTGAGGGATTTTTGTTATCTGGTGAACCCTTATTTTCCTACTGAGAAGATGAAGCAGGAGTTCAAAGCCTACTTTGATGATCTGCTGGAGCAGTACCCCTCTGGACAAGGTACACAGCGACTCTTGGCGGGCAAGATGTTTGGTGTCGAGCCAGAAAATATCGTCGTGGGCAATGGCGCTGCTGAGATCATCCGAGGTTTGGGCAAAGCGATTCCAGGTACTTTTGGACTGGCATTTCCGACCTTCAACGAATACCCCGAGAGTATCGGCTATGACCGTGTCGTACAGTTCATCCCTAATGATCCAGATTTTGCCTATGGCATCGATGATATGATCGCGTTGGCAGAAGAGTGTGACAATCTTCTACTCATCAACCCTGACAACCCCAGCGGTAACTTCATCCCCCGATCCGACCTGCTCAAACTTGCTGCAGGACTGCAGCAGATGGGCAAGACGTTTATCCTTGATGAATCCTTTGTGGACTTCTCCACCGAGGGGGAAGCCAATACGCTGATCACTCAGGATATCTTGGATCGCTACCCCAATCTCGTCATCATCAAAAGTATCTCCAAGAGCTATGGCGTACCGGGTGCCCGACTAGGCATACTGGCAACATCCAACACAGAGATCATGGCAGCCATCGAGCGTGAGATCACGATCTGGAATATCAACTCCTTCGGCGAGTTCTTCCTGTAGGTTTTTGGCAAATACAAAAAAGACTACAAAACCGCCAGCGACAAGATCGCTGCAGAGCGGGATCGCTTCTATGATCGTCTCCGAGAGATTCCTTATCTGCGACCCGTCTATTCACAAGCAAACTACTTTCTCATCGAGGTCGTCGATCGTTTTACAGCGACCCAGCTGAGCGAAGTGCTGATAGAGAAGTACGAGATCTATATCAAGGATCTCACTGGCAAGATCGGATTTGAGGGCAAAGAGTATATCCGTGTGGTGGTACGGAATTTTGAGGATAATGAGTTTTTGATCGGGAAATTGAAAGAAATATAATGAGAATTATAACAGAGGATGCAATAAAGAAACTCCACATAGATGATAAAGAAATATTGGCGTGGGTTCGGAGTGCTTTTTTGTCTAAACAGGAGAGTGTACTTCCCCATAAAATTAGTATTACTTTTGATGAGGGAGCAAAATTTTACAATACAATGCCAGCGTTAATGCCAGAGATCAGTAGTGCCGGTGTTAAAATTGTATCACGCTATCCAGAGCGTCATCCTTCGATACAGGGGCATATTTTGCTATATGAATTGCAAAATGGTTTACCGCTGGCTATGTTAGATGCAACATGGATTACTGCCAAGAGAACGGGTGCTGTGGCATATCTGGCAATGAAAACGTTTGCAAAAAATGATTATGAGACGATTGCTGTTATGGGATTAGGGCAAACTGGGCAAGCTTTTATAGATATGTTGAGTATTGACCAAGACAATCTCACGAAGAACATAAAACTACTAGAGCATAATGGACAAGCGGAGAAGATAAAAAAAATAATAGAAGCGAGAGGCTTCTCCAATATAAAAATATGCTATACCCACCAGGAACTCATTGAGGATTCAGACGTGGTCGTATCAGCTGTAACTTATGCTGAAGGAGTCTTTGGCAAAGATGAATGGTTTAAGAAAGGAGCACTTGTTATTCCTATACATACAAGGGGATTTCAAAACTGCGATCTTTTCTTTGATAAGGTCTTTGCGGATGACATAGAGCATGTGAGAGATTTTAAGTATTTTGATAGATTTAAAGAATTTGTAGAAATGGATCAGGTGCTACGCGGAGAGCATGGCGGTAGGACGACAAATGATGAGCGTATCCTATCTTATAACATTGGCATTGCTCTTCATGATATCTATATTGCACGTATGATTTACAATAAATTAGAAAGTGATGATTCGTGATCAAAACTGTCAAAAATATCCTTCGATCCATCAAAACAAAACTAAACATGGCAAAAGCCCGCGCCACCCGGGCACAAAATATAAAACAACGACCAGATTTTCACTGCAGTGCTCAGACAAAGCGATGCTTCAGCAACACCCAGAGCCCGCACTATCATTATGAATACTTTGGCGAAAATACACCTGTTTGTTGTGCAACACACCTCTATGGTATCTTGCGTGATGTTACTGAGATACTTGAAGCACATGACTTGGAGTACTTCATCTCGTTTGGGACATTGCTGGGAGCGGTGAGGCATGGCGGACTGATTCCCTGGGATACAGATACGGATATTTTGATAGCTGAAAATCAAAAAGAAAAAGCCATAGCCATTCTTCAAGAGAATCTTTCTACTCCCTATGTGCTTGCAGAAGATAAGGATGAGCATATAGTTGGCAATATCATTCGGGTCAATCTCAGTGAGACCAATACCTTGCATGTCGATCTGTTCACTTATATCGAAGAAGATGACCATATCGTATTTGGCCATGATCGCAGGTTTGCCAGAGAAGATATCTTCCCACTCCAAAAGATCGCTTTTTATGATACGGAGTTTTTTGCTCCTCGTCATATCGAGAAACACCTCGAGATGTTTTATGGAGAGGATTATATGAAATACGCCTATAAACAATGGGCACTTGATAAAACTAAGTTTGAGATCACCGACTACGCACCGGCAAAGATCGAGGTGTAATGAAAAAAAAGATCGCTTCGTCGTTTGGTTTGACCTTGATTGCTTCGGGATTGGGTTTTGGATTCAATTTTTTCATCGCCAAAGCTATCGGTGCAGAGATGTATGGACAGATCAGTTATTACCTGTCGTTTGTTCAGATCGTCGTGCTGTTGATCAGCTTCAACTATGCAGCACTGTATATGGGCAACAAAATCACCCGAGAAGACCAAAACGCCTTCAGCCTGTTTGTCTCTGTCGAGAGTTTGGCATTTGTGATCGTAGCAGTGCCAGCGTGGTATGTGATCGAGCGATATATACAGAGCTATGAAGTGACGACGTTGATCTTGTTGACGGCATATGTCTCGACCATTGCTATTTTGGTAGGGCTGGATTTCAATGCAGATAAAAGAGTCGCTCAGTCTATCATTTACTCGGCACTCATCCCCCGAGTGATACTGGTCGTGGTCTTTTCCGGAGTGATCCTCGTGGGCATTGCGAGTGCACGGAGCTATCTCTATGTGTATCTGCTCGGTTTTGCGATAGTGGCAGGGTATTTTCTCGCCAAGCATCGCCCCAAATGGTATATCAAAAAAGCATTTTTTGTTCGTGCATGGAAGTTTTATCTGCTGGGGATTATTGGTGAGAGTATTGCTTACATCGCCCAAATTGCCCAAAAAGAGTACGGCAGCTATGCAGAGCTGGCTTCCCTGAGTATTGCACTGCTACTGATCGCTGGCTTGAGTCTCGTCGGAGGTATCTTGATCAAGTTCGCTCTACCCAAAATCCATGAAGCATGGAAAGAGCGAGATGTCCATCAGCTCGAACGCATCTACACGACCCATACTTTTCTCAGTAGCATGGTCAATATTCCTATTTTGATCTTTTTACTTTTTTATATTGATTATATCTCCGGTTTTATCGGCGAGGGGTATAAAACCTTGCCTGTGGTGTTTACTATCCTCTCAGTGGGATACTTCTTTGACCTGATGACAGGGATCACCGGGACGATTCTTAGGGCGACAGAACATGAGCATCTGGAGATATACAATGAGATATTTAGGTTTATTGTCGGGATCGGGCTGATCGTGCTGCTCAGACATCAAGCCTTTGGGATTGCGTATGCTATCAGTGCTTCTATGGTAATATACAATCTCTTCAAGTTTTTTCAAGTGTATCGTTTGTTTAAAATCAAGCCGATGCAGTTGGATCATTTTGCTGTACTTGTTGCGAGCATGTTTGCAGTGGCTCTTGCGTGCTACGCTGCCACATCTATGGCACAAGGTTGGTGGGGATTTTCGATCGGTATCATAGGATTGGGAGTCTATTATCTTCTGTCCTTTAGCGTGATGAAAAAAAGAGTTGATTTGGGAGTGTATCGATGATAAAACAATTACTAAGAAAGAATATGATTGTTAAATATATTTATTCTAAGACTATTTTAAAATATGTTAAGCATAAACAGAACAAACTTTTTTTAGCCAATGGTGTAGAAACACTTTTTGCTATTGACAAAGTATTTGAAGAACTCGGTATAAAATATTGGTTGGAATTTGGCACAATGTTGGGTGCGGTTAGGGACAAAGGCTTTATTGCACATGATGATGATATAGATTTAGCTTGCTTCTTTGATGATTACCATGATGAAAATGAAAAGATATTTAAGAAGCATGGCTTTGAGAAAAGTAAGGAATTTTTGATTGATAAAGGAAAATTTGGTCGAGAGGAAACCTATAGATTGAATGGCATCAGCATTGATATTTTTTATTTTCACAAAAGAAAAGATGAAATATTTTGTCATTTATTTGTGACAAAACTAGGGAAAGGTTGGAGTGAAACAGTTGAGGAGGATGGAAACTTTATCGTCCGTGAAATTAGCTATCCTTTTACTGGCTTCAAAGAAATAGATTTTTATGGTAAAACTTTTCTAATACCTTCTAATGTAGATGATCATTTATCGGCGAGTTACGGGAAAAACTATATGATTAAAGACCCTAATTATTCCAACAGCATTGCAACAAATGTGAAAATACTCAAAGACAAGGTCGGCAAGGGAAATTTTATTTGGCTGATAAAAAAGTAAAGGCCATGATCCCATGATGAATAATATCAAACCCCTTGTTTTTTTTGGAGCATTGCTATATCCTGTCTATGCCCTGCCGTGGATTATAAAATCCATGGTCAAAAATGAGTATTTTGGCTATTTTCTTTTTTCGCTAGGGTCTAGTAAACTTTAAGAGTCCAAAAGGTATCTTAAAGCATGACTACACCGAACAAAAACAAGTACTCAAAAGGTACGCACATTTCAGAGCGTAAATTTAGGCAGTTAATTAAGTGTTTTTCACTTGATCTAAATGCATATGAAACCTCAAAGATAACTAACATATCTCATACGACTTGTAAGAAGCTATTTCAAAAGTTACGCATATACATCTACCAGAATCTACTAGAGAACAATATTGAAGATGGAGAGTTTGAATTAGATGAATCTTACTTTGGTGCCAAAAGAGTAAGAGGAAAACGTGGTAGAGGTGCAGCAGGAAAGACACCTGTGTTTGGCTTATTAAAAAGAGATGGTAATGTCTATGTTCAAATAGTCAAGAACTGCTCGAGAGCTGAACTCATGCCTATTATTGAGGGAAAGATACTTGAAGGAAGTACTATTCATACTGATGGTTGGAAAGCCTATGATGGCTTAGTCCTTAATGGCTATGATCACTACAGGGTCTTTCATTCCAAAGATGAGTTTGTGCGAGGTAAGTCTCATGTAAATGGCATTGAATCCTTTTGGAGTTATACTAAAAGAAGATTGGCAAAGTTTAATGGACTTAGAGATGAGATGTTTTATCTCCATCTCAAGGAGAGTGAGTTTAGATTCAACAATAGGCATAATGATATCTATGCTATACTATTAAAGAATCTTCGAACAAATAACCTCTAAAGTTTACTAGACCCTTCGCTATTTATGGCTTACTTGGCTTATCTCTGGATTCCTTATGACAATTATGATCTGGTACGACACTATGAAAGATTTGACCTGATTTCTCATTTTTCTTTTGATGAGGTATTTAACCTATTAGATTTAAGGTTTTTCTTCGATGTCTACATGTGGATATTATCTCACCTCAAGCTCCCCAAGGAATTTGTCCCATTCAGTGTTATTTTTATGACGTATTTTCTACTTTTTACGAGTTACAAAAAATTTGTGGACTTCCAGTTGGGCCCTGATGGGCAATACAGATATGTTTCATTCAAAAATCTTATGCTGATCGGTATGTTGCTATTGATATTGCAGATTAGATTTATAGACAGTGCCAGCGGCATGAGAAACTATATAGCTTTTTCGTTTTTTGTTTATGGCAGCACCGTATACTATATTGAAAAAAAGATATTTGTTCCTGCGATCTCTTTTTTGCTTGCTTCGCTTTTTCACATAGCGGCTCTTCCCATAGTATTTTTATTTATTCTTGTCAATTTAGTACCACTAGAAAAAATATACCGAGTTGTATTTGTGACAGGGTTGGTGCTTCTGTTGACAGGACAGATGAATACGATTTTTATTGTTGTAATGAATTTGTTGAAGCCAACGCTTCAGGCTCATGGGTTGTATATAGATGCATACATGTCTACAGATGGTGCATATGGAGGAGATTATTATGCTCACATGAATACCAAGACCTATATCTTGGAGAAATTTATTTTTCCTATGCCATTTTATCTCGCAGGTATTTATCTCTATTTTGTCAAAAATATTACCTTTGGTAAAATGAAAAGCTTCTTTTATATCTTTTTTTCTTTTATTGTGCTTGTGAGTTTATCGAGAACCATGTTTATGAGATATTTATATTTGTTTGACTTTTTATTTATCTTTTTATTGATTCTAGAATTAAGAGAAAAGAGGGGCAATAAGTATAGAAAAATATTTTTGTATATTCTTACCTTGGCAATGCTGACAGGAAGCCTGGGGGGCTTTTACGCCAATAGGGGTACTTATGCCCCCTCGTGGGGAAAGATTCTCTATGTTCCCGCGCCGATAATGCTACTAAGAGGTGTTGAGCCCAATGAATACATACATAGAGGAGAGTAAAAGTGAACATAGTCTATTTTTGTAATTTCATAGGTACATCGGGAGGTTTAGATAGAATTGTCATCGCAAAGGCTAACTATTTGTCAGAAAAACATCAAGTATATATTGTGACAACAAACCAGAAAGACAAAGAGTATTTTTATCCGCTTGATCTTGGAGTTCGACATATTGATTACTCAGATTATAACGGAAGCAATAATATATGGTTTTCTAAAAATAAATTTAGAAAAATCATGGAGGAGATCAAGCCAGATATTATTATTGCGCCGACGGGAAAAGAGTCGCTTGTTTTGCCTTTTTTTGATCGGAAGACCCCCAAGATAAAAGAGATGCACTTCACAAGAAATTATAGAAAAATACACCACGCTGCTGCAAATATTTTTTTAAAAACAATCATTGGTCTTGTTGACAGAATAGAAAGAAGAGTTTATGGCATGTATGACAAAGTTATTCCATTGACACATGAAGATGATGAGGAGTGGAAACTGGGCAATACGGAGGTCATTTATAATTTCAAGACATTTGAAGAAAATATGCTACCTGACTATGGTAGCAAAGTCGTGATGAGTGCTGGACGTCTTGAACATGAAAAAGGTTTTGATATGCTTTTGGCTGCATGGTCAAAAGTATGCAAAACTAATGATGACTGGTTCTTGCATATTTATGGAGAAGGTATGCTTGAAAAGGAATTGTCAGAATTGGCAAAAAAACTGCAGATTGGGGAAAGGGTTATCTTCAAAGGCAATGTTGAAAATATAGCCAAGGAATATCTCAAAAGTTCTATTTATGTTATGAGTTCGAGACATGAGGGGATGCCGTTGACGCTGATTGAGGCAATGGAGTGCAGCTTGCCAATTGTATCCTTCGCTTGTCCAAGTGGCCCAAGAGAGATGATAGATAGTGGGAAAAATGGTTTTTTAGCTGAAAATGAGAACTATGTTGACTTGGCCAACAAATTATTGATTTTGATTGAGAGCGAAGAGCGGCGGAAAAATATGGGCAAAAAGTCAAAGTCCAAATCAAAAGAATTTGATAAGAAATTTATTATGAAGCAATGGGAAAGATTGTTTGAAGATTTAATAAGGAGTAACAAATGAACCTTTCTGTTCTCATGTCCATCTACCACAAAGAAAAGCCTCACTATTTCGATCGCTGCATGCAGTCGATCTGGGACGAACAGATACGCAAGCCTGATGAGATCGTACTGGTCGAGGATGGGCCGCTGACGGAGGAGCTGTATGCGGTGGTGGATCGGTGGGGGGAGAAGCTGGGAGAAGTGCTCAAGAGAGTTCCATTGAAAAAGAATATCGGTACCGGTGGAGCCAAGAAGATCGGAGTCGAAAATTGCACACATGAGTATATCGCAGTGATGGACACGGATGACATCGCCACCCCTGAGCGATTTGAGAAGCAGTTGGCGTTTTTGGAGCAAAACGAAGAGATCGATGTCGTGGGTACCTATATCCGTGAGATCGATGAGAAGGAGCAGGTGGTCAAAGAGCTGGTCAAGTTCCCATTGACGCATGATGAGTTGTATACTTTTTTTGCCCAGCGCGATCCACTGGCGCACCCCACGACGATGTTTCGCCGGAGCTTTTTCGACAAAGTCGGCAACTACCGCAACGACCTGCACCTGGCCGAAGATACCCTGCTGTGGTACGACGGATTCCGCACGGGGTGCCGATTTGCCAATATGGATTTTGTCGGGCTCAATTTCAGGCGGAGCCGAGACTTCTACGGTCGAAGAGCCAACATGAAAAAAACCATCGAACTGCTCAAGTATCGATTGTTCCATATCAACCGCGACTTGCACTATGGCATCAAGGCCGATCTCTACGCGATCGCCTATTTTGGTATCTCGATTGCACCGAGTTTCATCAAAAAAATATTATATAATACACTGAGATAAAGGACAGAACTATGTGGAAAGTACAACTATTTAAACTAAATTATGACGAGAGAGAACCTCAAGCAGTCAAAGAAGTGGTCGAGGGTGGCTGGATCACGATGGGGGAGAAGACCAAAGAGTTTGAGGCGAAGTTTTCTGAGGCACATGATGGGCTGAAGTGTATTGCTGTCTCCAGTGCGACGGCAGCGCTACATATGGCACTACTGGCTCTGAAGCTCGAAAAGGGGGATGAGGTGATAATCCCGGCGCTGACCTTTGTCGCGGATATCAATGTCGTGCGGATGGTAGGAGCGACACCCGTACTGGCAGATTGTGAGAGTTACGAAGACTGGAATATCTCAGCCAGGACGATCGAGCAGTCCATGAGCCCACGAACCAAAGCCGTGATCGTCGTCCATTTTGCTGGCTACCCTGCGCAGATGGATGATATCGTATCGTTATGCGAAGAGAAAGGGATAGCCCTTATCGAGGATTGTGCCCATACACCTGGAGCAAAATATAAAGGCCAGTCTGTAGGTACATTTGGTAAGTTTGGCGCGTTTAGCTTTTTTACCAACAAAAATCTCTCTGTAGGCGAGGGTGGTATGTTGACGACCAATGATCCGGAACTGGATCAGCAGGCAAAATATTTTCGCTCGCACGGGATGACAGCCTTGACACTGGATAGACATAAAGGCAGAGCCATCACCTATGATATTGCTCAGTCCGGTCTCAACTACCGTATCGACGAAATGCGTTCTGCTCTAGGCCTCATACAGCTGGAGAAGCTCCCTGCTGCCAATGCTAAGCGTAAAGAGCTGGTAGAGCGGTATATAGAGAGACTCTCAAGTGTGCAAGGTGTCGCCTTACCATTTACAGAGCATAAAGATATCGAACCCGTCTATCACATCATGCCGATCCTGTTGGGCAAAAATATCGACCGGATCGTACTGATCGGCAAGCTCAAAGCCGACGGTATCCAGTCCTCTATACACTACCCTGCATTTAAAGACTTCACTGCATTTAAAGATATCGGGCTCAACGCAGCACCGATCGCAGAGGAGATCGCTACACGGGAACTGACCCTGCCACTATATCCGACGATGACGATCGATGAGGTGGATCTCGTGTGTGATAGTTTGATCGAAGCATTAGGAGAATAGAGTGCAAGTTTCAAGCTTTGGAGCAGTAGATAATCAGCTCTTAGTTTATGAAAATGGTGAGGTAGATTTAGTAGCTTCTGTAAAAAATGAGACTATCTGGCTTAGTCAAGTACAGATATCTAAACTATTTGAAAGCAGCGCCGACAATATTAGTTTACATCTCAAAAATATATATAAAGAAAAAGAATTAGAGGAAAATTCAACTATCGAGGATTTCTCGGTAGTTCGTCAAGAGGGCAAGAGAACAGTCAAAAGAAATATAAAACATTATAATTTAGATGCCATCATCTCAGTGGGATACAGAATAAACTCGCATAAAGCCACCAAATTTCGTCAATGGGCAACAAAAGTCTTAAAACAATACATAACGAACGGGTATGCAATAAATAGTGAGAAAATCACTATAGATAGATTTTTACATCTTGAGAAAGATGTTGTTTCCTTAAAAGAGAACATGAAAAATGTAAACAAATTAATATCAAATAATCAAATTGAGCTAAAACAAGGTATATTTTACAAAGGACAAATCTATGATGCTTATGCCTTTGTAAATGATTTGTTAAAAAGTGCCAATAAAGAGATAATTTTAATAGACAATTATATAGATGATACGGTATTGACTTTATTTACAAAATATCCAAAACTAAAATATACTATTGTCACCAATCCTAAAAGTTTGTCCAAACATTTAAAACTGGATATAGATAAATACAATAAACAGTATAATAATCTTAAGATTGAAACGACAGATAAATTTCATGATAGGTTTTTACTCATTGATGGCAAAGAAGCTTACCATATAGGAGCGAGTTTGAAAGATCTAGGTAGAAAAGTGTTTGCATTCAATAAAATAGATATAGATTTGATCAATTGGAGGAATCGATGAATATGCTACAACTGATAGGGAGAGACTCTGAACTTTTTGAAGAAGATATACAAAAGCATGATGCAGCACTTAGAGAGATTATAAGTACTTCCAAGTTTTTGGTTATAGGAGGAGCTGGCTCTATCGGACAAGCAGTGACCAAAGAGATATTCAAGCGTAACCCTCTGAAACTCCATGTCGTAGACATCAGTGAAAACAACATGGTGGAGTTGGTGCGCGACATCCGCAGCTCTCTGGGGTACATCGATGGGGAGTTTGCGACGTTTGCACTCGACATCGGAAGTATCGAATATGATGCCTTCATCCAGGCAGATGGTGCATATGACTATGTCCTCAACCTCTCTGCCCTCAAGCATGTACGTAGTGAAAAAGATCCTTTTACCTTGATGCGAATGATCGAAGTCAATATCGAAAATACTGACAAGACTATCGCACAATCACTGGAGCATGGAGCCAAGAAATACTTTTGTGTCTCGACGGACAAGGCGGCTAACCCGGTCAATATGATGGGAGCGAGTAAGCGGATCATGGAAATGTTCCTGATGAGAAGGTCGCTCCAGATGCCGATCTCTACTGCACGGTTTGCCAATGTGGCCTTTTCGGATGGCTCTTTGTTGCATGGGTTTAATCAACGTATCCAAAAGCGGCAGCCTCTCTCAGCCCCGAAAGATATTAAGCGGTATTTTGTCACGCCCAAAGAGTCTGGAGAGCTCTGTCTCATGAGCTGTCTGCTGGGAGAGAATAGAGATATCTTTTTCCCTAAGCTCAGTGAGAAGCTACATCTGATCACCTTTGCGGATATTGCGGTGAGATACTTAGAAAACTTAGGGTATGAGCCATATCTTTGTGAGAGCGAAGAGGAAGCTAGAGACTTTTTCATCCAGCATCCAGCATCCAACATCCAACACCCCAAACGGTGGCCATGCTATTTCTTTTCCAGTGATACTACAGGAGAGAAGGATTTTGAAGAGTTCTTTACGGCGAATGAAACTCTGGATATGGACAGATTTGCAAATCTTGGTGTGATTAAAAATAATCCTGACTTCAATGAAGAGAAACTCGAGCATTTTACACAAGTGATCTCGACCCTCAAAGCCCAGAAACGATGGACAAAAGAGGAGATCGTCGCACTTTTCTTTGAGATGATCCCGGACTTTGGGCACAAAGAAACAGGTAAATACTTAGATGGGAGAATGTAGAGATGCAGAGGTTATTTGATATACTTTTTTCAGGTGTGGCCTTGATCATTCTAGCACCATTACTGATACCGGTCATGATCGTTCTGAAACTTACTGGTGAGCATGAGATTTTTTATGTACAGCAGCGCGTGGGCAAGGGGGGCAAAATGTTTGGGCTACTCAAGTTTGCAACCATGCTCAAGGATAGTCCAAATCTCGGTAGTGGCACCATCACGGTCAAAGGTGATCCAAGAGTGCTTCCTTTTGGAAAATTTCTTAGAAAATCCAAGATCAATGAACTACCACAGCTACTCAATATCCTCAAGGGTGATATGAGTATCATCGGCCCGCGTCCGCAAGATATGCGCTGTTTCATCGTCTTTGATGATGTTGATCAGGTCAATATCAAGAAAGTACGACCAGGACTTTCGGGGATCGGTTCGATCATCTTTCGGGATGAAGAGTCACTGCTCGACGGTGAAGAGAGCCTTGAGGAGAAGGAAGACTTTTATGATCACGTCATATCGCCTTACAAAGGACAAGTGGAGACATGGTACGTTGAACACCAGAGCCTCAAGCTATATTTTCAGCTGATATGGTTGACAGCAGTAGCCGTACTGATGCCAGAGAAGATGGTGGATGCCGAAAGCTATTTTGAGGATTTTCCTAAAGCACCGGAGGCTTTGAAAGAGAAGTGGGCTTGATGGTTGAGAGTGTGATGATAAAACAGGCAAAGCAGTCAACAGAGCTATAAGCCTTTTTTTCCCAATACAACCTGAATAGTTTTCCAGACTGTTTTAAGTTCTAACCATGGGTTCCAATACTTGATATAGTAGAGGTCATACATGAGCTTCTGTTTGGCATCTTCGGCATTGGCACCGTAGGGGTAGTTGACCTGTGCCCATCCTGTGATACCTGGTCTGATGAGGTGTCTCTCATGATAGTAGGGGATATCATGTTCATAGTTCTCTACCAGGATATCCCACTCTGCTCTGGGACCTAGGATATGCATGTCTCCTCGGAGTACATTCCAGAGCTGCGGGAGTTCATCGATACGGGTTTTTCGCATGCTGTTTCCCCAGGGGAAGATACGGCTATCGTTTTCTCTAGTATAGGGGTCATGATAAGAGTCTTCATGCATAGAACGAAACTTATAGCAGGTAAATACCTGACCATTCAGACCTACTCGATCTTGCCTAAAAAGAGTATCTCCAGGGGACTCTTTTCGTATCCTATAGACACTATAGAGCATTACAGGAGCAGTACACAGCACTATCACTAATACACCGATATAGTCCATGCATCGTTTCTGGATATAGGAGAACCAGCCATAGGGCCTGATCTTTTCGAGGAAGGTGATGTTGGTCTGGTCTTCTGGGATATAACACTTGCATAAATACTGTTCGAGGAAGCTCTCTGTACTGAGATAGCGGATACCCTTGGACTCCAGCTTGACCAGATAAGTGAGAAGCTCATTGGGGATCCTTGCCCAGGTATTGAGTAGAATGACAGACTTGGGTGACTGATCCAGATAGGACTTGATCTGTGTGATGATTGTTTTGCTTTCTGTATCTTTATAGCTAATGTGATCGATAGAGTCAAATTTTGTCTGGAGTAGTGTCAGCTCCCTCTCACTGAACCGGTGTCTCTCTCCCAAAATGACCATCTATCTACCTTTCTTTAGAAACTCTCTGAAAAATGCCAAGAAGATCGAAAGAATCAGTGCTGTGATAAAGCCTACGATCACGATTAGTGATTTTTTGGGCTTTGCCGCTCTAGGGCTAGTATAGATGGGCTCAATAGTTCTAAATCTAGAGATAGCTTCAGCTTTTTTGAGTTCTGCAGCAGAGCGTTTTTGAAGGAGATAGGAGTAGAGCTTTTCATCTAATGTGGCATTTCTGAGGATATTTTTCATCTCTTTCTCTGCTGTGGGTGCTACTTTGAGCTTCCTTGTGTATTCTCTGCGTAGATTTTTGAGAGATCTTTCCTTGGAAGTTAGAGTTCTTCTGAGGTTTTTAAGATTGGATTTGATCTTGGATTTGATCGATTGGATCTGGCTTCGGATGCTCTTGAGCTTTGGGTAGGCGGGTTTGAATTCCTGAGCCAGGCTTGTGGCTTCTAGCTGTAGCGACTGAAGCTTGGTGATGAGTGCTGTGGTAGGATCGTCTCCAAGTTCTGATAAAGAGGGAGCGATGGCATCGATGTTTTTGTTTTTGTTGACAAACGTGATGAGCTGATTGACGAGATCTTTCTGGTAACGGTTTTGGATGAGTTTATCATCGGTAGATGCTTTACCTCTGATGAGGACTTGTGCCTGTGTAGAAGGAGAGAGGATCTGTTTGTCTGACTTGAACTGTTCTACCTCTGCAGCACTGGAATGGACTCTGCTTTCTAACTCTGCAATCTGTGTATTGAGTGACATCAGTGTAGTATTGGCGTCTTCGAGCTCAAATTTGATACTCAGACCGATATAGTTGTCGATGAGCTTCTGGACGTATGCCTCACCTCTCTGGGGGAGTGTGTCGAGATAGCTTATGGTGATAAAAGGATTGTTTTTGTCTACAGAGGTTGAGAGGTTTCTTGAGATAATCGTATCAAAGATATAATGTGTGTCTGCATTGAGAATGATCTTGCTAGGGGTAATGCCAGACTTTTTCTTGGAGATAGTGATATCAAAGTACTCGGTATGTACTTTCTCTCCATAGGAAAACTCTCCAAGTAACGCATCTCCAAAAGTTGAGGGGAGAGAGAGACTGAATTTTTGGGGAGAGAGAGACTCGAATATAAGCTCCATCCCAAACTTTCTATAATCAGAGATATGAATATCCCTGATTGCTATGGAGCAGTTTTTTTCTGCTAGCTCTAGATACCGATACTTCTCATAGCTGTAGTACTGGGCAGCATAGCTGACGTCTTGGATACTTAGGTTGCTGTTGTTGGTCTTGTACATCCCTAGTTTGCTCTTGCTGGCACTAATCAGCGCGGCTCTACTTACCTCTCCTCCCTTGGGTACTGCACGGAGTAAGGCTGAGGTATCAAGTACAGGTTGGTTGGTTCTGTACATACCCATGAGTGCTGCATCTTTATCGATACTACCCACTCCTCCTCCTGTAGGAAGCCCTAAAAGGGCACCGGCACCACCTAGAGAAAACCCACCTCTGTCTCCTGGTTTTGGTTTGACCTCTATGATAGTGGTGGTCTTGTAGTATTTGGGCATACGGTAGGCGATCGCTGCAGTGATGACCGTGACCAGTAGGGTGATCAGCATGATCGACCATTTGTATCTGCCGATCGTACGAAAGAGCTCACGTAGGTCGATCTCATCCTCTTGGATCTGATGGTTGTGAGGCGTTGTATAGTTGTTTGGCATCTTTGTTTCTCTCTTAGTTGGTGAGGTCTTGGTATCTGACAAATGGTAACAGAGCATCAGCTACAAGTTTAAATATAGCAGCAGCAGGTAGGGCTACAGCCTTCATGTTAGATGGGGAGACATAGATGATGTCATTGGGTCTGATCATCATCGTAGAGTGGCTGAGTGAGGTGAGGTTGGTCAAGTCGATGATCTCTACACGACTCCCTCCACCTGCCTTGCGAATGAGAACGATCTTCTCCTTGTCTGCGGTATCTGTAAAGCCACCTACTTCTGAGATCGCTTGGAGTAGAGCAGCCTGTTCGTTGGGTAACTTGACTACACCTGGGTTCTTTACCTCTCCCACCACAAAAGCTCTTTTGTTGAGCACCTCCAGGTGAGTACTTGATTTTTTGAGATATTTGCTATAGGCAGACTGTATCTTCCGACTGGCTTGTGGCTGAGTAAGCCCCCCTATATGCATAACCCCCACCAAGGGGAGAGAAACTCTTCCACTGTTGTCTACGAGTATACCGTTTGCACTATTCATACCGTCTGCACTGGCGGTGCTGAGTTCAGGATGGTTGTAGACGGTTATCTGTACCCTGTCATGTGCTGCGATGCGGTACTCAAAACGGGTATTTCTGTAGATTCTGGGTTGGAGTTGTTTGGCTCTTTCCTCTTTGTTCTTGAGGGCATAGCTATCCTGAAGCAGGGTTTTAGAACCACATCCTGACAAAACAAAGGTGATAAGCAGTGTATATAAGAGATATCTGTACAAAAGTAACCTTTAAAGCATAATCATATAATAAGACAATATTATAGTGTATTGGTGATTAGTTGTTGGTTAGTGGCAGCCTTTGGCTGCGTAATTAGTGTATTCGTTAGTGGTTAGTGGTTTTTCGTTTTTGGATTATGGGGAGTTTTGCCATGGTTATAGTATACTTCTGAAAAGCCTTATCAGAATGAAGGAAAACAATGGAAAATATCGAAGGCGAAAAGATAAGCGATAGTATAGAGATGGGAAAGATCAATACGTTGGCGGTGACCCGTATCATCGAGTTTGGATTGGTACTACGAAACCATAATGGAGATGAAGAGGTACTGCTCCCCAATGCCTATGTCACAGAGGAGATGAAAGAGCTGGGGCATGGGATAGAGGTGTTCGTCTATACGGACAGTGAAGACAGACGGGTAGCGACTACGGAGCGACCTCTGGCGATAGAGGGGGAGTTTGGGTATTTTGAGATCGTGGATTTCAAGAGCTATGGAGCCTTTGTTGACTGGGGACTGCCCAAGGATCTGTTCGTACCACTCTCTCAGCAGAAAGCCTACTTCCAGATCGGCAAGAAGGTGATCTTGCGAGTGGCATTGGATGAGCAGACAGGACGACTGTATGGTTCTCAAAAGATAGGCAGGTGGCTGGAGGAGTCTGAGGGGCTCACACCAAGCCAAAAGATGGAAGCACTGGTGATCGCTCAGACACCGTTGGGCTACAAGGTCATCATCGAGAACCGTTTTGAAGCGATGCTCTACAGCAATGAGATCTTTGAGCCTATAGCAATCGGAGAGCGAAAAACCGTCTATGTCAAAGCGATACGCCCGGATGGCAAAGTAGACTGTTCCTTGCAGCCGATCGGCAAACAGGCACAAGTCTCAGCAGGAGAGAAAAAAGTACTCGAGGTACTGAAAGCACTGGGAGGTACAGTATCTGTCACAACCAAAAGCAGTCCGGAAGAGATCGAAAAGCATTTTGGGATGAGTAAAAAGATGTTCAAGGCAACGGTGAACGGCATGCTGACGGAGGGGAAATTGAAGATGGAGAATGGGGGATTGGTTTTTAGTTTTTAGTTTTTGGTAGCCTTTGGCTATGTGTATTGGTGTATTTGTATACTGGTAAGTAGTGAGTGGTGAGATATTGTTATGCCGTCATTCCGGGCTTGACCAGGAATCCACACTCCAAGGTAACAGAACCATCAATACTTCTCTGCAATCGGGAGCCGTGGATCCTGAATGACCGAAGGAAATGCCTTGGTGCGAGTTTAGGATGACGCAGAGGCAAGCAGCACCGTCATTCCGTGCCCCGACACGGAATCCACACTTCAAAGAACCTTATGCCATTATATTTATCTCTGTTTGCTATACTACAACCATCTAAACAAGAAAAGGAAGAAAAAATGGATTTAGGAAGTCTTTTGAGTATGGGCGCAGGGTTGATACAGGGGAACAGTGATGAGGCGACAAGTGGGCTGGATACCAGCAGTATCGCGGATGCACTGGGTGGTCTGCTTGGTGGTGGCGAAGGAGGCGGACTGGATCTGGGGTCTATCGTAGGAAGTCTTGCTGGAACAGCTGGTGAGTCAGGTGGATTGATGGAGACAGTGGGCTCCTGGATCGGCAGTGGTGAAAATGCGGCGATAGAGCCAGATCAGATCGGTGACCTGCTGGGTGGAGACAAGATCTCAGCATTTGCAGACAGTCTGGGTATCTCTGTTGACAGTGCCAAGCAGGCATTGGCAGATGCACTCCCAGAAGTCGTGAACCAAGCCACACCAGAAGGTGACAGCGATATGCTGGGTAACCTGCTGGCAAGTGTAGGTGGTGTAGACGGTGCGATCGGCATGGTGGGAAAATTGTTTGGAAGATAGATAAGCAGCCTTTTGGCTGCGTTATTGGTGTATTGGTAATTAGTGTATTGGTATATTTGTTAGTTGTTGAGGTTTATGTAGGAGGTGATTTTGGGACTTGGTCGATTAGAGATTTATCAAATGTCACTGAAATTAAGTGCGTCAGTGTGGAGTATTTATTCACAACTGCCCAAGCCTTTGCAGTTTAGTATAGGTGATCAAGTGCTTAGATCAATAGATTCTATAGGTGCGAATATTGCTGAGGGTTATGGTCGCTATCACTATAAAGACAGCACGAAATTCTACTATAATGCTAGAGGCTCACTCTGGGAGTCCAAGCATTGGTTTTATCTTCTATTTAAGAGAAACCTGATAGCCAAAGAGGTGTTTGACGAAAATATAGCACTACTAGATGCGCTTGGCAAAAAGCTCAATGGATTTATCCGGACCCTAAGTAAAAAATGATATCTCAACCAATAACCAATACAGCAATATACCACTACACAAATAGACTACTACTAACAATACTACTCATACTTCTTCCAGCTATAGCATCTGCCAAAACCCTAAAAATCGCCACCTATAACGTCGAAAACCTCTTTGATATGCAGCGATCTGGACTGGAGTACAAGGAGTATCTTCCTCAGTATCACAACTGGACAGAGCCGATACTGGTGAAGAAACTGACCCATATCGCTGAGGTGATCTGTGATCTGGATGCGGATGTGATCGGACTGCAGGAGGTGGAGAGTGACAGGGTACTGAAGCGGCTGCAGCAGGTACTGAAACGGGTGGGATGTGACTATCCCTATCGTGCGATCACTGATACCAAACAGACACCCATACACAATGCACTGCTCTCAAAGATCGCGGTCAAAAAAAAGCGTGACCTGCTGATCTATCGTACCGGAAAGCATCGGAGTATCTTGGAGGTCGTACTGAAAACAGATCCGAAGTTGCGGCTCTTTGTCAATCACTGGAAGTCCAAAGCCGGGCCGGAGAGTGAACGGCTACCCTATGCCAAAGCACTGGTCAAGCGGCTTTCCTCTCTGCCGAAGGGATCGGAATATCTCCTTCTGGGTGATTTCAACAGCAACTACGATGAGTACCGAAGTATGGATGCCAAACACAATGATACCGGTGGAAAAACGGGGATCAACCACCTACTCAAAACGACCAGAGATGGCAAGATGGTACGGTGGCATGACTTGACACAGGGCTATCACTACAGCCTCTGGATGGAACTGCCTGCCCATGCCAGATGGAGCCATAACTTCTATGGAGACAAAGAGGGGATCGATGCGATCATTGTGCCCTTTTCTCTACATGACGGCAGAGGCTGGGAGTATCGGCCGGGTTCTTTTGGTGTCTTTAAACCTGACTATCTCTTCGGCAAACGAGGCAGAGTCAAACGCTGGGAGTACAGACACAGTAAACATACAGGGAAAGGCTACTCTGATCACCTTCCGATCTATGCGCTGTTCGAGACAGGGAAAAGTATTACTACAGCCGAGACAGAGGAAAAAGGGTTCTGGGAGGGGCTATGGTCGCTGTTTGGGAGTAGTGAGACAGTAGAGGAGCCTGTCTCTGTCATGCAGCCTGCTCTCTCGAAAACAGAGACTACACCTCTCTCGATCGCTGCGCTGATAGCAGAGGAGAAACTCACTGTACCTGTCCGACTCAATGCAGTCAAAGTGATCTTCAAGCAGAAGGATACTGTGATCATCAAACAGCATCCCGAAGGCAGAGCTATCCTGCTCTACCGCTGTGCCGGAGCGATGCAGGAGGGGCATGTCTATGACATCACTGCCTTTCTCAAGAAGCAGTATAAGGGACTGGATGAGCTGGTAGATATCACGATAGAGGAAGAGAAAGGAACCGTAGAGATAGCTCCCTATCTCCAGCCTTTTACACCGAAGATGATGCAGGAGAAGCATTTTGTCAATGAGGTCGTGAGTGGGATAGAAGGACGCTATCAGAAAAGCGAGATAATCATCGTAGGAGCATCCGTACCTGTCTACTTCAAAAAAGGGGTAAAAAGACCCAAAGAGGGGAGTAGAATCAGGATAAAAAGAGCTCAAATTGGTTATTATAAAAACCATAATGAACTGGTAGTCTGGGATCAAAATGACTACCATAATTTGGAGGAATAATGGAATATTATGATTGGATATTGGCATTTCATGTGATGAGTTTTGTCAGTTGGATGGCGATGTTGTTCTATCAGCCGAGATTGTTTGTCTATCATAGTGAAAATGGAGATAATGAGGGTTTTGTCAAAGTGGTACAGAGGCAAGAGTACATCCTAAACAAAGCCATAGGTACTCCTGCTATGTGGGCGACGATCCTTTCTGGTTCAGCATTGATCTACTTTAAGTATGGCTTGACGATACCTGGATGGCTCATCGCCAAATTGCTTTTTCTGCTCTTTTTGATTGCATACCATTTTTCATTGGAAATGCATAGAAAAAAACTGAAAGTGAATGCCCATTATAAGCCAGGTGTATTCTATCGCTTTTACAACGAAGTCCCGACGCTCTTGATGATCGGTATTGTGATATTTGTGGTCATCAAGCCATTTTAGTTATAATGACATAAAGAAAAAGAATAAGGATTTGTTATGACACTACCCCCTCTGGCTCTGCCTACGATCCCACTGCCATTTGAGATACCACTGATGGTACATCCTGTGCTTGTACACTTTGCTATCGCTTTACCTGTCGTGGTATTGCTCCTCGAGCTTATCAATCTTTTTGCCAAAAAACGTACTATAGGCGTACTCAGTTTCCTTTTGATGGTGCTGATCGCTGTTGTTTTCTTTGCAGCCTACTTAAGTGGTGCGGCAGATGGAAAAGAGGCAAAAGCCTTTTTGAGTGCCGAAGCAAAAGAAGCATTGACCGGGCATAAGCAGCTGGGTGTCTATCTGGTCTATGCTTCTGGCCTGTTGATGCTCTTCAAACTCTTTAGCGTAATGATCCGTAAAACTGCGATCAAAGTGCTTTTCTTTTTGGTATTGATCGTCTTCACGGTTGCTGTCTTTAATGAAGGCAAGAAAGGTGGTGCTTTGGTCTACCAGTATGGTGTCAATGTCAAGTCTGTACCAGCGATCGGAAATGCTCCCAAAGTAGAGAAAGCAGCCAAAGTCGTAGAGCCAAAAGCAGAGAACCAAGAGAAGAATAGCACGGTATCAACAACCGTAGTGCCTGAGACTGTGGTAGAGAAAAAGGCAGCAGCTCCCAAAGAGGAGACGACCGAAGTCTCTCCTAAAGAGGAAGCACCCAAAGCAGAAGCCGTAGAGGCAACGCCTACGCCTGTAGAAGTACCGAAAGCAGAAGGGAATGTAACGCATTAGTTTTTGGTTTTTGGTGATTCGTTTTTCGTTTTTTGCGTGGAGTTGACTGTGTCTTGTAGCTACATTTTTGGATAGTAGCTGTCGAAGCTGTTTCCAAACCCTGTATCAAAATGTTCACCATAATATCCGATAAGCAGCAAAAGTGCGAGGATGGATCCTACCACGAGGATGATCTTGGTGTAGCTGTAGGGGCGTTCTCCTGTGATCTCTCCGTTTTGTCCGTTGATGGCGTAGTAGTACTCTTTGCCTTTGAAGGTAAAATGGGTAGTCCAGACCGGGAAGAGAACATTCTTGAATGTGGCATGGGCATACTGGGTCTGTAGATGATCGATCTGCTGTCTGTCCCCACCGATATCCCTGCGGATATCGCCACGGATAATGGCATTCATTTTGGCCTGTGCCAGCTCAAAGCCATTGTCCAGACCGATGGCATACTCTTCTGATTCGAAACCACTGAGGTATTTTTCATCAAAGGGCTTGGATCGGCTGGTATCCCAGTTGCCCAGTGCGTTGAGTATCTTCCGTGAGAGTGTCTCGCTTGCCTCTACTGTCACATCATCAAAATAACGTCCTACATACCCCTGTGCAGGGCTCCATCTGATCCTGGGCTCCTGTACGGTGACGATCTGTTCTTTGCCGTTGATGATCCGTCTACGTTGCACTGTGACATAATAGACATCTCCCCGCTGTCCGCGATAGGTTGTGGTCGTATCTGCATCATAGGTCCAGTAGGGAAGATAGTAGCCTATCATCCGCTTGTCTGTGTCTACCAGCATTTTGAGCGCATTGGGAGCAAACCAGAGAGAGCCTATCCATTTTTTAAAGATCGCTTTGGCCTCTTTGTGTGTGACCACAAAAGGGAGGATTGCTTCAGGGGTGATATTGTTGACAAACTCTGTGATGTTGGGAGTGTTGCAGTAGGGACAGTTGGTACTGACTGAGTAGGGGGTGAGGGTAAAGGAGCTGCCGCATTTTTTGCAGGAGATCTCTTTGGTGATCTCTTTGGGTCTGTTCTCTTCGAGTTCGACCAGAGCACGATGAAGATCATACTCCTGTATCTGTATGCGCTTGGCTGTAATCTCTGTACTACTCTGACAAAATTCACAGGTGAGCTTCCCTGTGGCAGGGCTGAACTTGAGGGGTGCCCCGCAGTTGGTACAGGTAAAGTTGATCGAGCTAAAGCGCATGCTGTTTAGTGATCGATAGGAGGGGGGAGTTGCTCAAACAGTGCTGCAAGTACAGTGCCTGCTTTTTTCCATCCGTCATAGTCCTGTCTCCAGACAAATGTCTCTTTGGTGAGTCTACCCTGGGTGATCATCTCGATCAGTCCTGCATGGTCAAAGGGACCGTTTGCTTTGCCATCCAAGGAGACATAGAAGTTCTCTTTGCTGGGAGGCAGTGGAGGTGGGGTGTGTGCTGCGGGAGCGTTGCTCTCCAGTGATGAAGCCATCTGTTGTCCCATCGCCAGTCCTGCGCCCATACCGACCATGTCACCCATGCCACTCTCTGCATTGCCCATGGCATTGCCTGTCTGGTATTTGAGGTGGGCGTCCAGATCACCGGTGATCTCTCTGCTGGTACGCATATCAATCGCCTCTTGGACCTCTTCGGGGAGAGAGATGTTCTCTACCAGGATCTTGGTCAACTTAAGGCCATACTCGGAGAAGTAAGGGGTAATCCCTGTCGTAATGTGCTCTCCAAAGAGCTCATAGTTGGCGGCCAGATCGAGGATCGGTGTTTTGTCCTGCCCCAATACGGTTGCCAGTTTAGAGACAATGATATTGCTCAGTTGTGCATCGATCTCATCCACAGTGAAGTGTCCATCAGTCCCAACGATCTCTTTAAGGAAAGCTTCCGGATCACTGATCTGTATCTCATAGGTACCAAATGCCCTGAGCCTGACCATACTAAATTCTGGATCTCGCACCATGATAGGGCCTTTGGTGCCCCATTTGAGATCGGTGAAGCGTTTGGTATTGACGAAGTATACTTCTGCCTTGAAAGGGGAGCTGAATCCATGGTCCCAGTGCTGGAGATTGGTCAGAATAGGGAGGTTGTTTGTCTCCAGTTCATAGGTACCCGGTGAGAGGACATCTGCGATCTCACCCTCATTGACAAAGACCGCTATTTGTGACTCTCGTACGATAAGTTTGGCACCATATTTGATCTCATTATCTTGGCGAGGGAAACGCCACACCATCGTATCTCGTGAATCATCAGTCCACTCAATAATATCAATAAACTGCCCAAATAACCAACTCCATAGTCCCATCTATGCCTCCTTTGTTTCTATTGCTGCTTTTATCTCAGCAGGTATCTCTTCGGCTTTTGCTTTGACAGAGAGGAGTGCTTCTTTGAGTGCTTTCTCTGTATTTTTCAGCTCTACCAGAGCTTCTGCTCTCGCCTTTTTACCCTCTTCTGTGATCTTCAGAGAGTCATTGAGTGTGGCGATGAGGGTTTCATTGGCTTTCTTGATACTGGAGATATCAAAGATCCCTCTCTCCATCTGCTCCCTGACCTCTCGGTTGGCTTCTCTGAGCCCTTCTGCATTCTTCTCGAGGAGTTCATTGGTCAGATTGGCTGCTTCTTTAACCGCGATAGCAGCATCATGGCTGCGGAAGATCGTGACTGTCTGTGCCAGCTGGTTTCTCCAGAGTGGTACGGTGTTGACCAGAGTAGAGGTGATCTTGTTGATCAGAGATTTGTCATTCTCCTGAATGAGCCTGATAGAAGGCAGTGCCTGCATCGCTACCTGTCTAGAGAGTCTGAGGTCATGTACCCGACGCTCCAGGTCATCATTGAATCCCCGTATCTCTTTGAGATCTTGTATCGCCAGCATCTCTTCCTCTCTTGCCTTCTCTTCAAAACCAGGAATGATCTTTTGGGAAAGCTCCTCCAGCTTGGTCTCTCCGGCTTTGATATAGAGCTCTAGGCTTCGGAAGTACTCCAGGTTTGCCTCATAGAGTTTGTCCAGTGAGACGACATCGGTCATGAGTGTGCTTTTGTGCTTTTCAAGGTTGTTGGAGATGAGGTCGATCTGATCTCTGACTCCCTCATACTCCTGAATGAACTTGACCACTGGCTTGGTAAAACCAAAGAGCTTCTTCCACCATGCAAGCTTTTTGTTGGGGTTGAACTCATCCATATCAAAACCGCGAATGGCTGCGACCATCTCATTGAGTGCGGCACCGGCATGGCCTGTCTCATTGTTCTTGACCCCGTCGATCATACGGTTAGAGATATCATCCAGCTTCTCTTGTGCCTTAGAGCCAAAGTAGATGATCGTGTTACGGTCATCGATATCCAGTTCTTTTATGGCATCCAGCAGGGCAAGCTCCTCTCCCTCCATGACTTCCGGTAGTGTTTCACTTTGTGTAGTAATGGTACTCTCTACCACCTCTTTAATGTTTGTTTCCATCTATTTCCCCCTTTTTTAAATTTAGTTTTTAATCTGTTCTTTCAGTACATCAATATGTACATCCAGATCGAAATGGTTATTCTCTTTGAGTCGTTGTAACTCGGAAGAGAATCTGCTCTCGACATCATCCATCAAGGTATAGAGCCTCTCTTTCGTCTCCATGGTGATCTCTGCTTCCTCCAGTTGCGTGTAGGCATTGGTCACCTTGGCAATTCCGTCGATATAGACGATCAGGAATTTTCTGGCTACTCTGATATCTTTGGGATCCTCCTGAATGGTCAGGAGAATGGTATCTGCCTTCTGTGTGGCTAGTGTTAGTTTTGTATGGAGTACTTTGTCTGTGATCTGCTGCATATCTTTTTTGACATGCGCCAGTTTACCGTTGGCTTCTTGTATCGTATCGAGTACAAGTTGGGCGGAGATACCGTCTATGTTGCCCAGTTTATCCTCTTTGGGATCGAAGCCATAATAGAGATAGAAGCCCAAAGGTGCAAGAATCCCGACAAAAAGTGAAGGGAAGAGTGCTTTTCCTCCCACAAAGAAACTGAGGTAGAAAGCACTGGCGCCCAACCCGAAGGCTGCCAGTTTCAGAAGCGGTATCTTGGGGGCTTTAGCAAGAGTAGCACGCTTGTATGCCTGTGTTTGGATAAGGCCTTTACTTGCAAGGGTGATACTTCCTGAGAGCAGTAGAAATCCTATCCCCTTGAGTAGAAATCCGCTGTAGTCATTGGAGAAGAGTGATCTTACCACAGAGACGAACAGGGGGATGAGAAAAAGATAGAGGAGACTGCTTTTGTCTGGTCGGGATACTTTTTTGCTCTGAAGGCGTTTTGCTTTTGACATCTCTACCTACCGTCCCTAAAAAGTAGCAGCAATACTGCTACCCAGTGCATAGATCAAAAAGAGAAGTCCGAAAATACGTGTATAATCCATCATAGTATCCAAATTGTTTAATTAGGTTAATTTTAGCGAAAGATTATTAAAGGAGAGTCATTTTGTATAGTGGTTATTGGTGTATTGCTGTATTGGTTATTCGTGATTTTATGGATGCTGTTCCTCATTATTTGAAGCATTTAGCTGCGTAATGGGTAATTGTATTGTATTTAATCGTAGGGTGCGTAAAACGCACCACTGGGGTTATTTGTAATTTTTGATCGCTTTGTTGAGGATCTCAGCAGCTGCCGCCTTATCTTTGAAGCCTGAGACTTTGACCCATTTGTTTGGCTCTAGCATCTTGTAGGTCTCGAAGAAGTTCTTGATACGGTTGAGTGTATGCTCCGGTACATCACCCAGGTCTTTGATGTCTTTATAGCGTGGATCGATCTTTTCGGTAGGCACAGCAAGTAGCTTTTCATCTCCCCCACTCTCATCCTCCGTCATGAGTACACCTACGAGGCGACACTTGATGTAGCAACCTGCCTGTAGAGGATAATCACAGAGTACTAGGATGTCTGCCGGATCTCCATCGTCTGAGAGGGTATTTGCCACAAAGCCATAATTGGCTGGGTAATGTACTGCTGAGTAGAGTACTCTGTCTACAGCGATACCCTCGGCTTCTTTGTCAAACTCATATTTAATATTGGAATCAAGCGGTACTTCGATGATCGCTTTGACAGCATCGGGATTGTCTCCGTGTCCTATTTTTGAAATGTCCATGTTTTTTCCTCATTATGTAATTGCGAAATCATAGCACAAAGTGGGTTAAGTTGAGCAGTAGAAATGTGTGTCATAACCTTGAAACTATTTTGACAAAATGAGATGGTTTTTGACATTTTTAAGCTATACTTCCGATAAGAAAAAGCCAAACCTGCTTGAAAAAGAGGGACGGAAAACCACAGATCTTCCTTTTGTGAGCACACAGAAAAAGATGGCTGGGTCGCCTGATATTGACTAGGCTTACATACAGTCTAGCAAATAAAGGCTCTATAGAATGAAAAAAATACATCTGGTACGCTCCGTACTGTTCGCAGTGATATTCTCTAGCATGCATGCTTTGGCGGCACCTACACCTAGCACACTACAAGGGGTGCAAGTCAGCAAGAGAGCAATGCTGCACATCACGGCAGAATCAATGTTTCTCATGCAGACGATTACCAAAGACTACCTGTACCTCGGTACAGATACGAAAAGTACATTTTTAACTAAAGAGATGCAGGGTGCACTCCTAAAGCTTGATAAGATCATAATAAAGCTAGATACTATGTATAGTAAAAACACCCATGTAGAACGACTGTTGGGGTATATCTCTTTGGGGAGAGACGAGCTACAGTCTATCCTGAAAGAGTCTTACAGTACAGACAACATGAAGCTGGTATTGGAAGTGACTGGTCTGATCTCGGAGGCAGCACTGAAGATCACCTATGAAGTGGAGAATGACAGTATCGTCTATAGACGAGACTCAAATGCTCTGATACCACGTCTCAGTACTTTGTAATCGGGGCAATAGCGCTCTACCAAGTGCCAAAAGTCTTTGGAGTGATTTTTGTGTGTGATATGTGCAAGTTCATGGATCACGACATAAGTGATCATGGATTCGGGTAACATCATCAATCGTGTGTTGAGGGAGAGGTGGTTCTGGCTGGAGCAGCTTCCCCAGCGGCTCTTGTTATGTCTATAGGTGATCTTCCCAGGTGAGAGACCCATAGATCGGGCATACTGCGTTACCCATGGTGTGATCGTCTCAACGCATATTTTTTTATAATAGAGATCTCTTAAGTTTTGAAGCCTAGCATGATCAGGTTTTGAGGAGAGATAAAAAATGGCGTTATTCCCTTCTATCTGCATAGATTCCCCTTCCTCTAGTACATCTCTTTTGATCATCACGGTATAGTCTGTTCCCAGAAGATATACCTTTGCACCAGGATCTGTCAGTGTATGCTGGGTATGCTTTTTTAACTGTGTCTTGATCCATGGTGACTTGGCGCGCACAAACTGATCGATATAGGCTTGGGAGACACCCTTGTTGGCGGTGACAATGACCTCCTGTGCTTTAATCCGAAGATAGAGATGCTTCAGTCGAGGTTTTCTAATAATCCTGTAGAGAGGAAGCGTAGGATCATGCATCACTGTCATTGAGGCTAAAGTAGATATCCTTCTGTGCTAAAGCATCAGTATAGAGTGCAAAAGCAGCTTTTGCCTCTGCCTGATCCTGAGATGCTACTGAGATCGAGGTTTGCCATCCCTCTGTCATCAGTTTGGGAAGAGAGGAGAACTCTACCGTTGAAGGCATCTGTTCCATGATACTGATCAGCTCGCTCTCTCTACAGAGTGCGGTGAGGGTATAGCGGTAGAGAGGGCTGTTTTCTTTGAAATGCTCAGAGAGGATACTCTCGACCATCGGATGACTCATCTCCGGAAATCCCGGCATAAAAAGTAACGCTCCTCCAGCTGAAAAGCAGGCATTTTGTTGATAGGGTTCTCTAAAAGCTTGGCACTTTTTGGGAGCATACCCATATTGAGGGCATGAGGATACTTGTCTGTATCGACTCTATCAGCGATGATCTTTTGTGCTTCATGATGGGGATAGAGTATCCCATCATCTAGAGCAGTGGCGGCACACTGGCGTGTATGGTCATCAGGCGTAGAACCGATCCCTCCAAAGGAGAAGAGGACGGCATCGGGCTGTGCCTGAATAAACTGGACAGTTTGGATAATGAGAGAAGGGTCATCTTCAATAATGAAGCTGCCTGTGAGTTTCTGACCTTTTTTGAGGAGTGCCTGCGTGACAAAGTCAAAGTGTTTGTCGTTGCGTCTGCGGTTGAGTATTTCGGTACCGATGATAAGGGTGAAGAATTTGGGGGTGTTCATACGTTAGATGCTCCTATACTTTTGCAGAGTCTTTCGGTGAGAGTGAGATCTACCCAATAACCAATATACGCAGGCGGAGCCTGCAAATTACCAGTAGCGCAAAGCATTGCTTTGCGCTACTCTTTAATATAGTTTTTCAACTTTCGACCGACTTTAGGGTGTTTGAGCTTTTTGATGGCGGAAGATTCGATCTGTCTGACACGTTCTCTGGTGACATTGAGCTCTTTACCGATCTCTTCGAGGGTACGGTCACTGGCATCATTGAGTAGACCAAATCGCATCCGTACCACAGCCTCTTCTCTGTCATTGAGCTGATCAAGTACATCATCGATCTGCTTGTTGAGGTCATCATTCATCACCGCATCAGTAGGGCTGAGGGTATTGCGGTCTTCGATGAAGTCACCGAATCGTCCATCATCTTCATCTCCTACAGGGGTCTCCAGTGAGACAGGCTCTTTGGTGATCTTAATCACGTTTTTGACCTTGTCTACTGTGAGGCCTACCTCTTCAGCGATCGTATCCAGATCTGGCTCTTTCCCGGTCTCTTGCAGGTGCTTACGGATGATCTTGTTGATACGGTTGATCGTCTCGATCATATGGATAGGTATTCGGATCGTACGTGCCTGATCTGCGATCGCACGGCTGATTGCTTGTCGGATCCACCAGGTGGCATAGGTAGAGAACTTATAGCCCTTCTCATACTCAAACTTATCCACGGCTTTCATCAGACCGATGTTACCCTCTTGGATGAGGTCGAGGAATGGCAGCCCTCGGTTGGTGTAACGCTTAGCGATAGAGACAACGAGTCTGAGGTTGGATTTCCCCATTCTGGTCTTGGCTTTTTCACTGCGTGCTTTTCCGATATGGATCTGGTTGAGGATCTCTTCTAGCTTTTTAGGATCAAGATTAAAGCTGTCCTTACTGGCTTCCTGTGTTTCAAAGAGCTTTTTGATCTCAACATAGGTACTGACCATCGTGGTCTCGGGGACAGCATTGATGATATCGTCTTTGTCCATCTTGATGATATTGTCGAGTATCTTCTGGTGGTTGGCACGGAGCGTATCGTTAAAGAGCTGTAGCTTATATTCTAGTCGCTTGAGTTCAACTTCAAATCCGTCATCACTCTTGAGTGCAGTCTCCATCGCTTTGACCAGTTCATTGATCAGCTTAGAAGTAGGTCCAAGGTTGAGAAGCGCCTCTTTAAGCTGGTCTTTTTTGAAAGCTACTTTAAATCTCTCATGAAAGAGCTTCTCTTCATTTTTAGGATCACTATCGATCAGCTTTTGCATCTCGTTACGTGCTTTGATCCAGTCCTTCTTGGTTTTTTCAAGGTGCTTGAAGCTCTCTACGACCTGGTTGACCCGCTTGTTGTCTCCTTTGGTCGTGTCGCTGCTCTCTTCAGACTCCTCTGTCTCATCCCCATCGTCATCATTGCTGTCTTCAAAGCTTTTGAAGAGCTCTTTGACCCGTCTTTCTCTGTTGAGAAGGGGTTGCTTGTAGTTGAGGATATAGTCGATGAGGTAAGGGACGGAACAGATCGCATCGATGATGATATCTTCTCCTTCTTCGATCTGCTGACTGAGTTCTACCTCTTCTTCTTTGGTCAAGAGAGGGATCTTTCCCATCTCTCTGAGGTACATACGTACAGGAGAATCAGAGCGACTCCACTCGAGAAGTTCCTTCTCTTTGGTCATATCGAAGGTCTCTTCTTCGTTGTTTTCTGCCTGTTTTTTACGTGCGGTTTCTCTTTGCTTGAGTGCTTTCTCTGTCTGTGATTTTGCAAACTCTGAGGCAGAGACGATCTTGATATTTTTATCTTTAGCAATTTTTGTTATTTTTTTTGCTTGGGCAGCAGTGATCTGCTTGTCAAACTCTTTGGCAATGTTCTCAAAGGTAAGGAGGTTGCCCTTTTTTTTACTGTTAAATAACGCTTCGACTTTTTTCATAGTGTCTTTTGCTGCCATATGTGTGGACTCCTGTAGATTGGTGCAGAATTATTACCACATCAACGAATCATCGTATTTTTGATGTTGTGCTATTCATTGGTGTGGTAAATAGATGGAAGGATTATACCCAAAAAAGTTTAAATTTTGTAAATACCTGTATGGATAGGCTCTTTATATTTTTTTGGATATAATCGCATACATATTTAAACACACCAAGTGGTGTAATAAAGGATGAACTTTGCAAGGAAAAGTTTGGAAATTTGGTGACAATGTCGATACAGATCTGATCATCGCAGCACGCTATCTCAATACCAGTGAGCCGAGTGAACTGGCAAAGTATGTGATGGAAGATGCAGACCCTGCATTTGTGAGCAAGATGTCTGTCGGTGATATCATCGTAGCAGGTGAAAATTTTGGCTGTGGAAGCTCTCGTGAGCATGCCCCTATCGCACTCAAAGCGGCGGGCGTGGCAGCCATCATCGCTCCAACATTTGCACGGATCTTTTATCGCAATGCTTTCAACATGGGCTTGCCGATCTTCGCACTGCCTGAGGCATCTGAGATCGCTGAAGGAGATACGGTTCGTATCGATATGAAGAGTGGGGAAGTGATCAATGAGACACAGGGAAAACGCTATAAGTTTACCCCGATTCCTGCTTTTATGCAGGAGCTGGTTGATGCGGGTGGGTTGATCGCCTTTGCACAAAAAGAGATAGCGGAGGCACAGTCATGAGTAAAAACTATACAATCGGTGTGATCAAAGGGGATGGCATCGGACCGGAGATCGTGGATGAAGCGATCAAGGTACTCGATGCTGTGGCTGTGGTCGAAGATATCAATTTTGATTATAAAGAGATGCTCATGGGTGGTATCGCTATCGACGAGACAGGTGTACCTCTGCCAGAGGAGACGATCCAGGGCGTTAAGCAGTGTGATGCAGTGCTTTTTGGTGCGATCGGTGGTCCCAAATGGGATGCTGTAGAGAGACACCTTCGTCCAGAGAGTGGACTGCTGGCACTGCGTAAAGAGATGGGTACCTTTGCCAATCTACGCCCAGCAACGGTCTATGATGAACTGCTCAATGCCTCGACACTCAAGCCAGAGATACTTAAAGGGGTAGATATCATGGTAGTGAGAGAGCTTACCGGAGGTATCTATTTCGGACAACCCAGAGAGCAGCATGCAGACAGAGCATTGAATACGATGGTCTATACCAGAGAAGAGGTTATTCGTATCGCTAAGGTAGCGTTTGAGATCGCGATGAAACGGGATAAAAGAGTCTGTTCAGTGGACAAAGCCAATGTCCTCGAAGTCAGCCAGTTCTGGAGGGATATTGTAGAAGAGGTGGCAAAAGACTATCCGGAAGTAGCACTGAGCCATATGTATGTGGATAATGCCGCTATGCAGTTGATCCGTGAGCCCAAGCAGTTTGATGTGATCCTTACAGGCAATATCTTTGGTGATATCCTCTCTGATGCTGCCAGTATGCTCAGTGGTTCGATCGGATTGCTTCCCAGTGCCAGCACAGGTGAAGGTGTAGGGCTATTTGAGCCGATCCACGGTTCTGCACCGGATATTGCAGGACAGGGAATCGCCAATCCGATTGCTACGATCGCCAGTGCGGCGATGATGTTGCGCTATGCACTGGATGAACAGTCAGCGGCAGACAGGATTGATGAAGCGATCAAGCTGGCACTCTCTGAGGGCTATCGTACCGGTGATATCGGAGCCTATGATGCCAAAGAGATCTGTGCCACTGAAGAGATGGGCGCTATCATTGCTAACTACGCCTCCAGAGAGTAGAGTAGCAGGATGGAAACCAAAGCAAAAGTCCTGATCGATTGTCATGATGCCAAGGGATTGGTCTATCGGATCTCCAAGGTATTTTTTGATAATGATTTGAATATTGATAACAACCGTGAATTTGTGGACAAAGCGGCAGAGAAGTTTTTTATGCGTACGGTGGTCACAGGAAAGTTTAAGCCTCAGGAGTTGGAACATGAACTGCGAGAGGTGCTTCCTGCCAATGCTGACCTGCATGTGATCCTCCCCAAGCGTAAAAAGATCATCCTAATGGTCACCAAAGAGTCTCATGCACTGGGAGATATCCTGATACGTCATGCAGATGGTGAGCTCGAAGCTGATATCGAAGCGGTGATTGGAAACCACAATACACTTGAAGAGCTGGTACGTAAATTCAATATTCCTTTCTTTCATGTGCCGGCAGATGGGTACAGCAGGGAAGAGCATGAAGAGCATGTGATGCAGCTGATCGATCAGATGGATTTCGATTATATTGTTTTGGCCAAATATATGCGTATCCTGACCCCTACATTTGTAGGACGCTATGCCAAGAAGATCATCAACATTCATCACTCCTTCCTCCCTGCATTTATCGGGGCAAATCCCTATAAACAAGCGTATGAGAGAGGGGTCAAGATTATCGGTGCTACGGCACACTTTGTCACCAACGATCTGGATGAAGGGCCGATCATTGCCCAGGATGTGATCCCTGTCAATCACCGTTTTAGCTGGCAGGATATGCAGCGAGCAGGTAAAGATGGTGAGAAGATCGTACTCTCCCGCGCACTCAATCTGGTGCTTCATGACCGTGTCTTCGTACACGGTAATAAAACGATTATATTTTAGAATGAGGAATTGAAAATTGAATGCTCTGGAAAATATCTTTGGTCGTCATCCTGAACTTGTTTCAGGATCCACAGTATCGCTGACATGTGGGCTATATAGATTGTGGATTCCGTGTCAGGCACGGAATGACAGCATAAAACCCAGTGTTTTGCAAATATGAGGAATGATGTAGTATGTTGAATATCGTCCTCGTAGAGCCACAGATCCCACCTAATACAGGTACGATAGGCAGGCTTTGCGTCAATCTGGGAGCTACCCTGCATCTGATCAAACCATTAGGCTTTGATATTGACGACAAAGCAGTCAAACGGGCAGGGCTGGACTACTGGCATCTGGTAGATCTGGTACTTTGGGAGAGTTTTGCTGACTTTTTGAAAGCCCATCCGGTCGGGAGAAACAGCTATATGGCAACGACTAAAACAGATAGACTCTACTGGGAGGCGGACTTCGAGAAGGATGACTATATACTCTTTGGGTCCGAAACCAAAGGGATTGATGAGAAAGTGCTGTTGGCACACCCTGAGCAGTGTATTACGATCCCGATGGGGGAGGGTGGTAGGAGCCTCAATCTGGGGCTGAGTGTAGGTATTGTTGCTTATGAGGCACTCAGACAGAACTATGAGGGATTTGAGAAAATCACAATCCCCAATAAGGAGGCAAAATGAGTATCGGAGATATCTTTTATATGATCGCGATTGTGGTATTTTCCTTTATGACCTTTTTGATTATACGTGGGAATTTTCAGAGAAAGTTCAATGACAATGGTGAGAGACTCGATCTTATAGAGAAAGAGGGAAAAGAGAAACAGAGCAAAGAGAAGGAGGTATAACCATGGAGGGCAGTTTTTCTATACTATCTACAGCGATACTGTTGCTATTTATTCTCGATCCTTTCGGGAATGTACCGCTACTGCTGAGTATCCTTAAAAATGTAGACCAGAGCAGGCATAGAAAGATCATTATCCGTGAGATGCTTATAGGGCTGCTGATATTGGTGATCTTTCTCTTTTTTGGAGAAGGTTTTTTGAGTATTTTCGGGTTGGAGCCTCAGGCGATCACGATCGCTGGAGGGATTATCTTTTTTGTCATTGGACTTAAGATGATCTTCCCCAACCCTAACGGTCAAAATCTTTTTACAACCAGCAGTGATGAGGATCCACTGGTTGTGCCTATTGCCATCCCTATGGTTTCTGGTCCTGCCTCCATCGCGACACTGATGCTACTGGCAAAAACACATCCTGACAAGACAAGTGATATTTTCCTTGCGATGCTGTTGGCCTGGTTTGTCGCCTCTTTGATCCTACTCTCAGCACCCAAGCTATATAAGATACTTAAACGCAGAGGATTGATCGCTATGGAACGCCTCATGGGTATGCTATTGCTGATGATGGCAGTAGAGATGTTTATCAAAGGTATCAGAGCATTGATACCGACGTTTGTATAAGGAGTACAATGACAATCTATGGCATTAAGACCTGCTCGACTGTAGGCAAAGCATTAAAGTTTATGAGAGCACATGAGATTGATTTTGATTTTGTGGATTATAAAAAAGAGTCCGTAGGTGAAGAGAAGATCAGAACATGGCTTGAAAAAGTAGATATCGATCTGCTTTTTAACAACCGTGGCAAAAAATATAGAGACTTAAAGCTCAAAGCACTCAACCTGGATACTGAGGGAAAGATCACCTGGATGGCGAAGGAGAACTACCTTCTCAAAAGACCTGTGATCGAGTTTGGGGAGGGTGAAGTCTTGGTTGGTTTTGATGAGGAGAGGTATCAAAGTACCTTTCTCTAGTCCCTATAGACCTGAGTAGTTTTTCGTGTGAGCACAGTTCTTTTACATGGGGACGGGTATCAAATCTTCAGCATTCTCTTAGCGTTTCCACCCATCTCTTTTCGTCGTTTTTCTCTTTTTGCTCGCACGGGGTGTTCTGCTCTTTTTACGTCCGAAAGCACCCGCTGTTTTTTTGATCTCAGCTTTTGCTTTGGACTTTTTTTGTGTATTGGTCTGCTTGGGTGGAGCGTATTCTGGGAGGATCTCTTTGGGGATCGCTTTGCCCAAAAGGCGTTCTAGATCTCCTAGAGCGATGGACTCTTCTGGGGTGTTGAGTGTGATGGCTAGTCCCTCTCTGCCTGCTCTGCCTGTGCGACCGATACGGTGGATGTAGTCGCCTAGTACATGGGGGATATCATAGTTGACTACGACTTGCATCGAGGGGATGTCCAATCCTCTGGCTGCGATGTCTGTGGCGACGAGTACACGGATGCTGCCTTCCTTGAACTGTGCCAATGCTCTGCTTCTGGCACCTGCACTTTTGTCTCCGTGGATCGCTTGGGTTTTGAGCCCGCTGTCATTGAGTAGGAGGGAGAGTTGGTCTGCAAGCTCCTTTTTGCGGACAAATACCATCACTTGGCTGTAGTTATTGGAGCCTATCAGATAGGAGAGGAGCTCTTCCTTTTTCTCGATGGTGACGGGGTAGACTACTTGCTGTACGGAGGTAGCGGTGCTTCCCATACGGTCGGTTTCGATCAGTTTGGGCTTGGTGAGAATCTCATCTGCTAGCCGTTTGAGAGCAGGGGTGAGGGTAGCTGAGATGAGGATGTTTTGTCGTCTCTTGGGTAGATGGGTAAATATCTGACTGATCTCATGGATAAATCCCATATCCAGTGTGGTGTCTGCTTCGTCCAGCACGAGATAGCGTACAGACTCCAGTGAGAGGTTCTTTCGACTCACATGTTCTAGTAGCCTTCCACTGGTAGCGATGATGATATCCATACCAGACCCAAGCCTGTTGGCTTGTGCTGTGAGGTTGGCTCCACCATAAAGTACCGTGGCTTTGAGTGGAAGGTACTTACCGTAGTCCTTGAAGCTGGCATAGATCTGCCTGGCTAGCTCTCTGGTAGGTACGAGGATGAGGGCTTTGGGGTAGTGTTTGTCCTCTTGATACTCTCCTGCGAGCTCTTGGAGGATCGGCAGGGCATAGCCTGCGGTCTTGCCACTGCCTGTCTGTGCCCCTGCGAGGATGTCACGTCCTGTGAGGATGGCGGGGATGAGCTCTTTTTGGATGGCAGTGGCTGTGCTATAGCCCTTCTCCTTGGTGGCTCTGAGGAGTGAAAGAGAGAGTCCTAGGGTAGCGAGTGACATAGCTACTTTCTGGTTCCATGCACGCCATTGTGCCCCGCAGCACGTGAGAGCTTCTCTATGAGTTGGATCATCATCCGTACCCCTGCACCACTGGCGCCATGAGGATTCTCTCCCCAGACGGATTCTACAAAGGCAGGGCCAGCGATATCGATATGTGCCCACTTGTTTGTGTGTTTTTCATCGATAAATTCAGAGAGGAACTGTCCTGCGGTGATCGCACCGCCGTAGCGGGTATTGGAGATGTTACAGATATCTGCGATCTCACTCTTGAGTGATTTGGCGAGGTAGCGATTGAAGTCCAGCTTGGTTGCAAGTTCTCCAGCGTTGAAGGCGGATTCGAGTACCTTGTCGATCACTTTTTCACTGTTTCCCATCACACCGGAAGTATAATGTCCCACACCTACCACACAGGCACCGGTGAGTGTTGCCATATCAAACAGATAGTCTGCTTCGACCTCCTGCTGTGCATAACAGAGTACATCAGCCAATACGAGTCTTCCTTCCGCATCGGTATTGCGTACTTCGATAGTCTTACCATTTTTGGCTTTGAGTACATCATCTGGCTTGTAGGCATCTCCACCGATCATATTTTCCACGGCACCCACAAAACCATGTACCTCGATAGGTAGATTCATTTCAGAGATGGCTTTCATGATGCCTAGTACTGCAGAGCCCCCACTCTTGTCTGATTTCATCGTGACCATGAAGTCTGATGGTTTGAGGCTGAGTCCACCACTGTCATAGGTGAGTCCTTTGCCGACAATCGAAACGACTGCTTTGGGGTTCTTGGGCTTATGTGCGAGATGGATCACTCTGGGTCTATGACGGCTGGCGCGTGCCACGGAGAGTAGGGCGTTCATCTTTTGTTTTTTGAGTGCTGTTGGTTTTAGTATGTGACACTCCAGTGCGCTATTCTTGGCTATCTTTCTGGCTATCTTTGCCAGTGTCTCAGGGTAGCAGTCCTCTGGTGTGGTGTTAACGATATCTCTGGTAAAGTTGGTCGCACTGGCTGCAATCTCACCATTGTGTACGGCTCTGGAGGCACTCTCTAGAGAGATCTCATACTTGCCGTATCCTTCTATGGAGATGGTCACTTCTTTGATAGTGGTTTTGGCTTTTTTGCTCTTGTATCGGGTGAAACTGTAGGCTCCGAGCATCATGCCTTCTATCATGGCCCGTAGTGTAGCAGTACAGCGTGGATGGCTGAGATAGGTGGCGATCTTGACACTTTTGTAGGCTTTGTTTCCGATCAGGCTACGCATGGCTGTGGCGACAGCAGGGCGTATATCGTTTCCTTTGAGAGAGTCAGCACCGACATAGAGCCTATTTTTTTCTACCAGTAGGCAGAGTGCATCTTGTGCTGCTTCAAAGCCAGCTTTTTTGAGAAGTTTTTTATCTTGGATAAATGCATGTTTGAGATTCTTTTTGATGACAATGATAATCTCTAGGTCTGCTTTGATCTCAGAGAGTTTTGCTTGGATGATCTGAAAGTTCATGGGGTTCCTTTGGGTGTCTAACATATGAGAAAGAGTATAGCGCAAAATTGGTAAATATCTTGTAAATAGTATAAAAATTGTCCTATTACCGATCCAACGCATAGTTCGAACTTTTGAGAGAATGCAAAGGAGTAAGATGTGAGTAAAAAAATATGCAGGACTAACTGGTTAATTCAAATATTTTTTTGTTTGCAGATTGCTTCTTTGCATTCTCCCCTAAGGGTGCAGTGCTTTCGCCCATACTCTGCGTTAGATTTTTTCGAATTTGCTAAGGCGAGTCCTTCAAAAATCTGCCTTGATTATGAACGAAATCACTACATCAAAAATTCGAACTATGCGTTGGATCGGTAATAATTAAGGGTCTAGTAAACTTTAAGAGTCCAAAAGGTATCTTAAAGCATGACTACACCGAACAAAAACAAGTACTCAAAAGGTACGCACATTTCAGAGCGTAAATTTAGGCAGTTAATTAAGTGTTTTTCACTTGATCTAAATGCATATGAAACCTCAAAGATAACTAACATATCTCATACGACTTGTAAGAAGCTATTTCAAAAGTTACGCATATACATCTACCAGAATCTACTAGAGAACAATATTGAAGATGGAGAGTTTGAATTAGATGAATCTTACTTTGGTGCCAAAAGAGTAAGAGGAAAACGTGGTAGAGGTGCAGCAGGAAAGACACCTGTGTTTGGCTTATTAAAAAGAGATGGTAATGTCTATGTTCAAATAGTCAAGAACTGCTCGAGAGCTGAACTCATGCCTATTATTGAGGGAAAGATACTTGAAGGAAGTACTATTCATACTGATGGTTGGAAAGCCTATGATGGCTTAGTCCTTAATGGCTATGATCACTACAGGGTCTTTCATTCCAAAGATGAGTTTGTGCGAGGTAAGTCTCATGTAAATGGCATTGAATCCTTTTGGAGTTATACTAAAAGAAGATTGGCAAAGTTTAATGGACTTAGAGATGAGATGTTTTATCTCCATCTCAAGGAGAGTGAGTTTAGATTCAACAATAGGCATAATGATATCTATGCTATACTATTAAAGAATCTTCGAACAAATAACCTCTAAAGTTTACTAGACCCTAATTAAATACTAAGTTAATTATGAGATAATATAAAACAAAATTATACATAAAGGTAAAAATATGAAAAAAATATTTGCAATACTGTTTATCACACTGTTCTCATGGTCACTAGCAACAGCAAGTGAGACGAAAAAAGCACTCAAAGTTGGTATGGAACTGGCGTATCCGCCGTTTGAGATGAGTGACAAGGAGGGCAAGCCCTCTGGCGTCTCTGTGGATTTTGCCAAAGCACTGGGTAAGGCTATGGGACGTGAAGTAGTCATAGAAAATATCGCATGGGATGGACTGATCCCCTCACTCAAAACAGGCAAGATCGATCTGATCATCTCCTCGATGACGATCACAGAGGAGCGAAAGAAGTCGATCGACTTTTCTGTACCGTATGCACAGTCTTCTCTAGCTATCCTGGCAAACAAAAAATCGGGTGTCGCCTCTATCGATGATCTTAATGTCAAGGGTAAAACAGTAGCGGTTAAGAAAGGCTCCACAGGGCATCTCTACGCTAGAGACCATCTATCCAATGCACAGATGCTTGTATTTGACAAAGAATCAGCCTGTGTGCTAGAGGTCGTACAGGGCAAAGCTGATGGCTTTATCTACGATCAGCTCACCATCTACAAAAACTATGCCAAACATAAGGATACCACGGTAGCACTACTCAAATCATTTCAGAAGGATTTTGAGCACTGGGGAGTTGCTCTCAAAAAAGGCAGCCCACTCAAGGCAGAGGTAGATGCCTTTATCAAAAAGGCTAAAGCTGATGGCACCTTTGCCACGTTTGCCAATACGCATCTGACTGATGCCAAGAAAACATTTGATGCACTTGGCATTCCTTTTTTCTTCTAGGAGCGCACTATCAAACTGAGAGACTACTTTATCCAAGAGTTGGGCTTCAGGTCAGGAAATACACTGCCTAGAGGGGTGTATCTCCTGAACTTTATCTTGCTTATCCTATTGGTATCGGCGACCTTTTATCTGATGTTCAAAAACCTCTCCTATGACTTCAACTGGGAAGCGGTCTATGCCTACAAGCAAAAATTCATCGATGGGCTTTTGATGACGATCGTGATCTCTTTTTTTGCACTGCTTTTGAGTCTAGCAATTGGGCTTTTTTTTGCCTATGGTCAGAAGTCCAAGTTCATTCTGCTTCGGTTTCTCTCCCGTTTCTATATAGAGCTTATCCGAGGGACACCCCTGCTGGTGCAGATATTAATATTTTTCTATGTCTTTGCCAATACGTTGGGCTTGGAGAACAGATATGTGGTGGGTACGGTGATACTGGCACTGTTTTCCGGCGCCTATGTCTCTGAGATCATCCGTGCAGCGATAGAGTCGGTGGACTATGAGCAGTATGAGACGAGTATGAGTTTGGGGATGAATAATTTCCAGATGTACACCTATATCATCTTTCCCCAAGCCTTTCGTAGAATGCTCCCCGCACTCACAGGGCAGTTTGCCTCGATCATCAAGGACTCTTCACTCCTCTCTATTATCTCCATCCGAGAATTTACCATGAATGCCCAAGAGGTCAACGCCTACACCTACTCCACCCTTGAGAGCTATATTCCGCTGGCGATTGGGTATCTACTACTGACCTATCCCATCTCCTACTACACAGGCAGGCTAGAAGCCAATATGAAAAAATAGCATTAGAGAATCACATCAAAGGATTTTAGAAATTACACTATTGTTATAGAAAGTATCAGAATAACCATTATTTTTTAAGAATACTTAAGTAGATATTTAAGTGATATAATTATCACAATTATGTGACAATTATGTCACTTAATGTAAATATTTTTTAAACTTTTTGTTGAAATCATCGCTATTATTGACATTATTTACCGAAAAAGCTATCCTAGTTTAAAGGTAGGTCAATAATTTTTGACCGCTTGTATTAAACATTAAGGAGAAATACATGAAAAGTTGGAAGAAAAGATTAGTTGTATTGGCTGCAGTAGCAGGGTTTACTTCTCAAATGAGTGCAAAAGACCTTACATTATGTTGGGCAGCATGGGATCCAGCAAATGCTCTGGTAGAACTGTCTAAGGACTTTACGGCCAAATCTGGTATTAAGATGCAATTTGAATTTGTACCATGGACAAATTTTGCTGACCGGTTTACAAATGAGTTAAACTCTAAAGGTAAACTTTGTGATTTACTTATAGGGGATAGCCAGTGGATTGGTGGATCTGCTACGTATGGGCATTATATTAAGCTAAATGATTTCTTCAAAAAAGAAGGTATCTCTATGGATAGTTTTGCACCAGCAACGGTTGAAGCATACTCTGCATGGCCAAAGGGGACTAAAAATTACTGGTCATTACCAGCAATGGCTGATGCATTAGGGTGGGTATATCGTAAAGACTGGTTTGCACGTCCAGAGCTGCAAGCCAAATTTAAAGAGAAATATGGGAGAGCACTTGAAGTTCCTAAAACATGGACAGAGTTAAAGCAGATTGCTGATTTTTTCCAAGGAAGAATGATAGATGGCAAAAAAGTATATGGAGCTGCCATCTATACAGAGAGAGGGTCAGAAGGTATCACAATGGGAGCAACAGCTGCTCTCTACTCATTTGGTATGCAGTATCAAAATCCAAACAAGCCATACGACTTGGAAGGGTATACAAACTCAGAAGATGCCGTCAAAGGTTTAGAGTTCTATAGGTCTATGTATGTGAATGATACACCTCCTGGACACTCTGATGCTTATATGGTTGCCAACCTAGATGCGTACAAATCAGGACAAGTTGCTATGCAAATGAACTGGTTTGCATTTTTCCCAGGCATAGTTAAAGATGATAAAGTTGGCGGTGATGTGTCAGGTTTCTTTGTGAATCCAAGTCAAAAAGTGAAAGCATCAACGCTCGGAGGACAGGGAATATCTGTAGTTTCTTATTCTGATAAGAAAAAAGAGGCACTAGAATACATCAAATGGTTTGCAGACCCTGCAGTTCAGAAAAAATGGCAAAAAATAGGAGGAAGTTCTGCTGCAAAAGCAGTATTGGATGATCCTGGTTATGTAACTTCCTCACCCTTTGCGGGAGAGTTTAAAAAAGCAATGGCAAATGTGAAAGACTTTTGGCAAGAGCCTACCTATGGAGAGCTTTTACAAGCGATGCAAAAAAGACTTCATGATTATGTAGTAGCTGGGAAAGGTACTGCAAAAGAAGCACTTGATAAGTTGGTAAAAGATTGGACAGAGATATTCCAAGATGATGGTAAACTATAAAATCAATAGTAACTAAGATACATGAGCCAGATATGGCTTGTGTATTAACTGAAAATGAGGTTTCTATCAATCAAAAATCTCATTTTAGTTAAATTTCAAAATAAAGACTGAATGCATGATGGATGAAAATAAACTAATCAATAATATTGCAAAAAAAACCCCTGTTAATGTTGCAAATAAAGTCAAAGGCTTATCTGATAAAACGATTGCTTGGCTATTTATATCTCCGACAATTTTTTTGTTGCTCGCAATCAATATCTTTCCTTTAATATGGACGATCTATCTCTCTTTTACTAACTATAGAGCCAATAGACCAGGAAGAGAGATACTGTGGGTAGGTACACGCAATTATGAGAGACTTTTGGGAAGTGATGATGTATGGGGATATCTACAGGCAACAGCACATTTTGTTAGCTGGACAATGTTTTTGCAAATTCTCATCGGACTAGGTTTGGCATTGATGCTAAACAGTAACTTTAAAAGTTCAAATTTTTGGACTACTGTCATCTTGATTCCAATGATGCTATCTCCTGCAGTCGTGGGGGTATTTTGGACATATTTATTTCAACCACAGACAGGTATTTTCAGCAATATCATCAACTTTTTCGTTGATGTTGGCCCTATTGATATGATAGGATCAGTAGACTTGGCACCATGGGCTATTATCATTGTTGATACATGGATGTGGTCGCCCTATGTGATGTTACTATGTTTGGCTGGCTTAAGATCTATTCCAGAAAGTCTTTATGAAGCAGCAGAGGTAGATAGAGCAAGTACCTTCCAAAAATTTATATATATTACCTTGCCCAGAATTATGCCATTCATTATGCTTGCAGTGCTCTTCAGAGCAATAGAGAATTTTAAAATGTTTGATATGGTTGTTGAACTTACTTCGGGAGGACCTGGTTCTGTGACAGAATTGGCATCTATCAATTTGAAAAGAGCTGCATTTGAGCTTTGGAAAACAGGATATGCATCAGCATTTGCTGTGATACTATTTGTAACTGTATTTGGATTAGGAAGTATCTATGTCAAAGCATTAAATAAGGTAAAGTCATGAGTAACAATGCAACAAGATCGAGTAATATGACAAAAAAGATAGCAATGGTTATAGTGATTTTTTATGCACTTGTGACAATGGTACCACTTGTTTGGATAGTGATGACAAGCCTCAAGAGCCCTAGTGATGCCATAGCATATCCTCCCAAAGTGTTTGTAAAGCCCTCAGCAGAGGGCTATATCAATCTCTTTACCTCTAGAACAAGGCAGACACCAGAGTACTTAGATAGCCTTCCTGCACCAAAAGCGTGGTATGAAAAAATAGTTCGTTCACGAAATATGGTTATTACGGGCCCTTCAAGGTTTATAGATAGGTATTTGAATTCTATATTTATAGGCTTTGGATCTATGTTCCTTTCGATATTTTTAGGCACCTTGGCTGCCTACGGTTTTTCTAGGTTTAAAGTACCACTCAAAGACGATTTACTATTTTTTATTCTCTCAACGAGAATGATGCCGCCTATTGCAGTAGCAATTCCTATCTATTTGATGTATAGGGAGTTTGGCTTATCTGATACTATTACAGGTATGGTGATACTCTATACAGCAGTCAATGTTTCATTGGCTGTTTGGCTACTCAAAGGTTTTATTGATGAGATACCTAGAGAATATGAAGAAGCGGCACTAGTTGATGGATATACACGCTTTCAAGCTTTTTGGAAAGTAGTATTACCTCAAGCGCGTTCTGGTATCGCGGCTACTGCCATTTTTTGTCTCATCTTTTCGTGGAATGAATATGCTTTTGCATTGCTGCTCACGTCAGGGGAGGCGCAAACGGCACCTCCGTTTATCCCTCAGATTATTGGTGAGGGTGGATTGGATTGGCCAGCGGTTGCAGCAGGGACAACACTGTTTCTCATGCCTGTTGTTATCTTTACAATATTACTCAAAAAACACCTATTGAGTGGCATTACATTTGGAGCTGTAAGAAAATGACACAAACAGATAAAAAACATTCATTTTTCTTAAGGGGTCCTTGGGAAAATTTTGCAACATTATTGATAATCATTGGTATATTTATGCTAATGCAGCCCTTTTTTATGGTTTTCTTTACGTATTCTTTTGCAGTAATATTGACTGGTACGCTATTGTTTTCAATAGTTGGCCATTTTCCGGAGCAATAAATATGGCAGATATAGAAATTAGAAATCTATTTAAATCCTATGACGATTTTGTGGCGGTGAGAAGCTCTTCTTTCAAAATAAAAGATGGAGAGTTTTTTGTAATGCTTGGACCATCCGGATGTGGCAAGACAACCACACTGAGGATGATTGCTGGACTCAAAACCCCCACGGGTGGAGAAATCATTTTAGATAACGAAGATGTCACACAGTCAAGAGCATCAGAACGGGACATTGCGTTTGTATTTCAGATGTTTGCCCTCTATCCACATATGAATGTGGAGAAAAATTTATCTTTCCCTCTTCGGATGCAACGATTATCAAGAAAAGAGATTAAAGCAAGGGTTCTAGAAGTTGCCAAGATACTTAGAATCGAACATATTTTAAAGAGTTCAGTCAATGGTTTGTCTAGTGGAGATAGACAGAGAACTGCACTTGGACGCGCCTTGGTAAGAAAGCCAAAAGTATTTTTGATGGATGAACCCTTGGGTGCACTTGATGCTAAATTTAGAGACGTCATGACAGAAGAGCTATTATTGTTACATAAGCGTATCAATGCTACGACAGTGTATGTCACACATGACCAGAATGAAGCGATGTCTATGGCAGATAGGATTTGTGTGATGAATCATGCAGAGGTATTGCAAATAGATAAACCATTGGATATATACAGAAAACCAGCCACACGGTTTGTTGCAGGGTTTGTAGGTTCGCCAGAGATCAACTTTATCACAGTAGAGGGTAATCTGAATATAGGACAAGAAGAGGTATCAGCAGAGAAGATTACGATACCTGTTCCTAAAATCCATGAAGAGGTAACTGAAAAAGAGGTGACGCTTGGTGTAAGACCAGAGCATGTCAAGATTGATAAAAAAGGAAACATAGAAGGTAAGATTATTAACGTCGAGTATCTAGGTTCAAGACAACTCTTTATGGTGGAGACCAGATTGGGTATCCTTACAGGTAGAACACACAGTGATGTAGATATAAGACGTGATGACAAGGTAATGTTGTCTTTTGAAACCAGTAGCTTAATGCTCTTTAATCCCAAGACGGATAGATTTATAAAAAGCGATTTGTACGAGGTAGAAAATGTCTAATATTTCTTTGAAAAATGTATCCAAAAGTTTTGGAAAACAAACAGCAGTTGTAGGTATATCACTTGATATATCAGATGGTGAGTTTATTGTTCTTTTGGGGCCAACTGGAGCTGGGAAAACAACTACATTAAGACTCATAGCAGGGCTGGAGAATCCAGATAGTGGTATCATAGAAATGGATGGAGCAAGAGCCAATGAGATGCCTCCAGCAAACAGAAATGTTTGTTTTGTATTCCAGCAGTACTCTTTATATCCTCACTATAGTGTGTATGACAATATCGCCTTCCCACTGAGATCTCCTACGCACACCTATAGTGAAAAAGAGATAGAAGAGCGAATCGATACTGTGTCCAAAATGCTAAAGATTGATCATAAGTTGAAAAATAAAGCAACCCAGCTTTCAGGTGGTGAGATGCAGAGAGTTGCAATTGGTCGTGCACTGGTTCGTGAGCCATCTATCTTTTTGATGGATGAACCTTTGTCATCATTGGATGCCAAGATGCGAGATGAACTGAGGTTTGAACTCAAGAGAATACAACAAGACTTAGGTGCTACCATACTATACGTGACACATGATCAAACAGAAGCTATGACACTGGCAGATCGTATCGGGGTGCTAGAGGAAGGCAAGCTTGTACAAATTGGAACACCCAAGGAGATTTATAATAAGCCTGCGAGTGTCTATGTGGCAAAAAGCCTAGGGGTTCCAGGTATCAATATATTTGATCCGACGATGCTTGATCTTAAAAACACACCAAGTCATGCCAAGTATGCAGGTGTGCGTCCTGAAGACCTTAGGGTTAGTGCTGATGAAGGTATTTCTGCAAAAGTACTTGCCATAGAGTGCCTAGGGGCAGAGAGTACAGCCCTTCTAGAAGTGAGTGGAGAAAAGATATATTGCTTGTTGGATGATAAAGATATGAATATCTTGTCAGGAGATGATGTTTTTATCGAGGCAAATCAAGAGAATGTTGTTTTCTTTGATGAAAATGAGAACTATATAGAAAAATAAATTTTAAGGAGAAGGAAAAATGAAAAAAATAGTCAATAATCCCAATGATGTAGTCAAAGATATGTTGGCTGGAATGGAGCTCTCACACCCCTCACTCAAATATACTCCAGAATTAGAAGTGATATCAAGAAGAGAAAAAGTAGAGAAGGTAGGTTTAGTGAGTGGTGGAGGAAGTGGACATGAGCCATCGCATGCCGGGTATGTTGGCTATGGTATGCTTGATGCTGCTGTATGTGGAAATGTATTTGCCTCACCAAGCCCAGATAGAATTCTCGAAGGTATAGAAGAGGCCGATACGGGTAAAGGTGTGCTTCTAATCGTTAAAAATTATTCGGGTGATATTATGAACTTTGAAATAGCACAGGATATGTGTGATATCGAAGAGGATATGATAGATATGGTTATCGTCAGAGATGATGTTGCAATGGAAGATAGTGATTATTCTACCGGTAGACGGGGGATAGCAGGAACTATTTTTATACATAAAATTGCAGGAGCGATGAGTGAAAGAGGGGAAAACTTATCCGAAGTAAAAAGGGTGGCACAAAAGACTATTGATAATGTGAGAAGTATGGGTATGTCTATGTCCTCCTGTACGATACCAGCTGTGGGGAAACCTGGATTTGAAATCAAAGATGACGAGATCGAGATAGGTATGGGAATACATGGTGAAGCGGGAATCTATAAGAAGCCTATTATGAATGCAAAAGAGCTGGCAGAAGAACTTGTTGGAAAAATTACAGATGATTTTGAGTATGAAAACGCAGATGTAGCAGTCATGATCAATGGTCTTGGTGCTACTCCTTTGATGGAGCTTTATATTATGAGTAAAGAGGTACTTGAACTCCTCGAAAGCAAGCATATAAAAGCATACAAAGTATTTGTAGGTAACTATATGACTGCGCTAGAGATGGCAGGATGCTCAGTTTCCATACTTAAGCTAGATGATGAATTGAAAAGTCTTATTGATGATAAGTGCGATACACTAGCCATGAAAAATAGATAGGATACAACATGCAAATGACAGCAAAAGAGTATTTGGAATACCTAGAGAATGCAACAAAAAAAATAGATGAGAATAAAGACTACATCACAAAGTTGGATGCAACCACTGGTGATGGAGACCACTGGGTCAATATGAATATGGGCTTTCATAAGATACTTGATTCCAAGAGTGAGCTTGAGAATCTCAGAATCAATGCATTATTAAAAAAAGTAGGCATGCTCATCATGTCAACTGTTGGAGGATCTTCTGGCGCATTGTATGGCAGTGCCTATATGAATGCCGCTAAAAAAGTAGGTGATATAGACTTTTTAGATCAAGATGCCATCTTGACACTATTAGAAGCGCAACTAGAGGCTATCATGAATCGTGGGAAAGTAGAGTTTGGCAACAAAACGATGGTAGATAGTCTTTACCCTGCAGTACAAACATACAAAGAGGAGCTAGCAAAGGGCTCTGCACCTCAGATGATCTTTGAAGCAGTTGAAAAGGCATCAGAGCAAGGTATGCTGGACACCAAAGATATGAAAGCAACCAAAGGAAGAGCAAGCTATCGCGATGATAAGGGGGTAGGGCATCTAGATCCAGGAGCGGTCACTATGTATTATCAGAGGGTCTAGTAAACTTTAGAGGTTATTTGTTCGAAGATTCTTTAATAGTATAGCATAGATATCATTATGCCTATTGTTGAATCTAAACTCACTCTCCTTGAGATGGAGATAAAACATCTCATCTCTAAGTCCATTAAACTTTGCCAATCTTCTTTTAGTATAACTCCAAAAGGATTCAATGCCATTTACATGAGACTTACCTCGCACAAACTCATCTTTGGAATGAAAGACCCTGTAGTGATCATAGCCATTAAGGACTAAGCCATCATAGGCTTTCCAACCATCAGTATGAATAGTACTTCCTTCAAGTATCTTTCCCTCAATAATAGGCATGAGTTCAGCTCTCGAGCAGTTCTTGACTATTTGAACATAGACATTACCATCTCTTTTTAATAAGCCAAACACAGGTGTCTTTCCTGCTGCACCTCTACCACGTTTTCCTCTTACTCTTTTGGCACCAAAGTAAGATTCATCTAATTCAAACTCTCCATCTTCAATATTGTTCTCTAGTAGATTCTGGTAGATGTATATGCGTAACTTTTGAAATAGCTTCTTACAAGTCGTATGAGATATGTTAGTTATCTTTGAGGTTTCATATGCATTTAGATCAAGTGAAAAACACTTAATTAACTGCCTAAATTTACGCTCTGAAATGTGCGTACCTTTTGAGTACTTGTTTTTGTTCGGTGTAGTCATGCTTTAAGATACCTTTTGGACTCTTAAAGTTTACTAGACCCTATCAGATATCTGAATTGATGAAATACTTACAGAAGAGGATTTGATTTTATATAGAACAGTCGAAGTGACAGCTACTCTGGTATCTGTACAGAGGGTTTAGAGGCCATCGTGGCGTCGAATGCAGCTTTAGAAAATGGTGATATTATTCTATGTTTTTGCCAGTACTTTGGGCTTGAAGAATAGGTATGTCATGGGTATGGCGATACTGGCACCATGAATGCCCAAGAGGTCAATGCCTATACTTACTCTACCCTTGAGAGCTATATTCCGCTGGCGATTGGGTATCTACTATTGACCTATCCCATCTCCTACTACACAGGCAGGCTAGAAGCCAATATGAAGAAGTAACCTATACGATAACAATTGTTAAGTACTTGAATCCCTAAAATCTATATAATATGTGAAATAGAATATTTTGCAAAGGAAAAGTATATGCAACAGTTTGGAAGTGATAATTATTCTGGTATCTGTCCAGAGGTTTTGGAGGCACTCGTAGCGTCCAATGAGGACTCTGCTTTAGCCTATGGAGATGATGCCTATACCCAGAGGATATCGGACAAGATCAGGGAGATATTTGAGCATGTGTGTGAAGTATACTTTGTGTTTAACGGTACCGCTGCCAATGCACTTTCTCTCGCTGCGATGTGTCAATCCTACCATAGTGTGATCTGTCATGAGTTGGCACATATAGAGACTGATGAGTGTGGGGCACCGGAATTTGCCTCCAATGGCTCCAAGCTTTTGCTCGCCAGTGGTGAAAATGGTAAGCTTAACCCCACTAATATTGAGGAGCTCGCCACCAAACGCACCGACATCCACTATCCCAAGCCCAAGGTGATCTCTATTACCCAGTCAAATGAGGTGGGTGCAGTCTATACACTGGAGGAGATACGGGCGATCAAAAAGGTAGCAGAGAAGTTTGATCTGCACATCCATATGGATGGTGCGAGATTTGCCAATGCGCTGGTGAGTCTGGGATGTACCCCCGCAGAGATGACCTGGAAGGCAGGTGTGGATGTACTGAGCTTTGGCGGTACGAAAAATGGCATGGCATTTGGTGAAGCAGTGGTGTTCTTCAATAAAACACTGGCAGAGGACTTTGAATATAGGGTCAAGCAGGCAGGACAGCTTGCCTCCAAGATGCGCTTCATCTCTGCTCAGTGGCTTGGACTGCTGGAGAATGATGTCTGGCTCAAAAATGCTACCCATGCCAATGAGACAGCTGCCCACTTTGCAAACAGTATCGAAAAGATCGCTGATGTACACATCATGTTCCCCGTCCATGCCAACGAGGTCTTTGTCAAGCTCAAACCAGAGGTAGAGGTAGGGCTCAGACAACGAGGCTGGGTCTTCCATACCTTTATTGGAGGATCGAACAGATTTGTATTTGCCTGGGATTCGGATAGAAAGAGGGTGGATGCATTGATCGGGGATATTCGGGAGTTATCAGCGTAATTTTTTTGTATTATTCATATCATTGTCTGGTAGGGTGTGTTTGCCAACGCACCTTATACACAAAATACTATGACATCAACCATAGAGACAGAAATTCAAATGTCTAAAGGTGTGTTGGCAAACACACCCTACAGTATTAGGTAGAGATTGTAGAACTTTGTCGCTACGCAAACTCCTCCCCCAAAATATCCTTCGCCTGCATCATATCCTTATCCCCACGACCTGAGAGGTTGATCAGTATCACTTTGCCCTCTATCTCCTCTGGCTTCATTTTTTTGAGGTACGCAATAGCGTGGGAGCTTTCAAAGGCAGGGATAATACCCTCGCGTTGGCTGAGCCAGACGAAGGCTTCTATCGCTTCGTCATCAGTGATGTGGTCGTAGGTGACCTTGTTGTTTTCTTTGAGAAATGCATGTTCGGGGCCGATGCCTGGGTAGTCTAGTCCTGCTGAGATAGAGTGGGCTTCCTGGATCTGGCCGTCTTCGTCTTGGAGTAGGTAGCTGAGCTGTCCGTGCAGTACGCCTGGAGAGCCTTTTTCCAAGGAGCAGCCGTGCTTGGAGTCTAACCCCAGACCGCCTGCTTCGATACCGATGCACTCGACACTCTCGTCCTGAAGGAAATGGCTGAAGATACCCAGTGCATTGGAGCCGCCACCGATACAGGCAATGACCTTGTCAGGGAGGCAGCCTTCAGCTTCAGAGAGCTGTGCTTTGGCTTCCCAGCCGATGATAGACTGGATATCACGTACCATCATAGGATAGGGGTGAGGGCCTGCTACGGTACCGATGAGATAGTAAGTATCTCTGGCATGCGTGACCCAGTGGCGGATGGCGTCGTTCATGGCATCTTTGAGGGTCTTAGATCCTGATTGGACGGCATGGACTTTGGCACCCAGGAGCTTCATACGAAAGACATTGAGCTCTTGGCGTGCTACATCCTTGGCCCCCATGAAGACCTCGCACTCCAGACCAAAGAGGGCGGCTACCGTGGCAGTAGCAACACCATGCTGTCCTGCACCGGTCTCTGCGATGATCTTTTTCTTACCCAGTCTTTTTGCCAGAACAGCCTGTGCGACACAGTGGTTGATCTTGTGAGCGCCTGTGTGGTTGAGATCTTCACGTTTGAGATAGACTTTTGCACCGATCTCTTCGGAGATATTGGCAGCATAGTAGAGAGCAGAGGGTCTTCCTACATAGTGCTTGTAGTAGTAGTCCACCTCTGCCCAGAAATCCTCGTCAAAACGTACGGCTTCATAGTCCAGGCGTAGCTTCTCCAGTGCCGGCATGAGGGTCTCTGGAACAAATCGTCCGCCAAACTTGCCAAAGTGACCATTCTTATCTGGGTCGAAGGGGGAGGGGGTAGGGATATACTGTCTGTTTTGCATGATAGTCTCGCTTGTGTTTATTGGCGTTATTGTACCCTAAAGGTCGTTTGAGTTCTATGATGTCCCTCTGCAAGGTTGCGCTCTTTTTGTGCTTTGTACCAACGGATGTTGGCAAGGTGCTTTTCGTAGGTAGAGGCAAAGTTATGGTTGCCGTTGTCTGCAAGCATAAAGTAGAGATAGTCTGTGTTGGCAGGCTGGAGGGCAGCGAGGATCGCCTCTTTGGTGGCACTACCGATAGGATGAGGCGGTAACCCCTTGTAACGATAGGTGTTATAGTGGCTTTTATCCTGTTTGATACGTGTAGGCGTGACGACCTGATGTGAGTACTTGCCATAGTTCAGGGTAGCATCAAGCTGGAGTTTCATATCCTTTTTGAGCCTGTTGTGAATGACCGAGGAGATGAGTGGCATCTCTTTGGGATCTTGGGTCTCTTTTTGGATGATAGAGGCGATGGTGAGGATGCGTTCCCATGCTTGGGTATCGTAGCTGCCCAGATACTTTTCTGCCCATGCGGCAAACCTTTTCTCAGAAGAAGAGACCATATAGTAGATGATCGCATCAGGCGTAGTACGGTAAGGGATACGGTAGTAGCCTGCGATGATCCCCCCGTCTTGGTAGGGGGAGCAGTGATGGTACTGCTGTAGGATCTTTTGGGCAGAGAGTTTGGTCTGTTTTCCTGTAATGGCTGCAAAGTCTTCTAGGGTATTGGCACTATACATCACGATCCGTCTGCTCTTTTCTCTTGGCTTCTCATGGAGAGATTGGATCAGCGTCTCTCTGGATATCTTTTTGCTGCTGTCAAACCGTACCCAACCCGCTTTGGGAGAAGGGTATCGTTGGATCAATCGATAATCCAGGAGATTGAGTGGGACTTTCTGTGCTCTGAGGGCTGTCAGCAGAGAGCTGTTGCTGTCTGGGATATAGAGCAGTGAGGGGGGTGTGATGGTGGCGTAGCTGTGGTAGATCATGTAGAGGAGGAGCGTGAGAAAAGCCAGCAAACTGGCTTTAGTGAATCGTGAACCGTGAATCGTGAACCGTTTAGGTAGGCTTTTGATGGAAAAGCCTTGATCTGTTTTTCTCTTTTCCACTACACTCTCCTAGCTATCGATGCACCAATCACCCATTACATATAGACTAATTTCCCTCTATTTTGGCTACACGTCCTGCGTGTCTACCACCCTCAAATTCTGTTCCGATAAAGGCATCAATCATACTCTCGATGACCCCAACTCCCACGACTCTCTCTCCAAAGGCAAGGATCTGAGCATCATTGTGGGCTCTAGCCATGGCAGCAGTATAGGCATCATGGCAGAGCGCTGCACGGATACCGGGAACTTTGTTGGCAGCCATAGAGATACCGATACCCGTACCGCATACGACGATGCCGAAGCTTCCTTCATCTGCGGCTACTGCCTCTGCACATTTACGCCCGAAGTCTGGATAGTCTACTCTGTCTGTAGAGTCTGGGCCGAGGTCGATGATCTCATGCCCTCGGTCTGTAATGAGTGCTTTGATAGCGGCTTTGACAGCATAGCCTGCGTGGTCTGTTGCGATATAGAATTTCATGGTTTTTCCTTTTTACTGAGGTTCAGGTAGATACCAGAACCTGATTCATAGTTAGAGAATAGCCTCAAGTATCCAGCGTACTGGCGTAAAGATCAGATCGCCTATCGGTGTAGCCAGGATCAGTACGATAAAGATCATGCCATAGGGAAAGATCTTTTCGATGAAGGCAACCACACCCCGCCACTTCATTTTGGCAGCAAAGTGTAGCACGACCTGAGAGCCATCCAGTGGAGGTACGGGAAGGAGGTTGAATACCCCCAGTACCACATTGATCACGATACTCTGCATGATAGAAAGAGATACATAAAGGCCCCAAAGGCACTCTGAGGATGACTAAATATCGGAAAGATTGTTGCCAATAAAATGGCCAGCAGGAAGTTAAAGGTTACGCCTGCCAGTGCGACTGCGATCATGGCTCCATGTCCACCGTTGCGTACCACGACGTTGGCATTGATTGGTACCGGTTTTGCCCAACCGAATAGAAAGGGTGCGCCTGAGAGATAGAGGAGACCAGGTACGAGAATCGTACCCACCGGATCTACATGGACGAGGGGGTTGATGCTGAGCCTGCCTCTGGATTTGGCAAGGTCATCTCCGTATCGGTAGGCAACCCATCCGTGCATGATCTCATGTCCTATGATGGCGATGGCGATCGCCAAGATAGAGGCGATGATCTTATAAATGTCTAATTCAGTCAACAGTTGGTTCCTCTCTTTCTATTGTTTTGATACTTCTGCCTATACGACTCCAGCGGACAGAGTAGCGGTAGTGATCCCATTTTTTCTCACAGGCTTTGGCGCCTAGATCGAGATCACCGCAGATGCGGGAGAGTGCCTGATGGTCTTTGCCGCCACCGATCCCTTTGTAGACGCGCTCATAACTACGGTACTCGAGACTAAAATAGGTAAACCAGGGTTGTCCAATGATAAGACGGTAAGGGACTGCTCCCCAAAAACGGCTGTCATTGGAGTTGTCTCTGTTATCACCCATCATGTAGTAGTGATCGGGCTCTACTTTTTTGTAGAAGATGATCTCTTCTTTGTCGTTGATCTTGACGCGCAATGGAGTCATATCGATGGCAAGTCTATTTTTGATATATCTGGTGAGATATTCAAAAGCATTGTCCCCCTCTGGCTTGTATTGGATACCTGGGTATTTGCCCATGTAGGGATTGACGACCCAGAGTTTGTCTAAGGCTGAGACAATTTTATTTGCTGAATAGTGTTCTTTGATATAACTGTCTCCCTCATGGAAGTGGATCATAAGACGTTTGTCTGCGTACATGAGTTCATCACCGCCTACAGCGACACAGCGTTTGACATAGTGGGTCTTTTCATCGGTAGGGACATAGAAGATCACGATATCTTCTCTCTGGGGTCTGTCTCCTTCGATGAGGTGACCATTGTCGTTGAAGTCAGGCAGTACCTTAATCCCTACCCATGGTAGCTCAGGGATGGGGATACCGTAGCTGAACTTTTTGGCAAAGAGAAAATCACCGATCAGCATGGAGCGTTTCATAGAGCCGCTGGGGATCACAAAGGATTGTGCCACGAAAAAGATCATGATCAATACAAAAAAGATCGCGCCTGTCCAGGTACCGGAGAAGTGGTAGAGTTTTTTGAGGAAGTTTTTCACATAGTCTCCCTGGATGCAGCTGCTTTGAGTGTGTTTTCAAGGAGCATAGCGATCGTCATAGGTCCGGCACCTCCAGGAACTGGGGTGATGAAACTACACTTCTTTTTCACCGTATCAAAATCTACATCTCCTACCAGTGTACCATCCTCGAGTCGGTTGATCCCGATGTCGATGATGATGACACCTTCTTTGACCATCTCTTCAGTGATAAGGTTGGGCTTGCCAACCCCCACAATGATGATATCTGCGGCTCTGGTATGGGCTGCGAGGTCTTGGGTGTGGATATGGGTGGTGGTGACTGTAGCGTCTGCGTTGAGCAGTAGAGAAGCCATCGGTTTGCCGACGATGTTGCTTGCACCGACGATACAGACATTCTTGCCTTGCAGATCGATCTCATACTTCTCAAACATCTTCATCACACCCAGAGGGGTACAGGGAACAAAGCAGTCCAGTTTGGTGACGAGTCTACCGACATTGTAAGGGTGGAAGCCATCGACATCTTTTTTGGGATCGATCACTTCTATGATCTTATCTGCATCGATGTGGCCAGGTAGAGGGAGTTGTACGAGAATACCGTCTATACGGGGGTTGTCATTGATCATCTCAATGGTGGCGATGATCTCATCCTGACTGATCGTCTCCGGCATAGAGTGGGTGATGGCGTAGAAGCCGACCTTTTCGCAGGCTTTGGCTTTCATCTTGACATAGGCATGACTGGCTGGGTCATCTCCGATCAGGATCACTGCCAATCCTGGGACGATATTTTTGGTCTGCTTGAGGATCTCGACCTCTTTGGCGACCTGGGCTTGAGAATGCTGGGCTAGGGATTTTCCGTCTATGAGTTGCATGGTGGGCGTACGACCTTAGTTTTTTTAGGGTATTATATCGAAAATACTTTATGGACTATAAATGAGAAAAATATTACTAATATTATTTCTATGCGCTTCTCTGTATGCAGAGGACTTTATCTCAGAGTTTGAGTATGGGCAGATGCTCTATCGTGATCCCAGAGGGGTGAGCTGTGTGCCTTGTCACGGTGAGACAGGTGAAGGCAAAAAGATTGTGAGCTACCGTGATAGCAAAGGTGAGAAGGTCACCATCAGCGGACCGGATATCCGAACCTCTACACTGGAGGAGATCAGCAACAGTATCAAGCATGGTAAAGGTGTCATGCCCAAATACTTCCTCACTGACAAAGAGATCAAGACCATCCATGCCTATCTGAAAAAGGTCAACAGTGAGAACAATGAGAGTATGCCGGATGCCTAGGGTTCTCTTGTTACTCCTGCTTGTAGGGACAGTGCTTTTTGCCAAGATACCCACGGGTACTACACAGTTACTGGTCGTCACGACGCCCCGCTGGTCTGCGGACAGTGGCACCCTACAGCGTTATGAAAAGCGTAGTAAAACCTGGCACAAAGTAGGCAGATCTATCGCTGTCAAAGTAGGGAAGAATGGTCTGGCATGGGGCAGAGGGCTACACGCTATCCCCAAGGGTACCAAGCGTATCAAGCGAGAAGGAGATGGCAGGGCACCCGCTGGGATATTTCATCTCTCTTATGCCTTTGGTGAGAAGCCATTGCAGTTACGCTATCCCTACCATCAGATGAGTCGGGCTCACCACTGTGTCGATGACAGCCGTTCTCGATACTACAACCGTGTGGTCAACAGCCGAAAAGTGACCAAAGACTACAAGAGCTTCGAGTATATGAAATTCCCCAGTGGGCTCTATAGCTATGGTATTTTTGTAGATCACAACCCCAAACGTATTGCTAGAGCTGGTTCATGTATCTTTATGCATATCAAAAAACCCAGTGGGAAACCTACCGTGGGGTGTACGGCTATGAGTAAGCCAGAGATTATCACAGTACTCAAATGGATTGAGCTAAAAAAGAAGCCGTTGCTGGTGCAAGCACCGAAGGGTGTAGTGGAGAGGTTGTGGAGATAGGATGTTGCCAAAGATTTTAGAACCAATACTCTATCTAGGGGCATGGCTCTACTTTCATACGAAGCTATGGATAGAGGCGATAGTAAAGTTTGTCAGGTTTACTATGGTCACCAGGATAGGATTGAGTATACATACCTTTATTGGTGCTGGGCTTGCTGTATTTTATTACTATCTCTTTTCAGGTGAGATTGAGCAGTTTCACGGGTTTCATGATTCACTTCCTCTTGTAGCTGATTGGGTACAAGCGAATAGAGGTATCGGTGCGGTATTTGGAATGGCGATTGGCAGTGTTCTGTTGATTACACTCTCTAGGGGTATTTTTGTGTTCATTGGCTATGCATTGGTCTTTTGGCTCTATGTAATACTTTCATCATTTGAAACGCCCAAGCCTACAGAGCCTACAATGAAAGAACATACTTCATCGGTATTGGTTGTTCCCAAAGGGATGATGGAAAAAGCAGCTAAAAAGCAAACTTGACAATACTTTCACATCTTTTCGATATAATATTCCTCATTATACATGCATACCAAAAAGAGTAGGAAAACGTATGGAAAATTTTCTCCAGAAAGCCAAAGCTAGCAGTAGTGTGATCGCGGGACTGACAGGTGCTCGGAAGCGTAGCATACTCGAAGCGATGGCAGATGCGATCGATGCAGGGTCTGAGCAGATCATTGCTGCCAATGCCAAAGATATGGCGTATGCTAAACAAAACAGTATCACCGATGCACTCAAAGACAGACTGATGCTCGATAGTGGAAGGGTAGCAGATATCGCCAGCTCGCTTAGAGAGATCGCGGCACTGCGTGAGCCTGTGGGCAGGGTACTGGATGGCTGGTATACCGATGCGGGGTTCAGAGTAGAGAAGGTCTCTGTGCCTATCGGTGTGATCGGTGTGATCTATGAGTCCAGACCTAATGTGACTGCCGATGTCGGTGCACTCTGTTTCAAGAGTGGCAATGTCGCTATCCTCAAAGGGGGCAAAGAGGCGGAGCACTCAAACCGAACCATTGCAGAAGTATTGCAGAGTGTGTTGCTTGCACAGGGCTTGCCTGCTGAGGCGATCGCACTACTGCCTGACAGCTCCAGGGAAGGCGTAGCGAACCTGATCAGACAAGACAAGTATGTGGATCTGATCATACCGCGTGGAGGAGAGGCGTTGATCAAGTATGTTTCTGCCAACGCTACCGTGCCGGTGGTGAAGCATGACAAAGGGCTCTGTCATACCTTTATCGATAAGGATGCGGACTTTGAGAAAGCACTTGCTGTCATCGTCAACGCCAAGTGCCGCCGTACGGGGATCTGTGGTGCGATGGAGACACTGCTGGTGCACGAGGATATCGCAGCAACGATACTCCCTCGTATCAAAGAGGCATTTGATGCACAGGGTACAGAGATCAGAGGATGTGAGAAGACCCGTGCGATCATCAACGTGGCAGAAGCCACCCAGGAGGATTGGCAGACAGAGTATCTGGGTAACACGCTCTCTATCAGAGTTGTTTTAGGACTGGAGGAGGCACTGGAGCATATCGCTATCTATGGCTCCGGACACTCCGATGCGATTCTTACAGAGAACTATACCGCCGCAGAGTCCTTTCTCAATACTGTGGACTCCGCCTGCGTCTACCTCAATACCAGTACACAGTTCACGGATGGTGGACAGTTTGGCTTTGGTGCTGAGGTGGGAATATCTACCAACAAACTCCACGCTAGAGGCCCTATGGGGATCAATGAGCTGACCACCTACAAGTACAAGATCTATGGCAATGGCCATACGAGAGCATAGGGTAGAGTAAATGAGAATAGCTGTTTTCTTCTGGATACTGTTGGGTGTATGGGCCTGGGGAGACAGCAACGTCACCAGCAAAGTACCCGAAAGTACCAAAGAGATCATCATTCAGGGCAACCATGCGATTGAAACATCCGAGTATCTCGATGCACTGGGGGTGAAACAGAAGAGCTGGTTTGCATTTTGGGGCGATGATAAAACCATTATTGCCCAAAAGATTATACCTCGTATTCCAGATACCATGCGGGAGTTTCTCGATGCGAAAGGCTACTATGATGCGAAGATCACACTCCGTAGTACAGCAGAGAGCGTGACCGTCACAGTCAAAGAGGATAAACCAGTACGTGTCAGTAGGATGGATATCGAGAGTGATTTCAATATCACGCATATTGTAAGCTTTGAGAAGCAGGGACGTTTTGAAGCGGGCAAATTTATCGCGATCAAGCAGGCGATCAAAGAGGTACTGATGAAAGCGGGCTACTGTAACTACCAACTCGATACCAAAGCCTATGTGGATTTGGTCAAACGAACAGTGGCTTTAAAATACAGCCTGCAAAAAGGTGAGCTCTGCCATTTTGGTGAGACCACTATTCTGAGTAAGCCGGAAAATATCTCAGAGCGGGTGATCCGCTCTAGAATCCAGTATAAAAAGGGAGAGGTATTCAGTACAGAAAAGATCAATCGTACCTTTGATGCACTGAACAGTCTGGATGCCTTTGGATCAGGTACGGTAGCACCCAAAGAGCGAGAGGAGGAGGCAGATGTGGAGCGGAAACCCTCCCAGACCATACCGATGGAGATCAGCCTCTCCCCCAAAGAAAAGCGCAATCTCTTTAAGGGTGGTATTGGCTATGATACGGCATTGGGGATGCGGCTACAGCTCTATTACGAGAGACGTAATTTTATGGGTAATGCACAAAAGTTCACCTCTACATTGCACTATTCGGACAAAAGCAAGTTTGGTGAAGCGACCTTTTTTTCACCGGCACTGATCGCACTCAATGGAGACTATTTTGACCTCTATTCCGAACTTGGTTTCAGTCACAATATCTATAATGCTTACAATGAAAACAAAGGCTATTGGACAGTAAAACTTACCTATGAGCGGGATCGTATCACGGCAGACCTGGGACTGGGGCTAGAGAATATCGATATCGAAAAGACTGAGAATGATCCTGCGATCATCGAGGGGAACTTTCTGCTGTTGTACCCCTTTGCCAACTTTGTCTATGATGGCAGAGACTCCAAGATAGATCCCAAGAACGGCTACTACTTCTCCGCCTATGCAGAGTATGGTCTGGATTATAAACCGGGCGCCAGTAGCTACTTCAAATATCTGCTGGAGGGGAGGGCGATCAAAACTTTTGGAGACCTCACCTTGGCAACTGTCGGTAAAGTAGGGGTGATCGATGAGCTCTCTGGGATCGTACCTGCCTCTAAACTCTTCTATGCAGGAGGAGCTTATAGCAACCGGGCATATGGAGAGCATGAGATAGGTATGGTCACCTCTCCAGTAGCCAGCAGTGCACTGGGAGGAAAGACATGGCTCAACCTCTCTTTTGAAGCGGACTATCCGATCTATGACAAGCTCTATGCTGCCCTGTTCTTTGACAGTACGATGATCAACCAAGAGGCATATGACTTTCATGGTCAGACGATCAATACGTTAGGGGTAGGGGTACGGTATATGACACCGATCGGCCCGATCAAACTGGATATCGGTGCCAATATCGAGGATATCGATCAGTATGGGATCAGCTTCCAGATAGGACAGTCGTTTTGAGAGCGTTCAAACGGTTTTTGCTCTACCTGATACTTTTTCTGCTTGTGCTGTTTGGTATCCTCTATGTAGCAGTGAACTCTTCCTATGTCTTTGATAAAGTGGCAGGCTATTTTGCACCGCAGTATAACCTGAGATATGACAAAGTACGCGGTAATGCGTTGACGGGCATCACACTAGAAGGGCTTTACTACAAAGAGAAGAAACTTGCCAGAGAGATCAAGATCAAGATCAACCCTGCCACGCTCCTGGAGAAGAAGATCACAGTCTCACACCTGACACTGCATGGGGTCAATGAAGCCTATCTGGAGACGATGATCTCTGAGTTTTCAGAAGAGGATGAGGAGAACAGCAGTACCTCTTTTCCTTTTTCTATCGCAGTCAAAGATGCCAAACTGACGATGCTGCCATTTGAGATCTCGGGGATCAAATTTCGTCAAGCAGACCTGCGTGTAGCCTCTATCGATTATGCGGAAGATGCCTTTGCCTTTGGTACACTCAAACTCTTGGCTAAGACATCGCTGGGGCGTGCTGATATCAAAGGCAGATACCATGGGCGAAATCTACACCTGAGTGATCTCTATATCGGTAATCTCAATACAGAAGAGATCGAAAAGCTCTTGGCTGAAGAGGCATCGAGTAGTACAGAGAGTAATACGACTGAAGCAGAGAGTCCAAGTATCTTTATGCCCAAAGCACTCTTTGTACAGCGTTTTAAAGCTACGGTACTGCCGCGAACCTATCAGGGGGTTTTCCTTTCCATGCTGACCATAGATGGGCAGACACTGGATGTAGATCTCGACCAGAGCAGATGGTCAGGTGATCTGAATCTTTCTCTGGTTACAGATATTGCAAGGGCTGAAGCAGAGCTCAGTGCCTCTAGCGATGATATAGTATGTAAACAGATCCTCCTAACAGACCTCAATCTCAGTAGGGTATTGACACTCGTAGGCAGTGAGGAGAATCAGAGTGTAGAGGTAAACAGCAGCATCACTCCGGTAACTGTCCAACGTGAAGGTGAAGAGAACCAGTCGATACCTTTTGTCCCTTCTCTGATCAAAGTAGATCTGCTGGAAGCAAAGCTACTTCCTACTGTATATGCAGGTATAGACCTGAATGCGTTGGTGTTGCGTGGCAGTGGGCTTAGGATCGATATCCCATACAAGATACTCAAAGAGGGCAATGTGACACTGAAAGCAGACAGCAGTATCGCAACACTGACACATCAAGGAACGATCAAAAACAATACCTTCCGCAGCCATAGTGAACTCACGCTACTAGACAAACTGATCGATACCTATACACTTCCTCTCCGTAAAGGTGCGATCAGTACAGTTCTGATCGATGGGGTCACAGATGCACATGGGACGCAGATGCAGTTTTCTCTCTCTGCCAAGCAGCTTCTGGAATCCTCTAAGGATGCATCGAAAGATGCTTTCAATCTGGATATCGATCATGCACTGCTCTCAGCGAAGTATCTTTTTGATACGGCAATACTGGAGGGTGGTATCGAAGCCAATATCAGCACGTCTTATACAGAAAATGCCATGCTTGATATGCAATTTGAGAGGAAGGATAGTCTGCAGTACAAAGGGACTCTGAATACAGAGAAGATCAGAGAGATCGATCCCAAACTCGCTGTACTGCTCAAGCGTGTCTCAATTGCCTTTGACGGTACGCTTAATACCGTGAATGCAACGATCGACTCAGATACTTTGCAGGGGACATTTCACTCCAAGGATCTCCAAAAGGGGGTCTTGCATGTGGAGAGTAAAAGGGATATCATAGTATCAGGTATCGTTAAGCTGCCTGATGCACTCCGTCAGACCAGAGTGAAGCTCTCTGCAGACCTTCCGGTAGACTTCAACCGAACTTTCCCGCTATATGCTAAAGTGAAGCTCCTCTCCAATGTGATCGATATGGAAGGAGATATCGTATATGGAGATACATTGAAGCTACGGGCAGATGCTACGATCCCAGCAAAGACCCTGCTCAAAGGCTTTGATAAGAGTATTAAATTTGCTGCCTTGAGCCCTATGAAGATCGCTCTGGATATGGTTGGTGAAGATATCGATGCGAAACTGGCTTCCAAAAGCCTCAAGATAGAGACCAGATACAACCTTAAAAGTGGTGCCACCAAAGGGGATATCAATCTGGCAGGTACCCATCTCTCTGTACAAGGTGCCTCCCAAAAGAAGATTGCACTTACCCTCAACAGCAGATCGATCAAAACCCTGCTCAAGGCAGTCAACAGTATCTATAAGGTGGATATGCCGGATGTCAGTGGCAATGTTTCGCTGAAAGCAGAGATCAAAGACCTAAAATCCGCTATACTCAGTGTGCAGTCACAGGAGATCTTGGTAGGCAAAGACAAGAAGACAGGTACCAAGATCAGCAATCTTTCTCTCACTGCGAAGGGAGATGCTTCAGGGGTAAGTCTCACGCACTACAGGCTGGAGACCCAAGGGGTCAAACTCTATGCGACCAAACCTTCAAAAGTACTGCTGAAGGGTGACCGTGTAGAGGTTTCCCCATTCTGGATCAATGATATGCTAAAGACGACTGGCACATACAATCTCAAGACTAAAAAAGGAACACTTAGTTCCCAAGCCTCTGCACTTAAGATCAGCCATGATCTAGCAGATATTATCGCGTCACTGGGTATCAAAACCCGACTCAACGGAGACAGAACAGCAGTGGAGGGTAAAGTGCATCTCAAAGGGGGAGTGATCAAATATGATATGAATCAGAAGAGTTTTGTTGCGGATAGTGATATTATCATCCTACAGAGACAGAGGAAGAAGAACAACAGTTTTGAGAAGCATATGTATATCAATGTTGCGGTGGATAGCAGCAAGCCACTGGTCTACAAGATGAAAAATATCAATATCAAGCTGACCCCAAATCTCACGATAAAGAAACGCTATGGTGCTTCACTGAAAGTCTATGGAAAAGTGGTATTGATGCAGGGTGGCTACTATATCTTTGAAGGTAAAAAGTTTGTTCTTCAGAAAAGCACGATCCATTTCAAGGGTAAGCCTACGGCACCGATCCTTAACATCAACATCGTCTACAAGCATGCCGGTACCACGATCCATGTCAAAGTGTCGGGTACGGCTGCTGAACCCTCACTACACTTCTCCAGTGATCCTCATATGAGCAGGGAGCAGATACTCTCCTTTATTATGTTTGATACTGGCAGTGGTGGGGGAGAGAACAAGGCAGGAGATGTGACCAACCTAGTGGCAGGTACCTTGGTCAAGTCCCTCTTTGCCAACATGGGATTGAAACTGGATCACCTGGTACTGACCGGTGCAGGCTTTGAAGTGGGGAAAAAGATCAGCGACAAGATTACGATTATCTATGATCAGGAGAAAAAATCCTCTATCAAAGTACGGATAGAAAATACAAAAAATATCGAAACGGATATCTCTTTCGGTACCAACTCCAGATCGGCAGATATCTTTTACAAACGAGAGTTTTAGTATCAAAACAAGGAGTATACGTATGAAAAAACTATGGTTATCGATAGGCTTGATGTGTCTTTTACTCAGCACAGCGGAAGCACAGAAGTTTAGGAAGCACCGTGTCAATATCAAGGCACTCTCAGCTACGACATTTGAGTTGACGGATGTTCATTTACAGAACCCCAAGATCGTAAATCTTAAAGGCAAGGATTTTTTCGTGGTTTCTGTTAGAGAGCCGGGCAGTGACGGGCGAGTCTATGCGGTTGATCAAGATGGTACAATCTGGTGGCACGGTAAGGTCTCTTCTGGTGCTGGTGGTGGAAAGCTGGTCAAAAAAGCCAACAGAGAGCTGGTGGCAGGTGGGCATGAGACCCATAACAACATCTTCCATGTGCTTGCCAAGAGACGCTTTCATATGTCCAGTACCCATCCCAGTGCCAATGGGGTAAACAATATGGACTTTGAGATCCAGTTTACACAGAGTGGGGAAGCCCTGCACTTGGGTAATACTGCTGCGATGTCACACGGCTGTATCCATGTAGGCAGGCAGGATATCGCAGCACTGTTCACGTGGGCAAAGGTGGGTATGCCGGTGGTCGTACTACGTGGCCATTACAATCAATTCCTTGCTGAGGAGATCCAAGAGTTCAAAGCGGATATCCAAGAGTACAATGCAGGGCACGGAAAGTAATACCAGGGAACAGGGAGAACTATTCGATACTGTCCATCAGTACGCCGATAATATCTGACATGGCCAGTACCCCATGTAGCTCATTGTTATCTATGACCAGCAGTCGCTTGATGCTATTGGTGACCATCATTCTGGCAGCATACTTGACATTGAGTAGGGTAGAGACAGAGACCGCAGGAGTGGCGGCGATATCATAGATATTGAGGAGATCGATATCTCCATCCTGTGCGACGATACTCTGTAGGATGTTTTTATAGGTCACCAGTCCATACGCACCTGAATCAGAAGATTTCTCTACGATGAGTGAGCGCACCTTGTGTGTACGCATGAGTTTGAGGGCTTCTCTTACCGTCGACATGGGTGAGACGATGATGAGTCTCTCTTTGGGGGTCATGATCTCTTTTACTAGCATACTATTCTCCTATATCATTGTTTTAATGTTGTCTTCAAACTTATGAAGCTCATCGATATCCAGCCCAGCCACATGACTCAGCGGTATGGTAAACGCAAATCCACTGTTCTCATGATCATCCAGATTGAAGCTGACACGCAGTGCCTTCATCACTTTCATAGAGAGTCTTCTTGGCAGTATAAAGAGCAGAGCAGAGACATTCTCTTCTAGTGTCAGACCGAAAAAGACCTTTTCTCCTCCAGTCCGATGGTCTTGCCATGCAGAATCGTGACAGAACCTGCCCCGGCTTCCTTGGCTACCTTGATCGCCTCTTCTTCCTCTTTGTCCTGTATGACTGCAACAAGTGCTACGAATTGCATCGGCTTCCTCCTTTGAGTTTAGATTGCATATATTGTGCATAGATACCATACCCCATCACGGTTAGCATAGGGAAAAGTGAGGCAAAAGCGATGAGTCCAAACCCGTCTATGAGTGGGTTTCTCCCCTCTATATTTTCTGCCAGACCCAGCCCCAGCGCTGCCACCAGAGGTACGGTGACCGTGGAGGTGGTCACTCCGCCGCTGTCATAGGCGATAGGTACGATGTATCTGGGTGCGAAATAGGTGAAGATGATCACCAGAACATACCCTGCAACGATATAGTAATGGATGGGATCTCCTGCCACGATACGGTATGAGCCTAAGCCTATTCCGATGGCAACACCAACTGCTACTACCATTCTAAGTATATTTTGTTTAATGTTTCCTTCACTGATCTCTTCGGCTTTGATAGCGATCGCCAGAAGTGCCGGCTCCGCCATTGTGGTAGAGAATCCGATGAGAAAGGCAAAGAGATAGATGAGCAGGTTGTTCTTCATCTCGGTCAGTTGAAATGCGATCGTCTCCCCGATAGGGAAAAGCCCCATCTCCAGACCTATGATAAAGGCATAAAGCCCCAGGATCACCATGATGATACCAGTGATAGTTCTATGTAGATGAGCCACAGGTTTCTTGATGATGATATACTGGAAGAAGAAGATCACGATTAGGATGGGAGCAACATCCTTGATCACACCCAAAAGCTCCATAAAGATATGCCAGGCAGAAAAGGTATAGGTGACGGCATGATTGCTTGCCTCTGTTGCTGCTGTTATTACAGGGGCGATTGTACTTGCTTCTGAGAAATGATAGACGATGATGCCATAGACCTGTACGAAGATCATCGGTGTCAGAGAGGCAAAAGCGATGAGTCCAAATCCGTCGATGGCAGGGTTTCGTCCCTTGATACTCGAGGCAAGCCCAATCCCCAGTGCTGCTACCAGTGGCACGGTTACGGTAGAGGTAGTGACTCCGCCGCTGTCATAGGCAAGTCCGATGATCTCTTTGGGCGCAAAAAAGGTGACGATCACGACCAGAATATACCCGCTGATGATATAGTAGGCGATAGGGTGTCCCAACAGGATACGCAGGGTCCCCAGTGCGATGGCAAACCCTACAGAAAATGCCACAGTCATACGTAGCCAGAAGGCATCGACCAGTCCGTGAGAGATGAGTGCGGCTTTGTCTGCGATCGCGATAAGTGCAGGTTCTGCTACGGTGGTGGCAAAGCCGATAGTAAAAGCAAAGATCAGTAGCCAAAAGACAGAGCCTTTGCGTGCAAAGTCCACGGCCAGTCCTTCACCGACAGGGAAGATACCCAGCTCCAGCCCACGGATAAAGAGTGCCAAGCCCACAGCCACGATACCCAAGCCTATGATGATGGAAAGCAGATTATCCGGCACAGCTTGGATGATCGCTCCCTGGAACAGTGCCACAACAATGATAATAGGGAGGAGGTCTTTAGCTGAGTTCTTCAGATCTCCTGCAAATATTTTCAGGCTTTCTTTCATGAGAGAATTATAGCCAAGTAGCGGTTTATTAAGTTAATAGGATACCCTCAAGGTATCATTTTGCATAGTCTTTGACGTAGAGCCCATATCGGGGCATGTCAGGGATCATGCTGTCCTCCAGCCAGGCTTTGAAGAGGGGGTCCAGGTTTTTGCCGCTCACCTCTTTGGCGATGGTGATAAAGTCGTCTGAGTCGGCATGGCTGTTGCCGTAGCGTGTGAGGTAGGTTCTGAGGATCTTGAAGAACAGAGCATCACCTACCTCCAGACGCAAGGTATGGAGTGCCAGTGCGCCTCGGGTGTAGGTACCACCTCCATAGATGTCATCCAGGCTACTCACTTTGCGTGGGGCTTTGGCGAGCATCTCCACGAACTCCACAAAGGGGCGGTCATCCTGTTGCATGGGCTTTCCCTCCATGAGAGAGAGGAAGCGTCCATTCTCTTTGAGGGTGAGGACAAACTCTGTAAAGGGAAGTTCTTTGAAGACCTTGTCTAGGGCATAGCTCGAAATGCCTTCTTTGGGTACCTGTGCCAGTGCTTTAGCTAGGATCTGTGGGTTTATCGGTTTTTTGCTTCCCAGATCGATCAGTGCTTTGACCTCTGAGGGCTGCATGGTGCGTGCTTTGATCTCAAAGAATTTCATAAACTTCGAGAGAGCGACCGTGGGATAGTGTGTGATCCCCATCATTGATTCGTAGTTTCCTTTGACCCATTTGTCCATGAAGGTTTTGTCTTTGTGCTCAAACCAGAGGGCAGCGGCATAGGTGGCAAAGCCCTCTTTGAGCCAGGTCTCTTTCCAATCTGACAAAGAAACATAATCCCCAAACCACTGATGCGCCAGCTCATGAGCGAGCTTGCGTTCATTGATGGGGACACCGAACGTGGAGCGGGTTTGCGTCTCATAGGCGAGGGCGCTCTCTCCGCTCATGACCACCACGCCTGCACTCTCAAACGGATACGGTCCAAACTTCTCGGAGAAGAATTCCAGTATCTTTCGCTCAGGGGCAAAAGAGGCTTTAAACGCGGGGGTGATCCCTCGATAGAAGTAGTCATAGATGGGGGTACCGTTTTTTGTCTGGGATTTTTCGAGGTCGAAGTGCCCGATGTGCACCATGCTCAGGTACGTTGCCATCGGCATCTTGGCATTGAAGCTGTAGGTACTTTTCTTCTCTGTGGTCTCTGTTTTTCCGGGGATTCCGTTGGCGACAACATTATACGCTTTGGGCACAGTGATGTGAAAGGTGTAGCTGGCTTTGTCTCTGGGATGGTTATTGCTCGGGTACCAGTTTTTGGCAGAGATGGGTTCGCTCAGGGCGGCGATGCCTGCTGCATGTTTGGACCAACCAGGTGCGGGGGTATCAGGGATAGGATCTGGGATGCCATGGTAGGTGATGGATACGTCAAATACCTCTTTTTGCTTCATCACATGCGGCAGTGTGATACGCAGCTCATCCTTCTCTCTTGTATAGGGTGTTTGTATGCCGTCGATGCTGATGCGATCGATCTTTAGTCTGTGAAAGTCGAGGTTGAAGCGGGAGAGAGTTTGGGTGGCGGCGATGCGGAGGATGGCTTGGGCATCGATGCGTCCTGTTGCATCATCCCAGTTGAGTGTGAGGTCGTAGTGTTGGACATCGATGCCGCCATTGCCCTCCAGTGGGAAGACGGTATCACCAAGAGTGTTTGTACCTAGGAGAGGATCGCTGATGTTATTCTCTGTGGAGGCTGGGTAGAGTGTGACTGTGAGCGTGATAGCCAGGAAAATTATCAGATTTTGGAGAGGGATCATGTCTGCCCTTTTGTTAGTATCATAGCAGAAAAATATCAATATAGAAGAGAAGCGTTGCCATAATCCCGCAATACATGGTATGATATACAAAACAAAATCCAAAGAGGTAAACATGCTCCAAACACTTAGAAACAGACCTTTATTGACCTCACTGCTTGTTGTTCTACTATATGGGCTCTGGTTCATCGTCCCGATGTTTTTCACCCAGATGCCTCCCGATGCACATGGCACAGTAGGGATCGAGGGGGCACTCAAGATGTGGAAATCTGAGCTGATCACGGCAGGGGTTTTGGTTTTGATCATATCGGTACTGGGGTGGTGGCGCGAGATCGGCTTCCACTCCATCAAGCGAGGTGGGGTCAAGTTCCTTCTTCCGATCCTCCTCCTGATTCTCTTGATGCTCAACCTCGCCTGGGTCGCGGATGAGTCTCACTCTTGGTTTTTGGGTTTCCAGTCTCCACTGCAGCTTGTATCTCTCTTGTCTGTGATTGTATTGTTAGGACTGGTGGAGGAGGGTGTTTTTCGTGGGGTATTTTTCTACGGGCTAAGCACACACTTCTCCCCGTTGGTGACGGTGCTGCTCTCCGCTGGACTCTTCGGCTTGTTCCATTTCGTCAATATCTTCACTGGTGCAGCGATCATGGATACTGTTTTTCAGGCAACCCACGCAGCGGCGATGGGCTTTCTCTACGCTTCCTTGCGGCTCAGGATCGGCGCGATCTGGCCGTTGATCTTGCTGCATGGTCTGTGGGATTTCAGCCTTTTTGTCCTCCAGTCCACTACCCAAGCGGGAGCCCAGCCTCAAAGTGACTCCACCCTGAGTGCAGGGTTTGCTATCGCTGTCCCCGCATTGGTGTATGGGATATTTGTCTATTGGCAGTGGAGCCGGACATCCGAGGAAAACTTAGTGGCTTGACGATTATTTGTTTCCCTTCGTCGTGCTGCTTGTGGCGATCTTCAAAAGCCATCCCGCCTCACCAGCAACTAAGTTATAGGCTACTGTGCGTTTTCCCCCTGTGGGGCAGCAGTTTGCATCATCTTTGTTGTAGATGGGAAAGGTTCTGACAAACTGGTTTCCGATTATCTCGAAGTTATCATGCCCCATATAGCCTTGGCCATGTTTCTTGTCTTCTGCGATTTCTGGGAGATAGATTGGGGTCAATGATGTTTGATTGTTCGTGCTATAGGCGAGGAGTGATCCTACCGAACCGCTGCCGGCAGAGGTGGTAAAGATATAGAGTTCTGGAGAACCATCTTGGTTCAAGTCAGCCATATAGGCATCCACGATCTGCCCATCTACCTCTTCTTGGATCATTTTGTTGTCCTTCAGTCCTGAGGGTTTGATGAATGCGGTGTTGAGAGAGCTTTTCTCTTCACAGCGGATATCAAAGGAAACCTCGTTCAGTGTCAACACCTTGTGAAACCCAGTGATCTCCTCCGCTTGAGAAGTATAGCCACCCAGCAATCCTCCGACCACCATTGTGATCATCCATTGTTGTATCTTTTTCATTTTTCTTTCCTTCTGTAGGTATGAGTCTTTCTTGACTAGTATGTAGTATTTCTCTGCTATAGAATACCTATTATATTGTAACATATTGACTTGATATGAAACTATTATACAGAATGAAAGAGAAGGAGAGAAGGGCATATAGCATAAAAAAAGGAAAGCTAAAATGCCTAGAATAACTCTTATTTAAGCGTATAAAAAAGTATCTAGATGGGTATCTATCTGCTCAGTACTTCCTTATATTCCAAATCAAACGATTTTATGCTACCATAGAGGCTTGTTACCATGCCAATGTATAGGCATTAACCACGTGAGTATGCATTGATACGGTAATCACTCAATGTAAAAGGAGACAACATGAGTAGAATATTATTCATCGTAGGTGATTTTGTAGAAGACTATGAAATTATGGTACCGTTTCAGGCATTGGCAGCGATAGGGCATGAAGTGGTCGCTGTATGCCCTGATAAGAAAGCAGGCGAATTTGTCAGGACAGCGATACATGATTTTGAAGGAGATCAAACCTATACTGAAAAACCGGGACACAACTTTACCCTCAACGGCACGTTTGATGAGATAGACATCAAATCTTTCGATGCGCTGGTACTGCCAGGCGGACGTGCACCGGAGTATCTGAGGCTCAATGAAACTGTACTCTCACATGTGAAGTACTTTTCCTACGCAGCCAAGCCTGTTGCAGCGATCTGTCATGGGGCACAGATACTTGCCGCAGCCAATGTACTTGAAGATCGCAACTGCTCTGCCTATCCTGCCTGTGCACCGGAAGTGACCAGAGCAGGGGGACACTATGCAGAGATAGAGATCACTGGTGCGGTCACTGATGGTAACTTTGTCACGGCACCGGCATGGCCGGCACATCCGGAGTGGCTCGCTCAGTTTCTGGCAGTACTTGGTACCAAGATCACTCTCTGATCGATCCCGTGCAGAGGCATGATATGCCCTCTGCACCGTATAAAAGCACGCCTCTATTTCGATACACAGCAAATATCAATCGCTAAAAAAGTATAATGCAAAAAATAAAGCCAACGAGAAAGGAGTTCCCATGAATGAGTTAGAGAGATATCTGCATTCGCATGATATGGAGGAACTCCATCCCTCGGAGATCGCCAACCTGCTCAAGGATATGGATGAGAGTAGCTTCAACGAAGCGATCCAGACCATCCCCAATGAGCTGGTCGCTGATGTTGTTCTAGAGCTCCCGGATCGCTATTTCGGGGATATCGTAGAGCAATACACACCCAAAGAGATCGCAGAGTCCCTCTCAGATCTAGAGTCTGATGACCAGACAGACTTTATCCAGGATCTCGAAGAGCATGATGAGCAGGTTGCCAAAGAGGTTTTTGGGCATCTTGATGAAGAGGATCAGGCGGACATCCTCCAGCTGAAGCAGTATGATGATGAGGAAGCTGGAGCCTATATGCAGACGGAGGTCTACACTGCAGGCTTTGAACAGACAGTCAATGATGTGATCCGAGATTTTGCCAGACTGCGTAGAGATGGAGAGCTGGAAAATATCCAGTATATCTTTATCGCAGCCAAAGACGGCAAGCTGTTGTATGGTATCAGTCTGGACAATCTGCTGACCTTTGACTTCGACAAAAGTATCAGAGAAAATATCGAAGAGGCACCGGAGAGCTATCAGATGATCTCTGCGGAGGATCATGAAGATATCGATGATGTAGTCAAGAAGTTCCAAGAGTATGACCTGAGTGTCTTGCCTGTTGTGAGTAGCAGGGGCAAGCTGCTGGGTCGTATCACCTCAGATGACATCTATGATATCATCAGTGAACAGGCGACGGATCAGATGTACCACTTGGCAGGGGTCAATGATGATGCCGAAGAGGATGATGATCTTCTCAAAGCAGGAAAAGCCAGAGCGATCTGGCTCGGAATCAACCTGATCACTGCCATACTGGCATCGATCGTGATCGCCATGTTCTCAGATACGCTACAGAGTATCGTGGCACTGGCAATACTGATGCCTATCGTTGCCTCTATGGGTGGCAACGCGGGGACGCAGAGTTTAACAGTTGTTGTGCGTCAGCTAGCACTGGGAGATATCGCCAAGAATGATGCATACCGTACCATCAAAAAAGAGGTACTCCTCTCGCTGATCAATGGCGCCCTGTTCGCACTCATCATGGGGGTAGTCGCCTCGATATGGTTTGACAAAGGTATGCTGGGCGTGGTGATAGGGCTCTCTATGGTCATCAACCTGCTGAGTGCAGGTTTTTTTGGCTCTATGGTACCCCTACTGCTCAAAAGACTGGATATCGATCCAGCCATAGGCAGCACTGTGATATTGACCACAGTGACAGATGTTGTGGGCTTTTTAAGCTTCTTGGGTCTAGCGACCATCATATTATTATAAAGGATTTTTTTCGTTTTGGATGTATTGATACTCTATTTTTCGTTGGCGGTTGTTGTTTCGTTTGTCTGTTCTGTACTAGAGTCTGTATTGCTCTCCGTCAATATGCCGTATATCTCCGTTTTGGAGAAAGAGAATGCCAAAGCAGCCAGACTGCTCAAAGGGCACAAAACCAACATCAGTAAGTCGATCTCCTCGATCCTGATCCTCAACACCATTGCCAATACACTTGGCGCTGCGGCAGTTGGAGCTCAGGCCGAGATCATCTTTGGGAGTGGAGCGGTCTTTTATGTCTCTGCAGTACTGACTTTTGCGATATTGTTTCTCTCAGAGATCATCCCCAAGACTATCGGTGCCGTCTACTGGAAAGAGCTGGCACCACTGGCAGCGTATATGATTCGTATCTTTATCTGGATTACCTACCCAATCATTCTGATGACACTCTTTATCACCAACCGTATCAATCATGGTAAAGACACCTTCAGTCTTACACGCGAAGAGCTACTTGAGAGTGCCCTGCAGAGTGAAGATGAAGGTGTACTGGACGAGCAGGAGTCTGATGTGATTGAGAACATTCTCAAGCTTGATACGATCAAGATCCATGAGATCCTCACCCCCCGTACTGTGGTCTTTGCCATCGATGGCAACCGAACGATCAAAGATATTGTTGAAAACGAACCGGCAATCTTTAAATTTTCCAGAGTGCCTGTATTTGATGAGAATATCGAACATATCACAGGCATTGTGCTGACCAAAAAGATCTTTCAACAAGCCCTTGAAGACGACAGTGTGACACTAGAGAGTATCCAAAATGATATCTATAAGATCAATGAAAATATCCCTGTCTCCATGGCACTGGATCTCTTTATCAAAAAGAAGGATCATATGTTTCTGGTACTGGACAGCTATGACCAGACAGAGGGGATCGTGACGCTGGAGGATTGTGTAGAAACGATCCTGGGTGTGGAGATAGTAGATGAGAGTGATAGTCATGCAGATATGCGAGAGGTTGCCAAGCACAAAATGAAAATGAAGCGCTTGGAGGAACGTAAAAAGTAGAAGAAATCAACTCAATTTAAGTCCATTTCGCTATGATTCCAACCAATTATGTACTTTAGTTTAGTGCTATAGAAAAACCTTTTAGGATCAACAATGAAAAGAACATTCCAGCCACACAACACACCAAGAAAAAGAACACACGGTTTCAGAACCAGAATGAAGACTAAAAATGGTAGAAAAGTCATCAATGCCAGAAGAGCCAAAGGCAGAAAAAGACTGGCGGTATAAAAAGATTGGCCGTATAAAAGAGTTTGACCGTATTCGTGACACTAAGTCATTTAATGTGGTCTACCGTAAAGCAGACAAGACCTGGCATACGCCATGGTTTGTCCTCTTCTACAAAAAATCTACAGACCGAAAAGTTGGATTCGTTGCCAGTAAAAAAGTGGGCAATGCTGTTAAGCGAAATCGGGCAAAACGCCTCCTCCGAGCACATTTTATCTCTCAGACTGATCAGCTCAAGATAGGTGAGTATATTCTCGTTGCTAAACCTCCATTGCCTGCGGCAACCTATACTGAAGTATCCCAATCATTTGCAGATGTACTGAGAAAATGTAAAGTTCTGATAAACTAGCCGTCTTGTAATCAAAATCATAGTATAATCCTCCACTATTATTTACATGTAAAAGGCTCTATTTTGGAACAACAGGATCTTCATAAAAGATTATTACTCGCACTCGTGCTCTCATTTTTCGTACTGTTTGGTTTTAGCTATCTCTTCCCTCAAAAAGGGGTACCCGGTGAACAAAATGCAACGGTAGCTGCCACGCAGAGTAGTCAAATAACTGCATCTTCTATGGCAAACGCTACCAAGGGTGCACCCCTAACCCAGTCAACAAGCGTAGCCCCTGCTGGGAACACAGGAGCAAAAACATCTACTACCCCGACAGTGGCAGCGAAGGATGTATTGACGACGATCACAGCAGAGAACTTTATTATCAAGATCGATAAGTTCGGTCGTATCGCCAGTACGACACTGCTCAAAGAGAAATATAAAAATAAAGAAGGTGGCTATCTGGAGCTTTTTGATCCCTCCAAGACATTGCCATTGGAGGTACGCTTCTCGGATACTGTGATCAACACTGAGGCCTTTCAGGTTGCGTATACCGCCTCTACAGATAAAGTAGCATTGGGAGATAAGCCTGAGACATTGATACTGAGCCAAAAACTTTCTGGTATCAATGTGAGTAAGAAGATCACCTTTTATGCAGATGGGCATTATGATCTGGATGTGACGATGGATAAACCTACGGAGTTTTTCCTCACACCAGGACACCGTCCAGAAGCAGATCACTCTAGGTATATGCTGGTACGGGGTGCCTTGGTACGCGATAGTGAGGGGATACTCACCAGTATAGAAGATGGTGATGCTGAAAAAGTAGAAGTCATCCCCTCCGCGACCATCGTCTCTGCTTTTGACCGGTATGATGCCTCACTTTTCTACAGCTTTGACAAACCGATGAATGCTACAGTTAGTATAGACACAGGAGATAATCCTCTGCCGTTTGTGAAGGGAACACAGGCTCTCTCACTCCATGGCTATGTAGGACCGAAGGACTGGAAATTGTTTGAGTCTATTCACCCGGATCTGGTCAATGCGATCGAGTTTGGTTGGTTTACTTTCCTCTCTAAGCCTTTCTTTAAAGTGATGCTCTGGATCCATGACTTTGTCGGCAACTGGGGCTGGACGATCATCCTCTTCACTCTGCTGGTCAAGCTGATCCTTTTCCCGCTCTCTTATAAAGGTATGATGTCGATGAACAAGATGCGTGATCTTGCACCTAAAATGAAAGAGATCAAAGAGAAGTATGGCAAAGAGCCTGCCAAGATGAATCAGCAGATGATGGGGCTGTACAAAAAGCATGGCGCCAATCCTATGGGCGGGTGTCTGCCGATGTTGCTTCAGGTACCTGTGTTCTTCGCGTTCTATCGTGTACTGCTCAATGCAGATGAACTGCAAGGTGCACCATGGATCGCTTGGATCACGAACCTTGCTGACAAAGATCCTATCTATGTGCTCCCGGTATTGTATGGTATCAGTATGTGGTTTATGCAAAAAGTGCAGCCAACGACTATGACAGATCCAATGCAGAAAAAGATCATGCAATGGTTCCCGGTAGGATTAACATTCCTCTTCTTTACATTCCCTGCAGGATTGGTACTCTACTGGTTGACTAACAACCTCCTCTCTATCGGACAGCAGTTCTATATCAATGCTGCCTATGAAAAATACAAAGAGAAGATGAAGCATCTGGCAAAGAGTGAGAAGCGTAAGGATTGAGCATGAAGAAGATCGAGGCAAAGACATTAGAAGAAGCATATGCAGTAGCGACAGAGGCTTTTAGTTGTTCTATCACTGCACTGGACTGTGAAATTATTCAATACCCCTCTTCAGGCTTTTTAGGACTATTCTCCAAAAATGCTATCATTGTGGTAGCACCCAAAAAGCATCAAGAAGAGAAGAAAGCGGGTATAGTAGAACCTAAAAATACCATACTGGAAAAAAAGAAAAGTACCTTAAAGCATGAACCACCGAAGCAAAACGTAAAGGTGGAGCAGAAAGAGGGAAAGGCCACACAAAATAGTGTAACAGAACGTGTGGTGCTGGATAGCTTTTTTGATAAGAAGAAAGAAGCGGAGCATGTAGCGGCACCAGTACAGAAACTTGCCAATAATATCCCACTGCAAGAGGAGATAGAGAAAGAGCTGAAAGCACTGATCATGATCAGCTGTTTCGATATCGATACGGTTGAGGTGGATGTGATTGAGGATACAGCCTATGTCTTTATCGATGGTGAAGATGCTGCATTGCTGATTGGCAAAGAAGGCTACAGATACAATGCACTCTCTTATCTGGTATCCAACTGGTTGCAGAACAAGCATGCACTCTATATCAAACTAGAGATCGCACAGTTCCTTGCCAGTCAGCAGGAGATGATCCGCAGCTATATGGAGCCGGTGATCGAACATGTAGAGCAGGAGGGGTGGGGACGTACCAGAGCACTTGATGGTATTCTCGTACAGATTGCTCTCGAGCAGCTCAGAGAGGCATTCCCTAACAAATATGTAGCGATCAAGCGTACACGTAATGGTGACCGCTATGTCCTCATCAATGAGTTCAACAAACGATAATGTCTGACACCATCGCCGCGATTGCTACTGCCAGCGGCGTCTCCTCCATCTCTATCATTCGACTTAGTGGCTCTGATGCCAGAGTGATCGCAAGGCATGTTGCACCCAAAGCCACCTTTCGTCCACGCTACAGTGATCTGACCTCTCTCTATAACAGAAGTGATGAGATGATAGACCATGCACTGGTGGTTTACTTTCAGAATCCACAGAGTTTTACCGGTGAGGATATCGTAGAGTTCCAGTGTCATGGTGGTATCGTGGTTGCACAAGAGATACTGGATACGGTGATGTATTATGGTGCCAGATTGGCGGAGCCCGGTGAGTTCAGTAAGCGGGCATTTCTCAATGGTAAGATAGATCTCTCAGAAGCAGAAGCGATTGCCAAGCTTATCGAGGCAAAAAGTACAGATGCTGCCAAGATTCTTGCACGTCAACTCAAAGGAGAGCTGGGCCGTTTTGTAGAGGAGGGGCGGGAGGCACTGCTGAAAGCACTGGCATACTCTGAAGTGATGATCGACTATGCAGAAGAGGAGATGCCTGAGGATATCCTGACTCAGCTTTTGGCTCAGTTGGAGGCTCTCTCTGAGACACTCACCCGTATCGTAGAGAGTAGTCGTCGCAGAAGGGGTTTGATCGAGGGATTCAGGGTAGCGATCATCGGCAAGCCTAATGTCGGTAAAAGTTCTCTGCTCAATGCACTGCTCAGCTATGATCGAGCGATCGTCAGTGAGATCGCCGGGACAACCAGAGATACGATCGAGGAGCAGGTACGTATCGGCACGCATGTGATCAGGTTGATCGACACTGCCGGGATACGTGATGCCAGTGACCAGATAGAGCGTATCGGCGTAGCACGATCGATGAGTTCGGTGGCAGAGGCAGATGTGGTGATCGCCCTGTTTGATGGGAGCAGTGTCTATGAAGATGAGGATCAAAAAATTATCGAGATACTTCAACAAAATAGGGATAAAGAGTTGATCGTCACCTTGAACAAAAGTGATCTTGAACTTCGCTTTGACCGCAGCATATTGGAGCGGTATACTCCGATAGAGATCAGTGCCAAATATCAGTTCGAAAAGCTTACCAAAGTATTGGAATCGCGACTCAACTGTATAGGAGAGAGTGATGACCTGATGCTGATCTCAGCGAGGCAGATTGAGGCAGTAGAACAGTGTGCCAGAGAGATAGACAGGGCAAAGACTCCTTTGAGTCAAGGGGAGTTGGAGTTTTTTAGCTATCATCTTCAGGAGGCAGTCAAATACCTCAGTACGATTACCCGACCGTATGAAAGTGAAGAGATATTGGATAAGATGTTTGGAGAGTTTTGTTTAGGGAAGTAGTCTGTTAAGACTACTTCTGTATAATCTTGCTTAGTATCAGCGATACACAGAAGGGGGCTTCATTACGATGAAACGATTACACTATTTTTTGATTGCCAGCATAAGTATGCTACTGTTGAGTGGATGTATCCACAGAGAACTGATCATCTCCGGTCCAAAGAGTGATACCTCTAGTAGTACTAGAACTGAAGAGAGCAGTAGTACTTCAAGGTCAGAAGATAGGGCAAAAGATACCACGATCATACCAAGAGTTTCTTTTCCGAAAGAGGAGTATAAACACTTGGCAAAAAGTGGTAATGGTACGATCAAAGGGAGTATCTATGTTTCTGATGCCTATGGCAAAAAAACCTATGGTAAGCAGACCAGACTTTATCTAAATCCTGTCACCAGCTACTCTAAGCAGTGGTACCAGGAGAGTTATATTGGTGGGTACAAGATGGCAAAAGCGGACAAGAGACTCTTTAACTATTTGAAATTTACTGCATCCAACGCACAGGGGAAATTCGCATTTTATGGTGTCCCGAGTGGTGATTACTATGTAATCGGGATGGTAAAGTGTGGTAAGGAGTGTGGCTATGATACACCCCGTAATATTAGGATCGCCAAAGAGGTGAGTATCAGCGGATCAGGTGTAGTAAGTGTCGATCTCGGAAAGATGATCGACTAACCTGGATAGATCTCTTCCAGCTTTTTATAGAGCATTTCAGGAGAGATGTTTCTGTTGCTTTCGAGTATCTCCTGCATCAGGACATTGTCCTCTCTCCCCTTCCATAGTTTCAGGTAGCTTCCCTCTTTGTATCCGTGGTCTTGACGAAAGGTATTGAGGATGTTTTTTCCGATATAGAGAAGATAGAGCTTCTCAAGGTCAAGCCCTGAAAGTTGGGCAACCCCAAAGAATTTCGAGACCAGTACTTCGATAGGTTCGCTGCAAAAAAGTGACTTGATAAAGTCCTCAACGGTCGCTATTTCTGTATAGTGATCCTGATGCGTGATAGATGCATTATCTACAAACCCCTTATATCCTTCTTCCTGACTGATAGCTATGGCTAGATCTTCAATAGATCCTTTTTCTTTTACTTTGTAGAGCCGTAATGCCTCACTCATCACAAAGTGCCAGATATCTACTGCTTCGATCTTGATATTTTCATAGTCAGGTTTAGCATCGATATTTTTCCAGTGTTTCCATGGGTAGGATTCTATAAGTTCTGCAGCTTCCAGATAGATACAACGTCTCCAGTCAATAGATTTTCCATGTTGTGTATGTCCACTTTCCCAATCTTTGCCATTGGTAGCATCATTGAGCTGCTGCTGGAGGGTAAGCATTGCTTTTATTTTTTCCATTTGATTACCTTAAGATTATATGGGTGTAATTGTAGCATAGTGAAGCAAAGAAAGGAGGAGAAGACCGCTCCCTCCTCTCCAAGAAGGAGTACTTGAGAGTTTAGAACTTGTAGCTAAACTGAAAAGTACTGCTTAGCTCGGAGTGCTTGTTGGTGATTTGTGCGCCAGGGGGCATACCAGGAATTCCTGCAAGGCTATAGGTATTTTTGGATTCAGGAGAATAAACAAGGGCGAGGTCAAGTGTGAGGTTCTCAGTAAACTGATAGCTTCCACCCAGTGTATAGTGATTCTCTGCAGTTGCAGGAAAGCCTAGCAGGTTAAGCATATTGTTGGTAGGATTCGCATTCTCCGTGACCGGGCTGCTACCATGGTTGTATCCTATACGAACTGCCCAGTTTGCCTGTGCATACTCATAGCCTACAGCAAAGACATCCTGATCTTCCCAGCCAAACATTTTATAGCCATCTGCATCACCCCATTTTATTTTTTTATAGTCCATTGCGAACGAGTGTGTGCCATCTGAGTATCCCAGTCCTACGCCTATTTCAGCGGGTTGCGTCAGTTTATTGCCCACTGCAGGAGCGCCAGGAGGCATCATAGGTGCCATTGCAGTAGAGATGGCGTTGCCATATTCCATTTCGATTTCACTTTTATATACAGCACCCACAGTAAAACCATTACCGAAATCATAGGTCGCACCTACAGAAGCACCGAATCCAAAATCCTGTTCCTGCCCACTGCCAACAGGGGTACCTCTATTGTAATGAATATCCAATGAACCATATTGCAAGATGGGTGCAACACCGATACTGAGCCCACCTGTTTTGTATGCAAGTGGCACAGCAAACTGCATGAGCTGAAGTGTTGTTTCCATTTGCATTTTCATAGGATCAGTACTGTCACGAAAATCTACACCCATACCTGCGGTACCCCACATACCGATACCTGCATAAAATCCAGAATTTACATGTGAAGCAATTGCCACAGCCGGAATCATACTGATATCTGCGGCACTCTCATCTTCACCAAAGCCCATGTCTGTTTTAATTGTTGGCATAAAGACAGTACCACCAAAACTGACCTGCGTACTCTTTACATTGGTGATCAATGCGGGATTGACCAATGTGGATTCTGCTCCTTGACTCAATGCTATACCTGCGCCACCCATCGCACGTGTTTTTGCACCTACTCCGATGATGGTATCTCCATTGGTCGCATAAAGCGTGGTCGAACCCAAGATAGCTATCGCTATAAATCCTCTAGTGGTGAATTTCAAGTTCATTATGTATCCTTTTACTTGTAATAAGAAAAGTATAACACAGTATTTTATAAGCTTAGTTAAATTATTTATATAACTTTAAATAAAGTATACTTATCGTAGTAATCAGATAAATTGAATTAAAAATGATACTTGATGACTGAAAACAATCAAAAATATGACAATTTGACAGATTATGACATATCTATTTAATAATCCGTTATACTCTCATTATGAAAAAAATTGAGACACTACAGCACTATTTCGGACATGATGCATTTCGCCCACTTCAAGAAGAAGTGGTAGATACGATATTAGCACAGAGGGATGTATTGATGATACTGCCTACAGGGGGAGGTAAATCACTTTGCTATCAGCTTCCCACACTACTGATGAAGGGCGTGACAGTAGTGGTTTCTCCTCTCTTGGCACTGATGCATGATCAGGTCACGGCACTCAGGGCCAATGGTGTCTCTGCGGCGATGCTTAGCTCCATGCAGAATTTTGAGGAGGGCCAAGAGATAGAACAGCAGCTGCGTGCGGGAGAGATCAAGCTGCTCTATGTCGCACCGGAACGGCTCAAGAATAGATACTTTTTGGGACTTTTGCATGATCTGAAACTCAACTTCTTTGTGGTGGATGAAGCACACTGTGTGAGTGAGTGGGGACATGAATTCCGGGAGGATTACCGTAAACTCTCTCTACTCAAAGCAGAGTTTCCCCAGATACCTATCGCAGCATTTACTGCTACAGCAACTAAAGCAGTAGAGCAGGATATCGCTACGCAGCTTGGCTTGCACGCTCCCAAAAGAGTCAGAGGTAGCCTTTTCCGCCAAAATCTTATGATCCATGCGCAGCACCGTATCAAAGATGGTAGAGCACAACTCATGCCATTTCTGAGTTCTCATGAGGGAGAGTCAGGGATCATCTATACCCTCTCTCGCAAATCTACCGAAGCGATCGCTTCCTATCTGCAGAGCCGTGGGGTAGAGGCAAGAGCCTACCACGCAGGATTGCCTACTGAGGAGAAGAATGCAACCTACGCAGACTTTGTTGCAGATAAGGTACAGATCGTAGTCGCTACGATCGCCTTTGGGATGGGGATTGATAAAAGCAATATCCGTTTTGTGGTTCACATGACACTGCCTAAAACACTGGAGAACTTCTATCAGGAGATAGGGCGGGCAGGACGTGATGGTCTAGAGTCTGAGACGCTGCTGCTTTTCTCTGCAGCAGATATTGTGCAACAGAAATCATTTATCGATGATCTGCCAGAGACGCCCTATAAGCAGCATGCCTATGATAAACTGGATAAGATGGTGCGTTTCGCCAATGGTGAGTCGTGTCGCCATCAGAGTATTGCACGCTATTTTGACGATACGATAGAGGCATGTCAAGAGAAGTGTGATAACTGTGTGATGCCAGAGAGTGCTAAAATAGATATCACCACGGCTGCCCGTAAACTTCTTTCCGCGATCTTTCGTACCCAGCAGAACTTTGGTTTGCATTATGTGATTGATGTGCTGCGTGGCAGCAAGGAACAGCGCCTGCTGGAGAATGCGCATGATACACTCTCGGTATATGGTATCGGTGAAGCGTACAGCAAATCGCAATGGCTTACCATTGGGGATAGGCTTTTAGAGAGAGGTGCTGTTGAGATAGGTGAGTTTAAAGTCTACCGTCTCACCACTTTTGGTATCGAAGTACTTAAAGGAGAACACAGTATAGATCTTAAAGAGGAGCGTTTGAGTATTAAAAAAGCTGCCAGTAAGAAGCATGACCTTTCTGAAGACTATAATGCTGATATCTTTGAAGAGCTACGTAAGCTGAGAGCAGAGATCGCAGAGGAGAATAGTATCCCTCCTTATATCGTTTTCTCTGATAAAACACTGAAAGACCTTAGTGTCAAACTCCCAGAAACCAAGGAACAGATGCTGGAAGTACATGGGATAGGAGAAGTCAAATATGAACGATACGGAGAGAGATTTTTGATATTTCTAAGTAAGAAATAGATTTGAAATTTGATACCCGCCCCTAGAGATATATGTTTCAAGCGGGCTCATGAGAGTAGATGTGCCACTTCTGATCGCTTTACTTTATATGTTCCTTTATGGTAGATATTCTCTTCCAATTGCCTTAGCACCTCGGAAATTCCCGCATGATTTGCATAGGGTAAGAGCAGGGAATAGAGTGCTTTATCTGTTTTTGCTTTATGTATTTGTGCTGCGATACTTGAGGGGAGAGTTTTTTTCCTATGGCGTAAGGTGATGAGTAAAAAAGCCAGTAAAAGACCTATACCGATACCTGCTAAAAGCAGTAGTAGGTATCTGAGAAGCAGGGATTTATGAAGTGGGGTTTTGATCGCTATATGATAGCTAGGTGTAGAGAGTGTTTCTCTAAGACCGGTGTCTGTATTAAAATATTGCCATGAGAGGATGGGTAGGGTAAAATCCTTGTCTGCAACGATAGCAAAATGTTGGGTAAATGTACTCCGGTAAGTACCTTCATAGATCTCAGTATGGATGCTAGGGTCACTGGCAAAGACTAAGGCATTATCTAAAGGGAGTTGTAGTTTTTGCATGTTTTCCAAAGAGCCGGTTCCCTTGATGGTAATACTCAGGTTGATAGGTTTATTAGCCTCTGTGCTTTGTTGATCAATATGACTTTGGAGTGTATAGTTTCCGACAGTTGTGATACCGGAAGGTAGAGGTAGTACAGTATGTGTGAGAGATAATGTCTGAAGTGTTTTCCAGATGTTTCGGTAGGTGTGTGGATCTTTGTGTGCGATCTCTATACTTTGGGGAGGGAGTAAATGGGTGCCTGGAAGGTGAGGGATGAGAAGGTAGCGATGCTGTTTTTGGTCTTGATCAGTTTTAGTGAGTGGTAGAACTGCATAGCCCTCCAGTTTTAATGGTTTGAAGTGTATTTTGCTGATCGGTTCTGTATCATTGTGCTCTAGATTGAGTATCGCTATGATGGGTTTGGTGACATAGCTTTTTTGTTTGGAAAGTGTGAGGCTATAGTGACTCTGCCCTACGGATAAGAGGGTGCAACATACTAGGCTAATAAGGGTTTTGATCATGGGATGCTCCTTGGGTCTGGAGTGGGATAAGTAGGGTTTTGAGAGAGCGTTTTTGGAAGTACTGCTCCCATATCTGTGCTACATAGTTTTCATGTAGGTTTGGATCTTGCTGTTTGATACTGGTATTCTCTTCTTTAAAGGGTATAAAATCTATTTTTCCACCCTCTCTACTCTGTACTGTACCAGTCGAGTTGTACTTTCTGATGATCTCTTTAGGTGCTTTGGCATCTTTGAGATCATCGGTGCCATTGTCCTCTTTAAAACGATTGATCTTGTTATTACCTTCACGAAATGCCAGTATTTCATTGGATTCTCTCCGTATTTTTTCTTTCTCTTCCTTCTCTTCTTGTTTGAGAATAGATTCTGCAAGCTTGAGATTAAATATGGTATCTGGATGCTGGCCAAACTTGAGGGCATTGTGATAAAACTTAAGTGCTGAAGCGGTTTCATCAAGCTGCATGAGACAGTTGGCGATGTTATGAAATTTCTGATGCATTAAGCTAGAGGAAGTGATCTGCGTATAGTGTGATATAGCTTCCTGATAATGTTTTTCATGATAGAACAGGTTTGCCATATTGTAGTGTATGGCATCATTTTTCGGCTCTATTTTTTCATAGTGAGCGAGGGCTTGTGCATAGCGCTTCTGCTGGACATAACGTTGTGCCAGCGTGAGATGCCAAGTCTGTATAGGCCCTGCATATGTCAAGTTACCAAGCAATAGACAGATCATTATCCAGTGTCTCATCGCTCTCTCCTAAAGCTTAGATGGATCGAGAGATACAGGAGTAGTGCCAGAAGCAGAGGAAGAGAGTAAAGCTCTCTTTTCTGTAGCTGTGTTTTTGCCTGCTCTTTTTGTAAAGTTTGTCTGGACTCAATTGCACTTACCAATGCTTGCATCGCTATACCGGAGGCAGTATGCAGGAGATACTTGCCACCTGTTTCTGTAGCAAGTTGTGCGATAGCAGGGTTGCGTCTCGTGATGATGATATTGCCTGTAGGGTCTTTGCGTAGAGAACCTTTCTCTTTGATAACGCCTCCTTTATGTGTCCCTAGAGCATAGACATAGACCTGAAGATGTACGGATTTGGCATAGGCGATTTCTGTTGCAAAGTCTTGTATCTCTCCCCCATCTGTAAAAAGAATTACGGCACCATCTTGTTGTTTGGACAAGAGCATATGGGCACTTTGTAGTGCAGAGAGTATATGGCTGCCTTCTCTGTGAATGGTATCGGTATCTATTCGCTTCAAAAGAAGTTTGAGGTTGGTATGGTCCTGTGTAGGTGGCGTAATCAAGTAACTCTGTGTGGCAAAACCAATGAGTCCGATCTTGGCTGAAGGCAGTAGGTCAATCAGTGCAGAGGCTCTGTTGTAGGCGATCTCAAGTCTACTGGGAAAGCTGTCTTGACAGGACATAGAGTAAGAGAGGTCAATGGCGGTGATGATACTTTGGGAGGGGTTTTGTGTTGCATGGTGTGTATCTTTGATGCTATAAGGACCATAGAGGGCTATGCCTGCCAGGAGTAGCACGATGTAGTGGGTAGGTACGAGTGTACTTTGTCGATACGCCAAGTAAAGAGAGAGAAACAACAAGAGTATTGCCAACAGAAGTGGATAGCGGAAAAGTGGACGATGATAGGTGATCGTTTCCGTAGCAAATGTACTTTTTTCCAACCTATTGATCTCTGCATAAATGGAGTGTAGCGCTTTAGGGTTGCTGGCCTCATAAAATCTTCCGCCCGTCTCATGGGCAATGCGTTCTAAAACGGCTTTGCGGTAATCATCACCGATACCGATGGTATAGACCTTGACTTGCGCTTTTTTTACCTGGCTAAGAGCTATTTTCAAGGGGACGCTTTTGACTGTATTTAGCCCATCAGTCAGAAGGATAATAATCTTCTCTTTGGCAGTAGCATGTGCAAAGATGGTAGAACCCAGATAGAGGGACTCGTAGAGTGCGGTATGTTTTTTACCTGCTACGCCTATCTGGAGATATTTGAGAACGGTACTCAGTGCCTCAGTATGGGAGGTAAGAGGGACACTAAGATAGGCATAGTCAGCAAATAGCCCAAGCGCCAGTCTGTCCCCTTTTCTAGACTGTACAAAATCAGCGATGATGTGCTTGGCCATATCGAAGCGTTTGTCTTCCTGCATACTGTCGCTGGCATCTAGAAGTAATGCAATATCATGTCCACTCCCTTGGTTTTGGGTTGTTTGCTGCTTCTGTACAGGGGCAGCAAGTGCCAAAAGTATCAAGAAGATGATTATAGTACGCAAGATCCTTTGCCTATCTATACGGGAGCCTGCGGCTGCCTGTAGCATAGCCACATTAGGGAAGTAGATTTTTTTGACCGGAGATTTACACCATCTCTCACAAAGCAGATAAAGGAGAAACCCAAGCAGGACCCAGGGATAGAGTAGTGTCATGTAAGCCCCTTGATATAGTCATGAATCCTCTGACGTAGTACCATATCTAGGGGCGGTGCATCTACATGGTATTTGTAAGGGATGAGTGCATATTGAATCTCGTCAAAAGCCTGGTCTTCTCTGCCGTCCAGATAGCATTGGGTATCGAGAGAAAACTGATAGAGTAAAGAAGCATCACTTATTTTAGTAAAATCCATCTGTTGTAAATGATGTAATGCAGCGGATTGAGGGGTGGGGTGTGGCTTTGTTTTTTTGTAATAATGATACAGTACAAAGAGAAGGAAAAGCAGCATAACAGTAGCGAGCAGAATATAGGGAAGTATCCCTGTGGGTATCTCTATACTGGGCATGATATCTTTGATCTGTACAAGTGAGGCAGTAGCTTGCATCTATCGCCTCACAAATTGTGCCAGTTTTTCAATGGCATCTTCATCCGTATAGATCTTTGTAGAAGCGATATGGTGCTGAGCAAAATGTTTTTTTAGCATAGATTCATGTTCTTGTATCAATGCTCTGTAGCCTGTCACAGTCTGTTTATCTATATGGAGTGTGTGGGTTTTGCTGTTGAGGGGGTCTGTGATCGCATAGCTGCCATTGAGGGTGATCTCCTCTTCTGCATGATCCCTGATGATGATACAATAGAGCTCATGAGAAAATGCCAATCTTCCCAGGTCATGCTTCTCTTCAAATTCCCAAAAATCACCGATGAGAAAGATGAGGGATTTTCTCTTTAGCTTTTGCAGGAGTTGTGCTACAAGGCTATCGAAATCAATGTGCTGCCCCAAGGGTTCCAAGCTGCAGGCAGCGTCAAAAGTAAGTGATACCGCTCCTTTATGCCTGCTGGGGGCAAGCCATTGATGCTGAGAGGCAGAGTGAAAGAGGGTATGTAGTGTATCATACTGGTTAAGTGTAATGAAACTCAATGATGTGAGTATTTCAATTGCTATCTCTCTCTTACTTTTTTTTGCGCCAAAGTACAATCCTCCGCTGTTGAGATAGACCAATACAACGGGTATCTGTTTGGTTTCGTTGTATAGGTTGACCATGGGTGTACCTGTTCTGGCGGTGATCTTCCAGTTGAGATGGCGTATATCATCTTCGCTACTGTACTCGCGTACCTCTTTAAAGACCATACCTCTGCCACCAAAAACAGTGTCATGCTCTCCATGCAGGATATGAAAAAGTTTCTTTTTGCTACGCAGCAGTATCGTTGCTAGGGATAAGGACTCCTGTAGTGATACATTCGACATGGTACTATGGTGTCTTGGTGTCATTAGGGAGAGGGTACCTTCTCAAGTATCTTGCGGATGATATCATCTGCTGTGATTCCTTGTGAGACCGCATGGTAGCTTAGTCGCATGCGGTGTCTGAGTACAGGGAAAGCAACCCGGGCAATATCAGCAGGGGTGACAAATGTTTTTCCATCAAGGTATGCTCTGGCTTTGCTTGCTTTATAGAGGTCAATGCTCCCTCTGGGACTTACCCCAAAATCAAGATATGCTGCAATCTCTTCGAGCCCATATTTTTCAGGCTCTCTTGTAGCAAAGACAAGCTTTAACATATACTGTGAGAGGACATCCTCAACATGGACTTTTTTGAGTACATGTTGCAGTTGTAAAAATTGTTTTTTTTCGATGATTGTTTGAACGGTTTCAAAACCATCTTCTGCAACCCTTTGAACGATTTGGAACTCTTCATCGATACTGTTATAGCCGACATTGATCTTAAGCATGAATCGATCCAGGGATGCCTCGGGCAGTTCATAGGTGCCATCTTGTTCTATGGGGTTAGCGGTAGCAAGTACCATAAAAGGTGATGCCAGATTGAGGCTCTGCTCTCCAATCGTCACCTGTTTTTCAGCCATAGCCTCTAGGAGGGCAGATTGTACTTTAGCTCCGGCTCGGTTGATCTCATCTGCAAGTAATAGATTGGTAAAGAGTGGTCCATGTTTGACTTTGAAAGTGTGGTTTTGCATATCTAGTATTTCACTTCCTGTGATATCTGCCGGAAGGAGGTCAGGGGTGAACTGTACTCTTTTGAAATCAAATCCCAAGACCTTTGCCAGGGTATTGACTGCAGTGGTTTTAGCAATGCCAGGTACGCCCTCAACCAATATATGCCCATCACTAAGGAGTGCGATCAGCATCCCGTCAATCAATGCTTCCTGCCCTACAATGACTTTTTGTATCTCTTGTTTAATTGCTGCTATCATAAGGCTATTATAGTAGATTAAACTTTAATAACTTTTAATTATAATAAAATATTCGTATCAATCTGATTGAATAGTTCTTGAGTATTAAAAGCATAACTCTGATATACTCAAAAACTATTTTTTTGGAGAAGCTATGCAGTTCAATGAATATCTAAAAGTATGTAGAGTGAGCCATGCGTATACACAAGAAGAGTTAGTGCATGCCCTGTACCTTTTTGATCTTGAAAACTTTTCGGGCTTGGATACAACAACGTTGAGCAAATGGGAGAGAGGGGTAACCCAGCCAAGAATACTCAAACAAGTTAGTATCATCCAGTATTTCCAAAGTATAACAGAGGAGGCGTTCCCCTGTTTTCAAGACTATTCGGAGGAGAAGATAGTAGATAATATTTGTGAAGCAGGTATGCGAAATATCATCGCAGAGAGCAAGAGTAAAAAGTTGATCTTGGATTTTCCTTCTTCCATGATGTCTATAGATGACCTAAAGGTATATCCGCTCAGGAATTTTGAAATGATAGAAAAAGTGGTGAAAATGAATACCTATCTTGATAAGAATTTCAATAAAGACCTGACTGAGCTGCAGTCTGAAGATTTTAAGAAATGGGCACTGTTTTCGGGGAGTACTTTTTTGGTTTGTGAATACGGTGAAGAGATCATGGGGTTACTTTTTGTCCTCAAACTTAAACAACCTGTTTTTGATAAGATTATCAATGGAGAGATAATGGAGAAAGCACTGAGAGAAGAGGATTTTGCAGCACATGGAGAGCAGGGTTCCAGCTATATCCTCTCTTTCTTTGCGCTGAATGATAAAGTCGCTTCTATGCTTTTTGTTCGTTATTATGCACACTTGATAGCAGAACAACGCTTTATATATGAGGTGGGTGTAGCGACCATGATGGAGGATGCCCAGAAACTGATAGAAAGTATTGACCTCCCCTACTACACAAGTGGTGTGATCGGAGAGGGTATTGAGTTGCAATTTTTCAAGACAACACTAGCATGCTTTTTGGCGACCCCCAAGGTGATCAGAATGATCCTCTCTAAACAGGATTGTGAGGTAGAGTAAGCATGCTCTTTTGCAGTATGGCTTCCATTTTTTCTGCAGCCATGGGTCTATAGTATAGATACCCTTGTATATATCGACAGCCATTTTCCAAGAGATACTTTTTTTGTTTTTTGCTCTCTACCCCCTCTGCGATGACAGTGAGATTTAGGCTATCGGCAATAGCGATAATTGCATTGGTAATGGCAGCATCTTCTTTATTTGCCGGAATATCGATAATAAAAGATCGGTCAATTTTGAGTTTATTGACAGGTAACCTTTTGAGATAGGAGAGGGAAGAGTATCCTGTCCCGAAATCATCGATAGCAATATGAATACCCAGATCTCTAAGCTGGTTCAATGTTTTGATCGCTTCTAGGACATTATGCATAATATTACTTTCTGTGACTTCAAGTTCAATCCATTCTGCTTTGCAGCCTGTTTCCTGCAACATGTCTTTGATGCTGTTCAGGAAATCATGCTGTTGTAGCTGCTTGGTAGAGAGGTTGAGTGAAAGCCTTCCGGGGGCATATCCTTTGTCATACCATGCTTTGATCTGTGCCATACCTGTTTTCATGACCCATTGATCCAATGCAATGATCAGCCCGGACTCTTCAGCAAGGGGAATAAATGTACCTGGCGATACAAGTCCCATAGTTTCATGATTCCAACGTACGAGTGCTTCAATACCTATGATCTTTTCAGTGACTGCATCTACCTGAGGCTGATAGTGTACGATAAACTCCTCTTTTTCCAAGGCAAAACGCATACTGGTCTCCATCAAGATTTTTTCAAATGCAAGCTCAGTCATATCAGTAGAATAGAATTGGTAATTATCTCTTCCACGCTCTTTGGCTTTGTACATGGCGGTATCTGCGTATTTGATAAAATCTTGAAAGGATACGGTATCATCTGGGTAAAGGCTGATACCGATACTACAAGAAACAAACATATTTCTTCTCTCGATCTCTATCGGGTCAGAAATACAGGTGATAATATGTGATGCGATAGATTCGAGATCATCTTTATCATCAAAATGATCGATCAGCACTACAAATTCGTCTCCACCGAAACGTGCCAAGAAGTCATCTCCCCTGATACATCCCTGGATTCTTCCTGCAGTGATATCGATCACTTTATCTCCTATATCATGCCCAAAAGAATCATTGATATTCTTAAAGTTATCAAGGTCTATGAAAAGAATGGCAACACTGTGGTGATTGTGATCTGACTTGGAAGTGATTGCTTGTACTTTTTTTTGAAACTGTACACGGTTGGGAAGGCCAGTAAGATAATCATGATGTGCCTGATGATGCAGCTCATTTTTCTGTTCTTCTAGAACTTGTGTTCTTTCGAGGGTTTTTTCTCTTACTTTTTTCTCTAGATTATTATTGGTATCTGTGAGTAACTTCGCAAACTGTTGAAAACGCAGTTCATAGATGTGTAGAAAGATGATACTGAGAAAAAGAGGAACATAGCCAAAGAGCAGGTTTAGTGTATCGGTATGCCCCAGATTGAGACTGAACAGTGCGATGCCTATCATGAAAATCAGGGCCATTGCGATCGCGACTCTGTACCCAAGCATAAAAAAGATAGGGATTGCCAAAGCTGTGAACCAGGCATTGATATTGAGGTTACCGTTATTGGCATAGTAGGAGAAAATAACGATACCAGATGCAGTGTATGCGATGATATAGGCCAGTAGTTTATAATTCCCTTTCTTGCTTTTTCTCAGTGCCAAAATAAAGAGCATAGCAAGCGCTATCACGCCGTAATCAATGATGCCTTGTATATGGTAGTGTGTCATCATGCGAAAGCTTCCCACAACAAGTAGTGCGATAGAGAGAATCAACAGCATACCGTTCAGGAGCACGTATTTTGTTTTTAGTTCATACTCGTCCTCTCTGAATTGGAAGCCACTACTTAAAATATTTTCAATCATATGTATCCTTTATATTTATTAAACTCTATGGTCAAGTATGTGTATTCTAGGGGAATAGGGGAAATGTGTTAAGAGCATTTGTACTCAAAAATACTTGCCGAAAATGCCAAGTTTTATCGGGAGAAGAAGTTCTGCTATAATCCCTAAAGTACATATTGAGTACACATACATAGCGTACACTCATATCAATCGATATAGAAAGGATTGACTGCATGGCAACACTTTTACTATTGGAAGATGATCTAATATTGCAGGAGATCATTGCAGAGTATTTGTTGGAACGAGGATATACGGTAGATACCTATCTAGATGGAGAAAAAGCACTGGAAGCAGCTATGACTCGGCAGTATGATATGTTGCTTCTGGATGTCAATGTACCCGAAATAGATGGTTTTGAGATGTTGGCGTATCTCCGGGAGATCAAGAACAGTACGCCAGTGATATTTATCACTTCTCTTTCAAGTATTAAAAATCTGCAGAAGGGCTTTTCTCTGGGTGCCAATGACTACCTTAAAAAACCTTTTGAATTGGCGGAATTGTGCATTCGCATAGAGCATCAGCTGCAGTCACTGATACATGAAAAGGAGTACGTGATAGGAGACTTTCAATTTTATCCGCAAAACCAAACCCTCCTAAAAGGGGAGCAACGCATAGCACTCAAACATAAAGAGGTACAGATATTACTCTACCTGTTACGAAAACAGAGTGTGATCGTCTCTCTGGATGAACTGATAGAGAATGTATGGGCAGGAGAGAAGAGCCCCACTTACGCTACGATCAGAACCTATATCAAAAATCTTCGCAAGGCCCTAGGTGCCGAAGCAATAGAGAACATCAAAGGATCAGGCTATCGACTTAACAACCTATGAAAAAAGCTCACTCTATAGATTTTTGGGTCTTTATCTGGCTTCTGTGTTTTTGCTTCTGCTGGTCATCGGCTATCTTTTCTATCAAAACAATGCTAGTATGATGAGTGCTGCGATGCGTTTTGAGATGCTGTATCAGGCAAGAATGATAGAATCTAAGCTCATTATGGCAGAGGAGAAAGGTGATATCCATGCGAACAGTGAACTTCTAAGCCAGATTCATCCAGCAAGATTCAAGATAGGATTTTTTGATAAGGCGGCACAGCCCATCTATAGTGAGATCAACGAATCCTTACGTTTTGATCAGGAGTTTTATGCTAGTGACACGCACTGCTACAGCGTGGTAAAATATCCTTCAGATCGACTCCAAGTAGGGTATATCGTGTTGCGTGAAGATGAGTTGAAACAAAATCTGCATGCACTCAAATGGAAGATTATATATTATCTCATAGGGCTCTTTGTTTTCATGGCTATTGTGGGGTATTTTCTTTCTAGGCTTTTTTTACGCCCTGTCCGGGAAAAGATAGAGGCGTTGGATAGGTTTATCGAGGATACAACGCATGAACTCAATACCCCTGTGTCTGCCATACTGATGACAGTACAGAGCCTAAAAGACGTCGAGCCAAAAAAACTAAATAGACTCAAAGCCAGTGCCCAGAGGCTGAGTACCATGTACGATACACTGGCTTACTCGCTCAACCATGAGGCTGGTGTTGAAGAGCAGGAGACGTTTGATCTGCGTATACTACTTCAAGAGAGAATAGAAACCATGAAGGCTCTGGCGGATAGCAAACAGATAACGATGCATACGGAACTGAAGATGTGCATGGTAGATATGAGTAAAGAAGAGATGCGAAGGGTGATAGATAACCTACTCTCCAATGCGATCAAATACAGTAATCCTTATGACAGTATCACTATCTCACTTTTGGGGAATAGTCTTCAGATATGTGATACAGGTATTGGTATAGAAAAAACTAGGCAGGAAGATATCTTTAAACGTTACCATCGCTTCAATAAGGAGCGGGGAGGATTTGGTATAGGACTTAGTATAGTCTTGGCGATTTGCAAAAAATACCATATTTCACTATCCATAGACTCAGAGAAGGACAAGGGAAGTTGTTTTACGCTGGATGTCTCTTCTGTCATAGTACAGAGTGAGTACACAGTAGAAAGTTATCATAGCAAGCACTCACTAAAGCATTCCAAATGAAAGGAGTATGGTGAAGTTTTATACAGACAAACAGAAAGAGATACTTTGTTATTGTATCGAAGTATCAACACAAACGGTGATTGATGCGATCAAGGCTGGACACACTAGCCTGAAGGAGATCAAAGCTGAGACTGCTGCATGTACTGGAAGTGAGTGTGCTACCAAGAATCCTTCGGGTATATGCTGTTCTAAAGATATCAAGGCACTGATAGTGCTATATAGTGGAGTCTCAGATACGATATCTTGTCATTGTGATTGATATCATTGTTGCGTTTAAAGTCTCTTTCCTCTAGAGGTAATGCGATACAAGAACGCCCGAAAAAGTAACAAAGCGGATAAATAACCTCTGAATTATAGATTATCTATATAAATAAGAAATATTTATGTTACAATATTATTACTTTACTAAACTACAAAGGAGTAGATGAATGAAAAAGAAACTAAAATTAGCAGGTGTCCTGCTGGGTGCCACACTGGTTACGGCGAGTGCTGTAGCGTCTGGTGATGATCCTTCTCAGAAGAAGAAAGAGGGAATGGAAATGATGGATGGCAACAAAACAGCCATGCTGAAAAAATCAGAAGAGATGAAGAAACACGCTGACAAAAAAGTCGGCGCAGGCAAGTGAGGCTAATCCAATAGGTTCAAGTTTTGAACAACATACATGGATTGGGGCTCGGCCTGAGGCTGAATTTTCTTCAAGATATACAAGCAGATGGGTTTTTACCAGACTGGTGGGAGATTGCTCCTGAAAACTGGTTTGATATGCCCTATTATTATAGAGAAAAATTCGAAGAGACCATAGCGCTCAGACCCGTAGTCGCTCATGGATTGTCTCTGTCGATAGGTTCAATGGAGCCTGTGGATAGAGCATTCCTGCAACAGATGAAAGACTTCCTCGATAGATACGGTATACAACACTACTCTGATCATATCAGTTTTACCTCACTCATGGGCGCACAGACCTATGATCTACTCCCCATCAGTATGACCAAAAAGATGATACACCATATCAGTGACAAGGTCAAGATCGTCCAAGACACACTCCAAAGACCTCTTATATTAGAGAATGCAAGCTACTATTATCTCGCAGATTCTGATATGAGAGAGGTAGACTTTATTAATGAATTGATGGAGCATTCAGGAGCGAGGCTCCTACTAGATGTGAACAATATCTATGTCAATGGCATGAACCATGGCTTTGATCCCTACGCTTTCCTCGATCAGTTAGAGTTGAAACATGCTGCCTACATACATGTTGCAGGTTACCGCAAGGACAAAAATCTCGGTATGCTCATAGATTCACATGGTGCAGCAGTCAAAAAAGAGGTATGGGAATTTCTATCCTATACACTGGGCAAAGTACAGATACCCACGATGATAGAGCGGGACAACAATGTCCCCCCATACAGTGTCATGCAAAAAGAGTATCACACTCTGGAAAAGGTGGTAGCCAATGCGAGAGCGTGAAGACCAAAAAATGCTGATGCAGACGGTATTCTCTCCAGAGACAAAAGCAGGCCCAGGACTCGCTATCCAAAAGTCACTGGTGCTACACAGGTTTCACGAAGTGATCAGTCATGCTTTTCCGCTCTGGTATGCACGCGTAGAGGAGGAAGCTTTTGTCACATCGCTCTATACGTTTATGAAGCAGGGTGCACAGAGTCATCAGATATGGAAAACCCCTGATGAGTATCGAAAGTTTGTCCACACAGAGCAACTATTTAGAGAGATGCCCTATGTGGATGACCTATTATGGTTTGAGTGGATAGAGGTAGCATTGATCATGCGCCATTACAGCCCCGTGGAAGTCTCTACCTTCTCTTATGACAAAGCCTATAGACTGAGTGAGAGTGGCGTGCTTAAAAATCTGAATTTTAAAGTCTTTGAAACCGATGGCATAGAGCAAAGCGGTACGTATCATCTGTTGGCGTATTATGATTTTGACACAGATAGCGTCTTTTTTCGTGAGATCTCAGAGGTACTGATGCTTTTTTTAGAGACACTACACCATAGCAGCGTATCTGAAGCGATCACTGTGATCGCCGAACTCTCAGAGAGTACAGAAGCAGAGGTGATGGCGTTTTTTGAGGATACGTTAGCAGAGCTGTTGACTTTGAGGGTGATGGAGGAGCGTTAGATTTCTCTTGTGATACAGAGTGGGTACACAGTACTAGCGTATAATGCTTCTTGCAGTCATGGAGCGCTATACTTCATCGTATCTCCATAAAGTGCTACTATACTGTATAACTATACAATACATAAGGATAAGAAAATGAAAAAATTACTTTTAGCACTGGCACTCATAGGTACCATGCAAGCCAAAGAGCAGACCATAGGATTTGCCGCTGGATGTTTCTGGGGTGTGGAGAAGCACTTTGAGAAAATGGAGGGCGTTATACGTGCCACCTCTGGGTATGCAGGAGGTGATCAAGCCAATCCTACCTACAAAACAGTGCTTAAGCACCGCTTTGATAGCACCAAAGGCAAGAACCATACCGAGACGGTGGAGGTAGTCTATGATGACCAGAAAGTCTCTACTTTGCGATTGATACGTGATTTTTGGGAGATGCACAACCCCACACAGGGAGACAGACAGGGCAATGATCAGGGCAACAACTATCGCAGTGCACTGTTCTATACCACAGACGCACAGCGCGCTATCGCTTTAGAGACCAAGGAAGCTTACCAAAAAGTACTGACCAAGGCAGGCTACGGCAAGATCACGACAGAGATAGAAAAGCTACAAAAATTCTATCCAGCAGAGACCTACCACCAAGACTATCTACAGAAAAACCCCAATGGCTACTGCCCAGACCACTCTACAGGTGTAAAATTTGAGAAAAGTACGACCGACAAACTTCCTGCTATCACACCACAAGGCGGTAAAGAGATCATAGTGATCGATGCAGAGGATTGTCCTTTTTGTGAACGCTTCAAAAAGGATGTGCTCTCAACCTACAAAGGTGAAACCCCTCTAAGAGTAGCGAGAAAAACGCAACTACAAGGCTTTGATATCACCACCAAACTAGATGCTACCCCCACCATTCTGTTTATCCAAGACGGCAAAGAGGCAGGTGCCTATAGAGGCTATATGCCCCCCAAAGATTTCTACAAGACACTGGGTGCCTTTACCCTCGGCACTGACTCAGAGGCATTCAAAGTAGCCTTTGCCCAAGGCACGGATGGACGCTTCTGCAAGCAGTATGACAAATTCAAGGACACAGGCGATGGGGTCTTTGTCGATACACTCTCAGGGGATATCCTCTTTGATACCAAGCAGCGGTTCAATTCTCACTCTGGCTGGTTGAGCTTCTTTGAGGCTGTGGAGGGTGCAACGATAGAAAAGACCGATACCAGCTACGGCATGAAACGCGTAGAGATCATCGCCAAAAACAGTGGTATCCATCTAGGACATGTCTTTGAAGATGCCCCTGGTGGCAAGAGACGTTTTTGTATCAATGCTACGGTGTTGAAGTTTGTGCCAAGGGATAAGCTTTATAAATAAAGGACTATAATGAAAGAGAAAGAGAAAGAGATTAGTTTCATAGAGGGTGAATATAATACCCTTATCGAATATTTGACAGATAAATATAACGCAGTGTCAGGTCAAATGTTTGGGAAAAAATGTATTAAAGTTTCCAACAAAGCAGCAGTAGCATTGTTTAAAGAATATATTATTTTTAAATTACCAAAAGAAGATGTCTCAGAGGCTTTGGAATTAGAGGGAAGTGCATTATGGGATCCCTCTGGCAAAGGGCGTGCGATGAAGGAATGGATACAATTACCTATTGAACATAAATCACGATTTAAAGAGTTATCTGTAAAAGCCACTAGGTATGTTGTGAGCTTGTAGTATCAGTATAACTTAAGGCAGAGGATTAAGTATGGCAAGTCAATATATAAAAAACTTAAGATAAAAGATTGGTAACTCTTATTTGTATGTGTCTTAAGTAAGAATACATATGACTAAAAGAGACACTTTGTCTCAAGGGATAAGCTCAACAAATAAAGGAAAGATATGAAACAGATAAAAACCATAGCAAAGAGCAAAAACTATACAGCAGTAAACTTGGGAGAATTGGATACTCTCATGGAGTACTCCATGATTCATAAAGTGAATAAAAATAAGATAGAGGGGAAAGTTTTTTTAAAAGAAGTGACCCATGCCACAGGTACACAAATCTCTTATAACTCCTTGCCTCCTAAATCTGAACAGCCTTATTTTCATATACATAATAAAAATGAAGAGACCTATATGATCTTAAGTGGTGTTGGCTTTTTTCAAGTAGATGAAGCGTTGTTTGAGATACAAGTGGGTAGTGTCATCCGTGTTGCACCAAGTGGCGTCAGAGGTATCTGTAACACTTCAGAAGAGACCATGACCTACATCGTCGTACAATCCAAAGAGAACTCATTAGAAGAGTACACCACAGATGATGGAGAGAGAGTTCCTTTTAAGCCTAAGTGGAAACTATAAAACTCTTAGATTGGTATTTATTGAATCTAAACTAATCATATAGGTCTTACTCGAAATCTTTTTAGTGTTATAATGTAAAGAAACTTTATAAAGAGATATTATATGAAAACAGTACTCATCACAGGTGGAAACAAAGGTATAGGGTTAGAACTCACTAGAGAGTTTTTAGCATTAGCATATAAAGTCATAGTAGTGGCACGTGATTTTGAGAACTTTGACTTTGCAGATAAAGTAGAGTGTATTGGCTATGACCTTACGGATGTAGAGGGGATTCCTAAACTCGTAAGTTCTATGGGGCAATTAGATATACTTATCAATAATGCTGGTGTGATGTACTCTCTGTCTTATAATAGTTACCCACAAGAGAAAGTAAACGCTATGTTGAAACTAAACCTTGAAGCACCCATCAAGCTCATAGAAGAGTGTGTGAAAGCTGGTGTTTCTCGTGTGGTAAATAATGCTTCTGTAGCAGGGTATACTGGACATCCAGATATTTGGTATGGTATGACTAAAGCAGCACTCATCACCCGCGGTGCTAAAATAGGCAGTATAAGACTTCAACCAAAAAGCCAAAGGAGCAGAGTAAATCTGTTAGAGTCTTTTTCTAATGTATTTTAGAAGGAGATTTATGCTTAAAAAAGGTGAAGTAAAAATGATCCACAAGATGATAAAAGAGGGCTTAAGTAAGAGTGCTATTGCACGTAAACTTGGGCTGAGTCGAGATACTGTTTCAAAGTACGCCAAATTACCAGAAGTCACATTCCTGCCATAAAAAGAGAAGCTACCAGTACCACAGTAGATGCGTATCTTCCTCATATTGCAAAATGCTAGAGGAGGCACATAAGTTAGATGTACATATTCCCTCAAGCTCTATCTAGAGAGGGGTATAGTGGTTCCCTTCGTTGGATGCAAGAGAATATGCAAAGGCATGAACTTAGACGTAAAGTTGAAGATGAAGAGCCTTTAGTAAACTTTGAAACAGCCAAAGGTAAGCAGATGCAAGTCGATTGGATAGAGTTTCCTAAAGATGGGCTATCTGCCTTTGTGGCTACGATGGGATACACCGTATGAGTATGTTACAGATGAGAAAGTAGATACGCTCAAATTGTCATATGAATGCCTTCTCCTACTTTGGTGGTGTTCCACAAGAAGGTCTCTATGACAATATGAAGACTGTTATTCTCAAACGTAATGTCTATGGCAGAGGCAAACACAAATTCAATGAACAATTCCGTGACTTTGCCAAACACTGCGGTATGGAACTTAAAGTGTGTAAACCCTACAGACCACAAACCAAAGGTAAAGTAGAACGATTTAACCATTATCTGAGATACAGCTTTCATAACACTAATAAAGTACGATTGTCCATGATGGGATACACGATGAATAAAGAGAACGCAAACGCTGAAGTGATGGATTGGTTAGACTATACTGCCAATGCGAGAATACATCAGACTTTACTACAAAAACCATTTGATTTACTTGCACAGGAGCAGTTACAGCTGCTGCCTGTGCCGAAGCCATATAACGGTATCCACCCATTAAAAGCAACGTCTAAAAGTATAACACAAGAGCCTATAGTCAAACCTAAACCCCGTATACATATCCCTCAACGTGATTTACAAAGTTATGACGAGTTCATTCCTGCTGCCATCGCATATTTACTAACGTATAGTCTTATTACAGGAGGGGCATCATGGCAATAAATGAGCAGATAGAAGCTTTGTGTAAAGAACTTAAACTTAATTCTCTTTGTAAAACACATCATGAGCTGAGTAACCGTGCAGCCAAAGAGAGCTGGAAATATAGTGAATATCTGTATGAGGTACTTAAAAGTGAATCTGACTCTAAAGCCGAACGCTCTAGAGCAACACTTACCAAGATGGCTGGGTTTCCCACAATTAAAACATTAGAACAATTTGACTTTGATTTTACAGTAGGCGTAAACAGAAGACAGATAGAAGAATTATCGACTATGGAGTTTGTCAGAAGAAAAGAGAACATCATTCTACTGGGTCAGTCTGGTGTGGGTAAAACGCATCTTGCTATTGCACTAGCATATCAAGCTGTACAGAAACGTGTCAAAGCACGCTTTATTACAGCTTCTGATCTCATACTTCAAATGAGTCAAGCAAAGAAAGAGAAGCGTTATGATGCTTTTTTACGACAGGCTGTGATGTCTCCTGCATTACTTGTCATTGATGAGATAGGTTACTTTCCTATGAGCAAAGAAGACGCACATCATTTCTTTCAAGTTATCTCTCGCAGATATGAACGTGGCTCAACCATTGTTACCTCTAATTTAGTCTTCTCACAATGGAGTAGTATCTTTGCAAATGACAAGGTAGTTACTACAGCTATTTTAGATAGATTATTGCACCATTCTCATGTGATAAATATACTTGGAGATTCTTACAGATTAAAAGAGAAAAAGGAGGAAGAAATGAATGGATCAGATCTTTATGAATTTGAACCAAAAAAGAGTAAAAAGTAGGACTAAAATATTGATGTTGCTTACGGTTACATTTCGTTAAAAAAAACTTACGAAAAACTGCCTATTTTAACTCCGCGGTTGACACTCATCAATGCTACCAAAAGCTTCTCCAAAATATTTGAAGGGAAAGTAATTATAAATGCAGTAGCAGCTAGTCCTGTAGATACAGATATGCAAAAGGTGAACACCGAAGAGAGAAAAGAAGCATTTAAAAAGTCTGTGATTACTGGACGCTTTGCAACACCAGATGAAGTGGCTAAGACTATGCTTTGGTTGGCAACTGAATCACCAGTGTATATAAATGGTACAACGATAGATATTAATAATGGGTCGTACCCTAGGTAGTGAGTTCTGATTTAGTTCTTTTTCATTCGACTAAAGCTCTGTGGGGTAATTCCTAGCATAGAAGCTAGTTGATAATCAGTCAAAACTTCTTCATATAAAGGTGAGAGATTTTGTATATAAGCATAGCGTTCTTTGGCAGAGAATCTTCGTGTAGTTCTAATCGTATTAGCAACATCAATTAAAAGTGAATCTGAAATTTTTCTAGCTAGCTTCATCCACTTAAAGTCACTTTCATACAAGGCATCAAGTTTCTCATAGTTTGCTTCATATACAACACAGTCATCCATCGTCTTACAAAAAATAAGACTTTCACTACCACCAAGATAGGAGATATAATCACCCATAAATAGATTGAGTTGATGTTGGTTATTATGATAATGAATTCCAAGTGTAATCTCTGTACCATCAGTAGCAATGGTATAAGTTCGTGCAATACCAGATGCGAGATAAAAGAGTTTTTTGGCTACATCACCTGCTGTATAAAACTCTTTACCCTTGGTAAATGTAACTTTAGTAAAATATGTGGAGATGTCGTTCCACTCTTCATCATTTATTTCTATCTTGTCTTCTATATAGGCTCGTAAAAAATTCATGACGTATCTTACCATAGGTGAATGACAAAAAGTTTAAAATTTTATATACTTCTAAAAAAAAGGAATATTGTGAAACTGAAGAAACTCTTTCAGATTATAAAAAAGCGTGTATTTCCACTCTTTAAAAAAGAAATTAAAAATATAAAGATAAATGACCAAAAGATAAAATATGTTTATGAAAACAAGGGCACTCCTTACACGATTGTTTTTGAAAATGGTCTAGGTACAGGAATGGCTTTTTGGGATAGTACTTTTTTAGAACTATCTCAAGAGCATAGTGTTTTTGCATATAGTCGTCCATTTAAAGAAGAGATGAAGATTGCTAAAGAGGGATGGAGTGGTGATGTGCAATCTGTAACTCAAAAGCTAAAAATGATTTTAGAGGGCTGTAAGATTCACACTCCTTATGTACTGGTTGGACATTCTCTTGGCGGACTGTATATACAGCTTTTTACAAAAGAGTATCCAGATAGTGTTAAAGGCATGGTATTGGTAGATGCAACAACCCCAGATGAATTTTCAGATATGGAGGCAATGCAAGTTCCCCCAAAACTTCAAAAAGCATGGAGATACCTCTCAAAAAATGCAACAGATATTGGACAAACACTATTGATATCACCTGTAACAAAAGAGATACCTATTGAGATACTAAGTGCTTTAGCAAAAGAAGACATACGAGAGCATCCCGAGTGGGAAAATATGATAGTTTGCATGCATAAAAAACAAGAAGAGTATCTCGCACTGTATCCTTGGGCAAAACAAAATTGGGTGGATAGTGGGCATCTTATACATTTTGAAAAACCTGAAGTGGTGACTAAGGCTATCAAGCAAGTCATAGTTAGCTCGGGCAATAAAAAGGAGTTATAAAAATGGGCTACAAGATGGATATGTTTAAGATGATGTTTAAAAGACCATCTTTAAAATTTAGGCATCACAGTAAAAAAGAGAAACTTGCTACGAAGAATATGAAATATGCACAAATAGATAATGCTGAAGCTACTATTATTTTTAGCAATGGATACAACACGCCTATGAAATTATGGGATGAGGTATTTTGTGAATTATCAAAACAGTATACAGTATTTACATACAATCGTAAAGATAGAAAAAATTCTGAAGGCAAGCGAGTATCTTCAGATAAGGTTGAAGAGTTAAGAGAGCTTCTTATACAAAGAAGACTAAAGCCTCCATATATATTAGTGGGACACTCTTTAGGTGGTTTGTATATGCAGTATTATGCTAGGAAATATCCTGAAGAAGTGATAGGTATGGTTTTGGTAGACTCTCCTCAGTCTGACAGTTTTGATGACATGTCTGTACTACCCAATAAGATGATGGAATCAAAAGTATTTATATCTTTGTATAGAGAAATAGACAGTTTTGGAAAACGCATAGCTGCATTGCCAACCATATCTATACCTATTGTCGCAATAACAGCGAGCAATAGACAACTTATCTCTCAGTATCCAGAAAGGGCGCCAATGATAAACAGGATGATAGATAAACAAAAAGAGTTCCCTGATATCTATCCAAATGCTAAAATACAATGGGTTGATAGTGATCACATGGTGCAATATGAAAAGCCTAAAGTAGTGATAGACGCAGTTAGAGAAGTAATAAATGCTGGATAAAACTATCATACGTAGAGAGAGCTGTATACTGCTATATATACAGAATATGAAGATGGCATGGTGAGCCAGTTTTTCTTTTTCATGGTTTAACTTCGTAGAAATTTTAAAATGCCATTGTTGTTGGTCAAATGATACAATCTAGGTGAAAACCCTTCTTCATCTAATCTCCATAAACTATCTCTATACTCCATTTATCATTTTAGATAAAAGGAAATTAGATGAAAAAAACAATCATAGGTTTGAGTGCCATAGTGGCACTGACAGGTAGCGTCATAGCAGCAGAGAACACAGGCCTCTCAGTACACACTAGATCAGCACACTTCTTGACAGATGCTAAGGGTATGGCACTATATACTTTTGACAAAGATGAACTCAATATGAGTAACTGTAAGGGTGGCTGCTTGGACAAATGGCCACGCTTGAGTGGAGCAGAAGGGAAGCAGGTAGCCTATAGAAAGCATCCATTGTACTATTTCTTCAAAGATACCAAAGCAGGGCAAACCAATGGTGATCATAAAAAAGGTGTTTGGCATCTGGCCTATCCTGCCAAAGGATTCAAACAGAGCAAGCAGGTACACCTATCTAGCAAGAAGAAATCACAATCCTACCTGACTGATGTTAAAGGCATGGCATTGTATACCTTTGACAAAGACACTACAGGGGTATCCAGCTGTTATAATGGCTGTGAAGTGAAGTGGCCAGTCTATCAGAGTAACCTAGCAACATTGCCAAAAGGTATCAAAGCCAAAGATTTGGGTACCATCACTAGAAAGAATGGTGCGATGCAAACGACATACAAAGGGAAACCATTGTATTATTTTTTCAAAGATACCAAGCCTAAGCAGACCAATGGTGACTGGGCTAAGGGTGTATGGCATCTCGTAGAGATAGCAAAGTAGAGGCGGTGGAGATGAAAAAAATAACAACTATTTTACTCGGACTCTCACTCTCGTGTACGGTACTATTTGCTACGGATGTATACATTAGTGATACCACCAAAGTACCAGACATTACGATGAAGGATACTGGATTGACATTCCAAGATATCGAAGGGTATCAGAATTACAAGATCGTAGCAACACATTTTCGCAAGGATAAAAATGAGATCCGTTATATCCTCGCTAACCCTGTAGCCTACAATGCACTGAGAAACCATACCAAGGTGATGCCAACTGGCAGTAAAGTGGTAAAGATCGGCTGGAGTGTCAATACCATGAGCACTTTCCCCACCGCACTAGAAGGGGATAAGATACAAAGAGTAGAGTATATGATCAAAGAGCAAGGCAAACATGCCGAAAGCGATGGCTGGGGCTATGCCAGATTTGTCAAAAAAGAGGGTGTATACAAGGCATGGGAAGGTGATCCCAAGAGCTGTGTGGCGTGCCATGCAGGAGTGAAATCTACCGATGCACTCTTTACCAAATTCCAAAAGATGTTTTAGCATGAAAAAACGCATACTGATCGTCGAGGATGAGGAAAGCATCGTAGGGTTCATTCACAATCGTCTCGATAGCAGTATGTATGATGTCGATATCGCCTATGATGGTCGAGAAGCGATGGCAAAAGTTGCTTCTGGTACATATGACTTGGTGACATTGGATATCATGCTCCCTCATGTAGATGGATTTGAGATATGTACACTACTAAGGCAGATATCCAAGCAGACACTGATCGTGATGGTCAGTGCATTGGATACGCTAGAGTTCAAAACCAAAGGCTATGCCTGTGGAGTAGATGATTATATAGCTAAACCTTTTTCAGCAAAAGAGTTAGCTATCAAAATCACAGCACTACTCAGAAGACAAGCAGAACAAAATAGCGAAAGTGCACGACAACTCTCACACATTATTCTCAACGAAGAGTCCAAAGAGATCGTTGTCAATGGGCATGCACTAGAGTGGACACCGAGTGAATACCTGATACTCTCTACGATGATCGTCCATCAAAATAGGGTATACTCACGCCAAGAGTTAGCAGAGCTTATCTATGATCACTATCTAGGGGAGATAGATGAGCAGGGTATCAATAGTCATATCTATCATATACGTGAGAAAGTGAAGCATGTCTATGAGAAAGACATCATCAAAACAGTGAGAGGAGCAGGCTATAAAATCTATGAAGATTAAGACCTTTACTATGTCGCTCTATATGTTAGCAGGGCTACTCATAGCGATATTTACATCGATCATGACCTATATCATTATCGGCAAACCTATCAAAATGCCTATGATCAAGCAGATCATCATGGTGGTGTTGGCTGTGGCACCAGCCATTGGCATACTGAGCTACTTTTTTGGAGCCTATTTGTCTAAAAAGTTTATCTTCATAGAGCAGCGGCTTGAGCGGATCAAGCAACAGAATTTCCAGACCGATGAGAGTCACAATATGCTCATTGAAATAGATGAGATCAACCAAAAGATGAACTACCTTGCCACACAGCTCAATACCCTGATCATCGATCTCAAACAGAAAAACAAAAACCTCTCAGAACTACTGGTCTCCATGGCACATGACATCAAGACACCGATCACTATCCTTGGTGGGCATATCGAAGAGATAGAAGATGGACTGGTAGAAGATGCAGCCCTGCCCAGCGTGTTGGCACGTATGAAAGAGGAGCTTTCCTTTATGGATGAGCTCACTGTAGATATGTTGCAGTATATTGCCTCTATGGATGGTAAGAGTGAACGTGTACGGAGTCCTATAGACATACATGATATTTTAGAGACTAAAGTATTCCCCATTTTGCCACATAAGCCAAACGTACAGTATCTCAATGCTATTGACAAGGATTTTGTATTGACCTTCAACTGTACAGATTTCAAGAGAATCGCACTCAATATTCTGATAAATGCAGCCAAATATACAGAGGTAGGGCATATCAAGGTATATAACGAGGGCAACACACTCTTCTTCGAAAATACAGGTGAAGCGATCAGTGCAGAGCATGCCAAAGAGATATTTGAACCCTTTTATACGATAGACAAGAGCAAGAACCGCAAGCAGAGTGGTTTTGGACTGGGGCTCTCTATCGTGCAAAATCTTTCTCGTAACAATAGATACGTATGTATGCTCTCCAGTAGTGATGAGAAGAAAACCATTTTTAAACTTATGCCTTTATAGTGTACTATCGCTTTATGCTACACTATCTTATATCTCAAATTCACCTCTAAAAACTACATAGACACTACACAAAACAACTCTATACTTCGGCTAGCTATATAGAAAGGAGCTAACATGAAAGTGAGAAAACTAGGTGTAGCATTGGCTGCAATGACATTGATGTTTGGTGGTGCTGCTATGGCAGAAGGTATGAAAAAAGATGACGGCATGAAAAAAGAGATGCCTATGACCAAAGGTGATGAGAAGAAGATGATGAAACCGCCTTTTGGCAGTACAGAGGATATCGCATTTGCCAAGAAAATGTGGGAAAAACTCCACGCCAAAGGGTATGATGCACTACACAACAAGCTCTACGTGGGTGGACCTCCCCATGGCAAAGTCCGTGAAGTGATCGAGGGTGTCATCGATGGACAGCTGGTCATCTCCAAGACCAACTACGGTGGCAAAGGTGTCTCCATAGAAGCAGTCAAAAAAGACCCCAAAGCATTTCTCAAGGCAGTCACTATCATGGTCAAAAGGCCTGGATATGATCCAGAGGATAAAGACTGGTTCTGGGCGAAATACAAGCCAGATGGCACACTCCATGTCAATGAAAAAGGCATGAAACTCGCAGGTAAAGTAGCCAAAGGCAAACCCGTAGGATGTATCTCATGTCATGCTTCTGCCTCAGGTAATGACTTGGTTTTCTCACATAATGGCACTGTCAATGCAGAGGTTACATGGGTAGGAGACAAAGGCATGATGGCTAACTTTATAGATTTGATGAAGTGATCTATTGATATCAAATATTCTGATAGTATCTAACAATAAAATGTTAGATGTCTAGTTCTCTGATTATTTTTGATTTTTTCAGCTATTATAGTATCTATATAACATATTGAAAAGCCAAACCTGTCGTGAGATAGGGACGGAAAGCTATGGGATTCGGAAGGTTGAGAAGTCGAGTTCGCCAAGCTACCAAGGTGTGCAGTATATCTCTATCTATACTTCTCCCTTATTTCTGTATTACTTTTATCGCCTAATTAAAGAATAATAAATGTAGTCTATAAAAGATTTTCAACATGCAATTTATAGTAGAAAATATGTGGAGGAATAGTGTATGAAGGATCATAAAACAAGCAATATAATCAAAAAATATTTGTATATAGGTATTTGTCTTCTTGGATTGGCTGCGGTATTAGAAGCCAATATCGCAACCAAAAAGGTGTTGATACATACCATTGAACAATCGCGTGTGGTGAGTATGCGTATCATCAAAGCACATGCATTGATCGGTCTTCATAATCAATTTAAAGATCCAGAAGCTAATTTGAAAAATGATCATAAGTTACTAAAAAAGAATATTGAAGAGGAGATAGGATATCTTCGCTCTCATGAGGATACAACAGATAAACGTTTGTTGCCTTTAATGTTGGCAGCACAAAAACACTTTTTGAAGCTTGATGAAAATGACTTGTTACATGATGCGCGGGCAGAGAAAGCAATTGAGTTTTTTAAAGCATTGGAAAAAAGCCGTGTAAATATCAATAAAGTAGCAGAGATACTTACAAGAGAAAAGAGTGAGAGAGATCCTATGTTTTATACAACACGCATCTCTACAATAGGTCAAAAAATGGCTGCAGTGTATCTCTATAAAATATGGGGAATCGCATTGCCAAAACTGAATGAACATTTTGAGATGATGATACGTAAATCCAAAAAATCTATAATGCTGTTGAGTGCGTATATTCAAAAATCAGGAAATATTCTCAGTCCTGAGCAGAAAGATGAGGCACAAAAAAGTATTGCCACTATGCAATATCATCTAAAATTCTTCATTATGGCTAGAAATATGAAACAGTTTGTTCCTTCATTACTCTATAATAAGGCGAATATGATAGAGCAGGAAACAAAAAAAATTGAAAAACTCTTATCTCCTTTGGTACATTAGCTTTGCTTCCCACCAATATAGAGCTCTTCTACAGACTTTGTATTTTCACATAACAGTCCTGTCAATGCAGAGGGGACAAGGTGACGATGCCCAATTTTTGAGACTTGATGAAGTAGCTCTCATACTGATGGAAAAAGAATGATATTTTATCTCTTGAAATTAATAATTATTTGTGCTACAATGGTACGTATGCGACATATTGAAAAAGCCAAACCTATCGTGAGGTAGGGACGGAAAGCCATGGGACTCGAGACAAAATCGAGTTCGCCAGGTTACCAATAGAGCGTAGATACTTACTTCTACATACTCTTCATTTTCACTTGTCTTTCTTATGTCGTAATAACAAATAAGGAGACTTGTAATGAAATATTACACCAAATTTATCAAAGGAATACTCTTTCTGAGTATCTCTGTAAGCTGTCTCTCCGCAATGGAGATCAAAAACCTTTCACAAGCTGTAGATGTGGCAGGTAAGCAAAGAATGTTTACCCAAAGGATGTTGAAAGACTATACAATGATAGGGATGAAAAATAGTTTTGGGAATCCAGAGGACGACCTCAAAAAGATTGTACTTGCATTCGAAGATCATATGCAGTCATTATATGACTTTACAGAAGATGTAAGTACTAAAAAGAGTATCGAAGTGTCACAAAAGCTTTGGGTTTCTGCCAAAAAGATGCTTGATGCTGTGCCTACTAAAGAGAATGCCCGTACGCTACAGGTCAAACTTGAAGTGCTCCTCAAAGCAGCGGATAAAACTACTAAGTTATTTGCTAAACTCACCGGAAAAAAATCTGGAGAGATCATCAATATCTCTGGTAGACAGAGAATGCTCTCTCAAAGAATAGCAGGTCTCTACATGATGAAAGCATGGGGTATAGAAGATCCTGAATTTAAGGAGAAAATGCATGATTCAATGAAGCTTTTTAAAGAGTCTCTGAATCTACTGAGTGTATATGAGAAAAATACAGAGGAGACTACCGAACTTCTTCAAAAAGTAGAGAAAAGTTTTATGTTTTTTGAAATGATGGGAGGTTCTGATACTTTTATTCCCTCATTGCTTTTCAAAAAATCAATGAGCATGCTCAAAAATATGAATAGTGCAACAGGACTTTATGCCCAAATAGGTGCGAACCAAGGGCTGCATATAGTACTTAAATAGTGGAGGGTGCACTAGATAACGTACCCAAATGATAAATAGATATTCTGAAAAAGCCAAACCTATCGTGAGGTGGGGACGGAAAGTCATGGAACTTGTGGATCATTAAGTGAAGCAAGTTTGCCAGATTACCATAGGAATGATGTTTGCTTTCCGTATACACCTTCCTAACTTTTTCATATCGTAACCAGAATATAGAATTTTGGAATCAAGGTAACTGAAAGAGGAGTTCACATGAAAAGATTTCCTGGAATACAATTTTTGATAATCTATATACTGCTAAGTAGTTTTTTTGCTTATGCGGTAGAGAAAACTATAGTAAAGGAGCAGATGCCTGTATCCATCATAGATATGACAGACATACATAAAGATGGTATTGTAAAAAATGCTCTGCTGTGCAGCTTAGCTGCGGAGAGAGCAGCTAAGTATTATCTCTATGAAGGCTATCAAATAGATACGATTCAAACACGTATTGAAAAGAGTAAAGCTATTGCCTTCGTTGAATTAGGTATTAAAAAGCTTACACTTTCTCTCATGAAGAGTAAGTATATAAGTCGTTTGAGCTTTATAGAAGACTCCTATGATGAGTTGAAAATACTAGAAAAAAGCCCATATAATAAAGATAGCATGATATTGGTGCAAGATCTTACCATGATTATTAGTAAAAATATGCGAGATATAGCCAATCATTATTATGTGGACCAGCCCTATAATGAGGAGATAGAGAAGTATAAAGTAGTTATCAATATAGAAGAAAGTACTAGACTGTATATGATATACCAAAAAAATAAAATAAAATATAACTACACAGATGAGATACTGAATGATGTCATAATAGTACTCAGAAATCAATTTGAGAATATTGACAAAAAAGAGAGATATACAGAAGAGAGATATAGAGAAATTGGTCAAACCTGGACTAATATAGAGGAGATCTATGCAGATAGAGATGAAGGAAATCTTATGCTGGAAGCGATAGAAGCAACTGAGTATCTGGAAAAATACCTTCTATAAATATAGGGTGATAAAGATTTGAAATTTGATACCAGACCCTACTATAAATAACTGATATAAAGTCCAGACTCTGATTTGGCAAGTGTTCTTATTATTCCTCTCTAATGGGAGCAATAGCTGTATATAATCTCTCTAATGAGATAGATAATTTCTCCCCAAAAAATGAAACAACCATACTGCACTACCATATAAAATAAGATATAATATACCCATGATTAGCAGATTGCGAGACTAGAGAACGGGGAAAGAAAAACATGAACAGAATAGTTGAATTAGGTGTTATAGCAAGTGTAACGTTGTTACTGATAGGATGTGGTGGTACGAGCGGTAGTGAGTCTGGTGATACCATACCGATGACAGAGAAGCTATTGGATGGCAAGGTCTTTTATGGGCTTGACACACATACGAGTGAGGATGGACAAATAAGTGAGTATTATGGAAAAAGTAAGTATGTTTTCCCTAAAGTGCTCAAGATAAAGATGCAAGCGTGTCCTTGTGAAGAGCATCAATGGCTGATCGACTCTCACAAGCAATCTGTAGCTATAGAAGGTGGCAAACTCAAGGTTACAACGGGTCATCATGGTGTCATCTATATCACACTTCATGAGATAGAGGGTAATACTTGGGATGTATCCTGCGAACAAGATGCAGATAGCGATGGGGTAATGGATAAGAATGGTACAGGTATATGGTATACAACAGAACCTGATGGTTTCCCTGAGTTCCCAGCGTTTTCTGGTGATATGGATGAAGAAGAGCTTGAGAACTTAATGCCATATAGCTTGTTCTCTTGTGGGCTTTAGACCCTCTCCACTCCACCTATATACACACCCTCCACACGTTGTGTATGTAGTATCGCATGCAGTGAGAGACTGCTAGGATCACTACATCTAGCGGGCAATGTGACCACAGCGATATCCGCGGGAGCATCTACCTCTAATCTGCCAGCATCTGATCGGATGGCAGTAGCAGCGTCTGAGGTGACAGAGCGGATAAATCTATCTGCCATGTGCTCTAGGGAGCCTTGGTGGTGGAGCATCAGCGCAGCTCGGAGTTCATCCCAGAGGCTGAGTGACCAGTTGGAGCTGAGCCCATCGGTGGCGATGCTCATGGGGGTGTTGACATCCTCTATGGGGAGTCTGCCGCATCCTAGTAGGCGATTGGATCTGGGGCAGTGGGCAATGCTGTGTCCTTGGGAAGCTAGGTAGGCTCTCTCATCACTGGTGGTCTGTGTACAGTGGACGAAGTGGGTGGGGTAGCTGTCAAAGCGGTGCATGAACTCCTCTATCGTAGTGACTGCCTGTGTACTACCAAAAAACTGCTCGAAAAATGCAGCAAAGCCTCCTGCATTGGACTCTAGCCACTCACGCTCTGCTTGTGACTCTAGAAAATGCGTAGAGAGTGGGCAGCCTTTGGATTTGGCGAGGGCTACGGCGCGATCTAGGACGATAGGGTGCACAGAGTAGGGGGAGTGGATGGCGATGGCTGGGGTGATACGCTCCTCTGTGACAGCAGATTCACTGTTCTTGACTCTTTCCAAAAAGTCACCGTAGAGCATATCTGCGGTCTTGGCATCTGAGCCGATGAGCTCATTGAAAAAGGTCACTCTCTGAGGTGCCATCTTACAGACCTCTAGCTCCATCCCAAAACTCGATATCGCCCCAAAGCTCGTAATCCCAGAACGCAGCATCTCCTCACATGCCTCTGCCATACGTGCATCATCACAGGCTTCGATAAGCTCTTCTCGGTGCGTGATGACACTATGCAACCATGGCATGAAATCCCCATAAGAGAGCGTCGTGCAATTGGCTGAGAACTCTAGATGCACATGGGTATTGATAAATCCTGGATAGAGGATGCTGTGTGGCTGAGTACGGATGATCTCTGCCTTAGGGTACTGTGCAGCTAGATCTGCAGGGGCACCGATAGCCCTAATCGTCTCATCAAAGGCAATGGCTTCGCCTGATAGATACCCCTGTGGGGTGTAGATGTAGTCTGCTATGAGTATTTTCATGGAGTATTTTCCCTTAGATAGAGTCACTTGATTCTGTATCTCGAATTATATCCAAAAGCTTTGAACTCTTCTCAACACCCATTAACCCCCAATACAGTAAAATAAGATAAATTTATTACAGAAGGAAAATAGAAAATGAAAGTAGTAGTAATCCAAGGACCAAACCTCAATATGTTAGGCAAAAGAGAGCAGCATATCTATGGACCGATGACACTAGAACAGATCCATGAGCAGATGAAGGGATTCGCGGAGCAGAATAATGTAGAGATCGAGTTTTTCCAGAGCAATCTAGAGGGTGAGATCGTTGATCGTATCCAGGAGTGTATGGGTGACGCACAGGGTATCATCATCAACCCGGCAGCCTATTCACATACCTCCATTGCGATCCGTGATGCTATCGCAGCAGCACAGCTGCCTGTGATCGAAGTACACTTAACCAATATCCATGCCAGAGAGGAGTTCAGACGACACTCTATGACTGCTGAAGTTTCTGCAGGTGTGATCGCAGGAGTAGGTGCTTTTGGATACCATCTGGCGATGGTTGGTATGGTACAGATCATGAGTGAAGTTGCTGCAGCAGCACAACAGCAGGCAGAAGCACAGAAGTAACATCATGTATACAATCCACACTGATGAGAATGCTGTCTATTATGAGTGTGGATATAGCAATGACAACTGTATCTATCTCTCTCTGGGACGTGAATCCTATCTGATCACAGATAGTCGCTATACACTGGATGCTACGATAGTGCTTCAAAAATCCTCTCCCAATACCAAAGTAGTCATCGACTTTGATCTCCCCAAAAGGGCAGCAAAACTGATCAGCAAAGCTAAGATCAAACAGATCACTTTTGATCCCAAAGCATGGGATTATTATCGTATCACACAGATACAGGAGAAAACCAGACTTAAATGGATCAGAAAGCTAGACCTTTCTCATAAAAGACGTATCATCAAAACAGAAGCAGAGATTACACTGCTAGCAAAAGCGGTGAAACAAGGTGCGAGGGCTTTTCGTGAGTTCGCGATGATGATCGATGATGAAGGTATCGGGAAAACAGAGAAAGAGCTGCACTTCTTGGCACAGAATACTATGCGAAGATTTGGTAAGAATGACCTCAGTTTTGATCCGATTGTAGCGATCGGTGCCAATGCGGCAAAACCACATGCTCACCCTACAGACAGAGTGTTGGCAGCAAATGACCTGCTACTCTTTGATGCAGGGTTAAAACACAAAAGATACTGCTCTGACAGGACAAGAAGTGTACGTGTTAGGGAAGGATTTGCCTTTAATAAAAAGCAGCATTTTTCTTCTAAAAAAGTACAAAAGGCTTATGATGCTGTGCTCAAAGCACATGACAAGCAGATAGAAAGAGCTGCTTCGGGGATGCGAGGTAAGCAGATCGATGCCATAGGCAGAGAGATCATCGACAAAGCAGGGTTTGGTAAATACTTTATCCACTCTACCGGGCATGGTGTTGGGCTGGATATCCATGAGATGCCCTATATTTCTACACGCTCCAAAACCAAGATCGAGGACGGTATGGTCTATACGATAGAGCCGGGGATCTATATCCCAGATGCATTCGGGATCAGGATCGAAGATATGGTTGTGATGGAAGAGGGTAGAGCAAGGGTGCTTTGATCATGCCTCAGATCAGAAAACATATTGCTAAGGATCTTCAACGTATACGTACCTTGCATTATCCTATAGTACGTGATACGCAGAGGATATATCGCCATCAAGCACTTCTAGGTATCGGTGGAAATATGGGAAATGTCATACGTCGATTTGAGCACCTTTATAATTTTTTGGTAAAATCATCTTTTATCACTATTATTGAGACATCGCCTATACTTAGAAATCCACCATTTGGATATCTGGCTCAGGATGACTTCTATAATGCATTGATCTCGGTACAGACAGATCTGACAGCGATGGAGCTTTTAGCGTATATACTGAGAGTAGAGAAACGTTTTGGACGCAAGCGTAGTTTTGCCAATGCTCCCAGAACATTGGATATAGATATGATATTTTATGATACGATAAAGATAGACAAACCACGCCTTACCGTTCCCCACCCTCATTGGCAGGAGAGGGATTCTGTGGTGATACCCTTAGGAGAGATGAAAGGAAGAATATGGTCGAAGAGACATTCATAGCCCCCAATCCAAGAGAAGCATTTGAGTTGGCCAAAGAGAAGTATGGGCATTTCAGTGAGCTGAAACTACTCAAAGCGATACAGCTCAAAGATGAGAGTGGCAAGTTGGTTTCACAGATCACAGTATCAGTTTCCAGTAGTGACTTTCTTGAAAGTATCGGTCTGGATGAAGAGGAAGAGCTCAGCAATGAGATAGGAGAGCTCAAATCTCAGATAGAAAATATGAAGCATCTGATGGAGGGGGATATCTCTCCTACCGCTCCTCTACAAAATGTCAAATCACTGATGTTGCAAAAAGGATTGAGCGAAGCATGGATAGAGAGTATACTGGATCCCATTTCACAGACAAATATCGCAGAAGATGAACAGCTGGTACTCTCTTATGTGCTGGATGAGATCGATGAGAGCATCTCTGTCAAACCGGAAGTACTGGACGGGCATAAGATGATGATGCTGATAGGCTCTACGGGAGTAGGAAAAACCACAACGATCGCTAAACTTGCAGCACGTTATGCACTCTTGCTAGAACGCCCATTGAAAGTCGCATTGGTCAATTTGGATAGTTTCCGGGTAGGTGCCTATGAGCAGCTGGAGCATTATGCTTCTCAGATGCAGATCTCTCATGTCAAAGTAGAGAGAGTGGAGGCGTTTGCTGAAGTGCTTGGTACACTGAGTGGATATGATGTGGTACTGATAGATACGGCTGGAATCTCTCCTTATGATACTGGAAAACTGATCAAAACCATAGAGTTCCTCAAAAGTACGCATGCACATAGGATAGAGACCTCACTGGTGATATCAGCCACTGCCAAGAGAGAGGATATCATCGATATCTATGAGCATTTCTCTTTTTTAGACATAGACAGTGCTATTTTGACCAAGTTTGATGAGACCAAGAGAGTAGGAGAGCTTTTTAGCTTCTTGATAGAGAAAAATATTCCGGTAAGTTATATCTCCAGCGGGCAGCATGTACCGGATGATCTCGAAGTGGCAGATAAGGAGAAGTTAATGGATCGTTTTGTGGGTGAATTCAATGCTTAATCTACAGGCAAATGGGCTAAGTAATGCACTACTACGTAGTAGCAATCCAAAGTTGAATCTTATTGCTTTCGAACCGCTTATGCTTAAAAAAAGTGAAGCAAAGAGCTTAAAAGTAGATGACTTGATTGCATTGGGAAAAAAGCTTCCACAGCTGTATATCTATCGCAAAGGCGGGGTAGTAGGACAGGTAGCGCTGGGAGAAGTCGATGGAAGAGAGGCGGTGATCATCTCTGCCAAAGAGAGGATAGCAAACCTGGGGAAACCAGAACCGAAGTATACAACACTGGAGTGCAGGATTGCAGTCTTGCCCAAACGTGAATTCACAGTTGGAAAATTGGTCTATATCCCGGCATATTCTACAGAGAAGATCTTGCTTTTTATCAAAGAGACATTGGTAGCAAGAGCAAAACTGGTTGAAAATGGAGAGGTGTTCTTCCTTCAGATCACAGAGAAGTACTAATGTCTCAAAAAGTACTTTTGGGGATGAGTGGCGGGGTAGATTCTACTGTGGCAGCAGTACTGCTCCAGAGAGAGGGCTATGAGGTGATAGGTGTCTACATGAAGCTCCATGACAATGAATCCTACCATGCAGAGAACTTTCGTAAGGTGACTATCGTTGCTGAGTATCTGGGAATCGAAGTATATTATCATGATCTCTCTCAAGCGTTTAAACAAGAGGTGTATGACTATTTTGTGGAAGGGTACCAGACAGGTATCACACCTAACCCCTGCGTGATGTGCAACCGTACGATCAAGTTTGGTGCGATGGTGGACTTTGCAGATTCTCTCGGGATCACTTATGTGGCCACCGGCCACTACTTGCGTAAAAATGAGCAGTTTATCTATATGGCAAAAGACCGCTCTAAAGACCAGAGCTATTTTCTGGCAGAGGTACGTAAAGAGGTGGTTCCCAGGCTGATTTTCCCTCTAGGCGAATGGCTCAAAGAGGATGTCAAAGCATTTGCTGCGGATATTCCTGTACTACAGAGCTTTGCTACACAAAAAGAGAGTAGTGAGATCTGTTTTGTCGAGGGTGACTATACGGAGATACTGGAGAAGCACATGGATATTGACCGTGAGGGTGAAGTGCTGGATAGCGAAGGTAATGTGGTTGGCAAGCACAAAGGCTATATGCACTATACCATTGGTAAACGAAGAGGCTTCAGTGTTGATGGTGCCCATGATCCTCATTATGTTATGGAACTCAATCCAGAAAATAATCAGATCATCGTAGGTACCCATGAGAAGCTTTCTGAGCAGGAGTTTGCCATAGAGCAGATCAATCTTTTTGAAGAGAAGACAGATTTTGCCTGTGATCTTAAGGTACGCTATCGCACTAAAGCTATCCCAGCCAGGGTATCGATAGCAGATGGTCGCGGATGGGTGATACTGGAAGAGCCTGTCTTTGGACTGGCTCGTGGACAGTTCGCTGTTTTTTATGAGGGAGAGAGACTATTGGGTGGAGGCGTGATCGTATCGTAAGGTCATAGCCATCTGCCCTCTGAAGTATCTGTGTTAAAAGGAAAAGAATGCAAGCATCAAAACGTAATACCATGATAGCACTCATAGAAAATAGGAATATTGAAAAAGAAAATATCCCCAAAGCACTCTATGAAGTAGGTGTGATCCCTACAGCTAAAGCATGGCATCATTTTATAGACCAATTGTTACTCTGGTTCGCAGGATTGGCGTTGGCATTTGCCATGATGTTTTTCATCGCGTATAACTGGACAGCATTTGGGCGTTTTGGCAAGTTTGCTTTGGTGGAGGGGAGTATCATCCTGATCATAGCACTGTATGGCTACCTGGGTAGGGAAAGCCTCCTCTCCAAAGTCTTGCTGACAGTATCATCTATCCTATTAGGGGTGCTCTTGGCACTGGTGGGGCAGACCTACCAAACTGGAGCAGATCCATGGCAACTCTTTTTCTATTGGGCTGTTCTTATCTTACCATGGGTAGTGGTTAGCCGTTTTTCTGCACTGTGGATGCTTTGGATTTTCCTGATCAATGTCTCTATCCTGCTTTATATAGAGGCATTTAGAGGATTTCTTGGATTTGCTTTTCATACTGAAGTCTCGTTCTTATGGATCTTTTTTGCATTTAATACTGTAGCTTGGGCACTTTGGGAATTCTTCTCTTCTCGCTTTACATGGCTTGATGGTACATGGGCTATTCGCTTACTTGGTTTTGTGAGTATGTCAGCGATCACATCATTGGCATTGAGCTTTTTCTGGGAAGAGTCTTCCGGCTTAACACTCTTGGTATGGGTGGCGTGGCTTATCGTTGTATATGTGCTTTATAGAGTGAGGGAAATTGATCTTTTTATGTTGGCTCTGGCTGCATTAACCTTCTCTATCATACTGATAAACTTCTTGATCCATCTTATTTCTTGGAGAGACTTCAGTTTGGGATATATACTCTTTATAGGGTTGGTGATCCTGGGACTTGGAGGAGGGTTTGCCATGTGGCTCAAGTCTCTTCAGAAGGAGGCAGAAAATGAAACAGAATAGTAGGAGTGTATGGGAGACACTGCTTAGCAAACAGCTGGTAGCAGGGGAGAAACCAACATTGGAACTGGCATCTCCCTGGTATATTAAGCTACTGTTATCAGTCTCAGGTTGGTTTGGCGCACTGTTTTTAGTGATCTTTACGGGAGGTACGCTAGGACTGATATTTGGTGTGGATGTTGAACGGTATCCTAGTATCTTGGCTTTGATAGGGGGTGGACTGATCTTTTTTGCGTATAGCATGTTCAAGGAGAAGCAAAGTGATTTTTTAGAGCACTTTATCCTGGCTTTAAGTATCGCAGGACAGGCCATGATTATGTTCTCTCTCTTTTTTATGTTCAATGGAAGTATGCGACAGAGTATCTATTTGATTATGGCTCTTTTTCAGGCTTTCTTGATGTGGTTTGTCCCTAACTATATGCATCGTATGCTCAGCTCATTTTTTATGGCACTCTCCTTTGCTTTCTTCTTCTATCATGTAGGAGAGCCTTTTATTCCTATGCTTCTTTTGACTTTTGTGGTTGTATGGTTATGGATGAATGAGTTCAGTCTGTTCGAGAGTAAAAAGCTAGAAGCTATTGCCTATGGACAAACTGCCGCATTGATGTGGTTGAAGTATTCATTTTTAGCTGTACCTTACTATCTTTATGGGCAGTCACATGCATACAAGTCACCAGTTTTCAATGTCTGGTTACTTCATATAGGTACCTTTTTGACTTTGGCGTATGTACTTTGGAAGATTCTAAAAGAGAACCAAAATCTGGGTAATACAAAGGTACTTTATCTCTCGGTTGCTGCGATTGTTGCCTTGGGCGTACTTTCTCTTGAGGTCAATGGTTTGGTTTTGGGTGTGATACTATTGCTGATCGGCTTTGCCCATTCACATCGTCTGTTGATCGGATTAGGTATCTTTAGCTCTTTTGCTTTTCTTTCATACTATTACTACTATACCGGGGAGACACTGATGGCAAAATCAGGACTATTGGCAATACTTGGCATAGGCCTGCTTATCAGCCGTTTTCTCATGAAGTATGTGCTTAAAAGAAGGATCTCAAATGTATAAAAAGATTGTTTTTATCTCGCTTGTTCTTGTTTTGGCCTTAGTGAATTGGTCTATTTATCAAAAAGAGCAGCATATCAAAAAGGGTATGGTTGTCTTTCTCAAACTGGCACCTGTCGATCCTCGCTCTCTGATGCAGGGAGACTATATGGCATTACGTTTTGCATTGGCAGAAAAGATCTATGACACATTACCTAAACAAAAAGAGTACAAAAGCTGGCAGCATAATGTGGATGCCACAAATGGCTATGTTGTAGTACATTTAGATGAAAAGCATGTGGCTTCTTTTATGCACCTTTACCAAGGAGAGCCTTTAAAAGAGCATGAAGTGTTGATGGAGTATCGCGTACGGGGTGGGGCTGTGAAGTTTGCCACCAATGCCTACTTTTTTGAAGAGGGAACAGCAAAGCGGTATGAAAATGCAAAATATGGAGAGTTCAGGGTAAACAAGAAAGGAGAGCTTCTCTTGGTAGCGATGGCTGACAAGGAAGCCAAATCTATCCCTGTACTCACAGAGTAATGGGATGTCTCTCTAGTGTCGCATCACAAATTTGAGTATCTCTTTGGCTTTGTCATTGCCTCCGATGGCAAGCTCAGTAAGAAGCTTTTTAGACCTAGGGATACTTTTTTTACATCCTAGCCCCTTATAAAAATTCCATGCCACAAGCATTTTGGCCTCTTTGTCGCCTCTTTTGGCGGCATAGAGGTAGTTTTGATGTGATTTACTGTGGTTGATCGCATGGTATTTTTTGGTTTTATAGTAGTATCCTAGTAGAAAAGCAGATTTGACATCATTGTTATTGCGTTTGGCATCTTCCAGTAGAGCGATAGCTGTGCGGTCATTGCTGGGATCAGAGTCATGCAGATAGGCCATTGCCAGTAGGAATTTATGGTTCATTGCGGCATAGAGTAGTATGACAGCCAGTCCTAAAAAGAGTATTTTTTTCATGTTTAAAACCTATATGTTAATTGTGTCTGTACCCATGTGGTACGCTCGCCTGTATCCCAGGGTTGATCACTTTTTTGGGTCAAAAGGGAGGCTGAGATGCTGAAGTCATCATAACGTTTAGAGAGGCTTATGCCAAGCTCTTTACCTGTATAGGTCTGTGTAGGATCATAAGACATTTCAAACTCTGTACGTCCAAAGTGCAGACTGGCAGAGAAATCATTCTGTTTATATTGTAGATCCAGATAGATATTTTTTGCATTGCTTTGATCCAGAAATCCGTGCAGGCGATAGTTTTGGAACTCACTGCCACCTACAGCAAAGATATTTCTCAGTGTACCTTCATACACATGGTAGTATCCCATCTCGGCATAAAAATTTTCATACTGATACCCCAGATGAAGTTTATAGGCTTTTTCGTCATGTAGAAGATCAGAAGTAAATGCCAGATACTCTGCTCCGAGCGTAACGTTTCCGGGATGTATTGCCATATATACATTCTGTACAGTATGTCCATAGTAGGTAAAATAACTGAGTTCACTTTCAAATAACTTACCTGAATACTGAAAGTTAAGACCATAAAGCTTATCAAAGTCAGCATTTTTATAATAGGTGGGATAGAGGGTACTGTAATGCTCGAAATAGAATGCTTTCAGTGAGAAATCATCTACAGTAGCTGCTACCAACAGTCCATCAAAACTACCACGGAGCAGGTTGATATCCAGAGATTGTCTTCCCAGGCTCAAAAGAACTTGATCACTAGGGTAGTAGTCCAGTGAGAGACTTTTGACGGCTATTTTACTTTTGGAGACCGTATCAAAAAGGTAAAAATCATCACTTTTTCCGAGCACTCCCAAGGCATTGATCCCAAGACGTAGTTCCAAATCTCCTTCCATAAAGGTATATACCTCTTCCATATCGAGATAGAGGGAGTAGAAGTGATTGTTAGGAGAGTTCTTGTAGGAGAGTGAAGTATATTGCAATGAGAGCTTGTTCTCTTCAGCGGAGAGAAAGTTTGTCAGTAAAATCAGAGTAAGTAAATATCTCATGATCAATACTCCCGATTCGGTAGGGTGATAGGATCAACAGGGGGATAGTTCGGTGCCTGTGGGTCTACGATGGTTCGGAGTGGATCATTGTAGGGTGTTTTGTCTATTCCTGATCTGCGTGAAGAGGATCGGCTGCGTGTTTTGATGTGCATCTCTTTCCTCCATTGAGCCAATACCCAGCGGTATTCGGATTTTTTGATCTGTTGAAAGAGTGGCTGGGCCTCTTGTTCTGTCATTGGAGCGGTGGCTGCCAGCATGCTGATGGAGAGCAGAAGTGACAGGAGAATAGGTTTGATCATCTGTGGTCCTTTGTAAATGTATGTGTAAAGTCTAGTTGTATTGTCGTTCCTTGATCGATCTGACTTGAGACGGTGATCTCGATACCGTTTCGTGTCAGCATTGCCATCACAGAAGCAAGTCCTATCCCATTGCCTTGGATCGTATAATCCTCTCTATAGTTCTTGTCAAATACCTTTTCTGGATGCTTCATGCCTTTCCCCTGATCCTCCAGGATCAATCGCTCTACACGGTTGTAGAGTTTGATGGGGTTGCTGTTACGGTTATATTTTACCGCATTTGAGATAAGATTTTGTATGATTCTTCGCATATCGACTTGATTGACATAGACCATCTGGTCATTTAGTGTCACGTCAAAAGTCTGTTTGGGGTATGTGAGCCTGAAATCTTCTATGATCTCTTCGCACATCGCCTTAAGTGCTACTTCATGACGTTCAAGCGCTATCTTCTCATCAGCAAGGGCGAGAAGATCATGCTGCATATCCTGCAATTGCTTACCTGATGCAAGGATACGGTCATATTTGGCTGAGGGCTCAGCAGTATGTTTGATCAATGACCTGCTATTGAGCATGATCGTGCTGATAGGGGTATTGATGTCATGCACGATATTGGCGATGAAGTTGTCTATCATGGTAGAAGCTTTACGTACAGGCTTTACGGAGAAAAAAGAGAGCCATAGAGTGATAGGAATGACCAGTAAGAGCAGTAAACCTAAAACAGTAAAAATATTTTGATAGACCCCACTCATATCTGGTTGAAGTGCTGCCTTTGGTACGTCGCAATCTCCCAACTCCAGTTTCATGCACTCGATATACTCAAGCTGTGCATTGAGTGCCAACTCTTTGCTCAGCTGAGTATACTCTTGAAAATAGTAGAGTACAGCAATGAGTAGAAACATAAGCATGAAAGCACTAAAGAGCAGGAGGAAGAATCGGATCAGTGCACTTTTTTCATACTGTTTCAAGGATATACCCTTCCCCTCGGATATTACGTAGATATGCTGTGCCTATGGCAGATTTGATCTTATTGATATAGCCTCGGAAAGTAGAGTCAGTGATGTACTCTCCTTCATAGATATCTTCCAGTATCTTCTCTTTTGAGATGATCTCTCCACTGTGATTGAGAAAATACTCCAGTATCTGCCCCTCTTTTTGTTTGAGGGTGAGCTTCTCACCATTATTCTGTATCTGGTAGGTTTCTGGGTAGTAGCAAATATCTTCTGAAATAAAATACTCTTTTTTAGTCAAAAGAAAGCGTAGGATACGGACGATAAGCTCCTCCATCTCAAAGGGTTTACGTAGGTAGTCACTGGCACCTACGCCAAACCCTTCGATCACATCGGTGGTTTTGTTTTTGGAAGTGAGAAAGATCGTAGGGGTCTGGTCTCCGCTCTCCCGTAATGCCTGTAGCAGTGAAAACCCATCCATACCTATAACATTCACATCAAACAGATAGAGATCAAATCGCTGCTCAAACGTCAAGTCCAGTACATTATCAGAGCTGTCTGTACCAGTGATATCAAAGCCCTCAGCGATGAGCTCCTCTTCGAGTGTGGCACGCAGATGCAGGTCATCTTCTAAGATAAGTATCTTATGCATCTGTGCTCCTTGTCGTGATATGTTCTAAAAAGTATAGCATAATCAGTAAGTGTCTTTCTACTTATCTATTGAGAAATCTATAGCGATAGCGTATTCTGTCAGCAGGGCAGGTATCGATATGGCTACTCTCTACGCGTGTTCCATCTGCTGACATACAGTCATCATCGATCTCTGCGATCATCCCGATATCCTTCATGAGATAGGTATAGGAGATATCTTCTGTAGTACGTTCACAGCGGATCTTCACTATATCTCCGGTATAGGTATGACCCTCTTTTGTGAAGGTGTCTATCTGACTATCTACATAACAAGGGGTAAAGATCACTTTGAATGCCAGATCACCTATATCCAGATACCTGTCAGAGGTCTCAGATGCAAGGAGTGGTATGTAGTTGGTGGTAGTGATATTGATATCAGTGATCTTTGTTTGGCTTAGGAGGAGAATGCCAGGATCATCAAAAGTAGAAATCACTCTGTTCCCGTCGATTTCACCGACTCTTATCATATATTCCTTGACAGCATCCGGCGTGTCACTACCGGTGATAAAGTACTCTTTTGACATAGTGTGTGTAGGTAAATAAGCAGCCATATCGATTCCTCCTATCCCATCGCCTGTACTGTTCCCACAGGCAGAGAAGAGAAAAAGCCCAGAAGTGAGCAAAGCAGTTTGAATAAGTTTGCCAGTAAAGTGTTTCATGGTAGACCCTTTTGTTTAATTTTGGTTTCCATTTGGAAACCCATAACCAGAGTATGGCACAGAAGTGTTTGCCAAGTGTTTGTTGGTAAAGGCAAACCATGTACCATCTACTTCGCACTTTTGTTTGAGTGATTCCAGTAGCTGATTAGAAATACTATAGTAGTAGTCAGCAGAGGCTATTTTGACGCATTGTGCTGTTGCATGGAGGGGACATGTCTCTACTGCTACCATTTGTGTGATACCTGTATGGATTTTCTTGTCTATCATTGCTTTTTGCAGTTTGCTGTAGTGTGCTGTAGAGATATTTCGGATGCAGTGTTTGTATGGGGTCTTTTGGCCGAGGCTAGCCTGGTTGTGTCGTATTTTATCTACGATCTCTCTACCGACCACGACCTCCAACTCCATGAGAGGATCCTCTATTTGATCGATAATGACAGTTCGTGGTGTATGGTACTCACTGTCACAACCACTACATAGACCTAGTAACACTACGAGACAACTAAAGAGTGAGGTTTTCATCTGTTCTCCTTTGACAAGGTCTCGATGGAGACCTGATATGTCGAAGTATGACGTAGAAGTGTTTGCTGAGTGTTGGTTAGGGTGAGCGAATCAGGAGAGGCTTAGAGAGCCAAGTCTGTCTTTTGCTTTCTATCTACGATAAGTGTGTGGATGTATAGTGCCAGAAGGATGAGTCCTCCACCTAGCAGCAGGTTGGTATAGTTGATCTCTTTACCCCAGAGCAGGAGATTGACGATGAGTCCCAGAGGGACGACAGCATTGTTCATGATCGCCAATATCCCAGCATCTACCTGCGTAGCACCTCTGTTCCAGAGGAAGTACCCCAGACCCGAAGCGACCACACCCAGCCAGATCAGTACTGTCCACTGTGTAGCATCTGGTGTGATCTTGGCACTGTTGCCAAAGAGCAGAAAGGCTGCTGTTGAGATCGCCAGTGCTCCAAAGTGGAAGTAGCCGAAGATCGTAGACTGTTTGATCTCTTTTAGCTCTTTGTTCTCCAGTAGTTTCTTATAGAGTACCTGCCCCAGTGCAAAGCAGATATTGGCTCCCTGTACCATCAGAAAGCCTGTAAAAAATCCCTCATTGACTTGAGAGGATTTGATTACATAGGCACCTGCTACGGCAATGCCGGCAGTGAGGATATAGAGAGGATTGAATGTGCCTTTGAGTAGATCATAGATGATGGTCACATAGAGTGGGGTAAAGATCGTAAAGAGCAGTACCTCGGGTACAGAGAGGAAGAGAAAAGATTTGTAGAAAAAGATATACATCATCCCGATCTGAATAATGCCTATCCCCATGATCTGTAGTTTGTATTTGTTGGGGAGTTTAAAATTGGTAAAAGGGAGGAATATGAGTGATGCGAGAGCCACACGGACCAGTACCGCAAAGTAGCTGTCCAGCTTGCCAGCCAGATAGACGCCGATCAAAGAAAAAGAGAATGCCCATATAAAGGTCACGAGAGAGAGAAGTCGCATGCCTACTCCTAAAGTTTTGTCATTTTACTTGTGAAGTTATACCCAAAAGAGTTTAAATTATCTCCTTGTTTGTCTCATCTGCTTCAATCGCTTCTCTTTGAACTCTTGCATCCAGTAGTCATTGAAGCTTTTGTTCATCTTGACAAAGCTCTCCAGTGGAGGGTATTTGACTACGGTACCATAGAAAAGCCCAGCCGTGATGAGTAGGGCGATGCTCATCTCTTTGGTGAAGACGACCATCTTTTTAGAGCGGTTTTTGAGATAGAGTTTGATTGCTTTGAGGTTGAGCCAGATGTGCAGGAGTCCTGCGATGGTAAAGACGAGCATGAAGATGATGTGCAGTGCCTGCCAACGCATCTTATCCAGTCCCAGCATCTCCCAGTGAAGCATCATGGCAAGTCTACCAAAAGGGGAGATGAACTCAGCGATCCCGCTAATGACCATGATGAGAAAAGAGAAGAGAAGTAGAAATGAAGTAATGCGTCTAAGCATAATCTATCCTTATAATAACTATAAAATTGAAATCGTATTGTATAAAAGATATGATTAAAACCACCTCCAAAGCCATTTTCGATATAATAATTGCCTTTAAAAGAAGGTTACAGGGCAAACGCCGCACTTTGAGACAAATACTCTGGCAGTTACAGACGCAAGCGCCCCTATCGGGGTGAGTGCACCTTTGTCGCATTTGTCTCAAAGTGCTCCTTTGTCTTTTGCAAAACTTCAATAATTTTTAGATTAGGACAAAACAATGCAACTATTTGATGATGATGATTTTATGATGACGACTCCCAAAGACAACTACTTTTCTATCGCGAAAACTGCCAACCAGAATATCGTAGAGATGGAGCTGGAGAAGATGCTTCAGAGACTCGCGATAGCGGAGAAGATGTTCGAAGAGAAAGGACTGGAAGAGGAGCATGAAAGACTGCTCAAAAGTATGATCGTAGACAAAGAGCTTGAGGATAGAACCAACAGTCTCTTTATCGAGTTGGTAGGCAATATTGTTACACAGTGTGAGTAGGTCATGATGGAGGCTGTAGAGAGAAAGATCGCACAATTTATCACCGATCTGGATGATAAAGATGCGGCAACACTGTATGCAAAACTTCCGCATGGGAAGAGATTGCGGGCCAAACTGATCCTCAAGATTGCAGGCAATAGTCTAACAGTGGTGAAAACAGCAGCGATCGTAGAGATGATCCATGCTGCGAGCCTTCTGCATGATGATGTGATCGATGATGCCTTTACCCGTCGTGGGAAAGCTTCTCTCAATGCGATCTATGGTAACAAAACAGCAATCATGTTAGGAGATGTACTTTACTCAAAAGGCTTCTTTGAGCTCAATGATATCGACAGAGAGGTTGCTAAAGTGATCTCCAATGCAGTTGTGCAGTTGAGTCTGGGAGAGCGTAATGATGTACTACTCTCGGAGCATTTCAATCATGATAAAGCAAAGTATCTGAAAATGATCTACCAGAAGACTGCTTCACTCATGGAAGCCAGTGCAGAAGCAGCAGCACTACTGGCAGGCAAGCCTCGTGAGGCGTACCGTACCTATGGACGTAATCTCGGGATCGCTTTTCAGATGATCGATGATCTACTGGATGTGACACAGAGTGCAGAGCAGTTGGGAAAACCTGCGATGCATGACTATGAAGAGGGTAAAGCAACCTTGCCATTTATCTACCTTTATGAAGTCTTGGATACTGAAGAGCAGGTGCGACTCATGGCACTGCATGCGACAGTACTCACAACTGCTGATCAGCAGTGGATCGCTGCCAAGATGCAAGAGCATGGGATCATAGAGCGATGCTTTGCAGAGGTGAGAGTGTTGATCGATGAAGTGATCACACTCATGCAGCAAGCGGGTGAACACTCACTGGAAGAGATCGCCAAAGCAATGATAGAGAGGAGTTTCTGATGAATTACCAAGTGGTGAGTTTCAACTATAAAAAATGTGATCTGGATACCAGAGAGCAGATCGCTTTCAAGGATGACGATGCGATCAGAGAGTATCTCAATCTTTTGACAAGTTTTGATTTTGTTTTGGAAGCCTATATAGTGAATACCTGTAACCGTATCGAGATAGTAGCCGCCACCAAAGATAACTTCTCTACCTACCATACTGTTCTGGGACTACTGAGCAAGACGACCGGAGCTGATTTCTATGCGCTGGAAAAAGCGGTACTCAATCTGGAGGATGAGGCGGCGATCACCCATGTTTTTTCTGTGGTCTCTTCTCTGGATTCATTGGTGATCGGAGAGGCCCAGATCACCGGGCAGGTCAAGGATGCCTTTAGGCTCTCCTTTGAAAATGGTACGGCGGGTAAAGAGCTGAATCGTGTGATCAGCTATGCAGTCAAGTGTGCCGCGGAGGTGCGAAATGCAACCAACATTTCACAGAATCCTATCTCTATCGCTTCGGTGGCAGTAGCACAGGCAAAGGCAGATATGAATGGTTCTCTGGCAGGGATGACAGGCGTAGTCGTGGGTAGTGGAGAGATGGGAAGACTGGCAGCCAAGCATCTGCTACGTGCAGATGCAGATGTGTTGTTACTTTCACGTACCCGAGCCAATGCTGAAAAGCTGGCAGCAGAGCTGGACAGTGAAAATGTCAAAGTAGTGGACATGGAGCGTCTCCATCGCTTGATCAACCGATACAGGCTGCTTTTTACCGCTACCTCCTCTCCTGAACCTATCATCATCAACAGTATCGTAGAGTACAATGAAGCAGATAGGCTTTGGTTTGATATGGCAATTCCAAGAGATATAGAGGAGATGGAAGAGGAGAATATCAAGATCTACCGTATCGATGATCTCCAGGAGATCTCCAAGAGTAATCATGCGATGAGAGAAGAGCAGGCACTCAAGGCATCAGAAGTGGTAGAGCACTATACACGTGAGTTCTATCTCTGGCTTCAGGCACTGACAATAGAGCCATTGATCAAAGGAATGCGGCTCTCGATCGATGAAGTGATCGAAGGTGAGGTAGCGAGATCTGTCAAAAAGGGCTATCTCCCCGAGCAGTTCAGCGACAACGCCAAGCGGATGATCACACAGGTATTTGACAAGTATCTACATATGCCGACAAAGAATCTCAGAGAGATGGCAAAACAAAATGATGGACAGGCAGCAGTCAATGCCTTCAAAAAAGTATTTGAGATAGAGACAGATGATTCTAATCTCAAACAGTATAAAGCAAAACCATCCCAAAGACCATCACCGGAGATGATGAAACGACTCAAAGGAGAGAACAAATGAGATTTACCCAACTATTAATCCCTACGACCAAAGAAGCACCCAGTGATGCGGTACTTCCCAGTCATATTTACCTAACAAGAGCGGGTTATATTCAGAGCGTGGGAAGTGGACTGTATAACTTTTTGCCTTTAGGTAAGCGGGTACTGGATAATGTCAGACAAGTAGCCAAAGAGGAGCTGGACAAGGCCGGCTGCCAAGAGGTGGATCTGGCCTTTGTAACACCTGCAGCACTCTGGAGAGAGAGTGGTAGATTTGAGAAGTATGGTAAAGAGCTTCTCAGACTCAAAGATCGCAAGAGTAATGATTTTGTTCTGGGGCCTACCCATGAGGAGATGATGGTCAATCTCGTACGTCAGACCGTAAAAAGCTATAAACAGCTGCCGATCAACCTCTATCAGATCAAGACCAAATTCCGTGATGAGATCAGACCGAGATTTGGACTGATGCGGGGGCGAGAGTTCTTGATGAAAGATGGCTATAGTTTTGCAGCAGACGAGGAGGGGATGAGAGCAGACTTTGACCTGATGGAAAAAACTTACAGCCGAATCTTTGAGCGATTGGGACTGGATTACCGTATTGTAGAAGCAGACAGTGGAGCGATCGGTGGCAGTGGAAGCAAAGAGTTCATGGTGATCGCTGACAGTGGGGAAGATACGATCGTTGTCTGTGACAGTTGTGACTATGGTGCCAATATTGAAGCAGCCAAGCGTGCCGCAGTCGTATGTGAAGTGGAAGCACCTGAAATTAGTATGTCGAGTAAGTTTCGTACTGAGGGAGTCAAAACCATTGAGGATCTGAGTGCTTTTTTTCATGTAGATCCTTATTATCTGGTCAAGACAGTAGCGATGAAAGCCCTCTATGATGAGGGCGTGACAAAGTGTGTACTTTTTGCCTTGCGTGGCAGTGATACACTCGAAGAGACCAAAGCCTGCAATGCTGTCAATGCCAATGAATTGCTAGCGTTGAGCGAAGAGGAGTTGATAGCAGAGGGGTTGGTACCTGGATTTATGGGTCCACACAAGCTCTCTGCGGAGATCACGATTATCTATGATGAAGGACTTAGAGAGGGCAGGAGCCTTATCTGTGGTGCGAACGAAGAGGATTATCACTTTGTAGGGTTTGACCTGCGTGGTGTAGAGGTTGAGTATCATGATCTCGTGGCAGTACAGGCAGGAGATGGGTGTCCTCGATGTAGCGGAAAACTTAAGCACACCAAAGGGATAGAAGTAGGTCATATCTTTCAGCTGGGTACACAGTACAGTGCACCGCTCAAAGCAGAATTCCTGGATGAAAATGGCAAGTCCAAGCCCTTTGTAATGGGTACCTATGGGATCGGTATCAGCCGTCTTTTGGCAGCGATTATCGAGCAGCACCATGATGACAAAGGATGTATCTGGACGAAAGCCTCTGCACCATTTGCTGTACAGATTATTGTCTCAAATATCAAAAAAGAAGAAGAAAAAGAAGCAGGAGAAAAACTCTATACAGCACTCCAAGCAGAGGGTATTGAAGTACTCTTGGATGACCGAAAAGAGCGTTTTGGTTTCAAAATGAAAGACTTTGAACTCATCGGTATCCCACTGGCTGTAGTGATCGGGAAAAACCTTGCTGAAGGGAAAGTAGAGATCATCAGTCGTGAGGGATTGGAAAAAGAAGAGGTTGCGAGTGACAAGATACTAGATGAGGTACTGAGGAGGCTCTGATGATAGTAGGTATTATTCCTCTCTTTTTTCTGGAGCTATTCATCTCTATGAAGGTAGGGGACATGATAGGGTTTATACCGAGTGTACTCTGGATACTGTTGACTATGATCGCAGGGAGTACGTTGTTACGTCTCTCCCCCTATACGTTTATGGGCAATATGATGTCCATGCAGATGGGAAAGCTGGATCTCAGAAGTGCGAACAATGCTAGTATGTCCTATCTCATGGGATCGATCATGCTGATCATTCCTGGAGTGATCACGGATGTCGTGGGTGTACTCATGCTTCTCTATACACTCTATTTACAATTGTTGGCTAAAATGAGACCGGAACAACCAAGAAACGATATACAAACCAAAGGAGACAGTGATGTCATTGATGTCGAAATTATTGATGAGTAGCTTAGCAGCTACATGTATGTTGAGTGCAGGTGCATTTGATATAGAGAAGTTTGTGAAAAAGAATGTGGTCAAGAATCCACAGGTCAAAGTAAAAAATATAGAAACAGTGAGCACAAAGAAGATCCCTGGAGATAACGATTGGAATGCGTATCTTGTGATGGTGAATCTCACCTTTAAAGGAAAAGAGATCAAGGAGCCTATGACGATCTTTGTTGATGAGAAGAGTGGATTGGCTACGATGGCTCTCATGGATGCGAATAAAGGTACTGATTATCAAAGAGTGATCAAGCCAAGTATGCCGGAGAGTTATTACAATAAGGAACATCTCATTGCAGGAGATAAAGATGCCAAGCATAAAATGGTCATCTTCTCAGATCCCCAGTGCCCTTTTTGTATAGAGTATGTACCTCAAGTGCTCAAAGCATTTAAAGAGAAAAAGGGTGATGTGGCACTATACTATTATCATATGCCGTTGTTGAGATTACACCCAGTTTCAGAAGTCTTGACCAGAGTGATGGAAGTACTTCAAAAAGAGGGAAAAACCGATCAAGCGATGAAAGTCTACGGGCTCAAAATTGGAGCAAGAGAGAAAAATGAAGAGAAAATTTTGGCAGCACTTAAAAAGCAACTCAATATAGAAGTAAGCAAAGAGACAATTGCAAAAAAAGAGATCAAAGAGGCAGTTAAAAAAGATATGGATGAAGCCACAAAGATGATGGTACGTGGTACACCGACTGTCTATTTTGATGGTGAATTTGATGAGAGTAGAGAAAAATATAAACAATTTATAAAGTAAGGGTGTAGAACGTGGAGAAGATCGTTATTGCAACACGTGCCAGCCAACTGGCACTTTGGCAGGCATATCATGTTAAAGCGAGGATCGAAAAGGATTTTCCGGGTATTACGGTGGAGCTCAATGAGATCACCAGTAAAGGGGATAAGATACTGGATCGTCCTCTGGCACTCGTAGGTGGGAAAGGACACTTCACCAAAGAGCTCGAAGATGAGATGTTGGCAGGCAATGCTGATTTGGCAGTACACTCCCTCAAAGATGTACCTACGTATATCCCTGAAGGATTGGAACTCTGTGCGATCACGCAGCGTCAGGATCAGAGTGATGTCTTTCTCTCACACACCTATACCTCTCTCGAGGATCTCCCGCAAGGTGCTGTTATCGGCACAACAAGCCTCAGAAGAAGAATGCAGATTTTACAAAAAAGACCGGACCTTAAGGTCAAAGATCTCAGGGGTAATGTCAACACAAGGCTTAGAAAACTTTCAGAAGGACAGTATGATGCTATTATCCTTGCCTATATAGGATTGTATAGATTGGATCTTCTCAAAGATATTCCTTATGTTCAAAAATTGGATTTTATGATTCCTCCGATGGGACAGGCAGCACTGGGTATAGAGATCGTCAGCAGCAATGAGAAGGTCAGAGAGATCGCTATGTGTCTCAACAATGAAGAGAGTCAGCTCTGTGCTACGATAGAGAGAGACTTTGTCTCCAAAATAGGGGCAGGGTGTTCCGCACCTGTTGCTGTCAATGCAAGAATCAAGGGTCAAACCGTAGAGTTAAGGGCGATGCTAGGTTATCCGGATGGTACACATATCCTACAGAAAGAGTTTATTGAACCAATAGAAAAGTCCCTAAAAATGGGAGTAAAGATGGCAGAATTGATGATTGCAGATGGTGCCTTGGCACTACTTTCAAAAGCAGAAGAGATTGCCTTCAAAGATGAAATGCCTGAGAGGATCTAAATTTGACTTTTTTTTGATAGAATAACCGCAAATAAACCGGGGGGGGATCACTTTGCAAAAACAGTGTAGACAGATATTCAAATCTATTTTATTGCTCTCTTTGATTGCTACGACACTCTACTCAAAATCAGCTATTCTTTTAAATGACAACGAAAAAGCATTTCTACAAAAGCATCCTGTGATCACAGTACATAATGAAAAGAAATATCCCCCTTATAATTTTAATGAGCATGGACAAGCTAAAGGTCTGTCGATTGACTACATGAATCTTTTGGCTACTAAATTAGGGTTAAGAGTAAAGTATGTCAGTGGTTATGAATGGAGTGAATTTATGACATTGATCCAAAATGATGAGTTGGATGTGATGCTTAATATTATGAGGACGCCTAAGAGAGAAAAATACTTACATTTTACAGAACCTTATGCGGCCACAATGAAAGCGATCTTTAGTAATACCCCTTCTCTAAATACGCTGCATGCCTTGGATGCTAAAATGGTGTGTGTCCCTAAGGATTTTTATATAGAGCATTTCTTGGAGGCCTATCATCCCGAGATCATGCTTATCAAAAAAAGATCTACATTAGCATGTATACAGTCAGTAAAAGAGGGTAGCAGTGATGCTACGGTTGGTAGCTATAGTATTATTAATGATCTTATGAGGGAGAGTAATATGACACTTTCTTATGCCCATTTGATACCTGATAAACGGTTGACTGTGGGATTAAGCATAGCCACAGCTCCTCATCTGAAGCTACTGAGAGATATCTTGCAAAAAGCGATGTATAGTATCAGTGAAGATGAACTTACCGCCCTCATGAAGAAATGGATCGGAAGTATTGAAAGTAAAAAAATTGAGCATCAGATACAAAGTCATGTAAAGCCATTTAAAAAGCAAAGAGTGATCACTATGTGTAATAACCCTGATTGGGCACCTATAGAGTTTGCCAAGGGTGGTGATATGAGTCAGATGCAGGGAATCGCTATCGATACCTTGAGGATCCTGGAAAAGAAGCTTAATGTACTCTTTGAAACGGTGCCTACGAAGAGCTGGTCTCAGTCTCAAGCATTTTTAAGAGAGGGGAAATGTGATATTCTTCCAGCTGCGATCGCAACTAAAAAAAGAAAAGCCTATGCAAACTTCACCACACCATATTTGGTATATAGGCTCGCGATCATTACAAAAATAAATGAACCTTTTATTGATAGCTTAGATGATATTTCAGATAAAAAAATTGCTAGAAAAAAAGGATCTGGGCTTATAAGTAAGCTAAAAACACTCTATCCACATATACATATCATAGAGACAAAGGACTATATAGACTCCTTGAAAAAAGTCTCCTCTGGTGAAGTGTACTGTACTATTGCGACACTACCTGTGGCATCACATTTTATCAACAAGTATGCGTTAAAAAACCTAAAGATTGCAGGGTATACAGATATGAGATATCGACTTTCTATCGCAGTCAATCGTAAAGACAAAGTCTTACTCCCACTTCTCAACAAAGCGCTACAGGAGATCACACAAGAGCAGCAAAATTATATCTATAGTAAATGGGTCAATAATAAGTTGGTTGAGTCATTTGATTACAGATACTTACTGTATCCTGCTGCTATGGTATTGCTGATCATGCTTTTGCTGATGTATCGTCAGAATATTTTGAAAGGCGCCAATAAAAATCTACAAAAAGAGATCAAGAAAAAAGTCGATGAAAACTTTATTCAGTATCAGTTTATACAGGAGCAAACTAAATTTGCAGCTATGGGAGAGATGATAGGGGTGATCGCACACCAATGGAGACAGCCACTCAATGCCCTGGGATTGAGTGTACAGAATCTAGAATACCATTATAAAGATGGATTGGTAAATCAGGACTTTGTCAATACCTATATCGATAAAAATATCAAGACCATTAAATTTATGAGCCAAACTATAGATGACTTTAGAGGGTTCTTTAAAGTAGATAAAGTCAAAGAGAACTTTAGTATCAAAGAGAGTATTGAAGCAACCTTTTATATGCAGTCTCTTTATTTGGAAAAATACCATATCTCTTTTGTTGTCACGGGAGAAGATTTTGAAATATGCGGGTTTAAAAGTGAATTTCAGCAAGTCATTCTGAATCTTATCAGCAATGCCAAAGATGCACTACTGGAGCATGGGGGAAGTGAAAGAGGTATCGAGGTATACTTGGAAGACAGGATTGTAGTCTTTATGGATAATGGAGGCGGTATTGCTGAAGAGATCATGGGGAAAGTATTTGATTCCTATTTTACAACCAAAGAAGAGGGGATTGGCGTGGGGCTTTATATGTCAAAAATCATCATAGAAGAGAAGATGAGAGGTAAAATAAGTGTCTATTCCAAGGGTGATGGTACTGTAGTACTTCTTGATTTCAATGAGGATCAGCATGAAAAATAATACGATATTGTTTGTAGAAGATGAAGCCACCATACGTGAAGAGTTGAGTCAGTTCCTTGAACGATATACAGATAGAGGTTTGTATATAGGTGAAAATGGAGAAGAGGGGTTGGCGTTGTATGAAAAGTATCACCCGGATATCGTGATATCAGATCCCGAATTTAAATCCAAAGTGCAATTTTTAAAAGACAATTTGAAAAAAGAGTTTTTGAGAGTTGTTTCTTTTGGATTTGAAGAGGTTAGATGCTAAAATAACTTCCAAATCTGACCAAAGATAAAGGAAGTGATATGTCATATACGCATCTAACCCTAGGAGAAAGATACCATATTCAAGCTTATATAAGCAGAGGATATAGCAATAAAGAGATAGCCAAACAGCTAGGAGTGCATCCCTCGACCATCAGCCGAGAGATACGAAGAAACAAAGGGGATATTGCTGGAACCTATTTTGGATATGGAGCCCATGATAAATATAAAAAGAGGCAACAAGACCATGCCAGAAAAGCCAATCTAAAACTCACAGATTCTACTATAAAGCTTATCAAAAAGTATCTCAAAAAAGAGTACTCACCCGAACAGATCTCCGCCACACTGTCTATCAAACACTCCATAACCATATCCCATGTCACCATCTACACATTCATCCATGAAGATAGGCTGCATAATGGTACACTCCATACAAAGCTCAGACACAAAGGAAAACGAAGAGCCAAGTATGGTAAAGGACGAAAGAACCGTATCCCTAATAGAGTCTCTATTGAACAAAGACCTACTATCGTAGATGATAAAATAAGAGTAGGAGACTTTGAAGCAGATACCATCATTGGCAAAGGCAGACAAGGAGCAATCGTTACTATAGTAGAGCGAAAGTCCATGTATGTAAAACTCTCACTGCCTGTAAGAAAGAAAGCCCTTATCGTAGCCAATGAGATGATACGACTACTGGGAAGATACAAGAAACATGTGCACACCATTACCACAGATAACGGTTTGGAGTTCGCCAAACATCAAACCATTGCAAAAAAACTTAAATGTGATTACTATTTCTGTCATCCTTATAGCTCTTGGGAGAGAGGACTCAATGAGAATATCAATGGACTCATCCGTCAATATATCCCAAAAGGCAGTAGCTTTGAACATCTCACGGCTAAAGATATTAAAAGGATTGAGAACAGACTTAACCATAGACCTAGAAAATCTCTAGGATGGAGAACACCTTATGAGGTATTTCATGAAAATTTAAAGGCTTCATAGGAAAATTTGGATAGAATTTTTTAGAGGTGAAATTGCACTTTGGATTTAAATTCGGGGATATTAAAATGCCTAAAATGACAGGGATAGAGATGATCAAAAGAATCAAAGCATCCAACCCTGACCAGGCGATTATACTGACTACGGCACATAGTGACAGTTCCTTTTTCCTAGAAGCAATAGAGTTGCAGGTCGATGGGTATTTATTGAAGCCCTTAGACTTGAAATTACTTGATAAAAAGATCAAAAAGATCAGTGAACATATCGTATTTAGACGAGAGTATGAAACCCAAAAAATCATTATGAATGAGATAGCACACCTACAGGGGAGTATGCTGGCAGTACTCAATGAAGAGTTTAAACTACTCTTTTTAAATGATAAAGCCTTGGCATTTTGGGGGGAGGAAAATATAGAGGAAGCCATCAAGCATGATAGGATGTTGAGTAGTAGAATGGTGAAACAGGAAGAGTACTTCTACCCCTCAGAGATAGAGGGTAGACACTGGATTACAGAGATACAACTATTGCCGCCGCATAAGAGAATTATTGCATTGTGGACTCCGGGGAAAGAGGTGATCAATACCTATGTGGTCGATGTAACCTATTCTGCTGAGAGTAAGCATACGATCATCTCTCTCTCAGAAATCACTAAGATGGAAGAGGAGAAAAAACTGTATCAAAAGCAGATCTATGTGGATGAGTTGACACAGATCTATAATCGTACGATGTTCAACAAACAATTGGATATAGAGTTAAAGCGAGCCAATTCTGAAAAGTCAGAGCTGAGTATGATCGTGATGGATATTGATCACTTTAAGCAGGTGAATGATCATTATGGACATATGGTGGGAGATGAAGTGTTGGTGGGACTGACACATCTAATCAAAAGAAAAATACGTGCCAATGATCTTTTTGCTAGATGGGGAGGAGAAGAGTTTGTGATCCTTTTACCGGATACAGATAGTGAAGGGGCTAGGATATTAGCAGAAAACTTGAGAAAAATGATCGAAGTCCATACCTTTAGTGCAGATATCTCTTTGACATGTAGTTTTGGTGTTGCTGCCAAAAAACAGGATGATGTCTATCTTTTCAGAAAAGCAGATGAAGCACTCTATAGAGCGAAACTCAATGGACGAAACAGGGTGGTCATCTACTGATAGGATGTGTGGCAACAAAGCGTACAAATGTCTGTGCATGCATATCGTTGATCTCTGGGAGTAGTACAGTAGCGTGTTCTTGGGCAAAGTCCACTTTTTTGAGCTGTATAAAAACCTGTTTTACATTACTGATACTTTTTCGATCCTGAAACCCTCTTCTCATACCTACCAAGTTTAAACCTCTGATCGTAGCATCTGGGTAGCCCTCTACCAGGCAGTACGGGGGGATATCGTGTTTCACTGCTGAGACCCCACCGATCATAGTACCCGTACCTATGGTACAGTTTTCTGCAATGCTTGCTTTGGCCCCGATAATCACATTGCTTTGGCAATGGCTTCCTCTGCTTACTATGACATTATTGGTAATGATACATGCCTCCTCAATGGTAACATCAGTATGTATGTCTGCATATGCCATGATATAGCAAGCGTCTTCGATCGTAACTGATCCAGTCTCTCTGTCATCTGTTGCGATATGGGTAAATTCACGGATATGACAGGATGCCCCTATCAAGATAGGATTTTCACCATTACCTATATGTACAAAGGAGTAGAGATGGCTTTTTGCTCCGATCGTGACAGGTCCCTCTACCGTCACATGCGGTTCCAGGATGACAGCAGACGCTAGCTTAACATCCTTGGAGACTTTGCAGTAAGCACCGATCTGTACATCTGCTGCGATCTGTGCACCACCTGCGATCTGTGCGGTAGGGTGTATCATGATTGTGTGGCTACCTCTAGGGTGATGATACTATCTTGGATAGTAGCCAGTGAACCGATCTCTCCAGTTTTGACATAGTGAAGGAAGGCTTCTATCTCTTTGAGTAGAGGTTCGTCTTTTTTGATATGGCAATCTCTAACCACATAGGAGTTTTGTTTGCTGTATCCTGAGTACTCAGTGAGATTTTGTGTGATGAGGTCTGCTTCGAGGTAGACATTTTTACATGCCACTTCGATAACTCTTTTTTTGAAAGGGGTCAGCCAGTTGGTGAGGATATTAGCGATGATGTGATCATCTAATTCAAAGTTGAGTACTGCGTTGTCCTCGTGATGGTTATGTATTTTTTGGGATTTAAAGATCGCCTGATTTTTGATCTCTCTGTGCGTGATAAAACGCATGAGATCGATATCATGTACGGAGAGATCAGTCAGTACCCCTACATCAGCGATACGAGGGGGGAATGGACCTACTCTGGTGATAGAGATCGTATAGATCTCTCTGTCTTTGAGCTCCTCTTGTAGTGCTTGTACCACAGGGTTGAAACGCTCGACATGTCCTACGCAGCTTCTTACCCCTTTTGCCTGGGAAGCTTCGAGGATGATTCGGGCATCTTCTACGCTAGCAGCTGCAGGTTTTTCGATGAAGATATGGATACCTCTTTCGATACACTGCAGTGCCACCTCTTTGTGTAGAAAGGTGGGTGTGGCAATAATCACGGCATCAGGTTTGGTATGCTCCAGCATCTCCTCTACATCAGTGTAGCAGGGTTCACTATAGCCCTCTAGTGTCACAGCATCACAGAGTCCTACGATCGTCGCTGACTCCTCCAGCTCCTTGAGGATGCGATAGTGATTCTTCCCCATGGCACCCAGACCAATAATGGCTATTTTCATCATGATACCTCCTTAATAGTAGAGACGATGTAGTCTTGTTGCTCTTGTGTGAGGTAGGGGCTCATCGGCAATGACATAATCTCATCACTGATTCTTTCTGAGAGTGGGAAGTCCCCTTTATGATAGCCCAGATACAGGAAAGCTTCCTGTAGATGCAAGGGCATTGGATAGTGTACAGCTACGGGGATATCTTTGGATTGTAGATATGCGGAGAGTGCTTCTCTGTCTGTAGTTCGGATAGAGTATTGGGCATAGACACTGTGGTTGCCTTCTGCGATGGCAGGGATGATGATTCTGCTCTCTTTGAGCAGCCTAGAGTATCGATCTGCGATCTCTTCACGCTTGGTAACCTCTGCATCGAAATGAGCAAGTTTCACATTCAACACAGCTGCCTGAATGGCATCGAGTCGTCCGTTTATTCCGATAAGTTTGTGTTTGTAGCGTTCATTTTGCCCATGATTGAGAAGCATTCTGATCTTCTCTGCCAATACATCATCAGAGGTGAAGATCGCCCCACCGTCCCCATAGGCTCCCAGTGGCTTGGAGGGGAAGAAGGAGGTACAGCCGATGGTGGAGAGGTTGCAGGATCTTTTGCCCTTGTAGGTGGCGCCAAAGCTTTGACAGCCATCTTCGATCACCGGTAGATTGTGTTTACTGGCTATGGCATTGATCGCATCCATATCGGCACACTGTCCATAGAGTGAGACGGGGATGATTGCTTTGGTTTTGTCTGTAATAGCGGACTCTATCAATGCGGGATCGATATTATAGGTCGTCTCATCGATATCGACGAAGACACTCTTGGCACCTAACAGGGCGATCACCTCTGCGGTGGCGATGAAGGTAAAAGGGGTAGTGATCACTTCATCTCCGACACCGATATCCAGTGCCATGAGCGAGAGCAGGAGAGCATCGGTACCGCTGCTGCACCCTATGGCATGTTTGGCTCCGGTATAGGCAGCAAGGTCACGCTCTAGCATAGTGAGTTTTTCTCCACCGATGAACTGGGCAGAGGCCATCACTTCGAGTACCTCTTTGTCTATCTCTTCTTTGTAGGCTTGGTATTGGGATTTTAGGTCTATAAAATTGATTTTCATTGTCTCTTCTTTAGTATGAGTTTGGCAGTTGCTTCTGCACTGCCATGCTTGAGATACTCCAGCAGGTTTAGAGAGTCTTGGTAAAAACACTCTCTATCCATGGACTGCATCGTATGGATCAGGTTTTCTGCTGTGACCTCATTTTGTATCAGTTCGGGATGGAGTACTCTGTTTTTATCTGCTTTGAGTAGGATATTTCCAAGTCCGATAAATGGGATCTTTACCAGCATTTTATAGAGCAGGTAGTCCAAGGTTGCAAACTTGTATACCAGTGCAAATGGTGTACCGATCAGAGAAGCCTCCAGCGTGGCGGTACCTTTGCAGACAAAGGCAAAGTCACTCTCCAGCAGAGCCTCTCTGGCATCATAGGCGATCTCAAATCCTGTAAGATTACCATAAAGTCCATGTATCTCCTCTTGGCTGAAGTGCCGTGGGATGACAAGGATCGCTTTGGTATCGATCTTGTCTAAAACTTCGCGAAAAGTAGGCATCAGCTTGCGTATAATGCTCTTACGTGAGCCAGGCATGAAACAGACCGTGCTGATCTCTGGCTCGATCCCTATCTTGAACCTGCTTATCTGATCGAGGAGTGGATGCCCGACATAGGTGATAGGGGCACTGTCACTATAATAGTCCTTTTCAAAGGGGAGGATAGAGGCGAGCGTATCGATCCTCTTCTCGAGTTTTTTGATCCGTCCCCGTTTCCATGCCCAGGCCTCGGGGAGAATATAGTAGATGATCTCTTTGTCGGGGTACTTTTTCTTGAGCTTTTTCGCCAAAGGCAGATTAAATCCTGAGGAGTCGATGAGGAGTACCTTGTCCGCTTCTTCTGCCAGTGTCACCATTTCTGCTGCCAGCTTGAGATAGAAGCGGAGCTTTTTGAAAGCATCCACATACCCCATCACAGCCATGGATTGTACATCCGCGATAGGAGAGCCAAGGTTTTGGTCATAGATACCTATGAGTTCCACATCATTGGGCAAATATGCCATCAGTGATCTTAGATGTACATTGGCAGAGTGTTCCAGTGCAGAGACCAGTATTTTCATGGATGTTTTGACCTGTTCTATTTTTAATCATATCATACTCTTTTCGTGGTTAATTTTCTCTTCTTGACAATAAAAAATAGATTATGATATAATATATGTATAATAAAGTAAGTATAAGGATATAACTATGTTAGAACTGGGTATCGCACAAGCACAAGCCAATTTTACTAAGATACTGGATGAGCAAACCATTGTCATAGATAAAAAAAATAAAACCAAACGGGCAGTGATATTGCCTTATGAGATATACAATCAATTACTCAAACAGTTGCAAAATAAAAAAGGAAAAATTGAGGGTAGCTTCTCTGAGTTTAAGGGCCTGCTATCCAATGATTTCAAAACAGATGATGAGCGATACAATCATATTATCAATGATGGTAAATAGATGAAACTATTTTTAGATACCAATATATTTTTGGATCTCTTGCTTCAGAGAGAGGGAGCAGAGCAGGCAGAGATGCTTCTCAATGCCATCGAGATTGGCTTGCATGACGGTATTGTACTTGATATTACCCTAGTCAATATTGATTATGTTGCCAAAAGGCAAGGCGTAGATGCCAAACAGTTTTTAGCACTCATTATCAAACATTTCAAAGTGGTCGGTATGAATAATGCACTCTCCCTGGAAGCACTAGAAATAGAAAGTAGTGATTTCGAAGATGCATTACAGTTTGTGGCTGCCAAGAGTGAGGGGTGTGAAGTAATCATCAGCAATGATAAAAGATTTTATAGTCAAAACATCCCTGTTGTGACAAGCAGTGATTTTAAAGGATAGAAATGCAAGATGTAGTACAGTGGCTCAAGGAGCATGGCAACCTCAAGATCATAGATGAGCCTCTCGATATAGAGCTAGAGATCCCGCATGTGGCGTATCTAGAGGTCAAACGAGAGAGCTCCAGACCGATACTCTTTACCAAGCCGATCTATCGGGCTAAAGGGATCGAATATGAGATGCCAGTGCTGATGAATATCTTTGCCAACCGTGAGGTGACACAAGAGATATTTGGTAAGCATCCTGATGAGGTGGCACAGGGTATCGATGATCTACTCAAGCTCAAGCCACCCAAAGGATTCAAAGCCAAACTGGCGATGCTGCCCAAACTCTTCTCTTTGAAAAATGTATTCCCTAAGCGACTTAAAGGCAAGGGCGCGTGCCAAGAGGTGATCATCCCCAAAGCAGAGGTCGATCTGGACACGCTACCGATCCTCAAGACTTGGGAAGAGGATGGGGGACGGTTCATCACTATGGGGCAGGTCTATACCCGCTCTCTGGATGGCTCCATGCAAAACCTAGGTATGTATCGCCTTCAGCAGTATGGCAAAAACCGCCTAGGCATGCACTGGCAGATACACAAGGATGCCAGCCACTTCTTTGATCAGTATCAGCGTGCAGGCAAAAAGATGCCAGTCACTGTTGCTATCGGCGGTGATCCGCTCTATATCTGGTGTGGGCAGGCACCGATGCCGTATGGGATGTTTGAGCTACTGCTCTATGGCTTTGTCAGAAACAAAAATGCCCGCATCGTCAAATCACTGACCAATGAGATCTATATCCCTGCCGATGTGGATGTGGTGATCGAGGGCTTTGTCGATCCAGAACTCACCGAGATCGAGGGGCCTTTTGGGGATCATACGGGCTACTATACCCTCAAGGAGCCTTTCCCTGTGATGGATATCGAGACGATCACGATGAAGAAAAACCCTGTATTTCAAGCCACTGTCGTAGGCAAGCCGCCTCTGGAGGACAAATACATGGGCTGGGCAACCGAACGTATCTTCCTGCCGATGCTTAAACCCATGGCACCAGATCTCATCGACTATTATATGCCTGAAAACGGTGTCTTTCACAACCTGATATTGGCGAAGATGAAAACCCTCTACAAAGGGCATGCCCAGCAGTTCATGCATGCCTTTTGGGGTGTAGGACAGATGAGCTTTGTCAAGCATGCGATCTTTGTAGGAGAGGATGCACCAGAGTTGGAGGATCATGAAGCACTCACCGAGCATATCCTCAACAGACTGGACAGGGAGAAGATCCTTATCACCCAGGGTATCGTCGATCATCTCGACCACTCCTCACCTGAGCAGCTGGTAGGTGGCAAGCTGGGCGTAGATGCCACTGGAGAAGAGGTAGCAGCCGGGGTAGAGATGCTTCATACCGATGCAGAGCTTCTAATGATGATGCAGCAGATCGATGAGCGGGTCAAAGGACTCAAGCAGTATATGACTCATACCAAAAGCCCGATCTGTATCATCACGGTGGACAAGCAGCAGTCGCAGAAGTATCTCATCTCCAAACTCCATACCTTTGGCCCTTATATTAAACTCCTCATTATCGTTGATGAGGAGGGCAATGATCTGGAGAACCCCTATATGCTCATCTGGCGTGTGGTCAACAATATCGATGCCCAGCGGGATATCACTCTCGAGCCTTTCATCGCAGTGGATGGTACCAACAAAAACAAACATGACGGCTACGACAGAGAGTGGCCAGGCGATACCCTTTGTACCCGAGAGGTACTGGAGAGCCTGCGTGAGCGTGGATTGGTAGAGTGGGATGAGGCGTTTGTGCAGCAGTGGGGATTACTGTAGGGGTAGGTCTTGTGCCTACCTTCAAGAATAGATCATTGTTATAGGTTCATGGGTAGATACGGGATCTATCCCCTACAGAAGTTGTGTAGGTGTGACCATGTCACACGATCAGAATGAAATGGAGAATGGCATGACACTTACCCTACAAATCCTTGACGGATATTACACCATCCACAGATTTCCTGCAGACAGTACGCTGCCGGTGGAGGTATGGGAGAGCAGTTTTCTTTCCATTACCAAGACAGAGGATGAGCTCTCTATCGTCTGTGATGCTTCTATTGTCTTGGATGCTGAAGAGAGTGAGTGTGGCTGGTCATGTATCAAGGTACTGGGCCCTCTGGATTTTGCCCTTACTGGAATACTGGCAAAGCTTTCCGTGATATTGGCAGAGGCACAGGTCAGTATCTTTGCGATCTCTACCTATGATACGGACTATATCCTAATCAAGTCTGAGAAACTAGAGTTGGCTGTAAGGGTACTAGAGAGGGAAGGATATGAGATTCTATGAGTCATCAAGACCTCTATAGTAGCTACAAAAGTTTCTTAGAGCAGTATATCACCCTCAATTCGCTAGAGTGGAGGATTATCAAAAGCAAACTAGAGATCGTCAGGTATGAAAAAGGTGATATTATCCACCATATGGGCGATGTCTGTAGGGACAACTATTTTCTCAATAGAGGTATCATACGCTCTTATACATTGGATGAGAAGGGAAAGGACTATACATGGGGTGTTCATTTTCATGGCACCGCTGCCAAGATGCATCACCGTTTCGTGGTAGACTATCAGAGCTTTGTAGATCAGACCCCTTCAACACTAGGCTATGAGGTGGTAGAGGCGTGTGAGCTAGTGAAGATCTCCTATGCAGATACACAGTTTATCTATACGCACTTTAAAAAAGGAGAACGCCTAGGTAGACTGATGGCAGAGCTGGCGTACAGTGAAGTACATAGGATGATCATAGAGCGTACCACACTGGATGCCAAAGAGAGGCTGGTACGCTTTATGCATAATGAGCCCTCTCTGATTGATAAAGTCCCTCAGTATCATATTGCATCCTATCTAGGTATCACTGCACAGTCACTCAGCAAACTCAAAAAAGAGTTAGAAAGTTAATATAGGCGAATGACAAACCCTCTGGCTTGGAGTATAATGTACTTAAAAAGGAGACACTATGCTTAAATCTGTACTCATGATACTCATGATGACAAATGTATGGGCAGGAGATATTCGTGTGCGTATTATTGAGGCCAATCAGCCTCTAGGTGATATCTATATCGGGCTATATAAGCAAGCTAAGGGTTTTTTGCATACAGATCGTGCCTACAAAAAGATCATACGCAAAGCCAAGCAGTCGTTCTATTGCCGTTTTCGAAATATCCCTAAAGGTACCTACGCGATCGCAATCTTTCATGATGCCAACAGCAATGGAAAACTGGATACAAATTTTATAGGCATCCCCAAAGAGCAGACAGGCACGTCCAACAATGTTATATCACATTTTGGGCCACCAAGTTTTGAGAAAGCCAAATTCAAACATACCAAAGAGACAAAACTCTCTATTAGGTTGCGACAATGAAACATGTGGTCATCGTAGGTGCAGGACTTGGCGGTTTGACTGCGGGTGCACTACTTGCAAAAGAAGGATACAGAGTCACGATACTCGAACAGCACACGATCGTAGGTGGCTGTGCTACAACTTTTAGGCGAAAGGGAGGCTATACCTGTGAAGTCGGGCTTCATGAGATGGATGATGCCTTTGGAGGGGCTAAAAAGGAGATATTTGAGTCATTAGGAGTGTATGAGAATATCGAGTTTGTACAGCCTGATACGTTTTATCATATCGTCACTGATGAGATAGACTTTACCATGCCACATCATAAACAAAAGGCTATAGTAGATCTAATAGCGACATTTCCCGATGAAGCAGAGGCGATTATCAGATACTTTGCCCTATTAGAATCTATTAGCAGAGAGTTTGTGAGAGTGAGTACGGCTTCATGGTGGGAGTATATGCTGTTTCCTTTTGTTTTCAAGCATATCTTGAGATATCGTATCGCCTCCACTAAGACTATTATGGATAGATTTTTTCAAGATGAAAAACTCAAACTCATCCTCAATACCAATGTAAGCTACTATAGCGACAAAGTAGAAAACCTAAGCTTCCTCCTGCATGCCCTTGCCCAGCACTCCTACTTCAGTGGTGGAGGATGGTATATCAAAGGAGGCAGCCAAAAACTCTCTGACTATCTAGCCTCTATCATACGTCAGCATGATGGTGAAGTCATCACCAAAGCCAATGTCACACAGTTAGAAGAGCATGCCGTCACCTATATACGCAAAAAAGAGACCATCACCATAGAGTGTGATATCATTATCTCCAATCTTTCTCCTACTTCTACCTATGAGATGGCACAGATCCCCTACCAAGAGAAACTAGAGCCGGCTTCTTCTCTTCTTACGATCTATATAGGCTTTAAACGTAACCTAAAAAGTATCTATGGTAAAAAAACCTATGCTTCCTTTTTCTTTAGCGATATCAAGAGTATTGAGGATTATGATCACATGATAGATAGCGATATAGCAGATAGAGCATTTGGCTTTACTGATTATTCTCAGATCGACTCAGGACTCATAGAAGATCCAGACAAATCATTTGCAGTGATATTTACAACGGATTTTTTATCAGACTGGCAGGATTTATCCAAAGACAGGTATGCGCAAAAAAAAGAGAGGGTACTAGAGAGCTTTCTAGAGAAGCTAGAGCTTGAATATCCAAACATCAAAGAGCATATAGAGTTTGCTGAAGTAGGTACAGCCAAGACCATACAGCGATACATTAAGACTCCCAATGGTACAGCGTATGGCTTCGCACCTACACCCAAACAGTTCTTTAGAGTTCCTCAGGTGAGATCAAAGAAGATGAAGAACCTCTATTTCGTAGGTGCTTGGGTCATGGGAGGTGGGTTCTCTCCAGCGATTATCTCGGGAAAACTTTGCTATGAGCAGATCAAAAAGCTAGAGAGCTAGCCATGCCCAGCTCAACACTACATACCTCCCGAGTTTGGCGATAAACACTAGAGCCAAGAATCGTATAAAAGGATACCGAGCGATCCCTGCTGCAAAGGTAAAGAGATCTCCGATCAACGGCAACCATGACATCAGCAGTGTCCATGATCCATACTTCTCAAATAGCGTCTTAAACTTGCCGAATTTGGCAGGATTGATCACACCTCTTTCCTCCAGCAGTGCCTCTCCACCCAACCCCATCCAGTAGTTGATGACTGCTCCGAGTGTATTGCCCAGCGTTGCCACAGCGATCAGCCACAGCAGAGGATGCCCCTGTTCGATATCATAGATCAGTAGTGCCTCGCTCCCCATAGGCCAGAGCGTGGCGGAGATCAGTGCGGAGAAGAAGAGGGCGAGATAGATCATGTGAACCTCTGTTTTGGGATATGGAGTTATAACACAATCCTACTGATAGAGCTAAATACATGGAGATTCTTATTGCATGTTTATAAAGTAAATGACTCTTTATGATAATTTAATTTTATAAATAAAAATTATTAATACTAATCTTGTATACTCAACAGATAAAGGAGTTACCATGAAAAAGTTACTTACTATTTGGATGATCGTTGCGATCAGTACTATAACCATACAGGCAAAAACAGAGAGAGCAGGTGCGCTTCTCAACCAAGAGGGTATCAAGATCGGATATTACGATGAGAGTGACAAATTGCATAGTATCATGATCAAGAGGATCCATGACCCCGCATGTGCCAAGTTTGGCATCTCACCTGGTTTAGTCTGGGGCAAGGGGCTCGAAAAGGTACCCGAGTCATGCAAGCAGTCCTATATTACCACTATCGGTGAGATATCTCCTATCAAGATCGCTGAGGGTATCGATACCTATGGAGAGCTTGAAGTGATCGCGTTTATGCAGTCACTCTCCTCGGACAGGTCCAAGATGCTCATAGACACCAGAACCAACAGTTGGTACGAGACAGGCACTATCCCAGGAGCGATCAATCTACCCTTTAACCATTTTGATGGCAAAAAGCTACCTGATGAGTTTGAGGATGTTATGGATAGTGTGGGTGTGACTATGGATAAAGGTATCTATGATTTCTCGCAGGCAAAAACTCTCCTACTCTTTTGCAATGGTGTATGGTGCGCACAGTCCAGCTGGGCGATCCAAAACCTCATGCGTATAGGCTACCCACGAGACAAACTCAAATGGTACAGAGGTGGACTCTACAGCTGGACACAGCTTGGGTTGACTGTCGAGGTGATTGCGGAGTAAAAATACTATGGGATCCACACCTAGAGATAGAGTAGTGATCCTCTCTCCCTCTAAAATCATGACAATTTGACATATTTCCACACAAAATCTCATTTATTGATTAGAATTGCAGTATTAGACTTTTGCAATTAAGGATAATTCTATGATAGAAAAGATGGTACGATTTGACAAAGGTTATCTATTATGATAACATACCCCATATATTGGAAGATAGAGTTTTTCGATGAGAGTGTAGAGGCTGAGACATTGGCATTGCCTCCAAAGATATTGGCAAAGATGTTACATATCTTTGAGCTGATAGAGATGGCTGGGGCACAGCTAGGTGAGCCGTATACCAAACCTTTGAATGATGGTTTGTTTGAGATCAGAGCAAAAGCCAGAGAGGGTATAGGTAGAAGTATCTACTGCTATCAAAAAGGGAAAAAGATTATTATCTTGCACTCATTTGTAAAAAAAGACCAGAAAATACCCAAGAGGGATCTTGAGATCTCTCTCAAGCGTAAAAAGGAGATAGACGATGAAAACAGATAGACCAACACTTCAGAGTTTCAAAGATAAGGCACTAGCAAACACAGAGGTAAAAGCAGAGTATGATGTACTCTCTCCACTATTTGCTATTAAAAAACAGCTCGTAGCTGCTAGACTGTCACAAGGGGTCACTCAAGAGCAGATCGCACAAAAGATCGGCACCTCCAAATCCAACATCTCCAGACTAGAGAGCCTGAACAATACCTATATGCCCAATCTAGGCACACTGATGAAGTATGCAGAGGCTTTGGGGCTTCGGTTGGATATTGGGTTGAGGTGAATAATAATGGATACTTCAATTGCTAGGCGAGCAGATGGTCAACTTATCTATGCTGAACAAGGGATAGACAAAAGTTTGCCTTTTAACTGTCCTGGATGCAAACAAGAAGTTTATGCAGCAACAGAAGGAAAAGTTCAAAGACCACATTTTAGACATAAATCGATTAATGGTTCAAAAGGCTGCAGTGAGCCTGAAAGTTATATACATTGGATTACAAAAGAATTATTTGCAGACTTTTTTAAAAGTATAGATAGTTTATATATTGAAATTCCATATTATTTATATTGTACTGCTTCAAAAACATGTAAAAAGAAATCCACGTATCAGCTAGATTTGAAAGAAAAATTTCCTTATATTTTAGTGGAAGAATATCATCAAGGATTTAGACCAGACTGTATGTTGTATAATGATATAGGAGAGAAATTATATCTTGAAGTAAAATATACACATGCAGTAAGTGAAGAAAAAATAGATACTGGTATGCCAATTATAGAGTTAAATATATCAAATGAGAAAGATATCGATAAAATCATTGCATGTAGAAAAATCTCTACAGATATTATCCCCTATAAGATACATAATAGCACATCATTATTACCTAACAAATTAACTTTTGATTGTGAAGGTGAATGTTTACAAAAATTTAATAATAAAGAAAGTGCAAATATTATCTATCGAAAATCTAGGTATAGCAATGAAAATACAAAGGAACAATCTTATTGGAGGAGTATAGATCGAGGATTTCCTAAGGGATCTAATAATGTAAAGCAAAATATTTCAGTGAGTAGTATAATTAAAAAATTAAATCAAAGTTTAGAAAAGAATAAATGTAATGATAAAAAAGAGCCTAAAAAAAATTCTATTCCTAGTCAAAAGTCTTTTGATTTTTAAGTATTCAGATCAAGCATAAAGGTGCGTTTTACGCACCCTACGGCTCTCCACTAAGCATATATCTAGACTATAACTCGATTTTCGGTATCGCACTCAATAGCTTCTGCGTATACTCATGCTCTGGATTCTCGAAGAGCTCTTGCGCACTCTTCATCTCTACAATACTACCAAAGTACATCACCACGATCCGATCTGAGATATGGTTGACCACACTGAGGTCATGGGAGATAAAGATATAGGTGAGGTTGAACTCCTCTTGGAGGTCTAGCAGGAGGTTGAGGACTTGGGCTTGGATGGAGACATCGAGCGCGGATACAGGTTCATCGCAGACGATGATCTCTGGGTTGAGGGCTAGGGCTCTGGCGATGCCTATACGCTGTCGTTGTCCGCCTGAGAACTGGTGAGGGTAGCGGTCATACCACTCTGGGAGCATGCCGACTTTGTCCATGAGGTAGAGGACACGTTCTTTGATCTCACTTTTACTCATATCGCTGTTGAGTTTGAGGGGTTCTGCGATGATCTGTCCTACTTTCCATCTGGGGTTGAGAGAGGAGTAGGGGTCTTGGAAGATGATCTGTACCTTTTTGCGGTACTCTGTCAGGTCATTGCCTTTGAGCTTGGTGATGTCTGCTCCCTCGAAGAGGATCTCGCCACCTGTGGGCTCCTCGATCTTGAGGATCATCTTGGCAGTGGTGGATTTGCCACAGCCACTCTCTCCTACGATACTGAGGATCTCTCCTTTTTTGACCTCGAAGGAGATATCATCGACCGCCTTGACGATCTTGGGGGCTTTGAAGAGACCGAGGTTGATCTCGTAGTGCTTTTTGAGATTGCTGATCTTAAAAATAGTCTCACTCATCTGATCTCCTTTGGAAAGGATAGATAGTCTACCGTGTCATCGACCGTGTCCAGTCTGGACTTTCTAGGGGTAACACCCGGTGTGGGGATCGAGTGGAGCAGGGCTTTGGTGTAAGGGTGTCGGGGATCGTTGAAGAGCTCCTCTGCCGAAGCCTTCTCTACAATGCACCCTCTATACATCACCACCACTTCATCAGCGATCTGATAGACTACACCCAGATCATGGGTGATAAAGAGGATCGAAGTACCTGTCTCCTCCTGAAGCTTCTTCATCAGATCAAGCACCTGTGCCTGTATCGTCACATCCAGAGCCGTGGTAGGCTCATCAGCGATGAGGAGCTTGGGCTCGCATGCCATAGCGATGGCGATCATGACCCGCTGTCTCTGTCCTCCACTGAGTTTGAACGGGTACTCTCCGTACTTTTCTGCTGGATCAGGGATACCGACGAGATCGAGTGCTTCGACGACCTTATCAAAGCGCTGCTTTTTGTTCAGCTCTTTATGATGCAGTCTGAGTGCCTCATCGATCTGGTAGCCTACGGTATAGGAGGGGTTGAGTGAGGTCATGGGCTCTTGGAAGATCATAGCCACATCGCGACCTCTGACCTTACGCATCTGCGCGTCAGAGAGTTTGAGTAGATCTGTACCTTCCAGGATGATCTCTCCTCCTTCGATCTTACCAGGTTGGTCGATGAGTTGCATGATAGACATAGCAGTAATACTTTTACCCGAGCCACTCTCTCCCACGATACAGACCGTTTTGCCTGAAGGGATCTCGAAACTGACATCATCGACTGCCTTGTTGACCCCTTCATCAGAATAAAAGAATGTTTTGAGGTTTTTCACTTCTAGTAAATTCATCATTTATCCTTCAGTTTGGGATCGAGTACATCCATGAGACCATCACCCATGAGGTTAAAGCCAAGTACAGTCAGGAAGATTGCAAGACCCGGATAGAAGATCATCCAGGGAGCCGTCATGATAAACTGCAAGGAGTCACTCAGCATCGCACCCCACTCAGGGGTAGGCGGCTGTGCTCCCAGACCGAGGAAGCTCAGCCCCGCAGCTTCGAGTACTGCAGAGGCGAAGCCCATCGTAGACTGCACGATGATCGGTGTGGCGGCGTTGGGGAGGATGACCTTGAACATCAGACGCATGTTGGAGGAGCCGTTGATACGGCTGGCAATGACATACTCCTTTTCCCGCTCTGCCAGTACCGAGGCACGCACCACTCTGGCATAGGTAGGGATACCCACGATACCGATGGCGATCATAGCATTGGTAAGGCTGGGACCGAGGATGGAGACTACCACGATGGCCAGTAAAATAGCAGGTATCGAGAGCATAATGTCCACGATACGCATGATAAAGAGATCGACTTTTCCGCCAAAGTAGGCAGCTAGCATTCCCATGGTCAGACCAAAACTCAGTGACAGTCCTACAGAGATGGCACCCACCATCAGAGAGATACGGGCACCGTAGATGATACGGGAGAAGAGATCTCGCCCGAAGTCATCCGTACCGATGAAGAACTGACTGAGCCCTCCTGCTTCCCACATGGGAGGCGTGAGCCTGTGTGCGAGATCCTGATCAGCGGGTAGGTGTGGTGCGATCCATGGGGCAAAGATCGCCATAAAGACCAGCACCACGACGATGAAGAAGCCTACGACTGCAGATTTGTTTTTCTTGTACTGTTTGATAAAGTCTCTCATCAGCTTAACCTTATCTTGGGATTGATGAGGGCATAGAGCAGGTCAACGACCAGATTGATGATGATAAAGACCGAGGCGATGATCAGGGTAGCAGACTGTATGACAGGGAAGTCCCGCTGATAGACTGCGTTGACCAGCCACTTGCCGATACCCGGCCAGGAGAAAGTCGTCTCTGTGAGGATCGAGCCTGCAAAGAGACTGCCCAGCATCAGACCGATGATGGTAACGACTGGCATTAGGGCATTGCGAAGGGCATGGATAGCAACGACTTGGAATCTGGAGCAGCCTTTGGCGCGGGCGGTTTTGATGTACTCCTCTTTCATCACTTCTATCATGCTGCTTCGTGTCATCCTAGCGATGATCGCCATAGGGATGGTACCTAGAGCGATGGCAGGGAGGATGAGGTGCTTGAGGGCATCCCAGAAGGCTTCGTAGTCTTTGACCAGTAGCGAATCGACAAGATAGAGCCCCGTAATGTGCTCTATGTCAAACTCATATCCCAGCCGCCCCGAGACGGGTAGCCATCCCAGCTTGACCGAGAAGAAGTAGATGAGCAGGAGCCCGAGCCAGAAAACAGGCATAGAGACCCCTGCCAAGGCTCCGAACATACTGGTATAATCGAAGATAGAGTAGCGTTTGATCGCGGAGATGATCCCTGCCAGCACGCCCAGTATCGTCGCCAATATCATCGCGGTAGTGGCAAGCTCCAGTGTAGCAGGGAAGCGGTCGGCAAACTCAGTCCAGACAGGTTCATAGCTGTTGGCTGATCTACCAAAATCCCCATGCAGGACATTCTTCATATAAATATAGTATTGGGTATAGAGGGGCTTGTCCAGTCCCATCTGCTCTCTGAGTTCTTTGACGGATTGGGGGTTGGCTTTTTCGCCCAGCATTGCTACGGCAGGATCACCGGGAGCCAGATGCACCATAGAGAAAACCATGATGGTTACACCGATCAGTGTAGGTATCGTCCACATAAGCCGCTTGAGAATATAGGAAAACAAGATTAACCTCCTTAGATTACTTGAGAAAAAGAGTGCTGCACTTTTTCTTAAATCATCATAGAGAGACCAAAGAGGCGGAGCCTCTCTGGATGTGGTTTATTTATCAAACCATACTTTGTTAAATCTTCTTTTTCCCATAGGATCAAGTTTGAAATCCATCACATCTTTTCTGACTGCTTCCACTACGAGAGAGTTGGCTACAGTGACCCAAGGTACCTCTCTACCAAAGACTTCTTGTGCCTCTTTGTAGAGCTTGGTACGCTCAGCGATATCAGTGGTAGTCTTCGCTTTGGCAATGAGATCAGAGAACTCTTTGTTCTTCCATGCTGCTCTGTTGGATACAGGTATCGTTGCTGCATGCTCACTGAGCAGTACATCAAGGAAGTTATCCGGGTCACCATTGTCACCAGTCCAACCGAGTAGACAGGCATCATGCTCAAGCTTTCGTCCTTTACTCAGGTAGGTACCCCAGTCATAGGATACGATCTTAGTCTTGACACCGACTTTTGCGAGGTCTGCTTGCATCGCTTCTGCTACTTTCCTGGCATTTGGCATATACGGTCTGACCACTGGCATTGCCCAAAGATCGAATTCCAAGTTCTCATACCCAGCTTCTTTGAGAAGTGCTTTTGCTTTTCCCGGGTTATACTTGTACTTAGTGATATCAGGGTTATAGCTCCACATGGTTGGTGGGATCGGTGCATAGGCTGGTTTACCAAAGCCTGCATAGATCGCTTTGACGATCGCCTCTTTATTGATAGCATAGTTAATCGCTCTTCTGACTCTTACGTCCTTGAATGCTTTGACCTTTTCAATATTGAGTGCGAGGTAACCGACATTGAGTCCCTCTTGCTTAACAAGCTTGATGTTAGGGTCTTTTTCCAGATCAGGGATCTCTTCAGGATTTGGGAAGTCCATCACATGGATAGAACCGACCTTGAGCTCAGCTGCACGTACTGATGAGTTGGTGATGACCTTGAGGATCAATTTCTTGATATATGGCTTGCCATCCCAGTAGTTTTCATTGGCTGTAAAGATCATTTTGTCATCTTTGACCCACTTTTGGAAGACAAATGGTCCTGTACCTACAGGATATCTGGAGAGCTTCTCTCCTTCACCTTTTTTGTTGAGATCCATCGCATATGCATTACAGAGGATAGAGGCAAAGTCCATCGCCATGTTGGAGAGGAAAGGTGCTTCTTTCTTGTTGAGTGTGATCTTGACAGTATACTTGTCTACTTTCTCGATACTCTTGACGATCTTGCTCATATCCATAGAGCCCCAGTACTTGTAAGAGCCACCTATCTTGTGGAAAGGATGGTCATCAAGCAGCTGTCTGTTGAGTGAGAAAAGTACATCATCTGCAGTGAGTTCTACCTTTTTATCAAAATACTTGGTAGGTGCAAAAAAGACCCCTTTTCTAAGATTGAAAGTATAGGTCAATCCATCATCAGAGACCTTCCAGGACTCTGCAAGCCCAGGCTCCATGATAGTTGTACCCAGCTTGAACTGAACCAGTGTATCATAGACCTGTTTGGAGCCGTAAAAGCTCTCTCCGTCTGTTGCATGTGCTGGATCGAGGCTCACTGAGTCTCCACTTCGTCCAAATACCAATACGCCACCATACTTCGGTGCTGCGTATGCCATGGTTGTTGCGAGCAACAACGCTGATATGAGTATCTTTCTCATACTGTTTCTCCTTTTGAATTGGTGTAATACTATTCTATCATAAAACCACAAGATAAGCTTGTTTTAATTTCATAATTGTTGTATTATTTGTTTTACTGTGTAAAAAAGTGTTAAAGAGTTGGAAATATGAAAATCAAAAATATAGAAGTGGGAACTATTGCGATACCGCTAGTGACACCATTTAAAACTGCACTGCGGACAGTGAATGTACTGGAGAGCATTGTTGTCCGTGTCATGACTGAATCCGGTATGGTCGGTTATGGAGAGACTGCTCCAACAGAAGCGATCACTGGTGATAGCATGCGTAGTATTCTTAATGCTTTGGAAGTGATCTCTCATTGTATGATAGAGGAAAGGATAGAGAATAAAGAGAGGATTCTGCCTCTTGTCCATGATGCAGTAGAGAAAAATTTTAATGCAAAATCAGCCATGGAGATCGCACTGTATGATCTCTGGGCTCAGATAGCAGGTGTACCACTCTATCGCTATCTGGGTGGAGAAAAAAGTCAGTTTAAAACAGGTATAACTATTAGTCTCAATCCCAAGGAGATCATGGTAGCCGATGCACTGGCGGCAGTGAAAAATGGCTTTGACAGCCTGAAGATCAAGCTAGGCGATGACCCTATAGAGGATATATCCCGAGTGGAAGCAATACACTGGGCTGTGGGTAAGCATATCTCACTGAAGCTGGATGCCAATCAAGGCTGGAGCCCGAAAGAGACAGTGAGGTTCCTTGTAGAACTAGAGAAGAAGGAGATAACGATCCAGCTGATAGAGCAGCCCGTCAAACGGGAAGATTTCGAGGGGCTGAAGTATATCAAAGAGCGAAGCACTACGCCGATACTGGCGGATGAGAGTATCTTTTCCCCCGAGGATGCAAGAGCACTGCTAGAGATGCAAGCTGTAGATCTGATCAATATCAAACTGGATAAGTGTGGGGGCATCAGCAAGGCTTTGGAGATCGCAGATATATGCGGGGAGTATGGTGTAGCGTGTATGATCGGCTGCATGCTGGAGGGGGCTATCAGTGTGGGGGCTGCTGCGCATATGGCTTCTGCCAGAGCAGAGACGGTCACGCTATATGACCTAGATGCCCCCATACTCTGTAAAGACTCTCCGGTGATAGGAGGTGCAGTCTTTGAGGGATTAGATATCCGCTTGTCCGAGAAATCTGGGTTGGGGATCAGGAGTGTCGAGGATGTCAAATGGCTTATCAACATACACAAAGAGGAGAGATAGATGATACTTTATATACACGGATTTAGAAGCACTGAAAATTCTGCCAAAGCAGTGCAACTCAAAGCATATTATAAAGAACTGATATATATCGCTGGTTTTTCTCATGTACCCAATCAGGCGATACAAACACTGGAGCAGATCATTGAGCGTCATGAGATCCATGGACTCATAGCAAGTTCACTAGGTGGATTTTATGCGACATATCTCTCCGAGAAGTATGATATCAAGACAGTGCTGATCAATCCCTCAACCAGACCCTATGAGACGCTGGAGAGATACCTGGGAGAGAATGAGACCCATGATGGCATACTGTTTGATTGGAAGAGGGTATATCTAGAGCAGTTGAAACAATTCGCTATTACTACACCCAGAGCCAAAAATTATGAGGTCTTTCTCAAGGCAGGGGATGAGATACTGGATCACCATGTCGCAGCGCAGTACTACCAAGGTGCCCAGATATTTATTGACGAGGGTGGTACGCATCGATTTGAAGACTTTGGGCTACATTTGGAAAAAGTGGATCAATTTTTTGGTTTATCTCCTATTAAGTTTTATTAGATACAATTTCGCTATAAATAAAAATTATCATTAAGGAAATAACTATGTTAGTTACAAAAAAAGCTCCAGATTTTACAGCAACCGCGGTACTCGCAAATGGCCAGATCGTAGAGGATTTCAATCTGATGGATAACTTGGGAGAGAAGGGTGCAGTACTTTTCTTCTATCCCCTGGACTTTACGTTTGTCTGTCCTTCAGAGATCATTGCCTTTTCTCACAGAGCAGAGGAGTTCACCAAAAGAGGGATCAATGTCATCGGTGTCTCAGTAGATAGTCAGTTCTCACACTTCGCATGGAGAGAGACACCAGTCAACGAAGGTGGTATCGGCCGTATCAAGTTTCCATTGGTAGCAGACCTTTCCAAGCAAATTGCCAGAGACTATGATGTACTCCTTGATGAGTCAGTAGCACTACGAGGATCATTCCTTATCGATGCAGATGGTACGATCAGACACGCGGTGATCAATGACCTGCCACTGGGGAGAAACGAAGATGAGATGCTCAGAATGGTAGATGCTATGCTCTTCACCAATGAGCATGGAGAGGTATGTCCGGCAGGTTGGCAAGCGGGTGATGAAGGTATGAAAGCAAGCACTGAAGGTGTGGCTGAGTATCTTGCTAAGCATGCTGAAGCACTGTAAGGCATCATTCATGACAAACTATGCACAGCTTCTCAAAGAGCATGAGCTCAAAGCAACTTTTCAGCGTACACAGATTCTGGAAGTGATCGAGAAGTATGGGCATATCGCCATAGAGAGAATCTATGAAGAGGTATCCAAGATACATGCTTCACTTTCTCTAGCCACTATCTATAAAAACATCCTTCTTATGGTCGAGAGAGGGGTACTCACCGAAGTGCCCATCATCGGTCAAAAGTCCAAATATGAGATCATCAAAGAGGATCATATCCATCTGATCTGTACCCAATGTGGTACAGTCATGGATAAGATACTAGATATAGGTACTGCAGAAGATACAGAAAAGATCGCTCAGGTTTCAGGTTTTTCACTGAATCATAGACAGGTCAATCTGTATGGAGTGTGTCAGCAGTGTAAAGCATAGTAGGGTATATCTTCATACCCTACAGACTATTTAAATATCGCTGATCCTACGCGTATCAGATTCGATCCACACTCAATCGCCAATTCATAATCCCCACTCATCCCCATCGAACAAATGCTTGCACCATTTTTCTCTAGCTTTTCATAGACACGGTGTGTGGTCTCAAAACTTTCTCTGATCAATGTACTGTCTGTGGTATGGGCTCCGATGGTCATCACTCCTTTGAGGTTAATGGCGGGACAGGTCTCTATGATCTGTTGATACCTGTCATATGCTTCCTCACTGCCAAAGCCTGATTTACTCTCCTCTTTGGCTGCATTGATCTGGAGCAGGCAGGACATCGTTGTCTGTTTGGCTTCGAGTTTTTTGTTGAGCTCTTCTGCAAGGGAGAGGGAGTCAAGTGAGTGCATGAGCACAGGGTGCAGATCGACGAGGTTGTTAATCTTGTTTTTCTGTAGTGAGCCGATCATATGCCACTCTAGTGGGAGATTTTCCAGCTGGCCCATACGCTCTTTGAGCTGCTGTACCTGATTCTCTCCAAAGGCTCTCTGACCCAATTCATAGAGTGTGGCGATGTTTTCTATCTCAGTATATTTTCCTACGACGACCAGCTTGACGATGTGGTGGTCGCTGACTTTTAGCCTGGCTTCTTCTAGATTCCAGAGAACGCTGTCTAGGTTGGTTCCGAGGGTTTCTTTGTCTTGTATCATGGGTATGTCCTTGGCGGGTATTTGGTGCGTGTTACGCACCCTACAATGTAAAATCATATCGAAAAGTGCCTATTAACCCCAAATCCTATTGACATCATTATAGAGCCCTAGCCCCATCAGTCCAAACAGCAGTGCCCAGCCAAAGAGGGTAAGATAGTAGATCGCTGCTTCACTGGGCTCCCTGCGAGTGATCATCTCATAGAGGTTGAACATGATGTGTCCACCATCGAGTGCTGGGATAGGGAGGAGGTTGAGTACACCAAGGTTGACAGAGATCAGTGCCATCACAAAGAGTAGATAGACGATGCCTCGTTCGGCAAACTTCATAATAATATCAAAGATCGTGATCGCTCCACCGACATTCTCAGCACTTACTTCGCCAGTGGTCATTTTCTTGACACCGGTAGCGATGAGAAGAGTAGCTTTTTTAGTCTCATTCCATGCATAGAAGAGGGCTTGTGAGGGGCTGAATTTTATGATTTTATCTCTGTTGATATCTGTATTGATACCGATAATACGACGTTTGATCTTCTCTTGGAATTCGTTTTTACTATCGATCACTTTGGTGCCGAGAGTAAGTGTAAGGAGCTTCTCTCCTCTTTTGACTTTGAGCTGGATATCTCCTGTAGCATTCCGTATGACTGTACCTATCTCATACCAGTAGGTGATAGGAGATTGGTTGACCTGCAGGATGATGTCTCCCTTTTGTATCCCTGCTTTAGATGCAGGTGAGTCTGTAGAGACTTCATTGACTACTGGAGGGAGGTAGTCTATGGCAACAACTGCCGGAGCACCACTCATCGCGATCACAAGATAGACAAAAAATGCCAATATCAGATTTGCTACAGGTCCAGCCAACAGGATGATGATACGCTGCCAGGGTTTTTTGGCATTGTAGCTATCACTGTCACTGCTCTTGGCGGTAGGGTCACTATCGTCCTGACCTTTCATTTTGACATAGCCACCCAGCGGGATAGCAGAGAAGGCCCACTCTGTGCCACAACACTGCTTGCGGCTAAGGATCTTACCAAATCCGATACTGAAACGCTCTACATGCACACCGAAAAATTTGGCTGCTGCATAGTGCCCAAGCTCATGGAAGAAGACCAGTACCGAGAGAGATACAAAAGCGATAAAGAGATAAAAAAGGATTGCCATACTGTTCCGTTATAGTGATTTTTACGAATTATATCCAAAAAAACCGATTTATACTTTTATGCTAAAATACATCAAAGGAGTTCTTATGTCAGAAGAAAAAATAGAGCGTAGTGTAGAAAAAAAAGTGGAAGAGACCGTAGAAAAAGTGGAAGAGAAAGTAGAGGATATCCAAGAGAAAGCAGAAGAGATCGTAGAGGCTAAAAAAAGTAAACTGGATATCGCCAAAGAGAAGATAGATAAAGCAAAAATTCTGACAGCAGAGACCAGAGAACAGATCGAAACGTGTATGAAAAATATAGATAGTGATATAGAGAAGCTCAATACACAAAAAGAGACACTTTTTGCCTCTGCCTTGCAGCCGGGAGAGGCACTCCTGAAAAAGATAGGTGCAGCAAAAGAGGATCTCTTGGCAGCACTTCCTGAGAGTGCAGTAGAGCTTATCGACCTGGATGAAGACAAGGTAGAGATCAAAGAGCTCTCCAGTGGACGATTCAAAGGATTCTTTTTTGCTTTACTTGCGGGGATCGCTACCTTTATGGGCTGGGCATTTACCTCATCCAAAACGCTGGGATTTTCTATCCCACCAGAGAAGATGCCTGATTTCCCACGGCTCAACAAGATGTTGGAGTGGACCTCTGAACAGCTTGGACTGGGAAGCAATGCAACTATCGGTGCAGCAGCAGTGATTATCGCGATACTGCTGGTCATGTGGATCGTCTACAGTATCATCGTATCGATGCGAGCTTCTAGCAACCTACGCGTGGCTAGTCAGACAGAAGAGGCAGTCACCCTCTACTGTACCAACAAAGAGGAGTGCAAGCAGAAAATGGAGCTTGTCAGAGAGCATATCCAGAACAGCAGCAATACCCTCGCCAAATATAAAGTGCTTCTCGAAGAGCAAAATGCCAAGATACGTAGAGCGATTTTTCTGGAAGAGGCAGAGGAGTTTGAAGGACTTCATGTCAACTCCAAAGTAGATATCGCCACCACGCAGCACCTGATCGCAGAGGTTAAAAAACTCTTGGAAGTACCTATCTCAGAAGCAGGGATATTGACGACAGATGCGATCGAGACGCTTAAAAAAGCCAACAAATCGGTCAATGACCATATACTGAAGCTCTATAGCTAAGTATGTGCTGAGACTCAGAGGTATCTTTTTTGGAACCATCGATAGTAGATGGCAAAGAGTACAAACCCAGCGCCAAGCAGTATCGTTACATACTCCAAGGATAGTCCAAAGGTGTAGGCATAGCCGATAAAGAGGGCGGTCATAGCATTGGAAAGCATAAAGACCATATCATTATAGGAGATGACCCGTCCCATGTAATGAGGATCAGTCTCCTGCTGGACGAGCAGATAGGTATAGGACCAGAGTGTTGTGATGAAAAAACCGGTAATAAAAAGCGTGACAAGTCCCAAGTAGAAATTGTATTCAAAAAATCCCCACAGTATAATAGCGCCTCCTTGTAGTAGAAAAACCAGTGTAGGTTTTTGGTAGAGATCACTTTCCCGATGAAGAATGGCCCCATCATCAGCCCCAGTGCTCTGATGGCATTCATGATACCGATAGCCAAGGGTACAGCGATAAGCTCTTTATACTGGTAGTCTGCCAGCAGTGTGATAAGGGCATCAAAGCTGGTCAGCCCTATAGAGGAGTGTATCAGGATCAGGTGTAGTATCTTCTTGTGTCCCATGATATAGGAGAAACCGTCTTTGAGCATTTTGATTATAGAGTCTGTATGGGTGATCTTTCTGGGAGCGATCTGCAGACCTAGCAGGATCAAAACAGCGACCCCATAGAGCAGAGCATCGATCACAAATGAGGTATCATAGCCCCAGTAGTAGGTTGCGATACCCCCTACAGCCATACCCAAAGCATAACAGAGTGACCAGATGATGGAGTGTATCTCGTTGGTATTTTTGAGCATCTCTCCCTCCAGGATACGGGGGAAAAGTGCCATCTCCGCAGAGAAGAGCATCGAGGAAGCCGCAGAGCGGATAAAGATCAGCAACAGCAGAATGCCAATATAGGCCAGGGAGTCGATAAAGATAAAGCCGAGCGTCATCGCAATTTCTATGAGGAGTAGGGTGAGCATCAGCTTTTTAAAATCGATACGGTCGATCAGAGAACCGGTCAATGGAGAGAGTATCACCGCTGGCAGCATGGAGACCATGGCAGTGATCGAGATAGTCACGGCATCTGCATCCAGAGCCACAAGCATAGAGAAGATCGCCACCTGTGAGAACCATGTCCCAAAATAGGAGATGAGTTGTATCAGTGATAGTTTGGCTACGATTGGATGCTGCAGTGTTTCTCTATAGGTCATGGTCTACCATTTTTGTAAATTATCATGCTATTATACTCTATAAATAAAAATAGCCCATAAAGATTTAATGATAATCAATCTCATTAAAGAGAGTCTAAGAGAGGGAGTGCTATGATGCCAATTGAAAATAGTTATCAAAATTAAAAATGGACAGAGAAAGTATGAAATTATCAGAATTAAAAAAAGGCGACAGTGCAAAGATCATAGCGATCAATGCCTCAGAAGATCTCAAAAGTCGTTTACGCTCTTTTGGTGTGGTCAAAGGCAGCGAGTTGACAGTGGAGGCGTACTCACTGGCACATAAAACCATAGAGGTTATGGTGGATGATACGCTGATAGGACTTCGCTCTATCGAAGCTGAAGATATCGAAGTGGAGAGACAGAATGGATAGTATCAGAGTGGTTCTTGCCGGGCAGCCTAATGTAGGCAAATCAATGCTCATCAATGCGATGACAGGTTCTGGCAGTATGAAAGTGGGCAATTTCTCAGGGGTGACCGTAGAGAAGACTGAGATCTGCTTTGAGCATCACTGTCATCAGTTTGAGATGGTGGATCTGCCTGGTACCTATTCGATCAATGGCTTCTCCAAAGAGGAGAAGGTTGCGCATGAGTATCTGCTCAATGAGCCTTATGATGTGATCATCAATGTGCTTGATGCTACCCATATGCAACGCAACCTCTTGCTCACGCTGGAGCTACTCAAGCTCAACAAAAAGATGGTCATGGCACTGAACATGGCAGACGAAGCAGCCAAAGAGGGAATAGAGATCGATGTAGAGCAGATAGAAGCGATCATCGGTGTACCTGTCGTGCTGGTCTCTGCCAGTACCGGCGAGGGCGTTGATATGTTGCTTGACCGTGTCCATGATGTGGCAGACAGTCACCGTAGACAGCACTCCAAGATACTCTATAGTGATCCGGTAGAGGAAGAGATCGATGCTATAGAGGCATTTTTTGAAGAGAGAGGCTACAGTTACCGTGATTTGACTACCAGAGAGTTGGCGATGCGTGTACTTATCGGCGATAAAGCCATCTATGAAGCTCTGCATGAGCATCCCATCATGATGGAGCTCCAGCCACTGCTGGTCAAGTCTCTGGAACATATCTATACCCACCATGAGACCAAAAACATGGAGGAGATCAAGGCCAACGAATATACAGCCGTAGCTCGAGGTATCCGTATGGAGACAGTCCACTGTCAACGTGCTAAAAAGAGAGGCAAGAGTCCTACAAAGCGTATCGATGATATCCTCATCAACAAGTATTTCGGTATCCCTATCTTTCTCTTTTTTATGTGGGCACTGTTCCAGCTGACCTTTACGCTAGGAGCGATCCCGATGGATATGATCGATGCAGGGTTTGGTGTATTTGGTGAAGCGATAGGCTCTATGATCTCTCATGAAGCACTGCGTAGTCTTGTGGTAGATGGGATTATCGCAGGGGTGGGGGCAGTGGTGCTGTTTCTGCCCAATATCATTATCCTCTATATCGGTATAGCCTTGTTGGAAACGACGGGATATATGAGCCGTGTGGCGTTTCTGCTTGATGGATTTTTCCACAAATTTGGACTGCATGGTAAGAGCTTTATCCCGCTGGTCACTGGCTTTGGATGTACCGTACCGGCTTATATGGCGACCCGTACACTCAAGAGCGAAAAAGACAGACTCATTACCCTCTTTATACTGGGCTTTATGAGCTGTGGTGCGAGACTACCGATCTATGTACTGTTTGCCGGAGCTTTTTTCGGACCTGAGCAGGCGGGTAATGTGATCTTTGCGATCTATATCGCAGGAGCTCTGCTGGGGCTAGTGATGGCAAAGGTACTCAGAGTGGTAGTATTCAAAGGTGAGGATGAACCGTTTGTGATGGAGATGCCCAAGTATCGGATGCCCTCTCTCAAACTTATTTGGCATACTGTCTATCATCAGGCCTCTGGTTACCTCAAAAAAGCGGGTACCTTTATCCTGCTGGCTTCCATGCTGATCTGGTTCGCCTCTACCTATCCCAAGGTAGATGCTCCTTCCAATGTAGACAGCAATCAAGCCAAACTCTATGAGCTAGAGCACAGCTACCTTGGACAGATAGGGCATGCCAGTGAGCCGTTCTTCGCTCCGCTTGGCTTCGATTGGAAGATGGCAGTAGCCTTAGAGACTGGACTAGCTGCCAAAGAGGTAGTCGTCTCGACACTGGGTGTACTCTACGCCATCGGTGATGATGTGGATGAGAGCAGCAGCTCTCTCATCACCCAACTCAAAGCCAATGTAAGCTTCGCCTCCGCGATGGCGTTTATCGTCTTTGTGATGATCTACCTGCCCTGTTTGGCGGCCAGCATGGTCTTTGCCAGAGAAGCAGGCGGGTATAAATATCTGCTCTATCTGTTTCTCTTTACGACGGTGACGGCGTGGGTATTCTCATTTGTGGTGTATAGGTTGTTAGTATAGACTCAAAAATCCTTGATAACCTTGTTCCCAAGAGCATTTGTCGCTAAAATGTCGTAACCGACAGGTGCTCAAAATTGCTATACTACCTCTGTAACATCAAGGAGAAGCCGCATGATAGTAAGAAAACTCAGACTTCAAAAGAGCTGGTCTCAAGAGAAACTGGCTGACCTCACAGGACTCAGTACCCGAACGATACAGAGGATTGAACGAGGGCATAAACCCAGTCTTGAATCACTCATATTACTCTCAGATGTCTTTGACGTGGATGTTGCTACTTTACAGCAAGGAGATGTTATGGATGATAGTAAAGTTTTACATACTGACGAGGAGAGTGCGCTTGCCTATGTACGGGATATCAAAGGCTTCTATACACACCTGATCAAGTACGCAATAGTGGTGACTGGGTTATTGATATTCAATCCGATAAAGTCACCCGAGACTATGTGGGTGTATTGGGTGATATTTGGATGGGGGATTGGTATTGTAGCCCATGCCTTGAATGTATTTGAAGTCTTCCACTTCTTTAGTCCAGAGTGGGAGAAAAAGCAGATAGAGAAACGCTTAGGCAAGAAGCTCTAGGAAACCTTATGGAGAGATGGATACAGATAGCTCAGCACATTCCACTAGGTATAGTGGCTCTTTTCTTTGGATTGCTCCTGCTTGGATTACTACAGGCTAGAGCACGAAGTATCTCTTTGAACAGAGCCTTGGTATTGCCAGTTGCAATGATATTATTCTCATTTTATGGAGTAGTCTCTACTTTTGGTATTACTTTTTCTTCTATTGCTTATTGGATAGCAGGTATCATAGGAGCACTGTCATTTAACCACTTTTATAAGTACCCAAGAGGTATTCACTATGATCCGCAGAAGAGAGTATTTTCTCTTCGGGGTAGCTTTGTGCCCTTGGCTCTTATGATGGGTATATACTTTACAAAGTTCTTTGTCGGGTATGCAAAGGCACGCTCTCTTGCCATCATCGAAGATACCACTACTATAAGTATGATCTGTGGTTTATTAGGATTTTTTTCTGGGATGTTTTTTGCTTCTGCATATGTGCTCTATCGGGTAAAGCGTGCTAATAATACTTAGCAATCATATAGAAGGATTGGTCATACAATAACCTCATAGACTTTGACTTCAGTCTCTGCGTGAATATGATACTTTTCATCTTCTGGATAGAGTACTGCTTTGTAGAGATTGTCACCGGCATAGGCTTTCATATGATCCAAGGATTCCCATAGTGAGACAAAAGTGATCTCTACTTCTTGACCAAGGGCTCTTCGCAAAATATGATAACCAACACACCCCTTTATCATCTGTGTATCTTTGACGCCTGTTTCACCCAGATAGGTGATAAAGCCTTGTTCAAACGCTTTGGGACAGGTACATTTCCATTCTCTGTGAAACATCATGATCCTTTTATACCCTTTTGTCTAATGCAAGCTTCAACCCCAGACCGATCAGGATCACTCCGCTAGTCCGATGGATATACTTCAGCACAGCAGGCCGTGCTTGTATCCAGTAGGAGAGCATTCCTGAGATGTATCCGATGGGTGCCTTGATGGTGAAGGTTAGCACAGCAAAGGCAATGCCCAGCGTCAAGAGCTGGATTGTCTCGTTTCCATGCCCTGGCACGACAAACTGTGGTAGGTAGGCGAAGTAGAAGATAGCGACTTTTGGGTTGGAGATGTTGGACATGGCTCCTTGGAGAAACATTTTTCGGTAGGAGATTTTGGGTAGGTCTTTCATGCTCACGGTGTGGTCTTGGCTTCTCAGCAGTTGATACCCGATGTAGAGCAGATACCCCGCCCCGATCCATTTGACCAGATCAAACAAGCGCTCGGAAGCAAGCAGAAGTGCTCCCAGCCCCATCGCCGCCAGCAACGTATGCCCCAGCAGTCCGACACTCACCCCTAGCGCCGTCATGATCCCCGCCTTTTGCCCCTGAGAGATCGAGCGCGACATGACGAGGATCATGTCCTGACCGGGGGTAAGTATGATGACCGATGAGGTGAGTAGAAAGACGAGAGTGATGATGTCCATTTTTATGTTTCCTTTTCAAATTTAAATTAAAACACATTAAGTATATTCTATACTTTTTTCCTTAACGTTATTTTGATACCTTCTTTGATATGCAACCTCAAAAGAAGTCCCATTTTTTATTTTTTCAATAAGTATATTTAGCCCTTTTTAAAATAACCCTACTTTTATTCCTCTATTGCCCCACCTATATTTTTGAGATGTTTGCGGAATGTGTAGCTTCTATCCTCTCTACTTTTGATTAGATATTCATCAAATTGAAGATGCTCGTGCAAGGTTTGTCCATTTTTGATGGCATTAGCTTGATTGATTTCAGTCTCATTTATCTCATTTGCTTTGGATAAGATATTTTTGATGTCTTGATATAGAGCGAGGACGATGCCGTCATCATCCGCAAACACAACATCGTCTTCCCCCACTTCTACGCCATCAAACTGTATGGTTGAATACGTTCCTGCTTCTCGTTGATTTATTTGCAGCGGACCAAAAGGGCACTTGCCATAACTAAATACAGGAAACCCTATCTCTATCAGCTCTTTTGTGTCTCGATGGCAACCCCATACTATGATTCCCTGTAACTTGAATGCCTGTGCTTCGAGTACAGTTAGATCCCCAATGCAGCCTTCATCTTTTCTGCCTTGATTGTCGATGATGAGGATGTCTCCCTCTTGTGCCTCTGTCATTGCCTTAAAAAACACATCCACACTTCCAAAATGTTTGACTGGAAAAACTTTCCCTGCAATCTTTGTCCCAGATATCAATGGTTGAATGCCAGATGCTATGATGCGTGGTTTTATCCCCAAGCGAACTATGGCATCTGCGATAAGAGGTGTTGATAGCCCTTGAAAAATATCTTTTAACTGTTTATTGTTGATGTTCATATGTTTCCTTTGTACTGATTTTATCAAAATAACTATAAAGTGTGGTTCATATACAAAAGGCATACCCTATGCATAAATAGCAGGATTATCCAAGACAAAAATGCCATTTTTTGCTATATTTATCTAAAAAAGAGAGCATGATGAAGGGACACTTACTGGCATTCATTGCTATTACTATTTGGAGCTTGACCTATATCCAGACCAAAGTGCTACTCATGTACATCGATCCCATTGAGATCATCATAGTACGCTTTTCGTTAGCCTGGATAATCCTATGGATTATTCACCCAAAACGAACGCCATTTGTCCTCAAAGATGAAATGATGTTCGCACTTGCGGGGCTTAGTATGTTTTTTGGCTATTATGTGCTTGAGAATATTGCTCTTCTTCATACAACAGCTATCAACGCAGGTTTGCTGGTGACGCTGGCACCACTTTTTACTCTCCTTACCGCCTCGATTATCCATCATACCCCATTACCTAAAATGGCTCTTTGGGGTGCGTTGATTGCCTTTGCTGGTGTTGCTGTTCTCGTTTTTGAAAAAATAAGCTTGCCAAATATCGGTGATAGTCTCGCACTGCTTGCAGGATTTGGTTGGGCAGTATATACTCTCATCCTTGGCTATATCTCGACATCCTATCATCATCTTGCTGTTACACGAAAAAGTATCTTTTATGGATTGGTATTTTTATGGTTGTTTTGGGAGACAGTTTATTCTGGGTCGTTTCATTTTGAAGCATACACACATCCTGCGGTCTTAATCAATCTTGCCACTTTGACACTTTTTGCTTCTGTAGGAGCATATATTCTCTGGCGCAAGGCTGTTCTCTTGATTGGTTCTAGCAAGACCAGCAACTATATCTATCTGGTACCTCTCATCAACACAACAGCATCTGTTTGGTTACTGGATGAGGTACTTGGATGGAGGATTATCCTCTCTTCTTTGATGATATTGGGAGGAATGGCGATTGCTAATAAACCTTCACTTCAGCCGCCTGAATAAACTCACCTGGAGACATAGTGACAATAGGACGAAAGTGACGATTTAGATGGCTTTGATCAACGAAACCAAGCTCCAATGCCACATCTATGATAGGTGCCCCACTCAAGAGTAGTTTTTGTGCCAGATTGATTTTTTGATTGATGAGATAGGCATGGGGGCTCATGCCAGTATAGTGCTTGAATACTCTCATGAAATGATATTCACTCAGTGAAGCCTTTTTTGCAAGCTCTGCTACAGTGATGTTCTCTCGAACATTTTGCTTGATATACTCCTTGGCAGATTCGAGATGGTCTAAGAGAGGTATATCCTGAGTATTGTTACTGACTGTATCAGATGTGTCCCGCTCAAAGAACGCTTCCATAAATTCATGTAATGCAGCTTCTTTTTCAAGATAAAAAACAGATCGATCTCTGAGTAGAATACTCAATCCAATAAATGACTCGTGCATTTTTTTATCTTTGAGTATCTTTTTATTTATTTTCTCAAATGTATCCAGTTTGGTATCCCACAGGCTCTCTTGAAATGCTTTACACCAGCTAATATCCAAGCATATCATATGATATTTATGCGTGGTATCTTTCGTTAGATTGCAGGTATGGACGGTTTCTGGGTTGAAAATGATCAATTCTCCAGTACTGAGATGTGAAGCTTGTCCATCATGAAAAAATACCACCTCCCCCTCTTCAATGGCACCGATCGAAAGCATATAGTGAAAATGAGGTTTGTAGTGCATTGTTGCGTGAAGTATATGCCATACTTCAACATATGGTAAGGCTTTGTCTTTGAAAAATTCACTCTTGTATGTTTGCATCTAGTAGTACCTTGTTAACGATCTCTCATTATAGCTTAAGTATATTGATGAGGTAGATATTAAGAGTAAAAGGTATAGAATATTTCCTTCTAGAAAGGGATGGATTTATGAAAAAGAATAAGAGGTCAAAAATACTGATCAGTGCATGTTTACTGGGGGAGAAAGTACGTTATGATGGTGCTGGATTGACTCTATCTCATACCTTGCTTCAGTATTGGATGAGTGATGGCAGATTGGTCTCTATATGTCCAGAAGTAAGTGCTGGCATGAGTATCCCTAGAGTTTCTGCCGAGATCTGTGGGGGAGATGGTGCTGATGTCCTGTCAGGTAAGGCCTCTGTGATCGAAGAGAATGGACGGGATGTTACAGAGTCATTTTTGACTGCTGCTTACAATACCCTGACACTTTGTCAGGAAAATGATATTAAGGTTGCTGTACTCACGGCATTAAGCCCTTCATGTGGCAGTGTAACTATATATAATGGGAGTTTTACGGGTGCTAGATCAGATGGTATGGGTGTTACCTCTGCCTTGCTGACGGCGCATGGCATCAAGGTTTTTGATCAATACCAACTGGAAGAAGTCAGTAAGTACTTATGATCAAGTAGTAAAATGATCAGTAAGGATGCTATCTGTTTGTTTTATGATGGTGTGATAGGGGCGAACCTACGGATGTGAGATGAACCTCTCATGCTTCATCCATTTCTTAAACATAGCCTGTACTTCAGGAGAAGAGTCCAGACGTAGGTTTGTCCAGCTCTCGTCTTCGTTTTGCCACTTTTCATGCCAAGGGTTGATGGCTTTGAACTTGACATAGGGGTTGGACAGGATGGTGGTGAAGGCATCATTGAGCCAGGCACTCTTGTTTCCGTCGGGATGATGATCTACTACACCAAACTCCAGTAGAGCGATAGGATTACTTGTTTGGATGGCAGCAAAGTCATCAGAGTAGTCTTTGAGTTGGGTGGAGAACCCCAGACCTTTCCACTTTTCAGTGGGAGTCTGTGCTCCATAGAGGCTGAAACCTACCCAATCGATATAGTCATCCCCTGGATAGTAGTAGTGGGGCTTGTTCCATGCCTCATAGGGCAGGGTAGCGTAGTTGTAGTGGAACATCCAGGTGATATGGGTCACTCCCTCTGCGCGAAAGAGATCGATGATATGGCGGTAGGCATCACGGTGGCGTTCGGGCCCGTCTGGATAGCTAGGGTCTCCATAGCCGTCTGTAGTGGCGCCTCCATTGAAGATCCCGCTCCATGGGAACCAGTCTCCATTCATCTCCAGTGCAAAATCTGCCAGTATCGGGATACCGTCTGCTTTGGCGTCTTTTGCCCACTGTTTGAGCTCTTTGTCAAAGACACCATTGATGATCTTCTGGAGCGTGTATTTTTGTTCTGGATGCCCCTGTATCTCATCGGTGCGAGGCATGAGTCTGACGTAGGGGATAGTGCCTGTATCTGCGATCGTATGGATCTTGGTCTTGGGATAATGGATCCCGTGCCACCAGTTGTTGGAAAAGCATGCCCAGAGGATTTTTTTGTCTGCTATCTTTTCAAAATCTTGTATGCGTTTGGCGGTGACTGTCTCTTCTGCTCCTCCAAAGTCGGGGAATGCTCCGAAGTATATCTTGTCTTTTGCTGGAGGAGAGAGTTTTATGGTCGTATTTGTATCGGTGGCACTCCCGCAAGAGACACTGATCAGTGTAAAGCTCAGAACCAATAGAGGGATGATGCGTTTCATGTAAATCCTTTGATTATTTCCAAGATTGTAGCAGAAAATAGAAAATAGTACAATAATATTATTTAATATTTGACACCCGACCCCCTTCTAAATCATTTAGTTAAGTGCTATATACCAATATAGAGAAAGAGAAAATACTATACATCAATATATCTTGATATATAGTATTAATTATGCTATACTATCAGGATTAAAAGAGAGGAGGCGTTTCTATGGATATTTTTCTTAAAACTATCGGAGCTGTAAATGATGAGACACGTATCTCGATTCTCAAGTTTATCAATAGTTATGAGGAGGTGTGCGTATGTGATATCGAGTCCTCTTTTTTGATGATTCAATCCAGAGTTTCCCGACATCTTAAAATCCTCAAAGAGGCAGGGTTTCTGAGGGTAGAGAGACGAGGGCGTTGGGCATACTATAGTATCCGTAAACCTCTCGATCTCTTTCGTCAACAACTTCTCAAAGAGATAGGCTATCTGGAGATGGAGACTCCCATACTCAATAAATCATGCAAGGTAAAGCAATGAAAAAAGTGCTGGTGATGTGTACAGGAAATAGCTGTCGCAGTATCATAGCAGAGGCATTGATCAATCATTTTCTAAAAGATGTCGAAGCGTATAGCTGTGGGGTAGCCCCCTCTGGGAAGGTTAATCCCAATGCACGGAAAGTGCTGGAAGCACATGACTGCTGGAATGAAAAGTACTATTCAAAGCATCTGGATGAGGTGATAGAGATGGATTTGGACCTGCTAGTAACCGTATGTGATCATGCCCGTGAAACCTGTCCTGTCTTTTCCCAGCCTGTGGAGAAGATGCATATAGGGTTCGAAGACCCTGATGGCAAGCCCTATGCAGCCTTTGAAGAGACCTATGGAGAGATAAAAGAGATACTTTTAGCAGAAGTGATAAAAAAACTAGGAGAAATGGAATGAAAATAGAGATACTGGGTACAGGATGTGCCAAATGTCAAGCGATGGAAGCCAATGCAAAAGCTGCCATCGCACAGATCGGAGGATTCCACTCTGTTACCAAGGTAGAAGATCTTATGGAGATCATGGCATATCATGTAGTCAGTACTCCAGGTCTGGTTGTGGATGGAGAGGTAAAGTCTACCGGGAAACTGCTGAGCGTGGACGAGATAGTAAAGATATTGCATGTTTGAGTGGTGGCAGCGGTTGGTCGATAGGCTGACCTATGGAATATGGGGGCTGGAGGGGCATCTTGGTGCGTCGATCAACTTTTTTCTTTATGATACACTCAAGATACTTTTTCTCTTAGTGAGTATCATCTTTGCTATCTCCTATCTGCGTACATACTTCAATACAGAGTATGTCAGGGCGTATCTGCAGGGAAAATCAGAATTTACAGGCAATATACTGGCAGCACTTTTTGGGATTATTACGCCCTTTTGTAGTTGTAGTGCGATACCACTTTTCTTGGGCTTTATTCAGGCACGGATTCCTGTAGGAATCACCTTCTCTTTTCTGATCTCTTCACCAATGAACAATGAGATAGCGATTGCATTGCTTTTTGGGCTTTTTGGTTGGAAAGTGACGGTACTCTATATAGGATTTGGACTCCTTGTTGCTATTGTGGGTGGGTACTTGATAGGAAAACTGGGAATGGAAAAGTATATTCTCATGGATATCAAGCCTATGGAGAGTGACCTTGAGGAGGTAGCGATCAGGCTTACCGGTAGACAAAGAGTGCGTGAAGCATGGGAAAACACTGTAGATATCCTTAGGAAGATCTGGCTCTATGTGGTGATAGGCGTGGGGATCGGAGCCCTGATCCATGGGTATATTCCTGAAGACCTGATCGCAGAGTGGGCAGGGGCATCCAATCCATTGGCAGTCCCTGTAGCCGTGTTGATGGGTATTCCGATGTACTCTAGTGCAGCGGGAGTGATGCCTTTAGTTGAAGTCCTCACCTCCAAAGGGATGCTACTGGGCACAGCACTGGCATTTATGATGGCGATCACGGCACTCAGTCTACCTGAAGCGATGATTTTGAAGCGTATTTTGCATATACGATTGATCTTGACATTTTTTGGGATCGTTGGGGCAGGGATCATCTGTATCGGCTATGTATTTAACTTTATATTATAATGTCAGCAAAAAGGAAAGAAATGGATCAATTTATCAAGCAGATAACACCCAAGTACATGGGTACAGCGATGATCAATATCGAGGAGTTTTTAGCACTCTACAAAGAGGGTAATTGTGAGTTTGTCGATATCCGTATGGATTTTGAGAGAGAAGTATGGGAGCTGAAATTTGGACTTAGAATACCACTCAATGAGCTCTCAGAGCGTCAGGGAGAACTGCCTAAAGACAAACGTATCGTACTGGGCTGCCCGACGGGCCCACGCTCTATCGTAGGCTGGACCTATCTGAGGTCAGAGGGCTATGATGTAGTCTTTCTCAAGGGTGGACTTGATGGACTCATCACCACACTCAAAGGGGGCAAGGCAAAAGAGTTCATTGGAGGTTGATCCTTTGTTCTACTAGAGGAGATGTGTCCTCCAGCAGTAGATGTGGCTCTATAAATGGCGCTAGATTGCTCAGGAAATTGAGCAGGCTCATGATGGGGCTTGCGTAGAAGAATTTTATTTTGTGGTTATAGTGCCAGAGCTGGTCTGCATATTGATAGACTTGATGTGGTGTGTCTCCGATATTGTCTGCATCCCTGTCAAATCCTTGGTACCTGTCCCAGTAGTTCTTTTCAATCTTGTTCTTTCTGGTTTTTGTTTCCTCTATATCTTTGATTATATCATCAAGATTACCGATGATGATGTTATGCGTGATGGTATTGTTCTTGATCGTGAGGTGAAAGTGAAAAGCTTCTTTATTATAGGTGACCCTATTGTGTGTAAACCATCTTCGCATCCCCTCTTCATGGTCTTTAGTATCGATATAGAAGGCTTTGGCATTGTAGCTGATCTGGTTATGTGCAAAGTGTAACTTGCCCCCTCCCTGGATGACCATGCCTATGCCTGCAGCTCCCTGGCAGCTGAGGATCTGGTTGTGGGTGATGTTGGTATCCCTACTTGCCATAGCCATGATACCTGTACTGTTGTAGCGGAAGAGATTGCGCTGTATGACAGTATGCTTGCTTCGTTCCATCGCCAATCCATGTCTGCCGCGGGTGATGTTGTTGTCTGAGAAAAGTGTATCATTGGAGAAAACCAGCGTGATATCTCTGGAAGCGGTAATGCTATTGTGTATGATGCTATTGCGGTTGCTATACCAGATCTTGAGTGCATCACCACGCATGGACTTTTCCTTGCCATTGGAGGTGATGCTGTTATAGCTAATGTTGGAATCATTGACCATATTCATATCGATGCCGTAGAGACTGTTTTGTATCGTGCAGTGGGTGATGGTGCAGTGTGAGACCTTCTTCATGACGATAGCAGCGTCGAGTGTGATGATCTGATCTCCACTGTTGGTGATAGTGAGGTTCTCCAGTCTGACATGTGAAGCGGTGATGGTGATCACTGAGTCATGCTTTTCCCCCTCTATCACTACACCCGATGTTTTACCCAGGAGGGTAAGTGGTTTGTTGATCGTGATATTGCCTCTATAGACCCCTTTGGAGAGTTTGATGGTGGCACCTGCGGGAGCATTATTGATCGCATCTTGTAGTGCATTGGCATGAAGCCAATGTGAGCCAAACAGTAACAGAAAGAGTAGACTGCGCATTTTCATGATGGGAAAATGATACCATTTGTACACCTATTTTGCGTTGATTCAGGTCAAATTAAAGTGACTTACTATACTATACCCCCCTATAGTATATAAAGGTGATAATATGGAGCTTTTAGAAAAGTTTATTGACAATATCATGATCTTGGCAAACAGCATGAGCCTTTTTATTTTGTTGGGGCTACTGATTGCGGGTGTACTCAAAGAGCTGATCCCGACTGACTTTATCTCTTCACATCTGGGCAGGGGCAAGATAAGCTCTGTGATCAAAGCGACGATCTTTGGTATCCCGATGCCTGTCTGTTCCTGTTCTGTGATCCCACTGGCAAAATCCCTACAAAAAGAGGGAGCCAACAAAGGCGCTGTGCAGAGCTTTCTGATCGCTACACCGATCACGGGGGCAGACTCTATCATGGCAACCTACAGTTTTTTTGGTTGGGTGTTTACGCTTTATCGGGTGTTGACCTCAGTATTTATAGCGATCGTAGCGGGTATCCTGCAAAATATCGTGGATGAGAAAGAAGCTGCGCATGCAGTAGAGCCCAAGTTTGCTGTGCAGCCTACACCTGCTACTGGATTCAGTATGACTCCACCAGTGCCTTCACAGACGCTCTCTGCAGAGGCAGACTGCAGCAGTGGATGCTGTAGTGGTGATGTACCTGTCAAGGCAGGATTTAGTCTCAGCAGAGTGATCCGTTATGCCTTTGTGACACTCTTTGGTGATATCTATTTTTCACTGCTTATCGGTATCTTACTGGGGGCGGCTTTCAGTACACTATTGCCCAAAGAGCTGCTGGCACCCCTTTTTGAATATAAGATGTTGACCTATCTAGCCGTACTGATCATCGCGATGCCGATGTATGTATGTGCGACTGCTTCGCTGCCGATCGCTGCGGCGTTTCTGTTGAGTGGTATGAGTGCAGGTGGAGCATTTGTCTTTCTCTCTGCGGGCCCGGCGACCAACTCTGTAACCATGGGAGTGGTGGCACAGATGTTTGGCAAACGATCACTGCTTATCTATCTGGGTGTGATTTCGACGATGAGTATACTCTTCGGATATCTATATGATCACTATTTTGGAGAACTCAAGGTGATTGATATAGCCTCACATGTCGAGCACTTTGGACTATGGGATTATCTAAGCAGTACAGTGATGTTTGGATTGATCTTTTACTATCTACTCAAAAGGAGACACAATGTATCAGTGTGATATAGAAAATAAAAAACTCATCAACCGTATCAACCGCATCGGCGGACAGGTCGGTGCACTCAAAAGCAGGCTTGAAAGCGATATGGAACATCAAGACCCCTATGAGATCATACGACAGCTCACCGCAATCAAAGGGGCAGTCAACGGTATGATCAACTCCTATGTAGAACACTATGCAAAAGGGCATCTGGTCAATGAGATTCGGAGTGCCAAAGATGAAAGTGCTGCAACGGCTCAGATGGATGCGTTGATAGATATTATGCGTACATTTAGCAAGTAAACGCTGAAGACCTAGAGGCTTTTTAGAAAAAATCGATACAATGACAAAAAGTATTTAAGAGAGTGCTATGGACAGTTATTTACCATTTTCATTGAGCCTGTTTGATCTATTGCTGATAGGCGTTATTACGCTACTGTCTATACAGGGGTTTATGCGTGGGGTACTTCGAGAAGTATTTGGATTGATCGGATTGGTGATAGGGGCCTATTTTGCTTCATGTCTTTCTGTGGAAGCAGGGCAGTTTATTGATAGCCAACTCTATCATTTGAATGATCCAAAGATACTACAACTCTTAGGTTTTTTGGGGATATTTTTTATATTTTGGGTGAGTGCGGTATTGATGGGAAAGATACTTTATACCCTCTCACATAAGGGGGAACTCTCCTTTTTGAGTCGTTTTTTTGGATGGTTGGTGTCATGGGTCAAATATTTTGTGGTGATGTCATTCTTGATCATCGCACTCTCCTCTGTCAAGATAGGAGAAGAGAGCATAGCAAAATATACAGCATCCAGTCAGCTCTACCCGATATATAAGCAGATGACTTCTATGTTGCTGTGCTTTAAAAGAAAATAATACCTATTGGTCAATATCCTCTAAGAGCATAGGAGTGCCCATCGCCTTGAGATGCCCATTGGTCTTGGCAAAGTAACTCTGCCAGAACCCCGTAAGGTTTTTAAGTGTTTTTGCATCCATATAGCCCTCTTTGTCTACCATACCAGTACCTACTACATAGATATCAGCCCCAGCAAAATCAGTCAAGTAGCCACTTTTTTTGATCTTGGCTATCTCTTTGTCGATGTTGAGTTTTCTGATATGCCCTTTACTATAGAATGAAGTGACTGAAGAGTGCTCTACCATATCTGAGACGAGCAGAACCACTTTATGCTTGCTATGGGAAGGTGCCACGATATTTTTAGCAACATCGGTAAGAGACTTGACGATATCAGAGCGTGGTAGGGATTTGCTAGCCCCTTTCAGTACGCTTACGAGTGCTTTGGTTGCTTTGTTTTTAGCATATTTATACTGCCCATTCATACAACCTTGGTATTTACGGAGAGACTTTTTAGAAGTATTATGCTTGGTCTCATCAGGAAGCAGTGCTTCAAGCTTTCCCGAGTAGGTCACATCAGTATAGCGTCCCTTTGCATTGGAGGAAAAAGAGACGATCGTGACCGCGTTATTGTTTTTGACAAACTTCATGGTATTGCGGTATACATAGATCATGAGTTTTTTGTCTAGAATGGTAGTCTGATCCACCACAACAAAGATCTCTTTGTCGGCTGGGCCTTTGGGCCCATCGATATGGAGTGCATCATAGCAGCTGGGAACATCATTACGTGCGAGTAGCAGTGTGCTGAAGAGTGCTGCCAGGAGAAGTAATTTTTTCATCTTATTTATCCTCAAATGCTAGATAGGTTTTGAATGTACGGTCTTTGTTGTTGCGGAGTACTGCTGTGGTCTCTGCATCTGTACCGGAGTTGTCATTGATGATGTTCATCAGGTGTTGGAGCTTCTGTAGCTGTCTTTGTGCGACACGAGCGATATAGGACTTCTTGCGCTCATAGTAGGAGAGGAAAGATTTCTTGGTGCTGAACCCTCGTAGACAATTGTAAGCATCCTCAGATTCACGTCCTGCAAAGCCCCATTGCATTCCGAAGAAGATACCTAAAATCTGGATAAAGACAAACAGCAATGCAAGGATCATAAAGGTCGCTCTACCCCCATTACGGTTGGTACGTTCTTCGATAGAACCGGCACTCTGCTTGGGTGAAGCATCAGATTTTCCTGTAGCCTCTCCTCCAAAAAGAGCAGAGAGGTCGTCTTTGGCATCAGCAGTGTCGCCAAAGAGTGCATTGGTAGCATCATCGCCGCTGCCTGCATCTGAAAAGGGAGAGGAGTCACTGCTGAAAATATTGATCGCACTGTCATGACTGCTGGCAAGGTCTTGCTCTAGTACCTGATCTCTAATGTAGGTGGCACCTACAGCGACTGCGATGACAAACAGCATGGTCAAGATGGTCTTGAGGTAGCTTGTGGAGACTGAGTCATTGGTGTCTAGACGGTTGAGTAGACGGATATAGTTGGGTGACTTCTCATCATGAAGTGTATTGTCGATAGTGATGGGAGCTTCATCTGGCTTGAGATCACGCCAGTTGCTACCATTGGGGTTATCGTTTTTATACCAGCTTCTGATCTTTTTTATGAGCGTATTTTTATGTATCTCTTCACCTGTCATGTGCGTGAGCCATACGAGGAGGATCGACATCATGATCGCGATACCAAAGGCACCTTTTTGTTGTGTGGCTTCACTGGCTCCGGGGATCGTAAATCCTGCCAGTACATACGCAAACCCAAGTGCCTCTACGATGACGAGTACAAAGATCATGACCCAGATCAACATAGGGGTTGGTTTGCGTCCTAGCTCACCTGCTGCATGAAGATAGTTTTTGGCTTCGTCATAGCTCTCACTGTCCTTGTCATAACGTTCATAGTGGTTGTAGTAGTCCCGACAGAGACGCTCTTCAGAGTAAAACCACTTGTGATTCTCATCAAATCCTCTGTCTCGACCCATAGTAGCGATCTTCCCAATGATAGGAAAGCCATAGACTACATTGAGCCACCAAAATTTTGTCTGTTGCCAGTGTGTAATCACATATGCCAGTAAAATAGCCACAAAAACTGCCAAGACAGTCTCTATTTTGTAATGCATGATCAGTGAAATAATACGATCCATTTTTCTCTCCCTAAATGTTGCTTGATAAAAGTAGTGTTGTATTTTAGCATGTATTTACCAAAATACTTATGGGTAGACTACATTTCCACCTTTTTAAAGAACTCTCGTACATACTCATACCCGGAGTAGAGAGTCAATGCTGTAGCCAGCCATAGAAGTGCTGTACCAAAAGGCCAGTGCATGAGTAGGAAGCCGATAGCGATCATCTGGACGACGGTTTTGACCTTGCCCATCCAACTGGCGGCGATGTCGATACCCTCTGAGACTGCTGAGACGCGTAGACCTGTGATGAAAAGCTCCCGGGTGATGATAAGAAAGATCGCCCAGGGAGAGGCAATATCTTGCATCATCAGTCCGAGGAATCCAGCCAGGGTGAGCATCTTGTCTGCCAGAGGATCGAGGATCTTGCCCATAACGGTGACCTGGTCAAAGGTGCGGGCGATATAGCCATCAAAAAAGTCTGTGGCACTCGCCAGCACAAAGATAAAGGCAGCAAAGTAGTTGAGCCAGCTGGGGTGTATGCCTGCAAAGATCGCAGCGTCCTGGTTGACCAAAAGGACATACATGACGGGTGCGAGCAGAAGTCGGATGAAGGCAAGGATGTTGGGGATGTTGAGGTTCTTTCGCATCAGCGAAACGTAGTCCCACCATCTACGACCAGTGTCTGTCCGGTGATCCAGCTTGCTTCATCTGTACAGAGAAAGTAAACGGCACTGGCTAGGTCAGCGGGTGCGCCCATTCTGTTAAGTGCTGAACGCTTGATGGTTTCTGCTTTGACCTCTTCATAGTTGGTGAAGGCTCTCAGGGCATCGGTTTCGATAGGGCCACCGCTGACAGCGTTGACGCGGATACCCATCTCACCCAGCTCTACGGCAGCATAACGGCTCATCGCCTCTACGGCAGCTTTATTGGTGCCGTGTCCTGCATAATTTTCAATGTAGATCATGTTACCGGTACTACTGAGGGTGACGATCGCTCCGCCACCTACTTTCTCCATCCGCTTGGCTGCTTCTTGGCTACCTGAGACAAAAGCACCGACAGTGGCGGTATAGATATTGGTCAGACCTTTTTTGGGACGGAGTTTCATGAACTTACCGTAGCCACCGATGATAGGGCGACCGTAGATCATCGCATTGCTGACAAAGAAATCGATCCTGTCAAAATCCTCATCGATTGCTGCAAAGAGTGGCTTGAACTCATCAAGCTCAAGGATGTTGAGAGGATAGGCACGTGCTTTGATGCCGTACTTTTTCTCTAGCGCTACAGCGATCTCGTCAGCTGTTTCTTTGTTGCTGTTATAGGTGAATGCTACATTCACGCCATTGCTTGCAAATTTCTCCGCAGTGGCTTTTCCGATTCCTTTGGTGGCACCTGTGATGACAACGGTTTTGCCTTTCATGGATAGGGTTTCGGACATTATTTCGCTCCTACGATAGTATATTTTTGCATGGTAGCTTCGATCTTTTTCATATTTTCACTGCTTGGCCCCACAAGTGGTAGTCTATACTCCAGCGTGGGTGTGAGTCCTGCGATATACATGGCTGCTTTGATCGGGATCGGGTTGGACTCACAGAAGAGTACCTTGTTGATCTCATAGAGCTCGTCATTGAGTGCTTTGGCTGTGACAAAGTCTCCTTTGAGGGCTGCGTGAGCGAGTTTGGCTTTCATATCGGGCAATAGGTTGGCAGTAACCGAGGTGATCCCCTTGCCGCCGCTTGCCATGATCGGGAAATCGATCGCATCATCCCCACTAAATACATAGAGATCAGGCACTTTTGCCAGCAGCTCTACGGTACGTTCGATCGAGCCTGTGGCTTCCTTGATACCCATGATATTGGAGACATCATCGTAGAGTCTTTTGACGGTATCAGGCAGGATATCCACACCTGTACGACCCGGTACATTGTAGAGCATAAAAGGCACTTTTACCGCAGAGGCTATCGCTTTGTAGTGCTGATAGAGTCCCTCTTGGCTGGGCTTGTTGTAGTAGGGGCTGACAGAGAAGAGGGCGTCTACACCACAGCTTTGTGCATGTTTGGCGATATCGATCGCTTCATGGGTGGCATTGGAGCCAGCACCAGCAAGGACCTTTGCACTGCTACCTTTGCAGACCTCTACGGCGATCTCGATACAGCGTTTGTGCTCATCATGGCTGAGTGTAGCACTCTCTCCTGTGGTACCGACAGGGCAGACGGCATCGATACCGTGGTCGATCTGTCTTTGTATGAGGCTGGCATAGGTCGCTTCATCGAGCTGCCCATTGCGTAGTGGTGTGATCAGTGCCGTAGTGGCACCTGTAATATAGTTACTCATTATTCTTCCTAAGTATCACTGTGGTGGCTTTGCTGTTATCAAAGTACTGGTTAGCAACAGTACGGATAACTTCTGGTGTTATTTTATCCAAATTTTCTTCATACTCCAGCAGTGGCGTCAGATCACCTCGGATCAAATACCCACCGTAGAGGTCACTGAGTGAAGAAGAGCTCTCTAGCGTATGGATGAAATCCAGCTTGGTGTTGATCTTGACCTTGTCGAGTGCTGCTTGTGAGACAGTGCTGTGTTTGATCCGTTCGATCTGCTCCAGTAGGGCAGTTTCGAGTTGCTCTGCTTCTATGCCGGGGTTGGCAACAGCCAGTAACAGAAAGACTCCTGGATCGGTCAGTTCCATGTTATAGCCGTAGACTTGGTTGGCGATACGTTGTTTACTGACAAGCTCTTGTGGAAGCCAGCCACTCTTGCCTGCACTGAGAAGCTCAGAGATGGCTGAGAGAGCGACCTGATCCTCATGAGAGAAGTCGGGGATACTATAGACGATAGCAATAGTTTCTGCTTCGTTGTTCTCACGATGGAGTTCGATCCGTTTGGAGCCATCTACTGCGGGCTCTCTGGGGATATTGGTCTCTATCAGAGAGCAGCTGTTTTTTGTCTGAGGATTTTCTATGCTACCAAACTGTTTCTCTGCTTCTGCAAAAACAACCTGGTGGTCAATATCGCCAGATACGATCAGTACCGCGTTGTCAGGACGGTAGAAGCGGGTATGGAACTCTCTGATATCCTCGATGTTCCAGCTGAGGATATCCTCCATGAAGCCGATCGGTGTCCAGTGGTAGCTGTGACTGAGATAGTGGGTATTGAAAAGGCGGAAATAGAGATAGCCGATAGGGTTGTTGTCTGTCCGCCAGCGACGCTCCTCTGCGACCACATCACGCTCTTTTTGAAACTCCTCATCGGTGAGATTGAGGTTTTGCATGAGTTCTGCGTAGAGGTCGAGGGACATAGAGAGATTGGAGGCACTGGACTTGATGAAGTAGTGGGTATAGTCAAAGCCTGTGGAGGCGTTGTTGATGCCACCGTGGCTTTTGACGATACGATCAAACTCTCCCTCAGAGAGGTTTTTGGTCGATTTGAAGTTCATGTGCTCCAGCATATGGGCGATACCGGTCTTGCCCAGGATCTCATCACGGCTGCCGACTTTATAAAAGATATCGGTACTGATGACGCCTGAGCCATTGTCCATAGGGATGACAGTGATCTGGAGTCCGTTATTGAGGGTTTTGCTGTGGTGTTTTGGTAGGGTGTTCATTATTATTTATCCTTGTTTCGTAGGTTGGGGTGTCCTCTCCCCGACATATGTTTAAATCACAATCATGTTTACTCTCGTTCCCACTCTCCTGAGTGGGAATGCGCCCTGCAAGAAGTGCCCTTGGGGTGCATATATGACATTATAACAGCTTGGGAGCTTTTTTGTATAAATCTATTTTTTGTTACTTCCTTGTTCATTTTTTCTTTTTTTCGTGGATAAAAAAGAAGAAAACGAACCAAAAAAGAAAAAATCCAAAGAGCTGACGCCCATAAACAGACTTGGATATTATAGAAGTATTCAGGTTACAATAAGCTACCATTTTATAGATAGAATATAATGATCAATTCTTCCAATCCACCCCTACAGCCTCTGAGATGTGCTTATATCCGTCCGCTTGGAGTAGTTCTATGAGCCCTACATTGATATCGTGTATGAGGCTAGGGCCTTTGTAGACCAGCATACTGTATACCTGCACCAGTGAAGCGCCTGCTTTGATACGTTTATATGCTTCTTCCGCGGAGTCGATACCACCTACAGAGATCAGTAGTGTTTTGCCGTAGAGCTCTTCTGCGATGGCTCGGAAGAGCTCGTAGCTTTTCTCTCTGACCAGTTTGCCGCTGATACCGCCAAAGTCCTTTTTGTCTGGATTGTCTGTCACAGAGTAGTCGATGGTGGTGTTGGTGGCGATGATGCCGGCAGCTCCAGCTTCGATGGCGGTGTTGCAGAGTGTGATGGCATCCTCTGGGGTCATGTCGGGTGCGATCTTGAGTAGGACAGGTTGGGTAGTGATCTCTCTGGCTGCTGCAAAGATGTCTTTGATGAACTGCTCGTTTTGTAGGTCTCTTAGTCCTGGGGTGTTGGGGGAGGAGATATTGATGACGATGTAGTCTCCATGGTCTTTAAAGGTCTCAAAGAGGCTTTTGTAGTCTCTCAGCGCGATATTTTCCGGTGTCATTTTGTTCTTGCCGATATTGACACCGATGGGGTAGTCGAAGAAGTAGAGCTTCTCCAGACGCTTCAGCATATACTCGGCTCCTCTGTTGTTGAACCCCATGGCATTTTGGAGTGATTCATCTTCTATGAGACGAAAAAGTCTGGGCTTGGGATTACCCTCTTGAGGAAGTGGTGTGACCGTACCGATCTCGGTAAAGCCAAACCCCAGTGTCGGCATCGCCGTGATATACTGTCCATCCTTATCAAAGCCAGCTCCCAGACCGACTGGGTTGTGGAAGGTACGACCGAAAAAGGTCTGTTCCAGTATCGGATGGGAGATAAAGTTTCGCTTTTTCATACAGCGTAACAGTGGTGGACAGTGCGAAGCAGAACGTAGGGCATAGCTGGCAAGCATATGGGCGGTTTCAGGCTCTAGTTTGAAGAGGAATTTTTTGAGGGTTTGGTAGGTAAATAGTGACATGGGGTCTCCGTATTAGTATTAATGCGATTATAGCATGATAAGGCTATCAGCAAAATTTTTGATGATACGTAAAGTTATTCAGCCTAGTTTTACCCCCCCCCAATATAATACAGTACAAAATAATAAGGAATCAAAAATGAAAATGAAATTGATGATTGCATCTATTGGAGTGGGTGCATTGCTGTTGACTGGTTGTGGTGGTGGAGGTACTAGCGGCCCTTCAGTGATTGAAGAGGCACAACAAAAATTGATAGGTACATGGAGAGATGGGATAAGTACAACAGGCTGTGAAGATGAATCATATGGAGGTTCTCCTTCTTCGGAGAGAGTAACCTTATTAATTGATAATAATGATTTTGTTGTAGACAACAAAGACTATAATAATTCTACTTGTGATGAGTCAGGATTAATATATCATGATCAGGAGACATATGATTATGATATTATTGGAACAGGAGAAAGTACAGAAGGGCATAATGCCTTTAAAATTGATTTAATTAAAACAAAGTATACACTATTGAAAGGAACTAACAATAATCCTGAAGATTTTAATACTGGAACTGAAATGAAAATGATGTTTTTGTTTGATGGTGATCATTTGGTATTCTCAAAGAAAGGTGCGACACCTACAGATAGAACCAATGATTTTAATTTGAGTCAATATTGGATAAAATAATAAGTATATATTTGTTATGAGAGTTGGTTTCTTTACTCTCATAATATAATTTAATGAATTCTCTCCCAAAGCACCCCATCAGCCGTATCCATAATAGCAATACCTAGAGCAGAGATTTCCTCTCTGATCGCATCTGCTTTCTCAAAATTTTTGGCTTTTTTTGCTTCTGTACGCTGAATGATGAGTGCTTCTACCTGTACTTTGATCTCATCACTCACACCAATCTGAAAATAGCTAAAAGGCTCTTTTCCTCCAAAGCCAAGCAGTGTGTTTATGAGCTCAATATTGGCAAGTGCCTCTTTTTTGAGGGCTTTGTTTTTAGGCTCTTTGTCTAGTGTTTCATTGGCAGTGGCTATCATCTCATCGATGACAGAGAGTGCTACAGAGATATTGAGATCATCACCCATCGCATCGAGTAGGGCTTGCTTGAAGTCCTTATTTACTACAGATGCTTTGCCTGGGGTGAGGCGTTTTTTGAGGCGGTAGAGTTTGTCGAGACGTTTTTTGGAGCTGAGGAGATCCTCTTCATTGAAGTTGAAATCATTGCGATAGTGCACAGAGATCAGATAGAAACGCAACACCTCCCCATCATAGACCGAGAGCGCATCTTTGAGGAAGAAGCTGTTGCCTAGGCTCTTGCTCATCTTCTCTCCATCTATCTGTACGAAGCCGTTGTGCATCCAGTATTTGGCGAGTTCTTTGCCTGTGGCACAGCGGCTCTGTGCCGCTTCGTTTTCATGGTGAGGGAAGAGGAGGTCGGCTCCTCCTCCGTGGATATCGATCTGGTACTTGTCATCCCCCTCAAAATACTTCTCTATCATCGCAGAGCACTCGATATGCCAGCCAGGACGACCAGAGGAGAAAGCAGAAGGGAAGCAGACACTCTCGCCCTGGGCACAGGCTTTCCACATGGCAAAGTCCTTGGGGTTTTTCTTTTCAGTGGTATGCGCTACACGACTCTGGTTCTCATTATCTTCGGTGACTTTATGGGAGATATCCCCATAGTGACTGTCTTTTGAGGTATCGAAATAGACATCTCCACTGGAGATACGGTAGGCATAGCCTGTGTCGATGAGTCTCTGGATCATCGCCTCCATCTCTGCCAGTGTCTCTGTGGCCTTGGGCTCGATATCGGCACGCTGTACGCCTAGCTGCCCCATCTCATCCAGATATCTCTTTATATAGAAGGTCGTGATCTCATCCAGACTCTGCCCTGTAGTAGCCATCTTTTTGATGATCTTGTCATCCACATCGGTAAAGTTCTTGCCCATGGTGACCTTGTAGCCGAGAGCACGAAGGGTACGGTTCAGAAGATCAAAGCTCAGCGCAGATCGGGCATGCCCTAAATGGGCATCATCATAGACCGTAGGCCCACAAACATAGATACTGACCTCTCCTTCTCGGATAGGTTCAAAAGGTACTTTGGCTTTTTTGGCACTGTCGTAAATGACCATAGGGGTATTCCTTTATTATATTAGTGCGATTATAGCTTAAAAAAGAGAAATGAGAAATAAGAAATGAGAAATTTAGGATTATAGGGTGCGTAGAACGCACCAAATGATACGCTTATCCTCGAATCCATCCCATCAACACACCATTGAGATAAAAACATCCGATAGCGAGTAAGAGCAGACCTATCACTAGCAGCAATGTACGTTTAGTAAATAACACTTCTGAGACATGAGAGACACCCACTTCTCTCAGTGTCAGCACAAACAGCACCCAGCCTCCGATACTGCCAGCCAATGCCAGACCTGCTGCACCCATAGGCTTTATGAGACTTAGTGAGGCAATGACATTAAATACTAAAGAGATACTGGAGATCTTGGCGGCTTTGAGCTGGCGGTGGGAGGCATAGAGGTACATGGAGAGGAGTTTGGAGAGTCCGAAAGGAATCAAGCCTATCAAATACATAGAGAGCACAAAAGAGGTCTTGGCTGTATCTTCGGGGGTATAGCGTCCTCTCTCAAAGAGCAGCCAAGTAATGGGCTCAGCAAAGAGTATGCCCACGATCGCAGCCACACCTAGAGCCGCCAGCATGAGCCAGAAGGCTTTGGCGAGGTTTTGGTACGCCTCCTCTTCTCTGTTGTTTGCCAGTGCTTTGGAGACAGAGGGGAAGAGTGCTGTGGAGGCAGCGATCGCGATGATGGCAAGAGGCAGCTGAAAGACCTGGTTGGCATAAAAGAGTGAGGAGATAGAGCCAGCAGCTACCAAAAAGGAGGCAAGCCAAGTATCGAGAAAGGCATTGATCTGAGGGGTGGAGTTTCCCCAGATGGCTGGGATAAAGAGTGCATTGAATCTCTTATTCTCTTCAGTAACATCCTTTTTGGTTCTGTATTTCCATCCTCCTGTCAGTAGGGGCGTGAGCTTATATCGAGAGATACTCCAGAGGTGTAGCCCCACCTGCATAAGTCCACCGATGATCACAGAGATGGAGAGGGCGATGGTGACCTGCTTGGGATCATCCTGACGATAGAGCAACAGTGCCCCTATCATAGCAAAGTTGAGTAGTACAGTAGAAAAAGCAGTGGTAGCAAAGTGCTCCTTGTACTGTAGCAGTGAGCCTAAGAAGGTGACGATAAAGACCAGTGCCAGATACCAAAAGGTGATCGCCATCATCGGGGCTGCTTCTGCGATCTGTTCACTACTCCACCCTATGACGAGAAGCTTTGTGAAAAATTCCGGGAAGATCGCGACAATGATCGAAGCGAAAGTGATGAAGAGGAGAAAACGCCTCAGAATAGAGATCGCAAAGACACCCTTGTTCCGACTGGCGACAAAAGAGGGGAGAAAGGACTGTAGAAATGCACCCTCACCAAATATACGACGAAAGAGGTTGGGTAGCTTGAAAGCCACCAGAAACATATCACTATAGATCGACTGTCCCAATATAGATGCCATGAGTAGATTTCTGACGAAACCTGCAATACGGGAAAAGAGGATACCGAAGCTGTTGGTGAAAAAAGATTTCAATTTCATGATGCAAGTGTATCAAAAAAATGGTTCAATATGTCTCTTCTCTTCTTTTGTATACGAATATAAAGTAAGGAGAAATTTCAATATTTGGTTATTGAGTAAGGTTAGGGTAATGTTTCTTCGGTACAATCCCATTTCTATTTTATTGATAGAAAACTACATTATTAACAAGGAAAACTTATGGAAAAACGACCTGCGTATAATCCATTGTACTGGTTAGCGGCACTTGGAGCTGGGGGGCTTACCGTCTCGTTCTTCGTATATATCAACTTTATGGTAGGGCACAAAGGTGTCCCTATGGCGACATTTGATCAAGTCTATCCGGCACTGATGAAAGGTGACTGGCTCTCTATTGTTACTGGTATTGCACTGGTATTCATCATCATATTTGCTCTCTTACATATCAAGTTGCTACTCTGGAACATCAAGGAGTTTGCAGCATACAAGAAGACAGAGGCCTACAAAGTAATGAGAGAGAGCAATAATGAAGTACAGCTTTTCGCTATACCATTGACTCTGGCAATGACGATCAATGTCTTTTTTATCGTATTTGCACTTTTTGTACCGCATTTATGGGATTATGTAGAGTATCTTTTCCCCGGTGCATTGGTAGCATTTTTTGTTGCTGGATATTTTGTACTCAAAATGTTTGCTGAGTTTCTTTCTCGCTTATTGGCGCATGGTGATTTTAGTTTTACTGAAAATAATTCCTTGTCTCAAATGCTCTCTATCTTTGCCTTTACGATGGTGGGTGTTGGTTTCGCTGCACCTGCTGCGATGAGTAAAACACTAGCAGTCAATGCCATCGCGTCTTTTGGTTCTATCTTTTTCATTTCAGCAGCGGTTATACTCGTTATGATCAAGTTAACACTTGGCTTTAAGAGTATGTTTAAAGATGGTATCGCACCTGAAGCGACACCAACACTTTGGATTATGATTCCTATCTTGACATTGATCGGTATCTCTTTGGTAAGACTCTTCTTCGGATTTGAACACAGATTTCATGCAGAGATGCCCAAAACAGACATGTTTGCATTGACAAGTGTTATCGTCTCTTTGCAGATTCTTTTTGGACTTTTAGGGTATGCAGTTATGAAACGTGTTAAATATTTCCAAACCTATGTTTTTGGAGATAAGCAGTCTATTCCAAGCCTTGCACTGATCTGTCCAGGTGTAGCATTTACTGTTTTTTACCTCTTTTTGATCCAGTATGGATTTGTCTTTACGGGAATCGTAGATAAGTACTCTGTAGTCTATTTCCTACTGACAGCACCTATCCTCTATATTCACTATAAAACAGTCTACTACTTCTTCAAACTCAAAAGCCATTTGGCACTCTAGACAGACAGCCTTCGGGCTGCGCTGACCCATGTATCTATATTCCATTTTTTGGTAATACTTCAGTAACGCATCTTTGGTATCATTTCTTATCCTTATGACAAATAGAGGGGGTACTTATGAGTCAAAGCATATGGAGCAGAGTGATGGAGGTAGCGCATAAGCGTGTATATGCATTCCGCCAGTTTCTCAAGAAAAACTATCGTAACTACTATGATGATAGATCATGGTGGGATGAGGTAGGATCTGAAGAGAGCCAAAGATAAAAGTATGACAATTTGACATATTTTTACCTTTTCTTTCGAAGAGTGGCTATACTGACATAAACCGATTAAAGGAGTGTTTATGATCGTAGGAATAGAAGGAAATGTAGAGCGAAAAGAGCCTACTTTTGTCCACCTCAATGTAGGAGGACTTATCTATGAAGTACATACTTCTATTAACACCTCTGACGCTATCAAGAGTGAAAAAATCAAACTCTTTGTCACACAAGTGATCCGAGAAGATGCCGATCTTCTGTTTGGATTTACAGATCAGGATGAGAAGCGGATGTTTGATACCGTGCTCAAGATCAATGGTGTGGGCCCGAAGGTAGGCTTGGCGATCTGTTCGACCTTTACCCCTGCTACCTTTGCCAAGATTGTTGCTTCCAAAGATGTCTCTATGCTCAAACGTGTACCTGGTATCGGCCCCAAAGCCGCCAGTAGGATACTGGTGGAACTGGCAGATTTCATTGTCAGTGGTGAAGATAATGGAAGTACGGCTCCACATACAGAAGCAGTCATGGCATTGGAATCACTGGGATTCAAAAAAGTGATGATAGAGAAGGCATTGGTAGGATGTAGCGGAGATACAGCGGTCTTGGTCAAAGAGGGCCTGAAAAAACTACAACGTTTGTAGATGTGCCATGCACATTGTAATTGGTAATTTGTGTATTGGTAATTGGATTGCAAAGCACCTTTATTACTTACTATGTATGTACACGAATAACCAATATACTACATGATATAATAGCGCTATGAAAAGAGACTACAATACTATTATCATTGGGGCAGGAGCATCGGGGTTGATGCTGGCTTCATTGCTCTTCAATAAACAGGATATATTACTCATAGACAGCAATACTAAAATAGGTGCCAAGATCGCGATCTCTGGTGGAGGCAAGTGCAATCTAACCAATGAGAGTGTAGAGGCTTCGAATTATGTAGGTGAAGAGTGGTTTGTGCAAAGTGTACTAAGCCGTTTTGATCAGAAGGCGGTATTGGCGTGGTTTGATCAGCGAGGTGTGACGCCTCAGGTCCGAAAGGGAGGGCAGTATTTTTGCCAGAAGAGTGCTGATGAGGTGCTTTCTGTCTTTCATCGAGAGCTGCGTGAAGTGGATTTTGCGATGCAGACAGTGGTTAGCTCTGTGAAGAAAGTAGATAAGGCGTTTACTGTAGAGACAGATAAGGGTACGTTCTTAGCAAAGCATCTGGTGATTGCTTCAGGCGGGCTAAGCTTTCCCAAGATCGGTGCTTCAGGGATCGGCTATGCGATCGCGGAGGGCTTTGGGCATAGCATGACTACCACAGCACCTGCTTTGGTAGGCTTTACACTACAGCCAGAGCAGTTCTTTTTCAAGGTGCTTAGCGGTGCTTCGCTGGAAGTTCAGATCACGACTGAGGAAAAAAGTTTTAGCAGTGATTTGCTGTTTGCCCACAAAGGGATTAGTGGACCAGCGGTGCTTAATGCTTCGCTGTATTGGGAGAAGGGGCAGATAGAGATTGATTTTCTTCCTGGTTTTGACTGGGCCTTACTCCAAGGTAAAAAACAGCTGAGTACGATACTTCCTTTACCCAAAAAAGTAGCAAAAGCTTTCTTGGAGCACTTAAAATTATTAGATAAACCAGCTGAAAAACTTACAGATGCAGAGAAGGAATGTCTCAAAACATTACAGACCTACAGCTTTGCTCCGGCAGGTACCTTTGGCTATTCCAAAGCAGAGGTGACCAGAGGAGGCGTCAAGTCATCAGAGATAGATCCCTATAGCATGATGAGCCTCAAGGAGCCAGATCTGTACTTTATCGGTGAAGTGTTGGATGTCACAGGGGAGCTGGGTGGATACAATTTCCAATGGGCTTTTTCCTCCGCATATTGTTGTGCAGATAGGATCAATGGAGATATCTATGTTTAAAACAGTAGTTATCTTGTTTACCACAGCACTATTTTTGTTATTGGCATACAAGATACTTGTGGAGATCCAAAGCCACAAGCCTATCAAACCCATCACAAAAATAAAAAAACCAATAAAGGGAACTACGCAAGAGAAACCAGAGCCCAAACAAAGGCCCTTTGAATCTCATACGGTTCAATTACCAGAAATGATTACCAATAGGGTAGAAGAAATCACCAAACCCTTTCCGGCTGAAGCTTCTCAAACTGAAGCTTCTTTGGCTGAAAATATAGAAGCTATAGGTGGCAGAGTAGGTGACCCCATCTTTATCCGTATCTTCAAGGAAGAGGCTGAACTAGAGATCTGGATGAGAGAGGATGGACAGTATCATCTGATCCAAACCTATCCCATCTGTGCCTTTTCAGGGGAGTTGGGACCCAAGCAGAAAGAGGGGGATAGGCAGAGCCCGGAAGGGTTTTATTATGTGACCAAGAGCCGACTCAACCCCAACAGTCGTTTTCACCTCTCTTTCAACCTCGGTTATCCCAACCGCTATGACAGGGCACATGGCAGAACAGGAAGCTTTTTGATGGTACATGGGGATTGTGTCTCGATAGGATGTTATGCGATGACAGACAGTAAGATCGAAGAGATCTATGAGCTGGTAGAGCAAGCTTTAATGCAAGGACAAAAGATCGTTAGGGTACATGCCTTTCCCTTTCGCATGACAATAGAAAATATGCAGCGTCACTATGGCGATACATGGTACCATTTCTGGGAAAATCTCAAAGAAGGGTATGATTGGTTCGAGGAGCATAGCATGCCACCAAATGTTTCTGTTAAGCAAAAAGTATATATTTTTGATTAACCATCTATTAACTTTTTATTAACTTTTAGCCTTAGATTAATGAAAATGCAGGTAGAATAGTTGCTTATTTCCGAGTAAGTATGAAAAAGGAACAGAAATGATGAGACTAAAATGGATATGGATGTTGGTTGCTGCATTGCTTGTAAGTGGTTGTGCAGTCAATACCGGACCGCGTCCAAAGGGATGGAGTTATGCTCAGCAAAGTGATCTGTTAGATATCCTCAAGACAGATAAATATGCATCACTTTGTGAATTGAAACCTACCTACGAGAAGTATCTTCAAACAAAAAACCCAAAACTTCTCAATAAGCTTCTGGTGGGGTACACACAGAATCTGGCAAATAGTTGTATCAATGTAGGTGCTTTCAAGGCATCACAGCGAGCCAAAAAAGCCAGAAAGACCAAAACCCACTATGAGATACAGCTTCAGAGTGCCAAAGCCAGCAGTATCATGCTGAAGCTCCAGTCAGGTAAGTCTATAGAAGATATCCTCAAGCCATATATCCCGACTTCACCACAGTTCAAAAGACTTCTTTCCCATTACCACTCTATGCGATCCCAAACAGGAAGTAAAGAGCTTAGGAAAGTCAAACTTAACATAGAACGAACGAAGTTGATGAAGCCCAAGACATGGAGTACCTATGTGCTGATCAATGTGCCTGAGTACAAGTTTAGGCTGTTTGAAGGTAGCAGTAAAAAGATGGAGTTCGCAGTTATAGTTGGTAAGCGAGCTTGGCAGACACCTATATTTAGCTCTATACTTAAGTATGTGGTACTCAATCCGGCATGGAATGTGCCGGATAATATTGCTAGAGAAGAGCTGATCCCTAAACTGATCCGTAATCCGGGAATACTAAAGCGAAAAAATATGGTTGTGAGAAAAGACTATAATATCAATTCCACACCTGTAGACCCCAAAAGTGTCAACTGGAAGCTCTATCTGACCAAAGCCTATAAGAAGAAAAATCTTCCCTATAAGCTGATTCAACGCTCTTCCAATAGAAATGCATTGGGTACGGTGAAGTTCATGTTCCCTAACCGTTTCTCTGTCTATATGCATGACACGCAGGCAAAGAGCCTTTTCAGACGAAAAAGCAGAGCATATAGTCATGGATGTATTCGCCTTGCTGAGCCTCAAAAGCTCCTCAAGCATGTGTCTAACAACTATACGTCTCATGGGTTTAGTGCGATTCAGAAACGATCCAGTACCAAGAAGACAAATTATGTAAATCTAAAGCAGCATATTCCTGTAAGGATCGCATATTTTACCGCCTATGTAGATGAGGGTGGTACCTTACATTTCTACAATGACGTCTACGGGTTTGATGCAAGTCAAAAAATGAAAGGGTCACTCTAAGGAGATGGCAAGTAAAGTTGTACACTATAGAGAACAGCCTTTTACACTTAGTTATGAGCTGATCAATCCGGCTGCTGATACGTCGCTCCTAATCCTCCATGGCTGGGGGAGTAACAAAGAGATCATGAAGCAGGCCTTTGGTCAAAGATTCCCCGACTATAAACATATTTATGTAGACATGCCCGGCTTTGGTAAAAGCAACAATGACATGATCCTCACTACCAAGGAGTATGCCGAGATCATGCAGCTCTTTTTGTCAGAACTTGGTGTTGAGCCGTTGATAGCTATGGGTCACTCTTTTGGGGGAAAGGTTGCGACACTTTTGGCAACACCTTATCTGGTATTACTCTCCTCAGCGGGTATCCTCACAGAGAAACCATGGTCTATCAAGCTCAAGATCGCTACAGTCAAATTTCTCAAGCCTCTGGGCATGAAAAAGATACGTTCCCTTTTTGTGGCTCCTGATGCGCAGGGTATGAGTCATGAGATGTATGAGACATTCAAAAATGTGGTCGATGAGGATTTTGAAGCGGCCTTTGCTCAGAGCCGAAGCAAGGCACTGCTCTTTTGGGGGGAAGAAGATACTGCCACACCTCTTTATACCGGAGAGAAGATCGCTTCATTGATCCCTGAGAGTCAGTTCTATCCACTGGATGGGGATCATTTCTTCTTCCTCCAGCATGCGGACTTTATAGAGCAGAAGATTTTATCCTCTTTGTAAAATCGATAGGCTTGCCTCTACCTACAGCAGCAATATATTATAATACCATCAATTATTTTCAGGGGTTGCTATGAATCTTTTATATTTGGCAGGGTATCTGCTCTTTATGGTGGCTGTGAGTTACTATCTCATTACCAACCTTCAGTGGTATAACTACAAGATCCAGAGGGTACTCTTTCATCACACCAAGTCCTGGTGGCATATCGTCTACTTCATTCTTCCGTTTGTGCTTTATATGGGTGCCAACTATCTTGGTGGCTATGGATATATCGTGGCACCATTGTATGTGGTGCTTCTTTTCGTCTGGTATCGTGGTTTGGATAAGCCATTGGTCTGGACTGGGCGGGTCAAGCGTTTTATGGGTACCGTACTTTTTATAGTACTCTTCATCGCTTTGTCCTTTCACCTCTATTCGGTATTGATTCCGCTTGTAACAGGCTATATCCTTTCGACACTTTTTGAAAAAATGATGTTCAATGGATTTAAAAAACAGGCAGCCAAAAAACTGAATAGCATGGAAGATCTCATTGTAGTCGGCATCACTGCCAGCTATGGAAAGACCAGTATCAAGAACTATATTGCCCACTTGCTCAAGTCCAAGTACCGTACCTATGCTACACCGCGATCGGTCAATACACTGGGTGGTGTGATGAAGGATGTGAATGATGATCTCCCTGCAGATACCCAGGTGTATGTCGTAGAGATGGGTGCCAGAGGAGAGGGGGATATCGCTGAGATCACTACCTTTGTCAATCCTCACTATGTGGTGGTCGGTAAGATCGGTCCGGCACATATCGAATACTTCAAAACGATAGAAAATATCCGCAACACCAAGATGGAGATCATGCAGAGCAGCAGAGTCAAGGAGGCATGGATCCATGAGAGTGCCCATGTCAAGCCTGAGGCACATATTCATAGCTATGGCGCAGATATAGAGGAGATAGAGGCCACACTCGAAGCGACCAGCTTTACGCTGGATGGGGTACGATACAGTGCTTCAATCTTAGGTGCATTCAATGCGATGAATCTAGCCGCAGCAGTCAAAGTCGCCAAAACCTTGGGTCTGACTGATGCAGAGATCCAGCAGGGGCTCTCTACGCTCAAGCCTGTCGATCACCGACTCCAACGTATCGATGCAGGCGGAAAAGTGATCCTCGATGATAGCTTCAATGGTAACATCGATGGTATGATGGCATCCTTTGATCTGGCAATGGGCTATGAGGGACGCAAGGTAGTGATCACCCCAGGGCTGGTCGAAGTAGATGATGCCCTCAATGTACAGGTTGCCAAACGTGCCAATGAGGTCTTTGATCTGGTGGTGGTGACGGGTGATCTCAATCTGGAGATATTCAAGAAACATGTAGAGGCAGACAAACTGATGCATCTGTCTGCCAAGAGTGAGATGGAGAAAATGTTGGTGGAAGAGACCAGAGCAGGGGATCTAATCCTCTTTGCCAATGATGCACCCTCTTTCGTCTGATTTTACTTCATTTTTGCCCAAAAGAACTTGGCTCTGTTTGGTCACTTGCTTGTATGCAAGCTCCCGCACTACGCCAAACACTTTTGCACAAAACTAAAGCAAACTTAGACAAAATAAAATATGATTATCTTTCCAATTCATTTATAACCCTTTCAATACCACACTATAAATCTGATCTACTTCTGTATCATTTAGATAGACTGTTTTTCCACTATTTAAAAAACTTTCAACTTTATTCTTTTCTATGGCGGAAGCGTAGATACATTCAGGATGTGCAGGCTTAAATGCTGTCATTAAGGATAACTGTTCACCTAAGCCTTGTTCACAGATATAGCACTGTTCGATAGGGGAGAGTCGTCCTTCATATTTGAGTAGTGCCAAATAGCTCTCACAGATGATACGTTTGGGATTTTGCTTGTCCCACTTGCGTGCAGCCTTGAGGAGGAGATCAAAATAGAAACTGTCGAGTTCTTCGGTATCCCGTAGATGTGGCTCAAAAAGCTTGATGAATTGATGCCAGAGCATGAGTCGGTTACGCTCTCTGATCCAGGAGAATCCCATCTGTGATAGGTTGCGAAGCCTGGGCATAAATCTGCCATCCTCTCCCTCTACTTCAAAATCGATCAGATGACCCAACTGTAAAATAGAGTGTCTGGCACCAAAGAACCGGTAGTAACTCCGGATCGATCTTTCGCTCAAAACAATAGCGATGGAATCCTCATTTTTTGCACGCCTAAGTGCTACAACAAAACCTTTCATACTGCTATTGTATCATATAGCGAGCGAAATTTGTTTTCACAGCGTAGTTTTTAACTGTAATCTATCAAAGATGTGGCATGATTTGGGATAAGCTTATCTACCCGTAAGTGTAATGATAAAGAAAGGCAATGGATTTGGATGATATCATTGAGATAGCGAATGCATTTGATATAAAAGGCAGTGTTGCAACGGTAGAGCCCTACGGAAATGGGAACATCAATGATACCTTTATCGTCATGCTAGAGGGTGACAATAGACGATATATACTGCAGAAGGTCAATACCCATGTATTCTCTTCACCAGAGAGTGTCATGGACAATATGTATAATGTGACGACCCATATAGATCAACATATCCAGACCCATCAGTGGGCATGGCAGATACAAAAAGTGATCCATACAAAGACTAAGGAGAAGTATCTCTTAACAGAAGAGGGAAGTTTCTGGCGTATGATCAGTTTTATTAAAAATGCCAAGAGTATGGATACGATCGATAGCCCCAAACGAGCATATGAGTTGGGAGTCGCCTTGGGGCTATTTCACCGTATGATCATCGAGTTGCCGCATGATACTGTTTCTACCGTGCTTGAGGGCTTTCATGTTTCTCCCAAATATTTAGAAGCATATAGCCGTACCTATGGGGGGATAGGGAGTGCATTTGAAGGAGCTGATGAGAATTTTGCTTTTCAATTTATCGAACAAAATAGGACAAAGATCTCTGTACTGGAGGCAGCCAAAGCAGAGGGTGTTTTACCACTCAGAGTGATACATGGAGACCCTAAGATCAACAATATCATGTTTGATCTGGAGAGTGAAAAAGCAGTTAGTGTGATAGACCTGGATACGATACAGCCTGGACTGATCCACTATGATATCGGAGATTGTGCCCGATCCAGTTGTAATAGACTTGGGGAGGATGCTGCACAGCAGTGGCGAGAGGTAACTTTTGATCTGGAGATATTCAAAGATTTATGGAGAGGGTATCGGGAGCATGCCACACATTTCTTATCAAAAGAGGAGTATGATTATGTCTATGATGCGATCTTTTTGATCGCTTTTGAGCTGGGGATTCGTTTCTTTACGGATTATCTCAATGGGGATATCTATTTTAAGATCAAATATCCCAAGCATAATCTCTATCGTGCACTGGTACAGTTCAGGCTGGCACAGAGTATTCAGGAGCAACGTATGGAGATAGAGCAGATTGTCAAAGAGGGCTAACCCTCTGCCATCCATGACCCACCTACACAGAGTACATTTTCCAATGCCAGATAGCTTTGGTAATCCTCCGCGGTGATACCTCCAGTCGGGCAAAATAAGATATCAGGGAAAAGTGCACCATAGACTTTGAGCATCTTGACCCCTCCAGCGTTGCCGGCATGGAAAAATTTCTGAAAGGTAATACCCAGAGAAGAGAGAGCCATGATCTCACTGGGAGTAGAGACTCCGGGTAGGTAAGGGATCGCTACTTCTGCAGCTGCATCAACCATCTCTTTGGTAAAACCAGGGCTGACAGCAAAACTACATCCAAGTGCTTTGACTATCTCAAATTGCTGCTTTTGGATGAGGGTACCTGCGCCTACGGTGGCTTCAGGAAAAGCGCTGATCACCGCTTTGATACATTCCAGTGCTTGTGGGGTTCGTAAGGTGATCTCTATGTTATATAGCCCTTTTTTGAGCAGTACTTCAGTACGCCTCAGTGCCTGTTGCGGGTCATTGAATGTCAAGACAGGGATGGTAGGGGAAGCGTTGAATTGTGTGATAAGATTATGCATCTGAGTCCTTGGGTATGATCGCACCATGGAACATGATCACCTTGGCGGCAGTTTGATTGGCTTTGTAGATGGCATGCTTCATACTTTCCCCACTGAGTCGGTGAGCAAGGTAGGTACCGTTAAATGAATCTCCTGCCGAGGTACTGTCTACAATATGTGTGAGTGGTGTAACAGGGAGGCTTTTGATGCGACCTTTATGGAGATAGGTGATCGCCTCTTTAGCATTTTTGACTACCACTTCATGACATCCGTACTGGAGTGCATGCTGGATGATCTCTTCTGCTGAGACCTCTCCTTGCAGCTGCTTCTCATCATCAAGAGAGGGCAGATAAATGTCGCAAAATGGAAGCATCTGTTCATTCAGTATTTGTGCTTCCTCCTTGTTTCTATAGAGAGAGGGTCTGTAGTTGGAGTCAAAAGCGATCTGTACCCCGTGTTTTTTGGCTCTTTTCAGTATCTTATAGAGTCTTTTTCTTCCCTTTGGGGTCATGATCGCCAAGACGATAGCAGAGAGATAGATCAGATCGCTTTGGAGCATCTGCTCTGTGATCTTCTCAAAAGAGTTAGTCAAAAAAAGCTTTTTAGCAGCACTCTTCTCTCTCCAGAAAGTAAAGCTGCGTTCTCCCTCTTGTGTATCGATGATGTAGAGGCCGGGGATACGTGTATCATGATAATCGATACAGGAGGTATCCAATCCCTCCTCATGGAAAAAATCGATCATCTGTTCTGAAAATCTATCTTGGCCCAACACCGTGATATAGTCTATGTGTATAGAGGGTTCAGCTCTTTTGAGGTAGATAGCACAGTTGAGTGTATCTCCTGCAAAAGATTGCTGGTAGTGCCCTTTTGTTGTCTGTGAGAGTTCTACAAGTGGCTCTCCAATGGCAGTTACTTTTGGCATAGGGTAGTTTCCTTGATCAGCCTGTTGGCGTGTAGTTTGATCTCTTCTACTCTCATGCCAGCACGATAGAGTGCACTTCCCATACCAAAGAAGGAGACACCGGCATCGAGAAATTCACAGATATTCTCCTCTGAGATCCCCCCTACAGCGACGAGAGGAAAATCATGAGGAAGTACGGTGACAATATCATGGTAATACTTTGTACCGAGTCTGGAAAATGGAAAGAGCTTAAGCAGATCTGCTCCGGCATGAATCGCTATATAGGCTTCTGTCGCAGTGGTAAACCCTGGACAGCTGATCATACCAAGAGCTTTGGTTTTGCGAATGATCTCTCTGTCTGTATGTGGCGATATGATAAGATCACACCCTAGCTCAGAGAGTCTATCGAGATCTTCTACCGAGCAGACGGTGCCTGCACCGATGATGACCTCCGGTTGGTCTCTATAGTGTTGTATGAGTTTGCTGATACTCTCCAGTGCCTGAGGTGTATTGAGGGGGACTTCTATGATCTTGAACCCACTCGCCACCAAGATCTGAGCAGTCTCAATGACTTCTGTAGGGCTAATCCCCCGAAGGATCGCGATCAGCTTTGTCTCTTTTAGAATGTGTAGAAAGTGTGCTGTACTCATATCACATCCTCAAACGTACACTTGAAGATCACTCTGCCAATGATCTTGAAATCTTTCTGCTTATTTAAAGGGATTTCAAAGGTCTCATACTTTTCATTATCTGAAACCAGTCGTATCTTGCCATCAACAGGATTGATCTGAATCCTTTTGATATAGGTTCTGTCATTATAGATGACCAGATAGATGATACTGTTGTATATCTCTTCGTCCTCAGCAAAGCTACTGATAAAGACTTTATCCCCGTGATTGATAGTGGGGGACATAGAGGTACCGATGACGGTGATCATTCTGAGGTCATTGAGTTTTTCGCCCTCTGCAAACTTCTCAATAATATTTTGGGAGACAGAGAGATAGTGCTTGCCTTTAAGGTGTTCTTCAACGGCTAGGATATCGATATTTTTGAGATCTTTGTTGACATAGCTGTTGATGACCACATTGTCATCTGCTTTCTCTTGCCCATAAAGCCCCTCACTCTTGGTACCAAGCAACAGCCAGTCCAGAGAGATACTTTTTTCTACAGAGAGGGATACGAGTAGTTCATAAGGGATCTTGTTTCTGCGGAGCCAGGTGGAGAAGGTCGCATAGTTAACACCCAATGCAGCGCTGAGATCTTTGAGGTTCTTGACCCCAAAGACCTCCATGAGTCTATCGGTGATCTTTAAAAAGCTATCACCTTCTTCTTTGAATCCAGATATTTTCATTTTAATCCCTTATTTGATTAAATATATTCATATTGTACTATAAAAAGTATCATTATGAAACAAAATGAAAAATATTTAGATAAAAAATGCTACAAAATTGTAAAAATGCTACAAAAATGCCATAATACATGTTAGAAAGTTACTAAAAGGAGTGAGATGGGCAAAACAATCATTAAATCTTTTCATTTTACAGAGGTGATCGTTCCTGCTAAAGAGGGGATGATCTCTAGTAAAAGTATCGATAAGCCGCTCCATATGCTTCCTGTCATTAAAAAAGCAAGTGATGGTTGGAGTACCCAATTTGATGCATTGCCTAAACTGATCGTCAGAATGGAGTTGGAAAACGGTATCGTGGGGTTAGGCGAATTCTATCGAGATCACAATACAACGCTAGTAGAGGGGATCGCCCGTTCTCTGATCGGTGTAGATATCAAGGATCTCTCCTTGAGAAAGCTTCCTATAGGACTTTACCGTGAGTATGATGGATTTGAGTGTGCCATTTGGGATGCTTATGCCAAAGTGCATGGACTACGTGTAGTAGATCTACTTGGTGGTCCGCTTCAGGAGAGAGTCAAGGTAGGTGCCTGGTCTTCCCACCGTGAGATAGGGGAGGTAGGTGCAGTTGCAAAAAACTTTGAAGCCATGGGTTATGACAGTATCAAGTTTAAATCAGATCTTGAAGATGATGTGGTCGCCTATTGTGAAGAGATCAAAAAACATGCACCCGGACTTACTGTGATCTTCGATCCCAACCAAAGATGGGAAAACCTGGGTGAGGTGAAAAAGAGAGTCAGAGGATTGGAGAAGGTAGGCAATGTCTTTTGTCTGGAAGATCCGATGCCTCTCTGGATGATACAGGATTATCAGGCCTTGCGTGAATTTACAGATATTCGGATCGTCAGGCATGTTTCGCTGCCCTATATCTATCAGGGACAGCGGGTACATGATGTGATCAATATACTCAATCATAGGGCAGCAGATGGATTCAATTTTAATGCAGGACTTGCCAAATTTCAGCAACAGGACTTGATAGCAAATGCCGCAAATATGTACTTTTGGCATGGTTCTGAGATAGATTTGGGTATACTTGAGGCGATGTATATTCATCAGGTGTCGGCAACGCAGAACTGTATCTGGCCTAGTGATATTTTTGGTAGACTTATCAGGAGTCACGATCTCTTAAAAGAGCCATTAAAGATAGAACCTCCCTATGCTTATCTTCCAGAAGGGTTAGGCTTGGGTATAGCGCTGGATGAGGAGGCAATCGCCTCCTTTCAAACCAATGAATTTATTGTAAACTAAAGGAGAAACAATGAAAAACAGACTACTAAAGGTACTGGGTACCGCAGCAATCATGACCGCGATGGTACAAGCTCAGACGACAGTCAGAGTATCGATCCCTTCATATAGTGATGGGACAAAACCTGGTTTTGAGAGAATAGCCGCAGATTTTGAGAAAGAGAATCCGGATATTAAGATCAAGATAGAGGTAGGTTCATGGTCTTCATGGCAGCAGAAGCTACAGACAGATTTCTTTTCAGGAGGCAATGCCGATCTGATCTATAGTACCAGAGCATGGGTACCTACCTATGTAGCAGCAGATAAGCTGGAGCCATTGGAGGCACATCTTGGAGCTGATTTTATGGCTGAGTTCCCTGCTTCTTTACTCGAAGCAGCTAAGGTTAATGGCAAGCTCTATGCACTGCCTAGTGTGACCAGTGCCAGAAATCTTTATGTCAATATGGATCTACTCAAAAAAGCAGGTGCCAAAGTACCTAAAACTTGGGCAGAACTGGAAGAGACAGCCAAACTGGTCTCTGAAAAGACAGATGCAGCAGGCTTTGGTATCCAGGGCAAAGAGGTGGAGATGGAGAAGTATTTTTACTATGTACTCTGGAACTTTGGTGGCAGTATCCTGGATAAAACAGTGGATGGTACCAAGTCAGCTCTCGATTCAGAAGCAGCACTTAAAGCAGCAACCTATTATGCTAATCTGATCAAGAAAGGCTACAGTCAGAAAAATGTCGCTTCGTATAATAGAGAGGATCTTCAAGAACTCTTTAAGCAGGGGAAACTTGCAATGATGATCACGCATGGTGTTTTAGCTGAGCAGATCAAGAGTGAAGGACACAAAGTAGACTTTATTCAGACGGATGTGCCGGGTATGAGTGCAGATAAAAAAGGTATCACACTGGGTGTGATTGATGCAGTGCATCTTTCCAAGAACTCCAAAGCCAAAGAGGCAGCGGTCAAGTTCCTCAAGTATACCTTTAAGCCTAAGTATCAAGCAGACTGGATTGCCAATGCTAACCTACTGCCAGTCACCACTGCAGCAGGCAAAGAGAAAGCCTTTGACAAGCCGCATCTACAGGCGATGATCTCCGCAGTGCCCAATGCAAAGTTTGCGTTCATTCATAAAAAATCAACCAAGATTATTGATATTCTCAAAAATGAACTCCAAGCACTCTATGCGGGTAAAAAATCTCCTAAAGAGGCATTGGCAAGTGCACACAAGAAGATCAACCGAGCAGCTAGATAGAGAAGCATGACCATGGGTTCAAGATCGCTTAAACCACTGATATTCATCGCACCCAGTTTTATACTGGCTGTGCTGATCATCTCCTATCCTATTGTGGATCTGATCAGACTTTCCCTGTATGATGTGGGAACCTTTGGTCAACTGAATGGGTTTATCGGTACCTTGAACTATCAGGATGTCTTTGATGACGCGCTTTTTTTTGAAGTACTTTTAAGGACATTCTACTGGACATTTTTTGTGGTGGTGGGTACGGTATTGATCTCCATACCTATCGCCCTCATACTCAATGAGGATTTTTATGGCAAGGGCATTGCCCGTACGATCATTATGCTGCCGTGGGCGATCTCGCTTGCGATGACAGCGGTGATCTGGAAATGGATGCTCAATCCCGACTACGGGATGCTCAACCATTTTCTCATCAGCATTGGCCTGATCGATGAAAATATCGGTTGGCTTGCAGATGCCAGCACTGCCTTTCCCATGCAGATCCTCATCGGGATACTGGTCTCGATCCCCTTTACGATATCGATCTTTATGGGGGGACTGACTTCGATCCCTTCTGATATCTATGAGGCTGCTCATATCGATGGCAGCTCTTATATGCAGCAGCTTCGTACCCTGACCCTGCCATTGCTACGACCCTTTATCAATATCGCCGTGGTGCTTAATGTGATCTATGTGTTTAACTCCTTCCCGATCATCTGGATCCTGACCGAAGGAGGTCCCTCTAACAGTACAGATATTCTACCTACCTATCTCTACAAGCTGGCATTTCAGTATGGTGAGATTGGCTTGGCGGCAGCGGTATCGATCATTATGCTTTCTATCCTGCTGCTCTTTACCTTTATCTATGCCTACTTCGGGATGAAGAAAACGGGAGATGCATCATGAGTAAGAAACTCAAACGTACGATCATTGCCTGGATACTGCTTTTTCCTGTGCTGTTTACCGTGCTGTTTCCTTTTGTGGTGACGCTTTTTACTGCGGTAAAGCCTCGCAATGAGTTGACAGCGATCCCACCCCATTTTTGGCCTAGTACTTTCCACTGGAGCAATTTCATAGAGGTGTTTCAAAGTACCAATATTGCTCATGCTCTGATGAATTCACTTTTTATCAGTATCGCAGCAACACTGATCGCGATCTTGGTGGCAGCTCCCTGTGCTTATGCATTGACACGGTTTGACTTTCGGGGAAAGCGGGCGTACCAGTTCTTTCTACTGGTGACACAGATGCTCTCACCCATTGTACTGGTATTGGGACTGTTTCGTCTGATGGTCTATGCAGGGGTGGTGGATTCACTTAGCTTTCTGGCGATCATCTATGCCGCGTTCAATGTGGCATTTTGTGTCTGGATGCTTCAGAGCTATTTTGAGACGATCCCCAAAGATCTGGAAGAATCAGCATGGATAGAGGGGGCGGGCAGGATCAAGACACTGGTCAGTATCTTCTTGCCCTTGGCGATCCCTGCGATCACGATCGTAGCGATGTTTACCTTTGTCAATGCATGGAATGAGTTTATCATCGCCTTCTCTACGCTGCGAGATACAGAATCCTATACCATCCAGCTGGGCATCATAGAGATGACGGGCTACTATTCGATCAGATGGGATTATATTATGGTGTCGGTGATTATCGCTTCTGTGCCTGTAGCGATACTCTTCTCATGGTTACAGAAGCATCTGGTAGGTGGACTGACCACTGGGGCAGTCAAATAATGATGAAGGAATATGATGCATTTTAGAGACAAGGTAGTCATCATTACAGGTGCAGCAGGTGAGATCGCGCAGGAGATGAGCAGAGAGATACTCCGAGAAGGTGGATTTGTGGTGGCACTGGGCTTACATCCGGAACCACTGGATCGCTTTCTGGATCAGCTTGATGCGGAGGGTTTGACAGCGTATAAAAGAGTGATCGCAGATATCTCCTCCAAGGAGATGATGGATCAAGTCATAGCAGAGGTGATTCGAGAGAAAGGCAAGATCGATATCTTGATCAATCATGTAGGTGTGGCACTGGCAGAATCTCTACATGCAACTACAACAGAGCAGTGGAGAGAGGAGATAGAGGTCAACCTCAATGGCACGTATTATATCACCGATGCGGTACTCAAGCCGATGAAAGTAGCCAGAGCCGGTGTGATCATTACGATCGGCTCAGTCAACTCAGACAGAGCAGTCGGTAATCCCGCTTATAGTGCTGCCAAAGCAGGGCTTGTCTCCTATATGCAGGCGATCGCTACTGAGTATGGGCAGTACAATGTCCGAGCCAACAGCGTCAGCCCAGGCAGCGTACGTACGGGTGCGTGGGATGTACGTGTAGAGAAGAATCCAGATGTTTTTGAGAAGCTGCTTAAGTGGTATCCTCTCAAACGGATCGCTACGCCTAAAAGTGTTTCCAATGCAGTGCTGTTTCTGGCTTCTGAGAAAGCGGACTGTATCAGCGGGATAAACCTTAGAGTAGATGCGGGTCTGAGTGCCGGTATGGCACTCTTCGCCCAAGATATCACATCTGAAGACTTTGGAGTATAAGTATGGGAACAATGGTACTGAAAAATATCAAGAAGCGTTACGGCACGGTAGAGGTCTTGCATGATGTCAATGTAGAGATAGAGGATGGAGAGTTTGTCGTACTCATCGGTGAGTCTGGATGTGGTAAATCCACCCTGCTTCGGATGATATGTGGACTAGAGGATATCACTGCAGGAGAACTTATCATCGATGGCGTATACGCTAACGAGGTAAGCCCTCAAAAACGGGATATGTCCATGGTCTTTCAATCTTATGCCCTCTATCCGCATATGCATGTGTATGACAATATGGCGTATGGACTCAAAATGCAAAAAATACCCAAAGAGGAGATCACTACCAAGGTAGAAGAGGCAGCAAAACTATTGGGTATAGAGCAGTATCTTGACCGTCTGCCCAAAAACCTCTCTGGTGGACAGAGACAGCGGGTAGCGATGGGTAGGGCGATCGTGCGTGATCCAAAGTTTTTCCTCTTTGACGAACCACTCTCTAACCTTGATGCCAAGCTTCGTGTAGTGATGCGTAAAGAGATCAAGCTACTCCAGAAGCGGCTAGGCACGACGACTATCTATGTGACCCATGATCAGATAGAGGCGATGACTATGGCGGACAAGATAGTGCTGATGGATAAGGGCTATATCGTACAGGTAGGCAGCCCCAAGGAGCTCTATGACCATCCCAACTCACTTTTTTCTGCGACTTTTTTGGGCAGTCCCAATATCTCATTGATCGAGGGAGTGATCAAGCAAGAGGAGGGGGGAGTATCTTTCTATACCGATGATGGTATTGCTTTCCCTGTCAAACAGTTGGCTTCTCTGGAGGAGGGACAGCGGGTGATCCTGGGGATCAGGCCGAGGAACTTCCACAACACAGAGTCACAAGGTGGGTTTGAGGTGGAGATAGAGGTACATGAGTATACCGGAGCTGAAAATATCATTTATGGCAAAGTAGGAGAGAGTGAACTGAGTATTGTATTTTCCAGAAAAGAGCATTTTGAGAATGACCAACCACTCTATGTGACCTATGAGGTAGACAAAAGCCATCTCTTCTGTGCTCAGACACACAAGGCAATCACCGAGTAAAGGAGCCACCATGCAGTATGATACCAACCCGTTTCCTCCCGAGGATAGAGACAGACACCAGATCTGGGAAAAAGTCGTCAGAGTGGATATTGATGCTTTTTTAGCACAAGACTGGTCCATGTGTGCTGATGATTTTGTTGAAGAACATTTCATTGGGATCGATGCAGGCAAAAGTCCCAATCCAGACTCCTGGTCGCTTAGCTATGAATCACTAGAAGCGTACAAAATTGATTGGCTCAGGCAGGCTGCAGACTTTGCAGCACAGCATTATATCGAGGATAAGAGAGAGGCACTCTTTCATGCGACCATACTCAGAGATATTGATATTCGCGGGAAGAGTGCACTGCTACACAAAAAGTTTGATGGTAGTATCACACGTACAGATGGGACTGTAGAGCCGATCCTCTGGCAAACGATCTACAAGATGAAAAAGATCTCAGGCAGTTGGAAGATCACCGGCTTTGTCGGCTATATGCCCAACCCCATGGGTGTGATTCTTCCTGTGCAGGCAAGAACAGCACCTACTTTTTCCAAGCCAGCACAGGCGACCCAACACAAGACAGCCGGCCCTTACTCACCCGTACTGGAGGTAGACCCCTCCCGGATCGTGGTGATCTCTGGTCAGGCACCGATCGATGTGGAGGGAGATGTTGTCGGCAATACCATTGAAGAACAGACCGAGTACACCATCAATGCCTGCAAGAAGCAGCTCTCCGAGGCGGGAGTGGGGCTAGAGGATGTATTTAAAGTCAATGCATGGCTGACTGATCTGGAGGAGTGGCCACGCTTCAATGTGGTTTATGCACGTATGATGCACGAGCCCTATCCTGTCAGAGCAGTGGTGCAGGCGGGACTGCTCTACACCTTTAAAGTAGAGATAGAGATGTGGGCGGTCAAGCGATGATCTGGCGACACCTTACCTCCAAAGAGATCGGAGCACTGGATAAAAGCATTCCTGTTGTCCTGCCACTGGGTGCCATAGAACAGCATGGTCCACATCTCAATGTAGAGACTGATATTAAGATCGCAGAATTCTTCTGTAGCAAACTGGATGAAGCACTTTTTGAGCGAGTATTGATCGCCCCTTCATTGGCAGTCTGTACCTCAGGACATCATATGGATTTTCCGGGCACGCTTACTGCTTCACATGAGATGATGATCACCTATACCAAAGAGATACTGGATTCGATCGTGCGTAATGGATTTACCAATATCATCCTTTTCAATGCACATGGCGGTAACCAATCTTGGGTATCTGTAGTGGTAGAGAGTTTTGGTATGGCACATCCTGATTGTCATATCGCTCTGATGACCTGGTGGAAGATCGCCCATGAGGCACTGATGGAGATCACCCAGACAGGACTCTATGGGGTGGGGCATGCCTGTGAGTTTGAGACCTCTTTGATGCAGTACATCGAGGGAGACAATGTACGTGAGAGTGAGATCATCCATGGCCCTGTTACCCCCAGCTTTTCGTGGGCAGCAGGTGATCTGCTCAGAGGTTCCCCTGCCCAACTCCATCGTTCTATGAAAGAGATGACCCCCAACGGTGTCTATGGAGACCCTAGGGCTGCATCCAGCCAGAAGGGTGCAAAAATTACCGAGGCAGTGATGCAACGTTTGACCACTATGGTGGAGGATATGAAAATAGAGAAGTAGCCGATATGAGTATAAACTCTTCTTTTTCTTTCCCAAGTGTGTCAAATAGTATGTATGTCTTCTAAAATAACACTATTTTGTCACCAATCAGTAACTATCTCGCTTTATTTATCCAAAATTTCAGAAATTCATATTATACTTAGGGTGTATCGAATGATAACATCACTCAAAAGGAAGAAGAATGAGAAAAAAGATTCTGTTTAGTGTTGCGGCACTAACATTGACATCAGGTGTGCTACTGGCACAGGAGACACTGAGATTGATCACATGGAAAGGATATACCCCTACAGAGCTGGTTAAAAAGTTTGAGAAAGAGTCAGGCATCAAGCTAAAGATCACTTACTCTAACAATGAAGAGATGATCGCCAAACTTAGAGCGACACGTGGTGGTGGGTTTGACCTGGCACAGCCTAGTCAGGATAGAATTAGCTTCGTACAGAAGAAATTTCCTATCTATCAAGCGATCGACTACTCTAAAGTAGATGCTGCTCAGATCATCCCTTCCATGTTGGATGCAGTCAAGAAAAACTCTGCTGTAGATGGCAAAGGCTTTGCAGTACCGTTCTGCTATGGTACCACAGGTATGATCGTCAATAAAAAAGAGGCACCAGATGCAAATGACTGGTCCGACTTATGGAACCCTAAGTATGCCGGTAAGATCTCCTATAGACTTAAGAGACCTATCCTGATCGGTGCAGCGTTTGGTATGGGTAAAGATCCTTTTGCACTCTATGGAGATAAGAAAGCCTATGAGGCACTTATCGAAGAGGTCACTAAGAAGCTGATCGAGAGCAAGAGCATGGTCAAGACCTACTGGACAAGTGGTGATACACAGGTTGCACTTGCCAAGAGTGGCGATGTAATCGTTGAGTCTGGTTGGGATGGAAAAGGATGGTCACTACATAAAGACAATCCGGATATCGACTTTATCGCACCAAAGAGTGGGGCACTAGGATGGATCGATACATTTGCAATCCCTGCAAAGTCTAAGAACATTGAAGGTGCATACAAGTTCATCAACTTTATGCTCAAGCCTGAAAATGCGGCATACTTTACTAACAAAGAGGGATATGGTACTGCATCTGCAGGTGCCGAGAAGTTCCTCAATGATGAGATCAAAAGTAACTTTGCACGTTCATTCAGCAAAGCAGACATTGACAATATCAAATGGCATCCACCAGTGCCAGCTGGATTTGAGTCTATTGAGTCAAAAGCACTTGAGAGAATCAAAGCAGCTAAATAATTTAGCTCCGTTACCAGAGGGTTTCTCTCTGGTAATACTTCTCAATCATTGATTATATATCAGAGCTGGAGGAAGCTTTGTTCTATACTCAAAAAAGGAGCTATACATGGGCAATATACTGGAAATCAAGGATCTTTCAAAACATTTCGATGACTTTATCGCGGTAGATCAAGTAACCCTTAATGTCAAAGAGGGGGAGTTTGTCTCTATACTCGGTCCCTCTGGCTGTGGAAAAACGACACTATTACGGATCATTGCTGGATTTTTAAAAGAGAGTGTAGGAGATATCTTTATTCGAGATGAATCTATGAAAGGGATCTCTCCCGAAGATCGTCCTGTGAATATAGTCTTCCAATCTTTGGCACTTTTTCCTATGATGGATGTGTATGAAAATGTGGCTTTTGGACTCAAGCGAAAAAAGTTGAGTAAAGAGGAAGTCGCTGAACGTGTCAATGATATGCTTACCCGTGTGGGGCTTCTGGGATTTGAGAAGAAGAGGATCAATGAGCTCTCAGGTGGACAGAAGCAACGTGTAGCGATTGCCCGTAGTCTTGTCATGAAGCCCTCTATTTTGCTGCTGGATGAGCCCTTGAGTGCCTTGGATCGAAAGCTTCGAGAGCATATGAAAGTAGAGCTCAAAGAGCTACAGAGAGAGATCGGTACCACCTTTATCTATATTACCCATGATCAGTCTGAAGCACTGGTTATGAGTGACAGAGTAGCGGTTATGAACAAAGGATTCTTAGAGCAGGTAGATACCCCACATAATCTCTACAATCATCCCCGTACAGGCTTTGTAGCAGGCTTTGTCGGTGAGAACAACAAGTTCATTATTACCGATAAATCAGATGATACGATCACGACTGATGGGGGCTGGGAGCTGACCAAGCCAGGGCTTGATTTTGTCCCTACCGTGATGTTTATGCGTCCAGAAGCATTCATCCTCCAGCCGGATGAGCATATGCAAGATGTGGTTCGGTTTGAGCCGACGATCAAAACTATCCTGTTTGATGGAGCCAATACCAAAATGTCTGTTATGCTAAAGAGTGGTGATGAGATCTTGATCTCACTCCCGCAAAATGCGAAATTCCAAGGACTCAAAGAGGGGGATACGATTCAGATTGGTGTCGCCTACGATAACATCAAATGCTATAAGGAGTAGGTGATGAAAAGTAGTAAAAAAGCCTTTTATTTCTTAATTATTCCAGTCTTGCTATGGTTGATACTTCTGATCATCATTCCGCACATTGACCTGTTCGTCAGCTCTTTCAAGGCGGAAAATGATGCAGGTGTTATGGTCTGGTCTCTCTCCAACTATGCCAGCTTTTTCCAAGATCAGATCTATTGGTTAACCTTTGTCAATACGGCAGTCTATGCGATAGGGGTTACGATCCTGGCATTTGTGGTGACCTTCCCTATTGCTTTTTATCTGACCAAGGTCGTTTCCCGGAAGTATGCCAGTTTCTTAATGCTGCTGCTTCTGATCCCTCTATGGATCGGGGAGCTGGTTACAATCTATGGTTGGGTGATCATTCTTGGTGACCATGGCGTGATCAATGAGTTTTTGATCTGGATAGGGGTCATCGATACACCGTTTAGACTACTCTATACTAATGTCAGTATGACGATAGGCCTGCTCTATATGTCGATGCTCTTTATGATCATACCAGTGATGACTACACTAGAGAGTCTGGATGACTCAATGATCGAGGCAGCCAGTGATCTAGGCGCGAGTAAGTGGACGATCTTCAGACGTATCATTATCCCTCACGCGATGCCGGGGATCACTAATGGTGCGATCATCGTCTTCATGCTTGTGATCGGTGACTATGTGGCACCAAATATTCTGGGGGGCAAGAGCTCCCTATGGTTCACAGAGCAGATCTATAATCAGTTCTTAATGACATTCAACTGGAACACAGGTGCAGCATTTGGATTCCTACTGTTGATGCTCTCTTCAGCAGTGATCTGGATGGCATTGAAACTCTCTGGACAAAAACTTGATAAGGTAGGGCAATAATCATGATACGATCACTTCCTAATTCACCCCTGTATAAAGCAGGGTATAGACTCTATGCACTGCTCTTTTTCATCTTTTTGCTGATTCCTCTGATAGCGGTGGTGGTGTTGGCATTCAATGACTCCAACTTCATCGCACTACCGTGGAAGGGCTTTACACTGGATTGGTTCTTTGCCAACAACAATGAGCGTATCGGACTTTTTGCGGACGAGAACCTCGTACAGAGTATCTGGATCAGTGTGCAAACTGCCTTTGCCATGGCGTTATTCTCTACGGCTATCGGTACGATTGCAGCACTATTGTTTGAGCAGGAGAAATTCAGATTCAAAGGACTGTTGTACTTCTTTGCCATTGCTCCGCTAGTTATTCCAGGAGTGATTTTAGGTATTTCTATTCTCTTGAGCTCCACCTACGTAGGGGGAATTCTGGAGACTAAATACGGTATCGATGCAGAGTTTTTCAGTCCAGGATTTTGGCTGGTTGTCTTCGGGCAGTTCTCTTTTGGAGCGACCTATGTGATGCTACTTGTCAGTGCTAGACTTAAAAAGTTTGACCCTACACTGGAGGAGGCAGCACTCAGTCTCAAAGCCACGCGACTACAGTCGATATGGTATGTAACAGTGCCGTTCCTTAAACCAGCTATTATTGGTGCGTTTGTCGTAGCATTTTTGATGAGTTTCTCTAACTTCAACACTACGATATTCCTCGTAGGTTCAGACCCGACACTTCCTGTCGATCTCTACTCTAGGATCAAGTTCAGTTCTACACCAGTACTGAATGCCGTCTCGTTTGTCATCGTACTCTTTATTACGGTTGTTGCCGTGATTAACCTCATACTCAATAGGAATAAGTAGAACCATAGTGAAAATTATACAGATTACAGATACGCACCTTCTGGGTGCGGACAGAGCCAATGTCTATGGACTGAATGCTGCCTATCGGCTGAAGCGAGCGATTAAAAGTATTAATACCTATCATAGTGATGCTGCTTTTATTGCCCTAACAGGTGATCTGGCAGATATACCAAGCGATGCAGCCTACGAATTGCTCAAACGTATACTCAAAAAATCCAAGCTACCTGTCTATCCGATTGTAGGTAATCATGACAATAGGGCAGAATTTGGTCACTATTTTACGTATATCAATGAAGATGGTTTTGTGCAATATGTGCAGGAGAAAGAGGGTAAAGTATTTCTCTTTCTGGATACCTTGGTAGAGGGAGAACGCTATGGAAAGATGTGCGCTAAGCGTCTCAAGTGGCTGGAAGAGAAGTTGGAAAAGTATAAGAAACGACCAGTCTATCTCTTCATGCACCATCACCCTATAGACTCTGGGCTCTATGAGATGGACCACTATGCAGATTTTCGCAGTAGGAAGGCATTTTGGAAGCTCATTGACAGATATGACAATGTCAAGCACATCACCTTTGGACACCTGCACCGTATCATGCAGATATCGAGAAAGGCTATCTCTATGCATAGTACACGCAGTACGACCTTCCAAGTCTCTTACCAACCGCATGAAGAGCTGGAATACTTGACAAACAAAGAGAAGCCGACCTATGCAGTAATGGAAATACTCAAAGGTGATGTGCTTCGTATCCATCAGCATGAGTATCTGGATGAGAAACGCTACTATGAAGATGGCACAAGGTTTCAAGGATGAATTTTTGGGAACATTTCCCACATGATCGTCTGATCGCAGCCCATCGCGGCTTTCGTGCAATACGAGCCGAAAATACCATGATGGCCTTCGAGGCATCTGTCGGTAGATGTGATTTTGTAGAGTTAGATGTGGGCTTTAGTCGTGACGGTATACCGATCATCATCCATGACGATACACTAGAGCGTACCAGTGATGTGGTAGAGCTAAAGGGCTTTACGCCTCCCTATACTGTGGTTGACTATAGCTATGCAGAACTCTTACAGTTGGATTTCTCCTCATGGTTTACCCAAAAGGACCCTTTTGGTACGATAGCCTCTGGGACAGTAGACAAAACAGAGCTGGAAGCACTTCCTGTACAGCGTATAGTGACGCTGGCAGAGGTACTTAGCTTTTTCAAGCAGCATCAGACGCCAGTGAATGTGGAGATTAAAGATATGCGGGGTACAGCATTTGATGCTGTGGCGACGCAGAAAGTACTAGCTATCATCAGAGAGACGGATATGGCGGCAGAGGTATTGCTCTCCTCCTTCAACCATAGCTACGTGGTAGAGGCAAAAGTGCTGGCTCCGCATATCAGCAGAGCAGCGCTGCAAGAGCATGCCCATCCGGAGGATCTGCTAAGGTATTTGAAGGAGTTGGGTGTGGACTGTTACCACTGTCATCTTAAAATCGTGACCCCATCACTGGTCAGAGAGTTGAATGATGCAGGTATCACGGTCAATGTGTATACGGTCAATACCCCTGAAGAGAAGGATCGGATGTTTTCATGGGGCGTGAAGAGTGTATTTACAGATTTTCTCTAAAATATCTTGAGTTCATTCCTATCAAGACGATGGAAATGAACTTATAGTTTTACTTGAGTGCTTTTTAGTGGAACAAGCAAGGGAGATCAATTAATCTTACCTGTTCCATATTGACCAAAGAAATACTCTTTATTCTCAAAAGCAGATAAGTCCCTAGCCCGACTCTGTTTAGTTAACCCATCATATGCAGTATTTGATTGGGCAATGCCTATTCTCAAGTCTTGATTATCAAAAGCTTCTCCACTGGCAGTAAGAATAGTATAAAAAGTTTGGGTAGTATCATGTCCGAATACGTTGCTTGGTAGCAAAGATGTGATGTCATCTCCATCTTTAAAGGTAAAATCAATCTCAATACTCTTACCGTTATCTAGAATATTATCTAGTGTATAGGTATAATTTGCTTTACTGATTATGGTGTTTCCTGTACAATCTTCTTCATCATATTGTGTGACAGAGATACTTGCATCATTGTGTCCTGGTGATGTTATTGCCCATCTTATTTCTTTACTTCTACCTGCACCATCATCAAAACAGTATTTGGGAGAATATTTGGCATAAGTTGGAGAAAAAAGTTGTTGAGCGTAAAGTACCCCAGTCATTTTCTGAATAATAATGGGGGCATCCGATTCAGCAGAAGATGGAAAATATGTATATTCTACATTGTTATTGCCATCATTAGCTGTTCCTCCCGAAGAATTATCATCCCCAACTCCTGAAGCACTACCTCCACCACCACCACATCCCATAAATACCAGTGTCGCTACAGTTGCTATCATCAAATTTAATATTTTCATTCTTTCCCTTTTTGGTCAATTTAATTACGATAATAGTATAGGGGAGGAGGATAAGTTTCTGCTTAAATATTTAAGTTTTGCAAGGGGTAATTTCTAAAAAGAGAATAAAATTATAATGGCTGAGCAGAGAAGTATAGTATTCTGAATTCAAACTTTTTGTTCTTTTGTGATATTATCCTTACTATATAAACTCGCAAAAAAAGGAATACAATGCATCTATTGAAGATTATAATAGCAGTTGGACTTATCATGACCTATGCCTCTGCCCAAAAAAAAACCAGCGATGAAGTGATCATGGTAAAAGAGGAAAATAAAGCGATGAATCAGGCAATGCAACAGGCAAGAGATACCTTGCCACAGTTTATCAAAGCATTCAAAAACCCCACAAAGGATCAAACAGGATTCAGTATCAAGGTCAGGGTTGAAGATAGCAACGGTGTAGAGCATTTTTGGACTGCCAATCTTGCCTTGCTCAAAGAGGGCTTTAGTGCACAGATCGCCAATGAACCCCAGATCGTCAAGTCCGTGCAATATGCACAGAAAGTGATCTTCCAAACAAGCAATGTCTCTGACTGGATGTATTATGAGAAAGGGGTGGTACAGGGAGGATATACGATCAAAGTACTACTCAAAACCATGCCCAAAGCTGAAGCAGAATCTTTCAAGAAAGAGTTGGGTTGGTAAGGGTCATCTGGTCAGGACTATCTTGTGCTTGTACATGTCTGCTTTGATAGCGATATCTGAGTACTCCATGGGTCTATTCTGTTTGTCATAAGAGAGCCTTTGTAAACAGAGTAGAGGAGTGTTTTCTGCTATGTGCAGTTTTTTTGCCTGCTCCTTGGTAGCTGATTTGGCTTCGACAGTCTCTTCAGCATGGTAGAAGCTGATGTTATACTGCTCCTTATAAAGTGTATAAAGTGACTCCATATCAAATTTTTCTTGGAGCTTGGGTACCTTAGTGGCATCGATATAGTTGAGCATCAGTGCAAAGGGGACACCATCAAGTATACGGAAACGCTTGATACAGAGTAGTGTATTACAGTCCAACAGGTCTTTGACGTGGTGGGCTTCTGTGATCGTAATGTATTCAATGGATTCTGTTTTTAACTGATGTTTCTGCTCTTCGAGCCTCTGGGTGAGAGAGCCAATGATGTTAGCATCATAGAGGATCTTCTGCTCCATCACAAAGGTGCCTCGACCCTGTTTTTTGACTACGATCCCCTCACGGGAGAGCTCTTCGATGGCTTTACGCACCGTAATACGGCTTACGCCATACTTTTGTTCTATTTCACTTTCTGAAGGGAGTAGGTCTCCTGCTTGATAATTCTTTTTGATCTCCTGAAGGAGATACTCTTTAAGTTGATAGTAGAGTGGAATACCGTTTTTGCTAAACAAAAGATAGCTCCTAAATTGAAATAGTTTCTTATTATACCATAGAAAACAAACATTATTATGTTATAATGACTTATGATGAAAAAAAGAACCAAAATACTTGCAACTATAGGACCAGCCAGCAATTCCCCTACGATGATAGAGGGACTAATTAAAGCAGGAACTAACCTGTTTCGTCTCAACTTTTCTCATGGGAGCCATGAAGCACATCTTGAGACACTGAAAACGATACGAAGTATCTCCAAAAAACTTCATATCACTGTAGGTGTTTTGCAGGATATTTCTGGTCCAAAAGTGAGAATAGGGGAGATAGAACGTCCTTTTGAACTCAAAAAAGGGGATAGGTTACTCTTTGTTGCCAAAGAGATAGTCGGGCATCAAACGAGTCCAAATCGCTATACTGTGAGCATCAATTACCCAAAGATCTTGGAGCGTATCAAAGTGGGAGAGTATATCTATCTCTATGATGGTACTATACGGGCGAAGGTTATCTCTGTAGGCTTGCAAGTAGAGGTAGAGGTGGAGAACCATGGTATCCTTAGCTCCAAAAAAGGGGTGAACTTTCCCAATACTGAAATCGGTATTGATGTCCTCACGGAAAAAGACAGGGCAGATATCGCATGGGGGATCACGCATAAGGTCGACCTCTTTGCGATCTCTTTTGTACAGAATGCCAATGATATCAATCGGGTCAGGATACTGCTGGATGGCTATGAAGGGAAGATCATTGCCAAGATAGAGAAGTTTGATGCGATCGAGCATATCGATGCGATCCTCAAAGCCTCTGATGGATTGATGGTTGCACGAGGGGACCTAGGGATCGAAGTACCTTACTATGAGGTACCTACACTCCAGAAAATGCTCATACGCAAAGCCAATGAATCAGCCAAGCCGATCATCACCGCGACACAGATGTTGCTGAGCATGACCAAGAGCCAAAACGCCACGAGAGCAGAAGTTTCGGATGTTGCCAATGCTGTACTGGACGGCACCGATATCGTGATGCTTTCGGAGGAGAGCGCAATCGGTGATGATCCTATACATGTGGTAAAAACGATGCATAGTATCATCCAACAAACAGAGAAAATCTACCCTTTTAGACGCAAAGAGATATGGAAGGCATACGACAAAAATGATATCATTGAACGCTCCGTAGTTAATATCGCAGATAAACTAGGTGCTACAGGGATACTCTCTCTCACCAGTTCAGGCTGGAGTACAGTCAGAATATCCAGATTTAGACCCCGTAGCAAGGTCTATGCTTTTGCCCATAAACGCAGACTACTCAATCAGCTCTCTGCTCTCTGGGGAGTGATGCCTATCACCAAGATACCTGTCCTCCCACCCTCCAAAATGATTCAGGCGATGCTTGTGGAGCTGGACAAAGCAGGCAAGCTGGATAAACAAGGGCTTTATATCACTACGATTGGTTATCCTGCCGGTGTACCCGGATCAACCAATACGATCAAGATACTCAATGCCTCGGAGATTGCCCATTATCTGAAACTGAAGTAAGCGTATCAGGTATTTTCAGCTCAGTAGATATCCTATGGGTATATGATGGCTACTCTCAAAATACAGAAGATTTGGCTACAATGTCTTTTAAAAAAAAGGCTACAGATGAAAAAGATCAGTCTGACAATCATACTGCTTATCGCTATACTTGGTGGAAAATGTTTCTATCAAAAGAATCGTATTAACAATTTCTTGGAGGGGCTGAGTGTCTATGGGTATAGTTATGAGATAGAGAGCAACACTTTTTGTTCTATGAAAATCAAGGTCAACATCACGGATCCAGAGAAGCTCATAGCAATCTATCCCAAGTTTATGAGGGAGAATGATAGCTTTACAAAGCCTCTACTAAAAGAACTTCAAAAATATAAAACAACCAAAAGCCAGAGTGTGGAAGTAACTTTGCCTCTCTTTGGTATGAGTGCAGTGATCAAGACGACCTATCAGTATCAGCCAAAGCCTAGCCAAAAAAAGCCTGATCAGTTCATGCAGTACCTAAGCGAGAAGAAACTGATCAAGAGTACTACCAAGTGTAATCTCTTTACAGACAGGTGCCGTGCTACCTATGAGGACATAGATACCGTATACAAGGGTAAGCACTTCCTTATCAAAGGGATAGCTATTGATAGTGAATTTGAATCCAACAGCTCAGTATCGGGAAGTGGTGCTATTGCAGAATTTTTGATCGAAGAGGATAATACTACCTATAGTGCAGAGGGTCTCTCCTTTAAGGTTCTCTACCGCAATGGTGAGATCTTTGATATAGAGGAGGTAGTATCTGCAAAGGCGTTCTACATCAAAGAAAAGAATGGTACAAAGAGTGAACTGCATGGACTGACCATGGGGTTTGGCTATTTTGAAAATGGTGCCTCCTACCTCAAACTAGGGGTTGAAAAGTTTGATCTACCAGATAAAGAGATCACCGTGCACATGGAGAACCTAAATATGAAGTTTTCTATAGGAGAGAAAGGCGCCTACCTCTTTGATCTGGACAAATTACGCTTTGAAGAGAAGAGTGATGACTTGAAGATCAGCTTGGATGGGCTCAAGGCACGCTATACATTTTTGGATAACAATATCTATCTATCCAATGGTACCTCTACACTCAAGAAGGTAGAGGTTGAGAGTACAGCTATCGGACGGTTTATAGTAGAGGATATGGAGGTGAAGAGTTCGCCTGCAGTGGATGCAGACAGGTTGAGTCTCCATGAAAGATATAAGGTTGCACGTGTAGAGATGAAGAGTAAGACAGAGCACTTCAAACTGGATGACGCTAAGTTTGATCTGGCTATCAGAGATCTGGGATATGCGGTGATAAAGGACTACTACAATGAGATGATACAGGTGTTTAAAAAAGCATTTATTGCAGGCTTTAAAGGAGACCCAAAATCTACGAGAAAGATAGATAAAGATATCAAAATGCTCTCTGCCAAATACCTTCCTAGGGTAGGAGAGATACTGAAATACGGCATCAAGGTAGACCTTAATGCACTCTCTTTTTCTCATTTGACGATGAAGGGCAAGGATGCCAAAGAGATGCAGATCGATGGGAAGGTGGTCTTGCCAAAGATGACACTACAAGATATCATGGGTGGTACATATAGTAGCAAGCATCTTCCGATAGAGAGTCTGAAAGCCAAAGCAAAGATACCTGCGACACTGCTTGAAATTATGGCGTTTCCAGAAGCTGAATTTCCTTTCAAGCTAAAGAAAGAAGGTGCATTGAGGATTATTGATATCGAGTACAAGAAGGGGATACTTCTGTTTAATGGTGATGCAATAAAGTAATCACAATAGGCAGGAGAAGGCATATTTACTATTTTTTAATATCAAATATGATAGAATAAGGCATAATAGAATGTGAGGTGAGGTGAAAAGTGATGAAACTACTCTCTATATTGGCATTATGGGTCTCTGTACTTTCTGCACAAGGGTACTTTATTGGGCATGATGATATCTGTAAACCAGCATCAGACCATTATTGTGCCAATGAAAAGGATGTGGTCAAGAATCTACAGCTGGCTTTGGCTTCGGACAGACATCTTCATCGTGTGATCAAAATGGATGGTATCTTTGGTAATGATACCCATGAAGCGATCATTGCCTTTCAAAAACAGTATAAGATAGATCCAGCAGATGGCTGGGTTGGTAAGGGCACCAAAGAGAAGCTTGATCGGATATATGGGATGCATGCCTTCTCTTTCTCTCGTCATGGAGATCTCTGTGAAGAGATAGAGGGCCAGGAGTGTCCCAATGAGTTTGAGACGGTACGAAACTTCCAGATCGTGATGAACTTTGATAAAAATATGAGTGTTGAGCTTGATATGGATGGTCATTGGGGTAAAAATACCAGACTCACAGCTACAAAAATGCAAAAAGTCTACCATATGGTACAGGTAGACGGTTGGGTTGGTAAAGGCTCCAAGCGGCTACTGGACAGGCTGGCACAGGGCTTGCTCTTCCCCAACGTACCCAAGATGTATCGTCAGGTCACCCGTGGTAAGATCGCTACACGTACGCAAAATATAGGTGCGAGTAAGCGGGTTAGAACGGGGAGTTATGGGGCATTCAAGCGACGCAGAGGCTATCCCAAAAGTTTTGCCGTGTATCGCAATGATAAACTCCTCAAGAAAGCTTCCAAGAGCCGCACCAAGATCGTCATAGACAAGAGTGAACAGCGGATCAAGCTCTATGTAGGCAGTGAAGTGGCGATCGATTCGCCTTGTACCACCGGTGCTCGTAGAAAGGTCGAACCCAATACGCGAAGGGTCTATAACAAAAGTACCCCAAGTGGTAATTTTCGTATCACCGAAAAGATCGCAGACAAACGCTCTACGATCTTTGGAAAGCTCTACCGCAATGGCAAGATGGTCTGGCGAGGAGATCGTCGTAAATATCATGGTCCTAAAGCAAAATACGTAGGGGCTTCATTAAAGAACTGGATGAGACTCACAAGCTCTGGTATCGGTATCCACGGCAGCAAGTATGTCAAACGCTATCCTGCCACCAATGGCTGTATCCGTGTACCGTATAATGTGGTGAATAAGATATTTAGATATGCGAAAAAGGGTACACCGGTGAAGGTGGTACAGTAAGAATACTAAACTATCCACATATATAGTGGGATTTTAGTATGTTATTTTGCTTCTTCCTCATCCTCATCTTTGTTTGAGCCCAGAGACATAATTGCGTATCCAATTGCTATTTCTGCATAGGATGAAAATTTCCAAACTATAGGAGGTAATTCTACTCCAATAAAATCAGTCCATAAATCAAAATCCATATAGCTTCCTGCCATGTCCACTAATCCAAAAAGAATAATCAATATTCCCAAGTATTTCATTTTTTCCCCTTCATTTGTTAAATCAACATAATTGTCTCTAAAGTTTTCTTAGCTAATCTTGATAAATAGTTTATCTGTTTGCAGACTGTTCAAAGCAGTCGAAGAGTCCTTTTCGAAAACGTACTACACCAACCTTCCGATAGCCTCTTTTTTCATATAATGCTACAGCAATGGGATTTGCCTGAAAAGCATCGAGTCGTATAGTGCTGTGGTGCTTTTCTCGTGCATAGTTCTCGGCAAAAGCCATGAGTTTTGTTGCGATACCTTTGCCTTGTGTCTCGGGGTGTACGCAAAGCCTGTGGATGATAAGAGGTTTGCCATTTGTATATTGCCAATCTATATCGCTGTACTCAGGTTCTTGGCTTTCATTGAGTACTATGATAGCAACAATATGATCGAGAGTCTCTGCTAAAAATAGTGATTCATTCTCAATATCCCTCTTCAATATGGCGTGACTAGGATAGAGACTGTCCCATTGGTCTATTTTTTGTGTAAGCATGTGCTTCGTGCAGAGTGACACAAGTGCAAAAACAGTATCCAAGTCTTTCATTTTTGCTTTTCTAATATATATATCTTGCTTGTTGACAGGTCTATTCTCCCACCAGTTTTGGCATATCTTTTGATAGAGTTCAATGTACGCTTCGAGCTTCTTTGTATCCCATGTCTTATCTTGAAAATATGTCTCTAAAAATATCTTACGATCCAAAGCTTCCAACTCAAACTCCACCATGACACATGCCAGATCAAAATACCTGTCATTGATCCCTGCATACTCCCAGTCTATGAGAGTAGGAGTGTGATCATGCCAGAGAATATTTTGAGGGTTGAGATCGTTGTGGCACAGTACAGGATCAAAATCATATGTTGTTACACTAGAGGTATCTGTGTCTAGAGTGATGAGTGGTATATCCAGTGCTATGCTATGTAGCCTATGTAGCGTTTGTGCTAGCATATGCAGCTTTGCAGTGCTGAGTCTATCTTGATGCTCTCCCTCTACAAATGCTGAGACCATGAGATTGTTTGGTATATCGTGTAGTAGAGGTTGGGGTGCGATGCCTTCATGGTATGCCAGCGTCTGGATGTGATACTCTAGTGCTCTATCTCGTTGCTCGTCACCAAATATACGCAGTACACAGCGTGCTTTCTCAGTACGGAGGAGATAGTTTTGGTTGCAGTGTCCTTGTTGTGCCAGAGACTTGAGCTCTAGTATCTGGTCATCTTGAAAAAGAGTGTGCTGGGAAAGTATCCGAAGGAGAGGTTTCATATCAGAGCAGGCTTAGCATCCACAAGAAAGTTTGGCAGCTTGCAACTGGATACCTTCTGTGCTATGTCCATCACGCTTCCACCAGTCGAGTCCACCCATGAGCTCTTTGACTCTAAATCCAAGCTTTGCCATGGCTAGTGCACCTTTGGTCGAAGCATTACATCCGATCCCGTCACAGTAGGTGATCATGAGTTTTGATCGATCCAGTGAAGTGGTTGTCTGCTCAGAGATCTCTCTATGAGGGAAGTGGATGGCGGTAGGGATATGCTCTTGTGCATAGGCTTCTGCTGAGCGACAGTCAAGCAGATGGATATCTGCTTGCTCGGTGATCAGAAGACTCAAGTCCCACGAGTCTATCTCATAGTTTAGTTTCTCTTCATAGTGTGCTATTTGTTTGTGCATAGGTATCCTTTTTATAAATCTCTGGCTTTCACAGCCTCTTGGAGTGTCTGAAAAAAACGGGCTTCACTCATACTATGGATGCCTGAGATGAGCTCTTCGTTGTTACTGTCGAGAAAGAAGATCGAGGGTGCGACGGTAGGACGCATCCAGATCTTGGGGAGAGTCTCTTTCTCTCGGATATTGACCATGGTCACTGTGAATTCCCTCTTCAGAAGTGTTGCTATCTCTGGGGATTGCATATGCTTCTTCATATTTTCACAAGCGGGGCAGAAGGATTTGAAAACGAAGTACATTCTGATTTTGGTATGCGGGTGTTTTGCTTTTTTCTCTACAGTGCTGATACGTATCTGATCACCTTTGACAGCTACATTGGGTTTGACCGTGCTATTGGCTTCTTGTATATAATATACATTGATCGTAGGTTTGCTAAAAGGGGTGCTGCATGCTGTATAGAAGAACAGAATGAGTAGGAGAAAGAGACTATTTTTCATAATCCCTCTCTACTTTGGCGATACGGATCTTGTACCCGGTATACCAGGTACTCTTGCCTTTTTCCTGTGCCTCTTTGTGCTCGAGTACAGCCTTCCATGCAAGGATAGAGGCTTCATCTCTCCAATAGGATACTGTGATGCCCAATGTCTCTCTGGCAGACTCAAATCCCAGAAATCCCTCCTGTTGCTGTACGAGCTCCACCATACGATCTGACATAGCAGCGTAGCCTCTGTCCTCATCGATCCTGATTGAGGTGAAGATCACAGCATAGTAGGGAGGTTTTGGGGTATTGGCAAACATTAGGATTCTCCTTTGAACGGCAGAAGTGTACCATCATTCATCTTATATACTTTGTCTGCGATCAGTGCACAATCTTCCAGCTCATGCGTGACCATGATCGTGTAGAGACCGTGCTGGGTCGTAATACTGCGTACCAGTGTGAGCATCTCCAGTCGGGTCTCTCTGTCTAGACCGCTAAAAGGCTCATCTAGGAGTAAAATAGGCTGACGGCGTAGCAGTGCCCTTGCTAATGCTACCCGTTGTTGCTGTCCGCCGGAGAGGGCAGAGGGGAGTTTGTCACGATGTTCAGAGAGTTTCATCTCTTTCAGTATCTGCGTGATCTTTTGGAGTGCTTCTGGGGTGGCTTTGCCTCTGGGATCGATACCCAGTAGTATGTTTTTCTCTACGCTGAGATGTTCGAAAAGATTGTGCTGCTGGAAGAGGATGGTGATAGGGCGTTTCTCGATGGGCTTGTCCAGTAACGTCTCACCATCTAGCACGACTAAGCCACCATCTGCTTCCAGAAATCCTGCGATGAGGTCTAGCATCGTAGATTTACCGCTTCCACTCTCCCCCAAGATACCTACGACTTGACCGGCATCCATCGTGAGATCAAACGTATAGGCAGTGTGGTTAGGCTGGTAATTGTAGGTAAGATCAGTAATGTTTAGCAAAGATTCTCCTGGTTTGTATTGCTCATATTGTGACATATTGGGTGTTATGGTTAGCTTTTTCTTCTTTGATATTTTGTGATGCTACACTATTGACTTTATCTCCCCCACCTCTAGCACAGAGATATCCATTTTACTCTCAGCAGCCAGCTTTGTGATCCATGAGTGTGGCTCTCCTATGGGCTCATCAGAGAGTTTAAATGTGCCATAGTGGTAGGGTATCATTTGGGTGGCATGTAGAAGTTTGGCTGCATGTAGAGCTTCTTGAGGATTCATATGATTGTCTTTCATTATCTCTCTTGGCTCGTATGCTCCTATGGGAAGCAGTGCTATATCTATAGGTGATACTCTCTGTGCTATCTCCTCGAAGTGTGTGTCCATCGCAGTATCACCAGCAAAAAAGAGTGTCTTATGCTCACTCTTTATGATAAAACTACACCATAAGGCCCTGTTGAAATCAAATACTCCTCGCCTGTGCCAGTGTGAAGCGGGAACAGACTCTATAGTGATACCTCTATGTGCATATGCCTCATACCAGCCCAACTCCATAGTGTTGATAGGTTTTTTGAAGTACGAAGAGAGCCCTGATGGCAGCACTACCTTGGTCTGTTTATCATAGATATTCAGTGCTTTCAGGGATTTTATATCTAGGCGATCATAGTGTCCATGGCTGATCAGAATAATATCGGGTTTCAGGAGAGCAGGGTTTATAGGAAAGCTTATCAATCTTGGTGTCATGGGCACACTGCCAAATACAGGATCGGTCAATATCTTCACTCCGTCTAACTGTATGTAAAAGGTAGCATGTCCCAGCCACACAATGAAATCCTCATCACGCCGGAGTGCCTCAGCAGAGAGTGTATGTACTGTCAGTGTAAAGTCATCATCAGGTACAGAGGGACGCTTTTTTTGGAAGAGGGTACCTATCTTCCATTTGAATACCTTTTTGATAGGGGGTATACGGAGCCCATAGGGCATGACGTATTTGGAGGGTTTCATAGGTAAATGATTCTTTGCCTCATGGTGTTCCTTTTGGATTCTTAAATGGTCAATATCCTACACGCTTTATATCATGTTAGCCCATCGGATAGAGTATCTCTTCATGCACACGGTCACAAGCTTGCAGGACTTCATCACTCAGTATCAAGTCCATAGCTTCAAGTATAGGGTCTAACTGCTCGGCTGTGGTGGCTCCTATGATCGTGGATGCTATGAAATCAAACTGTTTTGACCATGCCGTGGAGAGTGTGACAGGGTGCATGCCTGCTTCTTCTGCGATGGCAATATACTTTTGGGTAGATGCCAACGTCTTGTCATTGAGGAAACGTGCCGCCATGAGGCGTTGTCGTTCGTTGGATGCATTCATATAGCCTGCAAAACGTCCTTGTGCATGGGGGTCTTGGTTGTATTTTCCGCTCAATACCCCACCTGCCAGTGGAGAGTAGGGTAGCAGTGAGATCTGCTCTTTTTGACACACCTCTGCCAGTTCATCCAGGAACCGACGGTTAAGCAGTGAAAAGTTATTCTGTATCGACTCAAATCGTGCAAAACCGTATTGCTCACTCGTCATGAGTGCTTTGGTCGTACCATAGGCGGTATCATTGGAAGTGCCTACATAGCGTACCTTTCCGCTCTGAATCAGCCTGTCAAATGCTTCCATCGTCTCTGCCTTGGGGATGAGTGTATCTGGCCAGTGCATCTGATAGAGGTCGATGTAGTCTGTTTTAAGCCGTTTCAGACTCCCTTCTACAGCACGCTCTATATGAAACCTGTCCACAGCTGTGAGTCCATGACGAATGGGTGGCACGAACCAGCCATTGGCGGCACCAGCGACTTTGGTTGCCAGGATAAGTGAGTCTCTGGGCTTGGACTGCATCCACTCTCCTACGATCTCTTCTGTGATACCTGCCAGTTTCCCTGAGGGTGGTACGGGATAAAGCTCTGCTGTGTCAAAAAAGTTGATACCTGCCTCATAGGCTTTGTCCATAATACGAAAGGCCTCTTTCTTATCTGCCTGCGTGCCAAATGTCATGGTACCCAGACAGATAGGGCTTACACGTAGTCCTGATTTTCCTATATATCTATGTGTCATAGTGTCCTCTTTTCTCTATGTTACTGATTTATCTTAACATAATTTCTGTTAAATGATTTACAATTACGAAAAGAGATTATTTTCCAGCTCTAGTAGCTTCTTCTTTGCAGGCAAACCGCCTGCATACCCCACCAATTCACCATCAGAACCAATGATGCGGTGACAGGGAATGAGTATGGCGATGGCATTGGCACCATTGGCAGAGGCTACGGCACGTACAGCATTTTTATTGCCTAAACTTTGTGCTAGCTCTAGATAGGTAGAGGTAGCACCATAAGGGACTTGCATGAGTGCCTCCCAGACAGACTTTTGAAAATCTGTACCTACCATACGTAGTGGTATATCAAAGTCTCTGTGTTTGCCTGCAAAGTATGATTCGAGCTGTCTGATAGCCTCTTCTATGACTTCTGAACTCTCTACCACATACTCTGCATGGAGCCCTTGTTGTATGCGTTTATCTATAGTAGTTCGCATACGTCGATATCGCATATCTGCGAGGCAGAGTATATTCTCATAGGAACCTAGGAGCATCTCCCCTATGGGGCTCTTGTAATATTGGATCTGGATGATGTTTGTTATAAAATTTTTCTTCATACGACAAGTGTAGCCTAAAAAGAAAAATACGCTAAGGAGCTATTATGAATATTTTATTATAATATATAATTAAACATAAGGAAAAACAATATGAATAAATATAAAATAATTATAATATTGTTACTCAGTGTCTGGACTGTAGTAGCTGCCTCTTCAGCTAGTAGTATCCCAAAAAAAATCAAGAAAGTATCGAATAGCACAGTAACAAAAGTGGAGGGGAGAGTACTCCATGAAAAAGCATGCACAAAGTGTCATGATAGCTCAGTCTATACTAGAGCCAATAGAAAGATTAAATCCCTCGATTCACTAGAGAAGAGAGTACGAGGCTGCAATGCCAATACCGGAGCCAATCTATTCCCGGAAGAACTCAAAGCTATTACAACGTTTTTGAATAGTGAGTACTACAAGTTTTAAGCCAAATTATTTATAGAGCTTGATAATCTTCTCGAGGATTTGATCTGTATTCTTTGCACTCGTATCCACACCACCAAAGCTATGAAATGCCTCCAGCTTCATTCCGCAGAATTCAACGATTTGTGCCTTGAACATATTTTTGAGTCTGCGGTTTGCACCTGTGAGGGTATAGATCAGTGAAGGAGCACCAGTGGTGGTGAATATCTTGACTGTTTTGCCCTGCAAGAGCCCTTGAGGACGAGAGTTGACATAGGTAAAGGCAAAGTCTTTTGTAAAATTCCAGTCGATAAAGTTTTTGAGTATGGCAGGTGCACTTCCCCACCAGTAGGGGAAGACAAAGACCAACTCGTCTGCCCATGCGATTTTCTCTTGAAAGTAGCGGATTTCAGGTGTGTCTCTCACTGCATTGGCATCTTCGTAGGTAAAAAAAGGCTGTTGATGGGACTCTCGATAGAGATCCAAGATTTCAATCTCATGGTTCTTTAGAAGCATGGCTTTTTCATAGGTTTTTGCCATAGCAAAAGAGAAGCTTTCTTCTTTAGGATGAGCGATGATGATGAGAATTTTTTTCATGTGTGTTCCTTATCTTTCTGATAGACTATGGTAACATGAATAGGTAAATATTATGGTTTGTTATGTGTGAGCTTAATTTTTATTCTTTATTAAAACATGTTTAGTCAATATAGGGCCGATAAATTCATGTATCATTGTTGTTGCAATGATGATGTTGAGGACGATAGGTGCAATGGTTTCAAAACCGACTTCGTTCTGTAGTGAGAGAGCCAGTCCTATTGCTACACCAGCCTGAGGAAAGAGAGCTAGACCCATATAATTTTGTATATTTTTTGATGATCCAGAGACCTTACCTCCTACCCATACGCCCGTGATTTTGCCAAGTATTCTAAATCCAACATAGATCACCGCTACCATTGGCATCATGAGGATGAACTCGATGTTGAGATGCATGGCTGAAAGTGTAAAGAAGAGCATGAAGATGATATCTTGCAGATGGTAGTCGAACTCTTTTTTTACCAGAAAAAAGTTATTGGACATATTGGACATGACAACACCCATAACCAGAGATGCAAGTAAGGGGTCCAGACCCCAGTAGTTACTCAGGCTATAGACCAGAAAGATCATTCCCAGCGTTGAGGTGGTTTTGATATTTTTGTGGCTTTTGAAGATCCTATCTATAAGCTCGGAGAGGATAGCACCGACTACACCGACCATTACGGTAAAGAACAGTATAGGAGCAATCACCAGAAAGCTCTCATAGGTATATCCAGCAAAGTCTGTAGAGGCTCGTGTGCTCACCACCACGATACTAAAGAGGATCAGTGTGATAGCATTGTCCGTAGCGACTACACCGAGCAGAAATGAGCTAAACCTGTTTTTGATTCTGAGTTCATGGATCACTGCCAGGATCGTGGCTGGTGCTGTAGCTGAAGCCAATGCACCAAAGATCAGAGCTATCGTCAGGCGATAGTGGGTGGCAAATCCCATATCCAGAAAATCAAACAGAAGATAGAAGGAGATACCGATAAATAGAAAAGTGAAAAGTGCTTCAAAGATAGAGATGGTTACGATCTGTTTCCAGACATTTTTGAGGATATTGTATCGAAGGTTCGCGCCGACCAATACAGAGACCAAAGCAAGAGACATATCGATGATCACATGGCTGTTGTTGATAAATTGTTGGGGAACAATATTGAGCATCTTTGGACCAATGACAAAGCCTAGGATGAGATAACCTACCACATTGAGCATCTCAAATTTATAGCTCACCCATTTCATAAACGCCCCAAGAACAAAAATAAGACCTATATAAAATAGTGATTCCAATCAATCCCCTTTAAGAGAATAAGTGTATCTCTTTTTACTTTAGAGTCTATAGATTATCTTTTTATGTATATAGATATTTGACACCCGACCCTATTTTATAGTTAGAATATAGGGTAACTATGTGATCTAGATCTCTTTTAGCGTTATATTTTCCGTTTACTGAAAAGTATCGTGATGAGGGTAAAAACAGTAAGGACTAGTAGGAGTAGTATCAGTGCTACAGCCGCTGCATTAGTCATGCAGTACGAACCTATGAATTGACAAATATTTCTCAGTAGAAAAGTGGGTATAGTATAGTTTAATCTATTTATTTTTAAAAGATATTTGCAACTGCAAATAAGAGTTATGATACAATAATATAAGGTTTGGAAAGAACAAGTATTCCAAGCTAATGAGAGTTCTATTTTAGGTTTATCTACTATTTTGTAAGGTTATGCATGAGTGAAACAAGCAGAAAAACATCACATATTATCTTTAGAACCCTATTGGAAAAAATACAGAATGGTGAGTTAGCTTATGGGGAAGTTATACCTTCAGAAAGAGAGCTACAAAAGAGTTATCATGTGGGAAGAGGTGTTGTTAGAGAGGCCTTACAAGATTTAGAAGCAATGGGTGTCATTAGGATAAAGCATGGAGAGAGAACCAAAGTAAGTGCTCCTAATATGGATAAGATACTCAATAGACTCGCATGTACAACTAAACATATATTGGGACATTCAAAACAGACATTAGGTGAACTGCAAGACGCAAGAGTGATATTTGAGAGTAGTATTGCAAGAGAGGTAGCTAAAGTAGCCACGACACAAGATATAGAGGAGTTAGATAGAATTCTACTTAAGCAGAAAGATGCGATTGATGATAATAATAGGTTCTTAGAATTAGACTTAGAGTTTCATACCAAAATGATATCTATTTTAAACAACCAGCTCCTCACTACCATTACTAATGCAGTATTTTCTTGGTTACGAGACTACAGAATACAACTTGTTAGCGCACATGGTGTTGAAGAGTTGACGATAAAAGAGCACTATAGTATCTTGGATGCTATCAAAGAGAAAGATCCTGACAAGGCAGAAAAAAATATTAAAAAACATCTTTTGAGACTTGATAAGTTATATCTGGATGTCGTGCAAAAGTAATAAAATTTTACAAAAATAATTTTCGTCCCCCTCTTTAAATCCGTTGTACATCATATGGAATCCTCCTCTTTAAAATCATGTATATATCTATTTTCTATCGCTACAGCCGTCTCTAAAGACACTCTGGATATCCAGATAAAGGCTATTTCTTAAAATAGTTTTTATGTAACTATTGACAATTTTGAAACAAATCTGATATACTTCTTATCTGGTATGACCAGTTTAGTTTTTGTGAGGTTTGATATGAATGAAAATTTCCATCTCTATGGTACAAGTGAAAAACCCAAGAAAAAAGAACTACATAAAGTAGGTGATTTTCAGTTTTACTATAGTGATGGAGAGATAGAGGAAATAAAATATAAGTCAATTGAACTTTTAAGAAAAATATCTTTTTTAATTAGAGATAAAAATTGGGGAACATGGTCTCTACATGTAGATAGATATAGTGGAATAGAAGGTAAAGAGAGTGTAGAGCTACATACATACGGTTATTTTTCTCTCGATCAAAAAGAGAAATGTCTTTTTGAAACACATATACATATTAGAAAAAATAGGACACTTTCAATATCTACTACCATTACACCATGTAATGATATTTACACAAACAGAGCGGGATTTATATTGTTACATCCCTTAGATGGTGTCTGTGGACAGGAGGTACAGATCACTTCAAATAATAAAATCCATACAAGTCAATTTCCATACTATATCGCACCTATACAGCCATTTTTCAATATCAATAAGATAAGACAGAATATCAAAGGTATTGATCTTGAGATTGAACTACATGCGGATAGACCTTTTGAGTGTGAAGACCAGAGAAACTGGACAGATGCCTCCTACAAGACATATTACCGTCCCCTTGATGATCCTTTTGTCACCCGCGGTGCTAAAATAGGCAGTATAAAAGACTGCTAAAAGAGTAGTTTTTACAACCAAAAAGCCAAAGGAACAGAGTAAATCTGTTAGAGTCTTTTTCTAATGTATTTTAGAAGGAGATTTATGCTTAAAAAAGGTGAAGTAAAAATGATCCACAAGATGATAAAAGAGGGCTTAAGTAAGAGTGCTATTGCACGTAAACTTGGGCTGAGTCGAGATACTGTTTCAAAGTACGCCAAATTACCAGAAGGTCACATTCCTGCCATAAAAAGAGAAGCTACCAGTACCACAGTAGATGCGTATCTTCCTCATATTGCAAGAATGCTAGAGGAGGCACATAAGTTAGATGTACATATTCCCTCAAGCTCTATCTATAAAGAAATCCAAAAGATGGGGTATAGTGGTTCCCTTCGTTGGATGCAAGAGAATATGCAAAGGCATGAACTTAGACGTAAAGTTGAAGATGAAGAGCCTTTAGTAAACTTTGAAACAGCCAAAGGTAAGCAGATGCAAGTCGATTGGATAGAGTTTCCTAAAGATGGGCTATCTGCCTTTGTGGCTACGATGGGATACTCAAGAGCATCGTATGTGGAGTATGTTACAGATGAGAAAGTAGATACGCTCATCAATTGTCATATGAATGCCTTCTCCTACTTTGGTGGTGTTCCACAAGAAGGTCTCTATGACAATATGAAGACTGTTATTCTCAAACGTAATGTCTATGGCAGAGGCAAACACAAATTCAATGAACAATTCCGTGACTTTGCCAAACACTGCGGTATGGAACTTAAAGTGTGTAAACCCTACAGACCACAAACCAAAGGTAAAGTAGAACGATTTAACCATTATCTGAGATACAGCTTTCATAACACTTTTAAAGTACGATTGTCCATGATGGGATACACGATGAATAAAGAGAACGCAAACGCTGAAGTGATGGATTGGTTAGACTATACTGCCAATGCGAGAATACATCAGACTTTACTACAAAAACCATTTGATTTACTTGCACAGGAGCAGTTACAGCTGCTGCCTGTGCCGAAGCCATATAACGGTATCCACCCATTAAAAGCAACGTCTAAAAGTATAACACAAGAGCCTATAGTCAAACCTAAACCCCGTATACATATCCCTCAACGTGATTTACAAAGTTATGACGAGTTCATTCCTGCTGCCATCGCATATTTACTAACGTATAGTCTTATTACAGGAGGGGCATCATGGCAATAAATGAGCAGATAGAAGCTTTGTGTAAAGAACTTAAACTTAATTCTCTTTGTAAAACACATCATGAGCTGAGTAACCGTGCAGCCAAAGAGAGCTGGAAATATAGTGAATATCTGTATGAGGTACTTAAAAGTGAATCTGACTCTAAAGCCGAACGCTCTAGAGCAACACTTACCAAGATGGCTGGGTTTCCCACAATTAAAACATTAGAACAATTTGACTTTGATTTTACAGTAGGCGTAAACAGAAGACAGATAGAAGAATTATCGACTATGGAGTTTGTCAGAAGAAAAGAGAACATCATTCTACTGGGTCAGTCTGGTGTGGGTAAAACGCATCTTGCTATTGCACTAGCATATCAAGCTGTACAGAAACGTGTCAAAGCACGCTTTATTACAGCTTCTGATCTCATACTTCAAATGAGTCAAGCAAAGAAAGAGAAGCGTTATGATGCTTTTTTACGACAGGCTGTGATGTCTCCTGCATTACTTGTCATTGATGAGATAGGTTACTTTCCTATGAGCAAAGAAGACGCACATCATTTCTTTCAAGTTATCTCTCGCAGATATGAACGTGGCTCAACCATTGTTACCTCTAATTTAGTCTTCTCACAATGGAGTAGTATCTTTGCAAATGACAAGGTAGTTACTACAGCTATTTTAGATAGATTATTGCACCATTCTCATGTGATAAATATACTTGGAGATTCTTACAGATTAAAAGAGAAAAAGGAGGAAGAAATGAATGGATCAGATCTTTATGAATTTGAACCAAAAAAGAGTAAAAAGTAGGACTAAAATATTGATGTTGCTTACGGTTACATTTCGTTAAAAAAAACTTACGAAAAACTGCCTATTTTAACTCCGCGGTTGACAGTAGTGTACTTTCGGGTATATTGCTTGAACACTATCCGATTTGGAATATTCTAGTAGACCAGAGTGGTGGTATATTGAGTCAAAGTGACTTATATATGGCGTTTGCTATTTTTATTATTATCGCAATTAGTGCAATCATAGGAACAATTAATGGTATCAGTGTTGCATATTTTAAGATACCACCCTTTATTGCAACACTTATAACACAAATGTTTATTAGTGCCTTGGCACTCTGGATGACCAAGTCAGATTCATTGGCATCACTACCGGACAACTTTTACAATATCTCAGAATATGAAATTTTTGAAATGGGCTCTTTTGTTATAAGTAGCAGTTTTATTGTAGGTATTGGTGTGGGGTTGATCATCTGGTATATTTTGAAGTATACACTTCTAGGGGCACATCTATTTGCTGTCGGTACCAATATGAAAACGGCTAAAGTTTCCGGGATCAATACCACAAAAGTGATTATTATTGCATATGTTATCAGTAGTATATGTGCTGCGATTGGAGCTATTCTATACTCCTCGAGACTAGAAATCGGTAGACCCTCACTTGGTAATTTTTCCATGCTTATGGATATCATAGGAGCAAATGTTATTGCAGGAGTGAGCCTTTTTGGAGGTAGGGGTAAAGTTTCTCTAACGTTATTTGGAGTTATATTTTTTATATTACTTGCAAATTCACTTAGTTTAATAGGTGTTGAATTTTATGTGAATGAAGTGATAAAAGGTGGTGCGATAGCCTTTGCAGCAACAATTGACGTATTTAGAATGCGTTATATGAACAAGGCATGAAAATGAATACAGTATTGGAATTTAAACATATTTACAAAGATTTTTTTGGTGTGTCAGCACTAGAAGACATCAGCTTCTCTCTTAAAAAAGGGCAGATATTGAGTCTCATAGGTGAGAATGGTGCGGGTAAATCAACTATGATGAATATACTTGGTGGTATTTTGCAGGCAAGCAGCGGCGAAATGGTCTTGCATGGTCAAACCTTTAAACCTTTGTCTGCATCAGATGCTACAGAGGCTAAAATAGCTTTTATACACCAAGAATTAAATCTTTTTGGAAATCTCTCTATCATAGAAAATATGTGTATACCAAACTATCCTACTTCTTCTTTTGGCGTAAAGATCATTAATTACTCTAAAATCATTAAAGAGGTAGTAAAAAGTCTAAAACAGTTTAACCTTGCAGTCTCTCCCTATACAAAAATTGATAATCTTTCTCCTGGTAATAGGCAGTTAGTTGAGATTATGCGTGCCATTAGAACGGATGCAGATATCTATATATTTGATGAGCCAACAACCTCGTTGACACTTAAAGAGAAAGAGGTGCTATTTGAGAATATAAGACTTCTGAAGCAAAAGGGAAAGTCAATTATCTATATCTCACATATTTTAGATGACCTCTTATTATTGACTGATGATATTATTGTGTTAAAAGATGGAGCCATAAGCTCAAAAGGGGAAGTAACCTCCTATACAAAAGAGAGAATGATAGAAGATATGGTAGGGAGGGAACTACAAAATATATATCCCATTCAAGAAGATAAGGAGCTTGGAAATGAGGTTCTGAGACTTAAAGATTTTGGTGATGAGGCTATCCAGAATATCTCTTTTTCAATTAATGAAAAAGAGATATTTGGACTTTTTGGGCTGATGGGGTCTGGTCGTACAGAGTTAGCAAGAATGGTTTTTGGGTTAGATAAATCAACAACAGGAGAAGTGTATTTATCTGGTACAAAGATATCCGCCCTAAGCCCTCAAAATGCTGTAAAGAATAAAGTGGCATTTATTACAGAAGATAGAAGAGGAGAGGGTTTATTTATGGATATGACTGTGATATTTAACTCAATCATTGTGATCTTAAAGAACTTTGTTCAGAAACTAACAAGAAAAATAGATTATAAAAGTGCAAGCTTGCAAGTGAAAGACATTACCACAAAGCTCAATCTGAAAAGTGCAAATCTGGCCACGCAAAAAGTAAAAAGTCTTTCAGGTGGAAACCAACAAAAGGTAGTTTTGGCAAAATGGTTACTAGCAAATCCCAAACTGATTATACTGGATGAACCGACGAGAGGGGTTGACGTAGGGGCAAAACATGAGATCTATACACTACTCAATCAAATTGCCAACAAAGGAGCAGCTCTTTGGGTGATATCCTCAGAGCTAGAAGAACTTATGGGGATTTGTGATCGTATTGCTGTGATGAGTGAAGGGTCTATCTTAAAGATCTTTTCAAAAGAGGAATTTGATGATAAAAAAATTATAAATATTGCTTTCAATAAGGATTTCCATGCAAAAAATATTTAATTTTCTTTCCAAGCATCTGGCTTTTTATGTACTGGTGATTACGGTTGTTTTTTTTGGCTTTACTACAGATGGTTTTCTTACAATGGGTAATTTTGAAAATGTCATCTCCAATACGATATACATGGGTATTTTATCTATGGGTATGTTTTCTGTAATGTTGGTGAAAGGTATTGATATATCTATGGGGGCCATAGTCTATTTTAGTGGTATTATCCTCAGTGAGATGTTAAGTGCGGGACACTCTTTGATACTTGCCTCAATAGCAACAATCTTAGTGGGGACATTATTAGGTAGTATCAATGGTTTTTTTATCACAGTAATCGGAGTTACCCCATTTTTGGCTACACTGTTTAATATGATAATATTTAGAGGAGCAGGGAAGTGGATTACGAAATCTAAGGGGAGTGATTATCCTGATGCAGTGGTATCGCTCTCCTCATTAAAAATCTTTGGGGTGATCCCCTTTTGGGCAATCATGATTACGATTCTATTTTTGCTACTCTATATCTTTTTCAACAAAACCATTACAGGAAGGCTATTTTATACAGTAGGCTTTAGTGAGGAGATTGCAAAAAAATCCGGTATTAATACAAAGCTGGTCACTTTTCGTGCCTACTGTTTGGCTGGAGCCTTAGCCGGTATGGGATCTATTGTACTGGCCTCTCAAATAGGCAAACACTATGCCGGTGTGGGTGAGCTACATGAGTTAGAAGCGATAACCGCTGCTGTTTTAGGGGGAGTGAGCCTGTTTGGTGGTATTGGTACGCTCGGTGGTGCTTTGCTTGGTGCGTTGACACTTCAAACTATCAATACAGGATTGGTATTTTTAAAGATAGACTTATATGTACAGCCAATGATAACGGCGCTAATTCTTTTCTTTGCCATTACTATTAGCTCTTCTGATAAGTTTAAAGACAACAGCATAAAGATAAAGTAACTAATTATGAGGTTTAGATCTTTTTTGTTTGTTGAAGAGTATGGGGATGAAGGTAAAAACAGTTAGTACGAGCAGGAGTAGTATCAGTGCGACTCCTGCTGCATCGGTACTGCGATAGGAGCCCATGAGTTGATAGAGATACCAGGGGAGTGTCGTGATCTCATCACTGCCGAAGAGGGCGATCACGCCCAGGTCTCCCAGCGAAAGAGCAAAAGAGAGAGCAAAGATATAGGCTAGAGAAGAGCGTAGATAAGGCAGTTCACAGTATCGCCATCGTGCCAGAGGGGTGAGCCCCAGTGAGAAGCTTAGTTTATCGTATCGCTTAGCTGTTTTATGCATGGCGGGTGTGAGGATCGATAGCGCAAAGGGGAGGCTCATCAGAACATTGGCCGTCACTACAGCGACCAATGCCCAGAGCAGCAGTGGTGCTTCAAACTGCTGGGAGATAAGGAAAAATCCAAATCCAAGGATCAGTGAAGGGATCGCTAGATAGAGGTTACCACTGAAGGCGATCAACAGTCCCAGGAGCTTACTCATAGGGGAGTCTGGCATCCTGTAGGGCAGGGTAAAGTTGCGTCTGGCATCGCTGAGTAGGAGCGAAAAGAGCACCGTAATCGTAGCAGAGACCGTGGCAATGGCGATACTACTGACAAAAGAGCGTAGGAAGAGAGGGGTGCTTATGATCCTGGAGAAGTCTGCCCCTATCCCATCGGTGATGATCGCTATCAATGGCAGGAGAAAGACCACTGCCAGTAGCGTGATCGTAGTCTGCTGTAGTAGGGATCTGCCTCTGGGTTCCTTCCAAGTGATGGGTATGGAGTCAAGCTTGAGATTGCCAAGTCCTGAACGAAACCCGGAGGAGAACAGTACCAGCAAGGTAGAGATACCCAGTTGGATAAGTGCCAGTTTGAGAGCAAAAGCGATATCAAAGTCGAGCTTGACCGCTTCATAGATCGCCACTTCCAAAGTATTGTAGGAGGGAGAGCCTCCCAGGATCAGGACGATCGCAAAGGAGGTGAAGCAGAGTAGAAAGACCGTAGCAGAGATACTGATCAGAGTAGACTTGATCGCTGGCCACTCGATCAGCCAAAACCGTTGCCATGCTGAAAATCCCAGGCTCTTGGCGAGTCGGTATTTCTCTACAGGGATAGACTCAAAGCTATGGAGCAGGCTTCGAGAGGCAAAGGAGGCGTTGAGATAGACATGGGCGATCAAGATGCCACCCAGTCCATAGAGCCAGCTTCCGAAGCTGAAGCCAAAGAGCATCTGTGATAGATGGTTGAGCCAGCCATTGTTGCCCAGGATCGTGATCAGTCCAAAGACCATGATGAGTGTAGGCAGTACCAGTGACGAGGAGAAGAGTGCCACCAGATAACGTCTGCCGGGGAAGTGTGGCTGGTGTGCCAGACTCCATGCCAGCAGGGTACCTAAGCTAACTGAGAGTATCGTAGAGAGTGTTGCCTGATAGAGGGTAAATCTGACCAGAGAGAGTATCCGTGTATCGATCTGCGAGAGGGAAGCTGTACTTGCGGAAAGGTAGAGGGTAAAAAAGAGCAAACAAGCAAAACCAAGCAGACCCAGTGAGACCAACAGTCCTGGAAAGAGCGAGGTTTTGAGTCTACTTGCCTGCTTGAGCATAGGGTTATTTTGCAGTGGCTTTCATCCACTCATTGATAATGGCTTTACGGGTTGCTTCGACAGTTTTGCCCTCCATCAGCAGCATTTTGGAAGGGATCTCCAACGTCAGGAAACCTTCGGGTAGTCCTTTTTTTGTTTTGATCACAGGATAGGTCCAGTTGGTAGTAGGGATGATATCTTGAAACGTATCAGTAAGCATGAACTGTAGAAACTTCTGTGCGAGTGCTTTGTGCTGACTGCTTTTGAGCATAGCTGCTACTTCGATCTGACCATAGTGTCCCTCTTTGAACTTGGCAGCGAGGTAGTTGGTCTTCTCCTCTGCGATGATGTGGTAGGCAGGGGAGGTGGTATAGGAGAGTACCATGTCTGCTTCGCCTTTGAGGAAGAGTCCATACGCCTCTGACCAGCCTTTGGTGATGGTGAGGATATGAGGGGAGAGCTTCTTCCAGTAGTCAGATGCTTTATCACCGTAGATCGATTTGATCCAGAGCAGTAGTCCCAGACCAGGTGTAGAGGAACGAGGGTCCTGGATAACGATCTTGAAATCCTTTGGCATCGCTGCCAACTCTTCAAATGAGCTTGGCGCTTTCTCTGTACGGTTCATATCATAGACAAAGGCAAAGTAGCTGTAGTCAAAGGGCACAAAGCTGTCGTCACTCCACTCAGTAGGCAGTACGGCTCTGCTCGTATCGACACTATGCTTGGCGAACAGTCCCGTCTCTTTGGCTGTTTGTGCGATAGAGGTATCCAGTCCGAGGAGGATATCTGCTTTGGTCTTGGTACCTTCCATCTGGATCTTGCGTAGTGAGCCGATAGAACTAGAGGAGGGGACAAACTTGAGGGTGCAGTTGTTCTCTTTCTCAAATGCCTCCTTGATCTTGGGTGCTGGCCCCCAGGATGCAGCGAAGGAGTCGTAGGTGTAGATGGTGAGTGTAGGTTTGGTCTCTGCTGCAGAAAGTGTGGTGCATGCCCATAAAGTAGCTGTAATAAGTGTGATGATTTTTTTCATGTCTATCCTTGTTATGAGGCTAAAAAAGAGAGGCATGGTTTTGATCCATAGGATAAAAGTAGCATCTCTTCCTTACGCCAGAATTGTCTGGTTCAAGTTCAGCGGGTAGGTAGACAGAAATCATATTCTGATACCTTCTCAGCTAGTTGCCTAGCACCCCGAGAGGATTGAATTGATAATATAACATGTTAGGATAAAAGTTGGGTTAAGTAGAGAGAGAAGGATCTTGACGTATTTTTAAACAAGCTGTGCAAGTCCATCCCCAAATGACCAATCCTCTTCATTATTTTCTACCATGACGATAAACACATCACTCATAGGATGCCCCGTACTGTCATGTATAGAAGTGGCGATATATTGATAGAGCTTCTGTTTCATCTCTACACTTCTGCCTGATTTGGCAGTGATGATGATGTAGATGATCTCATCGGTGTGTGGGATGCCCATATAGCTGGGAGGGTAGATGATGTTCTGGGCTGGTACCTCCTCAATGATCTGAAACATATCATCGGAGGGGATACCAAAGACCTCTATGAGTGCATTATGTACAGCATGGCTGATAGACTGTTTGAACTCTGGTGATTTTCCCTCTTTGAGGCTGATTCTGACAAATGGCATGGCTGCTCCTTTGGAACGATTATATCACGTTTTTAGCTTCCGTATAAACAGCCCACTGAGTATCAATGCCAGAGCCACCCAGACGATGAGTTCAGGTACAGAGCCGAAAAATACCCATGCCCAGAAGATAGCAAACAGAGGGATGAGATAGGAGACCTGGGACATGAACTGTACCCCTGTTCTCTGTACGAGCTGGATACGGATGATGGAGGCGAGGGCTGTGGGGATGACAGCGAGATAGAGTATGGTCAGGAAGGGAGCGGAGAGGATAGATGCACTGCCAAAAGGCACGAACCAGATAAAGGGTAGCATCCAAAGTACAGCCGTCATAAACATAGACCCCGCACAGACGAGTGTATCGATATGGCTGAGTTTGCGGATCATCAGTCCAGAGGAGACGTAGCCTATGGTTGCGATGAGGATCGCCAGTTTACCGTAGAGACTGTTGAGCTCTCCTTTGAAGAAATCCTCCCCAAAGAGGATAAACACTCCGATAAAGCCCAAGGCAACACCGATGAGCTTGAAGGGTGTGATCTTCTCATCATGGGTAAGCCAATGTGCCATGATCAGTGCTACAAAAGGTCCGATCGCCAGTATCACTGCTGCGGTGCTGGCACTCACATATTGTTGCCCCCATGAGATGAGATAGAACGGCAGGGCATTGTTGATCAGTCCCAGTAGGATGAGTAGCGTCCAGCTCTGCCTATCTCTGGGAAAGGAGAGCCCTTTCGCCCAGATAAAGCCCAGTATCACCAAAGCCGCTACCAAGATACGATAAAACGCCACGATCAGAGGGTGAAATGCACTCAACGCATACCCGATCCCCACAAAAGCACTCCCCCAGATAGCAGAGAGCAGCATCAGCCAAAAATAGTCGAGAAGTGTGGCGTTTTGAATTGTTTTCATGGAAGAAGTATACCCATATTTCTTTATCAAAAAAGAGTAAATAGGAGTCATTTTATCTGATTATTGACATACATCAAGAAAACCCTAAGATTATTCCGTTATATTTCGTCTCTATTTAATTAAGACTATTTAACTCTTAATTATAATTTTAACCAAAGGAATTTGTCTTGAAGCAAATGACTATTTTACTCATACTCCTCATAAGCACACACCTGCTTGCCGATGTAAAAAAAGGCAAAGCTGTCTATGCCGCCAACTGTGCCATGTGCCACACTGTCAACGGGGGCAGGGCTCTGGGCCCAGACTTTAATCTGGTCGCGTATACCAAAACCAAAGAGGAGATAGCAGCCTATGCCAAAGACCCCTATACCTACTACAAACAATTTGGCTACAGTGCCAATGCCATGCCTACGCTCCCTCTAGAAGATGAAGAGTTCAGAGATGTTGCGGACTATATCAGCTCTTTGCAGCCTTTTAAGAAGTGGATGATCAAGAAGAAGGATTGAGGTAATCCTCTATTGTCGGAAGCTATCGATAGATTTCATCGTATGTGCACCCAAAGAAGTATAAGCTAGTCATTAATAATGATTAATAAAACTAATATATAATTTTTATATATCATTATAATGATATATACATAGCTTGCATTGTGGACTGTTTTGACACTCTACAAGTAGTTCTATATCGTTCACTATAAATCACCCGAATTTAAATCCAAAGTGCAATTTTTAAAAGACAATTTGAAAAAAGAGTTTTTGAGAGTTGTTTCTTTTGGATTTGAAGAGGTTAGATGCTAAAATAACTTCCAAATCTGACCAAAGATAAAGGAAGTGATATGTCATATACGCATCTAACCCTAGGAGAAAGATACCATATTCAAGCTTATATAAGCAGAGGATATAGCAATAAAGAGATAGCCAAACAGCTAGGAGTGCATCCCTCGACCATCAGCCGAGAGATACGAAGAAACAAAGGGGATATTGCTGGAACCTATTTTGGATATGGAGCCCATGATAAATATAAAAAGAGGCAACAAGACCATGCCAGAAAAGCCAATCTAAAACTCACAGATTCTACTATAAAGCTTATCAAAAAGTATCTCAAAAAAGAGTACTCACCCGAACAGATCTCCGCCACACTGTCTATCAAACACTCCATAACCATATCCCATGTCACCATCTACACATTCATCCATGAAGATAGGCTGCATAATGGTACACTCCATACAAAGCTCAGACACAAAGGAAAACGAAGAGCCAAGTATGGTAAAGGACGAAAGAACCGTATCCCTAATAGAGTCTCTATTGAACAAAGACCTACTATCGTAGATGATAAAATAAGAGTAGGAGACTTTGAAGCAGATACCATCATTGGCAAAGGCAGACAAGGAGCAATCGTTACTATAGTAGAGCGAAAGTCCATGTATGTAAAACTCTCACTGCCTGTAAGAAAGAAAGCCCTTATCGTAGCCAATGAGATGATACGACTACTGGGAAGATACAAGAAACATGTGCACACCATTACCACAGATAACGGTTTGGAGTTCGCCAAACATCAAACCATTGCAAAAAAACTTAAATGTGATTACTATTTCTGTCATCCTTATAGCTCTTGGGAGAGAGGACTCAATGAGAATATCAATGGACTCATCCGTCAATATATCCCAAAAGGCAGTAGCTTTGAACATCTCACGGCTAAAGATATTAAAAGGATTGAGAACAGACTTAACCATAGACCTAGAAAATCTCTAGGATGGAGAACACCTTATGAGGTATTTCATGAAAATTTAAAGGCTTCATAGGAAAATTTGGATAGAATTTTTTAGAGGTGAAATTGCACTTTGGATTTAAATTCAGGTCAACAAGGATCAAACGATGAAAAAACTTATTTTAGCAGTAGTAGTTATGGTAACAGGTGCATATGCCTCAGATGAAAACAATCAACAAGAAATGCAACAAAATAGTGTACAGATACACACAAAGAGCATGAATCATACAGGAAAAGATACTAAAATAGTACTCACTGAAGCTGGAAATGATGCTTTTGGTACTATCCAAGAAGTGATAAGAAAACTAAAGAATAATCCAGATACAGATTGGTCAAAAGTCAATATAGAAGCACTAAGAGCTCACCTCTCAGATATGCAAGATATGACATTCAATATAGAAGTCCTCTCTCAAAAAAACATACCAAATGGAGTAGAAGCCACCATCAAGGCTACAACACCAAGAGCATACAGCGCCCTAAAAAGAGTATTTATAGCTCATCCAAGCCAGCTGAAGATGGATACGGGTTGGGACATGAAAGTAGAAGAAAGAAATAAAAACTTTATTATAAAAACAACGACCTCAAAGCAAAATGAGATCAACAAAATCCGAGGCTTGGGCTATATAGGGCTCATGGCATACGGCACACATCATCAACCACATCACTGGATGATGGCGAATGGTCAAAATCCACATATGTAAGCCTACAGACTGTAGAGAGGGTGGAGAAGTCCTATTGTTTTGAATATCCTTATGCACACCCCCGAGAATCGTGGGAATAAGAGAGGGTTGGCTGCACTCTAAGAGCATTTCCTGCGAGCAAACCAACCCTAATTTTCTCTTTTAAAGATAAGTAAAATAGACTATTGACATTATCATAGATATATATTATAATGCTTATATATATGAAATATAAAGGCATATAGTGTTTAAATGGAATGAAGAGAAGAACAGTATCTTAAAATCTCAACGAGGGTTTAGCTTCAATGATGTGGTGAAGGTGATCAGCCAAGAGGGTGTCATCGATCACTACAAGCATCCCAATGTGGAGAAGTACCCTCGTCAATTCATCTATGTGATCGCTTTGGGTGGATATATACACTATGTGCCTTATGTATTCGATGGTGATGATGTCTTTTTGAAAAATATCATTCCAAGCAGAAAATTACATAAAAAATATACAAAGGAGAACAGATGAAATATACAGAAGAAGAGTTAGAGCTATTGGATGCTGTTGAGAATGCACCTGTGGCCTCAGTACCATTTGACAACGAGGCACTGAAAGAGATGGCGAGTGATACGCTGGCGTATCTCAATGAAAAGAAACAGATCAGCATCAATCTCAAAAGATCCGATCTGGACTTTATCAAACAGAGAGCGGCAGATATCGGTATCTCTTATCAGAGTATCATCCAGTCACTGGTGCATAACTATAGTACGAATAAGTTGGAGTTGAAGATATAGGAGATAGTTTTTTCTAGGTGGAGAGAAGCTATCGATACACTTCATCGTGTGTGCCGATATTGATGGGGATGATCTTTTTGTCCTCGATGATAAACTCTATGGTGATCCTGTACTGCATATCGATAGAGACAGAGTGGAGCATCTCCAGCTTGCCTGAGAGTTTATGCAGGCGTAGTGAGGGGTGATAGGGATCAGCTTCGAGCAAGAGGATGACTTTGCTGTATTTGGATGTAATGTCTCTATGTCTTTTGAGAAACTTAATGAGCTTTTTCTGATAAGCCTCTGTGATCTCAATCCTGTAAGGCATCTTCTAGCTCTGCGATATGCTCTTGTGCGGTCATGATACGTGACTTGCCTTCTGCTCGTTCTCTCTGTACCTCTGCATAGGCATGTTCTAGTTCACACTCTCGCAGATATTCATAGCGTTTGATATCCACTACGACATATTTGCTCTGTCCTCGTACGGAGATGAGGACTTCATCGAGTTTGTGTAGCATACTTTCGAGTATGCCTACTCCTTTGACCTTGAGGTCATTGGCGGTGATGGTCATAGCATCTCCTTTATCGTATGTTTAATCGTATTATATATCGTATTGTTTAGAATGTCAAGGGCGGTGTGGAGTATTTCTCTTTGTCTTGTTCCATATCTCCCGATATGGAATATTTCCCCAACTTGAGATCACAAAAGAACCCCCAAGTATATTGCAATATTGAATATACATTCCGCATCAGGAGATACGGAACGAGAGAGATGTGGGTCACTACATATAATATGATAATTAGAGAATCAATGATTTGAATAGGTGTGTAGTTAGAGTTAAACAGTCACCCCAAAGTGGAAACTTTGGGGTAATGAATTGACTTAATGTTTAATTATGTGGACAAGATAGTGCACGGTAAGAAACAAATAGCCAAGAAATGCGATAAAGTTTTCAAAAGACATTATGTGCCTCCTTCTACGAAGAACGTAATAATGCAACCTGGCAATCTATTTATTATAAGTTATAAAGCAGACCCTAAGGCTTTCCGTCCCTATCTTACGAGATAGGTTTGGCCTTTTTATTTTATCATCTGAATAGTTAGAAAAAGCTTATTATTCTATTTATCTTATACCCAAGCTGCAGCTTAGGAATAAGAGTAAGAGTAGTCCTACCCCACCAAAATCCCAACCACCAACTTCACCGCCAAAGCCGACAACAACACTTTGAGCACCATCACAAACTTCTTCCCATCGATCTTGCCACGTAGCTTTGTCCCCGCATACGACCCAGCCGCCGCACCAGCGATCATAGCACTCAGTATCCAGATGTAGTCCCAGAACACGAAGCCAAAGAAGAGAAAGACGATGACCTTGAGGGTGTGGGTGATGCTCATGAGGGCGGCTCCTGTGGCTACTACGATATCTCGGTCGTTGTAGTCTTTGAGGAGGAGACTCATGGTGAGGGGGCCTGTGGCACCTACGACGATGGAGAGTCCTGTCTGGAAGAAGCCTGCTAGGTAGTAGTTCTCATAGCGTTTGATGCGTTGGTTGAACTGCTTGCTCCAGAGTGAGAGGAGGATATAAACACCGATGAACAGTGGGATATACTCCAGAGAGATGAAGTAGAGGATCGAGGCGAAAAAAGTGATGCCCAGTAGTGACCCTACGAGGAACTTGGGGATCACCTCGGTCTTGACCGCATCCCAGCCAAAGATCGCACGAGAGAGGTTGCTGGACATCTGGGTCATGGCATGTACCGGGATGAGGGCATTGAGTGGGAGCAGACCAAAGGAGGGCAGGATGGCGATCAGCATCATGCCGCCACCGATCCCTACCACACCTGCTACAGTGGAGGTAAAAAAGGTCAGAAGACCCAGTAGGAGTTCACTTGGCATGGTTGCTTAGGACTCCTCGTAGTGTAGTTCTAGAGTATCGCCTGCCTTGACAGGGCGGTTGAACCAATCCACGGTGATCTTGAGATGGGGTTTGGCGTTGATATCCTGTCTCATCACCTCTTTGCCGTTGAGCAGGACACGCAGGAGCCCTTGGGTAGGATGTGCGAAGCGTATGCGTGTGAGGTGCTTGGGCTCTTTGGCGATATCAAGCAGGCTGGGATAGAGCCACTCTATCATGGGGTCTGCCTCTATCGGGAGTGTGACAGGGGCTTGGTCTGTCTGTAGTGAAGTATGGATCTGCTTGCCTGCTTCCTTGCCCTCAAAATAGCAGTTAAATGCCGTCAACGCCCCTCTGATCACATTGCCCGCGAGAAAGTATCGCTTGTTAGCACTCTGGAAATGCTGAGTGATAGGCAGTGAGTAGTTGCGTGTGTCAAAATCCTCTAGGTACTTGTGTAACAGAGAGCTCTCAGGCACAAACCCTCCTGAGAAGATCACGCCGTCACAGGCTATGGTCTCTTCTGTGCCGTTTTTGAGGATGGTGACCCCTGTGACCTCTTTGTCCTCTGTGTTGATACGCAGGAGCTTGGAGTCTGTATGCACGGGGACTTTGAACAGGTACTGTGAGAGAGGTTTGAGCATACTGAAGCTACGGACTTTGGTATCCTCTTCGATGATACCTTCGATCTCTATACCTGCATGTCTGGCAGTCATGATAGCGGAGAAGGAGACTACTTCGCTCCCTATGATGACTGCTTTGCTAAAGGGCTGTCTCTGCTGGATGTAGCTAAATCGCTGGAGAGCCCCTGTGGTGATGATGTTGGGACTACGACCTCCACTGACCAGTAGGGCAGGACGTGTGGTCTCTCTGGCACCCATAGCAAAGAGGATACGCTTGGCTCTATAGCAGATCTCTCCATCGGGGCTGCTAAAGGTCAGTAGGTCTCCTCCTATCTCTGTGAGGGTATGCTTGAGCTTGAGGGTGATATTGTACTCTGTGGCTTTTTGTGCCAGCTTGTCAGCATAGTCTGCACCAGAGAGGGGACGTTTGAACTCCAGAAGACCAAAACCCTGATGGTTGCAGTGTCTGGAGGTCATGGCTACTCGGTTTTCACGGTCAAAGACGATCATCTCTTCTGCGTGACCCAGCTTGGAGAGCTCTATGGCGGCTGCGATACCTGCGGGGCCTGCACCGATGATGGCGATCTCGATATCTATTATACTTTTACTATTCATACTTTCTTGGCACATGATTTTTTGCCCTCACTTTCTGCGATACTGCTGACTGCTGCCATGCAGTTGAAGCCCTGACAGCGACCCATCATCGCTCTGGTACGCCGCTTAAGACCTCCGATGGTACCTGCGGGTACCTCACCTGCACAGGCCTCTCGGATCTCTCGATCGGTGACATTTTCACAGTGGCAGACGACTCTGTTGTAGCCGGCTTTCTGGTGATCTCTGGTGCTGAATTGGGAGATGTTAGGCATCGTGACAGTGCTGGTTGCTTCGCTTGCCTCATACTTGGTATCATGGAGTTCCACGACATGTTTGGCAAGTCCCAGTGCAGCAGTCAGCCCTGTGGATCGGATACCCCCCACAGTGATCCAGTTGCCATCCTCACTGCGTTTGACGCGGTAATAAGTCTCATCAGAGGCAGGACGAAGCCCTGCAAAGGTTGCTGTCACTCCGTGTCCTTTCAAGGCAGGGAGCATGGCGTAGGCTTTTTGCTTGAGGTCTTCGAGCATCTCCTCTACGGTCATGCTGTCTGTACGGCTCTCCTGATCCTCTGCGGTAGGCCCTACGAGCAGGTTGCCAAAGGCAGTCTTGGTAATGACCACGCCTTTGGTACGCTTGGTAGGCACAGGCAGGATGATCGACTCGATCAGGTCATAGGCGGTCTCATCGAAGATCACGAACTGCCCCTTACGTGGGATGATCTTGAAATCCACATTGCCACTGATCTTCTCTACGACATCGCCATAGAGTCCTGCAGCATTGATGACCACTTTGGCGCGGATGGGCTCCTGTGTAGTCTCCAGCTCCCAATACTCACCTGTATAGTGCCCGCCTGTGATCTCATGGCTAAAGGCAGTCTTGCCGCCATGTGCGAGACCTTTTTTGACATAGGCGAGTGGGGCAGACCAGGCATCGATGACGGACTCTCCGTGGACGATGATGGCTCCCTGTGCATTGCTGGAGAGATGGGGCTCCAGCTTATGTACCTGCTTGGCATCGATGAGATCGAGCTCCTTGACCCCATTACCAAAGCCCTTCTGCTGGATGGCATCGAGCTTGTCAAGCTGCTCCTCGTTCCATGCGACGACCATAGCTTTGGTAGGCCGTAGCTGAAGGTTCATCTCTTTATAGATCTTCCTATACTCTGCATAGCCTGCCTGGACACACTCAAGCTCCAGAGACTCCGGTGGTGCATCGAAGCCAGTATGCAAGATGGCGCTGTTGCCCTTGCTGGCACCCTCCAGAATGTCATTGGCTTTTTCGACCAGTACGGTCTTGGCCCCCTGCTCACAAAATGCTTTAAAGATCGCACAGCCCACCACGCCTGCACCGATCACTGCCACATCAAAAACCTCACTTTCATGAAACTGTCTGGGTCTGACAGGAAAAAGGGCATTGAGGTCTATCTTATTCATCTTTGTTCTCCTCTTTATCTAAAAATATCTCTTCGCGGTATTTTCGTATATCTACATTTGCATCCACCCAAAGTACACCGGTAGAGACGATAAGACTTTTGATGATGTTGTTGGTATAGGCACTGTCATTCATCAGTGAAGATGCCATTTCATTGCTGATGAGATTTCCCCGTATCAGTTTATCCAGTTTGCCATTGGAGACAATATCATTTTTCTCCAGTATCTTTTTGGCTTTCATGAGTGTGTGCAGGGCTTTCTCTTTCTCTTCGGTTTGACTGATGGTGTATATCCTGCGGATAAGTTTGGCGATACGCTTGATCATCTTGATATACTGCCCTCTGATGTGTTCATTCTCACTATGGAGATACTTGTTGAGATTGTGCTGTAGCTGCTCTGTCATCTTGACAGACTCTATATTGTTTCTGTTAGCAAGTTTGATGTTGTGAAAACTCGTAATATATGCTTCATCTATATCAGACTGTGCCTTGATGGCAAAGGCAACGATCTCTCCATAGATACCCTTTAATTCTCTGTTGTATAGAGGTTCTATATTGATAATGTTCTGGCAGCAGTCTGCATCAAAAACGGTGTCTATATCTATATCTGAGAGAAGTTTTTTACCATTCAGACCCAAGCCTTTGGCAATGATCTCCAGCGTATGCTCCATCAGCGCTTTGGATTCATCCAGTGTAGCCTTGAGTGCTGTGGCTGGAAACTCTAGTGCAGAGTCATTAAGGTATTCTGATTTGAGAATCTCCTCCTGCGTTGCAGATGATTTTTTCTTGAGTATGCGTTCCAGAAAAAGTACAAGTTTGCTGACAAAGGGGATAAACAGTATTACTCCCATGATCTTAAAAAGTGAATCGAAGACTGCCAAACGAAGGGTATGATTGGTGTTGGCGATACCAAGCCCATCACTGATGAAAGCGACTGTAGTGATAATGTACTGCATCAATGCCACAGCAACTACAGCGGTGATGACATTGAAAATAAAATGGGCAGCAGCCAGCCGTTTACCTTCAATATTGGAACTAAGTGATCCAATAATAGCGGTAATTGTTGTACCGATGTTGGCACCTATGGTGAGTGCGATAGCGTTTTCATAGGTAATCTGTCCGACGGAGAGTGCTGCGAGGATCAGTACAATGGTGGCATGAGAGGACTGCATCACCACGGTGGCGAGGAGTCCGATACCTATATAGATAAGCAATCCCTTGAAGCCTCCTACAGCAAAGGTAGCAAGGTCAACGGTATCCTTGAAAGACTCAAAGCCCTCTTTCATATAGTGAATTCCTAGAAAGAGGAACCCCAGTCCTGCCAATACATAACCGAACCCTTTGAGAGACTTTGCTTTCTGGAAAATGAGGATCACACCAAAGACCAGCATGGGCATGGCGTAGGCGGAGATCTTGACCTTGAGCCCAAAGCCTGCCATAAGCCAGGCTCCGGTCGTTGTACCGATATTGGCTCCCAAAATGATACCGATACCCTGATAAAGGCCTATCAGACCAGCACCAATAAAAGAGATAGTCAGAACAGAGACCAGTGAGCTTGACTGCATAATGGCTGTAGAGACAAAACCAAAACTGATACTTTTCCAGAGCTTGTCCGTGGATGCCTTCAGTACCCTTTCAAGTGCACCGCCAGAAAAGGCTCTAAGCCCCTCTTCAAGGGAAAGCATACCAAAGAGGAAAATGGATACACCTGCTGCAATCTCTTTGAAATTGGGACTAATCCAGAATCCATATGCCAAAAAAATCAATATTACAGGGAGAAATATCTTTCTTAACACCTGTCTCCTCCTTTTATAAATTCTTAAGAGTATAGCCCTATTATACTTCGATATAATTGAGGACTATTTTGAAACTATTTAACTAAACCCCTTCTTTTAACAGACGGTGTGATTCCTCTTCTAATAATCCTATTTCATCATCAGAAATACCTAGCTCATCCTTTAAAATAAGGGATACTGCATGTATGAGCTCCGCTGCATGTTTTTGGTCTATGAGTCCAAGATTGACTCTACGAACGATGAAATCCAGCGGTTTACGTACATACTCATGACGTATCGTATAGAGGAGCTCTGCTTTGTTGATCTCCAGAGCTTCATGGAGCAGCGCTTCTGCATCCTCTTCGGTGGCGATCTCTATGATTTTTGAGGCTTGGTCTCCATAACGCTGTACCAAACTTTCGGGTAGGGATGCTACTTGCTCCAGGTGCTGTGAACCTATCAGGGTATATTGTTCGGTCTGGCAAGGGAAGTCCAGATATGTTCTCCCCAGCTTCTGTAGCACCATATCGACTGCGGATTCTGCCATGCTGCGATAGCTTGTCCATTTCCCTCCTGCGATAGTGAGTAGTCCAGAGTCAGAAAATGTCTCTATATGTTCACGTACCAGCATGGCAGTATCTGTTGTATCCTCCTGGATAAGCAATGGGCGTAGACCGGAGAAGCGACCAAGGATATCCTCTGGGGTGACTTTGATCCCAAAGTAGTGGTTGACATTTTCCAGCAGATACCCTATCTCAGTACCTGTTACTTCCGGATGCTCCGTGAGAGGAGAAGGATTGTCACTGGTACCGATCAGACACTTGCCTTGATAGGGGAGTACAAACAGTACCCTGCCATCACTGGTCTGAGGAATCATGATCCCCTTGGAGGAAGGGAGGAACTTGCTATCTACGATGATATGGATGCCGCTGCTGGCTTGGATAATAGGTGCACATGTAGGGTCATCCAGCTGTCGTATGGTATCGACAAAGGGGCCGGTGGCATTGAGAATGACAGAGGCATGGTACTGTTTTTCATGCTTTGTGAGCTTGTCCAGTACCGTAATACCGGAAAGCACCCCTGCCTCTTTGTGTAAGGAGGTGACCTGATGGTGGTTGTAGACCTTGGCACCTTGTGCTTCTGCACTCTGGAGCAGGGCGATGACCATACGAGTGTCATTGAAGGCGCCATCATAGTAGCTGACGGCTGCCTTGAGACCGATGGCATTGATCGCCGGATTGAGGGAGAGGGCTTTGCTACGGCTGAGGAGTCTACTCCTGCCTAGTGATGCTTTACCTGAGATCAGGTCATAAAGAAAGAGACCTGCATAGACATAAGGTACCTCCCACCAGCGGTAAATTGGAGTGATAAGCTCAATAGGGTGTGCCAGATGTCTGGCATTGTTGAGAAAGAGCTTACGTTCTTTGAGCCCCTCTTTGACCAGTGCATACTGGGCTTTGTCCAGTTTTTTGACCGCAGCTTCGAGATAACGTACCCCACCATGCACAAGCTTGGTACTGCGGCTGCTGGTACCCTCAGCAAAATCATTCTGCTCAAAAAGAGCTACAGAGAGCCCGCGCAATGAGGCATCCAGCGCGATACCGGCTCCCGTAGCACCACCACCAATGATAATAAGATCAAAGTCTGTTTTTTTCATAGTAAGTAATCATAACATTATAATGTTTGGTTTGTGTTAAATTTCTTTTGTTTTTCCTTGATAATTTTGAATTAAGAGCGATGACGATAGAATGCGATAAATGTAACTGAACAGATTATTAAAGGATATCTATGAGTATAGAGCAGACATTGATAGAGAGAAGTGGTAACCAGTGTGAACTGTGTGCCAGTACAGAAGGCTTGGCAGTCATGGAGGTAGCTCCAAGTGATGGGAGTGCAGAGCAGTCTATACTGGTCTGTGGAGAGTGTGCCGCACTGCTGGAAAACCCGGAGCAGAACCCCAATCACTGGAGATGTCTCAACGACAGTATGTGGAGTCCCGCTCCGGCAGTACAGGTGACTGCCTACCGTATCCTCAAGAAGATCGCAGGAGAGGGATGGCCTCAGGATATGCTGGATATGCTCTATCTGGAGCCTGAGGTACAGGAGTGGGCAGAGGCAGGATTCCCGGATGAAAATGCAGAGCCGACCCGTGACAGTAATGGTAATATCTTGGTCGAGGGTGACAGTGTGAGCATCATTAAAGATCTTGTGGTTAAAGGTGCTGGCTTTACTGCCAAGCAGGGAACGACTGTCAAAAACATCAAGATGGCACCAGGCGATCCGACCCATATACAGGGACGTGTCAACGGTACGATGATCTTCCTGAAGACGGAGTTTTTGAAAAAGCTCTAAGCTTCTGTAACCAATGTTACAGACAGGAGACAGAGAACCTGCCATAATACACATATACATTCAACCATAAGGAGTACATATGTGTAACGAAGGCACAATAGACAGAACAGTAAGAGTAGTGATCGGTATCGGTGTGATCGCATGGGGTGTGATGAACAGCAATTGGCTTGGTGCGATCGGGGCGGTACCTCTCTTGACAGGTTTGATTGGATGGTGCCCACTGTATGCCATGATCGGACTCAACACCGGCTGTAAGATCAAAGAGGACTAAGGTTTAAGTCTCTCCATGCTACAGTAGCAGTATGGAGACAGAAATGCAGTTGAGTACCATCCCCTTTATCGATATACTTGAGCCTGAGGCATTGACCTTTCTACAGGCACATCTCAAACCCATCCAAGTCAGTAAAGATACCCTTCTCTTTTATCAAGGTGATATCTGTGATACGATCCTTTGGCTGACCAAAGGTGAAGTACGGCTCTATACACAGGCAGAGGGAATAGAGGAGATCACACTCTATACTCTCCATCCTGGTGAGCAGTGCATCGTCAATACCGCTTCTCTCCTCTCGCAAACAGAGGCGATCGCTTCAGCAGAAACTATGACCAATATCGAAGGGTATCTCATTGATGTAGAGAGTGTGAAGCAGTTGGCAAAACAGAGTGATGCCTATCAAAACTATCTTTTCTCTCTCTATCAGCTTCGGTTCGCCAGTTTAACAGGATTGATCAGTGATATCAAATTTAAAAAGCTGGATCAGCGTATTTTAGAATGGTTAGAGAAGCAGGGCAGTGATATGGTAGAGACAACACATGAGCATATCGCTAATGAATTGGGCACATCCCGGGTGGTGGTCAGTCGTCTACTTAAGATACTGGAACAGAAAGAGAAGCTGATTTTGCATCGAGGGAAGATCGAACTTACCTATAAGAGATATTCTTAGAAGCTGAGTCCAAATCCAAAATTAAATCCATCGAAGTTCTCTCCTTTGACGATATTGACATCAAAGGTGACTTCGTCTACCCAGCTCACGAGAGTGTTTGTCCCCAAGTGGGCGGTGGTGCCAGCCATAAAAAAGTGATCAAATCCTAGTACATCATCCATATCTCCCGTAAGAAAGACTTCAGAAGCATAGAACTCAAGTTTCAAAGGTCCCGAATTTAAATCCAAAGTGCAATTTTTAAAAGACAATTTGAAAAAAGAGTTTTTGAGAGTTGTTTCTTTTGGATTTGAAGAGGTTAGATGCTAAAATAACTTCCAAATCTGACCAAAGATAAAGGAAGTGATATGTCATATACGCATCTAACCCTAGGAGAAAGATACCATATTCAAGCTTATATAAGCAGAGGATATAGCAATAAAGAGATAGCCAAACAGCTAGGAGTGCATCCCTCGACCATCAGCCGAGAGATACGAAGAAACAAAGGGGATATTGCTGGAACCTATTTTGGATATGGAGCCCATGATAAATATAAAAAGAGGCAACAAGACCATGCCAGAAAAGCCAATCTAAAACTCACAGATTCTACTATAAAGCTTATCAAAAAGTATCTCAAAAAAGAGTACTCACCCGAACAGATCTCCGCCACACTGTCTATCAAACACTCCATAACCATATCCCATGTCACCATCTACACATTCATCCATGAAGATAGGCTGCATAATGGTACACTCCATACAAAGCTCAGACACAAAGGAAAACGAAGAGCCAAGTATGGTAAAGGACGAAAGAACCGTATCCCTAATAGAGTCTCTATTGAACAAAGACCTACTATCGTAGATGATAAAATAAGAGTAGGAGACTTTGAAGCAGATACCATCATTGGCAAAGGCAGACAAGGAGCAATCGTTACTATAGTAGAGCGAAAGTCCATGTATGTAAAACTCTCACTGCCTGTAAGAAAGAAAGCCCTTATCGTAGCCAATGAGATGATACGACTACTGGGAAGATACAAGAAACATGTGCACACCATTACCACAGATAACGGTTTGGAGTTCGCCAAACATCAAACCATTGCAAAAAAACTTAAATGTGATTACTATTTCTGTCATCCTTATAGCTCTTGGGAGAGAGGACTCAATGAGAATATCAATGGACTCATCCGTCAATATATCCCAAAAGGCAGTAGCTTTGAACATCTCACGGCTAAAGATATTAAAAGGATTGAGAACAGACTTAACCATAGACCTAGAAAATCTCTAGGATGGAGAACACCTTATGAGGTATTTCATGAAAATTTAAAGGCTTCATAGGAAAATTTGGATAGAATTTTTTAGAGGTGAAATTGCACTTTGGATTTAAATTCAGGGGTAATCCATATAGTGTTGTGACTGCTGGCGTGATCACGCCGACTTTGAGCTTGCTTAGGGTAGAAGTGGTCTCGGAGATACTGGTATAAGGGGTATCGATATCGGTTTTGAAGTACCGGATGCCGGCTCTGGCATAGGGTTGATAGCCGCGGATGGTAGGGTGATATCCTATAGAGGAGGAGAGCTCATAGGTATGGTGCGTTCTGCTGCTGTTGAGTATCTCTTTGAGATCATCTGTCAGTACCTGATCGGTCTTGAATGTACTGTCAGCACGTGAGTAGAGATAGGATACACCAGTCATAAGGTCTGTATCCTCTGCGAGCTTGAAGCGTACCCCGCCACCGACTTTCACAGCATAGGTGGTGATATCCAGCTCCTCCGTAGCAGAAAGGGGTTCTTCGTACTTAGAAAATCCGATACTCCCATTGGCATAGAAGTTATAGAAGTCACTCTCACTGTCAAACTGATAGGTAAAGGGTATAAAATGGGTATTGAGCGTAGTATCACTGTTGTCGAAACTGTAGTGCCCGGAGCTGATCACATCCTCTGAAGTAAAAAAGAGGATCGCATTGACCCCTTTGGCATAGGTGTTCGCTAAGGTGCTTTGTGTGTCAGCATACAGGCTTGACGCTCCCAATAGTAAAAGAGTTGCAAAAATTTTCATCTATCTACTTCATTACTTGACGATGGAAAGTACCCATGTAGCTTCACCCGGTGTCAGCGTATACTTGAGGGTTCTGGTGCCGCCACTTGGTGCTGCGTTGCTATCCTCTTTTTTGTATACCGGGAAGCTACGGGCCAGATACTCCTTATTCAGGGCAAAGCGATCGTGTCCCATGTATCCTTCGCTATGTACCTTGTCCTCCTCCAGAGGCAGCAGCGTGATAGGGCTGATAGAGAGATTGCGGTTGGCACTGTATGCGATGAGGCCACCGTAAGCACCACTGCCTACGGAGCTGGTATAGATATAGATCTCAGGTGAGCCATCATGGTTGAGGTCGCCTATCTCTGCTCCTGTGATAGTGCCGTCTGCATCTACAGTAATAGGGATATTGTTCTCTTTTAAGCCTTTTGGTGTGATGGTGACTTTACTGAGAGAAGAGTCATTTTTGCTAAAGACATGGAAGCTGATCCCCTCATGTGTAAATGTCTTATCAAAAGCTTCTGCTTCTGCTGTAGAGGTCATCATGAGAGTAAAAGCTGTCATCCCTAATAGTGTGGTCTTGATCGTATTCATTTTTTTCCTTTGCATTTGAGTCGGCCATTTTCCCATCCTGTGTGATAGCTTGAACTGGCATTGAAACTGGCATGGTCTTTGGCATAGGCACCACTCGCTGTGGTACAGCCGTCTTTGACACCACGTTTGAAATCAGCATCTCGGTTTGAACCAAAGTCGATCCCCTGATAGATGAAAGACGCTTCTTGAGAAGAAGGGGCAGTCGCAGCATGATAGAGATAGGGGATGGCACATCCCGAAAGTATGAAGCTTCCCGCTATGAGGATCATGGCTGTTTTTTGATACGGTTTCATGGTGTTGCCTTCTATGAAATAAGGTGTATTATAGCAGAAAGATGTCAAGACAGTCAGTGCATCAGAGGGTCTCAGACTCTATTTCATAAGCCAAGCCAGCGCTGTCTCTCTTTGCTTAAAGAATTTTACTTTCCCTTTCATGAGATGCTTCATCATCTTGACTGAGAGCTTTTCCCACTTTTTGTTGCCGACGATCGCCATTTTGTCAAAGGCATTTCTATGCTTGACCCCAAATTTCAGGTCATCCCATCCAGCGACCAGTTCCCATCCTCTAAATGCTCTCATATCAACCAACAAATCTATCTCCAGGCCTTTGACCTCTTTGAGTGCTTTGTCTATCATGGGTACAAATATTTTATAGTCTTCATGGGTGAGTTTGCCTAGCATAACGATCTCAATAAATAGTCTCTTTTTTGTTCGCTTGATTGCAATACCGATGCCGTGCTCTTTGATGACTTTAGACATGATTTATCCTTTCGTGTGGTATACTGTTGAGTATATCAAATAATCCCAGAATATGCAATAAAAGGAGCGCATGATGCCTACAAGAGAAGAAGCGCTAGCCCTGCTGGAACAGTACAATGAAAATCCGGCTTTGGTACAGCATGGATTGCAGGTAGAAGCATGTATGCGGTATTTTGCCCAAAAAGAAAATGCTGATGTGGGACAGTGGGGTATCGTAGGCTTACTGCATGATCTGGACTATGGGCAGTTTCCTGAGGAACACTGTACCAAGGCCGCTGAGATCATGACTGAAGCAGGGTATAGTGAAGAGATCATCCGTGCCATGATGAGCCATGCCTGGGGGATCTGTACCGAGGTAGAGCCGCTCTCTGCGATGGAGAAGACACTCTATGCAGTTGATGAGCTCAGTGGACTGGTCAATGCCTGTGTGTTGGTCAGACCGAGCAAGAGCATCATGGATCTGGGACTTAAGTCTGTCAAGAAAAAGTTCAAGACCAAGAGTTTTGCAGCAGGGGTAGATAGAGAGACAGTACGTAAAGGGGCTGATATGCTAGGGATAGAGCTGGATGAACTTATTACTGAAGTGATCGAAGCGATGAAGGCAGATGCCGAAACGATCGGTGTGGCATGAGTGTCCATCTGGAGTTTCAGTGGAGTGAAGCAGTCTATGTAATGGCAGGAGAGATCGCGTACAAGTATAAGATGGCACACAGCTGGAAAAAATATGCAGGGTATTTCTTTATAGGTTTGATGATCTTTGGTGGACTCAGAGCAGTAGGACAAAATGATTATGCCGTACTCTATATCGGTAGCATACTTTCTCTCTACTGGTTTTTTATCAAAGGGTTTCTACATAAGGGTAGACTAAAGAATAGCTTTAAAAAAGAGGGTATCCAGCAACTCAAAATGGTCTTTGATATCACCAAAGGCGGGATCAACATCAATGGCAACATGATCCCTTGGCATCAAATCTCACTGGTGATACTGCATCCCAAAGGCTTCCTTCTGGAACGACCGGAGGGGTATCCTTATCTGCCTGCTACTGCCTTTGAAAGAGATAAGGATGTAGAGTACTTTTTTAATTTGATCGAAAGACATGATATCCCACTGGTCAGAGTCCAGTAGGAGGGGGAAAGATGCCGGGAGAGGCACTCTATCGTAGTAGACGAAGCGTTACAATACTTCAAAACTGTCTATGATCTCTTTTTGCAGTGTCTCTTTGTCTGTGGTTTTGAGATTGAGCACATGGATATAAATATCTTCACCACGCAGGTCTATAGTAATGGTACCCGGTGTCAGTGTGATAGCATTGGCAAGGATCAGCTTGTCGTAGTCGTTTTTCAGGGTGGTCTTGAGCTTGACGATACCAGGGTTGATCGGTAGCTTGGGAGTGAGGACTATTCTGGCTACTTCTATGTTAGACTGAATCAAGGCCTTGATAAAAGTAGGTGCAAATTTGAGATATTTGACAGTTACCCTTCCTAAATGCAGTGTCTCGCTGCCACCAAAAAAGTAGGCAACACCCAATGAGAGGATGAATCCGACACCCAATTCCTGCAGATCCAGTGAATTTGTCAGACCTATCCAGACCAAAAAGAGTAAGATGAACTTTCCTAGCATGAGCTGTCCTTTGGAAAAAATAAAAACTTGTTACTGTCCTCATCTGCCTGAATACATACTTCACCCAATGCAAGTGAATCCGGTGGGCAGACGTCGACACAGAGGTTACACCAGCAGCAGCGCCCATAGTCTATGCGAGGGATGCAGCCGCTTTTGTTCTTGGCATTTCTCTCCTCCACTATCGTCACCATGTCGATGGCGTCATTCATACAGACATCCTGGCAATTGGCACAGCCAATACAGTCTGTGAGTACATTGGTATGAAAACCCCTGTAGCCAGGCGCAACCGTCTTTGTCTGGGCGGGGTAGCAGACTGTTTTGGGGTGTTCCAGTACCTTGCCGATGGCGGAAAAGGGGGAAACGATACCTTTGATATCTATCGTATTGAATTTCATATGCTTACCTCTCTATCTCTGGTGGGCAGATGCCCAGTGAATTCATGATCATGGCTACATTGGAGAGCTCTTCGTCTATGAGCATTTTTTCCAGAAGTGTAAAGCCGTGTATGAGTGATGGGCCTTTGACCTGCATGCGCCTGATATGCTCTGTGCCGTCTCCTGCCATATAATAGCCAAACTCACCTCTGGCAGATTCTGTAGCCACATAGATGTCTTCTTTTGGGAGTGTGAACTTTCTGTGTTTGGGCAGTTTTTGCATGATAGCACCCTCTGTAGGCATCTGCGCGATGACCTGACGCAGGATCTTGATCGATTCACGCATCTCGCCTCTTCTGACCAGTGCCCGACTGTAGACATCACCGCCATCAAAGACCGGGATATCGAAGTCCAGTTTGTCATAGACCAGGTAAGGGTTGTCTTTGCGTAGATCCCTCTGGATGCCGCAGCCTCTCAGTGCCTGACCTACATAGCCGTTTTTCAGGGCTTCTTCTTTTGGGATCACACCTATGCCTATGGCTCTTTTTTTGAAGGTGGCATTGTCAAAGAAGATACTGTCATATTTGGGCAGTTTTTTCTCTAGATAATCCAGTAGTTCTGAAAGTCTCAGCAAAAAGCCTTCCGGCAGATCCCGTCTGACTCCTCCTGGATAGGTATACATATGGTAGACCCTGCCGCCAGTCAACTCTTCAAAGAGATCCAGCATCAGATCCCTGTCAAACAGACTCCATTGCCCTACCGTGCCCATACCGATGGAGCCACTTTGTCCGCCCATCCAGAGCATTTGTGCCGCCAGTCTGCTCATCTCCTGTACCATGACCCTGATATATTTGGCTCGCTCGCTGATCTCAATACCCACAAGACCCTCTACGGCTCTGGCAAAGTTCTCTTCATTGGGATCGGGTTCGGGGACACAGATACGGCAGACGATGGTAAAGGCCTGTATCACAGTCCGTCTCTCTACCAGCTTCTCAAATCCTCTGTGCAGATACCCTACATGGGTTCTGGCATATTTGATCGTCTCGCCGAGTAGATCAAGCTCTACACTCATGTTTCCTGTGATACCGGGGTGCTGAGGTCCATGAAATATTTTTATGAGTTTATTGTCCATCTTCTGCCTCTTTTGTGTCTGGCTTTTTATCTTGGGTTTCTTCTGTATCTGTTTCCGGCTCTTTGGGCTTTTCTACCTCTTCTTTTTCTGCTTCGAGGGCTTTCTGTTTTTTTGCCTCTTCTCTTCGGCGTTTCTGCTCTACTTTGACATCTTTGTTGTCCTCTCTGCCTCCTTTGAAGGCAAAGTGTTCATGCACGAATGCCAGAGTATCAAACTCCCGCCTGAGTGGTGGCAGATCATTCCACTGCTCCAGTACAAAATCATACAGGGTGTCATTACCCTCAAACCCTATCCCGTACATCTCATGTAGGTCTCTCTCCATCACTTCAGCCTGAGGGAAGAGTGTTATCGCCGAGGGCATAGACTCATACTCCCGTCCCAGTGTGACCTTCAGCATAAGGTTCTTATCTCTTGCATCATTGGTCAGGATATAGATCAGCAAAAAGTGCTCCTCTTCGATCCAGTCGGTACAAGCTATCTGGGAGAGTGTGTTAAACTCTGTCTGTGTGGAGATATGGATCATCGCTTCCCAAAATTGTGTTTGTGGGATAGTGACTTCAAAAAGTCTTTCGGCTTTTTGTGTGACCTCGTAGGTCTTTTGTAGATTTTTCATGATAGATTCATCCCTGCATAATCTTCTTCATAGACTGGTTGTATCTCTTTGCCCAGTAGCTTTTCCTGATTGGCTTGATAGTAGGCATAGTCCTCTCTGTATTTGATATATCCCGGTTGTATCGTGTTGTTTCGTATACTCTCCTGGAGTTTGACAAAGCCCTCTATGAGTGCTTCGGGTCTGGGCATGCAGCCTGCGACATACATGTCTACACCTATATACTCTTCCAGTTTTTTGATCGTATTGTAGCTGTCCCAGTACATACCGCCATTGATGGTACAGCTGCCCAGAGCGATCACATATTTGGGTTCACTCATCTGCTCATAGGTACGGATGACCCTTCGCAGTGTTTTTAAAGAGCAGTAGCCTGATACGATCATGATATCTGCCTGACGGGGGGTGGCCACGCCGACCACACCCAGTCGCTCTATGTCATAGCGGCTGGTAAAGACCGGAGGCATTTCTATCGCACCACAGCCCGTACCATACGCTACCACAAACATACTTCTGGCACTAAACCAGTTCATCGCTTTCTGTATGAGTGTTTGACTGTTTTTGATACCTTCTGTTTCTGCTTCGAGGCTCTTTTGTTCGTTGTTGTATGCTACAAATCCTTTTTGCATCTCATCTCCCTATACAAATAATAGTCCGACAATAGCGATCACTGTCGGTACTTTCAATAAAAAATCTACACTCTGGGCGGTCGTAAATCTACCATAGACATTGCCCACAAATACAGAAGCCACAAACAGTACAAAGGTTTTGAGGATCAGATCCCACAGTGAGTCTGCACCGCCAAGAAACAGATTCACCATGAGCAACAGTTTGGCAAAAGAGAAGATCGCACTCTGGCTCAATGCCAGTGCCAGGAACTTCCCTCCAAACTCCACTGCCGGTCCGCTATAGACCTCCTGAGGTGCACCCACGACATCAAAGGGGGATTTGCCCAGAAAGCCTAAAAAAGAGATAAACGCAGCAATGAACAGAAGGGGGTGTGCGATGATATTGTAGGTCTCTGCCTGGTTTGCCATGATGGTACTGATATCAGCACTTTCATTGGCGATCATCAGTCCCACAACAGCGATATAAAAAGGCATCTCCAGACCCAAAAGTCTGGTCAATCCTCTGGTGATACCCATAGCACCAAAGGGATTACCGTGACTACCTACACCCAGTGCATTGCCTAGAGGCCCTAATACCATAAAATAGAGTACGACGATCAGATTGCCATAGGGGCTGAGTCCGATAAGCCGCTCTCCATGGTTAAAGTAGGGGATGAAAAGCACTGTCATGATCGCACCGCTGGCCATAATGATCGGCCCGGCAAAGAACATCCATCCAAAATCTGTAGAGGTGTTCTTGGTGAACAGCTTGACACTGTCAAAGAAGGATTGTGCGAGAGAAGGACCGAAACGTCCATGTACTCGGGCAGAGATATTACGATACAGTCCATAATAGAGAAAGCCAAAACCATAGGCCATCACTAACATAATCAATAGATCTACAAACATTACTTGACCCCCATGTATAACAAGATAGTAAAAAAGGCAAATATGACCAAGCCCATATTTTGGGCGGAAAGGGTGTACAGCCTCTGAGTGATACCGGAGATATCATCAAACAGTGTACTGATCCGCTGCCACAATGCATGAGAGCTGTGAGAGAGGATCACTTTGATCAGACCGATACGGGAGAGTTCTCTGCCCATTCCATACCCGTAGTGCAGGTTGACATCAGCTCTGGGGACTTCCCCACAATAACTGATATCCAACCTGTCCTTGGGTTTGACAGAACGGTTTTTTAAGCGTATAAAAAAGAGAAGGATCAGCACAAAAATAAGACCAAAGGCTCCCATGATCACGCCGCCGTTGAAAGAGGCAAAATCACTGCCCAGTACAAAGAGACCTTGGTAGACCACAGGCTCAAATCCTACACTGCTCAGAATGCCGTTAAACATAGGAACGATCACACCAGGAGTAGTGCCCAGTGTGATGAGTATCACTGCTCCCAGGATCTGAGGGACATAGAAGCGTAGCGGGATGCGTGGATATGCCTCTGTCTTGGGGTTGGTCGGTTGACCAAGATAGATACCGTAGACCAGTTTATAGCAGTAGAGAAATGCACTAGCAGAGCTAAACAGCACTGCAGACAGGAGCAGTCCTTTGTGTTCCTCGAGTAGGGCAGTGTAGATCAAAAACTTGCTACTGAAGCCACCCAGTGGAGGCATACCAGCCAGTGAGATGATCCCGACCACAAGCAGGATGAAATTCAGAGGATATTTGTAGAGCAATCCCCCCAGTGTACTGAATGTGTGCTGCTTGGATACATAGATGATCGCGGCAACATTGATAAACAGCAACAGTTTGACAAAGGTATGTATCACGGTATGGTAGAGTGCTGCTTCCAGTGACAGACTTCCCACGATGGAGAGTATGGTAACGATATAGCCTACCTGTGCGATAGAGGAGTAGGCGAGGAGTCTTTTTGCCTCATCTTCGTTGATCGCTTTGAACGTTGCGATGATCGAGGTAAGGACACCTAACCATGCTACGATCTCGAGGATATTGGTTTGAAGATACTGCACAGTGATGATCTGAAAAAAGATCAGGATAAAAGCAAAGATACCTGTCTTGGAGATGATCGCACTCAGCACTGCTGAAAACAGATCATTGGACTGGTTGTAGCTGTCTACAACCCAGTAGTGAAAGGGCATAATACCTGATTTGACAAACAGTGTGAGTAGCAGCAGGATCGTGATCGCTGTCACTTGTCCTGAAGGTACGGCAGAGAAGTCTATCTGACTGTATACAAAACTGCCACATGCCCCATAGATGAGTATGATAGCACCCAAGAGTGTAAAAGCACCTCCGATATTGAACACGATGTACTTCTGTAGGGTTTTGCTGTCTGCTGTTTTGGCGATGAGGAAATAACTGCTCCATCCCATGACTTCCCATCCTATAAAGAGTGTGATCAAGTCACTGGCATAAAATATACAGGCCAGTGAGGCGAAGAGCAGGCTATAGAGTGTCATACTTCTATGCTTGTTGGGCACAAAAAAGAGAGACACAAAGACCAAAACAGTCAGACCAAAAAACATATTTCCCAGAGCTGTGATCTCAAAATTAAACATGGATAACTCCTTGCATCAGTGTCTGTGCCGCATCGGTACAGAAGTCCAGAAGCCCCTGTGGGAACAGACCAAGATAGAGGATGGCAAGTGCCAGCAGAGAAAGCATTATTTTTTGGAGAAGGGGTATCTTTATCTCTGCTGTTTTTTGCGATCGCTGGTTGGCAGATAAAAGTCTGAAAAAGTAGGTTGCCTCTACGAGAGAAATAGCAAGAATAGCCCCTACTACCCAATACGCTCCCATACCGGCAAAGCCTTTGAGTATCGTCAGTTTGGCGATAAAGCCTGCAAAAGGCGGGATGCCCAGCAGTGAGAGGAATCCTATCGTAAAGATAGCAAACAGGAAGGTAGACTTGAAGCCTGCGAAAGCCTCTACGCGTGTGCTGTGCATTTTTTTCTCTACCAGATCCAGTGAGAAGAAGAGCATCAGTTTACTGATGGAGTGTACCAGGATCAAAAACAGTGCACCGCTGAGCACCACGGTATTGGCAGAAGAGAGTGCCAGAAACAGTACACCCAACTGTCCCAGAGTAGAGTAGGCGAAGATACGCTTGACATCCTTGCTCCTCAGTGCGGACAACTCTGCTACAGCAAAGCTCAGCAGACCGATCGCTGTCAGGAACAGGAGCATGGAGGCATCTACCTTGAGTGTATAGAGGATATGAAAAAATACAAAAAGGTAGGCTTTGGAGAGTACAGCACTGAACAGAGCGGCTATTTTGGTAGGGGTTGCCTGATAGATATCTGCTACCCAGAAATTGAGAGGCAGTATCTCAGCTTTGATACCAAACCCGATAAACAGAGAGAGCAGCACCAGATACTGTATACTACTGTCTAACGTGTGGAAACCAGCACCTATACTGGCTAGTGTCAGATAGCCAAGGTTCAGATAGACCAGCATGATCGCCAACAAAAGGAATACGGAAGCGACTGCTCCCACGATCATGTATTTGATGGCACCGGCATAGGCCGCCTTGTCTCTGTTGAGTCCGGTGAGGATATAGGCAGAGATACTGGCGATCTCAAAGAAGATATAGATATTGAAGATATCTGCACTCAATACCAGTCCCAAGGTACCTGCAGTGAAGATATTGGTCACTACAAATACCGCTGCACTGTTTTTTTCTTTGATACTGTAGAGTGAGAAGTAGAGCATCACTCCGACAAACAGTGCCACAAAGAAGAAGGAGGCATGATCCAGTATAAAAATAATACCCAGAGGCGAATCAAAAGAGACAACCTCTCTGAGAGGCAGTTTGGCATAAAAGAGCACTACAATGCTGGCCAAAACAGTATTGACTACTACCGACATGACACGAAGGTAATTTTTGTAGAAAGGGGTCAAAAACGAAGCGAGAAGTGGAATCGCTATAAAATATACCAAGCTCATCGTACTTCTCCCAGTTCATCCATCTGGTCTATATTTATATTCCCTGACAGTCTATAGTAGTTGACCACAAAAGAGAGAGCCAGTGCTAAAACCGCAATACCTATCACGATGGTGGTCAGTATCATCGCCTGTGGCACAGGATCTACCATGTGCGTATCAAAGAGCTTGATCCCATCTGCTACAATAGGGGCAGCCTTTCCTACTTCAAAATGGCTACCTATAAAAAAGAGAAAGAGAGAAGACTCTACGATAGAGAGAGACAAGAAAATTTTGAATAGATTTTTCTTGCTCAGCACACCTACCAGCCCGATTGTAAAAATCATGAAGGCAGCGACAGTGATAACAGTATGCAAAAATGCAGTGTGGTTAAGCGTCTCTAGCATCTTGTGTCCTTAAAAAATATTCTACCAGTACGGTGATCTCTGCAGCGACCTTGAGTCCTACAAAGATATAGATAATCGGCAGTATACCGGAGCTGAACAGCTTCCCCATAACTCCCAGAGGGAGTGTGTTCCCCAGGAAAAGCCCCCCTGTAAATACAGCGAGGATACCGACAAATACGAAACCTGCACCACTCAGTGCTTCAAATAGCGAGAGCACTTTGTGGTCAAGGTCATAGGAGTCACCATAAGAGAGGAACATCAGCAGAAAAGCACTGGCGATGATCACGCCTCCCTGAAATCCGCCACCGGGGCTGAGGTGACCATGTACTATAATGTATAGTCCAAACAGTACGATCAGAGGAAACAATACCTGTGCACCAATCTTGAGCAGTGTATTGTCATGGGTCAAGACTGTCTTCATCCTGTCCGATCTTTCGATACCGATACCGATACCAAAAATACTGAGAAAGAGGATAGTTACTTCTCCCAGTGTATCCAGCCCTCTAAAATAGGTTACCACGGAGGTGACAGCGTTGGCACTCTGGGTGAGCTCTGTATTGATCTTGAGCAGGTCATAGCCCAGTGAAGTGTCTGTATAGGCGGTATGCATGATCACGCCCAGTAACAGTATAGACATGAATGAGATCAGCAGAGCAGTGAGGATCGTTTTGAGTGAAACGGTTTTTTTTAGATTCATACCTCTTCCTTTGTCTGGGTCTGCAGGAGTGCAACCAAAAAGACCACCGCACTGATCCCTGCGCCGATTACCGCTTCTGTCAGTGCTACATCGGGTGCGGAGAAGAGAAAATATAGTACAGTACTTCCCAAACCAAATGCCATAAAATAGATGACACTACTGGCAAGATCCCCACTGGAAACCACCAGGAATGCCATCAGAACCAAAGAGATAAAAATCACAAGTATGAGTAATCCGGTCATTCTGCATCCTTTAGGTCGTCTACACCACTCTTGTTGAAGAAACCATGACGGAGATAGGCACTTCTTGCCAGGATAGAAGCAGAGAGTGGATTGGTCAAAAGTATAAATAAACCCAAAAGCAGCAGCTTGAACCAAAGATGTGGTGCAAGAAAGGCTGCCCCTATCATGATCAGTACGCTGCCCAAAGTAGAGGCTTTGGTGGCAGCATGCATTCTTGTGATAGTATCTGGCATTCTTAGCAGTCCCAGGGCACTGAGCATAAACAGCATGATACCCAGTCCTATCCAACTATATCCCAATATACTAAGCATCTTTGCCCCTCAATATATTGAATCTGGCAAAGAGTATCGTGCCGATAAAACCAATCAAGGCAAAGACAAAAGCTACATCCAGATAGAGCGGACTCTTGTAGAAGATAGATAAAAGTACCAGCAGAGAAATAGCCATGATACCCATAATGTCAAAAGCGACCACCCTATCTGCAAAATTTGGTCCGATAACCAATCGGATAAATGAGCCAAACATGGCAAGTAGAATCAAAAAGAGAAAAAAATCCATTTTACTGTTACTCCCGTTTTAGTATGAGAATAGATCTTAGAAATGGCCTAGAATAAAGATGGCCATAACACGCCAAAGTCACCATAATTTCTTACTAGAATAATCAATTATACTTATCATAAATGATGTATTATCGACTGATATATTATATGCACCAGTTTCTTTTGTTTTGCTAAATAGTATGAAAGAGAATAGACTTTCAAAAGAGAGAAAATAGTGTACTGAGATTGGTGGTAATAGTTGATGCAATGGTAGAAGAAATTCACGGAGAAAAATCTACCGTGCGACCTCTCCTGTAATACTATCGATGGTTTTTTCCAATTCAGGTAGTACACCACAGTGCTTGAGATTGTAGTTTTCCTTGAGATCTATAGGGTTTCGGTAGATGACCCAGACTTTTCCTTCAAAATCTTTCCGTACAGCGATCTTCATCGGTAACTCCAGTGCCACATTGGGGTCATTGAGGATCATACGGCTGTTATAGTTGGGGTTGGCAAAGAGGATCACTTGTTCATCATTGATATTCATGGTACCTTGGTGTGCGATCTCTTTGTGGTCTATCAGTCCGAGGATCTTCATATCCCGTTCCTGGATGGACTTTTGTATCTGCTTCACTGTAGTGTTGAAATCACTCTTACTCTCTTTTATTATGAGGTTGTCTGCCCCCACGAAAGATGTCATTGCATAGAGTATGACTAGGCTCTTCTTCATCTTTTCTTCTCCTCGCTGAATATTTGCATATAGTAACATGAAAAAGTGCCCAGAAAGTGCCGAGGAACCTACTCCGCTTCTGGTCGCTGTGTTTTGGATGCATGTAGAGAGAGCCAGAGACCTGATCCGATCAGCAGGGCTCCTACGATATGAAAGAGCTGGATCGCTTCCCTCAGAAACAGTACTGCCATGATAGAGCCAAAGAGTGGCATGAGGTGGATGTACTGTCCACCGACTGCTGCACCCAGTCGTTTCATGCCATAGTTCCATACGAGATAGGAGATGATCGAGGGGAAGATCGCGATATAGACCAGTGCCAATACCATATCACGGTTTAGTATGATGCTTGGCTCGGCAAAGGGGTTGATGAGATAGGCAGGGAGTATCATTGCTGTACCCAATATAAGCAATAGTCCTAAAAACGGCACAGGAGAGAGCTCCTTGGGTCTGAGGTATTTGAGTAGGATCGAGTAGAGTGCCCAGTCCAGAGATGCCAGAAGCATCCAGAGGTCGCCACGGTTGATCTCCAGATTCAGTAGGATAGTGCTGTCCAGCTTGGTCAGGATCGCGATCACGCCCAGCAGTGAGACAAGGACACCGATGATCTGTTTGGTTCTGATCTGCTCTTTGAAAAAAAGTGTACCCAGAATGAGGATAAAGATCGGGATAAAAGAGTTGAGCAGGGTAGCATTGGTCGCAGTGGTATACTGGAGACTGATGTATGCCAGAGAGTTGAAAAGGCTGACACTCAGTAGTGCCAGCAGAGCGATCTGCCAAAAAGAGTCTCTGATCACGGTACGTTGTTCCCACATCGATCGAGCAGCAAAAGGCACAAAGATCATAGATGCCAGAAACCATCGCCAAAAGGAGAGCCCCAATGGAGCATGCTGATCTGAGACGGCTTTGCCTACGATGAAGTTGCCTGCCCAGAGCAGGGGAGGGATGATCATAATCAGATAGGGGAAGTAGCGGTGCTCTGTCAGTTTCATCGAAGTTATCGCTTCTTCAGCCCCGGTTTTTTAGGCTTTTTCTTGGCATAGGCTTGTTGTCGTTTTTTATCTTTGTCTATATAGCCTTTTTTCTCTCTAAGAGACTTTTTGCGGGGTTGTGCCTGACGGGGTTGGGTATCGGTCAGCTCAAATCCTGGATAGACCTCTCGCTTGATGTTGAGTTTGAGATGCTTCTCTATCTTGGAAAATTTGTTGTAGTCTCTGATGGTGAGTAGCGTGATCACCGCACCCTTGTGCTGGGCTCTGCCTGTGCGACCGACCCGGTGCGTGAAATCATCGGTACTTTCAGGGAAGTCATAGTTGATGACCAACGGCAGCTCGGGGATATCGATCCCTCTGGCAGCAATATCGGTGGCGACGAGAACCTGTGTTTTGCCGCTTTTGAGCAGGGCAAGGGCTTTGGCTCTGGTGCCTCTGTTGAGGTCACCATGCAACACGGCTGTCCAGATCTCCTGACTCTTGAGATAGGTAAAGATCGCATCTGCTGAGGTCTTGGTAGTGGCAAAGAGTAGCACCTGCTTGGCTCCAGAGTCTTGGATGAGCCGTGCGGTGAGTTCTGCTTTGCGCGCTCTGTCCACCTTGTAGGCTCGGTGTTTGATCGCATCCACCACATCACGCCGCTCACTTACCTCTACGATCGCAGGATCTTTGAGAAACTCTTTGGCGAGTTTTTTGATATTTTGTGAGATGGTTGCAGAGAACATCAGTGTCTGTCTGGGCCGTTTGCACTGTTTGAGTATATTTTTTATATCAGGCAGAAAGCCAAGCTCCAGCATCGTATCTGCTTCATCCAGTATGACGGTTTCTATAAACTCCAGATTGATCTTCTTGTTAGTGATAAAATCCTGCAGCCTACCGGGGGTAGCGACGACGATATCTGCTCCTTGCTTGAGTTTGCTGATCTGTGTACTTTTTTGTGAGCCGCCCTGCACTTTGACCGTCATGATATCGATATGTTTGCTGAGTGCGACGATATTGCGTGAGACCTGATCTGCCAGTTCGATCGTAGGTACGATGATCATCGCACGCAGTACTTTGTGCTCTGTTTTGACTACTTTGTTGAGCTTGTTGAGTAGGGGTAGGATGTATGCAGCAGTTTTGCCTGTACCGGACTTGGAGGCACCGATGACATCCATCCCTTTCATGGCTGCGGGGATGACACGACTCTGTATGGCAGTGGCATGGTCATAGCCTTGATCTGAGAGGGCTTTGATGATAGAGGGGTGTAAATTAAATTTTTCAAATGCTTTGATAGGGTCTTCCTTGATTGTATTGCTGCCATTATATCTAAAAAGAGTATAGGGTGCTCAGTACACAGTCATTGCACATGAGAAAGTGTATACTTCTATTCTATTAGAATATAAAGGAGAAAAGATGAAAAAAGTTTTTTTGGGTTTAGCCATCCTATTTACCGGTATATCTCTTTATGCCGGCACATGGCTACATGACTATGACCATGCATTAAAACAAGCAAAAAAAGTACATAAACCTATCATAATGATGTATTCAGCAAAAGATTGACCGACTTGTAATGGAATGAAGCAGGATGTTTTCACACAAAAAAAAGTTGCAAGTTTTCTCTCTAAGCATTTTATACCGGTGATGTTGGATATTGATAATGATATGCTGCCAGAAGGGTTTAGTTTCTTCGCTGTACCTACGTTTTATGTAGTGAGTGAAGATGGAAAACTGATCAACAGGGTAGTTGGAGGCGCTAATGCCAAACAGTTTATCGAGTATCTTAAACTGTATAAAAAGTAACGTGATATAGAGAGATGGCTTTACTTCTTGTAGAAGTATGCCACATCATTTCTCGCTTCCATCTCATAAATCCCGTGAGAAGTGTGCAGCAGCATATAGGTATGTGTGGAACCGATAGTAACAGCAGCACTGCATGGACTACCATTGGTCTGGCACTGGAACTGGATCGCGATACTGTTCTTGAAATAGTGTTTCTCTTTGACTTCAAGTTGATAGGAGTGCTGGTCAATATTTTTCAACATAAGCCTCTCCCCTCTTTTCATGGAGGAGAGCATCTCTGTATCGATCGAGAAGAGTGCGACAGGCATCATGGCACTTCTGCCCTCGAACTGTAGCTTTGCCTTGACGATATCTATAGGAACAAACGGCTGTTTGATTGCTTTGATCTGACTGCTTTTAAGATCGGTATTTTTATATTCTGATGCATCATAGTGAGACAGCACACCCATCTCCAGTGCGATCAACACGCCAGCAATCCATTTCATCTATAACCCTTTAGTATACTTTTTAAACTATCGCTGTTTTGTCTGTTGTTGGTAAAGAAAGTATAGTAGATTTTCGTTACCTGAGTGTGACTGTCCATGCCAATAATTTAGATACAATAATGGTACGATTCTAAGAAAAGGGAAGCTATGGTACGAAAGATGATGGGGTATCTCATAGTAATGGGTTATGGTTTATCGGTACTTGGGTGTGGAGGTGGCAGTGCTGTCTCCGCAGAGCAAAACAGTACAGGTCCGGTGCTGAACAGTGTGGTGCACTCTCCCCAAGAAGCATCTTCCTTTTTATCTCGTGCCACATTTGGGGCTACCGCAGAAGAGACAGATGCCCTTGTAGATCTGAAGGATTATGAAACATGGATAGAGGAGCAATTTGATCAGAATCCAAACTACCATATGACATGGGCATACACACATGCCAAAGGGGTCCATGGTATCGGTGACCTGCAAGCACATCCAGAGGATTGGAAAAAGTACAGTGACGGGTTGCTCTCCTTACAGCGTGATGCCTGGTGGGATATTGCGGTCAATGGACAGGATCAGCTACGTCAGCGTGTGGCTTACGCACTCAGTGAGATACTGGTGATCTCCAGAAACGGTCCGCTGCTTACTTTTCCGGGTGCACGGGTCTCCTACTATGACCTGTTGGTTAAACATGCCTTTGGCAACTTTGAGACACTGCTTCGTGAGGTGACCTATCATCCTGCGATGGGAAGATACCTGAGCTATCTGGGTAATGCCAAAGCAGATCCTGTTGTGGGAAGCCACCCCGATGAAAATTATGCTAGAGAAGTAATGCAACTCTTTACCATAGGGTTATATCAGCTCAATCTTGATGGTAGTAAAAAGCTTCAGAATAGTAAAACAATGCCAACTTATGATCAGCATGATATAGAAGAGATGGCAAAGGTCTTTACCGGACTGAGTGATGATAACGAACAGTTTGAGAGTGAAGCCTCTTTTGCTTCCTATCATGCCAGAACATCACCGATGGTCGCCTACGAAGAGGAGCATGACAGCTCGCAGAAGAAGATACTGCTAGCCCAAGAGTCGATCCCTGCTGGTGGAGATACAAAAACAGATATCAACAGAGCACTGCATATTCTCTTTATGCATCCCAACACAGCCCCTTTTATCTCCAAACAGTTGATACAGAGACTTGTGACCAGTAACCCTTCTCCTGCATATGTGCAGAGAGTGGCTGCTGCTTTCAATGACAACGGCAAAGGGATCAAAGGAGATATGAAGGCAGTGATCAAAGCGATACTCTTGGATGAAGAGGCAGTGCAAGGGGTACAGAAAAGCCCTGAGACGTTTGGGAAATTCAGAGAGCCACTACTGTTTGTTTCTCATCTTTTTAGGGCATTCCATGCACAAAATGCGGAACATATCCTCAAGCAGGGAGATACCGCACTTTACAAGTACAGATCATTTAACTTTAACAGTACAGGGTTTACCAGGCAGGAGGGACCGCTGGAAGCACTGACGGTGTTCAACTACTTTACACCACAGGATGCTCCCTATGGATTGAAACAACAGGGGCTTGCCGCACCGGAACTTGAGCTTTATGGTAAAGGTGGTATTGATGGTCTTTTGATGGGGATTATTAATAAGAATGGATTTGTTTATGAACTTTATGATATCACGGCTGAGCTAAAATTGGATAGAGAGATTACACTGGTACATGAGAAGAAGTACGATGCCCTGCTGGATCATCTGGACCTGCTCTTGACAGGAGGGAACCTCAGTGCAGGCAGCAGGGATGCCATCAAAAAGTATATGCAGACACATGCTACCGACACGGATATGACAGATGAGAAGCTGGCACGCTACACGATCGGTCTGGTGATGACTTCACCGGACTATGCACTGCAGAGATAAGGAGTAGAAGATGAAAAAACAACTGAACAGAAGAGATTTTTTGAAACACTCCCTTGCAGGGGTAGCAACCGCTTCACCGCTGATGGCGATGTTGGGTTCTTTATCACAGCTGGAGGCGGCAGAGGTGGATGGAGAGTACAAAGCGATTGTCTGCGTGCTGCTCGAAGGTGGAGCAGATGCATTCAATATGGTCGCTCCCCTGCAACAGGATGCCTATGATGCTTATAAAGCTGTACGACAGGGTATGGCATTACAGAGAGATACACTATTGCCTATCACTGATGACTATGGACTGCGTGACAATATGGCAAGCATGCAGACACTTTTTGAAGCACACAAACTTGCGATCATTGCCAATGTCGGTACTCTGGTCAAACCCACAACACGCAAGGAGATAGAGGAGGGATCAGCGATCCTTCCCAGCCAGCTTTTCGCACATAACACTCAGCGTGATCTCTGGATGCTCGGAAGTGCCAAAAAGGTACTCAGAAATGGATGGGCAGCCAGAGCAGGAGATGCCTTCTATCCCACGCCAAACCCCTATTTCAATGTCACCGTAGCAGGAAACAATCTCATGCAGCTTGGTGGTAAAGCAGAAGCGATCGCATTTGATGATGCCTATATCTCACCGGATACGATGCGATACTACGGGTTTGGTCCGGAGTCGGGCGGTGATGCACTGGGTAATGTCTATCAGGATATGTATGAAGCCAAGCAGAGTGACGGCAACAAACTCATGGCAGCTTTTGCGAGGCGAAGAGTAGGAAAACTCAAGCAGCAGGAGACGCTGGGAGGAACACTTTTTGAAGGGGTCCAGGCGTTTGATACTTTTGACACAGGTACACATGAGACAGGCAAGCCACTGGGGAAGCAGTTGGAGGTTGTTGCCAAGATACTCTCTGTCAAAGAGAACTTCCCAGGGCAGCGTAAGCGGCAGATCTTTTTTGTGAACCATCATGGCTGGGATACCCATGACGGTGACAATGAACATCAGGTAGGCTATCTGAGTGAGTCACTGGGTACTTTTCAGGATGCCTTGGAGAAGATGGGTATAGCAGAGAGTGTGACGACGTTTACGATCTCCGATTTTGGACGATCACTTAGCCCCAACGGTGCCGGTACAGATCATGGCTGGGGATCACATGCCTTTGTGATGGGTGCTGCGGTCAAGGGAGGAGAGATCTACGGTACGATGCCGCAACTCACCCCGAACTCACCGGATGCCTGGATCGACCGTATGATCCCGACCACAGCGATGGAGAGCTATCTGGCTACGATCGTCAAATGGTTCGGGGCGAGTGAATCGGAACTTCATGATATCTTCCCAAATCTTAATAGTTTCGCAGTCAAAAAGTTGGGATTTCTCGGATAGCGTATAATGACTACTGCCCGTCCCAGCCTGCCAGTCTGGCAAACAGATACCATACTGCACGGCCTTTGAGGACGCAGTTGAGCTTGGCATCAGCTGTCTCTCCTCCTCCTGGAGAGTGTGCACAGCTATTGACGCCGTTGTAGCCTGCCACACCCTCTCCATGTGTGAGCTGGTCGAGCTCTTCTCCATCATGTGCACTCAGATATTCTGTTGCCCAGTTGCTCTCTGTGCTGCCATCCCCATTGCCATCATAGTAGAGTGAATCATCCAGATCCTTGTCCAGATAGTAGTTGTCATCAGGATCATAATTCTCTATATCTGAAAAGTCAAACAGTATCCTTTCGTTGGCAGTGACATGGTCTCTGATCAGTTTGTTTTGTGTATCAGAGGAGTCATTCTCTCCGCCTCCGTTGGCATGGGCAGTCATAAAGACGAACGTGACCGGATGTGCTGCTGCTCTTGCATGGCTGCCATTCTCACCAAACTGTGCGATCAGCCACTCCATACTGTGGAGGTATCTGGGGATATTGTGTCCACCTATGTTACACCATGACCACATGATGACATTGATATGGTAGTTGTTGCTGTCTGTGAGTAGATCATAGGTATGGTCTGCCCAATCTGAGATCCCGTTTCCGTCTGCATCACCATCCCCTTGGCTTAGATCTGGTTGTGGGGACTGAAATGCTCTGTCATCCAGACTGAGAGCGTTGGCATCTCCACTGGAGGTATCACTCCAGGCATAGGTGTTCCCAAAACTTGGAAAATCCTCCAGTGCATTCATACCGGAGATGAGTTGACTCCCGTGGGAAGTATGCTTGTAGATGATATGCAGATCTGATTTGGCTCTGTTGATCCAGCTGTTGGGGATAGCTGAGAGTGCGGTATGGGTATGGTCTACGGTAAATCCTGCGGAGGTAGCTCCCGACCCTGATGTGAGCACAGCAAAAGAGATGAGTAGGTCACTGCTGTTTGTGTTGTTGGCAGTATCTTTGCATCGCACATAGTACCTGTATGTTTGTCCATCAACCAGCCCTGTGATATTCTGTTGGTGTACTTTTCCTCCAGTGGTAGAAAAAGTCTCTCCCATGGCAGCATAGTCTTGGTGTATGATAGTGCTATACCTACAGGTGGCATCTTCGTTGGTAGAGAGTGACAGTGTGGCAGAGCTTGACCCTGCCGCCAATGTACCTGACGGGGTGGCATTGGAACGCACCGGAGCAGTGCTGTCTTGCGTACCAACCCCTACTGTAGTATTGTTCTCTGTCTCATTGTTATCGACACTACTGCCAGCACCACACCCTGCAAGCAAGATGATGGAGATCGCTAGACCCAAAAGTATTTTGATAGTTTTCATTCTCTGCTCCTTGGCATTTTTATCTATGATAGCATAGTAGTATTACCTCGGTATTAAAGCCACAGAGGCTGGTTTGAGCAGAAGGAGAGAGAGGTTAGATTATTTGGTAGCTATGAGAATTTCACTATGCATGGCATGAGAGTGAGAAGTGTGCAAGAGTGCGATACCGAACAGCACTCTTCCTACAAAAGTGTAGGAGAAGAAGAGAAAAGAAGTGTAGAAAACGACTACTTCTTTCTCTCCTCTAGCCTTTGTGTGATGACCTGTTTGTCTATGCCTCCAGCGTATTGATACACGAGTGATCCGCCGCTTCTGCCTTGGTAAAGAGAGGTCATGAGTGTGATGATGATCAAGACCAGAGAGAGCATTTCTAGGGTAGAGGAGTCTTTGGAGACAGCAAACCATTTAGCCAAGCTGCTTAGGAGCAGCAGTGCCACTACGACAAAGCCGATGATCTTGTGGTTCTGCAGAACTTCGATACCCTCTTTGAGGATAGTATGTCCTTCCATGATCTTACTTGCATCATTGATCCCGCTAAACAGAGCAAAGAGAGAGATGAGAAAGGAGAAACCGATGATCCGCAGTGCTGCTTTAGAGTAGGCTGGGTCTTTGGTGACCTAATACGTAAACTGTGAGAAGAGTGCTACGACAGGGAGTGCCACAACGAAGTGGACAAAGGGTGGATGCATGACATTCATTTTGATTCCTAGTGATTATATGTCTTTATTATAGTCTTAAATAAGTTAATCTAATATTAAAAGTCTTACTTCCTCTCTTGATATAGAATAATAACTTGGAAAAAAGGTTACGATAAAATGGTAAAAAAGCTAAAGGCAGAAAAGATATTATGTTAGAAAATGCAACACAGATCACGGTTCCCAATGCAACCGTACCGTTCACCAAAGGCAGTATGGGAGATATCCCTACCTATATGTTCAGCACCGTCAAAGAGGGGCACCCTATGGTCAATGCTATGGCTGGCTTGGCAATGCTAGAGGAGGGTGAGCAGCTGATTATGGTCAACCACTGTGCTCCTTCCGGACTCTACCCCAAGATCGCAAAGGAGTTTGATTACAGTGATATGGATCTCCCTGACGGTACGACACAGATCGTCTTTAGCAAAAAACGTGCAGCTGTCAATACGACAGATTTTTCTGCTACGAGTTGTAGTGGAGGGTGTGGTTAATTCCAAACTTTTTGGTGAGATAGGATAGTGCGGCAATCCTCTTGGATTGCCTGATAAAAAATAGTTTTACTTTTTGGTTGTGATCTCTGCGACCGCTACCCCTCTAAAATCGTTCTCTTTAAATCCAGTGGCCAGGTCTTTTGGATACTTTTTCTGGATCACTTTGCGTACTTCTGGGTTCATTTTGGCAGTATCACCGTGACACTTGGTACAGGCTTTCTCTACCATCAGTGGTGCATAGACTCTGAAATGGTTTTCACCCATATCGACAACGACAGGCTTTTTGTTAAAGGTTCCTGCTTTCATCGCTGCTACGATCTGCTCCATGGTTTTGGTATCTGTTGCGTCTGGTTTGTTGTCTGGATTTCTATATTTGAGTGCGGTTCTTCTGACTTTGACATGTGCAGGGAAGTCAGCAAATACTTTTTGAGCGACCTCTTTGACATTCTCTGAACAGAAGGTGACTGCCTTGAGTCCTGTAGGGTCTTTTTTGAGTCTGCTTCCGACATTGGTCTTGAGCTCTTTGCCAAGTATTTTGATGTACTTGACGCCTTCCATCATGATCTCTTTTTTCTCTGCTGTCATGCTGCCTTCTGCCATGAGTGTCATGGTGCTGGCGATCAGTGCGGTGGTGAGTATCTTTTTTGTCATTTGTTTTCCTTTGAGTGTATACACTGCCATAGTAAAGCAGATTGGAAGTATAACAAAATCAGATAAATATTATCCTATTTACTTATTTTTCTTTTGAAAAAGAGAGGTGTGTGAGACAAAGGTCTCTTTGACGCGTACAGATATGAGCATGTAGGGAACCCATATGAGGCTGGGGATGAGGATGCGCTTGATCTCCTGTAGGGTAGAAGGATCAAAGGTAGGCTCTTCGGTGATCATGCCACCTAACCATGCATCCAGTAGTATAAATGCCAGATTCAGGAGCATGAAGATGATGAAAAACTTTGGGAAGCGATGGTCTCGCATGACAAAGAGATAGATCTGATAGAGGGCTGCGAGGAGAAAAAGGATATTGATGATCAGTTCGACATAGATAAAAGGGATAAATAGTGGCCCATAAGCCATTCTCCCAGCAGTACGCAGCATCTCCCACTGTGCAGGTGCAAACATATCTCTGTACATAGGGTAGAGGGAGAACAGGAGATAGAAAGGTCTGAGCAGTACTCCCAGTCCTACCAGGATCAGCCATCCCCCGATAGGTTTAGCCGGGGTAGCTTCTAGGGGAGCAGTGCTGATATCTGTACTTTGCCTCTCCATTTTGTCGCCTTTTGATTAGATCTGTTATGATAGCAGACGCTCTCTTTGTTTTGGATAGTGCAGGATCCGTCGATCAGGCATCGATCTGCGTTAGCTTCTCTTCATAGCGAGCCACGATCTCCTCATCCAGCTCCGTAGCAGTCTCCAGTCGCTCAAACAAGGTATCGATCTCTTGCTGTATCACACCTACCTCTTTGGAGAGTGTCATGATGGCATCGTTGTCACCGTTGCTGGATGCCTCAGTGAGTGCCTCGTTTTTGACAGTTATTGTCTCTTCGAGCTTCTCTATCTTTGTCTCGCACTCAGCGATCTCTTTGGTATGGGGTTTGCGCTCTGCACTGCGTTCTGTCATGACGACTTTGCGTAGTTTCTTACGCTCTTTGTGGTGGAGTTTGGACTTTTTCTTTTTGGGCTTTACATTGCCCTCTTCCTCTTCCCAGCCGATCTTCTCCAGGAAGTCTGCGTAGGTACCATCAAAGTACTCAGCCTCACCTTTGTGAAAGATGATCAGTGCATCCGCCAGACGGTGCAGAAGCATCTCTGAGTGGGTGACCATGATGAGTGAGCCCTCAAACCTGTCTATGGCATCTGCGAGTGCATCTATCGACTGCATATCGAGGTGGTTGGTCGGCTCATCGAGGAAGAGTAGGTTGGCAGGCTTGGCGATGATCTTGCCCAGCATCACACGGCTGCGTTCTCCTCCTGAGAGTACCTCGATCTTCTTATCGCCCAGTTCTCCGCTGAACATCATGCGTCCTGCGATGTTACGTGCTTGCGGGATGCCGATCTCTTTGGACATGGAGGCGATCTCATCGACGACGGTGTGTTTGACGTTGAGTCGTTCGATGTTGGTCTGTCCGAAGTGCCCGAACACGGTGGAGGGATGATACTCGAGGGTGCCTTGCTGCTCTGGTAGCTCTCCAGCGATATAGTTGAGTAGGGTAGATTTACCCTTGCCGTTCTTACCGATGATGGCGAGTCTTTGGCCTTTTTCCATGGCGAAGGTGAGGTGCTCAAACAGTGGTGCCTCAGGATCATACCCAAAGCCCAGATCATTGGCGCGAAAGATCACTTTGGCGGGCGTGTCACGGTAGTTGAACCCAAAGGAGAGATTTGCATCGGTGCTCAGATCCTCCATCTCCCCCATCTTGTCCAGCTCTTTCTGCTTGGATTGAGCGAGAGCGGCGGTAGAGGCTCTGGCTTTGTTACGGGCGACAAACTCCTCTAGCTCTTTGCGTTTCTTGTCTTGGTTGGCTTTGGTCTTCTCGTAGGTCTCATCTGCGAGTTCGAGTGTGCCGTAGTATTTGTGGCTGTCTCCGCTGACCAGATGCAGTCCTTTGCGCTGTACGCCCATGGTATGTGTGGTCACGGAGTCCATGAAGTCCCTGTCGTGTGTGATGAGTATCACTTCACCATCAAACTCACGGATAAACCCACGCAGCCATCGCAGCGAGAGGATATCGAGGTAGTTGGTAGGCTCATCGAGCAGGAGCATATTGGGCTCAGTGGCGAGGAGTTTGACCAGATTGATCCGTATCTGAAAGCCCCCAGAGAAGCTCAGCGGGTCTTTGTCCAGATCCGCCTCGGTGAAGCCCAGTCCAAACAGCAGCTTCTCTATCTTGTAGAAGTTCCACTGCTCATCCTCTGGCAGTACCAGCGAGCACTCCTCACGTATGGTAGGCTCTGTGAAGACGAGGTGCTGTTTGAGTGTGCCGATGCGGTAGTTTTTGGGGATGGAGATAGAGCCGCTGTCGTGTGGCTCTTCGCCGAGTATCATCTTAAACAGGGTGGATTTGCCCGAGCCATTACGCCCGACAAATCCGATCTTTTGCTGGCTCTGCATTTTGAAGTTGACATCGTTGAACAGGACTTGTCCACCGAAGCTTTTGGAGAGGTTGGTTAGTTGTATCATATAGGAGTTTCCATCATTGGTATTTATTTTTGGGAATTATAGCAGAAAGGATAGGATTTGCCATTATGCTCTCGCTCCCATCGTCCTCGATGGGAACGAGCCGATATCTATCCTTCTTTGCTCAGATATATATCATTGGGATCGTCTGTCGCAAGACCTAAGGCAAAGCACTTGCAATCATTACATTGTAATTGTTTCTTTACGGTAGTTTCTAATGTACCATCGCATATCGCACAAACTTCATTATCTGGCAGTGGCAGTATATATTTATGCTTACTTTTTTCTTTACTTTTAAAATGAGTGAATGTAGCGTAGAGTGACCATGCAGTGAGGATACCCACACCTAGTTTCCACCAAAGTGCTGATTCGCCAAGATCCTTGTCCAACGCTTCATAGAGTAACAAATACAACACAAAGGATAATACTATGGATAACAATAACTTTAGGACAAAAGATGTAGGTCTTGAGTTGTCTTCTTTTGCACAGGAAGCACAGCTCCAACTGTATTGATATCCTAGTGGAATAAGTGGTATCCAGAAAAAATGAGCCCATGCGAAACCTCTAGTTTGAATAAAAAGTCTTGCTTGCTTACAGTTGCTACATTCCATATATTTATAAGCATAGCGTTTTAAGCCGAATAGGTGTGTGCCAAAGATAAAAAACATTTATTTCCTTCTTGTAAATAATTGGGCAATTATAATTAAAATATCTTATGCTCTGGCTGGGATTTGTTGTTTAGCGGTCTACGCTCTGCCATCTCAGTATGTCGGACCATGAGAGTGTTTGTCCACCGAAGCTTTTGGAGAGGTTGGTTAGTTGTATCATGGTTGGGATTCCGTATTTGGGTTATTTTTTGGGAATTATAGCAGAAAGCAAGAAATGTGAGATTATCATGGGGTATTGGATCGGTATATCATATCCCACCAACCGTAGGGTGCGTTTGCCAACGCACCTTTTGTTTGGTATGCAAGAAAAGCTTCTATCTGTATATTGAATTTTGAAAGGTTTATTGGGTGAAAGGTGTGTTGGCAAACACACCCTACGTGAACATGTATTCCCATTGTTCGTCATTATCAATATATTGGTGTTTCAATGGGTTATTACGTATATATTCCAAGCATCGTAGATAATCCTTTTGATCTCGTATCGTATGTTCATAATACCGCTTCTGCCAGATAGGTTTCATCTTGTGTGCATATCGGCTATAGGATTGCTCCTCTTGTACATTGAAATGTCTTGAGAAATTGTATTTGATTGCTTTGATGATCTTGGGATAATCATGTACATTTTGTGGTGTGATGATCATGTGGATATGGTCAGGTAACACCACGATAGCATCAATGCTATAGCGGTAATACCGTTTGCTTTCACGGAAGCTCTCTCGTAGCAGTTCGATATGGTCTATCAGCAGTGGATTGCGTCTATGTGTAACGAGGGTAAAGTAATAGCTGTAACCATCGAGAAAAAGTCGTTTATATTTTGCCATAATGAAGTGTAGCAAAGATTTAGAATGATTGGTGGAAATGTGTCAAATTGTCATGTTTTTTGTGTGAGAAGAATATGGCAATGTTGTACGTGGTTTATATCCCCAAAGGTGTGTTAGCAAACACACCCTACGACACGCCATTATTAGAACCTCGTAGGGTGCGTTTGCCAACGCACCTTCAATTTTGTATTACGGAGATGTCGAATTTGAGGATTGAATTGACATAAGCATTTCTAGTTAGAAAATTAGGAATGAATTAAAAAATAATTATTCAAAATCAGGTAATTCTTTGGGATCAGATGTAATATAAGGACTAAAATATTTTGCACCAAAATATTTACTATGGAAACCTTCTACAGCAAATTTATTATCACCACTAATACGAATTAAATACAAATTAAGAACCATTAAGCCACTTAAAGCATATATAGTATTTTTTAGATTTGCTTTTTTGAAATTTGTATGACGATAATGTTTGACTAAATTATATTCTTTCCACCAGATAGGAGAATCATTAATACTCCATTCATTCCAAGGAGAAAGGGTTTCATCTAAGCTAGGTACGCTTACTTCAGATTGAACTAATTTTGGATATTTTCCAAGAATTATTTTTTTGTATTGTGCAATATTTCCGCTATAAATAGTTTCATCAAAATAGTCGTTATCACTATCAATACTTTTACATACTAAACGACAAACAGAGTCGATTTCCGAGCAAGCTAATTGTAATATTTTTGATAATTCAAAGGAGTATGTTTCAAAATTATCTTCACTAACTTCTATATAGTTTTTTAAAGAGATAAAATCCTTTTCTAGTAGTAAGAAATAATTCCAATGATTGAGTAATTGTTTTTCTTCCATGCTTATTCTTGCTCTCCTAACCAAATTTTCATACTTTCAACCTGCTCCAAAACCCTAACAGTAGCCGTTCCACCCTCAGACAATCGAGCATTCATAGAAGCACGGTTATCCAACAGTGCCACGACTCCCTCACCGATACGCTCATCGATGCTCTGCAGGTCAGACAGAGAGAGCTCAGAGATATCCACGCCTTTTTCTTCGGCTAGATTGACGACGTTGCCTGTGATGTGGTAGGCATCTCGGAATGGGAGTCCTTGGTCTTTGACCAGATAGTCGGCTAGGTCGGTGGCGGAGAGGTGTCCGATCATGCAGGCTCGCTCCATCGCCTCTGTGTTGATGGTCATGTCTGCGATCATCTCGTTGAGCACCTGTAGGGAGAGCAGGGCGGTGCGAACGGAGTCGAAGACCCCCTCTTTGTCCTCTTGCATGTCTTTGTTGTAGGCGAGAGGTAAGCCCTTCATGACAGTGAGCAGTGCTACGAGGTTGCCGTTGACGCGTCCTGTTTTGCCTCGGAGGAGCTCTGGGATGTCTGGGTTCTTTTTCTGTGGCATGATGGAGGAGCCTGTGGCGTGACGGTCACTCAGCGTCACCCAACGGAACTCTGCAGCAGACCATAGGATTAGCTCTTCGCTCAGGCGGCTCATGTGCATCATGAGGGTACTGATATTAAATAATATCTCCAAGGCGAAATCACGGTCACTCACGGTGTCCAGACAGTTAAGAGTAGGGGCAGTGAAGCCCAGTGTCTGGGCGGTGGCTTGGCGGTCGATGGGGTGTGGTGTGCCTGCCAATGCTGCACAGCCGATGGGGCTGAAGTTGTTGCGCTCGTAGGAGCTCATGAAACGCTCGTAGTCACGCTTGAGCATACTCGCATACGCCATCATATGGTAGCCGAAGTTGATCGGTTGGGCGTGCTGGAGGTGGGTCATGCCTGGGAGCATCGTCTCTGCATTGGCTTCAGCAACACCCAGTAAAGTATTTATATTTTCTAATATCAAGCCGGCTATATCTTGGGTATTCTTCTGCACATAGAGCCTAAAATCCAGTGCCACCTGATCGTTACGAGAGCGTGCGGTATGCAGACGTTTGCCCGCATCACCGATACGGCGGGTAAGCTCACCCTCGATCGCCATATGGATATCCTCATCGTCTCCGTCTAGGCTAAAAGTACCCTCTTGGATATCAGAGAGTATGCTCTCTAGCCCTGCATCGATCTGTGCTTGGTCGTCCGAGGTGATGATGCCTTGTTGGGCTAGCATCATGGCATGGGCTCTGGAGCCTTCGATATCCTCACGGTAGAGTGCCTTGTCAAAAGGCAGAGAGTTATTGAGTGCTTGGAGTAGGGTAGAGCTGGCTTCTGAGATACGAGCGGATGCGATCTTTTTTGACATGTTGTTTCCTGCAATATGGTGGGGAGTCAGGTGTATGAATGTTTACTCTGACGAGTCAACATTGCAACATCCGATCCCTATTGAATCCTCTGAAAAATACCTTTTGTCGTCATCCTGAACTCGATTCAGGATCCACGGTACCACCAATATATTGACTAATTGGATTGTGGATTCCGTGTCTAGCACGGAATGATGGTATAAATTCAGATGGTTCTGTACAGAGTATTTTATCGTAAATAAGTTATACTTCCCCATGGAACTTACAGATAAAAACTATGAAACAATCATCAAAAACAACGACAAGCCCGTCTGGATAAACTTCTACTCACCCAGCTGTGGCCCCTGCCAAATGTTGGGAGTCTTTGTAGAGGAGAAGCTCATCGCCTATGCCGAAGAAAAGGGCGTCCAAGTGGTCAAATGCAACGTAGCCAAAAACAGCAAGCTTGCCACTGCCTTCAAAGTACAGTCCGTACCTTTCACCATCGCAGTTATGCCTGATGAGAAGCTACTCTTTCCTGAGATCGGGATGCGGGATGAGGGGTATTATTATAAGGTTATCGATAAGTTGGCTGGGAAGAATAAGGGTGGGTTTTTCTCGAAATTGTTTGGATAAATGAAATGGGTGTAGGGTGCGTAGAACGCACCACTTGACCTTCGTTCTCTTTTCTCGATAGGAATAGACTTTCTCTTTCTTTCCTTATTCATTTTTTCTTTTTTCCGTGGATAAAAAAGAAAGAAACGAACCAAAAAAGAAAAAATCCAAAGGGCTAACGCCTCGAAAGAAACTAAGAGTTTTTAGAAATATCCAAGTCTTAATAAGCTTCCAGTTAGTTCAAGCATGACAGTATTTTATGCACTATGCACTATGCACTATGCACTATGCACTATGCACTATGCACTAGAGCTACGCCCAATCCAACAACCGCTGCTCGCCTTCCAACGCTCTCGCCCTCGTGACATCCTGACTCATCTCTATGACGCCTCTGTAGGTGCCGTCTTCGTCTCTGACTGGGAAGTATTGGATGTGGACAAACTGACCCTTGAACTCGATCCAAAACTCTGCGAGGTCTTGGCGGCCTGCTTTGAACTCTTCTAGGATGGTGAGTACCTGATCGACGCTTTTAGGTGGATGGCAGAACTTAACCTCTCTGCCGATGATCCCGGCACTGCGTGGGAAGACTCTGTCGTCTCCTCTGTTGTAGAACACCACGATATCATGCTCGTTGACATAGGTGATATCCACAGGCAGGATACGGAAGATCGAGTTGACCTGCTCAGGGGTGAGCCAGCCCTCGTCAAAGTGGGTTTTGTCCTCGGTGCCAAAGGGGAGTGTACGCTTCTTGGTGTCTTGCCCCGGATGGATATAGGCGTCTTCCGGGTAGGGAGCAGGGGGTGTGTCGAACATCCAGCCGATCTCTTTGTCTCCCTCTTTGAACTCTTTCCACTCCTCTTCGCTGAGCAGGTTCATCGCATTGGGCAGGAGTCGGCTCTCTTCCACCTGTAGGATGTGCTCTAGGGAGCGGTAGACCGTCTGGATACCTGTAGCGATGGTCTCCATCTCTTCTGCCTCTATCGCCTTGCGTACGATCTTTAGCTCGTCTCTGATCTGGTCATGAAATGCCCACATACCCTGAGATGGCCCTGTCCAGTCATGCTTCTCCAGATAGGGGAAGAGCTGGTTCTCCTTACGTGCAAAGTGCAGCTCTACCTTGGAGAGCTTGGCAAAGAGTGCCTTGAAAAGTTCAAATTGTTCTGTAATAGAAGTTGCCTCTAATTGTCCGATGAGATCACGGATGAGGATATTCTCCTCTAGGTAAGTGCGTACGGGGTGACCGTCTGGGAACTGGTCTTCATAGGGGGAGGGTTTTTTGGCGAAAAATTCACTCATGGGATGCCTTTGGATATGGTGGGGAGTCAGGTGTATGAATGTTTACTCTGAGAGTCAACATTGCAACACCAGACCCCTATTGATGGAGGAGTATAGCTAATTCAGATAAAAAAGGACTTATTTAGAATAGTGGGTAGATCGCTACGAGTAATCCTATAAGCAGAATACCCATTCTCTGCACCCACCCTCTGCTGTCACCCACCAGTGCATAGGAGACGATGGCTAGTCCTATGGTGATCTTGACAAAGGAGAGTAGGGAGAGCAGGAGATTGGTCTCTGGGTGGATCAGGAAGCTGTTGGTGATAAAGGCAATCGGGATGATATAGAGTCCGATACCTAGACGCATCGCCTTAGAAGCGACCTTGAGCCAGTGGGAGTCTGCCATCCCTGCTGCGATGAAGACCGTGCCGCATACGGGTGGAGTGATCGTCGAGAGCAAGGCGAACCAGAAGATAAACAGATGCGTTTCCAGTGCTGGCAAGCCATACTCTTGGAGGATGGGGCCTGCTACGGAGACACAGATGATATAGGCAGCGGTGGTAGGGACTTCCATACCCAATATCAGGCAGGCAAAGGCAGTCAGGATCAGTGCGATCCAGAGTTCGCCTCCTGAGAGGATGAGGATCGCAGAGGTGATCTTGACCCCGACACCGGTGATGTTGAGCACGCCGATGATGATACCTGCACAGATGATGACCGAGGCGATGATCGCGATCTGCTTGGAGGCAACGATGGAGCCCTCTACGAACCGAAAGAACCACTGCTTGAGTGAGAAGTGCCACTCTCTATCGACTACCAGCAGAGCCACCGAGGCAAAGATCGCCAATGCAGCAGAGTACTGAGGTGTTTTGCCGATCACCAGTAGAGAGAGCAGCAGTGCACCAAAGGGGATGAGGAAAAAGGGAGAGAGCTTGAGCACCAGCTGCATGGCTGGGATCTCCTCGTCGCTCATGGCAAGTAGGTTGTACTTCTTGGCAAAGATATCTACACCGATCCATACCGTGACAAAAAAGAGGATCGCTGGGAAGATCGCGGCACCCATGATCGTGGTGTATTTTACCCCGAGAAGCTCCGCCATGATAAAGGCACCTGCACCCATAAGAGGTGGCATGATCTGCCCACCAGTGCTAGCCACCGCTTCGACCGCAGCTGCGAGGCTGCCGGGGTAGCCTAGACGCTTCATCGTGGGGATGGTAAAGGCTCCAGTAGAGGCGACATTGGCAGAAGCGGAACCGGAGATAGAGCCAAAAAAGGCAGAAGCGAGTACGGAGACCTTGGCGGCACCGCCCTTGAGCCTGCCAGCAAGCTTGGTAGACATCGCCATAAAGGCATTGCCACCCTCTCCCACACCTACAAAGGCTCCCAGGATTACAAAGACTGCCACGACATTGACAGAGATACCGGTGAGACTGCCGTAGATACCACCCTCGGCTACCACAAGCGTACCTAAAAAGCTCTCCAGTGGGATCTCCTGATGCCCAAAGTTACCGGGGATATAGTGCCCGAACATCCCATAGAGCAGGGCGATGAGTGCGGTCATGGGCAGAGCCAGTTTGACCGCGCGCCGTGCCATCTCCATGACGCTGAGGATCAACACCCCAGCGATCCAAAACTGTAAGGTACCCTCCAGTGAGCCATACTGATCCTCTAGATCACTGTGGTTGAGGATGATATAGGCAGAAGCCAGCAGTGCCAAGATAAGCAGTAGATAGCCTGTATAGGCAGTGAGTTTGGAGACGTTTTTGGGGAAGAGAAAGACCCAGGGCAACACCAGTGCGAGGTGCAGGGGACGGCTGACAAGATTGGGGATGAGCCCTGTAAAGATCAGGTAGATATGAAACCCCACCGTCACAAAGGCGAGCAGTGCTACTGCCCAGTAGTAGAGAGGGCGTAGCGTATCGGTGTCACGAGAGAGCATTATTTGAGATTTTCTGGGAGTGTTACTTTCATCTCGTTATAGTATTTGAGTGCACCTTTGTGGAGCTTGACCTTGAACATAGAGAGATTGTCCGTAGTGATTGCTTTCCACCAGACGCTCTGCTTGGCAAGGTTGTCCTTGGACTCCCAGAAGGCTTTGGTAAAGGCATAGGCGGTTGCCTCATCCATCTCTGTAGTCGTGTAGACACCTACTGGCAGGGTAGTAGTGACGACATCCTTATCGATACCGCTGTAGGTGCCAGCAGGGATGATGAGCTTGTCACGTTTGGTGAGTTTGATCTGCTCATCGCTCATACTGAGGATGTTGATTTTGGTGCTGGCAGCTGCTTCGATGACATTGGGTGCAGGGTAGCTTCCTGCTGTGGCAAAGCCATCGATCTGACCGTTCTTGAGTGCTGCGACGGCACCAGAGAGCTCTGCGCCGATGAGCTTGACCTTGTCCTTGAGTCCGAAAAGTTTCATATACTTTTTCGCTTCTTTGGCACCGAAGCTTCCCTTGCCGATCAGGAGACTCTTGCCTGCGAGATCCTCATAACTCTTGACGCCACTGTCTGCACGCACGACCATATGCATGGTCAGAAAGGGGATAGGGAAGAGTGAGCGGATCTTGGCGTAGTCCTCTGGCTTGTCCTTGGCGAACATCGCCTTGCCTTTGGTAGCGAGCTTGACCAGTACGGGAGGCGTGGTAAAGACATAGTTGCCTTTACGTTTGCGTGCCTCTTTGACATTTTGTACTGAGCCTTGAGACTCCTCGATGGTAAGCACAAGCGCACCGTTGGTGGCTTTGTTGATCTGCTCACCGACCTGTACCGCCATCTGATAGTACGAAGAGGTAGATTTGGCTGATTTGTAGGTGATGCGTGTGTCACCTGCTTGGGCATTGAGAGTGAGTAGTGCTGCACTTGCGAGAGGCAATAATCTGGATAGTTTCATGGGAGTCTCCTAAAAGTTAAGATGTTTTATTGTAGCGATATAATTTTAAACTTTATACGCATTGGGACTGATGGAGTATGCCTTTTTGAAGTTTTTGATAAAGTGACTCTGATCATAAAACCCTGCTTCCAGAGCGATCTGTGCCAGAGAGAGATCAGTGTTTTGAAGCATGAGGGATTTGGCGTGGTGGATACGTTGGTCGATGAGAAAGGCTTGGAGGGTGAGCCCAAAGTGCTGCTTGAATCTTCTGGAGATATGGGCAGTGCTGTAGCCTGTATGGGCTGCGATGGTGGTGGCGGAGATCTCTTGGTCTATGTGCTCCAGGATATACTGTTTGATCTCTTCAAAGAGTGTCTCTTCTTTGGGGATGTGCTGTGCATCGGCAGCGTGTACAAAGAGCTTCTGGAGTAGTGCAGTGATCATCGCTTCTGTCTCACTCTGCGTAAGTGAGTCTTGGTTGATCTGTGCTTTGATGATCCCCATCAGCTCTGTGGCATAACGTGTCATCGCTCATACAGATGATAGGCTCTTTCACAGGCAGTAGCTTCTGGGTATCGAAAAGCTGCTGCTGGATAGTCAATGCCCATGCTTTGTTGAAATGGAGGTTGTAGTAGGGCAGTGGGGTATCGGAGAGGTTGCGGGTCAGATGTACCTGATCAGGGCAAAAGAGGGCGATCTGTCCGGGACGCAGTATCACCTCAGTGTCAGGATGGTAGGTGATAGAGATATCTCCTGCACCGATCATACAGAGGCTAAAAGAGGGGTGGGAGTGCTTGGCAAAGTTCTGGAAATGCTCCAGGTTTTGCTTGAGCTCTGCGTAGACAAAGCCCTCTGTATCTCGTAGCCGAATAATGCACTCTTTTGCCACTTTTTCCCTTTATCCTGAATTATGTCAGTTTTATACAAGACAGCAACCGGTTTCTCTGTTACAATGCTTGCAAAATATGCTAGGATTATACCATGAACTACCAAGAAACATTCCGTACTGCACTTCAGAGTGCCTGGATCATCATCAAGCTGGTGATCCCTATCTATATCATCGCTGATATTCTGTATTACTATAATGTATTGGAGAAGGTCGCGTTTCTTTTTGAACCCTTTACGGGCTTGCTGGGCTTGCCTGCTGAGGCAGCACTCTCTATCATCTCTGGGATGTTCCTCAACCTCTACGCCGCCGTAGCCTTCGCGGCACCGCTGGATATGACCCCACATCAGTGGAGTGTGCTGGCGATCTTTCTGGGTGTGTGCCACTCTCTGATCGTGGAGAATGTCATTATGAAGAAGCTGGGTATCTCCAATCTCTACTCCTATGCCCTGCGTTTTGGTGGTGGACTGGTGATCGCATGGATTGCGTTTCAGATGCCAGCAGAATGGTTTTCTGCGACGGTGACCTCTGAGACCTTTACGCAAAAACACTATGAGAGTTTTACCGATCTGATCACCACTTCACTGAGTAGTGCATTGATGCTGACCGTCAAGATCATTATTTTGATCTCTGTACTGATCTTTGTGATGGACTGGATCAGGAGCCGTCCTTTTGTCAAGAACTCTGCCAAAAATGTGAGCAAAGGCTTTACGATCACCGTAGGCATCATCCTAGGCATCACCTACGGCGCAGGGGTACTCATCAAAGAGAAGCAGAGCGGGGCACTGAGTCGCTATGATATCTTCTATATCGGTACCTTCTTGATGATATGCCATGCGATCATCGAGGATACCCTGCTGTTTGTAATCTTTGGGGCGGATCTGACGATGGTGATCTTGATCAGGACAGTGGCAGCTATCATCATCTCGTGGTTGTTTTTATGGATATACAAAAGAAGGAATATATAATGGCAATACTCATCTATAAAGGTGACAGAGACATCACCCAATGGTTAAAGGCACTCAAAGCAGTCGATGACACCCTTGATATTCGCGTGTACCCTGAAGTGGGCAATGCTGAGGAGATCACCTTTGCACTCACCTGGCCTTACCCTCATGGGCTATGGAATGACTTTCCTCATCTCAAAGCGATCTCTTCCATAGGGGCAGGGGTGAGCCATATCCTGGAGGATAAGACACTAGATAGAGATATGCCTATACTCAAACTCACTGACAGTAGACTCAACCAGTCGATGTGGGAGTACCTGCTTGCAACTATCAGCTATCAAGCGATGCAGCTGCACCGCTATGCACAACAGCAGTCTGAGAAAGTCTGGGCAGAGCTGCCGCCCAGAGGATTTGACAGTGTGACAGTGGGGATCTATGGGCTGGGAAGTATCGGCAAGTTTGTGGCAGAGCGGCTGGCAGCAGAGGGCTTTGTCGTCAAAGGCTTTGCCAATAGTTCCAAAGAGATAGCAGGTGTAGAGGTCTATACACCGAGTGAAGTCACGGATACGGTCATGCAGAGTCTGGATATCGTGGTCTCCATCCTACCACTGACGGCACAGACTGAAGGGTTCTTTGATCAGGCATTTTTTGCCAGACTCAAAAAAGGTGCTACGTTCATCAATGTAGGCAGAGGGGCACAGCTGATCGAAGTGGACTTGATCGAGGCACTGGAGAGTGGACAGCTCTCTCATGCCTGGCTGGATGTGTTGGTGCAGGAGCCGTTGCGGGAGGATCACCCTTTTTGGGCACACCCACAGGTGAGTATCACCCCACATATTGCCAGTATCACGGATCCTCTGTCGGTGGCAGCACAGATCGTGGAGAACTATCATGCTGCGATGCAGGGGAACGCTTTGCATAATGTGGTGGACAGGGAGATGGGGTACTGATGGAGATCGATCTGCTCACACTCTTTCTACTGTTTCTTGTGGGAGGATTGGCTGGTTTTGTGGACTCTATCGCCGGGGGTGGTGGGACGATCGCACTGCCTGCACTGCTGGCAGCGGGTATCCCTCCGCATCAGGCACTGGCAACCAACAAATTTCAGAGTACGTTTGGCAGCTTTACCGCAGCAGTGAATTATGCCCAAAAGGGCATGCTCAAACCCAAAGAGCTCATGATGGGTGTACTCTTTACTTTTATCGGGGCAGCGACGGGTACACTGCTGGTGCAGTACTTTCCCGCAGATGCGCTGGAGAGTACCATCGTGGTGATGCTGGTACTGATCTTTCTCTATACACTCTTCTCTCCTGATCTGGGCAGTATGGAGAAGCATGCCGTGATGGGTGAAAAGCTCTTTTACCTACTCTTTGGACTGCTGCTGGGATTTTATGATGGGTTTTTCGGCCCTGGGACAGGGAGTTTCTGGACGATGGCACTGATCCTGATGCTGGGGCTGGATCTCAAGCAGGCAACAGCACAGACCAAGCTGTTCAACTTCACCAGCAATGTGGTTTCACTGGTCTTGTTCGTCTATGCGGGACTGGTGATCTGGACGATAGGGCTGGTGATGGGTGTGGGGCAGATACTGGGTGCCTATATCGGCTCTACAATGGTGAGTAAAAGAGAGGTGAAGTTCATCCGGGTTTTTTTCCTGGTCGTAGTGGGTGCTACGATCGGGAAACTGCTCTTTATGTAGCAGCGATACTTTTGAAAGCTACTTCCAGCTCTTTGGCAGAGGCTCCCATAACACGATCCACATTGCCACCAAACATTTTGCTCATGATCCCCATATTGGCACCGGTGAAATAGACATCTCCTTTTTTATCCTCATACACCCCGAGTCTAAAAGGCATCATCGCCAAGATATTCTTGTCTGCGTCATTTTTGACGATTGCATAGGCATGTTTGCCATTGCCTAGTGAAATGACATGCATACGTTCTACATCAGTAGCACCTGTTTTTTCAAAAGATTTTTTCATGTCATACACATGGGGAACATTCCAGCCCACTTTTTTAGCTTCTTCCTGAAGTGCTGCCAGCGTACTATCATAATCCATGCTGCTTTTTTGGGTAAAGATCATCAGTTTTGGCATGAGTATCCATACCGCGATTCCAGTAGTTACTATACCTATGATCAGACCGAATATAAATTGCATTATCATCCCTTTAGAACAGAGTATTTATTCTTTTGTATTATAATACAAATAAGCTGGAACTATGTTAAGAGACGCACTGTACCTCACTGATATCAGTATAAAAAGAGACTGCATTGAAAACACCTGTTTTGTTGAGTTTTTTTAGTTGTTTTATATCATTTTCTTTTGCTATGATGAGCACTTCGATATCCAACTCCTTAAGTTTGCTTACCAAATCTTTGAGTGTAAAGATCGCAGTCAAGTCGACAAAAGGTACATGCGTAATATCAATGATGAAGCGTTTGGTATCTAGTATGGAGGCTGCCCTTTCTTCAAATGCAGCACTGGAACCAAAAAAGAATGCGCCATCGATCCTGAGAAGATAGGTATTTTCGTCCAAAGTGTATTGGGTATTGGAAGTAGTCCCGCTTTCCAAGACAACCTGAGTCTCTCTGGTGATTCTGTAGACGATGAGGAGAGAAGCAAGCAGTATCCCCACACCAACAGCCGTAATCAGATCGATAAAAACAGTGGTCAGGAAAACAACCATCATCACACTGAGGTCACTACGCGGGCTCTCTTTCCATATCTTCAAAAAGCGATAATCCAAGATATCGATACCTACTTTGATGAGAATACCTGCGAGCACTGCCATAGGTATTTTAGACGCGATGGGTGCAAGGAATATGATAACCAACAGCAGCGTGAGGCTGTGGATGATCCCTGAGAGGCGATGGGTGCCGCCACTTTTTACATTGATCACGGTTCGCATGGTGGCTCCCGCTCCTGGGATCGCACCGAAAAGCCCACAGAGAGCATTGCCTATACCTTGACCGATAAGCTCCTTGTTTGGCTTGTGTTTCGTGTGTGTGATGGAGTCTGCGACAATAGAGGTCAATAGTGTATCCAGCGTACCGAGTATCGCAAGTGTAAAGCCCAAGGTGATGATGGTTCTGTAATGTTCCAGATCCAATGTAGGCATCACCATGCTGGGCAGTGAACTTGGAATCTCTCCAATCGTTTTCACATCCAGACCCAGAAGCATACTAAGCGGGGTCAAGAGAAAAAGTGCGATCAGTGGTGTGGGTATGACCTTTGCTATTTTTTGAGGGGTGAAGAGTACGATGAGAAGGGTGACTGTTGCCAAAAGAAAGGCAGAGAGATTGATCTGTGTTAGTTTTGAGGGAAGATTGATCAGGGTATGTATCACAGAGGCATCACTGGTTAAGCCCAGATAGGGGTTGATTTGAAGTACGATAATAATAATCCCAATACCACTCATAAATCCCGATATAACGGGGTAAGGAATGTATCTGACAAATTTTCCCAGTTTAAACATGCCAAAAAGTATCTGAAACAGACCGGCAAGGATGATGGTGGTAGCAATGAGGCGGATATCATGGTGCAGTGTAATGACAGCTGATGCCATGACCACTGTCATAGGACCGGTAGGTCCAGAGATCTGGGTAGGTGTACCGCCCAGAAGAGAAGCAAAAAATCCAAGTATGATGGCACCGTAGATACCGGCAGTGGGCCCGAGTCCACTGGCAACACCAAATGCCAAGCCAAGTGGAAGTGCTACTACAGCGGCGGTAAGACCGCCAAAGAGATTTTGTTTTAGTTGCATAGTTGTATAAACCTTTATTTAGTTGAAAAATAGCAGTATTGCGATGCTGCTAAAGAGTATCTGTACCAGAAAGATCATGCTGCCGATCCCCAGTGCCAATTTGCCATTTTGAAGAATGGTTTTGAAGGTGATCTTGAGTCCTATGGCTGCCATAGCTGTGACGAGAAGGTAGTGGCTTGTCATTGAGAGAAGCTTGATGTATGCTTCGGGGAGGAGATTGAATGAAGGTACCAATGAGAAGAGAACAAAGCCTATGATAAACAAAGGAAAGGCAGGCTTTTTGATATGCTCCAGATCCAGCTCGGTACGCTTTTTTCTGGATACAGATGCCGTATAGACCAATAGCATCAGTAGGGGAAAGAGCATGAGTATTCTGGTCATTTTGATCAGTGTGGCTGTCTGCCCTGCTGTATCACTGATTGAAAAACCTGCTGCAAGCACTTGACCGACTGCTTGCAGTGTATTGCCGGCAAGGATGCCGCTGTGGATATCTGAAAAGTGTAAAAGGCTCACAGAGAGAAAGGGAAGCAGGAAGATACCGATGGTACCGAGGAAGTTGACGATAGCGATGGAGAGTGCTACATCCTCTTTTCTGGCACCTATGACCTGCTCTGTGGCTACGATAGCAGAGCTGCCACATACGCCGTTTCCTATACCCAACAACAGAGCAAAGCGTTTATCAAAATGGAACAGTTTTGCCAGTAGCAGTGCGGTAAAGATAGTGATGGCCATCGCTATGATCACAAGCAGGATGGATTGCCAGCCCAGTTTTTGTAAGACTTGGAAATCCAAGTTGACGCCCATAAGGGCAATGGCCAGCGAGAGCAAATGTTTCTCACTAAAAGCGATACCTTTTGTACCATAACTAGGAACAGAGGTCATGTTACCTAGTAAGATGCCAAGAATGATCGCCAATGCGACTGCACCCAGTGGTATATAGGCAGAGCCCCATAAAGCGAGCAAAGCAATAAGAACAGAGATACTTATTCCTGGAAAGTAGGTCACTAATCTGGTATACATAGATGCCCCTGAGATATAATATGGAGTAATGTTTTAGTATTTGAATCCATTTTGATGGAATTGTACTCCTGGGCATCTATAGAAGAGCTTATATATGCTGATATAATATATTTTGGATTATTCTGGATGGGGGAGTGGCTTCATCCAAAAGAGTCCCTTTCCAAATAGTTCTTTGGAAAGGGAAAGGCTATCTACTCCTGGATACAGATCTCATGCTTAAACATATGTGCTATTGTCTGGTAGAGTACATATGTGCTATTGTCTGGTAGAGTGCCCACGGCAAGCGTCATCAGTGTAGCAATCCCCATCATGGTATAGGAGAGGTAGAGAGAGAAGCTATCATGCATTTTGTGGTACATGACCATAGCAGCAATCGCCATGGATGCGAGTGGGAAAATAAATGCCCACCAAGAGATAAAAAACTTCAATCCCAAGAACTGTCTAAACATAAATGCCAGCATAAAGGTAAAGAAGAGTGCGATCGAGAAAAGAAAATGTGCAAACATATCAATAGTATGATAGAGTTTGAAGTAGGCGATAAAGGCCACAGCCGGTGGTGCAAGCATGATAAAGAGTGTAGGGAGAAACTTCTGCGCAAGCTGATGATGAAAGATGATACGATTCATAATCACTGCTAGAAAAATGATCCAAAAGAAAAGCCCAATGCTGAAGTAGTATATGAGTACCATTTTGGATGCAAGACCCACACCTGCTACAGGGATAAGTACGTTACCGACGATAGGGATGAACCATGCAGGGTTGGAGTGAGCGATCTCTTGGTTATGACCGATCCAAAAAGTGATGGTATAGAGGGTCATATAGGTGTGCATTGCAGTACCTACATACCAAAACCATGCACCCATAGTGTGGTACTCTGGTCTGGTGATAATCGCCAGCATGAGCATGGAGATAGAGATGGCCGAGAAAAAGTTGATCCGTACAGGGTGCTTCCACTCGCTCATCACTGCTTTTGGATAGCGAAGTAGTTTGGCGAGATAAACCAATGAGATGAAGGCAAAAAGCCCCAGTGATATATACATCATATAATGGCCGATTGCATGTGGCATGCCGATGAATTCTGCTGCTTTCTGATAGGCAATAGTGAGTCCGCTGATCCCCATTACGATGGCAAACATCATAATAGGATAGAATTTGAGTCTGTTGAGTTCGATACTTTCTGGTTGTCCGTCCATGAAGGTACTCCTTTTAGTTATAATTTTAAATGATAATTCTTATCACATCTTGTAATAAAACCGGATCATAACAAAAGAAAGCTTAATTTGGAGAGGAAATGTCTTAATTCTATGAAAAACTAAGACATTTAAAATTCTAGAGAGAGATACCTCTGATCACAAAGTAGATAAGTGCTGACAATGAAGCAGCTGCCGGGACTGTGATGACCCATGCTGCGATGATCTTTTTGACGGCATCTCGTTTGACATATTTCTTTTTCTTGGCGGACTTGAGTTTCTTCTTGGCAGATTTTAACGTAGACTCTTCTTCATCTATGAGTCGATAGAGTTCTACGATACGCTCATAATCTGCTTTCGCTTTGGTCTCTTTGCTTTGCATGTCATTGAGCTCAGCGTTGAGTGCTTTGAGCTGTTTTTGCTCATCGATAAGCTTCTCTTCTCTGCGCTCGATCTTCTCTTCCATGGTGGTGGAGTCCAGATATTCACGGAGGAAGCCTACACCAAAGATACCACCTACAGCAATATGGGTAGAGCTGACAGGTAGACCTAACTGTGAAGCGATGATCACGGTGATCGCTGCAGCCATTGCTACAGAGAAGGCACGCATCTGATCCAGTTCAGTGATCTCCGAACCGACAGTTTTGATCAGTTTGGGGCCATAGAGTGCCAGACCGATGGCGATACCCAGCGCACCTACACCCATGACCCAGAATGGTATCCCTGCCTTGGAGTTGATACCCCCACTGAGTACTGCATCATTGATCGCTGCCAATGGTCCAATGGCATTGGCGACATCATTGGCACCATGGGCAAAGCTCAGTAGTGCCGCAGCAAAGATCAGTGGTACGGTAAAGAGAACATTGACACCTGCTCTGCTGTTCTCCATCTCTCCGGCTTTTTTAGCGATAACAGATCGGATGATGAGATAAATGAACACTGCGACGATCAGTCCAAAAATGCCAGCAACAAGAAAAGAGGGTTTTTTGTCATGGGGTAGAAAAGAGAGCAGAGCGACGATCTTTGGCCAGATCTTTTTGAGCCCTTTGAGTGTGAGATAGGTGACAAAAGCCCAGGACATGATCGCGACAAAGACAGGAACCCACTTGGTGGCTGCTGCGATCTTGTCTTCCTTATAGACGATGGTTTTTTTGATAGAGAGGAGGAAGATAGCTGCAATGACTCCACCCAATACAGGAGAGATGATCCAGGAAGCAGCGATCTTGCCCATCGTACCCCAGGCGACGATCCCAAATCCAGCTGCTGCGATACCTGCACCCATGACGCCACCGACGATAGAGTGTGTGGTAGAGACGGGGGCTTTTACATAGGTAGCAAAGTTCAACCAGAGTGCAGCAGCAAGGAGTGCTGCCATCATTGCCCAGATGAAGGCATTGGTATCACCACCAAACATAGAGATATCGATGATACCTTTTTTGATCGTTTTGACCACTTCACCCCCAGCGATAAAGGCTCCACCAGCCTCAAAGACAGCGGCGATCACGATCGCTCCACCCATGGTGAGTGCTTTGGATCCGACAGCGGGACCTACATTGTTGGCGACATCGTTGGCACCGATGTTCATCGCCATATAGGCACCAAAAAGTGCGGCGATAGAGAGGAAGATGCTGTTAGGGACACCACCAGAAGTAGAGGAGCTGTAGATCAATACCGCTACTATGAAAAGCAGTGCAAATCCTAGCCTTGCAAAATCAAATCTACTACCCTTTATTGCTTCTTTTTCCATCTTTTTGATCGTTTGTATTTCCATACGAAGAACCCTTTGTTTTGATAGTGAAATTATATCTCTATTTCTCTTAGTTGAATAAGCGAAATGGGCAGAAAATAGTAAAATGATTGAAACCATTATTAATAATCATCTACTATAATAATAGTATCACTTTTTTGGAGAGAAAGAATGCCTAAGCCAAAGATATTATTGCTGGAAGACGATGCCAATCTCAATGAGACGATCTGTGAGTATCTGGAAGAACAAGGGTATGGAGTAGAGAGTACCTACGAGGGATATGAAGCACAGGATAAGCTCTATGAGGATCATTTTGATCTACTGCTTCTGGATGTTAATACACCAGGTATCGATGGGTTTGAGGTACTCAAAAGTGCCAGAGACCAAGGGGTGAAAGCACCAGCGATCTATATCACTTCGCTCAATAGTGTGGATGATCTGGAGCAGGGATTTGAGAGTGGATGTGATGATTATATTCGTAAACCTTTTGCACTCAAAGAGCTTCTGATCCGTGTAGAAACACTGCTCAAAAGGAACTTTTATCATGAAGAGAGAGAGTTCATAGAGATCGATGAACAGATAGCCTACGATACCAAGAATAGTACACTCTTAGTGGAAAAAAAACCCTATCAACTGGGAGTGAAAGAGTCCAAGTTACTCAAACTTTTCCTTCAATCCTCAGGAGAGGTGCTTTCCCATGAGAGGATATTTGAAGTGCTCTGGAGTTATGACGAAGAGTCAAGTGATGCTTCACTGAGAACTTATATTAAGAATCTGCGTAAGATCATTGGAAAGGACAGGATTGTCAGTATCAAAAAACAGGGCTACCGATACGCATCTAAGTAGTGATACCAAAGCCCGTAAACGCTTTCTGCTGCTTTATGTGGTTTTTGTCCTACTCTTGACCGGTCTGTTGGGCTACTTTTACTATCGCTCCCAGGAGCAGCTGATGTTCTCTCACCAGAGGATACGTATGATGGAGTACGCTTCCACGCAGGCAAGAAGACTCAAGCAGCTGCACCGTCATTACCCTCAAGAGAAGAGATATCCCAGAGATACACGATTTGAGAGTGCGATCTATGATCTGGAGTATCAGAAGATATTCTCTACATTGAAAGGAGTGCAGGTAAGCCTGGATGAAGTGATCTACCACAGTGGGGAAAAAATACATCTGGTCAAGATCCTGGATGACTACTATTTGGGAGGAAAATATCTGGTGATAGAGGTGCCTGAGGAGAAAGCCTGGTATCAGGAACTGATCAACAAAATATTGCTTTATGCCCTTCCACTACTTGTCCTGCTGATGTTGTTGGGGGTTTATCTCTCTCGGCTGTTCGTCAGACCTATGCGTAACTCGATTATGCTCCTGGATCGCTTTATCAAGGATACCACGCATGAGCTCAATACACCACTGAGTGCGATCCTAGCCAACATAGAGATGATGGACAGAGAGAGTATGACAGGCACCAATACCAAAAAACTCAACCGTATAGAGATCGGTGCAAGAACAGTATCCACCCTCTATGAGGATCTCAAATTTCTAACACTGGAGAGTAACAAGCCGATCGAGGATGAAACAGTGGATCTGCTTCCTATGGTAGAGAATAGGCTGGAGTACTTTGGTTTACTGATGCAGTCAAAGAGTATCACTTTGCAAAAAGAGCTGGTGCCCTCTATGATCACTATCGATAAGCGTTTGATCACACGAGTGATCGATAACCTACTCTCCAATGCGATCAAGTATAACAGAAGAGGAGGGGTGATCGATATCACACTAGGAGAAGGTTTTCTGATCATCGCTGACAGTGGTATCGGTATCCATAAAGAGAAGCTGGGTAGCATCTTTGAACGCTACAGCAGGTTCAATGAGAGTGAAGGAGGCTTCGGTATCGGGCTCAATATCGTCAAAAAGATCATCGACCACTACGGGATGGAGATCATCGTAGAGTCAGAGCTGGATCATGGTACACAAGTAACACTCCGATGGGAGAAACAATGAACTATAGAAGCATAAAAAATATAGGCGTAGGGATGATACTTCTGTGGGGATACAGTATGCCCATAAGTGCAAAAAATGCTTTTGAGAAGCAATGTGTACCCTGTCATCTCAAAATGGATATCTCTTTGCGAAAGACATTTATGGATGCACTGCTGGTATATGGCGGTAAAGAGAATATGAAAGCGGGACTGGCATACTACTTTCGTAACCCCCGTAAAGACACCTCTGTGATGGACGAGGACTTCATCCGGAAAAATGGGGTAAAGCCTCCTATGCAGATAGATAATGAGGTTCTGAATAAAGCGTTAGATCAGTATTGGCAAAACTACACAGTGATAGGAAAATTACACTAATTTCCTCTGATTTCACGATAAATTCACTTTGGCATGCTATAATTCTTCTGTATCAATACTAAAATACAAGGAGAATGATATGAAAAAAGTTGCAATCGCAATGCTATTTGCAGGAAGTACACTATTGATGGCTGACGGAGCTGCGCTCTATGCTAAATGTGCGGGATGTCACGGTAAAGACGGTAAGACAAAAGCACTTGGTAAGTCTGCACCTATCGCTGGTATGGATGCTGCTGCAGTAGCAAAAGATCTTGAAGGTTATAAAGCCGGTACTGCTAACAAGCATGGTATGGGTGGTGTAATGAAGGGTCAGGTAGCTACATATACTCCAGAGCAGATCAAAGAAGTAGCTGAGTATATCTCTAAGCTCGCAAAATAATCTTGCTTTTATAGTACCGCTTCGGCGGTACATCTTCCCTCAACCATTCCCGACTTAAAACGAATTTTTGCTACAATCATCCATATTGAGTATTGGAGCAAGCACTATTCTACAGTTATTCCAAGATTTTTATCAGCGTTTCCCTTTTCTGGAGATAGATCAGGCAATTGAGTATTTTTCTCTCTATGGCGGGAGAGAGTCAGAGATCAGCCTCAATCTTTTTGAAGATATTGCACTTTCGGCAGAAGTAACCTTTGTCCAACATTATCAAGAGACCCAACAGCTGATCCATCCATCCTATTTACACGAAGCCCCCTATGCCAATCTTTTGACAGCGGTAGCCAGAGGAGATGGTAGGCTCTCTAATGTATTCAAAAGAGCCAGGATAGGAGAGGGTGCAGGAGGAGAGATCATCTCGCATCTGAGAGGGCTGGGAATACTCACACTAGAGCCTTCAAGACAAGCACCGATCAAAGCCCATCCCAAACACTTGCTCAAGAGACATCTACGTGGCTATCGTATCGAAGCGAAAGTACGGTTTGTCAGGCCGTTTGAGCGTTTTTGGTTTGGTTTTGTAGCCCCCTATCGGGCAGAGCTTTCTATGAGAAAGGGGCTTCATTTTACAGAAAATTTCGCACAGCATAAAGAGAGGGCCTACTCTCTGGTGTTTGAACAACTCTCTATGCAGCTGCTTGCCCACCATTACCAAACAAAAGACCCTATCATCAGTCAGGGAAGCTTCTGGGATCACCATAGTGAGTTTGATATACTTTCTGTAACACGTAGCGGAAAGATTATTTTGGGAGAGTGTAAGTATACCTCTCGGAAAGTGACCAAAAAAGAGCTCACCAAACTCAAAGATAAAGCAGATCATTCAGGCATCCGTGTGGATACCTATGCGCTTTTTTCCAAAAGTGGATTTTCCAAAGAGTTGGAGGGGATATCCTCTGATTCGCTCCTGCTTTGGAGTCTTGATGAGTTGAGTGAAGCACTGGCAAAACCCTAAGAGTCTCTCTTATCGCATAGTACAAAGCATCAGTACGAAGAGCACCAGTAGCAGAGGTATACCTACGGTCAGAAAGTAGGCGAAGCCTCGTTTGTTTGAGACATGAAGTGCGATAGAGCCGAGTATCATAAGGGTATATATGGCATAGAAACCACTCAGGTCTATACCGCCATCATAGAGATCAAAAAGTATCATTCCCGTCACAATAAGATGGATCAGAAACAGTGGTGAACGAAAATAGCGACGATAGTTTGGTCGTGAAGGCTCCATTAGGGTTTCCTCTTCTTTTTCACATATTTGAGGTGGGTTTCCTGAATTTAAATCCAAAGTGCAATTTCACCTCTAAAAAATTCTATCCAAATTTTCCTATGAAGCCTTTAAATTTTCATGAAATACCTCATAAGGTGTTCTCCATCCTAGAGATTTTCTAGGTCTATGGTTAAGTCTGTTCTCAATCCTTTTAATATCTTTAGCCGTGAGATGTTCAAAGCTACTGCCTTTTGGGATATATTGACGGATGAGTCCATTGATATTCTCATTGAGTCCTCTCTCCCAAGAGCTATAAGGATGACAGAAATAGTAATCACATTTAAGTTTTTTTGCAATGGTTTGATGTTTGGCGAACTCCAAACCGTTATCTGTGGTAATGGTGTGCACATGTTTCTTGTATCTTCCCAGTAGTCGTATCATCTCATTGGCTACGATAAGGGCTTTCTTTCTTACAGGCAGTGAGAGTTTTACATACATGGACTTTCGCTCTACTATAGTAACGATTGCTCCTTGTCTGCCTTTGCCAATGATGGTATCTGCTTCAAAGTCTCCTACTCTTATTTTATCATCTACGATAGTAGGTCTTTGTTCAATAGAGACTCTATTAGGGATACGGTTCTTTCGTCCTTTACCATACTTGGCTCTTCGTTTTCCTTTGTGTCTGAGCTTTGTATGGAGTGTACCATTATGCAGCCTATCTTCATGGATGAATGTGTAGATGGTGACATGGGATATGGTTATGGAGTGTTTGATAGACAGTGTGGCGGAGATCTGTTCGGGTGAGTACTCTTTTTTGAGATACTTTTTGATAAGCTTTATAGTAGAATCTGTGAGTTTTAGATTGGCTTTTCTGGCATGGTCTTGTTGCCTCTTTTTATATTTATCATGGGCTCCATATCCAAAATAGGTTCCAGCAATATCCCCTTTGTTTCTTCGTATCTCTCGGCTGATGGTCGAGGGATGCACTCCTAGCTGTTTGGCTATCTCTTTATTGCTATATCCTCTGCTTATATAAGCTTGAATATGGTATCTTTCTCCTAGGGTTAGATGCGTATATGACATATCACTTCCTTTATCTTTGGTCAGATTTGGAAGTTATTTTAGCATCTAACCTCTTCAAATCCAAAAGAAACAACTCTCAAAAACTCTTTTTTCAAATTGTCTTTTAAAAATTGCACTTTGGATTTAAATTCGGGTTTTATAGTCCTTGGAAAAATCATGTGTACCGTTTTCGCCTTTCATAAAGTAGAGATAGTCTGTTTTGGCAGGATTGATCGCTGCTTTGATGGCATCGATAGAGACAGCACAGACAGGATAGTCTGGCAGCCCACGGTGCTTGTAGGTGTTGAAAGTAGTTTTATCCCCTTTGATCCGCTTGGGTGTAACACGGATATGGGAATATTCACCATAATTTAAAGTACCATCCATTTGAAGCCGCATATTTTCCCGTAGCCTGTTATAGATCACCGAGGCGACGATAGGCATCTCCTGTTTGTTCGCTGCTTCCTTTTGTATGATAGAAGCAACAGTGAGCATGTGGTTCCAGCCTGCTTTGTCCCAGAGATCACTCTGTTCGATCGAGAGTTTTTTGTAGACTTTTGTGGAGTATTTGAGCAGATAGTTGACCACAGCTTTTTCCTTGAGTGTGCTAGGGACATGATAACTCTCTGCGAGGATACCTGCTTCCTTGAAGTCACTGAGCTGGTGGTAGTGCTGTATTAGTTTGCTCTCATTGAGATCCAGCTGTTTAGCAAGTTGACGCATAAAGATCACGGTGGTCTCTCCGGGTACGAGTGTGACTTTGTGAAAGCTGCTTCGTGCAGAGGTTAAGCGGAGTAAAAAGTCTAGTCTATGGAGCTTTTTCTTGCCTAGATAAACCCAGCCATGCTGGGGTTGTCCGATAGCTACCATCAGATACTTATCTATCAGACCTACCTCATACCCTTTTTGACTTAGCTGTGATATAATGCCAGAGATTGAATCGGGTTCGAGGTGGATGTTTTTCTTTCCCTCGACTGGAATAGAGAGATAAAAAAGAAGCCCAATGAGCATAAAAAGAACCATATTGACTATCCATCCGATGATACGCAATGCACTTCTCCTTATTCCATTACTTGCTATTGTATTACTCTATTTTTTGCAAGAAGGTATCTCAATCGACTCATTGAAAGTCGGTCACTTTAAAGTGCAGGGATTATATCTAAAACTGGATAATAAACTGACGCTAAAGGTAGAAAAGCTCACCATACCCAAAGCCAATGAGAAGCAAAACTTCAGCGCTATCGATGAAACCCTACGTAAGGTCAAAAGAGTACTTACTTTTTTTGAATATATCGAATTGAACAGTGTACGCTTTACCAATGATGAGTACAGAATCATCTATGCGGATGATACGATTTATATCAATAACAATGAGTATGAGATCGCAGGAATGATCATTCCGCAAAAGGGAGGGATGACCGCAAAGATCCCACTGATCAATATCAAAAAGTATAACCTGACACTACAGGGTGAAATGACCTATGGTTATCGTACGCAAAAATCTACATTTCAAGGTACATACAAAATACAGTCTATTGAAGGTAATCTTAGTGTCGAGATACTGGATAGTAAGGTGGGTTTCCTCCTCAACAGTCAAGAGACAGACGATATCAGTCAAGTGCTGGATATGTTTGCTATCCCCAAAGAGATACGGGTCTGGATAGATAAAAAAGTACAGGCAAAGCGTTATAAACTGCTGGCACTGAAGGGGAGAGGTACGCTTGATAAAGAGGGATTCAAACTGGATATGGCAAAAACAGATGCTAAAGCCGTACTGAAAGAGGCAAAAATTAAATTTGATCCAAAATTACAGTCTGTTGTGAGCAAAGAGGTGACAGTCAGACTTCATGAGAACAGGCTTGATTTTGATCTAAAGAGCCCTTACTATCATCGAAAATCACTCTCCGGAAGTCAGGCGGCATTGCTTCACCTGACAGGGGAATCGCACTTGCGATTGCTTTTAAAATTGAAGTTACATAGCAGATATGACAAAGAGATAGAGAGGATATTGAAAGTATATGATGTCCAGATCTCACTCATACAGAAGAGCGGGAAGATTAGAGCAGTGGTCGCATTGGATATCGATCTGGAGGAGAGCAAAACCAAAGTAGAAGGAAGGGCATTCCTCTCCAAAGGAGTGATCACTATCGGAGGTACACGCTTGGCACTACACGGTGGTGAAGTGACCTTTACCAGTAACCATGTGGCACTTTGGAACGTAGATCTGTATGAGAGTTGGTACCGAGGACGTGTGAATGGTTTTATCAATCTATCGACAAAGAAAGCCAAATTAAAAGTAGATATCAAACAGTTGACTCTTGGCTCCAAGGGAGGTACTTCTCTGCATATCTGGAATAAGAAAAAACTCCCTGTGCTGCTGAACTTTAAAGAGAGAGTACAGTTTGACATCCCCATGTATCATCTCAAAATCGAAGGACAGAAAAAGGGAGGAGTGAAGATCACCAACAGCAACATCAAACCGCTACTCCCGTATATCAAGGGGTTACCTCTGCAGATAAGCAGTGGTAAATTCTCTGTGTTCACCAAGGATTATACATCCTATGCATTTAGTGGAGAAGCACAATGGAAGCATAGCTACATCTATAAAAGGGGAGGCTATATCTCAAAAGTGCCCTTTAAGGGTCGCTACCAGAATGATACACTGGTATTGCAAGCACTCAATGAACATTTCCTCTATGAGAGTAAAAAGTCACTTATCAGAATAAAAAATATCAATATCGATGCCAAAAAAATGCTGGAGCGTAATACTGCCAAAAAAGGAAATCGTTTAAAAAGGCTGAAAGTCAAAGGACGTAACAGTATCATCAGGTATGGAAAGTATGTGCTTCTCACAGACAGTTTTGATCTCAGTATCAGAGGTAAAAACACTACCTTTACTGCGATCAAAGAGGGAGACAGGGTACGTCTGGAAAAAAATGGGAACAGCCTGGTCGTCCATGCAAACAAGATCAAAGACACGATGCTGAAAGCATTGATCCATTTTGGCGGACTGCAAGGGGGGCGATACTCTCTGGAACTGCTGGGCAATATCAATGGAGAGATGAGAGGGGTGATCGATATCAAGGGGGGTGCGATAGAGAGCTTCAAGGCATACAATGACCTGATCGCACTTTTTAACACCATCCCTGCACTGATGACGCTCTCTGATCCGGGATTTAGCAAAAAAGGGTTTGTCGTACGTGATGGGAAAATCGAGTTCAGGATACTGAAGGACAGGGTAGTGTTTGATAACATATATCTCAATGGAAAGTCCGCTACCATCGCAGGCAAAGGCACCGTAGAGCTGGATAGCGGTAAACTCAATATAGACCTTGCCGTTCGGACTGCCAGAGAGGTGGGTAAGGTATTGGGGAGTCTGCCTCTGGTAGGCTATATACTGTTTGGCAAAGACAAGAGTATCACCACTGGTGTCAAGATCACCGGTACACTGGATAAACCCAATGCCAAGACCAATCCGGTACAAGAGGCTCTGCTCTATCCTTTGGAATTGATTAAGCGAACCGTTACTTCCCCCGCACATATTATTAATAAGTAAGAGAGAGTAGCGGCGAACATTTTATTTTACTATGGTATTATTTCTATGAATAAAGAAGAGATAATGGCACTTTTCTGATAATGTGGATTGTCCCTTATATAATATATTAGGCAAATTAAAGTGGATTATAAACAGATAAGCACAGAGACATGGTCATCTAAAATAGCCTATCGTTTAGGTCCACTAAAAATGGTACTGCTGATTACCTTTATCTCTATCGCATTCTCCCTTTTTCTTGAAGTACTCTTCTCATATCTACTAGGTGTTACTATCAGTAAAAAAGCAATTATCTCAAGTATTGTGATCCCTGCTATTGCCGCACCAATAGTTTCCTGGGGGTTTGTGAAATTTTTTTATAAAACAAGAAGATTGGAGGACAGGATACGTCAGATGGCTACGTATGATGAGATGACAGGATTAATGACACGTTCGGCATTTATCTGGAAAGCTGAGAGAATATATGCGGAATGTTTAAAGAGAAAGAAGCGTATGGTAGTTGTCTATATCGACCTAGATAACTTTAAGACTATTAATGATCTCTACGGCCATGCTGCTGGGGATGAAGTACTCACATATTCAGGAAAAGCGATACTTGAGATCTTTCCCAAGGAGGTACCTATTGGAAGAATTGGAGGAGATGAGATAGCGTTGGTACTTTATGGTGAATCACCAGAGTATACACTGAAGATGCTAAAAAGATTTAATAGTAAGTTATTAGAATATCAAAGTAGCAAAGAGACCACTAAAATACAGCTAACAGCCAGTATCGGAGTCTCCAGTGTAGATCAATTACATGAAGGTATCTCTTTTGATATCATGTTGGTCGAGGCAGATAGGGCGCTTTATTATGCGAAGCATCATGGCAGAAATCGTATCATACTTCATAAAAAAAATAAAAAGCATGAACTTCTAGCTTCATAGTTTCTTATCTATTTAGTAATAGGCATATTTAGACTAACTTACGAATATCTATATAGCTTTACAATTACTCCACAATATTATCCCATAATGCTATTGTGACTCCACAGAGTTTCTAACAGCATAGAGAAAGGATAAAAAATGAAAAGAGAAAAAATAGGCTTGATAGCCATCACAGCATTTATGACATTATCAGTAGGATCGGTTTCCGCACAAAGCTTGGTAGAGCTTAGGGCATCACATGGACAAGCAGGTGTGAAGCAGCACCACCGTACAAAGGCAGACCACAGAGAGAGAACACAGAGAGCAAGACATCGCACTGGGAACAAACAGAAAGTTACCCAAAAGAGACACTTGGCAAAAGCCAAGAGACAACAGCGGAAAGTAGATCGAAAACTCAATCGGAAACATGCAAAAACACGACAGTTTAAAACACTAGAGCAGTTCAAGAGAAAGCATGCTTCAACACATAGAAGAGTCTCGCAAAATGCAAGACATGTGAGTAGTAGGCATCGCAGTAATGGCACATCACGTAGAGCCATAAGCAAGCATGGCAGAGCATCTTCCAGACACTTTAGAGGTGGATTTGGTGACCGTTATGACCCTTGGTATGATGACAGAAGGGATGGCTATGACAGATGGCAGCCGAGACATACACAGAGAGGCTATAGACATACCCGTAGAAACTGGTACCTGACCTACCTCTATGAGAGAGCATCTTTTTATGACAGACATGGGTACAAATATGGGTATTTTAGTCGCAGAGGATTTATGTTTGAAGGTGAGTTCTATCGCTATGACAGACAGTATACTTATAGAGATAGATTACGCGGTAGAGGGCTTTTCGAAAGAAGATACTACCGTCCTACCTATAGCCAGTTTGATGATTTCTTTGCCGGTATAGATAGAGAAGGGTTTTATTTTTATGCAGGGTTTGATCTTTAGCAGAGCATTACCCTCGACCTATTCATTCCTCAGGACATTGAGTGGGTCAGTAGAGGCAGCTTTCTTGGCCGGATAGAGTGCCGAAAGCATGATGATGATCGCAGCTCCCAGTATGATCAGTCCAAAATCGCTCAGAGGCAGATCTATCGGTAGCTTACTGCTACCGTAGACATCTTCCGGTAGTGAGATGATATCAAAGGTACGCAGTGCCCACATACCCAGTAGACCTAGCAGGGTACCGATCAGTATTCCGGTAGATCCGATGATGAGTCCCAGCCTATAGAAAATAGCTTTGATCTCTTTTTGGGTAGTGCCCAGTGTACGCATCAATGCAATCTCACTTCGCCTGCTCATTACCGTCATCAAGAGTGAAGAGATGATATTGAGTGAAGCGATCAGGATGATGAAGAGCAATACCAGGAAGTAGACCTTCTTCTCCATCTCCATAGCGGTAAAGAAGTTGCCATTCTGTTGCCACCACCCTTCGATACCTGCATCTTCCGGGAGTACAGCATTGATCTTGCTTATCATCTCCATTGGCTTCTCACTATAGATATGTATCCCGTCAAACTTCTCTTTGTCTCTTTTAAGTAGACTGTGGAATGCTTGGTGTGTGGTATAGATGATCCCCTTGTCATAGGCTTGCAGCCCTGAATCAAAAATACTGTCAACCAGAAATCTTTTTTGCAGTGGCATGGTACCAAATCCTACCGCCTGCTGTTCAGAGAAGTAGAGCAGTAGTTTCTCACCGACTTTGATACCCATGTCGATAGAGAGACTATCTCCGATGATCATACGGTATTTACTGCTACTATTGCCCTCTTTATTTGCTTTGGCGAAGATACGGTTGATGGCTGCCTCTTTCTCAAAATCTACGCCATATACCATGCTTCCCTGTATGGCATGTTCATTTTTACTGATCACTTGTGTGGTGTAGTAGGGACTGAGTTTGAGGGCAGGGAAGTTTTTTTCAATCTTTTGTATGATCCCTGTATCTATGCCTTCACCATAAGAGACGACAGTCAGTGGATAGTTCATGACAAAGAGACGCTCCTTGAACTCTTTTTGGATACCATTGGTGATACCGATAGCGATCATCATGACCATGACTCCTGCAGCGATTCCAAGAAATGCCATCACTGCAGAGATAAAGATGAAGGGGTTTTCACGGTCATACTTCAGATAGTGCTTGACTATCTTGCGTATGAAGCGTGTGTTGTAGGGAAGTGCCATTAAGCAAGTAGTCCTTTTTTGGGACCACTTCTACCACAGCAGTGTTTGTATTTTTTGCCACTACCACAAGGGCAGGGTTCGTTTCGTTTTGGCTTTTTATCAGCAACATAAGGTGTATGTCCGGAGGTATCAGTGTTTGTTTCATCTTGATGTATATTGTCTGCCAGTTCACTCTCATCAATCTCCAGTTCATCCCGCATACGCTCTATCTCTTCGAGCTCTTCGTCAGGTGCCTCAAAATTGAACTGGATAGTGTAGAGGATCTTGGTGGCATCAAACTTGATACGTTCTACCAGCTGCTCAAAAAGTCGGTAGCTCTCCTGCTTGTATTCGGTGAGCGGGTCTTTTTGGTTATAGCCACGCAGCCCGATACCGGTCTTAAGGACATCCATCTCATAGAGGTGGTCTCTCCAGAGAGGGTCGAGTATCTGAAGATGCAGCATACTTTCAATCTCTTGACGTTGTTCAGGGACGAAGACGCTCATCTTCTCCTCATAGGCTTTCTCCAGGATATCCAACACGACCCCTCGGATCTCATGAGGCTCTTTATCTTGGAGTAATGCAGCATCTATATCGATATCAATATGTTTTTTGATCAAATCTGTGAACTTCTCCAGATCGAAATCTTCGCTGGGAGTACCCTCATAGATCTCTGCCTCATTTAGTAACATGTTGACAAAAGTTTCTCTGTTTTCTTTGATCTTACTACCGATATCAAACTCTGGATCGAGTAGCTGGTTCCTAAAGGCATAGATGGCTTTTCGCTGGTGGTTGGCAACATCATCATACTCCAGGATATGCTTCCGTGATTCGTAGTGCATACCTTCGACTTTTTTCTGTGCTTTCTCTACACTACGGGTAACGAGTTTGGAATCGATATATTCGCCTCTCTCTACGCCCAGACGGTTCATGATATTACGGATCTTGTCTCCACCGAAAATACGTAGCAGGTTATCATCCAGACTGAGGAAAAACTGACTCTCCCCCGGGTCACCCTGTCGTCCGGATCGTCCCCTAAGCTGGTTATCGATACGGCGGCTCTCATGTCTCTCTGTACCGAGGATAAAGAGTCCACCTAGCCCTATGACTTCATCGTTGATCTTGATATCAACCCCTCGTCCTGCCATGTTGGTAGCGACTGTGACTGCACCCTTGACACCGGCATTTTCGATGATGCTGGCTTCCCGCTCGTGGTTCTTGGCATTGAGGATGTCATGAGGGATCTTCTCCTTGGAGAGGAAGTTATGTAGCAGTTCACTCTTTTCGATGGAGGCAGTACCGATGAGGACAGGCTGGCCCTTTTGGTGCAGCTCTTTGACCTTTTTGGCTACAGCTTCGAGTTTCTCCTCTTCGGTGTTATAGATCAGGTCGTTACGGTCGAGTCGCTCTACAGGAACATTGGTAGGGATAGAGACCACGTCCAGTCCATAGATCTGTGCAAACTCCGTGGCCTCTGTCTGTGCGGTTCCTGTCATACCTGCCAGTTTGTTGTACATTCTGAAGTAGTTCTGATAGGTGATGTCTGCCAGTGTCTGAGACTCATCTTGTATAGTGACCCCCTCTTTGGCTTCGAGTGCCTGGTGGAGGCCTTCGCTATAGCGTCTCCCTTCGGAGAGTCTGCCGGTAAACTCATCGACGATGATGACTTCATCATTGCGTACGACATAGTCGACATCCTTTTCAAAGACATACCTGGCCTTGAGTGCCTGATCGAGGTGGTGTGAAAGGATGGCATTGTCCAGATCATAGAGGTTCTCGACACCGAAGAGCTCCTGTGCTTTCTCGAGTCCTTGTTCGGTCATGACGATGACACGGTCTTTTTCATCGACGATAAAGTCTCCCGTCATCTGCTTGGTCTCACCCGCTTTGGCAGGGAGCTCTTCGCCCCTGATCATCTGTTGGGCGATGTCGTCGGCTTGCTGGTAGAAGCTCTGATCTCTCTGGGTAGGTCCGGAGATGATCAGTGGTGTTCTGGCTTCATCGATCAGGATGGAGTCTACTTCGTCGACGATGACATAGTTGTGCTCTCTCTGTACCTTCTCTTCGGCACGTACTTTCATATTGTCACGGAGGTAGTCAAATCCATATTCGTTGTTGGTACCGTAGGTGATATCCGCATCATACTGTGCTTTTCGCTCCATCTCATCATCGATGCCGGAGACGATACAGCCTGTACTATATCCTAGAAAATCATAGAGGACACCCATATCTTCGGCATCTCTGCTTGCCAGATAATCATTGACAGTTACCACATGTACGCCGTTACCGGTCATGGCATTGAGCACTACTGCGAGGGTAGCAACAAGGGTTTTACCCTCACCAGTCTTCATCTCAGCGATATCGCCTTCATGTAGCACTATACCACCCACCAGCTGTACATCGAAGTGACGCATCCCCAAGACACGTTTACTGGCTTCTCTCGTGATGGCAAAGGAGTCATTCATCACTGCATCCAGACTCTTCTCGCCGGCATTGACGGCATCTCTCAGTGCATTGAATGCGCCTTTGAGTTCCTCGTCACTCATGGGTTCATAGGTACTCTCCAGAGTATTGATCGCTTTAGCACGCTTGAGGTATTTTTTGACCAGCCTATCATTAGCTGTTCCAAACATTTTCATTACATTTATCATAGTTCAATCATCCGCTTATTAAAATTGCAGTTAGTGTACCGAAATTTTGCGTAAAAGCTGTTGATTCACGACAACTCCACGATCAGTTGGTAGGCTATTGAGAGATCAAAAGAGAATGACTAACCAGATGTTATGGATTTTTTGATAGAATTAAAATAGATTTTAGAAGGAATTTAATGAAGCGACTAGCCATATTTTTTTCAGCAACCGTTCTGATCACAGCAGGTCAGATCAAGATACCGACAAGCTTTTCTGCCCATTTTACGCAGAAGATCACCCACACCAACAAGAAGGTGATCAAATATAGTGGAACGATACTTCTGAATCGTTCCGGTGCATTGAAATGGAGCTATAAAAAGCCTACACGTAAAGAGGTATGTAGCAGTGGCAAGGTTTTTACGATTGTAGATCATGATCTGGAACAGGTCTCTTTTCACAAGCTGAGCCGTGCATTGGATCTGACTGCGATACTGGGGCGAGCCAAACACCATAAAGGGAGCCTCTATGTGGCGACCTACCAAGAGGTGCTGTATACCTTTTCACTGGATCAAAAGGGACGTATAGACCAGATCGCATACAAAGACAGCTTGGACAATGTCGTCAATATCCATTTTCAACATATGTCGTATGGAAACAAGCCCAACCCCAAACGTAAAATGCAGTGCCCGTATCCACAGGCATATGATATCATCAGAGGATAGTGAGATATGGGGGGCATAGCATTTTTGGACAATATCAACATGATGGTACTTGCGAGTATTGTGATCGTGGTACTTTTGGCATTTATTCTGGTGGTGGTGGTCTTTACGGTCAAGTTGAAGTCACAGCAGGAAAAGAGTCGATCATTCAAAGAAGAGCGAGATGAGAAGCATGAGAAAATCACGCTTTTAGAAGAGAGTCTCAGTGATGTACGTATACTGAATGCATCGCTGGAACAAGAGTTGAGTCAGCAAGAGGGGATAAAGTCTAAACTCCAGGCTGAGATCGATGCACTGACTGCCAAGCTTCAAATATCTGATGATAAAATAGAGGCACTCAATACACAGATCATCACACTAGAAAAAAACAAGAGCGAGCTTGGTGCCAGCGTACAATACACCAAAGAGAGTTTGGTAAAGCTAGAGGATGCATTGGAGCAGGCAACCAAACGAAATGAGTTTTGGGTAGAGCAGATGACAGAGGTCAGAACCAAATATGAAGCGCTCAGACTCAAGATGGACAGAGGGTAGATCTGTGCAACTGCAGTTAGATACATTTGGCAATATAGGTGATCAACTTCGTGCGGAGATGGATACCCATGCAGAGGTGGTGCGATTCTCCAAAAAGGATGTGCTCTTTGATGCAGATGATGCGATGATGTATTTCTATATCTTCCTGGGTGGCAAGGTCAAGATCTCCCAGATAAATCTCACTAACGGCAAAGAGCAGACGATCTATCTGATGCGTAGGGGAGATATGTATGATACAGTGACGCTACTGGATGGTAAAGTTCATGAGGTACTGGTCGAGATACTAGAAGAGGGCTCTGCTATGAAGATCCCTATCGGCAAAGCCAGAGAGTGGATGTACGACTATCCGATCTTTGGTGAGATCGTCCTCAAATACGTAGCGACTCAGCTACGCAAAGTAGAGGAGCTTGCCACTGACCTGACACTCTTTGATACGCAGGAGCGTCTGATCAAGTTGATATTGCAGAGTATGGAGACCAAGGATCATGAGGGCAAAAATATCCTCGATGGACTCTCCCACACCGAGATCGCCAATCTCATCGGTACGGTACGCCACGTGGTAGACCGCCATATCAAAAAGCTCAAAGAAGAGGGTGTTCTCGAAGATGAGAGACGCAAGGTCTCGCTCAAGAGCCGAGAGAAACTGTTGGATAGGGTGAAGAGTCTGTTTTAAGAGATTTAGGTAATATATATAGTGAGGTAATGCATTTAATGATATACTCTAAGTTAGAATCTCAAAAATAGCCCTGCTGGGTACTGTGTTAATCCTGTGCCTTTACTTGGGCGTGAAAGGTTTAAAATGACAACAGAAAAAAACGTACTATACACTCTACTGAGTATCACACTATTCCTCCTAACAGCATGTGAAGCCAAAGTATCTCAAAGCGACACCAATGATACGAATCAAACTTTATTTAATGCAGTGCAGACAGAAGTAGAGAGTAGTTCTACGGGCGACAACCCTCCTATCTTTCCTAGCAACTGTGTGACCGTGACAATGCCTGATAAGATAACGTATAAACATACAACAAAATATGCATTTGGGAAAACAATAGATATGACGATTGTCCAGACAAATATCACAAAAACCAATCAATATCATGAATATATGATGAATATGGCTATCACAACCAAGGAAGAAAATGGTGGTATTTCAGGTACAGTCAGGATGAAAGAGAAATTTATGGAATACTATACTATTAGCAATGATGGATTATACATCGATATAACAAAGCTGATACATGAAGGATTGAGAATAACTAATCTGTATGATTATAAAACAGCCGAATGGGAGGCAGAGATAAAACATTCTGTGTCAAACATCCATACTTCACGCTCTAAAGATGGAACTGATAGTCTCAATGCTGAAAATACTGTAGTAGGTACTTATACTCCATTTAAGCGTAGGTTTGCAGATAAATATTGTAAGGGACAATCTTTTACTACGGAGCATGAAGATACAAATCATGTTGGAGGAAGAGTAACATCAGACAAACAGAAAATAACCTATACAGTAGAGTCTATAGATGAACAAAAAACAGTAGCGGCAGGTACATTTACTACAATACGGCTAAAACATCATAACCATATTCGTGGAGGTGACCATACAGACTGGATAGATGTTAAAACAGGGTTGGCTGTTTCCAGTAAAGGAGAAAATTATACGATGGAGCTGATTTCTTATAGTGTGGCAGAGGAATGATCTAGTACTTTAGGCATTCCATATCGGGAGATATGGAACGAGCAGGAATAGGATTTATCTGTTTATTGATATAGTATTATGAATGCCACTAGTTATTCTTTTTGCTGATACCTTTTGACGTAATCTTGACTCCTTTGCATATTCCTATTAAAAACCATATGACTGTTCCTACGATACCATAAGCAATAAATCCACTGATGGCATCAGAACATCCTATCGTAGTGCATCCAAAAAAGATGGGATTGGAGAAGCTATCGAGGAGATGTAAAGGCATCCAAAAGAAACCACCGAAACCATCATCTCCATTGGGAGAGAAAAAACCGAAGAAGACTAGAGAAGTATGCAAAAATACTATGATATAGGTGAGGATGTTCAAATCATAATACTCTGAAGATTTATGGCAAAACTTTTGTCGAGCGCATGAAAGAGTAGCATACCAAATAATAAAACCTAGAAGTCCTATGGCGGTAAGCATAAAACCTGCAGCATAGTCTCGTGAAAAAATTCGTGAAACTAATGAAACGAGTAAACAGACCAAAGGTAGCCACACAAGATAACGATAGCTTCTTCTACAGAGGATGTTCATGGTTTATACTTTAGATGCAGGTATTTCCTCACTACTTCACTCCTGAGACAGTCGTTGGTATCTCTATCACAAATACTGCTCCTACCTCATCATTATATGCAGTGACAGTTCCACCAAACTTCTCCTGGATGATAGTGCGTACCATATAGAGACCGATACCGGTGCCTTTGTCGCCTTTGGTGCTGAAGTAAGGCTCGAAGATCTGTTCGAGTAGATCAGGAGGGATACCGCCTGCGTTGTCAGAGACTTTGAGTATATTGGCATCTGTACCCTCATGAGAGGAGATGGAGATGGCAGAGGCATCTGGTTTGTGAGTGAGTAGTGCATCTCTGGCATTGATGATGAGATTGAGGAGGACTTGAGAAAACTCATTTTGATTGCCATGGATCATGACCTCACTCTCCTGGCTATAGTGGATGGTAATGTTGTTGTGCTTGAGGTTGTGTCCTACCATCTCCACCATTTTGATATAGGCATTCTCTATAGTGAAGTCACGCTTCTCCTCTCCCTGCTTATAAAAGTCCTTGAAGTTGTCTATCGTATCAGACATGAAAAAGATCTGTTCATTGGCCTGATCTAGCATGGTGGTCATTTTGTCCGTGGTGAGGCGACCTTTTTTGTTGAGTGCTTTGAGATTCTGGAGCAGTAGGCTGAGTCTAGTGAGTGGATGTCTCCACTGGTGGGCGATATTGCCGATCATCTCACCCAGCTCTGCCAGTCTCGCCTGATGGATCAGCATACGGTCTTTACGGCTGTTCTCTTCGGTCTTCTCTTCCACACGCATCTCCAGTGTATGGGTGAGCTCCTGAAGCTCATCCTGCTGTCTGGTCAGGGCTTTGAACATACTTTCAGTAGGCCGACTGAGCAGGTAGGAGAGGGGGAAGGCAGCGATAAAGAGTAGAAACAGTACCAAAGAAGCTGCCTGATAATCCTCTGTTTTAAAGGAGAAGGTGGCATCCTTTTTTGGGATCAGGGCAGTGTAGATAGTCTCTGTTCCCATGGTGATAGGACGTATATAGATCTTTTTCTCTTCAGAGAGAAAGACTTGGTCTTCTTGAGGAAGTTCATCTTCTAAAAGAGGAAGCACATCAGTGATCTTTTTGCCATTGATATTTTTATCAAAGAACTTCCCATCCTGATAGATGAGATTACCCTGCTGATCATGAATAATGATGTCAAAGGTAGCTGCAGCGGTAAACAGCTTGATGATACTCTCTGCAAAGGTATTGATGGTGAGTATCCCCATGAATTTTTTCTGAAAGTAGATAGGGATAGAGACACGAAATACAGGTACAAATGGTTGGACTACTTTCCCATTCTCTACATTGTAGTCTATTTTAGAAGTATAGATCTCTCCTTCGGGGAGTTTGGCCGCCTCTTTGAAATAGTAGCGATCGGACTTGTCTTGCAGATTTGCTTTTTTGTAGGGATAGGCACCGATACCATCACGGTCGAAACGGAGTTTCTCTATACCCTTTTCATCCAGGAATCGCAGCTGCATATAGTCATCATGCTCCAGCATGATCGTGATAAACAAGAACTCTGCGGAGTTGATATAGTTCTTGTCCACGACATAGCTCATGAAGTAGGGGTTGAAAGCGATAGACTTAAGGCTTCTGGAGAGTTTATCGAGATAGAGACCGAGATACTTCTCCTTGCTCTCTGCCTGCAGATAACTCTCGTTCCTAAACTGCTCCATCTCCTTTTTCTCTATGAGCCAGTTACTGAAAAAGAAAAAAAGAAGCATCAGCACAATACCATAGATGAAGAAAGAGAAAGCAAGTACAGCGGTGAACTTCTTGCGGTCGATTAGCTTGAGGTTAGGCATCGATCTTGTATCCTGCACCCCTTAGGCTTTGGATAAAGTTTTCATCCAGTTTATCTCTGAGCTTTTTGATCTTGGTGCGTAGGGTGTTGTCACAGACATCCTGATCATCCCAGACATAGGTCTTGATCATCTCTTTTGAAACAGTGTTGGAACGGTTTTTGAGTAGGAGGTAGAGGAGACTTCTCTCCTTCTCATTGAGATGTACTTCTTTCTCTTTGTGGTAGAGTTTTTCTTCTTGCATATCGAAGGTATAGTGGGTAGTGATAGAGATTCTCTCTGTCTGATTTTCTTTGACCAGTCGTTCGATACGCAACTCAAGCTCTTCGATATCAAAGGGCTTTCTGACATAGTCATTACCGCCTGTCCCATAGGCTTCTTTGAGATACTGCATGTCACTCATAGCAGTCACAAAGATCGCAGGGGTATGGATGGAGAGATCACGGAACTCCCTGAGTACCTCCAGACCACTGAGACCCGGTGTGTTGATATCTAGCAGCATGATATCATAACTGGCAGGATTGGCATGCTCTACCAGAGAGAGACCATTGTCGTAGAGATCTACTTTATGATCACAGAGCTCAAAATAGGCTTTGATCTGTTCTGCGATTATGGCATCATCTTCCAGTAGTAATATCTTCACTGTGATGCCTGACACTGGATGAATTGCTCGACTTTGTGTGTGTAGTCTCGAAAGATGAGATCCGTCGTGGTATGCGCTAGTGTGCTGGCATCATCTTTGAGTCCATAAAGTTTGACATTGAATTCAAAATAGCGATCTTTATAGCGGATGCGTGTATCTTCCGGATTGAGTGTCATCTCATAGCCATTGACATTGTAGTCATTCCAGTAAGCTCCCAGGAGTCCATTGTAGACATTGATCGCTTCGATCTCAGAGAGTTTGGTATGCTCTTTGATGAGAAGGTGGGTGGTGTTGATATTTTGTGCTGCCTGCTCGTATCGCCAAATCCCCGGCGTGATGGGGAAATATATGTCTCTATAGGACTGGGTACTTTTGGGAAGCTGCCATACATTACTGCCTAGTGGCTGGAGACCAAGCTTTTGGATCCTGTTTAGATCAGGTAGAAAAGTGATATTCTTATCTTCAAAATACTCCTCGATCACTAGAACGATCTCATCACTGGGTTCTTCGAACCATTTGGGATTATAATGGTCTGGACATGGCTTCCCTGCAGAGAGGAGAAGCGTTAGACTAATAACAAGTAGGGATATCCGGTGAATCACTGGCAAACTCCTGTAAAAATTTGAGTAGTTTTCGTTTCTCTTTGGCAAACTGCTCACTTTGTAGATACATGATCGCGGGGACTGCATCTTTCTCTGCTTTATCACTGTAAACATCCTCATGCAGGTAGATCAGTTCAGAGGCATTGGCATCGAGTAGGGCTTTCCACTCTCTTTGTGTCGCCATATTGCCTGCGATCTTGCCATCACCATGACAGGTTGCACAGGCTTTGAGGTAGTATTGTTGTCCGACTTTTTCTCGTGTGACATGTGTGCCTCTGTCTTTGGCATCGAGTAGGGTGGTGGTCAACATCAAGGAGAGGAGCACTAGACTATTTCGCATAGGTAACTCCATGTAATTTTTCAAAGCGTTTGAGTGCCTCTTTGCCCCATGTGATCAGCTCATCAGGCTTCCAAAACCCATAGATGATCATATGTTTTTTTCCCTTACGATAGAGCTTCTCCTCTTTGGGGCCCATAAAAAGGATGCCTGGGGTCATGCTGATGATGAAGCGTTCTGGTGCCTGATCCCCCGTCTCCTCTTCGATACTGTCACTACCGGTAGCGACATCCAGATCTAGCTTGATGAAGTGTTCATTGAGAAACTTTTGTACTTTGGGCTGAGGAAATACCTCTTCGATGAGCTTGGGACAGTAAAAGCATCGCTGAGAGTGGAGGAAGAGAATAATGGGCTTTTTTTCTTTGAGTGCGATCGCTTTTGCCTCTTCGAGGTTATTCATCCAGCCCAGTTCATGGGTAGTCAGGACATGTTTCTTTTCCTGTGCATAGGACGAGACGGTTGTGAATAAGAGAGTCATGATAATGAGTAAAATACTTTTCATTGTATAGTCTCCTCTGGATTTATTGGTTTTATTCTAATGATTTATCTATTAATAGACTCTTAATTAGTGTGATAAAATAGCTTTATCTTGTGGCACTTTCTTGGCACTTTAAAAAGATACTATTGCAGTAGAGGATACTCTCCTCGAAATGCAATCCAAGGAGGAAAAGATGATTGCCAAGTTAAAAGTCGTGTTTTATGCGATGATATTTGTGCTTACACTTTCTGCCTCTGCCGGAGACATGAATGGTACGATGGTACCTAAAAGTGTCGAAGGTGGAGATAGTTGTGTAAAGTGTCACAATGGTATAGAACACATCAGAGAGCCAAGCTCCGATATGATGAAACAGATCGTAGCGATGGGTCAAGGCATGGGAGACACAGGTGGATGTGTGGTCTGTCATGGTGGTGATGCCGGTGCCGGTACAGCTGAGATGGCACACAAAGGTGCACCAAAAGCACACCCAGGTGGACTTGCAGCGTTTGTAAGAGACCCAGGAAGCTTCTGGATCATGGATAAAACCTGTGGAATCTGTCACGCAGATACCGTTGCTAATGTCAAAAAATCTTTGATGGCCACTGAAGCAGGTAAGATCCAAGGTAACCTTCACTCATGGGGAACTGAGCCTACTAAAAAAGTACAGTTTGCCAACTATGATGTGAAAGATGAAGATGGAAAAACACCGGCATGGGGTACAGACACATACAAGAAGTATATGACTGCCATGATCGATAAGTTCCCAGATCAGTTCCCCACAGAGCTCAAGCAACTCCCACTCCCACCACAGTCTGATATGGATATCAAACGTAAAGATGGTGAAAGCGATGAGGATTATAAAGCGAGAGTAGCCTATCATGCTTCTATCACCTATCAGAGATCTGACTGTCAGCGCTGCCACCTAGGTGTCAGAGGACGTAAAGGCCGTGGTGACTGGAGAGGTATGGGATGTTCTGCATGTCACGTGCCTTATGGTAATGAAGGTCTCTACGAAGGTAATGACCCAACCATTGATAAGAAAGAGCATGGACACCTACTTGTACACATGATGCAAGGTACCAGAGAAGCCAAGGTCAAAACACCTGCTGGTGCAGAGTTTAGTGGTATTCACCCAGAGACATGTAACTCTTGTCACAACCGTGGTAAGCGAATCGGTGTCTCTTATGTTGGTATGATGGAGCAGCCGTATAGTTCTCCACTCCAAGCTGGTGGTAAAGCACAACCTAAAACACATGGTAAGCGTTATAAGCATATCAAAGAGGATCTACACTTTGCAGCAGGTATGACATGTCAAGACTGTCACACATCTGTCGATATGCACGGTGATGGTACACTATTTGGTACGACTCTTGGTCAAGTAGAGATCGAGTGTGCTGACTGTCATGGTACCAATGAGAAGTTCCCATGGGAGCTCAAGATCGGTTATGGTGAGAAGAATCTTGCTGGTGGTGCACCAGAAGGTGAAAGAGGCATGGCTAAAGAGCTTCCATACTGGATGACTCAAGGTACTGTCTATAAGCCAATGGACGGATACTTACTCTCTACCAGAGGTAACCCGCTCGGAAACGTGGTTAAAGACGGTAAAGAAGTGATCGTACACCTTGCCAGTGGTAAAGATCTCAAAGCACCATTGCTCAAAGAAAAAGCCATGAACAATACATGGAAGTCTAAAGACGCACATGTGGCTATGGGACTTGTCAAAGAGCATATGGAGAACATGGAGTGTTACTCTTGTCACTCTGATTGGGCACCGCAGTGTTATGGCTGTCACATCAAAGTAGACTACACACCAGGTAAATCCAAGATCGACTGGATCGCAAGTGGTTCTACACACTTCGCCAATGGTGAGACCAGTGAATCAGTACTGGGAACCAAAGGTAAGAAGCAGATCGGTAAAGCGAGTGAGACACGAAGCTACCTCAGATGGGAAGATCCAATCCTAGGTATCAACGGTGAAGGTCTGGTCACACCAATCATCCCAGGATGTCAGGTAACCTATACAATTGTAGGTCCAGATGGTGAAACGATCGCACTCAACAAGCAGGCACAAGTACCTGATGGACCTAATGGTTCACTCGTAGCAGGTACAGATATGTCTCCAGTACAGCCACACACTACAGGTGCAAAAGCCAGAACATGTGAGAGCTGTCATAATGATCCTAAAGCTTTAGGCTATGGTATCCAGAATGGTGAGTTCATGAAGGGACAGGGTAAAGACTTTACACTGGATCTAAGAAACCTCAAAACTGGTAAGATCGTACCTAAGACGACTCAGGTTCAGATGAAGGCGATCGAAGGTATGAACTATGACTGGTCTGTAGTTGTTGACCATGAAACTGGTAAGCAGACACAAACAGTCGGTACACACTGGCCAGACTCTAGACCTCTGGATAAAGATCAGAGAGATAGAATGGAAGCCGTAGGTGAGCATGGTAAGAAGATTGACCAAATGCTCAGTAAGTAAGAAGAAAAACTTTCTGTAATGACGCAAAGAGCCCTTTGGTGCTCTTTGCGGTTAAACAAAGTTTGCTATGATGCTTTACTCTTGAGTAGGCGCCCATGTTTGTGGCAGCCTGTTCAATAGTAAATCAATACATGTCACGATACGAGGAGCGTAAAATGAATAGACTATTAGGTGCAACATTGCTGTCTGCAATACTATTGGGCGGATGTGGAGAGAGTACCGCTAAAGAGGTCAAGAGTGAAGCCTCTAGTCATGAAGTTGCAAAAAAAATGCCAACAGCGACAGAGGCAGTAACCAATGCTGAAATGAAGAAGCCAGAGGTCAAAAAAGTAGTCACTAAGACAGCGCCAAAAGTGGAGGTGAGTAAGTTCTATACGATTTTCAAAGATGCTGCCAAGATTGCTACAGATGGCAAAGAGATGTTGATCCTCTTTGGACAGGATAGTGATCCGTATACGCAGAAGATCAAAGATGATGTGGTCTCAGATACAGCATTGGCAACACAGATCACAGAGACAGTAACACCGATCTATGTAGATGCCAGAGGGCAGAAACAGCATAAGTTTCAGCACAATGGTGAGATGATGGATGTGGATACCAAAACATTGATTGGTATCTATAATGTAACAGCCACACCGACCTTGATCTTTGCGGACAGTGAAGCGAGCCATATCTTTGTGGTGCCAGGGTATATGCCTCCCAAACAGTTCAAAGCAACGCTAGAGTTTGTGAAGCAGAAGAAGTGGAAAGGGAAAGACAGAAAAAATGGTGAGGTCTATACGGCACTCAAAAAGTTTTATGAAGCTAAGGGCATAGAGATCAAGGCGGAAAAGAAATGAAAAAAATAGTTTTTCTCTTTGCATTGTTTGCTACACTGCTTATGGCTGATTCGATTGTTAAGCGTACGATAGAGATTCCATTATCTGGGAAGCCTATCATGTTTATCTTTGACTCTAAGACCTGTCCTTACTGTGAAAAACTGGAGGGGGAGCTCAACACTGTGACTTTCCTCAATGATCTGGCACAGCAGTTTGATGTCTATGCTATCCCAAGGGATGACCATAAGATATACAAACTGTTTGGCAAAGATGTCAGTACCCAAGAGCTACAGATGTCCTATCGTGTGAAAGCGACTCCCAATGTGGTGATCTTCAATAAGAAAGCCGAAAAGATGTTTCAGATGCCAGGATACATTTCCCCTCTGCCACTCAGCAAAATGCTGGAGTTTACACTCGGGGTAGATAGCGGAAAATATCAAAAATCTGAGTGGGCAACATTTCTTTACAGTAACAATGTTACAGCCTCTGAAAAACCAAAACCAAAATCACAACAACATTGATAGAGATCACCCCTCTGTTGGGGGATCTGTGTTAAGCTATACAATATTACCAATAGGATAGCCCTATGAAAAAACTACTTGATTTTCTCTTCTCTTTAAAAACAACACTTATATTACTTTTTTTACTTGGTGTGGGCGCTGCCATAGTCACCTTTATCGAAAATGATTTTGGTACCTCTTCGGCACGTGTATTGGTCTACAATCACTGGTGGTATGAGACAGTGATGGTATTGACTGGACTAAACTTACTGGGTGTAATCATCAGGCGTAAGATGTGGAAGAGGGCGTCATTGTTTATCTTTCATACAGGATTTCTGGTGATCTTGATCGGTGCGGGCTTGACCCGTTATGTGGGACAGGAAGGGATACTACATATCAGAGAAGGCAAGAGCGAGAACCGTATGATCAGCTCTGAACCTTATCTCCAAGTCACCATCCAGAGTGGTGGTAAAAAGTTCTTCCAAGAGTTCCAGCAGGATATGACAGCGCTTGGTAGTAACGACTTCAGTCATACGATTCTCTTCGCTGCAGAGGATCAAGTGATAGTGAGATATGCAGACTATAGCTATACCAAAGAGAATGGACATGCCATGGGTATGCTTTCTGTAGAGGTGTGTTACAAAGGAGCATGCAAAGTAGAAAAACTCATAGGACAACGCAACATGAAGGGCTACCCAAAAAAGTTTGCCTTTGATGGGGTGGATGTAGCTGTAGAGTTTGGCTCTAAAGTCCTGATACTTCCGTTTGAAGTGCAGCTCAGAGACTTCCAGCTCGATCGCTATCCTGGCAGTATGGCTCCCTCCTCTTATGCCAGTGAGGTCACCGTACTTGATGGTGATACGAAGCTGAACTACAGGATCTACATGAACCATACACTGGATTATGGCAGTTTTAAATTCTTCCAGAGCTCTTATGATCAGGATGAGTTGGGTACAGTACTGAGTGTAAATGATGATCCTGGAAAATGGCCGACATACTTGGGATACCTGATGTTAGTGATCGGTTTGATGGGAAATTTCTTTGCCAAGCGATCACGCTTTAGTAAGCTGATCCGCTATGTCAAACACAGCAGTATGGTATTTGTATTGCTTTTTGTGGCAGCGATGGGTGCCACAAGCCTGCATGCAGAGGAGTCAGGTACATTCAACAGCTATCTGCTCAGCTATGCCAAAGGCTCTGCCTCTACCGCCCAGAAGTTTGCTGGACTCATGGTACAAGCCCCTATGGGGAGGATGGAACCTGTAGATTCACTCAATGCAGAGCTGCTTTACAAACTGCATGGTAGTCTTAGCTTTGATGGATTGGACAAAAACCAAGTCATCATGGGGATGCTCTCTCGTCCCGAGCTCTGGAGAGATGCCAAGCTTATGAAAATCAAATCTCCCAAACTCAAAGATCTTCTGGGGATGCAACGTAGTGAGAAGTATGCTGCTTTTTCTGATGCCTTTGTCGGGAGCAACCAATACAAACTCAAAGAGGCAGTAGAACAATCCAACAGGATCAACCCCAACCAGCGTGGTACTTTTGAGCGTGAAGTGATCACGATGGATGAGAAGCTCAATGTGATCTATATGGTCTTTTATGGGAATCTCTTCAAGATCTATCCTCTGGAAAATGACCCCTCCAATGCGTGGTACAATCCACTCAAAGCCATGGATAAGTTTGCAGGCAAAGCCAAAATAGCGGTAGAGAAGATGACGAGAGGATTGATCGATGCCATTGGGGCAGAGGATTGGGCTGGAGCGAACCGTATGATCGAGCAGATACGCAACTATCAGTATCGCTATGGCAAAGCACTTATCCCTTCTCAGAGTAAAATAGAGGCAGAATTCTTTTACAATACACTCAACCTCTTCCCCCGTCTGGTAGGTATCTATATGATCTTGGGGATGCTACTACTCATCGCAGGATTTGCACAGATCGTTGCCAACAGAAAAGGAGGGGTCTTCACATGGATACAGCGTATAGCTGTGGTGACGGTATTTCTTCTCTTCTTGGCACATACTTTTGGATTGGGGCTACGCTGGTATATCAGTGGACATGCACCGTGGAGTGACTCCTATGAATCTCTGCTCTATATCTCTTGGTCAGCGATGTTGGCAGGGATTATCTTCTTCCGTCGCTCGCTACTGGTACTGAGTGCGACGATCGTGGTGGCGGGGATCTTTATGTTCACTGCGCACCTGAGCCATATCAATCCACAGATCACCAACCTCGTACCCGTACTCAAATCCTACTGGCTTACCATTCATGTCTCTATCATTACCGCCAGTTATGGTTTCTTGGGCCTGGGGGCAGTGATCAGCTATATCGTGCTGCTGCTCTTTATCCTTCGCAATACAGAAAAGCGTCCGCATATCGACAAGGCGATCTATGGACTTATGGCAGTCAATGAGGCGGCACTCATCATAGGGCTTGCGATGCTGACTGTAGGAAATTTCCTTGGTGGCGTCTGGGCGAATGAGAGCTGGGGACGCTACTGGGGATGGGATCCCAAGGAGACCTGGGCCTATGTCTCGATCGTGGTCTATACGTTTGTGCTGCATTTGCGACTGGTGAAACGACTGGATAAGCCTTATGTATTGGCTGCGGCTTCCTTTGTTGCCTTTGCTTCGATTTTGATGACCTATTTCGGGGTCAACTTCTATCTGAGCGGGATGCACTCCTATGCCACAGGTGACCCACTCCCCATCCCTACCTGGGTCTATACGCTGACGGCATTGGCACTGGTAACGATTGTACTTGCCTATCCCAAGCGAGGGTTGCCTAGACTGAAACTTCCATCAAAATGACGGAAGGAGAATAATGTAAGCTAGTGAGAAGAGAGGAGGTCTATGTCGTTTGTAACATATAGCCTTGCTTGGGGAGATTTTGTATCAATGCTTTATCCGTCTTTTCTCTCAATCTTCTGATAAAAACCCGAATACTTTCATCTGAAACAGTTTTGCCTTTTCCTATGATTTCTTTGATCATATCATTGCTGATGACATGATTGGGAGTCTTTATCAAGTAGGCAAACAAATCCAGTTCTCTGGTTGTGAGTTTAACGATTTTATGGTCTTTGAGAAGTTTTTTCTCTTTGCTGTCAAAGGTGTAGGGATCCATCAATCTCACCTGCTGTGCATACTCTAATTTTTGTGCGAGTGTACAGAGATAAGCCAGGAGCTCATCCGGATCAAAGGGCTTGATAAAGTATTTGGTGATACCGGCATCGATCGCATGGAGGAGTTTGTCTCTGTCACTGTAGGCACTGAGGATAACAATAGGCAGGTGAGGCATCTGGACATGGATCTTCTCTGCCATACTCAGTCCATCCATACGTGGCATGGTGATATCACTGATGATAATGTCAGGTTTCATCTCCTCTGCTTTTTGCAGACCTTCCAAGCCATCTTTTGCGATCTCAAACTTTCTAAACTTCTTACCTAGTGCTGAGACCAGTAACTGAAGTAAACTCTCTTCATCTTCAACAAACAGTACGGTGAGATTTTTCAAAAATGTATCACAGGGCATGGGTTGTATCCTTTTTTGGTATAGTGATAGTAAGTAGGGCGCCGATCTCATTGTTGCTGGCACGGATGCTGCCTCCCAGACTTTGTTGTACGATCATTCTAGACATGAAAAGTCCGAGTCCAGTACCTTGGCTGGCGTGTTTGGTACTAAAGTAAGGGTCAAATATTTTTTCTAGTTTATCCTCTTCTATGCCTTCGCCATTGTCTTGCACAGAGAGGATGATATCTGTGTTTTCATCAAGGATAGAGACAAATATCTCTTTCTCTTTATCAAAACACTCCGCCAGTGACTCTTTGGCATTTTGCAACAGATTGATGAGTACCTGTGTCAGCTCATTAGAGATTCCTGTAATCTCTATCCCTTTACCCAAAGAGGTACGCAGGATGATCTTCGCTTTTTTGAGGTCTTTTTTGATCAGGGTTAGTGCATCCTGAAAGCTTTCTACTGGATCAAATGGTTCGATAGGTTTGTTGGGATTGAAAAAGTTTTGAAAGTCCTCTATGGTCTGAGACATAGATTGGATAGTCTTTTTGGCATCATGGTAGTAGGTCTCTTTCTCTTTCTCTTCTGAGGCATTCTGAAGTCCAAAGAGTGAGAGGTTCAGCTCGGTCAATGGCTGTCGCCACTGATGAGCGATATTGGCGATCATCTGTCCTAGACTGGCAAAGCGGGACTGGGGAGAAGAGGATCTTCTGTTTCTGCTCATTTTTCTCTACCTCCTCCTGTACCCTGTGCTCTAGATGTTTGTTGAGTTGGGAGAGTGCTTTAGTCTGCTCTTTGACTCTCTCCTCTAGTGTCTGATTGAGCCCCATAAGCTCCTTCTCCTTCTCTTCGAGGGCGAGTTTGAGCTCTACCTCTCGGGTGACATCATAGCGGATCGCGATAAACTCTGCGATCTCACCGTTGGTGTCGAGTATGGGGGTGATCGTGGTATTGACATAGAAAGTATTTCCGTTTTTTGTCAGGTTTTTGACGGTGGCTCTGTAGGTCTCTTTAGTGAGGATCGTCTGCCATAGTCGCATAAAGGTATCTGCAGGGACATCCGGATGTCTTACGATGTTATGGTCTTGCCCGATGAGTTCTCTGCGCGAATAGCCAGAGATCTTGCAAAACTCATCATTCACAAAAGTGATGATCCCGTAGATATCCGTCTTTGAAACGATATTGGAGTTTTCTATGGCATCTCTGTACTGTTCAAACATCATATCTCTCCTCAAGTTCAGGCACCATTATATCAAAAACTTTTTTGAAGAGATTGTTCCATGTCAAGGTGCTTTGCCTGCCCTGATACATACTTACTACACAGAGGCGTAGTATCATAACGGATATCAACCAAAGGAATCTTTTATGAAACAGATATATACGCTACTTTTTCTTCTCTTCTTGCCCTGGACACTCACTGCACATGACTTGATCATCAAAAACGGTACATTGGGTGTAGACGCAACTGTACAGAAGATCGAGAAGATCATCGCCTCACAAGAAGCGTTGAGTATTTTTACTATCATTGACCATAAAGCAGCTGCGGATAAGGTAGGGATGAAGCTTTCTGAGACCAAAGTGATACTCTTTGGAAATCCAAAGATGGGTACGAAGTTTATGCAGAAAGACCACCTGACTGCGATCGATCTTCCTCTGAAGATACTGGTCTATGCCGATCAGGGTACTACCAAGATCGTCTACCGTGATCCACGATCATGGAGCAAGGGATTTGAGCTTGCAGGGGTGAAGCTCCTGGATAAAATGGTAAATGCCCTGGATAAGATCACTACCAAGGCGATGCAGTAGCCTACTTCCTCTTCCAGGTCTGGGTACGGTAGAACATCATGATGTAACCACGTACTTTGAGGTTGGCGCCTTTTGGCCAGATCTCACAGGTATACCACTTGCCATTCTTGGGATCGAGTATTTTGCCTCCTTGCCATTTACCATCCTTGAGTGTCAGTCCACTAAAGACAGTCATACCCACGATCGGTTTGTTATGGAGGTTGCCTTTACATTTGACACATTTGGTATGGCCAGGGTTATAGAGTTTGGTGATGGTGCCGGAGAGTTTTCCTCCGTGTTTGCTGATCCTGATGATCGATTTTTTCTTGCCTGTTTTGTCATCATAGGTGACCCAGTTTCCTGTCACTCCGGCACTTGCTACAGAGGCAAGTAGCCCTATAGAGAGTATCCCCAACAATAGTTTTTTGATAGTACGCATCGCTTCTCCTTTTGAATGTATGGAAAAGTATAGCGAAATTTGATCTGTGTTCCTATCTAGGGATAGATATATCCCTGATAAATATGGTACAATACCGCCAAAAAAGGATAGCTGTGTCTTCACTGGAAAAACTGATGGATACACTGGAGCAGAGGGACCTGTTCCTTACCGGTGGTGCGGGTGTGGGCAAGAGCTATCTGACCAATGAGGTGATCTCTGCGTATCGCAAGGCGGGCAAGCAGGTGGTAGCACTGGGCTCTACCGGGGTGAGTGCGGTCAATGTCGGGGGCTTTACGATCCATAGCTTTTTTGCTTTTGGGATCTCCGGCAACTTTGATGAGCTCACCCAGAGTGACAAACGCAACAAAAAACGCCTCACAGACCTCAAAAAAATCCTCAAAGCCACTGACCTGATCGTGATCGATGAGATCTCTATGGTCAGTACTGATCTGATGGATATGATCCTCTATAGGCTGGAGAACTACAGCTATAGCGGGCGGCTGCTGCTGGTAGGCGACTTTTATCAGCTGCCACCTATCGTCAAAGGAGGGAAGAGCGGGCTTTTTGGAGAGATGCTCTTTGCCTTTGAGAGTACCGCATGGCAGCGGATCGATCCTGCTGTGATCGTCCTGACAGAGATGAAGCGTACACAGGATGCAGAGTTTACCCATATCCTCTCCAAGGTCAGAGAGGGGATCTGTGATGATGAGGTGGTACAGTATATGCTCGATCTGTGTAACCATGAAGATGTCTATGAGAGCGAACCGACCTATCTGTTCGGACGCAATGCAGAGGTAGAGCAACGCAACCGGAGCAGCCTTAATCGTCTCGATACAGAGGAGACGATCATCTTTGCCAGTCTGGAGAAGTTTGGTGCTGTCCATGAGAAGCGGCTGGAGAGCTGGAAGAAGCTCCTGCCTGTCTCAGAGCAGCTGACACTCAAAGTAGGGGTGCCGATACTCTTTACCGTAAACAAATGGGGCAAATTCGTCAATGGAGAGCGTGGTACACTGCGGGCGATAGAGGAGGAGTATCTGCTGGTAGAGAAGGAGGGAGAGTTTGTGCGGGTAGAGCGGCATGAGTTCGATCTGCTGGATATGGTGGTGCATGATGATGGCAAGGTAGAGCAGCTCTCTCTGGCGACACTCAAGCAGTTCCCCCTCAAGCTCGCCTATGCTGTGACTATCCATAAATCCCAGGGTATGAGTATCGACCGTCTGGTATGTGATGTGAACCATATCTTTGCCCCCAGTCAGTTCTATGTTGCCATCTCCCGTGCGACAGACCCCAAGCAGCTCAAGATCGACTTTGGCAGAGGGGATATCGCTCCCTATCTACAGAGAGTGATCCAGGTGGATGAGCGGGTCAAACGCTACTATGCCAAGGAGTCAGAATGAAGATCAATATCTATATCATAGACAAAAAGGCAAAAAAGGATCTCTATGAGCCACTGTTGGCACACTATAAAAAAAGCTGCAAACAGTTCGCACAGGTAGAGATCCATGAGATATTTACCAAAGATATCGCCAAAGCACACGATATCTCTGCTTCCGCTGCCCAAAAACAGTATACCGCTGCACTGGAACGTTATCTGGATGACGGTTATTCAGTCGTATTAGATCCGGCATCTAAAGAGGTGGATAGTTATGAATTCTCAGAATTGCTTAAGGATAGAGGAGTGGTGAACTTCTTCATTGGCGGTGCTTACGGCTTTGAGAGGGATTTTGTAGCACAATCTAATAATGCCGTATCATTTGGTAAAATAACGCTGTCACATAAACTTGTAAAAGTGGTATTGATGGAGCAGGTCTTTAGGGGACTAACGATTTTGCATCACCATCCTTACCATAAATAATAAGATAATAAATGCCAAGGGGGAACACTTGACAAGTAGAAATATGGAGCCATTCAAAGAAGAACTGGTAGAGAGAAAAGCACAGATAGAGAAAAATCTACATGGTACATTTTCAGAGATGTCTCAAATGCGTGCGTTGGATCTCAATGATGAGGCTGATCATGCAGCAGTAGCTGTTGAAACTGATATCGATGCAGCGATCATGCAGCAGCAGCGTAAAGAATTAAACGAAATTGAACTTGCTTTAGATAAAATAAGAGAAGGATCTTACGGTATATGTGAAATGTGTGAAGATGATATCAGTATTGAACGCCTTCGCGTGAAGAACTTTGCACGATTTTGCATCACATGTCGAGAGATCACTGAAAAAGAACACCACTAAAAGGATTTTATTATGCGCATAGGTCTTTATACATTTGCTTCACTTGCTTTTATCGGCTTGATCGCTGCTTTTACCTATACGATCAATTCTAGTAACTTCGTCTATGAAATTGCGGGTATCAATCTTAACTTTCCTATCGCATTGTGGATCGCTATCCCTATGTTGCTCCTTCTTGTGATGACGATCTTTCATATGATGTATCATGGTACGAAAAGCTACTTTGCCAGACGAAAGTGGATCAGAGATGCCAATGAACTGCAGGATGCACTCTACTGGTCGCTACTCAAAGAACCTAAAGTACATCACTTTGCTATCCCTGAGATCAAAAGTGGTGCTGCACTGCTCTCAGTTTCCTCTCTGGAGGTACTGGATGCTACAGAGGGACTGTCTGACAAGCTTGGGAAAACGATCAACTGGGTGAAGAAGATACAGGATGGAGAGTATGTGGACCTCAGAGAGAAGAAGGTAGCCAAATTTCTTTCTTCTGACAACCCTCTGGTTGTGCACAATACATTGAATAGATTAGAAGACAATAGTGAATATGCAGAATCTGTCTTGATGTCCAAAAATGAGCATAGTAAAGCAGTGGTCTCCAAGGCACTTGACGTACTGGTATCAAAAGAGAGCCTGTTTAAGATGAGAAAGTTTGCCAGCATGCTCAATGGTACCTACTTAAATCAAGTACTTGATAGAGCTGATGCGGGGGAAGATGTGGGATTGACTGAGGACAATGTAGATTTCCTCTCTCAAAATATCGAACTGGCATGTACGGAGTATATGCGTCTGGCGAGAAGTACGATCAAACAGCTTACACCAGATGAGAACCTTACCCTCTTTAAAAAGCTTGCCAATGAGAAAGAGAGTGCGCAAAATGCATATCTCTATCTTCTTTTCCAGTATGAGATGCTGGATGAGGTCAAAGCCTATCTCGAAGAGAGCGAAGAGGATGAATTTAAGCCGTTTAGAGCGCTCTATATACTCAAAAAAGGAAAGTACAACTACCGTGTGAGTGATATCATCAGTAGTGCCAATGTCTGTAATGGAGATTGATTTTTCCACTCCCCTCTATGCCTTGGCCCCTTTGGCGGGCTTTACAGATCTTCCCTTCCGCTCCGTGGTCAAAAAGTTCGGTGTGGACCTGACTGTCAGTGAGATGATCAGCTCCAACGCACTGGTACACAACTCTAAAAAAACCTATAAAATGCTGGAGAAGAGTCCGCTGGAGGATCTCTATGCGATCCAGATCGCTGGGTCTGACCTACCGGTTATCCAAAAGGCTGTTGAGATCATTAACCAAAGAGAAGGGATCGTTGCGATCGATCTCAACTGTGGATGTCCTGCACCCAAAGTGGTGAACAATCTCCAAGGCTCCTCTCTACTCACAGACCTACCGCAGATGGCGAAGGTCATAGAGACTATTAAGAAAACCTCCAACAAATCCTATACCTCTGTCAAGTTCCGTTTGGGATTCAATGAAAAAAACCATACAGAGATCGCCAGGATATGTGAGGCATCAGGTGCTGACTATATTGCCGTTCACGGACGAACCCGTGCGGGTAGATACAAAGCTGCCGTAGATTATGATGCGATCGCAGAGATAAAATCATCCGTATCTATTCCAGTGATTGCCAATGGTGATATCAACTCCCCTGCCAAGGCAAAGTGGGTGCTGGAGCATACAGGGGCAGATGGGATCATGATAGGCCGGGCTGCAGTAGGTAATCCCTGGATATTCAAACAGATTAAAGCGCATATGGAGGCACCTACTTCTGCACTGATAAGAGAGGTGGTGCTTGAGCACTTTGATCAGATGGTAGCACACTATGGAAAATATGGTGCTGTGATCTTTCGAAAAAACCTGCACTCCTACTCCAAAGCGGGGTATCAGGGTGCTTCAGCCTTTAGAGATCAGATCAACCATATCGAAGCAGCGGATGAGATGAGAAGGGCTGTAGAAGATTTTTTCTCACAGCCTTTGACGTCTGAATACACGGATGCTTTATCGGAGGAGAGAGTGTGTAGCAGAGAAAATGTGTGATGTTTTCCTCTGCTGTATCTTATTCTGTCATTGACCGGCGTTTACTTCTCTCTATGGATTGTAATGCCAGGTAGCGATCTCCAAACTTCTCAAGGTTATCGATCTCTGTATCAAACTGGTCAAAATGCCGCTCTTCATCTATGACAATATCTTCAAAAAGCCGTTTCGTTACACTATCAAGGTTTTGTGCACTCTGATTTGAAAAATCATTATACATCTTGATAGCATTTTCCTCTTCACCTGCAGAAAAAGCTAACATCTCTTTGATGTCAGTGATGTAGTGTACCTTTTGTGAGGGTTCCATAGCGATCTCGCCCTTTAAAAAGAGAATCCTGTCTGCAATGGTCTCAACATGACGCATCTCCTCAATGGCTGTTTTCTTGAACAGGGCACCTAACAGGTCATACCCCTGATCATCACAGTGGAAATGGAAATACATATACTGATTGATCGCTGCAAGTTCATCTCCGATAGCTTTGTTGAGTAGTGCTATACTTTTTTCTTTCATCCCTTATCCTTTTGTAATATCTTCTGAAGCCTTTTTAAAGTACTCCTGCCCTGCTTTACAGAGGGGGCATGCTTTAGGGGCTTTTTTACCTCTGTGTACATGTCCGCATACTTCACAGATATAGGTTTCATTGTTTTCGCTGTCAAAGAACCCTTCTACTTCCAGTGCTGCTTTAAGTTCGAGATACTCTCTCTCATGCTCTACCTCTACTTTGCCTATCGCTCTGAAAAGCCTAGCGATCTCATCTAGCCCCTCATCTTTGGCGATCTTGGCAAAGTTTGGGTACATCTCTTCATGCTCATAGCGTTCTCCCTCTGCGGCATAGATCAGGTTTTTACGGGTATCAACCAGCTCTCTGTCATATACCAGTTTGTTATAGGCTTTGAATTCGGCCATAGCATGATACTTTTCATTGTCTGCTGCTTCCTGAAAGTGTCTGGCTATGCGATGAAGTCCTTCCTGATAGGCGACATCTGCAAAGAACTCATATTTATTTCTAGCCTGAGATTCACCGGCAAAGGCCTTCATGAGGTTGACGGCAGTAAGGTTATCTGTGATGCATACCATCTCCTCTTTACAGCAGATCAATCTGCCGCCTCCTACCTCTTGTACCTCTATTTTATTACCACAGTGATTGCATTTATAAGCTTCATATGGTCTCACGTAAACTCCTTTATTTTAGTTAAGGATAATAATTCTCCTTAAGAAAGTATAACCTTATATCACTTAAAGGAAAATTATTATTATTTAAAAATTATTATTGATATTATTGTTTGTAGCAGAATAAAGTCAAAAAAAAGTCAAAAATTACTCTTTTTCTTGAAAACTTTGCTATAATTTTTCATATGAGGGGATTTTTATACAAATATTAAATCCCCGGGAAGGTATGATAATGGGTTTTTTGGAACAATTTACACTCTATGATGTATTTTTGGTCGCAGTGGGGTTAGTGACAGCAAGTATCGTTCGTATTTTTTATGACTCTTACAAAGAGAGAAAGAGACTGGAAGAGTTAGATGAGCTTGTGAGCGTATATAATGAATCAATGAATGCCTATGAAGAAGGGGTCATGATCATATCAGATCAGGATGAGATCATCTTTTCCAATAAAGAGGGCCGAAGAATTCTAAAAGCTGATAGTGATACACTCACTGTAGACTACCTCAAGAGTGCAGTCAAGATACGTCTTCAGGACTCAACAAAAGAGTCTCATTTTCTATCTACTGTGGAAGAGGAAAAAAATATTTCCAGTGCCCAGATCATTATTGATAAGCACTCCTTACCGATAGCAGTACATAGTAATACCTTTAGCATTACATCCAACAATGAAAGAAATGGCTTATGGCGTATTATCATCATGCAGGATATTACAGGAAAGATCAAACTGCAAGAGAAAATAGAGAGTACAGGGCTAAGTAAGGATATTTTAACAGGGCTTCCTATGAAGCATCATATGACAGGAAAATTACTTTCAACAATACTGAGAACATCACAAAACAAAGAGGAGTCTGCTCTGGGTATGCTGGGGATAGAGAACTACCATAGGTTACAAGCAATCTATGGTACGGATAAGATTGATTTTATCTTGAAAATGATCGTTGAAAGTATTGCTAGAGATATGACAGAAGATGAGACACTCTATCGATTTGATAATGACAGCTTTGCCATTATCTTTGAAAAAATACAGAATGTGAATAAGCTGGAAAGAAGATTGAAACACTTTGAAATATCGATAAAGAACATTCTCTCAAGTGAGGGTATGGAGTCAGAGATACTTACAGGGTTCTCTCTCATTACCAAGCCATATCCAACAGTAGAGGAAGTGATCAATAGCTGCCTTAGTTCTCTTTATGGCAATGGTACAAAAATATCTATGGTGAAGGCAGATGCAAAACAAGGTGTAAGTAAATATAAAGAAGGTGCCTACACACCACCAAAAAAACTAGAAAAAAGAGATTTTGAGCATGCTATTCAAAACAATGATTTCTTTTTCTTTTACCAACCAATCTATGAATTAAACAAAGATAAACTTATCGGTGTAGAAGTACTTACGCGCTTGAATTATCAAAAAGAAGGATTGATCTTTCCTGATATATTTTTACAGCAGGCAATAGAGTGCAATATGATGACAGAAGTTACTTTACACCTTCTTGATCATGTGCTTTCCCAAAAAAGATTTTGGTCGACACAGATGAATGAAAACCTTGACACAACGATCAATCTAAGTCTCTCGGATATCCATTCCAGTGTGTTTACCGAGGCACTGGAAAAAAAGATCATAGAGTATGAGGTCAACCCTGCGACTATTACTATCGACATCTCAGAAGAGATATTTGAAGAGGATTTCAAGGCAGTCTTTGAGGAGTGCTATATGCTTGAGAAACTAGGGGTAAAATTGGCAATAGACCATTTTGGGAAAGGAAGTGTTACACTCAAAAATTTAGCGGTACTTCCTCTCCATGCGATCAAAATAGATGGGTCAATCATTGAAGGAGTGGAGATAGAAGAGGAGAGGGTGAGATTAGTATCAGGTATGATCTCCATGGGAAGAAAATTGGGCTTGGAAGTGGGGGCTACATTTGTGGATTCTAGAGCAGTAAAAATCGTATTGGGTAGAGTGGGATGTAACTTTGCACAAGGAAACTATCTAGGAAAAGCAGTACCGGCATTTGAGATTACGGATCTGATAAATAGTGCATAAGTGGATGCCTGGATGTGATAGTTCTTCTGTAGCACGATAGGTTATCCTGGATGATCTGACAAATACAGTATGTAGGTCGATACGGTAAGAGGACGATCCAAAGAGTAAAAAGAATAAAATCTACAAAGTTATATTTTTTAATATATACTTAACCGAAAATCTGCTATATTAACGCATATATAGGTTATAAGCAAGGATTTTTGATGCAAGGTCAAGTTGTGATAGTGGAGGAGCAGGGTCGGATCGATAAGCTACTCTCAGGCATACTTGGCAAAAGCAGAAATCAGGTTGAGAAATTGATCCGGGAAGGTTTGGTCGAGGTAGAGGGTGGTGTGATTACCAAACCAAGCTACAGATTGGTTGCCGGAAATCATATTCGCTACCGTTACAGAGAAGCAGCACCTACGAAGAAAGTGATGATTGATTTTGAGGTAGCGGTACTTTATGAGGATGAAGATCTACTCATCATCAATAAGCCAAGCGGTCTGGTGGTACATCCCGCACCTTCAGTCAAAGAGCCTACACTGGTAGACTGGTTGATACATCGTGGTATCTCTCTCTCCACCATCTCTGGAGAAGAGCGTCATGGGATCGTACATCGTATCGATAAGGAGACCACTGGCGCATTGGTGGTCGCCAAGAACAATGAGACCCATCATGCACTGAGCAAGCAGCTACAGGATAAGAGTATGGGCCGGTATTATCTGGCACTGATCGATCTTCCACTCAAAACAGACCGACAGGTAGTGAAGCCGATCTTTAGAAACCCTCATAACCGTCTCAAAATGGCAGTCATAGAGGGAGGCAGAGAGGCAAAGACAGAGTTTATCGGCATCGCTGAAGGCAGTAACGGTACAGCCCTTGTCGCAGCCAAACTCTATACAGGCAGAACCCATCAGATCAGGGTGCATCTGGAGAGTTTGGGGAGACATATCTTGGGTGATGAGCTGTATGGATTCAAGGCTAAAAAAGGCAAGATCCCCAGAGTGTATCTGCATGCCTATATGCTTTATCTTACCCATCCTAGAACAGGAGAGAGAGTAGAGGTGTTTGCACCGCTTTTTGATGATATGCGTATGTATATAGAGAAATATTTTAATAAAGGAGAGATAGATGAGAAGATTCAACAAGATCAGCTTCAAAAGCATTTTATGGATGCTGACTATACTACTTAGCGGGTGTTCAACGCAAGGTATACTGGCAATCGGTAGTGATAAGACCTTGCCAAAGATCATACACGTGAAGCATATCGTTGGTAAGAGCAGCGTGGGATTTGAATGGCCTGCAATCAAAGACAGCAGAGTCAAAGGGATCAAGATCTATAGAGCGATTCCTCAGAATACCAAAGATCAGAGATATACAAAGATTGCTACGATTGATGACAGGTATGCGACACATTTTGTGGATCGAAGGATTGCACCCAACCAGACCTATCTTTATACATTTACTACCTACAGTATACTCAAAGAGTCTCTTCCTGGTAGAGTGATCAAAGTACAGACACAAGAAGCATTTGAAGCAGTGAGCTTTATCAAAACCTATACCAGTGATATGGGTGTGGTCAAGATACTCTGGAACCCTCATCCGAGCCCAGAGATCTCTGGCTATATCATAGAGAGAAAAGTCTCTGGAGGTAAGTGGAAGTATCTGGCTACGATCAGAGGTAGACTCATGCCTGAATATATTGATAAGTCTGCTGCCATAGGACATACCTATGCCTATCGTGTGGTGGCACGCAGTAGTGGTGGTGTCAGAGCATTGCCAAGTGAAGCCTCCCAGATCACCGTGAAGTAGAGGAGAGAAGCAGTGCCGCATATCAAAGTCAAAATATTTGAGACAGAAAGACTGGATCACTTGATCCGTCGAAGTCCTCATTTTACATTTCGTGCGGTTGATCTGCGTGATCAGCATGAGATGCTGGGGGTCTCCTATGCGGATGAGCTCTTTATGCTGGAGCTCAAGCCCAAAGGCAATGCACTACAGATCAAACCTGACAGTATCAGCAGACCATTGGATGTCAATAAGGTCAAGCGTGTGTTAGGACTGTTGGTCAATGAGCTTGACCTGGAAGTGTTGCACTCCAATATTGCTATTTCTGTTAGCAAACCTGCCTTAGCAGAACGGTACAATAAAAAGATCAGAGATTTTGAAGACCCGCAATTTAGCCATGAGAAGATCGCTATTGAGGTAGGTTTTGGCAGTGGAAGGCATCTACTTTATCAGGCTCAGCAGCATCCGGACACACTCTATATCGGAATAGAGATACATACGCCTTCTGCACAGCAGGTACTCAAGCAGATCGCACTACAAGGCTTGGAAAATGTCTGGGTGGTCAACTATGATGCCAGACTTCTTCTGGAGATGATGCCTTCCAATAGCTGTACACATATCTATGTGCACTTTCCGGTACCTTGGGACAAGAAGCCACATCGTAGAGTGATCAGTGAGAACTTTTTGAGAGAGTCGCTACGCGTATTGGAAGTAGAGGGAGAGCTGGAGCTTCGTACAGACAGCGACAACTATTATCTCCATGCATTGGAGACTTTCAGTTTGCCTCCCAAGATCGACTTTAAGGTTGAAAAGAACAGGGATCTCCCTATCGTCAGCAAGTATGAGGATCGTTGGCGTGCACAAGAGAAGGATATCTATACCCTCACTGTGACAGCCAGAGAAGACTCTTTAGAAAAGAATCGTGCGTATGACTTTATCTTTGAGACGATACAGGTGCCAAATTTGGTAGATCTGCCTACGGAGGCACTGGTGGCATCAGAGTATTTTATACATTTTGAACGTCAGTACCAGATCGTTGGAGAAGACAGTCGGATGGTACGTTGTGCGTTCGGAAGCTTTGATAAACCAGAGCATAAATATCTACTACAGCAAGGAAATCAGGTAGTGTACTATCCTCAAAATCCCGTGAAAACAGAGGTCAATCACCTCGCACATCAACAGATAGGAGCGTTACTCTATGGCTAATATTATTTCAGCATCACACCTGACACTGGGGTATAGCAATAATGATGCAGATATCATCAAAAATGCAAACTTCAAAATCAAAAAAGGTGACTTTGTCTTTATCACCGGCCCTAGTGGTAGTGGTAAGTCCACACTGCTTAGATCTTTTTATGGTCAGCTCAAACCCAAGAGTGGTAACCTACTTGTCGGTGCACAGGATATGAACAAGATCAGCAAAAAAAAGCTACAGGAGTTGCGTACCCACTTTGGAATCATCTTTCAGGACTATAAACTGATCAATGAGTGGAGTGTTGCTAAAAATGTGGTCTTGCCACTGATCATCGCAGGGTACAATACTGATGTTCAGGAGACACAGGCAAAGCGGCTGCTCAAGCATGTCAAGCTTTCAGAGCATGCAGACAGACTGCCTCTGGAGCTTAGTGGTGGAGAACAACAACGGATAGGCGTGGCAAGGGCATTGGCCAAAAACCCCACGCTTATCCTGGCAGATGAGCCTACCGGAAACCTGGATGAGTACTCCTCCAATGTGATCTGGGATCTGATGGAGAATGCCAATGAACAGCTGGATGCGACGGTAGTGGTGGTGACACACAGGATCCCCAATATCTTTAGCATCCCCTACAGACATCTTATTATTGAAAACAAGGGTATCTATGAAGTACATTAAAGAGCATATCATGTTTATCTTTCCGATGCTGGCGATACTGCTTGGTATCGAGTCGTTTATTGTTTTTGACCGTATGAGCCAAAATTATGAACAGGAACTCAAAGCAGACTACTCGATGTTGGTGCTGGCCAATACCTCTATGGATCTGGCAGCATTCAAGCAACTTGATGGCAGTATCAGTGCGATAGACAGTATAGAAAAACGATCCATCGTAGAAGAGATGGTACAGGGGATGAGTGGCATCTCTGCAGAAGATATTATGCAGGCACTTCCTCATTTTTATACGGTACATCTGGGAAACTATCTCGACACGCAAGCAATCGAACAGATCAAAAACAGGCTGGTTGCTTCTGAAAATATCAAAAAAGTGGAGACATTTGATAAGAGCCACAATGCGAGTTATAACCTTTTTGTCTTTATCAAGATCGTACTCTGGACCTTTGTTGGGTTTATGACATTGACCAGTCTTTTTCTGGTAATTAAGCAGATGGAGATATGGCAGTACTCGCACAAAGAGCGTATGCAGGTGATGGAGATATTTGGTGCTTCTACCATGCTGAAAAGTGGTATTCTTTTTAAGCGGGCTACGATTGATGCTATTATTGCAACGATGATCACCAGTGGGCTTTTTGCCTTTTTACGGTTTATCTGGGTCCATAAAAGTAATATAGAGATGCTCATGCAAAAAGAGGCGTTGCTTTTTGCTTATAAAGATATAGCGATACTGGGTGGTATCGCGATGCTGATCGTCGTGACATCCGTGATCATGGTTGTGGTAGGCAGTAAGGAGAATAAGCTTTGATAAGGATTGTATGGCTCTCCTTGCTCTTTGCTTCTTTGGCTTTTTCTGCCAAGCAGACAAAGATCAAAAGTCTCTGGCAAAAGAGCTCTGGTTCTACACGTAGTCAGATCAACTCAAGCAGAAAAGACCTGACCCAAACGGACAAAAAACAGAAACAGTTGAATCAGCATCTTTCTAAAATAGCCCGGTCTATACTCAAGGCAGAAAAAGACAATAGGGCATTGGCTAAAGTACTCAAGTCCTTGGCAAAAGATAAAGAAACCAATGAAGAGAAATACAGTGTAGCCAAAAAGAAGATCGATGCATTTAAAGGCAAGATCGAGACTTTAGACAATACAATCAAAAAACAAAATAGCCATTTTGTGAATCTATTGATAGACCAGTTTTCTTTGATGATCGTGATGAATAAGATGGAGAAGAAAACAGTAGATTCCGTGATGATGAGAGAGATCTATGAAACCTATAAAGAGAAAAATACGCAAGGGCTCAATACGCTCAAGGCAAAAATAAGCAGTAGTATTAAGAAGAAGAAAGAGGCAGTAGGATATCAAAAGAAGATAGAGAGAAGTATCTCAAAGATCAGTAAAAAACGAGAAGCCTATATCAAGAAAAAGCAGCAGAAAGAGAAGTTGCTAAAAAAGTTGGCAGCAGATGAATCCTCCTATCGCAAAAATATCAAAGAGTTGATGAAGAAACAATCTATGATACGCAGTACACTGGCTAACCTGAATATCATTCGTAAAGAGGAGATATCTAAGGAGAGAGCACTGGAGAAAGCCAGACAAACAGAGATCAATCGTAGAGCAAGTGTACGAAGTAGGGCAAGAGATAGTACAGAGGGACATATCTCTGCAAAAGCTTTTTCAAGCAGTGAAAATGTAAAGCAGGTGGGAAGCTCTTATCATAGGGACAAGATCTATAGATATCGAGGGGCAAAGACCATCTCTCCACTTAAGCATGCACGGGTGGTCAAGAGTTTTGGAACGTATGTCGATCCCATCTATAAAATGAAGATATTTAATGAATCTGTTACCCTTAAAGCACCCCAAAGTAATGCAAAGGTACGCAATGTCCTGAATGGCAAAGTGGTCTTTGCAGGACAAAACAGTATGCTGGGCAAAGTCATTGTGGTGGCACATGGAGGGAAATTGCATACGGTCTATGCTGGACTCTCCAGGATCTCACCGATCATCAAGGTAGGGAGTAGGGTGAAAAAGGGTGCAGTGATAGGTAAGATCAAACGAAAATTGATCTTTGAGGCAACAAAGAACTCAAAGTATATCAACCCTATCAGGCTGATACGGCTTTAAGGTATGCTTTTAGAGAAGCCTCTAATAGAACCTATGGATCTCTTCCATGATATTGCTAAACTCAATGTCATTGCCTGCCTCTTTGAGAAAGGCAACCAGATAGTCTTCTGAGGCTTCTACGCCTTTATCTTTCTCTATCTCTAGGAGTTTGCTATAGAGATCTGAGATAACCTCAATAACATGTTTGGAAACATCTTTTCTGGCGGCATGGTAGCCGATGATCTCACCTGTATCAGTATCTTTTCTGGATTCAAACTCAGTAAAGATCCAGTAGTATCTCCCATCTTTTGCAAGATTTTTTACCACGGCATTGATATTTTTTCCTTGAGAGATCGTTTCCCAGAGAAGCTTGAAGACAACTTTGGGCATATCAGGATGACGAACAATATTATGGGACTTACCTATGAGCTCTTCCATACTGTATCCACTCACCTCTATGAAATAGTCGTTGGCAAAGGTTATTCTACCTTTCTCATCTGTTTCACTCACGATATAGCGTTTGGGGTCAAGGATGATCTCTTCATCGATCGGTGTTGGTTTGGTCATCTTATATCCTTCCATTGAGTAGTTTGATCAGTGCATCCGAGACTTTGTTAAAAGGCATGACCCTCTTACCATTGTATTGCTTTGAAAACTTTTCTGCTTCTCGTTTAGTTTTGAATGCTGGCAGATCATCTCCTGCAGGAGAAGTTGTAGCGTTTGCACCATAGACAAAGTATGCTTCCTCTGCATTGATAGGCTCCAGCGTACTGAAGTCAGTGACGACTATCTTGGAGAAATCCCTTTCGCTTTTGACGCCTACATCATACCATTTACCTGGTCTGAAATAGAATTCAAACAGTGACTTGGGACTACAGAAATAGACGGTCTTCCCACCCCGTGTCTCTATCTTTGCTACCCACTTTGGATCTTTGTAGACCGGTATCTGTCTGACCAGACAAGTGGTGTTCTTGTCAAAGTTTAGAAAGTATTTCTTCCCTACATTAAAAGGGGTCATAGGGGCCTCTGCCCATGTAAAAGAGGCAGTAAGTATACACAGTAGCAATAATCGTTTCATTTGAAACTCCTTATACGAGGTCTTTTTTCTTAAATACGGCAAATCCGAGAAATGCAAAAAGCAATCCTACCACAACAGGGTAAATGATAGAGATAGCGACAAAGAGGCTCTGGCTCATCATATCGAGGATGTAAAATGCTACCGGTCCCATGACCGTTAGTTCAGGATCAAAGAGTGAAATAGCAGCCACCCTAAATATCTCCATAGGGTTTGCCATGGCGATACCAATGATCAGTCCTGTATTCATACGCTGCTGCATCATGAGTGAGATCAGTGCGATATCGATAAATGCCAACAGGAAGATCCAGACGAAAAAGGAGATACCCAGTGCCATCTCAGAGGACTTGACGATCGAAGAGACGAAAAAGGCGATCCCTAAAAAGGCAGAGCTCATCGCAAAGAGCAAGCCAGTATAGAGGAAAAAGATCTCCCATGGCACAGAAGCCCCCTTAAACATACCGTAGACAATAGCAAAGAACATCGCCATAAATACAGGTAAAAAGACAGTAATAAAACGTCCAAAGACCTTACCCCAGTAGTACTGTCCTAAAGAGATAGGAAAGGAGAGCATATACTCCAGAATATGGCTATCACGATCTCCAGAGATTGAACGCACAGTGGTCACTAGGATAAAGATAGGCAAGATTACGATGGTAACCTGAATATACATCAGTAGTAGTCGGCTCAGTCCAGAGAAGCCCATCACCTGAGACTCAGTGATCCCAGCGATGAAAAAGAGAGCGATTAGCCCGCCAAAGACGATGGAATAGACGATAAACCAGTTGGCTCGTATGGATTCTTTGAGATCCAGATAGGCGATGAGGAGTAGATTTTTCATTGTAACTTCCTTACTTTTGCATTGTTTATCTCTTCAATTTTTTTAATTCGTGGCGCTAGTGCATTAAAACGGACGATCTCTTCGCCTGCTTTGATATCCTCTTTTTTTGCATGGGCACCAAAGCCATACGCCATAGGAGTGATATTGTTGGTATCATAATAAGCGGTTCTGGCATCGATCCATTTGCCTGTCTTGATATCAGTGATCCAGATCTTTGCCTCTTTTTGCCAAGGGATTTGCTCATCCTCAAACCAGAGTGTGACACAGCCAATATCATCGAACATATAACTGCGTCCAGATTTGGGGTTGATCACCTGTACCGCATGGTGTCGATCACTGGTGACCATCTTGCATCGTTCACACATATCTCTGTCCCAGTGGACATCATGCAGGGCAGTTTTATCCTTGGGTTTGCCTCCACATGCAGACAAAAGCAGAAGCAACAGCGTAAAAAGGAGTGCTCTAGCAGGGTACATCAGAGACGACCTTTCCCATATCCATATAGATCTCACGGTTGACGATATCCTGCACCTCTTCGATACGGTGTGTGACAAAAAGTGCGAGTTTATCTCTCTCATTCTCTTTGATGAGTCGGTAGAAGTCATCTCTGGCTTTGGGGTCGAGATTGGCGGTGGGCTCATCGTAGATGATGATGTCACTTTGTTTGGCTAGTGAGATGGCGATGAGAAGCTTTTGCTTCATACCACCAGAGAGTTTGAAAAAAGACTTACCCAGATTGGCTTTGATATCCAGTTTCATCTCATTGGCATAGTAATAGATCTTCTCTTTGTCTATACCTGCACTTTTGCATACATAACTAATAAGCTCAGCGATACTGAGTTTGATCGGTGGTGGGAGCTGTGGTACGAAACTGATATGTTGGAGTACCTCTGTACGGTGCTTGATAGGATTGAGTCCATTGATCGTGACTTTACCGTCAGTAGGGTGATAATATCCCATGATAGAGCGGATCAATGTGGTCTTACCTGCACCATTGGCTCCCATGAGAGCCACTGCATCCCCGAGTTTGAAGTCCAATGTCACACTGTCCAGTGAGCGTGTCTTTTCAAATATTTTGGTCAATTCTTTAATCTGTATCATTATACTAAACTCTTCAATCTAAAGTCAAACTTGAGTGCATCTGCATGACAGACATCAATACAGCGTCCGCAGAGGGTACAGTCCGCACCCGTAATGTAGGCAGTCTTGATCTCTTTCTCATCGATCTGTTTTTTGTACTTTGCTTTGGTGATCTCCAGTACTTGATTTTCGAAGCAGACATCATGGCAGACCATACAGCTGTCACAGTTGTCATTCCACTCGATACGCAGAGCAGAGACTTTACCGATCAGGCCGTATGTCGTACCGATAGGGCAGATGTAGGTGCACCATGCTCTTCGGGAGACAAACACTTCCAGCAAAAATACTAATACTACCCAGATCAATGCCAAACTCCAACCATAGGCGATGGCACGGCTCAGGATACCTACCACATTAAAGGTTTCAAAGACCAGATAGCCACTTGAGGCGGACAGTATCAGAAAAATAGCCCAAAATATATAGCGTACACGGTGGTCGAATTTGATGTTTTTGATAATCTTTTTACGTACTAGGGTATTGTGCCATTTTTCACCTATTTCTGAGAGGATACCATAGGGGCAGACCCAGGCACAGTAACTTTTACCTCCTACAAGAAGGTAAAAGAGTGAGATGGTACTGACACCAATGATAATATTAATATGTAAATGATGTTCGGCTAAGAACATTTCTAGTGTAGTAAATGGATCAATCAGGTGAAACCCAAGAAATCTGGAACCGTTGAGTGTACCTTCGAGTGTCTGAATATCGATTGAAAAAGAGAGAAAGAAAAGTAGATGAATTGCTATCACTAGTATCCATCTTTTGGATCGATAGCTTAAAATTTTCTTTCCCTCTTTTGTAGTATTGAAAAAGGTGGACCATAAGGTAGATTTCTTAATGGTCTCTCTATTGTTATACTTGTCCATGCTACGCTTCCTTTATCTGGCTTATATTTTATTTTTTGCGTCTGCTTCAGCTTGTGCTTTGGCTCTGGCAGGGAATTCACCTATCTCATCAGCAAAGTGTCTAAGATCTTCTTTTGATAATGGTATCAATAGGCCTTTCATGACGACATTCTCTTTTCTACCGGATTTGAAGTCATCAAGCTTTTTGAAGAGTACATCGGCACTCTGTCCAATCAGTTTAGGACCCATCATTGGCTTGCCATTTTGGAATCCTGATCCGTTAACACCATGGCAGGAGGCACATTTGTTTTTATAGGCTTGGCTCACTTTGAATGCACCTGCATTTCCAGCCTTATCTCTGAGTGCTTTGAGCTTGTCATTCTCTTTTTGTCTGTCATCTTTCTCTTTGGTCTTTACTGTGGCAGCATTACCCTTGTTACCTATGTTGGCAATCACCTTGCCATGTTCACCACCATTATATGGACCACCTTTAGAGGCTACCCACCCCGCTGCTCCCAAGATGATCAATACAAAAATCCCTACAATCGCATTTTTCATTATTTTCTCTCCCTTATCTTATTTACTTCTTTGTTGAACTCATAAATCTCATCTGCCAGCACACGAATCTCATCATCACTCATCATGTGAATAAGATCATCCATGAGAGGATTGGATTTTTTACCACTTTTGAACTCTGTTATCTTGTCATAGATATAGTTAGAGTCTCTGCTGAGCAGAGAGGGGCCTATAATACCGTTGGCATAATCATCGTGACACGCAGAACATTTGATTCTAAATGTGGTGCTTAGACGCTTGACCAGCAGTTCGATCTCTACATGCTCATAAGGGCTTCGGATATGGATATTGGCATCGACCTTGGTTCGAGGTCTTACTTTGACAGCCGCGTCTTTATTGGCAGGCTGGGATTTGAGATCATACTCACTTTTGACATTGTAGTCATAATAATAGGAGCTATTTTTGTCTCCAGTTTTTGCTTTTGCCTCTACTTTGATCTCTTGGGCATTTTGATTGGCGACAACCTCTATCTTTGGTGTTGCATCTGTGACAGTTTTATCTGCTTTGGCTGTACTCTTTCCCTGTGCACTTTTGTCTCCGCATCCAGATAGGCAGAGTGCTATCGTCAAAGCAGCGGTCAAGGTAAAGTATCTTTTATATAGTTGCATCATTATTTCCTTTTAGCTTTTTGTATCATAGTATTCTTTATAGGTGACTCTGGGTTTGATCACAATCGATGGTACGGAAGTGGGGCACACTTCTTGACATGCACCACATCCGATACATCCATCATAGATCTCTGGCCGCTGTCCTCCTTGGGCATCCTTGACCATAGCGATGGCACTCATGGGGATCGGGATAGGGCAAATATCTGCACAGAGCGTACATTGTTTACCTGCGTATCCTGCAAATTTTTCCAGTAGTTTTAATTCTAGTTCTGTGACATTTCTTGTGCCATCAATGAATTGCTTCATTTGGAGATCATAGCCCTCAGGTACAGGTGTTTTGGAGATCGCCAGACAGGTGTCAGGAAATTCCAGTACGGCGATTCCCATATGGATATCCTCTGCTTTTTCACAGCTATGATCGAGTGCCCCACTGGGGCATGCAAGTACACAAGGCACAGCATTACAGGCAAAGCAGCCTCTGATGTTGGCATCGATATAGGGTGTGCCTATGCCATGTCCATGCCCGATATCTGCTAACGTAATAGAGTGGTAAGGGCAGACCTGAAGACACTGACCACACTTGATACAGAGTGCAAGGAATTCTTTCTCATCTACTGCCCCTGGAGGGCGTAGTCTATTCTCGGCTTTGAGAGCGAGAGGACTTGCGATATAGCCTCCTGCCAGAACAGCACCTAAGACTCCCAGTGTGGAGTATTTGATAAAGTCCCTTTTTGCTGGTTCAAATTTCGCCATGATTATTCTCTCCTTGTTTGATACTTACTTTTGGTTGCTCATCTGCCATAAGGAAAAGTGGCTTGGTAAAAGGTGCCAGTTTTGCTAAAAAATTCAGCAGTGAGATAACAGGTGAAGCGTAAAAAAACTTCACATCGGGATTGTAGACCCAGAGCTGGTCTGCATATTGGTAGACTTTGTGCGGTGTGTCCCCAATGTTGTCTCCATCCTTATCGAAACCCTCATACTTATCCCAATAGTTACCTAGGATCTCGTTTTCGTTGGTTTTGCTGCCTCTGCTGTCATTGACGATATCCTCGATATTGCCCATGATGACATTGTCTCTAATGATATTATTCTCACTGAGAGAGTGGAAATGCAGTGCCTCTGCATTATACAATACTTTGTTGCCAATGATCCAGTTGTGGGTATCTGGCTCGAAAGGGGAGCGGTCGATATACATCCCCTGGGCACAGTAGAGTACAGTATTGTTCTTGAGCGTAAAATTGGAAGCATCCTTGAGCCCGATACCCATCCCTGTGGCACCTTGAGAACTTTTGATGACATTTCCTGTTGCAATGGTGTCTTGCGAATACATAAAGAAGATACCTACGGAGTTATACCTATAGTGGTTATTTCGGACAATATTTTTACCTGCGTACATAAAATGCAGTGAATATCGGCAGTGCTCGCCTTCATTCTCTTCGATGGTATTGCCATGAGAGTACCAAACCACCATATCTCTGGACTTTGTGAGCAGGTTATGTTTGATGATATTGTCATTGCTATACCAGAGCCGCAGTCCATCTCCGCGAAGTCCCAGGTCCATATCTTTAGATCTTATAAAATTATCTTTCACGATCGAGTTGTTGACCATCTGCATATCGATACCGAAGAGGCAGTCATCTATCTTGCATCCACTGATCTCATTTTGCTTTCCGTCAGAAAGCTTTATGGCGGCATCTAGATTTTCATGGCGATCACCGCTGCCTATGATCTGTAGGTTTTTAAGGGTAATAAATGAACCCTTAGCGATGATCACTGTACCGTTGCCTTCACCGTCGATGATGACCCCATCCTCTTTTCCAATGATGGAAAGGGGTTTGTCTATCACAATACTGCCCTTGTAGACGCCAGCAGGAAGTTTGAGTATAGAGCCTGCGGGTGCATTGTCTATGGCATCTTGCAATACATTTGCATTGAGGAAACTTAACAATGTGAAAAGAATCATACATGCTTTCATCAACGTTTACCCTTTAGGTGTGATATGTATTACTACTTTAAAAAGGTGCGTTAGCAAACGTACCCTATATTATGTGTATATTACGCTGTCTCTTTCATGGCTTTCTGCTTGGCAAAGAATGCTAGCAGGCTCAACAGGCTGATCGCTATGATCAGGTAGAAACCGATCGTAGGATAGGAGTGTGTCGTAAACTGTGCGATCTTACCATCACCAAATACTGTGGGCATAAAGGGCTTGATCTTGAAGGCACCCCAGTCATGCAGGTTGTGTCCAAACCAGTAAAGCCAGTAGGAGTAATCTGCAATGAAAAGTATGGGCAGGGAAACTGGGATCAGCATAAGATAGTTGAGCAGTTTGTTGTTGTAAGCGATGAATAAAACCATAATGAGGCTTAGTAATAGTAGGGCATAAGGCCCAATGGCACGTTCGAAATGTCCACCAACCCACATAGGGTCCATGCCGACATAGTGATTGATGGTATTCATCTCATGTACTTCTCCACTGTATCCATCAAAGTGGAAAAAGACAGGGATACCCTCTGGAAATGCCTCTTTGGGATAATTGGGGGCTTCAAGTGATACAGCCCAGATAGGCAGTGAAGCCACACCTATCTCTGAAGCTGTCTCGATCATCTGTGTTAGATCATTATGTGCTTCCTTGGGAGTCGTGACACTTTTATATCTGCCTTGGTTGTAGAGGTTCCATACCTGTGTAGCGATAGGGGAGACCTCTTTCCCTTTGCCGGCATCGATCTTATTGAGTGTACTATGGAATGTCACGATCGGGAATGTGAATGCCACAGTCAAAATAATCAGTGCCAAGGTAGTAAATATTTTTGCTTTGGTAAAACTGGGGTGCATACTTTCTCCTTGAGTTTAAATCAAAAAGATTATACTCCAAAGAAGCCTATAAAGAGTTGACACAAGTCAAAAAAAATGATATTTGTACTTATAATTATTATTATTTAAAATTATAATGACGAAGAAAGTATATCTGTTATATTGCCGAAGAAGTTTTTTATATCCAAGGGGAGTACCCTTGAATATAGTTTCTAGAAGAGGTTAGCGTTCTCTTCTACCCATTTAAAGTATTCAATGATATCTTTGATTTCATCGTCACTCATATGCTGGTTAGGCATCTTAAGGTTGAAGTAATCGATCATACCTTTGACATACGGATCTTTGAACATTTTCTCTGGCGCTTTAACGAAATCTGCTACCCATTTCTCACCATTCTCATGTCTTTGGAGTACCCCTGTGAGGTCTGGTCCAGAAGAGACTTTACCGATGACGTGACATCCTGAACATCCACCTTCATCAAATGCGTTGGCACCTCTTGCCGCTTCAGGGGATTGCTTGGTAGCGATCTTTTTGACGAGTAGGTCTTTTGCTCTGATTCCAACGTCTGCAGTTTTAACCATATACTGCCAAATCATATTCTCGAATAGAATAGCTTTCTCTAGGTCGCCTTCTTTGACTGCTTTGTCAGACTTGGCTTTTTCTCCAGCGATCTTGCCATACTGATCCAGTGCATCGGTTACGAGGTTCTTGACTGTCTCATGCTTCTCGAAGTGATTCTCTTTGAGGAACTTGACGACTGATTGGATGACTGCATCTGTGGCAGTGTTGACACCGACAGTTTTATCATACTCAGCTTTGAGTTGCTCTGGAGACATGGTTTGCATTTTAAGTTTTTGTGCAGACTCATACTTCTTGTTTGGATCTTTGACCATGAGATAACCCATCATCTCTAAGTGAAGTGCAGAACAGAACTCTGTACAGTAGTAAGGGAATACACCCTCAATATCAGCATTGAAGTGAAGCTCGATCGTCTCACCTGGCTCTAGAGAACCGTGAATATTGAAGTGATCCACAGTAAATCCATGTGTCTCATCCTGTGCACGCTCAAGGTTGGTCAGGTAGATAGTGACATCATCACCCTTGTTGACTGTGATTCTCTCTGGATTGATATGAGATCTCACGAGTGTAGCATAGACTTTTACTTTATTGCCATCTCTTACGATCTTTTCTTGACCAGCCAGTGTTTTACCTACATGTGGTTTGCCTGTTTTGGTGTTGGTACCCATGGTGTATCTGACCTTAGGATGCAACTTGCTGGCTCTGATAGCGACTGCCTGGTGAGGTTCACCTAGAGGGAGAGGCATATCTACGAGTAGATCCATTTTCTTGCCACTGATATCGATCAATTGGTGGTTCTGAGGATGTAGAGGTCCAACTGGGTCAAATCTATCAATCGCTAGCTTGTTGAGCGAGATGATATATTTACCTTGAGGATCTGCAGATTTTCCTTCCATTCCACAAAGGTGACCTACATTGTAGTGTACATTCTCTTTGTCTAGCACTTTAAGTGTTTTATAGTTCCATTTTACAATTTGACTATCCACATAGAGTGATGTATAGATCTCACCATCTACATTGGAGTACTGGTTATGTAAAGGCCCAAGACCCAACTCAACCTGCCCATGTAGTGCAGACTTCATATCCAAGATTGGTATACCAAAAGGGTCTTTGCCTACAAATTTCTTGTCAGCAATCAATTTTTTGATCTTACTCCACTTATAGACAGAAGCATGAGTATCTAGCTTACCACAGACAGTGATATACTCACCATCTGGTGATACATCTACACCGTGAGGTGATTTAGGCTCTGGGACGAGGAAGAGACAATTATTTTTGACTGCGACATCCATTGGTACGATTCTCATACCGTTTACCACTTTGACATTGGCATCGTCTTTGGCAAGCTCTGCGAGCTTTTTCCAGTTATAGACATGCAAGAAGTCTGTGTCATTTCTAGAACAACCAGCTTCAAATGGAGGCATACCTACTTCGATACCACCTGTGTACATCTCTGTGTTGAATGAGTTGGTGAATCCCCAACCATCACTGGCACCTTTACCAGAGTCTGAAAGGTCTTGCATATAAGGAGGCATTTCTATGGTGAAAGTATTCTCAGGGTGGATTCTACCCTCTTTGTTGTCAAAGGCCCAAACGGTTACACCACCACGATAGGTCTCTTTATAGTCCTCAATAGGGTGATAGTTGTTGTCGTATGGTGCAGCATACTGACATGCTTCCAGAATATAATCAGAATTTGGTGTGAAGAATGCTCCACCGTGGTCTGACTTGAAGATTGGGTTGACGACGATCTGCTTGGTCTCGAAGTCCTCCAGGTCAATCACTGCGATTCTTGGGTTTGCTTTGTCGTTGATAACCAACCACTTACCATCGTATTTGCCATCAGTTTCAGAAAGTCCCGGGTGGTGTGTGTCACCCCAGTTTATCTCTCTGCCACGGATGTTACCTTGACGCAAGACTTTTTTACTGTCCTCGTCATAGCCATAACCTTGCCATGGCTCTGGGGTAAAGACTGCGATATACTTGAGAATTCTCATCGTAGGAACACCATAGACAATTATCTGTCCACTCTGTCCACCGGAACTAAAAACGATAAATTCGTTTCTCCCACCTGTGGGGTTGTATGTTTTGGCTGCACGGATCACATCGTTTTCCGTCAGTCCCCTATCTTTCATCACTTTTTCTAGTGCACCTGAACCGAAGACTGTGGTAGCAGTCAAGGCAGAACCTATCAAAAGTGAAGAGAATTTATTCAGTTTGTAATTCATATTTCCTCCTTAGTATTTGAGAGTTTAGATTTAGAATTATTTCCAGACCTAATACTCAACATAAGTATTGTAATACATTTGTTAGAGAGAAAATATGACTTAGGTCAAATTCATACGCTTTTTTAACATTAAATAAGCTTCTCTAAATCTTTTTTGAGGTTTTTAAGGTACTGGGTCAGATCCATGAGTGTTTCAAGTGATTCTATGACGACATCTTCTTTTTTGTATATCTCCTCTTTTTCATCATTTTTCATTTTATGCAGTAGTGATACAAGCATCTCTATATTGCTCTCTACAATCTCAAGGGATTTAATCGTATAGGTTGTGGAGTCTGTTGCGACTTTAATAGAGGCATCAATATTGGAGACCAGTGTGTTGAAATTATGGGTTGCAATATCCAGATCAATATTGTGACTGGGGATATCGATAGGCTCCAAGCCCTTGATGGAGGCATGTTCCATGATGCGGTCAGATGTCTTGGTAAACTGCTGGATAAATCGAATGATCTCATCTACTTGTGTGAATATATAGAGCAAAAGAAGTATCAGTAATACAAAAAGGATGTATTGCAGTGTTCTGAATTGTTTGATGGTGGTGTCATAGCGTGATTGAATAGTCGTTTCATACTTGTTAAAGGCGACGAGCAGCTCCATATTTTTTTTGTAAATATCATTGACGAGTTTCTCAAGTATAACGATATTATAAGGCACATTGCCTGTATAGACATATTTAAATTGGTTGACCAGTTCAAAAAAATCATGACTGAATCTATGGATTTTAGAATCTTTTTTCTCTTTGATCTGTAGGTTACTGAGAAACTGATACATGTTTTTATCGATAGCTTTAGGAAACTCTTTCTTATATCTATGTGTGAAAAATATCGATTTGGCTATCTCTTGAGTATAGGATTTTTGTGTATTGATCTGACTCAATTGCTGTGAAAACCGCTGCTCCTCTTGAGAGATATAATTAAAGAGAAATACCAGTGCGATAGAGAGCACAACGATCAAAAAACCAACAATTTTAATCTTTTTCATAGAAAGCCTTTATAGATATTTTGAAGTTTTTGAGGATCGAGAATAAAGATATTCCCTTTGTCAATACCGATGATCTCATCTCGCTTGAGTCTATTGAGAACCCTGGAGAGTGTGGCTGGCTGGATATGGAGCATGAGTGACACATCATAGCGCTTGAGTCTATTGAACATAGAGACGTCTTCATCCAGCATCATGGCAACCTTGGCAACGGAATCAAAAATAAACTCCCTATTGATGATGGCCTGAAGTTTCTGGGATTGTTGCAGGATCTCTGAAGCTACTTCTCTGCTGAGAATACCTGTATCGATATAGTCCTTTTTGAGTCTTTTATACTCAATGCTAAGAAGCTGAGAAGGCTCTTCGATCATGGTATTGGCATAGCTTAGCAGTGTTGTTTCAGACAGTGATGAAAATTCTGAGAGTAGAGAGCCTTGATGGATATGATAAAGAAAAATTTCATTGTCATGTTTATCGATCTTGTAGGATTTTGCCAAGCCTGAGAGTAAGAAGCGTATATGTTGTAAAGAGGTATTCTCATAATATAAAATGTAGCCTTTATCGAAATGCTCTACATGTGACATCATGGCAATGTGTGCAACCTGCTTTTGGTTGAGGCATTGGAAGAAAGTAAGTGAGTGGATAGCCTCTTCAATATACACGGTGATCCCTCTCTCTGTCTGTCATAGAGAGTCTACTCTACAGTCCTCATCCGCTGCAAGTTCCAGTAGTTGCCAGGGGAGTCCCTGGGTAGTGAGTTCTTCCATAAAAGGATCAGGATCAAACTCCTCCATGTTGAAGACGCCATTGCCCTGCCATTTTCCCTCGAGCATCAACTTGGCACCGATCATGGCGGGTACACCGGTGGTATAGCTGACCGCCTGACTCATTACCTCCGCATAGCACTTCTCATGGTCACTGATCTGATAGAGATAGATGGTACGGGCTTGACCATCCTTGATCCCTTTTGCAAAGATACCGATATTGGTCTTGCCTGTGGTTCTCTCTCCTAGGCTGGCTGGATCAGGAAGCATGGTGGAGAGAAATTCGATAGGGATAATCTTTTCTCCCTTGTGATCTACGGCTTTGATGCCCAGCATACCGATATTTTCCAGACATTTCATATGGGTAAGATAGCTCTCTCCAAAGGTCATAAAAAAGCGGATACGTTTAAGTCCCTTGATATGCTTGACCAGAGACTCCATCTCTTCATGATAGAGGAGGTAGCTGTCTTTAGGGCCGATCTCCGGGTAGTCCCAGACCTGCTTGATCTCCATGGGCTCTGTTTCGATCCAGGAGCCATTTTCCCAATAGCGTCCTTTTGCAGAGACTTCCCGTAGATTGATCTCCGGATTAAAGTTGGTAGCGAAAGGATAGCCATGATCTCCTGCATTACAATCAAGGATATCAATGGTATGGATCTCATCAAAATAGTGTTTCTGGGCATAGGCACAGAAAACATTGGTCACACCAGGATCAAATCCGGAGCCCAATAGCCCCATGATGCCGGCATTTTGAAACTGTTCCTGTTTGGCCCACTGCTCTTTGTATTCGAATTTGGCAGTGTCAGGGTGCTCATAGTTGGCCGTATCGAGGTAATCTACACCCGTTTGGATGCAGGCTTCCATGATGGTCAGGTCTTGATAGGGAAGGGCAACATTGATGACGATATCTGCCTTGATATGCTTGATAAGGTCGATAAGGTCACTGACTGAGTCTGCATCGATCTTGGTCGTGTATAGCTGCACCCCTGTTTTTGCCTTAACATGGGCAGCGATGAGATCACATTTAGAGACTGTTCGGCTGGCGAGGATAATCTTGCCAAAAACAGCTTCATTCATGGCACACTTGAATGCTACCACATTACCTACACCACCTGCACCGATGATCAGTGTTCTTTTGCTCATTTAGAAACCTCCATAACTTCTCATGACAGTATAGGACATTTCGGATAAAAAGCAAAAACAGCATTTATTATATTAATTACTATCAACTTTAAACTTTTTTTGGTTATACTGTGAAAAATTGTTGAAAGGATCTGAAATGAAAAAGGTATTTTTAGCCGTACTGGCAACCCTATCACTCTCTGCAGCAGATCATAATCTCTATAACCATTCTCTCTCTATTGTTGGAGGGTATGCGATCAACTCCTCAGAAACCCGATTGGATAATGAGCTCTCCTGGGGCTTGAGATATCACTACAACAGGGCAACCGTAGAGGGAAGTGTGGATATCGATACGATCCAGTTTGCTTCTGACTATACTGGAGACAATCTGTTCCAGAATCCTGCTAAAGGGATTGTTGATGGCAAGACCAATATCTATAGACTGGGTGCCAATGCCTTGTGGTATATCGAGAATGACTCTGACTTTACCCCTTTTCTCCTACTTGGTGGGGGCGTACAGTTCTTTGAAGAGAGTGCTGCCAAAGACAGTAACAACGCACTCTTCGCCACGGTTGGTGCGGGTGTAGAGTATCAACTCAGAGGAGACTTCTCTGTAGTGGCTGAAGCCAAGGGAATGTTTGCCGGCGATGACAGCAGCTATTTTATGGGTAGCGTTGGTGTGAAGTACAGCTTTGGACAAAACTACTAACCGAACCCTTTGCATGTAATACCATCATCCTGAACGTGTACCCAAGGGTATCGGTGGGTAGGTATGTTTAAGAGCGTTCGATATTTAACAAGAAGCCTGAAACTAGTATTTCTGTGCTTCGCTAACAGAAAGGCACTTTTTTGGAAGATATACTCACCTCGCTCTCTACCTATGGATATCTGATATTGGCATTCTACTCTTTTGGGGGAGGCATGATTGCATTGATCGGTGCGGGGATTTTGTCCTCTATGGGGAAAATGGATATCACAACTTCTATCCTCATTGCTACGCTTTTTAATTTTGTTGGTGATTCTGTTCTTTTTTATCTCTCACAGACCAATAAGAAAGAGGTAATGGGATATATGAAAAAACATAAGCGTAAAATCGCCTATACCAACTTACTTATGCGAAAATATGGCTGGTTGGCTGTATTTTTGCAGAAGTATATTTATGGAGTGAAGACATTAGTCCCTATTGTAATGGGGTTAACCAAGTATGATTTTAGAAAATTTGTCACATTAAATGTGTTTGCTTCGATTGTCTGGGGGCTAGTGGTTGGGTTAGTGAGTTTCTATTTTTCTACAGGAGTGAGAAGTTGGATGGGTTAGGGTACGTACATACGCACCCTTATGGATGACATATCTTGCTACTGGTACCTTTTTACATACTTTGCGATTCTGCGTATGCCCTCTCTGATCGTGACGATATCTGTCGCATATGAGAATCTAAAATACCCGTCACTTCCAAAAGCAATACCCGGTACAACTGCTACTCCATACTCGGCAAGCAGATCTTTGGAGAACTTCATGGAGTCCTGGGTGATCTCTTTGATATTGACAAAGAGGTAGAAAGCGCCGTCAGGCTGGCGGACACTGAGTCCTTCGATCTCATTGAAGAGCTCTGCTGCCTCTTTGGCTCTGGCTTCAAATGCCTGTCTCATGGTCTCTATCTCTGCATCTACTTCACCATCGAGTGCTACGATCGCCGCTTTTTGTGTGATGGAGTTGATATTGGAAGTACTCTGTGACTGTAGGGAGTTCATTTTGGAGACAAGCTCCTTACTTGCACTCGCCAGATAGCCAAAACGCCAGCCTGTCATTGCAACAGACTTGCTGAGACCGTTGACTGTGATGGTTCTTTGGTACATGTCTTCGCTGATACTGGCGACAGAGGTGAACGTGGTATCACCAAAGATTAGCTTCTCGTACATCTCATCACTGACGACGATGATGTTTGTCCCCTTGAGTACTTCTGCAAGTGCTTCGAGCTCACGCTTGCTATAGATGGAGCCTGTAGGGTTGGAGGGGGTAGTGAGGATCAGCATTTTGGTGCGTGGTGTGATGGCTGCTTTGAGCTGATGTGCCGTGATCTTAAAGCCACTGCGGTCATCTGTGTTGATGATGACGGGGCTGCCTTTGGCATACTTGACCAGCTCTGGATAGGTGACCCAGTAGGGGGCAGGGATGATCACTTCATCTCCCTCATCAATCAGTGCTTGCGTAAGGTTAAAGAGGGATTGCTTGGCACCATTACTGACGATAATCTGTTTTCTCTCATACGTGAGGCCGTTATCTCGCTCAAGTTTGTGGCTGACTGCATCCAGTAGTTCGGGGATACCTGCCACGGGAGTGTATTTGGTAAAGCCCTCATTGAGTGCTTGGATTGCAGCATCTTTGATCGCCTGAGGGGTGTCAAAGTCTGGTTCACCAGCAGAAAAACTTAGAATATCTTTGCCCTCATCCTTTAGCTCTTTTGCCAAGGTACTGATAGCGATGGTCATAGAGGAAGAGAGGGATTGAATACGTCTTGATAACATAATGATGCCTTTTATTTGCGTTATGCGTGAGTTGGATTATACACTAAGATAATTTTATCTTGGCTATAATAGCATTAAAAAAAGAGTTGTATGATGGTAAATAAAGCAAATGTAACGGACGTGGTATCTTTGATTTTGATCGCTTCTGCTTATCTTTTCAGTGATCCCTACCATCATGCACTACTCTTTACCGGACTTTTTGCACTCTCTGGGGCAGTGACCAATCAGTTGGCGATACATATGCTGTTTGAAAAAGTACCCGGTCTATATGGCTCAGGTGTGATAGAGAAGAATTTTGAAAAATTTAAAATCTCCATTCGTAACATGATCATGGAGCAGTTCTTTACCAGTGAAAAACTCAATCAGTTTTTTCAGAGTGAAGAGCAGAAGATCGATCTGGCTCCATTGGTCGAGTCTGCAGATTTTACCCCTGCCTTTGATGCGCTTAAACAGAGTGTCATGGAATCTAAGTTTGGCTCTATGATGCAGATGTTTGGTGGAGAAGATGCGTTAGAACCGCTACGAGATACTTTTGGTCGCAAACTCAAGGGTGCGGTGGTCTCCATCGTGAGTTCTGATACTTTTAAAGTACAGCTGGATCACCATCTGATGCACTCGTCGCTCAGCAATGATCTGATAGAGAGTATAGAGATGCTGGTCACTAAGAGACTGGAGGAGCTTAGCCCGAAAATGGTCAAGGAGTTGATACAGAATCTGATCCATGAGCATCTGGGCTGGCTTGTTGTCTGGGGTGGTGTTTTTGGTGGTTTGATAGGACTTCTCTCCTCTTCACTTCTATGAGCACTTCTTTTTAAGAGTTAAAAGATATACTTTTCCTCTCTATTTAAATTATGTTATAATACCTGAAAGTATGGAGTGCTGTATGGATCAAATGATCGGAAATCAAACATTGTCATTTAAGAAGCGTCTCGCGTATGACAAGTTGGGTTTTTATTACCTCTCCCTCCCGCTTATTCTCTTTGGCAATCTCATGGGTGCTTTCCTGCTGAGTGCGATACAGCTAAACGTGGTGGATCTCTATTCGATCATCGTCTGGCTGTCTATCAGTGTCATTATGTTTTTCTATGGACTATACCAGTACAGGTTATTTAGAAAAGAGGATGAAGAGGAGAAGCTCAAGCATGCCGATATATGGCTTGATAAGTACTATACAGATACTTTAGTCAATGGTATTATATGGGGAAGCAGTGCCTTTCTTATGTTCCCGGAATCGAGCCTACTCAATCAGATGGTAGTGATCTTCTTCCTTTTCGTTATCGGTTTTACTGCAATGGGTATCCTGGCATCTAAACGAGATCTACTTATCACCTATATCTCTGTGACCTATCTCCCTATCATTATGAGACTTTTCTTTATGGAGGAGGCAATATATAGCAATATTGCCTATATATTGTTGGCACTTATACTGATCATGGCAATCGTAGCAAACTACTATGGCAATGTGATTAATAATGCTCTGGAGAACAGACAAGACTTTATCACGATCAAGCACACACATGAAAAACTCAAAGAGCGTTTCTTTTCACTCTTTGAGCGGGCACCCGTAGGGATCTATTACTATAACAAAGACCTGGAGCTTGAAGATGCCAATGATCATTTTGTACAGATGAATCAGTACCCTGAGAAAGAGGGATTGATTGGGGTCTCTCTTGCTTCATTTAAAAACAGACAGATAGTAGATATCCACAAAGAGGTGTTTGATAGTAAAACGGGGGATTATCGTGGACCGTTTACGATCAGAAAAGGTGCGGATCTTTATGTCAAACTGTCTACTGTTCCCATGATCAATACCGCAGGAGAAGTGGCGGGCGGTATAGCGATCATCAATGATATTACCAGTGAGGTCACTGCCAGAGAAGAGATGGTACGAAATGCCTATTATGATCTTCTTACGAATATCCCCAACCGAACACTTTTGATGGATAAGTTAAAGTTTTATATAGCTGAAAAAGAGACAGATGTACGATATGGTGCTTTGCTTTTTATCGATATGGATAACTTTAAAAAGATCAATGAGACATTCGGTCATGATGCAGGAGACAAACTCTTGAAACAGATCTCTGCCAGAATGGAAGCGGTGAGTAATGATGATGGAATCTTTGCACGGATCAGTGGGGATAAATTTGTACTTCTCCTACCTGCGCTGAGCGAAGAGGAAGAGGTTTCGACAGAGCTGGCAAAAGAGTACATCCAGATCATTCGTGATGCCTTTGTCGCACCTCTGCCTATCGTCGATAAAGAGTATCATGCGAGCTTTAGTACCGGAGTGATCTTGTTTAACCAATCGACTGCTTCTGCCTTTGACCTGTTGAAAAAAGCAGAGACGGCGATGTATGAAGCGAAGAAGAGTGCCAGAGGTACCAGTATGCTTTACCAAAAAAGTATGGGAGCGTATGCCAAAGAACAGCTCTTTTTGGAAAATGATATGCACAAAGCCATTATGCATAATGAACTGTCAATGGTCTATCAGCCTCAGATCGATATCAAAGAGGGGCGGGTGGTCAGTGCCGAGGCGCTGGTACGCTGGCAGCATCCGGAAAAAGGCTTTATCTCCCCTTCTGTGTTTATTCCTATTGCTGAAGAGAGTGGTACGATTATTAAACTGGAGGAATGGATATTCAACACGGTATTTAAAGAGTTGAACCAGCTGAAGAACGGGAGCAATGCTTTTGTCTTGGAACGTGTGGCGCTGAATCTTAGTGTAGCCCATTTTATGCAGCCAAACTTTGTTGAGAAATTTATGTTGTTAGCCACAAAGTATAACATAGAACCACAATGGATCGAGCTTGAGATCACAGAGGGCGGTATCATGCAAAACCTGGATGATGCTATTAAGAAGATCCATGCACTCAAAGCCTTTGGTTTTACTTTTGCTATAGATGACTTTGGTACCGGGCACTCTTCCTTGGCATACTTGAAGAAACTTCCGGTCAATCTTTTAAAAATCGATCAGTCTTTTATCAAAAATATGCATCAAGATGTCGAAGATGCGATGATCGTAGAATCTGTTGTTTCTATCGGGCAAAAATTTGATCTAAAAGTCTTGGCTGAAGGTGTTGAAAACAAAGAAACACTGGTGTATCTCAAAAAAATAAACTGTGATCTTTACCAGGGAAATTTTGCCTATGCCCCTATGCCGATCGAGGCACTCTCTTTTCTCCTCAAGTAAGTTCAGCAGGCTGCTTTACCGAGTTTTAACGACCTTTTAGATATAATCCCCGACTATAATACTCCTGCAATATGCATATAAATTTGATATCAAAGGTTGCTTATGAAAGATCTCTTTACCTCCTTTAAGGACAACTGTGGATTCGGACTTCTCGCTTCTATCGATAATATTCCCTCACATAAAAATATCGAAGATGCAGTGACTTCTCTCTCTCGTATGATGCACCGTGGCGCGATCGCAGCAGATGGTAAGACAGGAGATGGCTCAGGACTCCTGCTCTCTATTCCTAGAAAGTTTTTCCAAAGAGAAGCAAAGGCAGAGGGGATAACACTACCTGAAAACTATGCTGTTGTCATGGTTTTCTCCCGTCATGAGGGGGATATGGAAGTCATCAAGGAGTCTTGCCGTAACAATGATCTTAAGGTCATCTATACCAGAGAGGTTCCTGTAGATAAAGCAGCACTTGGAGAGCAGGCACTTGTCTCACTTCCCCAGATCAGACAAGTATTTGTGGCACCGGATGCATTGGTAGCAGTAGAGCGTTTCAATGCACTGGTATATTTGACAAGAAAAGAGATAGAGCATAGACTTCGAGAGGAGAGGGACTTCTATATCCCTTCATTCTCTACCTCTGTTATCTCCTACAAGGGCTTGGTGATGCCTACACACATTAAGGAGTTCTATCCAGATATCGCAGATAAAGATTTTGAGATCTCTTTTGCACTCTTCCATCAGCGTTTTTCTACCAATACCCTTCCTGAGTGGAGACTGGCTCAGCCTTTTAGAGCGGTGGCACACAACGGAGAGATCAACTCTGTAGCAGCCAACAGGTTTAATGTCGCCTCCAAGATCAAAGGCTTTAAAAGTAATGTTTTCACTCCAGACGAGATGAGTCGTATCTCAGAGATCATTCAGGGGAGTATGAGTGATTCTGCCAGTCTAGATAACTTCCTTGAGTTTCTTCATGTCAACGGGATGGACTTTTTCAAGGCTGCCAGATCGGTCATCCCCGCACCATGGCACAATGCCCCCTATATGGATCCGGATCTTAAAGCATTTTACGAATACATCAGTACCTCGTTTGAGCCATGGGATGGTCCGGCGGCAGTCAGTATGACAGATGGTCGCTATATTGGCTGTGTGCTGGATCGAAATGGACTACGACCTGCCAAATATATCATCACCACTGATAACAGACTGCTCATCAGTTCTGAGTATGGGGTGATCGATACCCCGGAAGAGGAGATCGTAGAGCGTGGCAGACTCAAGTCTGGCGAGATGATGGGGTTAGATCTCAAATACGGCAGAGTATTGAGTAATGAAGATATCAATGGCTACCTCAAAGATAAGGACCCGTACGAGAAGTGGCTCAATCAGAATATGACCTATCTACAGGAGCATGCACATGACTCCAACACCGTCTTCCCTAAGCAACCCAAAGAGGAGATAGAGGCGAAGCAGAGATACTTCAACTATACGCTGGAGCTGATCAAAGAGGTGGTCAAGCCAATGGTAGAGGAGGGCAAGGAGACTACAGCCTCGATGGGAGATGATACACCGCTGGCAGCATTCTCCACAGAGCATCGGAACTTCTCCGACTTTTTCAAGCAGAAATTTGCTCAGGTGACCAACCCGCCGATCGACCCTATCCGCGAAAAGATCGTGATGAGCCTCAATACCGGATTTGGGGAGACACGCAATATTCTGATGGATGATGCGATCAATGCCAAGCGGATCAAAACAGTTTCTCCGATCATGTCCAGAGAGAAGTTTCAGTTGCTTAAAGAGTTTGGTACACCGGGTAACAAAAGGTATGATGCGGACTACAGGTATCAAACCTACAGTACCGTATTCAGCAAGGATCTCAAAGCCAGTATGGAGGCATTGATCGATACGATCATTGAGGATGTTTGCGAGAAGGGTATCCGGGTTGTAGTCTTGGATGATAGAGAGATGTCAGCGCATGCACCTGCGATGCCAATGCTGATGATGGTAGGTAGACTTTCAGAGAGATTGTTAGAGGATGAGATCAAAAATCTTGTCAATATTGTCACCGTGACAGGTGAAGTATTTGACCCGCATTCTGCGGCCTGTATGATCGGATATGGTGCGACAACAGTCTTCCCTTATCTCCTCTACTATACGGTCAAAACGATTGTACGAAAGAGTGATCCCGAAGCGGATCTCAAGCCGATCCTGAAGCGTTTCCGTAGAGCGATGAGTGCCGGGCTGATGAAGATCATGTCCAAGATGGGTATCTCTACGATCGTCAGCTACCGAAATGCTGCCCTTTTTGATGTGATCGGACTCAGTGAAGAGATCGTCTCAGAGTGCTTTAGTGGCTCCAAAGGGCTCTTGGGAGGCTTGGGCTATGCAGACATAGAAGAGAGACTTTTTGCCTATGCCAAAGAGGCCTATGAGACGGTACCCTCAGGCAAACAGTTCCCGCTGGACAAAGGCGGCTTCTATCGCTTCAAAAAAGATGCAGAGTATCATGATTTCTCCAGAGAAGTCATCAATGCCATCATCAAACTGGGTACGACTGGAGAGAAAGCAGACTATACACACTTCGCCTCACTGGTCAATGATAGAGACCGAAAGTTTATCAGGGATTTCTATCAGCTAAGATCAGACAAGGCAGCGATCACTGTAGATCAGGTAGAACCGCTGGAGGCGATCTACAAACGATTCTCAACAGCTGCCATGAGTCTAGGTTCTATGTCTCCGGAGGCACATGAGTGTCTGGCTGCTGCGATGAATACCATCGGAGCGAAGAGCAACTCTGGAGAAGGCGGAGAAGATGCGGATCGTTTTGATACGATCCTTAACTCTAAGATCAAGCAGGTGGCTTCAGGAAGATTTGGTGTGACAGCCGCGTATCTGAGATCTGCGGAAGAGATACAGATCAAGGTTGCACAGGGTGCCAAACCGGGAGAGGGTGGGCAGTTGCCAGGCTCCAAGGTCACCCCTCTGATCGCCAAACTTAGATATACCAAGCCAGGAGTGACACTGATCTCTCCTCCGCCACACCATGATATCTACTCGATCGAAGATCTGGCACAGCTGATCTTTGACCTCAAGCAGGTCAACCCTCGTGCCAAGATCTCTGTCAAGCTGGTCTCTACCGCAGGCGTAGGTACGATCGCGGCAGGTGTGGCAAAATGCTATGCAGACAAGATTATCATCTCTGGTGCTGATGGGGGTACGGGAGCGGCACCTATCGGCTCAGTACGTTTTGCAGGAAATCCCTGGGAGCTAGGATTGATCGAAGCACACAATGCCCTCAAGGCCAACAATCTCAGAGGTCAGGTTACCGTCGAGACCGATGGCGGGCTCAAGACAGGATTGGATGTGGTCAAAGCAGCGATCTTTGGAGCAGAGGAGTTTGCCTTCGGTACGGCTGCACTGGCGATCGTGGGCTGTATCATGTGCCGCTCATGTCATACCAATACCTGTCCGGTAGGGATCACCACACAGGATGATAGGCTCAGAGCCAAGTTCAATGGTACCGTCGAGAAGGTGATTAACTACTTCAGACTGTTAGGTGAAGATGTGCGGGAGATCCTCGCATCACTGGGATACAGCTCACTTGAAGAGATCGTAGGGCGTGTGGATCTGCTGGAAGTGATCGATGATGACCTGGCAAGAAAGTTCAATTTTGAAAAGATACTCTACAGACTCGATGGGGTGGACACGGCACAGGTAGACTCCAATGAGCCATATGATGATAATGGCTTTGAGAAAGAGATACTCTCAGAAGTGATGGTTGCAATCGAAAATCCGGAGAAACCTGTAACGATCAAAAAAACTATTAGCAATCTCAACAGGAGTTTCGGTGCGTTGATCTCTGGAGAGGTTGCTGCAAAGTATGGAGACACAGGTTTACCTGAAGATACGATCAAGATTGATCTGACAGGGATCGCTGGGCAGTCTCTAGGAGCATTCCTAAGTGAAGGTATCTGCCTCTGCTTACATGGTGCCGCCAATGACTATGTGGGCAAAGGGATGAGTGGTGGTCGTATCGTGGTTACCTCTGAGAGCAATTGTGGACCAGCATACTCTCTCGCAGGCAATACCTGCCTCTATGGGGCCACAGGCGGGACACTCTATGTTAACGGCAATGTGGGTGAACGCTTCGCTGTACGAAACTCAGGTGCCACAACGGTTGTTGAAGGTACAGGAGACCATGCTTGTGAGTATATGACTGGGGGTATGGTGGTGATCCTTGGTGAAACAGGGGTGAACTTTGGTGCAGGTATGACGGGTGGTATAGCGTTTGTTTATGATGCAGAGCGTACCTTTATTGATAATATCAACCAAGAACTGGTAGAAGCGGTGCGTATCGATACAGATGATATGGATACAGAGCGTTTTGATCTCAAACGTCTCTTGCAGGATTACCACAATGAAACAGGAAGTAGACAAGCCAAAACCATACTCGATAAGTTTAGAACAGAGGTGAGAGGTTTCTGGATGGTACGGCCTCGTGCGAAGTGTGACTGCAAGAAGGGTGAGTCCAAAGAGTGATGACAGCATTTACTCAGGCCTGTATCGAGGCAAACAGAGAGATATCTACGCAGCTCAAAGAGAACTTTGATCTCTCACTGCTGGAGAAAAGTACTATCGGTGCAGGTGGGGATATCAGTAAGCGAGCTGATCTGCTGGCAGAGGAGATATTTGTCAAGCATCTTGGCCAATACGGCACGATCGAGTCAGAAGAGTCCGGTATCATAGGAGAGGATACGCCAAGCATTATCATTGATCCTCTGGATGGTTCTGCCAATTTCGCTTCAGGGTTCCCCTATTATGGTACCTCGGTAGCCAGGTTGGACGAGGAGGGCAAGCTCAGCTCTGCGGTTGTCTGTAATCTGATCAATGGAGACCTCTTTGTCAAAGAGGGCAATGGCAAACCAATGATGCGTCATCTCCATAACGATACATGGCAGCAGATGAGTGATATCGAAGAGCCTGAGGTAGGGATTTTTGAAAAAGCCTATGCCCATCCTGAGATAGCTGCCAAACTCTTGGAAGCAGGATATAAGTTCCGTTCTCCGGGGGCTACGGCACTCTCTTTAGCCTATGCACACAGTGTCTCTTTCTTTCTCTTTATGGGGCATGCACGACTCTATGATATTGTAGCAGGGATCGCACTTTGTGAAGGATTGGAAGTGATTGTTGAAGAGGATTATGTTATAGTTTCACAGAGCATAACAGTTGCAAAAGATATTGAAAGCATGATACGCAGGAGTAAAGTATGAATTTTGGAAGTCTATTTAGTGGAATGTACGGTAAAAAAGAGGAAGAGGAGCAGAGCCACTGGATCAAGTGTCCCAAATGCCTCTCCCTGATGCACTACAAGCAGGTCGAAGCCAGACATAGCGTCTGTCCTAAGTGTGCCAACCATTTCCGAATCGCTGCTGATGCACGGATCGCATTGCTCTCTGATGAGGAGAGCTTTGTAGAGTATGATGCTTCATTGGCACCTGTGGATCCCCTGAAGTTCTCTGATAAAAAAAGCTATAAAAAGCGTATAGAAGAGGGCAAGAAGAAGACAGGTCGCGTCTCTTCTGTCGTTAGCGGAAGTTGTACGATAGAGAGTTATTCTGTAGAGTTGGTGGTCTTTGATTTCTCCTTTATGGGGGGTAGTCTAGGTTCGGTGGAGGGCGAGAAGATCGTCAGAGCGATTGATCGTGCGATAGAGAAAAAGTGTGGTGTAGTGATCGTCTCAGCCTCTGGTGGTGCCCGTATGCAGGAGAGTACCTACGCACTCCTACAGATGAGCAAGACCTCTGCAGCATTGAGGAAACTTGCTGATCATGGACTTCCCTATATCTCTGTACTGACCGATCCTACGATGGGTGGGGTGAGTGCTTCCTTTGCGATGTTAGGTGATATCATTATGGCAGAGCCCAATGCACTGATCGGATTTGCCGGACAGCGTGTGATCAAGCAGACTGTGGGTGTCGATCTTCCAGAGGGATTCCAGAGGGCAGAGTTCCTTCTGGAGCATGGTTTGATCGATATGGTTGTAGACCGAAATGAGATGAAACAGAGTATCGGAAACTTTATGAAACTCTTCCTGGAGCGAGGCAAGGCCGCCTCCTAGGCAGAGCTTCTCTGTGTAGGTCATGTGACCTACACAAAGTCAAAACACGCTACAATCACTTTATCTTATTTGATAAAGGGCACAGAGTATGCATACCCAACAGATCACCTATACCAAGAATCTTTCTGAGCTTAGCAAAAAACCTTCCAAAGTCTATAAATCTAATGGTAAGATCAAGACCAGCTTCTATGACAAGGAACTACTCAAGCTCCAACATGAGATCGTCAAACTCCAGAAATGGGTCATAGAGAGTAAACAGCGACTACTGATCATCTTTGAGGGGATGGACACTGCGGGTAAGAGCTCTACGATCAAAGCCCTGACTCCCTATCTTAACCCCCGTTCTTCACGTTCTGTAGCCCTCCCAAAGCCCAATGATAAAGAGCTTGGGCAGTGGTATTTTCAGCGTCACTTCAAACAGATGCCTAACGAGGGGGAGATGGTCTTTTTCGACCGTAGCTGGTACAACAGGGCAGGGATAGAGCAAATATTTGGATTTTGTACGCAGGCACAGCATGAGCATTTCTATGCACAAGTTAATGAGGTAGAGCAGATGCTGGTTGATGATGGTGTGCTCTTTTTTAAATTTTATCTCAACATTGATCACCAAACCCAAGCAGACCGTATCAAAGACAGAGAGCAGAATCCACTCAAGAGCTGGAAGCTCTCCAAGCTGGACTATATGTCACATGAACGCTATGATGATTATGTACTGCTACGGGACAAGATGTTTTCCCTCTCTGGTACGTCCCATGCTCCCTGGGTCTGCCTGGAGGCTGTAGATAAGAAACGTGCCAGACTCAATGCTATACGATACCTACTGAATAATATTCCTTATGAGGGGAAGAATGAAGTATTGATCTGTGGGGTGGATGAAGAGATTGCGTTGCTTTACGCCAGCGGGGATATGGGGTGATATTCTTCCCATTTTTTAGGTACGCCGAGATAGAATCCCTGTACATACTCTACGCCGAGTTCAAGTAAAATCATATAGATCTCTTTTTCTGATACATGTTCTGCGACAATCTGGATATGGTTGGCTATACCTAGATCATTGATGAGCTTAATAATGGATCTCGCTCTCTCATTGTTCCCTTCTAATGCCTTGATCAATGATGCATCTATTTTGATAATATCGATATCTAGCTTTGCAAGGTAAGCAAAGTTGGCATAGCCGCTTCCAAAATCATCTATAGCGATCTTAGAGCCAAAAGATTTCAGCTGCTTAAAGATCAAAGAGACACGTCCATAATCAGTAATTTCATTATGCTCTAAGATCTCAAAGGTTAGTCTGTTTGCCAGTTCCCGATTATTATAGAGTTCTTTTTGAATAAGTGCCATTAATTCTTCATTATAGAGATCAATCAGATCAATATTGATAGAGATCTCTTTATCCGGATTTTCTTTTAATACTTTAAATGTATTCTCTATGACCCATTTACTTAGCCGTATATAGTGTATAGTCTCTTTGATCAGTTCAATAAAAGTATAAGGAGAGACAAGTTGTGTGGGATCATCCTCATCAACAATCCTAACCAATGCTTCATATCTGGATATTTTTTTTGTCTTTGTGACACAGATAGGCTGATAAAGACAGAGTAGGTTTTGGCTATCTATTGCCTGTTTGATATTGTCAATATTTTTGTACTTGAGATCAATATATGAGAGCTCATCCATGATGATGAGTCTATTTTTACCGGTACTTTTTATTTCAAGTAGTTTCTCATCCATGGCATGTTGTATCTCATAAAAAGAGCATATCTCTTTTGGAATGATTGCACTGCACATAGAGACAGTAAATGAGACTAGTGCATTGTCTGCAAGGTATCTTTTGGTGCTGATACTTTCAAAAAGTTCATAAGAGAGTGCATTGAAATCCATAGAGGATTTTGGCATGATGAGTAAAAACTCTGTTCCATGGTTTCGTATGATCTGTGTATCGTTAGGCAGTATACTTTTGATATAGGCAACGAACTCTCTGAGTATTCTATCTGCATGCTCTCTTCCATATCGATCATTGATTCGTTTGAACTTGTCGATGTCAAGTAGTATAAAGTTATATTGATTGATCGTATGCTCTTCAAAGTATTCATTACGGTATAGCATAGTATAGGCAGAGGTGAGAGGATCCAATAGTACACTCTTCCTAAGCTGATGTGAGCTGTAAAGGGTATAGCCAAGGAAGAGAATACTTAGAAAGGTAAAAGCCTGAAGTAGAAGAATCGTATTTTGTATAGGAGAATTGAAATTTTTAATATGCTCTCCATATGTTTCAGAGAGATCCAGGATAAGTAATCCTTCTACCTGATCGTCTCTAACAATAGGATACAGCAGAGACATCCATACTGCTTCCACTGTACCTTTCTGTTCAATGATCTTAGGTTCTCTACTTTGGTAAATATTCTGAAATTCCTTGCTTTCCGGGAAAAAAATTGTTTTGTATTGAAGTGGATCTTCTTCTGCCCCATCCAATAAAAATCTAAAAATATTTTTTTTGTCTTTATAAAGTACAAAGAGGTTTCTAAAGTCATCAGTACGAAAAGATTGAAGCATATGGTTTATATTCTTTCTAATCTCTATATGCTTATCCAAGCAGGATGATAATGGTTTACAGGAATTATGTTTGATATAGTCAGTGATCTTTAGCGCATACTGTTTTGCTTTTTTGATCTCTGATGTTTTCAATGCTTCTGTACTCTGGTTAATAGAGTATTGCATATAGATGGCAATAAGGACAAGCAGCGTCATAATGACAAAGGTATACTTAGAGGAGGAGTATTTCAATGTCATAATGTATCGATAATGTATTTGGAATACTTTCCGGGTAATGAAATACCGTGCTTTTTAAGTCTGTTTTTTATAAAGAGTAACTGGGATCGTCCTTTTCGCCAATAGAATGCCCCTATGATATCGTCAGAATTATCCAAGAGGTTGTATTTTGTTGTGAACAGAATACTTTTTTTTGTATATTTGAGGAGCTTTCTAAGTGTATCTTTTTTTGTTATAAGGATAATATCTGCACTACTTGGGGTACGGGAAAGTATAATTCTCTTGGATTTGGAAAATACATTTTTATATATCTTACTTTCTGTATAGACAGAGAATCGTTCCTTATGCGTGAGGGATGTAAAAATATCATGATAGATTTTTAGTGTACTCTTTACCTCCAGTGCATGGGTCTGCCAGCTAAAGAGGATGAGAAAAGAGAATACTTTTCTCAAAAGGTATACTCTAGCTCAAGTGTGATTCTTCTGTCTATAGGTGAGACATCTAGCGGTGTCATTGGTGTCATAGTTAGTGGATTGATACGGAATACACCAGTAGTTTTGGCTTTATTAAGAAGGTTTTTCCCTTTAAGTGTCAGAGAAAGGTTTTCACTGATGTTCCAGGTGATAGCACTAGTCAGATCAAAGTAGTTGGTATAGTCGATGCTATTCCTGTGCCAGATAAGACTATTGAAAAAATCAAATTTTCCATAGTGACTACTCCAAGCAAAGTATCCACTCCAATCCTTTAGCTCATCCATATTAAATATATTTTGATAGTTTGCATAGTAAAACTGTAGATCTATTTTATGATTTTCATTAAATTTGTAGTCATAATTAAATACGCTGTAAAAGTATTTAGTCTCTATCGATCGATCTGCATTGAGAAGTCCATCTTCATCTTGCATAAGAAGGAGCATGAGACGAATTGATTGTCTCTCATCATGATATGCTATTTCTTGAGTTAGCCCCCAAGTAGTTTGTGGTATCGATTGAGTGGGGTCTGTATTTAGACTGATTGTTAATGGATCTTTACCAAACATGCTTCTATAGAGATAGGTCTTATAGCTCCAGTGTTCTCCTGCATAGATATATCCCAGTCTCAATTGCCAGAGGTCATCATCCTCTATCCCTCCATTTCTATCTATATGGTTATACTCTGCACCAAAGGAGAGAAGCTTCCCCTCCCCCAAATGATACTGATCCTGAAAGAAAAGAGAGCTGATTGTTTCACTATCAAAGGATAGACTTATATCAGGTGTCTCCTCTACCTGATATGAGTCCAGCTGTTTTTTCCTCCATTTTAGCCCGGTCATAATATTATGGTTACCAAAACTATCTTTGTAGGAAAGCTCAGCAGTATAGGTACTGTTTTCACTTTTGCTGGTGAAGCTGTTTAGAGGTAAAAGAGAACCGGAAGAGAAGAGTGGGGTATCGTCTTTCTGTCTGATATCTGTCTGGAGCCAGTCATAGGCAAACTGTGCATGCCAGTATGCATCAAAGTCTATACTGTAGTCTATATGTACATTGAGATAATCTGCCTCGGATTGTTTAGGTGTGGCAGTCGTACTCATTCCAGCTAGACTGTCAGTATCTTTTTTTAGTACCTGTAGGTGAAAAATCTGATTTTCATTTTTGATATAGCCAAAGAGCTGTGTTCTTTCAAAATCTCTAGAAAGAGGGGTAGAAGTACCGTTCTCTATCTTTCCTCTTTTGGCATCGGTGTGGGAGAGGTTGATCATATAGGAGTAGTCTTCTGTCTCATCACCATAGCTGTGTAGCTTTGGGCATTGTATCCATTGTCACCCTGAATGAGACCTATTTTATTTCCTGAGTCCTGGGATGGGTCTTTGGAGTAGAGAAAGATCGTGAGATAGGCAGGCTCAGCTGAAGTTTCGAGAGAAGGAGCCATATAATAAAACTCTATATGGTCAGCAAAATCGATATTGATATCACCGTAAAGGAGTAAACCACTTCCTATCCATCCTTGTGTGATCTCTATACCATCGACATAGAGACGAATAAAGCTACTGAGGTAAGGAGTATAGGTCCCATTGGAAAGAGGGTCAGGGAGTCCATATCTATTTTCATGATAGTAAACAACGGGCGTGGTTTTAAAGACATCCTTTAGGGTCTTTGCGTGCATATTTTCCAGTTTTTCTCTAGCGAAGAGAACTAAATGTCCTTTATTTTCATCAATGGTCTTTTGACTATAGTCATTTTTTTGGCTAAAGTCATCTATGAGTTTATGAATCTCAGAGGCTTCAACAGAATATACAAAAGGGAAAAATAAAAATAATAAAACTATTCTAAAAATACGCATTATCTAATCCTCAATAAAAATAGTTGGTATATTTTAGCAGAATAAAGTCAAAATAAAGAAAGTTAATGACGCTAAGTAAATTATGTGTATAATATTTTAAATTTTTAGATTATAGAAGTTGGGAGTATGGAGATGTCATCAGAATCTTTTTTTGAATTTCTTATAAAAGAGTATACTATTATATTGGTTACTGACACCAGTGAGTTCAATGATGTCAAGAAAATTAGGGAAGGGGTATATAGTAGGAAATATGCAAAACCAACCCCATATTTAGAATCTTTAGGTGTGATTGAAGACAATGATGATAAACAATCTTTTGTATATCTCTTAAAACATAATGACACAGGAAAATATGTTGGTACTGTGAGGGTATTCTTTCTAAATCACAATACGTTATTAAAAAAGCTTACTATGCAAGTATCCGTTCAAGAAGAGTACGTTAGTGAGAAATTAAAAGATCTTCCTGTTATGGAAATTTCAAGGTTAGCCTTGTTGTCAAAGTTACCTGCACGCCATGAGTATTCAGATTTGAGATTAAGAACTGCACTTGCTTATTGCTTAATGGTAGCTACTCGAATTACATTGATGCTTTATCCCCCATATTTTGTTTTTTCTATTATGGAACCCACTCTTCATCGGATACTAAAAAGGCAACAAGTTAACTTTGAGAAGATAAGTGATCCTGTAGACTCTTATGGTATCCCTCGTATTCCCTATGTTATTAACAGTATAAAACTTTTACAAGATACAGAGGGAAGCATGGGCGCACTTACTCGGCATTATCTAAAAGAGATGTGTGAAAATTCTGAAAAACTTTGGCAGTTTGTGGATAACAATCCTTATCTTGATCGTGATGATATACAGTTGGATAGGATTTGTCAACTTTTCAAAGAGCATGGTGATGATGTAGATGTATCGCTTCTTTTAGGGGAAGAAACCCCTTAGAGATCAAAAAAGCCCTTGATCCTCTCTATGTTCCTCAAAACTCTTAAACACTGCCTTATCCAGTGAATAAACAAACGCATAGTTGTAGTGTACACCGGTGAGGATCTCTCTGGCTTCCTCTACAGTGGTAAACCAGTGTGGTCTCTCGACATTGTCCACCTTGGTCTTGGGTGGGGTAAGGACAATACTTTTGACCCAAGTGGTTTGATAGCGGACATACTCTCGGGCTTTAACCACATCTGTGAGATCATCGGTAAAGATCAATACCTTGTCACTGGCACCTTGTGTGACGGTGTGGAGGTTGTTGTCGATATAGAGTGGCATAAAGTGTCGGGTGTACTGTATGCGGTCTATGCTGTAGGGTAGCTCATAGTGCTCACAGAGATAGACCACTCTGAGTAGATACTCCAAGTGATAGGGGATCAGTTTAATATCCTGATAGATGTATTTCCCGATGCGGAAAGTGCTCTTAAAGAGGGTATCAGAGACGGCATATCCCTCCGCCTCCTTGGTCAGCTTGGTGGACTCAGGTTTGATCAGACGCATCAGCTCTTCATCCGTACTGAAAAAGAGATGCCCCTCGCCATTGAGTATCTGCTCGAAAGCCTTGTTCCAGTCATGAGGCAGGAAGGTAATATTACTCTTGTGCGTCAGGATCATCTTGAAGAGACTCATCTCGTGCTTATCAAGTAGGTGAAAGTCCGCCTCTTTAGAGAGGAGTACATATCTCAGGAGTCTAAATGCTGACTCTTTAACTGAGCTGACCTTGATCCATGCGATCTCTGGGTCAGTGATCTCGACATCTCCTTCATAGACGATGGCATAGGCACCATTGGCTACGGCTACAGGGATATCTTCTTTGGATGCCGCAAAAAAGAGATCACCATGACCTATTTTGGAAGGAAATGTACTAGCACTCTCTATGGCTTGGACTTCAGGTGTAGTGCTGAGTGTGCCCTCTGTGAGGTTGAGAATATCTTCGATTTTCATTAGCTGACTGCCGTGCCGGTTTTTTTAGGCTTCTCTGGACGCATCAGCACCAGACCATCCTCATCTTTGGCAGCGAGTACCATACCTTCACTTTTGATGCCCATGAGCTTGGCAGGCTTGAGGTTGGCAACCAGACAGACCTGAGTATCGATGAGCGCTTCAGGGCTGTACCACTCTTTGATCCCTGAAACTACTTGACGGACATCGCCATCTCCGAGATCAACTTGAAGCAGGAGGAGCTTCTTGCTCTTGGGTACCTCTTCAGCTTGGATCACCGTACCGATCTTGAGCGAAGTCTGGAAGAACTGGTCGATACCTATCATCGCTACGCCTTCTTCTTTCTCCTCTGCTTTGGTTGTAGTTTTTTCTTCCTTGGCTACTTCTCCCTGTTTCTCTTCAGTTTCCTCTATCAGCACAGCCTCTTCGATACGTGGGAAGAGTGGCGGGATCTTCTCGACCGTAAAGGTCTCTAGAAGCTGATGCTTCTGAATGAGTCTCACATAGCTATCTTGATCGATCTCAAAGCCTAGTGCCCCTGCGATAGAAGCCGTAGTCTTGGGCATGATCGGATGCAGCATCACTGCCACATTGGCGAGGATGGTAGCGATGAGTCCGTTGAGTGCCATCGCCTCCTCCTCTCTGCCTTCTTTCATCAGTGTCCAGGGCTGGTACTGGTCGATCGCTTTGTTGGCGACTGCCAGTGGTCTCCAGAGCTCTTCGAGATAGCGGTGGATCTGCATCTCAAAAAGCAGCGGCTCCAGTTTGGTGATAGAGTCACGCATGAGATCGAGCTCTGTCTGATAGTATTTGCTTACGAGGTCACTCTCTACCCGACCTTCAAAGTACTTGCCGCTCATGCCGATGAGGCGGTTGAGTAGGTTGCCCAGGTCATTGCCCAGATCAGAGTTGATACGGTCAATGAGGGCTCTTTGGGAGAAGTCACCATCTCCGCCGAAGGGTACTTCTCTGAGCATAAAGTATCGGAAGTTCTCCAAGCCGTAGGCATCAGCCACCTCTTTGGGGTTGACGACGTTGCCTTTGGATTTGGACATCTTCTCCCCGTTTCTCGTCCACCAGCCGTGTGCAGCGATATGCTTGGGTAGGGGCATCTCCAGACTCATCAGAAATGCTGGCCAGTAGATAGCGTGAAAGCGGAGGATATCTTTGCCGATCAGATGCACACGTGCCGGCCACTGATCCATCTTGGCTTCATCGGTACCATAGCCCAGTGCAGTGAGGTAGTTCATCAGGGCATCCAGCCAGACATACATCACGTGTTTGGGGTCATTGATCGCTTCAGGGAGGTGTACGCCCCAGTCAAAGCTGGTTCTGGTCACGGAGAGATCCTCTAGACCTGACTCTACAAAGCGGATCACTTCGTTACGTTTACTTTTAGGGAGGATACAGTCTGGGTTCTCCTGGTACCATTTGAGAAGTTTGTCCTGATAGTCTGAGAGTCGGAAAAAGTAGCTCTCCTCCTCTACGATCGAGGTAGACTTTCCACACTCGGGACAGAATTCATCATCTACCAACTGTATCTTGGGAAAGAAGGTCTCACAAGAGATACAGTAATGCCCTTTATAGACATCTTTATAGATATCTCCCTTGTCAAACATCTTCTGGAAGGCGAACTGCACTCCCTGCTTATGCTCTGCATCTGTAGTCCGGATAAATTTGTCATAGGAGATACCAAACTCGTCCCAGAGTGCCTTGAATTTTCCGGAGATCTCATCGGCATAGGCCTGTGTCTCTTTGCCTCTGGCTTTGGCAGCCTCTTCGATCTTTTGTCCATGTTCATCGGTGCCGGTGAGGAAGAAGGTATCGTGACCGACCATTCTGGAGTAGATCGCCAAGGCATCCGCAATGACCGTAGTATAGGCATGTCCGATATGGGCGACATCATTGACATAGTAGATTGGTGTCGTGATATAGGCTTTGTGACAGCTGCTGTTATCTGGGGAGTGTTGCATGAAGTTTCCTTAAACAAATGAGTTTATTTGGGTATAAATTACGCGTATTTTAGCCAAAATTAACTGTGTGGAGGATTGTCATTGTATGGACTTTTATTGTTTTATAGTATAATCCAACTGAAGATAATCCCAAATCATGGAATAGAATTTTTGAACACGCAGGTGGTACAATGTTCTCAATGACTATATTGGGGATTGTAGATCATGAAGTATGGAGTGGAGACAGGTGTATAATATTATAGTGGGGTTAGGGTGTCTGTGGTTTTTGCCTACACAGATACAGGCGGCAGTAGCGTCAACATTTTCAAGTCGCCTGCCTGTGATCATCGCAGCTGTGTCCACTTTACTTCTTCTCTCTGTTTTTCTCTGGATCAGAAACCGAAGTGCCAACAAACACTCAGACAATACAGTGAAACAATCCTTTCTCAAAAACAGCCCGAATACGAGTGAATATGGCTCAGGCGGAGCACTGGATAACGCTGAGTCGCTGATCGAGTTTCTTCGGATCAAATCAGAAAAACCACGTATCAAAAAAGAGATGTTCAATCTCAACAATGTGTTTAACGAGCTGGCAGGTTCTCTGGGCACACAGTTTCGAGACAGTAGTCCGGAGTTGATATTTGATATCGATAAAGAGGTGCCAAAGTATCTCGTGGGTGACCCGTTACAGCTAGGCAATATACTCTTCAATCTGAGTAAAAATATGATCAACAGCCATAGTAAAGCAGAAATGGTCATCAAAGTGACACAACGCAAATCCCCTCAACGTGCCAATGAGATTGTGTTTGAGATGAGTAACAGAGAGATAGCCTTTTCTGAGACGGAGTGCAATATACTTTTGCAAGCGGAAGATGAAGCACTTTCCAGTGAAGAGAAAGGCATAGGCTTTTATATCGCCAAAGTGTTGATCTCTCTCATGGACGGTAAAGTCGATATGAAAAGTGATGAGAAAAGTGGCACCGTGATCGCACTTGTGCTTCCTTTTGAGGTCTACAGACAAAATGAGCTCAGAAAGTATAGGTTGCCTAGCCGATCTTTGATAAAAAAGAAAGTATTTTTGGCTGACTCCAGTACCACTTCTGCAGAAGCGATCAAAAAAATGCTTCAGTACTTCAGGTACAAAGTGGTGATGGTTTCTGCAAGTCATCTCCAAAGGCAGAAACCAAATCTATCCCCTTATGATATCGCCATATTTGATGAGAAGGTACTCACTGCAGACCTGCATGCCCATATCAAAAAGAGCAGAGAAGAGGGCACGCTCAAAGTCGTGCTTCTCTCTTCGGTTTTTTCTACACAAGAGAACAAGTGGGCCGAGGGTATCGTCGATGTAATCGCAAAAAAACCATTCTCTCAAGAGAGGATCTTCGAGGTGATATTGGATCTGTATGATTCGACAGAGAAGTTACCTGAGAGTCCAGTAGAGACAGAGAAGAAAGAGACCCCAAGACAAGTGCACAGAATGCTCTTTGAGGATAGGGCAGATATCTCTATGGCTAGCTTTAGCGACTTTGCCGGTACATCGGTTTTGATCGTAGATGACAACAAGATCAATCAGAAAATATTGACCAATGTACTCGGAAGGTCCGGTATGCAGCTTGATATCGCAAGCAATGGTCAGGAAGCGATAGAGATGACATTGGGTGCAGGCAAAGTGTATGATCTTGTGTTAATGGACATCAATATGCCTGTCATGGATGGCTATACCGCAACAGCGACTATGAGAAAAGAGCCTGCCTATGCCTCTATCCCGATTGTGGCACTCACCGCATTGGTGATGGAGAGTGAAGTAGACAAAATGTTTATCAAAGGGGTAAGCGGTTATCTCAGCAAACCTTTACGTGTAGGTCAGCTCTATGCAGCATTTGCATTCTTCCTCAAGAAAAGCGACACGGCTGTATCTGAGAGCAAAGCACCTCTTCCACTACAGCATATCCAGGGACTCAACACCACACTGGGTGTAGCCAACAGCAATGGAAGCATGATCGCCTATGTCGGGATACTCAATGAATTTATCTCAGCATACGGCAACTCAGATAATGCCATGAGAAATCTGATAGATGATCGAAAGTATGCCCAGACCAAGATACTCTGTAATGACATGCGGCAGTTGAGCAAAATCATCGGAGCCAAGAAAATGTATGATGTGGTGGATACAATGTATAAGCTCTTTCTGTATGACAATGAAGAGATGCTTCCGAAGTATGTAGAGTCGTATAGGCGTGAGCTAGAGAGTTTGCGAGGGGCTATCCAGGAGTATTTGAAGGGGGTAGAGGTATGATCGAGAAACTACGTGCATGGTTCCCCAGAAAGAAAAAGAAGGAACAGAGTGAGTCTCCTAAGCCTTTGGTAGTGCGTACACCAGAAGATGAGAGAGAGCGATTCTTTGCCAACCTCTCTCATGAGATCCGTACCCCTGTCAATGGTATCGTCGGCTTTACCCAGCTGCTGAAGGAGACAAAGCTTTCAGGTGAACAGAATGAACTGGTCAATACCATACACAGTAGCTCTATGCATCTGCTGTCATTGGTGAGTGACATCTTGGACTTCTCCAAGATCAATGCGAACAAACTTGAATTTGAAAGTATCCCTTTTGATCTCTTTCGTCAGGTAGAGGATACCGTAGAGGTCTATGCAGCGCTCTCCCAGAAGAAGCGTATCGAACTCAATGTATTCATCGATCCGACCATTACACCTATGCTGATAGGTGATCCTACCAAGCTCTCACAGGTGATTGGTAACCTTGTGAGTAATGCGATCAAATTTACCGAGGCACTGGGTGAAGTCAATGTCACGGTAGAGAAGATACATGAAGACCCCAAAGTGATCAACCTTGAGTTCTCTGTCAAAGATACCGGTATCGGGATTGAGACACAAGACCAGGAGAAGATATTTGATGCCTTCGTTCAGGCGAACTCAAGTATCAGTAGGGAGTTTGGCGGCACTGGGTTAGGATTGGCGATCTCAAGCAAGATCGTGAAGTATATGGGCGGAGAGCTCAAGCTCTACAGCTCCTTTGGTGTAGGGTCAGAATTCTCATTTGTCCTCAGCTTTGAAAAAACACGGGCCAAAGAGCGAAAACTCTACCATGATCTTTATATGGGATTAGAGGTTGGATTGCTACTTCCCATTATAGGCTCACAAAAAGTAGTGGACAGCAACCTGAGAAAAAATATCGAGTATCTGGGCGCACGTTTTACGACCTTCTATGGCAATGAGATATTGTCACTCAAGAAGGAGCGTTATCCGGATATTCTGTTTGTAGAGCAACAACGCAACCGTGCTGATTTGGAAGCCTTGTCAGACCTGGGGATCAAGATCGTACTGATCACCATACTGAATGCACAGGAGAAACCGGAAGTAGAGGCACAATACATATGTAAAAATCTCTACAAACCGCTCAATCTGGCCAAAACTATACGTGCCTTGGAAGTCTGTACGGATGACAAGCATGCCTTGAGCGAGAGTGCCATGGAGATCAACAAAAACTTTCATGGGCTCAGGGCACTGATCGTAGATGACAATGAGATCAATCAAAAATTGCTGGTGAAACTGCTCTCAGATATGCAGATGGATACAGAGGTAGCCTCCAACGGGATCGAAGCGATCGAATTTTACAAAAACATCGCATTTGACATCGTTCTGATGGATATTGAGATGCCGATCATGGGCGGGGTGGAAGCAACACAAAATATCTTGGCATATGAACGTGAACAGGGGATAGCACATACCCCTCTGATCGCATTGACAGGCAATGTCTCTACCGGGGATGTCCAGTACTACAAAGTATCTGGCATGGATAGTGCTATCTCCAAGCCCATCGATGTGGAGGTACTGATCGCCCATCTCAACAAATATGCACTGGGTAAAAATCTGGTACAGCATATGGAGAAAGGGGAGCAGCAGCTTTCTGGTGCGAAGGCACTGATCATCGAAGACAATGCCATAGACCAAAACCTGATAGAGCGTGCTCTGGCAAGCAGAGGGGTAGAGTCCGTTGCTGTAGTCACCGGAGCGGGGATACTGGATGTCTACCAAAGTACACCTTTTGATATACTCTTTATCAATGCCAGTACGCCTGTAATGAATGCGGCTGAAACGACGAAGAACATCCGTACATTTGAGTCCAGTACTTCGATGCCCTCCGTGCCTATTGTAGTGATGCTCTCTGCCGAGTCAGAAGAGATGCATTTCAATATCTATCAAGAGATGGGTGCAGATGGCTATCTCTTGAAGCCTCTGGAGATCGATGAGATCAAGTTTCAGCTGGACCAATACATCACACAGGAAGAAGAGATAGCGGAGGCATCTTCTGGTACGGAAGATACTGTGGAGGAGGAGCCGATAGAGGCTGTTCCAGATGCAGCGGTGATCCTTCCCCCAAAAGAAGAGAGCATAGAAGAAGAGACAGCAGAAGAAGAGAGAGTAGAGGATGCAGAGGAGTACGAAGGTACGGAACCTGTAGAGGAAGCTGCCTCAGAGACAGAAGAGGAAGTAGCCATAGCTTCTGAAGAGTCAGAAGAGACTATGGTTTCTGCATCACCTGAAGCCCTAGAAGAGGAGCTGTTCGGAGCAGAGGAAGAAAGCCCTTCTGTAGAAGAGAGTGTATCACCTGAAGAGACAGCTGTATCGGAAGAGGTAGAAATGCTGGAAAACAGAGAGTACTCTGAAGTATCTGAGGAGCCAGCCGCACCAGAAGAAGAAGCAGCAATAGAAGAACCAAATACAGTAGAAGTGGAAGTGCCAGAGGCATTAGCGGAAACGTTTGACACCACAGAGGAGCCTATCTTCCAGCCAGACGAATCAGAAGTTGCTGAAGAGGAGCAGGAGACAGAACGCCTTGAGATACAAAAATCTGAAAAAGTAGAAGAGGCAGAAGTAACTCCGGAACCAGAAGAAGAAGTGGAGGAGCAAGCAGAAGCAGCAGTAGCGTCAGACGAATCAGAAGTGATTGAAGAGAAGGAAGATTCAGCAGAGCTTGAGATACAAGAATCTAAAGAAGAAGTAGAAGAGACAGTAGCGTCAGAAGTATCTGAAGCAGCAGAACTCTCTGAAGAAGTGACCTCGCCTGAATCTCCTGAAATGATAGAGATACTTGAAGCATCAGAAGATCTTGAAGTTCCTGTGACAGAGGAAGTTGCAGAAGCAATGGCAGAGCAAGCAGAAGAGGCAGAGGATACTCCGGAAGAAGAGGAAAAAGAGGTGTTGCCAGAGAAGAAACCATCCCAATACAACATCACCTATATCGATATTCCTCTATCGAAGTAGAAAGGAGAGCGACTATGCAGGCAGAAAAACTAGTACAGATACAAAAGGCCGGATTCGTACTCAGACCGGACTCTATCGAAGTGAAAGAGATATTTGTAGCCATCAAAAAGCAGTTTGAAGCGGCAGGGATAGAAGTCCTGCTCGCCAAAGAGTCTGCTTCTATGATCGGGATGGAAGGTACTGATTTTGAAGCGATGTGCAAAGCCTGTGATTTTCTGGTCTCTTTAGGGGGAGACGGCACGCTGCTCTCTCTGGTACGTAACAGCTATCAGCATCATAAACCAGTCGTCGGTATCAATGCCGGCAATCTGGGATTCCTGGCTGATGTGACCGTAGCAGAGGTGGGACAGCTTCTGGAGCAGTTACGCCAGGGCGAGTACCGGATCGATCACCGTATGATGATCGCAGGGTATATCAAAAAACGCTCCGGTGCGAGGATCAACTTTTTCGCTCTCAATGACGTAGTGGTGACCAGTCCGATCCCTTCCAAGATGGTACACCTCAATGCCTCGATCGATGGAGAACGCTTCAACAGCTACCGTGGAGACGGGATTATCATCTCTACGCCTACGGGCTCTACCGCGTACAACCTGGCGGCAGGCGGCCCTGTGGTCTATCCTTTGACCAAGGCCTTTATCATTACCCCGGTCATGGCACACTCCTTGACCAATCAGCGTCCCTTGGTCGTACCGGCAGATTTCTCTATCGAGTTGGATGCCCAGAAGTACGAAGCGATCGTCAGTGTGGATGGACAGGAGCGTTATGAGCTGGAGGAGGGGGATATCCTTCACCTAGGCGGTGCCGAAAAAGGGGCGAAGCTCCTGCACCGAAAAGAGCGTAACTACTTTTCTGTATTAAGGGAAAAACTACACTGGGGAGACAGACTTTGATCCAGCGGGTGCACCTGAAGTCACTGTTGAGCTTTGATGCAGTGGCATTGGAGTTTGAGCCGGGACTGGTCGTACTCAGTGGGCCTTCGGGTGCAGGTAAATCTGTCCTGATGGGGAGTGTACTCTCCAGCTTTGGTATCGGCAGTGCAGAGGCAACGCTCTGCGAAGTGGCACTACAGAGACCCCCTACACTCCATACCGATGCCTATGAGCTGGAGGAAGAGCTGGTCATCCGAAGCCTCAAGAAAGAGCGTATCCGCTACTTCCTCAATGACCAGAACATCTCCAAAAAATCCCTCTATACACTGTTTCATCCCTATATCCACTATCTCAGTGTCCGAGACAATGGCGGGTTTGAGAGTGAACGCTTGATTGAGATGCTCGACAGTGCCTTGATCCAGAGTGACAAGAGTTATAAGAAGATGCATAAAGAGTATAAAAAGCGCTACCAGAGCTACCGAGAGAAACAGCTAGAGCTGGAGCGGATACTGGAGAGTGAACGTAAGCTCTCGGAGCTGATAGAGTTCACTACCTTTGAGATCAACAAGATCCAGACTATCGACCCCAAACCAGGAGAGGATGAGTCACTGCTGTTAGTGAAAAAACAGCTCTCCCGTATCGACAAGATCAATGATGCACTGAGCAAGGCAGAAGCGATCTTTGGTCTGGAGGGAAGTGTGACCGAGGTCTTTGATCTGGCGGGTAAAGAGGGGGGATACTTCTTTGATGCGATGAACCAGCTCAGGGCAGACTTTGAAGAGACACAGAGTCTGGCTGAGGAGCTGGAAGAGACTGATGTAGAGGCGCTGTTAGATCGTCTGGAGCAGATCAGCGAGCTCAAGAACCGCTACGGTTCTATCGAAGAGGCGATCGCCTATCGTGAGACCAAAGAGCAAGAGTTGGCAGGGTATGCACGGATCGAGCAGGATAAGAGTATGCTGGAGTCTTTTCTGGCATTGGAGTTTACAGAGCTGAGTACCATCGCTGCGCGTATGACACAGGCACGGATCACGCAGGCTGAGGAGATGGCAACCGCTATGGCGTCTTATCTGGGCAGGCTCAAACTCCCGGCTGTGACCTTTCTCTTTGCCGCAACCGCACTAGGTGCACAGGGCAGTGACAGGGTAGATATGCAGATGGAGCACAGCAGCACCGCTACACTGAGTGGGGGAGAGCACAACCGCTTGAGACTGGCGTTGATGGTCGTCTCTCTGGGGGCATCGCCTGCCGGGTATGGGATGATCATGCTGGATGAGATCGATGCTAATGTCAGTGGCGATGAGTCTATCGCGATCGCGGAGATGATCTCTCTGCTGGCAGCACACTATCAGATCTTTGCGATCTCACACCAGCCCCATCTGGCATCCAAAGCCCATCAGCATATCCTGATCGACAAGCAGGACGGCATCAGCCGTGCTACGCTCCTGGATCATGCAGGCAGGGTCAAAGAGATCGCCCGTATCATCAGTGGAGAGATGCCTGGTGAGGAAGCAGTCGCCTTTGCCAGAAGACTCTTGGCGTAGGGTTTAGGCGAGTTTTTCTTCGATCATTCCGGCGATTTCTCCGATAGAGGGGAAACGCTCTGTCTGGCAGCCCACTTGTTGCAGCTTGGAATACAGCAATACGCCGTTGAGTACGATATCGAATATTCCGCCGCTGCCTTCGATCAGTGTGACGCTTGCATGGGTATACTTTCCTTTGATCTCCTCTTCCACCCGGGAAGCTTCAGGAAAGTAGTTTCATTCACCGCAATAGGTGATTATTATCTCTAACATGATGTGCTCCTTATCCGATGATTATAGCATATCCCATTTGAAGCATTCAGTCTCTTTGGGTATAATGCCAAAAATATGAGCATGCGGGGGCAAGCAGTTTGATAGTCGATACACATATCCATCTGGATGATGCACGGTACCGGGATGATTTTGATGCCGTGATCTCTAGAGCCAAGGCTGCCGGAGTCGAGCGATTCATCATCCCCGGTGCAGATCCACAGACCCTAGCACGTGCGATTGAGCTGGCTGAGCAGTATGAGGAGATCTACTTTGCAGTAGGCATACATCCCTATGATGCGATCCATTATGACCGTAGATTGCTGGATCAGCATATCAGCCACGAGAAGTGTGTGGCGGTGGGTGAGTGTGGACTGGACTACTATCGCCTGCCAGAAGATGCCGGGGAGATCAAGGCAGAGAAGCTACTGCAGCGACAGGTATTTATCGATCAGATCGCGCTGGCAAAAGAGCATAACAAGCCACTCATCGTCCATATCCGTGATGCCAGCAGAGATGCCCAGGAGATACTGGAGCAGTATGCAGGCAGCGCAGGCGGGGTACTGCACTGTTACAATGCAGACCACGCACTGCTTACGTTGGCAGCGCAGCACTTCTACTTCGGTATCGGCGGTGTACTGACCTTCAAAAATGCCAAGAAACTGATCGATGTCTATCCTCGTATCCCGCAAGAGAAGCTTCTGATAGAGACAGATGGCCCCTACCTGACTCCCCATCCTCACAGAGGGCAGAGGAACGAGCCGGCATACTGTCAGCTCATCGCAGAGAAGATGGCGACACTGAGCCAAATACCGGTAGAGGAGATGATACAGATGACGACAGCCAACTGCAGAACGTTGTTTGGCATATGATGAAAAAACTCTTTCTTCTTTTTCTACTCAGCACTCTTTTCCTGTCCGCGATCAACATCCCGCAGAAGTACCCGAGCTACTCCTATGTCCTCAAAGAGTTTGATATCGATGAGACCTATGTTTTCGAGCCGCAGTTTGAGAGGTTTGTAAGCAAACATGAGGCAAAGTTCAAACGCTTCTACCGCAACTCCGTCAAACGGGGCAAGGACTATATGCCGATGTTTAAGGAGCTACTGGTCAATGATGGACTGAGTCAGCTCTTTGTCTATCTCTCGATGACCGAATCAGGTTTCAAATCCAATGCCAAATCGAACAAAAAAGCAGCAGGACTCTGGCAGTTCATGTCCGCTACTGCACAGCGTTTTGGGCTCAAGGTCAACAAAAATATCGACGAGCGTTATGATCCACTGGCTTCGACCAATGCTGCGATGAAGTATATCCAGACACTCTACCGCCAGTTTGGCAAGTGGTATCTGGTGATGATGGCATACAACTGTGGAGAGGGTAGGGTCGCACGGGCGATCAAGCGTGCGGGCACGGATGATTTTGCCACACTGATGGACAACAAGCTCCATTATATCCCACCTGAGACACGTACCTATCTCAAAAAGATCATCCTGCTCTCTATGATGGGAGAGCGGATCGTGACCACCCCTACGCCTGAGGAGAAAGAGATCAAGCGTGAGATCATCGATGGCAAGATACTGGTCAATGTTGCCGGAGGTGCCAATCTGCTCAAGTTTGCAGAGATGCTCCAGATGAAAGTCAGCGAATTTTTTGATATGAACCCGCATTTGACCGACTACAAGATCTCAGAAGATATCTCTATGGTACAGGTGATGATCCCACAGGAGAAACTCCATCTCTATCAGGCATTTTATACGCCACCGACACTGGAACAGATCTTTCGTATCAAGCACTATAGCAATCTGGTCTCTCATATCGTAGCCAAGGGTGACACGATCAAGGCGATCGCCAGAAAGTACAAGACCACACCGATCGATATGATCATCGCCAACCAGCTCTCAGATGAGAAGCTGGCGATCGGCAAGCTTCTGGTGGTGCCTGTAACCAAAGAGGTTTTTGAAAAAATGATACGGTATTAAGGTATTTCTAAAAACCTTTAATGGTGTTTTTCTCGATACCTATGTAGGCTACTAAGATGGTTTTAATCAGGCTCCAAGTATAATTGATATTAAAAAATGAGAGCCTATGAAAACCATACTGCGATTTCTATCACTTTTCCTCCTTTCTTTCTTGCTTATCCTCGGTATATCGGGTTGTTCACAGAAGCGGGCAGGCTATAAACGTACCAAGTATACCAGTGCTGCCAGACACAAAGCGACCATGCGTTCTTATCGGGTCAGAGGCAAGAGGTATAACCCTACCTACGTCAGCGTCCATGATACCATGCGAGGGGTATCCAGCTGGTATGGGCCTAACTTCCACGGCAAACAGACCAGTAATGGTGAACGCTACAACATGCATGGCATGACCGCAGCACACAAGACCTGGCCGATGGATACGATGGTACGTGTTCACAACCTCAAAAACGGCAAAAGTGTCGTCGTACGGATCAACGACCGTGGGCCTTTTGTCAGTGGCAGGATCATCGACTGCTCCTACGCAGCGGGCAAGGCGATCGGACTGGACAAGACGGGTATCGCACCGGTCAAGCTCACCGTACTGGGTTTCGCGGGAAAGGTCTATCATGCCCCCAAACCCACAGCACAGAAGCCCTCTACACCGGCACCGCAGCTGCCTAGAGTACACCTGAGTGACTTTGGTGTGCAGGTAGGTGCCTTCCGCAGGTATGAGGGTGCAGTGATCTATCGTGACAAGTACAAGGCGATGGATGCAGGCAAGCAGGTGATCGTCAAGAAGTTTATCGTGGATGGTGCACCGCTATACAGGGTATGGGTGATGGGCTTTGGCTCGGATGATGAAGCCAAAGACTTTATCAGTGACCATGGTATTCAGGGTGGATTCCTGATCAGACCTTAAAGGAGAGAGAATGTTAGAGAAAAGCAGAGAGACCAAAGAGACACAGATCACGGTCAAGCTGAACCTATACGGCAGTGGACAGAGCAGTGTCGATACGGGGATAGGGTTTTTCGACCATATGCTGGAGGCGTTTGCCAAGCATGCCCACATGGATATGGAGGTGGATTGCAAGGGTGACCTGCATATCGATGCCCACCACAGTGTCGAGGATGTAGGGATCGTGATCGGTAAGCTTTTGGGTGAGGCGATCTATCCGGTACAGCGTATCGAGCGTTATGGCAATGCCACGGTCGTGATGGATGAGGCGAGTGTGAGCTGCGATATCGATCTGAGCAATCGGGGTTTCCTGGTCTTTGAGCTGCCTATCGGTGGCAAGGTCGGGGAGTTTGATGTGGAGCTGGTGGAGGAGTTTTTCCGTGCACTGGTAGCCAACATGCCACTGACACTGCACCTGACCTACAACCGTGGGAAAAACAAGCACCACATCATAGAAGCGGCATTCAAGGCACTGGCAGTCTCACTGCGACGTGCGGTCACGCCCAACGAGCGTGCAGGGATCCCCAGCACCAAGGGTGTGCTGTGAGTATCGAGCTGATCGTACTGGATGTAGATGGTACGATGACAGACAGCCGTATCAGCTACTCCGAGGCAGGGGACGAGGTCAAGTCTTTCAATGTCAAGGATGGTCTGGGTATCGCCAGCTGGATGCGACTGGGCAAAAAGGTTGCCATCATCACCGGCAGACGCTCCAAGATCGTAGAACGACGTGCCAGAGAGCTGCGTATCGAGTACTGTTATCAGGGGATCAAGGACAAGCGCAAAGTCCTCTCCGAGCTACTGGAAAAGCTGGAACTCACCTCTGACAATGTCGCCACTATCGGTGATGATCTCAACGACTACACCATGCTCAAGGATGCAGCGATCTCCTTTGTCCCCAAAGATGCCACTACAGCAGTAGAGCGGATCGCGACGGTCACGCTGAGCAGGCGTGGCGGTGATGGTGCGGTTAGAGAGATGATCGACTATCTCATCGAAAAAGAGGGGCTCACTGAAGAGCTGCACAGGATATGGTCAGTAGAATAGAGTGGCTGCTGATCGCGGCGATACTCTTTTTTGCCACCAGAGGTATCGTCACAGAGATCTCACAGGCAGAGTCCAACACCACAGCACAGCACAAAGAACTCGCGCTTCTGACTGCCCAGCTACACGAGGTCAACCAGACCGCTATCCAGAGCATCATCTCCACCTCGCGGATGGTCAAGTACCCTGACAGAACGGTATTTGAGAACTTCCGACTCCATACCCCTGAGCTCACCCTCATCTCCCACAAAGCCACCGAACGCAATGACACGATCACGCTGGAGTACAATGCCAGCATCCTCAAAGCAGACGGCACCCGCTACCACGCCACAGATGCCCGCTACCACAAGGACACAGCCATCCTGGAGCTCTCCGAGACCTTCGGTATCACAGACAGACGCGGAGAGATCAACGGCAGCACCATGCAGTACAACACCCACCAACAACAGATCGAAGGAACAAAGATCCGTGCAAAGTATGAGATGGAGTGAGTGACCCATAGTATTGGATACGATTACGTTCGCTTGACCCCTTTTTCCTTTTTACAGCAAAAATATGTCAATTTGTCATATTTCCACACAGAATACTCTTTTTGGGCTAGAATACATCCATGAACCGTAAAAGGAATATACATGGATGCACTGATAGTACAAGGGGAGATCAGCAGTAGGATATTAACGCTCAGAGGTGAGCAGGTGATGCTAGATAGGGATTTGGCAGCATTGTATGGTGTCAAACCTATACGATTGAGAGAGCAGGTCAAAAGAAATCAAGAAAGGTTTCCGAGTGACTTTATGTTTCAACTCAATGATGAGGAGGTCACATCTATGGTATCGCAAAATGCGATACCTTCCAAACAACACCTTGGTGGCGCTTTACCATATGCTTTCACAGAGCAGGGCATCTATATGCTCGCTTCCGTACTCAAAAGCACTACAGCCATAGAGGTCAATATCGCCATCATCCGAACCTTCAAAAAGCTCCGAGAGTTCAGTCGACACTACAATGCCCTAGCCAAGCAGCTCATAGCTATAGATCGCAAACATGACAAGCAGTACAAAGCCCTGCAAAAGCAGCTCGATGCACTGCTCGCATCTGCTGAGGCAGCTGATATCGCCAAGATAGGGTTTATTAAATGACTGCATTAAAAGACCTCCACAAACACGACAAACCCAGAGAAAAACTCGTAGCTAAAGGGGTTGAAGCCCTTAAAAACGAGGAGCTTTTAGCCATACTTTTAGGCTCAGGTATACAAGGCAAAGATGTGCGTAAACTCTCTAAGGAGATAGTCGCACTCATGGATAGGCACTTCGACCACTCCGTACACTTCGGCAAGCTCAGTGACCGATTGACCTTAGATGCACTCTGCGATATCCATGGTTTAGGCATCGCCAAAGCCTCACAGATACTCGCTTCCATCGAACTCTCCAAACGCTACCTCATACGCTCAAACAGACGCATCACGGGTGCAAAAGATGTCTATGAAGAGCTCAGATCTTTCACTACCAAGGCACAAGAGTATTTCCTCGTTATCACCCTAGATGGTGCCTCACATATCATCAACACCAGAACCATCTTCATCGGTACACTCAACCAGTCTCTAGTCCACCCCAGAGAAGTCTTCGCCGATGCCATTGCAGACAGAGCAGCAGGTATCATCATCGCCCATAATCATCCATCAGGTACGTTGAAAGCAAGTAGGGCAGATGTGCAGATAACACAGAGACTAAAAGAGGTTTCCAAACTGGTAGGCATTGAGTTGCTAGATCATGTGATCCTCTCCAAGCATGGGTATTACTCTTTTTCAGATGAGGGGTTGTTGTGATAGAAGATAGAGGAGAAGATATGAATGATATAGTGATTTATAAGGATGGTACAGTTCTTTTAGAAGCGACTGTTGATAATGATACTGTTTGGTTAAGCCAAAAACAAATGAGTGAACTTTTTGTTAAGAGTAAAAAAACAATCTCTGAACACATATCTAATGTTTTTAAAGAGAATGAACTTAGAAAAGAGGCAGTTGTCCGGAATTTCCGGACAACTGCCTCAGATGGTAAGCGTTATAATATAGAATATTATAATCTTGATGTCATTATCTCTGTTGGTTACAGAGTAAAATCAAAACAGGGAACTCAATTTCGCATATGGGCTACGAGCATCCTCAAGCAACATCTTCTCAAAGGCTACACACTAGACCAAAAGCGTTTAGATGTGCTAGAAGAGAAACAACTCCTTACAGATAAAAAACTTCAAACAGTGATGCAAGCCATAGAAGACAAATCTCTCAAACCAAAGCAGGGTATTTTTTATGAGGGTGAGGTGTTTGATGCGTATGTGTTTGTGGCTGATCTTGTGAAAAGTGCGAAAGAGTCCATTGTTCTCATAGACAATTATGTCGATGAGTCTGTGCTGACGCTCTTTGGTAAAAACCCTTCTATAGAGGTGACTATCTACACCAAAAGCATCTCAAAACAACTCAAACTAGACCTTAAAAAGTACAATGCACAACATAAGCCTATCACTATAAAAACATTTAAAGAGTCGCATGACAGGTTTCTGATACTTGATGGTAAAGAGGTGTATCATTTTGGGGCTAGTTTGAAAGACTTGGGCAAGAAGTGGTTTGCCTTTTCTAGGTTTGAGTTGGAGATTTTGGAGATGTTGGGGAGGCTTGGATGATACTTGCAAAAACGAACCAAAAATGGTACACTCTGGCAAGGAGATACAATGAACCTCAAACAACAAGCCCTAGGCTCAAGCTTTGATGAATTTTTAGAAGAGGAGGGGATTCTACCTCAAGTAGATGCTCTAGCAACTAAGCGGGTCATCGCTTATCAGGTAGCAGAGTCTATGCAGGAGAAACAGATCACCAAGACAGAGATGGCAAAGCGTATGGGTACGAGCAGATCATCACTCAACAGACTGCTAGACCCTCTCAATACCTCTGTCTCATTGGCGACCATAGAGAGTGCGGTGGTGGCGTTGGGTAAGCGGTTGCGTATTCAGATCGTGTAGGGTTTTAGGATGGGTATGTTTACCCATGTTTGAGAAATATGGGTAAAAAATAAGAAAATTTACCCATATTGATGTAGCACATCGGGCGCATAACCCGAAAGTCAGTAGGGCTAATCTTTTTAGGGTAAAATAAGTTACTATAAAGTGAATATAAAACAACAGGGGAGTGGCTTGAGAATGAAGTTTTCCAACCATATGCAGTTATGCAAAAGCTTGAAAAAGCTTGACTCTATTCATGTTTTACGGTATACTCTCGCCAACATACTTCCTCCACCTCTTTACAATGTGCCAACGAGGAAGTGCTTCTTATGATTTCTCCTACTTTTACCAAAACACATCTTAGTTATGACGATCAGATAGCACTTTTAATGTCTCGTGGGCTTGTAATTAGCGACAAAGACTTGGCTAGGAAAAAGCTTGAACATATCAGCTACTACCGACTGAGTGCTTATTTCTTGCCCTTCCAAAGCCAAAAGGATGTTCTCAACCCAGATACACGATTTGAAGAGATTTTGGATCTCTATTATTTTGACAAGGCATTGCGAAAAATCATCTTCAACGCTATTGAAACACTGGAGATCAATATCCGTGCCAACATCGCCTACCATCTCTCCAAAGAGGCTGGAGCTTTCGGATACATGGACAAAGAGAATCTCCATATAGGCTATACAGACTATATCAATCTCGCACAAACCATACAGCGGGAAACCAAGCGTTCACGAGAGAGTTTTGTGACGCACTTCAAAAAACAGTACCGTTCTGATATTCTGCCTGTCTGGATGATGGTAGAGATCGTCTCTTTTAGCACACTTTCCAAGCTATTCAAAGCACTTAAGCCAGAACATGAGACGATGACAGACAAGCTATGTATTCCTCCAAAAGTACTCAAAAGCTGGCTACATGTGATCAATCACATACGCAATATCTGTGCCCATCATGGTCGTCTCTGGAACAAACAGTTCACGATCAAAGCTTTGCTCCCCAAAAAGCTAGAGCAGTTCAAAGAGATCAGGAATGACAAGGTGTTCGTACTGATCTTGATGCTCCACTATATGTTTGAGGCGTTGGATACAGCAGATGGTTTCGTCGAGAAGATCAAGGCGTTGCTGGACGAGTACCCAGAGATCAGCCTCGTAAGCATGGGCTTCCCTGATGATTGGAATGAGAGGATATAAGTATCACAGAGAGTGTACCTTGGCTTCCTTTGGGGTTACTCTCAATGCTTAGGAGTTTCCAGTCAGGCGAGTATGTGACTCTTTTTTTCTTCTTAACCTGAGAGGCAGATTCTCGCCGATGCCTCTACTTTGGCTTGGAAGATCGGGCAATCTACTTCCAAAAGGTGTAGGGTAGTATAGCATATTGTTCTGGAGTATTTTTACCCATGTTGCGATAGACCCCACCGATCTTTGGCTTTGTGCTCGGTATGTTGGGAGGTCTAATCTTTTTAGGGTAAAATAACTACACTAACAATATGGGTAGGGAAGCATGTTAAAACTTGAAACAAAAAAACCAAGAAAATTTATAAGTCCTTTACTCTCCAAAAAGAGCATTACTTCTGATGAACTTAACTTATTTAATGTTGCTACTGACTCTTACCTTTCAGAGCTTGAAACACAGCGAATAGCCAAACAATCAGAACCTAACATCGTCTCAAATGCATTAAAACCATACTTTGAAGCACTTACTTACAATGCTCAGAGCTATTCTCAAAAAGGGCAGAGTGGTATGGACTTGGCTCTTATGTTGGAGCATAGTCCATCGGTAATTATAGAGGCAAAGGTATTTGATTCGCCTGCGATGATTACCCGGAATGATATCAACAAAAAAGCCCTGCATGAAGCAGTGCTGTACTTTATGAGAGAACGTCATAGTGGGAACAATACACTTTACCACATCATTATCACAGACTTTTATAACTGGTTTGTTTTTGATGCAAAAGATTTTGAAAAGCTATTTTGGAAAAACAGTAGTATCAAAAAAATCTTTGATAGCGTAAAAGACCCATCAGTTTTAGGTAGTAGAACAGAAGATTTTTATGATTTGGTAGCGATACAGATAGCAGATATGAAAGAAAATCTTATAGATGATAAAGTCATAGAGTGTGCCTACTTTAATTTACGAGATAAACGAAGTGAAAAAGAAAACATAGCTCTGCTTAAGCTACTTTCAAAAGATACGCTACTAAAAGAATTTAATCCAAATGATGCCAATACGCTTAACAAAGTGTTTTATAGTGAACTTCTTTATATCTTGGGATTAGAAGAGCAAAAGAGTGGAGGTAAGAAGCTTATCTCTCAAGCGAAGAGCCCACAAAGAGCATCTCTTTATGAGAACATAGCTCGTAACTTGAAACTTGCAGGGCATACACAAGAGTTTGAAACCATTATACGTCTTATGATTATATGGGTAAACCGTATCTTGTTTTTGAAACTTTTAGAGTCACAGCTTGTGAAATGGAATGATGACAGTACCTATAGATTTTTAAATATACAGACCATTAATGACTTTGATAGAATGAAAATATTTTTCTTTGACATCTTGGCAAATAAACCACACGACAGAGCCAATCAAGAGTTTGGGCATATCCCTTACCTGAACTCTTCACTTTTTGAAATGAATGAGATAGAAAAAAAGTATATAGATATCTCATCGTTAGAAGATAACTGTGAGCTTCCGTACTTCTCTAAAACTGTTCTCAAAGATGCACATAACAAACGTAAAGACGGTGAGGTCAATATGCTTGAGTATCTTTTTGAGTTTTTAGATGCTTATGATTTCTCTAGTGAGGGTACAGAAGAGCTTGTGAGTGAAAACAAGTCTCTCGTCAACGCTTCTGTACTTGGACTCATATTTGAAAAGCTCAACGGCTACAAAGATGGAAGTTTTTATACACCTAGTTTCATCACGATGTATATGTCTAAAGAGACCATCACTAAAGCCATAGTAGAAAAGTTCAATGCACTAAAGGGCTGGAATGTTCAGAGTTTAGATGAACTCGATGACAAGATAGAAGACAAAAAAGAAGCCAATACCATCATAGACTCTCTAACCATCTGTGACCCTGCTGTGGGAAGTGGACACTTTTTGGTCTCATCACTCAACACCATACTAGAGATAAAAAGTTCCCTTCGCATACTTTTTGATGCAGAGGGTAAACGCATAAAAGATTATGAACTCAGTGTAGAAAATGATGAGTTGATCATCAGGGATGATGAGGGTGAGATATTTGAGTATAAGCGAGGCTCCAAAGAGGGAACACGCATCCAAAAGATGCTCTTTTTAGAGAAGCAAAAAATCATAGAAAATTCACTCTTTGGGGTAGACATCAACCCCAACTCTGCACAGATCACCAGACTGAGGCTCTGGATAGAGTTACTCAAAAATAGCTATTATGCTGAGGATGGGCATCTGGTCACGATGCCCAATATCGATATCAATATCAAGGTGGGCAACTCTCTGATCAGTCGATATGGGTTGGACGATGAGATAGATATACCCAATGTCAAACATGCCATAGAGGAATACAAGAGGGTAGTAACCGAGTACAAAGAGGGTGACTTTCTTACTTCTAAAGAGGATGTGCGTAAAGCCATAGATGATGTCAAAGGGATGTTTGGGCTGACACTCAAAGCACAGTGGAAACAGACAGAGACTTATAAAAAAGAGTTGGGCAAGTATGTGAAAGAGTACGGTATGAGTGGGCTTAAACGAGGTATGCAACTCGATGCTTTGGAGTTTAACTATGGGTATCATGGTAGCTTGTTTGAAGAGGGACTAAGTGCTACCAAGAAAAAAGAGAAAACTAAGATACTAGAGAAAGTAAGTAAAGCAGCCTTAGCCATAGAAGAGATAGAGCGAGGCAAAATCTACGAAGATGCCTTTGAATGGCGGTTTGAGTTTCCTGAGGTGTTGGATGAGGAGGGGAGCTTTGTGGGGTTTGATGTGCTGATTGGGAATCCACCGTATATTTCACTTAGTAAATTGAAAGAAATTGATTACAGTTCGTTTGACTTTAGGACATATGATCGTAATGGGGATATACTGGCTCTATTTATTGAGCGTGGGTTGACATTGTTACGTAAGAGTGGGTGCCTTTCACTAATCATCTCTAATAGTTGGCTTGCTACACGTTACGGTGAATCGCTCAAGGCTTTTCTATCGGAGAGTAACGGCTCAGCACAGATTGTCAATTTTGAGGATTCACAAATCTTTGAGGAAGCGACGGTTGAGACATGTATTGTGACATTTATGCAAGGGAGTGTTGCACCAGATAGCACTGCCCATATTCGTCGTTTTGATGCTCGAAGTGCTACCGTTGAGACGTTAGTTGAATCTATTGAGCACCATCAGGCTACTGGTGCACGTGATACAGAGCTAATGCATAGAATTGAGAAATATAGTAAGCCACTGAGTGAATGGGATATACAGATCAATTATGGAATCAAGACGGGCTACAACAAAGCCTTCATCATAGATACAGAGACTCATGACACACTCATAGCAGATGACCCACGGAGTGTCGAAATACTAAAGCCATTAATTCGTGGGCGAGATGTACATAAGTATGCTATCAACTGGGCTGGAAAATGGTTAGTAAATATACACAATAATCCACCAGTAAATATTGATGAATACCCTATAATCAAAAGACATTTAGAATTTTATTATGAAAAGCTAAAAAAACGTTCTGACCAAGGAATGACACCTTACAACCTTCGAAATTGTGCTTATTTAAATGATTTTGACAAACCTAAAATTGTTTGGGCAGAGCTATCGGATTTACAGAAATTTACATATGATGAAAGTGGCTTTTATCTTGATAAAACTCTATTTTTCATGGTGGGAGAAGATTTAAAGTATTTACTCGCGATACTTAATTCAAAAATCACAATGTGGTATTATGAAAGAATTGCTGCTACTACTGGTATGGGTACAACAATGTGGCAAAAAATAAAACTTGAACAACTTCCTATTGTTGATACTAATAATAAGGAACCATTTATTAATCAGGTCAATCAAATACTTGAGCGTAAACAACAAAACCAAGACACCACCGACCTAGAAGCCCAGATCGACCAGATGGTCTATGCGCTGTATGGTCTGAGTGAGGAGGAGATCGCTGTGGTGGAGGGGAGAGAGGGTGATATATCAAAAGAAGAAATAAAGTATAATACGCCTATGGAGAATGCACAATGATCACTTATGTCCGCACCAATATATTCGAATCCAATGCCCAAGTCCTCGTCAATACCGTTAACACAGTAGGAGTCATGGGCAAAGGTCTCGCCAAAGAATTCAAGCGTCTCTATCCTGATATGTTCAAACAGTATCAAAAGTTCTGTGAAGAAGGACTGTTGACCACAGGCAAACTGCAGGTCTATAAAACATCTAACAAATGGGTACTGAACTTTCCCACCAAAGCCAACTGGCGACACCCTTCCAAGCTGGAATATGTAGAGCAGGGCTTGCAAAAGTTTGTTGACAATTACGAAAAACAAGGCATCACTTCTATCGCATTTCCTATGCTTGGATGTGGAAATGGCGGGCTCTCATGGGAAGAGGAGGTCAAACCCCTCATGGAGAGATATCTCAAGCCTCTGCCTATAGAGGTGTTCATCCATATCGCCAAACAGGATGCCTATAGACCCGAACATGCCAATCAGTCAGAGATAGATAGATGGTTGCACAGTGAGCCAAACTATCTCTCCAGTATAGAATTCATTAAAGACCTCAAGCGTCGATATGCAGGACTGATCAACACACTAGATGATGAAGGAACTGAGATAACTGTAAGCATAGAAAAAGACGAAGAAGAAGAGATCTTTTGTCTTGAAGCTGGAGATGTGAGGCTCTGTTTGGATACTATCGCTCTGACAGGTATCTGGCAATCCCTTAGAAGCAATGGCTTACTTATAGCCAATATGCTCTCTTCTGATTTGGCAACACATGCTTCTTATGTAATGCTGTTCTTGTCTGAGCTGGAGTATCTTGTCTTGACTGAGGTAGGGGATGATGATGCACAAATAGCGGTGAGGTTACTCTCACATAAACAGCCTACAAAAGAAGAGGATACCATACTCTTTGGTGATGTCGCCTAAAATGAGCAGACAAGCTTTTCTCGAAACATTTCAAAAACAACTTGCTGACCAGTTTGTGGGGTATCAGGGTTGGTGGAATAAGTTTCTTTTTCATTATAGTGATATCTCAAATGTTATTTCTGCTCTTAACTCAGGTAAACTCTACAGTCGTCATAAGGCATTGGCACTAGGGCTCATGCAAAATGACAATGCTGACGATGATGTCATAGATCATACAGGTACCAGTGCTAAAGCATTTGTAAGATTCTATTTTGGTGCATTGACCCCGACACAGTATCACAATGAAGGGTTTAAGCCCAAGAATAAAATAATCCATAATGCTCATTGTCCTGTACCTGTATTTCTATTGTTTGACTTTGTCAAGATACTTGGTAGGGATGATAGTCGCTTTAGCAGTGGAAATATCGCCTCCTCAGGTGTTGACATTTATAGCAATGTGGAGGACTTGGATAAATTGGAATTTGAATATATCTATCATAGAGAAAGCCTTTATGGTGTTCCTAATCCATCACATATTAAATACTGTAGACATGCAGAAGTCTTGATCCCCGATGAACTCAATATCTATGATTATTTGGAATATGTTATCGTACGCTCAGAAGCTGAGAAACAGACGCTATTGCATCATCTAGATATGGACAGCAAGCAAAAACTAGAGCAAAAAATACGCGTATATACTAATGGACTCTTTTATGCGAATAGATTCTATATTGAAAATGTAGATCTAGTGGATAATATATTTCAGATCTTCTTTTCTCAAGAAACATATGATAAATTTGATTTTGTGTTCAATATCACAAACAGTGATACAGGGGCAAGCTATACATCGAAAATACCGCAGGTTTCGATAGAGAGTAAAACTGTATCTTTCAAGATAAAATCTGAATATGTATCAAAGAACATACGATTACAGATCAAGATAGATGATAGTTTGGCATATGAACATCATTTTGGTAGAGATGGTACATATATTTTGTAAATCTGCGGTCAAAATTTAGAAAATTTAGGGTCTAAAATTTAGGGTCTGGTGTCTACCCACTACTAAAAATCAAACGAGTAACTAAATCCTAAAGCAAAAACATGTGCCCCAAGAGCATTTCCTTCCTTTGGTCAGGGCACAATTTGAATAGTCAGTTAAAAACATGACAATTTGGCATATTTTCCCCATTGGCAATATTTTTTTACTATAATACATACAAGTCAAATAGGGAGCAATATCATGCCTGAAGAAAATAGCATAAAATTATTTGAACAAAAAGAAGTTCGTACGGTTTGGGATGAAGAGCAAGAGAAGTGGTTTGTGTCTATCATCGATGTGATTTTTATACTGGCACAGAGCAAGGATTATTTGACAGCAAGAAAGTATTGGAATAAGCTCAAACAGAGACTCAAAGCTGAGGGAAATGAAACGGTGACAAATTGTCACCAGTTGAAAATGAAAGCGACTGATGGCAAGATGAGGCTCACAGATGTGGCGGATACGGAGCAGATATTTAGGCTCATCCAGTCCATACCATCACCCAAAGCAGAACCCTTCAAACTTTGGTTGGCTCAGGTAGCCCAAGAGAGACTCGATGAGATGCAAGACCCAGAACTAAGCATAGATAGGGCACTGGAACAATACATGGAGCTTGGCTACTCCCAAAACTGGATAAACCAACGGCTCAAAAGTATCGAGATACGAAAAGAGCTTACCGATGAGTGGAAAAGTAGAGGCATCAAAGAAGGGCAAGAGTTTGCTACATTGACTAACATCATCACCAAAGCATGGTCTCAAAAGAGCATCAAAGAGTACAAGGTGCTAAAGGGACTCAAAAAAGAGAACCTCAGAGACAACATGACCAACACAGAGCTTATCTTGAACATGCTAGCAGAAGCCTCAACAAAAGACATCTCCCAAGCCATCAACCCTGAGAACTTTGATGAGAGCAAAGAGGTAGCGGTGCAGGGTGGTAATGTTGCCAAGGTTGCTAGAGAAGAGTTGGAGAAAAAAACTGGTAAAAAAGTAGTTACAGATCTTAATGCTAAGAGAGTTTTAGCACGCAACAAAAGCAAAGATACAGAATGTGGCTAACTATCAGTTATTTAACCTTTAATAGTGATATCCCTTATTAAGGGTTAATAGCTTATCCTTTAATAGTGAGTGTTCTTATTAAAATTTAGGGTCAGTCGCCTACCCACTACTAAAAATCAAACGAGTAACTAAATCCTAAATCATAATGATTGCCATATATCATGGACCAATAGAGTATATTGACAACTATCACACTATATGTTATAGTTTGACTACCACTAGGAGAAGAGAATGACAGAACCCAAAAGACAACCTACACACCCTGGAGAGATACTCAAAGAGGAGTTTCTCTCTCCACTAGAGATCACACAAAGTGCTCTGGCAAAAGCGCTGCATACCTCGTTTCGTGCTATCAATGAACTGGTCAATGAAAAAAGAGGCATCACCACAGAGATGGCGTTGAAGCTAGCAAAGTATTTTGGTACCACACCGCAACTCTGGCTCAATCTTCAAAACCAGTATGATCTCTACAAAGTAAGCCACAAAAGAAAAGAAGCACTCAAAGAAGTAGGGCATTACGAAGTAGCGTAGCACAAGCACACTAACCTAATGATCTTTGCTCTCCCCTTTGCGAAACAAAACCATAAAACAAAAATATGCTATAATAGTAAAAATACAAGGAGCTATAAAGTATGGGTTATTTGCATCTGGTAGAAAAAAACTATCCTACTGTGAGTACTAGAGAAGCGTCATTACAAATATTAAAACGTTATAAATCCGAACTCACATCTGACGAATATGAAACCATACTAAACTCCCTCTGTAGCCATGCCTTGGAGCACTTCTACCTCAATGAAAAAGACATCCTCCTCAGCATCGCACAACTGCGAAATGAGATCACCCTCGATGAGATAGTAGAACTGGCTAAAGCTTTGTAAAACATGTTTCTGACGGACTTTGACAAAGAGCTTATACTCTCAGAGAACTAAACCCTATACAAAACCAGCACAACCCCATGCCGTGCAAAGTAGTGCCGTTCTATCTCTGTGACTGGGATGCCAGTGAGGAGGGTAGGGAGACCTCCTTTTTGCTTGTAGGCTTTGAAGTTTTGGTAGTGTTCTCCACCTGCGAACCACTCGATGAGCGTGATGAGTGCTTTGGCAAAGCTAGAGGTCTTTTCTGAGATCTCATAGTCCACGATCAGCATAGATCCACCCTCAGCAGTGACACGGTACATCTCTTCTACGATCTTGCGTGCTGTGGTATGATCCTTCTCATGCAGGGCAAATGCAGTCATGACCAGATCAAACTTCGCATCCCCATAGTGCATCTCTGTGGCATCCTCGTGGATGCAGTGGGCGGAGTGTTCGCCTTTGCGAGCGACTGAGAGCATTGCATCGGAGATATCGACTCCCTCTGCATCAAAGCCATGCTTTTTGAGAAGTTTGAGCTGATCACCCGTACCGCAGCAGACATCCAAAATAGCACGATAACGGTACTTCTGCACCAATGAAATAACCCTTCTTCGGATAGGTGTGATAAAAGGAGAGAGTATCGTATCGTAGAATCTGGCACTGTAGTGGTATTCTTGCATCGTGTATAGAGACCTTTCTTGTGACGGTTTTTTGTATCATACAATAATGTTGCTCAGAGAAGAACAAAAACAGAAAATCCTACACCTCCCATGCGATATCATACCTGGTACTTCTACCACCATGCCCCTCTGTCTCTCGTAGCAGACTCTTCTCTACCAACTCTTTCATATGACGAGAAGCAGTGACTTGTGTTGTACCGGTGATACTTCTGTATTTTTTATTGGTCAAGCCACCTTCAAAGTTCCCTTCTCCTGCATCTAAGAGTCTGTTGAGTACCTTGATCTGTTTTTCATTGAGATGAAGTGCTCTGGCTCTATCCCAGAACTTTGCTTTTTTGACAACGGTTTGGATGTTCTCAAGTGAGATATTGATGGCACTGTCTATCATATTGCTGTGCCAGAGGATCCATGGTGTAAAATCATAGGCTCTGTTGTGCAGCAGATTATTGGTTTTTTCCAAGATCTCATAATAGTGTTTTTTGTCATCCATCACTGCAGAGGAGATGGAGAAGTATGTATGACTGAGTCCCAACTCTCGGGAGAGTATATAGTTGGTCACGGCTCTTGCGATCCTGCCATTACCGTCATCATAGGGGTGGATAATGACAAACCACAGATGTGCAATGGCACTTTTGATGTAGGGAGTGTCATTTTCACTGTTGATATAGTGAAAAAAACGCTCCATCTCCTCATCGAGATGTACGGGAAGCGGTGCTTCATAGTGTGTCTTTTCTCTCATGCCTTGCCCTGATACAATAGACATCTCTTCTGTACGATAGGCGGCTACTGCTATTTTGACCAGTCCACTGTAGCCAGTAGGGAAGAGAGCACTATGCCATCCATGTAGCCTCTCTTTGGTAAGTGGGTCATGATGGAAGCTACTGTCTATGAGTATATCGACCAATCCGTCTGTATGGTGTGTCGAACGGTCATGGGTATAATCAAAACGGGTATCAAGCTTTTTCCGTACAGAAGAACGTACGCTGTCCCTGCTGAGTATCTCACCTTCTATCTCCGAGGATGCCAGGATCTCATTGGTCACTGCATCCACCTGCATGGAGGTGGCACTGCTCTGGTTGAGTGTGCTGATAGTACCTTCGAGTACGCCTGTATTGCGTGATACTTGTGACAGTGCCGCATCCAATACTGGATGATCATAGGGGAACTTGGGATAGGATAGATGCTGCCAAATCCACTTTTTTGTCTCTTTCATTACCTACCTTTGATATAAATAACTATTTAATCATATCATAAAATGATAAGAATAGCAATCTAATCGTATCATACATAAATCATTTTCCTCTTTAGCACTAGGGATAAAGAGGTATTTTATGGCTATAAGCAGAACCCAGTATAATCATCACTAACGACAGAGAAGAGGGAGGGTGTATGATACTGAGACGAATGAGAGTACAGATAGGGGTGTGGCTGGTGTCAGTGACACTGAGTGTGGCGGGATCGCATCCTATGCTCAAGGATGAGCCTGTACAGGTCGATCAGATGCCTCAGAAGCATGAGCTGATCGTCGCTTATTATGGTCGTCCCGGAGTGAAGTCTCTGGGAGTGTTGGGAGAGCATAGTATCCAGCAGCTCAAACCGATGATCAAAAAACGAGCCAAAGCCTATGCCAAGATCACGGGAAAGCATGTGCGACCGGGCTTTGATATCATCTATGGACTGGCATCAGCTGATCCCGGACGGCACAAAGACTACATCATCCACCTCAATCCCAAGAAACTCACCCCCTATATCCATGCAGCGGAGAAAGAAGGCTTCGTGGTCTTTCTCGAGACACAGCTGGGTGAGCATATGCCACAGGATGCGATTCGTCATATCCTCCCCTATATCAAGCACCACAATGTCCACCTCGCAGTCGATCCTGAGTTTGAGGTCAGTGACCTGAGCGTACGCCCCGGCAAGAAGATCGGACATGTCAAAGCAGCATGGATCAATCAGGTACAGGCGATCATGAACAGCTATATGAAAAAGCACGGCATCAGAGAGAAGAAGATACTGCTCTTGCATATGTTCAGACACACCATGATAGAGCATAAAGAGAAGCTCAGACACTATAGCAACATCGATCTCATCTTCAACCTCGATGGACATGGAGCACCCAAACTCAAAGTAGGCATCTACAATGCGATCTATAGCAAAAAATATGCAGATAAAGTCGCGGGAGGCTTCAAACTCTTCTTTCACGAAGACCATCCCATGATGACCCCTAGACAAGTGATGGGACTAGAGCACGCACAGGGAGCCAAGATCAAGTACCCACCCAAACTGATCAACTACCAGTAGGCAAACAAACATCTACAACACTAAAGACGGAACAAAAAAAGAATGATGAAAAATAATGGATAAAATAAGAAAGTGAAGTGGTGGGTCCGCGGGGACTCGAACCCCGGACCACTCGGTTATGAGCCGAGTGCTCTAACCAGCTGAGCTACAGACCCGCTCATCCGATGACATTGTTGGAACCACGCTTGCGTTTGCGGCGGATACTCGCTTGTATAGAACGGGTAATAGGCTCTTTTTTCATCATCGTTAGTTTAGAATCGGCATTATACTCCTTGTAACTTTTAACTGCGATTAAATTGACCAAAATACCAAAGAAAACAGCAAAAATGATAAAGGACGTTCCCCCATGGCTGAACATCGGCAGGGGCACACCTACCACCGGTGCCAGACCGATGATCATATAGATGTTGACCCCCATATAGATAAAGAGCAGCAGTGCCAGTCCAGCAGCGACAGTGGTGATGAGTGGATCCTTGCTGTAGATGTGTGAGATACGCAGCAGATGGATGATCAGGAGGATATAGAGCCCGATCACCGTCAGCATCCCTGTAAAGCCCAGTCGCTCCCCTAGATAGGCGAAGATGAAGTCACTCGTAGAGATGGGGAGGAACTTGAGCTGGGTCTGGGTCGCTTCGGACTCTTTTTTGCCTTTGATACCCCCAGAACCGATGGCGATCAGGGCTTGTTGAACATGGTAGCTGGGTTTGTTGATGAAGTCATGGATACGCTTTTTCTGATAGTCTTTGAGCAGGTTGTTGTACCCGAAGAAGCCTACTGCCCCTGCCAGTATGAAAAAAACCACCCAGACGATGGGTTTGAAGCGGTTGAGAAAGAGGATGCCGTATCCAGTCATGAGCAAGACCAGTGCCGTACCCAGGTCAGGTTCTCGTCGAATGAGAAGTGCGGGGATGATAATGACCACGGAGAGCTTGATGAAATCGATGAATCCGTAGCCTTTCTCTGGTGGGGGTCTATGCATGATCATAAATCCCAACATCAGGACGACGCTGACTTTGATAAACTCTGAGGGTTGGATCGTCAGCCCTAAGCCGGGGATCTTGATCCATCGCTGTGCACCGAGGATACGGTGTCCTACGAACTCTACCGCGATCAATAGACCAATGTTGAGTAGGTAGCTGACCGGAGCAAACCACCAAAGTATCCGCTTCCACGGGATAAATGCAGAGAAAGTAAAGGCGATCGCACCCACAATATAGTAGATCATCTGTTTGTGGAAAAGAGCGGGGTTCATCTCCTTGATCAGCATTGATGAGATGAAGAGCAGTGGAAAGGTCTGTAGGATCAGAAGGTAGTTGAATTTGCTGGGAAGTCTGCGAAAATACTCCGATATCTCTTTCCAATCCATCCGCTTGTAGCCTTTGCTATTATTTTTCTCTGGTATTATATCGAAAAGAGTATAGGGTTTTATAAATGAGATTTGAAATCTTGGATAGCTGTCCTGCCGTCAGGCATCTCGTGTCAGAGAAAGACCTGGGATATGGCTGTGGTTTCTCCATGGCACTGCACACCGGTGAGGCGGAGGCAGTGATTCATCGCAACCGTACGGCACTGTCAGAAGCGTTTGGTGAGGGGTATCGCTTTTGTGGTATCAGACAGACACATAGCGACAGGATACATATAGTGGAGCATCCAGAGGGTGAGGGATGGGAGAGTCTCTCTGATGCAGTGGAGGCAGATGCTCTCATCACTGATCTGCCCCAGATGGTACTGACCATCCTCACGGCTGACTGTGTGCCGATACTGCTCTATGACCCTGTAGCTGGTGTTATCGGTGCAGTGCATGCAGGCTGGAAGGGTACAGAGGCAGAGATCCTGCCCAAAACGATCGCCAAGATGCAGGAGAAGTATGGCTCAGAGCCTCAAGATATCCTCGTCGCCATAGGCCCTGCGATCGGACAGTGCTGCTATGAGGTAGGCAGTGAGGTGGCAGAGCACTTTACGGGCTATGCAGGTGCGGTGATAGAGGGAAAAGACGCAGGCAAGTACCAGCTCGATCTCAAGCGAGTCAATAAGCTACAGGCGATGAAGAGTGGTATAGCTACCAAGCACATAGAAGTAACACCGCTCTGTACCTCTTGCGTGAAGGATCGATTCTTCTCCTATCGGGCAGAGCAGGGCTGTAGCGGGCGGTTTGTGTCTGCAATCACGATCGTGTAGGGAATCATCCCAACCTATCCCTGAAATCCTCATAACCAAATTCTCTCACAACCTCGATACTCCCGTCCCTTTTCAAGACTGCGATAGCAGGCAGAGGAATGCCGTTGAAGGTGGTGGCTTTGACCATGGTGTAATGCATCTGGTCTTCAAAAATGATCCGATCACCGATCTCTAATGCGGCATCGAAACTATAGTCTCCCATGATATCTCCAGCCAGACAGGTGTTGCCTGCCAGACGGTAAGTGTAGGGCTTCTCGTTTGCAGGTGCTGCACCTCTGACCTCGGCACGGTAGGGCATGATGATCGTGTCTGGCATGTGGGCTTCAGCAGAGCTGTCCAGGATGGCGATATCGATACCGTTGTGAACGATATCCAGTACGGTGGTGATGAGAGTTCCAGTCTCCCAACCTACCGCTTCACCAGGCTCGAGATAGATCTCCAAGTGTGGATATCTGGATTTAAAATCATTTAATATGAAGATCAGTTTTTCTCGGTCATAGCCTGCTTTGGTGATGTGGTGACCCCCACCGAAATTGACCCATTTTAGCTGTGAAAAATACTTGCCAAACTTCTCTTCAAAAGCCCGTAATACCGTCTCTAACGCAGAGGCGTCTTCTTCGCACAGGGCATGAAAATGCAGCCCTTCTATATTTTTTAATATTGAATCATTCATCTGGCTGGATAGCGTACCCAATCTAGAGTAGAGCCCACAAGGATTGTAGAGCGCTGTAGGAGCGTGTGAGACCTCTGGATTGACCCGAAGTCCTAGAGAAAGAGCGGGATTGTAGGCTTTGGCTTGGGTAGCAAATCGTGCTATCTGAGCAGGAGAGTTGAAGACCAGATGATGGGACTGTCTGGCGATGGATTCGAGCTCCTCCTCTTTGAAAGCCGGGGCGTAGGTGTGTACCTCTTTGCCAAACTTCTCGGCTGCCAGTGTTGCTTCATAGAGACCACTGGCACAGCAGCCATCGAGATACTCTCCCACCAGATCAAAAGAGTGCCAGAGGGCATAGCCTTTGAGTGCGAGCAGGATCTTGACTCCGGTACGGGCTTTGATGTCGGAGAGTATCTGTAGATTCTGCTCCAGTAGCTGCTCTTCGAGGAGCCAGCAGGGGGAGGGGAGCTGTGAAAGTATCTCCGGCAAGATTGCTGAGTATTTGGCTGAGTGTTTCATGACTATTCTGCCAGCTTCATACGTGCCAGAAGCCCGGCAGTGGTACTGTAGCCTGTCTCGGTAAATTTGAGCTGACCCTTACTGTTATAAATAAAGATCGTCGGGTAGATCGAGACCTTGAACTGTGCTGCCCATCTGCCGCTGGCATCATTGAGGACAGGATAGTGTACCCCTTTCTCCTTCATCCATTTTTTGATATTTTCATTGGATCCACTGTTGACAGCGATGGTGAGAACCGTGTATTTTTTAGAAATGCTTTCGATATTGCTCGCTTCCTGGGCACAGACAGGGCACCAGGTACCCCAAAAGTTGATCAGCAGAGGCTTGCCCTTGATTGCCTCTGTATCAAAGGTACTACCATCAATGAGTGTGGCTTGGATCGTGGGGAGGGTGTCACTGTCTAGCTTGGGTGCTCTATAGTAGTTGAGTGCCGTGCTGACAACAAAAATGATCACCGCAAAGACGAGCACTTCACGCAGGATACGAGAGAGTGTCCATGGTTTTTTGTTTGGGGGCATGCTTAGTCCAGCACAGCGTAGACAGGGGCAGAGATCCCTTCTCTACCTTTGAGGAAGTCCAACTCCATGATAAAGCAGGCCTCTACACAGGTAGCCCCCACACGCTCGATAAGCTTGGCAGCGGCAACAGCAGTACCACCTGTAGCGATGAGATCATCGATGAGCAGTACTCTGGAGGAGTGGCCGTCAGGTTGGCAGCCATTGAGACCATAGGCATCGATATGGATCTCTACCTCGTCAAAGCCATACTCCAGTGAGTACTTTTCTGATACAGTGGTGTAGGGGAGTTTGCCCTTTTTGCGTACAGGGACAAAGCCTACGCCTAGTCTGTCTGCCAGTATCGCACCAAAGATAAAGCCTCTGGCATCGATCCCTGCCACATAATCCAGATCATAGTCACTATAGCGTGCTTCCAGATGATCCATCAAAAGCGTGAATGCCTTCGGGTCACCCAAGAGGGTCGTAATGTCTTTGAACTGGATACCAGGCTTGGGAAAGTCCGGGATGGTACGTATGCTGTCAAGTATCTGTTGTTTGGTCTCTGCCGTGAGTGTTTTCATGATAACCCTTGGATAGTGTGATAGAGAATCATAGCATAGGTTGGCTTTTTGTTATCGCTTACCGGTCAATAAAAACACCCCATACTCGCCATACGGCTTGATCACGTTACCGACAGTCTGTATCTTGAGCTCTCTAAAGCCTGCGGCTTTGGCAGTAGCTAGAAAGGATTCTCGCTCAAAGCCGTGATGAAAGACCCCGGTATCTGCAGTATGGAAAGAACCATCTTCTGTGTCCAGATCTGCCAGAGCCAAGGTACCACCCTCCGGGAGCAGCGCATAGAATGTCTCAAAAAGTGCAAGGGTATCTTTCACATGGTGGATGGTCATGGAGGAGATGATCCCATCAAAACTGCTCGAAGGGGTCTCTCTGGAGAGATCCATCTTCAGGATCTCCACTTCACAGGGGAGGGTTGCCTGCTTTTCTGCCAGTATAGCATTCATGGAGGCAGACATATCTACTGCAGTGATCTTGCGTACCTGTGGGGCGATCTGCTCCAGGAGTAGTCCCGTACCAGAGCCAAAGTCCATCAGGTGCATCTCTGGGGTATAGTCTATCTCCTGTAGGATCATCTCTGCGATACGGCTGACATTGTCTACCCGCTTGACCTCCTGCTCGTAGGCTCTGGCTTTGTGTGCGAAATGGTCTTTTGGCATGACTATGGCCTCTCGCTATAGGCTTTAAAACGTGCAATAGCCGCTTGAAGTTTCTGGCGGATATCTGGATCCTTGAAATGGATAGCCCACTCCTCCATCAAGATGTAGTTCCAATGGTCTTTTTCTGCTCCATAGTGCGTGATCCACCCATCGATATCTCCTGGGTTTCCCTGTGCGATGGATTGAAGAAGCTGTATCATGTCATAGTATCTACGTGATATCTGATCCGGTTTGCCTGCTAAAAAATGGGCAAGAAGTGCAGTGTCAAAAGGTCTGTTCTGGATCAGGTTCAGCTCCATCATGTCGAGATAAGCAGTCATGTCTTCTGGGTGAGTACGAAGATAAGTACGGTAGGTATCGGCAGCTTTTTGATACTGTTTTTGTCTACTATAGATAGAGGCCATACGCTTATAGAGAGTGGTATCAGAGGTCTTCTGGTAGAGTTCTTTTGCTTCTTTCACTGCCTCATCATACTTTTTCAGCAAAGAGAGCGTGCCTATGCGATTGTAGTAGGGATCCAGATACTCAGAGTTGAGCTGAATCGCTTTATCGAAAAGGGTCATGGCTTCCTGATACTTCTCTTGCCTTTTATAGATAGTACCTAGGTTGTTGTAGCCTTCTGGTCTTTCAGGTGCGATCTTTATAGATTTTTTGAAATACTCTATTGCTTGTGTATTTTTATATAGTGCCCTATAGGCATCACCGATGTTGATATAGAACCAGTAGTATTCAGGTGCAATGGCGACACCTAGTGTATAGTAGGAGATCGCCTCTTGATACTTTTTGAGCTGGTAGTAGTCATTACCGATGTAGTAGTACTGCATATAGTTACCTGCATCTTCTCTCAAAAGTTTTTTGCGGAACCTAATAGCCTCTTTGTACTGCTTTCCTACTTCTAATGTATGTATGCGTGACTCTTGTACCTGTGCTCTATCGGCAGCCAATTTGGGGATAGCCACCGCCGCGATAATACCTGCGATCATGATCTGTAAAATCAAAATTCAAATCCTCCGCCATGCCCTTTGCTCATGCTCTCGTAGACGGCCTTGACATAGGCATCTCTGAGGGCGCATTCCAGTAGTTCTGGGCAACTGAGGCAGCTCTTGAGTGTATGCTCTGTCTGGCACTGCTGTAGCTCACTGTGCTTTTGGTCGAGTGCCTGCTCCCACTGGTCTCTGCTTTGGGATATGGACTGTACCTGCGGTGTACTTTCCACTAGGCGACCCCATATGCCTCTTTGAGGCGGGCGATCTCATAGTGAGAGCCGAAGAAACAGGGGGTTCTGGCATGGGGATGGGTAACGGTAAGATCCAGTAATGGACGCCCCTTCTCATCGATCGCCTCTCCACCTGCAGCTTCAAAGATCAGAGCAAAAGGAAGCACCTCGAACAGTACCCTGAGCTTGCCGTTGGGGTTGTCTGTGGTGCTGGGGTAGCTAAAAAGTCCGCCGCCTTTGACTAGAATCTGATGCAGATCAGGTACCATACCACCACTGTAGCGTAGTCTATAGCCATCCGCAAAGAGTCCGTGGATAAAGTCCATATGCTTGTCCTGCCAGTGCTTTTGTGAGCCACCGGAGGCGTTGAGTTTTCCTTTTTCTTTCAAAACGATAGGATGAAACTCCTGATAGGCGCCATGGATGTAGCGGTACCGGATGGGTGCTTCTCCCCGTACGACAGTCACTACTTCAATGCGGGGACCAAAGACTACATAGGAAGCACCGACAAGGTTTTTCCCGCTAGGCTCTCCGTCATAGACTGCAAAGATCGAACCAACTGCGAGGTTGGCATCGACGATGCTGGAGCCGTCGAGTGGATCATAACAGAGGGTATAGCTGCCTTCTCCTGCACAGACCATAACCTCGTCCTTCTCCTCTGAAATCAGGGCACAGATCTCAGGGTTGTTTCTAAAGGCTTTTTCGATGAGTAGGTCACAGGCGATATCCAGTTTGAGCTGTTGGTCTCCAGTGGCATTGGTCTCATCGACATAGCCTGTATCTTCATTGACGATCAGTGCATCGATCTCCAATGCTACCTCTTTGATCGTTTCAAATATTTTTTGCATTTATATCTCCGTACTGTGTTGGTCTATCCACTCTATTATAGCACCCGTATCATTCAGATCAAGCACAGTGATGTGCTCTGGGATGCTATAGTCACTCAGGTTGATACTCTCATCTATGGCAATGGCTTGCACCACAGAAAGATAGCTCTCTTCGATACTATTGCGGAAGATACCGATACGTGGGAGTGGCAGGGTTTTGAGCCCCTCTACGATCAGCAGATCAAAGTGATCGAACATTGCTGCAATCTGGACGACCTCTCTGCTCTGATGCGTAAAGACAGTCGTGCGTGTAGGGGAGAGAACAGCCACATCTGCCCCTGTCCGGAAGAACTTATCACTGTCTTTACCCGCAGTATCGAAGAGCGCTTTGTCAGAGGGGTCATGTTTGATGATCGCAACATGTCTCTGCTGGACAAGGACTTTGGCTATCCGTTCAATGGTGGTAGTCTTTCCGCTACCGGAAGGACCGGTAAATGCAATAGCTTTTCTGGACATGTGTGACTCCTTATCTTCTAAATTTGTCTGTTTTTGCCGGTATGTGCAGGGTGCCTAGCAGATCTGTCATGCGTAAGGGTACCCCCAGCTTATTCATGTAGATCACATAATTGACCAAGACATGCTTGCCGTATTTGTTGGCTTGTGCATTGGGCAATCTCTCGATACTGAGGTAGGGCTCATAGCCTTTGTTAGAGTGAAAGAATCCTTTTTTTCTCAGTACCTTTCGTGTAAAGCCGATTCCTGCATTGTAAGCATAGGCAATATAAAGAGGATGCTGTAACCACTTGGTCAGATAGTTCATGTGGGCATTGGCATATATCAGTGAGGTTTTGGGATTGAACATATCGTCATAATCGACCTTCTCTTTTCTCTGTTTCGCCAGATGGTCTACCAAAAACGGCATGATCTGCATCAGTCCCAGTGCATAAGAGCTGGAGATGGATCCGGGGATAAAGCGGCTCTCTTGTCTGGCGATAGCATACATGATCGCCTGACGGGTCTTGGGTAGTTTGCCGAGGAGTGCTCGGTAAGGCATAGGAAAGTACTGCTCTTTCTCTCTACTCGCCTTGGTTTTGATGAAAGTATAGTATCCGATCGAGCTCTCTGCCTTGTACTGGTTTGCCAGCTGGCTCAGGTTAGTGCCTTTGGTAAAGATCCTCTTTTTGAGCTTTGCCCAGTAGATGGGACTGCTGATCTCATGCTGACTTAAAAGTCTGGCTTTTGGCAGGGCAGGCGTAATGGTCTGAGGGTATTTGAGCTTGAGTATATCTCTGGCGAGGAGGGTGTAGAGATTGATATCATAGCTCTTGACTACCGCTTTGAGATAGCGTTTTTTCTTGCTTGTCATATATGCCCAGAAAAGTCCTCTATCGGCGCTCTCTCGATCCCATGCTTTGGCTGCTGAGTACTCAAAATAACTGCTTGCAAGCTTATTTTCCCCCTTAGAAAGTGCATAAAATGCCAGAGTATTGAGGCTTTTGTAGCTCAGAGCACTTTTTGCAGGAGGCGGGTAGAGGAGTGCTTTTTTGAACTTGGGGAGAGGCTCTTTTTTGAGCTTGGTGACCATGCTGTTGATGGCAGGGTGCGTACAGAGCTGATGCCAGAGTGCTTTACTGAGTATATGGTCAAGCATCTTTCTGCCCCCTCTACCTGCATTGTTGAAGATAAAGAGTTTCTCTTTGTTACTCTCTTTGCTCCATGCAGCTACGGGGTCTTTGCTTTTGAGTAAATGCCTGGCGTGCAGTTGTCTTTTTTTGAGGCGTGCTTTGGCTTGGGCACTGAGAGGCTTCTTGTATCGTTTTTTGACCGGTGCCTTTTTGCCCGTCTTCTTTCTGTAGGCTTTGTTGAGTTTGGGGCTGATCCGTTTGGCTTCATGGATGATCTTGATCGCATCAGCCTTGCTGGTAGTACGCTGTTTAAGCAGTCTCCAGATGTAGTAGTCTTTTTCGATACTTTTAGGCATCTGATGTACTTCGCTGTAGCTTGGTATTCGGGCATATCCCACACAGCCAAGCAGTAGAAGGAGCAGTATCGCTAGCTTTTTCATCGTCTAGAATGCACCACAGAGTAGTCTGGGTAAGTACTGTAGCAGAAGCACAACGGCTATGGGTGAAAAGTCTATCCCCCCAATAAAGAGAAAGGGAAGATATTTTTTGGCAGGGATCAGTACAGGATCAGTCAGTTTGAAAACAGTTCTGACTGCCTGATGTCCATAATCCACAGGTACCCATGAGATCAAAACACGGATCAAAATAATGATCAGATAGAGAGAGATAGCCGTATTGAGTAGAAAGCAGAAAAGTCCTATCATGATGTACACCTTGCGATTTCTGTGATATAGGGTTTGATGAGGGGATAGATATCTCCCAGTTCTGGGCCATTCTGTGCTCCTGTCATGAGGAGTCGCAATGGTGTGAAGAGTGCTTCTTCTTTGAGTCCGCACTGATCGACAATATACTGCGTAAAGCTGTCGAAATCATTGAACATCGGTGCCTCCTGGATCAAAGCAGCGATCGTCTGCATCTGCTCTGCCCACTCCCCTGCACAAGCTTTAGGAGAGAAGAGTGTCTTGATCTTGCTCTCCAGTGCGTTGATAGTAGAGGTCTCTACGAGATAAAGTTTGAGGAGCTTACCGATATCTGCATCAGCAAAACCAAAGAGTCTGGAGAGGGCCTTGTCCTCCATCGCCTCCAGATGCTTACGGTTGAGAGAGCGTAGCCTGTCGATATCGAATGTGATGGGTCTTTGGGAGATACCCTCTAGTGTGAACCACTCGATTGCTTCAGGCAAGGTAAAGCGTTCTGTAGGGGTCTTGTTTCCGAGCAGTAGGAGATAGTTGATGATCGCATCAGGCAGGAAGCCTTCTGTGAGCAGCCATTTGATCGTGCAGGTATCTTCCTGTTTGCAGTGTTTCTCTCCTGATGCGCTGAGGAGACTCGGTAGATGGGCATAGGTAGTGTCGGCGGTATAACCTAGCGAGCGTTTGATATGGATCTGGCTAGGGGTATGGCTGAGATACGCTTCGTCTCGTATGACCATAGAGATATCAGCAAGCATATCATCACAGGCACAGGCGAAGTCGTAGGTAGGGATTCCCTCTGCACTGAGAATTACAAAGCTATCGATCTCACTGGGATCTGTCTGGATCTTGCCTCGGATCTTATCGATGAAAGTGATGGCCGTTTCAGGCTTTTTGATGCGTATGACATAGGGAAGATTCTCTGCTTTGATACGTCTTACTATGTTCTCCTGATCATGTAGGCACTTGCCGTGATAGTGATCGGCTTCATGCGCTTCAGGGCTACAGATACAGGTAAAGGCCTTGCCTTGCTCTACAAGGGAGAGGGCAAATTGCTGGTGTCTGCCGAGGTTGTCACTCTGATAGAAGAGTTGATCCTGTTCTATGGCAAACTTTTTCAGCAGATCAAGGATCTCTTGATCTTTGCCTTCGCCATGCGCTACGTTGTCACTCTCTTCTATACGTACGATAAACTGCTCTCCTCTCTGTCTGGAGACAATATAGTTTATCAGTGCCACACGCATAGCATCGATAGATAACTCTCCTACAGGAGAGGGTGCAAACCTAAGCATGTTTAGTCTTCGTCGTCACTGCTGCCACCAGTGACGGTGTTGACCACTGCCCCTCCGGCAGCACCTGCTACATCGAATGTAGTGCTGACGACAGCACCGGCAAGTTTGACAGGTGCTGTGACCACCTGGGTACAACCTGCAAAGAGAAGAATGATGGGGAGTAAGATTAGTTTTTTCATAGCGGTATTGTACTGAAAAATTCTTGATTTTGTCAGGATAATAATTATTCCGCTATAATGCGACGAAATTATAAATCATGAAAGTAAAGAAGTACAACACACTATTTCCTATACAAATTCAGAAAAATCATAAGGTAACACATGTCATTTACAAAACTAGGACTCGCACAGCCATTGCTGAGAGCGATCAAAGAGCAAGGGTATACTACCCCTACACCGATACAGGAACAGGCTATCCCCCTGATCCTCCAAAAAAGAGATATTCTGGCCGCTGCACAAACCGGTACAGGCAAAACTGCGGGGTTCACCCTCCCACTGCTGCATCGCTTGGCACATAGCAAGCCACAGATGCAGAAGAAGCAGATCCGAGCACTGGTACTGACCCCCACAAGAGAGTTGGCTGCACAGGTGCATGAGAGTGTACAGACTTATGGCAAGCATATGCCGTACAAGTCTACAGTGATCTTTGGTGGTGTAGGGATCAACCCTCAGATCGCCACACTTCGCAAAGGGGTGGATGTCGTGATCGCTACACCCGGAAGGCTGCTGGATCTGGCATCACAGAAGGCTATCGATTTCTCCAGACTGGAGTTTTTGGTACTGGATGAAGCAGACCGTATGCTGGATATGGGATTTATCCATGATATCAAAAAGATCATGAAGATGCTACCTGCACAGAGACAGACGCTGCTCTTCTCTGCTACCTTTTCTCCAGAGATCAAGAAGCTGGCAGCAGGCTTGCTGCATCATCCTGCACTGGTAGAGGTCGCCAGAGAGAACAGTACCGCTGAGCAGATATCCCAAGTTGTACACCCCGTAGATCGTTCACGTAAAAGAGCACTGCTCTCCAAACTGATCAGAGAGAACGACTGGAAGCAGGTACTGGTCTTTACCCGTACTAAACATGGTGCCAACCGGCTGACCAAACAGCTTGAAGAAGATGGTATTTCTGCCGCTGCTATCCATGGCAACAAAAGCCAGGGAGCACGAACGAAGGCATTGGCAGGATTTAAAGCCAATGAGGTAAAGGTACTGGTAGCTACGGATATCGCTGCACGTGGATTGGATATCAGTGATCTGCCCCATGTGGTCAATTTCGAGCTTCCTAATGTTGCTGAAGATTATGTGCACCGTATCGGACGGACAGGAAGAGCAGGGAAGCAGGGGGAAGCACTCTCTCTGGTCTGCGTAGATGAACATAGCCTACTCAGAGGGATTGAAAAACTGATCAAACAAAAGATCAAGACAGTGATCACTCCTGGGTTTGAGCCAGACCCTTCTATCAAAGCAGAGCCCATCCAAAATGGCTCAGGGAGAGGAAGAAACCAGAACAGAAGGCAACAGAAAAGAAGATAGATATTAATAAATATGATAGACGAGGTAATACTTTGGTCACTAAAATAGTATAAAATATGAAGTTTTCTGTGTATTTTAGCCAATCCTCTGCAAACTTTGATATTTTTCTGCTACAATAATCGTCTATATTTTTTACCATCAACGGGTAATAGGGGGATTAACAGATGAACAGAAAACTATTTTTAGTAATATTGGTGCCACTTTTTTGGCTGAGTACAGCGTATGCGGGGAAGAGTATTATCGTAAACCTCTCTACGCAGACAGCAACAGCGTATGAGAACGGTGTACCCGTATTTGGTGGACATATCTCCACAGGAACAGCAAAGCGTCCTACGCCTACAGGAAGATTTCATGTACTGGAGAAGGATGTGGATCATGTCTCTACCAGCTGGCCCAAGCCTAAGGGTGGTGCCAAAATGCATTATATGCTGAGATTGACCAATTACGGTATCGCAATGCACTTGGGGTTTGTACCAAGTTATCCCGCATCGCATGGTTGTATCAGACTACAGAATGGATTTGCACAAAAGATGTATCGCTGGGCACGTGTGGGTATACCTGTGCGTGTCATCGGATATGCTCCGGCAAAGGGTGTATCGTCCTGCAGTGAGAAGAGCAAGCGTTTCCAAGCCACGCCGGAAAAAGCGTGTAAAGCCTGTGGTATACGAAAGATCCAGGACACTGGATATCCTGAGCACTTCTCCTAAAGCAGCCAAAAGGGCGGCAGCCAAGCAGAAAGCAAAATGGAAAAAAATACCTAAAAAGCGTGCGCCCAGAGTCGATCCACTGAAGGCGATGAGCGCATAGATAGCGTAGTATCGGGAGGGGAAGAAAAGTTATGCAGCATTTAGTAAAGCTTATCGCTTTGTCTTTTATTTTACTGGGCTGCAGTGCCCCGTCCCTGGATTTTTTTAAAAGCAATCGTTCTTTATCAGCTCTGTCTCTCCCCTCTATCGATCATGGATATGTAAATCTAAAAACACGTGTGATCAGCTCAAAGCCAGAATACAAAGCCTTCCTCAATGCTATTGATTCCCAAAGTGGCTGGGACCATAAAGTAGCTTTTGGTATGAATATTGCCAAAGCACATGTGAATTTCAAAAAAGAGAACCTCCTGATCTACAGACATACTGTCAGCAAAGCCTCCAGCGCGGTAGTCTCCAAAATCATCTCTACACAGGACAAGAGTGTGACAGTAGCCTTGGAAGAGAGCGGTTCTAAAACGACTGCCACGCTTTATCAGGCGTTCTTCTATACTGTTGCCAAATCGGTAAAGAAAGTAACATTTAAGAGTAAACAGAGGGTCGTGACTGTGAAGAATAGTAAAAATAGAGCGGTGATTCCCAAAGAGTGTGTTGCGTGGTTTGACGGATGTAATCATTGTATCCGTTCGACTACTGGCCGAGCACTCTGCACGAAACGCTACTGCAAACACAAAGGCGCCTTCCGCTGTGTAAAGTGGAAGTAATCTCCTTGATCTCCTAAATTTTGCTATAATAGGGCCATGAAAGTAGCCTATATAACCGATGATATCTATCTCAAACATGATACTGGTATCGCACACCCTGAATCTATCCAAAGACTTGTGGCGATCAACAGAGCAGTTGCCCCTCTCAAAGATACGTTGATATGCAAAGCACCGATAGCCGTCTCTAGAGAGATTTTGCAGACAGTGCATACCCCTGAACATATCGAATTGATCATGGAAGCGTCCTCTCTGGAGCGTGCGATCGATTCGGATACACGGTGTAGCCGCGACTCCTATAGCGCAGCGATCAAAGCAGTGGGTGCAGGTATCGTAGCCTTGGATGGCTTCAAAGCTGGAGAGTTTAGACGTGCTTTCTGTGCGGTCAGACCACCGGGGCATCATGCTACTCCCACACAGGCTATGGGTTTTTGTCTCTTCAACACTATCGCAATTACAGCAAGGTATGCACAGAAGATCGGCTATAAGAAGGTAATGATCATTGATTTTGATGTGCATCACGGCAATGGTACCCAAGATACTTTTTATGCAGATGACAGTGTTTTCTATTTCTCCTCACATCAGGCGTTTGCCTACCCTGGTACAGGGGCAGAGAGTGAGCAGGGGATAGGTAGAGGGAAAGGGTATACTGCCAACATGCCTGTCATGCCAGACAGTGGTGACGATGAACTTCTGGATATCTATGAGAATGATCTTCCTCCATATATCGAAAGGTTTGATCCGGATATTATTTTGGTCTCCGCAGGCTATGATCTGCATGAAAGTGATCCTCTGGCACAACTCAATGTCAGTACCGAAGGGATTAGGAAGATCGTCAGAGCGATACTGGACAGCAAGGATGTACCGTTTCTCTTTTTTCTTGAAGGTGGGTATGATGTGGAGGCACTGGGGAGAAATGTCAAGGCTACATTGGAAGAGATGCATAGGTAGTACTTTTTTGTTGACCATCTGTTAGCCAAAAGAGGCTATAATCCTTCCTAACTAATGTGGAGACTGGTATGAAGCGGATAGCCTTATTTCTTTTGATGATGTCACTTTTTCTCTGTGCAGAAAAGCTTGAGATCACTGCCGATAAGTTCATTGCCAAAGATGCAGATAAAAAAGTCAGCTTTATTGGACATGCAAAGATCGTACAAGGTGCTACCACAGTGAAAGCACCCAAGATCATCCTCTACTTTAACGAGGATAACAGTACCAAGATGTATAAAGCGTTGGATGGGGTACAGTTTCACATCCAAAAGAGAAGAGCCAACTACCAAGGTAGCTGCAATACGATGGAGTATCTCCCCAAAAAGAAAAAATATATCTTGAGTGGAGATGTCAAGGTCAAAGACAGAAGCAACCGCAGAGATATCACTGCCAATCGTATAGAGATCCATAGTAAAACAGGGGCTTTCTCTATAGAAGGAAGTAAAAAGAGAGCAGCCAAACTGATCTTTGAAATGAAATAGGAAAGCGTATCATGCCCAACCCAAGAGTCGTAAATTCAACCTTTATCAAGTCTGCACAGAGTATCGCAGACTCTCTGGACGATAGCGTCAGCGAAGTAGTCTATCTCGGACGCTCCAATGTAGGCAAAAGCTCTACGATCAACACCCTTGCCAAACGAAAAAATCTGGCAAAGAGCTCTTCTACACCGGGAAAAACACAGCTCATCAATTTTTTTGATATTGAGTATAGACTTGGCGAGGAGCCTTATCATTTACGCTATGTGGATCTCCCTGGATTTGGTTATGCCAAGGTATCAAAATCACTCAAGCAGATCTGGCAAAAAAATCTGGTGGAGTTCATCGAAAAGAGAGTATCGATCAGACTCTTTATCCATCTGAGAGATGCCAGACATCCTACGGCAAAGATCGATAATGAGGTTGAGGAGTATATCAAAAGCTTCATTCGACCGGACCAGCGGTACCTGGCACTTTTTACCAAGATCGATAAGCTTAATACCAAAGAGAAAACAGCATTGAGGAAAAAGTTCCCAGATTCTATTTTCATCTCCAACTCTAAAAAGATCGGAGAGGCACGGGTGCATGAGGAGATATTTAAAACCGTATTTGGGGTAGCGTGTCATGACCTTGACTAAAGCCGACCTGAGAGATATCCCACAGATGCTGGCACTGGTGGCGGATGAAGTCAAAAGTGGTGTGATACTGGACCGAAGTGCAGATGAGATCGCTACCAATATACGCTCCTATGTCTTGGCAAAGGAGGGAGAGAATCTGGTAGGGTATACCGCGCTGCATATCCATTCTCCCCGTCTGGCAGAGGTGAGAAGCCTGATCGTAGATGAAGCATTTCGTGGTCGATCCGTAGGGAAGAAAATGGTGCAGTTTGCACTCGATGAGGCTAAAGAACTGGGCTTGGAAGAGGTGCTAGTCTTGACCTATCTGCCACAGTTTTTTATCAAGATGGGCTTTGAAGAGATCGCCAAAGAGAGTATCCCTGAGCATAAGATCTGGGCGGATTGCATCAAGTGTATCCATTTTCCTGTCTGCAATGAAGTCTCTCTGATGTATCGTATCGACCCCAAAGGATAAGTCCTGTGACGAAAAAGGTTCTCTGGATACTCTTCTGGGCTGCAGTAGGAGGATTTGTCATTCTCTACCCTACACTGATATCGATGTATGTCTATCTGCCGCTCTTTATTGGGTTTGCCGGATATCTTATTATCTGGGGAATTGATGGGCATGGGGTGAGATATATCTGGTTCCCTTTGATCTATCTGGTCAATCTGGAAGCCAACCTCTCTCTGCCAATGTTCTTGTCACTCCTTTCCGTATTGCTTTTCTATCTTACCCTTTATGAAAAAATACGCTATTTCAAACGTTGTTCTATCTGTGTGGGGCTACTCTCGGTGATAGCGATCGATCTCTACTATTTCGCTGTCTTGCTGGGATATGATTTTATCTTTGATACGAGCAGTATTTTTGTGAATTCGCTCTTGTTGTATTCTCTTGTCTTTGATCTGATTTTTGTGGTGTTACTATGAGATATAAAATCATTATCTTTCTTTTTCTGGGTGTGTGGGCACTGATGGTCGGAAGGCTCTATCAGGTCAGTGTCAAGTCAGGATTTTACTATGAGAAACTGGCCAAAGAGAATATTGAGCGCAAAGAGTACATCAAGCCTGTGCGAGGAGAGATCGTAGATACAGATGGCAATTTTCTTGCGATCAACAAGATTGGGTTTTCGCTCTCTATCGCACCCCATCTCAGTAGAAAGAATGGTCAGTTAAAAGAGGTGGTTGAACTGGTACAGTCTACCTTCCCTGATATCAATGGCTCTGTCATGGAGGAGGTCTATCGTAAACAGAGTTCCGCCTATAACCACAAGTTTATCAAAGTGATCGAGTTTGTCTCTTACAATGATATGATGAAGGCGTATCCAGGGTTGAGTGTGAACCCTTCTATTCGGATCGATGCAGAGACGAAGCGTCACTATCCTTATGGACAGTATGCGGCACATATCGTTGGTTATATAGGGCGCTCCAACAAAAAAGAGAATGATAAAGACCCCGTCACCAAATCGGTAGGAAGAGCAGGCAAGAGTGGACTTGAACGCTACTATAACAGACTGCTAGAGGGGGAGCTTGGGTATGTGGTAACCAAAGTCAATGCTCGTAACAAGGCGCTGGAAGTACTGGACCAGAAAGAGCCTGTCAGTAACCGAAACCTGGTACTGAATCTGGATATGAAGCTACAGAAATATATCCACCTGCTTCTCAAGAAGAAAGCAGCGATCGTGGTAGTCATGAAGAGTACAGGGGAGGTACTTTCAGCGGTGAGTAATCCCAGTTATGATCCCAACCTTTTTGTTGATGGTATCAGTGTGAAGAACTGGAAAGCCCTCCAGCAGAATCTAGGACATCCCTTTACCAACAAGTTTGTCCATGCAGTCTATCCTCCGGGTTCAGTGATCAAAATGGGAGTCGCACTGGCTACCTCCAAGTATGGCAAAGGGGTGCTGGACAGAGAAGAGCACTGTGTTGGGTTCATCAATGTGGGGAAAAGTAAGCACAAGTTCCGCTGTTGGTCCAAATGGGGCCATGGTGATGTGGGACTCCGCCGTTCGATCCGTGAGAGTTGTGATGTTTACTACTACAACAAGAGTTTGGAGATAGGTATCGACAATATGGCAAAGACCCTGAAGCGTATCGGACTGGGTATCAAGACCGGGATCGATCTGCCTTCTGAGTACAACGGTATCATCCCGGATAAAGCATGGAAGAAAAAGCGTTATGGCTTACCCTGGTATATGGGAGAGACGGTGATCGCTGCGATAGGCCAAGGTTATGATAACGTCACACCTATGCAGGTAGCAAGGTATACCGCCTTTATCGCCACAGGGAAGCTGGTTACACCGATGCTTGCCAAAAAGATCAATGGGAATCTAGCTAAAATGCAGGTAGAGAGAGTCAGGTTCAATGCGGCACATATGAGAGATATCCGCTTAGGTATGTATGATGTCTGTAATATCAAGAGTGGTACTGCTTACAAGACTATGCACGATCTGCCTATCAAGGTCGCAGGAAAAACAGGAACAGCACAAGTGGTATCGATCCCACAGGATGTCAAAAAAAGGGTCAAAGAGGAGGATCTGGCATACTTCAAACGCTCCCACGCCTGGATCACCACCTATGCACCATTTGAGAGGCCTGAGTATATCGTGACGGTACTGCTAGAACATGGTGGGCATGGTGGTAGCAGTGCGGGTCCGATCGCGGCAGATGTATATAAATGGCTCTACTATCATGGGTATTTCAAAAAGCATCCGCTGGAAAAAGTACAAGCTGAGCTCAAAGCTTCCCAAGAAGAGAATAACACTACCCATCCGTAATCACACGAATTCAAAGCGTTTTGCTTCTCTGTTCTTGATCACCTGATCAAAGGTGCCGATCACTCCATTCATAGAGATATAGGTGCCATCTGTGATGGGAGAGTGTAGATAGCCATAAGCCATGGCTACATTGGCGGTGGCTTCTACTTTGTCTACTCTGTAGGGAATCATGGCACCAGTAAAGACCACACGCTTGGAGAGTTTGGCAGCATCGATCACTTGGGCACTGAGATCCATAGTATCTGTGCCGTGGATCACAATGATATCCTCATAGATGCTTTGGCGTATCGTCTCCAGAAGCAGTGCTCTGTCTGTATCATCCATATCCAGTGAGTCTTTACCTATGATACTGCTGATCTCCAAGTTTGTTCGCCATTTTTCTGCCAGCTCTTTCAGTGTGTTTGCCTCTGTATCGATAGCGATTTCTCCGCTCTTCTCACTGTAGTGCTTGTTGAAGGTACCGCCGGTTGAGAGTATGAGTATTTTTTTCATCCTGTTTCCTTACGTATTTTTGTATCCTAAAGCATTTATGGTAGAATACGGGATTATTTTAAAAGGATTATAGCATGATTATGAAAGGTAAAAAAGGTATCGTACTGGGTATTGCCAATAAAAGATCGATCGCCTATGGTATCGCCAATGCCTGTAGAGAGCAGGGTGCCGAGATGGCGATCACATTTCTCAATGACAGGTTTGAGACCAAGCTAGCTCCCATTGCAGAGGATCTGGGCTGTGCAGACAGGCTTTATCGATGTGATGTAAGCAAGCCGGAGGAGATCACAGCATTGCGAACCTCTATCGCCAAGGATATGGGTGAGATAGACTTTATCGTACACTCGATCGCCTTTGCTCCCAAGGAGGGGCTGAGCGGACGCTTTATAGATATCCCCAAGGATGCTTTTGAGATCGCAATGAATATCTCAGTCTATTCACTCATTGAAGTCGTCCGAGAGCTCAAGCCGGTGCTGAGTGATAATGCCTCTGTACTGACACTCTCTTACTATGGGGGTGCCAAATATATCCCTAACTATAACCTTATGGGGATCGCCAAAGCGACACTGGAGATGACAGTCAGATACTTGGCAGAAGATCTTGGTAAAGACGGTATCCGTGTCAATGCGATCTCTGCAGGCCCTATCAAGACACTGGCAGCTGCAGGCATCGGTGAGTTTAGCTTTATCCTTAAGTGGAACGAAGCCAATGCACCACTCAAGAAGAATGTCTCCATCCATGATGTAGGCAACTCAGGTATGTATCTGCTCTCCGACCTCAGTCGGGCAGTGACGGGTGAGATTCATTATGTGGATGGCGGATACAATATAATGGGCATGCCGGCAGTGGAGTTTGATGAGAACAATAAACCAAGCTTGGTGTGGAAGGGATAATTCTTCGATCCAAGCCACCATGGTAGGGTGCGTAACACGCACCACATAAACAGGAACCCCATTGAAAACAAGTGATTCACAAACCTATCTGGATAAAAAAGCATTCTTTGACAAGATTCTAACGATCTATGGCAGAAATGCTGTTCTGGAGGTATTACAGGATGAGACGATCGAGATCCACAAACTTCACCTCTGCGATTCCAATAAGGCTGCTCCAGTACTCACTCAGATGCTTTCACTAGCCAAGGAGCGTGAGATAGAGGTGGCGTATCATGATAAGCAGACGCTCTCTCGTATCTCCAAAAATGCCAAGCAGGATCAGGGCGTGGCACTGGATATCATCCTACCGCACTCTGCTGATATCGAGACGTTTATCACTGACAATGATATCTACAGGGTCATGGCACTTGATGGCATTACCAATCCCCAAAATCTCGGCATGATCATCCGATCCTGTGCAGCGGGAGAGATCGATGCGATCCTCATCCCTGGCAAAGGCAATGCCCAGATATCTCCATTGGTCATCAAAGCCTCTGCAGGTACATTGTTCAAGCTTCCTATACTCAAAACCCCAAATCTGAAGAAGGCTCTGGAAAGCATGAAAGAGCAGGGTGTCACCCTCTATACTCTCGCCTCTGACGCCCCACAGAGCTACAGAGCTACAGACTATCCTGCACGCACTGTCTTTATCCTGGGCAATGAGAGTAGCGGTGTCAGCCCTGAGATCAGAGCCCTCTGTGAGAGCAGTATATCCATCCCGATGCAGCGAGGGGTAGAGTCACTCAATGTTGCAGTGACTGCTTCGTTGTTAGCATTTATGTAGAGAGCGTTCGCTTCACCGCCTCTTTCCATCCTTGGTAGAGTCGCTCTCTTCGCTCTGCTTTCATCTGTGGTACAAACCTCTGCTCCAGTGCCCACTCTTTTGCAAAGTGCGTTTGGTCTGGATAAAATCCATGCCGCATCCCTGCCAGCCATGCGACCCCCAATGCCGTAGTCTCCAGTATCTGTGGGCGATCTACATAGCTATCTACTATATCGGAGAGGAACTGTATTGTCCATGAGGAGGCAGCCATGCCTCCGTCAACCCTGAGTATGGTCTTCTCTGTAGGCAGCATATTTTTTTGAGAGGCCATATCTGCGACCATCGCTTCCAGTAGGTCACGTGTTTGATAGCCCACACTCTCAAGCGCTGCTTTTGCAAATTCCTCTCGACCAGTATTCCTGGTCAACCCGTAGATCGCCCCTCTACAATGTGCATCCCAGTAGGGTGCACCCAATCCTGTAAATGCGGGTACCATATAGAGCTGTTCTGTCGGGTCTGCTTTTTTTGCCAGCTCTTCAGCCTCTTTGGCTTCTTTTATGATCTGGAGCCCATCTCTCAACCACTGCACCACAGCACCAGCGATAAAGATAGAACCTTCCAGCGCATAGGTTGTTTCCCCTTCAAGTCTATAGGCGATCGTACTCAGTAGTCTGTTTTGGGATAGTACCATGGATGCTCCCGTATTGAGCAGGACAAAACAGCCTGTGCCATAGGTGGACTTGATCATACCGGGTGTGAAGCAAGCTTGTCCGATAGCAGCAGCCTGCTGGTCACCGGCAACACCACTGATGGGAATCTCTGCACCCAAAAGGTCAGCGGTAGTGCTACCAAAATCATCTGCACAATTTTTTACCTCAGGTAACATCTGCATAGGGATATCCAGTAAAGTACATATCTCACTATCCCATTCACCCGTACGAATATTATAGAGCAGTGTCCTGGAAGCATTGGTTGCATCGGTAGTATGTGATTCCCCGCCTGTCAGTTTCCAGATAAGAAAGCAGTCTACGGTACCAAATAACAGTGCTCCTTTTTCCGCTCTTTCTCTAGCCTGTGGTACATTGTCCAGTATCCATTTTAGTTTTGTACCAGAGAAATAAGGATCCAAGAGTAAACCGGTCTTTTCTCTGATCTGCTGCTCTTCACCTGCTGCCTTAAGATGTGTACAAAGCGCTGCCGTCCGTCTATCCTGCCATACTATAGCAGGATAGACGGCTTCACCCGTGTGTCTGTCCCAGACGATTGTTGTCTCTCTTTGGTTTGTGATACCGATAGAGATGATATCTGCAGCAGTAGCACCAGCCTCTGCTATGACAGAAACACAGGTGTGCAGTACCGTACTATAAAGATCATCTGGATCATGCTCCACCCAACCTGACTCTGGAAAATGTTGGGGAAACTCTTTTTGTGAAAGGGCGACTATCTCCATATTTTGATTAAAGAGAATAGCCCGACTTGAGGTGGTGCCTTGGTCAATCGATAAGATATATTTCATCTGTTTGTCCTATACTTTTTCTATGTGATACGCAGCCTAGAGCGTATGATATGCCTCTTTTTTATAGTATAACACAAATTATGTGGAAAGCTCAAATTCTTTTGTTCATGCCCTTTTATTGACATACCCTCCATAGTTTGGTTATACTGCTGGGATGCAATAACGTGAGTTTTATCTCTTGCGTTATGACTACGCTTGAGTTCATAGCCTGCAGGAAGCGGGTTGTGTACTTTTTGAATACGACTCAACATGGGAGGGTTGTAATCAACCTACAACCCACTTCCATTACACTTTCGTATCTTATTTTACAGAGGAGACTTACGTATGGATTTCAAAAAAATAGTTGCGTTAGCCAGTATGGCTACAGTGGTTTCATTAAATGCGTCAACAGAGATAAGCTGGTGGCATGCAATGGGTGGTAGACTTGGTGAAGTGGTCAATGAGATTGCAACGCAGTTCAACGCATCTCAAAGTGAGTACAAGATCACCCCTGTGTATAAAGGTGGTTATGAGGATACCATGACAGCCGGTATCGCTGCCTATAGAGCCAAAAAATCACCCGATATCATACAGATCTTTGATGCGGGTGCTGCTACGATCATCAATGTCAAAGGGGTGGTCTATCCTGTGGCAGATCTTTTTGACAAATATGGTGTGAAGTTTAATGCCAAAGATTATATCAGTGGTGTGAGGAATTTCTATGCCAACAGTGAGGGCAGGATGATTGGATGTCCTTTCAACTCCTCTACACCGGTGATGTATTACAACAAAGATATATTTAAAAAAGCAGGACTAACGACACCACCAGAGACATGGGAAGCGTTCGAAGAGGCTGCCAAGAAGCTCAAAGCAGCGGGCTATATCGCTCTTGCCCAGAGCCATAGTCCCTGGATCTTCGCAGAAAATTTTCAGTCTAGACATAATATTAAACTCGCAGACAAGAACAATGGCTTTGACGGATTGGCTACAGATATCAACTATGAGAACCCGGCATTGATCTATCATTGGGATACCTTAAAAAAGTGGTCAGATGCAGGCTACTATAAGTATTTTGGTCGTGGATGGGGTGACAACCAACAAGCCTTTTATGACCAAAAGGTAGCGATGTGGCTAGGATCAAGCGGTTCATTTGGTGGTCTCAAAAAGGGTGCGAAGTTTGCCTTCGGTACAACCTATCTTCCTTACTGGAAAAAGTTTATTGACAAGGGTGCACAAACCTTTATCGGTGGTGCTGCACTCTTTGTCTTTTCAGGTAAGAGTGAGGAGAAGTATAAGGGTATTACGAAGTTTTTCAGTTTCCTTACCAGCCCCAAAATACAGTATTATTGGCACCAGGAGACAGGATATGTACCTATCACCAATGCAGCCTATGCCTTGGCAAAAAAAGAGGGTTATTATGATAAAACACCTGATGCAGAGATCGGTATCAAACAGCTAAGTCTTCCTACACAAGAGTGGACGAAAGGGTACAGACTGGGGAACTATGTACAGATACGTGAAGTGATGGTAGAGCAGTTTGAAAAGATTCTCAATGGGAAAGAGAGTGCCAAGGAGGCTTTTGCTACGATTCATACCAAAGCAAATAAACTATTGCAAAAATTTGCAGGTACCTATAAATAAAGGCAGTATTCGGTGACACCTGTGTCACCGAAAGAATTAGCATGAAAAAAGTACAATTTAGCCATAAATATCTCCCCTATCTCTTCATCGCACCACAGATCATTATTGTAGTGATTTTCTTCCTCTGGCCCTCTGCTATGGCGATATTCTACTCTTTTCAGATGCAAGATGCGTTTGGGGTAAGCATGCAATTTGTCGGTATGGATAATTATCGTGATATTTTTGACAATACTGATTATCTTCGTGCCTTTATATTTACCTTGCTTTTCTCTACAGCAGTGACACTTTTTGCTCTTAGTATTGGACTACTTTTGGCCTATAAAGCCAACAATGTACTGAGAGGAAAGGGTGCCTACAGAACACTATTTATGTGGCCATATGCTCTGGCACCTGCGGTGGTGGGTTTGATCGCTTCATTTATGTTTAACGAGAGTCATGGGGATCTGTATGCATTGCTTAATCAATGGGGATGGAAATTCGACCCTAAAAGCGATCCTTTTGATGCACAGATGATGCTGGTATTTGTGGCGTCATGGAAACAGATTAGTGTCAATTTTATCTTTTTTCTTTCAGGGCTGCAGGGGATTCCACGAGCAGTTATAGAGGCTTCAAAAATCGATTGTCAAAGTAATATTCGGCGATTTTGGACCATTATCTTCCCTCTGTTGACGCCAACGACGTTTTTTCTATTGATCACCAATATCACCTATGCCTTTTTTGAGACCTTTGGATTGATCGATACGACCACGCGGGGTACGCCGATGGGAGAGACAAAGACGCTGGCATACAAGATCTACCAAGATGGATTCCTGGGTGCTGATATTGGTGGTTCTTCGGCACAATCTGTGATACTGATGCTGTTTGTGTTGGTACTGACTGTCTTTCAGTTTAAGTATTTAGAAAAAAAGGTGCACTATTGAAAAATATACAATATACGAAGCTCTTGACCCATCTTTTCCTGATCCTCTCTGCCTTGGTGTTTCTGGTGCCTGTGTGGATGCTGTTGGCTACCTCTACGCACTCTCCAGAAGAGATTATCCAAAATGGCTTTCAGTTCACTTTTGGAGATCACTTCCTATCGACATACAAAAGTATCTTGTTTGAAAATGAGAGTTACACCAAGAGTGTTACCGCAGGCAGGATGCTGATTAACTCTTTGATATTAGGGTTTGGTTTTGCGACGGGTAAGGTGATCATCTCTTCCTTGGCAGCCTATGCGATCGTCTATTTTCGGTTTAAAATGGCAAACTTTCTTTTTTGGATCATCTTTTTGACATTGCTTCTGCCTGTCGAGGTACGGATCGTTCCCTCTTTTGAAGTACTCTCTTCTCTCAATCTTCTCAACAGCTATACCGGGCTGATCGTTCCCTTGATCGCTTCAGCGACAGGGACATTCTTCTTCCGCCAATTCTATAAGTCTGTACCAGATGAGCTGCTAGAAGCAGCCAAGATAGATGGCGCAAACAGCTGGCAGTTTTTTGTTGATATTTTACTGCCTTTATCCAAGACCATGATGATCGCACTTTTTATCGTAATGTTTATCGTAGGGTGGAACCAGTATCTCTGGCCAGTGATGATGACAACCAAACCAGAGTACTCAACCTTGCTTCTGGGTATCAAAGAGATCTATCAAAGTAACTTTGAGGGCTCCTATCTTCCTGAGTATAACAAGGCAACAGCAATGACAGTACTGACGCTGATCATCCCCGTGGGTATAGTGATCATATTCCAGAAGTGGTTTGTTAAGGGTCTGGTAGATACAGAAAAATAGAGGAATAGTTATGGCATATTTGAATATAAACAACGTAGAGAAAAGCTACAGCAAAGAGAAAAAGATCATACAGGGATTGGACCTTGAGGTAGAAAAGGGTGAGTTCTTGGTGATTGTCGGCCCTAGTGGCTGTGGAAAATCAACACTACTTCGAATGATCGCAGGTCTTGAGGAGATCGACAGGGGTGAGATCATGATCGATGGTATTATGGTCAACAACCTCTCTCCTGCCCAGAGAGATATCGCGATGGTGTTTCAAAACTATGCACTCTATCCCCATATGAATGTCTATAAAAATCTCTCCTATGGACTCAAAAACAGAGGTATAGGCAAGGAACTTATCGCAAAGAGAGTCGAGAAGGTGGCGCAGCTTCTTCAGATAGAGGAGCTCTTGCAGCGTAAGCCTGGGGCACTCAGCGGTGGACAGCGACAGCGTGTAGCAATGGGCAGGGCGATTGTGCGAGAACCCAAAGTATTTTTGTTTGATGAACCACTCTCTAACCTCGATGCCAAACTACGCCACCAAATGCGTATAGAGATCAGAAAATTACATGAGCGTTTGGGGATCACCTCTGTCTATGTCACCCATGATCAGGTTGAAGCGATGACATTGGCAGATCGTATTGTGATCCTCAATGAAGGCAAGATAGAGCAGGTAGGGACACCCAATGAGATATACCGTAACCCTGCATCCGTATTTGTTGCCAAATTTATGGGTACACCACCTATGAATATCTTACCTATGCAGGTAGTAGAGGGCATTGTGGATTTCCTGGGAACACCGATAGAAATAGACAGACCTGATGGTGCTATTTCTGTGGGCTTGAGACCAGAGACCATACAGCACACTGTATCGGATCTTCCTATAGAGATGGATATAGATATGGTGGAGAGGCTAGGAAGTGAAAATATCATCTATGGCAAGAGTGCGGGGCATGCTATCGTGATCAAAAGTGAGAAGTCATTTGACAGAGGTGATCATGTGACGCTTTATGTCTCCAGAGACGATCTTTACTTTTTTTCTACATAAGCGTAACGTTATACTCGCTTCACAACTATCCCCTGCTTACGCATACGGTAGTTCTCTCCCTGATTCCAGAACTCATCGTAGAACAGTATCTCATAATGCTCATCAAAATAGCTGGGGAGTTCTCCTGCTTTGAGAAGGTAGGTTTCATTGGAGCCTTTTTTCTCATTGTCTGGATCGATCATATAGGTCTCGATGATCAGTAAACCCCCTTTGGTAAGGGCAGATGCCAGCAGGGGGATCAGTCTACGGTCGAGAAAGTTGGTCTGGATGATCATATCATAGGTAGAGAGGGGAGGGGTATAGCTGTCTAGATCTACCAGCTGTGTATGGATAAATGCCAGATCGGTCACTTTTTGCATATGCTGTGTGAGCTCTTGGAGGGCTACCGCAGAGATATCCAGTGCATCCACCTCAAAACCATTTTGCGCCAGATAGAGTGTGTTTCGTCCGGTACCACAGGCGATATCGAGGGCTCTATCTCCTCTGGTTTGGGGCATGTATTGTTTAAGTAAGGGGCTGGGCTCTCTAAAGCCTAGGAGTTTGTCGCTTTCAGTATATTTTTTGTCCCATTTAAGTTGGTCCTGTTGTGACATGCTTTTCCTTCAAATGAAGATATTTTCCTTAAAAAAAGAGGGGAATGGGTTATATTATAGCAAGAAAATAGACAGTTTGCCTAAACAATAAAAAATAAAATCCCTTACAGAAGCCGTTTAATGGCTATTATGTATAGTTTAAAGTTATAAATCTCAAAAAATGTAACAAAAATGTAATATTTTTATTTTATTTAAGAGTAAATTTATCTTAATTAGATATACTACGTTTGTATCTCGGGTATCGGCGATCTATTTTTTCCTCCTCCTTTTTTGAGAAAACAGATTGAAACCACGATTCATACACATAACTTCCTCCATACACACACATTCCGATGCTCGAGATCTAATACTCCTTACGGAGTAATAGACTATCTCACTTCTTTTTTTATTTTTTATTGATATCACAAAGACTTGAACATGATATAGGTATCTACATAGCCATATGTCGGACTCTTAAACCCTCCCGGTACCGTACCGATCTTTTCAAACCCCAACTTTAGCCAGAGTGCCACTGCAATAGGATTGGTGGAGACCACGGCATTGAATTGCATCCCTTTAAATCCCAGTATGTTTGCCTGCTCCAGCGAATGTAGGCAGAGCATTCTAGCCATACCTTTTCCTCGATGTGCAGAGGAGACGATATACCCGCAGTTACAGATATGCGCGCCTAGCGTGGGTTGATTGGGTTTGATAAAGTAGGTACCTATGATGCTGTTTTTTTTGTCCACAGCGACATAGGTCTCTTGGGGGAGTGTGATCCAGACGCTATAGGCTTCCTCTTCTGAGAGAGCAGGAGAGAAGGTATAGGTCTCACCTTCCCTAAATACTGATTGCAATATCTGCCAGAGAGCCTCCCAATCCTCTTTTTGGAAAGGGCGAATCTTGATACGATTCATAGGACTAGCCTTTTGCCAAAAGGATGCTTCCTGTGCTCATCATCACACCACCAGCTACTCTGTTCATAATACGCTCTGAACGTTCGCTCTTAATCATCTGTTTGGCTTTGGCTGCCATATAGGCATAGCCTAACATAGTCAATCCAAGCACTGTAGAAACAATGATTGCGACAATAAGAATATCCTGAGCAGTCAGTGTTTGTAGATCGATAAAAGTCGGTAAAAACCCGAGATAAAACAGGATCACTTTAGGGTTGCCCAATGTGATTGCCAAACCGGAAAAAAAGTTGGAGAGTGCTGTACTCTCCGAGAGTGCAGTGATCTCTACGCCTTTGGGTCTGCTTGTCCAGATTTTAAAGCCAAGCCAAAGAAGATAGAGTCCACCAAGGTATTTGACCAGAGTAAAAAATTCTCCCATGAGTGAAGCCAGTGTAGAGAGTCCAAAGATGGCAAAGAGCAAGAAGATCAAGTCTCCAGTTACAATACCGATCACGACAAAAGAGGATTGCTTAAAGCCTGAAGCTAAAGCTCTGGAGATGGTAGCAAACACACCAGGACCTGGGGTGATCGCTAGCAGAAGCATGGCTCCTGTCATGGTAAGTGTAGTAAATAGTGTCATCGTATCTCCTTACATCATGAAGAAGAGTATACCATATTTATGGCGTGATCGCTCCTACGGCTTCATCAAAGTCCCTGGCGATTTGCAGCACAACTGCGATACAGTCTTTGTCCTTAATATTATGCTTGAGCGTCCAGTATTCTGGCTGGGTATAAGAGAACTTGACATCCCCACCCAGCAGAGAGTATGCTGTGACTCTGATGGGTAGATCGATTCCCAGTGAGGGGTTGCAAGTGAGCAGGGCAGAGAAGACTTTAGGGTTGTCTATCGTGATGGCGGTGGTAGGATGCAGGTAGATATTTTCTTTTTTGGCTCTGCCTGTATGATCTATAGTACCCGTAATGGTATAGCCTTTTTGGCTGATCGCTTTTTCAAACCTCGTAATGGTTTCTGACATAGTATACTTGCTGTCTACCGTGATCATGAGGCTGTTTTGGTTCTTACCGCAGCCAGCCAATAACAGTAGGACCCCTATAAGAAAAAACTTTTTCATCAGACATTGAACCTAAAGTGCATCACGTCACCATCTTGAACGATATACTCTTTACCCTCGAGACGCATTTTTCCTGCCTCTTTGGCTCCCTGCTCACCGTTGTTGGCTACGAAATCCTCGAAGCTGATCACCTCTGCACGGATAAAGCCTTTTTCAAAGTCATTATGAATCACGGCTGCCGCTTTGGGTGCAGTAGTGTTTTTGCGGATCGTCCAGGCGCGTACCTCTTTGACACCGGCAGTGAAGTAGCTCATGAGTCCCAGCTTGTCAAAGCCTTTGCGAATGATCTGATCGAGACCTGATTCACTCACCCCAAGAGACTCCAGCATCTCCATCTTCTCTTCCTCCTCAAACTCTACCATCTCCTCTTCGACTTTGGCACAGAGTTTGATCACCTCTCTATCGTGTTCGGCAGCGTAGGCTTTGAGTTTCTGAACGAAGTCATTATCCTCTTCCAGACCCTCTTCATCCACGTTGGCACCGTAGATGATCTCTTTGGCTGTGAGGAAACGCATCTCCTTGTTGAGTGCTATAAAGGCATCGCTATCGCTCTCAGGGAAGGTTGCTACAGGTTTAGAAGCTTCTAGATGTTCCAAGAGTGCCTCTGCCGCCCCTAGTTGTGCTTTGGCATCGCGGTCATTGCCCTTGGCTTTACGGGAGAGGCTGGAGATCCGGCTCTCCAGCCTGCCCATATCTGCCAGTAACAGCTCTGTCTCGATGATCTCTATATCTCTAATAGGATCGATAGATCCTTCTGTATGGGTAATGTTCTCATCTTCAAAACAGCGGACAATATGCAGTATCACTTCTGTCTCACGGATATTTTCCAGAAACTTGTTACCGAGACCTTCTCCCTTGCTGGCACCCTTGACCAGTCCTGCAATATCAACAAAATCGAGTGTTGAATACTGGATACGCTCCGGTGTTACGATCTTGGAAAGTGCTTCGAGTCGCTCATCCGGTACCGGTACGACAGCTTTGTTTGGCTCGATCGTACAGAATGGATAGTTTGCACTCTCTGCATTTTGTGCTTTAGTAAGTGCGTTAAATGTAGTTGATTTCCCTACGTTTGGTAAACCTACCAAACCTATGCCTAATCCCATGAATACTCCTGATATTTGATGTGGTTGTTATGTCTCTGTTTCTAATATGATTATATCATCTGTTTTTAAAACTTGTCTTTCACTTCGGATAAGCTCTTGAAACTCAAAGACAGGCATAGGCTTCCCTAAATGATACCCTTGCATATAGTCGCATCCAAGCTCTTGGAGTGCCGTTGCTGTAGCACTGTTCTCTATACCTTCTGCGATCACTTTGATCCCAAGCGCATGTGTCATTGCGATCATCGCTTTGACGATGATATAGTGGTCTTTGTTTTGGATCATATCTGTGACAAAGCCTCTATCGATCTTGACTGTGTTGATAGGAAAAGACTCCAGCATAGAAAAAGAGGAGTACCCGGTACCAAAATCATCCAGCGAGATCTCTATGCCGAGTTTTTTGAGTTTTGCAAATTGCTTGGTACTGTATGTTTCATTTGCCATAGCGATATTCTCAGTGATCTCTACTTTGAGCTGCGCAGTGTTGACCTTGTACTTCCCCAACAAAGCATCAAGGAGCATGGGGTAGTCTGCTGATTCAAACTCCCGCATAGAGAGATTGATCGCAAGTTGAATCTTTTGAAATCCAAGCGTGTTCCATGTAGCAAGCTGCTTGATGGCTTCTCTTGTCACATACTCACTCATAGACTTCATAAATCCGGTTTTTTCTACCAGAGGCAAAAACTGATCAGGGGGGATGATCCCCTTTGTCGGGTGTTCCCATCTGATCAAAGCTTCTGCTGAAACAATAGTATGATTGCCAGTCTTGTAGATAGGTTGATAATAGAGGGTGAACTGTTCTCTCTCGAGTGCATTTTTGATCTCACTGTATTCGATGGATATCGGTTTCTTTTTGCCCATTTGATCCTGCGCTGCGATCACCGTATAGCCAAGGCCTTGTTCTGTAGCAAGCGAGAGGGCATGGTAGGCACTGTTGATCAGGTTTTCAACGGCATTATGGGGATAAAAGCTTATACCTGCCGAGATAGTGAACTGCAAGCTGTCATTTTTATTATGCAGCAACTGTTCACAATCTGCTTTATAGGTATCGACTATTTTACGACTCTCTTCCACGGTATCGATTTCCGGAATAAGTAGCAAGAAGTTATTACTCGTCATATGATAAAGTTGAAGATTATTTTGATGAGAAATTTTTTGTAGGTATTTCCCGATCGTTGAAACCATAGTAAGTGATTGTGTGTATCCTATGGTTGAGATAATTTCTAAAAAATGGTCTATACTAATAATGGCTACCGCAAACTTTTTATTGACTGCAAGCATCTTGTGTGCCATGAGACCTATATCAGCAATCGCTTTGTTATGGTTTGGCAATCCGGTAGTAATGTTTTGATAATGGATCTTAGAGAGCTCAAGCTGGTCACTGATATCAAAGATGGCAATACCGATATATTGGATACTTTCTTCAATACAAGAACCACTTATATGTATATTTACCGGTCTCTCTTCTTCTATGTGGGTCTTGATCCTTACCTCTGTGAGATAGAGGGTTTCTTTGGCTGTTTTTTTATATATTTCTACCAGTTCTTCTAGCGTTTTCCAAACGTTTTCTATACGTATAAAAGGGAGAGTTGAGATCTCTTTGATAGAGTCTCCTCTTCGAATGTTTATATATTTTTGTACCTGATCATTGGCACATATGACCTGATAATTGTCTGAAAAAATGATCACGGGATGGTCAATGAGGTGGAAAGAGACATCCAGAAGCCGCTTTTTTCTATTAGCAAAAGAGGAGGCTTTATGTAGTTGATAAAAATACAGTACGACAGCAGCTATCAGTAATATGAAAATAATACTGTTACTTATACCTAGTGACAGTAAAAAGTTGTTTATTGTTTGCACACTTCTTCCCTCAGATTTAAAGGATATCATTATATCTTTTACTCAATGACAGTATGATAAAAAATACTAAAAGTTAATGATCTTCTGCAAAGTATTGATCAGCTTGCTTTTTTCTCTGATCTGGGGATGCTCTTTGCCTGGTTCTGTGGTGGTGATGATGGTGCGTGCGAGGGTGTACTTGTCCCAGTTGTTGAGACGGATGCCCCAGTAGGTATGCATGATGACTGGTTCTCCTTTGTAGCTACCCAGATAGAGCCCTATATGTCCGGGGACATAGAGTAGGGAGCGGAAGGGCTTGGCGTGTGCCAGGATCGCCTGTTTCTTCTCTGCTTTTTCCATCCCTTTGATCTTGATCTGTTTGCCGTTTTTGGCTTGTTTGGCGGAGTTTCTGTCTAGATAGATCCCAAAACAGCCTAGAAAGTCTCTGGTCGTAGAGGAGCAGTCTCTGGTATAGAGCTTGCCACCCCAGCCATAGGGTTCATTACGAAACTGCTGGGAGATATAGGCGACATTGCCAGGGGTGAAGGAGATAGGTTTTTGGGCGACTTGAGCATCTGCCGGTTTTCTGAGTTTTTTGAGGACGGCATGGCCTTTGGTGTTGCGTGTGGCCAGAGAGAGGAGCTTGTTGTTGCGTGAGAGAGGGAAGAGGGTAGCGAGTTTGAGGATACTGAACTTTCTGCCGTCTTTGTAGAGATAGAGATTGTCCTTGGTACTGATAGCATAGCGGCCTGTCTTGAAACGCTTGATAAATGCGCTGCTCACCAATGCAATATCAGAGAACTTCACCCAGCCAAAAGCGTGTCCTGCATGGACAAATGCCCATTTTCTATCCCGAGAGTAGTGGGAGACATAGAGTGGCACATTGAGATGGAGCTCTGAGTTTTGGTTGTAGTCAAAAGGAAAGCCCTCCGTGGTCTTCCATGGGTCTCTGTAGGCAGGGGTATTGGTAGGAAAAGCCCTGAGGTTGGTATGCCTGACAGAGATGGCTCTGCCTCTGACAGTGTCGATGTTCTCTAGGTTGGAGTTGCTGATCCACCACTGCCATGCTTTGGCAGGGACTACTCGCTTCCTGCCGTCATAGATCTTGCGTTTTTGGACGAAGCGTACCTGCCAGGTGAGGTCTTTTTGGGGTTCATGCATGCCGCTTTTGCTCCAAGGAGCGAAATAGCGTTTGTTGTAGGCACGATCATAACGAAGCTGCTGTGACCTAGAGAGGGGGATGAGCTGCTTGGCATAGTAGGAGGTACGTTGCGGGATACGCTTCATATCTGCTACGGTATGAAAAGGCAGTTTGTCGATCGCAGAACGTGAGCGTTTACCTGCCTTGATGCTATAGCCTGCTTCTATGATAGCAGTACAAACAAGCAGTAAGGTCAAGAAACGTATTTTCTTCATGTTAGCGTTTCTTCTCCGGACGTAGTGAGTGCTTGCCTATCTCTTCGAGAAAAGCAGTGGCATAGGAGCCTTTGGGCAGGGTAAAGTGGACGGTCAGTGCACCTGAAGAGGCATCATAACTGCTGCTAAAATCCTCTGGCCAGATCCATGCGAAGCGTCTGTCTCCACGTAGGCTGGTGAGCTCTTCATCATCGTGAGGGAGCTCAAGATGTCTGGCATCGGCATGGGAGCGTGAGACCTTCTCTCCGCAGAGTAGCCCTGTGGGGCTGACCTCACGCCTCTCAAAGCGTTTGGCAGAGTGGAACATATCCTTGCTATAGCTCAGCTTACCCTGTGGGTAGGGCATAAGGCTTTCACCTATAAAGAGCTTGAAGAACTGTGGCTGTTTTGCAAGCTCTTTGATCAGAGGGAGAGGATAGCCTAGGGTCTGTGTTGCTTTGTCAATCTCATTTTCTGTGATGACTTTGGAGAGGTTGACACGTTGGGAGAGCCATTGGTTGAAGAGATGGCTCTGGTAGGCAGAGACCAGCAGCTTCTCTTTGGCCCCTTTGAGTCGCTTGCCTGAGTGGGCGATCTCTTTGCCTTGTTGCCAGCTCTTGCCGTCTTCTCCAAAACGCTGATAGCCAAAGTAGTTGGGGATGCCTTTCTCTTGCATCATGTTTCCTATTTTGGCAAACCTTTCAGCCTCTTTGGCAGTGATCTTTTTGAGAATGATCTTAAATCGGTTGCCTTTGAGTTGCCCGATTTTGAGTGGGAGACGGTTATAGTCTTTATGCAGGATCTCTATCCGTTCTGTGGTGATATTTTTTAACATTTTTTCATATTTTTTAGGCAGAGAGATACGCTGGACGGCAGTGGCATTTTTATCCTTGAGTCCGGCATATCCGATCTCTCTATCGTCCGCTCCAGTCGCCTCTTTAAAGATATTGAGCAGTCTCCAGGTACTGAGATCATATTTTTTAATATCAAGAAAGAGAAAGTCCCCTTTACCGCTAGGTTCAAAGAGGGGGAGCTCCTCTACAAAAAAACGCTCTACACTCCGTAGAAAGTCAAACGAGATAGGGTCATGGTCATAGGCATATGTTTTCATAGCGGTATTATAGCCGGGTTTGGTGAATAGAGTGTGACCTTTCATGACTATAGCTGATGGGATGGGCTTTAAGATAGCTATTGTACAATACCCCACATCACTATCAAAAGGAGAAATTGTGAACATAAAACCGATAGGAAAACTCTGTCTCGTCGCAGTGCTGGCGATCACTGCCCATGCAGGAGACAAGGTCAAATGGAAGATGGCTACTACATGGGGGAGTGCAGCAGCACCCATCATCACCGCCTCTAACAAAGTAGCAGAGTATGTAGATCAGATGAGTGGCGGGGAGTTTACGATCCGTGTAGACTCGTCCAACAAGCACAAGGCTCCCATGGGGATCTTCGATATGGTCAAGGGTGGACAGTATGAGATGGGGCACAGTACCTCCTATTTCTGGAAAGGCAAAGATATCAATTTGATGCCTTTTACCACCATGCCTTTTGGTATGACTGCACCTGAGCGTATGGCGTGGATGGAGTTTGGCGGGGGATTTGAGTTGATGACACAAGCCTATGCCAAGTATGGTATCCTCTCTTTTCAGGGGGGAAACACAGGCAACCAGATGGGTGGTTGGTTCAAAAAAGAGATCAAGACAGTAGATGATCTCAAAGGACTGCGTATGCGAATACCGGGCTTCGCTGGTGAAGTGATCTCCAAGCTGGGCGTATCAGTGACTAACATCCCACCGGGTGAGCTCTATACCTCACTGGACCGTGGTACGATCGATGCACTAGAGTGGGTAGGGCCAGGTATGGATATCAAGATGGGCTTTCACAAGATCGCTCCCTACTACTATGGTGGCTGGCATGAGCCCGGTGCAGAAGCACAGTTTATGGTCAACAAAAAAGCCTATGACAAGCTCAGCGACAAAAACAAAAGTATCCTTCGCAATGCGATGAGACTGGCAGCGTATCGCATGTATATTGAGTTCTATCACCTCAATAGTGAAGCGTGGGCAACGATGAAAAACGACTACCCACATATTCAGGTCAAGACCTTTCCCAAGGAGATCATGGATAAACTAAAAACTATCACCGACGAGCTCGTAGCCCAAAAGAGTGCAAAAAACCCACTTTTTAAAGAGATTGTAGACTCACAAAAAGCCTATATGAAAAAGGCCAGAGCATGGACGATTATTTCCGATCTGGATTATATTCAAGGGAAATGATTGAGTATATTGGTGTATTGGTTATTGGTTGGCGGGGTGTTTGAAGCACCCCAGTAGATGATCATTGACCATGCCGATCGACTGCATATAGGCATACATGATGGTTGAACCTACAAAATTCATCCCTCGACTTTTGAGCTCCTTTGAGAGCATATCAGAGAGTGCGGTAGAGGCAGGCACTTCTTCACTGTTTTTAAAGTGGTTGAGGATAGGTCTGTGATCTACATATGCCCAGATAAATGCTGAGAAACTGCCAAACTCCTCCTGAATCTCAATAAAGACTTTGGCATTGCGGATGGCTGAGCGGATCTTGAGCTGGTTGCGGACGATACCTGCGTTTTGCAGGAGAGCTTCTATCTTCTCCTCATCATAGGCTGCGACCTTCTGCACATCAAAGCCATCAAAGACTTCACGGTAGTTATCTCGCTTGTTGAGGATGGTCTCCCAAGAGAGCCCTGCCTGTGCCCCTTCCAGTACGATCAGCTCAAAGAGTGCCTTGTCATCGTAGGTCGGCACGCCCCACTCATGATCGTGGTAGGCGAGGTAGAGGGGATTGCTGGGGTTTGCCCAAGAGCATCGTGATTTGTTATCTGCTTTCATGTTTGCATTATACTATAACCGACCTCAAACCAAAAATTTGCTACTATCTTTTATAAATTGCAGGGAGTTTCGGATTTGAAAAAAGGCGTATTACTGCTCAATATGGGTGGACCCAACAGCATCGATGAAGTAGAGATGTTCCTGCGCAATATGTTTGCAGACAAGCATATCCTGCCGATGAACAGCAAAAGCAGAAAACTGGTGGGGAATATCATCATCAAAAAACGACTCCATGAAGCCCAGGAGAATTACAAAGAGATCGGTGGTAAATCTCCATTGACTGAGATTACACAGGCTTTATGTCAGAAAGTAGAGAATCTCTCAGGACTGCCAGTACTGCCTGCCATGCGTTATGTCCCTCCTTTTGCCTATGATGCGCTCAAGCACTTTCAGGAGGCGGGAATAGAGGAGATCATACTTTTTCCTATGTATCCGCACTATTCCACTACGACCACACTCTCTTCGGTAGAGGATGTAGAGGCGCAGTGTGCAGCACTGAGCTATACTCCTGTGATCAAAACTGTAGAGCCCTATGCTATAGCAGATGCCTATATAGAGATGCAGATCGATGGTATCCTGGAGGCACTGGGAGACGGAGATGCAGAGACATTTGAGTTACTACTTTCAGCACATGGACTTCCGATGAGTATTATCAAGGCAGGAGATCCCTATGCCAACCAGATCGAGGCCAATGTCTACAGGATCAAAGAGAAGCTTCGCCAACGAGGTCTCCATTTTAAAGCAGTCAAACTAGTCTATCAGTCTAAGGTAGGGGGTGGGGCATGGTTGGAGCCGAACCTTGCCGATGTGTTACGTAAGCCGCTACATCTCAAAGTACTGATCTATCCCTTGGCATTTACGATCGATAACTCTGAAACGGTCTTTGAACTGGATATCGAACATAGGCAGATCGCTGAAAAGATCGGCTATGAGGCGTACAGGGTCGCCAAGTGCCCCAATGACAGTGATACTTTTGTGGAGTTCATCAGTGAGCAGATCGCTACTCTATAGGTATCAAAAGCTTTTCAAGTGGCTTTTTATCATCGCTATCATAGCGATCTATATCCTCGCTATGCTCCCACAAAACCAAGCCCCACAACTGCACTGGTCAGATAAAGTGAGTCATGTGTTTGCTTTTATGGTGTTAGGGTTTCTGCTACGCATGGGCTTTAGGATCAGTTATTTTCATTCTCTGACACTCTTGATCCTCTATGGTGCATTTATCGAAGCGTCACAGTACTTCACCCCAGACAGAAGTACAGAGATGGCAGATATCGGTGCGGATGCGATCGGTACTTTTATGGGGCTGAAACTCTATAAATATCTCAGAAGGCTTCTGAGATGAATACGATTGAAGAGCCATACAGTGCTACAGTAGAGATCAAACAGTCCAAGTTTATCGCCCATCTGGTACCTATCTCAGCGTTTGAGGGATTGCAGGAAAAGCTACGCGCTGAGCATCCCAAATCCCGCCATGTGGTCTATGCCCTGCGTAGACTCAACGAGCATGATCAGATCGTAGAGAACAGCTCCGATGACGGTGAGCCAAAAGGCAGCTCAGGGGTACCTGCACTCAATGTCCTCAGAGGGGAAGAGATGATCAATACAGCGGTACTAATCGTGCGCTATTTCGGGGGTACAAAGCTGGGTATCGGAGGACTGGTAAGGGCCTACACACAGGCGACTAAAGAGGTTATTGCAGAATCTAATATCAAAAAATATGAGAAACTTCATATTTTCTCCTATCAGTCGGAATACTCTGCTGTACAGCGGATTGAATACTTGCTGGATCAGGTAGATATCTTCGATGTAAAAAAGGAGTTTGCTTCTGATGTTTCTTGGTCAATCTCTGCTACACAGGAGAAGATAGAGGCATTCAGAGAACTGGCAGGACGGACGATCATATGCAGTGTATAATTTGCGATGCTGATACCAAGCGTTTCAGAGATACTCAGATGGGCGTAGAGACCTATCTTTGCAGTCATTGTGGTGTTATTTTCAAAGACCCCAAAACCTATGAAGATTTTGAGACACAGAAGAGACGCTATGGCCTCCATGAAAATCATGCTGAGGATGAGGGGTATCAGAGATACTTTCAGCAGTTTTTGGATTTTGTCTTACCTCAGAGTGAGAAGCCTTCTGTAGCATTAGACTTTGGGTCTGGTAGGAGTACACTGTTGGCAGATATGCTTGCCGGGCAGGGAGCAGAGAGTAGGGTATATGACCCGATCTACCATCCTGACAGTACCTATCAGGATCAGAGATATGATCTGATCACTTCAGTAGAGGTCTTCGAGCATCTACATGACCCTATGGCAGTCTTTGCAGAGCTTGTATCACTCTTAAGTCCTGGTGGTACACTGGCGATACGAACAGAGTTCTCCTATGGCAAGAGAGAAGCCTATCTACAGTGGTACTACCGCAGAGATCCTACGCATATTGTATTCTTTTCTCCCAAGACATTTCAGGTGATGTGTGAAAGGGCAGGAGTGAGATATGTGGGGGACAATGGGAAGAATATGGTGTTGCTAAGTAAAAAGTAGACTCATTTTCAAAATACAATCATTGTATGCTTAAAGCGTATGTATATGCCACCCACAGTGGTAAGGGCAAGCATAAAGAGCCAGTTTGATATGTTTGGTCTCTTGGATATAGGCTATTTGCTTCTCTACCTCTTTTTTACTTGTATAAAGATATTTGCATTCTCCTTTGGAGTCGATACAGAAACAGGTATCTATCTTCTCTAATTCTTCTTTGTAGTTTTCTATCTCTTGCTGTAATACATCTTTGATATGTTCTATGTGGGCTTTGAGTTCCTTCACACTTTTGACTTGGTAGTAGTCTAAAATCTCTCGATTGCTGAGTTCAGAGAGATGGCTATAGACTCGCCGTATAGTGACAAAGGCTTTCTCTCTATGGAGGAGATTTTTTTTGATGGGCTTGAGAGACTTTTTGAGATTCATGAGGCGATGTCTACTCGTCCTTGTAGGTTGTGACATTGTAGCGCTCGACCAACCCCTCATCCGAGAGGCACTCTCTCTCAAAAAAGGCTACAATCTCATCACGCTGGCAATGCCTCTCAAAATCCTCAATGCTCGCCCATGCTTCATGGAAAACAATTGGCATACTCTCTCCCTGTGCAAAACGGTTCTGGATATGTTTGGTGACACGATAACGTAGACATCCTTCTTCTCTGAGTGTATCAGGTTCTAAGTTCTTGAGTACCGAAAATAGTGCTTCAAGTTTTCCTTTTTTAGGGGTAAATTGTGCGACACAATAGAGTATTTTGGACATAGTGTTCCTTTGTTATGATTTTAATCTGAGATAAGTTATTTGTCTTCTTTTATCTTCGTCTTTGCTTCCACTCATGCTTGACAGAGCGGACCCAGAGCCAGTTGATCAGAAAGTAGATCAGTGTAGAGACGACGATAGCATAAAAAGCAGTACCGACATAGAGCGGGATCACGACCTCATCCCAGTGGCTTCTGAACCAGTGCATAGTGAGCTCCACGTTGCTGATCCCTTCCCAGCCGAGGATAAAGTTGCCAGTGAGGTACTCCATATAGTACATAGGTGGCATGGTAAAGGGGTTAGAGAGCCAGACCATGGCGATGGCGATAGGGACATTGAATCGGATAAAGGGTGTCAGTGCCATCACACCTAGCATTTGAAAGGGCATAGGGATAAAGCCCCAAAACAGACCAAACCAGATGCCCCGAGAGATCGATCTACGGTTGACAGCGAGATATTCTTTGGGAAGGTTGTACTTCTCTATCAGTTTGTCGATCTTCCCTTGTGGTTTGTCATGATTTTTTTTGAAGGTCTTTCGTATCATATCCCCATCTCTCAGTTTGTTTTGAGCATCTCAAGTGACAGTTTAGTCATTCACTGCTTTAAAATGGTTTGAATCACCGCCTTTTTATTAACAATACTGTAAAATACCACACTTTACTACACAGGGGCAAAACAGATGAGTAACTATATGCTTTTTTCCGGAACAGCAAACGAAGCGCTAGCAAAAGAAGTAGCCAAATACTTGGAGATGCCACTCTCTCCAGTCTCTATCAAACGATTCTCAGATGGAGAGATCTCTGTACAGATCGCAGAGAGTGTTCGGGGGAAAGATGTGTTTATCATCCAGCCGACCTGTGCACCTGCCAATGCCAATCTCATGGAACTACTGATCATGACAGATGCTTTCAAGCGTTCTTCTGCCAAATCGATCACTGCTATCGTCCCTTATTATGGCTATGCCAGACAGGATAGAAAAGCGGCTCCTCGTGTCCCTATCTCAGCCAAACTCGTAGCCAACCTCATGGAGACCGCAGGGATCACCCGTATGGTGACTGTGGATCTGCATGCCTCTCAGATACAGGGATTTTTTGATATTCCTGTAGACAACCTCTATGGTGCAATCTTGTTTATGGACTATATCAAAGCCAAGAACTTTGCCAATCCTATTATCGCTTCACCAGATGTAGGTGGTGTGGCACGGGCGCGATACTTTGCCAAAAAGCTAGGACTCGATATGGTGATCATCGACAAACGAAGAGAGAAAGCCAATGAGGCAGAGGTGATGAATGTGATCGGTGAAGTAGAGGGCAAAGATGTTATCCTCATCGATGATATGATTGACACTGCAGGTACGATGATGAAAGGAGCCCAAGCACTTAGAAAGCTAGGCGCTACCTCAGTCATGGCATGCTGTACGCACCCCGTACTCTCTGGACCTGCCTATGATCGTATCGATGCAGGAGAGTTGGATGAGTTGGTTGTAGCCAATACCATCCCTCTCAAGAAGATGAGTAGCAAAATCAAAGTACTCTCTACCGCGTCTATGTTAGGCGAAGTGATCCGTAGAGTACAGAACAATGAGAGTGTCAATTCACTCTTTCCTTTACACTCATAGTAACGAATCAGAAATTAGAAATTAGGAATTAGATGGCAAAGAAAGTACCGCAGGAAAATATTAGAAACTTTTCTATCATCGCACATATCGACCATGGTAAGTCTACACTGGCTGACCGTATCATACAGGAGTGTGGTGCCGTCACAGATAGACAGATGTCCGCCCAAGTGATGGATACGATGGATATCGAAAAAGAGCGAGGTATCACGATCAAGGCACAGTCGGTGAGACTCGATTATGTCAAAGACGGTGAGCCCTATATCCTCAATCTTATCGACACTCCGGGTCATGTGGACTTCTCTTACGAAGTAAGCCGTTCTCTTGCCTCAAGTGATGGGGCACTGCTCATCATAGATGCTGCTCAGGGAGTCGAAGCACAGACGATCGCCAATGTCTATATCGCGATCGAGAATGATCTGGAGCTTTTGCCTGTAGTAAACAAGATCGATCTACCTGCTGCCGACCCGGACAGGGTACTTTCAGAGCTGGAAGAGGCGATCGGTATCGATGCCACGGAGCACAGCCTAGTCTCTGCCAAAACAGGACTAGGGGTCAAAGATCTTATCGATACGATCGTAGAGAAGATCCCTTCACCTGTGGGAGAGAGTACAGCACCTACCAAAGCACTGATCTATGATAGCTGGTTTGACAACTATTTAGGAGCATTGGCACTGGTACGTGTCTTTGACGGTGCTATCCGTAAGGGACAGATACTTAAGGTTATGGGTGCCAAAGATGAGAACCAAGTCCTCAATCTCATGTATCCTAACCCGATCGCACCGATCAAAACGGAAGAGATTCGTACGGGAGAGATCGGTATCGTTGTCATGGGACTCAAAACAGTAGATAAGTTACAGGTAGGAGATACGATCACTGATGCGAAAAACCCTACTGCTGAGCCTATCGGTGGATTTGAACCTGCCAAGCCTTTTGTTTTTGCTGGTATCTACCCCATAGAGACAGATAAGTTTGAAGAGCTCAGAGATGCTCTGAATAAGCTTAAACTCAATGACTCCTCTCTCAGTTTTGAGCCAGAGAGCTCTATGGCACTGGGATCAGGATTTAGGACAGGATTCCTCGGTATGTTGCATATGGAAGTGGTCAAAGAACGTCTGGAGCGTGAGTTTAATCTGGAGCTGATCGCTACTGCACCTACTGTGGTCTACCGTGTCAAGCAGACCGATGGCAAAGAGATCGAGATACAAAATCCTGCCGAACTCCCTGAACCGCAAAAGGTCGATACGATCTATGAACCCTATGTTAAAGCGACGATCCTGACACCACAGGAGTATGTGGGAAACCTGATCAAGCTACTCAATGACCGTAGAGGCATACAGATCAAAATGGACTATCTCAACGAAACCCGTGTACTGTTGGAGTATGATATCCCGATGAATGAGATCGTTCTGGACTTCTATGACAAGCTCAAGTCTATCACCAAAGGCTATGCAAGTTTCGATTATGAACCGATAGGGTTCAGACCAGGCAATTTAGTGAAACTGGACATCCGTGTGGCAGGAGATGTGGTGGACTCACTCTCTATCATTGTACCAGAAGAGAAAGCACGTAGTAGGGGATTGGCATTTGTGGCACAGCTCAAAGAGCTCATCCCTAGGCAGCTCTTTGAAGTTGCGATCCAGGCAAGTATCGGTAACAATGTCATTGCCCGATCCAATGTCAAATCCATGGGTAAAAATGTCACCGCCAAATGTTATGGCGGAGATATCACTCGTAAAAGAAAGCTTCTGGAGAAGCAAAAAGCAGGTAAAAAGCGTATGAAATCCATCGGTAAGGTACAGGTGCCCCAAGAGGCGTTTATGGCTGTACTCAAGCTGGACAGTTAGGATCATGATGGAAGGCTGGGTTTTTCATGTACACTTGATCGCTGCGATCTCCTGGATCGGGGGATCTGTCTTTATGTTCGCACTGGGGATTTCACTACGGGATAAAAAAGCCCAAAAAGAGGTCTATCCTCATGTAGGGCCGATCTTTGGTTGGTTTGAAGTAGGGGCACTGGTGGTACTGCTTTTGACCGGTACACTTCTGGGCATGGACTATTCGCTGTTTGAGATGATATTTTATGACAGTACTGTGCCTATCTCGGATGCAGTAACTAAAAAAGTAACGCTGGTTCTAATCCTTACTCTCGTGACTATTGTCCATTTTGTTATCGCCTATCGTACCAATAACAAAGAGCGTACACAGCTCGAACATATGGTCTCTAGAGGCTCATCTATGCTGATATTTTTTCTCAATCTCTTTGTGATGCATTACGCGATCGTACTGAGGGATATTCTGTAAACCCTCTCTAACCATCTATTCGCTATAATCGCGATAAAATTATGGGAGCACTATCATGAGAAAACGCGTCTTGGTCAAATTCTCTGGCGAAGCTTTGGCAGGTGAGGCGGGATATGGTATCGATACCAAGATCCTCAAATTCATTGCTGATGAGATCAAAAGTCTGATAGATAATGGTACAGAGGTGGCGATCGTCGTCGGTGGCGGAAATATCATCCGTGGTGTATCTGCTGCAAAGGATGGGATCATCAAGCGTACCAGTGGTGACTATATGGGGATGCTGGCAACCGTGATCAACGGCGTAGCGATCCAAGAAGCACTGGAGTATATCGGACTGGATGCCAGACTGCAGTCAGCGATCGACATGCATGAGATCGGTGAATCCTTCATCATCCGTCGAGCCAGAAGACACTTGGAGAAGGGCAGAGTGGTTGTATTTGCCGGTGGTACAGGTAACCCTTACTTTACGACAGATACCGCGGCTACGCTTAGAGCCAATGAGATCGAAGCGACCATGCTGATCAAAGCAACCAAAGTCGATGGTGTATATGATAAAGACCCACACAAGTTTGATGATGCAGTCAAACTGGATGAACTCACATACGACAGAGCGCTCAGCGAGCATATCAGGGTGATGGATGATACTGCCATTGCACTCGCCAAAGAGAATAAGTTGCCTATCGCAGTATGCAATATGTTTGGCAAGGGTAATCTGCTGGCGGTAGTTAGCGGTGATACCAAAAACTGTTCCATCGTAAAATAATTAAACAGAATAAAGGACTGAAATGAGATTAGAAAAAATAGTAGCTGAAGCGTTGAAGCATGTAGACAATGACCGTTACCTGTTGGCAAAAGCCATCGGTAAAAGAGCCAATGCATTGAGTGGGGGTGCAGCGCCACTGGTGGATATGGATATCAAAAAATCCAAAGCCACGGATATTGCACTCTGTGAGATCGCAGAAGGTAAACTCAAAGTTTCCATCGAGAGCTAATACTGTGACAGCTGTACACGAAAGTGATCACTATGTACATACAGATGCCTCACCGATATGACTGATTTTTTAGAACAGATAAAGCAGGTCGATACTGTCGCTGCTGCCAAAGACTTTCTAAGAGAGCAGATAGAGATCACAGAGCCTATTGAGAGGGCTTTGGAGCTAGCCATCACGCTGCATGTAGATCAATTTCGTAAAAGTGGCGAACCCTATATCGTACATCCTATTGCTGTGGCTACGATCACTGCATCCTTTAGTGCAGATGAGACGATGGTGATCGCAGCACTGCTACATGATGTGGTAGAGGATACAGACTATCCTGTAGCACGTATAGAGCAGCAGTTTGGCAAAGATGTGAAGCATATCGTAGAGGGGCTGACCAAGATCGTCACAATCCGTGATGAAAATCTTGTCTCTTCTGATAGAACAGATCGTATCAGTAGCTCAGCACTGAGCTTTCGTAAGATGCTGATCGCCTCTATCGAAGATGTTCGGGTACTGATCATCAAACTTTGTGATCGTCTACACAATATGCTGACACTGGATGCACTTCCCCCTGCCAAGCAACAACGTATCTCAGAAGAGACCTTGGTGGTCTATGCCCCTATCGCCCATAGACTAGGTATCTCTAGGATCAAAAATGATCTGGAGGATCTCAGTTTTAAGTATATCTACCCGCATGAGTATCAAAAAATAGACGCGTATATACAATCCAACGACCAAAGCCTGCATTTTAATCTCAATGCGTTTATAGAAAAAGTGAAAAACACTTTGCATAAAGCAGGCTATCACTGGGAAGATTTCGAGGTGATCGGCAGGGTCAAGCACTACTACTCTATCTATCTCAAGATGCAACGCAAAGGGGTAGGGATCGATGAAGTACTGGATCTCTTGGCGATACGTATTATCGTGAAGGAACCACTGGAGTGCTACGAAGCACTGGGTGCGATCCATCTGGAGTTTACCCCACTGATCTCCAGGTTCAAAGACTATATCGCACTTCCCAAAGAGAATGGTTATCAGACCATCCACAGTACACTTTTTGATGATGAGGGGATCGTAGAAGCACAGATACGCACACGTGAGATGCATCAACTCGCAGAGTTTGGTGTAGCAGCCCACTGGAAATACAAAGGTGGTCTGGAGCATGTTAATCTGGAGTGGCTCAAGGGGCTGAACTATCAGAATGAATCAGTAGAGGAGTTCTATGAGCTTGCCAAAAGCGATCTCTTTTCTGAAGAGATCTCTGTCTTTACGCCTGAGGGGGACTACTTTACTCTGCCCAAAGATTCCGTGGCACTTGATTTCGCCTATGCCGTGCATTCTGAGATCGGTGAGACTGCAACCAGTGCGCTGATCAACAAAGAGAAAGCCTCACTCCTGACGATCCTCAAAAATGGAGATATCGTCAAGGTCATCACAGATGGCAAACCCAGAATGCACTGCTCCTGGGAGAGTACGGTCAAAACCTCCAAGGCAAAGAGTGGTATCAGAGCCCAATGCCGAAAAAGGCTACGAGAAGTGGATGAGCACAGCAGCTACAACATATTGTCCACACTTTTTACCAAAAAACCACTCTTTATCAAAGAGATCGTCAAAGGATACAATGGTGATGCAGCGATCGCCAAAGCAGCAGTATATCTGGATGCGCTCAAGGAGAAGATCCATAAATTCTCTACTTCACAGAATATCAAAGAGGTACGTTTTTGGGAGCTTTTGAAAAAAGGTTATAAGAAGCCTCAGAGCAAAGAGATCGAGCATTTTATATTCTATACGAACAAGCAGATAGAGGGGATAGAGTTTGATCACTGTTGTCATCCTAAAGTAGGGGATGATATTGTGGCTTTTTATAAGGATAACAAGGCTATTATTCATCACAAATTATGTATGAATGCCTATGGTAAAATCATGGCAGGAGAGCCGATGCTCTTTGTGCAGTGGAGCAGCAGCAAGATGGCACAGTATCGATTGATCGTGAGCCTGCCAAACCAGAAAGGTGAATTGGCAAAACTCTTGATGAAACTTTCGGCCATGAAGCTCAACGTGACAGGGATAGAGTTCGGGATCAGCAGCAGCGAGAGTGCAGAGTACTGCAATATCGAGGTAGAGTCTGAGATCGCTAGCAAAGCAGACATAGAGCATGAAGTTGGCAAAAAATTTAAATTGATTGATATTGTGGCACTAGACGATGCCTACAATCATTAAGTAGAGGAGAGTGGAAGAGATGAGTATCGACAAAGCAATGGCAGAGATCAGAAGAGGAACTGCGGAGATCATAGACAGTGAGCGTATCGAAATATTGGTCACAAAGTACTATGAAGAGGGCAGTACCTATACGGTCAAAGCCGGCTTTGACCCCACAGGGGCCGATCTACATCTCGGACATACGGTACTGTTTCAGAAACTTAGAACCTTTCAGGATCATGGGGGGATTGTGCAGTTCCTTATCGGTGACTTTACGGCGATGATCGGTGACCCTACCGGCAAGAATGAGACGAGAAAAGTACTCGACCGTGAAACGATCCTTGCCAATGCTCAGACCTATCAAGACCAGGTCTTCAAGATCCTGGATGAGAGTAAAACGGAAGTGATGTTCAACTCTACATGGTTGGATGCCTTGGGTGCTTCGGGCATGGTAGCCCTCACCACTACCTTCAATGTAGCACGGATGCTTGAGCGTGATGATTTTGAGAAGCGATACAAAGCAGGACAGAGTATCTCTATCTCCGAGTTTATCTATCCGCTGCTTCAAGGCTATGATTCTGTAGCGATGGAGTGTGATATTGAGATCGGTGGTACAGACCAAAAATTCAATCTCTTGATGGGAAGACATCTACAGCGTACGTACAGTGTCGGCAAAGAGCAGGCAGTCCTGATGATGCCGATCCTTGAAGGACTGGATGGGGTACAGAAGATGAGCAAGAGCCTAAACAACTATATCGGTGTGGTGGATACTCCCAATGATATCTTTGCGAAAGTGCTCTCGATCTCTGATGATCTGATGTGGCGTTACTATGAGCTGCTGAGTACCAGAAGTCTGGAAGATATCGCTCAGATACAGGAGGATGTCAAGCAGGGTACGCTTCATCCTAAAAAGGCCAAAGAGATGTTGGCACATGAGATTACAGCCAGATTTCATGATGAAGAGGCTGCCACAGCTGCCAAAGTAGCATTTGACAATGTATTTAAAGCCAATCTTATTCCTGAGGATATCCCGGAGTTTGTAGTGGAAGAGGGGATATGGATCTGTAAAGCACTGGTAGATGCAGGGATAGAACCCTCTACTTCACAGGCACGAAGAGATATCGCACAAGGTGCAGTAAGGATCGATCAAGAGAAGATCTCTGATAACAAGCTCAATCTCAGTACAGGTGAGTATGTCTTGCAGGTAGGTAAACGTAAATTTGCAAAGGTAAAGGTAGGTTAAATGAAACTAAAACCATTCAAAATAGGAAAATACACAATAGAGAAGCCGATCATCCAGGGAGGGATGGGTGTGGGTATCTCTTGGGATCAATTGGCTGGAAACGTTAGCAAAGAGGGTGGTCTGGGTGTGATCAGTTCTGTAGGTACCGGAAACTATGAAAATCGAAAATATGCAGACAAAGTACTAAAAGACAACAGACCCTCTGAAGCAAACAACTTCTACTCTGCCAAAGCACTCAAAGCGATCTTTGACAATGCCAGAGCGATCTGTGGAGATAAACCTTTGGCATGTAATGTGCTCTACGCATCGGTCAACTATGACCAGATCGTCAAAGATGCCTGTGCAGCAGGAGCGGATATGATCATCACCGGAGCAGGATTGCCGCTCACGATGCCCGAAGCCGCCAAAGCCTATCCTGATGTGGCACTGGTACCTATCGTCTCTACTGCCAAAGCCCTACGTATACTCTGTCGTAGATGGAAAAAGACCCATGACAGGTTGCCTGATGCTGTGATCGTAGAGGGGCCACTTAGTGGTGGACATCAGGGATTCAAATATGAGGACTGTTTTCTGCCAGAGAATCAACTTGAGCAGATCCTCCCTCCTGTGGTAGAAGAGGCTAAAAACTGGGGGAATATCCCGGTGATCGCTGCCGGTGGAGTCTGGGACCATGATGATATCGTGCGTATGATGGAGATGGGTGCCTCTGCAGTGCAGATGGGCACCCGCTTTATCGGTACGGTGGAGTGTGATGCTCATGAGAACTTCAAGCAGGTGATCCTGGAAGCCAAAGAGGAGGATATTCAACTTCTCAAATCACCCGTAGGCTATCCCGCACGTGGTGTCAAAACCCATCTACAGAAGATGATCGAAGAGCATACTGCTCCTAAAATCGCCTGTATTTCCAACTGTGTGGCACCTTGCCATCGAGGGGTAGAAGCACGGGCTGTGGGATACTGTATTGCAGACAGACTGAGTGATGCCTATGATGGCAAAGTAGATTCAGGACTTTTCTTTACCGGAGCCAACGGATACAGACTGAATGAGATCATCACGGTTAAAGCACTCATGGATAAACTCATGGTAGGTGAAGTATAATTTGATAAGACAGTGGACCCTAGTATTTTTCTTGATGCTCTTTGCTACAGAGCTTTATGCCCTAAGCAGTATCAATGGTGCCAAGATAGAGCAGGGACAGCTTGTACTCTCTTTTAGCAAGCCGATAGAAGGCAAGCATATACGTCATTTTGCACTGAAGAGCAGTACCTCTATCCGTTATGTTTTTGATTTTGGGGGAACCGTGATCCGAAAGCGATCTCTCGCCCAGAAACTTGCCTATAGTGCGGTGCGATCTTTTCGTATCTCGCAGTTCAACAGCACAACGGTCAGGGTAGTCATAGAAGTACCTAAACCTTATGCTGTAGCACATCGACAGACCACGCCTGGAAGATACAAAATATCGCTTCCTCATGGATATAGAAGAAAAGCAGGAAGCCCTTCTGACCTGTTCGCTTCGCTCTCTTCCTCCGGAAAAAAACAGAACAAAAGGATCAAAAAGCATAAAAAATCTGCCAGACTGATCACTCCTCATATCAAAAAACCTAAGAAACGCTATACGATCGTAGTCGATCCGGGACATGGCGGTAAGGACAGTGGTGCCTTGGGTGGTAGCAGAAGATATATGGAAAAAACGGTTGTACTCCAGATCGCCAAAAAGGTACGTAGCCATCTCAAAGCACTGGGGTTTAGGGTATATATGACCAGAAACAGCAACCGCTTTGTCAAACTGCGTGTGCGCACCCACTATGCCAACAGAAAGCATGCTGATGCCTTTGTTTCTGTGCATGCCAATGCCGTAGGCGGGAAAAGACGCTACAGTGCAGAGGGCATAGAGACCTACTATCTGCAAGTGACGCGCTCGGCACGCTCCAAAAGAGTAGCTTCCAGAGAGAACAGTGTGGTATTGCGTGCCAAAGACAGGATCTCCAAAAATGTGCTGCTTAATCTCATGACGGGACCCAAGATCGTTATGTCTAACAAAATGGCGATTGATGTCCAGCGGGGTATGCTTAGAAATACACGCGCTAAGTTTCGAAGTGTGAAAGACAATGGTGTGAGACCTGCCCCTTTCTGGGTACTGGTAGGTGCACAGATGCCGGCAGTATTGGTAGAGACAGGATATATTACCCATCCCAAAGAGAAAAAACGACTTTTTAATACGCGCTATCAAGAGGCAATTGCCAAAGGGATTGCCGAGGGGATCAGCAACTACTTTGCTAATCGTGAGAAAGAGTTGGAGTAGTCCATAGCCCTTGTACACTAAGGGGAGATTCAAGAAAACGAATAGATCGCTCACGCGCTATATTTGAATATTTTTGGGCTACAACGGGACAGTTTTCATGTGCGATAAAGTGTAGGGCTGTGGAGAGCATAGTCTCAGCTGGGTCGCCCATCATATGAGTAGTGTCATCGACGGCTTGACATGTGGGTGGTATTCCTGAAAAAGGTACGGTTCCTCCTTCATTGTTTCTCACCATAAAATTAATAAGAAAATAGTAGTTATTTCCATAGATCCTACCACTCATACCTACAGGTTTGCCATGTGTATGCTCACCTATAGTAATGATATTGCTATCTCCCAAATAGGGTTTGAGTGTATTGATGATGAGTTCGCTGGCAGAGGCAGAGTGTGCAGTAGTGAGGAAAAATACACGTTTCATGTCCAGTTCATTGCCATCTTGATCAGTTACCTTTTCAAAGTAGTAATTGCTGTTTTGAGAGTGATAGGCTGCATTCCAATCTAGGTATATCTGTCTACTTTCCGGATACGCACGGGTAATATTGTCTAGCAATTTTTTGGCGGTCTGAACAGACCCACCGCCATTATAACGTAGGTCTATCACGAGTTCATCTACCTCTTCCGCATGCAATAGGGTAAAGGCATTCTCTATTTCTGTTACTGACGCATCGGTGAAGGCATCATAACGTAAATAGCCCACTTTTTTACCCGCATGGGGAATCACTTTACTATACGCTACTTTATGTGTATACTCTTTAGGGGTAACCAGTATATCGAGAGATTGATTATCCCGCATGATGGTGAATAGGGCAGGTGTATTGAGAGAGGTGCTTGCTGTATGGATGAGGGAAGTGCTTACCTCTTCGCCATTGATTTTCTGGATGATGTCACCTCTTTGTAGTTTATGGTAAGCAGGTGAATCTATAAGCACAACGAAGATACGAAAATCTGCCTGATAGCCAATACCGAACCCTGAAGTTTTCTGCTTACTATAGCGTTGATAGGTTTCTTGGCTCATAGTGAAACTCCACTTATCTGGTGGATTGACTCGAAAGGCATGGACTAGAGACCGTGGGGTAGTGAAGGTGTGATGATCAATCGATTCATCTACTTGATCAGACCAGAGGTATTCGCTAAGGAATAGTTTTTTACAAATAATTTCTCTGCATCAGTAAATCCTGTGGCAGTAGTAGTGCTACCGCCACCACCGCAGGCAGTAAATATAAGAAGAGCAAAGAGGAGCATAGGTACTTTTATAAAAGATATCTGCACGTCAATCCTTTCAAGCATACATAGGAGTGTATCAAAAAAGAGGTTACATCTCTTCTAGCGGGATATTTTTCTCCTCTTTGCTCTCCAGATCCTTGAGCCAGACCGTACCGTTTGCCAGCTCATCTTCTCCGATCAGTAGGGCATAGCGGGCATGGGCTTTATCTACCCCTTTCATATGACTCTTGAAACCTTTGGCGTTATACTCGACAGTGACCTTGGTCTCTTTACGTTTTTGGGTAGCCAGTTGCAAGAGGGTATCGATGGCTTCTGGTACCATAGCACCCAGATAGTAGCCTTCCCTTTCTCTGTCAGGCATCTGTACCAGCTCCATGATCCGCTCGATCCCCAGAGCAAACCCTATCCCTGGTGTAGGCTTACCATCGAGGTACTCTACCAGCTTGTCATAGCGTCCCCCACCAGCGATAGCGGATTGGGAGCCGATCTCATTGCTGACAAATTCAAAGGCAGTCTTGTTATAGTAGTCCAGTCCTCGTACTAGATTAGTATCCACGGTGTAAGAGATGTTTGCTTGATCGAGGAGGGCAGTGAGCTTTTTGAAATCAGCATCACACTCCTCACAAAGGTTGTCTATAAGCTTTGGCGAATTGGTGAGTATCGCTTGGCAGGTTTTGTTCTTGCAATCTAACACTCGGATAGGGTTGGTGGTGATACGTCTGTTGCAGTCCTCGCAGAGATCCTCTTTGATATTCGTGAGAAAATTCACAAGATCCGCTCTATAGGCTGGCATACAGGTAGGGCATCCCAGTGAGTTGATCAGTAGATCATAGCCGATACCCAGTGCATCAAAGATCTGACCGATCATGGTGATGATCGTAAAGTCCTCCAGCACAGAAGCCTCCCCGAAGCTCTCACAGCCAAACTGATGAAACTCTCTGAGTCTCCCTTTTTGTGGTCGCTCATAGCGGAACATAGGCCCATAGTAGTAGAACTTCTGTTTCATTGGCTGCCGGTCAAGCTTGGCAGAGACAAAAGCACGTACGATCCCAGCTGTGCCCTCAGGACGCATACAGACATCATTGCCGCCTTTGTCCTCAAACTGATACATCTCTTTGCCTACGATATCAGAGCTCTCTCCGACAGAACGTCTGAACAGTGCCGTCTCTTCGAGGATCGGTGTTTCGATATAGCTATAGCCGTAACGTTTGGCGATAGTGATGGCAGTAGTGACGATATGTACAAAGCGTGCACTCTCATCAAAGGTGAGGTCTTTCATACCACGTAGTGGGTTGATCATGGGTGTTCCTTTTGGAAGGTGCATTAATAATAAATACACCCTACGGTTTGATATGCCGTATTTCAATATATTGTGGAATTATAGCTCTAAATAGCTGACTATCTTTTGATGGATCATCTCAATAGGTTCTGTGGCATTGATAATGAGGTGATCGATCTCTAATTTTTCCAGACTCCCCTGCATATGTTTTTGTACGGTTAGCAGGTACTCCAGTCCTCTGAGTTCTATGCCATCGAGGCTTTTTTCCGAGGTTCTCTGCTTGAGTGTCTCCATGTTGGTCACAAAGAGGATGATCTTCTCAGGAAAGTGTCCATCCAGTGCAAAGTGATTCAGCTCCAACAGTGTCTCAAAGGTAAAATCATCATTGGCAAGTGCGTAGCCTATACCGGAGAGAAATCCTCTATCCGAGAGAATGGTCTTGTCAGGATTTGGCTTGATCACCTCTTCATAATGTTCCGCACGGTCTGCCAAAAAAAGGAGTAGTTCCGCACGCTTAGAACTTAGCGAATCAGAGAGCAGTATCTCTCTGGCGTGTTCCCCGAAGGTCGTACCTCCGGGTTCATGGGTGATGAGCAGTTCTGGGTGTTTGTCTGCAAGCATCGCTATCTGGGTACTTTTACCACAGGTATCTATGCCTTCAAAGAGTATCACCATTATTTTCTATACTTTCGTATGAGTGTGAGCACTTCTGGGGTGACCAGATGATCGACTTTACCATCAAAATGCAGGATGGTGCGCACCACAGAGGAGCTGACAAAGGCACGTTTGAGGCTTGGCATGAGGTAGATGGTCTCCAGATCCTCCTTGAGAGAGGCATTGGCATAGCCCATCTGTAGCTCATACTCGAAGTCACTGACTGCTCTGAGTCCTCGGACGACGATGTTGGAGTCCAGCTCATCAGAAAGGGTAACCAGTAGACTGTCAAAGCCGACCACTGTGAGCTTTGGGAACTCTGTAGTCGCGGCTTTGACCATCTCGATGCGTTGCGTCAGATCAAACATAGGCTTTTTAGCTTCTGAATCAGCAACAGCCACAACAATCTCATCAAACATCGTACATGCACGCTTAATGATGTCGAGATGTCCTACAGTCAGAGGATCAAAGGTTCCTGGATAAATGGCACGACGCATTATAAAAATCCTTTAAATGTTTGAGTAAGTAGTGTAGTTTTGCATTTTATAGTAATGTTTTTATGAAAAAAATACATACGATCCTCTCTGGATAAAAGCTTTTAGAAAGCATACCACAACTCTTTATTCTCTACTCTTAATTTTTTATTTCCATCGTGTATACAAGTCATTAGGAATATCTAGAGCATCATACCATTTTCCGATAAGGAAGCGCTCCATCTCTTCCATCAGAGAAACAGCAGAATAATATCCCATGACGGGTGGCGCGATGATCACTCCTAGTGCTGCCAATTTTTGCATATTCTCTAAGGCGATAGCAGAAAAAGGGAGCTCTCTAGGAGCCAAGAGGAGTGGTTTACGCTCTTTGAGTGCGACTGCTGCGACTCTTGTAGGCAGATTGTCACTGATCCCACAAGCGATCTTGGCAAGGGTATTCATGGAGCAGGGGATGATGGCAGTGGCATCGACCTGAAAGGAGCCGCTGGATATAGAGGCTGCGATGTTGTCGCTATTGTGCAGTGTCACCTGTCTGTTCTCAAAGCTCTCCACGGTCAAGGCATTGTCTGAGACAACAACGTGGGCTTCGATGCTTGCAGGCAGATAGTCTACGAACTTCTTACCCAAATGTACGCCAGATGCACCGGTAATGGCTATAACGAGTCTCATGTTTTGCCTTGTATATTATCTAAACAGGATTATAGCAAAAGTTATTGAGAGTTGTGTGTGAATTGAAATGAAAGTTATGGAGCGGGCGAACGGGATCGAACCGTCGACCCTAACCTTGGCAAGGTTATGCTCTACCGCTGAGCTACGCCCGCACTCCAAAAGTATACAATAAGTAGAAAACTTATTTAAAATGTGACTAGTCACATGAGCTGTCTGCTGAAGACTGCTGTTATGGTACCTCGGGTCGGAGTCGAACCGACACGGGCAAAGCCCACCAGATTTTGAGTCTAGCGTGTCTACCAATTCCACCACCGAGGCATCGACCTGTAAAAGGTGAGTGGAATTGTAATAGAGGGGCGCTTAAAGTAAGCTGTTATTACTTGACAGCCTCTTTGAGCAGTTTCCCCGGCTTAAATCTGACACTGAACTTAGCAGGTACTTTGACCTTCTTGGTGGTGCCAGGGATCGTGATCTCTCTTGCCTCTTTTTTGGTTGCTGTGAAAGAGCCAAATCCAAGGAATGAGACAGAGTCTCTTTTGACAAGTGCTTCAGTGATTGTCTCAAGTGCTTTCTCAATGACTGCTTCTGTATCTTTTTTAGAAAGTCCGCTTTTTGAGGCTACCTGTGCGATGAATTCCGCTTTTTTCATGCTTTATCCTTTTATATGTGATTTTTAATTGTATCACAAGTATTGTACAAATAGCAACTGTATAGCAATGAAAATATTATCAAATGATAAGAAATGTGCAAAAAATACCCATAATCACCCTATTTTGTAGGGGTGTAGTGGCATACTCTAATTTTCATATGTTATAATATGGCAATCTAAAATAGCGTTATCTTTAAGGAGAGTGAGTGAAAATCACGATTATCATTACAGCCATACTATTACTGTTCGGGGCATTTTCAACGGTTTTTCATGATACCTCACTGGTAGGAAATATCGGGAAGATCATTGGCGATACCAATATTGAACTGTTTGGCTACCTTGCATATATAAATCTCCTTCTCCTTTTCTATCCTCTGTATCTCTTTTATACCAAGCCGTGGTTGCTTAAGCGGCTGGATGGCTATGTGGGTTGGATACTTTTCTATCTCTCTTTGGTACTGTTCCAGTCACTGGTCGTTGATCTCAAGGATGCAGGATTTGTAGGTCGGGAGATCCATGTGACCCTGTTGCCTTTTATCGGCAAGGCAGGGCTATGGCTCTTTTGGTTGATGATCTTCATGCTGGCGTTGGTGCTTGTGATCGATGATAACTACGACTTTAGAGCACTCTACAATAAGACCAAAGCACTCTTTAGCAGAAAAAACAGAGCGATAGGCAGTGATGAAGAGCCGATAGAGACAATGCCGGAAGAGAGCGAGAAGATCATGTCACTCTCTTCTCTATACACTACTGTCAGATCGATCTTTCAAAATCCATTTAATTTCCAGAGAAAAAGAGATATCGAAGATATCCTTCATATGCCATTGGAGCCTATAGAAGAGATAGAGACCCCTCGCTATACCAAGCAGACAGCAGTAACCCCAGAGAAAGTACTGCCTGTAGAGGAAGCAGTAGAAGAAGAGAGGGAAGAGCTACTGTACAGTGAGGATGAGATCGAAGATATCTTGACCCCAGTGAAAAAGAAACGGGTACAAAGAGCAGTACGGACTCCCAGAAAGAGTAGCGTGAAGATCGTAGATGAGCTGGAGGAGAACTCCAAGATCATGGCACAGATAGAGAAAGGCAGGGTAGCCAAACCCAAGAACTTCAAGCTACCAAAGATCGATTTCCTCCAAAAACCGCCCAAGGTGACCAAGAAAGTCAATGAAGCTGAAATAGACAGAAAATCAGGTGACCTACTGGAGAAGCTACGGATGTTCAAGATCAACGGGGATATTGTTCGTACCTATACCGGGCCGCTGGTAACTACCTTTGAGTTCAAGCCTGCAGCCGATGTCAAGGTCTCCAAGATACTCAATCTCCAGGATGACCTGGCGATGGCACTGAGCGCAGAGACGATCCGTATACAGGCACCTATACCTGGGCGTGACGTGGTAGGGATCGAGATCCCCAATGAGGGACGTAACACGATCTTCCTACGTGATATACTGGAGAGTGAACTCTTCAAGGAGTCCAGCTCTCCTCTCACTGTGGCACTGGGTAAGGATATTGTGGGTAAGCCTTTTATTACAGATATCAAGAAGCTGCCACACCTGCTGATCGCAGGTACGACAGGCTCAGGTAAATCTGTCGGAATCAATGCGATGATCATTTCACTGCTCTATCGTAATGACCCTGACCAGCTCAAGCTGATGATGATCGATCCGAAGATGCTGGAGTTTGCGATGTATGATGATATACCGCATCTGATCACTCCTGTTATCACCGAACCCAAAAAGGCGATCGCTGCCTTGGCAAATATGGTAGGAGAGATGGAGCGTCGCTATAAGCTGATGGCACAAAAACGCACCAAGAATATCGATAACTATAATGAGAAGATCAAGACAGATGGTTCCGGGGATGAGCGGATGCCATTTATCGTGATCATCATCGATGAGTTGGCAGACCTGATGATGAACGGTGGTAAAGAGGTTGAGCTTTCCATCGCCCGACTGGCACAAAAGTCCCGTGCTTGTGGTATCCACTTGGTGGTTGCCACGCAGCGTCCAAGTGTAGATGTCGTCACCGGGATCATCAAGGCAAACCTGCCTTCCAGACTGAGCTACCGTGTGAGCCAGCGTATCGACTCCAAAGTAATCCTGGACTCTATGGGAGCAGAGAGTCTGCTGGGGCAGGGAGATGGACTGTTCACCCCTCCTGGTACAGTAGGACTGGTACGTATCCATGCACCATGGGTCAAAGAGGAGGAGATCGAGGAGATCGCCGAGTTCTTGAAGCAACAGAGAGCACCGGACTATGATGAGAGTTTCTTGATCGTAGGTGGTGGGACGAGTGCAGAGGGTGGTGACGAAGGAGAGATCGAGCTGGATGAGCTTTTCTCACAGGCGAAAGAGGTGATATTGACGGACAAAAAAACCTCTATCTCCTATCTCCAGCGTAAGCTTGGGATCGGCTACAACCGCTCTGCCAACCTGATTGATCAGCTTACCCACACAGGTGTACTCTCAGAACCCAATGCCAAAGGCCAGCGGGAGATACTCTAACAGGTATATCCCCAGTTATCCTTATTACGATATGATACATAAAAAAGAGTATCATGCCACAGAGAACAGATAAGATGATACAGACGGCCCTGCTGTTGGTTGCAACACTGGGTATCATGTCAGGCATGACCATCGTCTCTTCGCTACCACTGATCAGCCGTACTTTTTCTGAGATCCCTCATATTGAGTTTCTCTCCAAAATGATGCTCACCATCCCTTCTATTATTATCGCACTCTTCTCTCCCTTTGCTGGACATATCGTTGATAGATTTGGACGCCTCAAGCCACTCTATATGGGGATATTTCTTTTTGTGATCGGTGGGAGTTCCGGATTTTATCTCGATGATTTTTATAGTATTCTTGCAGGGCGTGCGTTACTGGGCTTTGGGGTTTCTCTGGTGATGACTAGCTCCACAGCACTTATTGGAGACTATTTCTCTGTAGAGGCACGACATACGTTTATGTCCAAGCAAGGCATGGTGATCGCATTGGGTGGTATACTCTTTATCAGTATTGGCGGGGTATTGGCGCAGATGGACTGGACGTATCCTTTTGCGGTCTATTTGATCCCCATCCTTTTTGTGCCATTCTTAGTGAGATCCCTCTATGAACCCAAACAACATAAACAACAAAACACAGCAGAGGTAGCACCACGACTCTTGCCTGTGTATGTGACGGCGTTTTTTGTCATGGTGCTTTTCTATATGCTCCCTACGCAGTTTCCCTACCTGATCGTCAATACCTTGGGAGGAGAACCACGTACCGTAGGGTTTGTCATCGCTATCGCGCTGGTCTTCAATGCTATGACATCGATGCAGTATGCCAAGATCAAAGCAAAGTACACCTTTCTCCAGATCTATGTCGTGACATTTGTACTCTTTGCTGTAGGACTGTTTTTTATCTCTCAAGCTTCTAGTATCGCTGGACTGTTTTTGTCTGTGGCACCTATCGGTATGGGCTTTGGACTGTTGTTCGTCAATACCAATGCTTGGTTCCTCTCCCTCGTCCCCGCACACAAGCGGGGCAAAGCCTCAGGTATCCTCACCTCTAGCTTTTTCCTAGGGCAGTTTTTCTCACCGATATTTTTTGAACCTATTGTTTCTGCGTATGGGTTACAGTCACTCTTTTTGATCGTTTCTATCGTGGCTATCTTGGTGGCTGCTGTACTTTTTGTACAAAGCAGAAGGGTGTAATACCAGAGCCAATTTAGAGATTCACTTTATGCTTTTGATCACAACGTATTTTCTTCATCTCATACGCCTCCATATTGAGCACGGAGCTCTCCTCTATCAGTTCACGTAGGAGCGGTTCATCCAGATCCTCTAGGCTTCTTAGATACCAGTGTCGTACGATCTTGCCTCTGCCCTCTAGGGTAGGGTATCTCTCTTGGAGCTTGGCACCTTTTCCAAATGCCACGACAAAGAGATCACCTCTACTGCGAAGCATCACAACCATACTATACTCATCACGGTAGGAGGTCTGTTTGGCATTTTTGACTTCAGTCATATAAGGATAGGAGAGGAGTATGTCACGTATGGCTTGGAAGAGCTCGGCAAATTCACCTCTGTTGTCTAGCTCATATTGAGACATGATCTATTTCCCTGAAAATTCCGTAGGGATCTCTAACTCATAGATCGTATCCACGATTACATCCATTCTAGAGACAAATGCATCCTGTGCATCCTTGAGTCCTTTGTTGTAGTGATAGGCTCCGATCTCTTTGGACATAAAGTCCAGCAGGAACTCTGCATCAAACTGTCCTATTTCTTGGTCTAGTTCATTCTCAAAATAGCTTTTGAGTTTTTCAACCAACACAGCTTTTTCCTCTACGGTAAACTCTATATTGGCCATATCAACACTCCTCAATATCTGGAAAATGGTAGATCATCTCTTGATAAGAGGTATATTTCTGTAGTGTTTCTACTACTACATCTAAGGGTTCGGAGAGGTTCTCCTTTAGATCATGCTCATTGTCTCTCAGGGAAAAAGCGAGTTGCTCTTGTGGCGGTGTGAACTGTGCATCTACGCCTTTTTTGTTTCCTCTGGCATCGACTCTGTACCAGCCGTGTGCTTGGAGATAGATCCAGTTGAGTCCATGTAAGCAGTAGGTGTCTGGTATGTACTCAGAGCAGCTTAACCGCTGATAGCAAAATCCTGTAGGAATATCATTGGCACGTAGCAGGGCAGCAAGCAGATGGGATTTGCTATAGCACCAGCCTGTGCCATGTTTGAGTACCTCAGAAGCTTTGTAGGTTGTGATGTCATCTTGATAGTCACCGGAGTGACGTATATTATCCCGTACCCACTCAAAACAACGCTTGGCGATGGCGGTATCGTCATCTGCATCATAGGTAAGTTTTTTTGCGAGGGATTGGATACGCGTATCACGATAGTCTATGATCTCGGTGGCTTCTAAATAGTTTTTCATTTTTTATTGTATCTAAAATACCAACAATATTTCAGTATAATCCATATCATGAATAACCTACCTATCACCCAAGTCCTCCCAGAAGTAAAAGCAAAGCTTCTAAGCCATAACCGTCTCGTACTCCAAGCCCCACCAGGTGCAGGGAAGACCACGGCACTGCCTCTGGCACTACTGGATGAGCCTTGGTTGAAGGGACGCAAGATACTGATGCTCGAACCTCGTCGTTTGGCGGTGCGTGCTTCAGCTGCCCGTATGGCTGAGATGCTGGGTGAGCAGGTAGGAGAGCGTATCGGGTATCAGATCAAAATGGACTCTGTGCAAAGTGCCAAGACGCAGATACTCATCGTCACTGAGGGTATCCTCACCCGTAAGCTCCAGCATGACCCCAGTCTGGAGGATGTGGCTCTGGTGATCTTCGATGAGTTTCATGAGCGCTCACTCCATGCCGATCTCTCTCTGGCGCTTGCACTGGAATCTCAGGCGGTACTGCGTGAGGATCTAAAACTCCTCATCATGTCCGCTACACTCAACACCATAGCACTCTCCGAGCTCTTGGATGATGCACCTATCGTACAGAGTGAAGGGCGTGCTTTTCCTGTGGAACGTATTTACTTAGACAAAAATACGCCTCAGCCCAAGTCCAAAGAGCTTGCCCCGTATGCAGTCAAGAGAATACACCTATGCCTAGAGCAAGAGGAGGGCAATATCCTTGTCTTTCTCGCTGGTGTGAAACAGATCAAAGCAATAGAGAAGCTCTTACAGGATACTAAATCAAATGATGTTATTATCGCCCCTCTCTATGGAAATCTTAGCAAAGAAGCCCAAGACCGAGCCATCCAAGCCCCACCCAGAGGCAAGCGAAAGGTAGTCCTCAGTACCAACATCGCCCAGACTTCACTGACGATCGAGGGGATCACGGTGGTCATCGACTCAGGACTGCACAATGTCTCTCTCTTTAACCCCTTTTCGGGCATGGACAAGCTAGAAACCCAGTTTATCTCCCAAGATGCTGCCACACAGAGAGCAGGGCGGGCAGGGCGACTGAGTGCAGGCAAGGCCTACCACCTTTGGCATGCCTCACGCATACTCCCTAAACACGATACCCCAGAGATACTCTCCGCTGATCTGAGTCAGCTCATGCTGGAGCTTGCTCTCTGGGGATGTGCTGATCCTGCTATGCTTCACTGGCTAGATACCCCTCCTGTTACCGCCATGCAGCATGCCAAGAGTCTACTCATCGCGTTAGGGGCACTTGATAGGTCTGGGCATATCACCTCACATGGAGAGGCGATGAGCCGTTACGGGCTACATCCACGGCTCGCTCATATGATGCTAAAGGCAAAGGAGCATGATCTTAGCTATGAAGCCTCTCTCTTAGCGACACTCATCACTGAGAAAGATATAGTGACTAGCAGTCATGCCCATGCAGATCTCAAAGAGCGTGTACAGATACTCCACGATGTCGCACAAAACAGAAAAGTAGACAGCAGACTGGTCAGCATCAAACAGTGTCACTATCTCTTGACGCTTGCCAAGCGTATAGAGAAGACCCAACGCTCTGAGCTACGCGTGGAGCTTCTAGGCGTATTACTCGCCTATGCCTATCCCGATCGCATCGCACAGCTACGCCATGCCAACGGCAGTACCTATCTTCTGAGCAATGGCAAAGGTGCCCACCTCCACCACGAAGACACCCTCTGGGGAAGCTCCTATCTCGTCATCTCCGATCTCGATGCCAAGAGCACCAGCGCCACCATCTACAAAGCCCTCTCTCTCACCCTCGCACAGATAGAGGAGCATCTAGAGACCAGCACCATAGAGCGTGTCACATGGAACGAAACCCAAGCACGGGCAGAGGTACGGCGCGCTGTGTGTCTGGGCAAGCTTACGCTCAAAGAGACGCAGCTGAGCAGTACGGATACGCCAGAGGTCACCGAGGTACTTCTCGATGAGATCGAAGCGATGGGGCTAGAGGTTCTGAACTGGAACAAAGAGGCGAAGAGACTACGAGAACGGGTGAACTTCTTGCACCAGTATGATAAGGCGTTTCCTGATTTTTCCGATGCCTGTCTACTGGAGCATTTGGAGGCATGGCTGGCTCCTTATCTCTCAGGTATCAGCACCCTCAAAGCCGTACAAAACCTTAACCTACACAAGATACTCCTGGGACAACTCAGCTACGCCCAAACACAAAAGCTAGACACACTAGCCCCCGCCAAGCTCAAAGTAGCCTCAGGCTCCCATATCCCCATAGACTATAGCAATCCTTCACAACCACTACTGGCAGTACGCCTCCAAGAGATGTTCGGTACCACCGAGACCCCAACAGTTCTGGGTGGCAGAGTCAAGCTCATGCTCCATCTCCTCTCTCCTGCCCACCGACCGATGCAGGTGACACAGGATCTAGCCAGTTTTTGGGCAAGTACCTATGACGAGGTAAAAAAAGAGCTCAGAGGGAAGTACAAAAAGCATTACTGGCCGGATGATCCGCTGGTGGCGGTGGCTACGAGTAGGGTTAGGAAGAGGATGTAGGGGGATGAGTCATTTCATTTTATAGTAAAATTATGTGAATGTTAGTTTGGTTTATATCTTGATTTATGAATAGGATATAATACTAAATCTATATATTAAAGAAATACTATGAATAAAAAGAAAAAAGAATTTTTACTTCTAGAAGAGTATTTAGAAGCATCAGAAACCTTGGAAATAATTTCTACAATGATTTTATTTTCCTTCGCACAACAAAATTGTACTTTAAAGAATATTATTCTTAGGAATTTTATTGCAAGAGCAGTAACTTCCATGAAAAGTATTTTTTCATTATATAGTTTAAAAGATTATCACAGTACTTGGATACTCTATAGAACAATGGTAGATCGTTTATTTCATCTTCATGATCTTAATAATAAAAATAATTATTTAGAATTTGACAATTGGTCATTTCACGAAAAGTATAAAGAGCAAAACAAAGTTAAAAGTGATATAGAGTTTAAACATGAGGCTATTGGACATGAATATAAATTAAACAAAGAACAACAGCTTAGAATTAAGAAACTTGAATTAAATAAACCAAGTTGGAATCGTCCAAGAGCAGAATCAATTGCTAAATCTATGGATCTTAAATTTCTATATACACATGGATATGATTATGCTTCTACACATATACACCCTATGTCAGATGATGGATTAGAAGATTTTTATAGGATTACTAATTTAAAACCAACTCAACAATTCACATCTCATATTTCAGTACTAAATAATACTATTTTAACTTGTACATTAATTCTCGAAGAATCAATGAATCATAGCTCATTTTATTGGAGGACATTACTTTATGATTATTTAACTGATATACGAGAGTTTTTATCAAGTGGAAATAAAAAGTACCTAGACTCATCTTATAAAATAATGAAACTATTTCCAGATTTTAATCTATGTAAGTAAGATCATTAGCTCGTTCCTACTCTTTGAGTTGGAATGTATATGAGCCTTTCGGCAAAGCTGTGGCTGTATGCATATCTCCTCTCATGGTGCGTTGGAAAACGCACCCTACGGAGGAGGGATATTTTTTGTAGGGTGTGCTTGCTAGCACACCTTTAGAAATACAAATCAAATACATCTTCACCAAAGGGGTATTACCCCTCCAGCTCCTCCTTGACGATCCTAACCGCTTTGACCATATTCTCTAGACTGGGTTTGACCTCTTCCCATTTGCGGGTTTTGAGACCACAGTCTGGGTTGATCCAGAGCTGCTCTTTGGGGAGGACTTCGAGGAGCAGTTTGATTTGGGTGACGATCTCTTCTACGCTGGGGATGCGTGGGGAGTGGATGTCGTAGACACCGGGGCCTACCTCCTGGCGGTAGCCTGCTTCTTTGAATATCTTGAGCAGGCGGTTTCCGCTGCGTGCGGTCTCGATGGAGATCACATCGGCATCCATCGCTTCGATCGTACGGATGATATCGTTGAAGTCACTGTAACACATATGGGTATGGATCTGTGTCTGCGGCTTTGCAGCACTGACAGCGAGCTTGAAGTCTCTGACTGCCCATGCCTCGTACTCTGGGATCTTCTCCGCTCTGAGTGGATAGCCTTCCTTGAAGGCGGCTTCATCTACCTGTATGATCTGTATGCCTGCCTCCTGCAAGTCTGCGATCTCATCATGAATCGCCAGTGCGATCTGCTTGGAGACTTCTCCTCGTGGCATATCATCACGGACAAATGACCAGTTGAGGATCGTCACGGGGCCGGTGAGCATCCCTTTCATGATCCTGTCGGTACGGCTCTGTGCATAGCTGATCCACTCTACTGTCATTGGCTTTGGACGGCTGATATCTCCGTAGATAAAGGGTGGCTTGACACAGCGGCTGCCGTAGCTCTGCACCCAGCCATTCTGGCTAAATCCATAGCCCTGTAATTGCTCACCGAAGTACTCCACCATATCATTACGCTCCGGCTCACCATGCACCAGAACATCCAGTCCGCATGCCTCCTGAAAAGCGATAGAGTCATCGATATAGGTATGCATCTGGGACTTGTATGCTGCTTCGGTGATGCTGCCTTTTTTGAAGTCTCTTCGTGCCTGACGTACCTCTGGAGTCTGAGGGAAGGAGCCTATCGTAGTCGTAGGCAGTACCCCATAGTCCAATGCCGCTCTCTGTAGCTTGATCCGTTCGTCAAAGGGTACGGCTCTCTCCCATTGGGTGATTTGGGCAGTTCTCTCCTGGACTGCTCTGTCATGGATACGCGTAGAGGCTCTTCTGTTGGTATTATCAGCTCTGTTGGCTTCGACCTGTCTCTTCTCTTCTGGACTGAGGGCATGCTCCCCATCAAAATAGAGTTTGGAAAGCAGGGCAATCTCATCCAGCTTTTCAACGGCATAGCTGAGCCAGGATCTGACCTCAGTATCCAGCTTCTCCTCATACTTGAGGCTAAAGGGTACATGTAGGAGAGAACAGCTGCTGCTGATGATGAGCTGATCACTGGGGATGGTCTCTCCTATACTGTCCAGTAGTGTCAGGGTCTTGTCAAGATCGTTTTTCCAGATGTTCCGTCCATCTACCACACCAGCGATGAGTTTTTTGCTACTATGGGCGATCGCTTCCAGTGACTCACTGTTCTCTGTCCCATGCACAAAGTCCAGACCGATACCCCAGACAGGGGTGTGTACCAGCACCTTAGTTGCCTCTGTGGTATGCTCAAAATAGCTGCTGACAACGATATTTATATCTTCTGAGACAGCACCCAGCCTATCATAGGTGGGCTTGATGAGGCTGAGTACCTTGGGGTCAGCGTCTTTGGCAAAGTAGGGCTCATCGATCTGTACGATGACATGCGTATCCAGCTTGGCTATCTCAGACAAGAGTGCCTCATAGACAGGCAGGATCTTGTGGAGGAGCTCGAAGCTCTCCCCGCCATCGATTCTCTTGGCGAGACCCAGATAGGTGATCGGGCCGATGAGATTGATCTTGGTCTGGATACCGAATGCTTTGGCTTCGTTGTACTCTGTGATGATCTTCTGGGCATTGAGACTATAGCTATCCTCTTTTGAGAGTTCCGGGACGATATAGTGGTAGTTGGTGTTGAACCACTTGGTCATCGCCATAGCGACTGCTTCTGTGTTACCGCGTGCCATAGAGAAATAGAGGTCCTCTCCTTCCAGCCCTGCAAAACGCTGGGGGATCGCTCCGAGCATGATAGAGGTATCGAGCATGGTATCATAGAGGGAGAAGTCGTTGCTGCTGATCGCCTCGATACCTGCTTCTTTCTGATACTGCCAGTGTCTGGCTTTGAGGGTAGAGGCGACGGCTTCTACTTCTGTGAAAGGGCATTTTCCTGCCCAGTATGCTTCCAATACTTTCTTGAGTTCTCTCTGCTCCCCGATTCTGGGGAAGCCAATGATCCAATTTTTTGACATAATGGTTCCTTTAATAGATGATAATAATAGGTTCTAGTAAAATAGAACGAGTAAAATGGTTTAGGGACTATTAAAGGGAGTAGGGAGGGTGTACACCGGTTCTGCGAAAGGCAAAACAGGGGGTATAGTAGGGACATCTGGGGATATAGTGGTTGAGCAGTAGCGTGATTTTGGTTTTGAGTTTAAAGATACTGTTACAGTGACATGCTCTCATCGCTACTCCTCTCTGTGTAATTTTACGGCATTGTAACGTAAAAGTGTTGAATCTTCCTCTTTTGCTTGCCTGAAGCCCCGTTGATTGGATATAATGCTCTATTGCTAAACCAGAGGAGTAATTGTATGGCATATTTTAAAAAAGCACAAAAAGGTGATAAGATCTATGGGCTTATTTTTGGCAAAGGAAAGATCCTTGAAGTCTATCCTGACAGCTTTTATCCTAGCATTATAGAATTTGACAATGGCTATGAAGTACCCTATACAGACGACGGAATACCCAGCTGGGGGCATTTCAAGAAGCAGACCATGTTCTACCGCAAGGATGTAGATCTGAGTGATGAGGATTTCTCTCCAGTAGATGAAGTATTGAGCCCCAAAGAGATCATCAAACTCAGAGAGAAAAACAGACTGGAAGTACGGTTGCCTTCAGGGATATGGCGAAGCAGTAAAAAAGCAGATGAAGCCTATCTAGAGAGCATACTCAAAAGGGAACTCTACCATCTCTTCAGAAAGAAAAAATAGATACATTTGACAACGATAATCAACCCGGCTTATGATGATTGGCTCGGGTTGTAACTATCTGCTACATCAAATAAAACTCTCCCCTCATCTTCTCCCTTTTTCATCTTTTTTATTTCCGGTTTTTGTTACTATCAGTTACCAATAAATTACAAACAATCAGGAGATAGTAATGGCATTACTTGAAGATTACAGAGCACACACAGCAGAGCGTGCTGAACTAGGTGTACCACCATTGGCATTGACAGCTGAACAGGTTGCAGAGCTCGTAGAGTTACTCAAAGCAAACCCGATCGTAGATGAAGCCTATGTGATGGAGCTTTTCACAGAGAAAGTACCGGCAGGTGTAGATGATGCAGCCTATGTCAAAGCAGCATTTCTCAACGATATCGTGCAGGGCAAAGCAAGCTGTGCTGCGATCAATGCAGTCAAAGCCACAGAGATACTGGGTACGATGCTGGGGGGATTCAATGTTGCACCACTGGTAGAAGCGTTGAAACTTGACGGTGAGGTTGCCGAAAGTGCAGCAGCACAGCTCAAAAATACACTACTTGTCTATGACTCTTTCAATGATGTAAAGGCACTGATGGATAGTGGCAATGCACTTGCAAAAGCAGTGATCGAGTCCTGGGCACACGCCGAGTGGTTTACCAACAAGCCAGAGATGGACAAAGAGATCACAGTAACCGTCTACAAGATCCCAGGTGAGACCAACACAGATGACCTCTCACCAGCGTCTGAGGCCTTTACCCGAGCAGATGTGCCTCTCCATGCCAACTCATTCCTCATCAATCGTATGGACAACCCACTCGATACGATGGTCAAACTCAAAGAAAAAGGCCATCCACTCGTCTATGTGGGTGATGTGGTCGGTACAGGCTCTTCTCGAAAATCTGGGATCAACTCTGTACAGTGGCACATGGGTAGAGATATTCCCTTTATCCCCGGTAAGCGAACAGGCGGTATTGTGATCGGTGATATCATCGCACCGATCTTTTTCAACACCGCAGAGGACAGTGGATGTATCCCTATCCAGGCACCGGTAGGCAAGCTGGAGACGGGTGATGTGATCACAGTCAAACCTTTTGAAGGTGTGATCGAGCGTGATGGAGAGGTGGTTTCTGAGTTTACTATCGAGCCAAACACATTGCCTGATGAGATGAGAGCAGGGGGACGTATCCCACTGATCATCGGTAAGGGATTGACAGCCAAAGCTAGAGAGGCACTCGGCATGGATGCGGGAGATATCTTTATGGCACCTGCACAGCCAGCAGACAATGGCAAAGGCTTTACCCTCGCACAGAAGATGGTAGGAAAAGCCTGTGGCATCGAAGGTGTGAAGCCTGGTATGTATTGTGAGCCAGTGGCTGCAACAGTCGGTTCTCAGGATACCACTGGGCCTATGACCAGAGATGAGATCAAAGAGCTTGCAGCACTCAGCTTTGGTGCGGATATGGTACTACAGACATTCTGTCACACTGCAGCCTATCCCAAGCCAGCCGATATCGAGCTCCAGCACACGCTGCCAAAGTTCTGGACAGAGCGTAAAGGATTTATCCTCAGACCAGGTGATGGGGTGATCCACTCCTGGCTGAACAGACTCTGTCTGCCTGATACCGTCGGTACAGGAGGAGACAGCCATACACGTTTCCCTATCGGTATCTCATTCCCAGCGGGATCAGGTCTTGTGGCATTTGCCGGTGTGACCGGTATGATGCCTCTGACTATGCCTGAGTCTGTACTGGTACGCTTCAAAGGTACGATGCAGCCAGGTATCACGCTCAGAGATATGGTCAACGCCATCCCACACCAAGCGATCAAAGATGGTCTGCTCACCGTTGAGAAAAAAGGTAAGAAAAATATCTTTGCAGGACGTGTACTAGAGATCGAAGGACTCGAAGACCTCAAGTGTGAGCAGGCGTTCGAGCTCTCTGATGCCTCTGCTGAGCGATCTGCAGCTGCCTGTACAGTGAAGCTCAACAAAGAGCCAGTCGCTGAATACCTACAGTCCAATATCGTACTCATAGAGGAGCTCATCGCTCAGGGCTATGAAGATAAAGCCACACTCCAGAGACGTGCAGACAAGATGAAAGCATGGATCGCCAATCCAGAGCTTCTCGAAGCTGACAGTGATGCAGAGTATGCAGCCGTCATTGAGATCGATATGGATCAGATCAAAGAGCCTATCCTTGCATGCCCTAACGATCCGGATGATGTCAAGACACTTACTGAGATCCATGCAGCAGGTCTACGCACAGAGATCGATGAAGTATTTGTTGGTTCTTGTATGACCAACATCGGACTCTTTAGAGCACTGGGTGAAGTCCTCAGAGGCGAAGGTAAAGTACCTACAAAGCTCTGGGTATGTCCTCCGACAAAAATGGATGAGAAAACACTTCAGGAAGAGGGCTACTACTCTGTATTTGGTATGGCGGGAGCCAGGACTGAGATCCCAGGTTGTTCACTCTGTATGGGTAACCAGGCTTCTGTCGATCAGGGTGCCTATGTATTCTCAACAAGCACACGAAACTTTGATAACAGACTGGGCAAAGACTCTCAGGTCTATCTAGGCTCAGCAGAGCTCGCAGCAGTCGTAGCACTTAAAGGCAAGCTACCAACAGCAGCGGAGTACATGGAGATCGTACCTTCCAAGATCAAGCCAGAGATGTTTGATGATGTTTATCAGTATCTCAACTTCCATAAAGTATCACAGGAAGCACTCTCTGCAATGGTAGAGTAAGTCCCTATACTTTATCTGCCGCACATTTGTTTAGATGTGCGGCATCTAAACCAAACCTATCGCTCTCGCCATACTCCACTCATCCAATAAGCTCCAAATTAAACGAACTATCCATGTAATCACTTCACGATGACTTCTCTCTTTTTTACCCTTTTTCTCTTCTCCTTTCCTCCTTATTTACTGTATAATAATAAGATAGCTTTAGCGCTATATATGCTTAGGTAAACCGTTTTGGCAGTTGGCTTTAGATAAGCATAAGAGGCGGTATGCCTATTGACAAATATGTGACTCTCAATATGTGTACCTAGGTATCGAGAAGTATTTTTCGATCATGATGTACAGTAAATAGGAGAAACAGATGAAAACAACATTTTATACACTGCTCTCGTGTGCAGTGCTTGGCTTAACCATTCCAGGTTATGCTGGTATGCCATACCATACGCCTGGAGGACAAATTGAGTATAATTTCTTTACGAAATTTACCCAACAGGAAGCAAAAGAGGTTGCGGAAATGTTGGCTCGTGCTACGGAAGCAGGTCGAGCCGTGATACTATCCCACCTGCCAAAAATATTGGATCCAAAGATAGGAGATAAGGGAATCAGGCCAGATAACTTTGAGGAGCTTTTGCGTAGCATACTGGCAACAACGATACCAAAGCTGACCCCAGTACAGAAAAAAATGCTAGATAAATATATGAAAGCTAGCGGAATGGTTATCGCTTACAACCAAGATAGGCTCAATGTCAAAGGTGTTGGGTTCAAATATGTCTTGCCAGCCACTTGGGCAAAAGAGACCAATATGATATTTAGAGCTATGACGGGTATTCCTATCAAGCAGTCTGGACCTTTCTATAGGATTCCTACTGGCATACCAGATGCATTTGAAAAAGAGGTCATAGCCAAATTTGGCAAGAAGGACTACTCCAAACAACCCTATGGAGAGTTCGGAGCTATAGGAACTATTGGCAAACAAAAAGTGTATCGCCAGGTTATACCTGTTGTTGCCAATATCCCACTTTGTCTCAAGTGTCATGGTGATGATAAGGGTTCTCTGGATATTCTTGGTTATGAAAAAGAAGGCTTAAAGCTCAATGATCTTCGTGGGATTATCAGTGTTGCAGTCCCTATCAAGGAATAGAAGGATCTCACAAAGTCTTTGAATTCTTTCATAGTCTCGAGAGTTAGGAAATGAGGAGCACCGATGTAGATGTTGAGACCATAAAGTAGCTATAGTTAAACCCGAAATAGTGTTGAAAATAATAAGAAGATTGAAATGGCGGACAGTGAGAGATTCGAACTCTCGGTACCCTTTCGAGCACGCACCCTTAGCAGGGGTGTGGTTTCAGCCAACTCACCCAACTGTCCGTGTGATTGTGGAGTGGCATTATAAGAAATTTAACTTAAAAATCCGTTGAATTTTTTACGAATATGAAGAGAAAAAGAAAAATTGGCTACAATGCGATACTTATTTATAAAAAGGCTCAACATGTTTAAAAAATTAGCACCATTGTTTATCTTGGCGATGTTTCTGGTCGGTACTTACTTTATGATACAGGGGATGAACAAGGCAACTGCTTTGGCTCATCCTGAAAAAGCAGAAAAGAAGTAGTTTAAAGCAGGGGGAGTATCTGTGCGACTTTCTGTGCTGGATCGGGGTCTTGGTAGATAGGGCGACCGATCACAGGGAAGTCCACCATCTCAGCCTTGGCGAGCTCCAGTGTCGCGACCCGCTGCTGATCACCTGCCTCCTCACCGAAAGGTCTGATCCCTGGGCAGAGTGTTAGAAAGCTCTCAGCGGTAACCTCCTTGATTGCACGGCTCTCAAAGGTCGAACAGACCACCCCATCCAATCCATTCTCATAGCTCATCTTGGCAAACTGCTCTGCTTTTGCATCGATCCCTTTCTCATAGATCGCCCGGAACCCCTCCTCATCAAAAGAGGTCAACGCAGTAACAGCCAGTACCAGAGGACGCTGCTCCAGTCTGGAGAGACGCTCCATGACAGTACGCATGGCGATCTCTCCGGCTGAGGCGTGGATGTTGAACATATCCACACCGATGGCTGCGATCTCCTCTGCGGCATCTGCCATGGTGTTGGGGATATCATAGAGTTTGAGATCGAGAAAGATCCTGAAGTGGGGGTTGATCGCTTTGATTGCTTCGATAAAGGGTTTGCCATCACGGATATAGCTACGGAAGCCTACTTTCATCCAGAGATCATCATAGGTAGCGAGCTTGGTAGCGAGGGAGAGATTCTCCTCAGCGGTCGGCAAGTCAAGTGCGACAGAGAGTTGCATGGATGCCCCTTAGTTAAATTTGCTATAATTCTACCAAAATTATACACAAGGACTAAAGATGTTTGGTAAAAGTTTAAAAGAATACAACCTCAGTGAAGATGAGTTGGCAAAGTTGCAATACGCGATCGTCGATACAAGCAAAGGCAAGATCATCCTCAAGATGTACCCAAAAGACGCACCTATCGCCGTAGCAAATATGGCAGCGCTGGCTGCGGATGGTTTCTATGATGGACTCAAGTTCCACAGAGTGATCCCAGGCTTCATGGCACAAGGCGGCTGCCCACACTCCAAGGACAACCCACAGATGGCAGGCACAGGTGGACCAGGCTGGGCGATCAAGTGTGAAGCAGACAACGGTATCAACCACCGTAGAGGAGTCTTCTCTATGGCACATGCAGGCAAAGACACAGGTGGGAGCCAGTTCTTCATCACTTTTGCTGATACCCCACACCTCGATGGTGTACATACTGTCTTTGGTGGGATCGAAGAGGATGACATCGAGAGCTTTAAGGTACTGGACAGTATCACACAAAATGATGATATCAACTCTATCAGAATCGTAGAGTCTGTATAGACTATGTAGGGTGCGTTTGCTAACGCACCTTTGAAGCAATCTTCAAATCCTTCTCTATCCTGTCAAATCCACTATTTACATCATGCTCTGTAGGTTTTTCTTTGAGGTCGATATAGTAGCTATACTGTAGTGTCATGCCTCTACGTAGCTCCATCTTGAGATAGCTACTAGGGAACCCTGTAGTAGCCTTGGTCGCAGCATTGAAACGGCTGTTGCATGTGATCCCGCTCTTATAAGAGACCTCCAGTGTCAGGTCGCAGGCATCAGAGAAGTGGTAGCGTGTGTTGAGTGTCCTAGTGACCATGGGCTCTTCAGGGAAGACATTGAGCTTCATACAGCTGATAGGGGTCTGGGTGATCTTCTTTTTGTAGATGTTAACCATCGCTTTGTCATCACAGGCAGTGAGTAGGAGGAGGGCGGTGAGCAGTAGATACATATGTTTCATCTATTTGTCCGAGTTATGATTTTATTTTGTTAGTATTATAGCTTGCGGAGATTAGTAGGGAGTTAATAGACTAATATACCTCTTTTCTGTGTGCAATTCTGATCAGTGTAATGACCAAGATGTCATTCTCTTTAAGGTAAACGATTCTATAGTTTCCTGCTCTTTTCCTAAACTTCCCCTTATGCTTTCCTTTTAGAACCTTGTCAGAGGCAAAGATACCTGCCTCGAGGTCTTTGATCTTGGCAAAAACGAGCTTTTGATTTTCGGAGTCTATTTTTGCTAGCTCTTTAAAAGCCGCTTTGGGGATGATGATCTTGTACATTACTGTAGCCCAAGTCTTTGTGCTACCTCTTCGAGTGAATATACCTCTACTTTCCCAGCTTTCAGCTCATCTATTCTTTTGTCCGAGATCATTTCATCCAGTGTATCAAAGTAAGTGCTTACTGCTTTTTCGATGATATAGGTACGTGAACGCTCGAGCTCATGGGCATAGGAGTCTAGGTCAGTGAGTAGTGTTTCATCCATACGGATATTGATGGCTTTTTTCATGATGTATCCTTTTGTAGATACATTATACTACAATAGTTTACGAAATGCAAGAGTGTGTATTTAGATGTCTCGTTCCGTATCTCCTGATACGGAATGCCTATATGACATTTTGGAAGTTGTTCTGTATTTTTTCACTTGTGGGTATTTGTTCCATATCAGGAGATACGGAACAAGAAATCCCTTAATACACCATGAAGCCTTTCGGCGAAGCTGTAACCGTATGCATGTTTCCCTGCACGGTGCGTTGAAAACTGCACCCTACGAAGGGGCGATGATTTGTAGGTCGGGGTGTCCTCTCCCCGACAATAACCACAACGGTATAAAATATATATTTTTCTATGGGATTATGCAATATGAGATTTACAAGCAAAATTAAAATATGTTTGTAATTTGAATATGTGTCGGGGAGGGGACACCCCGACCTACAATGAAAAGCAATAATACACACCCCTTAACACGACTTTAACCACCATTTGTGTAAAATAACGCAACTATATACAAGGATACTCTCCCATGTCAAAACCACTTGAAAATATCAAAGAACTACTCAAATCGCACAAGCTCAGTGATGAGGATTATACCCATATCAAGGAGATACTCAAGCGTGAGCCAAACCTCGTGGAGCTGGGGATCTTCTCGGCGATGTGGTCGGAGCACTGCTCGTATAAATCCAGTACCAAGTACCTGCGAGGCTTCCCTACCAAAGCCCCGTGGGTGATCCAAGGGCCAGGAGAGAATGCCGGTGTCATCGATATCGGTGGCGGGTATGCAGCGGTCTTCAAGATGGAGAGCCACAACCACCCCAGCTTTATCGAGCCTTTTCAGGGAGCAGCGACAGGTGTCGGTGGGATCTTGCGTGATGTCTTTACTATGGGAGCACGCCCGGTAGCCAACCTCAATGCCCTGCGTTTTGGATCGGTCAACGGCAACAGTGATACACAGAAATACCAGCGTCACCTCGTACGTGGTGTGGTCGATGGGATCGGAAGCTATGGTAACTGTATGGGGGTACCGACTATCGGTGGTGAAGTGAGCTTCGATGAGAGCTACAACGGCAACATCCTTGTCAACGCCTTTGCACTGGGTCTGGTCAAGACGGACGAGATTTTCCTCGGTATCGCAGAGGGTATCGGCAACTCTGTGATGTATGTCGGCTCCAAGACTGGTCGTGATGGACTCGGTGGTGCAGTGATGAGTTCTGACAGCTTCACCGAAGAGAGCAAATCACTCCGACCTACCGTACAGGTGGGTGACCCCTTTACAGAGAAGCTGCTACTCGAAGCCTGTCTGGAGCTCTTCAAGACTAAAAAAGAGATCGTTGTCGGTATCCAGGATATGGGTGCAGCAGGGCTGACCAGCTCTGCCTTTGAGATGGCGGGCAAGAGTGGTGCCGGGATGGTCATGCATCTGGACAAAGTACCAGCCAGAGAAGAGGGGATGACACCGTATGACTTCATGCTCTCTGAGTCTCAGGAGCGGATGCTTGTGTGTGTCAAAAAGGGCAGAGAGCAGGAAGTGATCGATATCTTTGAAAAGTGGGATCTGGATGTTGCCATCATCGGAGAGGTGACAGACACAGGACGCATGGAGCTCTACTGGCATGGTGATCTGGCCTGTGATATGCCGATCGCCCCTGTGAGCGAAGAAGCTCCCGTGCTGGATCGCCCTATCAGTAGACCAGCGTATCTGAACAAGGTCAATGCCAAGACGATAGAGGACTATCCGAGTATCTCCAACCAGGAGGCGTATGAAAAACTCCTCACCTCACTGGAGATCGTGGACAAAGCATGGGTCTATGACCAGTATGACTCGATGGTGCAGACCAACACGGTCAAGCATCCTGGAAGCCTCGATGCCTCCACGATCCGTATCAAAGAGACAGGCAAAGCCCTCTCCATGAGCTCTGACTGTAATCCACGCTACTGCTATATCGATCCACATCGTGGTGCAGCACTGGCAGTGATCGAGAGTGGACGTAATGTTGCGATGAGTGGTGCCAGACCCAAGGCGATCACAGACTGTCTGAACTTTGGTAACCCGGAGAACCCAGAAGTGATGTGGCAGTTTGCCGAAGCCTGTGCAGGGATCAAAGAAGCCTGTGCCGAGCTCTCTACGCCAGTGGTCAGCGGTAACGTCTCACTCTATAATGAGACCAACGGTGTGAGTGTCTTCCCTACGCCAGCCATCGCGATGGTCGGTATCAATGAAGATGAGAACAAAGTCCTGCCAAGTATCTTCCAGGAGGAGGGCAACTATGTCGTACTTTTGGGTGAGACCACAGGCGAGTTTGGTGGGTCACTTTATATCAAGAAGCTCTTTGGTGAGACCACCGGAGCGATAAAGGATATCGACTACAAAGCAGAGCTGGGACTCTGGAAGCTCGTCATCGATGCCAATGCCAAAGGCCTGCTCAAAGCTGCCAAAGATGTCAACCTCGGTGGTATAGCTATCGCCCTGTCCAAGATGGCTGCCAGATCCAACATGGGTGTAGTTGCAGGGATTGCCCTGGAGCAGGAGAGAGATATCTTTGATGAGTCACAGAGTCGAGCGATTGTCGAGGTGAGCAAAGCAGACTGGGATACCTTCAAAGTGATGGCAGAGGAGATCGGTGTATCGACAGATATTATCGGTAAAGTAGGGGGAGAACAAGTCAAAGTAAACGATGTTGCCCTACCACTCGCTACGATCAAAGATATCTACTTCAACCGCTTTGCAGAAGTGATCGAACAGGACCTCTAAGCAGATACACAGAGTAAGAAGCTCCGTGGTTACTATCTGTGGAGCGTTCTTTTTCCTGCGATCAGTTTGTGTCTACTGATATAGCGTATTCTCTGGGAGGTTGTTTTTGATCCTGACATTTTGTTTGCATATTTACAAGCCATTTTCAGAACATCACTGACAAACTCTACTTTGGTGTTTCTGGCTCTTTTGAGTACACGGGTGGTACAACGTCTAAAAGAGGTGCTAATGGTATTGCCATGTACCCTCCATGTAAAGTATCGCTTATAACGCATCTTGCCCAGTACGCGCCCTTTTCTGTTGACATAGGTGAGGTATTCTGTACTTACCAACGTACCATTACGGTAAAAGGTATCTGTGGCTCTGGATTTGATCCTGACCGCATCACTGGTTCTGTGTACACTCTTGCTGTGCCATGTCCCCAAAATATTCTTTTTGATCGCTGCTGTTGAGAGCGTGGTACTCGGCGTAGGGGTACAGCCGATAAAAAACGCACCGCTCAGTAGTATCAGTACCATATTTCTTAATTTCATCTCAATCCTTTATGCTAAGTTGTGGCGTATTGTATCATACTTCAAGATGTAAAGCGAATAAGCTATAATATGAGTATCGAAGAGAAGATAGGGATAAGATGGGTACTGTACACTATATATATCGTAAAGAGCATGAGGCATTTGTTCAGCCCTTGTGTGAGATAGAGGTTTCTGAAGAGGTCCTGTTCCACCATTATGAAAGCTATGATGCACTGGAGGCATTGGATCTCTCTGCTGCTTCACATATCATTACCACAGGCACACTTCAGGAGATCAAACGTGTGATGGTTTTTGCCAGGGAGCATAAGGTCAGTATGGGTATCGTCCCGCTATCTGAACAGCCAAAACTCACACGTATACTGGATCTACCAAAGAAAAAAGAGGAGGCCTATCTCCTTGCCCTGCAGCCGGCAGAGAAAAAGATAGATATGTTTACCTGCAACGGTGTCTTGATCCTCAATGATGTGCGTATCGGTAACACATCGATCCTCAAAGAGTTTGAGTATGACTATATCTCTGACTCTCTCTGGGTCAGGCTCAAACATTTCTGGCAGAGCTGGAGAGAGAAGGAACCTCTCAGACATTATCAGTTTTCTGTCCAAACAGCCAAAGGGGATGAAAAACAGTTCTCAGCTGTAGGACTGATCGGACTGGATTATGACAACCGAAGCTGGATCGCTTCTGCGCTGAAGCCCAATCTGGGAAGCGGTGATGGACAGCATATCCTGGCAGTCTTGGCACCGACCTCACTGTTTCAGTTCTACGTTTCTCAACCTATTGCCATGCTTCTTGGTAACAAAGAGAAGCAAAAACTCCCTCCCTCACTAGGTTTTATCAAAAGTACAGAGATAGAAGTGGCATGCACGGAACCGCTGGAGGTACTCATCGATGACAGCGAATCCCTACAAACTCCTGTACAGCTCAAGACAGAAGAGGATGCACTGGCCCTCAGTGTGGGGGAGCAGTTCTGGGAGAGACAGACCACCGTCAAAAGCGACCGGAGCAGTATCCGTCTGGACAACATCCCCAAGGATGAGGAACAGATCAGCTACCTCTCCGAAGGGCTTCCTCTCTTTGAGCATGCTTCCAAAGAGCAGTATGCTTCACTCTTTGCTTCTCTGAGAGAGGAGGGGATACTGAGCAGTACGTTTATGGTACTGCTGGTACTGGCAACCATGATCGCAACCTTCGGGCTCTTTATCAATTCAGGTTCTGTGATCATCGGGGCGATGCTTTTGGCTCCGCTGATGCAGCCTATCGTCAGTTTGAGTATGGGCGTGCTTCGACAAGAGCGTACCATGCAGACCCATGCCCTCAAAACTATAGTGATAGGGGTCACTGCAGTGCTGCTTACGGCTGCGGTGATCTCTCTGTTTGTGCCGATACAGAGAGTCACCACAGAGATGGCAGGCAGACTTTCTCCTACACTGCTGGATCTCTTTGTGGCGATCGTTTCCGGGATCGCTGCTGCCTATGCCAAGAACAATGAGAAGATACTAGGCTCTCTGGCAGGGGTAGCGATCGCTGTGGCATTGGTGCCACCTATCGCTGTGGCAGGTGTCGGACTGGGTTGGGGAGAGTGGCATATGTTCAGCTCTGCTTTTCTGCTCTTTGTGACCAACCTGGTAGGGATCGTGCTGGCAGCAGCCATGACCTTTATGGTACTGGGCTACTCTCCTATAAAGATCGCCAAAAAAGGTCTGGCAACCTGGCTGCTGATCGTAATGCTGGTGGCCATCCCCCTCTACAAGTCTTTTGGACAGATGCAGGAGAATGCCCGCATACAAAACATCCTCACTGATACCTACTTTACTGTAGGAGATAAGAAGCTGGAACTAACCCATATAGAAGTACTACGTCATACGGGTAAACCTGAAATCCGCTGTGAAGTGATCTCCAGCGGCGTACTGACTGATACAGACAAAGCCTACCTCAGAGAGGTGATCGCCAAGAGTATCGGCAGAGAGGTGGAGATCATTGCGACATTTAGGTATCGATTGTAACCCTATTGATAACTGATGAACTGAGGCGCACGCCTGATCGTTCTGCCTTGTGTAGAGGCGAGCCCCATCACCTGCTTGGGGGTCATGAGTCTGGGTTTGTCCTCATCAAAGAAGAGTTTAAACCCACCGGCAAACCTATCTGCCAAATGCGGGGTATAGATACCATTGTATATCCCTACTTTTAACCCTGACGAGCCATGTCCATCCAGATGCATGATCGGTTTGATATCGGCGTAGTGTTTGATGAGATGTTTCTGTCTCACCATGCGTTTACGGAACATATGTATCAAGAGCATCTTCTTCTCCCGGATACCATGCTTCTGTAGATAGCGATGCATCGCTTCCTGTACCTGATTGATATCCTTGGCACTGATATATCCGATCACTTTTCCGGGGCGTATCTTGCGTCCATGTACGGCAAGCTCCGGATCGATCGCGATATGTACATTGGGATACTGGAGATACTTAAGCAGCGGTTTTACCGCTTGGAGTGGGGTTTTTTTGCCGAGTTGATGATCTAGAAATATAGCAAAGCCCTTTCGGTTGGCAGCCTTGATATACCGCATGGTCTTTTTGTGTGAAAGAGGGATCAGGTAGTCTTTGTAGGCTCCGGGGTGAATGGTCGCCATGGTATGTACGATATCAAATGCCGGAACGACGTTTCGATTGCCTGTCACTTTGGCATAGCGGTCTGCCTGCTGTTGTACTTTTTGAATGAGGGTAGGGATCTTATACTTACCCAGAATCCCCAGTCTGGAAGTACCGGGACGACCATAGTAGGCAACGATCAGCTGGTCTTTATAGGGGAGCTGCATGTCTGCCTGCATCGTTGCCAACGGGTTTGGACGTATGCCGACATCTGCCATGCCGAAGCCAAAGCTTAGTGTGGAGAGAAGGAGTGTTTTTGTGAGGGGTCGATAGAGTATATGTGTCATGATAATAGCCTGTATATTGTCTGATATGTTATAATGATTTAATGATTACACCCCTATCATACACCGAGATAACTGAAGAAAATATTAAAGAATATAAAAAAGCCTTTTTTTGGGTACTACTTGGAAAAATTGTGACAGTTGAGATATAATGACCCAAAGGATTCAGTATGAAAAAAACAGTATTTTTAAATGGAGAATTTCTTCCGGAGGATGAAGCTAAAGTATCTATCTTTGACAGAGGGTTTCTCTTTGCTGATGGCGTGTATGAAGGGATACCGGTAGTGCATGGGAAGATGATGGATGTCACTCCCTTTCTGGAGCGTTTTGAGAGAAGCCTGAAATCTCTGGATCTGGAATGGCCCATGTCCAAAGAGGCCTATCTGGAGATGCTGGAGACACTAATAGCCAAGAATAATCTGAAAGAGGGATTACTCTATACACAGGTAACCCGTGGCGTAGCACCCCGGAACTTTGAGTTTCCCAAAGGGCTGACACCTACCTGTATGGCATTTAGCTTTGAGAAGCAGATACTGGATCACCCTGATGCTACAGAGGGTATACGTGTCGTGACTACAGAGGATATACGTTGGAAGCGTAGAGATATCAAATCCCTTATGCTACTGGGACAGTGTATCGCCAAAGAGCAGGCAGTGTCGCAGGGGGCAGATGAGGGTTGGATGGTAGAGGATGGATATGTCACGGAAGGCACCTCCTCTTCAGCCTATATCGTAAAGGATGGGGTGGTGATCACCCGTCCACTTAGCAATGCCATCCTCCCAGGGATTCGTAGAAGACTTCTACTGGAAATCGCACCACAACAGGGTATCAAGGTAGAGCAGCGTGCCTTTACGGTTGAAGAGGCGTATGCTGCAGATGAAGCGTTTCTCTCCAGTGCGACAACCATTGTCTACCCGATCATAGAGATCGATGGTAGAGCTATAGGGACAGGAAGACCAGGCCCTGTTGCCCAAAAGCTGAGAGCACTCTATCTGGAAGCCCTTTGGCAGATGTAGCTTTCTATCGTGCCGAATGATACGGAAGGATCACGGCTGCTTCCTCTTCTCACCATATCTCAAAATAGTTTCAAAAAATATTTAAATTAATGTATATTTTTGCATTGAAGTGCTAAAATAATGGCAGTTTGTATCTTAGTTTTGGTACAACAGACAACTTCAACACCAAGGAGGAAATGTATGATGGATGTGGTTTGGTGGTGGATAGCATAGCCCTATCTATAGACCAATACGTAGTATAGTTCATGAAAAAGGAGAACATATGAAAAAAATTCTAGGAATACTTTTAGCAACGTTGCTTGCTACCGTAACAGTTAATGCAGAGGTCCCGGCAGGGGTGAAAGGCAAGCAGCTCAAAATGGCACTGGTCAAAGAGTGGGGTACAGGTACCCACATGATCATGCATATCAACGGCGCCAAAGCAGAAGCAGCCAAATATGGGGTCAAGCTCAGTGTGATCGATGCCAACCACAATCTGGCAAAAATGGCTGAGGGCATTGAGAATGCCGTGATCAACAAGATGGATGCAATTTTGATTTCACATGGTAAGGCAGATGCTTTGACCGGTGCAGTGAAAAAAGCACTCGAAGCTGGCATCCCAGTTATTGTCTTTGACAATGATTTTGCGATAGATGAGAAAACAGCCAACGGCAAACTGGTCTCACTGGATCAATATGACCTCATGATGGGACTCCTCTCTCAGATGGCACTGGTACAGGCATTGGACGGTAAAGGAAATGTGGTCTATAACCGTGTTGCCAATGTACCGCCTACAGACAAGAGACACCGCATTTGGGAAGGTGGCATACTCCCTACCTATACAGGGATCAAAGTGGTCAACACCATCGACTTGGGTACCAACAACCCTATGCCAAAAGCACAAACAGCGCTGGAGACACTGCTCACTACCAACAACAATATCGATGCAGTCTATGCAGTCTGGGATGAGTATGCCAAAGGCTTCTACAATGCGATCGTGGCATCGGGCAAAAAGATCCCACTCTTCTCTGTAGATATCTCTGACCAAGACCTTGCGATGATGCAGTCACATCCTGAGATCTGGAAAGCTTCTGCTGCGGTCAACCCGGCAACAGTCGGTAAAGTACAGATCAGACTGGCACTCAAAGCACTGGCAGGCGAGAAGATCCCACGATACTACTCTATGACACCGATACTGGTCAAGTCAGCAGATCTTCCCAAAGACAGAATCAGCATGAAAGAGCTCTCCAAACTCTATCCTGCATGGGGAAGTTCAAATGACTTTGTTGAGCCATGGATGGCTGAGCTAGGAAAAAAATAAAAACTAGGAGTAGCCTATGCTGTCTATGAAACAGATCTCTAAAAGCTTTCCTGGTGTGCAAGCACTTGAGGGGGTGGACTTTGAGGTATACCCCGGTGAGATACATGCCCTCGTAGGGGCGAATGGTGCTGGGAAAAGCACCCTGATGAAGATCCTCTCCGGTGTCTATAATGCAACGGAAGGTGAGATCATTATAGATGGCAAGCATGTCGAGATCAACAGTCCGATAGATGCCAAACGCAATGGCATCGTTATCGTCTATCAAGAGGTGGATACCGCACTGGTACCACACTTGACTGTGGCGGAAAATATCATGATGGACCAGATCGTCAGTCCCGAGCAGGGGCTTTTTGTCCACTGGAATGAGATCTATGCCAAGGCACAAAAAGAGATCGATGCGATCGGTCTCAATATCGAAGCAAAGCAGCTGATCAGTGATCTGACCCTTTCTCAGAAGCAAATGGTACTTATCGGTAGGGCAGTCTATCAAAAGGCCCAATACCTACTCTTGGATGAGCCTACAGCACCACTTAGTTTGACGGAGACAGAGAAGCTCTTCACGATTATCAAAAAACTCAAAGAAGATGGCATGGGGATTGTCTTTATCTCCCATAGACTTGACGAGGTTTTTCATATTTGTGAAAAGATCACGGTATTGAGAGACGGCAAGCTGGTAGACAGCTACCAGATCGCCGAGAGCAGTATCGATAAGATCGTAGAGGCCATGCTGGGTAAAAAGCTGGGCAATGCCTATCCTCCGATCAAAAGTGATATCGGTGATACGATACTGGAGGTAAAGGGGCTTTCCGGCGATGGCGGTATCCATGAGATTGAGATGCACGTCAGAGCCGGAGAGATCGTAGGCTTGACCGGATTGGTCGGTGGCGGTAAGACAGAACTCTGTAAGCTGCTTTTTGGTGAAGGAGACATCAGTGAGGGAGAGGTGATCCTCCATGGCAAAACACTCTCACTCAAAACACCCAATGATGCGGTCAAGTCAGGGATGGCACTGGTACCCGAAGAGCGACGTAAGGAGGGGATATTGGTGGATGAGAGTATCGCTACCAACCTGACCCTGCCAACACTGGGAAAGTACTGCTCTGCGTCACTGATGCGTAAAGGCAAGATCAAAAAAGCCTCACTGGAGAGTATCGAGAAAGTAGGGGTAAAAACACCTCATGAGAAACAGCTGGTCTCCAATCTCAGCGGAGGGAACCAGCAGAAGGTGGTCATCGGAAAGTGGCTGCTCTCGGATGCAGACCTCTTTTTACTGGATGAACCGACCAAAGGGGTAGATGTCGGCTCCAAGTCTGATATCTATCATCTCATCGCAGAGCTGGGTGAAGAGCACAAAGGGGTGATCTATGCCTCCTGTGAATTTAGTGAGATACTGGGGCTGACCCATCGGGTCTATGTGATGTATAACGGAACGATCGTCAAGGAGCTTGTCACTGTGGATACCAGTGAGGAAGAGCTATTATTTTATTCTACAGGAGGAGCAGAGTTTGGAAAATAAAAAGTTGGATCTATTTGGGTTTTTTTATAAATATGGCACGATATTGGTGACGATATTGGCACTGCTTTACTTCTCACTGACGCTGGAGAACTTTCTCAACTTCAACAATGTGACCAATATTTTCCGATCGGTCTCGATTGTGGCACTGATCGGTCTGGCAATCACAATCTCTCTGACGATTGATGGTTTTGATCTGGCGGTGGGAGCGACGGCAGGGTTTGCTGCGGTGATCGCAGCTAAGATCATGGTGATCTGGGGCTACGGTGTAGTGCCTGCGGTGATCGTACCACTGATGGTCGGTATCCTCATCGGTGCTATCAATGCCTTTTTGATTATTAAGATCGGTATTCAGGATATGCTGGCAACGCTGTCAATGATGTTTCTTCTCACCGGGATCTCGGTGACCTTTCAGGATGGTTCAGCGATCTATAACTTTATGCCGCTACCCGGAGGAGGGATCGCTGAGTTCACGATGAGTAAAGCCTTTTTGGCGATAGGACAAGGAAAGTTTCTGGGGATTCCTATCCCAGTCTATATTATGCTGATCGTGGCGACTCTGGTACATATCTTTCTCAACTATACCAAGCATGGACGCTACCTCTATATGATCGGTGGCAATCAAGAGGCCGCCAAACTCTCCGGAATCAAGATCAACCGATACAAGTTTATCGCCTATGTGATGTCAGGCTTCCTCTCTGCACTGGCAGGGATCGTACTGGCAGCACGGCTTGGGTCAGGAGAGGTGGATGCCGGGGCTCCCTATCTGATGGATGGCGTGGCTGCGGCATTTGTAGGCTTCTCTGTGCTGGGTACAGGCAAGCCCAACGCCTTTGGTACCCTGCTGGGAGCCGTGCTGATGGGTATCCTTCTCAATGGCCTGGTGATGATGGATTTCCCTTACTACTCTCAGGATATTGTCAAGGGGATCGTACTCCTGTTGGCTCTGGGATTGACCTACTATAAGATGAAGCATAAAGGATAAATGATGGCATACAAAGCATTAGATATCAACAGTATCTGTGACTGCCTCTCCGGTATAGAGGAGGTCCAACGCTATTTTGGCGGAGAAGCGATCGAAGCGAGTGAGATCGGTGACGGCAACCTCAACTTTGTCTATCTCGTGCGTGCTGTCTCTGACCCGAGTAAGGCAGTGATCGCCAAGCAGGCAGTACCCTATCTACGTATCGCAGGGGAGGGCTTCCCTCTGAGCCGTGAACGGATGACCTATGAGATACGTGCACTTCGTACCTTTAAGGCGCTTTCTCCAGACTATGTACCTGATATCTACTATACCAGTGAAGAGATGAGTCTGCTGGTGATGGAGTATCTGGGGGATCATGTGATCTTCAGAACAGGGCTACTGGAAGGAAAGCAGTATTCACATTTTGCAGAACATATCTCCAGCTATATGACAGAGACACTGTTTCATACCTCTTCACTCTCTTTGAGTAGTACGGAAAAAAGAGCACTGATGGATCGTTTTTCTGCCAACACGGAGCTTTGCAAGCTGACGGAGGATTTTGTCTTTACCTTCCCCTATATGGAACATGAGACCAATGACAATGACAACGCTTCAGATAACCCTCTGGCAGAGATGATCTTTTCGGATATGGCATTAAAAGAGCGGGTACTGGAGCTCAAATACAAGTTTATGACCCAGGCAGATGCTCTGCTGCATGGAGATCTACATACAGGCTCACTCATGGTCAATGCCGAAGAGACCTATATGATCGATCCTGAGTTTGCTTTTGTGGGTCCATTTGGCTTCGATATCGGTGCACTGCTCTCCAATCTGGTACAAAACTATATCCACCATACGATCGCAACAGAGGATGAGAGGCACAAAGCATGGCTGCTGGAGACGATCAGTGATACACTGGTGCTGTTTGAGCAGAAGTTTCTGGCACTCTGGGATGCCACAGAGACATCGGCACTGATGATTCCCGGATTGCTGAATGAGGAGAGTAAAAAGTCTTATCAGCGGAAGTTTATGCAAGGCGTTCTGCATGATACGATAGGCTTTGCAGGCTGTAAGATGGCGAGACGGATCTTTGGGATCGCTGGGGTGGCTGATATTCGAGGTATCGAAGATCCTGCACTGCGTGCGCAGGCGGAGCAGCGGGTATTTGAGATCGCCAGAGGATTTGTGATGGAGTATGATCAGATCGACTCTGTCGCTGAGATCATCAAGAGAGTCAAAGGATAAATTATGCAAGGAAAATACAGAGCCCTGTGGCTGGATGAAGAGGGCAATCTAGAGGTGATCGATCAGACCAAACTGCCTTTTGAGTACGAGACCAAAGTGTTGACCAATGCTTCAGAGTCGATCCTCTCGATCAAAGATATGACCGTCAGAGGGGCAGGGGTGATCGGCAACGTGGCAGCCTTTGGTGTCTATCTGGCAGCCAGAGAGGTGGGAGGTGACCTTGTGATGCTCGAAGCCCTTGCCAGACAGATACGAGACTCCAGACCCACTGCGGTCAATCTCATGTGGGCAGTCGATCGCATGATGAATATTGCTAACAGTAGTGAACTTTCGGGGGCTGAGCTAGTCGAAGTCCTCAGACAAGAAGCGATCCTCATCGCTGACGAAGATGTCGTACGTACCGAGAAGATCGGTCGTTATGGTGCAGATATCATAGAGCAGATCATGGTAGAAAAGGGACTGAGCAGCTTCAACTTCCTCACCCATTGCAATGCCGGTTGGTTGGCTATCGTAGACAGTGGTACCGCACTGGCTCCTATCTATGAAGCACAGCGACGAGGGATAGATATCCATGTCTGGGTTGATGAGACCCGACCACGCAACCAAGGGGCTAACCTCACTGCATGGGAGCTCTCTCAGGCAGGGGTCAAGCATACAGTTATCGCGGACAATGTCGGTGGACACCTCATGCAGCATCAGATGGTTGATATGGTGGTCACAGGTGCAGACCGTGTCGCACGCAGTGGAGACAGTGCCAACAAGATCGGTACCTACCTCAAAGCACTCGCTGCCCATGACAACGGAGTGCCGTTCTATATCGCACTACCTGCTTCGACCTTTGACTTTGAGGTGATTGATGGCGTGGCAGAGATCCCTATCGAGATCAGAGATGAAGACGAGGTAAAGATCATGCGGGGGATCGACAGTGAGGGGAACGCCACGGAGCTTCAGATCGTCCAGTCTGTCTCTCCGGCACTCAACTATGGCTTTGATGTGACCCCTGCCAGACTGATCACGGGACTGATCACGGAGCGAGGGGTCTGTGCTCCCAATGTAGCCGCAGTCGAGGCGATGTTTGGAGACCTGCTGTGATCGATGGGGTTGTCAAGTATGACTTTACCTACAACCGATCCAAAGCTTTGCGTAGAAGTCTGATTACACCTATCGAGTCCTGTCGTGCCAGACTCTATGCAATGGGCGTGATCGGTGTCTATGAGAACGGTATCGGCTATGGCAATATCAGCCAGCGGGCAGAGGGAGAGACCTTTGTCATCACCGGTACACAGACAGGGCATCTACCCAGACTCACCCCTAAGCACTACTCTCTGGTAGAAGCCTGTGATGACCGCAACTTCTGCCTACGTGCCAGTGGTGCAGCCAAACCCAGCTCCGAAGCCCTCACACATGGCACTGTGTACAATCTCAGTCCTGAGATCAATGCAGTCATTCACATCCACGCGATGGCACTGTGGGAGTTTATGCTAGCAGGCGATTACCTGCGCACTGCTGATGTAGAGTATGGCACCATAGAGATGATCGAAGAGGTGATCCGCATCTATGACCCTATCGATCCGCTTTCTAACCCACTCTTTGCCATGGCAGGACATCAGGAGGGGATCATCTGCTTTGGACGGGATATGGATGAGGCGGAAAGGGTGTTATATGGGTTGTTGCGAGCGTATTTGGAGAGAAGCTAGGAAATGACCACATACTACCTCCAAATGCTCACCCCAGAGCAGCTCCAGCCCAAATCACAACCAGTAGATTTCCATGTCATCCAAGCCCAAATCCCCAATTATCACGTCAACCGATTCCTCTATAGCTTTGTTGGAGAGGTATGGCAATGGACGGATAGGCTCGTCTGGAGCCAAGAGACGTGGGAGAGCTATGCACATAGCCCACAGCTATATACCTATATCGCCTATTACCACGGCTCTATTGCTGGATATTATGAACTAGAGATGCAGGAGGAGGATAGTGTGGAGATCGTCCATTTTGGTCTCTCTCCAGACTACATCGGCAAAGGACTGGGTGGCTATCTCCTCACCCATGCTATAGAATCTGCATGGAACTTGTCTGGTACCCAACGTGTATGGTTACATACCTGTAGCCTAGATCACAAGGGGGCTTTGGCAAATTATCAGGCTAGGGGATTTGAGGTATATTTGAAGGAGGAGGGGTGATTTATACCTTTCGCATATAACACAGATCACCCAACCGATCTGTAAATCCCCACTTTTCATAGTAGGGGATCATCTCGGCTTTGCATTGTAGGTTGAACTGCTTGACGCGTACCAGATCGGGGTGATCGAGGATCGACGCCATGAGCAGTGTGCCGATACCTTTGTCTCTATATGCCTGATCGACGATCACATCATAGATCTCTGCCTTGAAGATACGGTCTGTCAGTATACGGGCAAATCCTATCAACTTCTTGGCATCATCTTCCACACCGATAATGATACTGGAGTGCTGGAGCATGATCTCGATCTCTTCTGGGCTTCTGTCACTCGTCCACCACTCTTTATGGTACAACCCATGAAGTGTATCGATTTGCTCTTGGTTGAGGCTATGGATAATATTTGCTTTCATGGTTAGTGTTCTCTTTACTCTTTTTTCTCTTTTGATAGGGTATTGTAACATATGCATACCTAGGGTTATTCAAGGTACCTATCTCAATCCCTGTTTGATTATTTGGTGCGTGTTACACACCCTACATCTGTATAAGCCGCCAATAACCCCTACTACGCCATAATACCGCTAAATAACAGAAGGCAGACCTATGAACTTCCAAAAGATCCTTGATGAGATCTATATCGAGATACAGCCGGAGCTCTCTCGTGGCAAAGTAGCGGACTATATCCCCGCACTGGCAGAGGTGAAGCGGGAGCAGTTTGCGATGACACTGACACTGCCTGACGGATCGGTCTATTCTGTAGGCCAGAGTGCTAAGCCCTTTTCGATACAGAGTATCTCCAAAGCCTTTACCTTTACTATGGCACTGGATATCTATAGTGCCAAGCTCTATGAGCGTGTTGGTGTAGAGCCTTCGGGTAATCCCTTCAACTCACTGGTACAGCTGGAGTATGAGCATGGCAAGCCGCGTAACCCCTTTATTAATGCAGGGGCGATCGCTATCACTGATGCGCTGATCACACATTACCAGGATGAGTATAAGACACTGGAAGCCGTGATCGGGTTCATCCGTCAGATCAGTGACAACCCGGAGATCTCTTTTGACTCTATCGTTGCCAACTCCGAGATGGAGCATGGGGATCGCAACCTGGCACTGGCACGGCTGATGAAAAGCTTTGGGAAGTTTGAAAATGATGTGCAGCATACCGTGATGACCTATTTCAAACACTGTGCAATCACGATGACTACAGAAGAGCTCTCACGTGCGATGCTCTTTTTGGCATTTGCTGGTACGGATCCGATCTCTGGAAAACAGTTCATTACGCCACCCCAAGCCAAACGGATCAATGCCATGATGCTGACTTGTGGACACTATGATGCCAGTGGAGAGTTTGCCTTTCATGTAGGACTGCCTGCCAAGAGTGGGGTAGGTGGAGGGATTGCTGCGACAGTGCCGGGTGTGATGAGTATCGCAGTCTGGTCACCCGGACTGAATCAGTACGGTAACTCGCATGCCGGTACACTGGCACTGGAGCTTTTTACGACCAAGACAGGGTTGTCGATCTTTTAACTTATATATATCTTTTCTGGTACTTGGCATTGTGGATTCCGGGGCAGAGCCCGGAATGACGAAGGCGTGGCAGTATCTTTTTTAGTGGCTGAGTTGAATGCCCAATGCCTTGAGGGTTTCATAAGTGATACCACCTGTGGCGAGGTTGTTTTCTCTCTGGAATTTGTCCAGAGCATTTCTCGTACCTGTTCCCAGTAGTCCATCTGGCTCACCGGCTGTATATCCTTTGTCGTTGAGGGCTTGTTGGATATTGGCGATGATGTCTTTGCTCATATTGGTCTGACAGAGGATACGTTTCCATCCGATATGCTCATCTGTGACCTTTTTCTTCTTGGAAATTGTTTTATACTCAGCTTCTACAGGGGTGCGTACCTCTTTGGCCTCTGTGATCATCTCTTGTGTCTCTACCATCTCGTAGGTGGCAGGCACGACTTCTTCTTCCACTCTGGCAGCTTCGTCAAGTACCATTTTAGTGACTTCGATATTCTCTACAGGCTCTTCAACGAGACAGAGCTGTTCTCCAGAGAATGTCAATTTTTCATCCACTTTATTTTTGGTGCTATACCAGGCAAATCGTGCATTTTGCTCGAGTTCGGTTTTCTCTACAGTGATATAGATGGCATCTACTGGTGTCTGTTTGACTTGTGAATCAGAGAGAAGTTTTTTGATCTCTATGACCTTTGTCTCTGCTGGTACCTCTTCAATCTTGGTTGTGGCAGGTGTTTTAAGGACTCTTTTCTTAATGGTCTTGTATTTTGCAGGTACCTTGACTAGACACATGATCTCACCCGTGGCACCAGAGACTCTCTGTGCAGGGTTTTCTCCCTTTTTCCACATGGTCTTTTCCGGAGCGATGAGTACCTTCTCTTCTATCTCTTCATAGACGGCAGGAACCTCTACTAGCTTTTTAGTGGCAGCCTTTACGATGATCGTCTTTTCGACAGTTTCAAACTCTGGTGGAACCACTTCGGTCTCATTGCGGTCACCTTGTACCAGGATCTCTTCGGATATCTTTTTAAATTTTCTAGGGATAAAGTACTCTCTATAACAATCTCCAGGCTTGGCATTTTTGACATCAATACCTGCTGTTTCTACTGCTGTCAATACTGTTGGGCCGACAGGAAGGGCATCTTCTTCCAGTGAACGCTTCCAGATCTTCATCGCAGGCTTTACCTCTATCGTCTCTACAGCTTCTTTGTATGTAGCCGGTACTGGTGTTAGTTTTTTGGTTGCCGGGATCACTTCTACTTCTGCTTTGACTGTGTCAAACTCTGCTGGTATGATAGCGATAGACTCAGATGCTTCTTTGACCATGACTTGCTCTTCTACATTTTCATATTCAGCAGGCAATACCACTTTGGCATAGCACTCTCCTGGTTTTGCATCAGGTGGTGTCAGTGCAGGTGCTTCTGCATGAAGGTATGCCACAGGCAGTAGTAGCCCCAGTAGTAGATTCGAGTATTTAATTTTCATTCTTTCTCCCCTTTAAGATAGATAGTTATGTGATATGATAAGGATATTATAGTCAAAAAACATTACTCAAGCATTAGCTCTCTCACTTTTTGAGAGCTAAAGAGAAGGACTTTTTAGAGAGAGGCAAGTGTATTTTGTAGAAAAAGTGCCAAAACGATCAATAGGCTGATCCCTGCAGGCTTGGTATAGAGTTTGTTGGCGGAGATAAATACCAGCATCAATGTCGCCACAAGCATAGTGGAGATATCGAACATATATTTTGTAGGATCGAGGTCGATCTGATTGACCAGTGCGGCGGAGCCAAGTACCATAGTGGTATTGGCCATATTGGAGCCGATGATCGCACCGATCGCCATATCTGCTTTGCCTTTGAGTGCAGCGGTGACAGAGACCATGAGTTCTGGCATGGAGGTACCCAGAGAGATCATGATGATACCGATGACCCAGTCACTGACACCAAAGCTTTTGGCGATCGTGGAGGCACTCTCTATAGTATAGTCTGCCCCGACTATAACAAGCACAAACCCGAGGATCGTCAGTATGCCAACTTTTGACCAGCGAAATGGTTCTACGGCTGCCTCCTCCTCTTCCTCTACCTTGATGATATCTTTTCCAGCACGCAGCAAGAAGAGTACATAGGCAAACATCAACAGTATCAGAAGCAAGCCGTCAAACTGGGAAAAAGACCCATCCAGCACCATGAGGATAAAGATCAATACAGGAAAGAGTGCCCAGCTACTGTCTTTGGCAAAAAAGTCTCTATGAGGGTTAACATTTTTAGCGACGATAAAGACGGCAGCCAGTACCAGAGTGATGTTAAAAATATTGCTACCGATCACATTGGCAACAGCAATTTCAGGCTTGTGGTTCATGCTGGCGGTGATAGAAGCTGCCATCTCCGGGAGGCTGGTACCTGCTGCGACCAAAGTTGCGCCAATCACATACTCAGAGATACCAAATTGAAGTGCGATTTTTTCGCTCTGTGTTATCAAAATATCCGAGCCCCAAATCAGTACAGCCAGTGAGACAATAAATATCAGAAAATCCACTATGCTTCCTCTGTTCTAATAATTAGACTTGGCGGTAGACCGAAACGCCAGATCAGTTTTTCTTCTTTCTCCCTCATCTCTCCATGATCCCTCTCGTGATCATAGCCAAGCAGGTGCAGCAGTCCATGGATAAAAAGTAGTGCCAGTTCATCCTGTGGAAGGTGCCCATACGCTTCGGCTTTTTCTGTCACTTGATCCATGGAGATAATGATGGAGCCGATAGGTTCATTCTCCCTGTTACCACGGATAGGAAAACTCAGCACATCGGTAGGGTCATTTTTTCGGCGAAATTTATGGTTCATAGCTTGGATGAAGTCATCATCCCCAAGGATCAGCTCGATATCTTTATCTGTCAAATAAATAGCAATCTTTTCCAGGAGGTCGATAGAGATGAGGAGATCTGTTAAATTTTCTAAGAGTATCATGCTCAGTTACCGTAATAGTTTCTCTCATCGATACTCTGCTGGTATTGTGTGCGCATGGTACCGGCTTCTGCTTCTTTAGGAAGAATGAGCCGGCATGTAGCTCTACCTCTGTCCCATCCTTTGATATACTCCGGAGAGCTTCCTGAGAGTGCATAGTTTTTTATAAAATGGCCATTGGCTGTTCTGCATCCGTGCTTGACTCCCTGTTTATAGGCATGGGTTCTGTTCTTACCGAAGTTGTATCCCTGATGACAAAAGTATCCGGATCGGGCAGCACCAGTAAAACACTTTCCACCAGAGGGTACACAACCCTGAAGCCATAGGAGAGAAAAGGTACAGATGATTAAGCGTTTTGTTGTATTATTTTTATACAATATAGGATCCTATACTATGAGATAAGTCATGATTTTAGCAGAATATCGTTTAAAGGACAGAAAATGGCAACAGCATTCCAGCATTCAGTGTGGAAAGCACTCGAAAAGATACCCTCAGGAAAAGTGACCAGTTACGGTGCTATCGCAGCATTTTTGGGTACCAGGGCAGTCCGGGCAGTAGGCAGTGCGGTCGGGAAAAACCCCAATGCACCCGAAGTGCCTTGTCATCGTGTGGTACGCAAAGATGGTAAGATAGGGAACTACAGTGGTGGCGAGGGAATCCCTACAAAGATCATGCTCCTCTCAGAGGAGGGCGTCATGACCAGAGAGGGGAAGATCGTTGATTTTGAGAAGGTTTTCTGGAACTTCTAAGGCTACTATGGGATGACCAGTCCTTCAGGTAGGGTGTCTTCCTGCCCAGGAAAGATACTCTCAACTTGTAGCTCTGGATGGATCAGTTCTCTGAGATTCTTTTGTATGACCATCTTGGTGGTGGCTGTACTCATGGAACATCCGTTACAGGTACCGCCTAGCTCTACATAGCTGATACCATTCTTGACTCCGATAAACTTCATCGTACCGTCATGGGACTTTACATACTCTGCGATCTTTGGCAGATATCCTGCCACGGCTTGTGCCAACTCTTCATCTGTAAAAGGTATCATTATTTACTCTTTATGGTTTATTTTGATGGAATATATCAGAAGAAGTTTAATGCAAGATAAAAGAGGATACTATTTTTTCAACAATATCCATTATTTAAGGCTGTGCTATGAAAAAAATACTTCTCTTTCTACTTCTTATTGTCATCATGGGCTGCTCAGCCAAAGAGAGTAGACGTGCAAAAACACACCATACTACCTACCAAAAGTATCAGACTTTTATCCGTGATGCAGAAGCCAAAGCAACCACACCTGCCAGAAAGGTGATGCGAACCATACGTACTATGGTAGAGCATAGGGTGGTGATTCGTGGTGCTTGTTGGGATTATCTCAACAGAGCATTTACAAAAGCAGGCTATCCCCAGAAGAGACGTACTATCGTGCATAAAGGCACCAAAAGAGGTCCTTTTGTAGCCTCCTCCAAGATACGTAGAGGAGACTGGCTCTACTACATCAACCACTCCTATCATAACATCGAGCACAGTGGTATGTTTATAGGATGGATTGACTATAGCAAAAAGCGAGGGCTGATCATGAGCTATGCCGGTGAGGGCAGAGCAGAACCCGCACGCTACAAAGTCTATGATCTTAGCCATGTCTATCATATCATGCGTGCAGAATAGTATTTAGGTTTTTTTTGGTAAAATAGCCTACATTAACTGGAATTATATTTAAAACTATACATGAGGAATATCATATGAAAAAATTACTGCTGGGCTTGACTCTTTTTTACTCTCTTTTTGTTATTTCTGGATGTGGTGATAGTGAAAAGAAGAGAGCGACATCGCCCCAATCAGAGTATGTATTTAGTACTGAGGGCAATTATACAATGAGCGACTACCTCTTCCCTTCGGAAGATCAAGTCAATGTCTATACGGTGAAAACATTTGAAGACAAGACAGGAGCCAGACACTATGTGGATTACAATGACTCCCATCTATCAGAGAAATATACCCATCATGAAAATGTAGTCAGTATGGTGATTTCTGGACTAGAAAAGAAAAAATATACAGTTAATGATACCCGAATTTAAATCCAAAGTGCAATTTTTAAAAGACAATTTGAAAAAAGAGTTTTTGAGAGTTGTTTCTTTTGGATTTGAAGAGGTTAGATGCTAAAATAACTTCCAAATCTGACCAAAGATAAAGGAAGTGATATGTCATATACGCATCTAACCCTAGGAGAAAGATACCATATTCAAGCTTATATAAGCAGAGGATATAGCAATAAAGAGATAGCCAAACAGCTAGGAGTGCATCCCTCGACCATCAGCCGAGAGATACGAAGAAACAAAGGGGATATTGCTGGAACCTATTTTGGATATGGAGCCCATGATAAATATAAAAAGAGGCAACAAGACCATGCCAGAAAAGCCAATCTAAAACTCACAGATTCTACTATAAAGCTTATCAAAAAGTATCTCAAAAAAGAGTACTCACCCGAACAGATCTCCGCCACACTGTCTATCAAACACTCCATAACCATATCCCATGTCACCATCTACACATTCATCCATGAAGATAGGCTGCATAATGGTACACTCCATACAAAGCTCAGACACAAAGGAAAACGAAGAGCCAAGTATGGTAAAGGACGAAAGAACCGTATCCCTAATAGAGTCTCTATTGAACAAAGACCTACTATCGTAGATGATAAAATAAGAGTAGGAGACTTTGAAGCAGATACCATCATTGGCAAAGGCAGACAAGGAGCAATCGTTACTATAGTAGAGCGAAAGTCCATGTATGTAAAACTCTCACTGCCTGTAAGAAAGAAAGCCCTTATCGTAGCCAATGAGATGATACGACTACTGGGAAGATACAAGAAACATGTGCACACCATTACCACAGATAACGGTTTGGAGTTCGCCAAACATCAAACCATTGCAAAAAAACTTAAATGTGATTACTATTTCTGTCATCCTTATAGCTCTTGGGAGAGAGGACTCAATGAGAATATCAATGGACTCATCCGTCAATATATCCCAAAAGGCAGTAGCTTTGAACATCTCACGGCTAAAGATATTAAAAGGATTGAGAACAGACTTAACCATAGACCTAGAAAATCTCTAGGATGGAGAACACCTTATGAGGTATTTCATGAAAATTTAAAGGCTTCATAGGAAAATTTGGATAGAATTTTTTAGAGGTGAAATTGCACTTTGGATTTAAATTCAGGATATCAACGTTACCCTGTATGATATAGATAAAAATAGAACTATGGCGATCGTTAAGTTTGTTGATATGCATAACTTTATCATCAAAGAAGAGACGTTTGAGGTGACAGATACTGGTGAGAGTCGAGATGACTTTAGCTGCAAGCTCAGTAAAGATCTCGGGGAAAAGGCAGTATCGGGAGTTGCACAAACACACTTTATCGAGGTACAGTGCAGCATCAACAGTACAACAAGCGGTACGGTGGCTGGAGGGAAAGCATACAGCACACAAAAAGAGGGAAGCATTGTGATCCAATATGCCAAAGGGGTAGGCGTACATACCAGTACCCGGGATACCTGTGAAAGTACCACTTTTAATGGGGTGACAGAAAAGTCATGTGAAAAGGTTGTTACCGATCTTGTGGATGTTGTTCCTTTATAGGGAGAAATAAGCATTTTCTTCCATATGCTATCTTTATGCTATTTTCTTGTGTTACTCTTTTGTATATAGTTATCTGATGATATGGTTCAACATCATTGATAGCTGAAATTTCCAAAGGAGCAACTATGCTAAAAGAGATTTATCAACCTCATCCGGATATCGTCAACGGTGCAGCGATCAGAGGTATGGGAGAGTACTGGGAGCTACAGAGTAGGGCCAAAGCGGACTATGAGGGCTTCTGGGAAGGCTATGCCAACCAAAAAATAGATTGGTTCAAACCGTTTGATACGGTCTTGGATGAGAGTGACGCCCCTTTCTACAAGTGGTTTACCGGTGGACAGCTCAATGTCGCACACCAGTGTGTAGACAGACATTTGGCAACCAAGAAAAACAAAGCTGCCATTATTTTCGAAGGGGACAATGGGGATTATCAGATCCTTACCTACCGGAGACTCTCTTACGAGGTTAACAAAACAGCCAATATGTTTAAAAATGAGTTTGGGATCAAAAAGGGTGACAGGGTGGTGCTCTATATGCCGATGATCCCTGAAGCCGCGATCTCCATGCTCGCCTGTGCCAAGATCGGTGCGATACACTCTGTGGTTTTTGGCGGGTTCTCCGCAGAGGCACTGAGAGACAGGATAGAAGATGCCGAGGCGAAGCTGGTCGTGACAGCTGACGGTGCCTTCAGAAAAGGCAAGCCCTATATGCTCAAGCCGGTCGTAGACAAGGCACTCGAAGAGCGTTGTGAGTGTGTCAATGCGGTCTGTGTGGTAGAGCGAAATGGAGAGGAGATCCATTGGGAACCGGGTAGAGACTATGCCTACAATGAGCTGATCAAATCACAGTCTCATGTCTGTGAGGCAGAACCGATGGAGAGTGAAGATCCGCTCTTCCTACTCTATACTTCAGGAAGTACCGGCAAGCCAAAGGGTGTGCAGCACTCTACTGCCGGCTATATCCTCTGGGCTCAGATGACGATGGAGTGGGTTTTTGACCTCAAGGACAACGATACCTACTGGTGTACCGCAGATGTAGGCTGGATCACCGGACATACCTATATCGTCTATGGGCCTTTGGCAGCAGGTGCGACAACGATCATGTTTGAGGGAGTGCCGACCTATCCGGATGCCGGACGATGCTGGAGAATGGTAGAAGAGTACCAGATCAACCAGTTCTATACCGCTCCTACTGCGATCCGACTTCTACACAAGATGGGTGCAGATGAGCCGAGCAAATATGACCTGAGCTCTCTGAGAGTACTGGGGACTGTCGGTGAGCCGATCGATCCACCGGCATGGAAGTGGTACTATGAAGAGGTAGGCAACGAAAACTGTGCGATCGTGGATACCTGGTGGCAGACAGAGACCGGTGGGCATATGGTCTCTCCACTTCCTGGTGCAACGGCGATCAAGCCAGCCTGTGCGACTTTCCCTCTACCTGGTATCATGGCAGAGGTGATCGACGAAGAGGGGACTCCTACACCGATAGGAGAGAAAGGCTTTCTCTGTATCACCAAGCCGTGGCCAAGTATGATCCGCAATGTCTGGGGGGATGAAGCACGCTATATCAGCTCCTATTTTGGTGACTGTAAAAAAGACGGAAAACCTGTCTACTTCTCTGGCGATGGTGCCATGATAGATGAAGGCGGATATATCACGATCACAGGGCGGACGGATGATGTGATCAATGTCTCCGGTCACCGCATGGGTACCGCAGAGGTAGAAGCTGCGGTGAAGAAGCATGATGGTGTGGCAGCCGTTGCAGTAGTTGGCAAACCTCATGAAATCAAAGGTGAAGGGATCTTTGCCTATATCGTACTCAAACAGGATGATGGTGTAGCAGACGAGCTTGAGACGATGAAGGAGATCAACGGTATCATCAAGCAAGAGATCGGTGCCATCGCACTGTGTGATGATATGGCATTTGTCCCTGATCTGCCGAAAACCAGATCAGGCAAGATCATGCGCCGCATTCTACGTAGCATCGTCAAAGGTGAGCCGATCACACAGGACACTTCTACCTTGGAAGATCCTGCGATCGTGCCGACCATCGAAGAGATTGTCAATCGCAAGACTTGATGGTGATAGTCTGAGTGGCTATGTACCTTATGGGTATAGCCACTCAGCCTGCAGTAACAATAGTTTCTTTTCTTTCCTCTCGCATCTTTTAGTGTAGTAGTGATACCATTCTCTTATACGATTTATTATACAAAGAAGTCCCACAATGAAAATAAAAAGCCTTTATATCTCTTCCCATGCGGTTGCTGCTGGTAAACTGGTCGTGACTATGGGGATGATGGAATTACTCAAAGCAAAAGTCCACAGGGTTGCTTTTTTTAGACCCTTTGTCAAAGACAAAACATACGATGATGATATTACATTCTTTCTGGAGAGATATGCTCTGGATATGGAGTATCCACAGACTTTTGGCTTCAGTGTCCACGAAGCAGAGCGATTGGTGGCAGACAATCAGACTGATCTGCTGATCAAAACACTGATAGATCAGATACAACAGTTAGAGAAATCCTATGATTTTGTACTGATAGAGGGGCTTCATCAATCCAGCTTCTCCTCTGCAATTGATATAGATATAAACCTTGAAGTGGCAAAAAATGCTGCTATTCCCTATGTCAATATTCTCAAAGGCAAAGGAAAAAGTGCCTCAGAGATCATGGATGATATCATGATGGAGCATGAGCATATCAAGGCATCTGGCTGTACACATTTTGCTACCTTTGCCAATAGACTTGAGGAGGACATCTCTCCTATACTCAAATCGCGTCTTTCTGCACAGAAAGATTTGCCACCTGTCTATCTGCTACGTGAGATCGATGAGTTGGATATGCCTACGATCTTCGAAGTCAAAACATCTCTAGGCTGCAGGGTCATACGTGCAGACAGCAAGGATTATAGAAAGGTAGTACGAAATACCAAGATTGCAGCGATGAAACTAGAGAATTTTCTGGAGTATATTGAAGATGGAGATCTGGTACTGGTGCCTGCGGACAGGGCAGATATCGTTGCTGGTGCCATACTGGCGAGTAGATCCAACCGTTTCCCCAAAATATCAGGGATCATACTGACAGGCAAAATGGAGCTGGCAGCTTCTGTTCTGGAGATACTGGAGAGTTTTGATCAGCTATCTGTCCCGATCTTTGCGATCCCGGAAGATACCTATCAGTCAGCGCTGCGTATAGAGAGAGTGTCCGCCACAATCAAAGCCAAAAGTGAGCGGAAAATCGCACTGGCAATGGGACTGTTCAACAGTGCGGTAGATATAGAAGAGCTGGAGAGTATGATCCAGCAGGACAAAAGTATACTGATGACGCCGATTATGTTTGAGTACTCTCTGTTCCAAAAGGCACGTCTCTCCAAGCAAAAGATCGTCTTGCCAGAGGCACTGGATGACCGTATTCTGAGAGCAGTTGAGACTGTACTTCGTAGAGATGTGGTAGATATCATTTTGCTGGGAAATAGCGATGAGATAGCACACAAAAGTGCTGTGTTGGGTCTGGATATTAGCAAAGCAGAGATCGTTGATCCGACCACTTCACCGCTGACTAAACGTTTTGCAAAAGAGCTTTATCGTTTACGTCAACATAAGGGACTCTCCTTGGACAGTGCCTGTGACATGCTGGGTTCACTTTCCTATTTTGCTACGATGATGGTACATTCTGGGTATGCAGACGGTATGGTCTCTGGTGCTACCCATACTACACAAGAAACGATCCGTCCTGCGCTTCAGATCATCAAGACCAAAGCAGGTATCCCGATCGTCTCCAGTCTCTTTTTTATGAGTTTTGAGACCCGGGTACTGGTCTATGCAGACTGTGCGATCAATCAGGATCCCACAGCAGAAGAGTTGGCGATCATTGCGATCACCACAGCCGATACGGCAGCACGGTTTGGTATCGAGTCTCGTATAGCGATGCTCTCTTATTCTACGGGGACTTCTGGGAAAGGGGTAGATGTGGAAAAGGTTGCCTTGGCTACAGAGATCGCCAGAAAAAAAAGACCCGATCTCTTGATCGAGGGGCCGATCCAGTATGATGCAGCGATCGATCCGATAGTCGCCAGCAAAAAACTTCCCCAGAGTGAGGTGGCAGGCAAGGCTACGATCTTTATCTTCCCTGACTTGAACACAGGGAACAATACCTACAAAGCAGTACAACGTGCTTCAGGTGCCGTAGCGATCGGGCCGGTACTGCAGGGACTCAAAAAACCGATCAATGATCTTAGCCGTGGTTGTCTGGTAGCCGATATCGTCAACACGATCGTGATCACAGCGATCCAGGCAGCACAGGAGGAGGAATAGCATGAAAATACTGGTACTCAATGCAGGCAGTTCCTCACTTAAGTACAAGCTCTATCATCTGGAGCAACAGATGTCTGTGGTTGCTTCTGGGGTGATCGAAAGCATCTCAGTAGGGGGCTATCATCATGCTATACTGGAGGTTGAGCATCGATTGAAAGAGGTAGGGATCGATTCTCTCAGCACATTGGATGCCATAGGGCATAGGGTGGTACATGGGGGAGAAGCCTTCCGCGAGAGCGTAGTGATCGACAATGCTATCATCGAGATGATACAGTCGCTCATCCCTCTGGCGCCACTGCACAACCCTGCTAATCTCGAAGGGATATGCATCGCCCAATCCCATGCACCAGAGGTGCCACAGGTGGCAGTTTTCGATACCGCATTTCACCAAAGTATCCCAGCATATGCCTATCGCTATGCTTTGCCAGAAGAGACCTATACCAAGATGGGAATTCGTCGTTACGGCTTTCATGGAACTTCACACCATTTTGTAGCCCAGAAAGCCGCCCAGCGACTTGGCAAATCTTTGAATGCAGTCAATCTCATCACCCTGCATCTTGGTAATGGTGCCAGTGCCTGTGCGATACGAGGAGGGGAGAGTGTTGATACCTCTATGGGATTCACGCCGTTGGAGGGATTGATCATGGGGAGTAGAAGCGGGGATATAGATCCTGCTATTTTACTCTATCTCTCTCGAGAGTATGGCTATGATACCGAGGCACTTGACAAGATGCTCAATCAGCAGAGTGGGCTTCTCGGGCTCTGTGGAGAAAGTGATATGCGTCTGATCCATCAGCGGATCGCTGAGGGAGATGAAAGCGCACGCCTAGCACATACGATGTTCTGTTACCGCATACGTAAATATATTGGTGCCTATGTGGCTGTCCTGGGTCAGGTGGATGCACTGGTCTTTACCGGGGGGATCGGAGAAAATGATGTGATCACACGGTCGGCTATTATGGAGGATCTTCCGTTTGATCTCAGAGTCATGACGATTGCAACAGATGAAGAGCGGGAGATCGCAGAGCAGACGCGTAGATTAGTAGAGGAATAAGGTATAATGTCATATAGACTCTTATACGAAGAGCTCTCTTTGGAGGATCAATCCAATCCAAAAGAGACCCATGCAGCCCTTTAACACGATCCCAAAACTACCCAAGCCCCTCATCAGCAACCTAGATACACTGGGTTACCAGACGATGACAGCCATTCAGGAGCAGACGATTCCTGTGGCTCTGGAGGGCAAAGATATCATCGCACAGGCGAAGACAGGCTCAGGTAAGACCGCAGCGTTTGGTATCCCTCTGATCATAGGAATCGATACCGCCAACAAAGACCCGCAGGCACTGATCATGACCCCTACCAGAGAGTTGGCAGATCAGGTGAGTAAAGAGCTGCGACGGTTGGCACGGTATCGGGAGAATGTCAAGATCATCACACTTACAGGCGGTGTGCCGATGCGTGGACAGATCAGCTCGCTTGAGAAGGGTGCCCATATTGTCGTAGGGACACCTGGCAGACTCCAAGACCATCTCTCCCGTGAGACACTACCACTCTATGATATCAAAACCCTGATACTGGATGAGGCGGACCGTATGCTGGACATGGGGTTTTATGAAGAGATCAGCAAGATCGTCTCCAATCTCCCCCGCCAACGCCAAAGCCTGCTCTTCTCAGCGACCTTTCCTGAGAAGATCGAGCAACTGTCTCACAATATTCTCAAGCACCCTCAGCGTATCACCATCGCCTCTGCCCACACGATGGAGGTGATCGAGCAGGTAGCCTATGAGGTAGAGCCTGCTTCCAAGCCAGAGGCACTGCTACGGATACTTAGAGCAGAGAAACCCGCTTCAGCACTGGTTTTTTGCAACATGAAGGTAGAGACAGAAGTGGTGGCAGATGCCCTCCATGATCAGGGGTTTGCATCAGATGTCCTGCATGGGGATCTGGACCAAAGAGGGAGAGACGAGGCACTGCTGATGTTTAACAACGGCACCACACGGGTACTGGTAGCGACAGATGTGGCATCACGTGGGTTGGATATCCCTCAGATCGAGTTGGTGATCAACTATGATCTCCCGCATGACCCGGAGATCTATACCCACCGTATCGGCAGAACAGGCAGGGCAGGCGCTACGGGTAAGGCGATCAGTCTTACCACTCCAAGACAGGCATCCAAACGTGAGGAGATCACCCCTGAGGCACGGCAGCAGGCTTTGTCATCGTTAGAGCCGGACAGGCATTTTACTATGGAAAGTCAGCTGGTGACACTCTGCATAGATGGTGGTAAAAAAGCCAAACTCAGGGCAGGGGATATCCTCGGGACACTCTGCAAAGAGATAGGGCTCTCTCCTGAGCAAATAGGCAAGATCACGATCCAGGAGAGACAGTCCTATGTCGCGATAGACAGAGCTGCAGCCCCCAAAGCACACAAAGGACTGCAAAACGGCAAGATCAAAAAACGCAAATTCAGGGTCTGGTGGCTCTAGCGCCTATGGAACCGATCATTGATTTTCGGCATATCACAGTAGACTACGGCAATGGTCCGGTACTGAAGGATATCAATCTACAGATCAGAGAGGGTGAGCATACGGTGATCCTCGGAGCCAATGGTTCGGGCAAAAGCACCCTGATGAAGCTCTTCTCCAACGACCTCTATCCCAGTGCAGCAACTTCCTATACCAAGCGTCTCTTTGGCGAAGCACGCTGGAGTATCTGGGAGCTCAAGCAGAAGCTGGGGATCATCACCCATGACTTGCACCATACCTTTGCTCATCAGGCGGGGTATGTCACTGGTCTGGATCTGGTGCTTTCAGGATTTCATAGTGCCTTAGGGGTATTCTCTCATCAGGGGATCACTGAGGCGCAGAAGCAGCGTGCATGGGAGTCCATGGCTGCATTGGAGGTGGCGTGTCTGGCAGAAAGAAGTGTACGGGAGATGTCTACGGGGCAGTTACGTCGCTGTATCATCGCCAGAGCGATGGTACACCAACCCAGAGCACTGCTGTTGGACGAGCCGACGAGTGGACTAGATATCAAGGCACAGCGAGAGTTTATCGAGATGGTCAGAGGGCTCTCTACACAGGTGACGATCATCCTGATCACCCACCATATAGAAGAGGTCTTTGATGAGATCTCCAAGGTGGTTCTCTTGAAGGATGGCACTGTCTACCAAGAGGGTAACAAAGAGGTAATACTTAGCAGTAAAAACCTCACAGAAGTTTTTGGCATGCCCCTAAAATTGGCTCTTAGTGAGGGACGATACCGGATAGAGAAGTGATATTGATATTTTTACATATAAATGTTATAATGTTGTCCAGATATCCATAGTAAAAGGAGAAAGAATATGAAAAAGATCACGCTCTGGCTATGCTTGGCTGCATTCGTATGGACGACTTCAGGATGTACACGCACAATAGAGGGGATACAGGAAGACAGCAGCAATGCCTGGCATGGTACAAAGCATATGATTCATGATGTGACTGAAGATTAGCCTCTTACGCTTGTCCGTGATGCTTCTATTGGGTGGATGTACCACCACACCACAGATAGGTGCTGAAGCGGCATTTGACGAGGAGCAGGGCAGGCACAATGGCATGACTATGGTACTCTCCAAAGAGAGCAATGAAACCCGCCTGCACGGTAGTGTAGGTCTTTACTATCAACACACAAGCGACTAGCAGATGACAGAAGAACAATCCAGAGAAGTGATCCTCCTCCTCAACATAGAGGGACTTCTAGACCAATCCAAGCTCGAAAAACAGCTCAAAAGAGAGGGCTTCACTGCCATCCCTGATGAGCCCTTCACCTACCTCGGAGAGACCACCACCCACAAGATCAATACGGTCCTCTATATCCACTCCGCCGTCCAACGTGCTCTTACCAAGGCAGGCTTTACCTATTGCAAGATCATCTTCCAGATAGGAGAATATGCGATGGAAGCATATCGCTATGATAGAGAAGAGAAGGGATTTGTACCGGTGGAGCTGTAATTTACCCATATCATTAGTTTGGCGTGACCTCTTTCTTCTTGATATTGTACTATTGTGTTATGTTTAATGGTCGGCTGAAGTCACCATCTCTCCCTATTTATGCCGCCTTAGCTTATGTTCGCTATAATATTTTAAAATAAAACTAAATATGGTGTATGTAGATGAACAATAAAATTATTTTGGAACAAGAAGTATATAACAAACTTACGTATCAAAATATGATTATGGAAGCTATCTTCAATTCCACACGAGATCTCCTCTTTTATAAAGACTATACCAGCGATGAGGGGGTGTATATGGGATGTAATGATGCCTTTGCCGCATTGGTTGGTAGGACGAAAGAAGAGATTATTGGAAAGAATGATTTCGAGTTGTTTGATGAAAAAGTAGGGGCACTTTTTCAAAAAAAAGACAGAGCTGTCATTGAGAACAAAATCAATATGATCAATGATGAGTGGGTAACCTATCCTGATGGGAAAGAAGTGCTGTTGAGTACCCAAAAGTCACTTTTTCAAGATCCTGATAAGAATATCATAGGGATCATGGCTATATCCAGAGATATCACCAGAGAACATCACTATAAAAGTGAGATTGAAAAACAGATGGAGAAGAACGAACTTCTCGCCAATACAGACTCTCTTACCGGGATCGCCAATAGACGCTACTTTTTTGAAATGGCGGAAAAGATGCTCAACAGAGCGTGTCGAGAGAAAAGCCCATTGACCCTGATGATGATTGATATCGACTTTTTCAAAAAAGTCAATGATACCTATGGACATATCATAGGAGACCATGCCTTGAAGTACGTAGCTGAAACACTTCAACGTCACCTCAGAGAAGATGATGTACTCTGCCGATTTGGAGGGGAGGAGTTTATCGTACTGTTGCCAGACATATCACTGGAAAAGGGCATAGAGATTGCTGAAAGAATACGTATCTTTTTTTCTGAGAATGACTGGCAATATGAGAAAGATAACGCTATCCCCATCAAAATCAGTATTGGTATAGGTGCCTATGAAAAGAAAACGCACCTGAGAGAATTTATTCATAAAGTTGATCAAAACCTCTATCACGCAAAAGAAAAAGGTAGAGATAGGGTAATCGCCTAAGAGAACCTTGATTGTTTAAAGATATTTTTAAATGCAACTTCTGTTGCAAACGCTATTAGTTCTTCTGCACTATACTCCGATAAAGCTAAACTAAAAGGAGTTACAGATGTGGAATTATACTTCCTTCCAGATCAGCGCTAACAAAGAGCTGGTCGATCACTTTAAAAAATATGCCAAGATCAGTGGAGTGATCTTTATAATATTAGGGCTTATCGGGATCTTCTTCCCGGCCTTTATGACCATCACAGCCGTACTACTGGTCTCGTATTTGATGCTGTTTGCAGGAGTCTCTTCTGCATGGTTTACCTGGACGACACATCGTCGAGACTGGGCAGGCTGGCTCAAGAGCCTGATCTTGATCTTCGTCTCTATGCTGATGATCTTCTATCCTCTGAATGGTGCAGCAACACTGGGTATGCTATTGTCAGTCTACTTTTTTGTCAATGCCTTTGCTGAGTTTGGACTGGCATTTTCCCAGCGTCCGCAGTCTATCTGGTGGCTCTGGTTGATCAATGCAGTCATTTCACTGGGATTGGGACTGATCTTCCTCATAGGATGGCCGTTCACCTCTCTCTATCTGGTTGGAGTCTTTGTGGGTTTCAGCCTCTTTTTTGACGGTATTGCACTACTGAGCAGTGGGATGTTCCTAGACAAAATAATCCAAAAAGATGAATCATAGGCATGAAAATAACCTGATCCAAGGTACGCATAAAACCGTTCTTGGATACGGTGTTTGTGAAAATATAACTTTTGACAATTCTTGACAATCATAAGATACAATATGAGATGCGTTTACACATAGTTAAGAGATTGGAAAATGAGAACTTTTATTGGACTATAGGGTTTTATGCCCTGGCATTGGCGGGGGTTACCCACGTTTTATTTATCTTTCTTTTCCTCTTTTTGGGTATCTTCCCCCTGGTTATAGTCAATATCCTCAGTGTACTGGTCTACCTCTACTGTATCTTTGGACTAGCTATGAAGACACTCGAGACGAAAGATGACAGCCTTATAGGCTGGTTTGTCTATACTGAACTTATGGGACATGGGATCATCGCCAGCTTTTTTTTAGGTCTGGAGAGTGGTTTTCAGTACTATATCTATACTCTGTTGCTGATACCTTTCTTTGTAACAACCTATACGATGCCCGTACGTATACTTCGTATGGCTGGTGTGATTATTGTCGCACTGCTTTTGGAGATATGGGGACAGAATCATACACCGGTGATTGGCTTGAGCAGCACTTCTTTGTGTGCCTTGCATTATATGAACCTAACATTATCACTGGTGATGGTTGCGGTGATATCCTATTTTTATACACTTTATGGTCAGATATACCAGAATCTGCTTTTTGAAAAAAGTAACAATGATCCTTTGACCAAACTATACAATCGCCGTTATGTGGATGATGCATTTGAGAATGAACAGATCAGACACCAAGACCGAGGAAGTACTTTTGCACTGTTGCTCATCGATATAGATTACTTTAAAAAGATTAATGATCTATATGGGCATAGGAGTGGGGATGATGTACTGATCAGACTTGCCCATATACTGAAACAGCATGTCAGAGATACCACTATTGTCTCACGCTGGGGTGGAGAAGAGTTTCTTATCGTCCTTGAAAAGAGTACAAAGAATGAGTTGATAGCTACAGCGGAACGTCTGCGTAGTGCGGTAGCGAATGCAGTCATGAATGAAGCGAAATCGATTCAGATCACGGTTACCATAGGAGGAGCTGTCTCCAAAGCATATGAAACATTTCAAATGACCTTGTCTCGTGCTGATAAAGCACTTTATCAGGGGAAGCATCATGGTAGAAATCAGGTGCGTATCGCTTAGATATAAAGCGTAAAGAAAAAATTAGATTTGTGTTTTAATAGTAAATTGGTTGCGGGAGGAGGATTTGAACCTCCGACCTTCGGGTTATGAGCCGTGACCACTCCTATTTTCATTATATAGTTTTTTTCTTCTTCATTTTCAATAACTTGCATTATGTTAACCAATTTTTATGACTGTTTATGACCACGATTTTCTATGAAAATGTGGGGACAAATGATAATGCGTCAGGTATTGTCTTGGTGTTTTTTCTCCGGGGATGTTCTTTGTTGGTAGTGAGTGGGGTTTGGCTGGACACCTTCGCCCGCTTGCGGGCGGGGGGTCAGACAGTCCCCCTTGTCTATTTCTCAAAAGTTGTTGGAGGTTTATTTATATACAATTTCTTTTTTGAATACTTTTCCATTTCTCATATATAATACTTCTTTACCTTTACATTTGTTTGATTTTTGTTTGATCTCTTTGATCTCTTTTTCAAGTGATTTGATTTTTTTGTTTAATTTTTGAGTAATATAGAATTCTCTTTTTTTGCTATGTGTTAAGTTTTTTGTAAGTTCATTAATCTTTTTTTGTTGGTAGCTTGTTTCCATGATGGTCATTTTTATTGGTTTGTGTGTTTGGGTTTCTTTTAGGATTGTTGTTTCTTTTTTTGGGTTGGTATCTGTTGGTATGTTTTCGATGTATTGAGTTATTTGAGCTGGTTCTGGTTCATTTTCTGCATAGTCTAGGCTTATGTAGCCCATGAATCCAATAATGCTGATGATACTTATGAGTATCATATCATCTATAGCATTTCTTATATATCCTCTTATTTTAACTTTTTGTCCTAGTATTTTACAGTCTTTTTTGTATGCACTATAATCCCATATGTTTTTTAGTACACTAAACAGAATCATTGTAAGTATTAGATAGTAGAAGTATTGATTATTGATAGTTTCTTTTAGTATATCTAATATTTTTTCTTGCATGATCTCTCCTATTTTAATTGAAATTTACCATTATTGGCTTTATTTTCTAGTTCTTCTAATTTTTCTAATAGTTTTTTTGTTTCTTCTATTTGTTTGTTTGTGAGTAATCCTAGGTTTATTATTCTTACTAGTTCTGGTTTGTTTTTTTCCCAGTTCCCTAATGTATCTACGCTTATGTTAAACATTTCTGCTAATTCTTTTCTAGTCATTTTTATCTTTTTCCTTAACTATTCTGTGTTTTTTTGTATGAATCATAATAATTCCTTGTTCTTTTAAGTTTACTTTACTGAATAATTCGGTAAAGTTTTGTTATATCACATAATTATTATGTGAAAGGAGCGAACATGACAATAGATGATATCTTCAACTACTGGCTAGATACTAAAGTGAATCTAGTTACCCCACATACTGCAAAGAGTTATCTCTCTGCCTTTGATGTCCATATCCTCCCCAATTTCGGTGATAGAGATATCCACACTATTAATTACATAGATTATCAAAACTTCGCTAATAAACTGTTGCGTTCGGGTAGAAAACCAAAAACAGTCAAAAATATTCTTTCTGTACTGGGCAATGTCTATCGTTTTGCTATCAAAAATGATTGGTATGAGGGTAAAAACTATCCTGAAATGGTAGAGTTGCCACTGATCGATAACAAGTTCTATGTTCCTTTTGATGTGGATCTCCAAAAGGCGTATCTAGCTGCTATCTATAATTTTGATGAACTGATCTATAGAGATATGTTCTTGATGTTGCTACATGGTCGCAGACTTGGAGAAGTGATCAATCTCGAATGGCAATATATAGATCTCAAGTCAGGTTTGGTTTATTATCCACCTGAGAAAAACAAATCAAGAAAGCACAGAACTTACCGTTTGACAGAATTTATGATTAATATCCTCAGGCAGTATCATGCTAGAGCTATAGAGATTCAAGGGACTCCATTTGTCACTGGGTATGTGTTTTACAATCCCCACACCGGTAAGCCCTTTGCCAATCTCACTAAGCCTTGGAAACGTCTCTTAGAAGCTAAGAAGCTCCCCTATACAAAACTCCACTCTATCCGTCATATACTCGGTACCTATATGATCAATACGCTTAAACTCCCGATAACAGATGTCTCTTTCATGCTGGGTCATAGTGATGTCAGTATGACGATGAAGTATTACACACCTAGTCCGGATATAGCTAGAGATTGCACCCAAGCAGTCGTGGACTCGTTCAAATCCCCAAAGGAGATAGCCAATGCGAATCTTTCTAAACTTGTTGTCATGGATAAACGCATTGAAGCGTCTTTATTTTCTACTACGAAACTTAAAAAGGTGAATTCATAATGATCTTGGCTATCACACAAAAGGTTCTTAGGGTGGGTTCGCTTCCTCTCAAGGATCGTGATAGCCGTCTAGTAAGCGAACAAACCAAACTATCTATACTGCAGTATAGACAAACAAATTTTAGCTAAGGAGCGAACAATGTCACAACTTTTAGAGGTAGGTTTTAAAACTGAATATGCGGTCGATGTTATGAGAAGTATCAAGCCATCACAGTCAGGAGACTATCAAGGCAGAAAATACGGTGCAAGCGTCAAAATCAAATCAGTGAATGTGGTACAGGAAGAGGATGAAACATTAGGTCTCATAGAAAAAGAAACGATAGTCGAGTTCAAGATCCCCTGTGATGACAATCAGTTAAGGAAGTTTAACAATTTCTTGCGTGCTTTGCAGAAAGAGCATAAGCCTTTGGTGCTTTCTGGTTCATTGCCTAGAGATGCCGGTAAGGATTCTTATACTGTTACCAGTTATGAGAACGCTGATGAGATCATGGCTCGTATGAATAAGAAGTAACCCCATTGGAGATCATTACGGTGATCTCTGCTGGGCTTATGCCCCATCTTATGAAAGGAGGTCTTACTATGAAAAAGTTTACGAAAGTACTCGGTCTTATGGGCGTTGTTGGTGTAACTGCTGCTAATGCTGCCTTGACTGCTCCAACTATCGCTACTGCTGATTTCGAAACCGTTGCAGGTGCTGTTCTTGCTGCCGCTGCTGTTATGTGGGGAATCAGAAAAGCTATCAACCTCGTTGGCTAATGCCATTGATGGTTTGATCATATGAGGGGGTTCGCCCCCTTGTTTAAGGAAAAAATATGATTTTAGAGTTTCAAATTAATTATGATGTTTTTTACTCTTTGTTTGCTGGTTATCTTGGTTTCTTTGCTTTTGTCTATGGGATATCAAGAGCGATCAATTTATTGATTGAAAGGAGATAAATATGAAATACTTATTTTACCTACTCATATTCTTCACTATGTTCACTGTCCTAACTAGAGCGGACTATCTCAATACCAAAGATGATAATCACTGTGCTGTCAATGTGCAACCGTATCAAGATCATACCGGTCTCTGTTGGCATGACCAAAATACAGATCATGATGACTGTCAACAATCTGTGTATTACAAACATTTGATAGATGGCTATTACTATGATGTGGATAATGCTGCGTGTCGTTTAAAGAATGATCTAAAAATAACAAGCCTTACCCAAGAAGAGTGGGATTATATGCTCGCTATCCTTGCACATGTAATGGGGTTTACTATGTTGTTTTTAGTTAATTTTTTATCTGTACTTATCGTACGAAAATAAGGAGCGAACCAATGGAAATAATAGACTTCACTACCTCAATATCATTTAATGCGATCTTTACGATCTATACACACCTTACCATCCTCACAGCTCCACTCTTTGCCATGCTGGCATTGTTGAGGAATTGATATGAAAAAAATATTAATTTATCTCTTTCTTTTTACTATTTCTGAGATCATGGTTTATGCAGCCGATGATTGTTCTTGCCCTCGTGGTGTTGTTAATTCCATTTCAGAGAGTGCTATTTTGCAAGATGCTAGTTGGCTAGGGCGTTGTGATCATGCTGCCCCTGCTGATCATTTATCCTGTTCTGAGGGTAATTTACCTAGTTCTTTTTCTGTTACTGTTAGTCATTCTGATCTTACATCAAACGCTACCGAGGGTACTTCTTGTCAATTACATCAAATTAATTATAGGACGGTTACTGTTAATTATTGTTGTACCGAAGAAGATAAGCCATATCTCCCTCCTGAAGGTAATTTTACTGCATCTGGTTTGGTGAAGTCCTCTTGTGATAATCCTCCCCAAGAGAATATTGACCAGCAATGTACCGATCTTGGCGGTTCGTTCTATGCTACTGAAAAAAAAGATTGTTGTGATATTTCTGTTTGTTTTATTGATAATACTTTACCTACTTGTACTCCCCCAGAAGTTCCACAGCCTATGGGTGGGTGTGCTTGTCCTGCTGATACCTATCCTGTTACTTTAAATGGTACAACTGTTTCTTGTATGCCTAATACTGATTGTGATCCTGCTAAAGGTCAGGTTTTGGACTCTGGTACTGGTGTTTGTGGTTGTTTGCCGGGCTTTTTCCCTGATGTGAATAGTGTTTGTTTGCCTCTGCCTACAGATAACAATGATACAAATAATACTAATCCCCCAGGTTGTGATCCTGGTCAGTATCTTTGTTATGGTCAATGTCAATTGATGTCTGTGCCTTGTACTCCTCCTACAAATCCAAATGATCCTACTGGTGGGGATGGTTTGCCCTGTGAATATCCTGATAGTGTGGATGGATTACCATATCAATCTCCTGAGCCTACACAGGAGTTTTGTTGTCACCCGCGGTGCTAAAATAGGCAGTATAAAAGACTGCTAAAAGAGTAGTTTTTACAACCAAAAAGCCAAAGGAGCAGAGTAAATCTGTTAGAGTCTTTTTCTAATGTATTTTAGAAGGAGATTTATGCTTAAAAAAGGTGAAGTAAAAATGATCCACAAGATGATAAAAGAGGGCTTAAGTAAGAGTGCTATTGCACGTAAACTTGGGCTGAGTCGAGATACTGTTTCAAAGTACGCCAAATTACCAGAAGGTCACATTCCTGCCATAAAAAGAGAAGCTACCAGTACCACAGTAGATGCGTATCTTCCTCATATTGCAAGAATGCTAGAGGAGGCACATAAGTTAGATGTACATATTCCCTCAAGCTCTATCTATAAAGAAATCCAAAAGATGGGGTATAGTGGTTCCCTTCGTTGGATGCAAGAGAATATGCAAAGGCATGAACTTAGACGTAAAGTTGAAGATGAAGAGCCTTTAGTAAACTTTGAAACAGCCAAAGGTAAGCAGATGCAAGTCGATTGGATAGAGTTTCCTAAAGATGGGCTATCTGCCTTTGTGGCTACGATGGGATACTCAAGAGCATCGTATGTGGAGTATGTTACAGATGAGAAAGTAGATACGCTCATCAATTGTCATATGAATGCCTTCTCCTACTTTGGTGGTGTTCCACAAGAAGGTCTCTATGACAATATGAAGACTGTTATTCTCAAACGTAATGTCTATGGCAGAGGCAAACACAAATTCAATGAACAATTCCGTGACTTTGCCAAACACTGCGGTATGGAACTTAAAGTGTGTAAACCCTACAGACCACAAACCAAAGGTAAAGTAGAACGATTTAACCATTATCTGAGATACAGCTTTCATAACACTTTTAAAGTACGATTGTCCATGATGGGATACACGATGAATAAAGAGAACGCAAACGCTGAAGTGATGGATTGGTTAGACTATACTGCCAATGCGAGAATACATCAGACTTTACTACAAAAACCATTTGATTTACTTGCACAGGAGCAGTTACAGCTGCTGCCTGTGCCGAAGCCATATAACGGTATCCACCCATTAAAAGCAACGTCTAAAAGTATAACACAAGAGCCTATAGTCAAACCTAAACCCCGTATACATATCCCTCAACGTGATTTACAAAGTTATGACGAGTTCATTCCTGCTGCCATCGCATATTTACTAACGTATAGTCTTATTACAGGAGGGGCATCATGGCAATAAATGAGCAGATAGAAGCTTTGTGTAAAGAACTTAAACTTAATTCTCTTTGTAAAACACATCATGAGCTGAGTAACCGTGCAGCCAAAGAGAGCTGGAAATATAGTGAATATCTGTATGAGGTACTTAAAAGTGAATCTGACTCTAAAGCCGAACGCTCTAGAGCAACACTTACCAAGATGGCTGGGTTTCCCACAATTAAAACATTAGAACAATTTGACTTTGATTTTACAGTAGGCGTAAACAGAAGACAGATAGAAGAATTATCGACTATGGAGTTTGTCAGAAGAAAAGAGAACATCATTCTACTGGGTCAGTCTGGTGTGGGTAAAACGCATCTTGCTATTGCACTAGCATATCAAGCTGTACAGAAACGTGTCAAAGCACGCTTTATTACAGCTTCTGATCTCATACTTCAAATGAGTCAAGCAAAGAAAGAGAAGCGTTATGATGCTTTTTTACGACAGGCTGTGATGTCTCCTGCATTACTTGTCATTGATGAGATAGGTTACTTTCCTATGAGCAAAGAAGACGCACATCATTTCTTTCAAGTTATCTCTCGCAGATATGAACGTGGCTCAACCATTGTTACCTCTAATTTAGTCTTCTCACAATGGAGTAGTATCTTTGCAAATGACAAGGTAGTTACTACAGCTATTTTAGATAGATTATTGCACCATTCTCATGTGATAAATATACTTGGAGATTCTTACAGATTAAAAGAGAAAAAGGAGGAAGAAATGAATGGATCAGATCTTTATGAATTTGAACCAAAAAAGAGTAAAAAGTAGGACTAAAATATTGATGTTGCTTACGGTTACATTTCGTTAAAAAAAACTTACGAAAAACTGCCTATTTTAACTCCGCGGTTGACACTAAAAGAAGATTGGCAAAGTTTAATGGACTTAGAGATGAGATGTTTTATCTCCATCTCAAGGAGAGTGAGTTTAGATTCAACAATAGGCATAATGATATCTATGCTATACTATTAAAGAATCTTCGAACAAATAACCTCTAAAGTTTACTAGACCCTTATCTAATACTCTCTACTCTTCTCTATTCGCTACATTGATCTATCCTCTCATATACATATAGCTACCACCACCTCACATAGCCGATAAGTATCAGATAATGCAACCCTTCTCAGTAATAAAAATATGCACACCTCTATTGATTGAAGAAATAATCAAGGAGATGCACATGCACAGCAGTAAAAACACAAACAGACGGATAGAAAGTACAAAAGCGTACATCGATGCACTCAGTGCCAATCACTCAAAGCTCAATATAGTGAGAGTAGACTTAGGATATGAGAAGCCTCACAGCAATACCGTCACAATAGAGCAGGCAAATCAAGATATTGCACATATGTATAACAATAAGCGATCTAAACCTAGTATCTTTAAGTATCTAGTAGGGCAGGTGGCGAAGAAAGAGTATACGCCAGACAGAGGTATCCACTTCCATGCATTATTTATATTTGATGGTCAAAAGATTCAAAAGGATACTTTCAAGGGTGACGAGATTGGTGAGTATTGGGAGCAGATAACGCAAGGCAGAGGAAGTTATCACAACTGTAACCGTGATACCTATAGAGAGCATGGTATAGGGATGCTAGAGCATAGCAATAACGATAAGCGTAAGATACTGGATGAAAAGGTCATACCGTATTTATGCAAAGAGGATCAAAGTATAACTGCTATAGCAGAAGGAAAAAAGGTAAAAGCGTTAATCCGTGGTACAATGCCTAAGAAAAAGGGGAATAGAGGCAGACCGAGAGGATGATAGTAGTGGAAAATGTCATGTATTAAATCAGGTGAAGATACAGTAAATAAGAGAACACTACTCTTTGTTCTAAAGTTAATACCCATACCCTAATGATTTCGTTGTATAATAATATAAATTAATTTCAGGGTACACAATGGCAATCAAAAAGACAGAACTATATAGCTCCTTATGGGCAAGTGCAGATGAGCTTCGTGGTGGGATGGATGCTAGTGAGTATAAAGATTATGTATTGACACTTCTGTTCATGAAGTATGTTTCAGACAAGTTTGAAGCAGACCCTGATAGTTTAATAGAAGTACCAGAGGGTGCTTCGTTTTCTGATATGGTATTACTTGTAGGTGATAAGGAGATTGGTGATAAGATCAATAAGATCATCGCCAAACTTGCAGAAGCCAATGACTTAAAGGGTGTGATAGACAATGCCGACTTTAACGATAGTGCAAAGCTCGGTACAGACAAGGCTATGGTTGATACACTCTCAAAGCTTGTCAATATATTTGATAACTTAGAGTTAGGTGCAAATACGGCTGAGGGTGATGACTTACTAGGAGATGCGTATGAGTTCTTGATGCGTCACTTTGCTACAGAGTCAGGCAAGAGTAAAGGACAGTTCTACACACCACCAGAGGTATCCATGGTGATGCCACAAGTCTTAGGTATAGATGACAACACAGCACAAGATGCTACAGTGTATGACCCTACGTGTGGTTCAGGCTCTCTACTTTTAAAAGCAGCATCCCAGGCACCAAATGGTATGAGTATTTACGGGCAAGAAAAAGACATTGCTACGACTGCTCTCTGTAAGATGAATATGATTCTACATGACAATGAAACAGCAGTTATTGCTACAGGTGGAAACAGTACATTAGCAAAGCCAGCGTTTACTACAGACAATAATACAAAACTAAAGACCTTTGACTATGTGGTGGCAAATCCACCATTTTCACTCAAGGCTTGGACATCAGGGGTTCATTTTCCAGATATTTATGAGAGATTTGAAGGGTTTGATACACCACCAGAAAAAAATGGAGACTATGCTTTCTTACTACATATGATTAAGTCTCTCAACTCTAAAGGAAAAGCTGCGGTCATCTTGCCTCATGGTGTACTCTTTCGTGGTAACACAGAAGGGAGCATTAGAGCAAAGCTTGTAAAGAAGGGGTATATCAAGGGGATTATCGGTTTACCTGCTAACCTTTTCTATGGTACTGGGATACCTGCTGCCATCATCGTAATAGACAAAGAGCATGCCTCGGCTCGTACAGGTATCTTTATGATAGATGCTAGCAAAGGGTATAAAAAAGATGGGAATAAAAACCGTCTAAGAGATCAAGATGTACATAAGATAGTAGATACATTCACCAACCAAGTAGAGATATCAGGTTATTCAAGAATGGTTACCAAGCAAGAGATAACTGACAATGATTCTAACTTGAACATACCACGATACATAGACAGTAGTGAAGTAGAAGATATACATGATCTATTTGCTCATCTTAATGGTGGTATACCTGTACATGATGTAGATGCCCTTAATACATACTGGGAATTGTTTCCTAAGCTGAAAGATACACTGTTTACCCCTAGTAAAACTGATGGGTACTACCATACACAAGTAGAGTCTAGTGAAGTGAAAAATACGATACTCCATGCACCTGAGTACCTAAGGTTTAAAGATAAAGTAACACAGGTGTATTTGAGTTGGAGAGGAGAGCATGATGAGAGCCTTCATAATCTTAACAATGGTTGTAGACCTAAAGCTATAATAAAAGAACTCTCTGAGAGTCTGCTAGAAGCATTTAAAGAGACTAAACTCATTGACCCTTATGATGTTTATCAACTACTGATGGACTACTATTTGGAAGTGATGCAAGATGATTTGTATCTCATCTCACAAGATGGTTGGACAGTAGGTAGTATAGTAAGAGAGCTAGTACCTACTAAAAATGACAAAGGTAAGACGGTTTACAAAGAGGTACATGATTTTGAGTTTAAAAAAGTACGCTATAAGGCTGACTTGATTCCTCCTGTGCTGATGATAGATAGCTACTTTAAAGAGGAACAGTTAGCTATAGATGCACTTCAATCTACACTAGATACTGCAAGCTCTGAACTAGAGAGTTACATAGAAGAACATAGTGGTGAAGATGGCTTACTGGAAAATGCTAAAACAGATAAAGGTAGCATCTCTAAGGCTAGTGTGGCAAAAGCCCTAAAAGAAGTAACAGATGATGAAGAGATAGAAGTTATAAAAGCCTGTAAAAAGCTACTAGAAAATGAAGCCAAACTGAAAAAAGAGTTAAAAGGTGCAGTAGATGCACTAACTGTTGAAGTCTTTAAAAAGTACCCAACTCTGAGTATAGAGGAGATAAAAGAGATTGTCATCACTTGTAAATGGTATGCTTCTTGGTCTGACTTTATAGATGATGAGATCCAAAGAGTCACCCATAGACTAGCAGATCGTGTAAAGACTTTAGAAGAACGATACAGCGAACCACTTAAAGAGCTTAATAGTAGTGTGCATGAGCTTGAAAGTAAAGTAGAGAGTCATTTGAAGAAGATGGGGCTTACATGGTAGCTACAGAGTGGCAGAGTATCAATATAGGTATTGATACTACATTAAAAGCAAGGATAGGATGGCAAGGCTTAACTGTTAATGAATATAGAGATAATGGAAATTATTATTTAGTAACAGGTACAGATTTTGATAAAGGACTTGTTAATTGGAATACCTGTCATTACGTAGATAAATATAGATATACACAAGATAGAAATATACAGTTGAGAAATGGGGATATCTTAATTACAAAAGATGGAACTATTGGTAAGGTGGGGTATGTTGAAAACTTAACACTACCTGCAACTCTTAATAGTGGGGTCTTTGTAGTACGACCAAAGCATGAAGAAATATTTTCAAAATATCTTTATTATATATTTACATCTGAAATTTTTGATGATTTTTTAACAAAACTTGTTGCTGGCTCTACTATTAATCACCTTTATCAAAAGGACTTTGTAAATTTTGAATTTCAAATTCCACCAAAACAAGAACAACAAGCCATAGCCACAGCACTATCAGATACCGATGCACTCATTCATGCACTTGAAAAGCTCATCGCTAAAAAAGAAGCTATCAAAACAGGCACTATGCAAGAGTTACTTACAGGTAAAAAACGACTTGATGGGTTTAGTGGGGAGTGGGAGGAGAAGAAGCTGGGTCTTGAGTGTGATGTAATTACTAAAGGAACTACACCTACATCTATAGGAAAAAACTTTACTACTTCAGGAATAAATTTTGTGAAGGTAGAATCTCTTAGAAAGAATGGCACATTTATAAAAAATATGTTTGCATATATTGATGAAGATACTCATAATATTTTAGCTAGATCTAAATTACAAAATAAAGATTTATTGATCTCAATTGCTGGTGCATTAGGTCGAGTTGGAATAGTAACGGAAGATATACTACCTGCAAATACAAATCAGGCATTGGCTATTGTTCGACTTAAAGAAAAGTCATCTATAGACTTATCATATTTATTTTATTATTTAAATACATGTGAAATGAGAAAGCATATAGAGGCAATGAGCTCACAAGGTGCACAGCCTAATTTATCTTTAGAAAATATATATGATTTACCAATTGTTTTTTCTCAGAATATTAAAGAACAGCAATTTATAGCTTCAATTTTATCATGTATGGATAATGAATTGGAAGCTCTTAAAACAAAACTTTCAAAAATAAAAGTTCTTAAAGAAGGTATGATGCAAGAGTTGCTTACTGGGAAGACTAGATTATTAGAAGGAATTAACTATGTGGAATGATATAGAAACAACAAATGACTTATTGAACTTTGGAATAGTTGCAGATACTGCTGCACAGTTAATTCGTGACTCTGGTAATGAGCCTTTATCAATTGGTATATCAGGAAATTGGGGAAGTGGTAAATCCTCACTTGTAAAAATGATAGGGGAATCTCTTAAGGAAGATGAAGAGAAATATCTATTTTTAGAGTTTAATGCTTGGTTGTATCAAGGATTCGATGATGCCAAAATGGCTCTTTTGCAATCTGTATCTGATTTATTACTTGAAGAAGCTAGAAAGCAATCAACAATAGTAGAGAAAGCAATAGCCTTAGTTAAACGGGTTCGTTGGTTTAAGGTTCTAAAGCTTGGAGCACCAGTAGCTTATGGTGCTATGGCAGGCACAGTAGTAGCTGGACCAGCTGGTGCTGTAGTTGGTGCTATTGGTGGGCTATTTAATGGTAATGGATTGCCCTCAGAAGAAGATTTTGTCAAAGTACAAACTGCATATAGAGAACTAGAGCCTAAATTGCATGGTTTACTAAAGGAAGAAGAGACAGCTTCTTTGCCTAAAGAAATTGAAGGTTTAAGACAAGCCTTTGAAGAGATTCTCGAAGCTTTAGATGTGAAGCTTGTTGTACTTGTTGATGATTTGGATAGATGTATGCCAGATACGGCTATCTCTACATTAGAAGCTATGAGACTACTTCTGTTTCTACCAAGGACAGCTTTTATTATTGCAGCAGATGAAAAGATGATTCGTAGTGCAGTTCGTTCGCATTTTTCAACTATTCAGATTGATGATGAATTGGTAACAAGTTATTTTGATAAATTGATACAAGTACCTTTGAGAGTACCAAGACTTGGAGTAAATGAAGTAAAAGCATATTTAGTTCTATTATTTGCTGAACAAGCACTCCGTAAAGAAGAGATAGATTCTAAGTGTTATGAAACTGCAAAAGAAACAATCTTAGATGTAGTCAAAAAACCATGGTTAGGTGGATTGTCATATAAAACAATTTCTGAAGCTTTTGAAGGTTGTAGTGATTCAATAGCAAAACAAATAGATATGGCTGATCAACTAGCTAATATCATGGCAACACAAGAACAATTAGCTGGGAATCCTAGGTTAATTAAAAGGTTTTTAAATAATCTGATTATAAGAGAGACAATTGCTAATGCTCAAGGTGTGGGAATTGCATTTGAAGCACTTGTGAAGCTACAACTATTTGAGCGTTGTGCGTCATCTGCTGCATTTGAGTTTCTATCTAAAGAGGTCTCTGCGAGTGATGATGGTAAACCTACATTTATAAAAGAAATTGAAGAACAAATAAAGAGCGGTGAAGAGTACAGTAAGCCTGATGAAAGTTGGAATAGCACTTTTATACAAGAGTGGATAGAAGTAAAACCAGCATTGGCAGATATTGATTTAAGACCTCTATTGCATCTTAGTAAAGATAGGATTATATCGCTTGCAGGAGTGGATGAACTTTCTGCTGAAGCAAGAGCAATATATGAGGCTTTAATATCTATCAATTCACTTACTATTCAAAAAGCATTAGTAGAGCAAATTAAAACACTTGGTGAAACAGAAGCGAACCCATTGTTTATTCGCTTGAAAAGATATGTAAGTTCTAAGGAGTGGGGTAAACATTCACTACAAGGGTGTTTGCATATAGTTAAAGCTTATCCAACTTTAAATGGTTTGTTTCTACAGCTACTATCTGAAATTCCCACTCAAAAACGTTTATCTTCTTATGTTCCAATTTTAGTACAAGAATCTTGGGCACATGATATTTTAAGGAATTGGGTTGCTGATAATAATACACCTAAGGTAACCAAAAAAGCAATAGCAACAAAAATAAAGGTTAAGTGATGGGAACTTCAACTTCTAGTTCTGGACCAGCCTCTAACATTCCTATGGATCCACCTTGGCTTGATGATGTTAATTCTGATGGTGGTGAAGTTCCACATACGGATATAGACTCCGAAGAACAGACTCCAACGCAACAGCTACCTGAGACTACAGAAGCTGTTGAATTGGCACCACGGGCAAGATTTAGCATGGCTCGACGGAATTTAAGAGAATTTGCTCAAACAGGCAGTCGAGAATCATTTAAAAAAGCTGCTGGACACTACTCTAAAAAGGGAATGGGTGGTGCTAATAATGTAGCTAAGAGGATGAAACCATCTACCAATGCAATATCTGGTTTGGTTTCATTTCTAAGAGATGTTCAAAGTAATACTATTCAACAATTGCAACAGTGGGTAGAAACTTTAATGAGTCAAGAACCTAGTGTTAATGAGATATCTGATGCAATTATTGAAAGGGTAAGTAATGAAGGAGGGATGATAGACGAAGAGTCTATTAAGGACTCTATGGCTAATGCAATGTCTGAACTATTTGAACAAAATCCTGATATTGACCTTTTAAATTTAAATGATGATGAAACTTGGAGCTTAGTAGAAAACTTTTTAGCTTATGAAGCATCACATAGAATACAGCTAGATATTGGTCAAATATTAGAAAGTGCAAAATTAACTCCAAAGGAGATGGTTGAGAGGACAGAAGAGATGTATGATTATCTGAGGGCAGAAATTTCGGCTCAGATCCAACCCTATAAATCCTCTGATAAGCATCCAGAAATAGATAAACTTAATGCTATTATTCAACAAGCAATAGAAAGTACCTTTTTGGTTTTTGAGGAGGATATTTAATGAAAGTGATTTGTGCACCACAAAATAGATTACCTAGAAGACTAACAAGTAATATAGAATATTTTTCTCTATATACGAATAGTGGACGGCCAAATGTTAAATTTATTGCTAATGGCTGGAAGCGAGAATTAGAAAAATCAAGAATTGTAACTTCTGTTATTGTATGGGATTTTGTGACAATTGCCTTATCTGTCGCAGCAGCTGATTTGAGTTGTGAAAGAAAAGATAGTGCAGATGGATGGACGAGGAAAATTGAGTTAAAAGTATATTTGTGTGATTCTACTCCTTGGGTAGCACAAAGAGAATTATTGGAAAAAGCATTTAGATTTCTGACTGGTGATGTATGGAAATTAGAATTTGTTGATGGAGGAGTAAGACCTCCTAGAGGTAACATAATCCCTTTAAAAACGAATGCTGACGCTATTGCTTTATTGTCTGGGGGGATGGATAGTCTAATAGGTGGAATTGATTTGGTTAGCAATGGGATAAAACCTTGTTTTGTTTCACAAGAGGCAAAAGGCGATGTAGAAAAACAAAAAATATTCAAAAAAATATTAGCACCAGATCAACAACATTTTCAGTGGAAAAACCCTATTAGTCGAAATGCTCGAAAAGAAGGCTCAACAAGAGGTCGATCTATTATATTTTTAGGATATGCATTACTAGCAGCTACAGTACTTGAAAAATGGGATGCTGAAGATGTAGATATATATATTCCTGAAAATGGTTTTATTAGTTTAAATGTATCGTTAAATGCAGGAAGACTAGGAAGTTTGAGTACTAAAACAACTCATCCAATATTTTTAGGCTTAATACAAAGGATATGGGATAATCTTAGTATTAAAGCCAAATTAATAAGACCCTACCAATTCAAAACCAAAGGTGAAATGCTATTAGAATGTAAAAATCAATCTTTATTAAAGTCACTAGTATGCGAAACTACAAGTTGTGGAAAGTTTCTTCATTATAGCTGTACGCATTGTGGTAGATGTGTTCCATGTATGGTTCGTAGAGCGGCATTTGTTAAGGCACGTATCTTGGACACAACTACTTATGTTTTTGAAGATTTAAATGATAGAAGTGCAATTGAAAAATCAGGTGCAAATGACATTGGAGCAGTAGCATCTGCTTATTTAAAATATCAGAGTAAGGGTATAGAACGAATTATTGGAGGATCACTTTCTTTTTCAGAAGTTATAGATAGAAAAAAATATGCAGGTATTGTTGAACGAGGATTGCAAGAGTTAGGAACATTTTTAGAGGGACAAGAAGTATTATGATTGATATGCATACTCATCTTGATTTGTACCCAGATGCTTTAAGTATTTTAGACAAAACAAACAAAGATAATATCTTTACATTAGCTGTAACAACAAGCCCAAGAGCATGGAGTGCTACCTCAAAAGTATTTAAAAATTATTGTAATATACATGTAGCACTTGGATTACACCCTGAAATACTAGAGTCAAAAATTAATGAAATTGAATTATTGATTCAAAGCATAAAACATACTATTTTTATAGGAGAAGTGGGGATAGATGGAAGCCAACAATTTTCAAATGTGCGTACTCTTTAGACCTCCAGATAGATGTATTTGATAGAGTACTTAATGAATGCACAATAGAAGGTGGAAAAATAATAAGTATTCACTCTCGTGGTGCTAGTACAAGAGTACTAAATATTCTTGATAAATATCCAAAATGTGGAATACCAATATTGCATTGGTTCAATGGAACAAAAAAGGATCTTGAATATGCTATAGCATTGGGCTGTTGGTTTAGTATAAATCCAATAATGTGTAAAACAAAAAAAGGTTTGTCATTAATTGAAAAAATGCCAAGAACAAAATTACTTCCCGAATCAGATGGTCCTTTTACTGCTGTAAGCAATAAATCTATATACCCTTGGGAGGCTATAAATGTAATTAGTGCAGTTGCATCTTTGTGGGATTGTACTGAAAATGAAGTTATAATGCAATTTAAAACAAACCTATGTAATTTACTGGAAAGTAGGGAGATTAGTTTTGAGTAATATAAGCGACAGAGAAAGAGTAACCCAAAATAGAGTTGTAAAGCTATTTCAAGAGAAACTTGATTATAGATATCTTGGAGACTGGCAAGATAGAGCTAACAACAAGAGCATAGAAGTAGAAATACTGACTTCATGGCTCACTGCTAGAGGGGTTTCCTCTAAACTCATCTCTCAAGCTTTACGTGAACTAGACCGTGCCTCAGTAATGGGGCAGGGTAAAAAGCTTTTTGACGCAAATCTAGCTATCTATAAACTCCTCAGATATGGGGTACAGGTCAATGAGAATGTTGGTGATAACATGGTGACGGTACATTTCATAGACTGGGTACATCCTGAAAAAAATGATTTTGCTATAGCCGAAGAGGTAAGCATCACAGGTGAATATAAAAAACGTCCTGATATTGTGATCTATGTGAATGGTATAGCTCTGGGAGTCATAGAACTCAAACGCTCTGGCACATCTGTGTCTGAAGGTATTCGTCAAAACTTAGACAATCAAAAGAAAACATTTATCAGAGACTTTTTTACTACGATGCAACTGGTGACCGCAGGGAATGATACAGAGGGTTTACGGTACGGTACGATAGAGACAGCGGAAAAATATTATCTCTCGTGGAAAGAGGAAAGTCCCACCTATGATCCTAAAGAGGATGGCAAGGATAAAAAGTACTTACCTTGTGAAGAAGGTGTAAAAATCCTAGACTGTGCATTGTTGCGAATGTTTGATAAAAAAAGATTTTTAGAAATCATTCATGATTTTATCGTTTATGACAGTGGTACGAAGAAGCTTTGTAGACAGAATCAATACTTTGGGGTAAAGGCAGCACAAAGACACATCAAGTTACGAGAAGGTGGCATTATATGGCACACTCAGGGCTCTGGAAAAAGTTTGACAATGGTTTGGTTGGCGAAGTGGGTCAGAGAGAATATAGCCCATTCAAGGGTATTGGTGATCACGGATAGAACGGAACTAGATCAACAAATAGAAAAAGTATTTAATGGTGTGGATGAAGAGATATATCGTACAAAAAGTGGTAATGATCTCATCGGAGCACTAAACAAAAATGAAGAGTGGCTGATCTCTTCATTGGTACATAAATTTGGGAGAGAAGAGGCAAAGGATTCTAGTGATGATTTTATCGCTGAACTTCAAAATGCCTTACCTTCAGATTTTCAAGCCAAGGGTGATTTGTTTGTCTTTGTGGACGAGTGCCACAGAACACAATCAGGTAAGCTCCATAAGGCTATGAAAAGCATACTACCCAATGCTATGTTCATAGGTTTTACGGGAACGCCATTGCTCAAAAAAGATAAGGAAAAGAGCATAGAGGTATTTGGTGGATATATGCATACCTATAAATTTGATGAAGCTATTAGTGATGGTGTAGTACTTGACCTACGCTATGAAGCTAGAGACATTGACCAAAACTTGACTTCTCAAGAAGCCATTGATACTTGGTTTGAAGCCAACACAAGAGGACTCTCTGATATTGCAAAGGTACAAGTAAAGCAAAAGTGGGGAACAATGCAAAAGGTACTCTCCTCAAAATCAAGACTTGAAAAAATTGTTAGTAATATACTGCTTGACATGCTGACTAAGCAACGCTTGGCAGAGGATAGAGGGAATGCTATGCTCGTGTGTTCTAGTATCTATGAGGCATGTAAAGTATATGAACTGTTTGATAGCACAGATCTCAAAGGTAGATGTGCCATCATCACAAGCTATGAACCCTCTATCGCAGATATCAAAGGTGAAGAGAGTCATGCGGGGGATACAGAGAAACTAAGAAAATATGAAATCTATCGTAAGATGCTCATGGATTATTTTGAAGATGATGACGAGAAAACAGCATTATCCAAAGTAGACAAGTTTGAAGAAGAGGTAAAAGAGAAGTTTGTAAAACATCCTGGTCAAATGAAACTACTCATAGTGGTTGATAAATTACTCACTGGATTCGATGCCCCAAGTGCCACCTATCTGTATATAGATAAATCACTCAAAGATCATGGACTGTTTCAAGCGATATGTAGAGTAAACCGCTTAGATGGAGAGGATAAAGAGTATGGGTATGTTGTAGACTATAAAGACCTCTTTCATAAGCTTGAAGGAGCGATAGGAGACTATACCTCTGGTGCTCTGGATGGGTTTGATCATGAGGATGTTCAAGGATTACTCACCAATAGGCTTGAAAAAGCGAAAGAAAGACTAGAAGAGGTACGAGAAAGTATCAAGGCACTGTGTGAGCCTGTTGAAGAACCTAAAAACACAGAAGACTATATTCATTTCTTTTGTGCCAAAGAGACAGATGCTAAAGATGTACTGTCAAAGAATGAAGCTAAAAGAGTAGCACTTTATAAAACAACAGCCGCATTGTTGAGAGCCTATATTAATCTAGCAAACGAGATGGAAGAAGCAGGATACACTAGCCAAGAAGCCAGTATGATCAAAGATGAAGTAAGCCACTATGATAAAGTGAGAGAACAAATTAAGCTAGCCAGTGGTGACTATGTAGATATGAAGCGGCTTGAACCTGCAATGAGACACCTAATCGACCAGTATATACAAGCCCAAGAGAGTGAAACCCTCACTGATTTTGATGAGATGGGTCTCATTGAGCTGATTGTAAATAATGGTCTTGATGATACGATAGACAACTTACCAAGTGGTATCAAGGGCAGTAAAGAAGCAGTAGCAGAGACGATTGAAAATAATATGCGTCGTCTGATCATTGATGAGAATCCTGCCAATCCAAAATACTATGAGGATATGTCTGAGCTTTTAGAAGCACTGATTAGGGAGAGAAAAGAGCAGGCTATAGACTATAAAAAGTATCTTGAAAAGATTAAAGATCTAGCCAATAGGGTACTAAGTCCAATGAGAGGATCTACTTCTTATCCTGAGTCTGTGAATACTAGAGGCAAACAAGCACTCTATGATAATCTTGATAAAAATGAAGCATTGGTTGTTGCTATTGATACAGTCATCAGGCATACAAAGAAAGATGAATGGAAAGGTGATAGGATGAAAGAGCGTGAGCTTATGATCGCTATCAGAAAAGAGCTTGGAGAAAAGTCTGAGAGTATTGATGAGATAATGGAACTTGTAAAACACCAAGATGAATATAATTAAGAACAGTACTATCTGTGTGAATGGGATTGATATTCAGATAGACAGAAAAGAGATCAAGAATTTACATATTGGGGTCTATCCGCCAGAGGGTAGGGTAAGAGTGGCAACACCTACGCATATAGATGATGAAGCAGTGAGATTGGCTGTTGTCTCTAGGCTAGCATGGATCAAAAGACAAGTAAGACACTTCCATGAGCAAGCACGACAAAGTAAGAGAGAAATGGTAAGTGGAGAAAGTCATTATTTTCTAGGTAAACGCTATTTGCTAGATGTAAAGCATACAAACAGCAAACACCACATAGTGCTAAACCACTCAACCATAGAATTGCATGTCAGAAGATCCACAAGTGTTGAAAACAAACAACATGTTCTGAATGAGTGGTATAGAGTAAACCTAAAAAGAGAAGTCACTAAGCTTATCTCAAAATATGAAACAGTGATGGATGTAAAAGTATCAAATTGGGAAATCAAAAAAATGAAAACAAAGTGGGGTAGCTGTACACCAACTACTCAAAAGATACTTATAAATTTAGAACTTGCCAAAAAACCTTTGGAGTGTATAGAGTATATTATAGTCCATGAAATGGTACATCTATTTGAGAGAAATCATAATGAAGTATTTAAAAAATATATGGATAGGTTTTTACCCCATTGGAAGCAAAGCAGTGGGCTCTTGAATGAGTCTGTTTTGGGGTTTGAAGAGTGGGTAGCAGGATGAAATGTAATATAAAACCTTCGACACTCTTGAAATAGTTCTTACATGAAAGACTAAACCGTATATTGTAACAGCTTTAATAGTTCTTCGGCATTTTCAATTTTTTTATTTGTATTGGATAATAGTGCCTCTACCAACTCTTTATCATTTTTCTTTTTATCTATATAATATACTGCCATTGTCACAGAAATTCCCGTAATAGCTCCCACAAAAATACTAGTTAAAACATCAGCAAAAGGTTCTAAAAATACTGTGCATCTAACCATCTTGTCTATATACTCCTCTGCAAGTACACCTAGACTAATAATTATTCCTGACAGAATAAGTTTTTTTGCCTCATGCATAGCTTGCTCACTACTCATCCCCTTTGGGGGAAACAATAATAGCTTGACTGCTCTAATTAATGAAAACATTCCTTCTCTAATAATTCTTACTACTCTTTTTGCAGTAGTAATGAACATATTGATAACAGTTGTAACTAAATTTGAAATAAAACCTGAAATTGCACCGTCTTTAAAAGCTATAGCTATATCTTTCCATTTTTCTTGTAATCTCTTTGCAATCCTTTTTAATCTCTCTTTTAAAACATTGAAAAATTTATCATTGTCAAAACCTTTGTTAAACCCTTTTTGATAAATATCTAGTATCTCATCAAATAATGCAGTGAAAAATTCAACAATTATAAGACCTAATGCCTGTTGTATCCCCATGGCAGCACCCTCTTTAAATCCTGTCACTGCTGTGTTTTTAACAAATTCTCTACTCGTGTAATATGTTGAGTCAATCTCTTTATTCTGGGCATTACGGGCTTCTCTATCTGCTATTAGAGCTTTTTCATCATCTATTTTACTGAACTCTTCTAATTTTCTTAATTCATTTTCTTCTTGCTTCGTTTTATTAGATTTTGATTTTAGTTCATCAATTTTTTCTATTCTTTTATTTTTCTGTTCTATAAAATTTTCTAATGGGTCAGCTTTTTTAGATCTATTTCTTGTTGCACTAGTTGGTTTTAAATTTACCTCAGTATTTGCTAAATCTGCACCATCAATATTTGCCAATACTCTGCCTCTATCATCATGTATTTCTTTTGCCGAAACCACATGATCCAAATCATGACTTTTGTTTGAATCTAGCCTTTCACCCGTCATGTAATCAATTGCTTCACCATTTTTTCTTTGATTAGAATAATCTTTGTTATTTTTAATATATTCTGTATGATGATGATACTTATGACTATCATATTCACCTCTGCTCTCATAATTATCTTTTGCTTCTTTTGTCACATAAATACCTTCTCTAGCATTATGAATTGTATCTACGTTGCCACCCGTTTTATCATAAGCTGAAAAAACTTTACCTAAACCAAAAGGAATAACAATAGAAGTTATTACCTCCTTTTTGCAATCAGTGATTAATTTATTAAATTTATCTTGACTAAAGTCTCTTTTAAATTGTTCTAAAAATTCTTTAGTCTCTACTTCAGATATATTAAAATCATATGTAAAGGTATAAAGATCTTCGTTCTTTTTATAAATTTCTTCTATTGCTTCTATATTAATATTTGAATTTAATAATTCTTGAACCATATCTGCATTAACAGACTCTACGCGTAAAGTTTTATTTTTGGACTTGCCTGATATTTTTTTTCTTCTTCTTCTGTATCTTTCCCGAATTTAAATCCAAAGTGCAATTTTTAAAAGACAATTTGAAAAAAGAGTTTTTGAGAGTTGTTTCTTTTGGATTTGAAGAGGTTAGATGCTAAAATAACTTCCAAATCTGACCAAAGATAAAGGAAGTGATATGTCATATACGCATCTAACCCTAGGAGAAAGATACCATATTCAAGCTTATATAAGCAGAGGATATAGCAATAAAGAGATAGCCAAACAGCTAGGAGTGCATCCCTCGACCATCAGCCGAGAGATACGAAGAAACAAAGGGGATATTGCTGGAACCTATTTTGGATATGGAGCCCATGATAAATATAAAAAGAGGCAACAAGACCATGCCAGAAAAGCCAATCTAAAACTCACAGATTCTACTATAAAGCTTATCAAAAAGTATCTCAAAAAAGAGTACTCACCCGAACAGATCTCCGCCACACTGTCTATCAAACACTCCATAACCATATCCCATGTCACCATCTACACATTCATCCATGAAGATAGGCTGCATAATGGTACACTCCATACAAAGCTCAGACACAAAGGAAAACGAAGAGCCAAGTATGGTAAAGGACGAAAGAACCGTATCCCTAATAGAGTCTCTATTGAACAAAGACCTACTATCGTAGATGATAAAATAAGAGTAGGAGACTTTGAAGCAGATACCATCATTGGCAAAGGCAGACAAGGAGCAATCGTTACTATAGTAGAGCGAAAGTCCATGTATGTAAAACTCTCACTGCCTGTAAGAAAGAAAGCCCTTATCGTAGCCAATGAGATGATACGACTACTGGGAAGATACAAGAAACATGTGCACACCATTACCACAGATAACGGTTTGGAGTTCGCCAAACATCAAACCATTGCAAAAAAACTTAAATGTGATTACTATTTCTGTCATCCTTATAGCTCTTGGGAGAGAGGACTCAATGAGAATATCAATGGACTCATCCGTCAATATATCCCAAAAGGCAGTAGCTTTGAACATCTCACGGCTAAAGATATTAAAAGGATTGAGAACAGACTTAACCATAGACCTAGAAAATCTCTAGGATGGAGAACACCTTATGAGGTATTTCATGAAAATTTAAAGGCTTCATAGGAAAATTTGGATAGAATTTTTTAGAGGTGAAATTGCACTTTGGATTTAAATTCAGGTTTCTTTCTTATTCATTCCAAAATCCTATGCTATGTATACAGACAATTTCTCTTTAATCTCAAGTAAATTTTTATTTTCTTTATCATCCTCTTCGTGATGATATTTAATCCTTGCAATATTTGATTTAAATGTATTCATAAAAACTACTTCCTTTTCATGTTTCTTTCCATCTGCCTCCATTACTAACTCCAGCATATCTTTAATACTTTCATAATTTAAAGGGTTAACTTTTTCTAAATGTTTAAGTGCTTCTTTAAAAGTAGGTGGGTTCTTATATAGGGTCTCAATAATATCTTTTATCGTTTGAGGATAATTTGAACCTGCGATACCTCCAACAAATTCATCTAATTCTAATCTCTCCTCATCTGATATTTTACCATCAGCATTTGCCATAGATATACCTATCGCAGAAGCAGCAATAATATAATTAAAATATTCTTTATCTCCCTTAAAACCTTCAATAGCTTTTTTAAGTGCTTCCTCATACTTTTGTGCTTTTTTATTTAATTTAGCAATTCTTTCTTTCACTGCATCTTTTTCTCTTTCTTCTTTATCGGACAGAACTTTACCAATTACTGCCCCAGTTGTACCTACAACAGCAGTGACTGCCCCCGCTCCTGTAAGGGAACCTACTATTGTAGCTCCTGCAAATACTGAACCTCCACCAGTAAAAGGGGCTGCTGCAACTATGCCAACTCCTAATACTGAATAGCTTAATATTTTACCTATGCCCATAAATTCCCACCTTTGTATATTTATTTTTGATTAGATGCATAGTTGAATTTACAAGAATGTCATTCTCTGCATTAGTAACCATTTTACTGATTTATAGCTTAGTGAATACTATTGCTAAGACCAATAAAGTATTAACTTTTAATATTATATATTAAACTTTACACTAATCTATATTGTCTTTAGTAGTTTACCATTTTATGAAATACGGAGTTGATTTATGTCACCGATAATGTAACTTTATGTAACTGAGAGGGGAGGTATTCAAGACATATGTAAAACACCTTTGCCATCGCAAAGATACTTTATCATATCCTTAGAGAATACTATTGAAATGGATTTTCATGCAAAAACTTCTCCTTCTTTCTACACTTTTCATCTATTATGCATTTGCAGGTGAGACATTGACTCCTGTTCTAACTACTCCAATAACTGTTGCCCAGTACAACAATATCTATATCGCTGGTGGGGTAGGGACATTCTCTTTGGATGATGCAGTAACATCAGAAACACTCAGTGCCAACACTGCACTGTTGATCGCTGGATATCGCTTCAATGCATATCTCTCTTTGGAGGCGAGGTACTATCGTAGTATGGGAGGAGAGATAGAGTATGATGGAGGTGGTAGGGCAAGTCCAGATACGACTTACGACAGTACGTTTACGGATCTGTCTGCTTTTCTCAAGCTTGGGTATCCAAGTGGAGACTTCACTCCCTATCTTCTGCTGGGATACGGTAAGCTTAAGCTGACGGATATCGCAGGAGGAGACAGAGAGGAGAGCGCTGTACAGTATGGGGTAGGGGCGAGTTATCGTGTGACCGAGCAGGTTAGTCTTTTTGTAGATTGGGTGAGGGCATATGATGATCGTGGGTTTGATGGCAGAGCCAAACAGGATGATCTTTCGGTAGATCTCTTCTCGGTAGGGGTGATATACAGATTTTAGAGGGAGTTGCAATGTGGGATAAAAGTAGACTATGGTGGACAGCAGTGATGCTTGTTGTGTTGGTAGGATGTTCTGGAAAAGGTGCAGATAGCAATGAGACCAGACAGGAATCAGAGACAGGATTTGGTAACAACATCCCTGTCTCACAGGCACAATCACTGACTTTGGCAGAGGATGATAGTATAGATATCCTCTTGGCTGCCACAGATGCAGATGAGGACAACCTCACCTATGGCGTCACAGCGCTACCTACGCATGGTACGCTGGAGGGCACAGCTCCAGATCTGGTCTACCATCCCAAGCCAGACTACAATGGTGCTGATCAGTTTAGCTTTACCTCTAACGATGGACAGGTAGACTCTCCTGCTGTAGCTATCTCTCTCACTGTCACACCAGTCAATGATGCACCCGATACACAACCAGACAGTGCCAGTACAGATGAAGACACAGCAGTGATGATCGATGTACTTGCCAATGACAGTGACAGAGATATAGGAGACAGTATCCATATCGCTTCTGCAACAACCCCAGCACACGGCAGTACTACAATACAAAACGGACAGATACGCTATATGCCTGCACAGGACTACCATGGCGCAGATCATTTCAGCTATATCTGTAGTGATGGCAATGGCGGAGAGACTGCTGCAGAGGTCAATGTAACGGTGATCTCTGTCAATGATCTCCCTGTCTCCAACCCCCAGTCCCTCACCCTGGCAGAAGATACAACCCAAGCGATCACCCTTACGGCTAGTGATGTGGATGGTGATATGCTCAGCTACCATATTGTTGCACAGCCTACGCATGGTACGCTGGAGGGCACAGCTCCAGATCTGGTCTACCATCCCAAGCCAGACTACAATGGTGCTGATCAGTTTAGCTTTACCTCTAACGATGGACAGGTAGACTCTCCTGCTGTAGCTATCTCTCTCACTGTCACACCAGTCAATGATGCACCCGATACACAACCAGACAGTGCCAGTACAGATGAAGATACAGTAGTGATGATCGATGTACTTGCCAATGACAGTGACAGAGATGTAGGAGACAGTATCCATATTGCTTCTGCAACAACCCCAGCACACGGCAGTACCACGATACAAAACGGACAGATACGCTATATGCCTGCACAGGACTACCATGGCGCAGATCATTTCAGCTATATCTGTAGTGATGGCAATGGCGGAGAGACTGCTGCAGAGGTCAATGTAACGGTGATCTCGGTCAATGATGTACCTGTAGCCAGAGCAGGGGATGATATGGTGATCGTACAGAGTGAGACGGTGACAGTAGATGGGAGGAGTAGCTTCGATGTGGATGGGGACAGTCTCCTCTACCTCTGGACACAGGCAGGGGTAGAGGTCTCTAGCGCTGCGACCTTTAGTTATGAGGGCAAAGAGGTGGGAAGCTTTACGTTTACGCTGAAGGTCACTGATCCTGAAGGTGCCAGCAGCAGTGATACGGTGATGATAGAAGTGACCGAACCACAGAATGAGACACCTACCGAGTACAGGAGTACCTTTGTGCCGCAGCGTCCACTGATCTCTACACCTTCAGGTATCGCCATGGATGCAGATATCGCGCAGATCAAAGCAGAAGGCGATACCCTCATAGAGGAGGCAGAAGCACTTATCGCTGACAAGCATTTCACGCTGGATGTCACGCCGCTCTCTGATGCCCAAAAGGATGCGATCACCAGACGCAAAGCCCAACTAGAGCAGGAGGTACAAAATCATGGTAACTAATACACTAAGAGGTTTTATCATTTTTGCTTTTTCTATTGGTGCTAGTCTTTTTGCTTCTCCTGTAGTGAATCTGAAAGGGACGATGAGCGTCTCTCAGGGATCACTAAATTATAAATTAGACATAGAAGTTCCGAAAGGCATCGCTGGTGTGAAGCCAAAGTTGTCATTAATATATAATTCTAGTGGAACCAATGGTTACCTTGGTAAAGGGTGGTCAATAGAGGGATTTAGCACGGTGAGTAGATGTAGTGATACTATGGATATAGATAATAAACTCCGTGGTATTAAGTTTGATTCTGAAGATCACTATTGTCTAGATGGCAAGCGACTCATCCCAGTGGAGGGGGATGATGGTGCAGTAGGTGCAGAGTATCGTACATACATAGAGAGTGATAGCAAGGTTCTGTCAATGGGAGGGTCTGATGGTAATCCCAATTATTTTATGGTGTATACCAAATCAGGTGATATCTATGAATATGGACACACCACCCAATCTAAACGTCTCATTGGCACTGCTAGAATCAGTTGGCAGGTCAACAAGATATCTGATCGTTATGGCAACAGTATCAATTTTTACTATGAGACCAACAATGTATCTGGCTATTCTAGACCAACAAGTATTACTTATGGGAATAACAATGCTATTGTTTTTGGTTATGAGGACAGAAAGGATCTGTTTCATGGATATTCGTATGGCGAAGCATCCTCTATAGATAAAAAACTTACTACTATTACACTGCAATACCACAATACAACAGTCAGTACCTACAAGCTTACGTATAAAAGTCAAGCATCCTCATTGGATGCATTGTTGTTAGAAGAGATTAGAGAATGTAATGCTGATGGAGAGTGTACGGAACCTCTAAAGTTTGCATGGGAGGGAGAAAGAGCGGTCAAGCAAGATAATATCTATGCAACCTCTAAAAGCACTACGGGAGCTCCTACATACAAGGCACATGGAAGTCAATTTTCTGATTTTAATGGAGATGGGATTACTGATATACTGTATGATGCGACAGATAGCAAAACAGAAGTTACCGTAGCTTTTGGAAGTGGCGATGGTTCTTTCGGGAATTCTATCATATTAAGCGATAGTTCGGAGCATCGACCAGAGCTTCATTCTCGCAACATACAATTAGTAGATATAGATCAGGATAATGATATTGATATTTTGTATTTAGCTGATGATTGTGCATGGTATAGAGGAGGAGGTGATAGTTATCCCAAGTGCTATAATAATAATTATACGGACTATACTTTTGTTCTGTGGCTCAATGATGGAGAAGGACATTTTACGAAAGAAAGTAGAGAGGTTATAGCCCAGAATAAATCAGCAGAAAATCGTATTGTAGGAATGTATACAACTCAAAAGAATAAATATTCACTTAGAATAAGATCTATTCCAAATTACGAGCTATTTGAAGTTGATTCTAGCTTGAATGTTTCAAGGGTAAAAGAAATAGAAACGAAACCTGATTATTGGTCGGAATTACTTGCTAATATTGATATAAATGGTGATAGTGTACCTGATAAAATTTATGCATCAAGGTATTATGATCATTATGAAATATGGCTTAGTAGAGAAAATGGAGACATATATAAAGTAGCGAGTTATAATTTTGGAGAAAAAACATCTAAAATAACTGTTGCAGATCTCAATGGAGATAGTTTATCTGACATATATGTAAACCATAGTGGTGGCAATGATGATATATGGTGGAACAAGGGGGATGGCACTTTTGTCAAAAGTGATACGCACCCGCCACTAAGAGCGAGTGGTTCTGAGTATCATAAAACAGTCATGGTGGCTGATTTCAACGGTGATGGGTTAGGAGATCTCTATGAGTATAAAAGCTCTGGACAAGATTATATCTGGCTCAATAAAGGGGATGGGAATTTTGTCAAAGTAAATAAGAATCCTGGTGTCTCAGTAGGTATTGGCGATCGCTACTCTGGAAATATTAACCTAGTCGATATCAATGGAGATGGCTATATAGATATATTGCAAAATAACAAAGGTGCTAGTCAAAAAGCGATTCTCTTCCATAACGCACCCTACCATATCACCTCTATTACAGACTCTTTTGAAAATGAATCTACGATTGTATACTCCAGTATAAGTGATCCCCAGGTCTATACCAAAGGAGCAGATGCTACAGAAGATAAAGTACGTACATTCTCTAGCCCAGCCGTCCAAGTAGTCTCAGCCACTGTGACAGCAGATGGTGCAGGGAATTTGCAAAAACAGTATTATCATTATGAGGGACTTCGTACACATAAATACAGAGGTTCTTTGGGGTTTGAATATGTGTACATGTATGATGCAACCTCTGGTGTGAAAAGTAGTGTCAGATATGCACAAGAGCCTCATATCACTGGGATGATACTAAGCTCTGATAGTTATCTCCTCTCCAAAGACTTGGATGCTGATGAGTGGTTGGCAAACAGTGGGGAGAAGCTCATAGAGAGTACAATTAGCTATCATGAAGAGCCCCAGACTGACAGATCCAATCTCCGTATCCTAACAGATACAAAGATAGAGAAAAGCTATATGGAAAACCAGCTCCTCAAGACTACCACGACAGGCTATACCGACTATGATGAACATGGTAATGTTCTTGAAATGAAGAGTACGATTGAGGGGAGAGGAGAGGCTTTTGTCAAAATAACAGTAAGTAGTTATGACAACGATACCGATGATTGGATACTTGGAAGACTTAAAAGTGCGACAGTGACCCATGAAGGATATAGTGATATAAAAGTACGACATACTTCATTTGACTATGACATCAATACGGGCACACTTACCGATGAGTGGATAGAAAAAGGAAGTACACTAGAACTTCATAAGCATTATGCCTACGATACGCATGGGAACAAAGTCTCAGAAAGCATTATCAATGGTATCACAGGAGAGACCCGTACGACAAGCTATCACTATGATAGTAATGCAGAGCATCTCTTGAGTGTGACCAACCCTCTAGGGCATACGGCAAGTAATGAGGCATTTGATGAGAGGTTTGGTACCGTCACCCAGAACAAAGATGCCAATGGTCTCATATCTTATACACACTATGATGCATGGGGGAGGAATATCTATGCAAAAAGCCCTGATGGTACAGAGGTCAGTATCTCGTATGCATTAGACTATACACCAGCACATGGGTACTATCGTATCACCTCTACAACTATACTAGCCAATGGTACTACGCTACCTAGTAGTGCTGTCTATTATGATGCATTGGGCAGAAAGCTTAGAGAGAAATCAGTGCGATATGATGGTGCAGAGGTTTTTGTGGACTATGCCTATGATGAACGTGGTCGCATGTATCAAAAAAGCTCACCACATACCATAGATGAGACACCACTCTATGCTACACACAGTTATGACAAGTACGGCAGAGAGATATCTGTCTCTACACCAGCTCCTGAGAATATCGGAGGATATCTCACTGCAACTGTAAGCTATGATGGCTATACAGCTACTTCTACAGATGCAAAAGGCGGCACTAAAACCACCACTAAAAATGTGATGGACAAAATTATATCAGTTACGGATGAAGCAGGGACAACACTGCACTATGGTTATGATGCTTTGGGAAATTTAGCCTATACGATACCCAACGCAGACGAGCATCGAAAGATCACCATAGAGTATGACATACTAGGAAACAAAACCAAAATGATAGACCCAGATATGGGCACTTGGACTTATGCGTACAATGGATGGGGAGAGCTGACTTCTCAGACTGATGCCAAAGCACAGACCAGTACGATGGAGTATGATATTCTCGGTAGGTTGATTCACAAGGTCACATCTGATGGCACCTCGACATGGGGCTATGACACTGCAACGAATGGTCTAGGTAAGCTAGCCAGCGAAAGCCACTCTGTTGAGTCCATCTCCAAATCCTACACCTATGATACACTCTCTAGACCAAAGAGTGTCACCAGTGTGATTGATGGTGTTCCTTATACTCAATCGTTCCATTATGATACCAGTGGGAGACTACAGAGTACGATCCAACCCAAAGGTCTCAAGCTTATCCGTAGCTATAATCAGTATGGCTTCCTACAATCGATCAAATCTCCTGCAGCACAGATAGGAGGCTGGGACAGTACGCATTTTAAAGGGCTACTCGAAGGTATGCGAGGTGAGGCATTTACCTATGCTACTCGATACAAAAAGGCACTCCTCAAGCGTAGAGCACTTGTGCTCAAAGCCAAATACTACCAAGCGCTTGCAGATAAATATGGCACTAGAGCAGATAGGCTACAAGCCATTGCCCAAAAGCTCAATCTCCAAGCAGAGCGTATGCGAGGATATGAGCTAAGATATGAGACAGCCTACCGTCAGCAGCAGGATAGGATATTTGCATACCTATTGCTATCTGACCGCTATCATGGACAATGGGTGGATGATGGGTTGGCACAGTGGCACAGTGGATTCTTCCTCTCGTTGCGTGATCAGGCAATTACTCTTGTTGGCGCAATCAATACGGATGTACCTATCCCTACCACAGCAGCGGATGAATATACCAACTATGCCTCTAACCAAAGAGCACTCTCCCATGAAGCACTGGACAAAGCCGAAGTCGTACTCAAAGAGCTCATCAAAGAGGATGAAAAGGTCTCCTACTATACCTCGCTAGATGCGGCAGCTCAGGGTGGTGGTGATGTAGCAGATGCCTACAGAGAAATGATCGCAGACAGTAGCCACATCTATCACTATAGACTGCTACAGATGGATAGCTATGGCAGGACGACAAAATATATCTCTGGAAATGGTTTGGTGACAGAGGATAGTTATGATGATGGTGGAGCGATGGTCACCTCAAAAACGGGCTATCATGGGGAAGCAAGTATCAGAAGTCTAGCGTATGCATATGATGAGCGGTATAATCTCTCTAGTAGAGAGGACAAGTTCCTAGGTATTACCTCTACCTATAGCTATGATGTTCTCAGCCGTATAGAATATGCCAATATGGTCATCACTGGCACACAGGTCTCAACAGGTATCGTGCAGACAGAGAATCTACACTACAGCTATGATGACTACGGTAATCTCACCTACAAAGATGGTCAGGGAGACTATCACTACACCGACACCCAGCACCCCAACCGTCTTGTGAGCACAGACCAGCGAGGCTTCACCTACGATGACAATGGCAACATGACCCACAACGGCAATACCCTCCTAGAGTACAACGCCGCCAACAAACCCACCTCCATCACTACAGACGAAGGAGTCAGCACCTTCGCCTACGATATGAATGACCAACGCTATCAAAAGACCACCGATGAGAGTACGACCACCTACATCAACAAGGTCTATGAACATATCCAAAACAATACCTATAACTTCAGTGAAGATAAATACTTCATCTATGCAGGAGACAGGGTCGTTGCACTCTACTCTCAGTACCATGGCACAAGATATGAAAACAGTATCAGATACCTACACTATGATGCCCTAGGCTCTATAGATGCTATCACAGATGCAGAGGGTGCAGTCGTAGAACGCTCTGCATACAAACCCTTCGGAGAGCGTATCGTCCTGCATAGAGACCCAGACAGCAGAGCCATCACCAACAGAGGCTTCACCGGACATGAGGAGGTAGAGGGAACACAGCTCATACATATGAATGCCAGACTCTATGATCCAACCCTTGGACGCTTCATGAGTGCAGATACCCTCATCCAAGACCCTAATGACCTACAGAGCTATAACCGCTATGCCTATACGAGAAACAATCCGTTACGCTATACCGATCCTAGTGGACATAGCTGGATCAGTGTACTCTTTGGGGCGATTATAGGTATCTTTAGCTTTGGTATCGGTACAATCATCGCTGGCACACTGGGCTTGGGTGCCATAGGTACAGCAGTAGTCGCAGGTGCTATAGCTGGGTTTATCGGTGGCTTTGTCAATGGATTGATGAACGGACTAGGCCCAGGCGATGCCCTGCTGTCTGGATTCAAGGGGGCACTCTTTGGTGGGGTGAGTGCTGTGGCTGCGATGGGAGTGGCTGACTATATCACAGGTGCCTTTGGGCTAGATGGACATGCCATCAGTCTCTGGGTAGCCAAGAGTGCCAAAAGCTATGCAGCAGCGATCACTAAAGCGATCATGCATGGGGTAGTCCGAGGCGCCATGAGTCTCGTCCAAGGAGGTAAATTCCTAGCCAACTTTGCCAGTGGGTTTGTCAGCTCTGCATTCTCTATCGGCAGGAAGACCTTTGGAGAGGGAGCAGTAGCAGCCAGAACGGCGGTGATGGCACTGGTAGGTGGTGTGACCTCTTCGTTGACTGGTGGGAAGTTCCTCAATGGGGCGGTTAGTGCGGCTTTTGTGCATTTATTTAATACGGAAAGTGGAAAAAGTCTTACAGAACGATATAATGCTCTAAGGGAAAGAGTTTTTGCATCAGCTCTAAAAAATAAAAAAGCGATACTTGCATTATCAAAAGCTGATTTAATTATAATTGCACAATATAAGTATAGGGAAGGATTGAAAGATAAAACCGATTATATAGGTGCAATGGAGGGTAAGGCAGACACTTTTCTTTATAAAGGATTGGCTAGTAGAACATTTATAGCATTAGGAAGAAGATGGAAAGGTGGGCAAATTAATTATATTGGTGTAGGCGCTTATAATGCGGCATATTTAGGAACTATTGGTTGGGTATTTACAAATGAATTCTTAAATATAGGCTGGAATGTTCGGCAATGGTGGAATGGCGGAGGTACCCATAATATAACCGATATCCCTGCAAATGACGTTTGGATGACTTTTGGAAGTATTTATGGTTCATAAAATACCAAAATTAATTTTAATATCCCTCGTATTGGTAATTTTTTCTTTGGGGTTTATAGCCTATGGTACATTACACTTAACTAAAGATGGTATTGTTTATAATATGGGTAAACCCTGTGAAAGTGCTGTTGATTTGGCATATAGAGATAAAACACTTATGAATAGTACATTGCAAAAACTATCTCGATTTTTTGATATTTATGCGAAATATGGGTATACGTGTGAATATTCCATCAATAAATATTCTACGCCAAATATATTTAGGGATTTGGATTTGGATTGGGAAAAACTTCATCCTGATCCTTATAATCCTGATGTTATATATATTTTTAAAGACGACTGTATGAAAATAATCAAAGAGCAGAAAATCACTCCAGATATGGTTGATAAAGTAGAAGTATGTGACAGTTCATGTTGTTATGTTTTTGATTTGCATAATAATACTTCTGGGAATATAGACATGAATTCTACAAAACTTAGTGTGAGAGTTGGTTATCGTACGGAGATTGAAGCAAACATTACATCTAGTGGGATAGAAAGAGAGTATTTTTGGCGTTTTTAAATTTTAGGGTTGCTTGTGGCTGACTATATCACAGGTGCCTTTGGGCTAGATGGACATGCCATCAGTCTCTGGGTAGCCAAGAGTGCCAAAAGCTATGCAGCAGCGATCACTAAAGCGATCATGCATGGGGTAGTCCGAGGCGCCATGAGTCTCGTCCAAGGAGGTAAATTCCTAGCCAACTTTGCCAGTGGGTTTGTCAGCTCTGCATTCTCTATCGGCAGGAAGACCTTTGGAGAGGGAGCAGTAGCAGCCAGAACGGCGGTGATGGCACTGGTAGGTGGTGTGACCTCTTCGTTGACTGGTGGGAAGTTCCTCAATGGGGCGGTTAGTGCGGCTTTTGTGCATTTGTTTAATAATGAAAGAGCAGAATTCACCTTGCATCGTTCAAATCCTTACTATGAAGAAGACACTCGTATGCTTCAGGTGAAAGCACTAGCAATTTCTAAAATGAGCTATAAAGAAGTTTTGCTTGCACAAGAACAAGAGAAGCTAAATGGACAAATAGCAGTTGCACTGGGAACATCTGCTATTAGTTTTACTGCATTAGTTGCTCGATATGGATATACGGCAGCAATGGAGATTATTACAGTTGCAATTGTGGAGACAACTGAACTTTCTGGAGCAGGTAAAGTTGCAAGATTTAGAGAGCCTCCAAGAATTCAGCAATTGATTAGAGAGAGAACACGCGATATAGTAGATGCCATAAATAGGGTAAAGAGATGAAAAAATTAAATTCTATTGAATATATGAATACAGAAGAGATATTAGACTACCTTGACAGTAAAAAAATTTATACTTTCAAAGAGCTACAGCATACCGCTGAATATATTGTAAAAAATCTTGATAATTTGAATGAATCAGTAATTAAGCAATGGAATAGTCATATGTTTAACAGTCCTGAGCCCTGTTTTGTTCATGGAATGAGTTTAATAGAAATAGGAGAAAATGAAGAAGGAAAAAATTATATTTATCGTGCGGCAAAGCTTAATTATTCTCTCGCTAATTTCTTTTTAGCTGATTGTTATGCATTTGGAGAATATGAATACAAGCAAAGCAAAGACAAGGCTATTCCCTTTTATATGCGAGCATGTAAATATGGAGAAAGAGCAGCATGTCAAAATGTATATAGACTACTCAAAGAGAAGTACAGTAAAGTTGAGGCGATGGGAATAATTGGCAAAGAAATAGGCAAAGGTCGTTTTCTTTTGGGATTGTATTTTCCATTAGTTAATAAGATGCTCGGTAAAAAAGAAATAGCTCAAAGATAAAATACCTCCATGAACAACAGCAGAGCCACAGAACACTATACCAACCACCTCCACCATCAGAACGCTCTGCTCCAACTCCTCACACTGCATCACTACCAAGAGCTCTGCTATCAGATGTATCTGGTGGGGTTGGCTCTGAGTGAGTACGATGCCTCAATAAGGTTATCTCTGTGAACCACCTCTATCTCATCGTGAAAAAATTACCCAGATAACTTGCTAGCCCCAACATATCTATAGCATATGGAGCACATGCTTTGGAGCTTACTCTATGATATACCATCTCTAGTGGACAGCAGAAGGTAAAGAAGCTGATATGACAGAGAGGATCATTGAGTTCTATGTAGCATAGAGGTCTAGTGTTATAATCTAGGCTGCCTGCTGGTCACGAGAGAGATACCATAGCTTACGAGAGGCATCCCATCTAAACCCACAGGCTTTGATGCTGTCTTTCTTGTTAAAGATATCACTACCTGTAACGATAAACTCATTGCTTTGTTCTACTACTTGAAGTCCAAGATTATACAAAGAGGTAAACTCATACTGTGCTTGTGGGTGGGGTAGCGTCTGCGTGTGTTGCGCTTGTGATGGTGTGGTATGGGTAGCTTGTGGCACTTGTACTGGCTGTGTAGCTTGATGATTACGGCTCTTATCATAGAGACTATTACCAAACTGATTACCTAAGCTACGCAAGGATCGTTTGAGAGCATCTGTAACTGCCTCTTTGGCTCCTCCTTCGTGAGCATCTGCTAATGTCTTGGCAATGCCTGTACCAAACCCTACATCTTCCTTTGAAATATGTTTACTGTGGTCTAGGTTGTAGACCATGAGTTTAACGATCGCTTTATAGCAGATGACGATATTTTGATTGGTATTGCTCTCTTGAGAGACTTTCTCTAGGCTAGTGATATTGTATGACCAATTGCCATGACCAAATATCTGATTGGCTGTCTCTATGAGATCAAAGCCTTCTAGGTAAGAGAGTGAGATATTGCCTTTGGAGCGGTGTTTGATTCTACTAGGCTCAATGTCTACTTTGAGCACCTGTACTTGCTTGTCTACGAACATAATCTGTCTCCTTATCTTATGCAGAGTGTTTGAGAAGCTCTAAGGCTTCCATAGCTGGGGTATGGTGGTGAGTATGATAATGGGTGGCTTCGGTGGGAATTTCCATAGTAGCCTGTATATCATCTTCATGCTGTTTCCTTTTTCGTTTGGTGTTGACTTTGAGTTTGGCTGGGATCTCTTGGGTTTGCATAGATACCTCTACAAAGCTATCAATGCTGTCCATCTCTTCAGCGGTGTGCATGGCTTGTTTGACTGCCTCTTCATCGACAATGACCTTGGCATATCCTAGCTCTATGAGGGCTACAGGATTGAGGATAGTGAGTGTGCTCTTGGTAGTCACTTTTGCTGGGGTGAGTGTGAGTGAAGAGATGATTGTTCCCTCTAGTCGGTCTATACCATACTCTGTGAGTACAGAAGCAATCACCTCTTGGGCAATCCCTTTTGCTTGGGTGAGTGTGGCTTTGAGGTGTTTCATCTCGTTAATATCAGAAGAGAGATAGTCTATCTTGTTTTGAATCTCTTCAAAGGAGAGACCAATATAATCAGCTTTTACATGGTAGGGCTTATCACTCTCCAATACTTCATGTATATACATCTCAAACCAAGCTCTCTGTGAATCTGCAGAAAGCTGTTCTATCTCTGTTTGTAGTCTGTAGTTGGTGGTTTTCATAGGTTAACCTTTAGGCTGCTAGTGTTGAAGAGCCACAAGACTTGAGGTTAGCCATCATTTGTACTGTTGACCAGAGCTCCTTATTGAGAGAAAAATTGGTATCAATGGCATGAATGCCTTTAGAGGTAAAGTTACGCCCTGTCTCTCTGTTAGTACCTTTGATACCACCTCTAATGATAGCTTCTTGGATACGGTTGAATATAGTCCACAGAGAACTGTCTATATCATCCTCGCGCTGGATAGTGAGTAGCTCACTAGGTTCTATAGCATGTTTCTTGGTATCAAAGCGTATATCAATCGCGGCATAAGCGAGAGACTGCTGTTCACTAGGGCTGAGCGTGATACCCTTAAACTGCTCTATCTCTTGTTCAATATAGGGCATGTAGCTAGTGACCTCTTCGATAGCGTGATTTATTTTACTCTCTTGGAAGCCAGCATGAATAATAGAACTAGAGAGAAAGCTTTGTGAGGGAACTATGAGCATATTGCTACATACCAATCTCCAATAAGCTAAATCAACCTTGAAAGAGGAGGTGCGATTATGTGAGTTGGTTAATACAATATCTGCATACTCATCTACCGAGTTTGGTCGTAGTAGATTGTCTAAACTACGAAACTGAATGATATGTTTTTGATACCCAAGATTCTCTTGGTTACGTACATTGCTCTCACTAGCCATGATAGGATAGTAGCCTGCATCTCGAAATGTATCTAATACAGCATAGGTTGGCACAAAGGCATATTTCTCTGAGACACCATCAATAGGTGTCTCAGAGAAGATTGAAGGTGCCGCAGCTCTTAGCTGAGCATCTGTTAATGGGTTTACTGACATTGTATATTCCTTTATAATAATATACGGAAGGGGAGGGCAACGAGATTAATCGTTGTCGAGCGTCTCTTTGAGTATAGTACCTATCGCAATAACAATAGTTAATATCTGTCCAAGTCCGAGCATAAAAACTCCTTTGTTTAAATTATAAGAGAGATAATCCTCTTACACTTTAATAATATGTGTATGAAAGCATTTGGAAACATAGAAATAGATATTTATTAATATTAATTTATGAGCAGGAATTATCCTTAGAAGATGTCGTAGGGAACTTGGAAAAAGAGGGAAGTGGTTTGAATTGCCGTAATCATAGGGAGAACATGAATGTAAGATATTTGGGGTAAGTGTTGCACCAATGTGTTGCACCAGTAAAAATAAAATAGAGTGAAAAAGTTCTTGGAAGGTCTGTATTTGAAGCTATAGCGTTGTTTGTGATTGGTTGCGGGAGGAGGATTTGAACCTCCGACCTTCGGGTTATGAGCCCGACGAGCTACCAAACTGCTCTATCCCGCGACAGGAAAGTATGTCTCATCGTTAAATGAGAATGAGATTATAGCTTGAAATCATATATTCAAACTTAAATCTTTTGTTGGATGGGGTAGAGGGATTCGAACCCCCGATATCGATACCAAAAACCGAGGCCTTACCGCTTGGCGATACCCCAACACTCATAAGCTATACTGCTTATGTGGACGGCATTATATCTCAAAATATCTTAGTTGTCAAGAGCTGATTTGGAGAATTTGAAAAAAAGTTAAAAATTATAGCGGCTATAGGGTGAGGTAGGATATAATGCGGATATAACTATGATGAAAAAGGTAGAAAAATATGGGTTCAGAGGCAATCGAAAGAGTCAAAGTCGCAATCGAGGAGATCAAGCGTGGTCGCATGGTCATCATGATGGATGATGAGGATCGTGAAAATGAGGGTGACCTCGTTTATGCAGCGACCTTTTCTACAGCGGAAATGGTCAACTTCATGGCAAAAGAGGCGAGGGGGCTGATCTGTACACCGATCGTCAAAGAGCTTGCCCGAGAGCTTGACCTGCTGCCTATGGTCAGCAATAATGTTTCCAACCATGAGACCGCATTTACCGTCTCGATCGATGCCACCACTGCCAGTACTGGGATCTCTGCAGCAGAGCGGGATGACTGTATCAGTAAGCTGGCAGACCCTCAGACAGACAGCAGTGACTTTGTGCGTCCAGGGCATATCTTTCCATTGATCGCCAAAGATGGTGGTGTGCTGGTACGAACTGGACATACGGAAGGATCAGTGGATCTCTGTAAACTGGCTGGTCTGTCTCCGGTGGCAGTGATCTGTGAGATCATCAAGGATGATGGAGAGATGGCTCGGATGGATGATCTGGAGCTTTTTTCGCAGAAACATAGCCTGCATATCGTCTATATCTCTGATCTGGTAGAGTATCGCCTAGCCAATGAGCAGCTGGTAGAGCGTATCAGCGAAGAGGAGCGTACTTTTCGAGGGATGAAAGTCAGCGAGTTTACCTACAAAGACCATCTTGATCGTGTACATACCGTAGTACAGTTCTATGGCTCTCATGAGACTGCCAATGTAAAGTTCCACAATATCGGACTAGATATTGATCTGATACTCGATAGCAAGCGTTTTGATGCCCTTAACAGTGCGATAGAGTACCTCAAACTCAATGGGGGTGTACTGATCTTCCTCGACAGCAAGACCATCTCCAAAGAGCAGGCGAGGGAGTTTGGTGTCGGTGCACAGATCCTCAAAGATCTGGGAATCAAAAATATCAACCTTCTCACTACCAATGCCGAGACAGAGTTTGTCGGTCTGGGAGGATTTGGTCTGGATGTGGTCGAAAAGATCGTCGTTACCTAGAAGCTTCTTCCTCAGGCTTTGAATACCTTCTTAGGGAAAAACAGAGCTATTCCTGTTACAATACTATAACTAAATACTATGGGGGAGGATATGTATGGCAACAATCTATGATCTCAAACCAAGATTTCAAGCACTGCTGAGACCTATCGTAAAACGCTTTGCAGATAAAGGGTATACCCCCAATCAGGTCACCTGGGCAGCGTTGCTCCTCTCTATCGTTGCAGGGGGACTTATCGCGGTGACAGCAGGAGCCAGATGGACACTAATACTCATCCCTCTGGTGCTGTTTCTTCGCATGGCACTCAATGCGATCGACGGTATACTGGCAAAAGAGTATCAGATGCAAAGCGATGGTGGTGCGATACTCAATGAGATGAGTGATGTGGTATCAGATGTGGCTTTGTATCTGCCGTTTGCACTGATCCCTGGTGTCTCTGTGACTTGGGTAGTGTTGTTAGTGATCACTGCGATCTTTACAGAGATGGCAGGGGTACTTGGCTGGGCAGTGAAACAAGACCGCCGTTATGATGGCCCGATGGGAAAGAGTGACCGTGCTTTTGTTATGGGTGTGATCGCACTGCTGCTGGCACTGGGGATACCTGCCAGTAGCTGGGTGACACTGCTGTTCATAGCAATGACACTGCTAAGCGGATGGACCAGCGTAAGACGCTGCCTAAGGGTACTAGCATGATCGAGACCAAAGGCGCACTTTTTTCCGCTGAGAGTGGGGTAGTGCTTGGTATGATTCTGCTGTTGTTGGCAATCGCCACCGTACTGATCTATCTGAAGTATCCGACCCAAGAGCTGAAAGCACGTATCCACTCCTGGTGGTTTATCGTAGCTGTGTTTATCCTGGGGGTTATGCTCAATACCACAACTGCGATGTTCTTTTTTGGGCTCTTGAGTTACCTGGCACTTAAAGAGTACTTTACCATGATACCTACCCGAAGGACAGACAGAAGGGTGCTTTTCTATGCCTATCTCTCTATCCTGCCTCAGTATTGGTTTGCCAGTATCGAATGGTATGGGATGTTCATTATATGGATACCGGTCTTTCTCTTTCTGCTACTGCCTTTTAGACAGATACTGATAGGAGAGACCAAAGGATTTCTGGAAAATACGGCACGCGTACAGTGGGGACTGATGATGTTTGTCTTTGGTCTGAGCCATCTGGCATTTATGGTCACACTCAGTCCTGTTACCGGACATACCGTAGGGGGCAGGGAGCTGGTACTCTACCTCATACTGCTGACAGAGCTCAATGACATACTCCAGTATCTCTGGGGCAAATCCCTTGGCAGACGTAAGATCGTTCCCAAAGTCAGCCCCAACAAGACGGTAGAAGGGTTTCTAGGTGCCTTTGTGAGTATCCTCTTACTGGCATGGGTCTTCTCCTTTTTGACCCCCTTTCTCTGGTATGAAGCACTTATTGCCGGTGTGATCATCTCTGGGGGAGGATTTGTCGGAGATGTGGTGATCTCTATGGTCAAACGAGATATCGGGGTCAAAGACTCCGGCAGTTTGATCCCCGGGCATGGGGGTATCCTGGATCGTGTCGATAGCTTGACCTACACTGCACCGCTCTTTTTTCATTATGTCTATTATCTCTATTATTAGGATGCATAGATGCTAAAAAAACTCTTTTTTGCACTCTTTGTCCGTCCTGTAGTGCTCCTGATCTCTGGCGTACATGTGAGAGGGAAAGAGAAGCTGCCTCTGAAAGGGCCTTGCATGATCGTTGCCAATCATAACAGTCATCTGGATACGATGGTGCTAATGAGCCTTTTTCCACTCTCACAGCTGCAGCAGGTTCGACCTGTGGCAGCAGCAGACTATTTTATGAAAAATCGCTGGTTCGCCTGGTTTTCTCAGCATGTGATAGGGATCATCCCACTCAAACGTAGACCTACCAAAGAAGAAGGGCATCCTTTTTTGGGTATATCCAAGGCTTTGGAGAACGGGGACATAGTGATCGTCTATCCGGAGGGAAGTCGTGGAACACCAGAAGAGATGGGGACCTTCAAGACCGGCATAGCCCATCTCTCCAAATCATTCCCTCACATCCCAGTCCTCCCCATCTATATCCATGGTGCCGGAAAATCCCTGCCCAAAGGCGAAGCATTGTTTGTACCATTTATCATAGAGGTACGTATAGGGGAAGTGCTGTATCATGAGGATGAGGAACATAAAGTATTTACACAAAGATTGGAGCAGAGTATCAAAACATTAGAAGAGGATATATAGGTATGAGACGTAATGCTTAGAATATATCTAAAATTTATGTATATTTTCCCAGAGGAGAAAAAATGAAGAAGATAAGACATATAGTGATCCTGTGGCTCTCGCTTTTACTTGCGACAACTATAGTGTATGCAGAAGAGAGAGACCATGAGATCCATAATGAACTACGTCAGCTTGTAAGAGGCATTGAAACAGCAGTCAACACAGAGAAATATGGAGACCTGAAACGATATTTTCATAAAAACCTACGGGTAACGACCGTCAATCAAAACACGATCACCTCCTATCAGGGGATAGAGAAGTATTTTGATGAATGGTTTGGAGAGGGAGGGTATCTAATCTCTCTAAAGATGACGTTGACACCAGATGCATTGACTGAACTTTATAACGATAAAACAGTGGGGATTGTAAGAGGGAATGGTGTCGAAAAATATAAACTGAGAGATGGGAGAGACCTTGACCTCAAAACACGCTGGACAGCCACAGTCATCAAAGACACGGATGGGAAGTGGCGTATTCTTGCATTGCATTTGGGCACAAACTTCTATGACAATGCGATCTATCATGAGATGAGTGCTCAGTTGAAAAAGTGGGGGATCATCGGAACGATCCTGGCATTGCTATTTGGTGTAGGGCTAGGGTATTTTATACGCAGTAGAAAGAGGCAAGAGATCTAAGGTTTGACTGGAAAAATGAAGTGTTTGTTATACAGAACTCTGGTAATGCCATGAACTACTATGTGAAGTTTAGAGAGCCTGATAGTAAATATATTTATTTTAGGAGGGTGAGGTGAAAAACAATATAGTTATGAGAATATTATTGGGATTTATGTTGTTCATTTACACAGGGCATGCAGAAACATGCCTAGATAAAAAAATAGATGATATCAAAATAAGAAAATTTATAAAAGAAATCATAGTCGATATAGAAAAATCTAAAGTTACATCACTTGCTGATAAGTTTCAATATCCTTTGAATGCACTTGCTTTTGAATTTAAGGGTAAAGAAGAATTTATCATGCAGTGGGGTAAAGACAGTATGTTGAAAGGATTTATGGAACTTAAAGCATATGATGAAAATGATAAATATACGGGTACCGTAACATCTAAAGATTATAGCAAAGTACAAATATTTTATACTGACTGTAAGCGAGTACAGTTTGGTATTACACCAGGGATGATCTTTGATGTAGAAAAAATATCTAATAGATATAAAATAGTAATGTGGAGTTCTGTGTATTAGTAGGTTGAAACTATAAAAGGATAAAAGATGAAAAAATACCTATTAGTGTTGTTGTGTATCTGTAGTGTTATGTATGCAGATACACACAAAAATATCGGTAAAAATGACAAATATATGCAGTCCCATAGCAATCACCAAATACCATCCAAACCATACTATGCGTTGGCTCATGAGAGTATAGAGGAAGTCATGCGTTTGGGGTTTTATAACAAATGGGTACCTATGTACCTAAGTAAAGCGCCTTCACCTCCATCCTATAAAAAGACTACGATTTCTCAACTAGATGAAGAGAGAAAAAAGGTACTAAACGATATATATCTTAATACAGATGTAATAGCCATCTTAAAAGTGACACACTTTTATATCTATAGGGCACCAAGCAATGAGTCCGGGTATAACGTTAAGTTTAGGGCAAATGTGATCAAAGTAGTGAAAGGAACCTATACAAAAAAAACCATTGTATTTGATGGGGACTATGATAATGCACCAGATGCAGAGAGTTATGATCAAATGTATTTACTACATCGTTCCGAAGATCCTGTTGGATGCCAAAGTGATGAATTTATGCAATTTGATCCAGTGGGAGTTGAATTGGACTATTTTCTCAATAAACAAAAGAGGAAGAAAAAATGAAAAAGATATTGTTGCTATTGATATTGATCTTTCCTGTGTGTTTATGCTTGCTGAGAGTAATGCTAAAAAGTATTATTTAAATAAAAGATTAATTTTCTGTTCAAATTTTTTAAATGTATGCTGTTTTTCTAGTAGAATACTTTGATTACATGTATTTTTTGTCTAATACTTTGATTACATGTATTTTTTGTCTATCTATGCTTAATAAAATAGATTCAAGCATTTGCAAATAACTTTTAGCAAGACGGTATCTTTCTGTATTCCTTGAATGCAAAAGGCGTACCTTCTTTTTGAGAGAAGGTTTACGTCGAAGAAGATCTAAAAAACCATAATGATATGACAAACAAGGTCCACTAAGAATATCTGGTATTGTTTCTGTAGGTGTTGAGGCTAGTATTTGAAGAGCTTTTTGTACCTGTTCGAGGTGTTGGACGATATAGAGATCGATAGGACCATAGAGTTCATCTGTTTGAATAGATAAGATATTTTTCTTTTCCAGAAGATAAATCAGATTTTCTATCTCCTCATCAGAAGCTTTTTGTGATATAACTAGAATATAAGGGACATGAATACCGGAATAGTCTATTTTAAGTGCAGGCATACCTTTAAAAATCTCTATTACATCTTTAGAAAAGAGTGTTTGAAAATGAAAAGCACTATTCTCTTTCTCTGAAGGGAGAAAACCAAAATAGTGATCTATCTCTCCTGATTCCATAAGTTTATATGATTTATCTAGTGAAAAAGCATGATAATGTATAGTATATTCTGATTGATATAGCTCCAATACACTTTTGAGAAGATAACTATTTTCATCTCCAAGAGAACCAATAGAGATATCACTACCACGGAGCATATCGATATCAATATCATAGTTATCAGATGGATGAATGAGATAGAGTGTAGAGTAATAGGGAAGCGTGCTTAAACTCATATAGTTTTTATCGGTTTTTTTGTATTGGTACCTGTAAAGAATATCGGCACGAATAATAGCGGCATGAATTTCTGGATCCTTTTGGAGGGCAGTGAGTGTTTTTTGGTTATCTTGGAATTGCTTAGGTACTACTTTGAGTGTTGTATAAGTAATAGGTTTTCTAAATAATGGAGTGATAAGTGGATATATATCTTTTGGTATAGCACAGATCATTTGCTTGGCAGAGAAAAGGTTAGTACTATAGGAAAAAGAAATGATATAGAAAAATATAAGTACTCTCATTCTTGCTCTCTATTTCTTTTAATGATTTTATGTACAGCTTGTTGTGAGATATGGAGATTCTCACCTATTGCTTTTTGTGAATATCCTGCAAGATAAGCTTCACAAATTTTTTGTTTCTTTGCATCCTTAGATAAGTTTTCTTGAAAATAATCATGAGGGAGGGAGAGAGTTCTTTTCTTATTCCTATAGGAATGTTCAATCTTTTTTCTTTTAAGCAGTTTATGGATACTGTTGATATGTTCAAAATCTATAGAGGTATCATAAAAATTTTTAATTTCTTGTACGGTATTGAATCGTTTAAATATGATGGACTTTTCGAGACAAGGTAATCGTTCATCTGCACCTATAAACTGACGATAGCTAGCATAAAAATAGTGTGATTTTTCACTGCTACAGCCTGCATAGATTGGCAAAGCTTCTATATAGGCAAGAAGTTTTAATACGAAATCTACTTTATCAATATGCCATGATTTGTACCTACCTTCCCAGAGATGCCCCCTTCGACCGATTTTCTTATTAAAGTGAGAAGTATAGCGGCTATTTAGCATTCTCATGATAACAGAAAGATTTGATTGAGTTGTCTCAATAAGTATATCATACCCGTTAGAAATGAGTGCGTAACCATGAATAACAAAAGTATATTCCTTGGCATAACGACACATTAAAGAGATAAAAAAGATTTTATCTTCGTGGCTTAAAAATACATCTCTTAGCCCTACACCACGATTTGAAATGTGATAATATCCAGGAGTGTCTAAACGTATTTTTCTGCCCATATACTTTCTCTTTTATGTGCGGATGGCAATAATGGAAAGATTATCTTTTGCACCACGCGTATAGATAAGGTTTTTGATTTGGGTACAGAGAAGATTGAGATTTTCTTTATATTGTATTGTTAACCTAAGTAGCTCTTCTTTGCTACATAGATCACTGATTCCATCACTGCAAAGGAGAAAAATATCATTCTTTTTAGTTGTAATATAATGGATATCAAGACTAAAGGTATTGAAGTTCCCTACGGCTTTTGTAATAATATTTTTTCCTGTGTTCTCAATCTCTTCTTGACTCATATTTTTTTGCTTCATCGCTTCATATTTAGAGTGATCTGTTGTAAGTTGTGTTATAGAGTTGTCACTAAACAGATAGGCACGAGAATCTCCAAGATGAAAGAGTGCCCATGCATGAATATTTCTAACATATTTTAGTCCTACAACTGTTGTCCCTATGGTACTTTCTATCCCTCTTCCTTTTGCGTAAGATGTTATTTTTTCTGTAGCATCTTCAATACAGTGATTGAGCTCTTCATCAATACCGGGAGAGGGAACAATAGTATCGTCATCTTGACCTAAGTTCGCATAGGTATGTTTCTCTGGAATATTGACAAAAGATTCAACTAAAAGTTTGCTGGCAATTTCCCCTTTCTCATGACCTCCCATGCCATCTGCTACGATAAAAGTAGCAGCTGTCTTATTGATCAAAATTGCATCTTCGTTATGCTCTCTCTGTAACCCTCTATCTGATAGAAATGCAACTTCAAACATGTGGTATCCTTTATTATTTAAGTATAGCTGTTATTTGATAATCCTAAATCCAAGATCTTTTCTATGTATATTTTTGCTATATGCTGTGCTCTGTTTTTGGGGAAGGAGAAAAGAGTGTTTGCTACGATAAGAACCACCCTTAATGATATGTTTTTGCTTACCCTTTGCCGTGGTTGTCCATTCAAATACATTGCCAAACAGGTCATATATTCCCAATGTATTGGGAGACTTAAGTCCTTTTTGTAGGAGAACCCCAGAATGGTAGTTTGCTTGGAAACTAACCTGTCCAGAATCAAAGCCTATCTTTGCAGTGTTCCTCCACTGCTGTGCACTTGGCAGTGTATATGATTTGCTTGTTTGTTTACTTAACCATACCGTGTATGCTTTGGCACCATACCAGCTGACATAGTTGATAGGGTAGTCTTTATAAGTTTTACTTACATAATAGCCTTCAGGCTTCTGCATAATATAGTTAAAGATTTTTTCTCCATAGAGTCTATGACCTTTTTTATCCTGATTGAGCTTCGCTATATCTGAAGCATTGAGGAAACGGGTAAATGCCTCATAGCTAACTTCATACCGTGAGATTAGGAAACTTTGTCCCGGGACTTGTATCATATCATGCTCATATGGGGTACTATCAAATACAAGAGAGGAAGAACTAGTCTTTTTTTTATTTTTATGAAGTGTGAAAATTTTATTGACTGTCTCATTATTTCTTACAGAAAAAAACCGACTTCTAATCTCTTTGTATCCTTCTTTTTGAACTGTCAAATATAGTTTATCGGATGCTGGGACAGTGATAAGTGTAGATTGATAGACTTTTTTAGGCTTCTTGAAGAGAGGTACTTCTTGATCCTCTACAAGCTGATATACTGAGATATATGTATCTTCCGGATGAATAGAAAAATTTATTTTACCCTCTCCTTGGGAGAGGGTAAAAAGCTGCTGTGGATTTTCATAAAGTTCTTGAAAGGTACGTTCTATCTGCAGAGATTCATAATAGGGATTGGTTATAGTGATTAAATATACTTTACCTTTATGTGCAAGAAAACTATTGTCTCTTAATGGTTCATTATTAACCTTGATCTTAGTGATCCCCATTTGTACGGGGAGGGTTACAGTTATACTTGTTTTAACACGATTTATTGGAAGTTTATAATAGAGTTTAAAATTATTTTGGTATAGCGTAGTATAATCTATCTCTTTTTCGATTGTTTCATGCCCTTAGAGATGATTTTCAGTTTATACGTTTCCCCATGTCTTGCATGAAACGTATTGCTTTTTAGTGTACGACCATTAAGGACGATTGTTGCATCATCCGCATCAGTTTCTATACTGACGACCTGCTGCATAGGCGTTAAATTGATAGACAGGTTAGATAAACTATTCTCTTTAACACGGATAGATTTTTCATAGGGGAGATAACCGTCTTTTGTTATAATAACCTTATGCAATCCAGCTTTTAGTGAGGTAGTTTTATCTCGATCAAGCAACATTTTATGTCCATCAATATATACATGGTATCCCTTTTCTGAGATATTTAATTTAATTTTTCCATTTTCCCCAGGAAGAAGAAAGAATATAGTAGAAGAGAGCAGTAAAATCCCAGCTACCCAAAAATGCCCCATTTTCTTTTTATGCTCTAATCCTTCAATAAATGCTTTAGCACTTTGAAATCTCTCATCTTGGGGAAGTTTGAGTGCCTTGTCAACAGCCTTAAGTAGATGGATATCGTAGCTAGAGAGCTTTTGGGATTGGAGAGGAGTGTAGGGGTCTTTATGCCCCTTAGAAATAGCGTCTAGCCTCTCTTGGGATTTTGGGGGGAATGTCTGAGTGATAAGCCTATAGAGCAATACACCTATGGCATAGATATCTGTTGTTTGATTGATTTTTGGTGGCTGATCTACATTGATCTGCTCTATGGCAGCATATCTGGGAGTTGCGGCATTAAAATATTTTTTGATCTCTTCATCATAGAGTATCACGCTGGCACCAAAATCCAATAAAAGAGGAGACCCATCTTCCCGTATCAAGATATTTTCAAGCTTGATGTCTTGGTGGTACACATTCACACTATGGACTTGCGATAGACCATTGAGTAGGGATATAGCCAATGTATAGATTTCATGATTGGATAATCTTCCTTCCTCCTTTTCTTCTCTTTTGGAGAGATAGCTTTTTAACGAAATACCACTTTCATAATTCATGATAAAATATGTAGTATTATTTTTATTTTCTTCTAAAGAAAAAAAAGTAACAATATTGGGGTGACTTTTCTCTGTAACTTTTACTAGATTCTTTGCTTCCCCTATAAAGATCTCTTGCATATGCTGATAGCTCTTTAGCTGATGTTTTGTCAATGAGGTTTTCATGAGTAAATGGTTGTTTTGATCCCTGACCACAAACCCTTTTGGGAAAAACTCTTTAACAACGAGTAGCTTTTTACTTGCATCGAGTGCTTCCAAGAGATAGATCATACCAAAATTACCCTGTCCAAGGACCTTAATGATCTTATACCTTTCTAGAAAAATACTTCCCTCAGGCAGAGGTGCATAGGCCTCATCTTCGGGTGCGATGGATTCACCAAAAGTGGTTGCATCATCTTCTATAAAACAGGTAAATTGAGTAGCGTCTTCATCAAACTGCATTAGATACTCATCATCCATACTATCTCATCCTTTTTCATGTAAAGCAATAACTTATTTTTTCTTTAGTAGAAATTTTCTTGTAGGGCTGGACTTTCCATAGAGTTTGACTAAGTTCCCTTTGACTATGAAAGAGCCTCTATAGGGACCTTTTCTATAACTGACAAGCATGCTTGTCGGGGAAAGGATCTTTTTATGTAATTTACTAAAAAGCCTGAGTAGCGCCCATGGCCCTTCACCTCGTATCTTAACAACACGATTACTATGGCTATCATAGAAGGTAAATTTTGCCAAACTATCTGGGTATTGTGAAGGCCAAACAAAGGCTTTACTCTGAGTAGGTCCATGTTCATAAACAAGCTCTTGCTCCTCATAGATAATATCCATGGCAGTAAGATTATTACTAAGATATTTGGGCTTGATCACTGCGCCTAATTGTAAATTTCCGGATGACTGAAAGAAGAGTTTTTGTATCTCTTTTGCTTGTATCATAGATTGCACCATCTCTTTATCAACAGAAACTTTAGCCCCATCTATTGCTTTGATTTTATAAGTACCAGTTTTCGTGTTTACTACAACAAAAGGAGAAACAAATTTGGCAAAAAATTGATCAAGTATGCCCTCTTTTTGGAAAAATGTTTTAAAGTCATCCAGTGTAATATCACTTTCTGTATGTAGGTTTAGAGGGAAACGCCCTTCGATACGTTCTTGGTAAAAGTTCCATATTTCATCATTGTATGTTTTATTTAAATGCCCATCTACAAGACTTGCTAGATAGTCCCAACTGTTTTTGAGAGCTTTATTATAAAGAGAGAGGACTCTTGGAGGGAGAAGAGAGCTTTTAAGGGCAAATGTTTGATGTGAAGAAGTGCCTTTCTTACTAACGATTTCAAAAGCACTTTGTTTAGGTTCGGCAGAGGTATCTACTTCGAGCATCTGTTGGTAAACTTTTTCTACATGCCTAAGGACAATTTGAAATTTTCTAGATGGCTTGTTTTTTTCATCAATAAGTTCATGATAAGGCTTGAAAATGGTTCGAAGATCATACACCATTTTATCACTGGCAAACTCTTTCATACCCTTTGTTCCTAATCGTTGAATACGATCAAGTTTACTCCCGATTCTTCCTCCGATCTCAGCACCTGTGACACCTAGTTCTTGTTTCTTCTTCATGGCAATCTTTGCCCGCTCTTTAGGTGTGAGTAGGTAAGTATTCACCTTAAATGCACGAAGTACCAAAGTGATAGGAGAGAGGCCAGAGCTTAATAGCTCTAGTTGCCTGGAGAGTTCGCTACTTGAGTGATATGCAGGGATACCTATCTGAGCAAGCCCTTTGGTCCAGTAGCGTCTATAGTCAATAAAATAAAGACTAAGCACTTTCTCATAGATACGTGCTAGCTCTTTCCCTTCTGTTGTTTTATCTTCCCCCAGTATCCAGCTCTTTGTCATGGCTTCTTTGATAATAGACTTGGTCTGTAGCAAAATGATTTTTTCATAACCCTCTTTTGTATAGAGACCGGGGATTCTATAGTCGGTACCAGTGAGTGCATCAGGATATGCATCCAGAACTTCTATGAATTGGAAATCATGTAGCCCACTTCTGCTGGCTTTTTGTTGCAATGCCTTATATACCACGCCTGCAGTACCTGCATGAGCAAGAAGTTTTTTTCTTGCTTTTCTTATACTCTTATGCTCTAACGCCGCTGGCGAGAAGTCCATTTTTAGAAGTGCAGAAAAATGGATATTTAGTCTACGTATCTCTGTTTCTTCAAGACTGTCTCCCCAGCGATTAAGCATATAGCCCTCTAAAAATTGAGGATCTAGATGTTTTTTATCAGCAAGCATGAGATAGGCTTTAAGGTTTTCTTGTGTTCCTATTTTATTTGTAAGGTTTAGAAGTAACTCTTTTTCTATAAGCATAGTAACCCTTGGCAACAGTAAGCTTTCAAGACCTTTCCCATATAGTGCGCGTACATAAGTATCTCTCTGATCGATTTTATAGTACCCCGGTTTCCAAGGCTCATCAGAGATATGACTGTTTTTTTTATCTCTTCTCATAGATCTAAGTGCATCGAGCATAGCGAGTATACGCTGGAGATCACTAAGATTATCTTCAACAATATACTCCTCTTCTTCATAGCTCAACTCTTCTATTTTTGTCTGAATCCCATAGGCATAGATCTCAACACGACGGTTAAGTCTTCTCCCCTCTACTGTTTGATTGGTAGCGATGGGGGAAGCTTCTCCTATACCTTTGGTTGTGATGCGTTCAGAAGTAATGCCGTTTTTCACGAAAAACTTCTTTACAGAGGCTGCTCTTTTTTGGGAGAGTTCGAGATTATAGGTATTGTCCCCTATACTGTCTGTGTGTCCAAGAATTTTAAGCTTACTTGTTGTACTGAGTTCTTGAATATGTGTAAGCATTTTTTGTAACTCTACCTGTGCGAAGGTCGTTAGTTCCGCACTGCCTTTTCTAAAGCTTACGTCTTTATTTTCTTTCCCGCCAAGTTTACCGATCTGCATAGCATCTACCGGTGTATCCACTTTGCGTACTTTATGCTTGACCGTAACAGTCACTTTAGGCTTATCCATAGATTTTAGTTCTTTATATTGTATATAGATATCTTCTATCTCTTTGGTCTCCCTCTGCTCTTCTTTTACAAATACAGACCAGTAGTAGACAGACCCAGCTACAAGAAGTGCAGTCAGTCCAAGTAGCCCTCCCCAGAGATATCCAAATTTTTTGCGGTATGTGTCATTGACTTTGACGAGTTGTGTTTCTGATAAGATAATGCGTTCGAAGACCTTAGGAAGAAACATCCCGGAGAGTAGGGGGGCACCATTGGTTGTCAAGGCATAACGCGTACCCATAGTGTGCGTAATATCAGTAAAGTAAATACCTCGTAACATTAATGGCATATAATAGCGTGTCTTTGAAAAAGTTTTTTCTGCAAGATTACTAACTTTCTCAAGAAAAGAACGAAACTCCTCAACAAAGAAGAATATTTCTTTTCTTTCCTGCCTTTCCCAAGAGTTTTGTAGGTTACCCAATGTATCATGTTCAAGCTTTTGTAAAAGTGAGGAAAATTTGACATCAATCAGTTCACCGGAGATATCTTTTGTCGTGTCTTCAAAGGTAATCCCCAGTATTTCTCTTTTCTCTTCTGGGGTCAGATTATTAAAAAATGCATAAAAGGCGGGGATCTCTTCTACGCCGCTGATTATCATATAGATTGGGATCTGAGATGAAAAAGTCTTAGAGACTTCATTGAGTTTTTCACGGATAACTTTTGCAAACTCATTGAGAGATACTTCATCGTTTTCCAGAAGCTCTTTACCGTTTACGGTGAAGATGATACCATTGATAGGTCTTCTCCAACGCTCTTTTTTAAAAAGTTTTAAGAATGTTAACCAGATGGGGTCAGAGGCAGCATTTTTTTCTAGAGTGGTATAGGCTTTAGGTACAGTGACAAACACACCCTCTTCCGCAAAAAACCACTGAAAGGCTCCCTTGTTTTCTTCTTGTTCTTTGTACTCTATATTGATAGGAAAATCCAATCCAGAGTTTTTGAGGATTGCTTTTTGCTCTTCTTCCTCTCCTCCGAGCACTAAGTACCAAGGGAGTTCATAATTATAACTTGCTCTTTTTTGATAGATATTTGACTTTTTAATAATGCTTAAGGCTTCATAGAACTTCTTTGCTAATGCCTTTACCGCCTTTTTTTTAAGTTTGAGTTGTGCTTTTTCCTCTTTTCTTCGAATACGGCTAGCTTCTCTACGGGCACGTCTGCCTTCACGTTCCTCCTCTTTGGTTAGAAAGAGATACAGAAGCTCGAGAATAATTATGCCAAGAAAAAAGACCGTACTGTAGAGTATACGCTTGAGTACTTCTCCAAAAAGATCAACAGATAAACGTTGTCCAAAAAAGATAAATAGCACTGAAAAAAGTAAGGAGAGCAGGGCAATCCAAAAAAGAGTACTTTTGAAAATAGAACGACTAGATGCTGCCATTGGTATCCTTCTGCGTTGTAGCGTTCTCTTCCTGAAGAATATCTATTAGTCTATTCTCATTTTCAAGGGTCATCGAAGTAAAAACTCCATATACAATGGCAAGTATCAATGTTACACTAACCAAAAACATTTTATAAGGAACATGTAGTGTCAATTTATTTTTCTTGGCAGAAGAAGGGTGTGCTTTGTAAAATCGTTCTTCTTCTGTCTGATGATTGACAATACGTCTATAGAGCTCTTGTCTAATACTTTCTAGATGACCATCTGTATTATCGGAGAGTGTATATTTGCCTTTATAGCCAAGAGAGAGACAGGCGTAGATCAGCTTCATGTGCTGTATGTATTTCCCTGGTTCACGGGCAAACTGATCTAGGAGTTGAAAAAATTTCTCCCCCCCCCATATGTCTCTTGATAGTAATGCCCAAGCAGACTGTGATTTGCCCAAGTTTCCCCTTGGCTCCATTCTATAGCACCTAGATGCTCATCAATGAAAGTTGAGATGATATAACGGGCTATCAGGATATGGGTATTTTCAATTCCTTGTTCAGAGAAAAGCCTAGTATGGTGATCCATGAGATCGATCAGTTTTCTTTTGAGTGCATGGATATCGTTATGGCTCTTGCCTCGTTCGAGGAGATAGACCTCCCTATAGAGGGATCTTAGTGCACTGAGAAAAGGTTGCCCGTAGGCTGTATTTAAGAATGGTACAGAAAAAGAGGGAAGCACCCGAGGAAGATGATCCTCTTTCTCCATCGGTAGAGGAGTGGAAAAGCCACTAACTTCTGTACCATGCTCTTCTTTGCCTCCAGAGTAAATAATTACTGTTTTGTCGTCATCCATCATATATTACCTATTTTGTTTTGATAGACCAGAGAACAAACTCTATCATCAGATTTGGGGTTTCTGGATAGTGCAGTGCCATCCCGGAAGATTTATGAAGTTTCTGTATATCCTTGGGATCAAGCATAATCCTATAATAACTCTGGTTGACTCTATAGGGAATCTCTCTAGGGACAGAGGAGAGAGGGGTTAACTTAAAACCAGGAAGATGATGGTTTACTAAGTTGCGTATCTCCTCTACCGTTCCTATCTTTAAATTGTCTAAAAGGAGTTTTTCAAGCTTCGTACTGTCAATATTGGAAGAGGCTGCCAAGACAAAAGAGCTATTTTCCAGAAGACTCTTCTCTTTGAGCATAGCGATACTGATGCCATAATTATGTTTGTCTAGCGGAACCCGTACACTGCTGCTCTCTAGTACATTGCTTAAGAGGCTTTTAATCTCATGAAAAACAGTTTCGAAGCTAATACCTTGCTTTTCATGGATATAGGTAAACTGTTGCAACAAACGTTTCTCTTTTTTCATAAAGACAGCCAACTCCCCTATAAGTGAGACCAGCTCCAGATAGAGATCCCCGGGGTGTAGATTCTCCTGCGTGACAAAATAGTGCAATCTTCCTTCTGCTCTGTTGATCAACTGAAGGATAAGATAGTCTCCCAATTCAGTAGTCTGCAGCGTACCTCCTTCTATCTTCTCAGCTAGCTTTTCAGCACGATAGTGCAGCATGCCTTGCAGTTCATTGAGTTTGGAGGAGAGGGAAGGTGCTTTGTGCAGATGGAGATAGGTAGGCGAAAAGTGCTCATCCAGACTGATAGTATTGTTCGCAGTAACATTACCGACTTGAGTAATTTGTATGCAGCTGAAGCCTTCTCTTTTTTCTCCTTCTTTCAGAAGCTTGAAGTTCAGATATGAAAAAGCGATGTCTGCATGACTCTCTTCTCCTGCATTAGTATTGGGGATCTCATTTTCTATTTTTGCCCGATATCGAGTTGCTAGAGGAGTATGCTCTTCAAAATAAATATTGTCTTCATTGGGGTAGAGTAGAGGCAGTCCTAGATAGATAGCTTTTCCACTATCCTCTTGCACTATTTCTATGGTGAGTTTTTCTATGATATCTTCTGTATCGAATAGAGTACCATCAGGGAGTATTCCGGAAGCAGAGATGAGAGAGATCTTGCCTTGTGCAAGTAGTTGATCATCTATTTTGAGATCAAAGAGTCCCCATCTGTTGGCTTGAGCTGTAGATGCTCTTCTCATCATTTCTGTGGTGACAGCATAGCTGTTTTGCTGAAAATGTTGAGGACGTATAAACAGTCCTTCTCTCCATGCAACATTTTTTGGCATATCCCCTCCTTGATAGTAGAAAATTATTCTACCATAATAAAATATCGCTTGCCTTTAAAAGCAAATGATTTAAAACATTTAGAAATTATATATTTCAGATTTACACTATTTGTATAAAATATTCTCTAGAATTAAAGCATATCTCTATTATCTGGTTAGGCTAATTTAATTCTGTGGATGATAGCTTTGACTAAACGAGGATGGGTTGATAGATCGCGCTGACGTGCACCTATCTGTTTGTCCATGGACAATGGAAGAAAATACTTTTATCACATTACTTCTCTAAAAAGTTTTTTTGGAATAGTATCAATAGCTTCTTTTGTATTAGTATCTATGTATGGATTAATATACCATTTTTTTAACAAAACCTCCAATATAGTCACCTGAGACTTTTTTATCAAAAATTATATGTTTATTCTCAAGTGGATACCAAATAGATATTTGTTCAGGTTTATTGTTTTTAGTATGCTCATCTTGTAAAATAATGTAGGTTTTTTATTTTCTTTGGAATGAACTAGCCCGCTGCAAGCAACAGGGTAGTTCATTAAGGGTACATTTTCTTCAACTAAATATGGTATAGTGAATAGCAGCACACAAAAGACTTATAATCAAGGCGCTTATTATCCAGTATGGTACTAGATATTTATAAAAAATAAATCTAGAATCAAATAATTTATCAAGTATGTAGTTCTCATCTTTTTCTAATGTAGCTAGCAATATATGATCTGGTAAAATAGTTAACTCCATCCATATATCATAGTCATGCTGTCCATAGCCATTAATATGTATAGAGTTTTTGCTGAATATAGAAAAGGTGGTACCTTTAATGATTCGATGAAGATAGTCAAAGATATTGAGCTTCTTTTGGGTAATGGAAATTACTTTCATCTTTAGTATTTTCCCACCGAGAGTATAACCAGATGAGAGTAGAGGGAAAATAGCAAAATAAACTATAAAAAGGAGAAGAAGATATAACCAGTAAAAATCTATATACGCTTCTGAAAAACATATAGATGGGAAAATACTTAATGATAAAAACATGGCTGTATCTAGTGCTCTTAATTGTATGCAGTTTTTAAATATATTTTTCATATCTTTATTTAACATCCCAATAAAGCCCTCCTACACCGAAGCTTCCAGAAATTTCACCTTTTTTCTTCTTCAATCGTACAGTTCCACTTGCTCCACCCACAAAGCCTACCTATGCTTGGGTCATAGTATCGTGCTCTATAGTAGTACAGCTCTTTACTGTCAAACTCTCTAGCCGCACCCCAAGGGCATTTGTCACTTCGCTCGGGCATATAACAGTAAGGATTGTACGTTTCCTCTGTTTTGTGGTGCTCTAGTATTGTACCATATGTGCCATCATAGGTAAAGGTCTCTACGATCTCTCCTATGCTGTTGGTCAGGTGGGTGATGGAGCCTTGGTGTCTTATGGATTACGGTCTATGTTTACATTCTGAATTTTTTAAAAGATTCAGAATTTCCCGATTTCCTTTTTCTCTTGCTTCTTCCATAGGAGTACTTCCAAAAGAGTCATCTATTTCTGGATCAGCACCATACTTTAAAAGAAGCCGCACTCCCTCTATCCATTCATCTTCGATAGCTTGGTTAAGTGGCACATACTCACATACTTTGTTTGGATCTGCTCCCATTTCCAAAAGTTTTTTTACTACATTATAATATTGAAACTCTACAGAATTATACAGAAGTGTAAAGTCTTTAAACTCATCGACACCGATACAGGCATCTATCAATGATGGATAGGCTTCCAAAAATTTAAATATTGGGTCATAATTTTTAAGTGCTCTTGCCGTCCCTTCCATATACTCTAGTTCTTCTATAAGTTGCTCCTTAGTTGCATTTACTTTCTTTGTGATGTTAATAGCCTTTTCTACATATTCATAAAGGTCTTCAATGGTATTCATCTTATCCTCCTATTCCTCGTTTTATTGATTCTCTGATGCACCCACTAGGTACCTTTATCTCTCTATTTGCCAAACGATCCATCTCACGGTCACGGAGTCTTCTCATGTGAGGACAGTTCATTCTTAGTTTAGTAAGTTTATTTTTTAATCCTCTTTGGTAATTTCGGACTTTTTTGTAGTGGCCACAAGGTTTTGTTAAGCCAGGTATATTACCATGCTTCTTAAAGCCACCTAGTGCATCGTCCGCAGGAACATATTTTCTAAGCTCATAAAGGAGCTTCGCATATTGGGAATCAACATCCAACCTAGCTTTTTTACACGGATCTTCCGGTGGGGCAGTTTCTGTACCTACTATTGTTACCGTCCCTGTTTTAACTTTAGTAGCTTCATTTGTTTTACTTTGTATTATAACATCATCATGACCAAATATATCTGGTATAGGTATACTGAGTGAATTCTTCTTTTGCTGACTAATCAAACCTAAGAGTAGAGCCCCTCCCAATAGAAGTTCCCATGCAATAGCCCCTTCAACAATACAGGCATCCTCAAAACAAAGCCCAGAAGGATCTCTATGGTTTACGGGATTATTATATACATATCTATAAAAATTAGGGTCTAGTAAACTTTAGAGGTTATTTGTTCGAAGATTCTTTAATAGTATAGCATAGATATCATTATGCCTATTGTTGAATCTAAACTCACTCTCCTTGAGATGGAGATAAAACATCTCATCTCTAAGTCCATTAAACTTTGCCAATCTTCTTTTAGTATAACTCCAAAAGGATTCAATGCCATTTACATGAGACTTACCTCGCACAAACTCATCTTTGGAATGAAAGACCCTGTAGTGATCATAGCCATTAAGGACTAAGCCATCATAGGCTTTCCAACCATCAGTATGAATAGTACTTCCTTCAAGTATCTTTCCCTCAATAATAGGCATGAGTTCAGCTCTCGAGCAGTTCTTGACTATTTGAACATAGACATTACCATCTCTTTTTAATAAGCCAAACACAGGTGTCTTTCCTGCTGCACCTCTACCACGTTTTCCTCTTACTCTTTTGGCACCAAAGTAAGATTCATCTAATTCAAACTCTCCATCTTCAATATTGTTCTCTAGTAGATTCTGGTAGATGTATATGCGTAACTTTTGAAATAGCTTCTTACAAGTCGTATGAGATATGTTAGTTATCTTTGAGGTTTCATATGCATTTAGATCAAGTGAAAAACACTTAATTAACTGCCTAAATTTACGCTCTGAAATGTGCGTACCTTTTGAGTACTTGTTTTTGTTCGGTGTAGTCATGCTTTAAGATACCTTTTGGACTCTTAAAGTTTACTAGACCCAAAGGAATATAATAATGTAGACAATTATTATCCAGAAGATCCGCATGAAAACATGTCAGGAAAACATGATATTAATTAAAAAGGAGAATTGAGATGAGTACAGACATACATATGCTTGCCTACAATAATAAGATAGATGAACTAAAAGAATTACTTCAAAATGATACCAGCGTGGAAATAAACAAAAAAGATGAGTCAGGTATGACACCTTTGCATATCGCTATTTCGAAAGGAAATAAAGAAATAGCACAATTATTGTTGGATGCTGGAGCAAATGGAAGCATTCAAGATGATGAGGGTTTCACAGCATTACATTATGCTATGGAGTATGAAATGCTTGATCTAGCGAAAGTCATTCTAGATCAAACCCCAGAGGCACTACATATAGAAGACAAGTATGGGAATCAGCCGTTATGGACGGCTACGATGAATTCAAATGTTCCGTATGAATTCATCACATATTTATTGAGACTAGGGGCGGATAAGAACCATAAAAATGCAGTAAATGCTTCTCCACATGATTTAGCAAAAGATTTTAATATACCAGAATTTACGGAACTTTTTAAGGACTAGAAAGTAGTGAATACTTTACTAAATAAAGCTATAGAAGATCAGGATATCAAATCAATAAAATATTTATTGGAAAATAGTATATATAATGATTTTGATTTTTATGAAGAGATGCAAGACAATATTCTATCTTATGCCATATTGGAAACACAATCAATAAAAATAATTGAACTACTTCTAAAGTATGGAATAAATACAGGATTTGAAGATACACATGGTAGAACACCTATAGGCAATGCTATCTATATCAATAGATTAGATATATGCTCTAAGCTTATAGAATATGGTGCACGAGGAACTATTGATTTTATTAACCCAATTACAGGTTTTACTTTACTCGAGCAAGCCATTATTCATAGCGGAATAGATATTATCCAATTATTACTGGATAATGGTGCTGACACATGTATTCAAGAAGATATTGATATCGTAATGACAGAATCTAAATATTACGCTAAAGATATTTGGACTGATACGGTAAATATTCATCATGCAACATACGTTGAGAAAGACTATCCTATTCTTAAACAAATTCTAAATCCAAATAACCCACCTTACCTAAAGCTAGGAGAATCAGAACAAGACAAATACATCATCTACGAAAACAAAGAAATAGGTGAAGAGATAAATATCTATCTTTTAGCAGACAAACAAAAGCACAAAGAGAAAAAATACCTCTACGCAGATAATAAAATAGATGCTTTCTTCTATTGGTGCTATCAAAAAGGATTGTTGGAAGAAACTGTTATAAATATTTTAGACAACTATGCCTCTTTGAGAGATGTGAAAAAATATACGGAATTAGCTTCTGTAATGAAAAATACCATAGGTGAACAACTTACCACAGATATCTTTAATAAAGAAGGAAAAACATTTGCAACGTCATACTTCACAGTAACGCATTGGTGGTACAACCTACATACAGACTTTAATAGACTCTATCAAGAAGAGAATGTCAAACTCCCTCGTGCTATAAAGAGTCAAGAAGAGTTTGATACACTTATGAAACTACTAGATATTCGTTATGAACAATTCACAAGCGGAAAAGACTTTAACGCTAACCAAAACAAAGCAGAACTTGAAGCCCTCATAGAGGGACAAGAACCTCCTAGAAGAGAGGTAGATTCGTCTTTTTTAGAAGATACTACTCCTATTGCACAAATCAGAGAATCCACCAACCAAACCCATGCCCCAACCACAGGCAACTACCAAGCCCACCTGCCGGAAGGTCATCCCGACTCAGACAAACTCAAAGCCAACCCTTTTGCCTACAATCGCTATAATAAGGGAGAGCCTTTTAGTTATGAAGGGTTAGAAGCGTTTGATAGCACTATGATTGAGTGGAGAAAAAGATGAAATATCACACTATAGAAATATCAACTAATGGTTTTTGAGAATCCAACACCTTTCCCTGCGATGGGCTGGCTCTCCTGGGACAATCAGAGGAAAGAGTATGCTTCAGTAGTGCTACGGATCAAATATCTCTTTGATACTATGGATGAAGCGGGTCTCTGGACACTTAAGCTTGACCCTGATCAGGGAGAGCTCTTTGGTGAAGAGATCTTTTCTGAAGATAATCTAGAAGCTTCACTGCGCTTTGAAAGTGATTTTGTACCATTTAAGCCTGCTGCTGATCTGATCCTCAATGTCTTTAGTTACAGTGCTACTGCCAGAGAGTCATGGAAGTGTGGTGTCAAAGTAGTCAGATATACAGAAGATAATAGAGAAGCCCCCCAGACACTTGTCGAGCAGTGGGTTAGAGTATATGGAGAGCGGTATTGGAAGGATAATGTCACAGGATGGGGCATAGGTACGATCACCCCTACGACCAAGGTACCACTTCGGTATGAAGTTGCTTTTGGCGGGAGTGTATTGGACCCTCATACTACAGAAGAGTCCGAAGAAGCTACCTATCTTCTCTATGATGAGTATAACCCTGTAGGTAGAGGCTGGCTACATAAAGATATGGATCGTTCACAGCCTATCTCCATGCCTCAGATAGAGGTGATAGATGACCCTGTGATCAAAGCATACACTAGCTATCGCCCTGCAGGTTTTGGAGCGATACATAGATCATGGCTGCCTAGACGTAGTTATAGTGGTACCTTTGATGAGGCATGGTTGGCACAGAAACATCCTGTCATGCCTGATGATTTTGAAGAGCGTTTCAATCAGGCTGCACATCCTGCACTACAGTTATCCGAGGGAGAGTATTTTCAGGGAGGAGATACCCTCATACTGCACAGACTGCTCACCGGCATAGAGACACAGGCAGTGGTGTTACCTGATTTCCATATAACAGGTCATTATGAGTTCGCAGGAGAGTACCTACCGTTTGGATTACAGATTGATACAGTGATTGTAGATGCACTTTCTGAAGAGATGGAAGAGAATGTACTCTATGTCAGTTATAGAGCTAGAGTTCCTTATTCTCAATCCGTAGAGAAGGTGGCACTCTCTATGGTGGTACCTAAAGCTTTTATAGAAGAGGGTAGCGATATAGCAAAGGAAGCACTCCATGGCTAAACAGGTCGGTGCACGCCAGTGCGGAAAGCAGCAGGTGATCCATAAATGCTATTGTGTGAACTGGACACGCATAGGCAAACATACCGTACCTGTACCTTACGCTGTACAATGCACACTCTCACAATCCAAAGTAGTCAGTGGGGATGTTTTTTTCAATAGCAATAAAGCCTTTACTCTCAGTAGTGATACCAACTATGTCAAAGGGGATACCAAAGGAAGTAAAAAAGGGATCAAGTCCAATACCGTAGGCGCAGAGGCTGAGCCTATAGAACACTCCTCCTCTGTCAGATGTAACTGCCACTGGGTAGTACGCTGTGGCGATCTCTTCCATATGAATGCCAAGAACACCATCGGCAACCTCACCTGCAGTCCTGCGGTAAGCAAGCCCCATATCACTGATAGCGGAAAGATCACATGTGAGGGTGAATCATGACACAAGAGACTGTAGATAGGATCATCAAACACTGTAGTACCAAAGGACCTAAAAAAGGAGATAAGTATACGCAGTGTGTGATGCAAGAAATAGATGGGTTGTCTATCCAAAAAAAGATGGAGATAGACTATACAGATCTCTCCAGAATACAACAGATAGAAGAAACGACATTCTTAGATACGTTTCTTGATCCTGAAACAGGGTTCAAACAGTACGGTAGAGATATGTATGGTAATACCTTGGCATCATTTACTACAGATCTATTGGCAGACGGTGTAGAGGGTACAGTCAAGAGTGCAGATGATTTCAAGGCGGGTAACTATAAAGCAGCAGCGATAGGCGCACTAGGCACAGCAGCCAGAGCCACACCATTAGGAAGCAAAGTAGGCAAAGCCTATGATAAGATGGAAGATGTTTATGATAAGGCAGAGGCACTAGCTAGTGGAGAGTTTCCCAGTGGAAAAAGAAAGAGAGGGAAAGGGAAAGGACGTAAACCCAACAAGGACAGAGACAGCAAGAAAGAGAAAGTTGCTGTCAAAGAAAAAAAGAAATGCGGCAATCGTCCTGCCAATAAGAACAAAGGTGACTGTGCCGAACGTAAAGTCAACCAAAAGTATGGTAATGACTACAAGATATTTGATACTTCCAAGATCACCAACGGCAGTGGGCATGGACTAGACAACATCGCCTATAATGCCACCACCATGATCATCATCGAGACCAAAGCCAACAACTCCCCAATGAGCAAGCACCAGAAGCTCGGAGGAAAAGAGTATAAGAGAAAACAAGACAAGGCTTATGAAAAAGGTCTAGATGGAAAAGGTCGCATGAAAAGCGTACCCAATAAGGGGATAGAAGAGTATCAAAGAAAACAGGAGGGGAAAACACTCCAATATAAAAAATGCCGTGTCAAGCTCGTCCCCGACCCCTCAGGCTGCTATGGGCATCTAGGCAAAGGCAAGTGCAAAGCCCAGAGCATCAACTGCTCAGATTGGAATCCCGAATAATGGAGAAAACAGATGATCAAAAATAAAATACTCAGCACACTGCTCAAAGAGCTAAAACAGGACTTCAAAAAAGCGGTCGGACTTCGCTATCCCAATAAAGAGGGGAATGGAGAACTATATGGATATGCTATGGCTTGGTTCCATGATATTATGGACGACGAGCTTACCCCCATGGCTTGCGAAACCACCTTTAAAAAACTTCAACGCTGGTACCTCGACAACACCCACTATCAAATCCTAGAACACAACGATATACCGTTGGCTGTAAAATACTTTGGCTACTCCAGTGCCTATGCCTACCTCGCACTCTACAGCGGGGAGATCCATAATGAATGCCCTGAGGCATTAGGGGAGTCTTATTATCTCATGGATGAAGCTACTGCCCATATGTCCCAGAGCCTGCTGTGTGGCTGGGAGAGTGAGTATGCACAGATAGGTGACTCTCTCATCGCCTCCATAGACTTCGGTCAGCAGAAAGACGCAGAGGGACAAAGCATCTCCAAGATTATCAGTACGGGTACAGAGGATATGTTGCCTGGGTGGTTTTTATTGGATCTTTACTGCAAAGTTTATGATAAGTCTTATGACAAAAGCCTCGCCCGCTATCCTGAAAATATGCTCATCTATGACAACATCCTAGAGCAGTGGGATACCCAAGATACAACCGAGGTAGACAGGATGATCTACCTGATGGGTGAGTATCACCTAGAAGAGACTAGAGAAGCTAAAAATGATGAAGAGTACTTTATGTTTGATGACTCTCTATACTGGCTATTCCCCTACGAGATCCTCATCTGGCTGAAACTTAGAGAGATAAGAGGACTTGCTAACCCAAGCCAATTCTCCCATCCACTGATGCATACACCTATAGCTAGATTCTATCTCACACTGGATACTCCACTGGAAAGACCTTCTGATCTCCCTTATGCCTATGAACTCTTGGAAAAGCTCCAAACACTCTGCCCAAAAACAGAGATACCCAACTGGCTAAAACCGCTAGGCACTACGGAGAATAAATCCTCCCAAACACCACCAACTGATGCAACCCACGCCCCAACCACAGGCAACTACCAAGCCCACCTACCGGAAGGTCATCCCGACTCAGACAAGCTCAAAGCCAACCCCTTTGCCTACAATCGCTATAATAAGGGAGAGCCTTTCAGCTATGAAGGGTTGGAGGAGTATGACAGTGCTCTCATTGAGTGGAGACTGAGAGAGGAGTAACGTATCCTGCTCTCTTCTTGGCAGCTCTCTTTGTCAGTGGACTTGACAGAGTCTCCTGACAAGAGGAGTGATCTCTTGTGTTCTCTTACTTTATAACCACACCCAAGGCAAACTGGTCTACGCACCACCTCCTAAAAAAGATACGATCACGGATGAGGGGAAGATCAAAGAGGACTTTGCCAAAGGTTTCTGTAAACAGATGGGCTACAGTCCCCAGGAGTGTGCTGCACTTTCTGAAGAGATGGAAGAGAATGTACTCTATGTCAGTTATAGAGCTAGAGTTCCTTATTCTCAATCCGTAGAGAAGGTGGCACTCTCTATGGTGGTACCTAAAGCTTTTATTGAAGAAGATAGATAGATGGGAAAGGGAGAAGCAAGAGAAAAAGGTAATCATAGGATTCTATAGAGTTCTTCTCTGGAGATTTTAACTTCTACCAGTATATGAGGAATGATACGATGAACTTGATAGTGCCCAAAAAGGATAAAAGGAAAGCTAGCAAGCCTTAAAAGCTGTCAGTATATAAAGGTTTTTTTGATAGAGAGTGGATTGAAAAGCATAAGGAAATATTTACATAATGTAAAGTAACACTTGACACTTTATATTATTTTGTGTATACTCTGGAAAAAGAACGATAAGGATAGCAGATGAAAGCAGTAGAGGGAACCTTTAAGAGTTTTGATCAAAGTACACTTTTTTATAGAGAGTGGGAGCATGCTGTGCCTCATAATGGCCGGATACTCATCATCTTGCACCGAGGGCATGAACATTCGGGACGACTAGGGAGTATCGCAGCCAAGCCTGAGTTTGCAGGGTATAAGACCTGAATTTAAATCCAAAGTGCAATTTCACCTCTAAAAAATTCTATCCAAATTTTCCTATGAAGCCTTTAAATTTTCATGAAATACCTCATAAGGTGTTCTCCATCCTAGAGATTTTCTAGGTCTATGGTTAAGTCTGTTCTCAATCCTTTTAATATCTTTAGCCGTGAGATGTTCAAAGCTACTGCCTTTTGGGATATATTGACGGATGAGTCCATTGATATTCTCATTGAGTCCTCTCTCCCAAGAGCTATAAGGATGACAGAAATAGTAATCACATTTAAGTTTTTTTGCAATGGTTTGATGTTTGGCGAACTCCAAACCGTTATCTGTGGTAATGGTGTGCACATGTTTCTTGTATCTTCCCAGTAGTCGTATCATCTCATTGGCTACGATAAGGGCTTTCTTTCTTACAGGCAGTGAGAGTTTTACATACATGGACTTTCGCTCTACTATAGTAACGATTGCTCCTTGTCTGCCTTTGCCAATGATGGTATCTGCTTCAAAGTCTCCTACTCTTATTTTATCATCTACGATAGTAGGTCTTTGTTCAATAGAGACTCTATTAGGGATACGGTTCTTTCGTCCTTTACCATACTTGGCTCTTCGTTTTCCTTTGTGTCTGAGCTTTGTATGGAGTGTACCATTATGCAGCCTATCTTCATGGATGAATGTGTAGATGGTGACATGGGATATGGTTATGGAGTGTTTGATAGACAGTGTGGCGGAGATCTGTTCGGGTGAGTACTCTTTTTTGAGATACTTTTTGATAAGCTTTATAGTAGAATCTGTGAGTTTTAGATTGGCTTTTCTGGCATGGTCTTGTTGCCTCTTTTTATATTTATCATGGGCTCCATATCCAAAATAGGTTCCAGCAATATCCCCTTTGTTTCTTCGTATCTCTCGGCTGATGGTCGAGGGATGCACTCCTAGCTGTTTGGCTATCTCTTTATTGCTATATCCTCTGCTTATATAAGCTTGAATATGGTATCTTTCTCCTAGGGTTAGATGCGTATATGACATATCACTTCCTTTATCTTTGGTCAGATTTGGAAGTTATTTTAGCATCTAACCTCTTCAAATCCAAAAGAAACAACTCTCAAAAACTCTTTTTTCAAATTGTCTTTTAAAAATTGCACTTTGGATTTAAATTCGGGAGATATACTCCTATGATAACCGAGGGCATGGAGAGACCAAGGTGGCTCCTGCTTATGAGTTTACGGATTTTGTTCGGGATCTGGATGCTTTTGTCTCTTTTGTCTGTGACAGAGAGGGGAAGAGCGAAGAGGATATCTTTATCATCGCCAACTCGGTAGCCGGGGTAACAGCAAGTACATGGGTACATGACTATGCTCCCAAGATCAAAGGATTAGCGCTCATCGCTCCTGCATTTAAGATCAAACTCTATTTTCCTTTTGCCAAAGCCTTTCTAAAGATGGCAGTAAGGTTCAAGCCGGAGATGAATATCAAGTCCTATGTGAAGTCAAAGTTTCTGACGCATGATGTGGCAGAGCAGAGACGCTATGATGCAGATGAGCTCATCACCCCCAACATCCCTGCCAGGCAGCTCACTACACTGCTCGATACTGCACTACGGGTTGTGGATGATGCGCATCTTATCGCTACACCGACACTGATACTGAGTGCCACCAAAGACTATGTGGTAGCGTCTAAAGTACAGGGAGATTTCTATGCAGCACTTGCCTCTCCTCTGAAAAAGTTTGTACAACTGGATGGCTTCTATCATGGGGTGCTCTATGAAACTGAACAGCAAAAAGCCATAGATGAGATCGCAACTTTTATGGAAGCGTGTTTTTCGCAAAATGAAAAGAGTATAGATGAGCCACAGATCGTAGAGAGAATGGTCAAACAGACTCAAGAGGAGCACGATAAGATCGCATACGGCTCACTCCCTTTATGGAAAGAGAGCAACTATGCCATCCAACGGTTTATGATGAACCGCTTGGGTTTTATGAGTGATGGGATGAAGATAGGATTGAAGTATGGGTTTGATTCTGGTGTGACACTGGACCATGTCTATAAAAATGAGCCCAGTGGCGTGGGACCTATCGGTAGGATGATAGATAAAAACTATCTTGAGAGTATTGGCTGGAGAGGTATACGACAGAGAAAAGCTCATATGATCGCCGCTATAGAGCAAAAGATCGTACAGCTTCACAGTGAGGGGAAAGCGGTACGTATCTTGGATATTGCAGGAGGGCCGGCACGCTACCTTATAGAGATCGCAGAGAAGTACCCTGAGATAGAGATACAGGTCAGGGACTACCAGGTGCAAAATGTCGAAGAGGGCAGAGTATTGGCAAAGGAGAGAGGTTTGGAGAATATCACCTATGCCCAGAGTGATGCCTTTGATCCTGAGCGTTATGATCCTGCAGGATATCGTCCAAATATCGTGATCATCTCGGGTGTATTTGAACTCTTCGCCTCCAATGACCTTATAGCCAAAGCGATAGATGGGGTATGCAGTATCATAGAAGAGGGGGGATACCTACTCTATACCGGGCAGCCATGGCATCCACAACTCGAACAGATAGCCAATGTCTTGGGAAACCACAGAGACAGCAAGTGGATCATGCGTCGACGAAGCCAGTATGAGCTGGATCATCTCTTTGCACAAAGAGGCTTTGCAAAAGAGCATATGCTCATAGACGACTGGGGTATCTTCACTGTCTCTTCTGCACAATACCAAGGGAAGTAGTCACGATGTATCCCTTTGATCCTGCATTAGAAGCGAAAAGTACGACCAAAGAGCGTTTTGTCTGGATGCTTTTTATGGGAATCTCTTTCTTTCTACTCTATGGTGCCGCCAATCAATATGCAGGATTGAGTGCACCACACCCTTCTCTCTGGATGGCATGGGAGAAGGAGATCCCTTTTATCCCTTCTTTTATCGTACCCTATATGTCCTCTGATCTGATGTTTGTGATCGCATTTTTTCTACCCTATACCCGTCTGGAGCTTCGGATACTTGCGGCCAGGGTACTTTTTATACTCTTAGTTTCTGTAGCGATTTTTGTACTTTTCCCTCTCCAGTTCTCTTTTGAAAAACCGTCTGCGGATTCGTATACCTTTCTTTTTGGGCTGTTGGAGGCAGACCTCCCTTTCAACCAGCTACCCTCTTTGCATGTTGCTTTTGCGATCGTACTATGGAGCTCCATGAAGCGATACCTCAAGTCCCTATGGTTAAAAATATTTGTAGCACTTTGGTTCTTGCTGATCGTGCTCTCTACGCTGTTTGTCTATCAGCACCATTTTGTAGATCTTCCCACAGGTGCCTTGCTTGGTCTACTAGCGGTGTATCTCATATGCAAGGAGAGGGCTTCCTGGCTCATCACGGGATTTAGCACACCACGCAGCTTGAAAATGGGTTTGCATTATCTGGCTGCTTCTATAGTCTGTATGGTATTGGCATTTAAAGTAAATGCCTTGTATGGGTTGTTTCTATGGTTTTTCCTTTCACTCTTTTCTGTAAGTCTGGTCTATGCGTTTGGTCTGAACAGGATTTTGGCAGGGAGAGAGGCAAAGGCTACGCTTTGGCAGTGGGTACTTTTTGCTCCCTATTTCATAGGTAATTATATCTCATGGCACTACTACAAACGCAAACTTTCCCTGGTCAGCTCTGTGATGCCCACTGTCTATCTGGGAAGGTTCCCTACGGCAGAGGAGTATGCACTACTACAGGACAAAGGGGTGCGTCATGCCCTGAATCTTGCGACTGAGCAGCAGGTACAGCAAGAGGTGATCCCTCAAAAAAGACTCCCTCTTCTAGATCAGACCATACCTGATCCAGAGATGCTGCATCAAGGGGTGCTATGGATAGAGAGATATCAAGAGGAGGGGGTATATATACACTGTACGCTGGGGCTCTCCAGGTCTGTACTGATGGTTTCTGCGTGGATGCTCTATGGGGGACATAGCCGGGAAGAGACTATGGCGCATATCCGCACGCTTCGTCCACATGTGGTCAGCTCACCCTATATGCAGATCAGCTTGGAGATATATCAGGCTTATCTGGAAGAGATAGCATAGTAGGGGTAGTGGCTATACGCCAAAGCCTGCCGATGTCTAGTTTCACAATATCGGCTCAGATATGGAGATGCTTCTGGATGGGAAGTGTTTTGATGGCATCCGCAACATCAACCTCCTCACTACCAATACAGAGACCGAGTTTGTTGGACTAGCGGGCTTTGGGCTGGACGTGGTCGAAAAAGTAGAGGTTGTTTAGCACTTCCCCTTAGATCGCACCCAACTCTCTCTGCCAGCCGCTTGTACGGATCTTCCTGGCAGGGTATGAGGCTTTCTTTTCCAGCATTTTCTTGGAGGAAGCAGGGCTGCAGTGACCGTTTTGCATCATATAGAGTGCCTCCTGTAGCATTGCCTCACTGCTATTGCCAAAGGGGTGCGTGAGGTCATCCGAGACAGCACAGTCTGGTCTCAACCCCGCATAGTAGCCCCCATGCTCTTCTGCATTGAGTACCTCAAACTGTATCGGAGCGAGATGTTTGTCACAAAAGCTATAGCCCCGCATGCCTACGGGCTTGCCGCAGGTAGCCTCTCCTATGACTTTGACCTCCAAAAAGGGCTTGAGTCCATTGATGAGCAGTTCACTGGCAGAGCAGCTTGCCTCGGTAGTGATGACAGTGAGCGCAGAAAGCCCCAGTGCATCTGACTCTTTTTTCAGGGGGTAGGATTCATTCCACCTGGTATATCTGTCATTATATCTCAGGGATGCCAGTATCTCTCCTGCATGCGCCTCTCCTGCGATGAGGCTTGCCAGATACTGTGCGATATGTACCCTGCCGCCACCATTGTACCGGAGATCGAGGATCAGCTGGGTCACACCGGCAGCCTTGAATCTCTGGAACTCTGCCTTGAGCTCCGCCTTGGAGGGTTCTATAAACTTATTGAAGACGAAATAGCCGACCTTTTCTCCTGCAACATTCCAGATCTTGTCAGAGAGAATGGAGTAGGCGGTCACCTTCTCTTTTTGGATCGTGACTATACTGGTTTGTCCATTAACACTGATCTTGAATCGCCCCGCTATACCGATCTCTTTGTTTCCGTAGATGCTGTCCCAGAGCTGTGCAGCCTCTATCTGCTGAATGGTTTTGCCATTAATCTCAAGAATCTCTGTACCTCTGCGGAGACCTGCCTTATAAGCAGGAGAGCCCTTAAACACCAGACGCAGGTATGCCCGGGAACCGACAAATCCCAGTGAGAAGCCAAAGCCGATATAGGCACCGCTGTTGAAGTAGCTGTCATAGCTGCTTTGGGTGGTGATGTAGCTCCACTTGTCATATTTTTTGTACTTGAGGTCTTTTAGCAGTGTCTCGATGCTGTCATAGGAGGCGGGATCGAGATCTGGTACCTGTGCATACCAGAGATAGGCATCCTTCATGATACTGTAGAGTATGTTGTTCTGACCCTTCTGGCTACAGTCAGCCTGTATTTTGATGCTGTTGTCGCTGTGTCCGCCACAGGCAGTAAGCAGGAGTGATGCAGCAAGAGGCAGGAGGGTTGTTTTCCATGAGAGGTATATCAAGTGCTGTCCTTTTCATCTATATAGGGAATCACCAATACTAGGTGATACCTTGAAGGACATTATACCAAAACGGAGAGGAAGGGTAAAGAGAAGAGGCTTTTATGCCCCCAGTCCTTTGAGTTCGGCAAGGATCTTCTCCATTTTGGTCTCTGCATCGGAGAGTGCAGCTCTGTTTTGTGTGATGACTGCTTCGGGTGCATTGGCAACAAAGCGTTCATTGGAGAGCATACCGTTGAGTTTGTCGATCTCTTTTTGGAGCTTCTCTTGCTGCTTGCTCAGCTTGTCGATCACATCACTCATATCAATATCATCCGTAGAGATAAAGGTCTGTAGGGTATCGCTGACATCTGCTACGGCATTGTCTGGTTTGGTATCGACAAAGCTGATCTTATCAACCTTGGCTAGTCTCTGAATGAATGCAGCCAGCATCTCCTGATCGATCTCCTGATCGATCTTGACAAAGGCCTTTTCAACACGCTGGTTACCCTTGTCGATGATGGTCTTGCAACGGCGTACGGAGACGATCGCTTCGATGGCGAGTGTAAACTCATTCATGATCTCTCTGTCGATCTCTCCTGCCACAGGGTAGGGAAGTACCATAATAGAGGTACTCTCCTCTAGGGTTGTACCACTGAGACGATGGTAGAGGTTCTCTGTGATAAAAGGCATAAAGGGGTGTAGCAATTTCATGGATTCTTTGAAGATACTTCCCAGTTCTGCTACACTCTCTTTGCTGGCTTTGCTCAGCTCTATCCCCCAGTCACAGAACTCACCCCAGAGGAAGCGGTAGAGTGTCGTGGCAGCATCATTGAAACGGTAGCTGTCGATAGACTCTCGTGTCTCTTGGATCGCCAGATTGAAGCGAGAGAGCATATATCGTCCCAGTGGCGTCGTGATCGTCTTAGGATCTAGATCGGCAAAGGTCTCCTGGTTGAGCTGGAGATAGTTGGCGGCGTTGAAGAGTTTGTTGGTGAAGTTACGGCTCTGCTCGAGCTTCTCTTCACTGAGCTTGATATCACGTCCTTGCACCGCCAGTACCGCCAGTGTGAAACGCAAGGCATCGGTAGAGTACTTCTCTATCATTACCAGCGGGTCGATGACATTACCCTTGGATTTGGACATCTTCTCGCCCTTTTCATCCTTGACCAGTGCATGGAGATAGATATCACTGAAAGGAAGCTCCCCTGTGAGCTTCTCCCCCATCATGAGCATACGTGCTACCCAGAAGAAGAGGATATCAAAGCCGGTGATCATCAGGCTGTTGGGATAGAAATCCGCCATATCGCTCTCGCTCCATTGTGTGCCTTTGAGTGCCTCACCATTGCCCCAGCCAAGGGTGCTAAATGGCCAGAGTCCAGAGCTGAACCAGGTATCAAGTACATCAGGGTCTTGGTGGATCTCAGTACTGCTACAGTGTGCACAGACAGTCGGTGTATCACCTTCAAAAGCGAAGTGCTTGCCACAGCTGTCACAATGCATGACCGGGATTTGATGTCCCCACCAGAGCTGGCGAGAGATACACCAGTCACGTAGCTCACCCATCCAGGCATTGTAGCTATTGATCCAATGCTTGGGAAAGAACTGTGCTTCCCCTGCATTGACACGCTCTATAGCACCTGAGGCAAACTCTTTTTTGATGAACCACTGCTTGGAGATATAGGGCTCTACAATATTCTTACAGCGATAGCAGTGTCCAACCTGATGGGCATGATCTTCGATCTTTTCGATAAAGCCTTCTGCCTCAAGTTTGGCAACGAGTGCTTCTCTGGCTTCGAGTCGTTCCTGCCCCTCAAACTCTCCACAATAGCTGTTCAAGACACCACTCTCATCAAAGATTGTGATGAACTCTAGATCATGACGTTTACCTACCTCGTAGTCATTGGGGTCATGTGCCGGGGTGACCTTGACAAAGCCTGTACCAAACTCCCTATCTACATGGGTATCTGCGATGATCTCTACCTCTCTACCTACGAGGGGGAGGGTGACTGTCTTTCCGATGAGATGCTGATGTCGCTCATCCTCTGGATGCACCATGACCGCCGTATCTCCAAAGTAGGTCTCAGGACGGGTGGTGGCAACTACCACATCTCCACTGCCATCTGTAAGTGGATAGCGGATATGGTAGAGCTTACCCATATGGTCTTCATGCTCTACTTCGATATCTGAGAGTGCGCCGTCATGGGTACACCAGTTGATCATATAGTTGTCTTGAATGATATGCCCCTCATCATACATCTGTTTAAAGGCTTTTTTTACTGCATTGGCAAGGCCTTCATCCATCGTAAAGCGTTCACGGCTCCACGCAGGGGAGACCCCTAGATGACGTAACTGAGAGGTAATGGCGCTACCGGAGTTGCTCTTTTGTAGCCATGCACGCTCCAGGAATGCTTCTCTACCGATCTCCTCTTTGGTGGTGCCCTCAGCCAGCAGCTGTTTCTCTACGACATTCTGTGTAGCGATCCCTGCATGGTCTGTACCAGGCTGCCAAAGGGTCTTGAAGCCATCCATACGCTTGTATCTAACGATGATATCCTGGATCGTAAAGGTGAGTCCATGTCCGATATGCAGATGACCTGTGACATTGGGGGGAGGCATAGAGATACAGAAGGTTTTACCTTCTTTTTGGATTGCTTTGTTGCCTTCGATCTCAAAGTAGCCGCGCGCTTCCCAGAGTTTATAATAGCTATTTTCTATGGCTTTGGGATCATAGACATTTTTCTTGGTAGTATCACTCAAACGGTATCCTTCGGATGTGTTACGTGTCAGGTGTTACGTGTTACGAAATAGTTGATTAAGTATCGTAGCACGTCGTACGTAGCACCAATTTTATCCGCGATTATACCAAAAGGGTGCTTTGGACTATATCTTGGGTTCGAGTGTACCTTCGGTACATTCGATGACATCGGTTGTTTTGTCGTATTTGGTGACACAGTCAATGGTCAGATTCAGGTCGTTGATCTCCTGGTCGATATCTTTAACGATCAGCTCTTTTTTCTCCCTGTTCCAGTGGCTGTAGTCATAGTTGGAGGTTTGGTCTCCCAGCTCTTCATTGATACGGTTGACCGCTTTGATACAGCTGGAGGCTTCCTTGCCATTTTCTGAGTGATCCATACACTCTCTGGCACCCTTGAGGGCCACCATCAGTTTGGGGAGGAGCTTTTTCTGCTTTTGAAGGTATCTTTCTCCGAGGGTGTTGATCACTTCTATCTCTTGTGCTTTGGTAAGTGTGATATTTTCATCATTGAGATCGATCCCCATCGCTTTGACTTTCTGGTGCAGGTCATCCACCGCTGCCATATAGTCTGCAGTATTGACAGAGGCAGCCTGATTGCTGGTGTAGCCGTCATCTACCATGATAGCAAAGCCGGGAAGGGCAAACTCATTGTCAGAGATCGGTTTGTCCAGTACCACCATCTGTGCCGTGCGTGTGGAGCTAAAGCCCGGTGCTTCGACGGTGATCTTCAGCGGGATACCCTGATAGATACAGATGGTCTGATCTTTGCTTTTCCAGACATCACAGGGGTAGCCTGCTACCACTTCAGTACCTGTCTTGACTGCTTTCATCTCCTTGAGTATCTCCAGACTCTCATCGGACATATCTGCGCCTTGGGCAATCGCGATATCAATGTTTCTGTCACGTGTCTGATAGGTCACATTTTCATCGAAATCCACCGTATAGATCGTACCATAGTCCATACGACTCATGGTGTGTCTGGCAGTCTCTTCATTGAAGTCACCGCTCTGGATCTCTGTAGCATCATCTTCTTTGAGCTCTTTAGCTCCCCAGTCATCAAAGACCAGTCGAGATACTCCGATCGTATGGGTAGTTAATCCTGGTGCGATACCGGTGGTATTGATATCATAGAGGATCATGCCTGATTTGACCGGGTAACGTTTAAATACATCTTTGGCGTAGGTATCTATGGCAAACAGTACAAGTAAGGAGAAGAGTGCTAGGATCTTTTTCATCTATTCATGTCTACTTTTTTGCTGCCATTATATCATATTTTCTAATAGTTCGATAAAGTGTTCTGGAATACGGCTGACTTTCCCCTCAGCAATAAAGGCAAGCTTGATCTCCATAGAGAAGACCTTTTGTTCCTCTTTCCAAATACTCTGCTGCAAGATCATGGAACTACGCTTGAGTGTCACAATGTGACTCTTGACCTCTAGAAGATCTCCCAATGCAGCCGAAAAGAGGAAATCAGCCTGGAGATGACTCACGATAAAGCCACTGGCTTCTCCTTCAAGGGGCTTGATGCCCTGAGAGAAGAAGTGTTCACTCCGTGCACGCTCACAAAACTTGATATAGTTGGTATGATAGACGATCCCACCGGCATCAGTATCTTCGTAATAGACGCGTATTTTCATAGCTCTCTCCTGATAAGTCTTTTTTGGTTGATCATGGTATAGAGTACAGGAAGGTAGAGGAGGTTGAGTATGGTTCCCCATGCCAATCCAAATGCCAATGCTACTGCCATGGGTTGAAAGATCGCAGCCTGTCCTGTAGGGAAAAATACCAATGAAGCCAAGCCAACGATCGTGGTAATAGAGGTAAGGATGATAGGACGGAAGCGTTTGGAAGCGTAGTGGTATATCTCCTCCATATTGGTTGCTTTTTTAAGGTTCATGACCATAATGATACCATCATTGACCACTACACCAGAAAGTCCTAACATACCGATGATAGAGGGCATAGAGAGGTTCAGATCCAGAGCAAAATGCCCTGCCAGAACCCCTAAAAAAGCAAAAGGGATCACTGACATCATCATCAAGGTCTCTCTAAAGGAGTTAAAGAGGTAGAGGATCGAGAGCAAGATCAGTAGTAGTGCGACTGTGCTGGCGGTGATCATATCTCTCTTGAGATCCATGTTTTTCTCAGCTTCTCCTTTGAGTTTGATCTTTACTCCTGCTTTTTGGATTGCTTCCAGTTCAGGTGCCAGCTTTTCGAGCACTTCACTGGCGGTGATCTTCTTCTTATCGACATTGGCATAGACATAGTAGTTGGCTAAGGTGTCATCTTTAATGATCTTCTCAAAGGATTTGATCACGTTGAAGTCCACTACATCCTGAAGTGCAACAGATTTTCCGTCTGTCAGCGTGATCTGTAGTCTCTTCATCTGAGAGAGAGAGTCTTTCTGACTACTTTTAACCTCTATATCGATCAATCCATCACTGTCGAAAGAAGAGCTGATCTTTCTCTCTAGATAGAGACTGGAGAGTAGGGTACCGATAGTACGTTCTGTGATCCCCAGTGATTCTCCATAGCGGTTGATCTTGAGTTTGATCTCATCAATACCGTAGGTCATACTGTCACTGATCGATACAATACCGTCTATATTTTTGAGTACCTGTTTGAGCCTATGGGTGTAGGTGATGATCTTTTCTCTGTCCTCACTAATCAATCCGATCTTGAGATCTGACTTAATGGGACCTACTTTTCTCTCTACGATCGCAAGATCAGTTAAATTGAATCTCTTTTTATACTGCTTCTCTTTGAGAAAGGCTCTAAGCTTTTTGGATATTTCTGCGGAATCTGACTCTCTGACCCTTCCTGCTTCATCATAATAAAAACTAAGGTTGGGCGTGATATACCGATCCACAAAGTTTTGTGGTTTTAACTTCTCCAGTTCCAGTGTGATGAGCCCTACATAAGGATACTCTTCACCATTACTGGCACTGTCAGTACGCCATCCTGCGATAAAGCCTACATGCTTGATGGCAAATACTTCTTTTTGGGCATAGAGGTCCTTTTCTATCACTTTGAGTATGCGGTAGGTTTCCTCTAGGCTGCGGTTGACATTGGACTTGAGCGTGATATTGATGGTGCTTGCATCAAAGGAAGAAAAGAGCTGAAATTTACTCTGTTTGAGTCCCATCACGGTTAATAGTGGTACAAGGATCACAAAGAGCACTAAAAATGTCTTTTTATAACGCATGAGCAGATGAATGATACGGCTGTAGATACGGTTGGCACCTTCCCAGGAAGTAGTCTTCTGTGAACCATTCAACACATGTGCCGCATGAATAGGTAAAAAGACAAACGATTCGATGAGAGAGGCAACCACAAGTACCGAGACGGCGATAGGGATGAGCTTGATCACTTCTCCCATAGTGCCACTCATCATGAGTGCTGGTAAAAAGGCGAATAGTGTGGTCAAAGAGGCGATAGTCACTGGCTTGAACATCTCTTTGGCTCCTTGTACTGCTGCCTCTTTGGGGGCAAGACCCTCTTCTATATGCTGCTGTATATTCTCACTGACTACGATGGCATCATCTACAATAATACCCAGGGCAATGAGTACGCCAATGAGAGAGATCATGTTGATACTGTATCCCGCAAAGTAGAAGTAGGCAGCACCCATCACAAAAGAGGTAGGAATTCCCAAGGAGATAATAAGTGCCATGCGTTTGTTGATCAGTAATATAACCAGCAAAGTAATCAATATCAGACCCAAAAGTATATTGGAGATAACGATGTTGAGCCTGTCTTTGATCGATTCTGCCTTATCGTTGTGTATCGTATAGACGATATCAGTCTGCTGCTCTTCTTTGATAAGTGTTTTGATCCTCTTGGCGATCTCTATGGCATTGCCTATATTTGCTTGCCTCACATAGAGGTCTACCGCACTTTTGGTATCCACTGAGAAGAGCGTACTACTGTCTTTGTAGCGTTTTCTGACTGAGGCGATTTCCTTGAGTCGGACCATTTTTCCCGCGACTGTGATCCTACTCTCTAGCATCGCTTCGGCACTTTTGGCACCATTGTAGGTAGAGATGTAGTAGTGTCCTTCATGTGGATCCTCGACTTTACCTACTGGATAGATGTACGAAAGTGCAGAGAGAGCCTGGATCACGCTGCTCTCATTGAGTCCCAAGGCTTTGATACGGTTGGCATGTAGTGTGATATCATAGTACTTGTCCGCATCCCCATATACAAGCACTTCTGCTACATTTTTAACAGAAAGAAGTTTCTCTTTGAGCTCGTCAGCTGCCAAGATCAGGGCATCGTGTTCCAGTGTATCTGAAGAGAGGGAGATATTGATAAGAGCTCTTCGTATCTCCAGTACTGAAACCATGGGTTCATCCATATCACTGGGAAGGTTCTGTTTGGCGAGAGAAACAGCGTCTTTGATCTTGTTAGCAGTATTGTATCGATCTACTCTCTTTTCCAGTTCAAGAATGATACTAAATCTCCCCGAAGAGATCACAGTGGCTATTTTGCTGATACCATCGATACTTTTGATCTCATTTTCTATCTCTTTGACAGCCATCTTGTCAAGTATATCGATAGAAGCACCCGTGTAGTGACCAAATATCCCTACCATATCCAGATCAAACGTAGGGAAGATCTCTTTGGGGGTTCGATTGTAGGAGACTATCCCTGCCAGGAAGATCAACACAAAAAGAAGATAGTTGAGTCGGGCATTGTTGATAAAAAATCTTAGAATGTTTTCAAACATAGGAGAAAAAAGCCTTATACATAGGATCTATCAGACATTATAGCGTGCTTCTTTTAATGAATCTTAATGTATGCAGGCTTCCTTTTGGCAGCCCAAGGGCTACTGGGAATTGCTGTAAAGAAGATAGGAAAAAATAAATCCAAAGATAGAGGCACCTATAAGTGGTGCACCATAAAGGAAAGCTGCAAAGACTTTTACCAGAATACTTCTTTTGAGTTTGAGCAGAAGAATGACCAGAGAACCGATAAATGTAGTCAAAAAGGTATAGAGAAATACATCGACAAGACTCAAACCTTTGGAAAAGAACATGAAGTAACTGTAGAAAAGGGTAAAAACAAACATACTCAATGTATAGAAGAGTACATTTCTATCCGTATCATAGCGTTTCAGATTTTCCGGAAGGCTCATCTCCCTCTTTTGTGGGGTATCTCTCTCTGCACTCCGTTTAGCTGCAATGGCTCTACGTTCAAAGTATAGAAAAACAATCAAGCTTACAATGACCCCTAAGCCTACTGGGAGTAATAAATGTGTCATAGTGAACTCCTTTAATATTTATTTCATATATTTATAGTATAACATAAAAAAAGAGATATTTTTGACATCACTAAAAATTATGCTTAAAGGGAATGATATTTGACTCATTGTGAAACTTAGATAGCTCCTATGCTATGTTTATGCGGTGTTTGTAAAGATATGGAGGGTAGAAAATCATCTCTGGCGATGATAGGTCTCATGCTCTTTATCAATCATTTGCTGCATCTCTTGAGAGAGTTTTGTATACCACTCTTTTTCTGCAGTATGTACGTCAATAGTGGGAAGAAAAATGATCTTTACTGTGGAGTTATGTGCAGTCCTGTCATGCTCATTCAGTAGGCGTTTACTTCCTGTGATGACGACTGGTTGGACTTTGAGTTTAAGTCTATTGGCGATCAGCCCTGCACCTGCTTTAAAGGGGAGAAGCTTTTGGCTGCTTGCACGTGTACCTTCTGGAAAGATAGCGATCATTCGATTTTTTGTCTCTACGGTCTCTTTAGAGTCCTTAAGCAGCTTGATCAGTCCAGCTTTGTTTTGCCTATCGATGGAAATCATGTTGGATTTCTTAAGTACATTACCAAACCAGGGGATTTCAAAAAGCTCTTTTTTAGCTACCCATCTGAGTCCAGTACAGCCTCTGGCCTCCATCGCAATAATATCGATAATACCTTGATGGTTGATCAAGACCATATCAGCCTCAGGATCCATCTTGCCTACTTCTTCTATCTTGCCACCCAGCAAAACAAGAATCAGCCTGTTGAAGTAGTGTAGTATCTGGCAAGCATACCCGGGTAGAACAAAAAGAAGAGGAATCATGATCAAGGCTACTACGCCGGAGATGATAAATGCTCCAAGATAAAACCTAATCTTTGCAAGTATCTTCATCTTTGATCCATCCTATGATATTGTGCTCATAGGCAATTTTATAATAATTGCCTCTTTGGTTCAGTATATCTGTAGTCAATTCCCTATCGATCTGTCCTCCTGTGGTACTGGTCTCTGTAGGGAGTATATAGAGAGGAGCCCCCTCCTGCACACATACTTTTTCATGAGGAGAGAACATCGTCAGAAGAATGATCACACAGATTGCCAAAAGAACCAAGAAGAAAATATCTTTCTTCTTCCAAAACATCCAAAAGAAAAAGAGGCTGAGAAAAGAGAGACCATATTTTTTGAGCTTGTCAAAGCTGCTGTCTTTGGGATTGAGGTTCTCTTGTGCGGCTACCGGCTTATCTTTATAGTCTGTAGAGATGGTCTTAGAGACAAATCTGTTCTGCAAGGTATTATAATAACTAGAGGTCACACTTTTTTGTGAAGAGGGGATGACAAAATAGTACTCAATGATTGTATCAGAGCCTGTTTTTGTGATCTTTTCTATACCTGATTCGATACTTCCTGCTGTGGTGATCTCTTCGGGATTGGCTTCTGAGGCTTTGAGGGTGAGGGAGACCAAGTTGTTTTCTGCATCGAATTCTGAGACTTGTGAGGTCACGATCTTACAGCTGGTCGCGATCAGACCACAAAACTCATCATGCCCAGAGATATCCAGCTCCCGTACGGGGACATACCGGCTTTCAAGCAATACGGTCTCCTCTTTGTCTATGATAGTGAAAGAGGGGATCTTGATGTCATTTTTTTCTGCCTTGAAGTAAAAGGTATAGAAGGTATTGCCTCCATTTGTGTCTTTTATGGGATGGCTGTTCAATGGTTTGATCGCATTATTGGCATCAAATTTAAAGGTAGGAAGATTGTTACTGTCATCCGTATCTGCAAAGATCGTGATAGGAAAAACCTGTGTAGCAAAGACCTGTTTGGGAACATAGCTATACCAGTAGTTGGTTTTTGCGGTGACACTACTCACCCAAAAGGAGAGCAGTAGAATGATGAGGAATAGCCGATGGCTTCTCATGCGTTTTGAAAGCCTTTAAGCATACGTATACCATCCTCTGACCCTAATATAAATTCCATCGCACGCTCAGGATGTGGCATCAATCCAAAGATGTTCCCCTCTTTGTTGGAGATACCAGCAATCTGCTCTACTGAACCATTCAGTACGATAGGACTACCTTCGGCATCGCAGTATCTCAGCAGGATCTGTCCATGGGCTTCAAGCTCTTTAAAGCCTGCAGGATCGATATAGTAGTTACCGTCAGCATGGGCAACAGGAATAGTAAGTATCTCTCCTTTTTTACACTGGTTGAGGAATGCATTCTCAGAATTGATCACTTTGATAGTCTGATGCTTGGAGATGAAGTGTAGGTTGTTGTTACGCTTGAGTGCTCCGGGAAGCAGTCCCATCTCTGTAAGGATTTGAAAACCGTTGCAGATACCCAGTACAAAGCCGCCTTTGGCTGCATAGCTACCCACTGCTTTCATCACTGGTGAGAAGCGTGCGATCGAACCTGAACGTAGATAGTCACCATAGCTAAAGCCTCCTGGTATGATCACCAGATCAGTATTTTCAGGAAGGTTCTCCTCTTTGTGCCAGATAACATGGGTCTTGTGTCCCAGCTTTTTCAGGGCATAGACCGTATCATATTCGCAGTTGGTACCGGGAAACTGCAGGATGGATACATTGAGCTTTTTCATTAGAGGATCTCAATTGTATAGTCTTCAATAACAGTATTGGCAAGCAGGGTTTCTGTCATCTCCTTGACCTCTGCTTCTACAGCTGCTTTATCTGTGGCTGCAAGCTCCAAGATGATCTGTTTGCCGATCCTGACATCATTGACATTGTCAAAGCCTAATGAACCCAGGGCATGGTGTGCTGCTTTACCTTGTGGATCGAGGACACCCTCTTTGAGATATACATTGACGATTGCTTTCATGATTTTCCTTATCTGTTTTGGATTCTGTCTAGTACGAGTTTGTACGCCTCAGTGAGTCCGCCAAGACCCTCTCTAAATCTGTCTTTGTCCAGTTTCTCATGGGTCTTTGCATCCCATAGCCTGAAGTTATCCGGGCTGAGTTCATCGATCAAAATGATGTTGCCCTCTTTGTCATAGCCAAACTCCAGCTTGAAATCCACCACAGTAATATCCAGCTCTTTATAGAAGGCAGTGAGGATTGTGTTGATACGTCTTGCCATGTAGCGGAGATACGCCAGCTCTGTTTCATCTCTGACTAGATTCAGGATCATACAGTGTTGATCATTGAGTTTAGGATCACCCCGTGCATCGTTTTTGTAATCAAATTCTACCAAGGTAAAAGGTAGCACCGTTTTGTCTTTGATCCCCAGTGTACGGCTGAGGCTTCCAGTGGCAATATTTCTGACGATCACTTCGATCATGATTACCTCTGCTCTTTTATGTAGCATATGGTTTTTATCCATCATCTCCACATAGTGTGTAGCGATCCCTTTTTCATCCAGATATTTGAAGAGCTCTGTAGAGATTGCATTGTTGAGTTCTCCCTTGCCTGCTTCACTGGATTTTTTCTCTCCATTAAATGCTGTAAGACTGTCTTTGAACTCAGAGATCAGTAGGTCTGGGTCTTCTGTATGCCATACCTTTTTTGCTTTTCCCTCATAGAGCAGGGTGGTCTTGGTCATTTTGCTTCCTTGTTATGGCTTGTGATGATCAGTGCTTTGAGGATATCAGTAGCACTCTTGAGCTGTGCATCCTGATAGAGTTTCTCTTCAGGGATAACTGTTTTATCCTCTTCATTTTTACTGCTGTTGTTATCGCTGCTATTCGTATCTGCTGATGAAGGTTTATGATCTATCTTATCCAGCTCCAATTTAAGGTGCTTTTTCAAATCTTTCTCTTTGATAGAGATCGTGTTGTTATTCTCCCGTTTGACCGTACCGCTCTCCACGATGATATCGGGTGTGACCCCTTTATTCTGTATGGTTCTTCCACTGGGAAGGTAGTATCTGGCAACGGTGAGCTTGATGCCTTCCTCCTGTCCAATCGGGATCACTACCTGTACACTGCCTTTTCCGAAGGTCTTCTTTCCTACAACAATCGCTCTTCTTCGATCCTGTAGAGCACCAGAGACGATCTCACTGGCACTGGCACTACCACCATTGACGAGTACGACGATAGGGATCTGTCGGTTGATGGTATTTTTCTTTTTAGCTTTAAAGATAGATTCATCTTTTTTATATCGGCCTTTTTGGCTCACTAGGGCACCATCATCGATAAAGAGATCAAGTAGACCGATCGCCTGGTTGAGTAGGCCTCCTGGGTTATTTCTAAGATCCAGAACGATACCTTTGGCTTTAGGGTGGGCTGTAACTGCTTTTTTGACCTCTTTGGTCACTTTGGCATCAAAGGAGGTGATATGGATATAGAGTAGATCATCACCGATGGTTTTAACTTTGACAGATTCTATCTTGATAATATCACGGATGATATGGACAATCACTGGTTTGGACTCGCCTTTTCTGATCAGGGTGAGCTCGATAGGGGTCTTTGGCTTACCTCGCATCAACTTCACTGCCTCATCAATGGTCATACCGATTGTTGCCTGCTTATCGATCTTGAGAATGATATCCCCTGCTTTTACCCCTGCACGGTCAGCAGGTGTATCATCGATAGGAGCGATGACGGTGAGGGCACCGTCTCTCATGCCTACCACGATACCCAGTCCACCAAACTCTCCTTTGGTCTGGACATCCAGATCATTGAAGCTCTTCGCATCCATATAGACGGAGTGTGCATCAAGATTGCTCATGAGCCCCTTCAGTGCCTTGGTGACCAGTGCACTGGTATTGACTTCATCCACATACTGGTTCTCTACGAGGTTGAGGATCTGTGTAAACTTGATATAGGCATCCAGTTTACTCTCTTTGTGCTGTTTGGGTGATTCTTTGGCACTAAGTGTAGAAACGCTGATCACAAGACCAGCCAGAAGTGTAAAGATAAATCCCATCATGTGAAATGTATTGTTTTTTTTGATCATTGGTGTAGTCCCTTTAAAAAGTTCATTATTTTATAGAAATATCACTTAAGGGCACATCTAATGTCACCCAATATCGTGATGAAATGCAACCCAGATTGCATCGATTCACAGTCAATTATGCTATATTTGCAAGTATAAATATAGTAGAAGTTTACTAACAGGAGAATAATATGAGTATTTTAGAAAAATTAACCAACCAGATGCAGGGAGCTATTGAGTCAGGGATTTCGCTGGCACTCCATAGCAAAAATCAAGAGGTAGGCCCCACACATCTACTCTGGGGATTGCTGACAAATAGTGGATCAATCCTTCATCAGGCACTGAACAAGATGAATGCTGACAAAGCAGCGATTGAACTGGATGTGAAAAGTGCTATCAATAAACTGCCCACTGTCTCAACTGTCACCAAAGAGAACATTAAACTCTCTCAAGAGCTCGTCCGAACCCTTCAGAACGCTGAAGGCGTTATGGCTGCCAATGGAGACCAGTATCTGGCTGTAGATGCCTGGTTACTGACCAATGCAGATGAACAGTTCATGAAAGGCACTCTCGGAAAATACATTGATATGAATGAATATAAGAAAACATTGGAGTCGATTCGTGGTGGAAAAAGTATCGATTCACAAAGCGGCGATGAGACACTCGAAGCACTGGATCAATATGGTATCGACCTCAATAAAAAAGCACTGGACGGTGAACTGGATCCTGTGATTGGAAGAGATGAAGAGGTACAGCGTATGATGCAGATACTCATTCGAAAAACCAAAAATAACCCGATCCTTATCGGTGAACCAGGCACAGGTAAGACAGCTATCGTAGAAGGGTTAGCGCAGCGTATCGTTAATAAAGAGGTGCCACTCAGCTTGCAAAACATGCGTGTGATCGCACTGGATATGAGTAGACTGATCGCGGGAGCCAAATATCGTGGAGAGTTTGAAGACAGGCTCAAAGCAGTCATTGATGAAGTCAAAAAATCTGCCAATGTCATCCTCTTTATCGATGAGATCCATACTATTGTAGGTGCGGGTGCAAGTGAGGGGAGCATGGATGCTGCCAATATCCTCAAGCCGGCACTGGCTAGAGGAGAACTGCATACCATTGGTGCCACTACACTCAAAGAGTACCGCAAATACTTTGAGAAGGATACCGCACTTCAGAGACGTTTTCAACCAGTCAAAGTGGAAGAGCCTAGTATCAATGAAGCCCTGCAGATCCTCAGAGGGATCAAGGACAGACTCGAAGCACACCACAATGTCACAATCACGGATGCGGCACTGGTCGCTGCAGCCAAGCTCTCTGATCGTTATATTACCGACAGGTTCTTGCCTGATAAAGCGATCGATCTGATCGATGAAGCTGCAGCAGAGCTGAAGATGCAGATCGAGAGTGAGCCTACGGATCTTGCCAAAGTCAAGCGAGAGATCTCTACACTGATGGTTGAGAGAGAGGCCCTCAAGATGGAAGAGGGGAGCAAGAATGATGCCCGTCTGGTAGAGATAGAAAAAGAGATCGCTGACCTGGAAGAGCGAAAGATCGCACTGCAGAGCCAATTTGATAATGAAAAGGCAGTATTTAATGAGATCGCTCAGATCAAGAGCCAGATCGATTCACTGCGTACACAGGCAGAGTTTGCCAAACGAGAAGGGGACTTTTCCAAAGTTGCTGAGATCGAGCATGGACTGATTCTGGAAGAGCAGAACAAGCTCAACGCACTGGAAGAGCGATGGAATGGGATGATGCAAGAGGGTACCTTACTCAAAAATTCTGTGGATGAAGAGATGATAGCCAGTATCGTTAGTCGCTGGACAGGTATCTCTGTGAGCAAAATGCTCCAGAGAGAGAAAGATAAGATCCTTGCCATTGAGAGTATCCTCGAAGAGGAGGTCATAGGACAGGAAGAGGCACTCAAGGCAGTCTCCCGAGCGATCAAGCGTAACAAAGCAGGGCTTAGTGATCTCAACCGACCCATAGGTAGCTTTATGTTCCTTGGACCAACCGGTGTGGGTAAAACACAGGTTGCCAAGACATTGGCGAAGTTCCTCTTTGATTCTGAAAAGTCATTGATCCGTATCGATATGTCTGAGTATATGGAGAAGCATGCTGCCAGCAGGCTGGTGGGTGCCCCTCCAGGGTATGTAGGGTATGAAGAGGGTGGACAGCTCACGGAAGCAGTCAGACGAAAGCCTTACTCAGTAGTGCTCTTCGACGAGATAGAGAAGGCACATCCAGATGTATTCAATACCCTGTTACAGGTATTGGATGATGGGCGACTGACTGACAACAAAGGGGTAACGGTGGACTTCAAGAACACCATCATCATCATGACCAGCAACATCGCCTCTGACAAGATCATGGAGTTCCGTGATCCAGAGGACAGACGGAAAGCGGTCAATGATGAGCTCAAACGCGCCTTCAAGCCTGAGTTCCTCAACCGTCTGGATGATATCGTGATCTTTAACCCGCTGGATCTGGAGGCGATCACCAGTATTGTGGATATTCTCTTCAAAGATATCCAGAAAAAGCTCTCCGAACGAGATATCCAGATCAGCCTCACACCGGCGGCAAAGGCGTATATCGCCGAAGCAGGCTTTGATCCAGTCTATGGCGCACGTCCACTCAAAAGGGCACTTTATGAAGTGGTGGAAGATAGACTGGCTGAGCTGATTCTAGGAGACAAAGTTACAGAAGGGACACATGTAGCATTTGATGTAGTGGATGGAGATATTCAGGTGAATATCTCCTAAGTCTTATTTCTTCTTTTTATCGGCAAGCAGTGCAGCCTTTTCCATCTGCTTTACAGCGATAGAGGTAGAGATCGCTTTGTTCTTCCATCTGGCATGGCAGGAGACACAAGCATTGGAGAGTTCATAGGCTGCCTTGTTGGCATCGAGCCAATTGCCTCTGTCTGCTGATTTTTTGATCCCCAACAGGCTTCGTTTAAAAACCTTGCCGTACATCAAAAGGCTTTTTTCATCCCCTTTTTATCTTCATCTGTGGGCATAATACTCCAGGGCTTGCTTCTGGGAGCAGGATGTGTCAGGATAAGGTCTGCTCCTTTTTTTGCCAACATCCTGTTCCTGGTAATGATCGCACTCTGTATGATGCGCATGGCAGAGCCATAGAGCTCCATCTGTTCTTTGTATGTGATATCCATGAGCTTTTTCGTGCCCACAAGCTCTTCTGCTGTAGTGATCTTCTTCCCCGCAGCATTGAGTCCGGTTGATAGTATTGCCAAGACAAGTATTGATTGCCATTTCATGGTCTCCCCCTTTTGTTTGATTGCAACCCAAGAGTTGTATAACTATTTTATATATTTATAATAACACAGACCTTAATCAATACTGCTTTCTTCAAACTTTTCGATCAAAATGACATTTTTCCGAAATCATTATGTATATTTAGAATCACTATCTAATAGAAAGATCTCTGTGGAGTGTTTCTAAATCTATGCTACAATAACCTTACCTATACAAGAAAGCAGATACATGTTCAAAGCCGTACTTTTACTACTACTGGGGCTTGTCATAATGGTAGTGATACAGCGTAATCAGACAAAAGTCACTTCCCTTCAACGGGGAGAGAAAATACTGGCATTCGGAGATAGTCTCACCTATGGATTCGGTGCAAAATCAGGGGAGGGATATCCTGAGAAGCTCTCCTTATCTATCGGTATCCCTGTCATCAATGCCGGGATAAATGGTGATACCTCTTTGGATGGGCTCAAAAGAATATCAACACTACTAAACAATCCAGAAATCAAGCTTATGCTCCTCTGTTTCGGAGGTAATGATATCCTGCAGAAGAGATCCCTCTCAGCACTCAAGGGCAATCTCAAACAGATAATCCGTGTAGCCAAAGAAAGAGGGGTAAAGGTACTACTAATCTCTGTACCTGATATAGGTGTATTTGGACTGAGTCCCTTACCATTGTATGAAGCGCTTGCTGATGAGATGGAGATTCCACTACTTGCCGGGGTACTGGCAGATATTTTAGATCAACCAAAGCTCAAAAGTGATCAGGTGCATCCCAATGTGGCAGGGTACACAATATTTGCTAAAGAGATAGAAAAAAAATTACGTGCTCTGGGGTATATATAAAAGAAGAAGCAAAAGTGAAGAAGAGGCACTTTTACTTGATCGATAGAGCTATGCAGAGAACTGCGTTGCCTTGGTGACATTGTATTTAAGCCCTATAGCTTTCTCATCGCAGCCAAGTGCGAGCGCAACCATCTGTGGCATATGTAGTACCGGTAGTTTGATATCCCGGCCAAGCTGTTTACCAGCACTGTGCTGCTTGAGATCCATATTGAGCTGGCAGAGTGGACAGGGGGTAACCATCATATCTGCGTTATTATCGATCGCATCGAGTAGGGCAGTACCCGTCAATGCATTACTCGTCTCAGGTGCCTGGAGATCCACATGGAAACCACAGCACTTATTTTTACTCTCATACTGGACACTGTTACCCTCCAGTGCTTCGATAAGACTGTCTAGTGAAGTAGGGTTATAGGGGTTCTCTCCCCCTGTGACAGGTTCATGGAGCTCAGAAGGACGGATGTTGTGGCAGCCGTAGAAAGGTGCGATGTTGAAGTTGCTCAACGGTACTTCAACCTTGGCGCTGATATTCTCCAATCCATAATCCTCGATCAAGGCATAAAGGAAGTGCTGCACTTCACTTGTGCCCTTGTATTCTAGTCCTACTTCTGCCAGCTTCTCATTGACGAGTGCTTTGGTCTTGGGATCAGAATCCATTTTATGCTTGGTCATCATGGTATTGAGCTGACAAGTATTACAGATCGTGACCATCTTAAGCCCCAGCTTCTCGGCATAGCAGATATTACGGGCATTCAGGACATATGCCAATGTCTCGTCAAAGTCCTGCAGGTGGCTGGCACCACAACAGCTTGCTTCATCTAGCAGCACAAGCTCTATACCTAGTTTATCCGCTACAGCCAGCGTAGAGGAGAGCAGCTCAGGTGTTGACTCTCTGGCCGTACATCCTGTGTATAGTGCATATTTTAGTCTACTCATATTCTCTCCTTACAGCTTATTTGTTTGTGATATCTTGATGAGTTTTTGAATCTCATCGAGGTTCTTGGATCGCGGCATCTTTTTCTTCATCACATCAAAAGGATGGATCTTGCCTGCTTTGATCATCTTGAAGGCTTCGCTCATGTGTTTGACCACACCTAATCCCTCTGAGTACATGACGATATCCTGCTCATCGAGGTAGCCGTACTTTTTGATTGATCGTACAAAGCCCTCTGCATGTTTGGTTGCCACATTACGTTTGGCGATTCCCTGCTCAAACTGCATATTGTGAAGCTTGGTAATCTTCTCGAGTGGGTTGAGCTCTTTGGGGCAGGCTTCGACACACTCATTACACTTGACACAGTCCCAAACACCTTGACCCATCTGTGAAGTCATCTCTAGGCGCTCTTCGGTGGCAGAGTCTCTAGGGTCAATGCTAAATCGATAGGCTGCAACAAAGGCTGCAGGCCCAAAGAACTCCTCATTGACCTCCAATGCAGGACAAGAGTAGTGGCAAGCACCACACTGGATACAGTAGTCAGAGTCCAAAAACTGCTCATTACGTTCAGGAGACATACGGCTCTCTTCTGCGGGATAAGGATCAACATCTGCTACAACATAGGGTTTTACTGTCGCGTGCTTTTCCCAGAAGTCACTTTTGTCAATGATCATATCCTTGATCGCACGCTTCTGGCTCTGTGGTTCAATCACCAGTTCATCGCCAAAGATCTCTACGAGCCCCTGGGCATTCTCTTTACATGCCAGAACTGCTTTGCCGTTGACCTTGATCGCACAGGCACCGCAGATACCGTGACGGCAAGAGCGACGATAGGAGAATGACCCATCATGCTCCCACTTGATACGGTTGAGCAGGTCGAGGACGAGTTCATCCTTCGTCACTTCCATCTCATATGTTTTGTAGTAGGGCAGATAGTCTGTCTCTGCATTAAAGCGGAAAGTCTTAAGCTTGACATTGACAGGATGGGCAAAGTCTGTTTTATGTTCTTCTTTATTGAGGTGTAGCACCTCTTCGATTACTTCTTCTTGTGTATGTTTCATCAAAAGGCTCCTTAGTAGACTCTGGCTTGTGGCTCAAACTGCCCCAGCACCACGTCTGCATACTCTTGCTCTATCGTATAGTCCTCTTTGAGTGTGGCAAAAGTGTGCTTGAGATAATGCATATCATCGCGCTCTGTATAATCGTCACGGTAATGTGCGCCGCGGCTTTCTCTTCTCTCCAGTGCTCCTTTTACGATAAAGAGACTGAAATCCAGCATATGTCCCAGCTCAATCGCTTCCTGAAGATCGGTATTATAGGTAGAAGACTTATCATCGATACGGATATTCTTGTATCGCTTGTAGAGATCGCCCAATTTTGTGATCTGACGCTTCAGAGATTCCTCTGTTCTAAAAACACCTGCATCACGGCTCATGCTATTCTGCAGATCTTCACGTAAGACAGGGACTCTTTCGTCACCATTGTTTCCCTTGACCCAGTTATACTCATCTATCATGGTTTGTGCATCAGCAGCAGAGGCTTTCTTCAATATCAGAGTATTGAGGTCTTCGATGATCGCTTTTCCTGCTTCACGTCCAAAGAAGAGTGCTTCCAACAGTGAATTGGCTCCCAGACGGTTCGCACCGTGGACAGAGACACAGCTACACTCACCTGCTGCATAGAATCCTTCTACAAGCTCATGAGGTGACTTCCGTACTTGACAGCGTTTGGTGACGGGGATGCCACCCATAGAGTAGTGGGCTGTTGCAGAGATAAGGATCGGCTCCTCAAGCATATCCAGACCCTGGAAGGTGATCGCCAGTTCTCGTAGCTCCGGAAGTTTTTTGAGGATGATCTCATCATCAAGATGTGAAAGATCCATAAAGACTGCATCATCATTGGGGCCAACGCCTCGTCCTTCGCGTACCTCTTGCATGATGGCACGGCTGACGACATCACGACTGGCAAGCTCTTTAACACTAGGTGCGTACTTCTCCATGAATCGCTCTCCCTCACTGTTGAAGAGCCATGCACCTTCACCACGGGCTGCCTCAGAGATGAGGATACCTGAACCTCCCAGACCACTGGGGTGGAACTGTACAAACTCCATATCTTCCAGAGGCAGCCCTTTTCTCGCTACGATCGAGAGGGCATCACCTGTGTTGGCATGGGCATTGGAGTTTACTTTATATGCTCTGCCATAGCCACCAGTGGCGAACATAGTAGCTTTGGCATTGAAGATCGCTGGTTGCGAGTCTTTCAGGTTAAAGGCAGCTACCCCTTTGACCTTGCCATTCTCATACAAAATATCAGCAGCATACCACTCATCAAAAACTTCGATACCTGCACGATGTGCCTGCTCATAGATCGTCTGTAACATCGTAAGCCCGGTTCGGTCGGAGGCATAACAGGCTCTGGGCTTGGACTGTCCACCAAAAGGACGGATGGCGATTGTGCCATCCTCTTCTCTGGAGAATGCTGCTCCCATACGCTCGGCCCATCGGATCGTCTCCGGTGCCCCTTTACACATCATTTCGATGGCATCCTGGTCTCCGAGATAATCACTTCCTTTGACCGTATCAAACATATGCAGTTCGACAGAGTCATTTTCACTCAGAGCGGCATTGATACCGCCCTGTGCTGCACCAGAGTGGCTTCTTAATGGATGTAGCTTAGTGATGACTGCGGTTTTTTTACCCGCTTCTGTCAGCTCTTTGGCGGCTGCGAGTCCTGCGAGTCCTGCACCCACCACTACCACATCATATTCATAGATTTTGACATCTTTGATATTCATAGAATAAAGTCCTTCATGTAAAGTAAGATGATTATACCCAACAGTGATATAAGATAAATGAATGCAACAACAAAAGCAAAAAATTAGCAGCATATGTTACAATTCTACATGATTAAAACAGACAAAGAAGCCTATCTTATCGGAAGACTCAGTTCATCTTATATAGGTGATGATGCAGCGATGGTTGAAGGTAAACTCTATAGTACAGATGCTTTTTTTGAAGATATACACTTCAAAAGAGAATGGATGAGTCTTAGCCAGATCGCCAGAAAATCGATGTTGGTAAACTTCTCTGATGCCATAGCCATGAATGCCCAGCCCAAGTATGCACTGATTACACTTTCGATACCAAAAGACCTCAGTAATGATGAGATCAATATGCTGATGGAAGGATTTGAGTCCACCGCCAAAGAGTTTGGATGTGAAATCATTGGTGGGGATACTATCGGTGGGGATAAGCTGCATATCTCCATCACTGTGATCTCTCAGAGTGATGCTCCTCTCTATCGAAAAGGCTTGGAAGAGGGGGATCTTCTGGCATATACCGGTATACTGGGAGAAAGCAAAAGAGATCTAGAGAAGCTCTTCAGGGGAGAGGACATAGCCGACGACTCCCGCTTTCTAGAGCCTACACTTCGTGCAGAGTTCATTGAGAGAGCAAGACCCTATCTCCATGTAGGTATGGATATCTCAGATGGGCTCTTTTGTGATACAAATAAACTCTTGGATATCAATAAATATGGAATAAACATACTAAAAAATATCAACCAACAAATGGGAGATAGTGGAGAAGAGTATGAGATGCTCATAGGTTTTAAAGAGAGCCATCTAGAGAGACTGAAATCTATCGCACAAAGCGTACATATACCTCTGACCATCTTTGCAAGAGTGACAAAAAACAGGGAACGATTTCCCTGTAAAAGCCAGCATTTTCAGTAGGCTTGCTCCTTATCTTATATAGCTCCTGATCGCTGTAGAGAGTTTTGGAAATTCACTTTTATACTCATGTACCAATTCGGGAATATACGCATAATGCTTTGAGAAAAGAGATCGCTGTATTCTGTCTACAAGATCATGCATTTTATAGGCACCGATCGTACCGGTAAGTCCCTTCATATCCAGACATAGTCTCTCTATCTTATCATATTGTTTCGCTTCACAAAACTCCTCCATCAAGAGATAGGAGTTCCCATAGGCAGAGACAAACTCATCTAGCACCTCTTTATATAAAGCAATATTCTCATTGGTATAGGCAATCCCTTGATTAATATTGATGCCATAGATATTGCTAACCATAGGGTATATCACTTCATTCATGTTATTTTTTGTTCCGATAAAGAGATCAAATGCAGAGTAGAGCATACCTATGTTCAATGGTTTTTGTAGATAGCCGTTGACACCGCTCTGGAACATCTTTTGGATCTCATTTTCAAGTACCAGGGCAGACAGTGCAACAATAGGCAGCACATCAAAAGCATACTCTTCTCTGATGGTTTTTGTCGCCTCATACCCATCCAAGATAGGCATATTGATATCCATGAGTACCATATCGAACTCTCCGGAAGCCTGCTTAACAGCATCCACCGCTTCTTGTCCATTATTGGCGATCTTAAGATACATCCCCGCCTTACCAAGAATGTTTTGTAATACTTTTTGGTTGATGATATTGTCTTCAACGATCAGGATACGGGAACCGCTAAAGTCCTTGAAGCTCTCTATGGTAATATTGGGTGTTTCGATAAAAGAATCTTTTTGGATATTCCCTTTATCTGAAAGTGTTTCATTTTTTTCACCATATGCCCGAATCGTTTCCATTCTCTCATCTGTCTCATAAAGCTCTACAATCATCTCAAAAACCTGTTCTTGTGAAAAAGGCTTCATAAGATAGCGATCGATCACACCGTAGTTTTTATTTTCTGAAGACTCTTTAAAGATACTTTGTAGTGCAATGACTTTGAGATCTTGGTCCTCTTTGATTCGTTTTAGATAGCTTGCAACATGTATCTCAAAAAGCTTTTCATTGAGCATGACAATATCATAGTTTGCCATATTGGGTCTATTGAGGGTAAACGCTTCACTGGAAAGTACTTTTGCCCTATGCTTAAAATAGGTAAACATTTTCTTTGCGGCTAACCCTGCATGATAGCTGTCATCTACGATCAATACTTTTTTGTTGGTCAGTTTCTTATGGGGGAGGCGATACTTTCTCTTGTCATCTATTGCCACTTGTGTAAACGGTAGGGTGAGGATAAAGAGATTACCTTTTCCTTTGGTACTCTGTACGGTCAGGTCACCATTCATCAATGTAATCAACTCTTTGGCAACAAAAAAATCCAGCCTTTTATAGGATTGCGTCTCTTCGTTGTATTCAGGAAGGAAAAGACTGTTCACCTCCTTTTTACTGATACCCATGCTACTATCAGTGATCTTGAACTGAAGCTCCTGTGCTTCCTCATAGGCATTGAACAGAGAGAGTTCCAGTGTGACTACTCCCCTCGGTGTTTGCGCTATACAGTACGCTACAATACTGTTCAGTATCTGTCCAATATGCACCGAATCACCGATGATTACCTTAGGTACATTATTATTCATATCAAAGACAAGGTCAACATCTGATCCTGGAAATGTAGTAGCCAAAGACCCCGCCAGTTCATTGAGCATATTGTTTAGGTTGAAGCTTTGATTTTTGATCTCTAGGTTCTCTGACTTAAGTTTCAAATACCCGATCAGAGATTCCGTACTGTTAAGCAGGTTCTTTTTTGAAGTTGTTGTATGCCCAGGGCTGTTCTCACTGATCACTGTCTCATCCAGAACATGCTTCTTGTCTACGATACTCCTTCTCAACTTTTCCATCTCTTTTTTAATACTGTTTAAAAATTTAGACTGTGTCTCCTCCAGCTCTTTTCTATTTTCCAATATTTTTTTATGATGCTTGGTGATCTTTTGTCTTTGTTGAGAAAGAATAAACATCATAATCATACTGATGATTCCCAATGCAAACAGGGCGATCCATATCAGTTGCGTATGATAGGTTTCCTCCTGAGATGATACTTCAGAAAAGAGGGTGAGCGTAGAGATGAAAAATAGAAATGTATATTTACGCATGGGTGCTCCATTGAGGGTCATACCACAATAAAAGCAATCATGTCAGGCAAAAATGGAAATCAAAATATGTCTATAGTATACTTTGTAGCTTGGCGATCTACGTGAGACCCATAGCTTTCCGTCTTTACCTCACGATAAATTTGGCTTTTACGTTAGTTTCTTCACAATGATAGCATAGATTTGTCAAAATCACTATCCTTCAAACCTTTTATCTCGTATCTCCATCTGATGGTTCCACTCATTTATTTTTATCTCAAACAACCCTGTTTCTTTGATCAGGTTACTGAGCTTCTTGTATCCAAAACTGATAGGAGAGAAGGAGGAGTTGTTGCTGATATAGATGCCTACATCTGAAAGGTTTGCCCAGCCTTCTTCATCCATTGTCTGTTCCACTGCATTGCGCAAGAGGTTGACCAGCCAGGTATCTTGCTTGAGTTCTTTCTGTCCTTTTCTCTTACTGGTCTTGCTTTTGGGGCTGCTTTTGTCATCTTCCGTTTTCATAAGGGGCTCAGTAAAGATAAACTCCGAACAGGCTGCCATGAAGGGTTTGGGTGTTTTTTTCTCTCCAAATCCGAAGACCTTGATACCTTCGGCCGCCACACGCATGGCAACAGGGGTAAAGTCACTGTCACTGGTTGCAAAGGCAAAGGCATCGATCTTTTTGGTATGGAGCAGGTCAATGGTATCAATAGTCATGAGGATATCTGTGGCATTTTTACTTTTGGTATAGTCAAACTGCTGGACAGGACGTATGGCGTATTCCAGTAGTCTTGGCTCCCAGTTTTTGAGGCTGTCTTTGCTCCAGTTTCCATAGGCTTGACGGATACTGACTGTACCGTGCTTACTGAGCTCGTTGATAATTCCTTCGATAGCGTTATGACTGATGTTGTCACCGTCAATGAACAGTGCGATATGTGCTTGTCTTTCTAACATGATTTACTCTTTTTTCTCCAATTATAGCCAAAATTCTTACGTTTATGGCGGACTTTTACTCTTTTTTCAATAAATTTGAATACAATAGAGGTATATCAAAATGGAGGAAACAGGATGACAACTTTACTATATCTGTTAGTAGCGGCATTGGCTTTTTTTGTAATTGGGTATCTTTTGGCAAGAATAGGGTGTGATTCAAGTGGGGAGAGATACTTGAGTCAGACCCCTGTTGATCCGATCACAGAGGATGACAAACGCTGTGAAGATGCAGACATCAATGCACGCAAAGTAGCTGTTGCTACCGAAGAGAGAGCCAAGGCAGCTGAAGCACAGAGACTCCTAGATGAGGAGACTGCTGCCAAAGTCAGAGCAGAAGAGGAGGCTGAGGCTGCACGCAAAGCAGAAGCAAAGGCTAAAAAAGAGGTAGAAGCCAAAGCAGCGCAGGAAAAAGCGGCTAAAGCTAAGGCCAAAGAGGAAGCTGTTGCAAAAGCAGAAACCAAAACAAAAGAGAAAGCCAACACTGCATCCAAAGCAGAACCAAAAGTCAAAAAAGAGCCTAAATCTCAAGTAAAAGAGAAGGGAACCACAGCCAAAAAAGCAGTGACTACAAAAACAGCCACTGATGCAGAAGAGAACAAAGGCGTGGCTCCACAAGGACTGCTCTCTGCTCCAAGAGCCGGAGGCAAAGACAATCTCACACGCATCAAAGGGATCGGTGTCAAGATTGATGAAGCACTCAATGGTATCGGGATCTATCACTTTGACCAGATCGCTGCATGGACAGAGGAAAATATGGCATGGGCAGACAGTGCCCTCTCTTTCCCTGGACGTGCCAAGCGTGACGACTGGGTAGGGCAGGCTAAACTACTGGCAACAGGCAAAGAGACAGAGTTCTCCAAGCGTGTAGACAAAGGTGAAGTCTCCAGCAGTAAAAAGGCGTAAGCATTTGAAAACCTTAGGGATGTTGGGAGGCATGAGTTGGGAGAGTACTGCCAGCTACTACCGCCTCCTCAATCAAGGAATCAATCAGCATCTTGGCGGACTCCACTCTGCCAAACTCATACTCCACAGTGTAGACTTTGATGAGATTGAAAAACTCCAACATGACGGTGCATGGGATCGTATGGGTGTGATCCTTGCCAATGCTGCCTATGGGTTAGAGAAGGCAGGTGCCGAAGGTATCATCATTTGCACCAATACCATGCACAAGCTTAGTGCATCCATATCAAAAAATATTAACGTCCCTCTTCTGCATATCGCCGATGCTACGGCACAGAGGCTCATTGCAGATGGGGTGAAGAAGGTAGGGCTTTTAGGGACAGCCTTTACCATGGAAGAGGATTTTTATAAAGGAAGACTCTCCGATAAGTTTGATCTCGAAGTGTTCACTCCTGATGCATCCCAGAGAGAGATGATCCATAAAGTGATCTATGAAGAGCTCTGTCTAGGCATCACAAAAGAGGCTTCAAGAGAGTATTATGCACAGGTGATCAGCTCTTTAGCAGAGCAGGGCGCAGAAGCAGTGATCCTAGGTTGTACAGAGATCGGACTACTGGTCTCACAATCAGACAGTACTCTGCCTATCTATGATACGACACTGATCCATGCCGATGCAGCAGTACAATGGATGCTCGATACCTAATTGTGCTATAATAAAATAGTCCAAACAAAGGAGTCAGTCATGAGCAATAAAGATATACAACGGTTTCAAGAGATACGATCCCATCTAGATAAACTAGAACTAAGTGAAGATGAAAAAAGCAACTCCTATAAACATATCGAAGAGTGGTATGCCCAGGACAAGGCATTTGGTGCTATCTATCAGGAGTTGGCTTCTATCTCTCCCAAGATCGAAGCACTGTTCCAGGAGATGGGACTAATATAGAGTCTCTTAAAAGGGCACCCAGCAGGGGGAGCCCCCTACGGATGTATCTCTGCTTTTTGTACTTTCTGGTCGAGAAAGAGCATCCCGATCCCCATTAGTATAAACAGTGAACCTGATACTTTATAAAACATCCCCAAACGTCTCTCATCAAAGAACCATGACTTTGCCACACCGGACATATATCCATAGAAGAGCAGTGAACAGAATGAGATCAGCATAAACGTACCTGTCATGAGGAAGAATTGGGGTAGCACAGCATGTGTACTATCCATAAACAAGGGGAAGATCGCGGTAAAGAAAAGGATCGGCTTGGGGTTGGTCACTGCCAGCAAAAAGCCTTTTTTGAATACTTTCCACGCATCATAGACTTTTCTCTTCTCTATCCCATCCTCAGCGATAAGTTTGGCATGATCCCCAAAGATCTGCTTGGTACCTAGATAGATGAGATAGAGTGCACCTACGACTTTTAGGATGAGAAAGAACAGTGCAGAGGTCTGTAGTAGTACGCCTACACCAAACATCGCTACCGTAGAGAGGATAAATAGTCCCAGTATATTACCTAGGGTAGAGATCGCTACGGCCCGCAGATCAAGACTCAGTCCATTGTGGATCGCCAACAGTATCGCAGCCCCAGGACTTACAATCGTAAAAAAGGCAATCACCACATAGGCGAAATAGAGATCAAGTGACATGAGTAATCCTTTGTTTTTGAATAATTGTACCATAGTTCTTATCCAAAAGTATGTCAATTTGTCATATTTTTACATAAAAATACTTTTTTGGGTTACACTTATGGACATGATATACAAAGGGCCAATATGAAAAAGATCGCTGATCTCCACGAGCATGATAAGCCTAGAGAGAAACTCGTAGCCAAAGGAGCAGCATCTCTCAAAAACGAGGAGCTCGTAGCGATACTCTTGGGCTCGGGCATACAAGGCAAGGATGTACGCAAATTAGCCAAAGAGATCGTCACTATGCTGGATAATGATTTCGAGAACCTTAGCCTCCAAGCACTCTGTGATATCCATGGATTGGGGATTGCTAAAGCTTCTCAGATCCTCGCTTCTATCGAACTCTCCAAACGCTACCTGATACGTACCAACAAACGTATTACGGATGCAGCAGATGTCTATGAAGAGCTCAAAGCCTTTAGCAGTAAGTCTCAAGAGCATTTTCTGAGCATCACGCTGGATGGTGCTTCACATATCATCAATACCCGCACCGTTTTCATTGGCACTCTAAACCAGAGCCTCGTCCATCCTAGAGAGGTCTTTGCTGATGCTATTGCAGACCGTGCAGCAGGGATTATCATCGCACATAACCATCCATCGGGTACGCTAGAAGCGAGCAGGGCAGATATGCAGATCACCCAGAGGATCAAAGAGGTCTCTACCCTGGTAGGCATAGAACTACTCGATCATGTCATACTCTCTAAGCAGGGGTATTATAGTTTTGCTGAGGAAGGATTACTGTAGTGAGTGGGCGTACCTAAAACAGTGTCTCCTGCCGTGCCTCTTCAATCCGGATACTCTCCCAGAAGAAATCCACATGCTTTTCAAACAGGGTCACAGCAGAGGAGGTTGACTTTCCGTCTATCTTTAGCAAGACAACCTGCGACTGATAGAAAAAAAGAGGAGAAAGAAACTCATTGGCAAGGACAAGTGGGTCAGAAGAGCGTATGCGTTCCTCCTGCATCATCATAAAGAGTGCGGCAGAGAGCTTTTTGACATTTTGCTGATAGAAATACTCTAGATAGAGATCCCTTACCTTGATATTCTTATACATCTCTTGCATCAAAAGTTTAAAAAGTGCTTCATTTTTGCTGTCAAAGCTTAAAAGCTTGAAAGTCGTAGCTATATTCGACAAAAGTGCTTTTGGACGCTTAGAGAGCTCTTGAGGGTCCTTATCTTCAAATATTGTCACGATCGCAGACTCCATGAGATTACCAAGTAGGGCTTGGAGTATGTCGTCCTTTCCTTTAAAGTGATTGTAGAGAGCCCCAGGCTGTAATCCTACTGCTTTAGCGATGTCTCGTACACTTGTCTCTGCAAATCCAGACTTCCCAAAAAGGGTAAGGGATTTGGCAAGTATCTTCTCTTTTGTACCCATCTTTTTCATAATAGTTCCTCGTATGACGCCCAAGAGTAGGGCTGTAGGTGACATTATAGTGAACATTTGTTCATTTGTCAAGTCTTCAAGTCTATTAAATATGAACATTTGTTCATATTTAAGTTTACCTTCCTCTCAGTCAATGAACAATTGTTCACAAGAGTAATATAAAAGATCCATTTTATGGTGCCCTGTATAAATTATTTCTCCATTGTTCTATATTTTCCCCATATTCATACTAAATAATATTATATTTAAGACTATTGATATTAAATAGTATGCTAGTGAATGTTATTTGGGCGCTACTCCTACTGGGATTACTCTAGATAGTTGTATAAAGAAAGAGATGTCGAGAAGACATATCAAACATCCTAGGAAACATAAATACAGCTATAGCAGTAACCTTTTATCCTGAACAAAACCAACATGCGACTGATCGAAAAAAGCATGAGAAGGAACTCAGGAGAATAAATATATCTATATAGAAAAAAGAGCTGAGAGAATCACTAGGAAAGTGAAGGTAGCATAAAGAGAAAAGAGGGACAAGGAGAGACAAGGAAACTTTAAATACTCTATTGGTTAACATAATATACACTATCACAAATATTACATATTCCGGAGCTGTACGTATAAAAGACTACTCTCTTACTGTATTTTCACCTTGTTACTACGTGTTGTATCCTGTTTCTTTGTCCAAGCGATATGTATCACTTTCTTTTGCTTTCTTGAATGAAACTGACCAAAAGGATGATGGTTGCGTTTACGCTTTACAAATACCGCTGGCGTACTGCTGCTATAATCATCGATCGTAGCAAACTCCCAGCCATTGTATTTGAGTGTACGAATAAGCTCACGCAATTTTGTGATCCCACTTGGCCCTCTAAACATATAATCATGTGCCAGCAGGATCATCTTACCGCTTCTTGCCATGCGCTTCTTGTTGTATCTATTTTCTATGCGTGTAACCATCCGTTCTGCACTATACGCAGGCTTTCCTGTGGCATGATCAAACTGCCACTCGATATCCCAACCATATATCTGATACCCTCTACTTACCAAAGCCTCATATTTTGGTATTTCTATCTTTCTTCTGGATTTACTCAAAGCATGATCATTTCTGTATACATAGGGTAGTCTCCAAACATTTCTTCCGGCAAGCCTTAGGTATTTTGCCCCACCGATAAGTATCTGTGCCCTATTGATATCATTGAGTACACGGGTCATATTACTGTAGTACCTGGTATATTTTCCATTGGCATGGGAGTAGGTGTGGTTAGCGATCAGGAGATTGGACATAGAGACAGCACGGTTATAGAGCCTCTTTCTTTTTTGAATATGTTTCCCTATAAAGAACATCGTGGCATCTACACCCTCCTCTCTCAAGACCCGTAATACATTCTCGGTACCGGTTAGTGGGCCATCATCAAAGGTCAGGTAGAGGATCTTTTTACGGTTTCTGTCCACTTTAACTTTATAGGTTTTTCTATCTATATCTCTTCTCTTTTTCGCCTCAGGTATAGACTTCCGTTGTAATGATCGCTTCTTTTTGACACTTCTTATCTCTCTACCACTCATGATATCCAGAGGATTTATACGCTGTGATTCTACCTCTGAAATTGCATAACTGCTGGCCATTGAGAAGGTACATGTAGCTGTATAGAGAAGTGATATACAGAGAATTCGCTTGGTGAAAATTATCATTCTAAGCCTATTGTGAATTTAATTTAAAAATTATAACAGAAAAAGTACATATTAATGAATAGAATATATATATGCTATGAAAATACCCAATAAATGGCTTTATATATACTATTTAATAGTTAATAATATGGAATTATTATGTGCTATTCTTAAGAGATATTTATTAATATATTAAATGCTCTTCTCTTTTGATAGCCTAAATAATGGCACCTTACACTATAATATCAATTATGGCAAAGAAAAAAAGAAAACATTTTATCAAGCTCAACAACAAAGTTCGTGAACTCTTTGGTAATCTCCCTTTTGATGAAGGTGTGAGCACGCTCTCAGATGATGAACTGTTAGAGTTGATACTGCTTTTGGATCTTGAAGTCTCTGCACTGGATCGAGAAGAGAACATTCGTGCCCTACGCCGTGTCTGGAGTGAAGGGGATTATCATTACCGTAAAGCGATCGTTGATCATCTCACGGGCAAAAAACCTCTCCCCACTCCCAGTAAACCGATACAATCTATCGACAAAGTGGACAAGATACTGGTACTGCTGAACCAGTTTGAACATAGCCGAGAGGAAGAGCAAGCTGTTTTAGAGAGCTTCCTGGAGTTGCGACCGGTTAAGATCACTGCTGAGAAGATAGAGAACAAACTGACCTATATCAGACTGCAACAACGTGTCAAAACTCTGGAAAATGCACTGGAAGCTACGTTTACGAGCAGTAATGAGATGGAGTTTTATCATACCTATACCTTTGATTTCTCTCATGAATGCTTCACCAAGACCCTACTGACTCGCTCCTATACACTGGAGATGGCACCCCTACTCAAGCAGACTGATGAAAAAGTGATCGAGATACTCCAGGCGCTCAAGCAGACACTGATCGAAGAGAAATCCAAAGAGATCACCCACTTTGTGGCTACGCTCGCCCACAATCCCTATATGCGTGAAGAGGAAGCATGCGGTTATCTCCGTAAACTCCCGACGGATTGTGATCTCTACCACAGTCCTCTCTCATTGGATTTTCTTGAAAAAACCATTCAAAAGATCAACCCGGATTACTACCTTATAGAGAGTGGCGACCACTTTATCGTAGAAAAATCTAAAACGATCATGCTCTTTGATACCCCTATTCCCTACCGTGTCTCGGTCTCTTATGCCAAGCAGTATCTCTATACGTGTATCTGGAGAGGCGAGCCACTCCCTATCGCAGAAGATATGCGTAATCACCGTGAGATACTTACTTCCCATTTTACCATAACTGTTTCTTCTCTACAGGAAGAGCTTCGTCTGCTCGCGAAGGGGTTGGAGGTAGAGGATACCACGATAGAGCATTTTATCAAGCAGTTCCTTGAGCCACAGCTGGTCAGTGCAGGAAGTCTTAAGATCAAAGAGAAGAGCCGCAAACGTATCCTCTATCATTTTGGTGAATACCTCAAACCACTCAAAGAGAAGAGGATGAGAGAAGAGCTGCTGGCAAAAACCATACGTGACTTCAAAAACCTCTTCCCTCTGGCACGCTCTCTCAAGCGAAAGATCACCTTTCATGCCGGCCCCACTAACAGCGGCAAGACCTATCAAGCGATGCAAAAACTCTCTACCGCCACCACAGGATACTACCTCGCACCACTCAGGCTACTGGCGTTGGAAGGCTATGAGAGTCTGCGTGAGCGAGGCGTGCCCTGCTCTCTGATCACTGGTGAAGAGGAGGTGATCAATGAGGAGTCTACCCATATCAGCTCTACCATCGAAATGCTCAATCTCTCTGTGGATGTAGATGTTTGTGTGATCGATGAGATCCAGATGATCAATGACCGGGATCGTGGATGGGCATGGGCCAATGCCCTCATCGGCGCTCCTGCCAAAGAGGTGATACTGACGGGATCAGCAGATGCAGTCACAGCAGTTTCAGAGATCGTAGCATATCTGGGAGAGGAGCTGGAAGTACTTTACTTTGAACGTAAAAACCCTCTAGAGGTGATGCATCGCCCCACTCCGATCAAACAGATAGAACCCAAGACCGCGATCATCGCATTTTCACGCAAAGAGGTACTCTCCCATAAACAGAGGCTCTCTGGCAGATATAGTGTCTCTGTCGTCTATGGTAACCTCTCTCCGGAGGTGCGTCGTGAAGAGGCTAGAAAATTTCGGGAGGGAGAAAGTGACATCCTCGTGGCAACCGATGCGATCGCCATGGGGCTGAACCTGCCGATCAAAACGATCCTTTTTGCCAGAGACAATAAGTTTGACGGACTGCGACGCAGAGAGCTCACCTCTACCGAGGTACTACAGATCTCTGGTCGTGCAGGACGTTATGGGATAGAAGAGCATGGTTTTGTCGGAGCCTTGGATGCCTCGGCACTGAAGACGATAGAGGAGCGTTTTCATAGCCCTCTTCCCGATATCGAACTACCCTTTTCTGTGATGGCAAGCATGGATCATGTACTGCTCATAGGAGAGATACTTGAAACAGAAAATCTTTTGGAGATTCTGGCGTTTTTTGCGGACAATATGGAGTTTGACGGCCCTTTTGTAGCTGCCAATATCGATTCTATGTTGGAGATCGCAGCGATCGTAGAGGAGTATGCTCTGGACTTACGTGCGAAATACCATCTCTCCTGTGCCCCTGTAAGTATCCGCTCTCCCTATATCGAGTCAGTCTTTCGCCGCTATCTCTCAGCACTGGAAAAAGACAAGGAGGTCTCCTATCTCCCTCCTCGTGACTTACCACCCTACGCACACACCAATGATGAGCTTCTCAATGCAGAAGACAGGGTTAAAGAGGTCTCTCTCTATCTCTGGCTTAGTTTTAAATTTGATGCATTCAAAGAGACCAGTAATGCAATAGAAGCCAGAGCACGCCTCAACCGCTTTATAGAGATCTCATTGCAAAAAGGGGACTTTACCAAAAAATGCCAACGCTGTGGCAAAGTCTTGGACTTTTCCTATCGCTTCTCTATCTGTGATGCCTGCTACACCAAAGGCAAACGGGGAAGCAAGAGTGAGAATGGAAGCCGAGGCGGGTATCGCGGTCATAGAAAGAGATAAACGAAACGCTTACTTCAAAAACATTTGTACTGTTTTTTGTATACCTTCGGTAGAGGCTGCGGTGATTAATTTTAGACTTACAAAGGCGTCCAGATATGCCTTGTTGTTCTTCTTGATCATCAGTGCCGGTACGGCAGTTTTCGAAAACTCTGCTGTCATAGTATTGAAATAATAGACTTTCTTTAACCCTTTAAATCTCTTTTGAAAGATTTTTCCTTGGTTAAAATCACTCTTACTCAATTTCTCAAAAGCATGTTGGTACATTTGGCTACTTTCTGTGACAGTTGCTGCATCGACCAATGTACCAAGAGGGGAAGTGTTGATCAGATAATAGGCACTAAGTTGCGCAGAAGACTCTATGATATCAGAGGCTGCTCGACTCCCCTCTATAACTTCTTTGTCTAGGTCTTGTTTGGTAAGCACTTCTTGTATCTTTAGCATATCATTACTCAACAGGATAATATTCTCCATCAATGTACGTATAGTGGAAGCTTCCAGTGTTTTAGACGAACTCTTTTTTATCACTGACAAAAGCTCAGGTTTAACCGTACGCCATATCTTCTGACTATGCCCAAGGGTACTTTGCACCTCATCATCTGAAAATATTTCTTTACACTGTGACAGTATACTTTCATACTCACGGATATCTTTATCTAGGTTTTCCCTAGGATAATGATAATTCTGTTTGGTTAAAAGTTGGGTATAGTATCCCAACATATGAAAAAGATTCCCTCTTTGTTTCCCCGCCATTACCACACCATCAAGACCAATGCGCACAGTAACATCTGCCTGTACTTGGCTAAATGTCAATAAAGTAACCAATACTACTAAAAATCTCATTTTTTCTTCCTTCCCATCCATTTTTTTACACTGTGAGTATAACCAAAAAAAAGTCAAATTTTTATGATATTTATCTATTTTAATATTTCATAGAAGTTTCTTTATCGTTGCATTGTATTGTAGTTTCAATTTATTGATATCGAAATTAAAATAATGATCATATTACTTTCTCTTCATTTAAATTCTGTATAATAAAATATACAATAGTTTAAAAGAGGAGATATATTTATGAAAACAGTTACACTGAGTGTATTCTCTGCCCTGTTTCTCTGTGTTGCCTGTGGCGGAAGTGCTACTATATCAGAAAGTTGGTACACACCCAGCACACAAACCACATGGCAGTGGCAACTGTCCGGGATGGTCAACACAGCCTATCCCGTCGACCTCTATGATATCGACCTATTTGATAGCAATACTTCTCTTATAGATACACTACATACGCAAGGCAAAAAGGTGATCTGTTATTTTAGTGCAGGAAGTTTTGAGGATTGGAGAGAAGACAGCAGCCGCTTTCCTGCTGAGATACTGGGCAAAGAGATGGATGGCTGGGCAGGAGAGAAATGGATAGATATCCGTAGTGATGCCCTTCAGCCCATCATACTCGCTAGATTAGAGCTTGCCAAGTCCAAAGGCTGTGACGGTGTAGAGCCTGATAATGTGGATGGCTACAGCAATGACACAGGCTTTCCACTCACTGCCAGTGAGCAGCTGGCCTATAACCGATTTCTCGCTACGGAAGCACACAGCAGAGGTCTCTCTGTTGGACTTAAAAATGATCTTGATCAGATTAGCACGCTGGCATCTGACTTTGACTTCGCTGTCAATGAACAGTGTCATGAGTATGAAGAGTGTGCAGCCTTGCAACCCTTTATTGACGCTGGAAAACCTGTATTCAATGCAGAGTATGCACAGCGTTATGTAAAGAATAACAACCATGAGAGAGAATCACTCTGTACCGAGGCAAAAAGAGCACATCTCCAAACACTCATCTTGCCACTTAATCTAGACGACCACTTTAGATTTACCTGTGACTAAAAATGTCAAATAACAGTATAAATTAGTGATTTAATCGTCACTCTCTACATTTTTTTTGAGCCTCTTATACAGTTTCATTTATACTTCAAAATAATTTCAAGTACTTCATGGAAATAAGAATATTACAAGAAGAATAGGACTATAATCTTCTTATATTTTCTATCATATTTTATAGTTAATATAAGAAAAATTAATGCCAAATTTTATTTGGATGCGCAAAGGAAAGCAACATGAGCGACCTTATTGAGGGTTATCTAGGCGTGACAAAGGAAGGCAGGAAGAGTAGGCTGCCTGCAAAGCTGGATTACTGGCAAAGTGCAACAGGACTTTTTCTGGGACTGTTCATGTGGGGGCATATGCTTTTTGTCTCTACTATACTTATCAGTAAAGACTTTATGTATACAGTGACCAAGATGTTTGAAGGAAGCTTTATCTTTGGCGATGAGCATAGTAAACCGATCATTGTAAGTATCTCTGTTTTTATCGTATTTATGATCTTTATCATACATGCAGCACTTGCACTACGTAAATTCCCAAGCTCTTACAAACAGTACAAGATCATGAAGACACACACGGTAGCACTCAACCATGATGATACCAAGCTCTGGTTTATCCAAGCATACACAGGGTTTGCCATGTTCTTTCTGGGCTCAGTGCATCTATATGTCATTATGACCAGTGCAGACAAAATAGGGCCTTATGGATCAGCAGACCGTATGGTGAGTGACTGGATGTGGCCACTCTACTTACTCCTTTTACTCGCTGTAGAGCTGCATGGTTCGATCGGACTCTATCGACTCTCTGTCAAGTGGGGATGGTTTGATGGTAAAGATGCCAAAGCCACACGTAAAAAGCTCAAAAAGCTTAAGTGGGCAATCACTGTCTTTTTCCTCGTACTCGGATTTACTACACTCGCTGCCTATATCAAGATTGGATTGGCACATCAAGACAATTACGGTGAACGATACCATCCAACCAAAGTACAAAGTCTTCATCAAACACATGCGTATACTATACAAGGAGCTTTATCATGAAAATCACCTATTGTGATGCCTTAGTCATCGGTGGTGGATTGGCAGGACTCAGAGCAGCAGTAGCGACACAATCCAGAGGACTCAACACGATAGTCCTTTCACTTGTGCCCGTCAAACGATCCCACTCAGCTGCCGCTCAGGGTGGTATGCAGGCAAGTCTGGGCAATGCCAAGATGAGTCAGGGAGACAACGAAGATGTCCACTTCATGGACACGGTCAAAGGTAGTGACTGGGGTTGCGATCAGGATGTGGCTAGAATGTTTGTCAATACTGCACCCAAAGCGATCCGAGAGCTCGCTGGCTGGGGTGTGCCATGGACTCGTGTACGCAAAGGGCCACATGAAGCAGTGATCAATGCAGAACGAACCACCATTATGGAAGATGATGAAGCACACGGTTTGATCACCTCTAGAGACTTTGGTGGTACCAAAAAATGGCGTACTTGTTACACAGCAGATGCCACAGGCCATACCATGCTCTTTGGGGTTGCCAATGAGGCGATGAAGCATAATGTAGATGTCAGAGACCGTAAAGAGGTGCTTTCACTGATCTATGATGCCGATATCTGTTATGGTGCAGTAGTACGTGATCTCATTACTGGTGAGCTAGAGGGCTATGTCTCCAAAGGTACCCTGATCGCGACAGGTGGATACGGACGTCTCTATCAGACGACAACCAATGCAGTCATCTGTGAAGGTACAGGGCAGGCAGCCGCCCTAGAGACGGGTATCGCCACACTAGGTAACATGGAAGCGGTACAGTTCCACCCTACCCCTATCGTACCCTCAGGTATCCTTCTGACAGAGGGATGTCGTGGAGACGGTGGTGTGCTTAGAGATGTGGATGGCTATCGTTTTATGCCAGATTATGAACCAGAGAAAAAGGACCTTGCATCCAGAGATGTTGTCAGCCGTCGCATGATGGAGCACATCCGTAACGGAAAAGGCGTACCCTCTGACTTTGGAGATCACCTATGGCTGGATATCTCTATTCTCGGACGAGAACATATCGAAAAGAACCTCAGAGATGTCCAGGAGATCGCTCAGCAGTTCAATGGTATAGATCCCGCAGATGAGGGCGCCGCAGGATGGTTACCAGTGCGTCCTGCACAGCACTACTCTATGGGTGGCATACGCACCAAAAAAACCGGTGAATCGCAAAATCTCAAAGGGCTCTTCTCTTGTGGAGAAGCTGCCTGTTGGGATATGCATGGGTTTAACCGTCTGGGAGGCAACTCTGTTTCAGAAACCGTAGTAGCGGGGATGATCGTAGGCAATTACTTTGCGCACTACTGCGAGGAGCATGATACGACCATCAGCACCAAAGCGGTACAAGAAGCCATCACCAAGCAAGCAGACTATATCGATGAGATACTAGCTCGTCCTGATGGTGAAGATATCTTCCCTATCAAGAAGCGTATGCAGCAGATCATGGATGAGAATGTCGGTATCTTTAGAGATGGTGAAGGATTGCAGAGTGCCGTGGATGAGCTACAAGAGCTTTTGGTACGTAGTAAAAAAGCTGTCGTCAAAAGCAAGACCAAAGCAGGCAACCCTGAGCTAGAAGAGGCCTATAGAGTACCTAGAATGATCAAGCTGGCTCTCTGTGTCGCTTATGGCGGACTGCTGCGTACAGAGTCCAGAGGTGCGCACTATAGAGAGGACTATCTCAAACGTGACGATGCCAACTGGCTCAAGCGTACACTGACTGCATGGCCAGATGATAATGCTACCTTGCCGGAAGTAACCTATGAAGAGCTAGATATCATGAAGATGGAGATTCCCCCTGCCTTCCGTGGATATGGTGCCAAGGGTATGACGATCGAGCATGAACTCTCAGAAAAGCGACAAGAAGAGGTCGATGCTATCCGTGAAAAGATGGAAGCTGAGGGTAAAGATAGGTTTGAGATTCAGGATGCATTGATGTCCTATGAACTACCGGTAAACTATAAAGAGAAAAATGAACGCTTAGGAGTTGGTCATGAGTAACAAAGAAGTCAAAGGAAGAGAGATTACTTTCTCTATCCTCAAATACAACCCAAGAGACCCTGCATCCAAACCAGCCTTTGTTGAGTACAAGATCCAGGAAACTCCTGGCATGACACTCTTTATCGCGCTTAACAGGATAAGAGACAGCCTTGATGCAGATCTCTCGTTTGACTTTGTCTGTCGTGCGGGTATCTGCGGTTCTTGTGGTATGGTGATCAATGGTAAGCCACTACTGGCATGCCGTACCCTCACTGCTGACTATCCTGATGGTCTGATTCAGATCATGCCTATGCCAGCCTTTGAGCTGATCAAAGACCTCTCTGTCAACACAGGTAAATGGATGGAGGCGATGAGCAAGCGTGTAGAGTCATGGATACATACCAATGAAGTCCATGATATCACAGCACTTGAAGAGCCTATCGATCCAGATGTAGCCGATGAGACCTTTGAACTCGATCGTTGTATCGAGTGTGGGCTCTGTGTTACCTCCTGTGGTACAGCACTCATGCGTCCAGACTTTGTAGGCCCTGCTGGACTCAACCGTGTAGCACGCTTCCAGATGGATCCTCATGACAACCGTACAGATGAGGATTTCTATGAGCTAGTCGGTGATGATGATGGGATATTTGGCTGTATGAGTCTCATGGCGTGTGATGACCACTGCCCCAAGCATCTCCCACTACAGGAGAAGATCGCTTATATGCGACGTAAATTGGTAGCACAGAGATAATAGTATACTCTAGAGTAGCGTAAGAGCATTGCTCTGGCTACTCTACCCCTCTCAAAACCTCCTTCTTATCTTCTTTTATGTACTATTTGTCATACGATCACAAGGAGAGTAGATCATGCAATCACACTATGATGTCATTATCGTGGGCTCAGGCCCGGCAGGGCTGGGAGCAGCATTTAAACTGGCGGAAAACACTGACAAGTCTATCCTCCTGCTAGAGAAGAAAAAGATCAGCTCCGGTGGTCTGCGTAATGACTGCAAACAGAACTATACTTACCCTGTAGGCTTCCCTCTAGAACACTGGGACAAGGAAGCTGCAGACATCTTTCTCGCAGAGGTCAAGCAACACCTTCATCCCAAAATGGAACTGCGTACTGACGTAGAGAAGTATCAGAAGCGTGCCCGCAAGATCGGTGTAGAGATCCTCTCTATCGATCAAGCCCATGTCGGTACGGATAAATCCTCTGAACTGATCAACAACCTTGTACAGCAGCTACGTGACCTTGGTGTGACTGTAGCGCTACATACAGAGGTCATGTCTCTCTCCTCCAAAGCGAAGGAGATCACGCTTAGTGATGCTACGGTCATCTCCTTTGAAGATATCATCCTTGCTCCTGGACGTGCAGACTATGACTGGCTGCAATCTCAGATGGACACACTAGGTGTCTCCTACAGTGACAACATTGTCGATATCGGTATCCGCGTAGAGACCAGGGAGCAGCACTACCCCATCGTACGAGATTACTATGACCCTAAAATCCTCTTCCCGGAGAAAGTCCGTACCTTCTGTACCAACTCAGGCTCTGCGCATATCGTCAGAGAGAAGTACAAAGGCTACTTCTCTGTCAACGGACACTCCCTCTCCCGTGACTACAACAAGCCCAATGGTCTGGTAAACTTCGCCATGCTCAAAACGATTCGCCTGACCGAACCCGTCGTCAGTGGTCAAGAGTTTGGCAAGATACTGGGACAGATGGTGATGCAGCTGAGCGGTGGATCGGTGATCATGCAACGCGTAGGAGACTTCAGGCTGGGCTCACGGAGCAAAAAGGAGACCTTCAACTCTGATCTCTACGATTTCGAACCCACCCTCAAAAATGCCGTAGCAGGAGACCTCTCCCTCTGTATGCCCGCCAAGATACTCAGAGACATCTGGAAAGCACTCAAGATGCTCGATACCATCATCCCCGGTGTCCTACACCCCTCCACCATTCTCTACTACCCAGAGATCAAGACCTACTCCAACAAACCCTCCTTCATAGACAAGCACTTCATGGTGCAAGAAGGCTACTATATCATAGGAGACGGTGCAGGCACCAGCCGAGGCATCACTGCAGCGTGGGCTTCAGGGATACGAGCTGCGGATGGGATATTGAAAAGTTAAAGGAGAATAATTACCATGGAGATGAAACTTACTGAAGATGAGAAAGAAGTCTTAAAATGGATACTTGAAGAGATTGTAGTAGAAGACCGTACTGGTGCAATTGGTATGATCCATGGTGCAGATAGATTTATTTCTATGCCCTTTACAATGAAAAAGCCTGCTCGGGTAGTTTTGAATAGTATTTACAGAAAGCTAGGCATCTCCGATGGAGTCAAAACAGTTTAAGTATATACAGCCAAGGGCATTTCTTCCCTTTGGTCAGGGCACAATTTGAATTGCCATATTAAAAATATGACAATTTGACATATTTTCTCTATTGTACTCAAAAATCTACTATACTCACAGCATGAATTACCACAAGAAAAAAGAACGCCTCTACATCAGCAGTCTTCTCGAAGATCCTGCTGTACCCTACCCTGCCTACTATACGCTCAGCAGCAGCATGCTCAAAAACGAAATGCTTCTCACAGCACTCGAGTCCCTGCATCGCTTTGATTTTCGTTACTATGAGACACCCAAGAGCCATGCAGATATCTTTGCGATGTTTGCCGGTGGTGCATTTCCGATCTACAAGGAGAAGTATATCGTAGGGTACTTTGGCGGGAGGATGATGTATCTGGAGTCACATGGCTGGAAAGGAATGCCTGTGACGCAGGAGGTCTTTGAGATGGAGCATTGGTTGGTGTGTTGACAGAGACTCTTTTGGAGTTGATCACCCCTCTGCAAGCTTCTTATACATTTTTTCCATAACAGGTGTCTCGATACCCAGTCTCTGCCCCTCTCTGACGATATAGCCTGTCAATGCCTCTACCTCTGTCTGCTTGTCTGCTTCAAAATCCAGCTGCATCGAGGTTTTAGAGTCAAAGGGTATGCTTTTGATCCGTTCCAGTACATTCTGTACATTTTTCTCCTCTAGCGTGATACCTTTGGCATTGGCTATCGCCTTGATCTCTGTAAGTACCTCTGCCAACTCATCATAGTGATCTCTGGCGATCTCTCCTAGTGGTGCTGCATAATAGGAGGTCATGGATGCAAAGGCAGAGATGAGTAGATACTTTCGCCAGGTCTCTAGTTCGATCTTGTCTGTAAGTTTATGCTTGAGCCCGGTAGCATCAAAAAGCTTCTCTATCTCAGCAAAAGACTCTTTGGGTTCAGCTCTGCTACCGTAAAAGAGATGAAAGACACCTCCGTATTTTTTGATCACTCCAGGTTCTTTGATATTAGAAAATATATAGATGCATCCATTGAGTATATTACTCTTGGGAAAGCGAGATAAAACCTCCATGTCATGGTCTACTCCGTTAAGCAACGGCAGGAGTATCGTATGGATATTTATATTTTCTGATATCATCTCTAAAGCATCCTCAAGACCATAGCTTTTCACTGCCAAAATGATGAGATCAAACGCACCAAGTCCCGCTAGATTCTCCACTACATGATCAGGATGTACTACAAATATCTCCTCATCATCATAGACTTTCAGACCATTTTTCTGCATCGCTTCGAGGTGTTTTCCACGTGCGACAAAAGTCACTTCGTGCTCTGTCTCTTTTTTCAGTTTGGCGCCGATGTATCCACCTACCCCACCTGTGCCTATGATCGCTATTTTCATATGGTTTCTCTCCTGTATATTTCTCGTTTTCCCCGTGGTGCTACAGAGGACTCACCCAGATACGCCATCCCTAGCTTCTCCAACACCGCTTTGGAAGCATCATTCTCCGGAGCTACCAGAGCCAGCACTTCCGCATACCCCAAAGTATCTGCCAACGCTATCTGACCTCTGCCTATCTCTGTGGCATAGCCTTTCCCCCAGTGCTCTGTTGCAAGTACAAAGCCCAGCTCACAAGACGCTTTACCCAACAGATCATAAGGAAGCAATCCAGCAAAGCCTATCAGGACGTTACTTTCACGTAAAAAAAGCATACCTATCCCTAGCTTCTCACTTTCTCTGGCTGCATATTGCTCGATAAATGTTTCTGTCTCATCCAGAGAGAAAGTGCTGCCACCAAAAGCATGTTTCATCACTGAAGGATCAGAAAAAATACTATCATAAAGCTCGGGAATATCATCTGCTTGCACATATTTCAGCAGGAGTCTGGATGTTTGATATATCATAGAAGTATTGTAACATAGATTGTAAAAATCTGAAGTGTGGTGCGGCTGAGAGGACTCGAACCTCCACGGAGTTGCCTCCACTAGAACCTGAATCTAGCACGTCTACCAATTCCGCCACAGCCGCACAATGAATCGGAGAGAGAATTATACTTTTTTTGCCTTGAGAGAGAGTTAAATCTTGTCCAGATCGACAAATACCATCTCACCCTCTCTGATCACCCCTATCTGCTTCTGACAAGCCAGTGAGGGAAGCGAGATATAGTTATAGATCTTCTTTCCCTGATGATAGTGCCCTTCGATCACAGTAAATGCTCCTTTATAGCATTCAAATATCTTTTTGGCTTTGGTCTCAAACTGAGGGATCTCATGACAGATCTCTTTCTCTTGAAGCTGGGATGTCTTTTGCTCTACGATATGTGGTTTAAAAACCTTGATCAGTGAGATCATCCAGGACTTTCTCAGTAGCTTACTCAGCAGGTGATGCTTCCATCCTACCGCAAACCGATCTCCATGTGAAAGCCCGATGATGAAGCCATTGATCCCCATATATTGGGGTTGGTCATCTAGTGAAAAGATATGGGGTTTTTCAAATACCTTAGCCAGCTGAAAATCATGATTGCCCTCAAAATAGTACACAGGTATCCTCTGGGCTATCGATTCGATCAGGGCTATCACCTCTCTGTTGGGCAACACACTCTTCTCCAGTCCACCCACAAGCAGATCAAAGATATCTCCCATCAGAAAAAGTTGTGGCGTTTGGATCTCAGCACTTTCTATCTTGTATAGGAGCGTGAGAAGGGTATCTCCATGTGTAGGATAGTGGGCATCAGCGATAAAGATTGCATTTTCTTGGATAGCAGTCACAGATATTCTCTTTCACACTTTGATGATAGTATGCTACGAAAAAATTGCTTAGTCATGGGTTATGGAAGGGTAAAACCCTATAGAGAAGTTCTCTATAGGGTAGATTTATATCTATCTTGGGAGTTAGGGAGTATTATGGGTTAGTTCGCTGGCTTCTCCTCTGATTCGATCATTTTGATCACTTCGTATTTGGCTTTTTCTTCAGCTGACATCTCTGCCATTCTTTTACGGATCTCTGCCACATAGGCAGTTTTATCTTCGATTGTGACTTTGTCCCTGAGGTCATTGAGCTCCTGGAGTGTCATTTTAGAGAAATCGGCTGCAAACGCGCCTATAGTTAAAAATCCTGCGATGAGCATAAGCTTTTTCATGTTATATCCTTTAAGTATTTTATTTGTCTTTGCTATGCGATAAAGACAAGCGAAGTATACATGAGAAACGTGACTTGAGCGTGACTGAAGTGTGACTTGGGGAGTGGTGATCCTCCTTCGTTCCATATCTCCTGATATGGAACGCATACTCTAATTTAAAATCATAGAGAACTCCCAATATGTTACAATGCTGTATATACATTCCTGATCAAGAGATCGGGAACGAGAAAAAGATATAAAGTAAAAAATTAACTTATTTAAGGGCATTGGATGAATCAATATGAAGAACGGGTAGTTGTATTTATAGATATCCTAGGATTCCGTAGTTTGATTGACGATACAACTCACAACCCAGAATTAGTTAATAAAATAGTAGAGGTAACGCAGAGTATTTATAGGCGGCGTGCATTTGCAATGATTAGAACAGCAACTACTTTTCAGGAAGGTTCAAATGTAGGTATTCCAACGGAAATAGCAGCATGTAACCACACTCCTCGTATATATACTTTTTCAGATCATATTGTATATTCATTACCAGCAGATCCTGCAGGACTTGCTATAGCAATCTATGCATGTCATCAGGTATATGGTGATATAGCTCAAAATTTTAATTTACTTATGCGTGGAGCTATAACAGTAGGGTCTCTCTATGATGACCAAACATGTATTTTTGGTCCTGCATTAGTTGAAGCATACGATTTAGAAACAAATGAAGCCAAAGTACCAAGAATTATACTTTCCGATGGGGCTAAAACCTTAATGAAAAGATTTAATGAAATAAAAGTCAAGGATCCTAAAGGCTACATATCCTACCCACAAGCAGTAGGTAGCAAGATTGTTAATGTATTCTCACCAATTCCTAAAATACTTATAGATTCAGATAACAAATCATTTGTTGATGTATTTAATATGTCACCTTCATGGTATTCAAAAATCCCTCACCCTTCCAATGCTAGTGAAGATATTTTCTTAGGACGCCCCAGTTGTGAGCAGTGGATTTCCAAACTATCTGAAATTACGGACTATCAATTATCGATACACCAAGAAAATGAGAGTATCAAGGAAAAGTATATGTGGGTTAAAAAATGGATTCACATTAATATAAAAAAGCATAACAAGAAAATATAGAGTGACATTTTTACTCAGCGGTTGATTTGTAATTCAGTGAATTCTATAAGTTTATCTGTTATCAATCTTCATCGTTATCTGTCCAAAATGCACCTAATCAAGGAGTTACACTCCCCTCCTACGGTACATATGCCACTACAGGTATACCCATCCCCTCATCATACCCACACATCAGATTCGCAGCTACGAGGGCTTGGGAGCTAGAACCTCGTAGGATGTTGTCGATGGCGGCATTGACGAACAGGGCGTTGCCGTTGGTGGCGGCGAAGATGTCACAGAAGTGTGTGCCGGCAGTGTTCTTGATACTCACTGGCGTCTCTCGTATGCGGATGAAGCGGTCATCGGCATAGTGCTTATGCAGGATCTCCATAGGGTCGATCTCTTCTTTGAGTGTGGCATAGACCGATACCAGCTCACCACGCGTGGCAGAGATGAGATGGGGGACGAAGTTGACATTCATTTTGGCTCCGTGAACCTTCTCAATCTTTTCAGCGATCTCTGGTCCATGACGATGTTTGAGGGGATTGTAGGCGAAGATATTATCATTGACATTCACAAAGTGCGTACTCTCTGAGAGCTTTTTACCTGCCCCACTCACACCAGACTTGGCATCCACAAACAGTGGTGCAGCGGTATCGATATAGGGAATTAACGGCAGGATACCCAACAGTGTGGCAGTAGGATAGCATCCAGGCCCTGCAACCAATCTTGCCTTGGCGATATCTTCACGTGCGTATTCTATCAGCCCGTAAACAGCTTCATCCAGATGTGCCTTGTCCTCGTGAGGGCAGTAGTGCGCCTCATAGGTCTCCAGATCCAGACGATAATCCGCAGAGAAGTCTACGATCTTGATACCCTGCTCTATCAGATCTTTGGCAAACCCCATAGAAGCCTTGTGCGGCAGTGCTAGAAATACCAGTTCACAGTGCTTGAGGATATCCGCTTTGTCCGCCTTGCTTACAGGCATACTGATCACATCCTCTAGGGCAGGATGGAGATCCTCTATCATGGTGTCACCTGTTGTGGTGGCTAGGTATGTGAGCTCAAACTCTGGATGGGTGATGAGCATTTTGATCAGCTCGAGCCCTGTGTATCCACTGGCTCCTACGATGCCTACTTTTATCATGGTCTTTCTCCTTGTGTCCTGTGCCTTGCTGGTTGAGCCTTTCGGCAAAACCGTGACAGCTTTCTAATTGCCAAGATGGTGTGTTGGCAAACACACCCTACAGTGCTTAATCCAATATGATCTCTTCGTAGCGTACCTCTTCGATATCAAACTTCTTGAGTCCTGAAGGCAGCTGCAAAGCTACCTCGTCGCCCTCTTCCTTGCTTAGGAGTGCCTTCGCCATCGGTGAATAAAAAGAGATACGACCCGACTCAGGATCGCTCTCCTGCCCACCGACTATAGTGTAGCGAAACTCTTCGTCACTGTTTTGATCCACCAAGACTACGGTTGAACCAAAGCTGATACGCTCATGTGCACCCTTGGAGGGGTCGATCACTTGTGCTCTGCTCGTGAGGTCTGTGAGCTCGATGATACGGGCTTCCATCATTCCCTGCTTGTCTTTGGCAGCATGGTATTCCGCATTCTCCTTCAGATCTCCCAGCTCTCTGGCAGTATCGATGATCTTGGCGATCTCACCTCTCTCCACGGTTTTAAGGTGTTCTAACTCCATCGAGAGTTTGGTAAATGTGGCTTGTAGCATGGGCTCTTTTTGCACAGGTTATTCCTTGGTTGTAATCTTTTTGGGGTATTATACCGAATTAAGAATCAAAAAGAGAGAATTTATGGCTAAAAGAAAACAGATACTTCTCACCAATGACGACGGGTACGAATCCGAGGGGCTTCATGCACTGATCGAAGCACTCAGCCCTCTAGGAGATGTCACTGTCGTAGCACCCAGCACGGAGAAGTCTGCCTGTGGTCACTCCTTGACATTGACCCAACCGCTACACTTCATAAAGGTGGGGCAAAACTTTTATAAACTGGATGATGGTACGCCTACTGACTGTATCTATCTGGCATGTGACAAACTCTTCTCTGGAGAGAAGCCAGACATCGTAGTCTCAGGTATCAATATCGGTTCCAATATGGGGGAAGACATCACCTACTCAGGTACTGCTTCTGCCGCTATGGAGGCGGCCCTCCAAGGCATCCCCGGTATCGCGATCTCTCAAGTCTATGCAGAGCATGGCAAGAGTATCGATGAGTATGGCTATACCTTGGCAAAGGAGGCGATAGCTACACTCGTCACTAAGATCTTTGATGAGGACTTTCCTCTGCCTCCACGCAAGTTTCTCAATGTCAATATCCCTCCTATCTCGCCTGAGCAATCTAAGGGTTTCAAGATCACCAGAGCAGGTAACAAGCACTATGGTCATCATGCAGAGATCCACCATAACCCTAGAGACAAGGAGTACTACTGGATCGGACTGCCACAACTCAGCTGGCTGGATACAGAAGGGCATATCACCGATTTTGATGCCGTGGCTGCACACTATATCTCCATCTCACCTATCAAGCTAGATATGACCAGCCATGAGGATATAGAAGGACTTGAGAAGTGGGTAAGATAGTGCATTGGTATAGTGGTGTAGTTGTATATTGGTGTGTCAATATCTTGGGTAAGGTATTTTCTTTCATCCCATATCCAGTATATACAACCCATATACCCATATACCAGTACACCAGTACACCCATACCAAAGGTATGTGCATGAGATACGAGCGTTGTCGTATGCTCTTTGGTGAGGAGGATTTTGCCAAGCTACAGTCTGCCAAGATCATCATCCTAGGTGTGGGCGGTGTGGGAAGTTATGCACTGGACTGTCTCTACCGTAGCGGTGTGGGCGATATCACGATCCTGGACTATGATAGCTATGACATTACTAACCAGAACAGGCAGATAGGCTCTGAGGCTGTGGATGCGCTCAAAACCACCAGGCTCCAAACCCTCTACCCAGGTATCACCATCATCGAACAGCAGATGGATCTAAGCTGGCTGGAAACGTTTGACTTTTCTCCCTATGACATCATCATCGATGCCGCTGACACAACCAGGGTCAAGATCGAACTGGCAAAGAAAGAGTACAAAAAGCTTATCATGTCACTTGGCTCTGCCAAACGCTATGACAGCAGTCAGATAGAGGTCGCTTCGATCTGGAAGAGTCATGGAGATGCACTGGGGCGTAAGATACGCAATGAACTCAAAAAAGCAAAATTTGACAGGAACTTTACTGTGGTATTCTCCCCAGAACAGGCAAAGTGCAAGGAGAAAGGCTCTTTTGTCGGAGTGACTGGAGCTTTTGGGTTGACGATCTGTTCAGAAGCAGTCAAGCGTATACTAAAAGCTGATTAACCCAGACTCATTCTAAAATAGAGTGTACTCTCCTCAAACTCTATACGCTCCTCTAACATCTCCAAAACCTTATGAAAGGTATCAAAAAATGCCTCATCCAGCTTCTCGTCCTCTTTACCATACTTTGCTAGAAACTTCATCAAGCCCTGCTTGATGTCTTTAAAGCTTTCCTGAAACTCGGTAATCTGCTGTTTGGTCACAGCATCATTTCTTTCTGGGTCTTTCATGAGCTTATAGAACTCCGTATCTTCACTGGTAAGGTGATCTGCTGCGATGCGCCCCAAAGCCTGTAACTTTTCTCGTGTATCTGCATGGTCATTCTTGACATATGCTGCGATCACGGCATGAGAAAGTACGATGATCTCTTCATGCTCTCTTTTCCATCTCTTCACAAGTTTTTGATTTTTTGTTAAAAATAAATCAAACAACATTTTTCCTTTTCTTTTATGGCGTTTAGCTTATCTATTAGTCTATCATACAATTATGTCAAAATTATGTCAATTTGTGCGGAATTATACCAACCAAACCTAATATATGTCTCAAACAGAAGAATACCTAGGCATTTTTTAGATGAGTTTGGATATAATCCTTCTTATTTTTTGATTTATATATAGTTGTGTATGAATCACTATTTCAAGGAGTGACATGAGCGATCTATTTGAGAACAATGACAATGTAAGTGAGGTATTGATCGAGGACAGTATCAGAGCGAGTTATCTGGACTATTCGATGAGTGTGATCATCGGACGTGCACTGCCTGATGCCAGAGATGGACTCAAGCCGGTACACCGACGGATACTCTATGCGATGAGTGAACTACACCTCTCTCATCGTGCAGCCTATAAGAAGTCTGCACGTATCGTCGGTGACGTCATCGGTAAGTATCACCCACATGGTGACAACTCCGTCTATGATGCCCTCGTACGTATGGCACAGGATTTCTCTATGCGTGCCCCACTTGTCGATGGTCAGGGAAACTTTGGTTCTGTCGATGGTGACAATGCGGCTGCCATGAGATATACCGAAGCACGTATGACCAAGATCGCAGAAGAGCTCTTGCGGGATCTCGAAAAAGACACCGTAGACTATGTACCCAACTATGACGACAGCTTGAGCGAGCCAGATGTACTCCCTAGCCGAATACCAAACCTGCTATTGAATGGCTCCAGTGGTATCGCTGTTGGTATGGCGACCAATATCCCTCCTCACAGGATGGATGAACTGATCGATGCCCTACTGATCCGTATCGATGATGACAATGCGACTATCGAGGATCTCATGGGTGCTGTCAAAGGCCCTGATTTTCCAACGGGTGGTATCATCTTTGGACGCAAGGGGATCACTGATGCCTACACCACTGGACGTGGTCGTATCAAGGTACGCGCCAAAACCCATATCGAGCAAAAAGGCAGTAGAGAGGTCATCGTCATCGATGAGCTCCCCTTCCAGGTCAACAAATCACGTCTGATAGAGAATATCGCTCAACTCGTACGTGACAAGCATCTAGAAGGTATCTCTGAGATCCGTGATGAGTCTGACCGTGAGGGTATCCGTGTAGTCATTGAGCTCAAGCGTGATGCGATGAGTGAGATCGTACTGAACAACCTGTTCAAATCGACACAGATGCAGACCACCTTTGGTATCATCATGCTCGCGATCGTAAACAAAGAGCCCAAAGTGTTCAATCTCATGGAGCTGATGGAGCTTTTCCTCAACCATAGAAAGACTGTCATCATCCGTAGAACAATCTTTGATCTCGAAAGAGCCAGAGCCAGAGCCCATATCCTGGAAGGTCTCAAGATCGCAGTGGACAATATCGATGAAGTGATCAAGATCATCCGTGCCAGTAGCGATGATGTGGATGCGAGAGAAAACCTCATGAGCAGATTTAGCCTCTCTGAGATCCAAGCCAAAGCGATCCTGGAGATGAGACTACGTCGACTCACCGGACTAGAGATCGAAAAGATCGAGAATGAACTGACAGAGCTCCTCAAAACCATCGCTCAACTAGAAGGATTACTGAAGTCAGAGAAAAAGATCATTTCCATCATCCGTGATGAGCTGGTCGAGACCAAAGAGATATTCACCCAAGAGCGCCGTACAGAGATCGTGGATGACTATGATGATATCGATATCGAAGATCTTATCCCGAATGAGCCTATGGTAGTGACTATCACGCACAGAGGATATATCAAGCGTGTGGCAGTCAAACAGTATGAGAAGCAGAGACGTGGTGGCAAAGGCAAAACCGCAGTCACCACCTATGAAGATGACTTCATCGAGCAGTTCTTTATCTCCAATACCCATGACACATTGATGTTCGTCACGGATAGAGGACATCTCTACTGGCTCAAGGTCTACCGTATCCCTGAAGGATCACGTGCAGCCAAAGGCAAAGCAGTAGTCAACCTGATCAACCTTCAGCAAGACGAGAAGATCATGTCAATCATTCCGACCACGGACTTTGATGAAGACAAAGGTCTGGTATTCTTCACCAAGAACGGTATCGTGAAACGTACCAATCTCAAAGAGTACTCCAACATCCGAAGCAACGGTGTCAGAGCGATCAACCTCGACGAGAATGATGAGATCGTCGAAGCACGTATTGTCAAACCAGAAGCCCAGTGGCTCTTTGTCGCGACCAAGATGGGACAGTGTATCCGATTTAAAGTCGCAGACGCCAGAGAGATCGGACGAGTCTCTCGTGGTGTAACAGCCATCAAGTTCAAGATTGAGGGTGATTATGTAACAGGTTCAGCAGTCATTGAAGACGAAGAGGATGAGATCCTCATCGTCAGCGAAAAGGGCTTGAGCAAGCGAACCGTTGTCGGTGAGTACCGAGAGCAGAGCCGTGCAGGTAAAGGGGTGATCTCTATGAAGCTCACACCAAAAACCGGTAATGTTGTAGGGGTCGTCTTCGTCGAAGAGGATAAAGACCTCATGTGTCTGACCAGTATCGGTAAAATGATCAGAGTGGATATGCAATCTATCAGAAAAGCCGGTAGAAACACCTCCGGTGTCAAAACGGTCAACGTAGAAGCCAAAGACAAAGTTGTCAGTATCGCAAAGTGTCCAAAAGAGGAGACTGAAGAGCCAGATGTGCTCACTGATGAGAATGAAAATAATTTAGATTTAGGATTGGAATAAGAAAGAATGAGTAGAAAGTATAATGTAGCCGTAGTCGGTGCCTCTGGTGCCGTCGGCGAAGAGCTGTTTCATGTGTTGGGTGAGCTGGACTTCCCTCTAGCTGACCTCTTGCCACTCGCCTCTGCCAACAGTGCCGGTAAAGAGATCGAATGCCAAGGTAAGACCTACAAGATCGAAGAGCTGACAGAAACTGTGTTTGAAGGGAGAGATATCGATATCGCCTTTTTCTCTGCGGGTGGAAAGATCTCAGAGCAGTATGCCAAATATGCGGTAGATGCAGGTGCTGTCGTGATCGACAACACCTCACACTTCCGTATGAATGCTGATGTACCACTCGTCGTACCTGAGGTCAATCCTGAAGATATCGCAGCATGGAGAGATACAGGTATCATCGCCAATCCCAACTGTTCCACCATCCAGATGGTACAAGCCCTCAAGCCGATCCATGATATGTATGGGATCAAGCGTGTGGATGTAAGTACCTATCAGGCAGTGAGCGGTGCAGGTAAGGCGGGTGCCGAAGAGCTGGTACAGCAGATGCAGGATTTCTTTGCCTTCAAGCTGAGCGAGAGCGAGCATAAAGCATTTGCCCATCAGATCGCGCTGAATGTCATTCCCCAGATCGATGTCCCACAGGAGAATAGCTACACCAAGGAAGAGATGAAGATGGTCAACGAGACCAACAAGATCATGCATTCTAACTTTGCAGTCTCTGCTACCTGTGTACGTGTCCCTGTACTGAGAAGCCACTCTGAGTCGATTACGATCACTTTTGATGAGAGTGTCGATGTCGATGTGGATAAGGTCAGACTGGCACTCAGTGAGTTTGAGAACCTGGAGGTGATCGATGATCTGGAGCATGGGATGTACCCGATGCCAACTGTAGCCACTGATACTGACACCACCTTTGTCGGGCGTATCCGTAAAGATACCTTTGCAGACAATATCCTACATATCTGGGTGGTCGCAGACCAACTCAGAGTAGGTGCAGCGACCAACTCTATCCGTATCGCACAGAAATGGATAGCGCTGGAGGATGCATAGTGTCTGAGCAGAAACATACTGTACAGACAAAAGAGGAGATAGGTCTCATCGAAGCACTCTTTGAAGGGGCTATCTGGAGAAGTCGATTTATTGTAATCCTAGCAGTTGTATTTGGTCTTATCGGAGCGATCATCCTCTTTGTCGTGGCTTCTATTGATATCTGGAATGTGGCGGTCATGACCTTCAAGGTGACCCTGCATATGATTCCTCACCCCGAACACTTTCATGAAGATATCGTGGCGGTCATCATCGGTGCAGTTGATCTCTATCTGATTGCGGTGGTGATGTTCATCTTTGCCTTTGGACTCTATGAACTATTTATCTCTGATATAGATGAGGCAAGCGGCAAAAACGGGAGTCAGATCCTTGCGATACACTCACTCGATCAGCTTAAAGACAAGATCGCCAAAGTGATCGTCATGGTACTGGTCGTAAACTTTTTTCAGAGGGTACTGCATACAGAATTCAACACACCGCTTGAGATGCTCTATTTTGCACTCTCTATCACAGCATTGGCCGTTGGGCTCAGTTTTTTAAGTAAGGTAGGTAAACATTAATGGCTAATAAGATATTTGTAGATGCCTGTCTAGGCAAAGAGACCCCGTACACTCCTGTATGGATGATGAGACAGGCAGGACGTTACCTACCTGAGTATATGGCAGTACGTGCCGAGGCAGGAGACTTCCTCAATCTCTGTCATAATCCCGAGAAGGCCTGTGAGGTCACCCTCCAGCCGGTCGACATCGTAGGCGTAGACGCTGCGATCCTCTTCTCCGATATTCTTGTGATTCCTGATGAGATGGGAATGGATCTGAGTTTTGTCAAAGGTGAAGGCCCCAAGTTCTCTGACCCTATAGAGACAGAAGCAGACCTTGACAGACTTATCGGTAGCGAAGAGGCAGCTGACAAGCTCACCTATGTGTATGACACGATCAAACTCATCCGAGAGCAGCTGGCAGACGATAAGGCACTGATCGGCTTCACAGGTGCACCCTGGACACTGGCAACCTACATGATCGAAGGCCAAGGCACCAAGACCTACAATATCTGCAAGAAGATGATGTACTCCAACCCTGCCCTTCTCCACAAGATACTCGCCAAGGTCACTGAAGTGGTCAAGTACTATATGGAAAAGCAGATCGAAGCAGGCATCGATGTCGTACAGATCTTTGACAGCTGGGCCGCAGCGATAGAGCCGAGCAAGTATGATGAGTTTAGCTGGAAATATATGGTAGAGATCGCCGATCATCTCAAAGCCAAGTATCCTCATATCCCTATCATCATGTTCCCTAAAGGTATCCCGGCCTTCCTAGATAAAGTCTATGGCAACTTTGATGTCTTTGGTGTAGACTGGGGTACCCCTATGGCACTCGCCAAAGAGAAGCTGGGAGACCGCTATGTCCTACAGGGCAACATGGAACCCTGCCGTCTCTACTCCAAAGAGGCTACCACAGCTTGCGTAGAAGAGATACAGGAGATCATGGGAGGTAAGCGCCATATCTTCAATCTCGGTCACGGTATCCTGCCAGATGTACCTGTAGAGAATGCGATACATTTTGTATCTGAATGTCAGAGAGTCTCCGGCAAAAAATAGATGTCACACATCATTTTTGGCCCTATAAACTCTCGTCGTTTCGGGAAATCCCTCGGCATTGATTTAAGTCCGGGGAAGAAGCAGTGCAACTATGACTGTGTCTACTGTGAGCTTGATCCCGCCAAGACAATGAGCAACTACAGCGATGTACTCCCTGTGTCTGAGATCATCTCTGCAGTACAAGAGGCACTGATCACCCATGATGATATCGATGTACTCACCATCACAGCCAATGGTGAGCCTACCCTCTATCCTCACCTCCTCCAGCTCATCGAGGAGATCAACAGGATCAAAGGGCATACCAAAACCCTCATACTGAGCAATGGAAGTACTATCTCTGACCCAAAAGTCAGAGAAGCCCTGCTCCTGATCGATACGGTCAAACTCTCACTCGATTGTGCTACACAAAAATGCCTCAAAAAGATCGACCGCATGCATACAGGTATCACTATCGAAGATATCAAGCGGGGAATGTTGGATTTTAAAGCGATGACACAACATCCACTTATCATAGAGGTTCTCATAGTCGAAGGGATCAATGACAAAGCGAAGGAGATAGAGGCACTCAATGCCTTTTTGCTTCAGCTCTCTCCTGATCGTATCGACTTGGGGACGATCGACCGTCCTCCAGCCTATGCAGTCAAGCCCATCAGTTACGAACAGCTTCTAGCGCTTTCCCGGCTATTTGACCCCTCTTTGGCTGTGCATATCACCCAGCGAAAGACTATAGACTCCAAACCTTCTGCCTACAGCAAAGAAGAAATCATCACCACACTGAGAAAACGACCACTGACGGCTGATGATATCGCTATTTTGTTTGATGAGGGGAGCCAAAAGAGACTCGAGAAACTGCTAAATGAGGGCAAAATCATAGAAACTAACAACAATGGTGTCAATTTTTATATAATTCCCTAAAACCCCATTGACTTTAAAGGACTTTTTGACTATAATCCTATCCACATTTCAAGCACAATTCTTGAGATTCTGTTCCGGATTAGCTCAGCGGTAGAGTAGGTGACTGTTAATCACTTGGTCGCTGGTTCGAATCCAGCATCCGGAGCCACTCACATTTATACTTCCACATTATTTCAACTATACGTCAAACCCTTGAATGATCACTTTAGGAATCCTTGTAGGTCTCATTTTGATACTGTCTACAAAGACCCACTCTGTACTGCCTTCACAGACCAAACTCTCATCCTCTACACGTCTTATACGATATTCTCGCGTAGAGAGTAGTCTACCTATGTCCTTGATCCAGGTCTCCATCTGCAGGGTATCGCCCTCCAGTGCAGGCTTTCGGTATTCGATATGGTGGGATTTAGCAACCCATGTACCGCCAAGCTCCAGACATTGCTGGTAGCCAAAGCCCACTGATTCCGAATGGCGTGTCGCTGCATCTATCATCCAGCTCAGATAGGTGACATTGTTTACATGCCCGTTAAAGTCTATCGCTGACTTCTCTACGGTAAAGGTATGACGATAGGGCTTTCCGTGCATGACCCCTACTCCACAATCTTGGATACAGGGATCTCTACGATCGACTTGGCACCCAGTGCTTTGAGCTGAGGAATGACATAGCGCAGCACGCTTTTGTCCATTACTGCCATGATATCGACCCAGTCACCCTTTGCCAGGCTTGAGACAGTAGGGTTCTCACTAGGAAGTATCTCCATGATCGCATCCAGTTTCTCTGTGGGAGCATTGAGCATGAGACAGACTTTGGGTACGGCATCGATGACAGACTGTAGCATCATGACGATACGTTCGATCTTGGCTCTTTTTTCGGGATCTTCATAGGCTTTTTTGTTGGCGATGAATCGGGTGGTAGTCTCTAGCACTGTATCGATGATCTTGAGGTTGTTTGCTCTGAGTGAGGAGCCTGTCTCTGTGATCTCTACGATCGCATCAGCCAGTTCCGGGACTTTGACCTCTGTGGTACCCCAGCTGAACTCCACATTGACATTTATCCCTTTAGAGGCAAAGTAGTCTTGTGTGAGGGTGACCACCTCTGTTGCGATCGTTTTGCCCTCTAGATCCTCTGCACAGGTATAGGGTGAGCCCTCTTTGACTGCCAGTACCCATTTGATCGGCTTGAAACTCTGCTTGGCATAGATCAGTTCGCAGACCTCTACCACATCTGCTCTGTTCTCCCGTATCCAGTCCAGACCAGTCAATCCGCAGTCCAGCTGCCCTCCTTCTACATAGCGAGCCATCTCCTGTGCACGGATCAGCATACAGCTCAGCTCAGGGTCATCTACCGCAGGATAGTAGTTACGCTCTTTGACTTTGATGTCGTAACCTGCCTCTTTGAATATCTTTATAGTAGAATCCTGCAGGCTTCCTTTGGGTATACCGAGTTTGAGTTCCATCTCTATTTCCTCTCTATATTTTATATATATTTTCCAAAAGTATAGTCAAATTGGATAAAATTTTGGTTGATTCAGGTTATCTCCATAATATATAGCTATAATAACCGTGATGAAAGATGAGGCTAGAGTTCATCTTTAGTGTGAAAAGTGTAACCGAACTTCTGTTCTATCCGCTCGACCCCTGAAGACTCCCCCTATTTTGACTCCACTTTTTAGAAAGTGATTTAATTTAAAAAAGGCTATACAATGGCAGAAGTAGTAACTGGAACAGTAAAATGGTTCAATGATGAGAAAGGTTATGGATTCGTCCAACCTGATAATGGTGGTAGTGATGTATTCGTTCACTTCAGACAAGTAAACAACCCAGACGGTGGTCGTGTATCACTCGCAGAAGGTCAAGCAGTAAGCTTTGAGATCGGTGAAGGTCAAAAAGGCCCACAAGCTGAAAATGTAACACCTCTCTAAGTTCTACCCAGGGCGTGCTACGGCACACCCTACTCCCACATCACTTTCCCTTATTTCCCAAACTTTATATTATTTAAGATCTTCACCGCTAACAGCGTCATCACCGTACCTACAATCATCCAAGTACTGATCTCTTCTCCGAGGAAGGGGATACTGAGTCCGATCGCCGCAAATGGCACCAGAAAGACAAAGCTACTCACTTCACCTGCACCCAGCTTCTCTATCCCGATAAAGTAGACCGTATTGGCAAATGTGGTCGAAAGTAGTGAGATCAGTCCCATATGCAGCCAGAAGGTGCTGTCAAAGGATGCTATATCGATAGCAGGCAGATCCACAAAGAAGAGCAGATCCAGTGTGACAGTGATCACATAGAGGTAAAAAGTAAAGACCAGTACCGAAAGCGTACGGTTCTTGGAGCTAATGATCGTCAACACTGCCCAGAGAAAGGCAGCCAACACGAAGTAGAGGTTGTGAATAACCAGAATTTCAGAGAGTGTTTTGTTCCAGACACCCAGGATCGTCATCACCCCTACACCACCCAGCACCAATGCTCCGAGCTCTCTTTGGGTCACTTTCCTGGCTCCCATGAGTGCCAGCAGGACGAAGGTCATGATCGGTATCATCGTCGTTACAAAAGCACCACCAAGTGAAGCTGTACCCAGCTTGACTCCGAGAAAAAAGTACTTCATATACGCAAAGAAACTTAGGGATGCCAACAGCACAATCCAAAACTCTCTGACTGTGATCTTAAAGGAGTGCTTCATACGTATAATGATCGGTATCATGGTCACTGCCGTGATACCAAAGCGAAAGAGTATCATCTCATACTCATCGATATATCTGCCCAGTATCTTCACACTCACCCAGGACATTCCCCAGCCGATCATTGCTAGCAGCATAAGAAAATAGAAAAAATTATTGCTTTTGGTCTGCATTTTACACTTTCACCAGATAGGTATTGAGCCGTTTGGCAATACCAGAAAAGTTTGTACAGTATGTGATCATTTTATAAATTGTCTTATCAGAATACCCAGCCTGATAGAGCGTATCAAAATCCTCTTGGGTGAAATGGTGAGAATCATAGATACTTTTGATCACTTTTTTGAGGAGTAGCGTCAGCTTTTCATCCAGTGGTACTTGGTCGATATCTTCGATATAGGCTTCTATCTGCTCTACATCGATACCATTATTCTCTAACATCATAGTATTGAGTGCGATACAGTAGGGATAGTTGTCCTTTCTAGCTACATAAAGCCGCATAAGAGCAAACCAGAGTAGAGGCACCTCGGGATGGTTGCGTGAGAGCTTCATAGGATCAGTAAAGCACTTCATATCCTCCAGTGCATGGGTCGCATGTATCTGCACATGTGGCATGATACCACCCAGGATCTCTTGAAGCTCTGTATAGACTTCCTTGAGTCTCCCTGTGGCATTTTCAGGGGCGATAGGACTGCCGTACATAGTAAAATCTGTTTGCATGATCTGGATCCTTTGGTATTTTTACAGAAGTATAACCTAAAGTGCCATTATTTGTATAGAATGATATTGCTACTTTTGAGTAGATGTTGTGGGGTATAGCCATACATTCGTTTGAAATGTCTTGTGAAGTGCGACTGGTCGCTAAATCCTGCTGCAATACTAGCCTCAGAGATACGGTCACCAGATATAATACCCTGGGTTGCTCTATGAATGCGTTGGGTTATGATGAAGTGGTGAGGCGTAATGCCGGTATGTTGCTTAAAAGTACGCAGAAAATGATATTTGCTTAGCCCCACATTGCCTGCCAGCATCTCCAGGGAGAGGTTGCTGTCAAGCATATCATGGATCATCTCTACGCTACGCTTGACAATAGTAGTATCGTAAAGTGCTGTATCGTGGGGCTTGGTATGGTGGGTGTAGTGTTGGATGAGATAAGAGAGTGTCTCAATAAGCTGACTCTCTATGATCATGGCTTCTGCATCCTGATAGACAGAGACAAAAAGCCTAAACAAAAGGCTATAAAGCTGTGTATCCTCAATAATATGCTCTGTAAATAGAGGCATATTCCTCTCTCCAAAGATCTGCCCATAGATTTCACTCATCAGTGCTACAGAAGGATAAAAGTTTGTGTACTGCCAGGTATCTGAATCTCCACCATGTACTTCTCCCGGATTAATGATACGGGTAGAGTGACCATAAGAGTAATCCACTTCACCTAAGACGTTGGACTTAAACACCCCACCATGGGTCACCCCTACGGTATAGGTTTCATGGAAATGTTTGGTAAAGCTTTTATCTGTTTTAGATACATTTTCAAAAAAGGTATCTTTGAGGCTCTCTAGTTTCATAAAATATTGTAGCATATTTATAATGTAAAGGATAGAACAATATTGCTATTCATGCAGCGCTATACACTACAGTATTTTTACAAATTGCTCCTTCAGTTCCGCCACGCTTCCGATCACAGACTTGTCTCTGCCGTGCTCGGTGAAGCCCCAGTTCACCATCAGATAGTCCATAGCAGCTGCTTCTGCTGCATCCTCATCTCTGGGACCGTCACCGACAAAGATCGCCTCTTCATTGGTCTTGTCTAGCTCCAGCAGTATCTTGTAGAGCATATCAGGCGCCGGTTTTCCGGTATGGACATCATCATTACAGGCAACCACATCAAAAAACTGCTCGATACCAAAGTGTCTCAAGGACTCCAGTGTAGAGATACGGTAGGCATTGGTCGCTAACGCTACTTTGGCTCCCCTGCGCTGAAGCCATTCCAAAAGGGCATAGATACCAGGATAGAGTGCCAGCTCAGTGGCATGGTTCTGGGTATAGTATTCATTGAACCATTTCTCATGGAGCGGCTCGAACTTCTCTACCTCATAGAAGTACTCTGCAGGGCTGATGCTATGGTCATTGACCTTGGAAATGATCTGCTCATGGGTCATGGGTGGCAGATCCATATTGTGGCGGACATGATTGATAGAGTTGGCGATGGTACGGGAACTGTCGATCAGCGTCCCGTCCATATCGAAGATCACCAGAGACTTTTTCATGAGCCTACGAACTTTCCGATAGGCTCACCGAAAGAGACCTTCTTGTTCACAGGCACATGATACGCCACTCTCTCTTTCTCGCTGAACATCAGGATCGTTGATCCCATCTCAAACCAGCCAAAAAGCTCTCCGATCTGTAGCTTGATCGGTTTCTCATAGTGATAGTAGCTACGCTCCTTGGCACAGGCATTGGTCTTGAGTCGCTCCTCAAAGGTTACGACCATCTTGCCGACATTGAGTGCACCCACCAGTACGAGATAGTGCTTGGCTCCCTCACTGTCACGACACTCTATCACCACACGCTCATTTTCGATAAAAAGATTGAGCTTGTTCCGTAGCAGCGGCATATTGACCGGATAGAGTTTGCCGGGGATATGTAGTAGACTCAGCACCTCCAGATCAAAAGGCATATGGTAGCGATGATAGTCTCTGGGTGAGAGATAGAGGTTGATATACGCGCCACCCTCCAGTAGTGCGATATCTTTGGCATATCTACCACTGAGCAGTGCTGCCAGATCATAGGTCATCCCCTTGATCTGCATTGCCATACTGTCCTCTATACTGCCCACCTCTGTCACCAGTGCATCACAAGGAGAGATAATCTGCCCTGCTTCCAACGGCTGCTTGGGAGTGAACTTGAAAGCTCTGGTAAAAAGTGCATTGAGCGAGGGGTAATGCTCAGGACTCTCAAACTGACTCATATCCAGTTTCATCAACTTGACATAGCTTTTGTTGATAAAGCCCTGTACCTTGGGAGAGAATTCCTTACCTGCAAATGCACCAAAAATACTCGATATCACTGAACTATAGTGTCTAGCCATGGTTTTCCTGCCCTTCGTAGTATACCAGTGCATCTGTCATGAGTGAGATATGATAATCCTCCTGATAGTTGATAAAATCAAAGAATGCTGCCAGCTCCTTGCTATCCTTGGCTACAGCATCGGAGAGCTCTTTACACATCTCTTTGGCTGCGATCTCCTCCTCGATACCGTCCCGGAGGAACTGTTTGACATCTTCGATCTGATAGAGACTCTTGTGGATCACTCTGGGTACGCCCAGTATCCCCATCTCACTCATCATCTGTCCAAAGCTACGCAAGTGGAAGTTGCTCTCATCGATCATGATCTGAAATATCCTGTTGAGGAAGGCATCATCGCTGTGTGCCTGAAGGTAATTATAGATCATGATCAGCTCATACTCTTTGTAACTCTCCTCAAAGAGGAACAGAGTCAAAGCATCCGTTGCCTCTTGCGTTAGTGTAATGCCATGCAGTGTTCTGGAGGTATCAAAGGCAATGACTTCTTCATCCGGCATCTTGGAAAGTGTGGCTTTGATGTAGTTGAGGTCGCTGTTGATACGCTTTGTCAGGTCTTTATCCGGACAGCTGATTATTTGGAGGTCTAGTTCAGATATTCTCCTGTTAATATTATTCAATATAATACTGAGTTTTTCTACTTTGACAGGAATCGTATCTCTATCATAATCATAGGATTCTCCCTCTGCGATCAGATGGTGCTCCAGCCAGGTAAAATGACGAAAGACAATATTGGAAAAGTCATACAGCTTTCCTCTGTTCTCTGTGCGACTCATAAAGCCAGCCATCAAAAGCTCCAGCCATAGTTCATGGGTTTTGATCAGTAGGTTTTTCATACCTGCTCCTTTGGGGTACAACTGTTCTCGATCTTATACGTAATGGTACCGAAGTCAGGATCTTTCTGCTTACCTATATAGCTATCCATCGCTGCCTGCAGAGAGAGTGCGACCATCTCAGAACAGGCAGCATCCTCAGGAGGGACCTGCTCCAGCATCCCCAGCGTCACAGCGATTAGCTCTTCCGCTCGGGGGAACCCTATCCCTTTCGCCTCCTGCGTGATGACAGAGCCCGCTACTACCGTGGTCATACAACCTATCGCCTGAAATTTTATGTCTTCTATCTGGGGTTCGTCACCCTGCTCTGTTACTCTGAGGTGAATAATCACCTTTTCTCCATTTTCAGGGTTCTCACCGATTCCAATCGCATCTGCATTCTCCAACACACCGTAGTTTTTGGGGTCAGACATATGTGCGATCAGCTCTGCATCTACTTCTGTCATACGAAGCCTTATTTTAAATTTTATTGAATTATACCAAAAATAAGCCCATTAGAGTATAATTCAAATCAATAAAACAGTTTAAGGATCATGAGATGGGTAGAGCGTTTGAGTACCGTAAAGCAGCAAAAATGAAGCGATGGGGCACGATGTCCCGTCTATTCCCAAAACTGGGAAAGATCATCACTATGGCAGCCAAAGATGGTGGACAAGATCCCGATATGAACCCCAAGCTCCGTACAGCGATCCTCAATGCCAAAGCACAAAATATGCCCAAAGACAACATCGATGCAGCGATCAAGCGTGCCTCAGCCAAAGATGCCGCCGATATCAAAGAGATCACCTATGATGTCAAAGCCCATCATGGCGTGCAGATGATCGTCGAGTGTGCTTCAGATAACAACACCCGAACTGTTGCCAATGTCAAAGCGATCCTTACACGCAATGGTGGTGAGATGCTGCCCACCGGCTCACTCAACTTCATGTTTACCCGAAAAGCTGTCTTTGTCATCGACAAAACAGAAGCATTGGATGTTGAGGAATTGGAGCTGGATCTGATCGACTACGGACTTGAAGAAATCGAAGAGGATGTAGAGCCCCAAGAAAATGAAGATGACAAGCCTATACTACGTATCTATGCAGAGTTCACCTCCTTTGGTGAGATGATCAAAGCCTTTGAAGAGCGAAACATAGAGCCCAAAAAATCCACACTAGAGTACATCGCCAACACCCCTATAGAGCTCACTGACACACAACTCGAAGAGGTAGACTCTCTGATAGACAAGCTCGAAGAGGACGAAGATGTCCAGACAGTCTTTACCAATATCAGTTAAGTAAATGAAAAAAATATTCCTTATCTTGGTCATTGCAGGATTTGGATTCTATCAATGGCTCCACTATATTCCTGAGCCACACTATAGCAGTAGCACACCTGTAACCCCCATAAATACAAATAACAAAAACCCTATGCAGAAGACGATCACACATACCGTTACCAAACCTCTCCCCACTTTTCATTGTGATGGCCGACAACACTGTAGTCAAATGAATTCTTATGAAGAGGCTAAATTTTTTCTAGATCATTGCCCCAATCCAAAGATGGATGGAGATAGAGATGGAATCCCCTGTGAAAGGCAGTTTGGAAGATATTAGTCTCTCTTTAATTCCCTCTACCCAGCAGCTCAGAAGCATCCATCACCACCATAAAGGCATCTGGGTCATGCTCCCTGACCAACTCTCGCAATACCCTTAGCTTGTTGAGCTCTACCACGATGAAGATCATACTTTTTGACTTTTCTATTCTTAATCCTGTACCCTCTATGATCGTGCCGTGATAGCCCAGCTTGTCAATGATCTGTCGACTGAGCTGATGACTCTTGGTCGTGACCAGATGCACGATCTTTTTGGTGGGTCTACCGCTGAGTAGGAGATCGATGGCTTTGGCTGTGACATAGATACTGACGATACTCCAGAGTGCCCTCTCCAGATCGATAAAGACAAACACCGAGGTGAGCACGATAAATGCATCTATAGCGAGGATCACCTGAGAGGGTTTGATCTCACTATGGGCAGCAACAATCTTGGCAATGATGGTGGAGCCCCCGGCGCTGGCATCTCCACGAAGTATCAGCCCTACCCCAAATCCGATCACTAGCCCACCAAACAGTGTCGCCAGGAACATCTCCCCTGTCACACTCTGCAAGGGAATAACCTGAGTAAAAAAATCAATAAAAAAAGCCGTCAACACGATCGCTATGACAGTCCTCACCGCAAACCCTCTCCCTAGATACTTCATCCCTATCAGAAGGAGAATCAGGTTGAACAGCAGCAGCATGCTTCCGATAGAGTAGCCTGTGATATGATGCAGCAGCAGTGCCATACCGGGAGATCCCCCGGTCGTGATATCATTGCCTACAAAAAAGAGCACCACACCCAGTGCCAAAAGTAGCGAGCCTGAAAAAATGTAGAGCATACGTTTGATTTCACCATGTATTGCCATGATTGATCCTTTAGGTATAAAGTAAAATAGATATAAATGAGGTAGACGTGAGGTGTTAGTGCTGGGCGTAGGCAGAATTTTGTGAAGTTAGGCGATGGAATCTCAGTAGATTGAAACCGTGTGTTGATTTCATGGTATCCTCTTTATCGTATTAGGTTAGAGAGAAGTGTAGTACAATAAACGCTTTTTGTCAATATGCGCTTCATTATTTGGTAATTTAATTACTGTATAATAGCCCTAAGAGCTATTTTAGTAACTATAAAAAGGAGCGCATATGAAAAAAGTAAAAGAGAGCCATCCGCAGGATGCAAAGATCTATCTGGTGGGTTCAGGTATCGCCTCGCTGGCAAGTGCCGTCTATCTGATCAATGATGCAGGCGTCCTCGGAGAGCATATCCATATCCTCGAGCAGGATGACATCACCGGTGGTGCCTGTGATGGTGCAGGTGATGTGGAGCATGGTTTTGTCGTACGTGGCGGACGTATGCATGAAAAGCACTATGAGTGCTACTGGGATCTGCTCTCTCATATCCCTTCACTGGAAGACCCCAATGTCAGCATCACAGATGAGTCTTTTGAGTTCAATGAACGCTTTGTCTCTCATGGTCAGGCACGCCTGCTCAAGGATGGCAAAAAGCTGGATGTCTCCTCTTTTGGACTTTCTCTCTCGGATCAAGCTGACTTTTTGAAGCTTACCTTTGTCTCTGAGAAGTCTCTGGGCAATCAGCGTATCGAGGACTGGTTCTCTGCAGAATTCTTTGAGACCAACTTCTGGCATATCTGGACATCGATGTTCGCCTTTCAGAAGTGGAGTTCACTGGCTGAGATGCGTCGCTATATGAAACGCTTTATTCACCTCGTAGACGGACTCCATCAGCTCGGTGGTGTCATGCGTACCAAATACAACCAATACCACTCCGTCATCCTTCCTACACAGCGTTATCTGGAGGAGAGAGGGGTACATTTTGATATGCATACGCAGGTGACAGATATCGACTTTGAGCTTGCCGCAGACAAGAAGAGAGCCACCGTTCTGCTCGTGACTGACAAAGCGGGTCAAGCCTCTGAGATCATACTGGGTGCGCATGACTATGTCTTTGTCACCAATGGCTCACTGACAGAGAGTACAGACAACGGTACCTGGAGCACTCCAGCCACACTCAAAGGCAAAGCCGACTCCGGATCATGGCTGCTCTGGGAGAAGATCGCCAAAAAGGACAAAGGCTTCGGCAATCCCAGCGTATTTTCAGACAATATCGATCTCCAGAAATGGTACTCCTTTACTGCCACACTCAAAGACGATACCTTCCATGACTATATGGAGAACTTTTCAGGCAATGTAGACGGCACAGGCGGACTGGTGACCATGACCGACTCCAACTGGTTCATGTCCATCGTCATCGCCAGACAGCCACACTTCCCCAACCAGCCCAAAGACACCAAGATCTTCTGGGGATATGGACTCTATCCGGACAGAGAAGGAAACTTTGTCAAGAAGAAGATGTCAGACTGTACCGGTGAGGAGATGCTGGAAGAGCTCTACTATCACCTCAAGATACAAGATCTCATGAAGCCAGTCACAGAAGCGGGCAAGGTCAACTGTATCCCAGTGGCTATGCCATTTGTAGACAGTCTCTTCATGCCACGCAGTCTCGGAGACAGACCAGAGGTGATCCCGGAAGGGGCAGAGAACTTTGCCTTCCTTGGACAGTTTGCAGAGGTACCAGACGATTGTGTCTTCACCGTTGAATACTCAGTCCGATGTGCACAGATGGCTGTGTTTGGACACTTTGAAGCAGACAGAGGGGTAACCCCTATCTATGACTCTATCCACAACCCACTGGTACTGATAAAAGCCGCAAAAGCTATCAGTAGATAATGTCTACTACACAGACAAAGGCCTTTGGGCTCTGGAGTGCTGTTTTTTTAGGTATCGGTTCTATGGTAGGTGCCGGTATCTTTATTGTGATCGGTGAAGCAGGCGCTATCGCAGGAAATCTGGTCTGGCTCTCTTTTCTTTTAGGTGGAATAGCTGCCGTATTCAGCGGATACTCTTTGGCAAAACTTGCTATCACCTATCCCTCTCGAGGTGGATTGGTCGAGTATCTCGTACAAGGATATGGAGAGGGTATCTTCTCCGGTACCATGGGTGTACTCTTCTATTTTTCCCAACTGATCGCCATTGCAGCAGTAGCAAAGTCATTTGGCACCTATGCTGCAACACTCGGTGCCCTAGAGGGTAGCTGGCATACTCTTTTTGCTATCGGTATCATTATGCTATTTATTATAATCAATCTGATAGGCGCTGCACTGGTTGCCAGATTTGAAAATGTGATCGTGGTGATCAAGCTTTCTATCCTCATACTCTTCTCAGGTATTGCTCTTTTTTATATTGATCCTTCGCGTTTGAGTACAGGAGATATGCCACCCATCAATCAGATGCTTTTTGCCGTGGGATTGACTTTTTTTGCCTATCAGGGATTTAGTGTGATCACCAATACCGTCGAAGATATGGAGAAGCCAGAGAAAAATATGATGCGTTCTATGATGATCGCTATCGGGTTGGTAGCGGTTCTCTATATCCTGACCAGTATCGCTGTCTTGGGCAATCTACCTCTGGAGAAAGTCATCGAAACCAAAGACTATGCTCTGGCGGAGGCAGCCAAACCGATCTTTGGGGTATGGGGCTTCAAGATCATGGCAGTGACAGCGCTGCTTGCCACTGCTTCTGCTATCAATGCCACACTCTATGCTGCGACTGAGATAGGCTATACGCTAGCCATCAAAGGCAGTCTCCCAAAAGTCTATACCTATCATCTACACAGCTCCTACCGTGGTCTTGTGATCAGTGGACTGCTGATCCTTCCTATGATCCTTTTTCTCGATCTCTCAGAGGTGACGACCATCGCTGCACTGGTCGTACTGCTGATCCAGGGTATTACCCATACCGGACATTTGCGGCATACCAGCCAGACCGGTGCCAACCGCTTTGTGATCATCGCAGCGGTAACCAGTATGTTTCTTATTGCTGCACTGATGCTTTACCATACCAGCAAACATGAGATGCCTATGATAGGTATCTATCTGGCTGGTGCTTTCTTGATAGCTTTTCTGCTAGAACTGATACTACGGCTACTTACACGGAGAGTGATCAGAGTACACACACCTCCTATGGGATGATGAAAGGAGAAGGGACATCATGCAAAAAGAGAAAAATCTGGGCTACAAAGAGCTGGTTGCTATTGCAGTAGGCGGGATGGTAGGCGGTGGTATCTTTACGATCCTGGGTATCTCTGTCTCCATCGTTGGCTTTCTGGCACCTTTTGCGATCGCTTTGGGTGGTGTGATCGCTTTCTTTGCAGCCTATGCCTATGTCAAACTGGGGGTCTACTATCAAGATGAAGGTGCCACCTATGCTTTTTTCAAAAGAACCTATCCTGACTCTCATCTTGCTGCTTCGTTTATCGGCTGGTATACCCTCTTTGGCTACATCTCTACCTTGGCACTTTATGCCTATACCTTTTCTTCCTACAGCATCAGTGGATTTGCCTTTGCAGACAGTGAGATCATTCGTAAAGCTGTTGCGATCTCAATCTTATGGATCTTTGCCATGATCAACCTCTGGAGTGTCAAAGGAATGGGAAAACTAGAGGATACTATGGTCTATACCAAACTGATCATTCTTCTGCTTATCTCTATCGCTTTGATCTACTATGGCAGTACCGATTTTCATACCTTTATGCAGACTGTTTCCAAAGACTTTGCCAAGAGTAGCACGCTCAATATACTGATCGTCTCATCTGTGACTTTTGTTGCCTATGAAGGCTTCCAGCTGGTGATCAATGCGGTCAATGAGATGGAGACACCGGAAAAGAATATCCCCAAAGCGATCTATACCTCAGTGATCCTGGTTGCCCTGATCTACTTTATCATTGCCATAGGTGCTGTACTGGCGATACCAGCTGAAGACTTGATCCAAAACAAAGAGTATGCTTTGGCATCCGGTGCAGCAGATATCATGGGAAGCTGGGGGAGAAACCTGGTCATTATCGGTGCAGTACTTGCCACCAGTTCAGCAATCAGTGGCACAATATTTGGCTCATCTCGACAGATGGCACGTATCTCTGAGGACCGTTACCTGCCTTCTCTACTCAGTAAAAGAACCAAACAGGTTCCTACCTACGCTATCATGGTCATGACTGCCACTGCCAGCCTCTTGATACTGGGAGGCGGGTTGAGGCTGATCCTTGAGTTTGGAAGCATTACCTTCCTGCTTGTTTCCCTACTGATGGCACTTGCCAACTTTAAAATACGTGCAAAGACAAACTCCTCTACCCTCTTTACCCTGATTGCGATTGCTGGACTGCTCACCGGCACAGTGTTGATACTCTATTACGAATACACCACCCAACCCGAACAGCTGCTTTATATTATAGGTCTTTATCTCTTTCTGAGCTTCTCGGCCTGGCTCTATGCACGATTTGCCAACCGTTAACGCGTAAGTGTTAGAATAGCATGATAAAGGAGCTACCATGAAACCACAAGAGCAAGAGATCCTCAAGATCAAAAACGACATCGAGACAGAGCTCAAGGCTGTGTTGGAGAAGAACCTTACTATCTTTGGCTGGGATGTCCCGGAGAATGATGATAAAAAAGCGGCAGAGATGATCTGGGAGGTGATGCAGGAGAGTATGGCATCACTCAAAAAAGATATCGAGAGTGGAAAGTACGGTAACTAGCCATCCTTATGTGGTGCGTGTTACGCACCCTACGGTTTACTGTCCATACGCCTCGACAAAGGCTTCATAATCTCCCTCAAAGTCGATCACTGTGCCGTCTTCGTTGAGTTTGATGATACGGTTGGCGTAAGCATCGATGAGCTCACGGTCGTGTGAGACACAGATCACACCACCCTGATAGTTGTGCAGGGCTTCACCCAATGCGATGATCGCTTCGAGATCAAGGTGGTTGTTGGGCTCATCCATGACGAGGAAATTGGCACTGTCCATCATCATCTTGGAGAGCATCACGCGGTGCTTCTCCCCTCCTGAACAGGCATTGACAAGTTTCTTCTGCTCTTCACCACTAAAGAGCATACGCCCCAGCGTCTTGCGGATATCATCGATATGCCATTTGGGATCGAAGCCCTGTATCCACTGTGGGAGTTCCTCCTCCCCTACTACCACATCAGTGGCATTTTGTGGAAAATAGGTCGTGGTCACTGTCTGTCCCCAGTTGAATTTACCGCTATCTGGCTGCAGCTTTTCCATCAGGATCTCCAGCAACGTTGTTTTACCCACACCATTGGCGCCGATCAGTGCGATCTTTTCACCGGGATTGATCTTGAAGCTGAGTGATTCAAAGACTTTCTGACCCTCATAGCTCTTGGAGAGATTCTCTACAGAGAGTACTTCATTGCCAGTGTCTCTATGTGGCTTGAACATGATAGAGGGGTCACGTCTGCTGGACATCTGTATCTCACTGACATCGAGCTTGTCCAGCTGTTTCTGGCGACTGGTGGCTTGCTTGGCTTTGGAAGCGTTGGCAGAGAATCGGGCGATAAACTTCTCCAGCTCGTCTTTTTCCTTGAGGGCTTTGCCTCTGTCTGTCTCTGCCTGCTTGCTGAGGAGATTGGCAGCGATATACCAGTCGTCATAGTTGCCTGTGAACTCACGGATATTTTGAAAGTCCAGATCGAGGATATGGGTGACGACGCCATTGAGGAAGTGTCTGTCGTGCGAGATGACGACCAGGACTCCTTCGTGACGCTTGAGCTCCTCTTCCAGCCAGGAGATCGTCTCGATATCGAGGTTGTTAGTAGGCTCATCGAGCAGCAGCACGTCTGGCTTGAGGAAGAGTACCTGTGCCAGCAGGACTTTGAACTTGTCCCCTCCTGTGATCGAGCTCATGAGCTCATCATGCTGTGCTACTGGAAAGCCCAGCTTACTCAAAAGCTTCTCAATCTTGACATCACTCTCATAGGTAGGGTCTTCGTCTGCACAGATCATCTCTAGCTCTCCAAGGCGGTTGTTGACCTCGTCACTGTCGAAGTCTCCCTCCATGTAGAGCTTCTCTTTCTCTTTTTGGGCATCATAGAGCTTTTTGTTACCATAGAGCACAGCATCTTTGAGGCTAAACTCTTCAAAGGCATACTGGTTTTGGCTGAGTGCCCCCAGTCTGGCTCCAGGCTGTATCTGAACCTCACCATCAGTGGGTTCGAGCTCTCCTGAAAGGATCTTCATAAAGGTCGATTTACCCGCGCCATTGGCACCGATAAGTCCGTAGCGTTTACCTGCATCGAGTGTGATACTGATCTTATCGAAAAGAACGCGTTTTCCGTAGCGTTGTGTAAGTTTGACTGTACTGAGCATGGGTGTCTCCTGTGTAGTTATCTGTTTATAGTAATGCGATTTTAGCGAAATGTTCTGAAAGTGTGGGATTTTGTCAAACATAATGGACTGTATAACCTATATTTCGTTCGATAAAATCGAACCTACAGAAGGATTAAATGTACTTGGGCTGATATCTTTTGTATTTTCTTTAAAATAGCTAAGCTTTTTTGATATACTACCAATACGAAAATAAAGCAATAATGAGAAAATAATGAAAGCATTAACCTTTTCAAGGTTTGGAAAACCTGATGTACTGAAGTACATTGATGTTCCGAAACCTCTTCTCCAAAAGGATGAGGTTCTAATAAAGATGAAAGCAATTGGCTTGAATTACGCTGATATTTATCGAAGAAAAGGTAATTATCATTTAACAGGTACTCCTCCATACATTGCTGGATATGAAGGTGCTGGATTAGTCGTGGAGTCAAACTCATCAAAATACAAAGTTGGTGAACGTGTTGCTTTTACAGATGTCCCATTTTCTAACGCAGAATATGTTGCGGCTCCAGAATCACATATCATTCCAATTCCAGAAAATATTGATTTCTCATTAGCTGCTTCAGTGCTACTGCAAGGCTTAACAGCACATTATTTGGCAACAGATAGTCATGAGGTACAGCCTAACGAAGTAGTGCTCATTCACGCAGCCGCTGGTGGAGTGGGACAGTTTCTCACCCAAATTTGCAAACTAAAAGGTGCGGCAGTTATAGGACTTACGAGACATGATAACAAAGTAGCTACCATCCTAGAAAGCAACGCAGACTATGCTTTGGTTTTAAACAATGATTGGCAATCTCAAATAATGCAAATCACAAAAAACAAAGGCGTTGATATTACGTATGACAGTGTTGGTTCTACATTAATGGAAAGTTTCCAAGTCACAAAAGACTGTGGTCATATCGTATTTTATGGAATGAGCGGAGGTGACCCAAAGCCCGTTGACCCAAGAATGCTATTGGATACGAGTAAAACATTGACTGGTGGGGATCTTTGGAGTTATTTAACTTCGGAGGAAGAAAGGAAAAGTAGAGCAAAAGTATTATTTGACTGGATAATTTCTGGTGATATCAAGACAAAGAAAGCAGTAGAATTCAAACTTTCTCATGGCAGAGAAGCGCATGAATATCTTGAAAATGGGAAAAGCACTGGTAAGGTTTTGTTGATTCCCAATTCATAATAAACATCCAGCCTTGACAGAAAAGTATAATTAAAGTATACTTTTCATACTTATTACGGAAGGATTTATGTGAAATTCGAGTATGATGAGAAAAAAAGCCAAATCAACAAAGAAAAACATGGTATAGACTTTGTAGAAGCCCAAAAGCTTTGGCAAAATGAAGATGCACTTGTTGTACCTGCTCACATAGTTGATGAAGAAACTCGCTATGCGCTTATTTCAAAAATACTCACTAAATGCTTTGTAGCTATATTTACACTAAGAGAAGATACGTATAGAATAATAAGTGTTCGAAGATGTAGAAAAAATGAGGAGAAAAACTATGATAACAACAACTAAAGAATTTGATAAAAAATTTGATAATGGTGAAGATATTAGTGCGTATTTAGATTTCTCTAAAGCTCAAAGTTTAGCAGAGTTTGAAAAAGAGAGGTTTAAAGTCAGAAAAGTAAATGTAGATTTTCCTGAATATATAATTAACTTACTTGACAATGAAGCCCAAAAGATAGGTGTTACAAGACAATCTATCATAAAAGTTTGGATAGCTGAAAGATTAAAAGAAGAACAAAGATTTAGTTTGAATACTTAAATTGTTTTTCTCGCTCCCATCGAGGACGATGGGAGCGAGAAATTACAAAAAGCTCACCCCTCCAACAAAGCCGTTACATTCTCCATAGGTCGTCCTATCACCGCTTTATCGCCTCGTATCACGATAGGTCTCTCGATAAGCTTTGGGTGGGCTGCCATCGCTTCTATGAGCTTGGTATCATCCTCTACATCTCCCAGTCCCTGCTCTTTGTAGATCGTCTCTTTGGTACGCATGAGCTCTCGTGGTTTCATATCCAGCTTTTGCAGCAGTGCCGTGAGCTCCTCTACTGTAGGTGGTGTATCGAGATATCGGATGATCTCTGGCTCTATGCCCTGCTCTTCCAGGAGGGCTAGGCCTGCTCTGGATTTGCTGCATCTGGGGTTGTGGTATATCTGTATATTTTTCATGCTGTTCCTTATGCTATCTGATACTTAGTAACCTGTTCTGTCTACTTTGCCCTTGTGACAGCGGCTCTTGGTAGTACTGCCTTTGGCGATGAGGTCAGCAAGCTTGTCTCCCTTGTCTCCGATATGTATCCAGAGCTCAGTGATGAGACCGCCTTGGCATTTGAGCTCTACTCTCTGCCCTGCATCTGTACCAAAGGCATGATCAAAGGCACTTCTGATCTGCCCCAGCGTGACCTTCTTGCCTACATGGCTACGTAGGAGCTTGCCTACTGCAGAGTGATCTACTTCACTTGCCAGTGTCAGCGCATCATGATAATAGCGATCTGCACTCTCTCCATAGCAAGTACCGTGCTTGATCCACTCGTGTTTGTGCAGGCGTGAGACGTAGCCTGGCATATAGCTGTGTCCATCAGCTCCAAGGTGCTCTCCTCTATATCGATATTGGGCAGTGCTTTCCACTGGTGGTGCTTGTCCTTGGCGATGAGCTTTTGGGGTACGTTGCAGTAAACATTGTTACGGGGTTGCGGCCAGAGACCGTGGAGTACGAGCTTGCCCTTTTCGCTCTTTTTGGGATTTCTGCACTCTGTTTTTTTGCGGTGTGTTTCGCAGAACGCGTTGTGCCAGCTGAGTACCAAAAGTGATTGTTTCTTTGCTTTTTTATTGGTAAATATTGGTTTTTGATATTTTTTAGTATATTTCGGTTTTTTGGGCTTTTTATTACTTCTTTTCTTTGTGGAGAAACAGCTGCTGTCTACCCATCTCTGAGCGATACTCTCTCCCTTGATCAGTACCAGATACTGCCCTTTGTGCTTCTTTAGTACGGTATATTCCCGGTCTGTATGCAGCTGCACATGATGGCTGTTTTTGGTATGCTTCATGTTGTTATAAGCTTCACACTCCATGACTGGCATAGTAGTAAATCTCGCAGAGATAAAAAGCGTGGAGAGCAGCAGAAGTAGCATATGTTTTTTCATGGTTTTTTCCTTCTTATGTAAATCATAGCACCGCAAGGTGTAGGTTTTGAGGTGACATAATGGCGTATTATACAAAAAAACAAGAGAATAAGCCTTTTTAGATAAAATACGATGCAATGATCATCAAAAGGTATATTCATCAAACCATTTACACAAAATAGACTTATCCTGCTTACCAGCCTCTTTCTTATCTTGGTCGGAAATATCAGCTTTTTTAGCAATACGTTGAAGATCTACCCTCCTACGATGGACAACATCAGTTTCTTGGTCTCTTTGGCAGTGTTATTGGCAGCACTGCATGCCTTTCTCTTTGGGCTCTTTAGTACTCGATATACCACAAAACCACTACTCATACTGATACTCCTGGTCTCCTCACTCACCGCCTACTTTATGGACAGCTATCATGTGGTGATCGATACAGGCATGATCAGAAATACCCTACAGACCAATTTCAGTGAAGCCTTGGATCTTCTGAGCCCCAAGCTCATCGCGTATTTTGTCTTTTTGGGGGTACTGCCTTCCTACCTCGTCTATCATGCACCGATACACTACCGAGGGTTCAAGCATGAACTGTTTTCCAAACTCCTGCTGCTGCTCCTCTCTGGACTACTCATGGCAGGGACACTGTTTCTCTTTAGTAAGCACTATACCTCCTTTATCAGAGAGCACAAACCACTGAGATACGCTACCAATCCCAGCTACTGGATCTACAGTGGTGTAAAATATATCAAAAAGAATTACTTTACCACACCGATCATCCTACAGGCTGTCGGCGAGGATGCCAAGATCAGTGAGGGAGCAAAACCCAAACTGATCATCCTGGTCGTAGGAGAAGCCACACGGGCTGACCACTGGGGGCTCAACGGCTACAGCAAAGAGACCACCCCACAACTCAAAGCAGACGGCGTTGTGAACTTTCCCACACTCTACTCCTGTGGTACTGCCACTGCACAGTCTGTACCCTGTATGTTCTCCAAGTTTGGTAGAGAGGATTTTACTTATCGTAGAGGGGTCGGCTATGAAAATGTACTTGATATCCTCAAACACGCAGGCAAAGTCTCTCAACTCTGGAGAGACAACAACTCTGACAGCAAAGGTGTGGCACTACGTATCCCCTATGAGGACTATAAAACCGCCACACGCAATACCATCTGCGAAGAGGATGGAGAGTGCCGTGATGAGGGCATGCTCGTAGGACTCGATACCTATATCAAAGACCAAAACAGAAGCAACATCCTCATCACTCTCCACCAGATGGGCAATCATGGACCCGCCTATTACAAACGGTATCCCAAACAGTATGCCCAATTTAGCCCGGTATGCCAGACCAATCAACTGGAAGAATGCACCAATCAAGAGATCACCAACGCCTATGACAATGCTATCCTGCATACCGATGCCTTTCTCTCCCAGACGATTGCACTGCTTAAAAAATACACAGCTGACTATGAGGTAGGACTCATCTATATGGCGGATCATGGGGAGAGTCTGGGTGAAAACGGTGTCTATCTACATGGGTTGCCCTACTTTATGGCACCAGATGCACAAAAACATGTCGCTGCTGTCATGTGGTTCAGCGACCCAAAGAGAATGGAGAGGCTACATAAGCTCGCTACAAACCCCTATGCTCACGACCATCTCTTTCATACGCTCTTGGGGCTCTTTGAGGTAGAGACAGCGGTGTATGACCCACTGATGGATATCTTGCATGACACTCCATAAGCAGATACTCACTACCGCGCTGGTACTGGTCGCCTCTATTCTGTTCTTTGGCTTGAGTGGTCTGGATATCGCTATCCAGGACTTTCTCTTTGATACGCAGACCCATACATGGCTTCTAGGGAGACATACGCAGCCCTATCAGTTTATTTTTTATGATGGTATCAAGATACTCTTGATTCTATTTGCTCTCTTGCTTCTGCTGTCACTGCTCTTTTTACGAAAGCACGTAACCATCCAGAAGTACAAACAGGGGATCATCATCGTCGTTCTCTCTGCCATTATCGTCCCACTAACTGCCAGCACACTCAAAAAATATACCAATATGCCCTGCCCCAGACACACCCAGCACTATGGGGGGATCTATCCGGAAACCAAAGTATGGGAACACTATCCTGACAGCTTCAAACAGCCCAGCACTATCCGATGCTGGCCTGCAGGGCATGCCAGTGGGGGATTTGCACTACTGAGTCTCTTTTTTCTCTTTAAAAGTAGAAAGAACCGCAGACGAAGTCTCCTCTTTGCACTTACGGTGGGGTGGATTATGGGAGGATACAAGATGCTCATCGGGGATCACTACTTCAGCCATACGTGGATCACCATGCTACTCTCCTGGCTGCTAATCTTACTGATTGTAAAAGGGGTTAAGACTCTTTCTCAGGAGGATAGGTCGGCTCTCCCTTGAGAAGCCCCGCTTCGTAGAGGAAGGGTGAGGGTTTAAAATCGATCTTTTTGACCCTGTCATACTTGGCATAAGAGAGTGAGAGCCTGTCTTTGGCACGGGTGACTGCCACATAGAAGAGCCTTCGCTCCTCCTCCAGTGCACCACCACTACGGTTCATGAGCTTATGGTTAGGGAAGCGTCCATCCATGAGATCTACCACAAAGACATCTTCAAATTCTAGCCCTTTGGAGGCATGTACTGTGAGTAGATTCACACCCTCCCCCTCACTCAGCTCTCCCCCGCCGAGGATCATCGCATTCACAAAGCGATCCAACTCTTTGTAGTGACTGGAGAGATCAAGCAGGAGTCTGGCTTTGCGCAGGATACGCTCTTTAGACTGTGCTTTTTTCTCCTGATCGATCTCCCCTGTTTTGAGTCTAGCACGCTGAGAGGAGAGCTGATCGACGATCTCCTCATAGAGAGGTGAGTTGATCGCATGAGAGAGTATCGTTTTGGGGATACTGCTCTGCTGTGCGGAGAGCATAAACTGATGGTAGGAGATAAAGAACTTCAGTCCATCTTGCCCGAGCTTTGGGTGCTTGAGAAGTGGATGTGAGCGAATGGATTCATCCATCTCTATCGCTTTAAAGCGACTCACTGAGCCGATCTCAAGGTCATCATCGAACAGTCCCAGCTGCATATTTTTGTTGGGATTGAGCTTTGGCAGCTCAAAGACCTCCGGGTGTAGCAGTCCTTTCACCAAATTCCCCTTGCCAAAGTGGAGCAGGCACTGAAAGAACTCTTTGGAGAGTGCAGAGCCTACCCCTCTCCCATATTCAAACACATGAATAAACGCCATCATATCTTTGGTGTTGACCATCAGCGAGAGAAGATCGAGCAGGAACTTCACCTCTTTGGCTTCAAAAAAGCTGGTGCCGCCCTTTCTCTTACAAGGCAGACCCAATTCACGGAGACTTGCTTCTATCCCGTCTGCACTGGAGTTGTTACGGAAGATCACTGCGATACGGTCATTGGGGAGGTGACTCTTTTTGATCTGTTTGGAGATCGACTGATACTGGGCAAACAGCTCATCATAGACCAGCAGCTTGGGCGGGTGGGCATCGCCTATTCTCCCTACTTCCAGCTTCTTGGGATAGATCCGTTCATTTCGCTCGATCACACGGTTAGCCAGAGAGAGGATCGGAGCCACAGAGCGGTAGTTGGTTTTGAGTGTAAATACATGGGCGTTGGGGTAACGTGTGGCAAACGTGGCGATATTCTCTATATTGGCGCCGTTAAAGGCATAGATACTCTGATCATAATCCCCTACACAGAAGAGAGAGTCCGGTTTGAGCCCGTCTATCAGTGCTCCCTGGAGGGTATTGGTATCTTGATATTCATCGACCAGTATCTCTTCAAAATGGATACGATTCTCTGTTACATATTTTTTAGCATGAAGGAGCAGGTCGTTAAAAGAGACAAACCCATACTCCGCTTTGGTACGCTCGAATTCATCACAGATATCCAGATAGATATCCATAAGTGGCTCATGGTCAGGATACTGCTCCAGGAACCAGATATCAAAGGTATCCAAAGAAGCATTTTGATAGAGAGAGTACATCTCATAGAGATAGGTCGCAGAGAAAGGCTCGATATCATAGCCCATCCGTGCGAAATGTCGCTTCTCATAGATACTACGAAAGAGTGTTTTGAGTTCTCCCGGCTGTTTGAGTGAAAGGTTAGGCGTAATCTTCTTGAGCCAGCGGTAGCAGACCGCATGAAAGGTACCTGATTCGATACGATCCAGTATATGTTTCGGGAAGAAGGCTCCCAATCGTGCGATCATCTCCCCTGCTGCTTTGTTCGTAAAGGTCAGCAGCAGGATCTTCTCTGGTGTTGTCCCCTCTTTGAGCAGATGTACGATCCTGCCTACAATCGTAGAGGTTTTTCCTGTACCGGCACTGGCGATGATGAGATTCTGCCCAGATGGTGCAGTGGCAGCAAGAAGCTGCTCTTCATTGAGGGTACTAAGCGGCATGCAACAAGGCTATGCTTGACCGATGATATAAAAGGTGTTTTTGCCCTCTACTTTTTTGAGTGTGACTTTGTACTTATCACTCCATTTCTCTAGTGTCTCCACAAACGGGGCCACCTCTTCTGCTTTGGTGTTTTCTGTCTTGATCTTAAGATACTGTGTGGAGTTGGACATAGCGATAAAGCCATTTAAATGCTTGAGCTCATCATTCAGGCTCAAAATATGTTTGGAAAACGTATCAAAGTGTTCGGTGTTGGCAATAATCACTTCCATCTGCTTCATCGTAGTAGGATTTGCGGGGTATCCAAGCTGTATCAGTAGGTTTTCGGGGGTTATATCAATATTCATCTTCACCTCTTGTCATTTTTATAGTATGCTTTATTTTCGGCATTCTACCAAATGTTCAATTAGAGGCGGGAGGTTTATCTAAAAAAGCTTGTCACTCGGTTTTATCTTGTCCAGTAGATATTTATAATGCTCCAGGTTTTGAAATGCCTTCTCGTATCTCCAGCGTAGCACAAACTCCATAATATCATTTTTGAGGTCCTCTTCAAGCTTTTCTGCTTTTCCAAAGTAGCTCAGAGAGATATTTTTGGCTTTTTTCTTGCCATTGCTGTCCGGTTCATAGGTGATCGCAATGATCTGACAGTATTTTCCTTCACGAATCTCTCCGAAATCTTCCTCTTTCAGTCCGATACCACTGATATTCATCGCTTTATAGATAAAGATATGGTCAAAATCCGGTGCTTTTTCCTGAATATTTAACTTAAGATAGAGTTTGGCTACTCTGTAGATATTTTGTGCACGTACCTCTTCTGCTTTGGCATCTATAGACATTCGTGCGATGATGCTTTCTGCCAAAGTACCATGATCACCTTCTGTATCTACCGCTGTAGCAGGGCTTACTTTTGGCTCTTTTTTTGGTGCTTTCTCTACGACTTTAGAAGGTTTTTCTTCTATAGTTGTGGCTTCATCTGTTTTACTGGCTAACTTTACTTCTAACTTATCGCTCAGTGCTTTAAGTCTATCAAGAGTATTACTCATCACTGCCTCCAAGCCCATAGAATAGGCTTTCTAGTTAAATATTAAGTAATATATTACACTAATAAATATTAAACATATCTAAAAATATCAATAATTATATAAAAATATATGAAAATAGATATTAATTAGTAGAAAATATAATACCGCTCCATAAGATAAAGTGTATAGAGATTCCCTTAGTTCTATTGTGATAGAATACATTCAAAATACATTATATATGGAAACGCTATGGATTATTTAGAGATTGTCGGAGGAAAGAAACTCACTGGAGAGATCACTGTTAGTGGCGCAAAGAATGCTGCTCTACCTGTGGTGGCAGCAACAATACTCAGTGACAAAGAGGTCACATTGACCAATCTGCCCAATGTGGTAGATATCAGAACATTGATCAAACTATTGGCAATGCTTGGCAGTAATGTCAAACATGATGAGACCGTCGCGGTCATCAACAATGGTAGCATCAACTCTACCAAAGCGGTCTACGAGATCGTTTCTCAGATGAGAGCGTCTATTTTGGTACTCGGTCCTTTGCTGACACGCTTTGGAGAGTGTGAAGTGAGTCTTCCCGGTGGTTGTGCGATCGGACAACGCCCTATCGATCTACATCTTAAAGCACTCGAAGCGATGGGAGCACAGATCGAGATCAAAGGCGGCTATGTCAGAGCCGAAGCCCCTGACGGACTCCATGGTGCCAAGATTATCTTTGACAAGATCACTGTAGGCGGTACAGAAAATGTCGTCATGGCTGCGGCACTCGCTCACGGTACCACAGAGATCATCAATGCTGCCAGAGAGCCTGAAGTCGTACAGCTCTGTGAAATGATTGCAGAAGCAGGCGTCAGTATAGAAGGGATTGGTACAGGTACGATCACGATTGAAGGTACTGGTGGCAAGCCACTCACCTTCCCTCAGCCTATCGAGATCATCCCTGACCGTATTGAAGCGGGTACCTATCTCTGTGCTGGTGCTATCACCTACTCAGAGATCACACTCAACAAGGTCAACCAAGAGCATATTCAAGCCTCTATCGATAAACTCGAATCGATGGGCTGTAGTTTCACCACGGAAGGGGAACGCATCACCATCCATCCGGCAGAGACACTCAAGCCAACCAATATCGTCACCACAGAGTATCCTGGATTTCCTACCGATATGCAGGCACAGTTCATGGCAGTCGCCTCTGTTGCAGACGGTGAGAGCCTCATCGAAGAGCGCCTCTTTGAGAACCGCTTCATGCATGTGAGTGAACTCAATCGCCTAGGTACCAATATCTGGCTCAAGGGCAATACGGCAGCGGTTCATCCCGCCGAAGAGCTCAACGGTGCCGTCGTCATGGCAACAGACCTACGCGCCAGCTCTGCCCTCGTCCTCGCTGCTCTCGTCGCCAATGGTACTACACAGGTCAAGCGGATCTACCACCTGGACAGAGGCTATGATGATCTTGAGGGGAAGCTTTCTGCACTGGGAGCAGATATTTCACGTAAGAGTGAGTAGTAAAGTTCATTAAGGAGAAATATTTAAGATGAAGAAATGGATTTTCCTTATTCTTTCTCCTATAGTAATCTATTCTATAGCCTATCTATTTTTTGATATACCTCCCTATGTGAAGCCAAATATTGATTTCTATAAACAAAGAAAGTTAACAGAATATCCAGCTAAAGAATTAAGAAAAATGAGGCATGCTATGGATCATGCAAACTTTTTTGAAGGGCTCTGTTTAAGAAAGTATTTAAATGCAAGAGATGATGCTATACTATTATATTGTAATGAACATCATTTGGGTGATAATACTGGTGGAGGATGTTATCATGGTCTAGGTACCTATATTCCAGAGGACTCGTATTTTGCACTTAGGTACTGTAAGATTTATTATTAGCCCTTATACGGCACCTTCGCACTAGGTGTCTTGCGACTGACACTATCCAAATGCACATCCTGATCATCAAAAAAGATATCAGCATTGAATGACCTGACCACTTCACCCTTCTCCACACCACCGAGGAAAAACGCCTCATCTACACGCACATTCCACGCTTCAAAAGTACGGATCACACGCTCAAAGGTGCTAAAGTTACGTGCTGTGATAAGTGCCGTACGGATTGGTGCCTTCTCCATAGGGAACGTCTCCTGTATCGCAGAGATCACTTTGAGTAGCTTGGCAAAGGGGCCTTTGGGGAGTGGATTTTGGGCATTTTTACGCTCGTGTTTGAGGAAAGCGTCCAAACCCTTTTTCTTGTAGATACGCTCTGAAGCATCAGAAAAAAGCACAGCATCACCATCAAAAGCAATACGCACGGTGTGGTCCTTACGTTTTTTCTTATAGCGCTTGGGAAGGATACGTGCAGCAGCGATCCCTGCATTGATCGCCTCCTGTACATCTTCTTCATGGGCAGAGAGAAAGAGATCGACAGAGAAGGCTTCGAGATAGTTGGAGATAGGCTCTCCGGCACTCCAGCCTGCTCTGTCGATATCTAGTCCATAATGATCGATCGATTTTCGTATACGCAGACCTGTGGCAGCATTGTTACGTGAGAGAATGATCACTTCGATCAGTTTTTCATCAAAATGTCGGTTGATCTCTAGAAAGTTGTGGATAAAGCCAAAGGCTGAGCCCGGCTTGAGTACTTTGGACTCTTTGGCTATCTGGTGGTAGTAATACTTTTCCAGACCCTTTTTGTCGAAGAGACGATTTTCCTCTTCGAGGTCGAAAAGCGCCCGTGAACTGATGGCGATGACCAGTTTTTGCTGTAGATCATACGCCATTGTGTCCCTTAGTTTGCAGGCTGAAGAACGACAGTGCCGTTATTGCTAGTACCTGTGTTGGCTTGTGCTTTACTGCCTTTGAGTGAAGCAACCGTATCATCGATATTTTTATCATTGATCTTCTTTGCAGAGCTTACCAGCTGATACTCCTCTTCAAAATCCAATCTATTCCCAGAAGAGAGTCCTTTTGCCATCTTGTATTCAGCGATAGAACCTCTCGTTCCTGAACCTACTGCACCATCGATCTTGCTATGGTAGAAACCATGGATCTTGAGTGCTGTCTGTATCTTTTTGCCTTTGCCTCTCTTACTGTTGTCTTTGGAGATCAATGCTCTGTCAAAGGTAAAAAGATCACCCAAATAGATCAGTGCATCTTTTGCTTTAGGACTCAATGAAGCTGTGTCCCCCATCTCATAGGCACTGTTCATAGATTTGATCGCAGAGCGTGTTTCATAAGAGTTTACCTCGCCATCGATCTTGCCATGGTAAAAACCAAGTGAAGTCAGAGACTTCTGTATCTTCATACCACTGGTCATGACCGGTGCAACATATTTTTTCTTTCTTACAACATGTCTTTTCTTCTTATAGCGTCTGACTGTTCTGTGTCTTCTGTTGTTACGATAAACCTCATTAGTGATCACTGAACCGACCACACCACCGACCACACCACCGACTACTGCATCACCGAAGCTCGCATAAGCCACATTTCCTGTGAGTAGTAATAATCCTGCAAGCACTATACCCGCACTTTTTTTTCTTAACATCATTATCTCCTTTTGTTTCATCATTGATATAATGCTGTAAGTATATCATGAAAGTGTGGCAAAAACATGTCAATGTACAATAAAACAGTTTTTTTAGCAAATTTTTGTCTTTATGCGCACAAAAATATTCACTTTTTCACGATATTAACCCTTGGTCTGTAAAAGAAGGGTAGCATCAACATAAGGTTTCTGTTTTTGCTGAAATGATGAAACTATGGTATCTATCGCCGATTCATTTCGTGCTTTGGCACTTTTAACCAAATGGTACTTACTCTCTAGGTTAAGAAACTGGCTCTCATCAAGCTGATTGGCTTTTTTATACAGTACGATCGCTTTGCGTGTCTGTTCACCTATACGACCATCTATAGCATGTGGATAGAATCCATGAATTTTTAATGCAGCTTGTAACTGTTTGACTTGCGCCTCTTTACTGTGTGACTTCGCTAACAGCGCACGATCAAGAAGAAATAACTCTCCTAAATCTATCAATACCTTTTTCAGACCCGTATCCATCACTTCGCTACTCACTCTCTCGTAACGCTTATCAAACTTTTTAAGTGCTGCATGTGTTTCATAAGAGCCCAACACACCATCTATTGTTCCTTGATACAATCCGAGTCCCCGCAGTGCTTTTTGTATCTTCTGAGCATCTGTGAATTTTTGCAGCAACGGTATGACAGATGCTACACTCTTTTTTTTCTTTTTAGGAACGATGACGGCTTTTCTCTTATGTACTTTCTTTGGAGACTTATAGTGCCTTTGTTTTACTGGCTGATATCTGCTCCTAAGCTCGGAAAGATCATTTTCACACCGATCATACGCATACCGATAACGAGTCGGATACTCCCGAGGACTACGATAACGTATATGTCTGGGCGGCTGATAAAACCCTTGATGATATCTATCCTGATAAACCTCATGAGCCAGCACTGAACCCACAAGACCACCCACGACACCGCCCCAAATACGATCCACATTGTTTGCTGATACAGCATTACTGCTAAGTACAGTAACAGACAAAAGTGTCAGCCATATATGGTTACTTGTTTTTTGTGACATGATTTTTCCTTTTCTTTACTTCTGAATAGTAAAATAATACTAAGGAATCGTGAGATAATCGTGAGGATTTCTGACGCATTCTCCTTCAAAGTGATTTTTAGGTACAATCGCGATACTTAATTTACAATCATACAGAGAAGAGGAATAGACGTGAGAACACATTATTGTGCAGAGATAAATGAAGAGCATATCGGTCAAACCGTTACCGTTACAGGCTGGGTAGCCAGCCGTAGAGACCATGGTGGCGTGATATTTATAGACCTGAGAGATAAAGATCAGGTCGTACAGTTGGTCTGTGATCCCGCAGACAACGTAGCAGCACACAAGATAGCCGAAGAGGTACGTGATCAGTTTGTACTGATCGGTACAGGTACCGTGAGAGCCAGAGGAGAAGGGCTGGAAAACCCCAACCTCAAGACAGGAAAGATAGAGATCGTAGTCGATGAGCTGATCATTGAGAACCGTTCATTGCCTATGCCGTTTGATCTGGGAGATGAAAAAGTCAATGAAGAGATCAGACTCAAGTATCGCTATCTGGAACTACGCACACAAAAAGCCTATGATACCTTCAAACTCCGATCCAAAGCCACGATCGCTACACGTAATGCACTCGATGAGCTTGGATTTTTGGAAGTAGAGACACCTGTACTGACCAAATCCACACCAGAGGGTGCCAGAGATTATCTCGTGCCTAGCCGTGTGCATGGCGGAGAGTTCTATGCCCTCCCCCAGTCCCCACAGCTCTTCAAGCAACTCTTGATGGTCAGTGGATTTGACCGATACTTTCAGATCGCTAAGTGCTTCAGGGATGAAGACCTCAGAGCCGACAGACAGCCGGAGTTTACCCAGATAGATGTCGAGATGAGCTTCTGCAACCAAGAAGATGTGATCGAAGTAGGTGAAAAGCTCATACATGATGTTTTTAGCAAATGTGGATTTGATGTGCCGGAGAAGTTCCCACGCATGACCTATCATGATGCCATGGAGAATTATGGATCAGACAAACCAGATATGCGTTATGACCTCTCTATGGTCGATGTCATTGACATCTTTGCACGTTGTGACAATGAGATCTTTTCGGGGATTGCAAAGGATGGCAAAAAGAATCGCATCAAAGCACTCAAAGTCCCTAACGGTGACAATATCTTCTCCAAACGCCAAATGAAAGGCTTCGAAGACTATGTCCGTAAATTCGGAGCTCAGGGTCTAGGCTACTTCCAGATGAAAGAGGAGGGACTCAAAGGTCCACTGACCAAGTTCTTTACGGAAGAGGATATCGCTGCAATCGTGGAGCGTTGTGCCCTTAATGTCGGTGATGTGGTCTTCTTCGGAGCAGGTGAGAAAAAAACTGTACTTGACTATATGGGACGCTTTAGAATCTATCTGGCTGAACTCATGGAGATCATTCCAGAGGGTGCCTTCGAGTTCCTATGGGTAGTAGACTTCCCTATGTTCGAGGTAGAAGATGGCAGGGTCAAAGCCCTGCACCACCCCTTCACTCAGCCCAAATCACTCAATACCAATGATGTCGAAGAGATCGAGTCGATCGCCTATGATATCGTACTCAACGGTACAGAGCTTGGCGGTGGATCTATCCGTATCCACAAAGAGGATATCCAGGCAGAGATCTTCAAGCTACTAGGTATCTCTGAAGAGGAAGCACAGGAGAAGTTCGGCTTCCTGCTGGATGCGCTCAAATTCGGTGCACCGCCACATGGTGGATTTGCACTGGGTCTGGATCGCATGATCATGTTGATGACGGGAGCAGACAGCATCCGTGATGTCATTGCCTTCCCCAAAACCCAACGTGCACAGTGTCTGCTCACCAAAGCACCCAGTCCGGTGGATAATGAGCAGCTCAAAGAGCTCAGCCTACGCATCAGACAGCAAGCACCTACGGCATAGCTTCGACAGGCTCAGCTACTGTTGGGTTTCTAGCAATAAATTTGATCAAAAAAACAAAAAGGAAAACAGATGGCAAAAAAACTCTTTCTTATCATCGGAGCCCCAGGTTCCGGCAAAACCACAGATGCAAGTATGATCGCAGAGAAGCATAGCGACAAAATCGTTCACTACTCCACAGGAGACATGCTCAGAGCAGAGGTAGCCAGCGGGAGTGATCTTGGTCACACCATCGAAAGCTTTATCTCAAAAGGCGCGCTCGTACCCCTAGAGATCATTGTAGACACTATCATGTCAGCGATCAAAAATGCTCCTGTAGACGCGATCCTTATCGATGGCTATCCTCGTAGTGTTGAGCAGATGACCGCTTTTGATGCGATCGAAGCCAAAGAAGCAGATGTAGATCTCGTCTCTGTGATTGAAGTAAGAGTAAGTGAGGACGTCGCCAAAGAACGTATCCTTGGTCGTGCCGCTGAAGCAGCACCTGGCGAAGGACGTAGTGACGATAAGATCGAGGTATTCTATGACCGCATGAAGATTTATACCGATCCATTGGCTGAAATCCAAAAGTTCTATACAGACAAAGGACTACTCCATGTCATCAACGGTGCACGTACCCTTGAAGAGGTTGTGGCCGATATGGATGCGTTTGTACTGAAAAACATCTAAAAAAACAACTATACTATAGGAGGCGTCCTGCCTCCCTCTCTTTTCTCCCGTTATATAAAACCTGTTTCAAATCATATTTGTATTATTTGGTCACACTCCAGTCACAGTAAAGTAATGCTCTTGCGATATACTTCTTTTGTTCGGGTATACAACTTTAGATCCGAATCTATAATCACAAAGAGTCCTTACAACTCATACTTACTAAAGGAAAAAATATGATAAAAAGAATGACAATTCTTTTCGCTGCGCTTTTGATGACAAGCATGTTTTCTCAAGCTGAGCAAGCTGTACAAAAAACGGACACTGCTGAAGCAGTAGAAGCAGTCGAAGCTGTACCAGCAGATGTTGCAGAAGCAGTTGAAGAAGCAAATGCTTCCAAAGAAGCGAATGCTTCTGAAAAAATCACACCAATAGCGAACTAAAGAAACAGAAACGATAAAATGTAGTTTTTATCTCCCTCCCCTACTTACAAGAAAAGATGTAGGCAAAGTGTAGGTATATCCGAAGATATCCTAAGGATCTAAAGTACTTTGTCTATATCTAACACTTCTCCCATACATGACCAAAGTTGGTCACATATAGTTTTTATGCAAAGATCTTTGGAGCACCTAGCTGTGCATGGATCTGATTTGCTTCATTAGGACCTATTCTCAAAGATTCTGCCAATTCACCAAGATACTGTGCCTCACTGTTCTCATCCAGATTGATCGCTGCAAGTGAAACTGCATAGACCTGATGCTCTAGTCCTCTAGGCACACTACTGGCAAATCCCTGTACATCCAGCGGTGCTGCAAATTCGGAACGAATAAAATCTATCTCATCTTGCGTCACATCACCCAGCTTAGAAAGTATCTTTTCTTGCTCTGCTTTATCAAAACTACCGTCTGATTTAGCTGCATTGATCATTGCTTTGATCATGAGTTCAGCTTGTCGAGATGCTTCTCTAGGGTCTACACCTGCAGGTAACATACTGTGATCATCGGAACGAGGCGTAGGTACATTAGGGTTTTGCACTTGACCATATTTTGCCAACGCGCCACCTAGCAATCCACCAAGTCCCCCTGAGCCTTTACCGATACCTAAAAGATCTTCTAACCCTTTGGCATCTGTAGGTGTAGCCGCACGCCCAGAAGATCCACCGCCCAATACTGAACCCAAAAGGTCGCCCAATCCACCACCAGAAGCTGAAGAGGATTTCCCACCACCAAGTAATCCACCCAGCAGATCTCCGATTCCACCACCGGAAGAGCTACCTTGTCCACCACCTAATACAGAACCTAGAAGGTCACCCAATGATCCACCACCTTGTGTGGGCTGATTCTTTGAACCTCCCAAAGCTGCGCCGATAAGGCTTCCGAGAACATCCCCACCTGATCCTTTAGAAAGTGCTCCACTGTTCAAAAGACTACCCAATATTTTAATTGCATCCATATTTTTATTCTCCTTTAATCTGAATATGAGACATTATACTATGTTTATTGTGAAGTTATTGTGTAATATAAGAAAAAATGGAGAGAAGGTCAGTTTCGTATTTCAAATCCGTCGTAGAGTATATCATCTTCATCAAGTGTCTGCGGGGTAACCTCTTCTACACTACTCAGAGGTGATCCTTTCTCCAGTGCCTCTATGACCATCTCTATCTCATCATCATAGATACGGGCAACAACCTCTACTGTGCCATTAGGAAGGTTTTTGATATAACCTTGTATGCCGATTTTCTGTAGTGCCTGTGAGATAAATTTTCGATAATATACATGCTGTACTTTTCCGGAAATAATGATCCTATAGCTCTCCATACTCTTCCTTCAAGCCTATCAAGAAACTAATGATCCTGTCATGAAAGATCTGGTTCTCCTCATCTTTGAGGCAGCTGCGAAATCGACGTAAATGCTCGATATTGATCTTACTGACAAATCTTGGGGTACGTTTGATGTCATTGGAGATCTTCGTGATAAGGTCTGTATATTCCAGACCATTCTTGGTAATGATCTTCTCATGAAACTCATGGATGGTTTCAGAGAGAAGCCGTGCTCTGTCTTTCTCTTCTCCATAGATCTCCTCAGAGATCTCTTTAATCACTCTCTCTTCACAGGGATCGATCTTTCCATCTGACATGATCATCAGAAGTATTAACTCTGCTCTGAACTCAAGCGAAGAGCTATGGTAGACGAGAAACTCCCTAAACATATTAAGGAGTTTGAATTTGAGCTTCGTAAACATAGGTTACCTTATAGGTTAGATCTGTGGTCCCGCAGATTCGAAATTGAACTCATCGCCATGGCTATCATAGCGTTTGAAATTCTCTTGGAACATACTTCCGAGTTCTTTCAGTGTCTTGCTATACGCCTCTTTGTCTCCCCACATTTTTTGAGGATTAAGTACGTCATAATTTTTGACACCCTTCAGTGACTTAGGGATAGAGAGATTGAATATCGGTAAGGTCTCAAACTCAGAATCATTGATCGACCCATCCAAAATACCTGTAATACATGCACGGGTATCCTTGATACTCATACGTTTACCCACACCATAGACACCACCAGTCCAACCGGTATTGACCAGATAGACATTGACCCCATGCTTATCGATCTTCTCACCAAGGAGTTTTGCATAATCTGTGGGATAGAGTGGAAGAAATGCTTCACCGAAACAGGCAGAAAATACTGCCTCTGGCTCAGTGATTCCACGCTCAGTACCTGCTACTTTGGCAGTATAGCCTGAGAGGAAATAATACATCGCCTGTTCTTTGGTCAGCTTACTTACGGGAGGAAGCACACCAAAAGCATCCGCTGTGAGAAAAATAATGTTGCTTGGATGTCCTGCATGGAGATCCTCTTTATGGTTCACAATATGCTCAATAGGATAAGAGACACGGGTGTTCTCTGTCTTGGAGCCATCTTCATAGTCTACCCTGCCTGTATCGTCATAGATCACATTCTCCAAAAGGGCATCTTTGCTGATCGCACCAAATATCTCTGGTTCACTTCTGGGATCCAGATTGATCACTTTGGCATAACAACCTCCCTCGAAGTTGAAAACACCATCGTTATCCCAACCATGCTCATCATCACCGATCAAAGCGCGATGAGGATCTGTCGAGAGTGTAGTCTTTCCTGTACCTGAGAGTCCAAAGAAGAGACAGACATCCCCTTCTTCTCCTACATTGGCAGAACAGTGCATCGGCAGTTTGTCCTCCAATGGTAACCAGTAGTTCATCATAGAGAAGATACCTTTTTTCATCTCACCACCATACCAGGTGCCACCGATGATAGAGATATTTTTTTCTATATTGAACAATACATACACATCAGAATTCATCCCATGCTCTTTGTATTTTTTGTTGGTGGTTTTACAGCCATTATAGACGATAAAGTCTGGTTTGAACTCTCTAAGTTCATCTGTTGTAGGACGAATAAACATATTTTTGACAAAATGTGCCTGCCATGCTACTTCTGAAATAAAACGGATCTTTCTACGACTTGCATCGCTGGCACCACAGTAGGCATCCACCACATAGATGTCTTTACCAGAAAGTTGCTCTTTTGTCAGTACTAACAGTTCATCAAAGATCTCTGCACTGACCGGTTTGTTAGTATCACCCCATGCGATATGCTGATTGGACGGTTCCTGATCAACAAAGTACTTGTCTTTAGGGCTTCTGCCTGTAAAGATACCGGTATCACAAATTGTCGCACCTGAAGTAGAGAGTTTACACTCACCATGATTGACCTCATGTGCGATCAATTCACTATAGCTAGTGTTATAAAATACGCGTCCAATATTTTCTAGTCCTAGCTCGTCGAGCCCTTTTGGTGTCAGTACCATTGTTTCCTCTTATTTTGGGTTTAGGGAGTCCCTAGTCATAGCCAACAAATTGACGATGACTAGAGGCTCTCGGCAGGTGGTGTATCTGAGATACCACCTGTCCTCAGTACTCTATTTAAAGATAGAGAGCAGTACACCCGCTGCCACTGCTGAACCGATCACTCCCGCTACATTGGGACCCATAGCATGCATGAGAAGGATATTCCCCGGCTTGGCATCAGAACCAACCTTGCTCACCACTCTGGCTGCCATCGGTACGGCAGAGACACCTGCTGCACCGATCAGTGGGTTGATAGGTTCCTTGGAAAACTTGTTCATGATCTTTGCCATGATCACACCCATTGCTGTTCCCGCAGAGAAGGCAAGCAATCCAATGATCATGATACCCAAGCTCTCCAATACAAGAAACTTGTCTGCTGCAAGCTTGGAGCCCACACCAAGACCCAGGAAGATCGTGACTGTGTTGATCAGTGCATTCTGCATCGTATCACTCAGTCTGTCTACCACACCGGATTCCTTGGCAAAGTTACCAAAGGCAAAGGCACCGATCAGTGGCGTAGACTCAGGCAGGATCAAGATAGAGAGCATCAGCACCACGATAGGGAAGATCAGCTTCTCTCTGCTGTGTACCTTTCTCTGGATACCCATCTGGATCTTACGCTCATCCTCTGTGGTCAGAAGCTTCATGATAGGCGGTTGGATCACAGGAACCAGTGCCATATAGGAATAGGCTGCCACCGCAATGGCTCCGAGCATATCTGGTGCCAGTCTGTTGGCGATGAAGATTGAGGTCGGGCCATCGGCACCACCGATGATAGAGATCGCTGAAGCAGTCTGGAGGTCAAAGCCCAGTGCTACCGCACCAACCAGTGAGCCAAAGATACCAAACTGTGCTGCACCACCCAACAGTGCTGTCTTTGGGTTAGCAAGCAGTGGACCGAAGTCTGTCATCGCCCCTACCCCCATAAAGATCAGTAGCGGGAAGAACTCATTGGCGATACCCATGTTATAGATCACACCCAGCATCCCATGAGGACCTGTCATGTGTGCCAGAGGAATATTGGCAAGTAGTCCACCAAAGGCGATCGGTATGAGAAGCAAGGGTTCAAAGCCCTTTGCGATCGCCAGGTAAAAGAGGATAAAGACGATCAGTATCATAATGATACGTCCCAATGAAGACTCAAAAGCACTCATTACTTTGGTCTCACCAGAGGGATCAATCGCTACTTCACCATCATGGGTATCAAAGATAGCGTTAAGTCCTGTCGTTTGCCAAAAGCTTACTGCCAATTGACCTAAGCTCTTAGGTTTATAGGGCTCTTTTGCAGTACTCGCTTCTGTGGAAGCAGCAGGAGCAGCCACACCATGTGTCGTACTGCTTGCTTGCAATGAGCTTGTCACTGCAAAAAACGCAAACAGAAGCGTCAAAAAAATCTGTTTCACCTTCATGGTTCGCCTTAGGAGATCGTTGCGAGAAGTTGGCCATCCTGGACGGCATCGTTAGCATTGACATTGATAGAGGCGATCGTGCCTGCCTGAGGGGATGGAATATCGATCTCCATCTTCATCGCCTCAAGGATCATGATCACATCTCCTTCTGCCACAGTATCACCTACACTCTTGACCACCTTCCATACATTGCCCGGTGTTTGTGCCAGAACTTCCACTGAGCCTGCACCGCCCACTGCCGGAGCAGCAGCTGTAACCGCTGCTGCTGCAGGTACGGCTGCTTCTGTCACTTGGATATCTGCATCACCCTCTGCGACCTGTACACTGTATTTCTTACCATCTACTACTACTGTATAATTTCCTGCCATATCTGCTCCATTACATTCATTTTCACCTTTTCTCACCATCAAAGGGCCTTCACCTTTGAGGAACGCAATACCCTTCTGATCACACGCTGCTGCGATAAAGACATTCTCTTCGCTCGTCTCCAGGCCTTCTTCTGCAAGCACACCTTTCCAGTGTGCGATAGATTTTTCTACATTTCTATCTGAGATATCCAGAGGGTTCTCAGTCGTTGGCTCAAGATCGAGCTTGGATGCTGCAAGCTTGACGATCTCAGGATCCGGTGCTACCGGAGTCTTACCAAATCGTCCCAAGACCATTCTTCCATATCCCGGAGCGATCTGCTTCCACGGACCGAACATCACGTTAGCATATGCCTGCTGCCAGTAGAATTGACTGACTGGCGTTACAGAAGTACCATACCCACCGCGCTCAACGACCTCTTTCATCGCTGCGATCACTTCATCAAACTTATCCAGGTTACCACTGTCTCTCATCATCTGCGTATTGGCTGTCAAGGCACCGCCAGGCATAGGTGAAAAAGGAATCAGCGGACTGACCTGTGTCGCTTCAGGGGGGATAAAGTACTCTGCCAGACACTCTTTGAGTGTCTCTTCATACTTCAATACTTTATCGATCTTGAGGTCACCTAGGTTATAGTCTGTGCCTTTGGTTGCATGTAACAGCGTAAGGAGGTCTGGCTGACTGGTACCGCCACTCACTGGTGCAGCTGCCAAGTCGATACCGTTGGCACCACCCTCCAGTGCTGCCAGATAACATGCCACACTCACACCTGCCGTCTCGTGGGTATGCAGTCTAAGGTGTGTCTCCTCTCCCAATAGCTTTCTTGCCATAGCAATCGTTTCAAAGACTTTGTGTGGATTGGAAGTACCTGAGGCGTCCTTGAAACAGACAGAGTCAAACTCGATACCGCTGTCAAGAATACTTCTCAGGGTTTTTTCGTAGAAAGCCACATCATGTGCCCCCTTACATCCAGGAGGCAGATCCATCATGGTCACGACCACTTCATGGTTCATCCCATGCTTGTTGATACAGCTGGCACTGTAGTCTAGATTGTTCACATCATTGAGTGCATCGAAGTTTCGCACAGTAGTGGTGCCATGCTTGGCAAACATCTTTGCGAAGAGATCGATCATTTCACGACTTCCGGTATCCAGCATTACGGTATTGATACCCCGTGAAAGGACCTGAAGATTTGCATCCGGACCAACGATCTCTCGGAATTTGTCCATCATCTCAAATGCATTTTCTTGAAGATAGAAGAAAAGGCTCTGAAATCTAGCGCCACCACCAAACTCAAAGTGATTGATGCCCGCCTTTTTGGCTGCTTCTACTGCGGGGAAAAAGTCCTCCATCAGTACCCTTCCTCCAAAGACAGACTGAAATCCATCTCTAAAGGTTGTATCCATGATATCGATATATTTTTTTGCCATTAAAAACCTTTACCCTATGATTTGTTTTTTCTAAATTCGGTGACAGCTGCGATCACTGCTGCGACACGAGCCTGCTCAGCCTCACTCTGTACTGCGGGTGCAGCAGCTGGAGCAGTGGCAGGCTTATCCGGAAAATACTTTCCTATGAGATAGGCTTGTACTTTGACTGCCAGTATCATTATATACAAAAAGACGAATACAACGCCCATTCCAAGCACCATGAACTTCAGTGCTTCTCCTATAACATTTACTTCCATCTGTTCTACCTTGATTTTGGATGCTAAATTTTAACTATATTTTTGCTTGGCTCTGCTTAAAGACAGAGGCTATCTCCGTCTTTTTTTTCTTTTGTTACTTCCTGTATTCTTCTGCTCATTTTGATGCTCAATAAGCAACTTTTCTACATCAGATTCATCATATCCTATCTGAGATCCCATACTACTTTGCTCTTTCGAAAGCAGTGAGGAGAGTGCTTTTTTGATAAAAGTCGCCTGATCCATACTGGAAAGGGACTGCAAGACTCTGTCTATCTGAGGATGAATAGCAGTCTCTTCCAGTTTTTGTATCATGAAATCGATAGACTCTTGCGAGATCGTGCCATCACCTGCCTGGAGGGTATCCAGACGCATCTCTGCACCCACCTCTTTCTGTATCCGTTGAAGCTCTCTGAACTCTCCTGTAGAGACCAGTGTGATCGCCTGTCCGGACTTGCCTGCCCTGCCTGTTCGTCCGATACGGTGTACATAGCTCTGCGGATCAAATGGGATATGGTAGTTAAAGACATGCGTCACATCCTTGACGTCCAGTCCTCTGGCTGCAACATCCGTAGCTACCAGGATCTTGGTCTGTGCGCGACGGTAGGATTTGATCACCGCTTCCCTGTCCATCTGCTCCATATCACCATGCAGGCCTTTGGCAGAAAAACCCTGTGCTTCCAGGTGCTCAGAAAGTCTGTCCACCTCTCGTTTCATCCGACAAAAAATCAGACATTTGTTAAAGTTTTCATTCTCCAGCAGTTTGATGATCGCCTCATCTCTCTGGCTCTCATTGATCACGAAATAACGCTGATCGATGATATTGTTAGTAGTCGCTTCATCGCCCACCACAGAGATAAATTTCGGCTCATAGAGGATCTGGTCTGCCAGCTGTTTGATCGGCTCAGGCATCGTGGCAGAGAAAAGCAGGGTCTGACGGTTCTGCGGGATATACTCAAAGATCTCTTTGATATCCTCCAGAAAACCCATATCCAGCATCTCATCTGCCTCATCCAGTACCACGATCTCCGGGTTAAAGACATCTATTTTGCCTTTGCGGTAGAGGTCTTTGAGTCTGCCGGGAGTAGCCACAACGATCTGCACGCCTTTGTGGATCAGTGCGATCTGTCGTCCATAGCCTACACCGCCATAGACAGTCAGGGTACGGATGCCTGCAAATCTGCCCAGATGATAGAGCTCATCACTTACCTGCGTTGCAAGCTCTCGGGTTGGTGTGATCACCAGTGCCCGCTCGATCTGCCCTTTGGCGATCATGTCCATCATAGGCAGACCAAACGCTGCGGTCTTTCCTGTACCTGTGTGTGCCTGTCCTACGAGGTCATTGCCCTCTGCTATGATAGGGATCGCCTCTTTCTGTATAGGACTGGGCTCCTTGAAGCCAGCAATCTTCACACCCTTTGCGATATCGCGGTGAAAATTAAAATCTTGAAATGTCATAATGTATGCCTTTATAGTAATAGGTCGGCAATGTGCAAGGAAAACAGTTACGCTCTATTCATCCAAATACGGTGCAAACCCGTAATGTTCAAAGTGTCTTTGAACTTAAAAGAACCACTCTGAAGTAGTTCTATAAATTCAACTATAGGGCACATCTAACAATAGGTAATGCCCACAATGGATTTTGCAGATGTGAGATTGTGCAACACGTCTTCAAGCCCTAGCCGTAGCTAAGGCGAAGTAGATATGTTGTGCAAGATCGCGTCTGCAAAGCCCACCCTTTGGGCATCTCTAGCTTTTGCCTATACGTCGTTACTCTTTTTCACCTTAGCTATGGCTAGGGTTTCAAAAGAGTGCCTAGCCTAGACAAAAGCTAGAGATGTTGTGGGTATCACCTATTGTTAGAGATGCCCTTTACAAAATCATAAGTAAAATTATACCAAATAGTATCCTATAGATACCAAAGGGTACGAAAGAAAAACGCTGAATAAAGACCAAAAAGAGCTTGACCGTAACATACGCGACTACAAAAGCTACGACAAACCCGATCACAAATGCCGTCACATTGGCACCGACAAGGTCATGATAGTGCTTCAGCAGAGAATACCCGCTCACTGCACCCATCACCGGAATCGCCAACAAAAAGGAGAAGTCTGATGCTGCCTTGCGGTCAAGCCCCACCAGCAGTCCACCGACGATCGTCGCCCCTGACCTACTCGTACCCGGTACGATCGCAAAGATCTGTGCGATCCCTACCCAGAGTGCCTGCATATAGCTGACCTCCTCTGCCTCTTTGACCTGATGGGGGCTCTCTTTGTAGAAATACTCCAAGATCAAGAACAATACCCCGCCGACAATAAACATATACGCCACGGTTTTGGAGTTAAACAGTACATCCACATAGTCTTTGACCAAAAAACCGACGATCGCAAAAGGGATAAATGCCACCATCAGTTTGCTCCATAGATCGATCTTTTTGAAGCTGATCTTCTCTCTGTAGATCAGCATCACCGCCAGTATCGCTGCAAACTGGATAATGATCTCATAGGCATCCACCACTGCACTTTGCGGAATCTTGAGAAAATGACCTGCCACGATCATATGCCCTGTCGAAGAGATGGGGAGAAACTCCGTGATCCCCTCGATAATACCGATGATAATCGCCTGAAAAATATCCATGTAAACCCTTTTTTATATCATATTTGAGAAGTAACTCTCATCTTTTGCCATGAGTGCTTCGGGGGTGCCGCTATCCTCTACGCTGCCATCCTCCAGCACATAGATATACTCGGCATTTTGGATCGTGCTGAGCCTATGGGCGATGGTGATGACGGTCTTGGGTGCCAGATAGGCATGCAGATCAGCAAAGAGTCTGGCTTCGGTATGTACATCCAGTGCCGAAGTAGACTCATCGAAGATCACTACCTTGGGATCGATCAGGATCATACGGGCGATCGCCACACGCTGACGCTGCCCGCCACTGAGCTTGATACCATCTTTGCCCACCATCGTATCCAACCCTTTGTCCAGATCCGCCATCACACTCTCCAGCTGTGCGATCTGTACCGCATTGGCTATCTCTTCTGAGGTAAATGACTCACCCAGTGTCAGGTTGAAATGCAGGGTGTCATTGAAGAGTTTGGGGTGCTGGAGGATCAGGTGTGCACTGTTGCGTATCGTGGCGAGATCGATCTGTCTGCTACTGACATCTTCATAGAGGATCTCCCCCTCCTGTATCGGGTAAAATCCTACCAGTATATTTGCCAGTGTTGTCTTTCCAGAACCGCTGGCACCGACGATAGCAACCTTTTGACCCTTTTTAATATTAAGATTTATATTTTTTAATATCTTCTTCTCTGGGCTATAGCCGAATGCTAGATTTTTGACCTCTATATGCACAGTCTCTTTACCCACAAACGGGTCGATGGGTGCCAGTACTTTAGGCTCCTGTTCCATATCAAAGATGCCGTTGATACGCTTGCAGGCTGCCTTGGCATTGGCAAGGGCATACTGGAAGTTGATGATGTCCTGTGTCGGGGTCATCATGATCCAGAGATAGCCGAAGATCGCCAGCATCAGCCCCACACTCAGGTCACTGTATGCCACCGCCAGGATACTCACCGCACGGAAGATCTCATACCCACCTAAAAAGACCAGAAACGAGAGCCGCATCGCCCTGTCACTCCGGTACCCGAAGGCAACAGAGGTCTCTTTGAGCTCCTGGGCTTTTTGTGCTACCCGTTGGAAGAAAAACTGCTCTTTGTTGGCAGCTTTGATCTGATGGAAGAGCTCCAGTGTCTCCCCAAGACTGGACTGGAACAGCTCTGTGGCACTGTTCTCCTTCCGCTTGAGCTTGCCGACATTGCGTGCCAGATTGGCAGCGAAAAAGACCACGATAGGGTTGGTGATGAGGATAAAGATCGCCAGTTTCCAGTGGATCATCAGCAGTACCACCGCTGTAAAGAGCAGTGTCAGGATCGAGATCACGAACTTGCTCACCGTCGTACCGATAAAGCTGTCCACGGTGTTGACATCCGTCACCAGCTTAGAGGTGATAGCAGAGGGAGAGATCATCTCATACTCTTTGAGGCTGACACTTTCGAGATAGTGCACTGCCCTCTGGCGTAGTTTGAGAGAGATATCTTTGGAGATGCCGAGGAAGGTCTTGACCTGTATGACATTGAGGAAGAAGCCCATCGTACGCAGAAACAGCGTCAAAATGAGGAAAAACAGTACATAGCCCGCCAGACTCATCTCCATGATATGATCCCGTACCCAGCCGGTCATGATACTACTCTTTTGTAGCAGCAGTTCATCGACGAGCACAGGGATAAAGAGCGGGATGGTCACAGTCATCAGTGTAGCCAGTATCGCTACGGCATTCCCTTTGATCAGGGCTTGCTTGTAGCTCAGTGCCTGGGTGATGATGCCTTTGATGGTACAGTGGTTTGCCATGAAGTTCCGTTTGTTTTTTATATGGGAGGCATTATATCTAATTTGGGATATGAGGATAGAATAATTAAGTTTCTTTTGTTTTTAACGGATATTTTGGGTGTACTGTCTAATCATGGATATTAAGGGTAAAGTGCTTATAATGTTTCTTGAATAAATAGTTAACTGATAATTGAAATGGAGTTTATAATGAAAGAAAGTTATCCTGACTTTAACGGAAAGGTTCTATCAATAACAATAAAAGATGACACTATCAATCGTGACCTCATTAACCCACATTTTGAAAATCAAGCTGGAAGAATTTTCATTATTGGTACGGTACCAAAAGGTGCAACAGAATCAGATTGGGTTGAAGGATGTCAAAGCTCAGTGGCTTGGGATAGAATAACAGATTATTTTGTTTTTGACAGCTTAGAAGCATATTCTAAAGCTATCGAAACTTCAGAAAATTATCATAAAGATGACGAAAAAAAAGAGTAGCTGTACTAAACAGTTAACAAGTACGAGGAGACCAATAATTTACCCTAACGGGAAAATTATTCCTCGTTCCATATCTCCCGATATGGAATGCATATGATAACTCCAATAAACCAATAAGCCTCAAATCGCTACAATAGCTCCATGGGGAGAAGCAGATATAAGGTCTATGAACCGACAGTATGTAGATGATCCTGTTCATTGGCGATATAGTTCTGCAAGGAATTATGAAGAAATGGAGGGGTTGATTGAAGTGGAAAGGTTCTGGTAGTTTGAGTATCGGTATGCGTTTCATATCGGGAGATATGGAACGAAGAAAAACGAGGAGCAAACCGTTTGCTTTAAAAGAGGAGTATTGTAAAAATTATGAAAGTTTTGAAAATAGCAGCCTTCTCACATAACAATGCGGGCGGTAACCCTGCGGGAGTTGTGTTTTGTGATGAAATGCCAACAGAAAAGGAAATGCTTCGAACTGCTAAAGATATTGGATATTCTGAAACCGCTTTTCTAAAGCAAATAGAAGATGGTTGGAGAATTCGATACTTTGCACCTGAGATAGAGGTACCTTTTTGTGGTCACGCTACAATTGCAAGTGGAGCAGCTCTTGGAAGGCATTCAGGAGAAGGAGACTATAAACTTTTTCTCAACGATGGTGAAATAACAATTAGAGTTAAGAAATCGAAAAACAATACTATTTCTGTGGCTCTGCAATCACCTGAAACTTGGTCTAAAGCCGCACCGCAAGAGTTTGTCGATAAAATCCTTGCTTCATTTCATTTAACGAATGCTAATTTAAACTCAAAGTTTCCCATTAGAGTTGCTTTTGCAGGAGCAAAGCATTTGATAATCGCATTAAATGATCGAAAAACTCTCACCGAAATGAATTATGAATTTGATGCTGTGAAATCTCTTATGCTTGAGGAAAACATAGTTACAATCAATCTTTTATATAATGAATCCGAGAATTTGTTTCATTCGCGCAATGCTTTTGCTTATGGTGGCGTTATTGAAGACCCTGCAACCGGTGCTGCCGCAGCAGCACTAGGTGGATATCTAAGAGATATTGAATGGCAAGGAGAAAATACATTTGAGGTTTTACAAGGAGAAGATATGGGCGTCCCTTCTCGTTTATTAGTAGAATATGGTTCAAGAATTGGTGAGGGAGTAATAGTTAGGGGAGACACCCGAAATATCTAAAAAATAGCTTTCCTCGTTCCATATCTCCCGATATGGAATGCATATGATAACTCCAATAAACCAATAAGCCCCAAATCGCTACAATAACTCCATGGGAAGAAGCAGATATAAGGTCTATGAACCGACACATCCACATTTTGTCACCTGTACCGTACTACATTGGCTACCACTCTTTACAAGATCCGAAAGTGTACAGATCACTATAGACTCACTCAAATTCCTCCAGCAAAAAGACAACCTCAAACTCTATGCCTATGTCGTACTGGAAAACCACCTGCATATGGTAGTACAGAGCGATGATATAGAGCGAAGCATGAAATCCTTTAAACAATATACAGCCAAAGTCCTTTTGGAGCTTCTCAAAAAAGAGAATGCCAAAACAATTCTTGATCAATTACGGTTTTATAAAAAAGCCCATCACAAAGCAACGACCTACCAGATATGGGAAGAAGGCTATCAACCCAAACTTATGCAAACAGATGCTATGATGATATCTAAGATCAACTACATTCATCAAAATCCTGTCAAAAGAGGCTATGTAGATGACCCGATACACTGGAGATACAGCTCTGCTAGGAACTATGAAGGAATAGAGGGCTTGATTGAAGTGGAAAGGTTCTGGTAATTTGAATGGCAATATGCGTTCCATATCGGGAGATATGGAACGAGGAAATTTTACAATTCAATATAAATATGATATACTTCTTATATGAAATTTGAATACGATATAAAGAAAAGCTTATCAAATAAGCAAAAACATGGTATTGATTTTGAAGAAGCAAAACTTCTTTGGAATGATGACAAAATGCTTGAAATCAAAACATCTTATGAAGATGAAGAAAGATTTATCAACATTGGAGAAATTACTGCAAAAATGTATGCAGTAGTAACAACTTATCGTAAAGAAAATATAAGAATTATTTCTGCACGAAGAGCAAGAAAAAAGGAGATTGAAATCTATGAAAGCTGAAGAATTTGATAAAATATTTGATGATAATGAAGAAGATATTATAGAGTATCTTGATTTATCAACCATAAGAAGACCAAACTTAGAACCAAAACGAATTAACATCGATTTTCCTACGTGGATGGTTAAAAAACTTGATGAAGAAGCGAAGCATATCGGAGTAAGTCGTCAAGCTATCATAAAGACTTGGTTGGCTGATAAAATAATGCAAATCGAGCATCATAAAGTAGCTATGTAACAAAATAGAGTAGCCAACAAGTTACCTAGTAGCAACCTATTGGCTATCTTCGACCGTTAAAGTACCTATGGCTTTTAAAGTTCAAAACTAAACTATCTTCAATATCTCCCGCAGATCCTTGACATCTACGCAGTGTGTAGCCGCTTCTCGCAGTACGGGTCTGGCATTGAAAGCCACTCTGGTATCGGCATGGGCGAACATACTCAGGTCATTGGCACCGTCACCGACAACAAGGGTATCTTCTCTGCTGATACCCATGAGATGCTGAAGGCGTACGATCATATCGCCTTTGGCGTTGCCATACATCATCTCTCCACCCACTTCACCTGTGAGCTTGTCATTTGCATCTGCGTAGAGAAAGTTGGCAAAGTCTGCATCGATCCCCAGCTTGAGGCAGGCGGGCTCTGTGGCTTGACGGAAACCACCTGAGAAGCAGATGACTCGGTAGCCACGCTCTTTGAGTCCCGTGACCGTCTCTTTGGCTCCGGGCATCATCGGTAGGCTGAGGCAGATCGCCTTGGCTGCAGTGACATCCAGTCCCTTGAGGAGTTTGGCTCTGGCGATCAGTGCCGTGAAAAAGTCCAGTCGTCCTGCCATCGCCTCTTCTGTGATCGCAGAGACTTCTGCCTCCAGTCCCAGAGGTCTGGCAAAGAAGTCGATCGTCTCTCCGTCCATCAATGTCGAATCAAAATCAAATACAGCTAATTTTTTCACGCTAGTTGCCTCTATGCAAGATTTTGGTAGAATTATAGCAGATTAACCAAAAATGAATTCTCTGAATTCTAAAAAGTGAACACAATGTTTGAAAAATTCTGCGATATCCTCTGCAACGACAAGCCCTTTATCACTGTAGAGATCACCCCACCACACGGGGCTTCGATCGATGGTGTGATCGATGAGATCAAGACACTGGGACTGGACAAGCAGGTGACCGGGTTTAGCTGTACTGACAATCCGCTGGCAAAGCTCAAGATGAGCGGCCTGCTCTCTGCGATCAAGATCCAGCAGACCTTTGACAAACCCGTGATCGCTACGATGAGTATGAGAGACAAAAACAAGCTCTCCCTACAGTCCGATCTTCTCGGTGCCAATGACTTCGATATCCGCTGCATCCTCGCTCTGACGGGTGATCCCGCCAAATACTCCGACCAGCCCGAAGTCAAGGGTGTCCTAGAGCGTGACTCTACCCTGCTGCTGAGCATCATCTACCGACTCAACAATGGTATGGACTACTCCAACAACGAGCTAGACCCCAAGCCCCAGCCGATCTATCCCTTTGCAGTGACCGATGCCCATGCCAAGAACATGAAGAACCTCCAGAAGCGCATGCTCAAAAAGCTCAACTACGGTGCCAGAGCCATCATCTCTCAGCCTGTCTATGATCTGGACAATGCCAAGGAGCTCCTCGAGCTCTTCGAAGAGGCAAAAGAGCAGAGCATCCGAGAGACCGCCAAGGAAGCCCATCTGATCCTCGGACAGTTCCCCATCGTCCGTGCCAAGACCGCGACTTTCATCGATGACCGCGTCCCAGGTATCGATGTCCCCAAAGCGATCATCGACGAGATGAACCTCGCTGCTATGGACGGTGAGGACAAAGAGCAAGAGGTAGGATTCGCCCTCTCCAAACGTATCTTTGATGAGATGATGGCACTACATGGCAAAGTGCATCTGATGACGCATAATCGGTTTGATCTGTGTTCGGAACTTATTGGATAAATACCGATGGATTTAATTTATTTAGGTAATAAGAGCATTCTTGAATTACGAGATAATGACAAAATAACAATCAAAGAACATAATTTACTTTTTGAAGATAAATCAGATTGGTTTGAAATCAATAATCTAAATGAACAAAGTTGGAAAAAATCACAAGCTAAATGTTCAGACTTCTGGGATATATTTCATAAAATAAAAATTCTATTTGAGTCTAATGACTCAATGGATAAATATGATTTTACCTATATTCAATTTCCTTCTTTTGGTTATAGCTCCGATACAATACTAAAAACATATAATAAAGATGTGGATTTTTCATACTCTCTTTTTGCTGGTAAAACACATTTTGATGATGTAAATTTTCAGAAAAACGTAAAGTTTAGCAATAGCAAATTTTTTTATGATACATATTTCTTAAATACAAAATTTGGAACCTCTAAAGATAATGAAATTAATTTTAACGGTTCAATATTTATTGACATAGCTATATTTTCAGGATCTGAGTTTTTTGGAGAAACAACCTTTTTGAACTCTGTATTTGAAAAGCAAGGGAATTTTCTTTCTACAATATCCCGAATTTAAATCCAAAGTGCAATTTTTAAAAGACAATTTGAAAAAAGAGTTTTTGAGAGTTGTTTCTTTTGGATTTGAAGAGGTTAGATGCTAAAATAACTTCCAAATCTGACCAAAGATAAAGGAAGTGATATGTCATATACGCATCTAACCCTAGGAGAAAGATACCATATTCAAGCTTATATAAGCAGAGGATATAGCAATAAAGAGATAGCCAAACAGCTAGGAGTGCATCCCTCGACCATCAGCCGAGAGATACGAAGAAACAAAGGGGATATTGCTGGAACCTATTTTGGATATGGAGCCCATGATAAATATAAAAAGGGGCAACAAGACCATGCCAGAAAAGCCAATCTAAAACTCACAGATTCTACTATAAAGCTTATCAAAAAGTATCTCAAAAAAGAGTACTCACCCGAACAGATCTCCGCCACACTGTCTATCAAACACTCCATAACCATATCCCATGTCACCATCTACACATTCATCCATGAAGATAGGCTGCATAATGGTACACTCCATACAAAGCTCAGACACAAAGGAAAACGAAGAGCCAAGTATGGTAAAGGACGAAAGAACCGTATCCCTAATAGAGTCTCTATTGAACAAAGACCTACTATCGTAGATGATAAAATAAGAGTAGGAGACTTTGAAGCAGATACCATCATTGGCAAAGGCAGACAAGGAGCAATCGTTACTATAGTAGAGCGAAAGTCCATGTATGTAAAACTCTCACTGCCTGTAAGAAAGAAAGCCCTTATCGTAGCCAATGAGATGATACGACTACTGGGAAGATACAAGAAACATGTGCACACCATTACCACAGATAACGGTTTGGAGTTCGCCAAACATCAAACCATTGCAAAAAAACTTAAATGTGATTACTATTTCTGTCATCCTTATAGCTCTTGGGAGAGAGGACTCAATGAGAATATCAATGGACTCATCCGTCAATATATCCCAAAAGGCAGTAGCTTTGAACATCTCACGGCTAAAGATATTAAAAGGATTGAGAACAGACTTAACCATAGACCTAGAAAATCTCTAGGATGGAGAACACCTTATGAGGTATTTCATGAAAATTTAAAGGCTTCATAGGAAAATTTGGATAGAATTTTTTAGAGGTGAAATTGCACTTTGGATTTAAATTCAGGATATTCTATGAAAGATTATCACTATTAAATGTCACAGCAAAATCTTTACTTTTTAAAAAAAGTTCTATTTTTGAAATACATTTTGAAGCAAGTAGGATTATGCACTTAGATTTCCTTAATGTTCATACTCTAGATTCTTTACCATTGACACATAAGAATTTTTATAATAAAGAGTCTGTGCGTATCATAAAATACCATTTTGAAAAACAAAATAATATTACAGAATCAAATAAATATTTCAAAATTGAGCAAGAACTCTATATGAAGCAATTAATTGATAAAAATCATGATCATACTAGGATAGCAACACTAATTACACTCTACTTTAACAAATTTGTTTCTAATTTTGGTACAGATTGGTTTCGACCATTGTTTCTAATTTTATTTATGGGTTATTTGGTTTTATGGTGGTATCCATCTCTATCACCCGAATATCTTGATCTTGCAATACATAAAGAAATAAAAACATTACTAACTACTGATAGAAGCAACTTAGCGCTATTGATACTTGGATCAGCTCTTTTATATTTTAGTACATTTATAAACTTGGAATCAAAACCTTTTTTGAAAATTCTTTTGTTCTGGTCTGGAATACTATTTTTAGTTGTTATCCCCTATTTTATTTTTAAAAATAATCTCTATCTAAAGTATCACAATATTTTTGTACAAATAATGAATCCTGCTTCTATTTTCAAAGGAAATGAGTTATTTAAAGGTATAGAAAGCTATGGATCTATTATCCGTCTTTCTGTAGTTTTTATTGGTTACCAATTCATAATGGCCTTCCGCCAAAATACCCGAAGAAAATAAATAGGTGCCGTAAGGTGCGTAACACGCACCATGATCGACACTGCAATTTCTTTATCATTGTTGACCATCGCCCGTTATATTAGATAAATGGTGCGTTCTACGCACCCTACACCCCATCCTTTCAGATATATAAGCTGATAAGACAATTTCCGCTATACTTTTCAGAAGCGTCAAGAGGAGTGAATACTCCTGCATACCGCTAGAGGAAATACCATGCATTCAGTGTTTGAACTTTTCAAGATAGGTATCGGACCATCGAGCTCACATACCGTAGGGCCTATGCGTATCGCCCGTATGTTTATACAAGAAGCCAACCAAGAGGAGATACTATCACAATGCGTCAGCATCCAAGTAGAGCTCTTTGGTTCGCTTGGTGCTACGGGGAGAGGACACAGCAGTGACAAAGCGGTGCTTTTGGGGCTCATGGGCGATCTTCCCGAATCTGTGGATATGGTGCAAGCCAAAAAGAGACGCCAAGCAGTACGAGAGCAGAAAGAGATAGCTCTGCTGGGTATACATACAGTCCCCTTTGACATGGAGAAAGATCTGCTTTTCCGTGCAGATATCTTTTTGAAGTACCACCCCAATGCTATGACACTCCGTATCTATGGAAGAGACGGAACCTGCCTCAAACAGAAAACATACTACTCCACAGGTGGCGGTATAGTGGTCAGTGAGGATGATCTGGACAATGCCTCTGATAAAGATGCTATCACCCTGCCCTATAGCTTCAACTCTGCAAATGAACTCTTGGAAAAATGCCGTACGCATGCACTCACGATAAGCCGTCTCATGATGGAAAATGAAAAAAGTCTCAAAGCCGAAGCGCTGATCAAAAAAGAGCTCATGCAGATCTGGCAGGTGATGAAGGCATCGGTAGAAGAGGGGTGCCGTTCTACAGGAGAGCTCCCTATACTTGGGGTAAAGAAAAGAGCCCATAGCATCTACCAAAAACTCCAAAACAGAGATAGCACTTCCCTGAACGATCCACTGGAAGTAATGGACTGGCTCAATCTGTGGGCATTGGCTGTCAATGAGCAAAACGCCTGCGGTGCCAAAGTAGTCACAGCACCCACCAATGGGGCAGCGGGGATCATACCTGCGGTGATACACTATATGAACAGATTTGTGGAGATGCCCTCTGGCACGTCTGAGGAGGAGAGGATCATAGACTTCCTCCTGACAGCGGGAGCGATAGGTATCCTGTATCAAAAAAATGCCTCTATCAGTGGTGCAGATGTGGGGTGTCAGGGCGAAATCGGTGTGGCATGCTCTATGGCAGCGGCTGCACTGGCCGAAGCCATGGGTGGGACGATCACACAGGTAGAAAATGCCGCCGAGATAGCCATGGAACATAGTCTGGGGCTCACCTGCGACCCTGTGGGAGGGCTCGTGCAGGTGCCTTGTATCGAGAGAAATGCCGTGGCATCAGTCAGAGCGGTCAACGCAGCCAGAATGGCACTCCATGGAGACGGAAGGCATTTTGTCTCCTTAGACAATGTCATCAAAACGATGCTAGAAACCGGCAAAGATATGAAGCGTAAATACAAAGAGACCTCACAAGGCGGGCTGGCTGTCAATATCGTAGAATGCTAAAAAATAGTCCAATAAGATAATGTAAGGTATACTCTAGCAAAGGAGCATCCTATGGGTACCAAATACCGTAATGAGACCATCAAAAGCTTCCAGAAACAGGAGAAGCTCAGCAAAGCAGAGTACAAGATACTCTTTGAGCCCAAAGAAGAGTACACGGAGGAGCAGGAGCTGCTCTTTGTAGAGGTTTTACAAAAGGTTATTGATCTGCAGGCTGAGTCAGATGTAATGACACTGGAGATGATAGTGTTTCCTAGCTTTGATTTTCATAGCTATGCATTTCCTCACTTTAAACTGCTCTCTTTTTCTCATGCTATCTTTACCAAAAAATCTCATTTTGAAGAGGTGGTTTTTTCTACTGAAGTGAGCTTTGAAGGCGCTACATTTAGAGACAAGGCCTACTTTTATGATGCCACTTTTATGCAAAAAGTACTCTTTACCAGTACAACCTTTATAGAAAAAGTGTACTTTAGGCGTGTACAATTTTTGGATGAAGCCTATTTTTTGAGTACGAGTTTTAGAGAAAAAGCTGATTTTAGAGATACCATTTTTGCAGATAAAGCACTCTTTAGAGGTGCTGTATGTAAGGATCTAATTCAGTTTTCAGGAGCTTCGATATCTAGCCTCGACCTTGAGACCAGCCGTTTTGATGATGCAAGTTATCTACATCTACATGGGCTAGATCCCAGTACACACAAGGCTACCCTTCTCTCAGCCAAGCACTTCCCCAATAAAGAGAGTGCCAGACACATCAAAGCCCACTTTGAGAAGCAGAACAACATCACCGAAGCCAACAAATACTTCGTCATCGAACAGAGTCTCTATCTCGACGAGCTCAAATCTGAGGACTGGTGGAGCCATAAAGGCCGGATATTTACCGTCGCCCTGCACAAGCTGATCTCCAACAGTGGTACCTCCTGGATCAAGGTCTTCTTCTGGGTGCTTCTTTTTGCCCTCTTGGTACTTGTATTACATGATGGGGTTCCCCAGGACAAAGAAACACTGCTCAACATCCCCAACCGCGCCATCGACCTGATCAACCCTATGAATATCTTCAAACGAGGCTATACACTCTATGAGGGGCAAGCATTTTGGGGGATGATCGTGCGGGTGATCGCCATGTACCTGATCTACCAGTTCATGATGGCATTCAGGCAGGATACACGGAGGAAGTAGTTAGCGTTGGCTGCAATATACTCTGGAGTTAAAGAGAGAATCTTAGGATATCACCCCATCCAGATAGAGCCATCTGCCCTCTTCTTTAAGAAAGCGGCTCTTCTCTCGCAGCTCTCCTGTACTTAACTTCGCAATAAAGGTCACCGTGGCTTCTCTCTCTGCCTCCATAGATGCCAAGATCTCCAAGCCCAGAAATACAGTATGTCGACAGAAGAGATCGATCTCCTCTCGCCATGCCTTCTGCTCCTCTTTGTAGTCAGGATTGTCAGGGTGTGTGGTGGCGATGATATAGCGACTCTCTCCTGCCGTATAGGCACTGTAACGGGACTTCATCAAGCTCAGCGCATCAGGAGGCAGCGCTCCTTTGTGGTAGCGTTGACAGCATTTTTTGTATTTGTTTCCACTACCACAGGGGCATGGGCTGTTGGTACTAATCTTCAATCATGATCCAATGTCCTATTCCAAGATCTTATTTGACCCGGATCTAAAAAGAGGGTGGCGTGATGATACTGATATAGCTGGCTCTCTGATCGGTTTTGTTCTCAATCTTGTGCGGGGTTTTGGGGTTGAATCGAATCGTATCTCCCTCTTCCAAACGATAACACTTCTCACCTATCTTGACAGAGATGGTACCACTGATCACCATATCGATCTCCTCTCCCCCTCTGGTATGTGGTAACAGTTCATCCGTCTCCCTGTGTGGCTCGAGCTCCACTAGGACAAACTCCACATCTCCCTGCAGGTCAGGCACCAGCAGCTCACATTTATAGAGTGGATCGGGAAAGGAGATCTTCTTGCGTGCCTCTTTGCGTACCACCAGCTGAGGTGCATGGGTACTAAGGTGCCGGAGCTCATTCTCATCTGCAAACAAAGAAGCAATGGTCGTATCAAGGACTTTAGCGATCTTTCTCAGCGTTTCGACCGAGCCCTGAGTTGATCCATTCTCAAGCTGTGAAAGCATTCCTGAAGAGATCGATGCCTGTTCTGCCAGTGCCTTGGCACTGATACCTATCCCATGCCTAAGCTTCTTGATCTTTTCTCCAACATGATACTCTTCAGCCATACAATCCCCTTCATTATTTTACCTCATTATAGCATATTTAATATTATTAAATTTTTATTGCTTTTTCCTCTATTTTATGTTAATATATCTAAAGTGTTTAATATGATTAAAAAGGATAGAAAATGATAGTAGGTTTGATTAAAGAGATAAAAGTCCATGAATATCGTGTTGGTTTGACACCAGACTGTGTGGGTGCCTATGTCAAAGAGGGGCATACTGTGCTTGTAGAGACCGGTGCAGGACATGGTGCAGGCTTTGAAGATGATGCCTATGTTGCAAAAGGTGCTGAGATCGTCGACAGTAAACAACGACTCTTTGATGAGTCTGAGATGATCATCAAAGTTAAGGAGCCCCTACCGGGAGAGTATGACTTTTTTCATAAAGGGCAGATACTCTATACCTACCTACATCTCGCAGCAGATGAGCCGCAAGCCAAGGCATTGATGGAAAAAGGGGTCAAGGCAGTCGCCTATGAGACAATCACTGACGATACGGGACATCTCCCCTGCCTCATCCCCATGAGTGAGATTGCAGGTAGACTGGCAACACAAGAGGGTGCCAAGTATCTGGAGAAGCCTTTTGGTGGTAGAGGGGTGCTTCTGGGCGGTGTACCGGGTGTCAAACGAGGCAATGTCACCATCATCGGTGGCGGTATCGTCGGACTCAATGCCTGTAAGATCGCGGTAGGCATGGGTGCCAATGTTACGATCCTGGATATCTCTGCACAACGTCTGGCCTATCTCGATGATATCTTCGGGTCTCGTATCACTACCCTCTACTCTACCCGTACCAATATCGTCAACAGTATCAAAGAGGCTGATCTCCTTATTGGTGCTGTGCTGATCCCTGGTGCTGCCGCCCCTAAACTGATCTCGGAAGAGGATCTTAAGCTGATGCAAAAAGGCTCAGTTATAGTGGATGTTGCCATCGATCAGGGAGGCTGCTTCGAGACCAGCCATGCCACCTACCATGACAATCCCACCTATGTGGTAGAGGATATCGTCCACTACTGTGTCGCCAACATGCCAGGTGCCGTCTCACTTACTTCCACTATGGCGTTGACCTCCAACACCCTACGCTACGGACTGGAGATCGCCAACAAAGGTCTGGAAGCTGCTGCCAAAGAGAACCCTAGTATCATGAACGGACTCAATATCTATGATGGTAAATGTACCAATGAAGCCGTAGCAAAAAGCCTGGGATTGAAATACTGGGAGCCGAAGTTTTAGAGATTCTTTTTATATCGGCTGAAGCCAGCCCTAGAATGATTGTCCCCCTATTGTAGGGTTGGCTTCAGCCGACCAATAAAACAAATATTGAATTCTCTAAATTTTATACTGTCATTCCGTACTTGATACGGAATCCATAATCTATATAGCCAATAAATCAGTGGTGATATGGATCCTGAATCGAGTTCAGGATGACGAAAAAGATATTTATCTGAGAGTTCTATTACAGATACTCCTCTACAACCCACTCTGCAAAAGGGATCGAGGAGGTAAAGGCGGGGCTGACTGCATTGAGTACATGCACACTCTCATCATCTCCCTCTACGACAAAATCCTGTACCAGCTCCAGTGTCCGGATATCGAGGAGCTGTGCACGGATACCGGGGGTACTCCAGTGGTCATAGCCGCTATGATCCATCCCTTTGGTAAGTTTTTGTGCCAGTGTGATGAGATGAGATTTGAGATACTTTTTGACCTCTCCTATCGCCAAGGATCGAAAGCCAAAAGCATTGGTCACAAAAAGCTTGGCTTCATAGTAGAGGATCTGTACCATCTCATCGAGATCAAAGTTGGCAAAGCCCTTATAATTCTCTCTCCAAAAGGCAGGGATCGCTGTAGGACCGATCTTGGCAGCATCCTCTACTGTCAGTGTATAGTGAACACCCAGAAAAGGGTTGGCGAGATTGGGTACAGGGTAGATATTGGTGCTCAGATGGCTTATATTATCACTGTCTTTGAGATAGATACCTTTGAAGGGGATGATGACATATGCTTGTGAGAAGCCAAAATCCCTGGCGATCTTATCCGCATAGAGTCCTGCACAGTTGATGAGCTTTTTGTACTCGATCATCCCTGTGGTTGTACCTATTCTCCCCTTACCTATCTGCCATTCATAGGCAGTCTGGGTACGGATCTCAATCCCCATCTCAGTTGCTACTTTGGCAAACTCCAGTGTCACTGCTTTGGGATCTACCGTAGCGGTAGTGGGTGAGTAGAGGGCTTTTTGGTAGGTTTTGATGTTAGGATACTGTTCTGCCAGCTCCTCCTCTGTGAGCCAATCTAGCTCCACTCCATTGGCATCCCCTCTACGTTTGAGCTCTTCCAAACCTGAGAGCTCCACTGCATCAGTTGCGATCACCACTTTCCCAGAGGGATTGATCGCCAAGCCTCGCTCTTGACAGAAAGCATGCATCGCACGGTTGCCCTCTCTGGTAAAACGTGCTTTGAGAGAGTCCGCCGTATAGTAAAACCCTGCATGCAACACACCCGAATTGCGCCCGCTGCTATGCTGTGCAGGCTCTGTCTCCTTTTCTATGAGCAATACCGAAGCCTCTGGCTCACGCTTTTTGAGAGTGATGGCGATGTTCAGTCCGATGATACCGCCGCCGATAATGAGATAGTCTACTGCGTTTTGTCTGATCATGGTCTATTTCTCCCTTCTGTTTATAGCTTTGCATATGCCACAGCCAATTTGGCTGCCAGTCTGGCATTGTTATAGACCAGTTCTATATTGGAGTGCAAGGAATCGCCTCCAGTCAATTCTTTGACCTTTGCCAGCAAAAACGGTGTACTCTCTTTTCCTGTGATACCCAGTGCATCTGCTTCTTTCAAGGCACTCTCTATGGCGTGGTTGATGGTGTCAAAATCCATTTCAAACGCCTTGGGGATAGGATTGGCTACGACGATGCCCCCATGCAGACCCAACTCCCATTTGGCTTTGAGTGCTCTTGCCAGTGCATCAGGTGTTTGTATAGTATAATCTACACCATAGCCACTCTTTCGTGTATAAAAGGCGGGTAGCTCATCCGTCTGGTAGCCAACTACGGGTACGCCTTTGGTCTCCAGATACTCCAGCGTCAAGGGGATATCCAAGATCGATTTTACACCCGCACACACCACTGCTACATCGGTTCTTCCCAACTCTTCCAGATCAGCAGAGATATCAAAGGAGTGCTCTGCCCCTCTGTGCACCCCTCCGATCCCACCGGTAGCAAATATCTTGATCCCAGCCAGGTGAGCGATGATCATGGTAGAGGCGACCGTCGTGGCTCCGTCTAATCGGTTGGCGATGATAAAGGGGATATCTCTTCGGCTCGTTTTGACGACATTTTGACCCGCTTTGCCCAGTGCATCGATCTCCTCGGTTGTCAATCCGACCTTCAGTCTCCCCTGCACGATAGCAATCGTCGCGGGAGTTGCCCCTCCCTCCCGAATGATCTTCTCTACATTGAGCGCAGTTTCCACATTCATCGGATATGGCATCCCATGGGAGATGATCGTGGACTCCAGTGCTACAACTGGCTTGCCACTATCTAGTGCTTCTCTGACCTCGTTGTTGATATCCATATATTTTTTATAAGCCTGCATTACATTTCCCTCTATTCTATAATTTTTGGTGTTTAAATTTCAAATCTTTTATCAGACTATCTATACTATGAGATGAAATATCTGGGTTAATAGTATCCTCTGAAAGTATCGCCATACGTGATGCCCCTATAGCAAACTTGACTTCATCTTCTATCTCTTTTTTTTGGCATAAACCATATATCAAACCTGCTACAAAAGCATCACCTGCACCAGTAGCACTCACCATATCCATTTGGGGGGCGGTGATAATCCCCTCACTATTCTTGGTTTTATAGTACACACCTTCAGCACCCATGGTGATAAAACAGTTCTGCACGCCTTGGTCGATAAAGTATCTACCCGCCTCTTGCAAATCTCTCAACTTCAGTATGCTGATACCTGAGAGTACTTCTGCTTCCATTTTATTGGGTTTAATGGTATGAAAATGTTTTAGCAAGCCCTTGGCTCTGGCAGCTTTAGCAGTAGAGACAGTATCTAGTACAAACGGCACATCAAAATGGGTCACCAGATATGCCAAAACATCTGGTAAATTAGTATCCACCACACAAAATGCTGCGTTTTTGATACGCTCTGCATGCTGCTGGATATAGTCGATATCCAATCGTTGCAAGATATCCATACAGGCGATCCCCACATGCAACTCCCGTGTCTCATCTAGCACGGACAAATAGGTGGAAGTGGGCTCATCGGCTATCAGTGCATCCTCCATATCAAGCCCGATGGCTTTGGCATGGTCCAACACCCTCTTGCCATAGGCATCATTCCCCACCACACTCAAAAACGTTGTCTTGATGCCTAGCCTGGCGACATTTTCTGCGATATTTCTACCTACACCCCCGAGTGACGTCTTGACCACACCAGGATTGGAATCTCCAAGGAGGAGTTTATGGTTGGGATACCCCTCTATGTCAATGTTGGATCCACCGATGACACATATATAGGGAGTGTGAAGTATATCTGTTTTGTTTTGGGTCATGGACAGCTCTTTTGCATAGATTTGGGTTCACTTATCTCTAAAAACATTCTATCCAAATTTGCCTATCAAGCCTTTAACCCAAGGTAACCTATCATCCTAGTAGCCTAGCATCTTAGTAGCTTACCATCTTAGTAACCCAGTTCCTCACCTACTATAATGATCGTCGTTCTCCCCGGCTTGTCCGCTGTGATAAAGACAAACTTGTTGGCGATATTGTCATCATTATATCGTGGCTCTTTACCCATAGCAATCGCTTTAGCATTCATGCGCTCGATATTTTTGGGTGCGGCGATCCCACGGATACGTCCAAAGCCCTCTTTGACACTTTCTACTATCTTGTTTTTGCTGACGATGAGCAGAACTTTTCGTGGACCGAATATCTGCGCAGCTACCCTGTTTCCGTCACCATCGGCATTAACCAGTTCACCTTTCTGTGTGATGGCATTGCAGCTGGTGATATAGAGATCACTTACCAGCCCTTGTCTCCGTCGCTCCAGATTTTCTTCCATCGTGATACCTGCTTCATACTGGTTGGAGAGCTGTATCTCTTCTTGCTGGATCAACCATTCCAGTAGGCCGATCTGCTGTACAGTGGTCGAACCACCCAGCCCAATATGCATCTGTGGTTCAACAAAGCCTTTGGCAATCTCCAAAGCTTCACCCGCAGTAGCTACCTCTATCACCTCAAAGCCATTTTTCCTAAGATTCTCTATCGTTGTGAGCATCTTTTCTCCTTATGCTGGTACGGGCAACATATGGGTACCCGTCACTTTTTTATGTAGAAACATCGTAATGACGAAAAGAATGATTCCCACAATATGTACATCAGGCACCAGATCAAAATGTCCCTCCAGCCCCAACAGTGAATCCTGTGAGAGTAGTAGTAAGCTACTCATTCCAAATAAAAGCCGCTCCCAGATCGCTAATTTATGATCCCAGAAATTTTCTACAAAGGTAGTAAATGCTACCAACCCCACCATCGCAAAGCCAAAGACTTCAAATCGCTCTGGCCAAGATCCGGCTACCAGCGGAGAAAAGGCAAACAGGAGCGGTACAATATAGAGCCCTTTACCCAGTATCCAGGACTGAAGACCTGTCTTCATCGGGTGCGTTCCAGCAATCCCTGCAGCAGCAAAGGCCGCCAGGCAGACCGGTGGTGTGAGGTTGGAGTCCTGTGAGAGCCAAAAGATGATCAGGTGGGCAGCGAGCAGGTAATTGACTGCCTCAGGTACCGTCACACCTGCGGCAACCAGTGCCGCCATCTCAGGAGAGAGCATCAGCCCTACCAATGCAGGCGCTGAAAGAACTGCCAACACCACATAGGAGGCAGTGACTGGCAATCCCATACCCAGGATCAAAGAGGCGATCGCGATCAGTACCAGCGCAATGATCAGCTGTCCCTGTGACCACTCCATGATAAGCTGAGAGAAGATCACCCCGATCCCTGAGATATTGATCGCACCGACAATGATACCCACACCCACCAGCAGGACACCAGTGACAATCATATTTTGACTACCCAGCGCCAGTGCCTCAAGCACCTCTTTGAACCCCATACGCTTCTTCTTGGTCAGCCAGGAGGATCCGATAATGGCAACAATAGCAATACCCGCCGCATAGGTAGGCGTAAAGCCATAGATCAAAAGCCCTATCAGTGTAGAGAGCGGGATGAGAAAGTGTGCACCTTCTCTGAGGATCGGCATCAGCTCTGTATCATTTTTCTGTACCTCAAGATTATTTTTCTTGGCATGGATATGGATATAGAAGCCAATCGAAGCAAAATAAAGGATCGCCGGGAGAATCGAAACCACAATGATCGTCACAAAGGGGATCTGCGTGATCTGTGCCATGATAAACGCCCCTGCTCCCATGATCGGTGGCATGATCTGTCCACCCGTAGAGGCAGCTGTCTCCACACCCGCTGCGAAGATCGGTTTAAAGCCGTTGCGTACCATCATCGGGATCGTGATCGAACCTGTGGAGACGGTGTTGGCAACTGCAGAACCTGAGATCGTCCCCATCAATGCAGAAGAAAATACCGCCACATGCCCAGCCCCTCCACGGAAACGCGAGGTCAGTACTGTAGAGAGATCAACGATAAAATCCCCAGCCCCACTCTTGAGCAAAAAGGCTGCAAAGAGGATGAACATAAAGACATAGGTCGATGAGATCGTAGCGATCGAGCCAAAGAGCCCTTCAGAAGTAAAGTACATACGGTAGAGAAAGCGTGACACGGTCATCCCACCAAAGGCAAAAACTCCGGTCAATAGCTTACCAAAGAAGAGTATATAGCCGATCGCTGTCAGCATGATCGCAGGGATAATGAGTCCGGTGGTACGGCGTGTGATCTCGATAGAGAGTACAATAGAGAGCACTGCGATATTGAGGTCCCAGTAGCGCATCGTGCCGTTGGCCTCCTGATAAAGCGACTCCTCAAATCCCATGAGATAAAAGAATGGCACCAGGGCCAGAATAGCCAGCAGTATATCAAACAGTGGTACATACTCTTCATCAGATGTTTTAAATACCCGATAGCTCAAAAATCCCAATGAAGCGAGGAAAGAGAAGTGTGCGGCATTGAACCAGAGGTCACTCAACCCTCCGCGGATATTGATATAAAAATGGAACACAGAGATAAGGATAGCGTAGACAAAGAGAAATTTCTCCATACTTGACTTTTTGAACTTGAACATCAAAACCTACCTTGGAGTAAATTGGATAGTTAAACAAAGTATCATCACACTACGATACCTTATGTAACCAGCAAAATGTTGTATTATCGAGAAGGAGATACCCGAGGGCATTCCTCCTGTGTCACGGTGTAACCCCGACAGATCTATTTGGCGATCAATCTATCTGGTATATCGATTCCCTGCTCTTTGTAGTACTTTGCAGCACCTGGGTGTAGTGGCATAGGCAATCCTGCGATCGCTTTTTTGATATCCATTACTTTGGTAGCTTTATGTACGGTATTGAGGAAGGGGAGGTTCTCATACATTGTTTTTGTCAACAGATAGACTGTCTCATCCGGTGTATCCTTGGTAACAACCAAGAGGTTAGGCTGAGCAATCGTATTGATATCTGCTTTCTGTCCGGGATAGGTATCTTTGGGGATCACATATCTCGTCCATACCGGATAAGAAGCTTGGATCTTCTTGACATCTGCGTCAGAAAATTCCAGATGCTTGATCTTGTCTGCACCAATCGTTGCATAGGCATTGGTCACCGCAGAGGTTGGAGGGCCAGATGGGATATTCATACCCATGATCTTGCCATCTTGTAGTGAGGTAGCACTAGGTCCATAACCCAGAAACTGGAGATCCATCTTGCTGTAGTCGATACCCAGCGCACTGAGGACCGTCTGTCCCGAGACTCTCGTACCGGAGTTTCGTTTACCGATAGAAAATTTCTTACCTACCATATTATTCATATCCATGATATTGCCTGTCTTGGCAATCTCATTATAGACCACGAACTGTTCGACATTCTGCCAAAGCATAGAGACAGAGCGAAGATTTTTTCTAGGCTTGCCCTCATACTTATCCTTACCTTGCCAAGCCATAGAACCAAAGAGTCCCTGGAGGATTGCAAAGTCTACTTCGCCCTTATCGATCATATCGACATTTTCACCACTACCGGCAGAGGTGATGGCTGAGAATGTCATTTTGTATTTTTTGGCAAGTTTGAGACTGGCGATCGTAGCGATACCTACACCAACAGGATAGTAAGTTCCTCCTGTACTGGCTGTGGCAATGATATACTTTTTCTCTTTGCCTGCACTCACCTGAGTGATGAGTGCTGCTGTAAGTGCGGAAGAGAGCAGTACCTTTTTTAGTAATGATTTTTTCATCATTTGTGACTCCTTTGAACAGTTAAGATGAGATATTATATTCAAAGTGTCACTAAAGTTTCATTAATGTTCTAAATATTTTTATACTTTTTTGCAGATGTAACTATTCTACTCTACCATATACCCCTGCCCTTTGCGGGAAAGAATAAAATCATCTCTTTTTACTTTGTCTTTCAGGCGTTTGACCACCGTTCGGAAAGTAGAATCAAGCTTCTCAGTACTTCCCCATATCTCCTCTTTAAATGTATCGGTTTTTACAATTTTCCCTTTTGAGCGCATAAGGATATCCAGTACTTGGGTCTCACGCTTCGAGAGCTTCACAATCCTTCCTTCTTCATAGAGGAGTTTTTCGTTTTTATCATAGGTATAGATCGTATTGATCCTAATCGTTTTCTCTCTATCGTGGAGTACCTCTTCTTTGGCTTTTTGAAGCATACCCATGACATTGTCCACATTCAGTGGCTTGACAAAGTACCCCAACACCCTGAGGTTGATGGATTTGAGAAGCTTCTCTTCATCCTGATAGGCAGAGACAATGATGAATTTCTGATCCTTGTTGATCTCATGCATGGTCTCTAGCATCTCCATACCATCCATGTTAGGCATTTTGATATCAGTCAGTACCAGATCAAACTCCGTCCCCTTTTCAAGATTCTTCTTATAGATATTTAATCCCTCTAACCCATCTTCTGCTACTACCACCTCTTCAAAGATCGTATTGAGATAAAAACTTAGTATCTCTCTGGCATCTTTTTCATCTTCACACAAAAGTACTCTTGTCCTGATCATTGCATCCCCTTTATTGTAAACTGTACACCTTCATCTATATTCTGAGCAGCGATTTCTCCACCCATACTGTTCTCTATGATCATCTTCGTCATATAGAGTCCTATTCCTGTGCCTTTGTCTTCAAACTTGGTGGTGAAGTAAGGCTCAAACATTCTTTCGAGTACATCTGCATCTGCAAATCCTCCATTATTATAGATACGGATTGTATCTTCTACTATAGTTATATCAATTTTTCCTTGAAATGTCCCTTTTTGAGCCTTTTTTGCCACAATCGCATCTTTGGCATTGGAGAGAATATTCAAGATCGCCTGTTTAAACTCATTTTCATAGCCGTTGACGACCAAGGGTTCCCCTTCTATAGAAACCTCAATATTGTTTTTATCGATCTGTGTACTCATAATCGTCAAGGTTGTCCCTATCGCTTCTGAAACACAAAAATGTGCTTTCTCTTTGCTGGGCTGATAAAAGTCCCTAAAATCATCGATTGTATTGGACATATATTCGATCTGTGTTTTTGCACGGTTGGCAAAATAATCCATTTTCTCTGCGACGAAGGTTTGATCTTTGGCATTGTCTCTGATAAAATGCAGTATCAGAGAGATATTGTTCAGCGGCTGTCTCCACTGGTGGGCGATCGCTCCGATCATCTCTCCCATGGCTGCCATCTTGTTTTGCTGGATCAGGAGTCTTCTTTTTCGCTCGTTTTTCGCCAACTCTTTTTCCACCAACGCTTTTAGTTTTTTATCGGCAGCTTTTTTCTCGTCGATATCCATACTCATCATAGAGAGTCTAATCGGCTTACCATGCTTATCGACAAAGGCTTTCCCCCGCCCAAGCACCCAGATATAATCACCGTTTTTCTTCTTTAAGCGATACTCACAGATCAAGTGCTCCTGGTTCTTGTCAGAGGTGTGTGAGCGTATATCTTCGATCACTCTGTGCACATCTTCAGGATGAATGATACTCAACCAGTCATCATAGGATCGGATATCCGCCCTGTCATAGCCCAGCATATCCAGCCATTTTTTGGAGAAAAAGGTCTTCTTGGTTTTAAAGTTGGTATCCCAGAGTCCATCATTGGAAGCAATAACCGCCAGTTCATACCGCTCTTTGAGGCTCTTGATCTGTCTGTTCCGTCTCTCTTCTCTACGGTTAAAGGTGCCAAAGATCGTTTTGATAAAATCAGAGAAAAATATCGTAAAGACCAATAACAGTATCGCAGCCAATACAAGTACCAGAGAGATATTGTTTCGCTTACTGATAAACTCTTTTTTGATCTCTGTGACTGCTTGATCCGCATGATTCTTTCGTAACTGTGCGATACCGATCGACATATCATATTTATCAATAGTATAAAGTATCGCACCAGTAGGCATCGAAGCACTCTCTTTCCAGACCATTTGGTTACCCATATTATAGACTTTTTTTCGTTCTTCATCATAGAGCCAGAAATAAAATCCTTTAGGATTGTAGAGTCCACTGGCAATGGCATTGATATAGGCTGTGGTGGTAAGGTTCTTAAAGTAATCCACAGAAGAGAATGCACCGATATAGATCTTCTCCTGCTCATTGGCCACAAAGTAGCTCAACTGGATCGTCTTGGTCAGGTCATTTTTCCATGACATAGAAGAGTCATCCCCTTGGGACATCATATACATCAGTGTGATATCCAGATGTTTTTTACCCTTTTTATCCCCAAATATCAGTGTTCTGATACTACGCGCCACTCTCTGTCCATATAGAATATTGAGAGCCTGATCAAAGACCAGAAACTTTATATTGCTTTCTTTCTCCATATTGGCCACATGTGTGATCAGCGCTTTTCTCTGTTGTGCAGTGTTCAGTCCGATACTGATCCCTTTGAGTATGTGTATAGAGCGTTTGAGCTTTGCTTCCACTTTGGCAAGATCTTTTTTGACCTGCTTCTCTACAGAGGTGACATATTCATGGAGGTAGTTCTGTTTGAGGAATTGTTGCTGTTGTGTATGGAGTTCGATCTTGCTGTCTTGTCTATACTCCATAACAAAATAGAGGATGATCAGGGAGAGTATGGTAAGCAGGAAGATAAATACAGGCGGTACATAGGTCAGGATCTTCTCTATATCACTGAGTTTATAGACTTTTTTACGCACGGTTCTGTTTCCTGTCCTGATGAGATAGATTATTGTATCAAATTAGTGACTAAAGCATGCTAATTTTGATCAAGCCTTCTCTTCTATTTTTGATAGTGTTGGAGCAAAAGCCTTGGTACTGACACTGACTTTATCACCGATATGGAGAGTTTGTGCTTCCTCTGTACCGATCACGATCTCCACGATCTGCTGTCCGATCGCGATCACTGCCACCGCGATCACATCGGCAGGCACGATCTCCAGTATCTCCCCCTCGAAGGAGAACTTCTGACTCCCCATCGTACGCAACAGCACCTCCTTGGGGCTGCCATCAGCCACCACATGCCCCTGCTCCAGCACCACCACACGCTCCGCCATACGGTAGATCTCACTAGGCTCATGCGAGACCATCACCGTAGTCGTACCAAACTCTCTATGCAGAGAGAGTATCTCCTGCTGGAGTGCAGCCCTCATCACAGGATCGAGTGCAGAGAGCGGCTCATCGAGTAACAAGAGCTTCGGTCTACCCATCATCGCCCGACACAACGCCACCCGCTGCTGCTGACCCCCACTCAGACTCTGAGGCTTACGATCACGCAGAGAGGTAAGCCCTGTCATCTCCATGAGTTTTCCTGCTAGGGGCTTGTCACTCCTCACATAGAGCAGATTCTCCTCCACAGTCATATGAGGAAACAAGGCATAGGACTGAAACACCATCCCTACCCCACGCTTCTGAGGTGGCAATGATTTGGTATCTTGAAGCCACACTGCCTCGTCCATACTGATCTGCCCCTTGGCATCCTCCAGTCCTGCCAACACTCTGAGCAATGTCGTCTTACCACTCCCACTCACCCCTGAGAGTGCTACAAAGGCACCCTGCTCTATCGTCAGGTCGATGTCTAGGGCCATGTCTGCTGTGGTGCCGTGGAGGGGCTTGGCGATGTTTATGGTTAGCATGGTTAGTTTCCTCTCTTGATATTTTGTGATACAATTCATTTATAATTCGCCTTTGGGCAGACCTGCTTTTTGAGTGGGGTCAATCAATCTATTTAGTTCTTTTTTATGTGTATGCTTCTTGATGGCATTCCACTCATCAAATACATGGGCTTTGTTTTCATTCATCTTATCTCACCTTGCGATCGAACTGTCGCATATTTTGCGTCTGTTGCTCTGTTTTTGTTGTATTCAGTGTAACCATAGCATAAAAACCATCATCAACACAATAAGCTGTCAAATTGTCATATTTTTGCATCATACCAACCCCAATTCGACAGAGATGTCTTTGATGAGTTTGGAGAGGGGGCGTTTGTGGTGATCTGCTTCTTGGCTATAATTTGAAAATAGATATCGGTATATCTCATCTTTGCCAAATCCAAATTTTGAAAGCTCAGTAATGTAGCTCTCAGGATAATAAGCTTTTTTGATAAGTAACTCAAGAATAATGTCTTTATGTTGCTTATAGAGCTCTTCCAATTTAAAAAGATCCAAATTTGCTTTGTTTCCATAAACCTCTATCTCAAAATCACTAAAATCATATTGCTCATTTTTAACATTATCTATAAAATCAACTTTTTTTGGTCTTATAGAAAACCTAAAATCAATAGGCTTGATCGTATATGGATTTGATATAGGATACACATAAAAAGTATCCTTTCCCTCTTTTGCTCCAAATCCATTACAGGTCGGACATGATGGAATAAGATTAAAATATGAACAAGCCAAATAAGGATATATGCTTTTAGGATATAGATGGTCTATTTCTGGTTTGATAGAACCTTTTTTAGTTGTGGTAAAAATATAATTACGATTACAATAGGGGCAACTTCCTAAATTGATGTTATCTATAAATTGAAGTTTGTCTATTTTGTCATATCCATACTCTACAAAAATTCTATATAAGATTTTATGTAGAGCCTCTTTTGTATATCTTGCTTTTTTTAGATTATGATTGGCTTCATATTTTTGAATGACTTCAATAAGCTCATCAGGTTTAGCCAAAAGTAACATTTTTAATTTTGATTCATCTTCAAACTCTTCTAACAGAGTTTTAATTTGCTTGGTAACTCTATATTTTTTCTTTTTGATTTTTATATAAGATTGATTTTTGATAGCTTTTATTCTTTTGAGTATCTCTATTTTTTGGCATTTAAAAAAGCTGTCTAAAATCTTTTGGCTTGGATAAGGGATATTGATCATAATCTTCTTAACTCTTCTTCTATCTGTCTCTGTTGAGCCAATAGCTCTTTTTTTCTTGCCTCTTTTAATGATTCATCTTTATATTTTGCATAGTACATATCTAATAGTTTTTGTTTTAAAAATGGTTCGCCTATACTCTCGATAACTTCTTTGATCTGCTCCTCTTTGGTTGAAAGTTCTTCTATCTTTTTTTTATCATTTAAAAAATCCATAATTTCTTGAATTTTATTCTTCGCAAACTCCCCCATCAGCCCATCACTCATAAAAAAGCTATCACTAAGTAGCGTATGAATATTGGCTCCAAAGGTCTCACTATGTGCTGTACCACTATCTACTTTCCCATCTTTCAGAAAAATCACATATTCTCTAGGTATATCAGATATTAAAAATGGAGAATGTGAAGCAATGATAACTTGCCTCTTATACCCTGAAGAAGAAAATATATTTACCAAAAAAAGTAAGAATTTCTTTTGCCAGTCAGGATGTAAAAAAAGTTCATTTTCGTCAATTAGTAAAGTAAGCTCATCTTCTTTTTTAGATAATTCTAATAACTTTCCGAGATAAAAGAGTAATACCAATTCTCCAGAACTAAAGTAAAATATAGATTTTCCACCTGTTCTTCTATCTAGGTTAAGACCTATTGATCCCAAATTATCTATTTCAATATTTATTCTTTCTAGCTTTTTTTGATTAATTATTATTCTATCCTTTCTAGCACTATTCACTCGTGATTGAGGACTCTCTTCATCAGATATATCTGGTTTACTATGAAATTCATTATGGATTGGATCATACTTTGTTTCTCTTGACTTAGACGGCTCTCGAAGATCTACTTTTCCTTCATCTTTATGTAATTTATCATTTATTTTAATCTTTTCTTCACTGAATTTTGCTTTCTGTCTCTCTACAGCATTGCTGAGCTTTTCTAAATCTTCAAAACCTTGTTGATTCGTAAGCTCTATTTCATACCAATATTTTGTCTCACTCTTATGAATGAGTTTTGCCGATTTTTTTATCGCCTGATATTCTTCACCAAAATACTCTTCAAGAGATTTATTAAAATGGAAAACAAGATATTGAGGACTTCCTTGAAATTGAAATAACTTTTGAATATACTCATTATCCAGTAATATCGGAATACTTGGAATCATACGTAAATAAAAATCCCTATAATTAAAAGTTTTGTTTTCATAATCAGGTCTATAATTATAGATACTCACTAGATTCTTACTTTCTTCTATAGTATTATACAAATGGTCTATATTACTCAAAAAGGGGGATAGTGATAAATATGCCAAGTCAAAGGGTTGTATTTTACCTCCACCAGAACTAGAGGTAGTTCCTAATTTATTTAACTGTAACCCTAAATCATTTTCTATATCTGCCATATTCCAGCCATATAGTTTGTGCCCATCACTTTCATGAAATACATACAATGCTTTATAGTTCTTATTGCTTACTGTACTAATTGAATCGATAATCAACTCAAATACACTACTCTTCCCACTCCCATTCTTCCCCACAATAGCCGTCACATTGATATTGTCACCAAAGAAGTCTTTTATGTATGGCTCACTGCAAAAATCTCTACATTCTTCAATATTCTTACAGTCAGGATTCTCCTTGTCGCAAATGATCAACTTGCAATTATCTTTTAGATTGCCCTCATCATCATACTCAGCTTTAAAATCACACCGAAACCTCGGAGAGAAATTAAACCCCTGACGATGGATGTTCTTGTACTCCTCAACCCAGAGATAGACCAGCTCCATTATCGCTCCTTTGGTTTATCTGATAGAATCGATATACCCTTTATATCTTCGTCAAGATCATAATCCGTTACAGGAATTTTACGAGAAGATAGATATACCATCGTCTCCTCTTTGGATAATTGAAGCAGTGATGAGAGCTGTCCTAATGAGATATCAGCATGTTGAAAGGCTTGTAGCATCTCTTCTGGAGTCTGCAATGTTGTGAGATCAAATGCTATACCATCCATATCACACCCCTATCCCACGCTGTTGCCGTCCATTGAACAGATACACCACCAACAGCACCAGAAAGCTCACCGCCACCATGATCCCGCTGTAGATATGTGCAGCGGCGTAGTCCATCGTCTCTACCATCTCGTAGATCGCTACGGAGGCTACTTTGGTCTCTTCTGGGATGGAGCCTCCTACCATGAGTACCACGCCAAACTCCCCTACGGTATGGGCAAAGGTGATGATGAGGGCTGTGAGCAGGGCTGGTTTAATATTGGGCAAGGCAACTTTGAATAGGGTCTGGAGTCTGCTCTTTCCGCTGACATAGGAGGCTTCCAGCATCTGTCTATCCAGCGTCTCAAATCCTCCCTGGAGAGGCTGTACCATAAAGGGAAGTGAATAGAAGCAACTGGCTACTACCAAGCCTGTGAAGTTAAATACCAGACTCACATCAAAGGTCTCTTTGAAAAATGCCCCCAGTGGGGAGTTTTGCGAAAGGGCGATGAGGATATAGAATCCCAGTACCGAAGGAGGCAGTACGATCGGCAGTGCGGTGACTGCTTCGAGGAAGGGTTTGGCACGTGATCTGGTCTGAGAGAGATACCATGCCAGAGGGAGGCTGATAGCAAACAATATCAGCGTCACTACCCCTGCCAGCTTGAAAGAGAGAAGGAAGGGAGTAAAGTTAATATTAGTTAATATCTCGCTCATTTGACTACCTCTACGATAGAGAGTTCACTCGCCTTGATGAGCATCGTTACCTTATCATCTGCCACCAATTTCATCCGCTCTGCCGAGCCTCTGGTGATGATCGATTCGAGTCTATATCCTCCTGCATCGAGCCCGATACTACTGAGCAGTTTTCCCTGCTGTATCTGCGTGATCGTAGCGGGGATGAGGTTGGTATAGCTGACTTCTCCTTGGAATGCTTTGGCGAGTGCGATATAGGTGGATTTGATGGTGAGTATCACCACAGACCCTACCCTCACCTCTGCTCCAAGCTCTAGACTCATCATCCGTAGCTGGGTACCCTCAAAATCAAAGGTCACGATATGGAGACTCCCCTCTGACTCTATCTGCGTGATGGTAGCTTGGAATCGGTTCATGGGAGGGTGTATCCATAGGTTTGGAGTATTTTTCCTGCCTCTGGGCTCAGCATATACGCATACCAGGAGTTGACCTCGGCATTGGCTTTGGCAGTACTGAGGATCACCATCCCCTGATCTATGGGGGTATAGAGCCCGGGATCCACTGCGATCCACTGTTTGCCCTCCTGATACTGTGCCATCTGAGGGCTGTAGAGAGAAGAGCGGGCAACAAAGCCACTATCCGCAGCCGTCACCGTATGTGCCACCGTCTGAGAGATCGACTCTCCATAGACAAACTTTGGCTTGAGCTTTTCTAGCAAGCCTGCTTTTTGGAGGGCTTCAAAAGAGGCTTTTCCATAGGGAGCAGTCTTGGGATTGGCGATGGCGATGGTGCGGATCGTTTGGGAGGTAAGTATCTCCAAAGCACGAGAGAAATCTCTCTCTTTCGTGCTTAGTAGTGCTAGAGCCCCTCGTGCATAGATACGGGGCTTGTCCGTTGCCAATCCATCGCTATAGAGTGCCTGTGGATAGACCATATCTGCTGCCATGAGTAGATCATAGGGTGCACCATGGCGTATCTGAGCTACCAGCTTGCCTGTACCACCCAGAGTGACTTGGACTTTGGTGTCAGGATGTGTTAGCATAAATGTTTCGACAAGCTCAGGGATCGCATAGCTGACATTGGCAGCTACTGCGATGCGAATAGTACCAGCCTGAAGTGGAAAAATAGAAAGAAATATTAAAAATAATGATCTCAATGCAATGCTCTTTTGGTTTTTGTTATTATACCCTATTAACCTAATCCCTCGCATCTGCCAGTGTCAAGGCAAACAGCACCTCTACCCCATGTCGCTGTAGCTCCTGCTGTGCCTCTTGGAGGGTGACCCCTGTGGTGATAATATCATCTATCAGGATCACTTCGATCCCTGCTTTTCCTGTATAGCGAAAGTCTCGGGGATTGTTGAGTCTATATTCTAGAGACTTTCCCGCATAGCTGACACTGTTCTGTGCCAACAGAGTAGCATGTGCAAGTGCTATCTTGGGGCTTTTGGCATAATGGCTCAGCAGTGCCGTATGTGAATAACCGCTCTGCACCTGCTCATCGATAGCCATGAGTGTTACAGGGGTATCGATATGGGTAGCAAAATTGTCTAAAAAAGGTTTCACAAACTGTTTGGAGAAGTAGCGATAGAGGCGGTAGCCTACCGGCGTATGCTTGGTCAGTAGAAAGGGTTCGATATTTTTGTATTTGAAGAGGCTGACCACCTCCAGGGTGCCTACCTTTCGTTTTGTGATCGTGGGTACCAACAGTATCTCTTTGCACTTTTGGCATACTACACTGCGAGAAAGTACATGACAACTCAAGCAATGCATCAGTCCTCCATGGAGGTGATAAATGCCTTGTAGACCTCTTCGAGCTCATGGTCTTTTTTCTCCATAGTCTCCAGATCACCTGTCTGTACAGTATGCTCCAGTACCGCGATCCGCTTGAGCAGATACTCAAACAGCTCTTTGTTGATATCAGGCATAATGTTGTGGCTCAGAGGTACTTTGCCATCGATCCGCTTGGTCATATGGGCAGGCACGCCGACAGCGGTACACTCTGGGTCTACATCATTGACCACCACAGAGTTGGCACCGATCTTGGCTTCACGTCCGATGGTGATGTTGCCCAGTACCTTGGCACCGGCACCGATCACGGCACCGTCTTCTACGGTAGGGTGTCGCTTACCATGTGAGAGGCTCACCCCACCCAATGTCACCTGCTGATAGATCAGGACATCATTGCCCACAATTGCTGTCTCACCGATCACCACACCTGTAGCATGATCGATAAAAACCCGTCTACCGATCTGTGCCCCAGGATGAATATCCACACTGGTCAATAGCCTGGAAATACCCGAGATAAATCGTCCTAGCAGTCGCAAGCCTTTGTGATAGAACCAGTGAGCAAAACGGTGAAAAAAGAGTGCCCATAGTCCAGGATAATTGAACAAGAGTTCTATGAAAGAACGCAGTGCTGGATCATTACGTTTGACCGTTTGAAAGTCCTCTTTGATGAGAGAGAAAAGACCCATACCTGCCTCCTTAATTTTTTGTAATCATAGCTTGAATGGTCTTAAGGTCACCTATCATTAGAGATGACCTTGAGATAGCTATTTTCGCTCAGATAGAGAGTAAGCTTGCCTAAAATATCCTGCTTCTGTTTCTGATCCATAGAGACTGACTCTTCGATCATACGCTTTAGAGAGCGGTCGATCTCATCTGTATCGTAGTCCAGATCATCCAGTACATCCATGAGATTCTGTGCATCAATCATGTCAGTGAGCTGATACCCCCCTGCCTCATCAAAGGTCACTACGATCTCGGTGGGATGGGTAAAGAGATTATGCTGCATCCCCAGCACCTCCTGATAAGCTCCCGTAAGAAAAAATGCCAGAAAATACTCCTCCTGCTCCACATCTATGTCATGCAAATGCAGTGGTTGTGACGCGTCAAACGCTATCTCTCCATCACTGTCACAGGTGATATCCCAGATACTTGCCGGTCGGGTAGGCTTCTGGCTCAGATGAGAGATCGGCATGACAGGGAAGCTCTGCCCCAGCCCCCAAAAATCAGGCAAAGACTGAAACATGGAGAAGTTGACCAGATACTTCTCCTGAATACGACTCTCCAAGCGCTTGAGCTCATCGGTATCTTCATCCTTCAGTAAAAAGATCGCCTTTTTGATGATGAGATTGACCAGTATCTCGGTGTTGGAGCGATCCTCTAGATCGATATACCCTAGATCAAAGAGCGTCAACAGGCTCTCCATATGATCGAGAGCATCATGGAGATACTCTTTGGCAGTGGCTCTTTTGATGGAGGTGTAGAGTTCATAAAGCTCTTGTATTAACGGTGGATTGGGCGGATTACTCCCTTTGAGCCGTAGCCCACTCTCATGATACTCTTGACTGAACAGCTCCAGTACAGGCGCGACCAACACCGCATGACTGGCAGCAATGAACCTACCTGATTCGGTATAGATATCTGGCTCCTCCACTCCCTTGCTCCGTGCGATCTCCTGCATCAGAAAGACCACATCGTTGGCAAACTCTTTGAGCGAGTAGTTACGCTCTTGAGAGAGACTGTGCTGCGAGTACTCGACTGCCAGCCCTCCACCGATATTGATCGCTCTCAGTCCGTCTGCACCACGCTGCTTAAGCCCAGCATAGATGTTGCCTGCTTCACGGAGTGCCTTTTTGAGAGGGTTGATCTCGGACATTTGAGAACCGATATGAAAATGGATCATAGAGAACTGCGCTTCAAGCCCATGCGAGGTGAGGATATCATAGGCCTCAAGTAGCTCTGTGGAAGAGAGCCCAAACTTTGACCCATAGCCTCCACTTTTCGCCCATGAGCCGATCCCTGTACTGTGTAGACGTACACGCATCCCGATCTGCGGAGCCACAGGGGTATCGCAGTCAGCATTGAACTCCTCATGTACCTCGATGATGGTCTCCAGTTCAGTGAGTCCTTCTATAGTCACGGTAATGTTGTGTCCACTTTTGGCTGCGATAAAGATCAAGGCGATCATCTCCTTGTCTTTGAAACCGTTGACAGTGATAGGTGCTCCCAATGGGGTCTTTGCCATAGCGATGATCAGCTCGGCCTTGCTCCCCGCTTCCAGACCGTAGGCATAGCCCTGCGAGACATCCATCAGATGATTGATGAAATTAGGAAACTGGTTGACTTTGAGGGGGAAAAGTGCCTGAAATGCCCCCTGATATCCAAACTCCACTCTCGCCTCTGCAAAGACATCAAAGAGGCTGTCTATCTGCTTCTTGATCAGGTGAGGAAAACGTAGCAGGATTGGACCACGATAGCCCTGTGATCGGATATCCTGTGTGATCTCCAGCAGTGCCGGACGAGAGGCATGGTTGATACGTACATCATCTCCCTCTATCACAAAGTTTCCCTCACCCCAGAGTGAAATCCCAAAATCCTGTTTCATCTGCTTACGCCTCCGTCATGATGGTGTAAGGGCGAGAGAGCTTCTCCACCAGCTGATGCAGACTCACAGCACGCCCTTCTCTGGCAAACTCCTGTCCCTGTAAATAGACAATCATCGTAGGGACAGAAAAGACTTGAAAGTGCGCCGAGATCTCAGGATTCTCATGCGCATCCAGAAAGATCTGCTTCACCAAAGGGAAGTATCTATCAAATGCTTCAGTAAATTTAGGTCGCAGGGCATGACAGACATTGCAGTGCTCTCCTGAAAAATAGAGGAGTACGCCTGTCTCTTCTGTAATAATAGCTTTGAGTTGTTCTAATGTCATTACCACGCCTTAAAATATTTTAATAGTTATTATATCCATTGGGCTTTAAAATCTAGCACAAATATACACTTGGCATACCATCAGAATATAGTAAAATCCTAGATTTTATATAACTTTATGTAAAGATGCTATAAAATGGCTTTATGAGACAACTACTAATGAGTCTATTTATTTTTACTATAGTGCATGGCAGCATCGAAGCCAAAGAGTGCCCTCATGGTGAGTTGGATAAGATCTACTGTGATAGAGATGGTGATATGCTTGCAGATCCACCATCCGATGCTTCCAAATGGATCAACCCTTATGAACTGGTCTTTGCCTACTCTCCTGTCGAAGACCCTAATGTCTATAAAAAGGCATGGCATGACTTTATTGTGCATTTGAGCAAAGTGACAGGTAAAAAAGTAGTCTTTTTCCCTTTTCAATCCAATACTGCAGAGATAGAGGCAATGAAGATCGGTAAACTCCATATCGCTGGATTCAATACGGGTTCTGTCCCCAAAGCAGTGAATTACGCTGGATTTCATCCTTTTGTGATGATGGGGAAAGAGGATGGAAGCTATGGCTACGAGATGGAGATCATCACTTACCCCGGTAGTGGTATATATACTGCTTCCGATATCAAAGGAAAAACCATTGCTTTCACGGCACCCAGTTCAAACTCTGGCTTCAAAGCCCCTGTAGCACTCCTACAGGAACAATTTGGACTGCAAAAGGATATAGACTATCATGCTGTCTTTTCGGGGAAGCATAGCAACTCTATTCTCAGTGTTGCCAACAAGATATATCCCATAGCCACCATTGCCAACTCCGTGAGAAAACGTATCCAAAAAAGAGGGTTGATAAAGAAGGAAGAGATCAAAATCATCTATACATCGCAAACCTTTCCCACAACTGGATTTGGATATGCATACAATCTCAAACCCTCTCTGGTCAAAAAGATCAAAGAGGCATTTCTTACCTTCAAATGGACCCGTGAAGATGGCAGTGCAAGCTCTGTCAAAAAAGAGTTCTCCAGCTCTGGATACAGTACCTTCATTCCACTCAGCTATCAAAAAGATTTCGAGATCATTCGTAGTATTAACAAAAAAAGTGATCATCACAAATAAAGCTGCCATAAGAGGATACTCATAAAAGATTAGGTACTATCTAAAGATGAAATTACCTATGAATGCACCCTTTAAAAAACCTACTGTCATTGCTTTATCTCTTCTACTCTTTACTTCTCTTTCTGCTACTGCAGCAGAGTGTCCACAGGGTACACTCAGCAAGCAGTTCTGCGATAGAGACAATGACATGATGGCAGATACCCCTAAGCAACCTACAAAATGGCTGGATCCCTATACCCTGGTATTTGGTAATGTGCCCAGCCAATCTTTTATCTTTGACAAAGGTGCCAAAAGAGCACTGATGAAGCATATCGAGAAGGTCACCGGTAAGCAAGTAGAGTTCTTCCCGTATCAGACAAACTCTGCAGAACTGGAGGCGATGCGTTCTGGGCTACTCCACATCGCAGGGATGAATACAGGATCGGTTCCTACGGCAGTCAACTGTGCAGGATTTCATCTCTTTGCGATGACTGCCAAAGCAAATGGTAGCTATGGATATACGATGCAACTCATCACCTATCCAGAAAGTGGTATTCATACCATTTACGATATCAAGGACGAGACGATCCTCTTTACCAGCAGTTCATCCAACTCTGGACACAAGGCACCTGTAGCGATACTGCAAGAGCGATTTAGCATGAGAGAAGGACTAGATTATAAATCCAGATTTTCAGGGAGCCACATCAAATCTGTCACAAAAGTAGCCCATAGAGAGTATAAGGTAGCTGCTATTGCCAGTGGATTTACAACTGCATTGATGCTTCATGACAAGATTCCACAGGATTCAGTCAAAATCATTTACGAATCAGACAGTTTTCCTAGTACCGGCTACGGGTATAATCACCTACTCAAACCTGAACTTGCTCAAAAAATAGAAGAGGCATTCAAAACCTTTCGATGGAAAGAGGACAACCGTACTGAAGCAAAAGCATTTAACAAATTTGGGGATAACCACTTTATCCCTGCAAACTATAAAAAGAACTGGAAGATCATTCGTGATATCGATAAAGCCAATGATATCACTTATGACTGCAGATGAAAAGAGAGTGTAAAGCGTACCCCTTTTTCCAAGGACTCAACTTCAATCTTCCCTCCCAAATGCTTCTCAATGATCATTCTACTCATATAGAGTCCTAAGCCCATAGAATCTACTTTTGTAGAATAGTAGGGATCAAATATTTTTGAAAGCAATTGGGGATCGATTCCTTTACCATTATCCTCTACCGAAACGATCACTTTATCCTCTTTATGATAAAGTTTGATCTTGATCTCTCCTCTTTGATCGACTGCGTCTGTGGCATTTTTGATCAGATTGATCATCACCTGCAAAAACTCATTGCTATACATCTTGCATGCGATATCTTCCAGCTCTTCACTAATGGTTATATCCTTTTTACGAATACTCCCGCTCAAAAAATCTATGGACTTATGAATCAACGTTTTAAGGTTAACCACTTCACTGCTCTCTTTGGGCTGATAGAAGGTTCTAAAATCATCGATCGTATCAGACATAAACTCTACACTCTCTTCAATCTCTTGAAACTTTTTATCCAATGCTTTATAGTCCGGCTTGTCATTAGGTGTATTAAATCGAAGTAGCGCCAGTATCGAAGCAATCTTGTTGATAGGTTGACGCCACTGGTGAGCGATCATGGAGAAAAGTTCACCGATGAGTGCCTGACGAGACTGGAAGATCAGTTTGTCATTACTCTCATTCAATCGCTCTTCATATCGCTTGAGCATACGGTTCACTACTGAAGAGAGATAGAGAGACAGTAGCAGGGACAAAAGCCATGTAGAGACCATCAGGTAGAGATTGGTACGTATATCTTTTTCTATCTTTTTCTCATTCTTGCTTTTCTGTTGATGGATATTTCTCTGTACGCCTTTCAACTCTTTGACGGCCGTGATATACCAGTCATACTCTGCTACATAGGCCGTAAAGGCAATCCGCTTATCATCCTCATAGACCCCTTCCATTCTAAACCTACTAAGCTCCTCTATGTTATCGGGCTCTGGATGAAAAATGATCTCATTGTTGGAATTGGAGACAAAGAAATGTCCATACTTAAAGTAAGCATTTTCTCTGATGTACGTCAACATCTCATCACTCACAAATCTAGTCATATACTTGAGATACTCTCCTGCACCGATATACCAGTCATACATATCTAGCATTTTGACAAAAGTGATCTTGTAATGCATACTCTTTTTATCCGTGTTGGGAATATACCAGTAATAATCTACAAACCCTTCACCTTTCTCTTCCAATACACTGATGAACTCTTTGATAATATATTTTCCATTGACATCACGGATATTCTGTATATTTGTTCCTACGATATTCTGATCCGGATGGATATAGGTATTTCCTTCTGTATCCAACAAAAAGAGATATCCGATATCCCCTTCAAAATCTACCCGTTTGAGTGCATTGATGATCAGTTGTTTGAGCTCTTTTTCACTCATATTTTCTTTATATCTATGATAAATATTATTAGCAATATTGGCTGACGCACGAATAATACTTTTAACCTCTTTTTTGATTTTGTCTCCACTCTTGTAGTTATAATAACGGATAAAGCGAGTAAGATTCTCCACTTTTTCTATCAAACTATTCTTTTCTGCATCCATCAACATCTTTTCATATCTGGAGAGTTCGTTTTTGGCATCTGCCTGCTTGGCATAGAAGAAGAAAAGATGAGACAGTCCCCCATACAACAAAAGTGTCAAGAGGGGGAAAAGAATAATAAGTGTAGTGATCCTTATGGAGTTTGTTGATTTCTTACTCATTCATCATTCTCAATATAGTACCCTATCCCATTTCTATTTTTAAGTACCCCTGCTGGAAGTTTTTTCCTCAAATGTTTGATATAAGATCTGATCGCATTTTCAGTAGGTACTGTATCTTCCCATAGTGAAGAGATCTCATCATAACTCACCATACGTTGAGATGCCATGATCATCAGAAAATCCAACTCTTTTTTTGAAAGGGCATACTCTTCTTTATCATATCGTACGACTGAAGCATGTTTATCAAGCTCAATACCTGGGGACAAGAGGATCATATCATTAAGGGAAAAATGCTTATTGACCACATCTAGTAATGTATGTATTTTTTTAGAAGTCAGAGGTTTGACAATATATTTGGTCAGCCCAAGCTCAACGGACTCCAGAAGATAGTCTGTTTTTGTATAGGCAGAGATGATCACCACCAGGATATCTTGATTGGTCTCGCGTATCTGTTTGATCAGTTCTATGCCGTTCATCTTGGGTAATTCTATATCTACGAGGATAAGATCCACATGTTTTCTGTCAAACTGTTCAAGTGCTTGTAGTCCATCAGATGCCGTATAAAAGTGTTTGAAAAAGCCGCTCAACAGCGTAGAGATATTTTTCAGTACATCTAACTCATCTTCTACATAGAGTGCCGATTTATCCTTCAAGAAACTATACATACATTCACCTCCACCTGTGAAGCCATCGATGTACCATTGTAACATATTTATGTGTCAAAATTGTGGCATACTCTTCTTTAGTAATTACCCTTTATAGCGATTGACAAAAGCACACATATCCATCAGTCTTTCTGTGTAGCCCCACTCATTGTCGTACCATGCCAATACTTTGACGGTATTGCCGTCTACAACATTGGTCATATCTGGTACAAATGTGGCACTGTACGTAGAACCTACAAAGTCACTTGAAACTCTTTTGTCATGATCTATCTCGATCAAGCCTTTAAAGTTGCTCTCAGCTGCCTTCTCAAATGCCGCAACCACAGACTCTACTGTCACCTCTTTTTTCAGATTGACTGTCAAGTCTACTACAGAGACATCGGTAGTAGGTACACGCATGGCATAGCCATTGAGCTTGCCTTTGAGGTGCGGCATGACCAAAGCGATCGCTCTGGCTGCTCCTGTGGTGGTAGGGATCATGTTGACTGCAGCGGCTCTGGCTCGGCGCATGTCCTTGCTATGCTTCACATCAAGTAGGTTTTGATCATTGGTATAGGAGTGTATCGCAGTCATTAGCCCACTCTCTATGCCAAAAGCATCATCCAGCACTTTGCAGATAGGTGCCAAGCAGTTGGTAGTACAGCTCGCATTAGAGACGATGGCTTCGCCGCTATAGTCATTGGTATTGATACCTAGAACATAGGTAGGTGTATCATCTTTAGCTGGAGAGGATAGTACCACATGTTTGACGCCGTTTTTCAGAAAAGGTTGGGCTTTTTCTGTGGTAATAAAGACACCGGCACACTCCACAACCACCTCTGCTCCCGCAGCACCAAAGTCCAATTTTTGAGGATCTCTTTCACTAAACAGTATCACTTTTTTTCCAGCTATTTCTATATGCTTATCATCTAAAATTTTGGCATCCACGCCTCTATGTACGGTATCATATTTGAGCAGATAGATAAGCATCTCTGGTGTAGCGGTAGAGTTGACAGCGACCAACTCCATGTCCTCACGTGCTACTGCGATTTTGATTGCAATAAGTCCTATTCTTCCCGTTCCATTGACAGCGACTTTGGTTGCCATATATTTTCCTTTTTGGTTATTGGTTAGCTAATGGCGTAATCTTATCGCAATTATCTTTAGAATGCGCCTTGAGAAGAAGCATCTTTATCATGGGAGTGAGTGATTGTTATGTTGAGTATTTTTGATCTGGAGAGTGTGTATCTTTCATTTTACTTATCATCTGCAGCTGCGATGCCAGGTAGTTCCTTCCCTTCCAGATATTCTAGTGATGCACCACCACCTGTAGAGATATGGCTCATTCTGTCACCATATCCCATCTGATTCACAGCGGCAGCAGAATCGCCACCACCAATAATACTCGTGGCATCTGTGTGGGCAATGGCCTTGGCGATGGATTGGGTACCTTGCGCAAAATTCTCCATTTCGAATACGCCCATCGGTCCATTCCAAACAATTGTTTTTGCTTCCGAAATAGCCTCTTCATATAGTTTACGCGTAGCTGGGCCAATATCTAAACTTTCCCAACCCTCTTCAATCGCACCACGCACCACAACTTTAACAGGCGTATCATTTCTGAACTCTTGGGCAACTACATGATCAATGGGAAGCAAGAGCTTCACTTTTTTCCTCTTCGCCTTCTCCATCATCTGCAATGCATACGCTATTTTATCTTCTTCCAAAATAGACATACCTACATTATGACCAAGTGCTTTTAAAAAGGTATACGCCATACCACCACCAATAATGAGCGTATCTACCTTTTCCAATAAATGATTGATGACTTTAATCTTGTCAGAGACCTTAGCTCCGCCTAAAATAGCTACAAAGGGTCTCTGGGGAGCAGCAATAGTACTGCCTAGAAAAGCTATCTCTCTTTGTACCAAATAACCCACCACACAGATATCAACAAAGTCTGTAACACCCACATTGGAACAGTGTGCTCTATGTGCTGTACCAAAGGCATCATTGACAAAGATATCAGCCAAGGAGGCCAGTTCTTTGGAAAATGATTCACTGTTCTTGGTCTCTTCGACTCTATAGCGCGTATTTTCTAGTAAAACTATCGCGCCCTCTTTCATGGCTGCGACAGCTGCTTTGGCATGTGTACCGATCACCTCGTTGTCTGCTGCAAACTGGATATCTCTATCTAGCATCTCTGACAGCTTGGCAGCCACTGGAGCAAGTGACAGCTCTGGTTTTGGCTCCCCTTTGGGCTTGCCCATATGCGAGCAGAGGATCACTTTTGCACCCCTTTTTACTAGCATATTGATTGTGGGTACAGCCCCCTCCAAACGGGTAACATCCGTGATGACCCCATCAACAATAGGCACATTAAAGTCACATCGAACTAAAACCCTTTTGCCTTGTACTGCGATATCATCAATGGTTTTCTTATTTAGCACAATACTCTCCTAGTACCCATAAAATACCTATATCTTGACTATAGACGTGCTTCCACATACAGAGCCAAATCAATGATTCGGCATGAATAGCCCCACTCGTTATCGTACCAAGAGAGGACTTTTACCATATTGTCTCCCATCACCAGTGTTGCCAAGCCATCGACAATAGAAGATCTAGAGTCCATCTTGAAGTCAATAGAAACGAGTGGCTCCTCTGTATATCCCAGTATCTTGCCATCAGCTGCATTTTTGAGTGCAGCATTCACAAGCTCTCTCGTAACAGGTTTTTTGGTCTCAATCACCAAATCTACTACAGAGACTGTAGGTGTAGGCACACGCATTGCCATACCTGTGAGCTTGCCCTTAAGTTCAGGGATAACTTTGGCTACTGCTTCTGCTGCTCCTGTAGTGGTAGGGATGATAGACTCTGCGGCTGCCCTGGCTCTGCGTAGATCACTATGAGGCGAATCTAGAATCATTTGATCATTGGTATAGCTATGTACGGTTGTCATGATACCTTTTTCAATGCCAAATTCATCATTGAGGACTTTTGCAAACGGTGCCAAGCAGTTGGTTGTACAGGAAGCATTATCCATGATATGGTCTGTTGCAGGATCATACTCTTCCTCATTCACACCCATCACGATAGACTTTGTGCCTTTCCCTGGGGCTGAAATGATCACTTTTTTAGCCCCTGCATTGATATGTTTCATCGCATCGTCATACTTCCTAAAGAACCCAGTCGACTCAAGAACGATCTCAACACCCAGCTCTTTCCAAGGCAGTGCTTCAGGATCTTTTTCTGCAAATACCTTCACCGTTTTACCGTTGACAATAAGATCTCCATCCTTTACCTCTACCGTACCGTCAAACTTACCAAACATAGAGTCATACTTCAGTAGATGTGCCAATGTTTTTGCATCTGTCAGGTCATTGACAGCCACGATATCAATACCTTTCTCTACTGCTATCTTAAACGCATTACGTCCAATTCTACCAAATCCATTAATTGCCATTTTTGCCATTTTCTTCTCCTCTGAGTTCCGATAAGTACTTCAAATAGGAAACTGAATAGCCAAGTGCCCTATCACATAATACCGTTACAACATCATAACATCATAATGTTTAAATAGAGATTGTATGTATTTATTTTTTATTTTATCCGATACCCCTCGTTGTTAGGGGTATCTTACCCATAAAATTAGCGATTGATGTAATTAATTATTCTTGCTCTTGAGAGAGCGTGTCTACCATTTTGATACTCTCCAAAGCATTCATCAGTATCTGTTTGGTAGAGCTGAGTGGTTTCATGCGTAGATTGGTATGCTTTTTATCCAAACTCTGATCAGAGAGGATTTCCATGACCTCTTTTTCGAGTTCAACAAATATCTCTCCTAATTTACTTTCAATAAATACAACATCCATTACTTTGCCTTGGGTCTAAAGACTTTGATCACCGCTTCATCCGCTTCCATATACCCGCCACCGATCAGGTCAATACAATAGGGTACAGCTGGGAATACTGCATCCAGGCACTCTCGAATCGATTTAGGCTTTCCCGGGAGATTGATCACCAGGGTATCATTGCAGATACCTGCTGTCTGGCGGGAGAGGATCGCTGTAGGTACATACTGTAGGCTCACTGCTCGCATCTGCTCTCCAAATCCGGGCAAGAGCTTCTGGCAGACCCGTTCTGTCGCTTCAGTGGTAACATCCCGCTTGGCAGGACCGGTACCCCCGGTGGTCACTACCAGATCACAGTTCAGATCACGGCACAATGCTACGATCGTCGTCTCGATGATCCCTTGTTCATCAGGGATGCAACGATACTCATATTCGCACTCATTATGTAAGTACGCTTTCATCGTATCCATGATAGCTACCCCTGAGATATCTTCATAGATACCCTGAGATGCTCTGTCGCTGGCAGTAATGACGCCTATTTTTATCTTATCCATGCTCTATGCCTTTAGGTTTTTAGAGGTATTTTAGCATAAAATGATAATCTAAAAGCCTCTTATGCTATTTTATTAAAATCAATAACAAAAGAAGCACCACCCTCTTTTTTGTTGACCACACTGAGTGTACCACCCATATTCTCTTCAATAATGACCTTAGACATATAGAGACCAATGCCTGTGCCCTCTCCTTGTTCTTTAGTGGTAAAGTAGGGTTCAAAAATTCTATCGGCTATCTCTATAGGTACCCCTTCAGCATTATCAGCCAATGCGATGGTATGTCCCTTCAACATAATCTGTATCATCGGTTGCTTGGTTTGGATATCTTTTACTTCATAAATCGCATTGGTAATAAGGTTTAGAATCACCTGTTGAAACTCGCTCCGAAAGCCATATATTTCAAAATCATCTCCTGTGATCTCGAGTGCAATATGATGATTTTCCAAAGAAGCCTCTTGGATAGAAACCGTCTCTTCAATAGCTTTTTTAACTCCAAACTTTTCTTTTGACTTATCAACCCTAAAAAAATTCCTAAAGTCATCGATAGTCCGGCTCATAAATCCAATGGTCTCCTGGTTCTTCTTCACATAGCGTTGAATAAATGCTTCTCCTACACGACCATCATGATAGTCATATTCGAGATTTTGGATACTGAGCCCCAAAGCATTCAGTGGCTGCCTCCACTGGTGTGCGATCGCGCCGATCATCTCACCCATTGCTGCAAGTTTTGACTGCTCTTGCAGAAGCTGTTGCTGCTTAAGATTCTCTTCTGTTTTTATTTTAACTGCACTTGCCAATCCTTTGTTCGCCTCTTTGAGGATATATTGGCGATATAGCACAAGAAATCCTACTAAAAGAAGTGCTGCAAGTCCATAGAAAAGATACCCATAATTAAAAGGTTGGGCTACCTGTCTTCCTACCCATCTGTCATAGATGAGTTTATGCTGTGCAAGGGGGATTGTCACCAGTGCCTTATCCAGTATCGATAAAAGTAGTGGATCATCATCACGCACCGCAATAGAAAGACGCAGTCGCATATTGGTATATCCTGCGATACCAATCGATTCAAGGTTATACTTATTGATATAATGGGATGCAACCGGTAGCGTAGAGATCGTTGAAAATGCTTTACCGCTTGCCACCATCTTAAACGACTCCAGCGTATCCTCTACTTCAACAATACTAACTGCAGGATATAATTTTTGTAGCTTGGAGATCAGTGCAGAGCCTTTTTTTCTCGCAATAGGCTTATCTATCACATCCATCAGACTACTCACAAATCCCTGATCACTCTTTGTAATAATCGCCAATTTATAGTCTAGATAAGGATAGGTAAACCGTGCATAGGATTCTCGTGCTTTGGTTTTAGCAGCGGCAGGAAGAATATCGCATTTCTTCTCTTGAAGAAACTGCTGAGATTCACTCCAACTATTTGTGGATACCGCTTTAAATGTGATATTCAGGTCTTTTCCTATCACATTCATAGTATCTGTTGAGATACCTTTAGTGATAGACTTATTCGAAGGATCAACAAATTCTATGGGCTCCCAATCCGGATCGATACACATTGTTACCACTCTTTTTTTACGAAGGTATGCCAGCTCTTCGGGGCTCAGTGTACCTGTAACAGGTATTTTTAACTCTTTGTCCCCCATCCATTTCTCTTTGAGGGCATTCAATTCACTGTTACTCACACTATACATCGCTTTTTGTAGTACATCTCTGAGCATAGATTGTGCTGGAGAGGTTGCGATGTTAAGATCCAATGAAAGTCTCCTGTCTTTGATCAGATGTCCATAGGCGAGATAGAGCTTATTCTTCTTCATCAGATAACTCATGATACCACTACTTCCGACCGTTGCATTACTACTACCGTCTTTGACCGAAGAGATACAACTAGGCGCATCATTCTCAAGCTTTAGCTTAATATCTGGGTGATATGCTTCCAGAAAATGTTGCATAAAGTACCCCTTGACAACAGAAACTGTTTTACCATCCAAGTCTCTCAGTGTCTGTATCGTGGAATCATTGGTAAAGATCGCTTTTTTTGTGCCGGCATAGGGTTGTGTGAAATGAAGAAATTTTTCTCTTTGTGGTGTCCGCATGATATTGAGCATTACATCTATTTTGTTCTTGTGTGCCATCTCCATATACTCTGCCCAACTATATCCGGAGATATATTTGACCTTTATCCCCAGCCTGTCTGCCAGAAGATTGAGATAATCTATCGAAAACCCTTTAGGCTTCCCCTCCTCATAAAAGTTATAGGGAGGGTAATCTACTTCATTATGGGCTGTGATCACTGGGTGTTCTTTGAGAAAAATACTTTCTTTCTTTGTTAAACTTATACTTGACTGCTCCGTGACCTGTAGTTTTTTCTCATCCACTGACGCTCCATAGACAAAAGCAGAACACAGCAACAATAAAACGGATAAATATTTCAACACATGCTTCATTTATTCCCTCCTTTACCGCAAAAATAATAGTTTATTTTATCCTAATTTATGTCAATAAACATCTATACACAAAAGAAAAGCAAGAAAATTTCTATTTTTACAGTGAGAACAGAAGCCAACATCCCATAAAAAATTATCCACGCATAAATCTAATATTTACCGTAGTCCCCTCACCCAAAGCAGACGCCATCTCTATCTTGTAGCCATAGTATCTAGCAATCCCTGAAACAATATCCAGCCCAATACCAAACCCTCCTTCACTCTCATCCCCTCTCTCAAAGCGATCAAAGACCTTTGCGCGTGTCTTGGTATCCATGCCTCTTCCCGTATCAGTGACCAAAAAGCCTGTGTCGGTGAGCCTGATAGTGATATTTCCACCTTTGTTATTGTATTTGATCGCGTTGGAGAGTAGATTATCGTAGAGCCGTATCGCATCTGTCCGATCTATCTCATGGATCACTTCTGGCCTGATCTCTAGAGCGAGATCGATCTCTTCGGCTCTGATCAGAGAAGAGAAGTAGGTGACCCGCTCATCAAGAAGCATAGACATATCGATCGGTTCTATTCTCCTTTGATACGTTTCATTGAGCTTGAGGTAGCTTAGATCCTCATAGAGTCGACTGAGTGTCTTAGCGGCGATCTCAATACGTTTGAGCTCCTCATTCTCCTTGCATTTCCCCAGAAGCTCCAGCATCTCTATATTGGTCAATATCGTACTGATAGGGGTATTGAGTTCATGGGTCGTGTCTTGGACGAAAAGGTTGAGCTTGGTTAAGGCTTCACGCATGGGTGCGATAAAAAGCTTGCCCAAAAAATATCCCAACACCAAAAGTGCTGCCAGTGCCACCAAGGCAGCATATAGGATTGTCTGACGCAATTGAAGTACCAGACTTGTGTCTATCTTTTTCTCTACCACCATATAGGCAGTATGCTTGCGATGAGGCGGAGGCACTACCCTGTCATGGCGCAATATATTACCTATGCTCACAAAGTTACGCCCCCACTCGACCACCTCTGGATGAAAGGTACCAAAAAGATACTCTTTTTTACCATTATAGACAGCCACTTTCAACTCAGTGATTTCTTCGAGGCGCTTGACCTGTCCCTCTTTCACTAAAGGAATGATTCTGTCACTCTCTTTTTTGAGCCCTCTTCTAGCATTCTCTTGCATCTGATACATCTCAAATTGATAGAAAATCGTTGCACCAATACCAAACAGCAACAGTGTTGAGAGCACATAGATCGCCATGAAACGATAAAGGCTTCTTCTCTCGCTATGACTCATCTTTTCATTTGACATAACGGTATCCTCTATTTTTGATCGTCTCTATCTTCTCTTTTCCCAAATGCTGTCTCAGTGTGTGAATATAGGTACGTAGGCTGGCAGGGTTTGGTTCCTCGTCATACTCCCATAATTCGCGATACAATACATCATAAGTCAGTATCTCATTGGGATGAGAGAGAAGGTAGGTAAGCAGTATGGACTCTTTTTGTTTGAGTGCTACTTTTTGACCTCTAACATATAGTTGATATTCATTAATTTTAAAATATGTATCTTTATCAATAACTACCATAGAATCATGTGTTTGAAAGCTTTTTTTGAGGTTGGCTTCAAGTCTCATTTGCAGCTCTTTGAGTGCAAAAGGCTTACGGATATAATCATCACATCCTGCATCAAATCCACGGGTGAGATCCTCTACGGTATGTAAAGAAGTGATAAAGATAGCAGGGGATTGGTTGCCCTCCTCCCGTAGATCGGAGAGGAGATCAAAGCCGTTTTGATAGGGTACTTTGACATCCAGAAGCATCAGATCCACCCTCTTTTCATAGAGCAGCTCTTTTGCCTCGTGTGCATCATAGGCAGAAAGCACCTCATACCCTAGGTGCTCCAGGAACTGTTTGACAGTACTGTGCAGCTGGAGGTCATCCTCTAGCAAAAAAATTCTTCTACTGCCAGACAACGTACACCTCCACTTTCCTATTCATCGTTCCCTATTTTACCACTTAGAGCTTAGCCTCTGTTGCCAGCCCCTTTACCATGTCCTCTGCCTTGTCCTTTGCCATGTCCCTTACCATATCCTTTGCCTTTACCTTGACCTTTGTTCATATCCTGTCCCTGTCCTTTGTCACCATGATCACATCCACCTTTTTTACCATGCCCCTTTCCTTGCCCTTTGCCCTGTCCTCTTCCTCCACCATTAGGGTAGGTATCATAGATATAGTTGGCTATCTTCTCTAGATCTTCAGGGCTGACTACCCCTTTTTGTGAGGGCATGAGACCGAACTTTTCGATAGAGTGAGACTCACAGGCTGCTTTCTCTTTGCTGGGATTCTGGATATAGTCTACTATGAACTTCACTGCTTCTTCTTTGCTGCCAAATTTCTCTTTGACATGATTAACTGCCCCCATGATAGGAGGTGCTAGCATCTTGGACTCATCCTGACCATGCGATGTGGCATGACATGCTGTACAGTTGGCTTGAAAAAGCTGTTCTCCGTTCAACTCAGAGGCACTGAGTGTAGATAATCCAGCCCCAAGCAGCGTAATAACTGTTGCTATTTTTGTAATTGTTTTCATATTTTTTCCTTTTTAATTCTCTTATTTGGCTATCTCAAAGGATGAATCTTTCTCTGAGATACCGTAGTATAACAGCCCAATCTCAACTGTATATCAACTACACTTTTGTAAAATCTGCTTCATACAATAAGGAATTATAATAATGATAAGCTCAGAAAATATCCAAGAAATACTCTCACAGATCATTTACCCTGGCTTTACCAAGAGCATCACAGCCTTTGGTTTTGTGAAAAAGATACATCGTGTAGATGAACATATTCAGATCACCCTCGATATCCCCTCCAATGCACCAGAAGTAGAGGAGCAGCTGCGGCTGGAGGTCGAAAATAGGCTTCGCTTACTGGGTGACATAACACTGGATCTCACCATCATCAAGCCCTCTATGCCTAGAGAGACCAGCTCAGGAGGCAAAAATCTCCTCCCCGATATCCAAAACTTTATCATGGTCAGCTCAGGTAAAGGCGGTGTAGGTAAATCCACTACTACGGTCAATCTCGCCATCGCCCTAGCCCAGCAGGGCAAACGTGTAGGACTCCTCGATGCAGACATCTATGGTCCCAATATCCCCCGCATGATGGGGATCGAAGGAGAACAGCCAGTCTTTCTGGGCAAAACGATCAAGCCACTCCACGCACATGGTATCAAGGTCATGAGTATCGGCTCTCTGGTTGAACGTGGTGCTTCTCTGATCTGGAAAGGTGCCATGGTCACCCAAGCAATAGAACAGATGATCGAAGATATTAGCTGGGGGAGTCTGGATGTCCTACTCTTTGATATGCCTCCTGGTACGGGTGATGCACAGCTAGCCCTAGCACAGAGCCTACCTGTCACTGCCGGTGTCTGTGTCACCACCCCACAAAAGGTAGCCCTCGATGACACCATCCGCAGTATGGATATGTTCAAACAGCTGCATATCCCTATCGCTGGTCTAGTAGAGAACATGAGTGGCTTTATCTGCCCTGACAGTGGCAAAGAGTATGATATCTTTGGTAAAGGGACCACTCAGCCACTGGCTGATGCTTATGAAACACAAATCCTCGGAGAGATCCCCATCGAGCCAGCTATCAGAGAGGGAGGCGACAATGGGATGCCTATCACAGTACTGGCACCAAACTGTGAAACCTCCAAACGCTACCAAGAGATCGCCACCAAGCTCTGGGAGGGTATGTTAGAGGTCAATGCAGAGGGTGGCACAGACAACAGTGCTGTCCAGCCAACTATTTTTTAGTATATTTCATTCTATTTTCCAAGATATCATCATAGATTTTTGATATTTTGGGTAGAATATTACTCCTCAAATGGGGGGCATGTGACCCTGGTGGGCACCCCGGGCTTCAAACCCGTGTGTCTGGGCGGTTGACCGTCTAGAGGGAGGTTCGATTCCTCCGCCTTCTCGCCAAAACTTCTATTTTTTATCAGAGAAATACTTTTCTACCAACTCCCCCGCTTTTTCACCATCTTTCTTACGCATTTTCACAATCTCAATACCATGAAGTTCTAGTGCCTCTTTCATATTGGGGCCGATTGCCCGTACTAGGATCACATCCACATCTGAGAGATTATCCAGATCTTTGCGGTGTAGCTCCACCTCTTCAGCAGAGTACTCCTCCATCCCTGAATGATCATGGTCATGGTGATGATGTCCATGACCAACGCCCTGTCCTCCCCCATGCCCATGACCGCCTCCATGGTGTTCACCATCCCGGTCATGAGAAGCGGCATGTTTATTGGGTCGAAGCGCAACAAACTGTCCCTCCTCGAAGATCGCAAACCAAGGTGCACGTCCTACACGTACAAATATCTCTAAATTTTTACCTGTTACAGCTACTGCAATTTTTTTCATTTTTTTCTTCTCCTGATAATTATTATCAATATAATGATATCTTATCTTTTTTATAAGCTTATGTCAAGACTTTCTAATAGAAAGTAGATATAATAATGATTCTCAATATAAAAGGATACCGATGTTTCTCAGAATTACATTTCTCATACTCTATATACTCCTCACAGTTACCGGCTGTGAAGAGCCAAAAGAGGCCAAAAAACCACAGATACAATACGATGCTAAAGCCCTTGTGGAAAGCAAGTGCGCCTCCTGTCACGATCTCCATATGCCACCACATACCAGTGAAGACGAAAAAGCCCCACCTATGTACACCATCACTGTCCATCTCAAAGACTGGATCAAAAGTGACACCGATACCGAGAACAGACAGAAGTTCATCTCCTTTCTGCAGACCTATGTCCTGCATCCAAGCAAAGAAATCTCCTACTGCGATGAAAAGAGTCTGGCACAGTATGGGCTGATGCCTTCACAGGAGGGTAATGTCAGTTATGAAGAGATCGGAGCGATCGCTGCATATATCTATCAGCAATATGACCAGATGACTATGCTCAAGATCACACAGGAAAGAAACCGCATCGCTTCCCTGCCACCCTATCAACAGGTTCTTGAGGGCTATGACTGCAAATACTGTCATCTCAATGGCAATGGCAAACTGGCTCCTACCTTTACACAGATAAGTCAAAAATATGCTAAAGAGGGTATCCGTCAGATCAAAGAGAGTATCCAGCACGGCAGCAAAGGAAAATGGAAGGGATTCTATACACCAATGAAAGCCTACCCTACCCTGTCCCCAAAGCAGCTAGATGGTATCACTCAGTGGATCAGTAAGCAAAAATAGAGACTATTATCTCCGCAGCGTTGCCACCAATCGTTTAGGATAAATCAGCAGCTCTATTGCATCGACAATATTGCCACAGAGAATATCCGCGGTGTGCATTGTTTCTACTGCGCACCCTTCACTTCCCATCAATGCAACAGAGAGTGCAGCAGACTCCAGCATCAAGCGGTCATTGTTGCCATTGCCCATGGCTGCAGTCTGCTCTGTACCCAATCGTTCGATGAGTTGGGCTTTTTCAGCTGTGTGATCCTCACTACTGAGTACGATCACCTCAAGATCAAACGTCTCGAGCTCCTCTTTGACCGTACCAAATGTATCGGCAGTGATCACATAGACATGGTACAGCTTTGTAAGCTGATGCAGTACCCGTCTGGTCTCTTCAGAGATGATGCCGTTGCTTGCCAGTGTGCCATTGTAGTCCAGTACGACATGGGCGATCTGTAGGTCAGCATAGTGAGGGATAGCTATCTTCTGCATCTGCTTAGCTCACGATCAGTGCTTTGTCATGCAAGGAAAGCACTTTCCCAATAATCGCTGTATGTTCATACCCTTCTGCAATCAGCTGTTGTTGAAGTATAAATGCATCTGCCTCTGAGACTGCCATCAGCAACCCGCCACTGGTCTGCGCATCGTAAAAGAGGATATCATCCCCCTCCTTCGCTTCAAAGGCGGTCATCGGCTCTAGATAGGCCTGATTGGCATAGGAACCACCAGGCACAATACACTCTCTTGCCAGGGGCAATGCCTCAGGTACAAAAGGCAGGGCATCATAGTCAAACTGCATGGTATACCTACCGCCACTCATCTCATAGGCATGGCCAGCCAGCCCAAACCCTGTAATATCCGTACAGGCACTCACATCAAACTGCCGCATTGTGAGTGAAGCCTTTTGGTTGAGCTGGGCAAGGATCGCCGCCACTCTGGTGATAGCTGATCTCTCCAGTTTATCCGCTTTGATCGCAGTGGTAAGTACTCCCATCCCCAATGGCTTGGTGAGCAGAAGCACATCTCCCTCTCGCGGAGTGTTATTACGATAGATACGCTCTGGATGGACAAATCCGCTTACACTGAGCCCATAAAGCATCTCAGGAGTCTCGATAGTATGCCCACCAGCGATCACACCACCACACTCAGCGATCTTGGATTGACCACCTGCGAGGATCTCTCCGAGCACCTCTTTGGGATGATTGGCACCATCAAACCCCATGATGTTCATCGCGGTCACCACATCCGCTCCCATTGCAAAGATATCACTGAGGCTATTCGCCGCAGCGATCTGCCCATAGAGGTAAGGATCATCCACCACTGGGGTGATGAGATCGACGGTCTGTACCAGTGCTTTATTGTCATCTATTCTATATACGGTAGCATCTTCGCTACCCTCGATACCTACGATCAAATTGTCATTAGTACAGTCTAGCTTGCCTATTACTTTGTCTAGCTCCCCCGGAGCCAATTTGGCAGCTCAGCCTGCGGCTTTGACATACTTGGTCAGTTTATGGTCTATTTTGGGTTTGGTACCAAATGCGAACATCATTTTCCTTTCTCTTATTTTATTTGGACGAGCTAATGGATACAAGGGTGTGTTTACTAACACACCTTTACTCACCATACATGACACGCGTCCACAGCCAATTATGGTGTAATCTCACCTTTATAGCCTACCTCTTCGATCGCTCTGATAAGTTTTTCTTGAGAGATATTGTTCTCCTCATAGGTAACTGTAGCGGTGTTGGTATTGAGTTTGATCTTGGCTTTGAGTACACCTGCCTGCTTTTTGAGATTCTTTTTGATAGTCATAGTACAAAGTGGGCAGGTCATGCCCTCTACTTTGATTTCAATGGTTTTGGGGGCACCATAGCTATATCCTGCACACAGTAACATTGTTATCAATAATTTCATATTATTCTCCTATCAGATAAACAACCCAGTACTGATAGCTCAGCAGGATCGCCACCAACACCGTACCGATCGAGAGGTAGAGTAGATAATACTTACATATCCACCCCTCACAAACGATCATCTTGCGTATCACTCTGAAGTAATGATACCACAGATACCCTATCACACCTACCGCCATCAGCGAAAAAAGATCATGGTAGGGAGCAAATACACTCAAAAATCCAATACTGCTCGCACTCACGCCAAAGACTAGAAACAGCAGTGGTGCGATACAACAGGTACTCGCCAGTAGTGCCGTGACAATCGATCCTGCAATCAGTGCCCAAAAGGACTTTTGGCTCGTCTGAGGTACATCACTTCCCTGCTCTACTTCACACTCATAGCCCTTGACGATAGAGATCACCGTCATTTTTCCCTCTTTCTTCTCTTCACAATAGAGCCCATTGTTTTTGGCATACCTCTTGATATTTTGGATAGAGGAGAAGGAGTTGAGCTGGATATCCAGTACCCCTTCTTTTATCTGCTCTAGCGCATCCTTCGTACGTAGGACTGGCTCTGGACATGCCATATCACGGCAGTCAAGTGTCTGTGTCATACCTATTTGATCTCTTGAGAGGTGATGGTAAATCCAAATTCCTTTGGATCATAATAGTTGAGTACATCCTCCTCTACTTCACCATAGGGATAGCCCAGCATATTGATCGGAAACTGCTCAGGCTTAGGAGAGAGGACAAAATCCCTGCCGTAGTTGAAGCCTACCCAGTTCATCTCCCAGCTATGAAGGTACTTCTCATTGAGCTCTTGTACTTTAGGGTCAGTGTGCTTGAGCCCTTCTATGAGCTCTAGCTTGGTGATATCTGCAGGATCTGTTGGTATCCAGCCAGCACCAGGGATATAGTACTCCGCTCTACAGTGCTGCCAAGTGCTGATCGTTGCCAATCCCTTCTCATCACTCTTACCCAATGCTTTGGAAAAATGGCTCTTTCCTAGACGGATACCAAATACCTCACGCGTAGGAATCCCAGCTGCACGAGCAAGTGCAGTAAACAGAGAACTAAGATCCGTACATTTACCACCATAGTAGCCATTTTTATACGCATCTTCAACCTCTTTTTGTGTCACCATCTTACCTACATCACCTGTACCACATCCGATGATTTTACTGTCACGAAAGGTATGCGAGGTACACCAGTAGTAGATCGCCTTGACCTTTTCAAAGCGGTCTGTTTTTCCCTGCGTAATACGATCTGCCAATCCTTTGATAATCCCATTGGTGGGGATATGCCCTGTCGGCTTGAGATAGACTTTGACCGATTCTGGCAGTGGTAGGTTCTGGATACTTGCTTTTTGGATCACTTCTAATGGCACAGAGTGCTCTTTGGTCTCAATGAGTATCTCGATATCGATCTTTTTTGGCTTCTCAGACTTTGCCCAGTCGGTATAGAGGATATCCACATCATAGGCATTGTTACGGTTGAGATTGGCATGATCATAATTGCCAGTAAACGTGAGCTTTTTGACCTGTTGGTAGCTACTGTTATAGGGCATAGGATTCCAGAGTCTCGCGGGATAGATTTTCTGGTCATATTGGATATCAAAGCTATAGTGGACTTTGAATCGTCTCACAGCATCTGCTGCCATCGTTTGTGTCGCCAAGAGTGCCGCTGCACCCAATCCAAGTAGTAGATTTTTTTTCATCCTGTTCTCCATAAATATAAATATTACTTAAATTGATATAGTGGGAAAATGACAAAGTTGTAGATTGGCTTTTCTGGCAGGGTGTTTCGACCTTTTTTTGTCTGCTCACTCCATGAGCCTGTTCGAAATCTAAGTGACAGAAGTATAACATGAAAAACTAAAAATTCTCTTATAAAGTATGGTATAATCACCGTTATACTATTATTGGAGGAAACATGAAAAAGTTATTACTCGGTCTCTCACTGATCGCAAGCACTACTCTGTATGCAAGCACCGCGGAGAGCAAACCACTCTCACTACAAATACTGCATATCAACGACCACCATTCACATCTCAACCCTGCCAAACTTGATCTCAAGTTCGACGGCAAGACCAAAACACGTCTCAAGGTCGGAGGTATCGCCAGAGTCGCAACAAAGATCAAGGAGCTTAGAACTCCCAACACCCTCGTCCTGCACGCTGGAGATGCCAACAGTGGTACACTCTACTATACTCTATTTAAGGGCAAAGCAGATGTAGAGATGATGAATGAGATTGGTTTTGATGCCTTTACTCTGGGTAACCATGAGTTTGATGGTGGTGACGAAATACTCAAAAACTTTATTGACCAAGCCAAGTTTCCTGTCATCTCAGCCAATACAGAAGCTAAAAAAGGCTCTATGCTTGATGGCAAGTGGACACCTTATATTATCAAGGAGGTGCAAGGAGCCAAAGTTGGTATCATCGGTATAGAGGCTGCACAGAAGACCAAGGTATCCTCTATGCCTAGTGAGGATATCCTCTTCTATGATGAAGTAACAAAAGCACAACAGTATACAGATGAGCTGATAGCCAAAGGGGTCAACAAAATCATCTTACTCAGTCACTTTGGCTACAAACATGATCTCAAACTTGCTGCTCAGGTCTCAGGTATCGATGTTATCATCGATGGAGACTCACATACACTCATGGGAGACTTCTCTGCAGTAGGACTCAAATCCAATGTACCCACCTACCCAGCACAGGTCAATGACAAAACAGGCAAGCCTATCTGTATCGCTCAAGCATGGGAATACGGAAAAATGGTAGGTGAACTGCATGTAGATTTTGATGCCAATGGTGTAGTCACCAGCTGTAAGGGTACTCCACATCTCCTGCTGGGCAGCAAGTTTAAGCAGAAAAATGCCAAGAAAAAGCGTGTGGATGTCAATGAGACGGTTAGAGCCAGCATCCTCTCCGTCATCGATGCGACTCCCAATCTCTCACTCGTCACCAAAGACAAAAACATCAAGTCCAAACTGAGTGTCTACAAAGAGCAGGTCGATCAACTCAAAAAGAAAAAGATCGGACGTACTGCCACAGGACTCAAGCATATCCGTATCCCACTGCATGACTACAATGGCAACGACGGCAAGTCCATGCCTCTAGGAAGCGAGATCGCGCCTATCGTCTCCAAGTCTTTCTATGATCTCAGCCTCAGAGCCGATGCCTGTATCCAAAATGCCGGTGGTGTACGTATCTCTCTCAATGAGGGCAAGATCACCTATGACACCGCCTACACACTCCTGCCCTTCTCCAATACCCTCTACGAGATTGATATGAAAGGCTCCGAGATCAAGCAAGTCCTCGAAGATGCCCTGATCAACTTCAAAGACAACGGCGGATCGAGTGGATCATTCCCATACGCTTATGGACTACGCTACGACATCGACATGACCCTGCCAAAGAGCCAGCGTATTCTCAACCTGGAGATCATGGACAGAAAGAGCAAAAAATGGTCAGCGATCGATATGTCCAAACTCTATGTCATCGTCACCAACAGCTACACAGCACAAGGACGAGACGGCTATGTAACCTTCAAAGAGGTACAAAAAGAGCGCCCAGGTACAGATACCTACCTTGACTATGCCATGAGCTTCGTCGCGTATGTCAAAGCACTGGAAAAAGAGGGCAAAGGCGTCACAGCACTGCCTAAAGAAGAGCACTGTATCAAGAGTTATAAAGAGTAGTCTTGTTCGACTACTCTCTGGCACACTGGGCGACTTTTTTCACTGCTGCGATCTTGCTCAATCTCTCACCAGGGCCCGATATGGCATTTATCCTGGCACAGACTGCCAAGAAAGGCATCCAAGCAGGCTTTGCAGCGATGTTTGGTATCTGGACAGGGGCATTCATCCATGTACTCCTCACTGCCCTGGGGCTCTCTGCTATCCTAGCCACATCAGCCACCGCCTTTGCCATCGTCAAATACGCTGGCGCAGCCTACCTGATCTTCCTTGGCATCCAAGCCCTCCTCTCCAAAGGCGAGAGCCTCACAACTACCACAACCCAAGCCCCCAAGAGCCTCTCAAGTCTCTACCGTCAGGGCGTAGTCGTCTCCATCCTCAACCCCAAAGTAGCGATCTTCTTCCTCTCTTTCCTCCCTCAGTTTGTTGAGGCGGGTGCTGGATCAGTCTCTGCACAGCTCTTTCTGCACGGTTCACTGATCATCGTAGTCGCTGCCTTCATCGAGCCTCCCCTCATCCTCATCGGAGGCAGACTCACCAACGCCATGAAACGCAATGTCAGGATATCCGTCTGGATGGATCGTGGGTTGGGTGCGTTGTTTATATGGTTGGGTGTGAAGTTGGCGATGAGTGAGAGGTAAATAAACAATTCTCCGTAGGGTGTGTTTGCCAACACACCTTTAGGAATATGATTGATGATCGGTATCCTTGCAATGCCAAATTAAAGGTGCGTTGGCAAACGCACCCTACACATCCAAACAAAATAATATTCGCCAATTCAACCATACCGAACTTACGAGTTAAAGCCTATCATGCTCCATAGGTTCTCTGCTCTCAACCTTGTCCATGATATGCATCATTGCATCTATTGAGCTTCTCTCCGCCCTATTTTGTAGATGATCCACAGTTTTGAGAGAAGCGATCTTTTTGATATCTCTCATCATGTTACGCTGCTACAGGCTTAAGAATGTAGACTTTTGCCAATGTTTTAGCTTTGTCGATATTTTCATCTATAAGCAATTGACGAACTTGATCCAGCTTTAGCGCATCATCTAGGCTGAGGTAAGGTGACCAGCTATTTTCACTATCAATGATCTCTACCTCCACCTCGGCTGCATACTTTCCTTCATGTACCATTTTGGTATGTTTTCTATGGGTCATTTTTTCTCCTTGTAAAATCACTGTTCCATCGCTCTGCATGGGGTCTATAGGCAGTAATCAGTACGGCTGGTCTCTGTGTACCCTTGGATATGCCCCATACAGCATGGATCGGTCTGTGTTTCAGGTCATACTGCAACACCAAAGCACATGGCCCTTTGCCAAAATCAGGATAATCTTCTATCACCAGAGCATCTTTGACAGTAGAGATGATCTCCTGTACCATGATGCCATCTTCAGCCAGTTCATCATAGCCATGACTGGATATAAGTACATCCTGTTCATCTACAAGTTTTTTAATCTGTTCAAAAGTATTACTCTCAATCATATTGCAGATGACCTTTTTTTGATATGGTATATTATATCATAACTCTTTTTTGTCTTGTATCTCCAAAATCACGTTATAAAACAACTTTCAATTTGCTATAATACCTACATGCACATTCTGTATCTAGAAATATAAATGAAAAAAGGTAAAAGTATATGAGTCAAGAAATATCATTACTAATTATGATAGAGGTACAAGCAGGTAAGCGAGACGAACAGATCAAAGCTTATAAGAAATTAACTCCGCTAGTATTAGCAGAAGAAGGCTGTCTTGAGTATAGATTACAGGCGGTAGAAGGAAACGAAAATAAGTTTGTTTTAGTAGAAAAATGGAAATCAGAAGAGGCACTTTCATTCCATGACAATACTGATTATATGAAAGAAGCGGATAGTAAGAATCATTTGTTTAGAGCTAAGCCTGCAAAAGTAATACGACTTGTTGATATTTAAATGAACTATACAATAAGACTAGCCAATACACAAGATGCTGAAAAGATAGCATTCATTGTAAGTAACTCCAATAAAGATGTTGCTGAAAAGTTTGGTATTACTTTTGAAAATAACCCTAAACATCCCTCATTTTATACGAAAGAGTGGGTTTTAAAGGATTTAAAAAGAGGAGAAAAATATTTTCTATACCAAGAAAACAATGAATATATGGGTTGTATTGCCTTTGAGCATGTAAAGGAAGAAAAAGGTTACTTAAATCGCCTTTCTGTTCTGCCAATGCATCGACATAACGGAATAGGTGAGAAGTTAGTAACTCATATTATCAAATACACCAGTGAAAAAAAGGTAAAAACAATTAGTATTGGTATTATTGCAAATCATGTATTATTAAAAAGATGGTACCTCTCTTTAGGCTTTAAAGAAGGAGATACAAAAGTTTTTTCACATTTACCATTTAATGTAACTTTTATGCAGTACAAATTGTAATTGTCTTTAAAGCCAACTCTACAACCAAAACCTGCTATAATACCCCAAACTCCAATAGACCGTGCGTCTAACACAAAAGGAACCTTATGCAAGCCCTCAGAAACCTCCCAAAAATTGACAAATTCATTACTCATGAAGCCTTTCAAACACTCAGCCCTACACTTGTAACGCAAATAGCACAACAGCAGATCAAGGCACTGAGAGAGAAGATACTCGCCAAAGAGGTAGAGGCATTTAGCGAAAAGGAGCTGGTCGGTAGTGTACTGGCTGCCTACCATGCCCTGCTCTCTCCCTCACTCAAGCCTCTCATCAATGCCACGGGTGTGATCCTGCATACCAATATGGGGCGTAGTCTCATCGATCCACGTATCCTGGAGAGTGCCTCCAAGGTCATCTGCAACTACTCCAACCTCGAGTACAACCAAGAGGCGGGATGTAGAGGGGAGCGCTATGAGCATGTGAGCAAACACCTGACTACTCTACTAGGCGTAGAGGATGTGCTGGTGGTCAACAACAACGCCTCAGCGGTCTTTCTGGTGCTCAATACCTTTGCCAAGGGCAAAGAAGCAGTCGTGAGCCGTGGGGAGCTGGTGGAGATCGGGGGGAGTTTTCGCATTCCTGAGGTGATGAATCAGAGTGGTGCACTCCTGCATGAGGTGGGAGCGACCAACAAGACCAAAGCCTCCGACTACACCAACGCCATCAATGAAAATACCGCCCTACTGATGAAAGTCCACCGATCGAACTTTACCATCGAGGGCTTTAGCTCTGAAACAGCCTATGGTGACATCCAAGCCCTAGCCCAAAAGCATGGACTCATCGACTACTATGATCTAGGCAGTGGCTATCTCCCAGAGCTTCCTTATAATCTGAGCTCTGTAGAACTGCCTATCGCCAAGGTACTAGAGGACAACCCAGCGCTGATTAGCTTCAGTGGGGACAAGCTCTTTGGCTCTGTGCAGGCAGGTATCATCGCTGGACGCAAAGAGCTCATTGATGAATTGAAGAAAAACCAACTCCTGCGGATGCTCCGCGTGGACAAAGTCACGCTCAGTATCCTAGAGGAGAGTATCAAAGCCTACCTAGAGCAGCGTTATGACCTGATCCCTACACTCAAGCTACTCTTTACCGATATTGAAGAGCTGAGAGAGCGTGCAGAGGCGATGCGTCAATCCATTGGAGCAGAACGCTGTGAAGTGATCGAGACGAGTACCTTCATGGGAGGTGGTACGCTGCCTAACCGTGAGTTCCCAACCATCGCGCTGCATCTGTATGGCAAAGCAACCAAACTAGAGCGCGCCTTTAGGCAGAGGGATATCATCGGACGAATAGACAAGGATCGTTTCCTCATCGATCTGAGAGCTCTGGAGGCTAGACATGAGTCTGCCATTGTAGAAGTAGCCAGAGAGGTGCTCGTATGAGAGACATCATCGTAGGTACCGCAGGGCATGTCGATCATGGAAAGACCGCACTGATCACAGCTCTGACTGGTTTTGAGGGGGATACACTCGTAGAGGAGCAAAAGCGAGGGATCACCATCGACCTGAGCTTTTGTAACCTCCAAAACGAAGAGACCAACATCGCATTTATCGATGTACCGGGGCATGAGAAGCTGATCAAAAACATGATCGCAGGTGCCTTTGGCTTCGATGCATCACTGGTCGTGGTCGATGCCAATGAAGGGGTCATGCCACAGACCCATGAGCATCTAGAGGTCCTCAACCTGCTCGGCGTACCCAACATCATCATCGCCCTGACCAAGAGTGATCTGGTCACAGAAGAACGGATCACCCAGAGAGAGGCAGAGTTACGGGAGTACATGGAGGGCTTTGGCAACCTACATCTATATGACATCCTACCTACCAGCATCCATCAACCTGAGACGATAGAGAAGCTCAAAGAAGTACTCTTTACACTGCCTGTACGCTCCAAACAGGAGGATGGACTCTTTCGCTACTATATCGACCGTAGCTTCTCTATCTCTGGTGCTGGTATGGTTGTCACGGGTACTGTATTGGACGGCAGTGTCAAGGTAGGCGATCGTCTCACCGTCGCAGAACTGGGCAAAGAGGTACAGATACGCAATATCCAAGTCCATGAAACGGATAGGGAGATCGCCACTGCCTCCCAAAGAGCCGCACTCAACCTCCAAAATGCAAAGTTCAACCTCAAACGAGGACACCTGCTCACCCGCAAAGGCTTCTTGAGAGGATTCCAGAGTATCGATGTCTGGGTCGAGGCGATCAGTGGTCATGAGCTACGTCACAACAGCACAGTGATCTGCTTTGTCGGTACCAAGCAAGTCGAAGCCAGAGTGTTACTCTACTCAGAAGAAGAACAGATACAAAAAGGCTTTGTCAAACTAAAGTTCAAAGAGAAAATGTTCTTCGTCTATGGAGAGCCTTTTGTACTGAGCCTCTCAGGGAGAGTAGTCGCCGGGGGGAAAGTCATCAACCCTATCGATGACCCGATCAAGAAGCGACTCAAACTTCCTCTGCTTGAAGCCCTCAACGAAAAAGATTTCAAACAGTCATTCGAAATCCTCGTCTCCACCCACAAGCGAGGCTTTGGGCTCATCTCCTCTAACCAACGCTTCGGACTCAACCACGAGGCAGCACTGGAGATCGCTTCAGCACTGGAGAATGTCTTTATCGATGAGAAAGAGCTGGTGATCTACCCCTTGGATATTCTCAAAGAGCTGGCTCAGTCTATCGCAGATATCTACAGCAAAAACCAGTATGCCCTCCTCTCTGCCAAGTCTATCGCACTCAAAACCAAGTGGGCAAGCGAAGGACTGGTGGCACAGATATTAGAAAATATGGTAGCTGATGGTATTTTAAAATATGAGAATGGTATCTATAAAAATGCTGCCATTGTCATCGATGACATAAGTACTATGATATTAAATAATATATATGATATTTTGGGCTCTGGCGGGATCACCCCTGAAGCTCCCTATAACATCTATGACCGTCTCGATCTCGACCGTAAGATGGGAGATGATGCCCTCAAAAAGCTTACGAAGTCTCGCAAAGTGGCTAGACTGGCGCACAACCTCTTTGTTACCTATGAGAACCTCCAGTCTCTCATGGCAAACCTCAAGACCATTATCCGCAACGAAGGCTATATAGAGATCGCCAACTTCAAAACCCACTACCCTGATCTCAGCCGAAAATATCTCATCGCCTATCTGGAGTATCTGGACAAACAGAGTGGCATCAAAACAGAGGGCAACAGGAGAACGCTATGACACTAGATGAACAAACGCTACTCGATGATGCCCTGCTTCTGGTCGAGCAAAACTTCTACTTCCTCCATGCAGGGGCTTTTTACTCCCAGATATCCAGAGCCACGGATCTCTCCTATCATTTTGATACCACCGTCAACAAGCAGTTTGAGGATGGCAGCACCTATAGCTTCACCCCATCCATTATCCAGGAGATACTCAACGATGCACCACTGGTGCCTGAGGGTGAGACAACACTGTTTGAGTACTTTGTCGAGTTCAACGCCTTTCGCGGGATATGTATGGCAATGGTTGAGGCGCTTAGGCTGGAAAGTGGTTTTAGACTCTTTCTACAAGAACGACTGGGTGAGCGGTTTGAAGACTTTATAGATGTACTCTCTTTTATCCGCAATGTCCTCTCACACAACATCCACGCCGAGATAGCCCTCAGCTCCAAAGACTACGAAGGCACCCTAGGACGCATCCAACGCATGAGACGTGAGCCAGACATCACATTGGACTTCAACTACACCCAAGACCTCCCAGAACTCTGTGTACCTGATGAGGACTATGGCTTTGATTGTCATGTGGATTTTGCTTCTCTACAGAGTGGAATGCCGTTTTTAGATATCCTCTCACTCAGAGAGCTTTTTTTGATGTCGGAGTGGTGTTTTAATCTGGTGGTGGGATACCGTTTACAAAAGAGCATCACATGAATAGCTATAGAGAGATAGAAACACTCAAATATATCGTTGGGCTTGTAGTGATCTTGATTCTCTCCAAGATCTACTTGACATAAAGGAGCATCTATGAAGATCAGACCTCTATCTATCACTGACTATGATGTAGTCACCTCACTCTTTCAAGGTACAGAAGGGCTAACGTTTCGTGAAGCAGACTCTAAACAGGCAACACAGAGGTATCTGGAGAGAAATCCAGGGCTGAGCTTTGTCGCCATAGTAGAAAATGAGATCATCGGTTGTGTGATGGCTGGACATGATGGACGTAGAGGCTATCTCCAGCATTTAGTAGTACTGCCTCCCTATCGTAGCAAGGGCATCGCCAGAGAGCTGGTCTCCGCTGCCCTCTCCGCTCTTTCAGAGATCGGTATCCACAAGACTCACTGCTTTGCCTTTGTAGACAATGCTCTGGCTCATAGATTTTGGAAACAGATGGGATGGGAGCGAAGAGACCAGACTGTCATGTACTCCTACAACATGTCTAATAACCCCAATATATAGATGCTTTACTCCCTCTCTTTTCCAAATCTCTCATATTATATAATAAAATATTATCTAAATATAGAATCTTGACAAATATTATTAATTCAGATAAACTATCTCTTATTTGCTGTATTTATCAATGAGCTGATAAAGGTTAGCAAGACCCCAGAGATAAAGGAATCACTATGAAAAGAAGAACTGCACTTAAACTCTCCCTATTGGCATTGGTAACCAGTGTTGCCTCAGCCTATGACAGTACTAAGATCGCCAATACCCTCAAAATGAAGAAAAAAGACCCCAAAAATCCTACCAAAGGCGAACTCAAGCATACACCTGAGATCAAAGTAGGCGAAGTCGATGCCAATGGTTATGTCACCGTAGATGTCAATGTAGGTCAAGAGGGTATCCTCCATCCCAGCACAGCTGATCACTGGATCTACAAGATAGCACTCTATGCCAACGGTACTAAGGTAGCCCATGCAGACCTGGAGCCTGTGATCTCACGTGGATATCTCTCTGCCAAAGTGAAAAAAGAGGGGCTCACTGAACTGAAAGCTATCGCATGGTGTAATCTACACGGAGAGTGGGAAAATACAGTTAAAGTCTAAGCGCTGAGGCGGTTGTTGACATAGCGTACCGCCAAAAACAACAGCACAGAGACCAGTATCATCGAAGCTGCCACCGGAGCGGAATATGTAAGCCCATAGCTGTTGAACTTGTCATAGATAAGTACGGGTGCCACCATCGGATGGTAGGCAATGATCACTACCGCACCAAACTCTCCCAGTCCCCTGCTCCACATCATGAGTGCACCATTGATGATGTCATTTCTTGCATTGGGTAGAGAGATAGAAAAGAATGTCTGCAAAGGCCCTGCCCCCAGCGTACGCGCAACACTCTCCAGCTTGGGATCAACCTTGCGAAAGCCCTCTTTGGCTCCATTGATGAGAAAAGGTGCAGAGAGGAACATCATCGCAGCGATGATCCCTGTCGTACTGTCGATCAGTTCTAATCCAAGGGCAGAGAGCCACTCGGCTATCGTACCACTCCCAAACGCTACCAGCAGAGCAATACCCGCAGCCGTATGCGGTACCATCACAGGAATATCCAGCAGAGACTCCAGCATGGACTTACCCCAAAACTCATAGCGAGCGATCAAGTACGCCAGAGGGATACCCGTCACTGCTACGATCAGTACCGCATAAAAGGCAGTACGAATGGTCAGCCAGATACTCTGCAGTACCTCAGGATCACTCAATGCCCCTGCCAATCCACTAAAACCTACATTGTAGAACAGTCCCATCAATGGCACCAACAAAAAGAGCGCAACAAAAGAGCTCAAAAACAGGAATAGCAGTACAAATCCTCGATCTCTTCTCATACAAACACCACATCTTCCTCTTTGATACAGAGATAGCACGCCATATCCTCTCTCAAGCCTAGTTTCTGAAACATATTTTTAGGCACCTTTGCGAAGAACGCTACCTCGTTTACCTCTGCAAATACTTTATAGTGATCCGCGATCCCTATCACCTCAGTGATACGACATGGCAGACACTGTTCCCCTGCCACCTCTTTATGGGAAAAAAGGATCGCATTGGGATCAACAGAGAAAAGTCCTTCTCTCTCTAGTCCCAGTACGGTATTGGGAAGAATATTTTTGAACCCTAGAAATCGTGCTACCTCTACACTGTTGGGGTGGTTGAGTACTTTATGACTCTCTCCCACCTGTAGTAGCTTGCCATCCAGTACCACAGCGATCTCATCTGCTAGATAGGCTGCCTCTTTGAAATTGTGTGTGACATGGATGATCGTGGTATCGTAACGGGTAAGCATCTCCCGTAGAGACTTCATGATACTGTTCTTGAAGGTCGGGTCGACCGCACTCAGTGGCTCATCCAGTAGTAGCAACTTGGGTCTGGCATAGACTGCTCTGGCGATCGCCACACGCTGCTTCTCTCCACCACTCAGATGGGTAATGGAGCGATCAAGCAGATCTTCTATCTGTAAAAATCCTATCAGATCCTCAAAGAGCTGCTCTGCATCCTGTTTCTTGGCAAAGCGATCACTGTAGGTGATATTTTTGCGTACTGAGAGATTGGGAAAGAGTGCAAAGTCCTGATAGACAAACCCAAACCCCCGCTTCTCTGGGGGAAATGTAGTGATCTCTTCATCATTCCAATAGAGTTGTCCCTCTACCTCCTGTATCCCTGCGATCGATTCGAGCAGCATAGTCTTACCGCTGCCTGTTTTACCAAGGATCACAAAGTAACTGTTAGGCTGCACCTCAAAAGAGATATTTTCCAAGGAAAAACCCTCTTTGTTCAGGTGGAGGTTTTCGATGCGTAGCATTATTTACTCAGAATGCCTGCATCACCTGTGATGACAGGAGGAGAGATAATCCCTTGACCATTTTTACGCATGATCTCCTGTCCCTCAGCAGAGAGAACAAAGTTAACGAACTTGACCGCACCATCTCTGTTTCTGGGCAGTCCCTTTTTCTCATTCTCTACCACAGTGATACCATAGACCATCGCAGCACCTTTTTTGGTGATAAAAGAGCCGGGTTTTTTACCTGAGATCTGAATAGAAGCATTTTTATAAAAATCACTGAACTGCTTGTCTTTGAGGCTCACTTCTGGAGGTAATGTGATGTATTTGAGTCCATGTTGCTCTGCTACAGACTTGTAAATATAGAGATAATCATAGGCACCTGCCTCGATGAGCCCGAGTAGATCAGTCTCTTTGGGGCGGACAATGATCTTGGCTCTGTTCTCCTCACCATTGGCATAGCTCTCTCCATAGCCCATGAGCTTCTCATAGAAGCCAGTTTGCTTGTAGTACTGCTCTGCTAGCTGCGTGACGAGGATACTACGGTAGCCACAGGGATCGAGATTGGGGTTGGAGTGCCCTACTTTGACACCTTCTCTCAGAAATATCTCTGTCCAGTTCTTCTCATTGATCTCAGTCGCATACTTGGACCTGTCCGTATAGGCAATTGCCATCTCATTGGTGACAAACTGAACATTGAACTTGGCATAGTCTGGAATGAGTAAGTTATCGATAACCTTATAGGCTGCACTTGCCATCACGTCGGCTGACTTACCGATATCAGTGATCTTTCGTGCACAGGCTCTGGAGCCTGCTGCTTCTCTGAGTACATCATATTGAGGGTATTTGGCTTCAAAGGCTTTTTCCATCTGCCCAAATGGTACAGAGAGACTCCCTGCATGAAAGACCACGACCTTCTCTTTGGCGATCCCCATAGTTGCTATGAGACTCACTGCTAATAAAACCCTCTTCATTAGACACTCCTATTTATGGGGGATCTTTAAATATGCATATTTTGCATATTAGTTAAAAGTAGTGTAGCTAAAAATAGATTTAAGGGACTTTAATGGGACTATTTTCTGCTGCGTGCTGTCAAAAAGAGTTGTTTGAATTGTTCATCCGCATATGCTGTGATTCTATCATGCATGGTATGATAGTTTGCGATAAACTCTTTGGCGATAGGTGTAAGGCGTGTACCTCCCTGCTTGCCTGCACCCTTTTGGGTGATGAGAATCTCATCTTCTAGATGCTCCTGGAGGAGTTTGATGTGTGTCCATGCTTTTTTGTAGCTCATTCCCATCGCCTTGGCTGCTTTGGAGATAGAGCCATGTTGATCAATGAGCTCCAGGATATCGATCTTGCCTTTACTAAATACCAGTGCTTCATCTCTGTTCTCAATCCAGTTCTTGGTCTTGAGATAGAGCTTTGTCTTGCGACGTTCACGGAAACACCCCAGCTCACAATGCACCACATCCATCCCGCTCTGCAACAAAGTACTACGCACACTATCAAAACCTAACTCCTCCCCTAGTTTCATCGCCTCTGCACAGCTGATACGCTCAGGAGTCTGTGCGACCTCTTGTAGCTTCTCATAGACACCATCATCAAACTCTCCTGTCTCCAGAGAACCGAATTGTCCTAGCAAACAATCACTGATACGGATATTTTCTGACTGAGCAATCTCTCCTATCTGTTGTAACGTGAGTTTCTGTTCTGTTGCCATGGTGCAGGCGTTTTGGCAGCTGAGTTTGTTATCGGGAGTGAGATAGGATTGGATAGTTTGTGGCATGGAAGTTTTCTGTTTCATCAGTACGCTCCTTGCCTATGCGATACTGATGTCATCACTACTAGCACTTTTTCATTTTCTATGACATAAAATACCCTATAGTTCCCTATTCTATAACGGTAGACTCCCTCTAGTTCACCTTTGAGCTTTTTGATGTTGGTACCAAAAAATGGATTACTACGTAGTTGTGGATAGACAATATTTTTGATTTTTTCATAGAGTTTTGTATCTAGTTTTTTTAGATTTTTTCGAAACTCTTTCGTCTCTGCTATCTCGAAGTTATACAACCGTATAATCTCCTGCGCTAGCCTCTTTCAGCCCTTGTTTCAGACTTTTTATCGTACTTTCATCATGGAGTATCTCACGCATCTCGCTATTGTCAACATACTGTGAGGAGGTCAGGTACTGGATCGTTGCATACTCTATAAAATTTGAGATATTTCTCTTGGCTCCATGTGATGCCAGTTTGATCATACTATAGACATCATCCTCTACTCTTAATGTGAGTGTTTTCATCTTCTAGACCTTTTGAATATTAATTATTCAATTATATTCATTTTTATTCAAAATGTCAAGGTGATCTACCCATACAGAAAAATCTAATATCTCTCTTTGGCTATACCCTGCCAAACTCCCTCTTATTCCTAGGCTTCAAAAACAGCTCCTTGAACCGACTATTTGCAAACGCTTCTATCTCGTCTTGGAGTTGGCGGTAATTGGTGATGAACTCTTGGGCTACTGGGGTGAGGCTGACCTCTTCGGTGCTCCACTCCTCTGAACCGTTTACCAGTACATCATCGAGATTTTTGCGGAGCTCTTCGATATGTGACCATGCTTTTTGTACGGTCATTCCCAGTATCTCAGCTGCTTGACTCAGCGAGCCATACTCAGCGATGAGTTCCAGTAGTTCAGTCTTTCCTTTACCAAAGAGACGGGTTTTGTCTTGGTTTTCGATCCATGTTTTACTCTTGACATAGAGTCTGGTGCGTTTCTTGGCGGTGAAACAGCCTAGCTGACAGTAAAGTACATCCATCTCACCACGCTTGATCGCTGTACGGACATGTTTGAGGTTGGACTTTTTGGCAAGCTCTCTGGCGGCGTGACAGTAGACACGCCTCTGGGAATCACAGATCTGCTCCAGATCTGTCAACACCTCATGTTTTAGCTCACCCATAGGCTGTGTACCAAACTGCCCTAGATCACAGGCGGAGATACGCACTCCGAGTTCTTTGGCTTTGTTACCGACATCGATGGGCTCCAGTCTAAGCTTACGGGCTATTTTGAACGAATTGCTACAGCTAAGCTTACCATCGTCGCTACGATACCGCTCGATCAGTATCTCCAGTCCATTAGGGGTCTGTTCTGTTACATTTTGTGCATTCATTGTTTACTCCTTTGTGACACTAAGAGATAGATACCCTTATATCCATCTCTTAGCCTCTGTATAGTGACTATGGCACTACTGCCATAATCACTATGATCATTTATGAAGATTTCTCCTCTTTCTTGATCATTTTTTTATAGTATGAGCTATGTAGATGCTTAAGCTCATCTTCACTCTTGCGTCCATTGATCATACTACTTAGTGAACCTTTGATCGCAAACAGAGACATATATAGATGCGTGATAAAGAGTGCTGCCACTGCCATACCCAAGAAATTGTGAACAATCACAGAGAGGCGTAGCTTCTCTATCTGATCCATATCAATCTGTTTGAGTAGTGCAATATCAATGTTTTGGAAATACATCAATGCACCCGTACCAATCATCACAACGCCACCTAGCATCGCAACCCAGAACCATAGTTTCTGCCCTGCATTAAACTTACCAGCAGGAACTTCTCGCTTTTTTCGGCTGAGATAGCCACCTGCGATAAACAGCCACTTAATATCATCTAGCGTGGGCAGCATCGGTATAAACCACACTAGAAACATAGGTATCAATGATATGGCAAAGAAAACCGTACCAATACTATGCAAATACCTCGCATACAGCACCACTTCTCCTCCACCAAGATACTTGGCAAACACCATCATAAACCCTGTGGGTATAACAAGAACAAATCCCAATGCCGCTATCCAATGTATAATTCGCATAAAAAGAGAAAATACATAATACTGCTTCCCCTCATGTGAGAATTTCTTGGGGCCGATAATGAGATAGTGCAATAGGAATACCACCAATACGCCTAGGACGATATACATAAAGAGTGGCCGAAACCACTCTGTCTGAAAATGGAGGAACTTCGTACCATATCCTTGATTATACTGAAGGATATTACTTAACATTTCAGGAGACTGTAGGGGGTTACCCACCCTACCAGCACTCCCGTCCTGCATCGCAAGTGGTACTTTGCCTGTAAACTCCTTGGCTCCCAACAGGGACAAACCAAGAATAAATAGGTATAACTTTTTCATAGGCTTGTCCTAGTCTTTATAGGCAGTACTCCATCCATAAGGTGCAGACTGCACTCCATGACCTCGTGCCGCCACACGCTCTCTATAAACTTTTGATACCTCTTGCTCATCCCCCACAACCAGTGCTTTGGTAGAACACATCGCTGCACACATAGGGACTTTACCCTCTGAGATACGATTTTGACCATAAAGTTCACGCTCTTTGGCAGAGTTGGTCTCCTCTGGGCCTCCTGCACACATGGTACATTTATCCATCACGCCTCTGGTACCGAATGCTCCATCTGTCGGGAACTGTGGGGCACCAAATGGACAGGCATACAGACAGTAACCACACCCAATACAAGTAGTCTTGTCATGGAGTACGATCCCATCCTCTCGGATATAGAAGCAGTCTACTGGGCAGACCTGCTCGCAGGGTGCATCTGTACAGTGCATACAGGCCACAGAAGTAGAAAACTCCTTTCCAAAGATCCCTTCGTTAACCGTGATCACCTTTCGTCTACTGATACCTACAGGTAACTCATGTGCTTCAGCACAGGCTACGCTACAGCCATCACACTGGATACATCTTTCATCATCACAATAAAATTTCATTCGTGCATATTCGCTCATCTCACACCCCCTACGCTTTTTCTATGCGGCATAATCCGCCTTTAGTTTCAGGAATCTGAGTCACGATGTCATATCCATAGTTGGTCACAGTGTTGGCACTTTCGCCGATAGCATAAGGTGCTGTTCCTTCTGGATATTTATGTGAAAGATCCTCACCTTGGAACACTCCAGCAAAGTGGAATGGCAGGAATACCCTGTCTGGACTCACACTATAGGAGAAGTGTGCCTTGACTTTGATCTTGGTACCTTCCGGTGAGTGTATCCAGATCATGTTGCCATTTTTGATCCCTAGGTTAAACGCAAGATCAGGGTGGATATCACAGAACATCTCTGGTGTCAATGCAGCCAGATACTTGGATGCTCTGTTCTCCATACCCGCACCATTGAGATTGACCAGTCTTCCTGTTACCAGGTTGATTGGGAACTCTTTGGACCAATCTTTCTCACTCTGCTTACTCTCATATTGGGTATCAACTCTGTAGTGGTTTACCTTATCCTTATAGGTTGGATAGGTCTTGACCAGATCCGGTCGTGGAGAGTGTAGTGGCTCTCTATGCATTGGTATCTGGTCAGGGAATGTCCAGACTTTGGCTCTGGCTTTAGCATTACCATACGGTGCGATACCTGCTTCCATACATTTTTCAGCGATGATATTGGAGGTATCCACTTTCCAGTTTTTACCTATTTTTGCTTTTTCATCTGCTGTCAATGTGATGCCGAGCACCTCTTCGATATTTTTTGCATTGATCTCTGGATATCCATCTGGATTGGCAGAGTGTGCAGGTGCTGAACCTTTTCCAGCGAGTAGATCTACACCATCATGCTCTAGACCAAATCGGTTTCTAAAGCCCATACCCCCCTCTTTGACTGAGCGGTTAATGTTGTATAGCACCGGACTTCCAGAGTGCTCCTCTGTCCAGCATGGCCAAGGCAATCCGTAGTACTCACCCTTCATTGGGCCAGCACCTCTGAGGCTCACTTCATCAAACATATGCCAGTTATCGGTATGCTTCTTGAGACGTGCTGATGTCCAGCCTGTCAAACCAATAGTCTTGATGATTCTTGCGATCTCATCTGTAGCATCATCAGGGAAGACAAACTCTTTTTTTCCCTCTTTCATGAGCATCCCTTTGGTGTACTCATCGTAGAAGCCCAGTCTCTTGGCAAACTCAAACATGATCTCATGGTCAGGCTTACTCTCATACATAGGCTCTACGACTTTGTAACGCCACTGTGCAGAACGGTTGGTTGCAGTGACTGAACCACTGGTCTCAAACTGTGTCGCTGCAGGAAGGATAAAGACATCGTCTTGTTTGTCTGTCAAGATCGCAGCTTCATTCACAAATGGATCAGCCAGTACGATCAGCTCTAGATTGTCTAGTGCTTCTTTCACTTTGGCTTGCTGTGAGATAGAAGTAATACCATTTCCCATGACAAAGAGTGCCTTGAGGTTGGTACCTGCATTATGAATCTTGTCTTCGCCTTCTTTGCCAGCAAGAACTCCAGAATACCATTTAGCGAGCGTAAAGCCTTTGGCACTCATCATTTTTTCATCTTTGAAGCGTCCCTTGAGCCAGTCAAAGTCTACACCCCAACTCTTCGCAAAGTAACCCCATGAACCTTTGCTCAGTCCATAATAGCCTGGCAGCGTATGAGAGAGACAACACATATCTGTTGCACCCTGTACATTGTCATGACCTCTAAGAATATTCGTTCCCCCGCCTTCTTCACCCATGTTACCAAGGGTTAGCTGTAGGATCGGCGCCATACGTGTATTGGACGAACCGATGGAGTGTTGTGTCAATCCCATTGCCCAGACTAAAGTACCTGGTGTAGACTTGGCATAGACTCTCGTGATCTGCATCAATAGTTCTGCACTTACCCCTGTCACATCAGCGACTTTTTCTGGTGTCCATTTGGCTGCTTCTTTACGTATATCATCGATACCATAAACACGGTCGTTGATAAACTCTTTATTCTCCCAACCATTTTTGAAGATCAAATGCAACATTCCATACATAAATGGAATATCTGTTCCTGGTCTGATCTGTGCAAAATAATCTGCTTTTGCAGCTGTTTTTGTAAATCGTGGGTCTACCGCAATGATTTGAGCATTATTTCTCTCTTTGGCTTTAAGAAAATGTCCGAAACCTACTGGGTGATTCACCGCTGGGTTTGCTCCAAAGATAATAATTGCCTTTGCGTTCTGTATATCTCCAAGTGAGTTGGTCATAGCGCCATAACCCCATGTATTCGCCACACCGGCGACTGTTGCACTATGTCAGATTCGAGCTTGGTGATCTATATTGTTTGTTCCGTACATTGCTGCGAATTTTCTAAAGTAATACGCTTGCTCTGTACTCATTTTGGCAGATCCTAAAAATATCGAAGCATCTGGGCCATCTTTTTCTCTAATGTCATTGAGTTTTTTGGCGATGCGCTCATAGGCGGTATCCCAACTGATACGCTTCCATTTGCCGCCCTCTTTGACCATAGGGTACTTGAGTCTCACCTCTGATCTGACCATATCGATCATATCCGCACCTTTACAGCAATGTCCACCTTTACTAATCGGGTGATCCTGTGCTACCTCTTGTCTAACCCATACGCCATCTTGAACCTCTGCTGTGATACCACATCCTACAGAACATGCTGTACAGATGGTTCTCACCTTCTTTGATCCTGGGAATGGGTTTTTCACTTCCTCTTCCGTTGCTGCTCTTGTCACTCCTGCGGTCGCAAATGCACTGGTTGCACCAAATGCACCAGCCAATCCTGCCATCTTCAGAAATGAACGTCGACCTACTTTGGTCGATAGAGCTTGTTTAGTATCTGTATTCATACCAAATGTCTCCTTCCTACTAGACTTTGTTTACTGCTACTTTGCAGCGTTGTAGTATTCGTCCCACGTCTCGGTCTTTTTGTAGAGTATCTCTTTTTTGGGAGATTTTCCTACGACGACACCGTTAGAACTCTGTGTCTGCTTCTGTTCTGTGGCACTTACTGCGACTGCCCCTGCACTCGCTACGGCACCGGCTGTTGCCAGCTTTTTCAAGAAGCCTCGTCTCTCTTCGACCATACTATCCTCCTTTTTTAAATTGGATAATGCTCTGGGGGATAGAGCATCATCTTCACCTATACAAGATAGGCTACAGAAGGGAAGCGGAGGCTACATACTTCCCTTTTGTAGCCCATCCATGAACTACATCTCTGAAACCCCTGCCTCATCTTCAAAGGCATCATCCTCCAGCGCACAACTCTTGACCAGTGATTCTGCATTTTTCTCTATTCTGTTCTGTGCCCTTCTTTTGGCCTCTGCATCACTGATAAATTCACAATTTTCTGTCTGCTTGGCAACTTTCTCTTTGTGGTTTGGCTTCTCTACATTGAAATAGAGCCGTTCAAAGGCGATGAATGCGGCCATCACTACTGCCAAAGACTTATAGATGTTAGCTTCTGGATGTTCATAGAGCTCTATGGTGAGTCTGTCAATAAATTCGTTGATTACTTCAGCAAACAGACAATGCTGGAGGGTATCGTAGCTCTCTTCTCCTGCGATAATCAATTCAACCAGCTCATGCATAAAAGTGACAAGAAACCCTATACTGTCTTCAGGCTCTTTATAATGACTCTCATCTCTACGTAAGCGTGTTTTAGCTAAAAAGTTTTTGACTTCCAGTCTTTTTTTCCCACTCTCCACACCTTCATCATAATAGGAAGCTGTGGTGCGTACGATAGGACTCTCTGGGTCATGGAAGATCACATCATATTCATCGATGATGGCTTCTGTATGCCCCTCTTCCAGGTACGCTTGTATCTCCTTGAGTGCTTCAGCAGAGTTGGCATCCATCGGGTTTGCAATCATCACCACCAAAACTTCCTCTAACCCATCAAAACGATTAGGGTCTTCAGTGAAGACCAACATCTTGCTCAAAAAGCCATAATAAAGGGATCTTGCTCCATTGACTGCTTCTTTATTCATATTTTTCCTCCTACTCGTTGTTGCTCTTTAAAGTCCACATGGGCACTAAACATCACTTTGGGCTTACAATCTGCACAGCAGTAAAGTGTCCGAATCTTGACTTCATCATCCCCGAAGATCGGTTTCATCATTTCCGCGATTTTTTCTATAGATTTGACCGTAGCAAACTCTGCTCCGCACTCCACACAAGCGAACAGTTCATCATGTGCCATCGTATTCTTTTTAAAATAGCTGGGATTGAGGCTAAGCTGATCATACACTACCTCCAAACACTCTTTCTCTGGGCACACCACTTCACAGTAGCCACAATTGGTGCATATAGAGGGATTGAACTTGAGTGTATTATCTTCCGGATGTGCAGTCAGGGCGGCTACATTACATGCACCCACACAGCTCATACAGAGTGTACAGTTGGCTTCATTGATACGAAGATCACCATAGTGGAGATGTTCTCCTGTCTCCACTACACCCAGGTCATCCTCTCCAACCAGATGCGCCAATCTATAGGTAAAGATCTCACGTTTTTTCATGCCATCCTCAACAATATCAAACAGGCACTCCTCGATAGATTCTGCTTCTGCCATCGCCTGAGTAAGCTCCTCAGACGTTTGACAGACATAGACTGCTTTTTTACCATACTTTCGTTCAAATATCTCATTAATGATACGTACAGCATCCCCCGTACCCTTGGAGACAAAGTCCGTATAGAAGATCACTGCATGACCACTCTTCTGCAGCAAGGTCAAAAAGTGTACTTCATGCAGGTACTTTCTCCCCTCCAGTGCAAAAGGAAGTACCTTTTCCGGAAGTGATACCTCCGGCAATATCACTTGCCTAGGCAAAAGCAGTGCGATATGCCCTTGATAATAGCTTGCTGCCGCATTAAAAGCATCTCTAGGCATCTGAGTAAAATCCAAGGCACCAGAAGGGCAGACACTCACACATCCTCCACATCCATGACAATCCACATCTGAAAACGTCAAATGCTTCTCCTCATCTATCTTCATAATCGCTACAGAGGGGCAAACCTCTTCGCACTTACCACAAATCTCTTCTGTGCGTTCATGGTATTGACAGACAGAACTGTCATACTGCACAAAGTTTTTATAGTGGTATATATCGCTATTGTCATAGAGTTTTTGTACGGCTTCTTCTCTCCCTATCTCGGCTGGATCATATACCCCACTCCGCTTCATAGCAAAATCAGGTGCATCAGCCCAGAGTACCTGATCAACCATCAAGTCACCACGCATCATTTTGGTGGTACGCACAGAAAGACTGCCTATATGGCCATCAATATTGCTGATCTCCTCTGGCTTCAGAACAAGACATGAGAAATCTTTAGTATTCAATTTCTCTACCAATGCCCCTTCATCTTTCGAAGAAACAATCAAGATTTTTTTACCAACTTCTTCTTGATAGTCCATATCCTGCGCCAAATCAAATACAGACAACCTGATATCATAGAGCTTTTTAACATTCCCTATCTGCATCGCCACACTCTCTTGTGTATTCTGCAGGTAATAGTCTATCTCCGGTGCGAATATTTGGCTATTTGGGATATCTATATTGGAAACAATACAAGGCGTTTCCATAAGGATATTTGATACTAGTATAGACTCATCTAAAGGGAATTCTAATGCTTCTTGCGCAAAATAAAAATACTCTCTCTCCATCACGCCTCCAATTGGTAAAGAAAACTTTATCAAAGTATAGAACACATAGGCTTGATTGATTCTTAAAGAGCATAGGATTGTTTACCTATCTTTCTAGATAGAGGGTATTTCTAAACCTTTTTTTATGTATAATGGTTTCATTATTGTGATGAAAGGCATATATGGTAAAAAAGTATTTACTCATAGTTATATCTCTTAGCACACTTTTTTTTCTTTACTTCATGTACCCACCAAGCAAAAATTGGAATCCTATTACTTTGGGGGCTTCTCTTCCGTTAAACGGTATCAACAAGGAGTTAGGTCAAGAGGTACTGGAAGGTGCCAATGCCTACTTCCAGGAGACCAATGCAGGAGGAGGTATCGATAAAGTACCGATCCAACTCATCCATTATGATGATAAATACGAACCACAAAATACACTCAAAAATACCCAGAAACTTATCAATGAGGATCAGGTTTTTGCCCTCTTTGGCTTTGTGGGTACCCCTACTACCAAGAAGATACTCCCTATCATAGAGAATATCCCTTTCATCGCTCCCTATACTGGTGCTTCATTTTTAAGAGATGGGACACATGAAAATATTGTCAATTTTAGAAGCTCCTATGATGAAGAGATAGAAAATGTTGTACAGTACCTCCATCAGACCAAAGCGATCACACGCTTTGCTATCTTCTATCAAAATGATGACTACGGTATCTCAGGATACAATGCCACCATCAAGGCACTGGATCAAAGAGGGCTTACACTCGTAGCAGAAGGAACCTACAAACGCAACACGCTCTCTATCAGACATGCCCTCCATGAGATCGAAGTCTCTTCTCCTGAAGCAATTATACTCGTAGGTGCCTATAAACCAAGTGCCAGATTTATCAAAAAATGGCGAGAGCTCTATACCAACAAAACCCTCTTTGCCCCTATCTCTTTTGTCAATGCAAACGCACTAATAGAAGAGCTGGATAGTCATGGAGAAAATATCTATTTCTCTCTCACGGTTCCCTCTTATGATAACAAATCTTTAGAAGTCGCCCATGAGTATCGAAAAATCCTACATCGTTACTATCCTCATGCCAAACCCTCCTATGCCTCTTTTGAATCCTTTTTGGCAGCCAAAGCAGTCGTCATTGCACTGAAAGATATCCAGGGGAAGATTACTCAGGAGAAGTTTCTCTCCAGATTGAAAAATCTTCACCCCAATGCTATTGGTCAGATCCCTATCACCTACAAGCATACCCAACTGCTCAACCGTGTCTATCTTTCAACCTTTCACAAAGGGAAGTTTCAGCTGGTTGAGGGAGCAGCTCCATGAAAAGCCTCTACACAAGAGCCAATGATATTCTCAACCATCTAGAGTTTTCCAAGAAAACAAAGCTCCTCATAGGAATCATCGCTCTAGGAATGATGACAATAGGTTTTTTTATGCTCGTCTCTATCTTTGCCATCAAATACGACTATGAAACCCTCTATCAGAAACGTACCATCCCACAGATCAATCTAGAGGATATCAAGGATATCTACTCTGTCAATATCTATGATACCCTCTATGACATCAAGAACTATACGATCAATACTGAAGATGCCATAGAAGTGATCGCTTCAGCCAAGGAGATCATCCATACCCAATGGAAGAACTATACCCACTCTATCGAACAGCATATCGGAGGATTGCCACAATTTGCCAATGCATGGCTCAATTTTTTCCTTCCTGGGTATAGTATCCATAATAAAAATTTCTATCAACAAAGCCTCGTCTCAAAAGTCAAGAAAAAGATGAAAGACATAGACAGTAAAAGTACCCAACTTATCCAGCAGATACAAGATAAGCATACAGAAAAACTCAGTGAATCTATTGAGAGTATCTCTCTGGATATCAATGCGATCAATATCTATCTCTCCAGTCTCATCAAAGCACACCTCAAAGAGGCGATCTCAGAGAAGAACAGAAATGACAGGATGTTCAATACCAGTATACTCATGCTCTTTCTTCTGATTGGGTTTACTTTCTTTCTTAGCATTGTGATCTCTCTCCTGATCATCAACCACTTTAAACGACTCAATGAATCATTGAAGTCCAAAGTATTTTCTAAAACAAAAGAGCTTAGAGAGCTCAATGAATCTCTGGAGAAGAGAATCAAAAGAGAGGTAGAGAACAGTCGTAAAAAAGACCAGGTCATGTTTCAGCAGGCTAAACTGGCCAGCTGTGGGGAAATGCTCCAAAATATCGCACACCAATGGAGACAACCCCTGGGGGCACTGACCATGATCATTCAAGGGTTTGAAGCCAAATTTCTTTCGGGGAAACTTGATAAGGTATTTATCGAATCCCGTGTGAGTGATGCTATGCTTCTCTCTAAAAACATGTCAGATACCCTGGAGGATTTTAGGACTTTTTTTCATCCACATAAGATTCATACACGCTTTACCCTGAGAGAGACGATTGAAAAAGCGATTGCGCTGAGTAAATACCAACTCAACAAAGGGAAGATTACTATAACACTGGAGATGAGAGAAGATATCCAGATCTATGGTTATGAGAATGAACTCACCCATATCCTTCTGAACCTGATAAACAACTCTAAGGATGCATTCATCCATACAGATATTGCACAGAAGCAGATCCTCATTATTGTTAAGGATACTACAAACCATGCTATTATTAGTGTAATCGACAACGCAGGGGGGATCAAAGATGCTATAATGTCAAAGATATTTGAGCCCTACTTTACCACCAAACACAAAAGTGTAGGGACAGGTATTGGCCTCTATATGTCCAAGCAGATCGTAGAGAAACATATGCATGGGAAGATAAACTGTAAAAACATACAGCATAAAATGGGCTCAAAAGAGGGTGCACTACAACACTGTACTATGTTCACGGTAGAGATACCTAAAGAGAATCAAAGGAGAGAGTAGGATGGATAAACGAGATTTTGAGATACTCAATGGATTTAATATCCTCTATATAGAGGATGAAGTAGAAGTACTCAAACATACCAAAACGGTACTGGAGGACTTCACCAATGCTATCTTCGCCGTACGCAGCTGCGAAGAGGCTATCGAGATACTAAACACCCATACCATCGATGTGATCATCTCTGATATATTACTTGAAAATGAGAGTGGTATAGAGTGCCTCAGACATATCAAAGAGGAGATGGGACTGCAGATCCCCGCTATCCTCACCACTGCACATACGGATACTGAACTTCTCCTTGAGGCGATCAAGCTCAAGGTCGAAAACTATCTAGTCAAACCTATCAGTATCAAAGAACTCCTCAATTCACTACATGATATTCTCAGGCCTCTCATCCAACAAAAAGAGATAAACCGTACCCAAAACATCATCAAAACCATTGCCGTAGTGATCGATGGCAAGCAGGTAGAATTGGTACGCTTTATCATCCGAAACCTGGATGATGACAATCTACTCAACTACTCCTACGGTGATATAATGGAGCAGACTGGCATCAGTAAACCCACCATCATCAAGCTCTTCAAGCAACTCCTTACCAAAGGAATACTCGCTAAAGTGCAAAATGGAAAGTATCGTTTTGACGAGAGGAAACTGGATATGTTGTAGGGCAATCCCTTGTGCTTACCCTTATAATTATTTACTGCTCGATAAAATCAGACCTTGATCCTCTCTGGGTGACGATAAAGGTTCATCCCCTTACCTCGAACAAACCCTACTAGCGTCAAGCCGAACTTTTCTGCGATCTGGAGTCCCAGACAGGTAGATGCCGTACGTGATGCCAGGATCGGTATCTGGTGCATCACTGCTTTTGCAACCATCTCCGAACTCAACCTGCCACTGACCATAAGAAATGCTCTGGAGAGCTCCGCACTATCCAATAGTGCCTTGCCTATCACTTTGTCTATCGTGTTGTGCTGAGCAATATCTTCTGCAATATAGTCCTGATCTTCACCAATATAGAGCTTGGCAGTATGTACGCATCCCGTCTCCTCATAGAGTGGACATTGGGTATAGAAAGCCGCCATCTGCTCTGAGAGTAGCGAGGCAGAGATCTGATAGTCATCCTGCATGACCTTCGCATCGATCTGCGCAGGATCGATGTTGGCGGTCATACTCTTACCGCACCCACTGATCACCACTGCCTCGCTATCCAATCGTTCTATCTTCTGGCTATCTGCTTCGGCAGTGATCTCGATACGCATGCCGTCATCCAGCAGGGTCATCTGTGTGATGTCTCCCACACTGTTGATGATCCCCTCGCTCATTAGGTAGCCTACTGCCAACGCTTCCTGATCTACTGGCGTACACATGACTGCCCCCAGTCTCGTGCCGTTAAGCAAGATCTCCAGTTTGATCTCGCGGATCAGTGTGTCATCAAAGTCAAACTGCTTTGTACCTTTGACCTTGGTCACAGTGGTATGATACGTGGGTTCCATAAACAATCCTTTACCTATAAAAGTACTGTAATTATGGCATAGTTTTGGTATCAGCTCGTAGTAAAGAGTATCGCTACAGTATAAAAAGTAAAAAGAAATAGAATGTTATCTCCGGATAAAGTTATCCGGAGTATGATATAGCGGAAGTTAAATTCAACTTCTGTATGGGTGACACGCACCCCTGTGAATCAACTTATCACGCAGGTATAGCACCACTATCATTGGCATAATGCTCCATATACTCATGTATATATTCTGCATATTTAGAATAGCGTGTATCAAAAGGTTTCAGTGCTGTTTTCCTTTGACAAAGCTTTGTCACCTCTTCTTCCATTTTACCACTCTTAAAAATAGCGTTCCACTCCATACGAGAGTGCATCATGGCTATGCGAGGAGCAGGCAAGGTGCAATCATCATGAATAGCCCGTATCAAAAGCTTTTCTCCTTTAATTGGATCTGCAGATGTTGTACTAGATAGCACCCCTATAGCAAATAGTAAGATAAGACTTATGGTTATTTTTTTCATTATTTCTTCTCCTTTATTTTTTAGCATCTATATCAGTGATCAAATGCTCTTCTACCTCATGCCCTTCAGTATCAGTATAATGCTCAAAGTAATCATCATGCTCTTTAGGATCCAGATAGAAAAAGTTTTCACCAATATAGTACATTGACAACATAATCCCTAGTGCACCAAGAGCGATCGCCCATTCCGTCCAGCTAGGAGAATAATGTACCCATGTAGGCACCAGTTGGTACTCTCTTATTTTCATCGTCTGCATCGGGTAGGCCAGCGTATCATGTACAAGATCATAACGCATAAAGAAGATACCTACCATACCAGAGAGAGAAGCATAAACCAATTTTTTTATCGCTTTTCCTTTACTTATCAAGATGATGACAAAAGGAATCAACATACCAAATAGAAACTCACCGATCAGGAACTCTGGAGAGGTAAGTGCATGCATCGCACTGACAGCACGCTCCGGAACATTTCCATAGATTGATGTCATAAATCTCCAGAATTCGAAGAACATCAAAATAGCGATCAAGAGTCCAAGAAGTCTGGCAATATGCACAAGAAAGGTAGAGATATGTTCATCAAACTTCATTTTGTACCTGAACGCATACATCAGGAAGATCAGATAACTACCCGTGATCATCGCGGAGAGAATAAAGTATATAGGATAGAATACACCATTTGCCAGCGGTCGTCCTACTAAGAAACCAAAGACAGCCCCTAAGTTGGAGTGCGCCGCAAGTCCGACAAGCAATCCACCCAATCCAAACATCGTAGACCACTTGTGGTCATCCCGTGAGAGGAAGATAAACTCCATAATGATCAATCCAAGATAGATAGAGTAGAGTACTCCCATACCCCAAATCGCAGAGGTCATACCCGGAGAGATCGTATTATAAATCGCCATTCTGACAGGATGACCAATCTCGAAGGCTATCACTGCAAAGCCAGAAATAATCGTAATGATCGCACCGAAAATAGCTCTTTTCCCTATAAACTCAAAACTCTTGAATTTGAACACATGCCCTAGTGAGGAGATGATACAGAGCCCTGTAGAGCTGACAACAAAAAAGATATACATCGCGATCAACAGTCCCCAGGGATGCTCTCTACTGATGCCATACGCATGATGCCCATGGATCAGATAATTCAGAACACCCGCAACAAAAGCAATCAACAGTACAATCGTCAAAGTCATCATAAAAAGGTTGAACGGTGTCTTGTCAAACTTGAAAAGATTCTGTACCGTAATCGGCTTGTGTGGTATTATTTTATTAAACATATTTCCTCCTCCTTATGTTAGATAGAACAATTTTGGTTTAGTTCCGATATGTGCTTTGAGTGAAAAGTGCTCTCTGGTTCTGAGCAGTTCACTAATCTCACTATCGGGATCATCTAGGTCACCAAATGTTCTGACTTTAGTAGGACAAGTGTTTTGACAGGCTGTCGTGGTCTCCCCACGCGCCAATCGTGTGTCACTACAGAAAGTACACTTATCCACAGTCATTGTTCTATCATCCACATACCGTGCATCATAAGGACACGCTACCATACAGTAGCTGCAGAGAATACATTTGTCACTATCGACTCTTACTACGCCATTCTCATCATAATACGCTGCATGTGTAGGACATACTTCCTGACAAGGTGCATTTTCACAGTGCTGGCACTGTGAAGGTAAAAAGGCAGAAGAGACGATATCCAGATTCGGCCATTCGCCTGCCACATCATTGGCACCTACCCATATACGATGTTTATCTGCGCCAAGGAGCACACCATTTTCTTCTTTACAGGCTACTTCGCATGCTTTACAGTTGATACAGTTTTTATAATCTAAAGCCATTCCATAATTAGCCATACTACACCCTCCTTATTTCTACATCTGTGCTATGCATCACTGCTGCACCAAAGGCTGGCTCAATATCATCTTTAATAAGAACGGCATCATTTGCACCATTACCATAAGACATCTCCATACCTTTACTATCGCTACCAAATCCATGAAGCATAAATGTTTGATTTGGGGAAATTTTTTCAGTAGGGTATGCTTTGAGCTCTACTTTACCAATCTCACTCTTTACCTCAACCATATCACCAAATGAGATACCCATCTTATCGGCAATACGCTTATTGATCCATACAAAATTGGTGCCGATCAAATCCCGCAACATAATATTATTAGTCGTACCACTCTGTGTAAACTGGGCATGTCTTCCTGTAATGAGACGGAATTTCCCGCTAGGAACTGAAAAATTCCATTCCTTATGCCATGTAGGCATAGTATCTATACCACCCGTAGACAAGTTGTCATATTTACATATTACATGCAATCCGTCACCTTGTGTAGAGTAAAAACGCTTAGATTTTGGATAGTATTGGTAATCATTTGGAGTCAATTGCTTATGATACACTTCCATATGTGGGTAGTAAACACCCTTCTCTTCTATGGTCTTCCAGGCTTCTTCACCATATACTTTCTCAACAACCTCTCTATTCTTCTCCTCTACGGATGCTTCCCAGGCATCTGCTAGATCATATCCATCCTCTTTGTAAACTTTCTCTTCACCCCTCTGATTGATCTGCTCTTGTAAGTCTTTATCGTACTTTTTACTGATCTCAAATAATGGCTTTGAAAGCTTCTCGGCCAACTCCTTGTAAATGACCTCAGGTGTTTTTGTCTCAAACAGTGGGTTAATAGCCGCTTTTCTTTGAACTATAGATGGCTCCAAGAATCCATAGGCTTTGACAGGAGATGTACGCTCAAGATAACTAGCTTCAGGCAAAACAACATCCGCATACATTGTTGTATCGCTAGGTAAAATATCTATCATTACATTGAGATCCATCTTCAATAAGAACTCTCTTGTCTTCGCTGTATTTGGTACACTCATCATTGGATTATGTTTACGCATCATCATCACTCTGAGAGGATAGGGGTTTTGCCCTCTAATACCATATTTCTAAAGACTATCCAAGAGCCTGATTTTATCGTAGGAAACGCAATACCTTCAGTATCAAAACGCTCTTTTGCCTGTGCATAGATTGGGGCATTGACAAATTCAGGCGGTAACATAATAGGGTTTCCGTAGATATAACCACCCTTTTTATCTAAGTTTCCACTCAATGCTTGAAATATTGCCATAGCACGGCGAAGTTGATAATCATTTGGTGAGAAAACACTTCTTCTCCCTGGATACAGGATAGGGCTCTCTGCGCTCATAAAATCCCTAGCCATTGCATATATCTCTTTGGCTTTAATACCGCAGATCGGTTCAGCCCATTCTGGTGTATATTTTTTTCCAAGTATATGCTTTTTGTACTCTTTATACCCTACACCATGCTTCTCCATAAACTTCTCATTCTGAAGTTCTTCATTAAATACCACATAGGTCATAGCCAAAATATAAGCAAGATCAGTACCTGGATTAACAGGCAGCCATTTATCAGATTTGGCAGCTGTATTGGTAAACCTAGGATCTATACAGATAGTTTTGAGCCCCCTACCTTTGGTTTTTTTAAACATATCCATAGTATCGGGAGTGATAATCGCCTCAGCGCGGTTTGCACCTGCGATAATCATGTAGTCAGCATGCTCAAAATCAATCTCAGGATAAATACCCAATGTTGCAAAGAAGCCGCCGCCTGCTGTTTCAAGGCAAATACTTACCTCATCAACATAGTTAGGTGTACCAACCTTTTTCCCTATAAGATCTTCAAATCACTCTTTGGAGAGACCTTCACCATTACAGTAACCGATAGTAGAACGATTATCCTTCTCCTCATCCAAAACTTGTACCAAACCTTTGAACTTGTCTGTACCGTGAAGTATCGCTTCATATGCCTCTTCCCAGCTGACCTTTTTAAATTTTCCTTCTCCTCGTTTACCAATACGAATCATAGGATACCTTAAACGATCTGGATCATAAGTAGTTTGAATACCAGCGTTACCGCGAGGGCATAGCATATTTCTAGATTTTGGGAAATATGGATTTGGATTCAATTTGGTTACTATGCCATCTTCTACTCTAGCAAAACCAGCACACTTATTTACGCACATCCCACAAAGAAATGGAACCTCTTTTGCCTCTGCAGTTCCTGTTTTTGTCGTGATGGTCGCAGGCATGCCGGCAGCGGTGTTATGCTCACCTCCACCATGTCCTGCTGACAGCAAACTACTTCCCGCCACAGCACCACCAACGATCGTCATCGTAGCGGTTCCTTGCAGGAATTTTCGTCTGGAAATTTCAACTTCCATCTACTAGCCTCCTATAGTTGATTTCTAGTTGATAATTCAGAGTCTTTATCTCTCAATTATCAATCTATATAATATCATAGAGAAGTTAAGCTTATGTAACTCTTGCTTTTAAGGACTTTTATCAATTTTACTTAAGAGTTGGATATTTTTTTCTTATATGTTACATATGAATATTCATTCATCTTATTGTCTTTGTGATGCCATATACTATGAGATGCTATACGAAGGAAGTATTGAAAATATTTGGGTGTACTATAGCGCTATACGAGGAGGCATAGCTAGATGTATCTATGCCTCCTTATAGACAGAAGAAAGTTATTTCCCGACTTTGGAGAATTCACCCATAAAGTTCTCGATTTTATGGCCTGCTTTGATCCAACCCATGATGCCACCCTTGAGATAAAAGATATTCTCATATCCATAGACATCTGCTGTCTCTTTGGCAACCATCGCACTTCTGGAACCTAGTTTACAGTAGAAAACCACGGTTTGATTTGGCTTGAGTGCCAGTTTTTTTCCAATTGCAGGTGCTACCATACCTCTAGGAATAGCCTTGAAGTTGATGGCAATGATCTTGCCGGCTGCTACCTCACTAGGCTCCCTGACATCTACAAGTACAAAGTCCCTATCCTCTTTGTCCCACTTGATCAATTCATCCGCAGTTATTCCTCTCGTGGCACCTTGGGAAGCTTTGCTGTACGCCTTCCATTTTCCAAGCATCTCTTTCTTGAGTTTCAGCATAGCCGCTTTTTTGACCGGATCTACCTTCTTTGGTGCCTCTGCCTGCAGTGTAAAAAGCAGTACAACTGCCAAGAGCATTATTTTGAGTATCTTCACGACGTCTCCTTTTTCTTTTAATGAATGACTATTCATTTATTAAATTTTACTCCCTATATTCTTAGAAAGAGATGAAAAAAGTTTGATACTACATTCCTTGCGCTCTCGTATTCAGTATTCTATATTCAGGAAGGTACTATTTAACTCAGATTATGCAATATAAATGGTATGGAATTATTGTGAAATACAGGTAGAACATACATCAAATGTTCTAAGTATAAATAATGCAGATTCTATATCTTTAGAGCCAAGCATACCCTCTATAGCAACGCCCTTTTGCTGTCCACTTCCCTGACTCAGATTCCACTGAGTAGGTGCAATGATATCATAGTGAGTGATTAGTCCACCCCTCACACTAATTTTATGAATGAGAGACCCTTTTGCCGCCTCCACAATACCGACACCATCACAATCTGGCATTATTTTTGGCTCATCGTATGGACAGGATGTTTCTCTAACATCCATCTCCCCAAGAATCTTTTTTGTGTATTCCAGAAGAAGTGCAACTTCATGTATTCGTGCAAAGACTCTACTCATAGCGGCATCTTTATACTGCCTGTGAAAACTTTTTATGAGGGGCTCCTTTCGGATCATTCCTCTTGCCAGTGGACCCACTTCAAAAAATCTATTTTTATATGTCACTGCCTTAGCAGTAGTATCTTTCTGTATATGCTCTTTTACATATTTTACATCAACTTTATATACTTTGGTACCCATAGATTTCCCCACTTTACATACACATGAATTTCCAAATGCTATAAAACGATCATGGCTCTTTCCACTACTGGAGAGACCATTTTTTTCCATCAATCCAAGTACCCTACCCATATCACCTTGTACCTTATCTATATCAGAAATGGAATGTATCGACATATATTCACCAAAAGGTATCCCTGCCATCTCTTTTTCAAAAAATACTATTACCTGATCGATCATCCCCTCTGCTTTCATCACATCAATATAGGTAGGGTCACAGGTAACACCACCCGGTACCGCATAAGAAGAGTGAGGCCACTGTCCTGCAAAAATGGCCATTGCTTTATTGACCATAGCTGTAACATGTGCTGCCTTGAGTGTATCATTTGTGACCGGCTCCTCTCCTGCCATACTTTTCAATTCTGGAAGTATAGTGAGATAGAGCCATTTAATATGATTCTGTATCAGTTCACACGATAGAGTAAACTCTCGAATGGATGCAGCTTTGGCGCTAAGATTAACAGGGACTCCTGCATTTCGATACCCATCTTCCAGTGCTCTTACTACTGCAATAAGATGTGCATGACTACAAACGCCACACACTCTTGGGGCAATCACCAAGGCATCTTTAGGTACTCTGCCTACAAGAACCTCCTCTATCCCTCGATACTGTTCATGATGTATTTGGACATCATCTATAAGCCCTTTATTAAAATAAAAGTCCAGTTCCGCCTCACCCTCTATCTTTTCTATCAGCTTTTTAACTATCATACTCAATGATCCTTTTGCTGAATCGCTTAATACGAAAGCTTTTGGCAATACCGCTAAGTGTCAGATAGGCTCTTTTTGAAACACCCAAAGGAGTATACGCAGGAATTCCCATATTTGTCTGTGTGGAAAAAAGATCTTTTTTAGGAAAAGTCGGCTCCGTACAGCCAAAACAAGGTGTACCTACAGTTGTTTTTGAGCTGATGCCATTCCATGGGATCTGATTACAACTTCCTCTTGTGTAAGGAGCCTGACATCCATGCCTATAATACAGGCATCCTTCCTTATGTCCAAAACTCTTGGCATCCACTTTCCACTCAAAATATTCATTCCTATGGCACCCCGAATGTACTGTAGTACCATACAAAGCCTGAGGGCGGGACATGTCATCCAAAGGTATTTCATGTCCTTTTTCAATCATACGCAGAACATACGCTATCCAGTCGGGATGTACGGGGCAACCGGGCAATGAGATAAGTTTATCTGCATATTTGTCATATCTGGAGTTCTTCTCTTCTCCATCAAAGCAGAATCCTGAAATGGCATTAGGATCATAAAGTTTAAAAAGACCGCCAAAAGTAGAACAGGTGCCTACAGTAATGACATATCTAGCTCTTGCCGCATAGGCTTGGAGCACTTTATACATCTCCACTCCACCTCTGCGACACCCCTCTTCTCTAATGGAGCCATCAATAATCAGTACATCACATACAAGATTGCAGGCAAGGATTTCTTCGAGAGAATAGTTACATGCAAGCAAAGGATGGTATAAAATCTCAAATGAGTCGACAAGTGACTCTAGTTCGGAACAGTTCAAAAATGAATGGGCATCACCATTGCATGTAATCGTTTGAAGCCACAAGAGCTTTAGTTTCTGCCCAACAACCATAGTCTAGACTTTTAGTGCCCGGTATATATTATTTGCAATATCATCTATATAGTAATCTATATCCTCAGGCAAAACATCTTCTCCTTTGAGATAAACCATGCCTCCTAGATAGCCCATAAAAAGACCAAATGCGGAAAAGAAATCTTGATTACGAAGGTCCCCGCTGGCAACACCATCATCAAAAAAGATCATAAGCTCCGTGATAAAACCAGAAACACAGATCATGCCAGCACAGCCATCAGAAAATACTTCTCTATGGGAAAGATAAACACGAAGAAAGTATTCGATCATCTCAGGACGCTCTTTTGCCATACCGAAATAGACCTCCACAATCTTCTTAACTTTCTCTTCCGTAGATATACTTTGTATATTGACTGTTCTAATCTCCTCTCCCAATACGCCTGAAGTATATTTGATAATTTCATGTGCCAATATATCTTTGGATGAGAAATAATTATAGAGATTACCTGCACTCATTTGAAGCTTGGCAGCAATATCAGGTATCGTCGTCCTATGGAAACCATTCGTTGAAAACAGCTTAAGTGCTGCTTGAATAATAGACTCTTTTTTGCGTGTCCGTTTGTCTATCTTCTCCACTGCAATCCTTTGTGTGGCTTATGAAACTTATTCTAACATATTATACGCCCTATTACTATAATACTTCGCAATATTTCGCAAAATAACATTCTTCTAACTTATACTATGTAGAGAATGGGAAAGAATAGAAGAAGTGTCCCTCTGCACGATCGTGCAGAGAGGTATGAGAAGTTGATCTCATGATGTATGGGTGAGCCTCACCCCTGTATCAACTTATCAAGAAGGCACATTGCCGCTATCATTGGCATAAAAGTGTAGAAATGCAAAAACATTATCCACATACTTGTCTTTGAGTGGTTTCACTGTAGGACAAAGATTTTTGATCTCTGCATTCAGCTTCCCATCATCATACACTTTTTGCCACTCAGCCTGAGTGTGCTTTTTTGCCAGCACACCACCATCTTTAAGTCCTGCTTTGATACATGCTTTACTTACTTTTTTCTGGATGATTTTCTGACCTTTGCCAGGATCACCGGAACCAGCATATGTAAAGCTTGTCAGCAATGCAAGACCGAAGACGGCCGCAAGAAGCATCTTGATAGTTCTTTTCATGTTTACCTCCTTTCATAAGATAAAGCCAACGGCATAGTTTATTTTATCACAACAATGTGAATTTATTGTGAACAGTGCCGTGACACTTTAGTGCTCTCTTACTTTTGAAACGCTAAAGAGCATATCAAGTATCTTGTAGACTGCCAGTACCACACCCAACGAACCAATAACCACCAGTATTTCACTGGAGTGTGGACTAAAAAATATAAACTCTTTTGCCTGCTCATATTCACCATATTTCTCAAATCCCAAACCAAATCTGTTGCTCATGGGATAGGCATTCCCACCATAGACAAAAATATATCTACCCAGATAGGTACCTACAATAACAGATAAGGATCCAAGAATAATCCAGAGATTGTTGGAATGCTCTCTAAACTCTAAGATAAAAGGTAGACCTACTGCCAAAAACAGATAGATATAAAAGTAAATCTTATATTCACCAAATAAAATAATTGCACCCCACTCTTTGTCTATAAAGAGATAGGCAATTGCTTCGTACATGGCCAAGAATGCAATGACATACAGAGAACTTTTTCGCAAGAAAGTGATCAGTGTATGAAAATCATCTCCCAGACTTCTACGGTGGGTAAAATAACTATAGAGTACCATGATAGCAATAGCCGCTACAAAGGCAGAAACAATAAAGTAGAGTGTTAACATGGGATAGGTCGTCCAAAGGTGCCTGGCCGTATTCATATTGAAAAGTTTCGCCTGAATATAGTACTCTATGAGATCGATCACGATACTCAAGAGCAAAATACCATACGCAACCTTTTTTGCCCAATCATGCCTATTGGTAATCAATAAATAGATCTCAAATAGTACAAAAGGTATATACACGGCATAAAGTGGTAGCATCAACCACATACCTGCACGAATATTGGGGGTAAGAAACATCCAGTGCATATGAAGAATATTGAGGTCAACAGCGATTGTAAATAGACCACCAAAAACCATTGCCAGTCCAAAAGTAATAAACCCTGCTGCCGTCTTCTGAATCAACTTCACATTAAAGATCTCAGAAAGTGCTACAAAAAAGATAATAGCACTTCCACTGTATATCATATACATATAGTTGACGATATAGAGTGTCCAAGGCTGCTCTCTTTTGACCTCCCCTCCTACACCAAATACTGCTTCCTTCATTGCTTCTGCTACTTCAGCGCTCCCAGGATGCAATCCGGCATCAAAGGCATTGGCAGTCAGAAGAAAATAGCGTTCGGCGAATACTTCCCAAACCCCATAGAAACCCAAAGCCAAAAGAAAGTATGCCAGAAGCATCGTTTTGTTAAAGAGTAGTTCACTGATACTTACCGCATTAATTTCTATACCGGCAATTTCATACTTTTTCATGATTTTCTCCTCTTTGCTATTGCCCTATCTATCACTGGCTTATAGCTCTCCCATGTATGTATCGTCGTCTCTTTCCCGATAGAGTTTTCTGCAAACACAGTGTCTCTCTCCGGGAAAAGATAAAAGAGTTTTGGTACGGTGCCTTCACTCTCTTTAAGTACAAAAAACTTCCGTTTTTTAAGTAGCTGTACCAGTTCACCTTTTTCATCATCCAGGTCCCCAAACAGTCGAACCTTGGTAGGACAGGTTGCTTGGCATGCAGTGGTGGTCTCTCCTTTACTGATACGGGTATCATAGCAGAAGGTACACTTGTCTACTGCTACATACTTGTCATCCACAAATCGTGCGTCATAGGGGCATGCTTCCATACATCCTTTACAGAGGATACATTTGTCCTTGTCCGCCATGACCAGTCCACCCTCTGCAAAGTAACTAGCCCCTGTAGGGCAAACACTCACACAGGGTGCATCCACACAATGGTTACATTGAGAGGGGTGAAATGCCACGAAGGGGTTGCCAAAAATACTGTTCTCATAAGTGCTGACCCAGATACGCTGCTTGTCAGCACCCAGCTGTACGCCATTTTGTTCTTTACAGGCCACTTCACATGCCTTACAGTTGATACAGTTCTGATAGTCCAATGCCATTGCGTAATTCATTATGATACCCTCCTAACATCAACAATCGTTTCATGCATCGCTGCGCTGCCAAAGACCGGCTCTATCCGGTCCTCTATAATAGCATTATCGCTCGCACCATTACGGTATCCAAAAGTCAGCCCTGTACTTTGCGCTCCAAACCCATGGATAAAGAAGACCACCCCAGGGATAATCTTGTTGGTCGGATAGGCTTTGATCTGTACTTTGCCTACCTTACTCTCCACTTCCACAAGATCGCCAAAGCGGATACCTTTTTTCTCGGCATCTTTGACATTGATCCAGAGGTGGTTCTCTTTGACCTGATCCAGAAGCATGATATTGTTCTGTGTGGAATTTTGTGTAAACTGGGCATGCCTTCCGGAGACAAATTTGAATTTCCCTTCAGGGATCGGTACGAGATAGTCATCATGCCATGTCGGCATGGCATCTATCCCTTTCTTTGTCATGTACCCCAACACACACTCCACCTTCCCCGAAGAAGTTTTAAGTTTTTTCTGGAGTGCTGCAATCTCCTTCTCATTGACACAAGTATCAATAGACACAGCTGCACCCTCCAGCCATTTTGAAACAGTATATGCTTTTTTATCTTCTGGATAGTATTCATATTCATTGGCTGATATTTTCTTGAAGTAGGTATCCATATCAGGATAATAGATACCATATTCTTTGAGCTTCTCATAGGCTTCTTTGCCATGCTTACTGACGACCATATGTTCATTGATCTCTTCCTGAGACTTATCAAAGGCATCTACCAGATTGAAACCATCCTCTTCATAGACTTCAGCTTCTTTACGCTCTTTGAGTTCGTCCTGTACATCTTCATCATACTTTTTAGTGATCTCAAACAGTGGTTTGGTGATCTTTTGGGTCAGTCCTCTGAGTATCTCTATGACCGGCTTTGATTCATACAGTGGATCGATAACTTTTTGTCGCAGTGCGATAGAGGGCTGTACGCCACCAAAGGATTTAACCGGATCCTCTCTCTCAAGGTAGGTGCATTCAGGTAGCACAACATCTGCCATCATGACTGTATCACTTGGCATGGTGTCTATTGTCACCACCAGATCCAGATTTTCAAACATTTTTTTGGTTTTAGCTGTGCTGGGAACAGAGAGCATCGGATTTTGCTTGTAGACAAACATACCTCTCATCGGATACGGAGTTCTGCCCTCGGCAATCATATTCCTAAAACCGATCCAGGTACCCGTGCCCCCTACCAGTTTTGCCTCTTTTCTGTCTATACGAGCCTCCGCATTGGCATACATAGGTGCATTGACCTCATGGGCACCCAGAGGTACCTTCTTACCAAAGATAATACCACCCTTAACATCAATACCCCCACCCAGAGCACTGAAGATCGCCTGTGCCCTTCTGAGTTGGAAATCGTGTCTACTCCAGGCAGTTCTTCTTCCTTGATAATAGATCGCTCTTGGTGCCGCAGCCATAAAATCTCTGGCCGTTCTTCTGATTTTATCTGCTGAAATACCGGTAATCTTCTCTGCCCATTCCGGAGTGTATTTATTTTCAAGGATATGAAGCTTGTAGACATGAAAACCCTTCACCATATTTTCAACAAACTCTATATTGTAAAGTCCTTCCTTCATCACCACATAGGTCAGCGCCAACACAAAGGCAAGATCGGTGCCAACTTTGATAGACAGCCATTCATCTGCTTGTGCTGCTGTATTGGTGTACCGTGGATCCACACAGACCAGTGTCGCGCCTCTTCCTCTTGTCCTCTTAAATAGATCCATGGTATCAGGGGTCAAGATAGCCTCTGCCCTGTTGGCACCCGCCATGATCACATAGTTGGCGTTTTCCAAATCTGCCTGCCCATAAGCACCTATTGTCAATGCATAGCCGGAAACAGAAGTCTGTAGACAGATAGAGGCATGGTTGACAAAATTGGATGAACCAAATTTGTCTGCCATAAATGTTTTATACGTATGCTCCGCCATCCCCTCTCCGGCACAATAGCCTATACAGGAACGGTTGTCTTTTTCCTCCTCCAGTATCTTCGCCAAGCCTTTGAAAGTATCTGTACCATTCAAGATCGCCTCATAGGCTTCATCCCAGGTCACTCTCTTGAATTTTCCTTCACCTCGCTTACCTACCCTAACCATAGGATACTTAAGGCGATCGGGATCGTACAAGGCATGTACGCCTGCTACCCCTCTGGCACAAAGCATGTTTTTTGACTTGGGAAATCGTGGATTGGGATCAAGTTTGGTCACGATCCCATTCTCCACTTTTGCTATGGCTGCACATTTGTTTACACACATTTCACACAGTGTGGGGATCTCCTGCTTGACAAGCTCTTTCTTTTTCTCTGCTTCTTCAGCCATCAAAGAAGTGAAACCGATTGAAGAACCACCTATTACAGTAAGGGCAACACTTCCCTGAAGAAATTTTCTTCTTGATACTTCCACTTTCATAAGATTTCCTTATTTTTTATATAAAAATCTATCTATAAATTGTATTCCTACTATTCTGAAAGTCATCTGAAATAATGATACCTTCTCTTTACTTTAGTAAAAAATACTTCACCATACTAAGACCTATCAATTGTACTGAATATACTCATCAATTTATGGCTATTTATGCACTCTTGATATACCTGTATCCCATTCAAATCAAACTTATTTATAGACTTTGGTAAACTCTTTCTTGATAGCATCGGGAACCGTGGCTATCTTCATAAACTCACTCATACTAAGCTGTGGGAGGCTAAGTGCAAGATAGTATTTGGGATCCAGCATCAAGGCTTTATCTTCCTTGATTAGTACAGTATAGGGAAGTAGTGCCGCATTCTGTGTTACACCGATCTTTTTGAGAAACTTCGATGTCCTCTTGCCAAGCTTGTGCCCTACCAAAGTAGCACCATTGGGCAACGCCAAGGTATAGGAAACCTTATCACTCTTCTGGGCTTTAACGGGCAAGTCCTTACCCGATGCCAACGCTATCGTATCATTTACATACGGCATTCCCATCATAAAATGATAGCCTGCGATATCCTTTGTCTTAAGCATCTCTTCAGAGGTATAGAGCTCTCCCAATGCTGCCTGCAGTGATTGGATTGTCTCGTCAAACATGCCTTTTTGGTATACTTTCCCTAGATAGGCTCTCCCCAGGTAGTCAGGATTTTGTACTCTTACCTCATGGGCAACAGTATTGACCAATACATTCATTACAGAAGCAAAACCATTGGTTTTTTTCAGCGTATCATTGGTTACGCTAATCACACTCTCACCTTCCAATATCGGTGTAGTTGCCAAGATCTCAAACCCATTACTTTTCAGTTTGGCTGAGACATCTGCTACAGAGGCTGCTCCTGCGACGAGATAGGTAGGTGTATTTTCACGTACTTGACCCACCTCATATTTGGCACCATGTTTGATCGTTGAGGCTACTGCTACTTTTTGAATAGTAGTTTTCTCCTTAGGTGTAGCCATAGTATTTGCTTTTCCCTCTTCCACGAAACCAAGTTTTTCAAAGACCTTAACAATCTCTTTGTCTATCTCTGTCATACTTTTTATTTTGGCTGAATCGGTCACGCCTGACATGGTGGCCCAGTTCTCGACAGTTGCCATACCCATATGTAACTTGTTTGAACCCTTCTCTATATAGAAATAGACAGAACAGGGAGCAAATACACCTGCCTGAGGATCACCATGGTTAAAGACCGAGTTGCTAAATTTAAAATGGCAGAGTATATTGATCCAGAAGGCATCATATCTGTCAAAAGGCAGTTTAGCATCGGTATACGCCTCTTTGAAGTCAAAGAAACCGGCGATAATGAATTCAGCATCTTCAAATGCCTCATCATGTGCATCCCAGAAATCATCAAGTACATCCCCAAGATCTTTGGAACGATCAATGGTTCGCACCATCTCAAGCATAGGTTTTTTTGCGATGGTTTTGTATGTGATCTTTTTAGTGTACTGTGGTTTCATCTCTTTTTCTACCAATGCATCCAAATCCGCATGCATTTTTCTGTAGGCTTCAGCTCTCTTGGGATCCGTATCCCCTATCACCTCCATGACTGCATCCGGATTGAGATAGCCATACCAGGTCTTGTTTTCATCCTGCATTTTGTAAGGGAGAAGATTGAAAGGACTGAATGCACCATATCGGGGATAGTCCAGAAGGAGCTTTCGCATTGCCTTTTCATTGGTGACTGAATAAAAGCTCAGATAATCAAGTGTCTGCTCATGATACTTCTCAAAATAGGCATCCTGGATATTCTCATTAATACCTGCAGCTTCATAGCCTATACTTTCCAGTTTGCCTACCAGCGCTTTTATCTCTTGATTCTTCAGTCCATCTGAACCTCTAAAAGTTGCACTCACCTTTTCACTTGCATGCATGCTCACAACAAGCAAACCTGCTGTCAGTAGCACATGAATCACCTTTCTAAGTACCATTACTTCTCCTTTTCACATGAATATGTATTCATAATTTTATTCCTATCTTTCTTAATCCCCTCTTGATATTGTCAATAAAATAACATTCAATTTTCTTACAAATTACATCAAATAAACTAATCATATCTGCCACTGCTCTTTGTTTCAGTTTCGTTGCTCTATACTTCTGAATGAACATTCAATTATAGTATTAAACAAGGAGGAATTTATGAAGTTCAAATTTGTGACCAGAGGCATTCTGCTCTCTTCTATGGTGGCATCCACTGCCTTATACGCAACCAATGGTGACACGCTCATGGGAGTTGGAGTCAAAACTCGTGCTATGGGTGGGGCAGGCATTGCCTATAGTCATGGGGCAGAGTCCGTACTGGTAAACCCTGCAGCTATCACGAGTGTTGAGGGACATGAGATCTCTTTTGGTGCTACGATATTTATGCCGTCCATAGACACCACACTTCCTACACCAGGAGGTATGGTGGAAAAAAGCAGCAAGGCGGATCTCAGCCTGATCCCTTCTGTTTCACTGGCACAGAAGCTTACTGAACATGTCTATATAGGTACTGGTATGTGGGGGACTGCCGGTATGGGTGTGGATTTCAAAAACAATCCCAGCCATATGAATATGAGAACACAGCTACAGTTAATGCAGTTTGCTGTACCGATAGCCTATAAGACAGGGGGACTCAGTATCGCCGTAGCACCTGTAGTGCAATATGGTTCTTTGGATATCAGCTATACAAATATGTTGTCTCCAGGTATGCCTAAACCACAAGTCGGGGCTGGTGTCTCTGATGATTTCGGGTATGGTGTGGACGTGGGTCTACTCTATGCTTTTGATAATGGATTCAGCATAGGTGCCGTCTACAAGTCACAGATAGAGATGGTATATACCGGACAGCTTACTGACTCTGCCGGAGCCATGGGAATACTACTTCCTGATGGAGACCACCTTGATCAGCCTGCTGAATACGGTGTAGGACTCTCTTATTCCAACAGCGGACACACCTTTGCACTGGACTACAAACGTATCGCATGGTCAGATGCTGCAGGATACAAAGTCTTTGGCTGGGAGGATCAGGATGTCTTTGCTGTAGGGTACCAATATGCACAAGGCAACTGGGCGATCAGACTAGGCTATAACCATGCAAATAGTCCCGTCAAAGCAAATCCAAATCCGGCCATTAACATGTTTAATCTTCTTGGATTCCCCGCTACATCGGAGGATCACTATACCCTGGGTGGTAGCTATGCATTTTCTGAAGACTTGACACTGGATTTGGCAATAGTATATTCTCCTGAATCTAAAACATCTTTTACCCTGGCTCCAATGATGCCAGCACCTATCTCCAACAAGCACTCAGAACTCAGTACAAGCTTTCAGTTGACGTATACATTTTAGTAGAACTATCTCTCCAAATATTTTGGAGAGATAGCCCTCTCTTGTACCTCTTCTTACTTTAAAATTATGCTATAATTAAGGTATTATCTAACACTAAAGGACAACTAATGAGTTTCGGAAATATCATATTGTTAATCATCGTAGGTGTGGTCGGATATCTGATAGCCATCTATAACAAGTTCGTCTCCCTCAAAGCAGGTATTGATGCAGCATGGTCAGATATCGATGTGCAGCTCAAGCGACGTTACAATCTGATCCCTGCTTTGGTAGAGACAGTCAAAGGCTATAAAGAGTATGAGGGAGAGACCCTGGAAAATGTCATCAAAGCCAGACAGATGGGTACAGATGCAAGCTCAGTCAAGGAGAAAGAGGCTGCGGCTAATATGCTGACCGGTGCACTGGGAAAGCTTTTTGCACTGGCTGAAGCCTATCCGGATCTCAAAGCCAATACAACCTTTATCAATCTGCAGATGGAACTCTCCAATATCGAAGGGGCCATCCAGAGTGCAAGACGCTACTATAATGCCATTGTCAGGGATTACAATGCCAAGATCGATTCTTTCCCTGACCTCTATATCGCCAAAAAATACAACTTCACTCCCAGAGACTATTTTGAACTGGATGAAAATGAAGCTGCGATGGCAAGAAAGATGCCTGAGATCAAATTTTAAGTAGACACCTCATGAAAAAAATACTACTGGCTACCCTGCTTCTGCTTGGATCTTTCTCTATATCCTTTGCTGAGCGGATCCGTAACCTTCATGTCAATACCGTCATAGAGCAAAGCGGAGAGCTTCTGATCACAGAAACCATCACTTATGATTTTGAAACTGCCTCCAAACATGGTATCTTTCGGGATATCCCCTTTATGATCAAAAATAATGGTACGAAGAGAGATATCGGGCTCTACGATTTTTCTGTACTGATCGATGACAGCCCTGCAGAGTGGAGCCAAAGCAAACAAAACTCTAGCCATGCCGGAAAGATTATTCGACTCAAGATAGGAGATGCACAGAGGTTTATCACAGGAAAACATACCTATACCCTCTCCTATCATGTCAAACTGGGGGTACTCCCTGCATCCGATAACAGAAGTAGAGATGCAGTGCGTTGGAATGTGGTCGGGACTGGCTGGCAAGTACCGATCGATCATGTACAGGCTGACTTCTTGCTGCCTCCTTCTCTCTCACAGGAGAAGCTGCGACTCTCTACCTATGCGGGGAAATATGCAAGTACAGGCTCCTCTGCCAGTAGCCTATGGATAGATCCAAGACATCTACAAATACGTACCAAGAATCTACAGCCACATGAAGGCCTCACTGTTGAGTTGGCTTTTGCACCCGATACACTGGACCAAAGCGGACGGGAGAACACCAGAGTCACTTTTTGGCAACAGATTATAGGAAGCTGGCACTGGGCAGCACTGTTTGGCTTCCTTCTCTTTTTCTATAAAAAGCTCAAAGAGCAGACAGGTTTCATAGACAGCCGTTCCATTGCTGTACGCTACGAACCTCCCAAAGGATTGAGCCTGCTACAGTCGGGACTGCTCCTAGATAAAAAAGCAGATACCAAGGACTTCGCTGCAGCCGTACTGGAGCTGGCACAGTTGGGATACCTGAATATCCATCAAAAAAACGAAGAGGTAGACCCACTACTCAAACGTACTGAGAAGAAGATACAGGGTCTAAGTACGGATCAGGTGTATCTACTCATCAACCACACACTTTTTAAACATGGATCAACCACCTTTACTCTCTCTTCAGGATCAGAGAGCAAAGCCACTGCCCTACAGAATAGCTTCAGCAGGGTGAACAGTGATCTTTATCTCTGGTCTGTCGCAGATGGATATATGAGTGAAAATCCAGAAAAAACGAGAAGCCGTTTCATGAAAACAGCACTTTTTGTACTGATTCCTCTCTTTCTCTTGACACTCTATAGTTTGAGTACTTCTCTTGGCAATGAGATCATAGGTCTGATACTCTTCTCCTCAGTATTTGTAGGTGCAGGCCTATTTGTGTTTTTTCAAAAAGGACTCTTTAGCAAACTCTTCGGCCTGGTTTTTGCAGGTATGGGTGGTGGGATACCTATGTTCACTGCATTTAGTCAGTCAGATATGCAGCTCAGTGATATCCTATTTGGACCGTTAGGTATCTTTCTTATACTGGTACTTGCCGCAATCTACGTCTATACACATGTAGGAAAATTCACTCCCAAAGGTGCAGAGATACAGAAGCACTTGTTGGGGCTGGAAACATTCGTCAAACGGGTCAAAGAGGATGAGGTCAAACGCAGACTTGCAAGAGATCCCCTCTATCTGGACAGACTACTCCCTTATGCGATGCTCTTTGGTCAAGCAAAGCATTGGATCAGCTTTTATGATATACTTCATGTAACTACACCATCATGGTACGCAGGCGATATAGACGGATTGGGGCATTTTGATACGAACGTTAGCAGTGCTGCTATATCACCCTCATCAGACAGTGGTGGCGGGGGATTCTCCGGCGGTGGAGGATTCTCTGGCGGTGGTGGTGGTGGCGGTGGTGGTGGTTCATGGTAACCGATACTGTCCCCTGCAGATACTGCAAGCAGGAGATCAGCGCTACAGCCAAACGCTGCCCACACTGTGGCACGATCAGTCCAAACTTGCAGGTTAAAAGTATCTTTGGCATCATCTTTCTGATGCTAGCGGTCTTTTTTATCTATACACTACTCGTACGATAATTATCCAGTAATCATTTATCCCATATCCCTACTCTGAGGCAATATCAAATTGAGTAAGATACCCAAGATCGCTCCCAGTCCTATACCAGAGAAACCTACGCCTCCAAAGTTGAAATTCATCCCGCCAATTGCAAAGACAAGGATCAAGGAGACAATGATCATGTTACGCGAGTCACTCATATCTACTTTTGCCCGCACCAGGGTGTTGATACCTACAGAGGTAATGATACCAAAGAGCAGGAGCATCACCCCACCCATGACAGGGACAGGGATCGTCTGGAGAAATCCTCCCAACTTGGAGAAGAATGCCAATATGATGGCAAAGATCGCAGCCCATGTCATAATCGCGGGGTTATAGGCTTTGGTGATAGTGACTGCGCCTGTCACTTCTGAGTAGGTTGTATTGGGTGGGCCACCCAAAAGAGAAGCGGCACTGGTTGCCAGTCCATCACCCAACAGTGTATTTTGTAATCCCGGATTTTTCAGATAATCCTCCTCAGTGACTCCCGAGATCGCAACCATATCACCGATATGCTCTACCGCTGGTGCGATAGCAATAGGAAGGATGAAGATGATGGCTTCCCAGTTCAGTTCTGGCAGTACAAAAGCAGGCATTGCAAGCAGTGGTGCCTTGGTGACTGCATCAAAATTGACAATACCAAATGCCATGGCAGTCAAGTACCCCACCACAATACCGATCAAGATAGGCAAGAGTTTCATCATCCCTTTACCAAGCAGTGTAGCCAGTACAGTAGCTAAGAGTGTCACCATGGAGATCGTGATCGCAGGGCCAAATGGCACCAGTTCAATCTTACCATCACCCGTATGTCCCGTAGCCATAAAGACCGCCACAGGTGCCAAGATCAGCCCTATGGTCATGATCACTGGTCCAGTTACTATCGGAGGCAGTAGCTTATGGATAAAGCCACTCCCTTTCACACGAATCAAAATACTCAAGAAGACGTAGAAAAGTCCCGCTGCCGCCAAACCACTCATCGTACCGGCGATCCCCCACTTCTCTACCCCATAAATGATCGGTGCAATAAAAGCAAATGAAGAGGCCAAAAAGATCGGTGGTACATTTTTTCTATTGACAACCTGAAAGATCAATGTCCCCAGCCCGGCAGTAAAGAGTGCCACGTTGGGGTTGAGTCCTGTCAATATGGGCACCAATACCAAGGCACCAAATGCAACAAATAGAAATTGTAGCCCTACCACTGCATCCTTAAGTTGAAAGTTGTACTGTGTTGCTTTCACTAATTCTCCTTTTTGTGAAACTTTTATGAAATTTTATGATTGTATCACAATACCAATAAATACTTGTGTAAGTTTTAGGAGTTTTTAGAGATAATCTAATTATTGAAGTGTCCTTGACACTATTTGAAGGAAAACGTATGCAAATCAAAGTAATAGACCACCCACTCATCAAACATAAAATGGCATTTCTCAGAGATGAGAGACGTTCTATGCCTGAGTTTCGCAAGCTCCTGCATGAGATAGGTTTGCTCATGGCATTTGATGTCACCAAAGACCTGCAACTCGCAGAGATAGTGATCCAGACACCCGTAGCCGTTACCAAAGCCCAAAAGCTTGAAAAACATCCCGTACTGGTCAATATCCTCAGAGCAGGTATAGGTATGCTCAATCCTTTTATGGAGATTCTTCCCAAAAGCCGTGTAGGATTTCTCGGGATGAACCGTGACGAAGAGACACTCATCGCACACAGCTACTACAATAAGATCCCCATGCAGGCGCTGGATAACAAAGTCCTGCTGCTTGACCCTATGTTGGCAACCGGTGGCTCTGCTCTCAGTGCCCTTGATTTCCTCAAGAGTAAAGGAGTGACCGATGTGACCTTCGTCTGCCTCGTTGCTGCTCCCGAGGGGGTCAAAGCGATCAATGAAGCCTATCCCAATGTCACCATCTATACGGCTGCACTGGATGAAAAGCTTAATGAAAAAGGCTATATCGTACCAGGTCTAGGTGATGCTGGAGACAGAATATTCGGTACAGGAGATGATGAAAATCTATGAGAGAACAGCCTTATAACAGCAAGAAGACAAGAAAGCATAAAGAGACACTCAAGTGTTTTGAGAGTACCATCATTGGAGGTGAACTCAAAGGCAAGAAGATACTGATTCCTGATCTCCCTACTACTAGAAGTTCTAAATCGATACTTAGAGAATCACTTTTTAACACCCTTCAGTTTGATATCATCGACAAACATTTTGTAGAAGTATTCGCTGGTAGTGGTTCTGTAGGGCTTGAGGCACTCAGCCGTGGTGCTGCTCATGGGTATTTCATAGAGAAAAACCATACTGTCTATGCACTGCTCAAAGAGAATATCAGTCAATTGGGTGTCACGCAGGCTACTGCGATACGGGGAGATAGTTTCAATGAGTTTCCGACTATCTACAGAAACCTCAAGCAACAAGGGATCAAAACCTACTTCTATTTTGACCCCCCTTTCTCGACAAGAGAAGGCATGGAAGATATCTATGATAAGACCATCACTTTGATAGAAATGATAGAAGCTGAGCTCTGTGAAAAGGTCATTGTAGAACATATGACAGCTATGGTCATGCCCGAAATAATCGGAACACTGACACGAACAAAGAAAAAGAAGTTTGGAAAAAGTACCCTAAGCTACTATAGCCACAGCCAGTAGCTATAGGGGTTTTTTGATAATATCTGTAATCTCAAAGGCAGGTACTGCCTTTCCAAAATAATGTCCCTGTGCAAAATCACATCCCAACTCTTTAAGCACACCTCTAATCTCTTCTGAATCCACATGGTTTGCCCCAATATGTAACCCTAACTCTTTGCTCATAGACACAATGCCAGAAACCAGCCTTTTTTTATCTTCATCTCCGGACATATTCCTAATGATCGAACCATCGATTTTAATGGCATCAAGGGGCAGTCTTGCTATATGCTTTAAATTGATGTATTCTTTTCCAAAATGGTCTATTGCAAGCTTCACCCCTATCTTCTTAAGCATATAGAACTCTTCTGAAACAGATTCAAAATCTTCTGCAAGTACAACTTCTGGTATATCTATGGTGATCGTGGTGGGGTCAACCCCATATTGAGATAATTTTGCCTCTAACATTTCCGTAAAGATACCTGACTGTAGATCCGATAAGGCAAGGTTGATCGTCATATCCAAATCGATCTTTCTCTCTGTGTACCAAAACTTTTTCTGTCCCAATACATTATCAAGCAGATGCGAGGTGATCTCAGACATGATCCCATACTCTATCGCCTTATTCATAAAGTCGTCTGCCAAGAGAAAGCCATATTTTTTATGATTGAGCCGAGTCAATACTTCAACCCCAATCACCCTATTGTCTTTCAGGTTGTAAATAGGTTGATAGAAGAAAAAGAAATCTTTATTTTGAATGCCATTAAGAAAATCTTCTTTGGTAAGCTTACTTGCCAGATATCTTGTACCATCTACATCTGTATTGCTATTTAAAAAGACTGAATTCGTACCAATGATTCTCTCATTACTTTTGCTACGCAATACGCGATAGCTTTCATTCAGAATTTTTTCTGCCGTAGATTCTGATTGTCCGATAAAGTAGAGACCCTGCATTGTTACCGCTTTAATATTTTCACTGATGAAGATATTCTGCATTTTCGTCACCACTCTGTCTACATTTCTTCTAACCTCATTTTCATCTAAAATATTTTCAAAAACGATTGCAAAAGCATCACAGTCAAATCGATATAGTGTTTCATTTTCTTCTAAAATAGAGAAAATATCTCTCGCCATATTTCTCAGTAAAAGATCCATTTTTTCTATACCGTTCATAGCTTGGAGTATATTGTAGTCCTTAATACTAAATAGAGCGATTGCAGACTGATGATCATTTTGTGCTGCTTTCAGGATCACGGATACAAGATCCGAAGTTAAATGGTACCGTGTAGGGAGATTAGTAAGCAGATCTTTATAGGAGCCGATACTTTCGATCCTCTCTTGAAGCTTGAGTTTACTGGCTATATCCTGTAAAATAATAATTCTCCAGGAGTCATCATGATTGAAATGCATATGAAACTTATTGGTATTCATGGAAACAGGTACAGATGCATTTCCGACTACAATATAGGCATGGGGAATATTTCTTCGTTTTTGGACAATATCTATAAAGCTCTCTTCATGGATGGATCCGCTCATTCTTATACTGACTTTATTTTTGAGGTGTTCCATCGTAACCTCTCCGTTTTTAGCCGCAAATATTCTTGATGACTCTTTATTGGCGAATATCACTTCATCTTTATCTGAAATGATCAAAACACCCTCTTCATAGATATCCATGGATTCATTATAGACTTTGATCATTTGGCCTAACTTTTTAAGCCGCATTTTCTCTTTATAGGAATCATAAAAAATACGAATAAGGCTAGCCAGTACCAACCCTATCGCTACCAAGAACACATCATATAGTGAAAACTCATTTAAAAACGCCATGTTGCCCCCAACTCTTGTTTAATTATATGTCAATACTATCAAAAAAATGTCAAAAGGATGCTGTTTATCTCAGTTTTATTAATAAAATATTCTTTCCTATACAAAACCATACAGTAAAAGCTCTTAAAACGGTGTTCTAAGGTCTAAACCAGTCCGTGAAGTAACGCAGTAACCCTCTGCGTTTTTGATCTCTTTTTTGTACACTATTGTCATGCAATTTTACCTTTAACTCCCTTATCTTATCAGAGAGCTTCTCTGAGGCACTATGCAGATGTGAACCTTTAGAAGAGTTGCTTGCCATCATCCAGTATCCTCTCTATCTCATGCATTGCATCTTGGTTTTTGAGTTGAAACTTTATCTCTATTCTGCGAGAAGCCTCTTTGTCTTCTGAACTTCCTATTTGAATACTATCCAGATAGGCACGACCACTGGCTACGAGATACTTCTTGAGGTGGTACTTCTGCGCGATAGGAAGCGTCAACAGATACTGCATGACAGCCAACGCGCGCTCTTGTGAGAGCTTGAGGTTATATAGATACGTCCCGTCACTATCTGTATGCCCTTCTATGATGATACGATCAAGATGTGGTCTGATCGCTTGGTTGGTAACCAGTGCACCTATATAGTCTTCAAATGCACTTCTGAGCTCTTCTTTGGACTCATCTTTGAGTGCACTACTCCCTTTGTCAAACAATATATTTGAGGAGAGTCTTAATGCACCACTTCTTTTGTCAATATTGATCTTATCTCCAAGGGTTTCTTTCAGTGCAGAGATCACTTTTAGTTTGATACCTGTCAAAGATCTTATCTGTGCTTTTTGGCTTTGTAACTTGGCGACCAGATCATCATATCTCGTCTTTTTCTTATCCAGTGCATCCAGTAGTGTTACCAGCTTCTCATCTTTGAGTTTGAGCTCCTGCTCTTTATCTGTCAAACTGTTAGAGAGTACGATCACACGCCCCACATACTCCTGCAGTTTTTTCTGCTTTTGCGCCAATGTTGTATTGCTCTCTTGGGTCAAATTCTGTAGCAATACAACCTTTTTGCTAAGCGTATCTACTTTGCTATTACGTGCCAGCAGCAGTTGATTGAGTTTTTCCAGCTCTCTCTCTTTGAGCTGCAGAGAGTCTCTTGTCAGTGTAATCAGTGCCTGAAGCTGCCCTATCCTCTCCTCTTTCGTTTGACTAAGCTCTTTTTGGCTTAACAACATACCCTGCGTACGATTCAGATCACATCGTGCGACAAAAAGTTTTCCCGAAAGTTTCTTTTTGTCCGTATCTGCCTTCTTGATACTACTTTGTAACTCTGTCAAGAGCAAATGAAGCTTCCTCACCTCTTCTGCTTGCAACCTGATCTGCTCCTCTTGCTCCGTAATAATTGTTTTCTTTTTAATGATCTCTTTCGTCTGCGCAACAACTATCTTTTCCTTAACATCAATAAGCTTCTCCTGTGAAGTGATCTTCTTTTTATCTTTGACTATAATCTCTTTCTGTTTAGATACTTGGATCTTATTGTCTACCAGTGAACTATTGACTTCCCTCAGTACCGCTTCTCTGCTGTCCAACTCTGCAGTGAGTTGTTTGAGTTTTGTTTGCGTAAGATTCAGTCTCTTTTTCTTTTGCGCAAGAGAGGTCTCAGCTTTCTCCAGTCTATCCTCTTTTTTATGTAGATCCTCTCGCATGATCATTGACTTGGAGACGATCGCTCCTATCAGGAGTATAAAAACAAACAGTAACCCTGCCATGAGGTCTGCATAAGAGATCCAGAAGTTACTCTGATCGTTATGACTTCGTCGCTTGAACATTATGACTCTTTATCAGTATCGGATAGTCTATGCTGAATACTGAGATTTTGCTCCACAATCATCTCTGCCATTTCACCCAGTTTATCCACAGCCTCTGCCAACTCCTGATCTATCTTGCTAAAGGTATGATCCACACTTCCGTTAAACTTTTCCAGCCCTCGGTTGAGATGCGTTACCCCTTCTATAAAGGTACCGATATCTTTTTTTACCGTTGCTACCGCTTCTACACTTTCTTTACGTTCATCGATCTGCTCGATGGTTTTACGTAGATCTCTAGAGACACTCTCCATATGGGTAGTAATCCGTTCAAAACTATTGGTTGTGTCATCGATAATGGTTTTGAAGTTTCGAATATACTGATTGTTCAGATCCTTGATAAAGTCCAGACTGAAGGTCTCCTGGAGTGTCTGAATAATCTTTTGGTCTTTGAGTTCTGTCTGCATATGCTCATGCTTGATCAGTTCACTCTTTTTCCAGATACGACTATCATAGATCTCTTCCAGACTCTGACTACTGCCTTCTATGTCTGCCAACCCTCTTCGCTCAAAAAAGATCCACCAAAGCGAGAGGAAAATACCATAGATAGAGGCATAGAATGCCGTACCGATTCCTGAAAGCAGCAATGATATCTCACGATCAAGCTGCCCACTGTCAGAGACGGTGAAGTCCGGCATAGAGAGTGCAATCGCGATAAAGGTACCTAGGATACCAAGCATAGGAAATACAGAGCTGGCTACCCTAGAAAAGTTATCATCTCTAATCCCCTTAAAATACTCTTCGATAAAGTCTCGCACAGTCAACGTCGACTTGGTCTTGCCCATGATCGTCAAAGCATTGGCTTTGAGTGATTCCTGTAAATGGTCCTCCATCAGTGCAAAATTGTTGGATATCTTACAGGCAGAGTAGCTCGCATTGTGTTTGATAAAGAACAGATAGATAATAAAGATAAACCCTATCGTGATCAGTGTATGCATCTCAACCTTGAAAGGAAGATACCCGACATATCCAAGTGCCAGTACCACAACAAACATAAAAGGAATGATGAAAAGTGTAAAGAAGATACCCGCACATGAACCGCCTGATTGATAATTGTTTTTATCCATCTTAAGCCTTTATCTGGAAAGTCATTTAGAAAATTATAGCAAAATCTATATCACTTCAGACTTTTTGACTATAATTATGTAAAATATACTAAAGAGGAATACATTATGCTACCTGGATTTTTAACCAAAAAAAGTAAAACCAAAACGGGAAAGGTAGAGACACACCTTAGATGGTGGGTTTCATTGATACTCTCTCTGGCTTTGGCGGTAGGTACATGGAATCCTACTGAGCATCACTTTATAGGCTATATCAGCCATAGTGATCCACTCTCCGGATTTAGACCTTTCTTTATCCTTGTCATGCTGGCACTTTGGGTTATGGCATTCAAAGCAATCCTGCAGAGTATCAAGTTTTACGGTGCGATCATTGCTGTTGCTATCATTGTCGCCTTTGTCTGGGGTCTGGCACAGTATGACATTATTGATACCTCCAAATGGAGTAGCCTTGGATGGATCGCAACGATCGGTATGGGCCTGATCGTCTGGCTGGGGATGAATGCCTCGATCATGTGGAAGAAAGCCACCGGTGTCTATACTACTGATGCTACGGATGAAGATTAGGCCTTTGGTCATAGAGAAAGGGAGACTGTGAAACGACGTCATATCGCAGCTTTGGCTGTTTTTATTCCTGTCATTATCATTACTATCCTCAAACTCTACTACCCTCTCTCTTACAAGATGCTCAGTGGGTATATGTTTGCTATCGCACTGATATTCAAATCTGCACTGCTCTCTTTTTATACCGCTTCTAAACTCAAGATATTGGCTTTTACCAAGGGGCTCACCATCGTCCAGGGAACCTACCTACTCCTCAAACGATGGTTTCTGGACAATATCTTTGCCCGTTGGCTCAAAAGGAATATCACAGATCACATCAAAGTGGGATTGCATGAGCTGGGAGAATACTACAAAGCACTTAACCTCAGAGCAAAACTCAAAAATATCTTTATCCCTTTTATTCTCTCTATTCTCTCTGCCTGGGCACTCTATACTGCCGGATATCTAGATAACCTACTTCTCTTTACGGAGATCAAAGTCGTAGTCATCGGACTCTCTAAGACTATCCTGATGATGGGTACCAAGTTTTTTGGTTTTATGATCAACTCATGGATCACACCGATACTTGAGGTACCCGAATTTAAATCCAAAGTGCAATTTTTAAAAGACAATTTGAAAAAAGAGTTTTTGAGAGTTGTTTCTTTTGGATTTGAAGAGGTTAGATGCTAAAATAACTTCCAAATCTGACCAAAGATAAAGGAAGTGATATGTCATATACGCATCTAACCCTAGGAGAAAGATACCATATTCAAGCTTATATAAGCAGAGGATATAGCAATAAAGAGATAGCCAAACAGCTAGGAGTGCATCCCTCGACCATCAGCCGAGAGATACGAAGAAACAAAGGGGATATTGCTGGAACCTATTTTGGATATGGAGCCCATGATAAATATAAAAAGGGGCAACAAGACCATGCCAGAAAAGCCAATCTAAAACTCACAGATTCTACTATAAAGCTTATCAAAAAGTATCTCAAAAAAGAGTACTCACCCGAACAGATCTCCGCCACACTGTCTATCAAACACTCCATAACCATATCCCATGTCACCATCTACACATTCATCCATGAAGATAGGCTGCATAATGGTACACTCCATACAAAGCTCAGACACAAAGGAAAACGAAGAGCCAAGTATGGTAAAGGACGAAAGAACCGTATCCCTAATAGAGTCTCTATTGAACAAAGACCTACTATCGTAGATGATAAAATAAGAGTAGGAGACTTTGAAGCAGATACCATCATTGGCAAAGGCAGACAAGGAGCAATCGTTACTATAGTAGAGCGAAAGTCCATGTATGTAAAACTCTCACTGCCTGTAAGAAAGAAAGCCCTTATCGTAGCCAATGAGATGATACGACTACTGGGAAGATACAAGAAACATGTGCACACCATTACCACAGATAACGGTTTGGAGTTCGCCAAACATCAAACCATTGCAAAAAAACTTAAATGTGATTACTATTTCTGTCATCCTTATAGCTCTTGGGAGAGAGGACTCAATGAGAATATCAATGGACTCATCCGTCAATATATCCCAAAAGGCAGTAGCTTTGAACATCTCACGGCTAAAGATATTAAAAGGATTGAGAACAGACTTAACCATAGACCTAGAAAATCTCTAGGATGGAGAACACCTTATGAGGTATTTCATGAAAATTTAAAGGCTTCATAGGAAAATTTGGATAGAATTTTTTAGAGGTGAAATTGCACTTTGGATTTAAATTCAGGGTATTTGCACTGAGTTATATCCTTAGCTGGTTTGAACGTGTGCTGGGCAAGGAGAACCCTATCGTAAGGTTTTTCAATTGGCTGGGGTTCAAGCTGAACAGCTTCCTCTTTTTCTTCGCCGATCTTAACAAAAAACATATTGACCCCCTCCTCAATGACCATATATCCAAGCAGAGCCGAAGTCTCAGTGATACCCTTTCTAACTATGTTAGACGTAAAAAAGTCAACTATGAATATGAGCAGTTTGAAAAATTTGAACAGCGTATCCTCAAGGGGCATATTGGTGCCTATCACACCTTTAAGGGTATGGAAAAAGTGACAGACAAAAAAGAGCTCTATACACTCATCAACAAAAAAACCGACGACAACCTGGATATCGTAGCCTTTGTCTCAAGAAACAGCAAAGGAGAACTGCTTCCTGAAGTGGTAGAAGATTCCTTCTATCATGATATCTTTATCCTAGAGGGGATCGCCAGCTCTCATAAACATGGAATCAAACAGGAACAAGAGACAGATCCTGACCATAGTGATTTTTGGGTACTCAACACCAGCAGCTATCCGGCAACGCTCAGATCACATAGTGATCATGTTCCGATACAGGAGATAGAAGCAAACAGCCTTATACTTGTCAAAACCAATCATCCCCAAGACTATCGCTGTGGGGATATCTATTTTGAGTTTAGAGGTAGAACAGAGACGATTATTCCCATTATACCGCACCACTAATCCATACATTCTAGCTACTTAAGATCTTCAATATGATTTATGAGATGCATGATATTTTTTGACATTTTTTAGCTATAATTACAGTACAGATAAAGCCAAACCTATTGAGAAACAGGGACGGAAAGCCACGGATCTTCCTCTGCATTACCGAAAAGACCGCCGGGTTACCAAAGTAATCATAATTATTTTGGAGTTTTACCATGTTACCTATATTCAAAGCTATTTTGCTCACCCTTTTATGTACCTTTTCACTACAAGCTAATGATAAAAAAACCTATACAGAAGTGATGGAGCTTGGACTCAGAGAGGTCGCTTCCATCCCTGCAATTATGAAAGACTATGTCATGGTGGAGATGAAGAACAGCTTTAGTGATCCTCAAGCAGATCTAAAAAATGAGATCAAAAAGTTTAAGTCCTATCAGGAAAAACTTTCTAAACTTGCTGTAGACGAAGAGACAAAAAAAGCAATTACATCACATCATGCGATGTGGGTCAAACTGGAAGCAGAACTAAAAAAGCCCATCACGCAAGAGGAGTTCAAAGAACTCAAAAAATATACTACTCCATTAAGGATGAGTATCAAAAAAATGATACGGTCAGCCAAAGAAAAACTGCATAATGAGCAAGGAGATGCACTATACTATACCGGTAAACTCTCTGCTGTATCACAAAAGTTTGCCAGCCTCTACATGCTCCTAAAGTGGGGGATGAATAACGAAAAGCTACATAACGATATGGCAAAACAGAAAGAGATGTATGCCAATGCACTGGTAGAGTTAGAAAAGATATCTTTTACCAGCGATGAAACAAAAACTGTACTCAAAAAGCTGGAAAAAGACCTTCTGTATTTCGAGTTTCTAGAGAAATCTACCAAGACATTCATGCCTGCCTTGATTTATAAAAAGACCAATGCCATGTTTGAACACACCAATGAGATGATGACAGCACTGCTTAAATAGTATCATAACAGTAACATATAAACAGGATTCTCAATCCTTTAATTATTTGTTCTCTAAGGGCATACACTGTTTAAGTGCCTGAAAACTCTCTGCTGCTTTGATGCACGGCATAGCAGACTCAAATGATTCAATCTCTCTCAGTATCTTGGCTTTTTCTCTTTTGCTCCAATAGGTATGATACTCTGGATCTTCACTGTCTATCGCTTTTTCACAGGCATTGGCTTGGGCAACATTGCTGGCTTTCTCAAAGCAGGCTTTTGCCTGTGGTATCTTCTCAAAATTTTCCATGATCTCCTGTTTTTGCTTGGATAGCATACTCTTTTCTCCACCCATGGCTGCCATTATTGCCTTTTGCATCACCTGCTCCTGCTCTGGAGTCAGATCCTTACCAGAACTCAAATTTACCCCCGATGCCACCAGCGCTTTCATCCCAGCTGCCATCGCTTTGCTTGCATCCTCTACAGATTTGATAGCTTTGGTACTCTGCTTGGCATCGATCTCTTCGAGTCTACCTCTATCTAGTGCCAATGCATTACCTCGCTTATCTACCAATGGATACGCTGGGAGCTTGAACTCCTTGGCATCCAGAGAGAGATTGAATTTTGCCTCTACTGCTACTTCGGTGCTTTTCTGCCCCATTATATTGGATTCAATTTTAAGTGGGATACCTTTATAGATACATTGTTTGATCCCCATGAGATCCCAGACATCACAGCTATATCCTAGCACCTTGTCTTTTCCGATCATCTTGCCACCCATCTTTTTCATCATCTCATTACCACGCTTTGCCATACTCTTGCCCCCACCAAACAGGGCACCCATCGCCAATGCAGGGTTTTTCATTCGGATGATCTTTTTCCTCTTGAAATTTACGCTATAGAGAATGGAACCATTCATATACTGTAGAGAATGGTGCTTCTGCACTTCACTTTTACCATTGGTGGTGGTTTTGGTGACTTTTACGAGCTCTGTGATCTCCTTGGCTCCGTAGTCGGCAAAGATCAGCCTTTTTTTACCTTTGGTCTCTGTCTGTACCATCCCCATCACATCTCCTGAGCCACGGATCGCATAGAGTATCTTGGCACTTTTGACTTCATACCGCTTGAGCATTGCAGATCCTGCTGTGAGTATCATGCTACCTGCCAAACTAAGTATTAGTATTTTTTTCATCTCTTCTCCTAATCTGTAAACATTTTCAGGTCATCCCCCGCTTTTTCAAACGCCTTATCTGCTTCTTTATTCTGAGCCTCTTGTGCTGATTTCTTCTCTATGGTTTTCTTTTTTTGTACAGCTATTTTCTCTTTTTTTACTCCTCCCATGAGTCCACCCAGAGCCTCGAGAAACTGCCCTGCTTCCTTGAGCTCTTTGGCATTGTCTCCCTCTGCAGATTTGCCCATCTGACCAAAGATCACTCCCAGCTGTTCCAGCCCCTCTGCTGCCTTTTTTAGATCTTTTGTAGGAGTCTTCTTGCTATTTTCAGGCTGTAGTGTCTGCTCATCTGCTTTGATAAGCTCTTCTTTTGATGGTTCTTCCTTGGATGGCTCTTTTGGGGATGGCTCTTTTTTGATAGTAGTCATATCTATAGTGAGACTCGACGAGCCTCCACCTACCGTAAATTTCTCCTCTTTTTTATCACTACCTATGCTTGCCTCTACAGTATAATCACCTGCATCCAAAGTAAGCTTCAGGAGCTTAGAGCATATCTGATCTGATTCCTGCACCATACGACCATTGTGTGCATATACCTCATAGTGTACTTTGGCACCCATATCTATACATTTGGTCACTATACGGAACCGCTCAAAGATCACATGCAACTTCAAGGTCTCCCCTGCTTTGATCTCTATAGGGGTGAGCTTAGTATATTCGTTGTAGCGAGACTTGACGACATATTTACCTACGGGGAGTTTACATTTTCCTACACTCTTTTTGTAAGAAGTGGGGGAGCAGACATGGCTGTCTGGCTGTCCCTCTTCATCAGGCATATACACTGCATGGCTGGCATCTACCCATTTACCACCATCTGTCTCTGAAGCAGTAGTCTCTATCTGACCGGTACTGCCAAAGATCACATGCAACTTCAAGGTCTCCCCGGCTTTGATCTCTATAGGGGTGAGTTTGATATATTCATTGTAGCGAGACTTGACGACATATTTACCTACGGGGAGTTTACATTTTCCTACACTCTTTTTGTAAGAAGTTGGGGAGCAGACATGGCTGTCTGGCTGTCCCTCTTCATCAGGCATATACACTGCATGGCTGGCATCTACCCATTTACCACCATCTGTCTCTGAAGCAGTAGTCTCTATCTGACCGGTACTGCCAAAGATCACATGCAACTTCAAGGTCTCCCCGGCTTTGATCTCTATAGGGGTGAGTTTGATATATTCATTGTAGCGAGACTTGACGACATATTTACCTACGGGGAGTTTACATTTTCCTACACTCTTTTTGTAAGAAGTTGGGGAGCAGACATGGCTGTCTGGCTGTCCCTCTTCATCAGGTATATACACTGCATGGCTGGCATCTACCCATTTACCACCATCTGTCTCTGAAGCAGTAGTCTCTATCTGACCGGTACTGCCAAAGATCACATGCAACTTCAAGGTCTCCCCGGCTTTGATCTCTATAGGGGTGAGTTTGATATATTCATTGTAGCGAGACTTGACGACATATTTACCTACGGGGAGTTTACATTTTCCTACACTCTTTTTGTAAGAAGTTGGGGAGCAGACATGGCTGTCTGGCTGTCCCTCTTCATCAGGTATATACACTGCATGGCTGGCATCTACCCATTTACCACCATCGGTCTCTGAAGCAGAGGTTACGATCTGGCTTGTCTGTTTGAAATAGAGATGCAACACCTTCTTCTCTTTATTCTCTAGCGTAAACTGCTTCTGCATTTTTATCCCATTATAGGTAGCTTTGATAAAAAATGCTCCGATCGGTAGTATTTTCTGACAGCTTTTAGTCTTAGTAGGTACACACCAAGCGATCTCATCATCTAGATTGGGATCACCATCCAGGATCGGATAGATATGTACTGAGGCTTTGACTCTAGGTCCTTCCTGCTCTTCAGCGGTATCTATGGTTACTTTTCCACTCTTGAGTTGGATAGTGACCGGATTGTTCTTTTTGGCTTTGAGGGTGATGTCTCCCTCTACCTTTTGTACTTCTGAGGTACGGTTATAGGTGGCTTTGATATGTACTTTCCCCACCTTGGCTGGGATCTTTGGACTCTCCTCACTACCGCTATAGAGTGCCTTCCCTCCTTGTGTGACTTCCCACTGCATCCCAGAGACATTGAGTCCTGTAGGAGACATCTGGTATCTGGCGATGAGCTCCAAAGTAGTATTTTTGAGCACTATAGGTTTTGGCTTGGGTTTTGGTTTGGCAACTTTTTTGGCGATGACCTTGATCGCTTTGTTGAGGGCCGCTGCATTTTTGGCAGAAAAGTATTCTCCCCCTGTCGCCTTGGCGACACAGGCGAGCTGCTTGTCTGTGCTTGTATCTACATTGAAGCCTACTACGTGGGCAACAAAGTTGATCCCTTCTGCCTTGAGCTGTTTGGCAGTAGCACAAGGGTCCTCTTCGCAGCTCTCCCGTCCATCTGAGATGAGGATGATCGTAGTCTGCCCCTCATACTGGCGGAAGGTATTGGCTACCTGACGCAGTGATTTGGCGATCGGGGTCATCCCTTTGGGCATGATCCCATAGACAGTATCGATCATCTTCTTTTTGTTGACCCGTCCGATAGGGATCACAGTCTGAATATCATTACAGTCTCCCTTGACCCTGTGTCCATAGACAGTAAGTCCCAGCTCTACCTTGGGGTTCCACTTCTGTACGACTGATTTGAGTGCATCACGGGCGATGACGATCTTGTTGACCCCCTCGATCTGTCCCCACATGCTGCCTGATGCATCGAAGATAATCATCGCTTTGGGATGAGCTCCTCCCACCAAAGAGCCAAACATCACTGCCACTGTCCATACCAAACGCCATAGTAGTTGCTTCATACTCATTCCTTATGCACTGTTATGAGATATTGTAACATTAAAGTGTGGCAAAAATGGGGCATAAGGCAGAGAGGTAGCCATTAACCTCGAGATCAGTCATCCCTATCTATGACCTTTGCCCAGAGCATTTTGCCTCTATGGTCGAATTTTGCTATGAGTGCACCATAAATCTGTCCATTGTTACCACACATTCCAGAACCTGTCGGCACACCAAAAGGGTAAAAAGTCTCTGCACCTACCACATAGATACTGCCTTTTTTGCTGACTTTGTAATCAGAGATTGATATCTCTATATTTTTCTTTTCCTTTGGCAATAGTTTAGGCGTATACTTTTTGCTCTCCCGCTGCGCTGTTTTGGCTATTATCTCTCCTTGCTTAAAAGACTGTTTTTTGCCATTGGTGCTGTATTTGGCTTTGATCTTATTATCCTCAACCAGATAAACAAAATGGTTCACCACCTTTACAGCTGGATACCCCGTTGTCTTTTTACTCCAGAGCCGTTTGTCGTTACTGCTATATTTATCAAGTACCCTATAATCACTGCTACCGAGGGTCTTGTTTCTCTTGACATCCCCTACAACATAGAGGTTCTCATTCTCATCCACAGCGATACTTCCATAGGACTCATAGTTTATTTTCTTGTGGTCGATATATTGTGTCCTCTTTCGTTTTTTGCACTTATTTCTGACGATATGCGTGACATGGTTGCTAGAATTATAGTTTCCTTTTCTGTCTACTCTACCCAATGTCTTGATATACCCACATGACGATACCCCCATGATACTTTTTATGGTGTAGCCATGAGATATTTTTTTACAACTTGACCACTGATGGTGATAACCAAGCCACAAGATCAGTGCAACCTCCGCAGGTGTATCTATCTCTCCTAAAAGCATCTTGACATCCTTGATCTCATCTGTCCAGAACATTTTGCCCTGTGTATTGATGAAAAAGGCATTACCATGATCTCTGAGTCTCAGATAACTCTCTTTGTTGGTATGCCTGTGCTTTAGATTTTTGAACTTAGATATCACATTTTTGGGATAGCTTGAGAGAGGCTTTCGATAGAGTGTCCAGATCTTATTGGCTCTTTCACTTTTCTCGGTTTGGTAAAACCTGATCTCCATATAGGCAACATTTGCTTTGAGTGTATAGTCTGTACCTGTATACTTCTCTACCTTTTCTAAACGATTCCAGCCTGCTTGTGCGCTAAGTGTAAGCAGACTGATCAATAGGATGGTTCTTATCAGATTCATGATCTTCCTTTCACTTTCAAACTCCACACAATCTTATGCATGATCATATCCTCATTAGGCAATTCCCATTTACCAGAGAATATAGTGTTGGTTTTGGGATCTACGGGTGGGTTGTGATTAAAGGGCTCAGATACCAAGATGACCTTGCCAGACTGTCTGTAGAAATAATAATTGATACCACACCCCTCCGCACCTATCATGATACGTCTGGCACGCTTCCCATAAAATTCCACCTCCTCTACCCAGCCATTTTTTTTGTGTTTTTTGAACCAGTCTCTGTGTGCATCGTAGCGGAGCGAAGCATCAAATGTGCCATTTTTGTACTGGTCTCCAAATGACTCCAGCAGTGCACTTTTGAGTGTATCGTGTACGGAAAATGAAAAAGCGAGAAAAGCAAAATGACTCACCATCTCTGGCTTATCGCGCATATCACATCCACCATCATGCCTGACTTTGATATCATAGGTTATACCGATAGAGCCATTTTTGCCTTTGTATGCTTTTGCAAAAGAGGGGTATTTCAGTGCCAAACGAGAGGTATGCACTGCCATGTATGCTCCGTCTTGTGTCACATACCTACGCTTGACCCAGCCGTGTATCGTAGCATGGGTACCATCGATAGTGATAGCCACCCAGCTAGAGGGGTTTTTAGGCAAGGCTTTGGTTGCGTAAAAACCTCTGGCAAATGCTGCAAGCTTGGCAACGACAGCACTCTTGTGACTGGCATGTTTGCGTACATTGAGCGTGTCATTGGGGGTAACCCCTATCACTCTGAGCTCTATGGAAGCGCCTGATACTACATATAAAGTCAGGATTAAGAGTATTATTGTTTTTTTCATTGTCTTTCCTTGTTTATTTAGACTCATTTTTGATCTGGATCATAACACTCTCTTCTTCTTATCTTCTGTGTGACCTCAGTATATATATCTGCACTGCTATAGAGTGATTTAGAGGGCATCCTTTTTTGATCCTTCATCGGATCGATCGTGCGATATGATCGCACCTACGGGTCAAAACCCTTATCCATATCATAGCATGAACTTGTGGCAAAATTGTGGCAAGAGGAGATAAAATAGGGAAAAGGGAAGAAAGTACAACTCATGTGGAAAACAAAAGCCAAGCAGAGATATATGAGGGGAAGAATTCAACACTCAGACAATGTTTTCCACTGCAAATAGTATACCTATAATTTGTGTCAAAAATGTGTCAAACTCAATGCATCTCTATCTTCTTTCGCAATCTAGCACACTTTTCTCTATCCAGTGGGGATCTGTCACTCTTGTATATGGGCTCTATCTCCCCTTTTTTGTCTACGATAGCATGCCTGATGATATGCATACATCTACCATCTGGTGCATTTTGCTCTGTGATGAGATTATCGATTCTTATCTGATAGCCTTTGGGTATCTTTTTATATCTTTTCGTACCTCTATGGGTATGGAGCACCACTGCCAGCTCCGCAGGGGTATCTATCTCGCCCAAGAAGTCCTTCATCCACTTTTCTGAGTTTTGACGCCAGATATATATATTTGAATCCATCTTTGCATAGTAGAGGATAGAGATCGTTTTTCTATACGGCTTGTCATAGTCTCTATATGCATTTGCTGCGTCTATATAGCCTATTTTATTGTGCCATTCCCAGCCCTTATGATTTGACAGTGTATTTTCATGGTGTTTTTCTCCTTTTCTCAACTTCATCATTCTAGCATAGAAGTGTGTCAAAATTGTGTCAAAAAATGAGGATATTTAAGATTTTGTAATTTTACCAATACCTATAGATTACACTATATTAAAAAGTAGAGTAACCTAATGTATAAATTTGTCAGAAATCATGATGAGGGTAAATCTCTACTGTACCCTCACCTGCTCCATCTGTACACAATACACCTAAATCCAGATATTATGGAGCAATCATAGTACTTGTGCTTCCATCTGTTATCCACATCTGGTTACCATTTTTTGTTGAAATATAGTAGAGAAGTTTTCCATCATAGGCACCATAGATTTCAGGTAGATATCGATCATGGGATTCAGGATTGACATCCTCTATCATCTTTGTAGTATCCGTTGTCCCTTCACTGACCCATACTTCATTACCATGTATACCATCACTATTGACAAAGAAGAGCTTACCATCAACATCTGTTAACTGATATGCACTACCTGAAACACTATATGAAGAAAATTTCGTCTGGATATCATGGATCACAGTAGTCCCACTCTCGTTGCCATCAGATACCCAGAGTTTTATATTTGTGGCATTCTCAAAACTGACAAAAAAGAGCTTATCCCCTACTGCACCTATATCCGTCACATATTCACCCACCTGCTTGACGACCTCTGTCGTACCTGTATGGCTATCTATACTAAACAAGGTACTTTTATGGCTTGCATTTATTTCAAGGAAGTACATTTTATCCCCCATCGTTACAAAGCCAGAAGGATAAAAATCCGTGACTGCATCTACTCTTTGTGTACCTGCTTCTGTACCATTGGTTTGATAGAGATAGCAATCATCCTCTTCTTCCCCAGAAAAGTACAAAAAATCTCCACTAGCCATCATAGTCAAACCTCTATCCCCTCCAGAGCACAAAGAGACCACACCCAATGAAATCTGCTCTACTGCTGTACCATCAGTCGCCCAGATTTCTCCTCTAGACATATCATCAAAATAGAGACTATTATTATACTCCATAAACTGTGTTATATATGCGTCTGTAAGCCAAGTCACATTATTCTCAGTACCATTGCTTTTCCACAATTTGCAGATGGGAGAATTACTATAGCTGCATCCTGTAAAATAGATCTCATCTTGGAAAGCATAGATGCCTGTAGGTGCATAGCCATCCATTGCCAAGACTTTCTGTGTGCCTGCCTGTGTCGCATCTGTTTGCCATAGCTCCAATGTATAGTTCCCTTCACGACTCTTCTGGGTAGCTATAAAGTAGTTTTTGTCCCCTATGCTCACCAGTTTATATCCGCCATAGGATGAAGCTGTCGCTAGGGATGATGTACTAAATAGTGGCTGAGGATCTCCTCCTTGGATCATCCATGGTCTATCATGGCTAAAATACAGAGTATCTCCGCATGAGGCAATCTCAGATACTTTGCCCTCTTTTACCTGTACAGTTGATGCGATAGTACCAGCTGTTTCATACAATCCATCACTCGTAGCAAAATAAACTTTGTTATTAAATGCCGTAAAGGTGTCAGTACCGATGATAGAGTCACTTATTTTCACCTCTGCATTATCAGAAGTATCAGTCACCCAAAGCTCATCATCACTACCCCCTTTATACACGCTATAGTAGAGTTTACCTCCACTGGATATCATTGTATATATGGGCCCGCCATATGGTTGATCATCTATTCTACTGGCACTCAACGGTGCACCAGATATTTTCCATATTTGACCATTTTTTACATAACAGAGCGAACCATTGAGTGAGACTAAATGATTGGCTTCAGAATGAGATCTCCCTGATACAGAATCTAAGTATAAAGAGGTATCCGTACCATCATATGCCCAAAACTCTCTACCATGATCCACATCACTGGCTAGGAAAACAACCTTTCCATCATGTTCTATAGGCTTACTTGGATAAGAACTCCCTGTACCTACTTTAATATCTTCAAGTAGCGCAGTACCTACAGCTGTACCATCACTCACCCATGGCTCTCTACCGTGAGCATCGTCATATCCTGCAAAGAAGAGTTTGCCATTGGCACGCACTAACTTATTTCCATAGTTTCCACGATTGCTATCATGACCTGCATAGATATCTTTGACAAGCTTTGTATTGACAACGGTGCCATCACTCTCCCACAAGGCAACATCATGCAGATATCCTACAGCGAGAAAATAGACCTTATGATTAAACGCTACGATATTGGTGATATGCTCGCTATCTCTACCTGTTACTATTGCTTTGAGCTGTATCGTACCTGCTGCTGTACCATCGCTTCTCCACAATTCACTATTATGGCCACTAAAGTCAACCAATAGATAAAAGAGGGTATCCCCTACACCAACCATCTCTCTTACCCTGAGGTGAGGAACGATTTGAGATACTACTCTGGTACCAGATTCTGTACCGTCCGTCTGCATAAGTGCTCTACTGCCACTATCATCTACCTTTACAAAATAGACTTTGTCTCCTACTTTTGTGTAGTGCTCATACGTTAGAGACTGTGTCTCCGTATTGATATCTTTGAGTAGCTGTGTGCCAGCACTCGTCCCATCTGTCACCCATGGCTCAATACCATGTTCTCCGTCATTAAAAGGAAGAACGTACTTAGCACTGCCAGTCTCTCCTCCCGCACCACCTCCACCACACGCACTCATCATCACTGTCACTACTGCTATGAGTAGCCAATTTATCCATCTATTTATTTGCATTGTTTCTCCTTTTATTTGGTTTATTTATCCCTATCATAACATTAAGTTGTGTCAAAATTATGTCACGGGATAGGCTGGCTTATATGCACTGCAAAGAGGGGCACGCTACTCAGCACCACACATCTGAGAAGGGTATTTACTGATCCGCTTGCGATGTGTGATGCGACCTGATCTGGTGATCGTACTGCGGTAAGTAGTACGGAAACATCCAGCAGAGGTATCAGCAATAACATAATCTTCTACAAGATAATTATTGCCGCTCTTACGGTACGTTGCAGACCATTCGTTATACTTGTGTGCCCACAAGATCAGACTAACCTCAGCAGATGTATCAATAGGGGCAACCATATCGATCAGATCTTTGATACTCTCAAGTCGCCATATTTTGCCATACGTATCGAGCATAAATCCATTGTAGTACCATGTTGAAGTACCAATCAATCCTGCACGACTACCTCTAAGTAGTGTATGTCCTTTTTTAGCTGACATCGGAAGATGTCGAAATCTGTTTGCCGTTTTAGAACCAAAACTTGAGGGGGATTTTCTACCCATAGCAAATACACGTTTGGTCTTGACATTGAGATGCTTAGGATCATGCATCGGTGCGATACTATTCTGTAGTCTCATCTCCACATACGCTACGCCTGATTTGAGATGGAAGTCTTTGGGATGATACGCATCCACAGATTTGAGCCCATGCCAGCCTGCTGAGACACAGAGTATTGTACTCATCAGTGTCATTGTTATTTTTGTCATTTTTTCTCCTAAAATATACTGATACAGCCTAGCGATACAACGGTACTGAGCTTCTTGCCGAGATTCTTTGTTCTTTTGTATGATTCAGTACCCATCATCCTAATCACTCGTACCACAATCTTTGACAGGTCGTTTACTGATACGCTTGCGATGCGTAATCCGACCAGAACGCGTAACAGTACTGCGATAGGTATAGACACCGCACTCCCCATAGATAGTATCGTCAACAGCATAGTGCTCCTCTATGATATAGTTTTGACCACTCTTGCGGTATTTGGCTCTATAGCCCTCATCATCGGTAGTGAACCCTTCGGCATGCTTGTGTGCCCATAGGACGAGTTTTGCCTCAGCAGGAGTGTCGATGGGGGCAACCATATCGATGAGATCCTTGACCGTCTCAAGTCGCCATATCTTACCATGGGTATCGAGCATAAAGCCGTTGTAGTACCAGCTTGAAAAACCATATCCTCCGCTTAGAAGCTTATATCGTTTCTTGGAAGACATGGGAATGTGACGGAAGGCTTTGGCAGTTTTAACTCCGTAGCTATCCAGAGACTTGCGGCTCATGATAAATGCACGCTTGACTTTGGTTTTGTATTCTTTGAGGAGTACTGTATCCGATCGCCGCAGTTCGACATATGCTACACTGGGCTTGAGATGAAAATCTTCTCCGTGATAGTCAGTCATTGGCTTGAGCGGATGCCAGCCTGCTGAGACACAGAGTACAGTACCCATCAAGGTTATTATTATTTTTGTCATTTTTTCTCCTTAAATGATTTAAATAAGTTCATTCTATCTATAGTCATACACCACCTCAGGATCCATCCAGAGCCTCCCTGCCCTGCCTGATGTATTGACCCATATCACATCATTGCCTCCAGTGCTATACATGGAGTGATGTGACATCTTTTTAAGCCTTTTGCAAAGACGTGGATGGTCTTTACAAAAGGTTTTGTACTTGATCTTTTTAAATCTAGTTTTGGCCGTGAGACCATTATTTTGCCACAGGGAGCCATCTCCTCTCGTGGCATAGATGGCACAGCAGTTTAGGATCACTTTATCCCAGCCTTTCTGTCTGCCTATCATTTTCAGATAGGGTATAGGGCTTCTGTGGGCATAGTCCATCCCCTCAGGGAACCTCCACAAACTTCCGTCACGCTGCATCCCCATATCATGGGCACAGCAGCCGTTGCCTTCATATTTGACCCGAAAGTCTATCCAATCATGACTATGGCTCAGGAGTATGGGCTTCTCTCTCAACTGCTCTCCCCAGCCCCACAGTGTACCATCACGCTTGATCGCATAGACACGGTAGCCACCATTGATGATCTTCGCACCTGCAAAACCACTACCTAGTCGTCTGCCTTTGAGATGATAGATATATTTTTCTTTGATGGTAGGTTTGCCTGTCACAGGGTCCACAGGCATGATCTGTCCCCAGTTGCAGTCTCCTACTTTACCAAACTGCCAGAGTGTCCCATCCCGCTTGACCGCCCCATCCCCAGAGCAGGTACGCCAGGAAGCTACCCAGTCAGTGGCTCGGCTGCTGTCCTGTTTCTGTGGTGGATGTTTGATCTTTTGTGCATGGAGATGGGTGCTGAGTATCCATCCAAGAAGCAAAACGATCAAGGTTTTCTGAGGGTAGTTTTTCATCTTTTTTCTCTTCTCCTTGACCTCTCTATCTCTCTATATCGTTTTTCTTGTTGCTTTCTGAGACGTTTTTGTGCAGCAGGAGTCTCATATCCGACCACAGGTCCATTGAGACAGTCAATACGCTTGGGAGCACAGCCAGTTGTTACAAAAAAGCCAAGGCAGATCGATATAGCTACTATCCAGTGCATCTGTTTCACTACTACTCATCATCACAAGGAATCGTATCTACATAGACATCATTGACTCTGATCTCCTGACTCTCATCAGACATACTGGTAACTGTCATGACACTGCCGCTATCTCCTGTGACAGTCAATATACCTTCTGTAGGACAACTATGTCTATCTCCATAGAGTACGATATCCTGTGTCGTAGTTATAGTGAGCCAGCCTCTTGCATAGTCACTATAGAAAGAGCCACTTATACGCATCGTTACCTTTTCGGAAGGAGCAAATGTACTGTCCAATCTATACTCTTTTAGTTCTGTTTTATGCCCATCTGTTACGACCTTGATATGATCAAATGTGAAAAATGCCCAACCACCAACCGTAGGCATATTATCTTCGGCATCCCTACCCAATGTAATATTGGCCTCAGCATTGAATGTGTCTATCTCTACTCGCTCATTATCTATCACTCTGCTGTAATTTTTGTTCTCTACCTTATATGATGTATTTTCATAGAGTATCAATGCGTAGGTACCCTGCCAACCACCACTCTCAGTGATCTTCCCATGCTTACACTGGTTATGTGTAATATCACCTGATATAGATACAGGGATCATACCAAACTCCTCATCATATCTCACTGTGGTGTTGTCAACCACGCTACCACTTTCACATATATATCCAATGATACCACTCACCTCAGCATCTCTCTGCGTATTATTTATAGAAGATGCACTTCTTTTGAGTAACCCTACCTGATTCATACTAGCTGACAGAGGCTCCTTTGCCAGCTTCGAATAAGGCTCTCCCATCCCTAAACCATACCGATTGACAATATCGAAATTGGTAAATTCTCCCATCAACTGCATCGCATTTTGTTCTGTTACAGTTCCCTTGGTATTGGGAGTGACGCCACCACTTCCACCACCATTTCCATTTCCTCCAGAACCACTTCCACTTGCACCACCACACGCTGTCATCACCACCATCATCGTAGCTGTTAATAACCATTCTATCCATCTATTGCGTTGCATTGCTTCTCCTTTTTGCTTTATATACCTACATCATAACATACACTTGTGGCAAAATTGTGTCATGCGGGAGAAGGTTGGGGATATGTAGGGGTCTGTTTTCCCTGTGGCTAGATCATCTTTTTAGTAGTTCTTCATTTTATAGTACTTGATGTGACCCTTTCTGTCTATAAACGCCCTATCCCGAAAGGAGCCATACTCTCCCCCATAGTTGTACTCTATGATAAGCTCATAGCCTCTCTTGGTCTTTTTGTATCTTGTGGCTTTATGCTTGCTGTAGAGCCACAACACCAATTGAAACTCCGCTACTCTATCTATCGTACCCAGTTGATCTATGATATCTTTGACCTCATCAATTCGCCACATTTTGCCTTTTCTATCCATCATAAAGGCATTGCCATGATCTCTGATATCTGCTTTGGGGGTGTACTCGGGTTTCAATATTTTAAAATAATCCACGATGAAAGTACCATATGAGCGTAACGTTCTTCTATATACTGGTATGACAGTCTTTGCCTTCGTGCTGCCTTTGGCATAGGTTCTGATCTCCATATAACCGACATTTTTTTTGAGATGGAAATCTTTTGCTGTATAGTGTTTGTAAGGGTCTATTTTATGCCATGTACCGGCATTTATACTGACGGTGAAAAGCAGGAGACAAAGCAGAATCTTAAGGGGTGTGAACATTTCATCCTCCTGTTTTCACGTACACGAAGTATAACAATAGTTTGTGTCAAAATTATGTCACCAGAGAAGAGGTGAAAGAACTTCATCTCTTTTCACCCCCCCCTCCCATTGAAATATGGGGAATGAAAAGAATATCGCCAGCTATTGCGGAATAATCGTTATGGTTCCTGGAGATGAATCTAGATCCCCATCATTGGCTTTATAGGCAAAGCTACTAGCAGTTTCTAGCATACAAGCCTCACTGTCTTCTGATCCATCTATTGATATTCTTATTACACCTGTAGTGCTGTTGAAATCAACATTTCCATAGGATATATTGGTACGATCAATCGAAAAAGTCAAGGTGTCCTCATCTATATCAGAGCCTTCCAGAGTCTTACTTCCACCTGTTTCACAGTTCACAGTCATCTCGTCATCTCCCACTGTTGGGGCATGATTTTCATTGCTGGTCACATGGACAGTCACGGTGGCTATATCGGCAACACCCCCTATCGTAGCCCTATAGGTAAAAGTATCTGTACCTACAAATCCGTCTCCTGGAATATAGATGATCACTTTTTTGTCGCCCCATATTCTGGAAACTGCAACCCCATTGCCAGGAGAGGTTTCCACCTCTAGCGTCACCGTACTTACCTCTCCCGCCATTTCATCATTATCTAATACTGCGATATTGACCTGATTATCAGTATCAGGCATGGTCACCTCATCATCATGTGCCTCTATAACATTGAATCCATTGACCGTGATATTGACCTCATCGCTGCCTGATGCTCCCTCTGTGTCTGTGGCTGTCAATACAAGCTTGTGCTGTCCCATCAATGCAGGGTCATACATCAAAACTGCACTGTCTCCCAGCACCTCTGTACCCTCTTTCCATTCATATGTCAGAGCATCTGAAGCATCTCGATCATCGCTGGCTGAACCTTCGATCCTCAATGGAGTTCCGATAAGTGTCCCACTGTCCGGCCCTGCGTTAACGAGAGGTTCACCATTACCGACGATTACATTGACACGGGCACAACCACCAACGGAGCGTTCCCCTGTATCGATGGAGAATATCTGGGCACAATATCTAAAAGAGTCTCTTCCCTCAAAACCCTCTTCTGTCGGTACATACCTGATAAGCTGTTTCTCATTAACTGTTTTAGCTACTACTGCCCCATGCTCAGCAAAAGTACCGATCTCCAAGCGAAGCTCCTTGCCTACACCTACAAAATAAATATCATTTGCAAGTACATCTATATCCAGATATGTATCTTCTATCCCCATTGTGACATTATCCTCATAGGCTGCCACAGTTGATATAGGGCTTCTATCGGAACACCCCATAAGTCCTAACATACATATCGTGATACCCAATACTCCATATTTCTGTTTCATAACATTCCTTTATGTATATTTCAGAGAAAATATCATCTCTATGGCACATCATAACATTAACTTGTGTCAAAATTATGTCAAGTAAGTATACGGATGTTTTTAAAAAAGGTAGAGAACGAAGTGAAGTTGGGACGGTCGGAGAAATGCTACTTTACAGAGCACTTCTCCTGAGAGATATCAAAGCGGAACAGTTCTACCTTGCTGGCAGCACTACGATAGATATAAGAGATGTTAATTTGGGCATCGAGGAAGCGTTTGGAGGAGTGGCAGATTCCCTCTGTGATCGCTTTTTCCATACGGGCATGATCTTCTTTTTTTACAGTTTCATCACTCTTGGCGCCAGTATTGATCTCAAAAAGATACTCCAGAGTAGTGCCTTTGGCTGAGATCTGGATGAGCGTGGTGTATTTGTCTATGGTCTGAGGAAGGGTTTTGTTCATCTCCTCGGCAGCCAGTTTAACGATCTTTATATTTTGCTCTGCAAGCTGCTTGATAGAGAGCTCTTGGGTCTGCATCTTTGGTGTGGGGGATGGTGCGGATGATGCCATAAGGCTTTGTGATAGCAAAATAAGGCTTGTTAGTAATATCTTTTTCATATCTTCTCCATAGCTGTGTGGGTATATTTGGCTATAATTATGCCAAATGATTATTAATGGAGTCCTATGTTTCTGCCTACAACACAAGAGGAATTACGCATTTTGGGCTGGGAGCAGCTCGATGTGATCCTCGTCTCCGGTGATACCTATGTCGATACTGCCTACAACGGTATCGCGATCGTGGGCAAGATACTGGTCGATGCCGGGTATCGTGTCGGAGTGATCGCACAGCCCGATATCAGCAGCGGAGCAGATATCACCCGTCTGGGAGAACCTAGACTCTACTGGGGGATCAGCGGTGGATTGGTCGATAGCATGGTCGCCAACTATACCGCCACCAAAAAGTTCAGAAAAAGCGATGATTTTACCCCAGGAGCGGTGAATAACCGTCGCCCAGACCGTGCCACACTCAAGTATGCCAACCTCATTAGACAACATTTCAAAGATACCGTACCGCTGGTACTGGGTGGCGTGGAGGCTAGCCTACGTAGAGTAGCGCATTATGATTTCTGGACAAACAAGGTACGTCGTAGCCTGCTCTTTGATGCCAAAGCAGACGTACTGGTCTACGGCATGGCAGAGAAAGCTGTCGTAGCGCTCACCGATGCCTATCGAGACGGCACACCTATCGAGGGTATCGCAGGTATCAGCTATATCGCCAAAGAGCCAGATGTGGCACGAGACAAAGGTTTCTTTGAGCTCCCCAGCTACGAGGCGTGTGCAGCAGACAAGAACGCCTTTATCTCTATGTTTCATCATTTTTATGCCAACAATGAACCAGGATCTAAAGGACTCATCCAGCAGCATGCCAACCGATATCTCATACAGAACCCTCCACAGCCCAGCATGACCACAGAAGAGATCGACCATGTCTATGACCTAGGCTATGAGCGGGATGTACACCCTTACTACAAGGCTCAAGGAGAAGTGCGAGGACTCCAAACCATACAGTTCTCTGTCACCACCCATCATGGCTGTTATGGAGAGTGCAACTTCTGTGCGATTACGGTACACCAAGGACGTACCATACGAAGCCGCAGCCAAGACTCTATCGTTAATGAAGTAGATCGATTCAAGCATCACAAGGATTTCAAAGGTATCATCAATGATATCGGTGCGGCCACTGCCAATATGTACGGTTTTGAATGTGACAAAAAGCTCAAAAGCGGTGTCTGCCAAGATATCCCCTGCACCAGCTCACAGGTCTGTCCTATCCTACGCCCTACCCACGCCCCACAGATAGAGATGCTAGGCAAGATACGCAAGCTCCCTCATGTCAAAAAAGCATTCGTCAACAGTGGTATCCGCTATGATCTGATCCAAGAGGACAAAAGCCATGGTAAAGCCTATCTCAAAACCCTCGTCGATCACCATATCTCAGGACAGATGAAAGTCGCCCCTGAACATATCGATGACAAAGTCCTCAAACTCATGAACAAACCTGACAAGGACACCCTCATGCGGTTCAAAGCTGACTTTGATGCCTACAACAAAGCCTCTGGTAAAAAGCAGTTCCTGACCTACTATCTCATCGCTGCACATCCAGGGAGTGAGCTAAAAGACATGGAAAACCTTAAAGAGTTTGCCAACAGTGAACTGCACCTTAATCCTGAGCAAGTGCAAGTATTTATCCCTACTCCCTCTACCTACTCCGCTCTGATGTACTATACCGAGATGGATCCATGGACAAGGCAACCTGTCTTTGTCGAAAAAGACCCTCAACGTAAGCAGAAGCAAAAAGATATCGTCACACAAAAAGGTGGATTCCATAAAAACACTAAACAACAGCGGGTCAAACGCAAAGAAGAGAAGATAAACTATAGAACATATAAGGAATCGCATGGATTTAGGAAGTACTACTAAACCCTACGATACCCTCATCATCGGTGCAGGTGCTGCAGGGATGATGGCTGCCATCACAGCCGGAAGAAGAGACAAGCGCGTCCTACTCCTGGAGAAGCTCCCTAAGATCGGTGCCAAGCTCAAGGCCACAGGTGGAGGCAGATGCAACCTCTCCAATACCCTCTCCAACGAGGATTTCACCCAAGCCTTTGGCAAGGACGGACGCTTCATGCAGACTGCGATCGATGCCTTTGACCATCATGCCTTGAGGGATTTTTTCACCAGTATAGGGGTAGAGACAGATGCCCCTGATGGATTTCGTATCTTCCCTGTAGGGCACAGCTCCCAGACCATCCTCGATGCCCTCTCCACAGAGATGGAACGTGTAGGGGTCGAAGTACAATGTGGACAAAGGGTGAAAAAAATCAAGAAAAATAATAACCAATTTACCGTAGGGTGTGTGGTGCCCTCAGAAATGCCCTTGGGGTACCAACACACCTTAACTCCAATATCCTACACCACCCAAACCCTCATCCTAGCCACAGGCGGCAAAGGCTACCCACAGCTAGGAGCTGAGGGAGATGGCTATGATTTGGCTGCTCTATTTGGACATACAAGCACCTCCATATTTCCCGCTATGATGCCACTCAAAGTAGCAGAGAAGTGGGTAGATACCTGCCGTGCAGATACAATAGCTAATGCCCATATTATCGTTGATATTAAAAAGTATAGAAAACTACAGGCACGCGGGGATCTCATCTTTACCAAACAGGGTATACGAGGGCCTGTGGTACTGGACTTTTCCAGAGAGATCACACCACTCCTTGATAAAGACATAGAGGTTCCTATATTAATCAATATGACTAAAGGGATGAATGAGGAAACAGTGCGAAAACATATCAGAGAGAAGCACGCTGACAACACCCACTACACTACTTTACAACTACTCGAAACCCTCCTGCCCACCTCTCTCTCAGAAGTACTCTGTCAACTCTCAGATGCAGATCCTCTGTTAGGTTTTTCCAAACAAAAAGGATCAACAAGAGAGAGACTCATCCAGCTACTGGCATGGGTACCCCTGACAGTCATAGGACATGACGGATTTGACAAAGCGATGATCACCAGAGGCGGTATCAAGCTAGGAGAGATAGATCCTCATACGATGGAAAGTAAACTGGCAGAGGGGTTATACTTTTGTGGAGAAGTGGTCAACCTGGACGGCCCCTGTGGAGGATACAACCTCCAGTGGGCGTTTAGTAGTGGATTTGTGGCTGGAATATCTACTTCGTCATACTAAACTTGAACTGCTTCTCCATCCTTATAGACTCATCTCTGCCATAGACGATGATCTTACGATCTACTGCGATCTCTTTGGGCTTTGATTTGTCTGGATACTCTACAAAATTGAGGATATGCTTGATACAGTTGAGTCTGGCTTTTTTCTTGTTATCACTCTTGACAATCGTCCAGGGGGCTGCTTCGGTATGGGTAGCAGAGAGCATCATGAACTTGGCGAGACTATACTCATCCCAAAGTCTCTGAGACTCTTTATCCACAGGAGAGAGCTTATACTGCTTGAGAGGATCAGTCTCTCTGGCTTTAAACCTGCGTTCCTGCTCATCCTTGGAGACAGAGAAGTAGAATTTAAACAGCTGTATCCCCTCATCTACAAGCATCTCTTCAAACTCTGGTGCATCTTTGAGGAACTTGTGGTGCTGACGCTCTGTACAGAAACCCATCACTGGCTCAACCATCGAGCGGTTATACCAACTACGGTCGAACAGTACGATCTCACCTGCAGCAGGTAGATGGGTCACATAGCGTTGGAAGTACCACTGGGTGGACTCTTTTTCATTGGGTTTCTCCAACGCGACGACTCTGGCACCTCTAGGGTTGAGATGTTCTGTGATACGCTTGATCGTACCACCCTTGCCTGCCGCATCACGCCCTTCAAAGATCATCAGGATCTTCAAGCCCTTGTCTTTGACATGGTTTTGGAACTTGAGGAGCTCTACCTGTAGACTGGCAAGCTCTTTCTCATATTCGATCGTTTCGGTCTTTTTCCAGATCTGTACCTTGCCTTTGGCTTTCATCTTCTCTTTGAAACTACGTTTTTTTGCTTTTTTACCTACTTGTTTCTTGGCTGAAGTTTTTTTCGCCATAGTCTTTTTGCTTACCTTTGCCTCTACTTTTTTCTTCGACTGCTTTTCTACTTTTTTAGTGCTCTTTTTTTTATCTGCCATTTTTTCTCCTTTTAATGTTTAGATCGAAGAGCGCTTATCCATCGCTCCCTTATCTCCCACTTTTAATGATCGTATTTACCGCTTCTGGCTCTCTGTGCATCCATGATCTCTGTTTCTCTGGCACCAGAGATCACGATCTCTTCATCCAGCGCATAGTCCAGACTCTGATCTCTGTTTTCATAGTTGACAGAGTTGAGTATGATCTTGAGTACTTCTTGTCTGGCACGATGCTTGTCGTTGGAGCGTACCACCATCCATGGGGCATTATGTGTGTGAGTCTGTTTGATCATCTCATACTTGGTCACCGTAAAGTCATCCCATCGCTCCTGTGCCTGCATATCGATCTCGCTAAGCTTCCACTGTCTCAGTGGATCAGTCTTGCGTCTCTCAAAGCGTCTCGCCTGCTCATCCTTGGTCACAGAAAAGTAAAGCTTGATCAGAATTGTTTCTTGTCGGGTCAAGTCCTTTTCAAAGTCACCAACACCATCCATGAAGTCTTCATACTCCTTCTGCGTACAGAAGCCAAACACATGCTCAACCATTGCACGGTTATACCAACTACGATCGAACAGTACGATCTCCCCACCTGTTGGAAAATGTTCAGCATACTTTTGATAGAACCATTGGGTCTTCTGCTCTTCTGTGGGTTTACCTAGAGCGACGACTCTATAGTGTTTTTCATTCATATAGCGGGTTGTTCTGCGTATGGTTCCACCTTTACCGGCAGCATCACGCCCCTCGAAGAGAATGATCATCTTTTTATTGGTCTCTTCCAGATGCTTCTGTAGTTTGATCAACTCTGCCTGATAGGGTTTGAGGGACATCTCGTCACGACGCTTCCTCACTGCTTTCTTTACAAAGGTTTTCTCAACCTTTGAGCGTTTGTATCCCGCAATGAGTTTCTCCAGTGGAATCTCTTCTCCTTCTACTTCTATCATTTTATTATCGATATCCATTGTATATACCTCCGGTTTTAAAATAGCATTATCTTATAGTCTATTTTTTGAAAAATAATGCATATTTATAATGATAGCAAAAATCCCGCTATATGCCCTCACATCCCGATAAAACTAGAGACAAATTTCCCATATATTTACTATTCTTCACAGCAAATTAGATATAATTAGGATATCATTCAATTTAACTGATGAATACTATCACTAAGGCTGAAATAATGGCATTTAAAGGCTTTCCTAAAGCAGGGCTCTCTTTTCTCTCAGAGATCATTGAAAACAACAGCAAGGAGTGGTTCGAGGCAAACCGTGATAGACACAATCAGTATATTGTTGCACCTAATCAGGTCTTTGTTGAGGAGTTAGGAGAGCATCTTCAGATACTCGTCCCTACTATCAATGCTATCCCAAAAACCAACAAGTCACTTTTTAAGATCTATCGAGACTCCCGATTTCACCCCATCGAGCCTATCAAGACCAAGATCGGTCTCCTCTTTTGGCAGGGGGGTGGTCACAGGATGCAGAGTAGTAGCTTCTATATGCATTATGAACCGCATGAAGTGTTTTGGGCAGCGGGGATACGAAACTTCAAGCCACCTCTCCTCTCTGCCTATAGAGAGTACATTCAGCATGATGCACACAGAGAGGAGCTACACAGTATCTTAGAGGCACTTAAAGTCCAAGGCTACCAGATACCCGATCCACACTACAAACGCTGTCCACGTGAGTTGGATTGTGAAGCAAGCCATAGCTATCTCTATCGCTACCGTGCTATGTATGCCTACCACAGTGTCAAGCCTGACCACACCTTCCACTCTGCCAAGATCCTTGACAAAAGTTTTGCGATCTATGAAGCGATGCTTCCTCTGCAGCAGTGGGTCTATGGGCTAACCCTTCACCAAAGAGAGAGTGAGATGCAGCATGGTCTATGACTTTAGCACCACACCCATGCATGAGATCATCAAGATCCTTAGTGCTGACCATGCAGAGCAACTCTCTTTTACCGTACTTAATCCCGATATAGGAAACGGGAGCTATGCAGGAGAGTTCATCGACATAGAGGGAAAATCCTATCCACACCATAGCCTCAAAGCCTGGGCATCCCTGGCAGAGCTGCTAGGCTACCGTATGCTCTTGCCACAGTCCGCTTCCTACCCTCTCATTACCGTACACTACCAGAAGCTTCAGCCTGTCAGCTCCTTTCACACTGATGCCGTAGAGGATATCACAGAGAAGTATGGTAGCAATTCTATCTTTGCCCGTATCAACAAGCTCGAAGAGCCTAGCTTTGCCTGGCATTATTTGGCAGCGCTGGATGCGGTCAAGATCACAACACGCAAACATATCCTCAATCTGGGGATCAATAAAGGCTATGAATTTTCAGGAATCCTTACACATATAGGGAGGAAGACCTTTGACAGTATGCAACTCACCGGTATAGACTACTCTCACTCAGCGATCACCCAAGCCAGAGAAAACCTACCCTACCCTAACATCACCCTACACTGTCATGACATCAATGATCTTGAAGCACTACAGCTCCCCCAGCAAGACTTGATCCTCTCTATCAGTACCCTGCAGAGCCCAGGCATCAATACAAAAACCCTCGTCATGTCTCTGGTGCAAACACAGCTAAGCCCCACAGGAGCGATCATATTTGCTTTTCCCAATGCACGCTGGATTGACGGAGAGCTCATACACGGAGCCAAGGCCCCCAACTATCCCTACCCAGAGATGTCCTTGCTTATCAAAGATATCTACTGGATCAAAAAGTACCTCCAACAGCATCGATTTAGGGTAACGATCACAGGCAAAGAGTACCTCTTTTTGACGGCTACCAAGATCATAAAAAAGTAAATTTATTTCCGATTAAGACAAAGTGAGTATAGTTCCAGATTATAAATAACTTCATACAAAGGAAACACTATGGCAATCAATGCACTCAAAATGGCAAAATTCTGCAAACCTTTTCGTATCTTACTAGGCGCTGCTCTCATCGGGTATGCCTACTATAGCGGTAATAACTGGTTCTATCTAGGAGCAGTACCTCTCCTCACTGGGTTACTGGGACTCTGCCCAGCATGTGCAGTCACAGGACAATGCACGATCACCGGCAAAGCGAAGTAACGAGTGAAAACCCTACTTCATATCATCGGTTGGACAACAGCTGCACTGCTTCTGCTCCAACTGATAAAAGTCGATATCCCAGAAGCACCCAAAGCGACTCTGGCAGATGCTATCCAAGCACCTAAGGAGATTTCGACGCTATTCAAGAGATCATGCAATGACTGCCACTCCAATACTACCCATTGGCCTTGGTATGCCAACATCGCACCTATCTCATTTGAGGTACGGGGGCATGTGAGAGATGGCAGGAGATGGCTAAACTTTGATATCTGGAATCAATACGACGAGAAGAAGCAGCAGGAGCGGCTCAAGGGTATCGTCAAAACCATCGATATCAAAATGCCTCTTCCCGCCTATATCATGGCACACCCTGAAGCCAAACTCACCAAAGAGGAGAGAGAAAGCATCAAGAAATGGGCTCAAGCTCAGATAAAAGAGTAAATAGGACAAAAATACTCTTTTATTAATGCTTTTTTATGGTATAATGCTTCTATTACTTACTAAAAGGAGGCATTTATGCCAAAAATTAACAAATATGTAGACATCTCTGAAGTAGATAGAGAAGCCAAAAAAGACCTTATTGATAGACACTCACCATTTATCACATGCGCCGACACAGCCAAAGCTGGAGAGCCTTTTGAGGTCACAGTTAAAATGGGTAACGAGTATACACATCCTGATGACTTTGATCACTATATCGAATCAGTCACACTGTTCAACGGTGAGACCAAGCTGGCTCAAGCCACCTACATCCCAGGTACACTCGGCAATATCAAGGCACACAATACTACAACATTCACTATCATTCCTACAGGGAAGAAGCTGAAACTAGTCGCCCATGGTTACTGCACTAAGCACGGAATTTGGGAAGGTACGATGGTAGAGGTCGCTGTAGAAGCGTAATCTACTTAGGGCTGGAGGCTCTCCTCCATCCTTTCTTCACCTTATTTTCTAAAAATTCTCATTTCTCATTTCTCATTTCTCATTTTCCCGCTATAATACACCTATGAAAAATCTCCATAATGCCCTACAACTCAAACAGCTTCAACTGCTCAAACAATTAGGCTATCGCTATACCGATATCACACCTTCTGAGCTAGAGCAGGATACCTTGGATCTGCCCGATGATATGGAAAAACTCAAAAGCATCGTATTGGACTGCCATCTCTGTGAACTCAGCAAGAGTAGACAGAAAGTGGTATTTGGTGAGGGGCTCATCAAGACAGAGCTTATGTTTATAGGAGAAGGGCCTGGCGCCACAGAGGACAGTACAGGCAGACCTTTCGTGGGGCGCGCAGGAGAGGTACTGACAAAAATGATCGAAAATGTCCTGCATATCCCCAGATCCCAGGTCTATATCGCCAACATTGTCAAGTGCAGACCCCCTAACAACAGAGTACCGACAGAGTCAGAAGCACTCTCCTGTCGTCCCTTTCTTCAGAAACAGATCTCACTTATTCAGCCTAAGATCATCGTGACACTAGGCGCTACAGCCTACCACTATCTCACCAATGACAACAGCCCTATCAGCAGGGTCAGAGGCACGGTAATAGAAGGAGATGGATACCGGATCATACCTACATTTCACCCCAGTTATCTGTTACGAAACCCCTCAGCCAAAAAAGAGGCACTGGCTGACCTACTCAAGGTAAAAGAGTTACTTTAAAAAATCTGTCTTGTTCCTATCTTGAGGTTTGAGTACACTCTCTCCTATCTTGACCTGACTGATCCTAATATCATTTTCCTTGTTTGGAAAAAGCGAAAGCAATATCATTGATCGTGGCGCATGAGCAAACAGCAGCTCTCCTTGCAGCGTATAGTTTCCCTCATTTTCTGTCCAATCCGACCATTTGATCTCGCTACTTTGGGAGAGGTTCTGATCTCTTGTCATCCGCGTGATCATCTCAACGGATATCTCTTTCTGTAACCCCGTACCAAGCATCTCTTGTGCACCAAAAGGTTGAGACTGTTTTAACAAAGATACAAAATGACTGGCTCTCTCTTTGTACGGTGTGACATCCATGATCGCTTTGACCTTGAAGCCCCCATAGATCAAAAGTCCGGCAATAATGATCTTATATCCCGGCTTCATCATGCGCTCCTTTTTTTGTCAGCAATAACCCAATGATGACCACAATGGGCAATGTCAGGGCAAACAGATAACTGGGAATATGAAGCATCTGACTCTTACTGAGATAAAAGAATCCAACAAAAAGCAAGAGATAGGCTCCCAATCGCAGGAGAGAGAGTGAAGCACGGGAATCTTTGAGTATCTGGTAGGCAGAGCGACGGTTCTGCTTCATACGTTGCTTCTCCTCTTTGATCGTCTCTTTAAGCTGCTGTGTTACCTCAACAGGGCTCTCTTCTGCGTAGAGATCATAGGGGTCTTCCATTTTGTCAAGTATATCTCGCTCATCCTCAGGAACGGCTGTGCCGTCAGCAACCCTACCGTAGACCATCTGACTATAGCTAAACATCGATGCACCCAATATCAGTGTGGCACTGAGATAGCCTATCTGTGTGTTGATCAACCATACTTTTCCACCGAGTAGGAGTGAAGCTATCATAAGCACCATATCGATACCGATAAGCCATGTGAGTATTCGTCTCATTATTTAGTCATCATCCTCATCATCGTCATCAAAACTTCGTTGTTTATATCTGGGATCATTGGCAAGCTCATCCAGGGAAGCCTTCTGCTTGATATAGGCTTTGTAGACATTAAGGATCGCGGCAGCAATCCCCCAAAAAACACCCAGCCAAAAGAGCCATTCGTATCCAAACCATTTACGTAGTAGATACCCAAGCCCTACACCAATAAGCACAGCGACAACAATCGATATCCCCAGACTCAAACCATCTGCAGCATCAACAATTTTTTTCATCTTTGGATCATTTTCGTTCATTGTTTCCTCTTCTTATTTGGTTTTATTAGAGCTTTCCGGCAAGAATACCATAGTAATCATGAAACTATATGCATGGTGCATGGGGAAACATACCCTATGTGTCTGCAATGATCCTCATAGATTCATAGGCTGCGGTGATCGCAGCATCGATCATCTCATCTGTGGTTGCCACAGAGATAAACCCTGTCTCGTATGCAGAACATGCCAGATAGATTCCACGAGAGAGCATCTCTCGATGGAAGATCGCAAAAGCTTTTTCATCATTCTCTTGTGCATCATCAAAGTTTTTTACTGGCTTATCACTGAAGAAAAATCCGAACATACTTCCTCTCACATCCGTCACTAGAGGGATCTCCTCTGCATTGGCCGCTGCCTGGAAGCCTTTCATAAGCTTTTTAGCCTTCTCTGACAACGCAATATAGAATGCCGGGTTAGCTTTGAGCTTACGCAGGCTCGCCAGTCCTGCTGCCATGGCTACAGGGTTACCGCTTAGTGTGCCAGCCTGATAGACAGGACCTTCAGGAGAGAGCTGTGACATGATCGCTACATTGGCAGCAAAAGCACCCACAGGCATACCCCCACCGATCACTTTGCCAAAAGTGACGATGTCTGGCTTGACAGCAGTGATCCCTTGTGCACCTTTGAGAGAAGCTCTAAATCCACTCATCACTTCATCAAAGATCAGTAGGGTACCATGCATATCACAAAGCTTGCGTAGTTCTACGAGGAACTCCTCCTCTGCAGGAACAAGCCCCATATTACCAGCGATGGGCTCTAGGATCACACAGGCGATCTCTTCACTGTCTTTGAAGCATGCTGTCACACTGGCAATATCATTGTAGGTTGCCAGTAGCGTATGTTTGGTCAAGTCTGCAGGCACACCAGGACTGCTCGGTGCGCCAAAGGTCACCGCACCAGAGCCAGCTTGTACCAGTAGTGAGTCACTGTGCCCATGGTAACAGCCTTTGAACTTGATGATATTGTCTCTGCCTGTCACCCCACGTGCCAATCTGATCGCAGACATCACTGCCTCTGTACCGGAGCTGACGAAACGTACCTTATCGATCCCTTCAAACATCGTGACGATCTCACCTGCCAGCTCTGTCTCTAGCTCTGTAGGTGCCCCAAAACTCAAGCCTTTTTGGGCTGTTTCGATCACTGCATTTTCGATATCCTTGTCCGCATGACCAAAGATCAGTGGTCCCCAGCTCTGTACAAAGTCCACATACCGATTGCCATCGATATCAAAGAGATATCCACCCTCTCCTCTATCCATGAATGGCGGTGTACCACCCACGCTCCCAAATGCCCGTACTGGAGAGTCTACGCCTCCGGGGATTACTTTGCTTGCTGCTTCAAATGCTGCTATACTCTTCTCATATGCCATACAGGTCCCTTTACAAAATAGTGAAATGATTATAGCGTTTTCTCTGTTTAGGTGTGATTATGGGAGAGAATTTTTCTATCGTATTGCAAGGTACACAATACCTACCAAAGCATAGATCTATCGCAACAGATCTCCAACACTCTGCCGAGGGTCCTTACCCTCGTAGATCATCAGATAGACCTCATTGGCGATGGGGAGGTAGATCTCTCTGTCTGTAGCGATCTTGTGCAGGGCTTTGGCAGTAGGTACCCCCTCTGCCACCTCGCCAAGCTCCTCAAGTATCTGTTCCATACTTTTGCCCTCTGAGAGTCCAAGCCCTACTCTAAAGTTCCGAGACATGGTAGAGCTCGCAGTGAGAAAGAGGTCCCCTGCACCACCCAGCGAAAGAAAGGTCTCCGCCTTTGCACCAAAAGCTTCTCCAAAACGGGTCATCTCTACCAATCCTCTGGAGATCATCGCTGCTCTAGCATTGTTTCCAAGTCCTAGCCCTTCACAGACCCCTCCGGCGATAGCAATCACATTTTTGTAGGCCCCTGCCACCTCTGCACCGACCACATCCTCATGTACATATCCTTTGATAAAGTCTGGCAGTGCCTCTGCATAGGTCTGAGCAAGATCCAAGTTGACAGAGCTGATCTTGAGTGCAGTAGGCAGTGACTGCTGTACCTCTGTTGCAAAGGAAGGCCCAGAGATAAATGCCAGCCTCTCCGCAGGGACAAATGCACCATACACCTCATTGAGAAAAGCACCGGTACTGGTCTCAATCCCTTTGGCAGCCACCAGGATCTTCTGCCCTTGATCAACAAAGTGCTCCTCCATCCATTGACGGACAAATTGTGCCGGTATAGCCATGATCAGGTACTCATGTCTCAGTGCTTCTTCCATGGAAACAAAGTGCTCTATCTCTTTGGTGTTACGGGAAGAGATGACCACTTCATTGTTCTGACTATAGGCATGGTACAGAGCCTGTCCCCATTTACCCGCACCTATGATAGCGATCTTCATGGCAGCTCCTTTTGCGTGATCAACTCGGAAAACCTATCAAGATCCTCGTTATAACCCATACAGACGATCGTATCACCACTGTCCAGTTTATGATCTATCCCTGCAGTAATAAAGATGAACTTATTGCTCAACTCTATATCCAGCATCCCGATCAACAGTATCCCATAGCTTGAAAAATGTACCTCGTCAATCATCATACCATCCAAAAACGAGTCTTCCGGGATGAACATCTCTTTAAACGAGATCGTAGACTCATCTGAGATAAAACTGTCCAGAAGCTTCGTTGCTACCGGTCTGATCAGCATATTGTGTATCCTATATGCACTCACTTTATAGATATCGATGATCCTGTTTGCCCCCGCCATCTTGAGCTTCTGTGTCGTATAGACAGAGTCAGAGATCGCTACGATCGTTGCATTGGGATACAGCGATCGTAGAGAGAGGGTCAAAAAAACATTGAGATGCTCATCCTCCATCACACAAATGATGTAGCTTTCATCATCGATATGTAAGGCTTCCAACTCTGCATCATTGGTCACGTCTACCAAGACCACATCCAAAAATTTATCACTCTTTGCCTTCTCATAAAAGGCAGGATCAGATTCAATAATATGAAGCCTGAACTGATCTGTACGCAAACTTTTTGCCAAAGATCTCCCTTGACTGCCATAGCCAAATAAAAATGCCTGCTTATCCATGATGTGCCCCTGTATAGCTCTTCTTGAAATGTTCTATACTGATACGCACACCCATCATCAAGAGAATATCATCATGTTCAAACTCCAACTCTCTATTGGGGTTAAAAATAAACTCTCCATCTACCCCTCTTTGAATACCCATAAAGAGTATTTTGTATTTTACAAAATCAACATCTTCTATTTTTTTACCTATGAGTTTTGTATATTTATACACCATGACTTCATCGATATTGGCAATATTCTTTCCTGTCAGTATCGCCTGCATACCGTTATACATGACAGGCTGGTGAATAGCAGTACGAAGCATCACATTGGCGACACTACTAGGGGTTAGGATATGATCTACTCCTGCCAGATTAAATTTTTTATGCATACTCTCATTGCTGGATCTGGCTATCACATGGATATCTTTAGAGAGGCTTTTAACATTGAGTGAGATATAGATATTTTCGATATCACTATTGGTCAGACAGAGTACGGTGATATTGCTGTACTTGATATCAAATTTTGAGATCACATCATGTCTGCTGGCATCATCATTGATTGCTTTATAGCCATCCTTGATCGCCTGCTTTACCCTGAGAGGATCTTTATCAATGATCACATAGGCATCGCCCAGCTCCTCTTCCTGCCGCAAAAACATCTTTGCCAATTGTCCATACCCACAGATGATGATAAAAGTATCGTTTTTATTGAGATCTTCGATGATCCTATTCTCTTTGAGCTCATCTAGTTTCTCTGAAAAGGCTGAGACAATCACTGATGTCACAAATGAGATCATCGCAATACCACTGATGATGATGATCATAGAGACAGCCTTGCCTTCTGTTGTCACAGGAGAAATATCTCCATACCCAACTGTCGAGATCGTAACAAGCGCCCAGTAGAAAGCATCAAACAGTGTAGTTATATTTGGATTTTTTGTCTCTTCAAATACATAGATTGCTATCCCTGCTGTGGATACAATAAAGAGCAATAAAAAAAGAAGCGTAAGGAGTTCAAACTTTTTGGTTGCTAGTACATCCACAAATTGATTGATACTCTTAGTATATCTCAGAAGCTTAAAGACCCGGAAAAGTACAAAGATACGCAAGATCCTCAATGGTCTATACGCAGGCAGTATCGCCAACAAATCGATGATCGCTGTAGGTGAGAAAATAAACTCAAGCTTGCTGGAGAGTACCTGCTTCACTGGCTCTGAAAGTAGAAAAGGACGATGCAGAAACTGTGACTGCTCATACTCCTTGACGATATACTTATGCAGATCACTATAGACCCAGAGCCGCAGGAGATACTCTAGCAAAAAAATGACTGAGACGATATAGATATCATAAAAATCCATCCACTCTGGCACAGGATTTCGTACCTCGTAGACCAGGATAGTCACCGAGGTAAGGATGAGAAATATCATCAGTGAGTCGATATATTTCTTATAAGGGTTGTCAGGATTGTGTAGAACGTCTTTGATAAATGCTTTTACATTCTGATATCGAGAGGAGCTGTTCAGCCAAAACGCCACTTTTATGATCGGATTAGACATCACAGCACCCCATATGCTTAGGAGAGCCTCTGTTTGAGAAGTGCGTTGACTTTCCCCGGATTGGCTGACCCTTTACTGGCTTTCATCGTCTGACCGACAAAAAAGCCAAAAAGCTTCTCTTTGCCTGCTCTATACTCATCCACTTTGTCTTGATTGGCCGCCAATATCTCATCAATGATAGCCAAGATCGCACCATCATCACTGACTTGTGCCAGCCCAAGTGTATCAATGATCCCATCAATATCACGACTCTCGTGTTCAAACATATAGTCAAGTACCTCTTTGGCACCCTTACCGGAGACACTGCTGTCAGCGATCTTGGCAAGTAACTCACCCAGTGTTGCAGCAGAGACGGGAGAATCCTCTATAGCGATACTTGCTTTGTTGAGTCTCCCTAACAATTCAGAAGTAATCCAAGTCACAGCTGTCTTGGGTACTGCACCGTGCGTAAGCATCTCTTCAAAGTAGTATGCCATCTCTTTATCTGCTGTGATGATCAGTGCATCAACCTTTTTGATACCTAATGCTTCCACATAGCGTGCCACTTTCTCATCAGGCAGCTCCGGAATCACTTTTGCCTCCGCCATCATCTCCTCGGTCACCAGTGTAGGTCTAAGATCTGGATCTGGGAAGTAACGGTAGTCTGCACTGTCCTCTTTACCTCGCATACTCTTGGTGATGCCCTTTGTCACATCCCAGAGTCTGGTCTCCTGATAGACCTCTTGATCATACACCCCATCCTCATAGGCTTCTGTCTGCCGCTGTACTTCATAGGCAATCGAAGCAGCCACAAATCGAAAAGAGTTGATATTTTTGATCTCTACACGGGTACCAAACGCTTCCTGCCCTTTTGGGCGAATAGAGACATTCACATCGCAACGAAATGAACCCTCCTGCATATTGGCATCAGAGATATCCAGATATCTGACAATAGAGTGGAGTTTTTTCAGGTAGCGTACCGCTTCATCCGCATTTCGCATATCAGGATCAGAGACGATTTCCAGCAATGGTGTACCAGCACGGTTTAGATCCACCTTGGAGAGGGCTCCATCATGCATGTTCTTACCGGCATCCGCTTCGAGGTGTGCCCTGGTGATCCCTATCTCCTTACTACTGCCATCTTCAAAATCAATCGTCAATTTGCCCTCTCCCACGATAGGGATATCAAACTGGCTGATCTGATATGCCATAGGACTATCCGGATAAAAATAACTTTTACGATTGAAGATCGATCTTTGATTCACCGCAGCCTTGATAGCATACCCAAAATTCATCGCTTTCTTTACTGCTTCAAGATTGAGTACAGGTAGCGCTCCCGGAAGTGCCAAACAGGTAGGACAGGTATGACTATTCTGATGTGCAGCAAAACTGGTAGGGCAAGAGCAAAAGATTTTGGTCTGTGTATTGAGTTGGACATGTACCTCAAGACCGATAACAGTTTCAAACATGAAAAGAACCTTATAAAAAGTGATATTAAATTGAAGATATTATACCGTTTTGGTTATTTGAGAGAGTTTGTACGTAGATATTATGAAGACGCGATATACAGGGAAGAAGCACTCTCCCCGTATACCCTATAGGTTAGAAGTCGTAAGTGACACCCGCTGTAACAATATTTGCTTTGATATTGCTATTTCCTTCATTATGGAGTAGGTTCTGATAATCAACCCAGATACCCCATCCTTTTTCCTGGTCGCCCTGTCCATCAAAGGTTCTAGAAGCAGCGACAGCACTGTCATCACTCATATCATATTCAAAACCAAATCCTACACTCAATCCAGACTCATCATACATTTTTGTACCAGGAGTAAGAGAAGGATGATCACACTCTATTTTCGTTTTACCATAACCAACAAGTCCATAAATATTGAATCTATCTGTAATATGATACTGCGGCTTCAGGTAGATACCGTAATGTGTCGTCTCAGCAAAATCTTTATCAATACTCGCTTTAAACGCTCTTGCTTCGATACCGATATACTGGTTAAAATCATAACCAATTCTTCCGATGACACCATAGGTTGTCTCTTTCAAGCGATTATCATCTGCACATGGACAGTCTCTACTGGTACCTGACCACAACAATCCCAATCCCACATACAATGGATTAACATCCAGTACGGGGACAATTGGTGCCTCTGCAGGTGCTACATTTTTACCTGCAACCAATATACCACTCATCAAAAGAGAGGAGAGTGCGATCTTTGCTATTGACTTTTTCATTTTATACCCTTTTATTTGCTAAAAGCACTACCTCTATGATAGTACCCCCTGTTTATAAGGCATACTCTAACATAGCTAATATTAAAAAATACTGAAAACATAACGATATATTAATAAAAAGTAAACAAATGATTAATAAAGAGAGGAAGGAATAACGCTCTTGATCCTCTATCACTCACAACACTTATCATACTAAGTACTGTAAGAGGAGGCTTGTTTAGTGTATACCTTAAAGAATTATGCTGCTTCTGTTGCATGATCTTCATCATGCGCCAATGCACCTGCCAGATAAACATACGCAAGGATCATGAATACAAAAGTCTGCAGTATCGCAGAGAAGCTCAAAAGCAGGTATGCAGGAAGCGGTACTAACCAAGGAGCAAGCATCAAGAGTACCCATAGGAAAAGGTCATCTCCTTTGATGTTACCAAAGAGACGGAAACTCAGAGAGATGATTCTCGAGATATGAGAAACAATCTCAATCGGGAACATGAGCGGAGCCAAAGCCTTAACTGGCCCCATGAAGTGTGCGAAATACTTCACTACGCCATTTTCTTTGATGCCTTCATAGTTATAATGAATAAAGACTACCAGAGCCAATACCAAAGTAACGTTGATGTTGGATGTCGGTGATTCAAATCCTGGGATGATACCGATCACATTGGCAATAAAGACAAAGATACCGATAGTAGCAACCAAAGGAAGATACTTTCTCGCCATCTTCTCACCAATCACATCCTTACCCATAGAAATCACTCCACCAAGATATGCTTCCATGATATTTTGCAGACCACTTGGCACTGCCTTGAGACTCTTGGTTGCCCTACTCGCAACAAACAATCCTATGATCATGACCAAGACAAGGTGAGCGATCACCATCCCGATACCATGCCCATGCTCTCCACCAAAAATCGCACCTAAATAGGTAAATACACCTTCCATCAAGAACCTCTTATGACTTTAATTTGGAGAGATTATAGCTACTTTTTGCTTATGGGCGTTTGGGAAATGTGGAATGTGCAATGTGCAATGTAGAATTTGTTACGAAAAGGGGTGAATTTGTAATTGGTGTATTAGTGTATTGGTTATTGGTTGTTGGTTGTTATTTACAGCCTGTGGCTGTGTAATTGGTGTATGTGGTTGTAGGGGGCGATTGCTATCGCACCAATTAGGTATGCGGACTTTGAAAGCGTTGGTGTATTGGTTATTGGGAAAGATAGCTTCGCTTTAGTTGTAGTTGGTTTGTGCGGATTCTGAGTGAGTCGTACACTCGTACAGCAACCGAAGACCCGTGCAATACAGATGCAAATAAGCAAAAATATGCTTCGCTTTAGTTGTGGTTGGTTTGTGCGGGCTCTGAATGAGTCGTACACTCGTACGGCGACCGAAGACCCGTGCAATACGGATGCAAATAAGCAAAAAGTATGCTTCGCTTTAGTTGTAGTTGGTTTGTGCGGATTCTGAGCGAGTCGTACACTCGTACGGCGACCGAAGACCCGTGCAAAACAGCTGCAAATAAAGCGAAGATGGTATTCCTAAGAGGACTCGAACCTCTAGCTAGGCCTTAGGAGGGCCCTGCTTTATCCAGTTAAGCGATAGGAACAGATAGGGAAACGGAGGGCAGAAATATACCCTCCGGAAAATTAAAAGAGGCTTATACCTCTGTGTTACCACAGTAGCCGCATACTTTTGCATCTACAGGGATCTTCATCGCACAGTTACTACATGTTTTTTCAGTCGCTGCTGCTTCTGGCTCACTCTCTTTGAGTCTATTATAGGCTCTAACCATCAAAAACATTACGAAACCAAGGATCAAAAATGAAATCGTATCATTAATGAACTGACCATATTTGATCGCTGGTGCTCCTGCTTTATCCAATGCTTCCATCGTGGCATATTCTTTGCCATCCAGTGTAACGAATAGTTGAGAAAAATCAACCCCACCCAATAGTAGACCTACAGGAGGCATAATGACATTGGCTACCAGTGACTTGATCACTGTAGCAAAAGCGCCACCAAAAATGAAACCTACTGCCATGTCTACCATGTTTCCCTTGACGAGAAACTTCTTGAACTCTTCTAACATATGTGTCCTTTAATTTTTTTTGACTCACCATTATAGTAGATTATCACTTATTGATATATGTGTGAAACTATTTTAACTCTCCCCAAGAGTCTCCAACACTCACCGAACACTCCAAAGGTACATCCAGTTCCAGTACATTTTCCATAATATGCACAAAACGCCTACTGATTTCTTCTACTTTGTTTTCAACTACTTCAAAGATAAGTTCATCGTGAATCTGTAGGAGCATAAACGCATCCAGTTCTTCTTCTCGTATCATGGTGTCTATCTGGTTCATGGAGAGCTTTATGAGATCAGCAGCTGAACCTTGAAAGACGGTGTTGACAGACTCACGCATAAACGCAGCCTTTTGCATACCATTGGCAGACTCATAGTCAAAGAGTCTTCTTCTTTTAAGGATGGTCTCTACATAACCATCGATTTTCACTCTCTCCTGAATCCCTTCCAAAAAGTTCTTGACGGTTGGAAATGAAGCAAAGTAGTTGGTGATGATCTCTTTGGCTTCACCAGAACTAATGCCCAGTTCATCAGAGAGTTTTTTAGGTCCCATACCGTAAAGCAGTCCAAAGTTCACAGATTTGGCAAAACTTCTTTTCTCTTTGGCTTCTGCTTCTCCAAAAAGCTTCACTGCGGTCGCCATGTGGATATCTACCTTGTTGTTAAAGGCTTCAAGTAGTGCTGCATCTTGCGAAAAGTGTGCAAGCAGACGAAGCTCTATCTGAGAGTAGTCGATACTCACCAACTTATACCCTTCTTTTGCCACAAAGGCTTCTCTTACAGAACGCCCCAAAGCAGAACGTACAGGAATATTCTGTAAATTTGGGTCTTTAGAACTAAGCCTTCCTGTCGCTGTCCCAGTCTGGATGAATGAGGTATAGATACGGCTCTTTTCATCCTGCTTTGCCAGTTTCAAAAGGGGTTCTACATACGTAGAGAGGATCTTCTGGTATTCACGGTATTCGAGTATCTTAGGAATGATCTCATGTTCACCTTTTAGTGACTGAAGTACCGCTTCATTGGTGCTGTATCCTGTCTTGGTTTTCTTGCCGCCTTTGAGTCCTATCTGTTGGAAGAGGATGACACCCAGCTGCTGGGTAGAACGGATGTTGAACTCGGTTCCTGCTAAAGCATAGATCTCTTGTGTAAGGGTATGGAGGTCTTCACTCAATGTTTTTTGAAGCACTTGCAGTTTAGACTGATCTATCTTGATACCCAGACGCTCCATACGAATAAGTACATTGATGAACGGATATTCTACATTTTTGGCTTCGGTTAAAAGATGGCTCAGAGAGCTGAGCTCCATCTTCTTTTTGATCGCTCCATAGAGCATAAAGGTCATCCATGCATCTTCAGCGGCATAGAATGTAGCATCAGAGATAGCAACATGAGAGAAGTTCTCTCCTTTTTTTACCATCTCCTTGAAGGGTTTCATCTCATACCTAAAGAACTTCTTCGCCAACGCATCCAGCCCTACTTTAGACCCAGGGTCACTCAGCCATGCCATGATCATCGTATCGGCAAAAGGCATCACCTCGTCTGTTTCATACTGATTATACAGCAGGGAGAAGTCAAACTTCAGATTTTGCCCTACCACTTTGTGTCTGAGCAGTTTTTTCAAGGAAGCCATGGCATCCTCTACAGATACCTGATCTTCCACACCAAGGTAGTTATGCCCTATAGGTACATAGTAGGCTCTCTCCGGAGAGAGACAAAAACTAAACCCCACCATCTTTGCTGTTTTGGTATCCAGTCCTGTGGTCTCTGTATCAAATGCTACGATGGTCTCATCTTCTATAGCATTTACAATTGCTTCAAGCTTCTCTTTGGTATCGAGTGTCACTGCTTCAAAACTCAGTGTAGCTTTTTTAGGTACCACTACCTCTCTTTCACAATCAGCCTCTTGCCCTACTTTTGCTTTACGTATGGCTTGTTTCATCTCATACTGTTCAAACTCATCAAGTAGACATGAAAGGTAGTTCTTATCTTCAAAAACAAAACTCTCTACATCCATATCTGCAAAAACATCGGTACGCATGGTCACAAGTTCACGAGACAAAAAAGCTTTTTCCTTACTCTCTAACAGTAGATTTTGTATACGAGGCGTACCACAGTTTTCTATGTCTTCATAGATCGCTTCTAAGGTATGATACGCATTGATAAGCTTAGAAGCCCCTACTTTACCTATGCCTTTAACACCCGGTACATTGTCGGAGCTATCACCAAGTATGGCTTGAAAGTTTATAAAGTCTTTAGGGTGTACACCAAACTTGTCGATACAGGTCTGCTCGTTGACCACGGCCTTTTTTACAGAGTCATACATCTCCACTTTCCCATCTTCTATCATCTGATACAAGTCTTTATCGTGGGAAACTATACGAACTTTAAGACCCTTCTCTTTGGCAAATTTAGTCACCGTTGTGATGACATCATCTGCTTCATACCCTTCACGCATAAGATTGGCAAAGCCCATTTGAGCTATCCAGTCTATAGCTATAGGGAGTTGTTTGGTCAAATCTTCAGGTGCAGGATCACGGTTGGCTTTGTACTCTGGATAGATATCATTACGAAAGGTTTTCCCTTTGGCATCCAGTGCAAAGACCAGGTAGTCTGTACTGTGGTCACGGTGTAAAGAGTCTACTAAGTTGGCGAACCCTGTCAAAAGTCCCGTAGGGAATCCTTCAGAGTTACGCAGTGGAGGGAGAGCAAAGTATGCGCGGAAGAAAAAGCCAAATGTATCTATAATTGTGATTGTTTTCATGCAAAACCTGTCTGATAAAGTAAAGCTATTTTAACAAAAAGCAGATTAGACGCTGTTTCTTTATAGAATAGTAACTTATTTTTGTGTTTTTAAAGGGTTTTTGACATTTTTATATTATAATATATGAACACTGTAGACGGAGGGGCATTGATTTAATGGCTACAAATAATCCTTTTAAGACAAGTTCGTCAGATACGATACTTGAATCTGCCAGAAAGATAAGACGAGAGAAGCAAAAACGCCGAAAAGCAAAAACACGTGACAAACTTGCAGAATTTATGAGTGCCGACGTGCAGGATAGTGAACTGGGTATCATCCCTGAGGGCTATGGAGGTATTACATATCTCACTTTTCTCATCTTCGCACCATGGATCATGGGAACACTCTTTATGTTCTTTTATGTGAGTGGCGGAAGTGTAGATACATTTAACTCTCTTGAGAGCAATGCCATGCTGACGTGGGTCATAGGCTATGAGATACTTGCAGCCATTGTCCTATTGATCATTTTCAAAAAGCTGATGACCTATATACTTAGCTGATCTCTCGCGCTAAGTACAATCCCGTATAACTTCCACTTTTTTCATAATTTTCCGCCAGTGCCTCCGGGGTACCGGTGTCAACGATCTGTCCCCCCTTATTTCCCCCGTCAGGACCCATATCGATAACATGGTCTGCATTTTTGACCATATCCAGGTTATGCTCCACCACGATCACAGAGTTGCCTAAGTCAACCAAATGATGCAACACACCTGTCAATCGGTTGACATCATCAAAATGCAGTCCTGTGGTAGGTTCATCTAGGATGTAAAGCGTGTTGCCTGTATCTTTGCGGCTGAGCTCTTTGGCGAGTTTGATACGCTGTGCTTCTCCCCCTGAGAGTGTGGTGGCATTCTGCCCTAGGGTGATATAGCCCAGTCCTACATCGATAAGTGTCTTGAGTTTGATAGCGATATTGGGTACTGCCTTGAAAAACTCCATCGCTTCAGTCACACTCATCGCCAGCACATCTGCGATCGATTTGCCGCGGTAGAGTACCTCTAGCGTCTGTTCGTTATAGCGTGACCCATGACAGCTGTCACACTCTACCAGTACATCTGGCAAAAAGTGCATCTCGATCTTGATCTGTCCATCGCCTTGACACTTCTCACAACGACCGCCCTTGACGTTAAAGGAGAAACGCCCTATCTTATAACCACGAAGCTCTGCTTCTTTGGTCATCGCAAAGAGCTTACGGATCTCATCCATGATCCCTGTATAGGTAGCAGGATTGGAGCGTGGGGTACGTCCGATAGGGCTCTGATCCAGAGAGATCACTTTGTCCAGATGCTCCAAGCCATCGATCTCTACCCCATCGATGGAGTTGATGTTACGGGCATGGTTGAGTATCTGTCTGGCTACTGGCAGGAGTGTCTGTAGGATCAGCGAGCTCTTCCCACTGCCACTCACACCTGTCACACAGACGAAGCTACGCAGTGGAATACCCACTGAGAGGTTCTCGATATTGTTCAGTGTGACATTACGGATCTCCAAATGCCCTTCTGCTTTACGCCCATGAGGGTAAGAGACATCTTTACGTCCATAGAGGTAATCAGCGGTAAGGGTTTTCGCCTTTTCAAGCTTTTTACTCACCCCTACAAAGACCACTTCACCCCCATGTGCACCAGCACCGGGGCCGATATCGACGATAAAGTCCGCAGACTCGATCGTCTCTTTGTCATGCTCTACGACGATGACGGAGTTGCCCTTATCTCGTAGGGATTGGAGCGTGCGGATGAGCTTGATGGTATCTCGTTCATGCAGCCCGATACTGGGCTCATCGAGTACATACATCACGCCTGTGAGCCCCGATCCTATCTGCGAAGCGATCCTGATACGCTGTGCCTCACCTCCAGAGATCGTCCGTGCATCACGGCTAAGCGTGATATAGCTCAACCCCACATCAAAGAGAAAGAAGAGCCGCTCTCGGATCTCCTTGAGTATCGAATCTGCGATGAGCTGTTGCTGCTCGGTAAAGTGAGAGAAGTTCCCATCCTCTGCAAAGTACGCATAGCTCTCCTCGATGGGCATATCGATGATATCCGCAATATTCTTTCCCTCTATCATGACGGAGAGTGAGCGTGGTCGCAGGCGATGCCCCTCACACTTGTCACAGACCTTCTCCGTCATGTACTCTGCGACATCTTTCTCATCCTTGAACATATCATGGGCGAACTTTACCACGCCTGGCCACTCTCGCGTCAGTTTGTGGCGTTTCCAGGTGAAGTTGACCGGTTCTGCTGCCCCATAGAGGATAGACTTCTTCTCATGTTCGGGAAGGTCATCGTAGGGGATCTTGGTATCGATCTTATTTTGCTCACAGAAGGCGGTTAGAAATTTAGTATAGTAGCTCTTGTTAAAGCCATACATGATCTTGACTGCACCCTTGTCGATGCTCAGGGCTCCTTGTATGATCTTTTTGAGGTCGATGGTATAGCGGATACCCAGTCCATCACAGATCGGACAGGCTCCCTTGGGGGAGTTAAAGGAGAAGCTCACAGGCTCCAGCGGCTCAAAGCTCAGCTTACAGTCAAAGCACGCCAGATGCTCCGAGTAGTGATAGTGCTTGCGGTCGAGATCGAGCTCCTCATGGTTGAGCACTTCGATCTCTACCTCTCCATAGCTCTCATTGAGAGACTTTTCGACATCCTGCCCTATCCGTTCTTTGGACTCCTCTTTGACCACGACACGGTCGATGACGACTTTGATGGTATGTTTCTTGGTCTTGGAGAGTTCGATCTCATCATCCAGTCGCACCATCACCCCATCGATCATCGCTCTGACGAAGCCCTTGTGACGCAAAGACTCAAGCATATCCGCGAATGTACCTTTCTTCTCCTTGACCAGTGGTGCCATGATGACGAGCTTGGCTCCCTCTGGCAGTCGCAGTACCTCGGTGATGATATCGGAGGCTGACATAGAGGAGATAGGCTTGCCACACTCATGACAGTGCTGTCGCCCAACTCTGGCAAAGAGCAGTCGCAGGTAGTCATAGATCTCTGTGATCGTACCCACGGTTGAGCGTGGGTTTTTGGAGGTGGTCTTTTGGTCTATAGCGATAGCGGGTGTGAGTCCCTCGATCTTGTCCACATCAGGCTTGCCCACACGTCCGAGGAATTGTCTGGCATAGGAGGAGAGCGACTCGATATAACGCCTCTGCCCCTCCGCATACAGCGTAGAGAACGCCAGCGTAGATTTGCCCGATCCTGAGATGCCGGTGATGACTACTAGCTGGTTCTTGGGGATCTCTAGGTCTATGTTTTTTAGGTTATTTTCTCGTGCGCCGTAGAGGCGAATGGTGTCTTTTGGTTTTGCCATGGGTTTGTGTCTCTTTTGTAAAAAAATTAATCTGGAATTATAGCATAATCTCCAAGATTCTCGTAAGGTGCATAACACGCACCAGATAAGAGAGTGTAGCCTGTTTTTGGATAGGATGGTGGAAATGTTTCATATTGACATACTTTTAAGCATAGCAATTCAAATTGTGCCCTGACCGTAGGGAGGAAATGCCCTTGGGTGCATATTTTTTCTATTTTTGTTAAAATAGCTGAACATTTTTGATATACTCTTAAGAAGGAAATTAAGCAATAGTGGGACATAATGTTCTACTAATAAATAGTTATAGGAGAAAATATGAAGATAATAAACGTTACATTAATTATGTTTTTGTTTGCTGGTATTTTATTTGCACAAACTAATAATAATGATAAAAAAATTAAAACAGGAATGTTGCTTTCTAATGCTAAAAAGATTTTATTAAATATTGGAATTAAAGAAGAAGATAGATATTTACAACATGAGACACCAAAAAACATGAAAACATCTTATTTTCCAATAGAAGAAAGTGTGGATTTAATAATTAATTATTCTGAAAAGGATAAAAAAATAGTCGTTCTCTCTATTATATTCTATCCAAGTTATAAACCCGTTAGAGGATTAGAGATTATTAAAACCTTAGATTATATTACTTTTGATTCAAAAAGCTATATAATCAAAATTAAGAAAAGTAATAAAAAACTATAACCAATCGCTTCAGCGGACCGGACAAACGCAGGGCGAATTGACTGTTTTTAGGTTGTTTAGAGTTTATTGTGTTTTAAACTTTAAACTTTAGGGTCAGGTGTCTACTCACTACTTTTACAGAAATTAGATGCCCCATCAAACTTTAAACTTTAGGGTCAAACTTTAAACTTTAGGGTCAGGTGTCTACCCACTACTTTACTCTCCCCCATCAAAGTCACCATGAGCCTTTCGGCGATAGCAACTTTAGGGTCAGGTGTCTACCCACTACTCTTTCGAGCTCCTGATTACCCACCAAAGCTCCCCTGAGCCTTTCGGCGATAGTATGATGTTATTTTAATTGCCAATATGGTGCGTTGCAAACTGCACCCTACAATACTTCATTCATTCCATATCTCAAAATAAGATAAATGCCACAAAACAGCTTCCACTATGATACAATATTGCATTCGCATTCCGTATCAGAAGATACGGAACGAAGATATAGTAAATCAAAGCTATCTCTAAAGAAAGGTAAGCCATCATGCATGTCAAATTAAAACTTTTTGCCTTGCTCTTTGTTTTTATTGGGATCGTAGATCAAATCTTAAATGTACTTAATCACTATTTTTCACCTAATAGCTTCTCCTTTCACTATCTCTTTTTTGTGATAGCACTCATACTTTTCCTACTCTCTTTTAAGTACAAAAGTCAACCAAAACCTACGCTTTGGCTATGTGAAAACTGTAATACAGAATTGACAAGAACACAGATAAAATTTGGGCTCTGTCCAAAGTGTCATAAAAAGATCAAAGACTTTAGAGGCATGACTAGTCAGATGGTTGGATAATGGAAGGAGTAACAATAGATCATTACAAACAGAACAAAGAGGGTCAGGTGAACGTAATCGTATTACTTTAGATACCCCACCCAAGCCCAATAAACCAATAAGCCCAAAATCGCTACAATGCACAAGAAGCCAAAAACTATCTCACCCTAGGAGCATACATGGGATTTATACAAACCAAAGACCTACCAGAGCTAGAACTAGCCAAAGGCATCAGGGCACATATAGTCACCACAGATACCCTCTCCGTGCTTCATGTCACGCTGGATGAGGGAGCTATACTGCCTGAGCACTCACACCACAATGAACAGGTCATCAATGTGATAGAGGGGGAGCTGGAGCTCACAGTATCTGGGGAGACATATATCCTCAAGCCAGGTACTGTCATGGCACTGGAGCCCAATGTTGTACATTCAGGTAGAGCACTGACTGACTGCAAGGTCATCGATATATTTCACCCTCTACGAGAAGACTTTGCCCGTGCTCACTATAATAACAGCAACAAAGGGAGAGAAACAAAAGATGAAAATAGATAAAAATATAAGCCTGTTGGCGATAGTGTGGATCTTGCTCACCGGATGTGTGAGCACACATGCACCTCAGTCTAGCAGTAGAAATGTTCTGGGGACCGTATGGATAGGCTCTGACTCGATGGGAGCTTACAATGAATTCCATTTTTTACCCCGTGGTATCCTGCACTATAGAACACCTACTGGCTTCTGGAAGAATGCTACTTGGAAACAAAATGGAAGCAGTATCTATATGGAAACCAATCACAAATATGCGGAATATAGAGGAAGTATTCATGGCAATACCATGAGTGGAAAAGCCTGGAATATCAAAGGGCTCCACTGGACATGGCGTGCCAAAAAAACAGCTAAGAAAGCAGGCAGGAGATAAAATGCTCTCCGCCTCTTCCTAGAAAAAGATCTTCTTTACCAGCATTGCCAAGATCACAAAATAGAGTACGATCAGATAGCGCCTATGGTTGGTATCGTGCACCATGTCTTTGAGCTTGATCCCTATGATGACGCCGAAGATCGCAGCGATCGATACTGCCATCGCTTCAGAGAGCCCCAGAGAGAGCTGATCGAATGTGCCGGCATAAAGCTTGTATCCCAGCCCAGAGAGTGAAGAGAAGACCACAAAGAAGAGCCCTGCAGTGGCTGCCTTTTTGGTCGGAAAATGCAGGAAACCTACCAGTATCGGCGTAAGCATGATCGAACCACCCACACCCAGCATCATCGCAATGATACCAATCCCAAAACCAATCGCGAAAAGCAGACCAGAGGAGAAGCTCCCCTCCTCCTGACCAGGATGCTTTTTTCTGCCCAGTAAGATCTGTGTAATCGCAAACAGTACCAGTGCCAAAAAGATATAGGAGAGCATCTCCCGTGAAAGAAGATCCGTAAAGCGTGCACCAACCATGCCGCCTAACAGTCCACCGATACCAACCCAGATACCCTCATTGAGCTGGAGTACGCCTTTGCGGTAGTTGAGATAGGAACCATATACGGAGCTAAAGACCATCTGCACGACCGAGATACCGATAGCACTCTTGATATCCACACCTATGGACATCAGCATAGGTACGAGTATCATACCTCCGCCTACACCGAAAAATCCAGATATAGCCCCAACAAAAAGTCCAACAAATACAAGTCCTATGATCATCTGTCTGCTCCGCAATAAAATGGGATTATATCACAATTTACTATTGTCATGTATAATAACACTATGAAAAAATTACTCTTATTACTGACAACCCCTTATCTGCTATTGGCTGGGTACAACTCCCATAGCTCTACCATCACCCCTACTGTCAAAAAGCGCATGCTACAGGGTGGCTCATGGAAACCCATCTGCCCAGTCCCTCTCTCTGATCTACGTTACCTCACCCTGACCTATCGAGGCTTTGATGGTAAAGACCATCGGGGTGAAATGATCGTGCACAAGGGTGTCGCCAAAGAGGTCACGCAGATCTTTGGCAAGCTCTATGCCGCTAAGTACCCTATCAAACGAATGAGACTGGTCAGTGACTACCGTGCCAGTGATTTTCAGTCTATCGAAGCGGACAATACCTCTGCGTTTAACTGCCGTGCTGTCACGGGTGGTAAAAAGTGGTCCCGTCACTCCTATGGTAAGGCGATCGATATCAACCCCATCGAAAACCCCTACATCTCTCGCTCTGGACGTATCTCACACAAATCATCCCTAAAATATAGAAACAGAGATCACAGCCACTCAAAAGCCACCATCCTCAAAAATGATAAAATTGTTAGGTTATTTAAAGCCAAAGGCTGGAGATGGGGTGGAGACTGGAACAGTATCAAGGATTATCAGCATTTTGATAAGCAATAGGTGTCTCTTCATTTTTTGACTCTAGTAGTATCTGCTCTTGAGGTATCGCCAACTCTAGTTCTGACTCATCAATGATATTAATAATCTTTGTAATCACGTCTTGTTTGACATGAAGCCACTGCTCCCATTTGACTGAAATAGAGTAGGCATAAATCAATATATCCATAGAATAGGTATTAACACGATCCAAGTACACCATAAGTGCACTCTGCACGCCTATACTGTGTTTGGTGTTGAATAGACCCGTCTTGTGAGTTTGTTTCATTTTTATGAGGAATTTCAGCTTATTATCATTAACAATATCTGGATGTTTTTCCAGCATATCTCGTATCTCAAAGAGGACTTTATTGATCTCTTCCGTATCGTAGGTATATGTAAGCTTCAGATGAAACTTAATACGTCTCCCTATTACACGTTTGGACCAGTTCTTGATATAGTCAGTTGCCAATTTAGAATTTGGAATCGTTACCAAGGCATTCTCAAAGGTACGGATACGTGTAGCAGCAAGACCTATCTCCACAACATAGCCTTCTAACTCCTTTGTCTCTATCCAATCTCCTAGATTAAATGCATTCTCTCCTACTAAACGAATCGAGTCAAAAAAGTTCGTCAGAGTGTCTTTGGCACTAAATCCGATCACGATACCACCGATACCCAGAGATGTAATCAATGCTGTAATATCAACACCCATTCTTGAAAGAATAACAAGTAATACCACCATAGCGATCACTATTTTGAGAATATTCAATATGAGATTAAATAGCTCTCGACGCACAGACTTCTGTTTTTCGATTCTCAAAGAGAGGGAGACATAGAGCATAAACTTGATGATCTCATAGATCCACCACGTAAACATCCCTGTATAGAGAAGAAAAAATAGAAAATCTATCTTTTGGTTTACACCAAAGATATCTACTGCCATATCCAGTAGAAAGAGAGTGATAAAGTAGCGAAAAGGCTTGATGATCTTCTCTAGTCTGTGAAACAGAAGCCGATACACCAACTCTTTTCTGTTTTTATAAAGTCTAAACTTAACAAATTTTCGCAAGGGATTGCGAAAAAGGTAGCTGATCAGCATAATAAATACGATCAGTGTAATAAAAAAAATAATATGTCCAGGTGTGGTATAAAGATATGCAGTGATTCGGGTTAGCTCTATCGGCATTTTTTGGTTGATAACGTTTATAAGATGTTCCATGAGTGAATTATACCACAAAGAGTCATGTTCCAATTAGAGTTGCATAAAAGTGCCATTTTAAATCTATTTTAATCTTAAACATCGTATCATTTTTTGTTATCCAAATATTATATGTTTATAGATCAGTAAATATATAATGGGGTAAGAAACAAACCATACTCAAGGAGAGTAAAATGACAAAATTAAGCAAATCAATCGTAGCAGCATCCGTGCTGTTTTCAGGCTCTGCATTCGGAACACAGTTTATCACGATCGGTACCGGTGGTGTAACTGGAACGTATTATCCAACAGGTGGTGCGATCTGTCGTATGATGAATAAGAACAAGAAAGAGACAGGCATCCGATGTTCTGTTGAGTCTACTGGTGGTTCTGTCTACAATGTAAACACCATCAATGCCAATGAGCTTGACTTTGGTATCGCACAGAGTGATACTGCCTATCAGGCATTCCACGGTGAAGGTAAATTTGAAGGTAAAGCGATCAAAGGTCTCAGATCAGTCATCGCGATCTACCCTGAACTTTTGGCATTTGTTGTGAATAAAGATTCTGGCATCAAAACTTTGACAGATATCAAAGGTAAAAAAGTCAATATCGATGTCGCTGGATCAGGAACAAGAATGACTACTGAGATCGTTCTCAAGGCATTTGGTGTCAAGATTTCTGATCTTGCTCTAGCAAATGAGCTGAAGTCAAGCGAAGGACCAACCATGCTCAAAGACCATAAGATCGACGGTTATTTCGGTGTATTTGGTCACCCAACTGCCAACATCAAAGATGCGGCCAACTCTGTAGATATTGATCTTGTGGCGATTGATGGTAAACCTATCGATGATCTGATAGCAAAATACTCTTACTATGCCAAAGGTATCATCTCTGGTACATTCTACAAAGGTGTAGGGCATGATACGCCAAGTATCGGTGTAAAAGCTGTACTTTGTACCAAAGACAGTATCGATGAAAAAGTAGTGTATACATTGACCAAGACTATTCTTGATAACTTTGATGCATTCAAAAAGCTTCACCCAGCATATAAGACTATTACAAAAGAGTCATTGCTTGACGGGCTTGCAGTACCACAACACCCAGGTGCAGTGAAAGCATTCAAAGAAGCTGGCCTTATTAAATAAGGATGTTATTCTATTCATCTAAAAAGGCTTATTCATGAAAGATATAAAAGAAACTCAAGATCTAGAGATCATGAGTCATGAAGAAGAAGAAAAGCTGATTGATGAATTCGAGGGTTTACGAACCCTCGAAGAGGGAACCTGGCAACATCGGCTGATTCTGGTCATCGCATTTATGTGGTCAGCATTTCAGATCTACGCCGTAATACACCCTATCAATACAGTCTTTGTTCGATCCATTCACCTTTCTTTTGCGCTTGCCCTTGCATTTGCAATGTACCCTATGTTTAAATCACCCAAAACCATGACAACCATCCCATGGTACAACTTCCTTATCGCACCTGCTGCAATCATTACGGCACTCTATATCATCTTTGCCTATGATGCACTCAATGCCCGCAGTGGTGCTTGGGAACATATTGACGTGATCATGGGAGTTGCAGGAATCTTTTTCCTACTCAAAGCAGCCAGGAGATCCTTGGGGCTGGCACTACCTGTCATTGCCATAGTTTTTCTACTCTATGACTATCTCGGCCCTTATATGCCAGACCTTATTGCACATAAAGGTGCCAGTGTCAATAAGATCATTGGGCAAATGTTTCTCACTACTGAAGGTATCTTCGGTGTACCACTTGGGGTAAGTGCCAGCTTTGTCTTTCTTTTTGTGCTTTTTGGTGCATTGCTAGATCGTGCTGGTGCAGGAGAATACTTTATCAGTATCGCCTACAATCTATTGGGCAAGTATGACGGAGGACCTGCAAAAGCATCTGTAGCAGCATCTGGACTGATGGGAATCATCTCCGGAAGTTCTATTGCCAATACAGTGACGACAGGAACCTTTACTATCCCTCTGATGAAGCGACTGGGTTTCCCTGCACATAAAGCAGGTGCTGTAGAGGTTGCATCCTCAGTCAACGGACAGCTCATGCCCCCAATCATGGGAGCCGCCGCATTCATTATCGCTGAATTCCTTGGACTGAGCTATACTGAAGTCGTTAAAGCTGCCTTTGTACCTGCCTTTACAAGCTACTTTGCACTTTTCTATATCGTGCATCTAGAAGCAAGGAAATTGGGTATCAAGGGAGAAGACCCAAGCAATCTGCAAAAGGTCTATCCCATCTTTATACGGGGTATTCACTTTATTGTACCGATATTTTTCCTCATCTATACCCTTTTGGTACTGAAACAGTCTGCACAGTCTGCAGCCTTTAGTGCCATAGAGTTCATGATGCTTATCATGGTAGTACAGCATCCATTTGCAGCGATCGTTAACAAAAAAACACTCACCAAAGATATCTTTTTGCAAGGCTTTAGAGATATTGGTGCAGGGATGGTCAATGGTGCCAAAAATATGGTACCTATCGCCATAGCTACTGGTGTAGCAGGTATTGTTGTGGGCTCTGTGACACTCACAGGGATAGGGCTGATTCTGGCAGATGTCATTGATCAGCTCTCCAACGGCAATATTATTCTTGTGCTTGTGTTGACCGCTGTTGTGTCTCTTGTGCTTGGTATGGGACTTCCTACAACTGCCAACTATATCGTTATGGCAGCGCTGACGGCACCTGTCATCATGCAGTTAGCTGCCGACAATGGATATATTATCCCTGCCATTGCTGCACATATGTTTGTATTCTACTTTGGTATACTCGCAGATGATACACCACCTGTGGGAATGGCGGCATATGCCGCAGCCGGGATCGCCAAGGCAGATCCAATCAAAACTGGGCTCCAAGGATTCATGTATGACATTCGTACAGCAATTTTACCGTTTATGTTCTTTTTCAACAACAAACTATTGTTGATTGAGAGCGTGAACGCTGCTGATCCTAATGATCCTGCAGGATGGGTTTGGATTACCAATCCTTTAGAAATCCTTGGTATATTTACCTTTGCCGTTATTGGTATGTTCGCTTTTACTTCTGCAATTCAAGGATTCTATCTAACAAAGGTCAATATTTTGGAGAGACTTCTCTTCTTTATCATTATTCCTTTTGCATTCCTGCCTGATCTCATGGCAAAGACACTGCATCTAGGATCAAACCTAATTCCATGGGCAATTGCATTGGGTATCTATGTTGTAATCTATCTCATGCAAAAATCTCATATTAAGAGACATGGACATTATGTTCCAACAAGAGTTGGTTTCAAACACTAGCTTTTCATTTATGCTGTACTGAATTTTTTAGTACAGCAGCCATTTTTTTCCTCTTTATTTTATGATATACTATCCTAGGATATACGCTAAAAATGGCTACTACTTCAGATTATATCTATCTTTCGGAGGTCTTATGCACCAAAAGAAACATTTATTGCTAGGTCACCTCTTTACCTTTGTCACCATTGTGATCTGGAGTGTTGCTTTTGTCAGTAACAAAGCATTACTCGCATATATCAGCCCTATTGAAAATATGATCCTGCGTTTTACTTTGGCATATCTCCTCCTCTTGATACTCTACCCCAAATGGAAACTCCCACACTCACTTAAGGATGAGCTCTTCTTTCTGCTTCTTGGCTTTTTAGGAATCTTTATCTATTTTCTCTTGGAGAATTTTGCACTCAAATATACTCAAGCGACCAATGTAGGACTCTATATGGGAGCCATCCCTATCTTTACCGCACTGTTCGCCCATTTCTTAACCCACGATGAAGCATTGACCCCCAATCTGATCTTTGGCTTTGTACTCGCTATGGCAGGGATGGTGATGATATTGTTGGAGGGTTCAGCATTTGAGCTGAGGCTACGTGGTGACCTCCTCGCACTGGCAGCAGCAGTCACGTTCGCCCTCTACTCTGTACTACTCAAACTAGCACCTGTGGGCTATCACTATATCGTGACTACACGCAAAAGTTTCTTTTATGGATTACTATTGATGGGGGTGTATCGTATCACAGAAGGTGGAGGTATCGATATCTCTGCACTCACTATCAGCACAGTATGGGGAAATATACTGTTCCTAGGTATTCTCTCTTCCGGCATTGCTTTTCTACTCTGGCACCAGGGGATTGAACGTATCGGTTCTATCTCTGCGAGTAACTATATCTATCTGGTACCTCTATTGACCGCGATCACAGGGATCATCGCCCTAGATGAGAAGCTTACTCGGCAGATGATCATAGGTGGCGGGTTGATCCTCATCGGGCTCTATCTGGCACAGAGAAAGCATGCTAACTGACGATATGCCCTACAAACTTGGACATATTGTTCATGATCTCTCCATTTCTAAACCCAAGCCCACATGACTCTCTCCACCCTTTCTAAACCCAAGCCCACATGACTCATAGGCATAAAAGAGTCCTGCCTGGTATCGTGCACCTTTTGTATCGGCAGGCAATGGTATATAGGCTTGGTAGACAGAAGCAAAAGCATCATATGTACCCTGCTCTGTCAGCAATTCTGAGCCATCTGTATCAAGAATAGAGACAGACCCACCCTCTCGCCCAAATATCGGCTTTTTCACCTGTTTTTGTCCCACTAATGGCTCTAAAGAGGTCTCTAGCAGCAGTGGATGATTAGGATAGAGATCCCAGAGTATCTTCATTATAGCTTTGGATTGGAACATCAGTGTATAGGCTGGGTTAAATACGATCGCCTTTTGGTTGCTTATCATATCTCCTATGAGTGCCCCTAGCTCTGACTCCTCTATCGCAATATCTTCCCAGGGAACAAGCTTGAACCAGAGCGGGTAGTTCTCCTCCTGATGAAAAATCCCCTCGTTCGCATCAAATTCAACTTCATCCATAAAAGCAAATGCTGTCTCATAGCCTGCCTCTGTGGCGATGTGCTGAAGGAGCTTAACGGTATTTTCTTCCTCTGCATTGCCTCTGATCGCAGTAAAGAGAAACTTCCAGCCATCATACCGCTCTTCAAATGCCTCTACACTCTCTTCCAGTGTGACGAGTCTTTTGAAGTTTTCCAGTAGTTTATCATAAACGATATTGAACTGCTTTGATGCATCCATACCATTTTGCTTGAGGATCGCCCACTGTATGATGGCAGTTTCAAACAGTGCCGTAGGGGTATCTGCATTGAACTCTAGCAGTTTGATCGGCTTTCCATCTATCCCTCCAGCCAGGTCAAATCTACCATAGAGATGCCAATGGACATCATTTTCCCATGACTCCTTGATCTGCTCTACGAGGTTAAAAGGAATCCCAATCTCATGGAAGAGTCCATGGTCTATCACATACTGTCCTGCCTCAATAAACATGTCATACAGCGTATTCCCTGCTTGGTAGTATGCTTCTGCTTCTGCCTCAGTGATCTCGACAAGCTGCTCAGAGAGATAGCTACTCTCATCACTGTCTGTATGCCATACAAATCCTATCTGTTCAAGATATGCAGTATCAAGTGGGGCGGTATCAAGAAGTTTTACCATCATCAACCACCAAAGAAGCCACCGCTTCTGCGTTTGCCCCCAAAGAATCCTCTGCTCTTCTTTTTGTTGCCAAAAAAGCCTCCTTTTTTAGAAGCAGCTCTCTTGGTAGCACTCTTTTTGAAGCTATTTTTACTTCTGCTATAGGTCGAAGGTGATTTATAGCCTGCTTTTCTATTGTTCTGATAGGCAGGGTTACCGAAGAGTTTGCTCCCTATCCAGGCTCCCAGCATATAGCCTGCTGCAGAAGCAAGGATTGTCTCTCCCAAGCCCATACCTCCGTGTTGTGTCACCTGTGCCTCTTGCGGTGTGGTCAACCCTGAGGTGCCCTCTTCTATCTTGGCAGCTTCTTGCTTGATGAGATAGTCAAGTTCCTCTTGGGTCATAACACGCTCTGTGCCATCGAGCTTTTTGAGTACGATACGGGTCTCTTTGGCAGGGAACTCCTCAGCGATCTTGTATCTGCCTTGCGTCACCTCTTCGATCACGACAAAAGCAGGCTGCTTCTGTTGCTGCTGTGCCTCCTGCTGCTGACTCTGTCCGCTACATCCGACAAGCCCCATACTCAATACAGTACCCAGTCCAATCGATCCACTCACTGCGGAGAGGGTTTTAATATATTTCATTTCTCTGTCCTTCATCGGGGTTAATATTTTTGATATAGTAGCCAAATAGGCTTATACCCAATTAAAGTAAAATTGTATTTGCTGGTGTTACCCAATTTTCAACAAGAGTTTGTCCAGCCAAGCTGTACTCAGTACTCTTTTGGCATATCCCAGTAGATAGGTCGCTTTGGTGATATAGTACCGTGGTTGCGGCTGCTGTGCCAAGATAATTTTGTGTACCACCGACGCTACAGCCTCTGCCTCCTCATTGAAAGGTACCTTTTTGGCTGTACCTGCGATACTGGCTCGATATCTGGCTCTGTGGTATGAGTACTCTATATCTACATTTTTCTCCAACATCTTGATCGCAGTCTCCCGAAACTTACTTGTGACTGGACCCGTATTGAGCAATACAGGATAGATACGGCTACCCTGCAGTTCCAGTCGTAGCGTATCGGTCAATCCCTCTATAGCATATTTGCTGGCATTGTACGCACCTCGACCAAAAAGCGAAGTGATCCCAAGCACAGAGCTGTGCTGAATGATCTTGCCAAATCCTTGCTCCCGCATGATTGGCAGTATCTGCCTTGTGCACTCATGCAGCCCAAATACATTGGTCTCAAACTGTTCTCGAAGGACCTCTGTATGTATATCCTCTATCGCACCTACCTGTCCATATCCGGCATTGTTGAACCAGATATCGATCTGTGCTTCTTTGTCCAATACGGTTTCTATCACAGATGCTATCTGCTCAGGAACAGTGACATCCAACTGCATCGCATCAAAACCCAGCGCTCGAAGCCTCTCTACATCCTTAGGATTGCGTGCAGTGGGATAGACAGTCACAAATCTCTCTCTCAGATAGTTGGCTGTCTCCAGGCCAATACCGGTGGAACATCCAGTGATAATAATAACGGGTTGTGTATGCATAATGCTCTCCATCATGAAGTATAGGATACCTCTCATAATAGGTGATTATAGCGGAAGTAGTAAAATAAAAGTGGGATAAATAAAAGCGTGCAGTGTTTCCCCCAAAAAAATCGGGGGAAGCTATAAAACTTACTTGTTAAGCTTCTTTTTCTCGCTGGCATAGATCCAGAACATAGGTAAGATAATCACCGTATGCAAAAAGATAGTCAGAGTAAGTGGTCCTTGATTAAGCATACCAAAAAAGCTTGGTACCACATCTGTAAACGATTCAACTAGCATCTTTTCTCCTTATATTATTGTTAAAGAGAGGCTTACGCCTCTGCTGCTTTGGCTCGCTTACCAATGGTGAGAAGGTCAAGCACTAGATACACAAATCCAACAAGTGTTACCACGCCCATAATTGCTCTCCAGAGTTGTGCCTGTACATACCAAGGAAGATCCTGTGCTGTAAAGAATGCATTCCATCCAGCCACCCAGCTCAGCTCTCTCTACGAGTACCTGCTCATAACCCGCGATTGTCAAGGCAACTAGTCATGCCGACCACACCAAAGGTGATCAAGAAGAGTCGCCATCTTGGAATTGAAGTTTGACTTTCATTGTCTTTGATACCATATGCACCTTGCAGCCCAACATACATCATGCCGATTAAGAATTGTCGCATAGGCACCAAAAAATGCCAAGTGACCATGCGCCGCGGTAAACTGTGTACCGTGTGTATAGATATTGACCTGTGGCAGCGTATGGAAGAAGCCCCAGATACCAGCACCCAAGAAGTTACCAAATGCATTCGTCACCAACCATGCCATAGCAGGGTTATTTTTGACTGTTTCTCTGACACCTGATTGGCACCTTGCTCTTTACCCCAGTCATAGAGGACATGTACGAACATAGCGATCAGTGGTACAGGCTCTAGTGCCGAGAAGAGTGCACCGATCTCCCACCAGTACTCAGGCGTACCGATCCAGAAATAGTGGTGACCCAATCCTAAGATACCAGATCCAAAGAGCATCAATACTTCGATCCATAGCCACATCTCAACCACTTCACGCTTGGCACCGATGATTTTGATCAAGGCATAGGCTGCGAGTGTTCCTACAAATACTTCCCACGTCGCTTCAACCCACAGGTGTATTACCCACCACCACCAGTACTGATCCATAGAGATATTGTCTGTAAAGAACATACCTGCGAGATAGAGACCAGCTAGGGCGAGAAGGTTTGCAACCATAACTTGCATGATGCCCGTTTTCTTACCTGCCATAAATGTAGCAAAGACATTCCAATAGAAAATAAGTACTACGACAACGATACCGATATCTGCCCATCTAGGTGCCTCGATATACTCACGGCCTTCGTTGATCAACCAGATCGTCGTTTCGTTACCAGGCCCTATCTGAATAAAGATATAGACGAGCACCACAATGGTGACTGCCAATGTCAGTACCCAGAAGCCTAGCTTGCCGAGTCCCATAGCAACACCCTCATGCTCTGTCTCATCAGTCAGCATATAATAAACAGATCCTATCATCGCATAAAGCATCCAGACAACCAGTGCATTGATATGCACCATTCTGGCAACGGAAAAGTCAAACAGTTCAAAAAGGAATCCTGGATACAAGAACTGTATCGCAGCAATAAGCCCCATCAAAAGCTGTGCACCAAAGAGAATAATCGCTACCCTAAAGTACATCATACCGAGTCTTTGACCACTTGTTGGTCAAGTGATTTGTTTTGATACTAGTGAGCATTGGTGCCTCCTGCTTTGAATTGATCTACCGTTTTAGAGAAGTTTCTAGGGAAACCATTGGTATCAATACTACTCATGTGCTTGAGGAATGCTACCAAACCTTTTGCCTCTTCAGGCGTGATATTCAGGTTAGGCATTCTTCTCGTATGTACACCATTCTCAGATGGATGCTGCAAAAAGTGAGCAATTCCCTCTTCTTTGGTAGGTTTTCCGAAGAATCCCAAAGCTTCCCAGCTTGGATCCAACCATGCTTTAGTTAGGTCTGGTGCATAGTATGCGCCATTTCCTAAAAGCGTATGGCAGTTCATACAATTTTTTGCTTGAGAAGTAAGTTTTCCCAAGTGCAATAGTGCCTGTGCCTCTTCTGGTGACCAGTCGTCACGTCCAAAGAATTTCTCTTTTTTACCAATGACTGGCACCTCGTGCCCTCTTTTTGTACTCATTTTGTAATCAATATGATAATTGATCACTGTTGCTGCCGGAACCCTTTTAGTGATCCCCTTTTTCAAATCTGCATCTGTACCCATACTAATCTGACCCATTGTGTCAAAAGTCAGCCAGATAAGCAGTATTGATGCAAATCCTGTAACCCATGCTGCTGACCTTCGCCAGAACGGTATACTGGTCCAGACGGAAAGATTTTCCTTAGCCATGTCTCCTCCTTTGTTTATTGTTGTGTTGAACTATCTGAATTTTCATATCGTTTTTCCGACTCTTCTATCAAATAAAAATAGAGATGAGGGATAAAAAGATACGCAACCATCGTCACCATCAATACCTTACTGGTAAAATGACTACTCTGGATGAGTACAGAAAGTTCATATAGACTATATGCTTGCAATGCCCACATCAAATATCCAACGGGGTGCCATTTTTTGGAGAAAAACCCCATTTTAGAGAGGGTGATGATCGCCGCATACCCTACCCCAAAAAGCAGAACCAATGTAGAGACGATAAAGATAGGCAGGAACTGATCCGGCGCTATCTCTGGTCTAAAGTATAACTGCTCCATGGAACCCCTTTGAATATTTTCTGCTGCAAAACATCTATGACAGACACTTACAAAGCATAAGGGTATTATGACAATATCTCTGTTAGATTGAGTTGACACAAGTCAAGGAAAGAGAAAAACGAGGAAATTAGTCTGAAATTTAATAGACCAGAAAGAGAAGTGCCGCTACTTTACGATGCAACGAGCACTATGAAAAGGTCTAGAGTAGTTGGGTGAGACAAACAGATCACCATCCATGGTCCACTCTTTTGATTTTTGAATAATTACAGATTGTGCCACTTTTCTTAACATTCTACTCTCACATATAATAGGTTTATCCTGTTCAAAAGCCGTTCTTACTTCAATCATTCTCGATGTGGTGATGTAATAATGTGCACCGATAAATAGAGCAAGAATAAATGCCGTAATACCTAGTGCTTTCTTATATCCACCCTTAGCCATGAACGGTCTTGTACTGACAAAAAATGTAATACCCAATATAAAGAGCCCTATCAGTAGATAACCAGCCTCTAAAATAAAAAACTTTTGCATATGTTCAGTACCTTTTTAAAAAGTATAGTAGCATAGCCTAGCATAAAGCGTATTGATACCTGTCAAGGTATTTTTAATCAAAACTACTTATACTAACAAAAAATTAGTAAGAGTGGTGTCTATTATGAAAAAAATACTTTTTATCGCCTTGGGTCTGGGTTTTATCTTTTTTGGTATCAGTGCCTATATTCAGAGTAAACCTGTTCCAAAAAATGAACGTATCTATCAGCTGATCAAACCATATAGCCCCTACTATCTGGACAAACGTTTCGGTGGGCTGCAGATCATGAGCAAAGAGAATGAGTCATTTAAAGAAAAGCCAAACAACATGGAGGTATTTCATAGGTTGGAGGCTTTAGAAAAAACATGGGGGAGTACCCACCTAAAGGTACAAAACATGTCACTCACTATCCAAGATAATAATGGTACTACAGTCAAAACTATCCCCCTTGAAAATAAACAAGAGCTTAGCTTCATCCATACATTTTATGGTATATAGGACATGATAGATATTGTCCTCACTTTAGTCTTCAGTGTCGTTATGCTGCTGTTTATGATCTTCCCCGCTATGAAGATAGTGGCTTGGATAGAAAAGCAGACAGCAGTCTCTGAGAAGTGGCATAATCCCCTACTCTTTGCTATAACCATATGTCTCTCTCTTATGATAGGGGTTTTTCTACGTTTTTGGTAATTGACTATATTTCTGTATAATGAGCATATGAGTATCCTAAAAGAAGCAACTGACCTTATCAAGCCACCGAATATCAATTTTGGTTTTGTAGATAATCTCTATACCATCTCTGAAAAAAGTCTTATCTTGGTTGGGCTATTGAGTCTGTCAATCTCTTACATATTATTCCCTGTACTAGGCACTAGTATTATTCTATGGAATTCTCTCTTATTGATTTTACTTACGTATAGACTTTACTTCATTATTCTATTTAAAAAAGAGTATACTAAGTACACATTGGAAGCCTGGTATAAAAACTTTACTTTAGGGGCATTTTGTTAACAGCCTTTCTCTTTGGTATCCTTGGGATCCTTACACTCCCTTATGATACTAATATTGAGCATCATCTCTTTATTATTGTGCTTCTTTTAAGCCTCTCCAGCGGGGCAAGTACCTCTTTTGCGATAGACCATCGCCTGAGTATCCAATACTCTATCGTTATCATTCTTCCCTTAATTGTGGCACTGATGACATATGGTACACCTACCTACTGGTTTATCTCTATGGTCATGCTTACCTATATTGGAAGTAAAGTACTCCTTACGGTACAAAGTCTCCGGCAAGAACAAAAAATAATCCAACAAAAAACACAGATCGATAAAGTACAGCAGGCACTAAAAGAAAAACAAAACCTGATCTACAGCTTTGTACAGGAAGCCCCCATGGCAATCTTTTCTTATAGCTCCGAACTGGAGATCATTGATGCCAACAGTGCACTTCTTCAGCTTTTCAATTCTTCAAGAAAAGAGATCATCGGCTTAAATATAGCCTCCCTCCCTGATAATCGGGCACTGCAAACTATGAAAAATGCTTTGGACAGTGGTTCTCAGGTATATCATGGTCCCTATTGTTCCAAAAAGGGCTTAGAATTATGGGTAGAGATTATCTGTTTTCCTTTCAATGATGAACATGGTCATAGTATAGGTGCCGTAGGTATCATCAATGATAAAACAAAAGAGCATACCGCCCTGAAAAAGCTTAAATTCAATGCAGTACATGATCACTTGACATCATTATTGAATCGAAGAGGGCTCAAAGAGTATATGGGTACCTTTATCCAGCAGGAAAAGCATCAAACCTTTTATTCTCTTCTCTTCTATCTTGATCTCAATAAGTTCAAATATATCAATGATTCTCTTGGACATAAGGCTGGAGACGAGCTTCTGATCTCTATCTCAAATCGCCTCATGCTACTGACTAAAGAGGGATATATCATTAGCAGGCTGGGTGGAGATGAATTTATTGTGTTGTCACCATTTGCAACAAAAGAAATGCGAGATTTAGAGAACATTTCTGAAGCATGTATCCGTAGAATAAAGGAAGTATTTGCAAAGCCTTTTGTACTCAACGGTATCAACCTTTCCATGCAAACCAGCATAGGTATTGTTGTGATAGCACCTAAAAATCTAGATATTGAAGAGATTATACGACATGCTGATATAGCAATGTATCAAGCCAAAAAAAATCGTAACAATCATATCTCCTATTATGATCTTGAACTTGACAAAGAGAGAAAGGATCTCTTTGTGCTACAGCATGATCTCTCTTTCGCTATCCAGTATGATCAACTAAAGCTCTACTTACAACCTCTTGCTTCAATTCAGAATGATACTCTCATCGCTGCAGAATGCTTAATCCGATGGGAGCATCCGAAACTTGGGCTTTTGGCGCCTAGTAACTTTATACCTACAGCGATTGAAACAGGCGCCATCTCTGATATTACCTGGTGGGTCATAGAAGAGGTATGCAAAGAGATACTAAAACTAAAGAAAGAAGGATTGTGGAACCTCAGATATATTTCCGTCAATGTAGATGCACGGCAATTACTGGTCAATCATTTTGTAGATGAATTATTATCTATTTTAGATAAATACTATATCCAAACCAATGAAATTATGATAGAGATTACAGAGCGGTCTATTATCGATAATTTTGAAGGTACGCAGGATATCATCACGGCTCTCAAGAGAGAAGGTATCCATTGTGCTATTGATGACTTTGGTGTGGGGTACTCTTCTCTTTCCTACCTGAAGAAACTCTCATTTGATACACTCAAAATAGACAGAGAATTCATAAAAGATATCCAATACAGACCGGATGATATTGTATTGATCAGAACGATATTGGATATTGGAAGACACTTCAAATATGATATTGTCGTAGAAGGCATAGAAGAGGTCAAACAAAAAGAGCTACTCTTGGAGATAGATCACGATCTTATTTATCAGGGATTCCTCTTAGACAAGCCCCTATCATTTGAAGACTTTATACAAAAATATCTACACAAATAACAAGATCTACACTCTTTTTTCAGTATTCTTTTAAGCATTTTTAAATAAAATTAATAATTCTTATAATTAATTGTGTGTATTTTGACAAGTAGAGGTGTCAAAAGATGAAAAAAATGATACTACTATTCCTGTTGTTACTTACTTTTTCCCATGCTACCCCTCTCTCTACAGCAGAGATGCCTGTCACTAATAAATCCCCACTCAAATGTATTTCCACAGGAGAATGGGCACCTTTTAACCTTGTAGAGAATAATAAACTTACAGGTATAGGTCTCGACTATTGGTATCTCATAGAAAATAAATTAGATATCAAAAGCCATTGTAGCCTAGCAAAAAATTGGACAGAGGTACTCGCCTCTATCAAAAACCATACTGCAGATATAACGATTGCAGCACAAAATACGCAGAAGAGATCACAATATGCTGTATTTTCTAAGCCCTATGCACGTTATCCTATAGTGATAGTGACAAAGAATGATACAGGATTTATAGACGATATCAATTTACTTAGAGACAAGACGATTGTAGTCGGAAAAAATTATACCACCGTTGATATACTCAAAAAGCACTATCCCCTCCTTCATCTGAAATATGTTGGATCGATTGATGAAGCCCTCAAGCAGGTCAATGACAGTAAAGCTTTTGCTACTATTGGTATACTGCCTGTGGTTGCTTACAAACTAAACAGACATGCCTTCCCTAACCTTAAAATATCTGGAAGTATCCGTCCATATTTTTCGCTAAGTATTATGGTCAGGAAAGATTATGCAGCGCTACTGCCACTGATCAACAAAGCCATTGATACCATCAGTACAAAAGAAAAAGATGAGATCAATAAAAAGTGGATCACACTTCGATATGAAGAGAAGATATCTCGTAAATACTTTTATGCTTTACTTATCGGTAGTGGTATTCTATTTTTATTTTTTATGGCATGGTTATATCTTCTAAAAAAGGAGATATCCAGAAAAAATAAAACGACAAAAGAGTTAGAGAGGCTGGTGACTATTGATACGCTAACTTCTGTTTGCAATCGATACATGTTTGATAGTACTCTGGATAAAGAGATAGCCTTGTATAGAAGACATGGTTTGGCATTAAGTCTTATCTTTTTTGATATAGATGGATTCAAACATATCAATGATATCTATGGGCATAAAGTAGGGGATACGATATTGAAAGAGCTGGCAACACTTGTCTCAGAGCATATTCGGACAAGCGATACTTTCTGTAGATGGGGAGGAGATGAGTTTATTATTATCCTGCCAAATACCACAGAAGTCTATGCCCAAAAGCTTTCTGAAAATCTAGATCTCTTGATTAGAAAGGCCCCATTTACACATCATATCTCACTGAGTTGCAGTTTTGGTGTAACCCAGTTCAGAGAAGAGGATACGCACCTAAGCCTTATGTCCCGAATAGATTATCTTCTTTATGATTCCAAAAATATGGATACTGAGTCACCTTAGGACTTCACGTTATTACTTTCCCTCTATTTTCAGAGGGTGTCACAGTGACATCATTCATGCATACCCAGTTACTGGAAAGATCCTCTTCACTTTCAACTAGTATACGGTTAAAGTATTGGTCAAATCCTTTGAATAAGCCCTCTTTTCCACTCTCCAAGAGCACCTCAAGCCCTTCTGTGTGTGTTTTTCTAAATTGGTAGTTCTTCTCAGAGACCAGAGCGGTGAGCTCTTTGTGTCTGGCTTTGGCGATATCCCCTCTCACACTCTCTTTCATACTCGCAGCCACGGTACCATCCCGCTTGGAGTAGGTAAACGCATGGATATGTGTCAAAGGCAGATCCACCAAACGCTCAATCGCTTCCTTCCATGCCTCTTCATCTTCACCGGGATGTCCTACGATAAAGTCCGTCCCCAAGGCATATCCAGCATCAGAGAGCGCTTCAAAGAGTGCCCTGTCTGTTGCAAAACTGTTACGCCTATTCATCCTATCTAACATCTTGTCACTGGTGTGTTGTAATGCGATGTGCAGATGTCTTGCTATCCAGGGTTCTCCCAGCAACTCTTTGAACTCATCATCGATCTGTAGAGGCTCTAGACTCCCGATACGGATACGTCTGACCCCTCTGATAGCAGAGAGCTTTTTAAGTAGTTTTGCCATAGAACTTCCATGGTCTTTACCATAGCTCCCCACATTGGTACCCGTCAAGATAAATTCTCCAAACCCATTACTCGCCAGTTTGGCAACCTGAGCCATGACAGTCTCTTCACTATGACTCCTGGCAGCACCACGTACTGAGGGGATGATACAGTAAGAGCAAGCAAAATCACACCCCTCCTGTATCTTGATAAACGCCCTACTCTTACCCACAAACTCCTCTACGATCGTGGTATCAATATGTGCTAGGTCACCGATCTCATAAAACCGTTCCGGTTTTTGAAGTATGCTGTTGATCTTCTCTTTCTCTGAATGCCCTATCACGCCGAAGACCTTGCCATCCTCAAACAGTGACTCCCCTTTGGAGTGTGAACCACATCCGGCCAAGATCACTCTGGCTTTGGGATTTTTACGGGCGATCGCATGGATGTATCCTCTGACTGAGCTGTCCGCACCATTGGTCACGGTACAGGAGTTTACGACTACAATATCAGCTTCCATCTCATCCATACTGAGTGTAAATCCGTTTAGTTTGCTCATCATGACCTGCGTATCAAACTGATTGGTTCTACATCCAAAGGTCTTGAAGTATACTTTCTCTTTACTACTCATGTCTCTTTAGGCTCTACTTCACTCTGTGGTAGCTCTGGTTTAGGGATATGTTGGTTGACATAGAAGGATTGTGTCGGATAGGCGATCTCAATATCATCTCTCTCTTGTATACGCTGAATGATCTCCAGTGATATCTTACTCCTAAGCGTCAGTGTTGCGTAAGCATTGGTCAGGTACCAGGCAGAGATCACCATACCATGAGGCTCTATGAAAGAGAGTATCCTTGGCTCTACATTAGTATTTTTGATATGGTAGTGGCTTCTGAGCTTGTTGAGCTGCTTACGTGTGATATCAGTATAACCCTTGGAGTACTTCTTGGTCACCTCTTTGGCTATGGATACTGCTTTTTCAATATTAGAGTCAAATGTCACTGTAAAATCGATACCATCCCAGACGGTCTTTAGTCCGGCATGCGAGTAGTTGGCAACCATATCGGTAAAGATATAGTTGTTCGGGATAAAGATGATCCTTCCAGATCGACGGTTCTCTGTAAATGTAGTGAGCGTCACATCCTCTTGCATCGTCATACGCAGTGGAGAGATGTCAACAATATCACCGACAAACTGTACCCCATCTTTCGTGAACTTAACACGATCACCCACATGGATACTACCACCGATCACGATCACCCACCAGCCCATCAATGACATGAACCAGTCTTTCATTGCAATCGCAATACCTGCCGAGGCAAATCCGATAACCGTCACCATATAACTGACATTTTCGATATAGGCAAAGAGAAGTACCAATGCCATAATAGTCAAAAAGACAAAATTGGCTGCTTTGTTGACCGTATAGTAGCTGTCTTTGTTCACCATATAACGGTGTACTAGATACTTTGTCAAGAGGAAAAGGAGGAAAAAGACAAGCATCACACCTGCGATCTTGAGCATCTTTTCATACTCTTCTTGAATATCTGCATCCAGCTTCAACTTTGTCTCTTCTAGCTTTTTACTATGCACCTCTTTAGTGGTCTCAAATATCTCAAGCACAGGAGTAAAGGTATCGAGTTCTCCCTGTACATCCTGTATCTTTTGGGAGAGCACACTATCGCTAGGTCTCAGTACTAGCATTTTGATTAAAATAGCTTGCTTCTCTTTGAGTGTTTCTACTTCATTGAGCAACGATTGATAGCCAGTTTCATATTTTTTCTGCTGTTCAGTAAGTTTTTTCTTATAAGAGACCGCGCCCAATATACCCACAGGGTTGCCCACTTCTGGTGCATCTTCGATTTGTGGCGGCTCTATCACCCGCTTAAAAGGATCCTTTTCAAACTCATTGAGAAGCTCAAGCTTTCCTTTCAGCGTCTGGAGCTCTATACTGTTCTTTTTATAGGCATCCTCTTCAGACTTGGCTGGATGCTTGAGCCTTTTGAGCCGATAGTTCTCTTTATAAAGCTTTTCCTCTCTCTCTTTAAGCTTTTGATAGGTGAGATAATTGCTGTATATCTTGGTCCAGACATTCCCCTTAGCCTCTTTGGATTCTATCTTTTGCAGCTGTTTTGTCAGTGTATTTAGCTCTCTGTCTAACTGTATTGAACTATTGGATTCGGTACTGTTGACCTCTGCAAGTACGGTACCTGCACAAAAAAGAGATAAAGCTAGAAAAATCGACTTGATCATCTCTCTACTCCAAAGTGCTGCAAGACTTTTTTGACCACCTGTGCATCGATATCATCTCTCATCATATAGGTGCCCAGTGTGCCATGAGGCAAGATAAACTTGATCTTCCCGCTGTTACTCTTTTTATCTAAAAAGAAGTGCTCATAAAAGCTGTCCACATCTTGAATTGTATAGTCCGTAGGTAGACCGTTGTTCTCTAACAGGTTCAAGACTCTATAAGCCTCTTCCTCCTGCAAAAGTCCAAGCTCTACAGCCAGTGCATTTGCCATTACGATCCCTATCGCCACAGCCTCACCATGCAGATACTTTTCATAGTTGGTTTCATTTTCTATGACATGGCCAAAAGTGTGTCCATAGTTCAGTACGGCACGTATTCCTGCCTCTTTCTCATCTTGATTGACCACCTCTGCCTTGAGTGTGACTGAGCGTCTAATCATCTCCTTGATCACAGCTTCCTCTTTGAGATCATTCATCTCCAGGTACGCAAAGAAGTCACTATCAAACATCACTGCCATTTTCACCACTTCAGCCACACCTGCAGCAAACTCACGGGCAGGAAGTGTGTGGAGAAATGAGGGGTCAATATGTACTGCTCTGGGCTGATAGAATGCTCCTATCAGGTTCTTACCATAGCGGTTGTTCACCCCTGTCTTTCCCCCTACACTCGCATCCACTTGACTCAGCAGCGTTGTAGGGATCTGGATAAAGTCGATCCCTCTCTGATACAGACTGGCAGTGAAGCCTGTCATGTCCCCTATTACACCGCCACCAAAAGCGATCAGTAAGGATTTTCTATCAAATTTTGCTTCAAAAAGTCCATCCAATATCTTCTCTATAGTAGAGAGTGTCTTATAGGTCTCTCCATCGGGGATCGTGATCACCTCTACCTGTGGTGCTTCTATCTTGGAAAGTAGCGTATTTAGATGTAGACTTGCGACGGTGGGATTGGTGACTATCGCCACTTTTCTATCAAATACAAGGTCTGCCAATCCATCAATCGTGATATCATACTGTATCGCTTCTGGTGTGTTGAGCGTGATAGGCACTACCATGGCTTTCCTTTGCAAAAGAGGGATATTTCCCTTTATTTTAACTTAAACTCCATTAAGGAGAGTTGGGTTAATGATCCAATACGACCGGTATCAAAAGTTTCGGATGCTTCGTGTTACTCAAAAGATGATCTTGGGGTTTGGTAGAAAATTTAGAGAGAAAAGAGTTGGGCTCCAGATCATAGGTCAAAGGAGCGATCTGTAGGATATTTTCCATGGCATTGAGTGCCCTGACCGGATTGACTTTTTTCTCCTCTATCGTGATAGGATAGTGCGTGGCATGGGAGAGCGTCTCATAGTGTTCTATGATCATTTTTCTACTCTCAAAATCCCCCTCTGGATCAAAATGACATAGACAAAGATCAAAGCCAAGTGTTTCAGAGATATAAAAGCTGGTAGAGGAGATAGACTCCATCTCCTCATCTTCACCCATCAGTACCACAGAGTTTGTTACAGTATACAACGGGGTATCACCAAAGATATAGACCAGTTTTCGCAAGCTAAACAGTTCCCCAGCAAGGCTATCTCCACTAAACGTATCCATACTGATAAAAAGAAGCCCGATATTGAAGTGCTGCATATCTGCTGTGATCACGGCATTGATATCATCGCTATTGTATTCAACTACCACCTCTACATTGTCCTTTGCCAATGCTTTGATCCTGTCAAGCAGTGCGAAGTCACCAGGATTAATAATACGGATAACCAGTTCTCTATCATCCAGACGCTCTCGTAGATACAGTGCTTCATTCATATAGTTGAGTACCTGATCTGCATCGAGTCCCATATCCAGTATCATATAGAGGTTTTTACCAAATGGCTCAGGGAAAAGACCCTCTTTGTTGATAATACGCAGATAGACATTACTCAGTATGTTGGGTTTGCCGACGATCAGTATCGTATCTTGCGGCTTGATCATCGTCGCAGAGCTAGGTAGTATCAGCTTGGCATCTCTATAGAGTGCCACGATCCGCCACTTGACCTGTGAGATAGAACCGATATGCCGATAGGCGAAGTTACTGCCAAAAGGGATCGTCACTTCCATGATCTCTCCCTCTGACAAGCCAACATTTTGTGCCACCAATGGGACATTGGGAAGATGATCAAAAAGTCTATTGGCGATCAGTTGATGGATATTGAACACCTGCGTATAGGATTCATCTGATTCATCAAAGGCATCCCAGTGATCCAAGATATAGATACGGATCTTCTCATCAACCATTCTGATATTTTTCAGTGATTCCCCTGTCTCATCAGGAGAATCCAAAATGATAAAAACCATATGAAAGTGGGTCGCATGTAGCACTTCTCTGAGTTTACTGTAACTGGTAGGGTCAAAGGTATGAAACTTCATCTCAACAAGTGCTTTTTCCGGTACAGGAAACGCGTGATTTGGTGTGACGATCACATACTGGTTGTCCCCAGTTCGTTTCTGATTGACCCGTTTGATAAAGTGCTCACCAGACAGACCATCTGCCAATATCAATATATTCTTCATTTATGCCCTATTTGGATATAATTCTGTCCAAGAATTCCTTCGACAGGTAAATAATTAAGAGGATATTATAGCATAATGCAATTTCAGATAGATAACACCGATGGTAAAGCCCGGGCCTGCACCCTAAAGACCGCCCATTCTACGATACAAACACCGGTATTTATGCCTGTAGGGACAGTGGGTGCAGTCAAAGCACTTGATGCGACAGACCTACAAAGCTTTATCCAGCCAGAGATCATACTCGCCAACACCTACCATATGTACCTGCGTCCCGGAGATCGAACCGTAGCTAAGATAGGCAAACTCCATCGCTTTACCCGCTTCCCAAAAAGCTTCCTGACAGACAGTGGTGGATTTCAGGCATTTTCACTCTCAGACAATGTCAAGATCGATGAGGGCGGCATCACCTTTCGCAGTCATATAGACGGCTCCAAGCACTACTTTACCCCCACCAAAGTGATCGATATCCAGCACAATCTAGGCTCAGATATCATGATGATCCTCGATGATCTCATCGCCTTGCCTGCTGAGCAGAAACGTATCCAAGAGAGTATCGAACGTACAACACGCTGGGCAGAGGAGTCTATCTCCTACTTTAGAGCCAAGCAGGCAGAAGGTATCGGCACAGAGCAGAATATCTTTGCCATCATTCAAGGTGGCACAGACAAAGCCTTCAGAGAGAAGTCCGCTACAGAGCTTTGTGCACTGGATTTTGATGGCTTTGCCATCGGCGGGCTCAGTGTTGGTGAAGCCAATCAGGATATGTATGACACCGTCGAATGGACGACACAGTTCATGCCTGAGGACAAACCACGCTATCTCATGGGTGTTGGAACACCAGAAGATCTGGTAGAGAATGTTTCTCGTGGCGTTGATATGTTCGACTGTGTGATGCCCACCAGAAATGCCCGTAACGGCACACTCTTCACCAGCTTTGGTAAGCTCAACATCAAGGCAGCCAGGTTTAAAGAGGATGAAGGCCCTATTGATCCAGCGTGTGGCTGTATGGTCTGTCAGACCTACTCCAGAGCCTATCTCTGTCACCTATATAGAGCCCGAGAGCTCACCTACTTCAGACTAGGTACCATTCACAACCTCTACTACTATCTGGATCTTATGAAGCAGATGAGAGAGGCGATAGTCGCGGGAGAGTTTGAAGCGTTTAGAGAGGACTTTTACAAGAAGAGAAAATCCGTATAGATCAGGACTCTAGCTCCTGCTTGATTCGAGAGAGTGATACCGGTGTGATACCGATATAGGTCGCCAAATGATATTGAGGAACAAGCTCTATCAGATGAGACATATTCTCACGTAGATCCTGATAGTTCTCCTTGGCTGATCGGTTAATGACCTGCTGGTAAAACTCTGTAGACTTCACATAGGCAGACTCAAGAAACAGACGACTCAATCGCTCCCATTTTTTAGACTCTCTATGAATAGAGTCTATCGTCTCCCTGTTGATCTTGACCAATTCACAATCCTGTAAGATCTCAAATCCTATCGAACTGGGAGTCTGATGACTCAAGCTGGCATAATCCACCACAAAAAGATTCAGTATCGTTGATTTGCTATTGTTAAAGTGCAGTTGTCGTGTCGTCTCTTTGCCTGTATCACTGATGAGATAAGAGCGGATCAACCCCTTGTTGATATAATAAAGCTCATGCCAAATGTCATGGGCACTATGGATCATCTCTCCCTTCTTGTAATGGGTATATTCCAGTCTGTTCTCCAAGGCATGCCATTCTGCTTCAGTAAACTGTATATAACTCTCTACAAACGCTTTTAGTGTAGGCATGTACCCCTCTTTTAGTATTAACTTACAATTATTGTACTCATTCTACACTTATTATCATTTGATAATAAGTATATTTGGCTTTTTTGCTATCATTCGTCTTGGGTGGGGTACACCTAAATAACTATTTTAACTATAAAATAGTTGTTTTATATTAGATTTTTTGTAGCGGTAATGCTTTTATCGTACTATTATACTGCTTCTCTTTGATCTCTCTTTTCATCTTTTTGACCCGTGCTTTAAATCCAGGATGTGTTGCTATAAAATAACGCCATTCATCTCCATTGTCCATCTTTTCAAACATTCTCGTAGCATCTGTCACTGAACCATAGGCACACTGCATCACTTGCAGTCCGAAACTATCAGCTGCAAACTCTGCTGACTGTGAATACTTGGCAGAGCTGATTCCCAGTGTCATAGTGGAAGCAAGACCATAATCACTGCCCAGCATCAGGCTGACCGCCCCAAAGATAATCCGATAGCCCAGAGATTTGAGATGGTCTTTGTGTTTGAAATGTCCCAGTTCATGCCCAATGATAAAGGCAAGCTCATTTTCACTCTCCATCTTGGAGAGGATACCACTGGTAACATAGATCACACCTCCCGGTACCGCAAAGGCATTGAGCTCTGCATCTTCCATCACTGCGATATGTATCTCATAAGGCAGGTCTGCACACTGCGTGAGTTTCTCTGTCACTTTTCTCAAATAGCTACTGTTGGTCTCTACGTATTGCATATCCATAGAGAGCATGGAGGCAAGCTTCTGCTCCTGCTGTGGCGTGATCGAAGCCACTGCCACACTGATCAATGCCCCCATGAGAAAATACCATATCCCTGCCAGTACAGCCAGAGAGACCGTAAGCTTGATAGCCATAGAGAGTGGTTTCTCCTGGGAGATATTGACCGTATCGTCGGGAAGTTTTGGACTGTATCGCATAGCCTGTTATCCTTTACAAAATGGTGCCTGCTCTACACTCCAGATAGCCATTACCAATGACCTCACGATTCACTTCGATAGATTGCTGTACCATATGCCAGTACCTCGACTGCACTGACGAGCTGCTGGGCACTTTGGGAGATGGAACTGGTCTCGATACGGATATTGATGATCTCGCTGGCATCTCCTGCATCGGCTTTCATACGCAGGATCGCTTCACGACGTGCTCGATCGATCAGGCTTTCATAGCTGGAGATATTGCCACCGAAAAGGTTGATCAAAGAAGCAAGGAACTTTTTGAAATAATCGATCGCAATGACCGCAGAGCCATTGACCAGCTGGCACTCAGTGATCTCTTCTGTATGGAGTGGTCTTTTGAGCATGATCGCTGGAAGGTTTTGATAGGCTTCCTCTCGTTCTTGGATAGAGGAGAGGTGTCGCTTCTCTGCACGGGTACCAAAGATATATCCCAGCAGTATCAGCACAACAAAGAGTATCAACTGCTCCATTACTCTGTCCTCACCGCCGTACCGTAGACATAGAGCTCTGCTGCCCCTGCCGCCACTGAGGAGGTAGAGAAACGTACATTGAGGATAGCATTGGCTCCCAGTGACTCTGCCTGAGCAACCATCCTCTCTGTCGCTTCCTCTCTGGATTCACTGAGGAGCTCGGTATACGCTTTGAGCTCACCTCCCAAGATATTTTTAAATCCTGCTGCGATATCCCGTCCTACATGCTTGGCACGCACGGATGATCCTGATACGATCCCGAAATGCTCTATGATCTGCTTGTTGGGGAGATACTCGATATTGGTAATCAGCATCCATACTCCTCTGTTTGTGATGTACCATTATATCACAACATGAAGGATCTATACTATTTGGACATCACCCTGTCGATGATCTTGCCTTGTAGTATCGCAAAGAGCAGGATATAGAGGTTGATCACCACGGTAAAGGTCACCCCAAAGAGTCCGATCATAAACGGCAGTAGCGGCAGTTTGACCGCTCTGGCATAGAGAAAGGTCGCGATCAGCCCGTCACGTAGTCCATGCTCTCTCATATCCTCCAGCATCCCATACCAGACATACATCGGCCCATGGCTGAGTATCCCTCCGATGATGGCATAGACCGTACCCATCACCCCACTCTCCTCTCCGAGGTGTTTGATGATGTGCTTGGGTTTGAGGAAGTAGTTGATAAGGGTAGTGAGGATGATAATGAGGGCAAATATCGGCAGTATCTTTACCCAGATCGCTACAAACTCAGACCATATCATCGGGAGCTTGTCACTATCCAGTACAATGATCCCTAGATAGATCAGCACTACGATGAGGAGGAACTTCACTCCCTTAAACTGAAACTGCTTCACAAGAGTGCTCCCGTGGTCGCCACTGCCAGATAGGAGACCGCTACGGTACTGATGAGTGTCAACACATTCCGCCATACGGTAAACCGCACCCCAAACACACTCGCCTCAGCAGGCAGCTGGATAAACCCCAGCGTCACCCAAGCGAGGATAAATGCAGAGACTGCGTACACCGTAACCCCCTGATCCAGTAACCCCTCTCCGATCACATAACTGATCGCCCCCTGCCCCGAAGAAGCAGCCCCAGTCAACGTCCCAATAGCGATATCCGCCACCCGCCCATGTCCAAAGAGCGTAGAGAGCATCTCAGGTGTGATATAGGTCTTGAAGATCGCCACCAGGCCAACTACGGCGATCACCATAGGCAGCATCGTGATAAAGCCCATAAGCGCCTTGCGAAAGGATTGCATGAAGGTTGGGGGTTGTTTTTGATTTTGATTTTGTTTCTTGTTCTGTTTCTGGTTTTTCATGGGGGAATTATACTGTATGTTGTTTCAATCCTGAATTTAATGTATGAAATGCGGGGGATCGTAGGGTTGGCTTTAGCCGACCATTATCAATGCTTGGTGCTTGTGGTCGGCTGAAGCCAACCCTACGAATTTTATTAAGAAGGAAGAATTAATGTTTAATAAACTTAATTTCCTTATTTGAAACTTCTATCACTGTAAATAATTTATCTTTATACGATATCTCAGTTGGTTTATCATGAGGAACTTCAAAAATGAAATTCTCATTAAATGCACTTCTTGCAGAATCACTTGTAAATTCTCTATATCCTATATGAAATTGTTGACCATCTTGTCCAAGGTATTTCAATATATAGTATCCTCTTTCTACCTTTGTTTTAAACCTAAGTGAAAGATATTCTTTACAAATTACTTCCCCTACTGATTTAATAATTGTATTTTTCATTATAATCCTTATTTTCATTCACACATTTAAGTATACTAAAAATACTCATTTTTTTTCTTATTCCACTCTCAAAAATAAAAATAAATACAAATACAAATATCAGACTCCCCCCCCCATCAAAACCATCCTAAGCCTTTCGGCAAAACCATAATGTCATTTAAATTGTCAAGATGGTGCGTTGCAAACGCACCCTACGGGGTATTATCAATCTTCTTCGTAGGGTGTGTTTGCCAACACACCTTTGGACATATCAATCACATTATTTTAAAGACAATATATCCCCTACACTTTATCCCACAAAGGACACCGCACCATATGTCCTCCCTCGGTATCGACCAGCTCTGGATGCGCTTCGTCACAGCTGTCCTCTTTATACGGGCAGCGGTTGGCGAAAAAGCAGCCTTTAGGTAGGTCGATGGGGCTTTGTATCTCTCCTGTTTTTAGCACACTATCTGTGGCTAGTGGGGTGTGGATGTCAGGCACAGTGGAGAAGAGCATCTTGGAGTAGGGGTGTTTGGGTTGGGCGAAGAGCTCTTTTTTGCTGGCATACTCTACGATCTCTCCTAGGTACATGACTGCCACATAGTCGCTGATATGTTTGACCACAGAGATATCGTGGGTGATAAAGAGCGTAGTGAGGTTGTACTTGTCCTTGAGATCCATCATGAGGTTGAGTATCTGTGCCTGGATCGAGACATCCAACGCAGAGATCGGCTCATCGGCTAGGACAAGCTCTGGACGTAGAATGATCGCTCTAGCGATCGCGATACGTTGCCTCTGCCCTCCTGAGAACTGGTGCGGATAACGCTCGAGATAGCTGTAGTCGATCCCCACATCATCGCAGATCTCGTAGATCGTCTGCATACGCTCCGCTTTGGTCTGCTTGGTGTGGATCTTGAGGGGTTGTTCTAGGATGGTCTTGACCTTTTTTCTCGGATTGAGTGAGGAGTATGGGTCTTGGAAGATCATCTGGATGTCTTTTTGTACACTCCCTCGCTGCTGAGGGGTGAGTTTGGCAATATCCTGACCATGATAGAGCACTTCACCACTTGTGGCTTGGTAGAGTCCGAGGATGACCTTGCCCACGGTGGTCTTGCCACAGCCACTCTCTCCTACGAGGGAGAGGGTCTTGCCCTGATAGATATCAAAGTTGATCTTGTTGAGTGCATGGAGATCTTTTTTCTCAAAGGTACCGACTTTGACGGTAAAGACCTTCTCTATATCCTTGACTTCGAGTAGTTTCAGTTGATCTTGTGACAAAATACACTCCTCTCTCCCAGTTTTTGCTCGTCTGGGTAGACATCACACTGGGCATCTGCCAGCTCGCATCTGTCTTTAAAATAGCACCCTACAGGCAGCTCCAGCAGCGAGGGCATGATGCCTGGGATCTGGTAGAGCCGCTCTTGGTCATCGTTGAGTTTGGGTAGGCACTCGATGAGCCCTTTGGTGTAGGGGTGTTTGGGGTCGAAGATCACCTCTTCCTTGCTGCCATACTCTACGATCCTGCCTGCATACATGACTGCGATCTTGTCACAGAGCTGTGAGACGACCGCGATGTCATGGGTGATGAGAATGAGCGAAGAGTGAAAATCCTGACTCAGCTTTTTCATCAGATAGAGTATCTGTGCCTGTATCGTCACATCCAGTGCCGTGGTCGGCTCATCCGCGATGAGAAGCTTGGGGTTGTTGAGCAGCGACATGGCAATGACCACACGCTGTTTCATCCCTCCTGAGAGCTGGTGAGGATAGCTCTTCATCCTGTCTGCTGCTGCGGGGAGTCCTACGAGCTTGAGGATATCCACGCACGACGCAAACGCCTGCTTGCGTGAGACATCGCTATGGTGATAGAGGATCGCCTCCATCATCTGCTCCCCTATCGTGATGACAGGATTGAGAGAGGTTTGCGGATCTTGGAAGATCATGGCGATCTCATTGCCTCGGATCTTCTGTATCTGCTTCTCTGTCTGTTTGACCAGATCCACACCGTCAAAAAGTATCTTCCCTTCGACGATGCGTCCTGGCTTATCTATGAGCTTGAGTAGGGAGAATCCTGTGATGGATTTGCCCGCTCCTGACTCGCCTACGATGCCCAGTATCTCACCTTTTTCGATAGAAAAGGAGATGCCATCGACCGCCTTGATGACCCCTTTTCGTGTGAAAAAGTGTGTTTTTAGGTTAGTAACTTCTAAGAGTGCCATTATCTTTTCAACCTCGGATTCATAATATCTCTCATACGGTCTCCGATGAGATTGATGGAGATGATGAGTATCATCAGTATAATACCAGGGAACACCGATGTCCACCAGTACCCACTAAAGAGCACTTGGTAGCCATTGGAGATCAATGATCCCAGTGAAGGCTCCGTGATCGGTACGCCAAGCCCCAGGAAGCTCAATGTCGCCTCCAGGATGATCGCCACTGCGATACGCACGGTGGCGATGACGATGATAGGTGCCGTGGTATTGGGCATGATCTCGCCAAAGATGATACCCATCTTGCTCATACCCAGTGCCTTGGCTGACTGGGCGTAGTCCTTCTCTTTCTCAGAGAGCACCACACCTCGCGCTGTTCGTGCATAGTAGACCCAGTTGACGATGGTGATAGCGATAATGATCTTGCCGATCCCTGCACCCCAAAGTGCCATGATGATCAGTGCGATCAAGATCGCTGGAAAAGAGAGCTGGATATCTGCGATCCGCATGATCACTGTATCCACCCATCCGCCATAGTAGCCAGAGATCAATCCCAGTGTAAAGCCGATGATCACAGAGAGGATCGTGCTCGCAAAGCCTACATAGAGGGATACCCGCAAGCCATACATAATCGCAGAGAAGATATCCCTCCCCTGTTCATCTGTACCCAGAATAAAGGTACTGTTGGGTGCTTGGAAACTGTTTTCCAAAAACAACTGTGTCAGATCATAGGGATTCTGCGGGGCAAACACGGAGGGCATCAGTGCAAAAAGTGCCAAAATGACAAAGATCACCAACCCAATGACAGCGAGCTTGTCCTCAAAATACTCTTGTACTAACTCATTTTTAAACCATTTCATCATACCCTCACTCTCGGATCTACCAATGTATACATCACATCCACCACAAAGTTGATCGCCACAAAGATAAAGGAGATTACCAACAGATACGCCACCACGATGGGACGATCAAGATTTTGAATCGAGTCAATGATCAGCTTTCCTGTACCTGGCCATGCAAAGATCGTCTCTGTTACGATGGTAAAGGCAACCAACTGTCCAAACTGAATACCAATAATGGTAATGAGTGGGATGAGTGTGTTTTTGAGTGCGTGATAGTAGACGATCACTCTACGTGGCACCCCTTTGGCAGCAGCGAGTTTGATATAGTCTTGCATCAACACCTCCATCATCCCTGTTCGAGTCAGTCGCAGGATCAGTGCCAGTTGGAAGACCGCGAGTGTCGTCACAGGCATGATCAGGTGCTTGAATCCATCCCAAGTGAATGCAGAGGTAAAGAGATAGACCTCTCCCCTGCCAGAGCTCGGAAGTACACCTAGAATGACTGAGAATATCAACACCAGTATCATCCCTGTCCAAAAAACGGGCACCGAAATGCCCGCTAAAGAGAAGAACATGATGATCCTACTCAACATTGAGTTGGGCCGTATCGAAGAGATGATACCCAGCGGTATACCCACCAGTATCGAAATAACCATCGCGATCACTGCCAACTCCATCGTCGCAGGCATCCGCTCAAATACGATATCCAGTGCAGGCTGCCCGTAGATAAAGGAGTTGCCCAGATTGCCATGAGAGACATTGACCAAGAAGTTTTTATACTGCACAAGGAAGCCCTTGTCGATCCCCAGTGCTACCCGCATATCAATCACATCTTGATGTGTCGCATCAGGGGGGAGCATGAGCTCGACAGGGTCACCTGCCTTGAACATTATAAAAAACACTATAAAACTGATCGTGAACATGACTAGTGCAGAGTGGAACAGTCTATTGAGTATGTATTTTGTCATTGTGTTTCCATAAAAAGGTGTATTTTCTGAGTATTTCGAAAAACTAACTTTTCACTCGACACTCTAGCATTCACAAACGCAAGCGCCCATTACATGGGTCAAGTGCTCATTTGTCGCATCAAGTGAAAAACGTTTTTCTAGCTACTCCATCTATATCCCACCCAAAAGAGAGGGATGTAGTGCTTAGCTACTTGATATCATATGCCCAGATACGGCTATCTGTTCTAGGCTCAAAATGAATCTTCTTGCTCGATGCATAGATATCTACCTGATAGTGTAGTGGAATGAATCCCTGATCATCGACTACAGCGATCTTCTGTGCAGCTTGGAGTGCTTTGAGCCTGGCATCTGGATCCATGATACCTGCGGAGTCTTCGATAAACTTATCCACTTTAGCATCTGCAAATCCACCTTTGTTGTATCGACCGTAGCCTTTTTCATCATCAGTAGAGTGCACGACACCATCCAGTACGGAGCTCGCATCACCATCGCTGCTTGCCCATCCGATCAGGAAGAAGCTGGTATCTCTGTTACGTACCGCTTTAAAGAACGTAGACTTGGGTGTAGCATTGACCTTGACCTTGATACCGATCTTTGCCAACGAAGATGCCACTGCCTGAGCAATCTGCGCATCATTGATATAACGGTTGTTTGGTGCATCTAGCTGTACCTCAAATCCATCTGGATAACCCGCTTCTGCCAGTAGTGCCTTGGCTTTGGCTGGATCAAACTTGGGTCGCATGATACTGTCATCATGACCAAATACAGCACTCGGGCTCATCTGTGCAGCAGGTGCCGCAAAGGTCTTCATCACATACTTGATGATCGCATCTTCATTGATACCATAGTAGAGTGCTTGTCTGACTCGGATATCTTTGAAGGGATTTTTACCATCATGTGTTTTGATAAATTTGGTCATATTTCTATCCTGATCCATCTGTAGATAGATCAGTCGTAGCCCTGGCTGGACAAAGAAGTTGAGTTTGTCATTACTTTTCACACGGTTTACATCAACTACAGGGACTCTGTTGATGATATCTACTTCGTTACTGAGTATCGCAGCTACACGGGTAGCGTTATTGGTCAGTGGTCTGAAGAGTACATTATCAAAACTAGGCTTGCCTCTCCAGTAGTCTGCATTGGCACTCATTTTGATATGGTCGCCCTTGCTCCAGGAGTCCAGCTTGTATGCCCCCGTCCCGATAGGATGCAGTCCTACCCACTGATCATCTTTCCCCTCTAATGTCTCTTTGTCCAAGATACTTACATAGGTAAGCTTTCTCAGGAAGACAGGGAAAGGCTTGGTCGTGGTAAACTTGACGGTAAACTCATCGACTTTTTCCACAGAATCGATCGCACTGACCTTGCCTTTGAATCCTGATTTGTTCCAGTTCTTGATACGGTCAAAAGAAAAGACCACATCATCTGCATTGAAGGCATTTCCGTTGTGAAACTTCACCCCTTTTCTGAGCTTGATCAGCCAGGTTTTAGGATCTGGGTTTGTCCATGACTCAGCCAGTGCAGGGTGTGTTTTTATATCTTTGTCAAAAGAGACCAGTGGATCAAAGAGATTGGACAGGATCGAGTTGGTCGCTGTCTCGTTGTGTGCATAGGGATCCATACTCAGGGCCCCTGATGCCAAACCTACTTTGAGCGTCTTTGCGACCCCCATAGAACCTAAGACTGCTACCGCAGCCAATGCAAATGTGATCTTTTTCATAGTTTCTCCTTTTATGCTTTTGATCAGGACACGATAAGACCCACAGCTGGATCTTAGTGATATCCTACTCTTTTTCGATCTCTTGTACCATCAACAGACAGAAGATCTTGATCCTCTCTATGATCGAGCTTTTTACCGTATACTCCTCTTTGGTATGGCTATGGTTTCCGACTGCCCCTACCCCATCTATGACCGGTATCCCCATCGCAGAGAGGAAGTTGGCATCTGAGCCTCCCCCTGTTGCCAGCTCAGCACACCCTATCCCCAGTGATTCTGAGATGCTTTTATAGTGCTGATAGAGCTTCTCTGAAGCTTCTGTCTTCTCCAGAGGAGGTCTACCATGCAATACCTGATATGCCACCGTAGCACCAGTGGCTGCAGGTGCAGTCAAGATCTCCTCTATCGCTGCGACCAGCTGCTCTTTTTGTGCGGGGCGTATGTATCTGGCATCTACGCCTATCGTACAGCTGGGAGCTACCACATTGACAGCTACACCACCCTCTATCATATTACAGCCAACAGAGATACCCTTTTCCAGATCATTGAGCTTCTCAAGTGCCGTAATGATACGGGCAGCTTCTACGATCGCATTGATACCCCTCTCTGGTGCGGTACCTGCATGAGAAGGTTTTCCTGTAATCTCCACAGAGAGCCCGAAGATCCCTTTTCTACTGGTCACCAGACTGTTATTCTCTATTCTTCCCGGTTCAAAGACAAACCCAGCTTTGGCACCAACAAAGATCGTTTTGATGATCTCTTCCGAATCAGGAGAGCCGATCTCCTCATCCGAGTTGAACAGTACTTTGAGAGGAAGTGTTTTGCCAGGATAAAGCTTCTGTAAAATCGCTAGCGAGTAGATCGCTACGATCAATCCACTTTTCATGTCATTGGTACCCGGACCTCTGAGCAGTGATCCATCCGCCCACATCTCCTGAAAGTCACTCTCTGGAGGATGTACTGTGTCAAAATGCCCCATCATCGCATAGAAATCACTCTCCAATGCTTTCCCATAGATAAGATGTGGTCTTGATTTTTGACTGGAGTAGATATTCTCTAACGTGACGCCAAGCTCATGAGCCAGCTCTTGCAGTGCATCATGCATCCTCTCTATTCCTGCAGGATAAGTAGAAAAACTATTGATGTTGACTATGCGTTCAAAATCATCATAGATTTTGCTTTCATAATGATCAAGCAAGCGAGAAAGTTCTTCTATCATAGGACCACCTTTTAGTATTCATTATCCCCAAAGTGCCATAAATTTGCTCTTAAACAACAGAATAGTTTCAAAAAAATATCTATTTTGTAACTTATCGTAGTCTTTTTAGGATATAATGCTGCATTGATCTGTCTGTAGAGGAGAAACATCATGCATCAAGCTATTAAGAAAGTGGGTATTACTGGTGGAACACATGGCAACGAACTTACAGGGGTCTATCTCATCCATAAGTTTCAAGCAAACCCTGCACTGGTCAAACGCACAAGCTTTGAGACACTCTGTATGCATATGAATGTGGGTGCGATCGAACAATGTACCCGTTATGTAGACAAAGACCTCAACCGTACCTTTACCCTCAAGGCACTTGAAGACTATACGCTCACAGAATATGAAGACTCCCTCTCCAAGGTCATCAACCAGCAAATAGGACCCAAAGGCAGTGACACGCCTGCCGTGGATCTCGTCATCGACCTGCATACCACCACCTCTGATATGGGGCTCTCAATCTGTGTGAGTACCCAAGACCCCTTTACCTGGCAAGCGATCGCCTATGTACAAGAGCAGATACCTGAACTGCATATCTTCCGCTGGAATGGAGATACAGAGGATGCCTCTTTTGTGAGTTCTATCCCACCACATGGCATTACTATAGAGGTAGGGCCTATCCCGCAGGGGGTACTCCGAGCCGATACGTTCTTTGGAACAGAGCGTGTGGTGCAGGCGATCTTGGACTATGTAGAGCTCCACAACCAAGGCAAAGCCATACAGTACACAGAGGCAAATATCTATGATCATGTAGAGCTGATCGACTATCCTCGTAATGCCCAAGGAGAGATCACAGCTATGCTCCACCCTAGCCTGCAGGACAATGGCTATGCAAAGATTGAAAAAGGAGATCCTCTCTTTGTCACGCTAGAAGGAAAGGATATCTGCTATGAAGGAGAGGAGCCTAGACATATCCTCTTTGCCAATGAGGCAGCCTATTATGAAAAACACTTCTCCATGTGCCTGACAGACAAGAAAACAATCAGCCTATAGGTGGGCTAGAAGCAGCAGGGCGTCTTTGTAAATAGGTTCATCGATAAAGCCATACTGCCCATCCATAAACCCATGGATCTGATTGGCGGCATTGGATTCAAATACTGCCTTGATATGTGTCGCTCTGGCGATCTCTTCAGCAGTCGCAGTAAATATCTCATTGGCGATGGTCACCTGCTTGGGTCCCATGCAGGCTTTGGACTCAAATCCCATCATCCTCTCTCTTTCACACCATGCTCTAAATGTCTCTGTATCTTCATAGTCTTGATACATAAAAGATATGGGATGTATCCCGCTGCTTTTGGCATCCACGAGAAATTTGGTCAAGATATGGTCTATAGTGGGATTTCCCAAAGTGAGGATAGACTGTGGCAGTCCCATCGAGTGGAGTAGGTCCAGTATGCCTAGATTGGCGGTGGTGAAGCGTCTGTCTGTACAGAGGGTGGAGAGATTGGCAAATGCTTCCTTGGTCTCCAGAGAGATATGCAGCTCCTTGTCGCCCGAGAGGAGCTTGAGTGCCCGCCCTATCTCATACTTGTTCTTGATCTTGGATACTCTGATCGCATCAAAGCCAAAGGCATTGAGATACTTGATCTCTTCTGCCCCACCCTCATCCAGCGGATTGGTACGGACGATGATAAAACTCTGCGACGCTTTAAGATGTGAGAGAAACAGTGCAATGTTATAAAGTGCCTCTTTTTTTCTCGCTGGAGCGATAGCATCCTCGAGATTGAGGGTGATCATATCGGCATCACTCTCATCGATACGGTTGAGATGTTTGAGGTTGAGCGGATTGAGCATCATATTGGAACGATGTCTCTTGTGTGTTACCTTTTCCTTCTGCTCTTTCCCAAAATGCTCTGCATAGGCCTCTGGTGATACTTCGTCTAAAAAATCCAAACTTTCAAAAATCATACATAATCATAGCTAAATCTCTCTGGAAACCAGCCATGTGTTTTGGGTTGGATAGCACCTGCTTCAGATCACACATCTCAAGTCAATCCACAACAACTTTTGATATGATACTAAAAAGTTTTGAGGAAAACATATGGCAAAGTATATACTCTTTGATACAGAGACCACAGGCAATCAAGAGCATGACCGTATCATTCAGGTAGGTGCGATGGTTTTTGACGGTAAAGAGATAGAGGTCTATGATGAGCTATGCAGCACAGAGCAGGAGATCAGCATCGAGGCAATGGAGGTACACAACATCACCCCCGATATCATTCAAGAGAAACCCTCTTATGCCAAAACCGCCTTTGCCACACGACTCACAGAGCTTAATACCCCGGAAAACTACCTGATCGCACACAATATCGCTTTTGATCTGGGTATGGTCACCAAAGAGGGCTTTGTCAACCAGTATCAATGTATCGATACCGTCCGATGTGCCAAGCACCTTTATCCTGAACTCCCCTATCATCGACTTCAGTATCTGCGTTATGCTCTCGAGCTTTACAAAGAGGAGCAGACAGAGGCAGACAAGATCGGCATCACGATCAAAGCCCACGAGGCGATAGGAGATGTGTTGATACTCAAACTACTCCTGAGTAAGTTGACACAAAGATGTAAAATAACATTCCCTGACAGCAATATCATGAAGAAGCTGGTGGAGTTGACCGATACACCTGTGATGATGAAGACATTCAAGTTTGGTAAATACAAAGGAAGAGAAGTCGAAGAGATCGCACAAGAGGATATGGGATACCTCAAATGGATGCGAAAAAATCTGGATCTGGATGAGGATCTTTGCTATACACTCGACCACTACTTAGAACAGTTTTAGGTTCAGCTGATATAATATGAAAAAATATTAAATGGGATATGCATGGAAGAAACACTCAAAGGCTTGAACCTGGAGCTCCCCTACCTCGAGATGGGATCTGGCTTTCTCATCGGTCTTTCTGTCGGCTATTTTCTCAAAAAAAGTTTCAAGGTGATCCTGGTCTTGATGGGGCTTGTCGTTGTCGCTATGTTCGTACTGGAGAGCAAAGGAGTGATCACTATCAACGAATCCAGTCTGGATCAAACCGTCTCCGCCGGAGCCAATACCTTCAAAGTCTTTGCCAACTTCCTCAAGGAGCGTCTGGGTGCCTTCACCTTTGCAGGCGGAGGCAGTGCCATTGCAGGATTTTTGACGGGACTGAAGTGGGGATGAAACCTTTACTATTCACTATTTACTATTCACTATTCACTTTCCCCAGAGGGGAAACCCTATGCTAGTCCATATCTGCTGTGCCGTCGATAGCCACTATTTTCTCCAAAAACTCCAAACAGAATATCCTGATGAGAAACTCATAGGCTTTTTTTACGATCCCAATATTCATCCCTATGGCGAATATCAGCTCCGGCTTTTAGATGTCAAGCGAAGTTGTAAAATGCTGGATATTGAACTCATAGAGGGGGCATATGATTACACACTCTGGATGGAGACAGTCAGAGGGCTGGAGCATGAGCCTGAAAAAGGCAGCCGCTGCTCTGTCTGCTTCGACCGTAGGTTTGAAGTCTCTGCACAAAAAGCATCCGAGCTGGGGGAAAGCACCTTTACGTCTACCCTACTCACCTCACCCAAAAAATCTCTCAAACAGCTCAAGCAGGCAGGCGATGCACTTGCAAAGAGATATGGTATCTCCTTTGTTGCTCCGGATTATCGTAAAGCCTCTGGCACGCAGGAGCAAAACATCCTTGCCAAAGAGGCACAGCTATACAGACAGGACTACTGTGGCTGTCTCTACGGACTCACCATGCAACGGGAGGAGCAGCAAAAACTTGCAGATGAGCTCTTCAGTCCTCTCTCAGGACAAGTACAGCCTGAGTCTATAGAGTCTCGTATCCATCTTTATGAAGAGAGGATACACTTGGAGGAGCAACAACAGCCCTATCAGATCATCAAAGAGAGATTTCTCAATTGGAGACTTCTCTCTGGCTGGGTCAAAGTCCGCAAAAAAGTCATCCCCAGCTATTTTCTCCCCTACTCTACACTCAAAAAAACATACTCCAGAGGCCGTATAGAGTATGCGATAGGCATGCTCCAGCATATGAGCAGAGATGAAGTCAAGTTTATCACCCTCCAGGACTATAACCAGATAGCAGATACCACATACCCTACTGTGACTGCACTGCTCTATAGCCCTCCCTCCTATGAACAAGAGTTAGCCATCAGGGCAACGCTCATACCCACTGCCTATGATATGAGTGCACTCATCGTGGTAGAGGAGATCCCCCAGAACAAGATAGAGATCTTTCTGGATACAGAAACCTATGAAGATGTACAAGAGAGACTGGTTCCCCTCAGCAAAAAATCACCCTAACCATATATTTACATACTTTTGGATAAAATATCAATCAAAAACTGAACCCTAACTTTTTTAGGTAAAAGGCGATCATTATGCTTCTTAATGTCATGGATATTCAAAAGATCCTTCCACACCGATACCCTTTCTTGCTTGTTGACAGAGTCACTAAGATCGACAAGGGCGAGTTTATGGAAGGTTACAAAAACATCTCTATCTCTGAGCCTGTCTTTCAAGGACACTTTCCTGATCATCCCATCTATCCGGGTGTCATGATCATCGAAGGGATGGCACAAGCTGGTGGGATACTGGCATTCAAAAGCCTCAGTGAAGAGGATACTGCCAATGCGGAGAACAAGGTCGTCTACTTTATGAGTATTGACAAAGCCAAATTCCGCTCTCCTGTCACGCCGGGAGACCAACTAATCTATCGTATCACGGTCATGAAAAATAAAGGTGCAGTCTGGCAGTTTGACGCCAAAGCCTATGTCGATGAGAAACTGGTAGCCCAGGCTGAACTCAAAGCAATGATCGTAGACAAATAAGCAGAGATAATTTGAGCAACATGAATCAGGCATCCATTATTGATCCCAAGGCCTCTATCGGCGAAGGTACAACTATCGGTGAGGCTTGCTTTATCGGTAAAAATGTGGTGATAGGCAAAAACAATACCATCGCCTCCCATGTGATCATTGACGGAAACACCCACATAGGTGATCACAATACTGTGGCAACACATACGGTTCTGGGCACTGCACCACAGGATATCAAGACCACTTCCGATGAAGTAAGCTTGCAGATCGGTAATCACAACCATATCGGTGCCTATGTACTTATCAGTGCAGGCACTGACCATGGCGGTAAAGTGACCAGGATCAAGGATCACAACAGACTCATGGATAGGATACATATCGGACATGATGTACAGATGAAAAATCACTGTCTCATGGAAGAAGATGCCGCCTTAGGCGGACATGTCATCGTAGGAGATCATGTCTCTTTCGGACGTTCTGCTGCGGTACACCAGTTTGTAGAGATCGGTAACTTCGCCAAAATAGAAGCAGAGGCTGCACTCACACAGGACGTACCACCCTACTGCAGGGTGAGCGGAAATCGTGCCAAAGTCACAGGACTCCATCAAGAGGTACTCGTGCAGCACTTCGATGAAACAGAGCAGCAGGCGCTTAATGATGCCTATCATCACCTGTTTGAAAGTCATGAATCCCCAAAAGCGTGTGCTGTCAAAGCACTAGAAGAGCCCCAGATAGAGAGTGTCGCAGCACTGTACCAATGTATTGCAGACTCGAAACGTGGGATTCCATTTAGAAGGAAATTAGATGTCAACGAAAAAGTGTAGTTTTTGCCAAAATCCGGAGAATCAGGACAATCCTCTTATCGCCGGTACCGATGCATATATATGTTCCAACTGTGTCGTCTCTGCCTATAAGATCCTTTTTGGAGAAGAAGAGCAAGAGATCAACAGTGATTTCAACCCTACCCTGCTACAGCCCAAAGAGATCAATGAAAAACTCAATCAGTATGTCATTGGGCAGGAGCATGCCAAACGTACCCTCTCTGTGGCAGTCTACAATCACTATAAAAGACTCTTCAAAGGGGAGACAGAGAACGAAGTAGAGATCGCCAAGTCCAATATCCTACTTATAGGACCTACCGGAAGCGGGAAAACCCTCTTGGCACAGACTATTGCCAGATTTCTGGATGTGCCTATCGCTATTGCTGATGCCACCAACCTCACAGAAGCTGGCTATGTGGGTGAGGATGTAGAGAATATCCTGACCAAACTGCTTCAGGCAGCGGATGGTGATATCGAAAAAGCGGAAAAAGGGATCGTCTTCATCGACGAAGTGGACAAAGTCGCCAGGATGGGTGAGAACCGCTCCATCACCAGAGATGTCTCCGGTGAAGGCGTACAGCAGGCACTTCTCAAGCTGATCGAAGGGTCACTGGTCAATATCCCGCCAAAAGGCGGGCGTAAACATCCCAATCAGGAGTTCATCCAGATCGATACAACCAATATCCTCTTTATCTGTGGGGGTGCATTTGATGGACTGGAAGAGATCATCAAGCGAAGACTGGGTGACAACACCATGGGATTCGGGCAAAAGAAGCGAAGTAAAAAAGAGGAACAGAACCTGATCCATCAGGTCGAGCCTGATGATCTGGTACATTTCGGACTGATCCCTGAACTCATTGGTAGACTGCATGTCTTTGCCACACTGAGCCAGATCACACAAGAGGATATGGTACGCATCCTGACAGAACCACAAAACGCGATACTCAAGCAGTATCAGAAGCTTTTTGAACTGGATGATACGACCCTTACTTTCGAAGAAGAAGCACTTTCACTGATCGCACAAAAAGCGATCGACAGAAAAACCGGTGCCAGAGGCTTACGTTCAATTATGGAAGAGATACTTTTGGATATAATGTACTCTTTGCCGGAACTTAAAGGCTATGAAATAGTCATTACTTCTGATGTGGTCAGCAAAGGTGCTGAACCTCTCTATTTAAAAAATAAAAAAAGTGCATAACAAGGAAAACAGATGGGATTACTAAAAAGATTATTCGGCTCTTTCTCTAAAGATTTAGCGATAGATTTGGGAACTGCCAACACACTGGTATTGATCAAGGGTCAGGGAATCAGCATCAATGAGCCTTCTGTGGTTGCCATACAGGTCAACAAACATGGACAGGAAACGATCCTTGCTGTAGGTCAGGAAGCCAAAGATATGGTAGGTAAAACACCAGGCAATATCAAGGCTATCCGTCCGATGAAAGACGGTGTCATCGCAGATTTTAGAACTACGGAACTCATGATCGAATACTTCATCAAAAAAGTACACGGTAGAGGTATCTCTGCCCCTCGTATTATCATCTGTGTACCTTATGGGTTGACACAGGTTGAGAGAAAAGCAGTAAGAGACTCTGCGATGAATGCTGGAGCCAGATTTGTCTATCTAATCGAAGAACCAATGGCAGCAGCGATCGGTGCGGGACTGCCTGTCAAAGAGCCAAACGGGAATCTCGTCGTCGATATCGGTGGTGGTACCACAGAGATCGGTGTCATCTCACTGGGCGGGCTGGTACTCAGTAAGTCACTCAGAGTAGCCGGAGACAAACTCGATAATGCCATCACTGACTATGTCAAGCGAAAGTTCAACCTCCTGATCGGTGATCGGGTCGCTGAAGAACTTAAGATCAAGATCGGTACAGCAGTAAAACAGGAAGAAGATCTTGTCACTGTTGTACGAGGAAGAGATCAGGTCGAAGGTATCCTCACCTCAATCGAGATCACCAGTGAACATATACGAGAAGCCATGAGCGAGCCACTGAGACAGATCGCCGACGCACTCAAGTCTGTCTTGGAAGAGACACCACCAGATCTGGCAGGTGACATCGTCGAAAATGGTATCGTACTCACAGGTGGAGGTGCACTGATCAGAGGATTGGACAAGTATCTTTCCGATGCAGTGAAACTCCCTGTGTATATCGCAGAAGACCCTCTCTTGGCAGTGGCCAAAGGTACAGGAAAAGTACTGGACGAGCTGGATCTTCTACAACAAACAGCATTTGACGAGTAGCCTTAGCAATGAAGTCACGGGTCATATTTGTACTGCTCCTACTCGTGGCTCTTTTCGTGATTATTTCCCAAAAGAACCAAACTGCCCACAATGCCATCCTAAAAGTCATCAATCCTATCAAACAGCTCTACAAGCAAGTCACACAAGAGGTAGAAGATAGAAGTAAAAGCTATATCTTTCAAAAAGAGAGTATTGAAAAACTCACCAAAGAGAATAAAGTACTCAAAAAATACCTTCTGGATCAAACCCTCTATCTGCAACAGGTGAACAGCCTCTATAAAAAACTACCCTCTTTGGAAAAGCTGCCTTACAAAAGTATCACGCTGGTCGATACCATCTCCTATGTCAAGCTCAATAGTTTTGATGAGATACTCCTTACCCTTCCAAAAAAAGTAACCTTGCAAGAGAATAAAGTCTATGGACTCATACAAAACAATACGGTAGGAGGTACTGCTATCGTACGAGGGGGGAACCTCTATGGCTATCTCAGCTCCAATGCCCGATGTAAGTTTTCTGTTTATGTAGGAGAGAACAGAACACCTGGTATCGTGCAGGGCGTAGACAAGGAGAGTATGCTCATCAAGTATATCCCTAAATGGGCCAATATCAAAGCAGGTGACCAGGTAGAGACCAGTGGACTTGATGGTATATTTTTCACCAATATCCCCGTCGGTGTTGTAGAAAGTGTAAAGGTAGAGAATAGCTATAAAACTGCCTATATCAAATCTTTTGCCGATACCCTTCATCCTGATTTCTTTTTTCTCATTACGGATACCACTCCCCGTCTCGTCTCTTACTATGACCAAAACAGCTCTTTCGCAGATAACAACTATAGCCATACCAAGCAAGATAAAAAAGCCTCAGAGCAAAATGTAACCAGTATCCCAAAAACACTACAGACAAAAGAGTCTGAAGTAGACCTGAGTGAATTTGAGATTCCCAAAGAGCAGATCAACGTAGAGCCTGAAATTAAGCCCGAAAGTAAAATAAAGCCCAAGAGAAACAGAAAGAAGCACCTAAACAACCGTATCCAAGAACCGCAGAGAGAAAACCCTTCTGTTCAGATATCTACCCCAAGACCAAGAGAAGAAAAAAAGCGAAGAAACCCACTGGATATCTTTAGGTAATAAGAGCCCTCTATACTACTTTTGTGTATAATACACAACTAAAAATAGAGGTACTCCCCATATGCCAAAACGCGAAGATATCAAAACCATTTTACTGATAGGATCAGGCCCGATCGTCATCGGACAAGCCTGTGAATTTGACTATTCAGGAACGCAAGCAGCAAAAACACTTAAAGAGCTAGGCTATAGAGTTGTACTTATCAACTCTAACCCTGCAACGATCATGACAGACCCTGAGTTTGCAGACAGAACCTATGTAGAACCTATCACTCCTGAAGTGATCTCCAAAATCATCAAAAAAGAAAATGTAGATGCTATCTTACCAACCATGGGTGGTCAAACTGCTCTGAATGTAGCAATGGATATGAATGATGCTGGTATGCTTGAAGGTATTAAGTTCTTAGGAGCCGATCCTCAAGCCATTAAAAAAGGCGAAGATAGACAGCTATTTAATGAAGCGATGATAAAAATTGGTATGGATTTACCAAAAAGTGCCAATGCTTACACCCTTGAAGAAGCACTTACCCTTGCTAAAGAGATAGGATTCCCTGTTATTTCTAGAGCCTCATTTACCATGGCAGGTGGTGGTTCTGGTGTGGCATATAATATAGACGAATTCAGGAAACTTGCCCAAGAGGGACTAGATGCATCCCCCATCAATGAAATTGAAATTATGGAGTCATTGATTGGTTGGAAAGAGTACGAAATGGAAGTTATCCGGGACAGAGCAGATAACTGTATTATCGTCTGTTCTATTGAAAACTTTGACCCTATGGGTGTACATACAGGAGATAGTATTACTATGGCTCCTGCACTTACACTTACAGACAAAGAGTATCAAAATATGCGTGATGCATCATTTAAAATCTTACGTGAAATAGGTGTAGATACTGGTGGATCCAACGTACAATTCTCTATCAATCCTGATACGGGACGCATGATCGTCATCGAGATGAACCCAAGAGTAAGTCGCTCCTCTGCACTGGCATCTAAAGCGACAGGGTACCCTATCGCTAAAGTAGCTACCCTGCTTGCCGTTGGATTTACCCTTGATGAGATCACCAATGACATTACGGGTACACCTGCATCATTTGAGCCAGTGATTGACTATATTGTCACCAAACTTCCTAGATTTACTTTCGAGAAGTTCCCTATGGCAAACTCTACACTCACCACAGCTATGAAGTCTGTAGGTGAAGTCATGGCTATTGGTCGTACTTTCAAAGAGTCTTTCCAAAAAGCACTTTGTTCACTCGAGACTGACCTGATAGGTTTTAACCCTATTCAATGTGATGGTGAAGAGCTTGTACGTGAGATTCGTCGTTCTCACGCAGATCGTATGCTGTATGTCTTCGAAGGCTTGAGACGTGGTATGAGTGTAGATGCGATCTTTGATCTCTGTAAAATTGACAGATGGTTTCTTTACCAACTAGAAGAACTTTCCATCCGTGAAAAAGAGATGGATATTGCCCTACTCTCAGATGCCACAAGGCTCCGTCAAGTCAAATCCGAAGGTTTCTCTGATGCCATGATCGCTGAAGTGATCAATGCAAAAGAGGGTCTAAGTCTTACAGAAAATGATATCTATACAGCAAGAGATAAAATGGGTGTGACGCTTGAATACAATGAAGTAGATACCTGTGCAGCAGAGTTCAAGGCATTGACTCCATATCTCTACTCCACTACAAACATTACGAAGCTTCCTGCTTCTGCCACTTCAACAAGCTCAGTGACCAATGATAAGAAAGTACTAGTGATCGGTGGTGGTCCTAACCGTATCGGCCAAGGGATCGAGTTTGACTACTGTTGTGTACATGCAGCCTTTGCCCTAGAAGATATGGGTATCAAGTCTATCATGTATAACTGTAACCCTGAGACAGTCTCTACGGATTATGATACTTCTGACATCCTCTACTTTGAACCGATCGACTTTGAGCATGTAAGAAATGTGATCGAGCTTGAAAACCCGGATGGGGTGATCGTTCACTTTGGTGGACAGACACCATTGAAACTGGCAAAGAACCTTACAGCGATCGGTGCAAAGATCTCTGGCACCACAGCAAAAGTGATTGACCTTGCTGAAGACAGAGAGCTTTTCTCTGCATTTATTAATGATTTGGGACTTAAGCAGCCAGAAAATGGTACAGTCTTTGAGAAAGACAAAGCACTTGTAGTTGCAAATCGTATTGGCTACCCTGTACTTGTGCGTCCTTCATTTGTACTAGGTGGACGTGGTATGAAAACGGTGTATTCAGACGAAGAGCTCAACCAATACATGGATGAAGCTGTCTCTGTCTCTCATGATGCACCGGTACTGATAGATAAATTCTTAGACAATGCTATTGAGCTTGATGTGGATGCTATCTGTGACGGTAAAGATGTCTACATCGGTTCAGTAATGCAGCACATTGAAGAGGCAGGTATTCACTCCGGTGACTCTGCCTGTTCTCTACCTCCGGTAAGTATCTCCACAGAACTTCAAGAAGAGGTAAAAGAGCAGACTGCAAAGATCGCACTGGGTCTTGGTGTAGTGGGTCTTATGAATATTCAGTATGCGATCCATAAAGATGAGATCTACCTTATTGAGGTCAACCCTAGAGCATCGAGAACCGTACCGTTTGTAAGTAAAGCAACCGGTGTTCCTCTGGCTAAAGTTGCCACCAGAGTGATGGTACAGGGTGATCTGAAAGAGGCACTCAGATTCTATGATACCTTTAACGTCGTAAACTTTGACAAAAAGATCATGGAGCCTAACCTCAAAGGGCATGTTGCCGTCAAAGAAGCAGTATTCCCATTCAACAAACTCCCCGGTTCAGACCTGATCTTAGGACCAGAGATGAAGTCTACCGGAGAAGTGATGGGTATCTCAGACAACTTCGGTATGTCGTTTGCCAAGTCTCAGTTTGCTTCCAAGAACAACATCCCACTCGAAGGTAAGATCTTCCTCTCTCTCACAGAGTCAGATAAGCCCCATGCCGCTGAAGTGGGTAAGATGTTCACTGATCTTGGTTTTGAGATCGTTGCTACCTCAGGAACACATGCTGCGCTGGATGCAGCAGGTGTCACGTCAACAAAAGTACTCAAGATCTCAGAAGGTCGTCCAAATATCGATGATATGATACGCAATGAAGAGATAGCCATCGCTGTCAATACCTCTGACAACTCATCTAGTAAATCAGATGCAAAGACTATCAGACAGTCTGTCCTTGCCAACCATGTAGCATACTTCACCACTATAGCTGCTGCAAAAGCAACAGCCATGGCGATCAAAGAGCTTAAAGCTACAGGCGGAGAACTTGAGCCTAAAGCATTGCAGGATTATCTGGCATAGGTACGCCAACATATTACCCTATGGAGAGATGATGCCTCATACAGTATACCTGACCCAGACAGACACTACGATCGGCTTCATCTCCCAAGATGCCGATCGGCTAACACAGATCAAGCAGCGTCCACCACATAAACACTATATCAAGGCAGTTGATAGCTTAGCCACCCTTAAATCACATACCCGTATCCCTACTACATGCAAAAATAGCGTACGTAGAGCCCGTAAAAGCACCTTTATCCTCCCCAACGGAGCTTCGTATAGGGTAATACATGATCGAAAGCATCTAATGCTTATCTCGAAATTAGGATGGGCATATACCACTTCTGCCAATCTCTCAAATCAAGCATTTGACGAGCAGTGGGCAAGGTCTGTGGCAGATGAAGTGATAGAGCCGTTAGAGGGAAATAGCGAGCCCTCTAACATTTTTAAGATCAATAATCGAAACATGCAAAAGATCCGATAACCTTAGGATAGTGAATACTCCTAAATGTGATCTGCTTGAATATTATTCCCTCCTATATGTGTGTAACTATTTCCAGCACCCACATGCACATTTTCTGTGGTATCACTGAATGCCTTCACATGAATAGCATGGCTGGTAATGTCTGAAAAATCAACATGATGAATGGCCAGTTTCGTATGATACCATGCATAGACACCTTTTTCTGCATTGTTGATCACTGCATACTGCAAAGCATTTAGACTATTTTCTGTATCATAAGAAAATCCTTTCCAGAGACCATTTGCTACAATGGTGGTAAAGGTGATCTTCTTATTGGCTGTGCCGATAGCCCTTACATAAGGGTGTTCGTTTCCATTCCACATACTCTCACTAACAATGAATATGACATTCTGTCCAAACTTCATCGTTACACCTGGGTCAATAGTAAGTTTTCCATCCATCCCTACAGCCAAATTACCTACAATATGGTAGGGCACACCAAGATCTCTAAATCTTCTTGTATCTCCTATACCACTATTTGGTACGAAGATAGCATCGGTATCATTACCTGTATAGGTACCACCTTGGACTCTATCCACATATTGTGCTTTTAGATACATGGGAGCTTTGTGTGTCTCTATGGTATTGTCTTTCAAAACTACATCAGATCCATTGTAACTGAGATTAAATCCATAAGATTTTCCATCATACAGTTCATTGTTGTTTGCCTTGAGCTGCGCTCCTGCATAGATGATGACGGAACCCTTATCGCCATTGCTATTGAATGCACCGCCCCCTGCATACTCTATGATAGTATGACTCAGTTCATTCTTGACATTGTTAGAGTCAAAGAAAATCCCACGCCATGCCCCACGTATCCCATCTGTATTGGTAAATGTGATAGGCTCCGCCTGTGTACCTACCGCCTTGAGCGATGCTTGATTGCCATCAATCTCAAATCCTGTATCTGAGAGAAACTCTATCGTTACACCAGGCTCGATCACCATATTGCCACTGACTGTGTAGACACAGTCTACGATATAGTCCGTACCTGTCGAATGATTGGTCAGTGTCAGTGTTTCTCCTGCACCTAAATGGCAATCCAGTACTGTAGCATGGGCTCCATTACCACCATTACCACCTCCGCCACCGCCACCACAGGCACTCAAAAGTACCATTGTTGTCGACACTAGCATAGCCTGCATTGTTTTTTTCTTTAGTATTGTTTTCATTGTTTACTCCTTATATTCTAAGTCATCCGCCTCTTGCGAGGAACCACATACCCCATCATGCCAGAGAAGTGTTTGCTCAGTGTTGGCTAAAACTTCTCGTACAGAGTGCCATCCCAAGATCACTTGAGCATCCTCCGGAATGGTATCTTTCTGATGAGCTTCCAGATCTTCCTGGCATGGTAGGTTTTACTCCTTGCATTGATGATCAGTCTGTTTGCATAGTTATAGATGAGCTGCGTGCTACCATCTCTGTTCTTTTTTGAGACATAGGGTGTTTTGCTACCTTTGCCATGCTCTGCCTCCATCCCATAGATCATCTTTGCTTCCGAGAGCAGGTCTGGATCTCTAGAAACATCACTGATATAAAGCTCCAGCACACCATGCTTGTTTGTATCTTTATATCGCAGATAGAGGGTATGCTTGTTACCACTCCTGGGGAGTATGGCACCATATTTTTTGGAGACGAGCTTTGTCTCTCCTAGCCTGCTAGGGACATGCTTCAGCATCTCTCTTTTACTGAGTGGCTTTGCTGATGCATATGCCATTTGTAGTGATAGGACTAGCATCAGTATGATGCTGGCCAATCGTGATATGTTTTTCATGACTACTTCTCCTTCTTTTCATTGATTTGCATTTTACGATATCTCATGTAGACATCATTTTTAGTCTCCATCAGTGATAGTCCAACCTAGGTTGCCTCTGAGATCATCTCTCGCACTTTTTGCATGAACATCAGGTAAAAATATTACTCCTCCACCAGGAAGATCTCTTCGGACAAGAGGTATCTTGCTGTCACCTGCATCAAATGTGACAGTATGTTTCAGGGCCGCACTCTTGTTATCCCAACCCACTAAAAGTCCCTTGTAGTTTAATGGACTCAGTGTCACACCATGAAACATTTCACTCATATCTGTTGCAGCAAATGGGTCCCAGTTACCAAGATTTCGATCAAAGCCGGTAGCACCCTTGAACATCGCTTTCATGGTCTTAACCTTGGTGACATCCCAGTTGGCTAGAGAGTGATTAAACACCGTATTCCATGTGAACATATAACTCATATCTGTGGCACTGGAAGTATCCCACCCTCCGATATCTTGATTGAAAGCCTTGGCTCTATAAAATATACCTCTCATATTCTCTGCTTTGGAAACATCCCAATTTGAAAGATCTTGATTGAACATATCTGTCAGTGCAAACATATCTCTCATGTATTTTACTTTTCCCATTTTCCAGTTATCTATATTCTGATTAAAGGCTCTGGCTTGAGAGAACATAAAACTCATATCTTCTACTTTACTCGTATCCCAGTTACCGACAGGTTGATTGAAGGCTATAGCCTTAAAAAACATAAAGCTCATATCTTCTACCTTACTGGTATCCCAGCTGTCAAGAGGACTGTTGAATGCTCCAGCTCCCAAAAACATCTTTTTCATAGAGGTGACTGCACCTATATTCCATCCACTGATATCTTGATTGAATGCGAAATAGTTTTTAAACAGTTCACTCATATCTGTGATCTTGCAGGTATTGACACCTGTGACATCATCGCCATTAGCTATCTTGGTCTCCAGATCAGCTCGTGTGATAGGGGTGCCGTTGGTATAGTTGTCTGTGCTTTTTGTGATCTCGGCAGCATCCAGCTGACCATTACCATTGTAATCTTTACCCTCTTGCTCCACGTTACCTTTACAGTTGGCAGGCGTCAGCGGGATACTGTTTCTTAGTACCTGTGCAGCAATCACTGAGACAGTTCGGGTCTCGGTAGCCACATTGTTTCTACTGTCTTGGGCAGTGTATGTCAGTGTATACTGCCCTACCGTAGTGGTATCAACACTTCCCGATACAGATACTGCAACATTACCATCTACTGCATCTACCGCTGTGGCACCTGGATCATGATAGGCGTTGGTCTCGATGATACGCTCTGTCTGATTGCCATTGAGTGTGATGACTGGAGGCGTTATATCTCCAGCACCACCACCTGCTGCTCCACCTCCACCGCCACAGGCACTCAAAAATACCATTGTTGTCGACACTAGCATGGCCTGTATCACTGTTTTTGTTTGTATTCGTTTCATTTTTTACCCCTTCTATTCTGAAATATCTGCCTCTAACGAGGAACCACATACCCCATCATGCCAGAGAAGTGTTTGCTCAGTGTTGGTTGGTGGCTTTAGTGTTCTCTCTCCTTAAGCTTAAAAGAACCTATGATTTTGATCTCCTTATGCTTTGCCGTCTCTCCTGTTATGGTAAAGTCTGATATGATCCCACCCTCTGTCTCTTCAAGAAGCATTTTTTTCTCCTTCAGTATCAAAAGCTTGCCTACATTCTTCATCGTTTGCCAGATCACATTGAGCTCTTTATCATAGCTTCCTGTACCATGATATTGATTTACAATGATGACGATAATGTTGCCCTCTGCAACAAACTTTATAGTAAATTCTCGCACATCTCCACGCGTACGAAGCTCTGCATTTTTACCCTCCTTGTACCCAAAAACAAACGACTTTCCATCAACACTGCCATGGATTTCTCCATCATAATAAAGATGTGTTGCCTTTTGAGTAACACCACTTCTAGCAACCTTAACTTCTGATTTTTCATCTCCACCACATGCAACAAATAGCAATACAGCTACTGTGATGAGTACCCACCTACCTAGATGCATTAATCTTACTTTTTTATGATTCATTTACTCTCCCTTCTCTTGCAATACAAGCTCTACCTCTACCCCTCTACCTGCCTCTACTTTGACCTTCTGCTTGCCTTTAGCAGACCTGTCTCTGGAGATAGCCTGTACAACATACTCCCCTTCAGGTAAGATGAAATTGGCAGTACCACGAGGATAAGGCACCCAAGTAAACTTCTCTAAAGCAGGTTTACCAAAACTATCCATGATCTCTTTGGAGACAGTAACAGATTCAGGACTTACATTTTTACCTTTTATCACAGTGATAATTCTAAGCTTTCCTGCATGGAGTACGACAGGTACTTCCACTCCTTTGCCTGAGGCTACCTTGACTGGTACTTTTGCCCATGCACTTCCGGCGCCTGCCTCGACGACATACTCTCCAGCAGGCAGATCAAATGTCACTGTGGAGGGATAAGGTTTCCATGTGACTTTTTCCAGTGATGATTTGCCAAACTCATCCTTACTCTCTTTGTAGACAGTGATACTTTTACTACCGATGGGCTTACCTCCTTCTGAGAGTGTGGCATAGACCCTTAGCTTACCTGCCCCTTCATAGACCAGCTTTGTATCCAGACGTTCACCATTGCGTAGTGTTATCTTTTTCTGGGTATGTATCTTGCCCTTGTGGGCTTTTAGTATGTACTCTCCTGGAGGTAGATAAAAGGTAGCCGTATCTGTAAATGGAACAAATGCCACCTTCTCTACAGTTTTTTTGCCAAACTCATCCGTTACTGCCTTATTTACTGAGATCTTATCACTAGAATATTTCTCACCATTACTTTGATAGGCCGTAACATGGAGCACACCCCCGCGATAGATCAGGTCTAGCTGTTTTTTCTCTCCTGGTAAGAGTGTGACATTCGCTTCAGCAACGACATTTCCTTCATGGGATCTGACCGTATAGTTTCCCTCAGGGAGTGTAAATACAGCATGGCTTGTAAAAGGTTTGAATGTGATCTTTTTGAGCTCTTTTTTACCAAACTCATCTATGCTGGATTGATACACTGTGATGTCGTTACTGCTGATTGGATTCTTTTGGGGCAGGTAGGTAGTAACCGAGAGATTCTCTTTGAGCATTTTTGGTTTTGGTTTGGGCTTGGGTGTCTCCACTTTTTTGCTGATCTTTCCCGTGGCATCATTCAGATCACTGGCATTTTGGGCAGAAAAGTACTCCCCTCCTGTGGCTTCAGCGATACATGAGAGCTGAGCATCAGTCTGTGCATCCACATGAAAGCCGATGACATGGGCGACGACATGGATCCCCTCTGCCTTGAGTGCTTTGGCAGTGGCACAGGGGTCGGCATCGCAGCTCTCTTTGCCATCCGAGATGAGGATGATGGTCGAAGCCTCCTCGCTCTGCCTGAGTTGGTTGGCCACTTTTCTAAGTGTTCTGCTGATGGGTGTTTTGCCTTTGGGCTGTATGGCTTCTACCTGAGAGATGAGGCGTGCAGGATCTACTTTGCCTACTGGTACCACTGTCTCGATATCATTACAGTCGCCTTTGGTGCGATGCCCATAGACGGTGAGTCCTAATTCGGTACTGGGATTCCAGTCTCTGACGACTTTTTTGAGTGCCTCCTTGGCGATAGTGATCTTGGGCGTACCCTCTATCTGTCCCCACATACTCCCACTGGCATCGAAGATGATGACCGCTCTGGGGTTTGCTGCCAGCAGAATGCCGCCTAGTAGGACAAATAGCACACAGCACTTTTCCCATATCTTAAAAGTTTTCATCTTTTTCTCCTTTTTATCTTTTGATTATCCCCTTACGGAGGAACCACATATCCAAATCATGCCAGAGAAGTGTTTGTCCAGTGTTGGCTGAGATACTGGAGTATGTTATACAGAGAGACACTTAGCCCACTTCATTATCTCTGTCACATCAGCTGAACACCACCTCCATAGGTAAAGCAGATCAATCCTTCTGACAATTTTCAAACTTCTGGTATGTCGAAGTTGTAATGAGATCTAGCGTACCATCTGCTGTGTCATTATCGTACTCACCTTTTATTTGGTTTCCATTTGCATCATAGCTATAGGTAGTAATGCTCTCTGGTGTGCCATCTGCGTTTTTGTCATACTCAGATTTTATTCTATTTCCAGCTGCATCATAGCTATAGGTAGTAATAGTGTCTGGTGTACCATCTACGTTTCTATCGTACTCATATTTTATTTTGTTTCCAGCTGCATCGTAGCTATAGGTAGTAATACTGTCTGGTGTGCCATCTGCATCTGCATCGTACACAGTTTTTATTTGGTTTCCCTCTGCATCGTAGCTATAGGTGTATATATGGTCTGGTGTGCCATCTGCATCAATATCGGACACAACTTTTATTCTATTTCCATTTTCATCGTAGCTAACGGTTTCAAGATGGTCTGGTAAACCATCTGCGTCATTATCGACCTCAGCTTTTATTTGGTTTCCAGCTGCATCGTAGCTAAAGGTAGTAATACTCTCTGGTATGCCATCTGCGTTTCTATCGTTCTCATATTTTATTCTATTTCCAGCTGCATCGTAGCTATAGGTAGTAATACTGTCTGGTGTGCCATCTGCATCATCATCGTCCTCAGATTTTATTCTATTTCCCTCTACATCGTAGCTATAGGTATCAATACTGTCCGGTGTGCCATCTGCATTCGTATCGGACACAGTTTTTATATGGTTTGCATTTACATCGTAGCTATAGGTGTATATACGGTCTGGTGTGCCATCTGCATATTTGTCACTAATAGAAGATATCTCCCTGTAGCAGCTATGATCTGTGGTAGTACCGCCACCGCCACAGGCACTCAAAAGTACCATAGTTATAGATATCAGCATTGCCTGTACCACTATTTTATTTTGTATTCGTTTCATCTTCTTCCCCTTTTATGCTAAAAATATCCGCCTCTAACGAGGAACCTCGTGTTCAAATCATGTCAAAGAAGTATTTGCCCAGTATAGGTCAGATTATTTATTCTGGCATGCTTTTTATAAGTGACTTTTTGAACTGTATATACGCCTTTTTATACTTGTTGTATGCTTCTTTATCTTTGTATCGTATGCCAAATGTAGTTGCAACACAACTGTCTTGTGAGCCATCATCATTGACATAACAGCTTACCTTGTAGGCATAGGAACGATAATAGCGTCTCTGTTTGTCTCGGAGAGCAACATAGGTCACTGTAGTACTTTGATGTTTTCCTAAACGGGAATGTTTGATCTCTTTGCTTACCAGTACCTCATTTTCGACTACTTTATGATAGTTTTTAGGCTCTCCTCCCCAATGTGGAGAGTAGATGAAAAATGCCACCTCCTTATCAGGAGAAAGAAAAGTGGCTTCGTCTGTGGGAGCATAGTACCATTGTCCCTGATGCTTCATGGCGATTGAAGGTGTGAAATCAGTAGGATAGCGTACCTCAAAGAGATTGCCTGCATACGGTTTGGTAGTGCTCGGTGTATCTGCTGTCATCTTCGGCTGACCTACAATCTGCCTCTGCATATCTGTACTGGAGTTTTCTGCGAGGAGGCTACCTCCCAGCAAAAGTGATATCACAAAAAAGTGCTTTGTCCACTGCATTGTCTGCATAACTCTTCTCCTCTCTACCTTGTGTATTTAGATACAAGTATCTCCTTGTCATCCGTTGCCCTCATCATCAGAATGTGATATACTCATGGGTTCTAAAGCCATCCAATACCAATACTCCACCAGTGAGCGATAGGCGCTCGGATCGCACCATATTGTCATCACTGTCATACTGATAGGTATACACATTCTCAGAGGTGCCATCACCATCCATATCTATTTCATAGCGAACCCTATTGCCATCTGTATCGTATCGAGTGGTTTGTGATTCATTGGGGGCACCATCTCCATCGGTATCTCTCTCATGATATAACTCGTGACCATTGGCATTATATTCACGCTTTTCGATAGAGTCAGGTGAGCCATCACTGTCTCTATCATTTGTGACGATCCTTTTTTTCAAGGTACCGTTAGGATGATATTCATTTTGCTCTATCATTTCTGGATTACCATCTGCATCTCCATCATAGGCATGATAGGTCTTATGACCAGCTGCATCATACTGCCAGCTCTGATTTGCATCAGGCGTACCATCAGCATCGGCATCACTCTCCATAAAGATCGTGTGGTTATCACTATCATATCGAAAGATCGAGGTACGGTTGGGGTGTCCATCGGCATCAGAGTCGTATGCACTATATATATTATTGCCGTTGGCATCGTATTGAAAGGTATAGATGTTGTCTGGATGGGTATCGGCATCCGCATCATGCTCTTGACGGAGGAGGTGTCCATCAGCATCGTACTGCCAGACTGTAATACTGTTAGGATGGGTATCAGCATCCGAGTCATACTCTATGCGGAGGATCTTCCCGTCAGCATCGTACTTCAAGACTGTGATATTGTTTGGGCTGCCATCAGAATCAGTATCATAGATGAGGGTCGCCTTCACCTTGGTACCATTGGCATTATACTCCATGATTTGAATCCCCTCAGGATTGCCATCTGCATCCACATCTCCTTCTTCACGAATACGATTTCCAGCACCATCATACTCCCAAGTATAGATACTATCCGGATTTCCGTCACCATCGCTGTCTTTGTCTTTATAGGTGATATTTCCCTCTGCGTTATAGCGTATATGCTCTGCATAATCGAGATTACCATCACCATCTGTGTCCCGATCATAGTAGGTTTTTTTTCCCGCTTCATTATATTGCCAAGTTTCAACAAAATCTAGATCTCCATCACCATCCTCATCTCTTTTGTTGTACAGCGAATCTCCCTGTGCATTGCCCAGATATGTGCTGATGTAGTCTGGATGTCCATCACTATCTCTATCTATTGTCAGGTTGTACTCGATGTCATATCCATTCTCACCATAGAGCCTAGTACTGTTCTTTTCAAAATACCCATCCCCATCTGCATCATAGTATAGATATAAAAGACCCCTGCTATTATCATAGGTAGCATTGTACTCACTGGTCATATCACCTGAGGCATTATGATCTACAGCATGGATAAGAAAAAACCGCTTACCCCCCACCATATCCTGAATCTCGGATGTTGTATCTACTACTGAGCTGTTGCTATATTGGACTTGCAGATTGATGGACTTGAGATTGAACACCACCACACCATCCACACCGGCATCATCATAGTCCTGTAACGTAGGGGTCGGTGTCGTGCCATTACTGTCTGCATAAGCAGAGATCTTGGCGATCGCTTGTTGCTTGGCTTCATCAGTGCTTCCGCCACCCCCGCCTCCACAGGCAGAGACCATCAGCACCACCAAGCTACTCCAGAGTATATTTTTAACTGTTTTTCGTTTCATCTTCTTTCCCTTTTATCATTTGATTATCCCTCAAAGAAGGAACCGCGTCCCAGGATCATGCCAGAGAAGTGTTGGCTGAGTGTTGGTCAGTGATACATTTCTCCTCTTACTCTCCGCTTATTTAGAGATACTTTATAGTTAAAGTATGCCCATTTTTTGTTTCGTTTGCGTTCTGTTTGGGATATTTTTTTTATTTTTTGTTATAATTAGAAATGATAGACAAAATAAAGAAACTATTTACAAGTTCAGATAGACATGCCATATTTTTAACAGGATTCTATTGGAGCTATCTACTCATCATGATTCTTGCATGTATCGCAGACTTCTATATTGAAAATCATATAGATGCCTATACTGAACTACTATTTATTATCCTGACCGTACCCTCTTATTGGTACTATTATCATACAAAAAATATCAAGGTCGCTAAAATCAGTATACTGATCTTAGCAACATTACCAACCTATACACTCTTAGTAACCAATGATTTCAGAGTACCCTTTTTCCATATTACTGTTCCCCTCGGTTACTTTTTACTTCTATCAATGAAACGCTCTTTGATCTATGTCTCCATCCACCAACTGATTGTTATATCTATCTATTGGTGGGGATACAACTATCTACCATATAGAGAGAGCTTCCCTGCACTCACTATTCTCATTGCAATTGCCCTCTCATCATTACTAGTAGTTCTATTTGGCATATTCTATCATATCGCCATCGAAAACTCTTATAGTAGACTAGAAAAACTCAATCGTCGAAATAGCGCCCTATTACAAGAGGTACATCACCGTGTCAAAAACAATCTCAACATCATCTCTTCCCTCCTCGGTATGCAGCAGGTCAAACAAAAAAATAACCATGAGATTGCTGATCTTCTCCAAAAAAACCGCAACAGGATCGATACCATCGCTATGGTACACGAAACACTCTATGCACATAAAGACTTCGAGAGCATAGAGCTCTATGAATACCTCTATAACCTCTCACATATGATACTTGATGCCAATGATGATCATAAAGTCATGCTCAATATCCAGGAGAATCACCTGCAGCTTCCATTTGAAAAAGTACTTAAGATCGGTATCATCACTAACGAACTACTGATAAACTCTCTCAAGTATGCTTTTGCTGATACCCACAAAGGCGCCATTGAGATAGCATTTACCCATACGGGGACAGAGATCCTCTATCAGTTTAAAGACAATGGCACACAAGAGATCGATATACTCGAAGCAACCGACCATACGAGCCTGGGATTACGACTGATCCATATGATGACAGATCAGATGGATGCTACACTACATACAGCGTATGACCATGGTCTCACCTACACTATCAGGATACCTCATGCAGCATAATATACGTATACTCATCGTCGAAGATGAACAGATACCGGCAAACTTTCTCAAAGACCTCCTCGAGGATCATGGCTATCATGTCATCGCTATCTGTGACAAAGGAGCTGATGCCATCACAGTAGCCAGAGAGACTAAACCCGATGTGATCTTTATGGATATCATGCTCAAAGACAATATCTCAGGCTCTGAAGCTGCACTCAAGATCTCGACTTTCCTTGATACCCGCATTATCTTCTTGACTGCCTATACCGATCAAGAGATGATAGATTATGCAATCGAATCACAAGCAAGCAATTATCTCGTCAAGCCATATAAAGACAAACAGATACTGGCAGCACTGCAGATCGCACTCAGCAAAGGTTTCAAGGAAGAAGAGAAGCACTATATTACCATCAATGCACACTTTGGCTATGACTTAGAAGGTAGAATGCTTTATCACAATAATCAAGAGGTATATCTCGGAACCAAAGATGCCAAACTCTTTCACTATCTTGTACTACACCTAGATACTGTCGTTTCGATAGAGCAGTTATCCAAATATATCTATCAAGAGTCTAAAGACTCGAGTACTATACGTACGTTAGTCTTTCGTCTCAAAAAAAGTATCGGGGAGGATTTGATCCAGAGTATTAGTGGGCATGGATATAAGCTAGTCTCCCAAGGATGACCGTCTACACCATTTTAAAAATAACCTATCAGGATCCACTCTACTGTCCATCTCTCTTCCCTCCACGATCAGCTCAGAGAGCCACTTAGCCATCAGTGGAGCAAAGACAAAGCCTCTGCCCCCAAGCCCATTACAGATAAAGAGATTGTCGATATGGTCCAAAGTTGGCTTGGCACCTTTGAGGATCTTGGGGTAGGTATCCAACATCCAAGGACTATCCACCACCCTGCCTACCAGAGGGAAGTAATCTTTAGACCCCGCACGCATCCCACAAAAGGTCTCTTTGAGGACAAAATCACTCGTATCCACCATATCTTTAGCTGCTGCTTCCAGAGAAGCTAATGGTCTGCCGTCGCAGACCACACAGGGATCTTTGGCTTTGTTGTGCGTGGCTCCCAGCTTGATAACTCCATTGATATTATTTGATATGGATATTTTTCTGTGCATACTGGTATCTAGCTCTAAGTCACTGACATAATCCCCTCTACTCCCCCACGTACCCCGCACTCCCATATACCGCATATCCAGCAGATCGTTTTGATAGCCAGTAGCGAGCACAACATGTTTGGCACTGAGCATATCACCCGCCTTGCCCAAAACCCTATATCCTATCCCCTCTTCCCTATCTCCTAACTCCACCACTTCAAACTGCCTAAACGCCACCCTCTCCCAGATCGCCTGACACATCCCCTGTGCATCACAGACCCCTGCCTCATCAAAGAGAAAGCTGTCATGCTTCTCTCTGATCCCTAGAGAGGCTAACTGTTCAGCATTAAGATATTCATATTTAGAAATATTGAATTCTTCATAAAGTTTGAATTTTTGGGCGTCTTCGGCATCTTTGGGCATGCGGACTATCCCTGACTGGGTAAACTGCTCAGGGAAATGCTCTAGGTAAAACTCCTTGGCATATTCAAAGGCTTCATTGGTAAGCGACTGCAAGGGTGAGCCTTTGCCGATCTTGGGAGAGACAAAGGCGCCTGCAGCTCCTGATCCGCCACTCGCAGGTGCAGCAGAACGATCAACCAACAAGACATCCTGCCCCTTTTGTTGCAGTGCATACGCCACAAAACAGCCAGCGATACCTGCTCCGATGACAACTACATCATAGAGGGGTTTCTGACCTATATCTGTGTTCATAGGTTAAAATGCCACAAAGTAACTTAACAACGCAACCAGCAGTATCGCAACTATACCCACTGAAACCGCCGTACTAAAATAAGGCAAGATCATTAGAGCCACGCCTCCCAGCATAGGGATCACTCGCTTGCGTATCTTCCCATAACTGAGATATGCCATACCGATAGCACCAAGCACAATAGCCAGTAACAGTGTTGTACTACTCATCCCGATCCCTAAAGGTATTGATAGGCATACTTCTCTATCGCCTCATCAATCAGTGCCTGCCAGGTCTCATCAGGCTGCCAGATTCGGTGTGCTATCTCCTCTGCTTCACTGTGTAGCATACTCATCTCTACGATATGGTAGATGATCATAAACGCTGACACCCGCCAGTTCCTCGCACAGTGCAACCATACCTTGCGATCCTGCACACTACGTAGGATATCCCGCAACAGCTCATAATCATCCAGTGTAGGTGCCACAAAGGTCACAGGCAGGTGGATATACCGCATACCAGCCTTGCTCACCAGATCATCCTCACCCTTCAGCGTCTCAGAGTCTATATCCTGACACATGGAGATCACGATCTCATAGCCCTGCTTTGCCATGCGTGCAAAATCCTCTGCTGCCGGCAGTGCAGAGGTCATGAGGTTGGGATGGATAAGTTGTTGATGCTGGGCTTGCATCATCTAAACGGAGATCTCTTTGATATCCGCAATCCCTCTAAAGCTCCGATACACAGATCCTATCAATGCCAATCGATTTGTCTTTAATTTTTCATCCTCCACATTGACCATCACACCGTCAAAGAAAGCATCCAGCTCTCGTTTGAGTCCGAAGAGGGCTTCGAGTTGCTGCGTGTAGCTATCAAATGTGAGATTTACCACCTTCTCATAGGCATTGTAGAGGCTTACCTCTGCATCCTCAGCGAAGAGACTGACATCGATAGAAAGGTCACTATCCAAGTCCACATCTTTGGAGATGTTGGCTACACGCTTAAAGGTACTGAACTGCTCTTTAAATACCTCAGAACTGACGATCTCATTGAGGGCTGCGACCTTTTTGGCAATCTTGTTGATGTCATGCTCTCCGCTGGCAAGTACTGCTGCGATGACGGAAGGGTTGGCATCGAGGGATTTGTTGATACGCTCGATGATGAACTCCCGTAGCTGATCGGTGTCAAAGTCTGCATACTCTGCTTGGAGCAGTGTGATGATATCATCGATATCAAACGGCAGGTCATAGGCTGTCACGATCCGTACGATACCATTGACCGCTCTACGCAGCGCAAAGGGGTCTTTGGAGCCTGTGGGGATCTTGCCTACTGAGAAGAGCCCAAAGAGTGTATCGAGCTTGATACTCATCGCTACGATAGAGGAGAAGATACTGCCAGGCAGCTGGGCACCCTCACCTACTGGCATATACTGCTCTTTGATAGCCTTGTATACCAGAGGGTCTTCCCCCAGAGCTTTGGCGTAGTAGTATCCCATCAGTCCCTGAAGCTCGGTAAACTCATAGACCATCTCAGACATGAGGTCTGCCTTGGCTAGCTCTACGGCTCTGTCCATAAGCTTCTCTAGATCAGCATTGCTCTTGCCTGTTTGGGCAGATACTTTCTCCATATAGAGTGCCAGCAGTCTCAATGCGATGTTCTTCTCTCGTACGATCTTGTCTGCCAAGGTGCCCAGTCCATCGATGAACTGCACCTTATCCAACCCCTCGGTACTGAGTCCGTTTTTGAGGTCATTGCGGTAGAAGAACAGCCCGTCTGCCAGTCTAGGCTTCAGCACTCGTTCATTCCCTGCGACTACCTTGCTGTAGTCATCGGTATAGGCATTGCTCACTACCACGAACTTGTTGGCGATCTTCCCATGCTCAAAGACGGGGAAGTAACGTTGATGCTCTCTCATCGAAGTGATGATCACTTCAGGAGGAAGCTCCAGAAAGAGTGCATCGAAAGTCCCGACCAGTGCTTTGGGGTTCTCTGTGATCGCAACTACCTCTGCAACTAGAGCTCGGTCTCGTTCGATCGTGATCCCATGCGCTGCTTCGAGGGCATCAAACTCAGCCAGTATCTTTGCCTCTCTATCAGAGGGTCTGAGCATCACCGCACCCTCAGCCAATAGGGCTTCATATGAATTAATATCATATACCTCTACTGCCTCATAATTGACCATTCTATGGACTTGTGTTGTAGTGCCAGACTTCACACCAAAAAGCTCCAGATCAACAGAACCATCACCCAATCTTACCTGTAACCAACGGATCGGACGGATGAACTCATCGCTACGATTCCCCCAACGCATCATCTTGCCAAACGCCATCGAAGAGAGCCACTGCTCTAGCATCTCTTGGAGCAGTGCTGCTGTCTGCTGACCCTGCTCCTCTTTTTTGTAGTAGAGTACCTCTCTGCCATTGTTGTCTGCACGACCCAGATCTTCAAATGCCACACCACACTTCTTGGCAAATCCCTGCCCTGCCTGCGTCACTTCACCATCTCTGACAGCTGCTTGTACCGGAGGGCCCATCAGCTCTATGACACTGTCTGTCTGCTTGAGTAGCATCGCCTCAGCACGGATGATCAGTCGTCTGGGGGTATAGAGAAACTCAAAGTCACTCTCGAGCCTATATGCTGTGAGGATCTTTTTCCATGAGTGTTCGATATTTTTTACGATTTTGAGTAGTGGTACAGCGGGGAGTTCCTCTACACCGATCTCGATAAGTAGTGGTTGTGTCATTTAGATAGTCCTGTCACTTAAGTATGCTGTGATTTTATCTAAAAGTTAGTAAATGGGGGGTTATAAGCATACCCCCGCATCAAAAGCTTTGGATTAATGCGATACCAAAGTCGGTATCGTAGTATGTTTGAGAAGATACGCCGCAGAACCGCCCAGCATCATCTCTTTGAGCCCTTTTCGACCATAGGCTCCTGCTACGATCAGATCATAGCCTCCTGCTTTGGCACTGTTGAGTAGTGCTTCTCCGGGGATAAATGTCGTCTTGATCAGTTCAAACACAGCCTCGATCCCATGTAGTGCCAGATAGGCTTTGAGATCTGCGATATCAGAGAGGTCCTCATGTGTATAGCTTTTGGTCGATACGATCTTGACCTCTTTGGCTTTTTTGAGCAGTGGGATCGCCTCAGAGATGGCACGTGACGCTTCTGGGGTGTTGTTCCAGCCTATCAGTATCTTCTCCATCTTGAGCTCGGTCATGACCCGTGGGATCACCAGTACCGGCTTTCCACTACAGACCACCGATGCTTCAAAGGTCGCTGCTGATGAGCCATCAGGTGGAGTAGCTGCGATGACTATATCACAGAATTTGGACTGCTGACAGACCAGATCGCTCCGCTTGCCATGCTTGACCACTCTGTGTGCCGTTACTTTGCCCTCTATCGGCGTATCACTGACCGTCACATCCAACTCTCTACAAGCCCGATCAAAGATCACTGCTTCTCGGGAAGTACGCTCTTTCTTCAGTGTCTCAAGTCCATCAAGCAGCTCATCTTTAAACTCGTTGCTGAGCTGTGCCACTTCATTTTTGATGAACTGATCGATATCCATGGTAGCACCTGAACCCAAGATCTCCAAGTGTGTATCAAAGTATTTGGAGACAAGCAACGCACCCCGTATCCGCTCCTCCAACTCCTCACCCTCTCCTATCGGGAAAAATATCTTTTTAGGTTGCATCATCATCTCCTTTATGCTATGATTTACTTGAACTAATTATAACATTATAACCTATTTTGCATCTATTTGTGTGTAAAGTGTTCAAATAGGGAACAAGGCTATACTATACACATACTTACAGAGATAGTTTTAGATAAAAATATCTCTTTTCAGACGATATGAGCGCACACCGCTCCGCGACAGAGGATGGAGTGACGCTGTTAATCGTAGATGGGGATTTTTTAAAAAAGATTTAGATTTGAAAGGAGCATACCCATGAAATGTCTAGTAGTCATAGCTCATCCACTTGAAGATAGTCTCTGTCAACATCTAGCCAAAGAGACGATCCAGCATATGAGAGACAAAGGCTACCAAGTCACTGTCAAATACCTCTACAAAGAGGGCTTCAATCCCCTGCTCACTGTAGCGGAGCGAAGTAGCTACTATGACGCGCAGTTTGATGTATCACAGCTACACGATGACATCGCACAGCTCCAAGAGGCAGAGTCACTGGTACTGGTATTTCCTACGTGGTGGTTTAGCTTCCCTGCTATACTCAAAGGCTGGTTTGACAGAGTCTGGGCACCCAGCTATGCCTATGATCATGCCTCAGACCTAGGAGCGATCACACCCTGTCTACTGGGGCTGAGAGAAGTCAAGGTAGTGACGACACTCGGGGCACCTTGGTGGGTGGACTTCTTTGTGATGCGAAAACCAGTGAAGCGTGTCTTGAAGTATGGCATACTCGGAGCATGTACGAAAAAATGTGATTTTCAGATGCTTTCTTTGTATGAGAGCGAGAAGCTAACTGAGGAGAAGGTGGGGGCTTTTGTTGGGAAGATTAGGAGTGTTTTTTAGTTGAAACTATAAAATTACTTTTAGTATGTTACAATATCATTTAGGTATTTCCAATCATAATATTTGGAATACAATGAAAGGAGAAATGAACATGGATGGTTATTTACTATTCTCAGTTATAGCAATCGCAACAATTTTAAGTCCAGGGCCAGGCGTATTGTTAACATTAACAAATTCCATTAGATATGGAGTAGAAGGTGCTGTTGGTGGCATATTTGGAATTGCTTTTGGAACATTCATAGTTGCAGGAGTATCTGCAACTAGTGTTGGGGTTATATTGGCAACGTCAACTGTTGCATTCACAATAATGAAATATATAGGAGCAATATATTTAATATACTTAGGTATTAGATTATGGAACTCTGAAACTCCAGAAATGACTACTGAAAACAATACAACAAAAAATGTAAAAACACAATTTATAGAAGGTATTACTTTACAAATCACAAACCCAAAAGCAGTATTCTTTTTTATGTCAATTTTTCCACAATTTATTAATTATTCATCTGACTTTATTGGGCAATTTGTATTGTTAGTTATTACATATAGTAGTCTTGTTTTAATAATTCACTTTATGTATGCTCACTTAGCAAAGAAAGCCAGAAATTGGCTCTCATCACCAAAAGGTGGTCGTATTGTTAATCGTGCAGGTGGAGGAACATTTATGCTTTTTGGTGTTGGTCTCGCAACAGCAAACAAATAATAACTCTGACTCTATACCCTACAACAACCCCATAGCCAACTTCGCTTCATCCGTCATACTCTCCTGAGACCATGGCGGATCAAAGACGATCTCTACATCGACCTCTTCCAGCCCCTCTTGGCGGTTTGCGATGGATCTAACGAGATCGACGATCACATCAGACATCGAGCAGGTCGCAGAGGTGAGTGTCATGATGATCTTACACTTTTTCATGCCACTGACTTCGTCTGTATGGCAGTTGACCTCGTAGATGAGACCTAGGTTATAGATATCTACAGGCAGCTCTGGATCATAAATCTGTTTGAGATGCTCTACGACGAGGGCTTCCATCTCTTTGTCACTGGGTTGTGATGCTAAAAATGCCTCTTTTTGGGCTTGCATTTTTTCTTGGAGGGTTTGTTCTGCCATGTATTATATCCTTGTATCTATGAGCCTTTCGGCGATGGTTTGTATCTGATTTGAATTGCCAAGAGGGTGCATGGTACGCATCCTACGGGATTATGTTTTAACCAATATACCAATAACGACGAACTTGGTTCGTCAAATTACCAATACACAAGAAGCTATGCTTCCTTACACGCTTGTGCGTATCCGTAGACTTTGCCTAGAAATGCTTCTAGACTCTGCTGTCTCACAGGGGAGAGGAGCTCTACGATCCCCATGCTCTGGAGATAGGCAGGATCGAAGGAGAGGATCTCATCGGCAGTACGCTCACCAAAGATACTCAAAAGCATCATCATCATGCCTTTAGCCATCTCACTCGTACCCTCACCTCTGAAATGCACCACATCATGGTTGCACTCACAGACCAACCACGCATCGGAGGCACAGCCTACGATACGGTTCGCCTCAGTACGCTCTGAGGCCTCTAGACCTTCATGTGCTTTACCCAGATCAAAGATATACTCCAGTTTGTCATTGGGGTCATCAAACAGATCAAAATCATTCTTGAACTCATCTACTCTCTCTTGGATTGTCATATTAGACTCCTTCGTTTAGTACGGCTTCTTCACAGCCGTGACAGGTCTCGATACACTCGACACGCGTCTGTCCATAAAATGCTTCATCAAAATCACGATGCAGTATCTCGCGGATCATCTCACCATCCACTGCATCGATCAGCTCATTGGCAAAGGCTTGGATCAGCATACGCTTCGCCTCTACCGCAGAGATACCACGAGACTGTAGATAGAAGAGCTGCTTGCCATCGAGCTGTCCAGTGGTCGATCCATGACTCGCTTCCAGCTCATCGATATAGATCTCCAGCTGCGGTTTGCTCGCCATATAGGCACCCGTCTCTAGCAGGATCGCTTTGGAATTTTGGTGGGCTTTGGTGTACTTGGCAGAGTGCTCCACTTTGATCAGGGCATCAAAGATCCCTCTGGCAGAGTCACCCAAAATACTTTTTGCCTGCTGGTTACTCGTCGATCCCTCACCGATATGGAGGATCTTGGATACTGTACCACGCTTGGCAGCTCCACTGGCATAAAGCAAGTGAGAAGCCTCGACATGCGCGCGCTCACCCAAAGCGATCTGCATCAACTGCAGTGCAGAAGCAGAACCAAAATCAAAGGTCGCGATATCCAGTGTGGCATTGGTTCCCACTTCACAGCGATGCGATGCTACTGCATGATAGCTACCGGTATGTAGTGTCTGGTTCTTGACCATTTTGAGTGTGGCATCTCTACTGACGAACAGGTCATAGCCATAGAGTACCAAACTCTCTGCTGCGCCTGCATCCACAAACTGCTCGTAGACTGAAGCCTGACTATTGGGAGTCACATGCACCGCTATACGATACGGGATCAAGGCAGCCGGCTGTGTAACGCGATGGATGATATGGAGATTGACCTCTCCTGAGAGTTCGATCTCCCATACACCCTGACTGGCTACATGACCCAGATGGTAGAGTGGGTCAAAATGACGCTTATCACAAGGAATCGACTGGCTAAAGCCTAGCTTGATATCTGCAGGGGCATGGGTAATCACACCATCAGTGATCACCAGCTGTACTGCAGGGAGTATCTCTGCTGGTCGCTGCTGTCTGCTCTTTGTGAGTTCCAGGTTGAGTATCGTTTCGATATCTGCGTAGCGATACTCCTCCTGCTTTTTATTGGGCAATCCCAATACCGCCAATGCATCAGCATTCTGAGAAGCCGAAGTACCTGTACCAAAAGCTTCTATCAGCTCAGAGGCAGTGCTGTTTTTTAGATCTTTTAGTTTCATTACGCCTCTCCTAGAGATTCATAGCCCTCTTCTTCAAGTTGTGCGACCAGCTCAGGGCCACCTGTATGGACGATCTTGCCGTCTTTGAGGACATGGATATAGTCTGGCTTGATATAGTCTAGGATGCGGCTATAGTGGGTGATCACAAGGAAGCTACGCTCCCCATCTTTCATACTGTTGATCCCTTCTGATACAGCTCTAAGTGCATCGATATCCAACCCTGAGTCGATCTCATCGAGCACGATCATATCAGGAGAGAGCATCTGCATCTGCAGGATCTCATTACGCTTTTTCTCACCACCTGAGAAGCCCTCGTTGAGTGATCGGCTGATCATGTCTGGTTTCATACCGAGTGTTTCAACCTGCTTTTTCATCTCACGGAGGAACTCAGCAGCATTGAGCTCATCTTTACCCTCGTGACGACGTTTGGCATTGACAGCCGTTCTGAGGAAGTAGGCATTGTTGACCCCTGCTACCTCTACTGGATGCTGAAAGCTCAGGAATATACCATCCAGTGCTCTCTCTTCTGGCTCTTTCTCGATGATATTCACCCCCTTGTAGAGGATCTCCCCACCGAGTACTTCAATATCATAGTGTCCTACGATCGCCTTGGAAAGGGTTGACTTTCCTGCACCGTTTGGGCCCATGATCGCATGTACTTTGCCTTTTTCCAGTGTGAGGTTCAGACCATTTAGTATCTTCTTGTCTCCGATCTTTGCCTGGAGATCTTTTATTTCCATCATATTACTCATCCTACGCTTCCTTCTAGTGTCAAATTCAATAGTGCTTTTGCCTCTACAGCATACTCCATCGGGAGCATCTTAAATACATCTTTACAGAATCCATGTACGATCATGGAGACTGCATCCTCTTCATTGATCCCTCTCTGTCTCAGATAGAACAGTTGCTCATCAGAGATCTTGGAGGTGGTCGCCTCATGCTCCACCTGACCTACTGAGTCTTTGGACTCTAGGTAGGGAAAAGTATGTGCACCACATCGATCACCGATCAGCAGCGAGTCACACTCAGAGTAGTTTCTCGCTCCCGTGGCTCCTGCACCCATCTTGACCAGACCTCTATAGGTGTTCTGCCCTTTCATGGCAGAGATCCCTTTGGAGATGATAGTGGATTTGGTGTTTTTACCGATATGGATCATTTTTGTCCCTGTATCCGCCTGCTGTGCCAGTGTGGTGACGGCTACAGAGTAGAACTCTCCGACAGAGTTGTCACCCTTTAGGATACAGCTAGGATACTTCCATGTGATCGCAGAGCCTGTCTCGACCTGTGTCCAGCTGATCTTGGCATTCTCTTCACAGATGCCTCGCTTGGTCACGAAGTTGTAGATACCACCCTTGCCGTTCTCATCACCGGGGTACCAGTTCTGGATCGTGGAGTATTTGATCTCCGCATCTTTGAGAGCGATGAGCTCTACGACAGCTGCATGAAGTTGGTTCTCATCTCGCGTAGGTGCGGAACAACCCTCGTTGTAACTTACATAGCTACCCTCGTCTGCGACGACGATGGTACGCTCAAACTGCCCAGTGTTCAGTGCATTGATACGGAAGTATGTGCTCAGCTCCATCGGACAGCGTACACCCTTGGGGATGTAGACAAATGTCCCATCGGTAAAGACCGCGGAGTTGAGTGCTGCGAAAAAGTTGTCCGTCACGGGTACCACTGAGTACATATACTTTTTGACCAGCTCTGGATAGTCACGGATCGCATCAGAGATAGAGCAGAAGATCACGCCATGCTTCTCCAGCTCTTCACTATAGGTGGTTTTCACTGAGACAGAGTCGATGACTGCATCTACTGCGATACCTTGGAGCTGCTTCTGCTCTTCTAGTGGAATACCTAGCTTCTTATAGGCTTCGAGGATCTTAGGATCGACCTCATCGAGGCTGTCTGGGGCTTGCTTGGGTGCAGAGAAGTACGAGATAGACTGATAATCTATCGGCTCATACTCCAGATGTCCCCAGGTAGGTTCCACCATCTTCTTCCATTTCTCAAATGCTTTGAGACGCAGTTCCAGCATCCATTCAGGTTCGTCTTTTTTGGCAGAGATGAACTTAATAGTATTTTCATCGAGACCTGGAGGGACGGTATCCTGCTCGATATCGATCTCAAATCCCAGTGCGTATTCGCCTGAGACTGCTTTGTCTAGCTCTTGTTGGGGCATTGCTATTCCTTATTCTTGCTCACTAAGTTTTTCCAATCCCCAGAAAAGGAATACTTAGAGATAGATGCGACAAAGGAGTGCCTCACCCCTGAAAAGGGCGCTTGCGTTCACGACTGCCAGAGTATCTATCTCAAAGTGTGGGTTTCACAGAGAAAACTTAATTCGGAGTTATTTTGTCCTTTATAACACAAAAGACTATTATTGTCAAGGGATTTTAGCCAAAAAAGGCTAAACAGGAGGTATTTAGTATGGTATTAATTTTTATTGATGAGATAAATCAGAAATTCTTGGCATTTTTAAACTCTGCCACTTCGCTGTCAACCATATCATCTATCATACGGATAAAGAGCTCATTGATCAGGTTGGGTGATAGATCAAACTCTATCGCTTTGGATCTGACACGACTGATAACATCGGTGATGCGGTCTTCTGCCTTGATCTCTTCCACACTGTTTTTGAAATGTGCCAGTTGCTTGACATAGGCATTTCTAGCAGCGATGAGTTCTACGATCTGGTCATCCAGTTTATCTATCTCTGTTCTCGTCTCTTCGAGTGAATTGCATTTTTTGATATCCATCTGTTGAGCTCTCCTTTAAAGTGCTATCATTATCTCAAATCATAGCTGAAACTATGCTATAATCCTGAATTATGTATATAAAAAGGAATACCATGCATAGGTTTTTGATAGCTTTATCCCTCATACTCTCTGCTACATTATTACAGGCAAAATGCGATAGCCATGCCCAAAAACTGGTCAGAACCTATTCACAGATCACCACCTGCAAAAACAACAAGATCCTCTGGCGTGACGGTTCAAGTATGCTCTATGATGATGGCAAAAAAGAGACTTTTGAGAAAATACTTACACAAGCAGATATCGAAGATATGTTCACCCACTCCTATAGAAATGGCAGATACAGCAAACCACCTAAAAACTATGACCCGGGTAGATACCGCAATGACATGTTCTTTCGCAAGATGTATGGTAATTCTGCTTCAGCGGTCAAAAAGCACCTCACTACTATCCACTGGTTTGGGCAACGCATACAGGTCACCACTGTCAACAACGTACATAAACAGCTCCAGAAAGTAGCCAAAGCCCTTGCCAAATACCCCAAACTCAAAAAGTACCTCACACCTATAGGTGGTGGCTTCAAATGGCGAAAGATCGCAGGTACCAATCGCCTCTCTGTCCACTCCTTTGGTGCAGCCATCGATATCCGAGTCAAATACTCTGCCTACTGGCGATGGAGCAAAGGCGGGTACAAGTACCGTAATCAGATCCCCTTGCAGATCGTTAAAATATTTGAAAAATACGGCTTCATCTGGGGTGGAAAGTGGTACCACTATGATACGATGCATTTTGAGTATCGACCTGAACTACTCTAAAATATGAATCTGGAGAAAGAAGTTTGACATGACCATACGACCCTACCAAGATAAAGATCGAAACGACCTCATCAAGCTATGGAACAGTATCTTTCCCAATCCTGCTCCACACAATGAACCCTCTTCCGCCATAGATGCCAAACTAGCAGTAGATGAACTCATATTTGTAGCTGAGCATGAGGGGACTCTCATGGGTATGTGTATCGCAGGATATGATGGGATTCGTGGATGGTTATATACGGTCGGTGTCTCTCCAAAAGCGAGACACAAAGGTATAGGTACTGCACTCATCAAGTACTCCATAGATGTGCTCAAAGGGCTAGGTTGTACCAAGGTCAATCTACAAATACGTGCAGGCAACACAGAAGTCACTGCATTTTATGCCTCATTGGGGTTTGAGGTAGAGGAGCGTGTGAGTATGGGGTTGCTCCTCTCTGATCTAGTTAGTTCTGTACTGTAGCCTTGTAAATGATATTTTGCTTCTTTGCCTGCTTCTTGATCGTGTTGTATATTTTATAAGAGAATGAACCTTTGATGCTTTTCTTGTCTACCTTTTTAGCGATATAAGCTTTTCTCTTTTCCTGGAGTGCCAATATCTTGGCTTTGAGCTCTTTACGCTTTTTGGATTTTTGAGCAATATATGTTTTTTGCTCTTTTCTACTCATTTTCTGCATCTTTTTAGGCAATCTTTTTTTATCCAAACGCTCTAAACTGATTTTATTGCTTGCAATATCTTCTACCAGCTCTTTGGAGCCATAGAGGTTTTTCTTACCACTTTCACTAAAATTATAGCTACTTCTGCGTGCCTTGACACTGCTAGTGAGTTTTTTACGCATCACTTTTGATTTGACAATTCGATCATTGGAAACTTTTTGTTCGCGCTCACTACCATAATAAATTCTCTCAGCCTCTATCATATCACTAAATGTAGCAATATCTGCATCAAACGGGGTCTCTATCTGCAAACCATTGGCACGTCTATCTACCCTGATATACTCTCCATTAACACGGTGTACGATGTCTCTCCATATATCTTCTGTGCGCATCTCACCACCCATCTGTATGGTGTTAATGACAATACCCTTTTCATTGGCTCTCTCACAACTCACCATATAGGGAATATCATTGTCGTAATCCATATGCGGAGGCTGATCACCCACTAAAAATATCACCCTGTATGCATTCGAGGATTTGGACCATGAGATATCCTCTACTGCCTCATAAAGTGCCTGATTGACACTCTCGGGAGCATCCCCACCACCTCTAGATCTGAACTCTAGAAGCTTACTATAGACATCATCCAAATCTGTACTGAGATTTACAATCTTGGTCACATAGGTATCCCCTCGATCACGGTATGCGACCAAACCCATCCTGATTTCAGGAGCCACAGTACTCTGCGCGAGACTGGTAGCTATCGACCATATCTTATCTTTGGCGGTATTGAGCATAGCACTCATACTCCCTGTGGTATCGAGCACAAATACCACCTCTACGATTGGCTTATCGTCTGCATCAGCTATAGTATCTGCATGGAGACCCACGATCATCACTATCATTAAAAGCAGAAACTTCTTCATCAATCTTCTCCTCTAATTCTTTTTTTGATGATAGCAAAAGTATATAAACAGGTCATTGGCTATAGGCTTAGATGCCTACGCGTTTTTCAACGCTCTAGCACCCAGGTTTCCATACCTGTGGTAGCTATGAGAGATGCTCTGCTCTTCAAAATAGTTTAGAAGCTCCAGTCTTCCCTCCATCATAGGCTTGGCTCTGACGATAAACTTGGCACGCTTTGCAGCCGCTTCAAATACATACTGGCTCACCCTAGAGATATCACCATAGATCACTTTATCTACGGTTGCAAAGCATTGTACAAAGGCCTCTTCATCCTCTCTGCTTATCGTATCCTTTGAGGTGATAAAGGCATCCTTGTTTTCATAGAGAAAGGTCACCACACTGTTTGCCAAAGCGTTATCGATACTGATGTGAAGAGAGACACCACTCACATTCGCAGCCAGCACCCTGCTCATCACATCAAAGAGTGTGTCACTCTCTGTCACACGTACGGCCACATGTTTGAGTGGAAGGTAACGGAAGATATTGTCTTCGCCACGTAGTTTGAAGTAGTCATGCTCGACAGCAAACTCCTCTTGGTAGTTTTTGAGATAGCTCTGCAGTGCGCTACCAAGCTGGGAGAAATCCTCTTTGAATTCTGCATAGGCACCCTGCTCTGCTGTCTCTTGCCATTTCTTGACCAGTGACACCAGTGAATGGGCATAGCTTTTGTCAGATTTGGGAGTATCAACTTCTGTAAAATCCATGAACTGTGTAATGTAGTTAAATATGCCTACCTTTCTACCCGCACCGATAGCAGATTTGCCCATGCCGCCAAATGGCTGTCGGAGCACGATCGCCCCCGTAGTACTACGATTGATATAGAGGTTACCAGCCCTGATGGTCTCTCTCCAGCGATCCACCTCTCTCGCATCGAGTGACTCGATACCGGAGGTGAGCCCATAGCCTGTTTTGTTGACCAGATCAATAGCATGCTCTAGGTTTTTGGCATGCATTACAGAGAGTACAGGACCGAAGAGCTCGTTCATATGGCAGAAGTTTCCATCCCCAACACCCCACTTGATAGCAGGTCTCAGCATATATTCATTCTCTTGGGCATAGGTAGGTTCCAGCAGCCACTCTTCACCACTTTCATTGGTGTCTATCGCTTTTTTGAGGTCTCCCTCTACTTTGTTTGCCAGTGTAGCGATCCTGTTGACATAGTTCCATACCGAACCAACCTCTAGACTCTCTGCAGCATCCTTGAGTGCAGACTTGAAGCCCTCATCATGATACACTTCATCCTCGAGGATCAACAGTGACGTGGCTGAACACTTTTGTCCACTGTTGTTAAAGGCACTGGCAACGACATTTTTGATCGCTTGCTCACGGTCAGCCATCGCTGTGACTATCGTCGCATCCTTTCCCCCAGTCTCCGCAGTCAAGAAGAGGTCTGGTCTGGCATCCAGCATAGCGTATGCCGTATCCTCCCCTCCTGTCAAGATCACAAAGTCTACTTTGGGGTTCTCCACCAGATGCTTACCTGCCAGTCTGCCTGGTGCGGGTGCAAACTGGAGTACATTTTTACTGATCCCTGCATCCCAAAAACATTTACATAGCTCATAGGCACAAAGTGCTGCGATAGAAGCTGGCTTGATGATCACTGTGTTGCCTGCGGCAAGTGCCGCAGACACACCACCCATGGGGATAGCGATAGGGAAATTCCACGGAGGTGTGATCACTCCTACACCCTTGCCCTTGAATGCTAGATTCTCAAAGTGCTCAAAATACTCTATGCCATAGCCATAAAACTCAAGAAAGTCGATCGCTTCACTGACCTCTACATCAGTCTCCGTGATGACCTTTCCTACTTCTGCTGAGGCTACACCGATGAGATCTGCTCTCTTCTTTCTCACTTCATTGGCAACACGAGAAAGCATCTCACATCGATACGCATGGGTGGCATCTCTCCATCCATCAGGGTCTGCAGCAGCTACCTCCACAGCCCTCTCCATATCCTCTGCCGTAGGTACAGTGTACTTGCCGCAGATCACACCCTCTGCAAGCTGAGATTTATCCATCACCTCTTTGACTGTACGATCACCTGTCAACGCTTCTCCAGCGATCACCACAGGAGCAGTCTCTACCTCTTCGCCTTTTTTCTTCATCCACTTGTTTCGGATACCTTCAGCCCACTGCTTGTTGGGAGGCAGGATGAAGTCGGTATCGGGCTCTCCTTGGAACTTCTTGGTATAGAAGCTTCCACCCTTATACTCATCCCAGTTTTCGGTAAGTCTATTTTGCGTTCTCTTTGCCCCGATAAAGAGCTCTTTTTTGTTTGCGAAAGAGGCGATAAACTGCTTTTTGAGCATCTCCCAATCCGCACTTCCTGCCTCTAGTCCAAATGAATAACGGATAAAGTTCTCTGTACCCGTGTTTTCATCAAATCTTCTGACCAGATACGCAATCGCATTGGTAAACTGCTCTTTCTTGGCAGCAGGGCCATAGAGGATCACTTCACCACTGAGCTCTTTGATCGCAACTCTTGCAGATTCACTCATACCCTCTAACATCTCCATAGAGAAGTGCTCCAAGACGGCATTCTCTTTGGCAGTCTCATACCCGTAGGCAAGCTCGAAGAGATTGTGTGAGGCGACCCCTAGATTGACATAAGGTGCATTTTCAGGCCGGAGGGCATACTCTAACATGACCTTGTAGTTACTGTCTGTATCGAGTTTTTTCGTATAGGGACAGGTCTCCCAGTGTCTGAGCCCTGCCTCTGTCTCCTCCATCTCCATATTGGCACCCTTGACCAGACGGATCTTGATCGGTGCACCACCATTGGTGACTCTCTGCTTTGCCCAGTCTGTGAGCTTAACTTGCCAGAGGTGAGAATCAGGCAGGTAGGCTTGGAGTACAATACCTGCTTTGAAGTCTTTGAACTCTGGCTGGTCAAGTACTCTCTTGAATGTCTCCACTGTCAAAGAGACATCTCTATACTCCTCCATATCCAGATTGATAAATTTATTCTCCTGCTTCCCTTTTGCATTGGTAAAAGCATACTTTTTTGCCTGAGCGAAAATCTTGGACAGTCTTGCAGAAAACTCATCGATCGTATTTTCATAGGAGATAGGATTGATCTGAGAAAACAGGGTTGAAATCTTGATAGACATATAGTCTATGTTTGGGTTGGTCAGGATATCCAAATACTTTGCTATTCTCTCCTGTGCCTCCTCTTCTCCCAGTACGATTTCACCGATCATGTTGATATTGACTCTGGTACCTTCTGCTTTTCTCTTTTGCAAGTGTGCATTGAGCAGATCATCTTCTCCCTTGAGCACGACAGTATCAGTATCATCCCTGACACTCTTGATAAAAAGCGGTACAGAGATATCAGGCAGATACACCCCCACATTTCTAAACAAAAAGATCAAAAACTTCTCCGGTGTTGAGAAGAATGTTGCCATGCCATATTTGTCAAAGATATACTCCACTTGATCGGCTACTCTGGCATTGTTTTTTGTCCTGAAACACTGATCCATCAGGTCAATCAAGAGTACTTTGTCCATAGGACGAGCAAACATCTTTTTCATTTTTTCATGAAATTTTTTCTCAAAGTTTGATATTTTTTCTGATGCTCTTTCTTGCCATTTCTCTGCCAATTCGATGGCACGATACATTACAATGTCGTTATTTTCCATTTCTTCTTCCTATTGTTGTATTCAATATACGCTATATGGGCTCGATGATGTAGCAGCCCGCTGCCCACTCTCCACTCTCATCTATTCTTTGGATATCACTGCCAATATATTTAGATCGCAATGCAGGAAACCCATCAACAACTGCATCAAAACTTTTGATGAATTCAGGTATTCGTTTGTCCAGTTTCTTTCTAGCAGTGATGGATAAATCAGAATAAAAACCAAATATCCCATACTCCAAGGAAGTATCACAATCTAGCATTTTGCAAATCACCTCTATCTCATTAAGATACTCCAGTTTTGCATTTCTCACACCATTGTTAATACTCATAATGACCTTGGATATAGAATCTTCATCATTTTGATGATCAAATCTCTCATCCAATGTGATGCTAAATGTCCCTCGTGCAAGCCTATTTTTGTGCATGAATCCTGTATATGCTTCACGATCAGGTAAGGCACATCGCAGTATGTCACTAATAGTGGCATCTATAAATATCTCAGGAGCATCTCCTAATGCTGCAATCTCTTGCGCCACATAAATAGAGATAATATGATTAGGGCCATGAGATAAAAAGAGTCTATTATTTGTCCAACTGAGAAAGTTTTCTGCTGCTTTAATAGTACCACGTAGCATCGCATCAGTAATCATGGTCTGTACAGGAAATCTACTCATGATAATTCTCCTCTACTTCATCTATGATACCGCTCTCCATCAAAATGTCTTCAATCAGTCTATTTTTGGAGAGAGAAAGAGAGCGAGAAAGTTTACTAAGGGCATCATCCAGCTCAGAGTCTATCTTGATAGTGATCTGTGCAACTGTACGTTTCTTTTTACTCTTTTTTATAACAGCTTTAATCACATCTCTTTTGCCAAATTTCTGTTTTGCCATGATTCACCTTGTATTATAATATAAAAAGGTACTACTTTTTGTAGTACCTTTTTATATTTAGTAGTTTAATATACTTGCTCTTAAAGCAAGGTAAAGAGTTAATGAAGGACTTTACTTAAAAATTGTTGCGTTCTTTCTTTTTTTGGATTTTCCAAAACTTCATTGGGTGATCCTATTTCTTCTATCAAACCTTCATGAAAAAAGGCTACTTTATCGGATACTTCTTTTGCAAAAGCTATCTCATGCGTGACACATATCATAGTCATACCATCATCACGAAGCAATCTCAATGTATCTAGAACTTCGCCTACAAGCTCCGGGTCAAGTGCTGAAGTCACCTCATCAAATAACATATAGGAAGGTTCCATGGCCAGTGCCCTGGCTATCGCTAACCTTTGTTGTTGGCCACCGGACATTCTGGTTGGGTATTCATCAAATTTATCTCCCAACCCAACATGCTCCAATTCTTTCATAGCAATCTCAAATGCATCTTTTTTACTAAATCCTCTGACAACTTGAGGAGCCAAAGCAGCATTTTCTAGTACGGTGAGGTGAGGAAAAGAATTCCACTGTTGAAACACCATACCTAGCTTTTCTCTTAGCTTATTTTGATCCGTGCTTTTCTTGTGCACATTGATATCATCTACGATGATTTCTCCACTATTGATAGGTTCAATGGCATTGATACAGTAGAGTAACGTAGATTTTCCACTTCCACTTCCTCCGATCACACTGACAACTTCACCTTTTTTTACATCTAGATCAATGCCTTTCAATACCTCCAGGTCTCCAAATGATTTGTGAACGCCTCTAATTTGAATCATATTGACATTTTCCTTTCTACATATTTACCATACAGTGACAGGGGATAGGAAATGATAAAATAAAATAATCCTACACCTAGAAGTATCGTTAATGGCTGTTGTGTTCTTGATATGAGTTGTTCTGAGGTTCTCAGCAACTCCATATACCCTATCACAGAGACAAGCGCCGAGTCTTTGATAACACTCAATGCGACACCTAGCCAAGAGGGGAATACCGCTCTCATTCCTATGGGTATTCTTATGTATCTTACCGTTTGCCAATAGGTCATACCCAATGATCTAGCAGCTGTTCGCATGGTATTGGGTACACTCTCAAATCCACTTCTAAATACTTCGCTCATGAAAGCCATGGTATATAAAGAGAGTATGATGGATCCTGCCATAAAAGGATCCATTGGATGTCCTAATGCACCAATATAGGTACTGAAAAGTATAAGCTGAATGATAAGAGGCACAGATCTTAGAATATCTAGTATACTACTCAAAAACAGATTGACCACTTTATTGGCTTCGGCTCTCATAAAACCAACTATCAGACCCAAAATAGTACCAATGACGATGGCAACTATCGAAATATATATCGTATTTAGAATACCGTTTAAAATAAATCCGGAATCATTCCAGGATAAAGGAGTAAAAAGATTCATTATGCTATATCTCCTTTAAAAACTTTTTTTGCTATCAAACTTGACGAGAGTAAAACAAATTTGGTGATGACAAAGTACATCACAGCAGCTACGATAAAAAACTCTAACGTTCTAAAGGAGACAGATTGTAACCTTTGTGTTTCCCCAGAAAGTTCATTCATACCTACTAAAATACCCAGAGAACTCATTAAAATAGACCATACGAACTGGTTTGTCATAGGGTGGTAAATCCTTCTAAACATTTGAGGTAAGATGACATATCTATAGACTTGAAATGTTGTCATTCCCAAAGATTTTGCTGCACTGTATTGTGTTTTTGGAATGGACTGAAATCCACCTCTGAAGGTTTCAGCAAGATAGCCTGCATTGACAAACACCAATGCTGAGAAAACGGCAACATAGGGGCTAAGATTTATACCAAATGCACCTAGGCCAAAATAGGCCATATAGATTTGGAAAAGTGCCGGTGTATTTCTGGCAATTTCTATCCAAGAGCTAGACATCATTACCAGTGTTTTAGAGTTTGACATTTTTCCTAAAGCCAAAAGCACGGCAATAACTATGCCTACAAGCATAGATAAAACAGATACATGCAACGTCGTAAAGGCTCCGCTCAAAAGTTGCGGGAATGCTTTAAAGACTACATTCCAATGAAATACATAATTTTCCATATATCCTCTTTATCATTTTTTGACGAGCCTTAAAAAATTAAGGCTCTACAAAAAATCTTATTTATTATCTCTCAAAGATTGAACCATATCAGCTGATACCGGTGTCCCAAAATGTTTTACATGTAAGGCATTTAGTCTACCATCTCTTATCTGGTGCACTAAAAATAGATTTAAGTACTTGATCCAGGACAATTCACTTCTTTTTGCTATAAAACCTACGACATCATCATAGTTAGGAACATATGGTCCTGCGACAAAACCATCAAACTGGCCAGATGCTAATTTTGTAGCGATATTGGTATTGGTAGAGATCAGTGCATCTACTTTTCCTTGATATAAACCTAAAAATGCATCATTTTCTGATTTGAAAGAGGTATAATTTGATCTTCCCCAGTCTTTAGAATCAGCATATTTAAAATATTCAGTTTCATAAGTAGTACCAAGTGCTGCGCCTACTTTTACATTTTTCAAGTCATCAAAAGAGGCCATTTTAACACCTTTTTTAGAGATGACTTGAAATTTAAATACAAAGTACGGATAGGTGAACCCCACGGACTTTGCACGCTCCAATGTATCTGAAGTAGATCCCACAACCACATCCGTTTTGCCTGAGATCAGTGAGGGGATCCTATCACCCCATGTGAGGTTCAAAACATTTGACTTTACACCCAACACTTTGGCCAAGTCATTACAGTAATCTACATCAAAACCAGCCGGTTTATTGTCTTTGTCTGTATATCCCATAGGTGGAAAATCAAGTACCACTCCACAGTTAAGCGTTCCTTTTTTTATGACATCATCCAATTTATCCGCGCTTAGTGCAGAAAATGCACCTGTGATTGCAATCGCTGCAACTACCAATGAAATCTTTTTTCCTAGTCTCATATTCATTCCTTAATTTTATTTTTACTTTAAACGAGAAGGCTCAATAATATAACATCCAGCACCGCATTCTTCACCATTTTCAGTCTTAATACTATTACCTCCTTTAAAAGTAAATACACAAAAATTCGATATCAAAGTTTTATAGCCACTCTACTTATAGAATTTAATGTACTACTAAAAGTAAGACCTTTTTATACTGATCAGTTTAATATAGTTATTCTTAAAAACAACGTAAAGTTTTCTAAAAAAGACAAATAAAAACACTATTATGCAACTTTCTATTCACATCTACTTTGTAGCATACTCTGTTAACCCTCATTAAGAAACATGCAACACTCTATTAATATTCACCCTTCATACTTCTCTTGTCCAAAGGATCCCCCCTCCCACGGACAATACAATAATAAAGGACACACAATGAAAACACTTAAAATACTTACACTTATAGCACTTACAGGTGCCACTGGACTAATGGCAGGTAATACACAACAACGAGGAGACTGCAACAATCAGCACCGTACAACCATAGAAGGGCAGACACTTCAGACTCAGCTGCATAAAAAACAGAAGCGAAAAAACCCCAACAGAAGAATCAACCACCTCTTACGCAAACTGGACCTGAGCGAAGCACAGAAAACCCAACTGGGAGAGATCCGAAAATCCATGCAGCAGGCACGGAAAATACAAAGAAAAGAACTTAGAGGCTCCATGAATCTCAAAAAATTCGTCTCTGTCGATGGATTTGACAAAGAGGGATTTATAGCTGCATCTGAAGGTCGAGCCAAAAAAATGACAACTGTCAGAGCAGACATGATGGAGAAGTTCATCGCCGTATTGAGCCCAGAGCAACGCTTAGAACTGATAGAAAAACTCCATAGCCAAAAGGATAGAAAAGGCAGAGGCAAAAGACATCAGCCAAAATAGACTATAATATGTCTATGGCTAACATACTTATGATAGAGGATGATGCACAGTTTGCATCACTTCTGACAGACTACCTCTCACGATACAACCTCGTGGTCACCAACTTCCAAGACCCTTTTCTAGGGCTAAGTGCAGGGATCGAGAAGTATGACCTCCTCATCCTCGACCTCACACTGCCTGGCATAGACGGGCTGGAGGTCTGCCGTGAAGTGGTTGCCAAATATGACATCCCCATCATCATCTCCTCCGCACGCAGTGACCTCAGTGACAAAGTCATCGGACTGCAGATCGGTGCGGATGACTATCTCCCAAAACCTTATGACCCCCAAGAGATGTATGCCCGTATCATCTCGCTACTCAGACGCTATAAAAAGATACAGGAGACAGAGCCAAACAACCATACACAGAAGATCCATCTCAATGAAGCACAAGACAGTATCACTGTCGAAGGCAAAGAGCTGGATCTAACCCCCGCAGAGTATGTGGTGATGCGACTACTGATCAAAAATATCGGCAGTACCGTCTCCAAAGAACAGATACTCTATGACTCCGATGTCTTTGAATACGGCAGTGACAGTTCACTCTCTGTGATACTAAGTCGGCTGCGCAAAAAACTGGGAGAAGGTATCTCTATCAAAACAGTACGCGGTGTAGGATATAAACTGCTGATATGAGTATCTACAACAAGATCCGTATCATCTTTCTCGTCGCAGTGCTCTTCACCACAGCATTCTTTAGTGCCTTTTTTACGATCCAAAAAAATGATCATCTCAAACAGATACAGAAACGCTATATGCAAACTGCCCTGTATATCAACAGACACCTCAGACAAAATAGAGATAAATCCCTCATCGCAAATCTCAAAGACCCCAATCTCAAACTTTTTCTCAATGAGAGTGACTTTGTACTGATAAAAAAACCTAAAAGGATCAAATATATCCTAAAGCATGGGCATATGGTACAGAAGAGAAAAGTCATGAAAAGTACGCTCAAAGTACTGGGCCTTAAAGGCACGATGCACCTCTCTATCAAAAACCCCCAGTTTAAGATCATGCTGAAAGACAAGCTAACGCTCTCTTTTCCATGGTGGACACTCTTTTGGTATCTTTCGGCATTGGTATTTCTCTCTCTCCTCTATTTATGGCTCACACAAAGTCTCAAGCCACTCAAAACCCTACAGTCACAGATCCAGCGCGTTGCTGACGGTGACCTGACTGTCTCTGTCAAAAGTGACAAGCACGATGAGATCGCCCAAGTCGCCAATGCCTTTGATGATGCCCTGCGGAAACTGGAATCACTCATCAACTCCCGGCAGCTCTTTTTGCGATCTATCATGCATGAGCTCAAAACCCCTATCGCCAAGGGCAGACTTCTTAATGCCTTTCTCGAAAACCCTAAGCAGATAGAGGGTTATGATGCGATCTTTGAACGGCTGGAACTACTGATCGAAGAGTTTTCCAAGATCGAACAGATGCTAAGCTCGAGCTATGAAGCCAAACTTGCCAACTACAGTGCCCTGGATATCGTAGAGCAGGCATTGGAGCTGATGATACTTGATGAGACAGAGATGGAGCAGAAAGTAACACTCATTCATGAAGGTAGCTATAGGCTGCATACGGATTTTGAACTCCTTGCACTGGCGATCAAAAATCTCATAGACAATGCGATCAAGTATGCACCAGACCACAAAGTAACCATTCGTATCGATAGTACAGGAATCATGATCTCCAATAGCGGTACACAGTTTACCCACTCTCTGGAGCCCTATCTTGAGCCTTTTCATGACCAAAAACATGGACTGGGATTGGGGCTCTATATCGTACAAAATATTATCAAAATGCTTTCTCTTACTTTGGAGTATCATTACGAAGAGGAAGAAAACTGCTTCAGGATCACCCAATGCAGCAGATAGAGATCGCCCATCTCCTCTATCTTCTTCTGCCTGTGAGTGTGGTGGGTTATTTCTATTACCGTTGGGTAGGTAACCAAAAAGAGATCGCCTATGCCAGCATACGAATGATCCTCCAGCTTCTACTGATCGGCTATCTCCTAGCATATCTCTTTGGTGCCAACAACAGCCTCATGACCCTACTGATCGTCATCGTGATGATCTCCACAGCCAGCCTGATCACCCTACGCAATATCTCTATCAAAGACATGGCTACCTACCGGAGCATCTTTCTCTCCATTCTCATAGGAGGCAGTATCAACCTCTTTCTGGTACTTTATTTTGTCCTAGAGATCGACTCTTTTGCTGAACCACGCTACATCATCCCCATCGCCGGTATGCTTTATGCCAACTGTATGAATGCTGTCTCACTGGTCGCAGAGCGGTTTGAAAAAGAGCGAGAATCCCATGACTATGAGACTGCCAGAGGCATCGCGTTCAGGGCTTCTCTCATCCCTCAGGTTAACTCTTTTTTGGCAGTCGGACTGGTCTCTCTGCCAGGTATGATGACCGGACAGATCCTCTCAGGAATCGATCCTATCATCGCAGTACGCTATCAGATCATGGTAATGTTTATGGTACTAGGAAGTTCCGGAATCAGCACCATCCTCTATCTCTGGCAGAAGAGAGGATCATGAAAAAAACCAATGCTGCCAGAATCCTGGACAGACATCAACAGTCTTATGAAATATGTACCTATACTGTCAATGAGAATGATCTCAGTGTGGCACATGTGGCTGAACACATCGGTGTGCCAGGTAATCAACTATTCAAAACCCTCGTTACACTCAATGAAAAGAATGCACCCATCATCGCAGTAGTTGCAGGAGACAAAGAGCTCAACCTCAAAGCCCTTGCCACCGCAGCAGAGTGTAAAAAATGCACCATGCTACCTATGAAAGGTCTCCTCAAAATCACAGGCTATATCCGAGGTGGATGCTCGCCATTGGGAATGAAAAAACAGTACCCCACTTTTATAGATGCAAGTATCCTAGATCATGAAAAGATATATGTAAGTGCGGGCGTGAGAGGTAAGCAGCTCAAACTCAGCCCTCAAGTCCTCATAAAAGTACTTGGAGCTAAAGTCACTATCTTGAAATAGTCTAACTCTACCTCTAATAAAATACCCTCATTAAACCACATACAGTAGTATCGCAAAAAATTGAAGGATCGCACCTGCCATGACAAAGATATGCCATATGGTATGAAAGTACGCTATGTTGTCTTTGATATAGAAGAAGATACCACTCGTATAGGCAAGTCCGCCAGCGACCATCAGCCAGAATCCTACAGGAGCAATACCCACTTTGAAATCGCCAAAAACCATCACGATCAGCCAACCCATCAGTACATATGCGATCAGAGAGAGCAATTCAAACCTACCCGGATAGACAAATTTGAGTAGGATCCCTATCACAGCAATCCCCCACTCTATAGCAAAAAGTGTCCATCCCCAGGCACCCCCTATCGTGATCAGCATGATCGGCGTATAGGAGCCTGCGATCAGAAAATAGATCGCAGCATGGTCAAACCGTTGAAAGATCTGCTTAGCACGCTGATGTGTGACCGCATGATAGAGGGTCGAACTGCCAAACAATATCACCAGTGACGCCCCATAGATCGATGCTGCTACAACATGTGTTGCCAAGCCACTTGTAAGAGAAAACACAATCAAGAGTACCAAAGCGGCAATACTTAGTAAAAATCCGACACCATGTGTGATAGCATGCCAGATCTCTTCAGTCAACGAGAAGTGGTTAACGGGATGCTGCATCACTACTCTCCTCTTACCTTGAGATCATCAAAAGCTGTCACAGAATCTGCTTTGGTCCAAAGTCCTACATAGCCTTTGACAAAAGAGCTATCATGATGGTCGATATAGAGTATACTATCTAGATAGGCCTGGATATGGTCGCCCTGCGCAATAACCCTGATCGTATGCCACTTTCCCAATGCCGGCTTAGTAACTGTTGCTGAAGCGATCTGTGAACGACTGCCCTCTGTAAACGTATAGAGGCGGAAATTATCCTCTAATGCATTGGCACGAACGATATAGTAGTTCGCCTCATCCAAGGCTCGAAATACTACCCCTCCACTCGCATCGATACGGCCAGAGAGAGGCTTAAATCTGACAGAAATATCTAGCGTGCCAAATTGCTCCTTTTCTCTGAGAATAAGGGGGAAAGAATCATCAGTAGCTGTCTGTACCAATGTACCATTATCCCACATCCATGTACCCTCATGACTTTCCCAAGCCTTCTCTTTCTGACTAAAGTCCTCTGTAACTGTCTGTGTATATCTCTGTACTATCTTCATCTCTTTGATATCTGTGTTACTCTCTCTTCCACATCCTGAGATCAATAACATCCCCATCAAGGACAGTGTAAAAAAAGAGGATCTCATGGGGTACTCAGCTTCTCACCCAGTGCTCTGTAGGTACCACCCATTCTGGCTATGGCGTCAAACTCCAACTTCATTTTCACTGGATCAGAGATGATCGTCTCATCTACATAGAGATGCTCTATCTCGATGATGACAGGGATAGTTTGGCTACCTTTCAGGTCTACCTCTTGGAGGTAGGTACCAAACATTGCTGCTTTGATTCCTATAGGCATAGGAGGGTAGCCCTCCAGTACCTGCTCTGTAGGGATATCAAAGACTTCCAGTTCACTCTGGCTGGTCTCAAGACCCTCAGCACTCAGGTGCATAGGCTCAAAATGTGCTGCATCTACGATACAGATCACACATTTTTTTGTCTCCCTGAGATTACGCAGTGTATCTTTGGGGCTGCCGTCTTCCCGGTGCCCTATCGAGATCAGCACGGCAGCAGGCTCTGAAGAGATCGCTGTAAAGTAGGAGAAAGGCGCTACATTGGTCACCACCTTTCCCTCTGCCCTACCCTCAGTCACCACCCATGCGATGGGTCGAGGGACGATGACATTGGTCATGAGGTGGTAACGCTGAGTAGAGGATTTTTCTTGAAAATTGATAAGCATAATAGTCTCCATATTTTTGATAGAGTATAACAAAATATCACTCTCATATCACAATGGCGTGCTATAGTTAAGATAAAGCAACATAAAAGGAAGAGACAATGAGATCCATTCACATAAACATCCCTCTCGCACTACTGACAGCTACCCTAATCATCGGATGCGGAGGTGGAGGCAGTAGCAGTAGCAGTAGCTATAATGCCAAAGCATTATTGGTGGGCAAGACACTTTATGAGCATTGCTCAAATGAACCAAGTGGCACCTATAGAAAGTATTTCCATGGAGAACAAACATGCACAAATACTGATTATGAAAACAATGCAGTGGATGATGTGGATACCTTCCCCTGTACCTATCAGTCAAACAGAGTCTCATTCACTGGCAATGGAGGCAGTGGCTACTGCGAGATTACAAGCACGACAGAACATTCACTCTCCTTTGCGTGCTACGATACTTCAGTACCTCCTCCTGTCAAGATATTAGAAACCACTGTTTGGGATACCCTCGCAGGGGCATATAACCATGTCAACCCATGTACAAAGTTTTGATCATGTGCTCCTATACGAGAAGGCTCCTCTGGGGGTTTGCTATGATATTGACTAGCAGTGGATGTGGAGGAGACAACAAGGTGCCTGCCAATAGCGTGACCCAAGATATGTCCAGTGAAAAAGTCTGCACATTACTAACACACACAGAGGTGGAGAGTGTCATCGGTAAGCCACTGCAAGAGGGAAAAACAAACCCTAAGCTTAGCTTCCCAGGTACCTACTACTGTGAATGGCGTGCGGTAGGGGGAGTTGTGCCGGTTTTTACACTCTACTACTATACACACCGTTTCAGCACGCTATCGCCCTATGCCATCTATGAGAGCAGCCAGCCCATCACAGGACTCTCTCACAAAGCAGTAGCTGTCTCGGTACCCTCCGATCACACTATAGCCCAGTTTATCAGCTACACAGACAAAGCTGCACTCTCTTTTGTCCTCTTTAAAGGGCTGCCAAGTAAAAGCCCACCCTATCAAATAGCCGTACATCTACTAGACGATGTGAGCCAGGCAGCTCCATAAGAGAGACAATTCAATGATTTGACAATACATAAAATATCATTCTCATGTCACAATAGAGTGTTATACTTTAGATGCAAAATGCCCCTTCCAAGGAGCCACACCAGACAATACAAGGAAAATAGCATGAAAATCTTACAAAGAAAAATAATCGGGACAATAGCAGTACTTATGGGTGCTTGGATAGTTGTCGGATGTGGTGGTAGCGGATCGAGTAGCAATGTGGAGCCAAAACAACTGACGATCATCACCGATGCCAAAAAGATAGCTTACCGAGAAAAAGGTGGCACATGGATAGAGTCGACTGGTAAACCAGGGGCGTTCTACAAGACCCACGAAACCGATATTATAGGAAAATACGAAGTAGCCCTCAAGTGTAAAAGCGGGAACAGCATACCCATCAATCTGTTTGCTCTAGATACGAGAGTGGACGATACGCTTATGATACGATGTGAAGATCACAGCACTCCTCCCATGCCCCAACAAGTTAATTTTCATCTATCGCAATCTCTCTCAGGAGCAAGCCTAACAAGCTATCAACTCATAGTTGATGAGGAAGATGGGTTCAAATCTGGGAACAGTGTTGATATCGCATTGTCTCTCAGTAAAGGGAAGAAGACTGATATTATTGCGCTCGGGAATGTTGGGAACACACCTAAGAGATTTTATTTGAAGAGAGATTATACGCCGAATAATACCCATAAATCCATCCAGTTGACTGACACCAACAGTGTAGAGATCCAAAGCAAAAAATTTACCGTCTCCCCACAAACAAGCGCGCATCTTTCTTTGTGGACAAAAAACAAAACCAGCTCTGATGTTGTCCATGCTGGCAAATGGTACTATCCTGATGGTCTACTCGGCAGTGAGGATTCTTATTTTTTAATGGCAAATGATAGTGCCAACCGTTCAGAGAGGTACAAAACCACGGATGCCCTTTCTGTGCCTAAAAAAGAGATGACAATAGATCTATCCAATATCAATAAAATATCTGGGATTACCTATGATGGAGCAGATCATCAAATAAAGAACATTCATTATCACTCCACCTCTGCTCCTCACAGGGGCTATGTCATTGAGCTAAACAAAGGCGGCAACCCTAGTCTTGTTGCAGTCTTATCAAATGAGTATTTGGAGGGCAAGACAGTGTTTGAGATAGAAGACCTAAGCAGTATTATCGATTGGGGTGAGACGATCTGGAATGCACAAGATCCCAGCAATGTTGCGATCTTCGCGGTATGTGCAAGTGGTGGATTCTCCAGCCTGATTATTAGAACATGGGATGATCTTGCGTACATGAAAAACAATTATACCTATGAGATTTCCAGTCAACTCCTAAAGTGACGCCTACTGCCATAACTATAATAGCAGTGATACGGGTGCTTTGGTTGCTTACAGACCAAAAGTAGAACAACTCATAGCATATCACTCTCATGTCACAATGGCATGCTATAGTTGAGATACAAGGTGTCATCCTGACAATATGATGACACCCGCCAACATAAGGAGGGCAAAATGAAAACTTTACGAACCAAAGTGATTCAGGCAACCGCTGTGCTTTTAGGGTCTACATTTATCGCTGGTTGCGGTGGTGGTGGCGGTAGTAATGTTACTCAAGGTGCTATTAATCTCATCGCAGACTATGCACAGAGTAATGCCAACCCTGTACCAACTACTCAGGACTACTCTGATGCAGGTGTCACAGGTGTCAGTGCTGACAATCTGGCTGCGGCCAATGCCATGGTGGATAAAGGGGTAGGTGCTGACTACGATACGGCTACAGAAATTCAAGCATTGATAGACCTCATAGGAGCAAAAGCTGTACCAGATCGCAACTTTGGAGATGGTGAGCATGATTTTATCTATGGAGTAGTCACCAATGCTACCACAGGAAAAACATGGCTCAACAATAACTTGGGAGCCAGATATGCAGATTCAGATGATGGTAACTTCGATCCCAAACAGCAGGCCACTTCTCCCACAGATTTTCTGGCATACGGATCACTGTTTCAATGGGGTCGCAAGGCTGATGGTCATGAGCTGATAATAAGAGGTGGTATGAGTATGCCAAAATATAGCTCAACTTCTATAAAGTCAAATGTGCCTACCAATAATCTATTCATAACATCTACTTCAAATCCTTTTGACTGGAGGATAAATCAAAATACGTCCCTATGGTTAGGGTCATCTGCTATCAATAATGTCTGCCCAGTGGGATATAGAGTACCTAATCTTGGTGAATTTAACGCTGAGGCTGCCTCATGGACAAGCCTCAATACACTGGGAGCATTTGGTAGTAATGAAGCTTGGACAGCTAATGGTTTGAGAAATTATAACAATGCCTCTTTGGCATGGGGGAGTGCTACTGGATATTATTGGACCAGTAATGTATCTGGTACTTGGTCGACATTTGGCTACTTTAGCTCTGCAAGTGCTGGTAGTAACTCTAGTTCCAGAGCATACGGTATGGCCGTTCGCTGCATAAAGAACTAGTTTATATTATACCTATCCTGTATCCAAGGCGCTTGACGCTTTGGATCAGATCACTGCTTGTGTCTTTACGTATCCTATATATGATAGCACGTAGGGACGCAGCAGTAATCCCCATCTGCTCTAGTATTACCTCACTATCTACTACGGTATCACACTCCCTGCAGAGCATTCCGATAAGCTCCAACTCTTTGGCTGTGAGCTCTACCTCTCTACCTTCTTTGTAGAGTCTTTTTGTCTCCATGCTGTAGCTAAAGCCATCTATGAGCGCTACAGAGCTGTCAAGAGCTGTTGGGATATATCTTTTGAGTCGTGCTTTTGCCAGTGTAAGTGTGGCTCTGATCTCTTTGGGACGATAGGGTTTGAGCAGGTAGGCAAAGGCTTCTGACTCTACTGCAAACTCCACCATCTCTTCACTGGAGTAAGCAGTCATAAATATGATCAGTATCTTTGCATATAGTCTGTGTATTCGTAGGGCTAGCTCAGCACCACTCATAGGACCATCAAGCATAATATCTACGAAAACCAGATCAGGTTTTATCTTTTTAATGCTATTGAGTGCCTCCTCTGCACTAGGCATGATACACTCCACAGCGAAATCCCCCTGCTCCTCTATGATGTTTTTGAGATATCTTGCAGGTATAGACTCATCCTCTACGATCATGACACGAATCAGATCTATTTTCTTTTCTGATGCTATATCAGTCAAGACTCCACCTCCTCTAAGCTGTCAAAAGATATAGTATAGCATAGCCCCTGCTTTGTAAGCACCGTGGGCAAGCCTTTGAGCTGGGATACTGTCAGTATGATCAGATTATATCCAAAACCTCTGTTTAGCTTTGATCTATCGATTTGACTGGCATTATCACAATAAACCAACCTATATCCACTTTCCTCCCTGCCAAATGTGATTTCTATCTTGACTCTATCCCTCTCATCTGAAGCATACTTTATTGAGTTTGTCACCATCTCATTGAGCATGATACCAAGCTGTATCATATCATCCATAGTAAGCTTCACTGGTACGATATCACTCACTATGGATACCTTCTCCCCCAATGCTTCACACTCTATAATATGATCAACCAATGTATTGATATAGATCTTCAGGTCCACATCGTTGAGATTTTTATTTTTGTACAATATCTCATGTAGCAGTGCCATAGACTCTATTCTTTTTCTGTTGCCTTCTAGCACTTCTTTTGTCTCTAGACTATCTGTACTCTGTCCCTGTAAGCCTAGGATAGAGGCGATAAGATTGAGATTGTTCTTGACACGGTGATGTACTTCTCTAAGTAACAGTGCTTTCTCACGATTGGATGCTTCTAGACGCTCAACAGACTCCTCTATCGCAAGATAATAAAACACCCCGTATGAGACCATAAATCCATGTGCTACAGCATAGGCTATCATATATTTGCTATTGTGCAGAAAGAGATGCTCAGGGTAAAGATAGTAGCAGTATGTCAGGTACCCTATGAGGAGTGTGTAGAAGAGCATGAGGTTGAGGATGATCTTGCGTTTGGGAAGGGCAATAAAGGCTATGATAGGTATTAAAATAGCAAAGATCAGATCAAAATCAACTCTATGCATATAGAGATAGATAAACTCTATCAATACTGCTATCCAGAAAAGTATTACGGCAGAGTATTCTACATCCTCACTATGAAAACTATACAAGAATGCAACAAGTGCCAAGAGTGCAAAAAGTAGATCGATATAGACATCCGTATAGTTACCTATCCAAAAATCCACGATAGACGCAGGGATAGTCAATATCAATATCGTAGTGTATGCTCCAAACAAAAAGAGCTTTTTGTAGTGAAGATTTTTTATCCTTTTGGAAAACATTTATCCGCCTCCCTGATCACTAATCTCCTATTTTACAATAATTTACTAAAATACGATATGAACTATAAAGAACTCAAACAGATCATAGAGATCAACTCCTATACAGGTAACAAGGCAGGCGTAGATGCAGCTTCAGCGATCTTTGCTGAGTGGATAGAAGCACTGGGTATGATACTGGAGCGTCACCGTAGAGAGCATATCGGGGATCACCTCTTTTTTCGCTCCAAACAGAGGCAAGGTAAAAAGCTTCTCTTGCTAGGACATCTGGATACCGTCTTTGCTCCCGATACCTTTGAAGGGTTTCGGGAAGATGCGTCATGGGTCTATGGGCCTGGAGTTTGTGATATGAAAGGCGGTAACTATGTGGCTCTCCAATCCCTGAGACAACTCCATGCCAACTATGGCAGCATCTACAACATAGACCTGCTACTGGTCAGTGATGAAGAGACTGGCAGTAATGACAGCAAGCATCTCTCCAGCAAGATAGCCCCTGAATATGATTACTGTATGGTCTTTGAAGCAGCGGGGGAGCATGGGGAGATCGTAGTGGGTCGTAAAGGTATAGGATTTTTCACTCTGGATATTGAAGGTGTCGCCAAACATGCGGGTAACCATTACTGGGAAGGAGCCGATGCCAATCAGGAAGCTGCCCATACACTTCTGGCACTCAATAAGATATCCAATCAGACCAAAGAGACTACCCTCAATGTGGGTAGGATAGAAGGAGGAATAGGTGCCAATACTATCTCACCACATGCCACCCTCTCCTTTGACCTCAGATATAGAGATCAGACAGAGAAAGAGAGAGCCCTCAAAGCCATCAATAAGATCATCGATACCAACTATATAGAAGGTACTACCTCCACACTTACAGGTGGCATCCTACGAGATGTTATGCAGCCCACTCCTGCACAACAAGCATGGATAGCACAAGTCAACACCCTTTGTCATATGACACTCCCTACTGAGCTGCGAGGAGGTATCAGCGATGCCAACATCATTGCCTCTGCAGGCACGATCGTAACAGATGGCTGGGGGCCTTTTGGAGATGGAGATCATACTGTATATGAGCGTGCTTCCAAGCAGAGTTTTGAGGAGCGGATCACACTGGTAAGTGAGGTCTTTGCGCACCATGTAGAGGGAAGGCTCTAGCAGATGCTTACAGGACTCAATCACATCACTATAGCCACGAGTGATTTGGAGAAGTCTTTTCAATTTTATACTGATATTCTAGGGATGAAGCCCCATGCCAGGTGGCAAAAGGGAGCCTATCTAGCTCTTGGAGAACTATGGTTTTGCCTCAATGTAGATGAAAGCTACCCCGCCCAAGACTATACCCATATTGCTTTTTCTATAGCCTCAGATGATTTTCAATCACTCAGGCTATCTCTTCTACAAAATGATGTCAAGGAGTGGCAGCAGAACCACAGTGAAGGAGACTCTTTGTATCTGCTCGACCCGGATGGGCATAAGCTGGAGATCCATATCGGAGATATGCAGAGCAGGATATCCTCTATGGATGCAGAGAGATACCCCGGTCTACAACTTTACTAAAGATGCATAAACTGTGATAAAAAGATGATCGTCAACACAAAGACGAAAGGAAGTCTATGCCCTTTGAACACCAAAGGCTGTATCCCTGCATAGACCTGTAAGCTGCCACGAAGCCCAAGCCAGATACCTAAAAATGCCTTGAGGGAAAGCAGCATCTGATAGCGCGTCATCCCCTCCTCACCTATTGTACCAAAAACCTGAGAGATCATATACAGACCCGTAACCATGATGACTACCAGTGCAGGCGGTACGATACTACGGATACGCGCAGCCACACCACCTCTGGCTTTGGCATACTCCTCAGGCGAAAGATGCTTCTGCATCCGCATGATGATGAGATTGTCTGTGATCAAAAATCCCCCATAGACAAATGCTGCGAGGAGATGAATGGTTTTGATGATGATGAAAGTCATAGATATACCCTACATATAATTTTGCTGGCATTATAGCAGGTTTACCCCATCCTAACATTTGTTAGAATCCATTTGGGACAATTGGGCTATAATTTGAAAAAAACTAGGGGAAACTTATGAAAAATCACATCAAAAATCAAACAGCCCTTATCACAGGTGCCACTTCCGGCATAGGCAGACAGATTACTATAGACTTGGCGGCGATGAAGGTCAACCTTATCCTTCTGGGTAGAGATAAGACAAAGCTAAAGAAACTCAAGAAAATACTCTCCAAACAGAGCAAGAGAGAGATCAGCACCTATACGCTGGATGTTAGAGATAGAGAAAGCGTAGAGAAAACCATGAAGAAGATACTCAAAAAGCAAACCGTTGACATCCTTGTCAACAGCGCAGGTCTGGCTCTAGGTATCGAAAAGATAGATGAGGGTATCATAGACAACTGGGATGCCATGATCGATACCAATCTCAAAGGACTGCTCTATATCAGCAAGCCTGTGATCGCTCAGATGCGTCCTTTGGAGACTGCACATATCATCAATATCGGCTCTGTTGCAGGAAAGACCACCTACCCAGGAGGCAATGTCTACTGTGCCACCAAAGCCGCAGTACACTCACTGGGAGAGTCCATAAATGCAGATTTGATATCTACAAATATTAAAGTGACAACTATCGCCCCTGGTGCTGTCAACACAAACTTCTCCACTACTCGCTTCGAAGGAGATAAAAAGAAGGCAGATACCGTCTATGAGGGGTACACACCACTCTATGCTAAAGATATTTCCGCTGCTGTGATCAGTGTATTGAACACACCAAAACATGTCAATATCCAGTATCTCGATATCATGCCTACCGCCCAGAGAAACCCCTATTTAATCCATAAAAATAAAGATTAATATCTTTTAGTATGAATTAACCCCTCCTGCTCTTCTAGAGGCGTAAAAATAAGATATAGCCGAGGTTTTATGGATAATTAGGTATTCTCATGATACAATTACTCCCATAAAATATCTTTAGAGGCGGTGTACCATCAAAACAATCTATCTCATACGACATGCAAAATCTGACTGGAGTGATACAGAAGCCAGCGACTTTGAGAGAGGACTTAACAAACGCGGTAAAAAAGACTTAAAGACCATCAGCTCTTATTTCTCTTTACGCCAGATAAAGCCTGATCTCATACTCTCCAGTTCTGCTCTACGTGCACAGCTCACAGCAGACAAACTAGCCAAAAAGATAAAGTATGAAGGGCGTATCCACTATATGGAAGAGCTCTATATGACCCGTCCAAAAACACTGATGAATACTCTCTCCTTACAAGACAACAGTTATGAAAGTATCTTCCTAGTTGGTCATAACCCGGAGCTTACAGAATTTGGAAACCTTTTGATCAAAGAGGCATTTACCAAACTTCCTACACTCGGTGTGTTGGCAATAAATCTAGACATAGAAAGCTGGGAAGAGATAGAAGAGAAGTGTGGGAATATAGACTTTTTTATCCATCCCAAGCAGTTTAAATACTATATGCCTAAGCAGATTAGAACCACATGGGACAAGAGAGAGGCGTAAGCTTCTGCTTACAGGTTCTCCATCTCTTTAGACATTGCCTGAGAGGTTCTCTCTATAATCATTTTTGCCAAGGCGATGTTTCCATTGTCCCTAAAGATCGCAAATACATTGAGCTTGGAAAAGTTATCACCCGTATAATCTCCTGCTGAGTTGATCAAAAATACATGTCCATCATGTGTCTTGGTCTCTACAAAAGCAGCATCCGAAAACCCTACATCCAAAGAGGCTTCTGAGATCGCTCTGAATGCATCATTGAAGATACTTGCAGAGTAAGCAATATCTACACCTGTATTCTCTTCATCCATATAGAGTGTCTCACCTGCAAATTAAGCACTGCAGAACCTAGATAGCCACTTACCGATCGTAATTTTTTCATTGATTGATCAAAATTTATCATACTTTTTACCTTTTATTAACTATTGATTTTTTTCATGGTTTCATTAAATGTCGCGAGCGAAGCACCATTTTCAGCTAAAAATGCTTCTAATGCTTTTAAAGAAGCCTCCATACCACCCTCTTTTTCCACTGAAAGGAGCTCTGCATATAGAGGTTCTATCACTCTTCTAGCGTGCTCTGTGACTAACTTTCTTGTGGAGACATAGTTTCTAAAGGATCCATCAGGGTTTTTGGCGACCCTGACATGTGCCAGCACCCAGTAAAAACCTCCATCTTTAGAAAGATTTTTGACAAAGGCATGGACATCATTACCTGCTTTCAGATTGTCCCATAAGAACTTAAATACAATTTTTGGCATATCCGGATGTCTGAGAATTGCGTGTGGTTTATCCAGTAATTCACCTTGTGAGTATCCGGATAGTTTGACAAAGATAGGATTGGCATAGGTGATGTCACCTGCCTCATTACCTTTTGAGACGATGATGTCTACACTTCTGACTTCATGTTCATTGCTCATATGAGCCCCCCCCCCATTATTTGTTATTTTGAATGGGTATTATAACAGATTTTTAGTCAAAAATGTCAAAAAGACGATTAAGCACCATATAAAGAAAATACGCGTAGGATTATAAGTAAAAATACGCAAAAGGTCTATGTTTTATATGGAAAACACATCATCAAATCTAATTCAAACATTAACAGCCTCTATGGATCTTGTCTCACAAACCCATGATGTTAAAGAGATCAGCCAGATTGTAGAAAAACTCCTGCTGGACTTTAGCCATTCTGATCATGCTATACTTTTTTTGTTTGATTCTGCCGAGCAAAAGCTTTGGGTCTAGTAAACTTTAGAGGTTATTTGTTCGAAGATTCTTTAATAGTATAGCATAGATATCATTATGCCTATTGTTGAATCTAAACTCACTCTCCTTGAGATGGAGATAAAACATCTCATCTCTAAGTCCATTAAACTTTGCCAATCTTCTTTTAGTATAACTCCAAAAGGATTCAATGCCATTTACATGAGACTTACCTCGCACAAACTCATCTTTGGAATGAAAGACCCTGTAGTGATCATAGCCATTAAGGACTAAGCCATCATAGGCTTTCCAACCATCAGTATGAATAGTACTTCCTTCAAGTATCTTTCCCTCAATAATAGGCATGAGTTCAGCTCTCGAGCAGTTCTTGACTATTTGAACATAGACATTACCATCTCTTTTTAATAAGCCAAACACAGGTGTCTTTCCTGCTGCACCTCTACCACGTTTTCCTCTTACTCTTTTGGCACCAAAGTAAGATTCATCTAATTCAAACTCTCCATCTTCAATATTGTTCTCTAGTAGATTCTGGTAGATGTATATGCGTAACTTTTGAAATAGCTTCTTACAAGTCGTATGAGATATGTTAGTTATCTTTGAGGTTTCATATGCATTTAGATCAAGTGAAAAACACTTAATTAACTGCCTAAATTTACGCTCTGAAATGTGCGTACCTTTTGAGTACTTGTTTTTGTTCGGTGTAGTCATGCTTTAAGATACCTTTTGGACTCTTAAAGTTTACTAGACCCAAGCTTTATAGTAAAAACCACCAAGAAACATTATCTATGATCGAACCTACAGGAATCATCGGAGAGGCATTTCTCACAAAAAATGCTGCTTTTTATAATCATTTGGCCAGTGAAAAAAACTACATACCAGACATAGACAATCCCGATGCACTGAGACTAAGATCTCAGATCATTCTTCCTATTGTGGAAAATGAAGAGCTCTTAGGTATCGTTCGTGCTTCTAGATCTATCCAGAATAACCAGACTTATTCTAAAAAAGATATCGAACTCCTCAAGTCCCTAGAGAGCTATTTGATCAAGGTAATACATATCTTACGCTCAAATACCCAGGCTGATCATCCTATAAATATCTCTGAGATCAATGAAAATATAGAGGAAGTGGCAAAAGAAGAGCATCCTGTTGATGCTGATAGTATGATGTTGTTCCTCTCTAATATCGTTCATGACATACGTACTCCGGCAAACAGCCTTTACGGATTTCTAGAGCTTATTGAAGAGCGTATGGAAGATAAACGTTTAAAAGAGTTCATAGAAAATGCCAAAGAGAGTGCAAAGTTTATCAACACCTTGACAGACTCTATTTTAGAGCAGACCAAAGAGCGACAGCAGGGCAAGACTTCTACTCCGACAGTGATACATACTGTGAAGTTTTTTGCACACATAGCAAATACTTTTTCCGCCGATATGTTTAGTAAAAACATTGATTATCTTATACATTTAGACCCTCTACTCCCCAAAGAGATCAAAATAGATGAATTAAAACTCAAAAGAGTACTCATCAATCTTATCGGTAATGCCTATAAATTTACACCTACAGGTAAACGTATAGATTTCAAAGTCAAATTTGATAAAGAGGGATCAAAGCTAAAAATATCCATCGCTGACCAAGGCATAGGGATAGACCCTTCTCGTCAAAAAGAGATATTCAAAGCATTTAAACAAGCAGAAGAAGAGACCAGTCTCCACTATGGGGGTACAGGATTGGGGCTCTCCATCTCTGCCCAATATGTGAATGACATGGAGGGTAAACTTAAATTAAAAAGCGCCCTTGATGAAGGAAGTAAGTTCTACTTTACTATACCCATAGAAGTAATCAATCCCACGCCAAGCCATGAACCATTCAAAAACCTTAATAAAACAATAACAATCTTGACAGATTGCAAAAAATGTATCCATCCCAAAAATATTTCTGCTTATCTGATTGAACTTGGTATGCCCGAATCACATATACATATTACAGATACTGTTTCCAAAGAAACAACCCATCTTTTTTGTTTCCAACATAAACTTTCCCCTGAGCTCATTGAAACCACTAAGAAACAACATATCGAATTACTTGTGGTAGAAGAGTCTCTCTTTTCTCTCAATGAAGACCAAAGTATGGATACCTATAATATTATTTCAGAAAATACCTATTACGGTGATTTGGTACACAGTACTGTCTTTTCGGGAAAGAGAAAGAAAATACTCATCGCAGATGACAACAAGATCAATCTCATGCTGTTAAAATCTATGCTAGAGACAGAATTTGTAGAGATGCACACCACATCAGATGGGCTTGAAACACTTGATGTACTAAAAGATGCCTATGAAAACAGTATACCATTTCCCGAATTTAAATCCAAAGTGCAATTTTTAAAAGACAATTTGAAAAAAGAGTTTTTGAGAGTTGTTTCTTTTGGATTTGAAGAGGTTAGATGCTAAAATAACTTCCAAATCTGACCAAAGATAAAGGAAGTGATATGTCATATACGCATCTAACCCTAGGAGAAAGATACCATATTCAAGCTTATATAAGCAGAGGATATAGCAATAAAGAGATAGCCAAACAGCTAGGAGTGCATCCCTCGACCATCAGCCGAGAGATACGAAGAAACAAAGGGGATATTGCTGGAACCTATTTTGGATATGGAGCCCATGATAAATATAAAAAGAGGCAACAAGACCATGCCAGAAAAGCCAATCTAAAACTCACAGATTCTACTATAAAGCTTATCAAAAAGTATCTCAAAAAAGAGTACTCACCCGAACAGATCTCCGCCACACTGTCTATCAAACACTCCATAACCATATCCCATGTCACCATCTACACATTCATCCATGAAGATAGGCTGCATAATGGTACACTCCATACAAAGCTCAGACACAAAGGAAAACGAAGAGCCAAGTATGGTAAAGGACGAAAGAACCGTATCCCTAATAGAGTCTCTATTGAACAAAGACCTACTATCGTAGATGATAAAATAAGAGTAGGAGACTTTGAAGCAGATACCATCATTGGCAAAGGCAGACAAGGAGCAATCGTTACTATAGTAGAGCGAAAGTCCATGTATGTAAAACTCTCACTGCCTGTAAGAAAGAAAGCCCTTATCGTAGCCAATGAGATGATACGACTACTGGGAAGATACAAGAAACATGTGCACACCATTACCACAGATAACGGTTTGGAGTTCGCCAAACATCAAACCATTGCAAAAAAACTTAAATGTGATTACTATTTCTGTCATCCTTATAGCTCTTGGGAGAGAGGACTCAATGAGAATATCAATGGACTCATCCGTCAATATATCCCAAAAGGCAGTAGCTTTGAACATCTCACGGCTAAAGATATTAAAAGGATTGAGAACAGACTTAACCATAGACCTAGAAAATCTCTAGGATGGAGAACACCTTATGAGGTATTTCATGAAAATTTAAAGGCTTCATAGGAAAATTTGGATAGAATTTTTTAGAGGTGAAATTGCACTTTGGATTTAAATTCAGGTTTGATATTATTTTTATCGACAAACATATGCCATCTATTTCAGGATCTAAGGTCATAGAAGAGTATAGAAAGTATGAAAAAAGTAAAAAGGCCTCTCCCTCTTTTGTGATATCCATTACCGGAGACCCCAATCTAAGTGCCACAGAGAAAGAACTATATGATCATTTTGTGACAAAACCTTTCAATACAGAGAGTGTGAGAGCTGCCATAAAAAACCAATCATAACGTCACAAAAGCATGCTTTTGTGATATAATACATAAGCCTTATTGATTAGGAGTATGGAAAATGGATCAGTTGCAAAAAGAGGGCTATGAGAAGTTCCTTAAAAAATACTTCGAAGAGCACAAGGATCTCTTCGATCAACTTGCAGAGACACAGATGCCCGAAACCATGATCATCACTTGCAGTGATAGCCGCATCAATCCTGCTCTACTGCTAGACGCCAAGCCAGGAGAGCTCTTTATCTCACGAAATATTGGTAACGTCGTACCTCCCTATCAACCTGCCAAAGGCTCTACTCAGGCAGCCATCGAATATGCCGTCAATGTCCTCGATATCAAGAAGATTGTTATTCTAGGTCACAGCAACTGCGGAGCGTGCGCACATATGTACCATGAATACACCGATGAGGACCCAATCTTGGAACATGTGGATGACTGGTTACAGAATATCAATACCGCCAAGAGTGCTGCCATGTTGGAAGTGCATGCAGATGTAGATAAAAACCTCTTTGAACTCACAGAAAAACACAATATTGTCTCTTCATTAAGAAGACTTATGGAGTACCCATATATCCAAAGTAGGTTGGTCAATGATGAGATAGATCTCATTGGATGGTGGTATGATATCGGCAGCGGGCAAGTAGAAGTCTATGACTTTCAGTCGAGACATTTTGCTCCTGCACTGTAGTATTATTCTACACCTAACACTATTTGGACATTTGATAAATAATATAACAAAGGGAAAAAATGAAACAGTATCTAGGCAGTAAAAAAGTACTTAGAATCTATATCGATAACTCTGATACCTACGAAAGCAAACCACTCTGGCAGTATTTAGTGCAGCAGGCACAGGCTGAAGGTCTTTCTGGGGCTACAGTATTTAAAGGTAGTGCCGGTGTGGGTGCACACTCAGAGCTACATACTTTTGAGATATGGGCACTCTCTCAGACATTACCCGTCATCATCGAGATCATTGATGATGAAGAGAAGATCACTGACTTCATCGACCGCTACGACAATGCGATCCATGAAGGGTTGGTCACTATGCATACCGTAGAAGTACTACGGTATAAGCATAGTTCAGAAGACTCATCCCAATGATACCTTGTGATTCTCTACAGTTTTTTTGCTTGAACTATTGCTATCCATAAGTGTAGGCTTTGGTTTAGAGGTAGGTACTACAGTAGACTTTAGCCCACCTGATACTTTTTTCTTCTGAAAGGTAATGGTCAGATAGCCGTCTTTATACACACTTTTCATACTCTTCTCATCTGCATCTGATGGTAGAGGAAGACTACGTTGATACATGCTCATATATTTTTGATAACTCCGCATACCACTTTGATTGGTCTCTTCAGTTTTAACAACTTTTGCCTGAAGATTCAAGACATGCTTATCCACAGAAATGTTAACTGTATTTTCTTTAGACTCTGGGATATCTGTTTTGAATTCATACTGATCTCCAAGATCTACAAACTGGCTTTGTCCAGATATCTTGTACGTACCAATAGGACTGATAAGGGCGGTAGATCTCTGACGCATACGCTGGTGCATACGATCAAACATCCTGTCCATATCCCGCTGCATCTGCATCATCTCTTGGAAGATGTTATCTCCAAAAGGGTCGTTATAGAAGGGATCATTTGCCTGTAGTGAAAGGGATGCCAGCAAAGGCAAGAGAGATAAAGCTAATTTTTTTCCGATCATGATTTACTCCTTATGTTGATCTATATTCGCATTATAAAAACAAAAGTTTAACCGTTTTTTAACCTGATTTACACAGAAAAATACTATACTCTAATAAAGAAACTATCAAGGAACAACCATGGATCATTACCCTGTCCTACCATCAGACTGCACTTCCCTGCTCTGCAAGTATCTCACCCCGGAACTCTATGCCAATCTAAAAGACAAAAAAACTGCCAACGGCTTCACCCTCGATGCTGCGATTCATTCAGGCGTTGACAATCCCGACAGTGGTATCGGAGTCTATGCGGGAGACCTAGAGTCCTATACACTCTTTGGAGGGCTTTTTGACCCCATTATAGAGGACTATCATGGGTTTATGACTACCGACAGTCACCAGAGTGACCTAGACCCCAGCCATCTCAATGCCCCCAACCCAGACCCAGAGGGAGCCTACATCGTCTCTACCCGTATCAGAGTAGGCAGAAATGTTGCCGATCTACCTCTAGGGCCTGCGATCTCTAGAGAGCAACGCAACCAGATAGAACGTGATGTCTCAGCAGCACTGGGAAAGCTCTCAGGTGCACTTTCTGGTAGCTACTATACATTGGGTGATATGAGTGACGAGATCAGCAAACAGCTGATAGAGGATCATTTTCTGTTTAAGGCGGGAGATAGGTTCCTAGAGTCCGCAGGACTCAACCGCGACTGGCCAGAAGGCAGAGGTATCTACCACAATGATGAGAAGACCTTTCTCGTCTGGATCAACGAAGAGGATCAGCTACGCATCATCTCTATGCAGCAGGGTGGCGACATACTAGAAGTCTTTACCAGACTCACCACCGCCATAGCTGAGATAGAAAAGTCCGTGCCCTTCTCCTACTCCGATCATCTAGGCTACATCACTAGCTGCCCCACCAACCTAGGTACCGCCATGAGAGCCAGCGTACATATCCGCCTCCCCAAGCTGGCAGCCGACATGGAAGCATTCAAAGCCATCACAGACAAGCACCACCTACAGATCCGAGGCATCCACGGAGAACACTCCGAGAGCGAAGGTGGTATCTATGATATCAGCAATAAACGTAGGCTTGGTGTGACAGAGGTGCAGTGTGTGCAGGATATGGTGGATGGTGTGGTAGAGTTGATTGCTACAGAGAAATCCTTGTAGGGTGCATAACACGCACCTTCTGTTCAATCAATCTTTGCTACCTATTATCTAAAATCAATTTTGCACCAAAACCTATAAAGACAACGCCTACAAAGCGCGTTATCCATTTTTGCATAGCGCCATAAGCACTGTTAAACCTTTTGGATGAAAATATCAATACAACGCACAAATACCACACCATAGATATTGTAGCCATAAGCATAACAACCACTATACCAATAAATATGGTAGGATCTTTTGGCAAAACAGATACAAATAGACTGGTAATAAACATAGCTGTTTTGGGATTGGAGAGATTAGTCAATAGCCCCTTTTGCCAATATGCAAAATAACTTTGAGAATTTTCAGGAATGCTATTGGATTTAGCACTTGATTTATCTGAGTTTGTAATTAATAGTATACCAAGATAGATGATATAGCTTCCACCCAAGACTTTCAATGTAAGATAAAGCCAAGGTGCTGTTATAAAAAGATATGAGATACCAAAAAACCCTGTAATCGACCAGAGGATTGTTCCCGTACAAATCCCCAAGACAACATAGAATCCAGCCAACCTAGAGTGTGTAACTGTTGTCTGGGCTGTGATGAAAAAATTAGGGCCTGGTGTCATGACAGCAATACCCCAAATAGAGATGACACTTAAAAGTATAGATATTAGCTCCAAGCTATTTTCCTTATGCTCTGATTATCTATTCAAATTTAATATATAGTGCATTATAACATATCAAAATTATCTGACAGAGGCTTACGCTTACGCTTGATCTGTAAAGTTCGTCAAAAAGGCCAAATACTCCCTCAACACTTACTCATTAATCCCCACTAGGGCCATTATGACAGTCATAACAGCTCACCTGATGCCCTTTGCTGAGTGTTTTGCTTCCATGCTCTACGCGTAGTGTTCGGCTCTTCCACATTTTGGAGAGTATGGTGCCTCTATAATTCTGACCATGACATACTTTACACTGTCCACTATTCCTTTCTGCTATGCCTTCATGGCTCTTGACCCAATCTTGACCTACAGGGTGCATCCCATGAGGCCCTCCTGTAGTGATGCGTGGGACGGTCGTATGACAAGCAGTACACTCAGCAATTGTACCTGCATGCCCTTGTACTCCTTCACTGAGCAGATTATCTGCATTGTGCGCAGGGTAAATTGCATGAGTAGCGCCATGGCAGGCTTCACACTGCAAATCACCATGTCCTTTAGAATAGCGGTAGAGGCTCTTGCCTGTGGCTGGGGTATTCATATTGGTTGCAAAACGTGTATCGATCACATGACGCAGTGTGTTGGTCGTAGGATCTATCGCAGAGGTCTCCTGCTTGCTATCGTGGTGACAGGCTTGACAGTTTGGCTCATCCAACCAGCCTTCTCGATGTTTGCTTCCCACTGCCTTCATATCCCCATGACAGCTTTGACACTGCATCGCCAGATTGCCATTGGCATCTTTGGCATCCCCCATCGCACCTCTAAGGCACTCTGTCTGTGCACCTGGATGGCAGGTGTAGCAGGCATTACGGTTATTGATATCATTCAGAGGCAGTCCATTGAGTGGATCAATCACATCTGCATGTTTGTCATGGATCGCCTGTGTAAAGGGTTTAATCTGGATACCTACATTGGGTAGTGCATTGGTTTTATGGCATGCTGCACACTGTATCGGTGTACCCGCTGTAGCTGTCGCTTCCAATCCATTGGTATTGTAATCATAGCCTTTGGCTTTGAGCTGTGTAATGTATTTACCAACAACATTGGAATGCTCCTGATCATGCAGTCTAAGAATATTGAATTTATAATCTTTTTCTGGGTCTGCATTGTTGACCCAGCCACGATTAGGTTTGGCAGCATTGGAGGGAGCACTGCTCTCATGACAGCGTTTACAATCCATCTCATCACTCACGGGCAGTACTGTCTTGACCTCTGCTACTATTTTGCCGCTGCTATCTTTGGCTATGACCTTGACAAGAGGATAGTAATTTTTGGAACCATCATCATTGTAGGAGGTCAGAGGAATACCCTCCGCTTCCCACCACTGATGTGTGGAATTAAAATGCATCTGTTGTGGGGTTTTGCTGGGTGTTTTCACCCCTTTAAGACCTGTATCGGTAGCCAGCGTGGCTCCCAAGAGCTTCTTGCTATAGTTCCAAAAATTAGTCTTGTCACTGCTAGTGGTATTCCACTTGCCATCCGTACCCTGTATGGCTTCAAATGTCACTGTCACACCAGAAGTAACCAAATCTCCACTCTTGTCTTTGATCTGTGCATGAAGATTGTTGTAAGGAGGCAGCACAGAAAAGACAGAGAAATCATTCCCATCCATACAGTGCATACCCAGATCATTCCAAGCACTGAGCATATAGGTACTATTACCTGTTCCTCCTGCACCACCACCATTGCTCCCGCCATTTTCCTCATCACCCTCTCCATTTTTATTGTCATCACCATTTTCGTTGCTGCCACCATCATCACCATGGTCATTCTCTCCATATACATCTCCTGATGTAGATCCCCCACCACATCCAACTACAAAAGGTGTATAGCACAGTAACATAGCCCATACAATATATTTCATCTTCATCATTCACTCCTTTGCATAGATAATAGTATTCTAGCCTCTGAAAATGATGTGAAAATGAAATATCAGAACTGGATCTTGACAGTAGTGCCTTGATGGAGTTTGGAATCGATAGTGAGTACTGCGTGGTGCAGATCTAAAATATTTTTAACAATGGAAAGCCCCAAGCCAAAACCTTTGGTTTGGCGCGTGCGTGACTGGTCTACACGGTAGAAACGTTCTGTAATCTTTTCCAGTTCCTCTGTAGGTATACCTATACCATGATCCACCAATACAAAAGAGATTTTTTGCTTTTCTTTATATAAGGAGAGTTGGATCTGGGAGTACGCGGGAGAGTATTTGATGGCATTATCGATCAGGTTCGAAAATACGGTGCCTATCAACTGCTTGTTGCAGCGAAGAGAGATAGATTCAAGTCGCTGTATATCCAAAGTGATGCCCTGCTCTTGAAGCTTCGTATCCAGTCGCTCTGCCGCTTCCAAAAGTATCTCAGAGAGATCTACCTCCTCGCAGCTTTGCACGAAGGTCTCCTTGCTATATTTGGATAACAACAGCAGGTTCTCCACAATAGCCTCGATCTGTGTGGTTTCGTAGAGAATAGTTTCCATGCTTTCACGGTAATACGCTTCACTTCTGGGATGGCGTAGTACTGTCTCGATCTCACCGCGAATGACGGTGAGTGGTGTACGCAATTCATGAGAGACATCGTGGTTGAAACGACTGAGCTTTGATACCCCATCTTGCAACCTCTCTATCATACGACCAAAGGCCTGCTTGAGTGTCCAAGTCTCTTCATATTCAATCGCTTTATTAGAGAGAGGTTGCAGCCGATGTACATCAATATGCTCTACCTCCTCTGACAATGTTTTGATTGGATATAAAACCTGATTGACTACCCGAGACACTATCCAAAGCAGAAGAATAAATAGCACAGGCAATATAACCAAAAGCCGCTCCATAAAATCCTCTGACTTGTCACTAATGAGATCTGCAACTACGACAATATACGCTTCAATTGGTTTCTCTACCTCCATAACATATACAGCATCACGATAATCGGTATTATCGACAAAAAATAGTTTTTCACCATCCCCCGTCTTTTTGAGATATTTCATTTGAAAATGTGCGGAATGATAAACTACCTTCTCTTTGTACACCACAGCATACTCATAGATTGTGGGGCTGTTATCAACCGTATCTGTTGGCATGTCTGATAAAATATGTTTTTGGATATGCACAGCTTTGGCATGTAGCCCATCTAAAAGGGACTGTGATACGCTCTGTCTCAGGAAGTAGTAAAACGTCAAACCAAACAAAAAAAGGATCACAAAAAGAATCCCACCAAACCACAGCAGTACCTCTTTCTTGATCCGTTTACGCTTCAATTTTATATCCTAGTCCCCTATAACTTTTGATGAGTGACTTTCCGAATTTTTTTCGGATAGTGTAAATTGTTACTTGAATGACATTGCTGTTGATAAAGGACTCTTGACTCCAAAGCTGCTCTTCGATCATACTGCTTGAGACAATGGCATTGCGATGGTTGATGAGAAATAGCAGCAGTTCATACTCTTTCTTGGTACATTCGATCAACAGATGCTTTTGCATGACGGTTTTAGCATACGTATCGATCACAAGATTACCACAAGAGACCGTATTGCTCCCATCAGAAACTACCCTGCGATGCAGTGCCTCGATCCTAGCTAAAAGCTCTGCATAGGCAAAAGGCTTAGTTAGGTAATCATCTGCACCAATATTGAGTCCAGTGATCCTGTTCTCTAGCTCCCCTTTGGCAGTGAGCATGATGACAGGTGTCTTTATCCCCTTGTCTCTGAGGGTCTCCAGCACCTCTATACCACTCTTTTCAGGGAGCATCCAGTCGAGGACAATCACATCATAGTGATAGAGTGCTGCGAGATACTCTCCATCTGCTCCATTATCTGCACTGTCCACTACATGACCATCTTCACAGAGTCCTCGCTTGAGGAACGTAACAATCGCTTTGTCATCTTCGATGATCAGTAGTTTCATGCTATACCTTTATATATAGGATTAATCTTCTCCAAATGTTGCTTTAAGCCCACTGATAAGCTTCTGCTTGTCATGCTCACCGAGTCTGGCTTCTGGGTGCATGAGTGTGTAGATGGCTGGAGGCATCTCGTTCTCCTCTAGCTCCTCTGCTGCGTCCTCACCTTTGTTGCGTTTTTGCACTCCCCACATAGAGATATTGAACTTCTCTCTACCCTCCTCTACATCATGGGTCACCAACCAAGAGACTGGTGCGATACGGCTGTATGACGGCCACTTGGTAGTATGACTATGGCAGTCTGCACATGCTCTTTGAAACAGTGCTTTGGTTTCAGGGTTATCCCATTTCACTATGCCCTCTACTGCTAGGTTTTTATGCGCTTTCCCATAGGGGATCAACTGTATCAATCCAAACAATACAATCATACTTATCACTATTTTTTTTTCAACTTTAGCCTTTTTTGATAGAAGTATAGGATAGTTATATGAAATGAAAATGAAATTTTCTAGATATACCTAGGGATATATTAGACATAAGAGGGAGGGCATTACACGAGTACTTCACAAACAGCACTCGTGTAGTATAGACTATTTTAGACCATGGATATATTCAGCGACTGCTTTAATGTCTTCAGCAGAGTATGCCTTGACCTGAGCATTCATAAGCTTACCCATGCCATGCTCATCTTGTGTGCCAGCTTTGTAGCCTTCTATATCCCTAATCAGCTCTGCAACAGGTTTGCCTGCAATCTCTTCGGCTTTTCCTAATGCTTTGGTCTGTCCATCTTTTCCATGACATCCTGCGCACTTGACAAAAAGAGCGGCGCCATCAGCCATCAACAGCGTGCTTCCAGCAAAGAGTATAGCCATTGCAATTTTTTTCATAACATTTTCCTTGTGTTTTATTAATACAGGAGGATTATTACAAATGAAAATGAGTTGAAAATGAAAATGCTATGGCATGCCGCTATGTCTGATCTCTTCTGCTATCACATTCAGTCCCCATCGCTGTGCCTCTTCGGTATAGGCGGCATCTCTCTTGTTCATAAATCCATGCTCCCATATGGTAATCTCTGTTTTAACATTCGGGTACTCTTTTATCTTTTTGCTTAGGATATCTACATCAAATGTATGCTCATCGTGAGGAAAGATCACATGCGTCTGCATGGTAGGCTGTAAATCTTGATAATGTCTTATTTGTGTAGGATAGAAGCAGAGTGCTCTCTGAGTATAGATCCCTTCACGAGAAGATAACCTCCAGACTACATTAGCTCCCGCACTAAAACCGATAAGCACGCTAGGCTTTACTTTGGAGAGTATACTTTGGGCTCTTGAGAAGTATACGTCATGTCCACACTTCTCTACAAACATACCATAGGCTTCTTTCTCACTACCAAAAGAGTGGCGTACTCTTTGATAGGGGTCAATGACAGTTACTGCAATACTCTGTCTCTTTAAGATTAGGATCAGCTCATCCAATGACTCGCAGAATCCAAAGATATCTGTAATGAGGACAACATTCATCTCAGCGTATCCATATACACCACTCTCTACTTTTCAACAGGGATCAAATGTCCTTCAAACTCCCTCAAACGCTTGATTACAGAGATAAACTTGGTGATCTCTGTCCAGTGGTCTATGAAATAAGAGAAGCTATCATTTACCTTACCAAAGGCGCTCAATACTTTCATCATAACACCTAATGTGATTACTTTTGTAAATATAGGTGGGCCTGCGATAATGATAGGTACAATAACCATTGACTGACTATAAAATACTCCCCATGCTTCAAAATAGGAGTAGTGATTAAACATTCTGAAATAGTTAGTTCTTAAATCATCAAAGAGTCCATGTATTGTGGGAATATCTCTATAATCAATATGATCTTCAGAATATACCAAATGTTTACGGTATGCTGCCTCTACTCTTTGATTTTCATACTCAAGCTTAGGAAGTTTAATACCCACAAAATATGAAATTGCCATACCTCCTATAGAAGTAACAAGTGCGATCCATACCAAAGCCCCATCTACTCCTGCAAGCCATGGGACAGGTATCTTTGATGAAAGCATCCAAAGTATAGGAATAAACGCAATAAGTGTAAGCACAGACTGAAATAGCCCCAGCCCCAAATACTCAAGATAAAATGCAAACTGCCCAGTGTCTTCCTGTATTCTCTGTGAAGCACCTTCTATATTTCCCTCTCTTTTTTCCCAGTGAGGAAGATAATAATAAGTAATTGCCTGTCTCCATCTGAATGCATAGTGTTTTTTAAAATAGTAAATAGCCACAGCAATTGCTATCAAACTAAAAGCAATATATGAAAAATCATAAATTGACTTCCAGAATGCCTCTAGATCATCTGCTTTTTGAACAATATCATAAAAAACTCCATACCATTCATTAAACTTAACATATAACTGTACTCTTCCCCATATCATCATAGTCAGCAATAGTCCACCACCCCACGCCCATAGTCTCCACTCTTTGGTTCCAAAAAAACTTTTAATCATCCTGTATACTATCCTCTATCTCATCAATATGTTGCTGAAGCTGGGCAATGATCCGCTCATGACGCTCACGTCTCTGTGCTATGAATGCAAGTCTCTCTTCATTGATACGTTTAAATTCTCGCATAAGTCTATCATAATTTTTGTTGAGGAAGGTGTGCTTAGTACCCATCATATTTTCCAGTTCATAGAGGTGGAAGCTCATACGCAGCCGCTCTTTGATCTCATCGAGTTTGGGGGTATAGAGAGAGAAGCGTGTGGGGTCTTGTTCATACAGTACTACGGATTGTTCGATCTTTCGCTCTAGGAATGCCACACTGACTTCGGTGGCATTTTGATAGTTGAAGCTCACTGCAGAGCTGAGATGGTTGAACTCGGAGCTGATCTTGGCATAGGAGGCATGGATCTCATCAGAAAAGGGCTTGAGGATATTCTCATATGCCTTGGAGGCAAACTTTCGGATATTGGCAAACTCAATATAGGAAAAGAGTGGATCATTCTTGCGTATGAGCTCATAGGGGCTCTGCCATTTGCGAATACGCTTTTTAAGCATGGTATAGACAGTGGCATTGTGTGCATTGACCTCATCCTGTATCAAACCCAGACTCTTGACATAGCGTTTGAACATCTTGCCCACAACATCATCATCATAAAAGAGATGTTTATAGACGGTATCTGCCGCAACTTTGGAGGCTTTGTAGGTCACAGGCTCATAGTGCACTGTTTGCTTGAGCAGTCCTGATTTTTTGGCGATGAAGCGTGTACGCTCTGCGGTCTCTATATGGCTATAGATATCATCAGCGATCACCTCTATGATCTCTTCGATATGATGGTAGGCATCACCAAGATGCTTGCTAAACCGCTCTTTGAGCCCGACAAACATACTATCCGCCTCCTCCTCAAATGCCACCAGTTCCACAGAGAGCGAAGCATAGACACGCATGAAGAGCTGATGCTGTTTGATCATTTTATGACAGACATCCGCTACTTCACGCTTGATCGCATAGGCTTTGGCACTCTGCGAGACAGGGCGAATATGTGTCTCGATAAAATCCAGTACTTTCTGGATATTGGACTCCTGCAATAGCGCTAGATTGGCAGAGAGGTCACTGGCACGTATCTGTGTCACCTCTTCCTGATATGCACTGTAGAGACTGTTGGTATCTGAGAGTGAGCCTGAGTCTATCCCCTCTTTGATACGCTCCAGTAGCTGCGTGCGTGCCTGCTCGATCAAGACCACCTTGTCATGGCTACGTGAAGTGAGTGCCTGCTTGGCAGAGATCGGTACGACTTCAGAGAAAAACTGCGAAAAGCTCTGCGATACATATGCCACACTCTGTGCTACCTGTTCGGGGGTAAATTTATCCTTTTGGTTCAGGACACAGAGTGATTTGCCTTGATACTGGTCTAGGTATTTTTCCAGTGTCTGGGCTTCACTCATCTTACCCGCATTGTCCAGGAGAGAGAGCCAGATGATCCCATCCACTTCTCCGAGTACCCGCTGTGTCGTACTCGTATCTCGGTCATCTTGGGAGTTGAGCCCAGGGGTATCGACAAAAGTGATCTCCCGTAGCATCTCTAGTGGTGCATAGAGCGTCAGATAGTCGATATCCTCCACTTCTCCACGCTGATCTGTAAAGCGTGCGATGCGTTCTATACTCTCATACACATCTCTACCGTCTTTGTAGTGTACTCTGATCTGAAATGTCTCTCCATAGCGGATATAGTTGACCTTAGAGGTGACGGGTGTGATACCTGTAGGAAGGATATTTTTGGAGAGCAGTGCATTGAGAAAGGTAGACTTGCCACTGGAAAACTGTCCTGTGATGGCTACCTTCATAGGCTCTTTGGCACGCATATCCAGCTGACCCAGATGAGAGACAAGTTCAGGAGAGGGGGAGAGTTTCTCATCCAGAAGCAGATGTTTACTCTTGTCGATAAATCCCAGTAGCCCTTCATCAAAGACTGCTGTCTCATGGGTATAGGTGTCATGGTAGGCTTGGATAAACTGCTCTAGCATACTCATAGCGAACCTCCCTCTAACATAAGGGACTGTACATCCCGAAGTACCTGTAGCTTCTCTGCTAGCACTGCCGATCGCTTCTGGGTATCATAGGAGCTATCCTCTGCTCTGCGTTTGGCTTCCAGCAGTACAGCTTCACGGCTCTGTATCTCAGTATTGACGCGCTCCAAAGGTATGCTGACACGGGTATAAAAATCATCCAGTAGTGTCTGCTGTACCACTGTCGCTCGTGCATCAAATGTCGAGGAGAGCCGCTCCATCGCCTGACCAAAGCACTGCTCTACTACCATGTCGAGTTGCTCCAGCTGTTTTTTGCTATATTTTGCGATGGCTTGGTTGACCTGTGCAGTGAGGAGCACATTGGACTGGGAGAGATTCAGCCCTGCAAAGTGCTGCTCAAAGAACCCTTTGGCATCGGGCATCTCTCTCTCCTGCTCCGAAGTAAAGCTTTCAAACTCTCTGCTGATACGCTCCAGCATCTCTTCCACCCGTTTCTGGAATGCATAACGATACTCTCTGAGCAGATCGATAAAACCATCCTGCATCCCAGTCTCGATCATCGTTGCGATCCTCTGGGGGACTGGCTTTCTCTTCTCTTTTCTCAGCGTGTAGCTTACATCATCCATGATACGCCGTTTGAGGAGTGACTGGAGGCTCTGTAGCTTGGATTGGGCGAGCTTGTCCAGTATCACAAAATAACTCTCCAGCTCTGCTTTGCTCTCCTCTATACGCACGCCCAGTGCCTGCATCACTGCTTTGGTCTGACGGATCTGCTCCTGGTACTCTACCGAGGCTTGTGTGATCTCTTCTGCACTTTTGCCCAGCAGACTCTGCTCGTTTTCATAGCTTTGCACCTGTGTATGGATGATACTCAAAAGCTCTTTGTTGGAAGAGGTAATGAGTAGCTTGGCTTTGGGAGAGTCAGCACCGAAGAGTACCTCTCGTAGATAGGCCTCGATCTCCAAAATACCGCTGCTTTCCAGATCATAGCCAGCCTCTACTGCCTCCTGTGCCTCTCCTGTGCGATGCAGCAGTGCCATCTTGCCTGCGATAGGGATAAACACGATCCTGCCTATCAATGCCTCAAAGCTAGCCCCTCTATCCAACGCCTCCAGTCGTGCCCTGATACTCTGCTTGGTATAGGTGATCACCTCGGAGAGCTCCTCACTGCTGACTGTATCGATACGGGTGATGACTATGAGTAGCTGTGCCACATTACGATACAGCAGAGAGTCTATGATGAATTCGACATCCTTACTCGTAGCAGATTGTCCGACATTCATCAGGTGACACATAAGGTCACAATCCAGTAGATAGCCTTTGGTGATCTCCTCTCTCTGGATCACAGGGTCATCCAAGCCTGGGGTATCTACGATCTCCACACCCCCCTTGACAAACTCCAGATCATGATAAAGCTCCACACTCTTGACCAGATTGCACTTATGGGCTGAATGCTCTGCAGAGGTATAGTGGGGAAGCTGCTCGATCCTGACTGTCTCACTCCTGCCCTGTGCTGTGATATAGATAGAGAGCTCTGAGCCAAAGTGCCTCTGCGTATCTGCTACAAAAGCCTCTATACTCTCTAGTGTCAGCGCACTCTCCTCGATACGCTCCCACTCTGCACTAGACCAGAAGTGCACCACTGCCCTGGGTGTTTTGGCATATTTGATGACCGTGAGATTTGCTGTTTCTGGCACTACAGAAGTACCCAGTATCTCTGCACCCAGTAGAGCATTGAGCATCGTGGACTTGCCTGCATTCATCACACCTGTCACACCGATAGAGAACTTCTGCTCTCGGAGCTTCTGGGGAATCCTCTCTATCCTGTTACACAATTCGGGTACTTCCAGCTGCTCAGCAACCAGAGAGACATGACGCTCCAGGGCTGCCACCTCCTTGGGATAATACGCGTCTCCTTCCTGGGCGGTATCAACAGTCATTGCTTTAGAGACTGTGTCCTCCTCTGTACTCTTCTCTTCGATCAGGGTCAGCAGTGAGATAAGCTTTCTGGCAGTATCATAGCCGACTATCCCTTCCTTGCGTAGTCTATCCAGACGCTGACCAACCGCCTTATTCAGTGCTTTGTCTCCTTTGTGGATCAAAAAGGCAAGTGAGCGACACTGTACCACATAGATCGCTGAGCGTATCCATACCGCATAAGGCTCTTCTACAAATAGATTCAATGCTATATGCACCTCTGAGAGTGCCAGAAACTTTTCACTGTTCTTCTTGGACAAAGAGAGAATGATTGCCAGGGCATCACACAAGCCTGCTCTATCCATCTCCAATAGCTGCTGGTAGGTATCATCCTCACGGATCGGAAGCACAGAGCAGACCGGTTCACTCTCCCATGCCAAATAAAAAAAATCATTGATAATATTCACTATTACTCTTTGTACAAAATTTAATTCCAGATTTGATAAAAGAAGTATACTGCAAAAGCGTTTTCGAGAAACTAAAGTATGGGAAAGAAGTATACTTTTTAGCACTTATTCCAAACTATTCTGATATATTACAAAAAAGAATTATTTATTATAACTATTTCTCATAAGGGATATTGATGCTTTTAAGAAGAGCTATGCAATTTTGTTCATCATCTGAAACTTTTGATGAAAGTGAGTGGATACTGAAATATCAGATTTTCGCCATATTGATCATCTCTTTTTTCTTTGGACTGGGTGTACTGATATTCTCTTTTTTCAGAATTCGAGAAGGCAATCTGATTGTGGGTATCAGCCAACTTATTCTTGGTCTTTATCTCATAGCAGGATTCTTCAGACTAAAACATGATAAATCTTTCTATTACTTCTACTCTATAGGGTTTATGATTCTTTTCTTTACCTATACTGCTATCATTTTCTTTTTTGTCCCGCAAAACCATCTCAACATTCTATGGGTGATCTCTTCTCCTATTTTGATATTTTTCTTTCTCAACAGAAGAGCCGGTGTCATCATGTTTATCACCGTACTACTCTTTATTTCCTATCTTATCCTGACTGATTACAGTTATACTGTTGCAGAATATGTTACATTGATCGCAGCATTTTTGATCACTACATTTGTTATGTACACCTATGAAAAAGTCAAAGAGGCGGAAAAAAGCCGTCTTATCCTCTATAACAGGAGCCTGCAGCACAGTGTGGCGGTCAAAACCAAAGATTTAATCCATCTCAATGAGAAACTGGAACAACGCGTCGAGGAAGAGCTGGAAAAAAGATTGTTACAGGAACAAATGTTGCTTAGACAATGCCGTATGGCAAGTATGGGAGAGATGATTGATTCTATTGCCCATCAGTGGAGACAGCCTCTCATGCATATCAATGCCATTCTCATGAATATAGACCGATCGATAGAGACAGATACCCATTTTGCATCCTACATACCAGACAAAATCGATGAACTGGGTGAGCTGACCCAGTATATGTCACAGACCATTGAGGATTTCAGACATCTTTTCAAACAGGATAAAGAGATTGCCGACTTCGATATCAGAAAACTGGTGGACGATGTCCTGCTCATCATGAAAAACCGTCTCGAAATGATAGAGGTTAGCATCGAGGATCACAATGGAAGACAGCTTCTGGGGCACAAAAGTGAACTCTTTCAGGTATTGATCAGCCTACTTGCCAATGCTATCGAGGCATTGTCTCAGGCTTCTGCTGTACAACAAAAGATATGGATCACACTTGAGAGTACCCCTCAGTATAGTATCCTAAGCATTGAAGACAATGCAGGAGGCATTCCTGAGGATCTCCTCAATAAAATATTCGAACCCTACTATACCACCAAATCAACACAGGGTGGTTCTGGGCTGGGCCTGTATATCGCCAAAATCATCATTGAGCATAATATGCAGGGTGTCCTCAAAGCTGAAAACAGTAAGAGAGGTGCTAAGTTTTCTCTCTTTTTACCACATAGCTGATGAATTTTATACTTCGTTACCCTTTGTCACTATACTAACCTCAAAGGAGATCACGTGAAAAGAGTGTTTGCACTGACATCCCTGCAGGATCAAGAGATTAGTACTATACAGAGATATAAGATCACTGCACTACTGATTATCTCACTGACCATCGGGATCTATATCACGCTCTTTGGCCTCTACCGTATCTGGGGAGGACGCATGATCGTAGGTATCTCCGAGATCACACTAGGGGTCTTTTTTCTGGTGGCATTTATCATGCTTCGCAGACACATTCACTACTACCAGTTTATTGCCAAAACTTTTTTTATCATTGCCTATATACTGATGATCATCCTTACACTTTATATTCCGGATGAGCGTACCCATATCCTCTGGGTACCCGCTATTCTGGTACTGATCTTTTTCTTACTGGATTACAAAGGAGGGATACTCTTTTTGACAGGATATATCCTCTTTGTGCTCTATCTCGCAATAGCTGGGTATTCCTATACACTGACAGAGTATATCACTTGGATCATTTCGCTCGTTGCTACCTCGCTAGTCATGTACTATTACGAAAAGATCAAGATGATCGAATCATCTCTGCTACAGGAGTACAACCGCACACTCAAACAAGAAGTAGCACAAAAGACACGTACCCTCTCAAGGCAAAACCAGCTCCTCCAAACCCATCAAAAAGAGCTGGAGGAGCTAAACCAAGATCTTGAAGAGCGTATTCTGATGGAGTTGGAAAAACGGGTCAAGCAGGAGCAAATACTCCTGCAGCAGTGTCGTATGGGAAGTATGGGAGAGATCCTTGATGCGATCGCGCACCAGTGGAGGCAGCCTCTGATGCACATCAATGCCACCCTGATGAATCTTGATAGAGAGCTTGAAAAAAAGGATTATTCATTGGTCTATATGGGAGAGAAGGTCTCTGAAGTGATCACAGAGACAGGACATATGTCCCAAATGATCGAAGAGTTCAGATCCCTTTTTCATGTAGATAAAAAAAGTACCACTTTTGCAATACATGAAGCAGTTGAAAAGGCACTGGCGATTTTCAATCCGGCAGCCAAACATATAAGTATCACAAAAACACTGCAAAAAGAACTCTTATATACAGGCTATTTCAATGAGATCATACAAGCCATTCTGGCACTACTGAACAATATGATGGAGCGCTTGTCACTCTATGCACCCAAAGAAAAACATCTCTCTATCATACTCAGTGCTTCCAAAAAGGATATTGTACTCTCCATCACGGACAATGCTGGACCTATGCCTGGTCCATCTCCAGAACTCATTTTTCTACCCCACACAACAGACACACAGCATATCCAAAGTACAGACCTGGGGCTCTATATCGCAAAAATCATTGTCGAGAAGAACAGCTATGGAGAACTCATCGTAGAGAACGATCATACCGGGGTTACATTTACTATACGACTAAGGAGAGAAGATGTCAGATATACTTAAAGAGCACTCCATTCTTTATGTGGAGGACGAGCCAAGTATCCGAAAAAATATCATAGAGTATCTTGAGAGTTATTTTGGCACTGTCTATACCGCATCAGATGGTGCGGAAGCATTGGAAGCCTATTATACACATTATCCGGATGTGGTGCTGCTGGATATCAACCTTCCCTATATTGATGGGCTCAGTGTTGCCAAAGAGATACGAAGCCAGAATCCAAAAACAAAAATCGTTATGCTCACCGCCCATACAGAGAAAGAGAAACTACTCAGGGCGACAGAGCTAAAACTGACAAAATACCTCATCAAACCCATCTCTCCAAAGACTTTCAAGGAGACCATGCATCTACTGGCAGAAGAGTTGCTAGAAGAAGGTGACAATTATTTTAGTTTGTCAGACGGATACGTGTGGGACAGTAAGAAAGAGAAGCTTTTAAAAAATAGCCTTGAGATCTCACTCTCTACCAAAGAACGTACACTACTCAAGGCATGTATCGAAAAACATCGCAGTGTGATCACCTATGAAGAGATCATGATCGCTGTCTGGGAAGATGCTTTTGACCGTGATATCTCTATCGATTCAGTCAAGAACCAGGTCAGTCTGTTGAGAAAAAAACTACCCACTGGGTGCCTAGAAAGCGTCTATGGCAAAGGATATAGACTGAAATAGGACTCTTTTTTACCCTTCCTTACACTCTTGCGTCATACTGCGGCATCAATACGATAAAAGGATCAAAGATGAAGACCAAAACAATGTTATCGATTATCACCTCTGTGCTGCTCCTAAGCGGCTGTGGCGGTGGAGGCGGTGCTGGCGCTGTCAAGGAGGCAAAGAGTGTCGGTATACCAGAGGGGAAGTATAAAACCATCATCTGTACAGATAAGAATGCAAACGACCAAGCCTGTGCCGATGCCTCAGTATTTGACCTCAGCAAAGAGTCAGTAGCCATACTGGAGGCACCGGAGGAGATTGGTGCCAGTCCTTTTGAGTATTTTAAGGGCAAACGCTTTGTACTGGTACCCAAAGAGGAGAATGAGATTTCTCCTTGGCATATGCTTGCCTACGGACTCTATCTCTATACCCAGGAGAAGGGAGACAAATGGATAGAAATCACCTCACTGAAAGCCCCATCCTCCTATGCAGAGGCACTGGAGATGCTCGAAAAAGAGTTTGGACTCACAGGTACAGAGGCACAAAACCGAGCAATCCTCGAAGCATTCAATGCGAACCTCGAATACCTCGGTCAACAGGGTATGCCACTGGATGAAGCTGCCCCTGCTGATATCAAAGCAATGGCAGAGTCACTGGTAAACCTAACAGTTAAGGAAATAGCTGCCGACTGGTCTGGACTGGGTGCAGCGGGTGATTCCGGTGCAGACTGTGTTCGTGAGAAGTATGGTACTTGTGTAGAATGGGTAGGTGCAGGTATATCTACACTCAAAGATATTCTGGGGGACAAGCTTCGCATAAACAGTCACCAAGCAGCACAAATAGCCGCAGAGAACAGAGAAAAATCAGACAAGCCAAATGCCATAGATCAAGCCTTTGAAAAACTCAGTTGTGAAGATACCGAAAGCAAACAGATCTATATGTTTGGTGTCTATGATGTATTTGATCCTTCCAATACAGAGCCGGCACATCCTGGGACTGCACTCGTCAATACCATGTCAGGAATGAATCTAGGTATTGATGGTTATGACCATGAGGTAACAGATTTTGATCACTACTATATCTTCCTGGAAACACTGAGTGGTTTGCCAAGCAATATCACACAAGGTGTGTTTGCCATAGGTCTCAAAGAGACTGGATATAGCCCTATGGGACAAACTACCCAGTATATAGATAGATACTTTATTGCAAACAATCTAAGTATGGGGCTTAGTGATGCACATGAAGGCAATATCAGTACCTTGAGAGCAACGTGGGATAGCCCAGTAACAGATATCTATACAAAAGATCTCTCTCAGATGCAGACCTCTTCAGGTCAAAATCTTCTTAGCAAGGTTCAGGCAGGTCAGACTTTGGATACGATGATTTTCTTTACTACCAATGTAGACTTCATGGCTGTAGCTGCCTGTGTGCCTAAGTCCAAGCCTACAGAGCCTGAAACACCCATAAAAGACATACCAGTGAAGCTACAGTGTAATGTAGAAAAAGGTGAACACCTTGTTACAGTATGGGGTGGAACAAGCGATGACTTTGCGCCTGGTACAGATGTCTCCACACCTTCTACAGCACTTTCTGCTCTACTGGGTACAACACTCAAATATGATGAGCCAATCAAAGAGAAGTCAGGAACTTTTGCTGATACATTGGCACATCCAAATGCACATGTTACGCAAATGCAACTTCTTGTCAATACTCGTCCTAGTGCAGCTGGGTCTACAGATGACCGTATATTTATTGGGGACATTGATGCATCACAGGCAGCTGACCCAAGTTTAACCAGTGGTATACTGACACCTAATGGTGGTACTGCTATCCTTGTATATGGTGGAGAAACTGTCTATAACAACAACGGTACTGCAGTAGGTAATCTACTTAGTTTGGTAAATGGGGGCAGTGACTTGGACATCATCATTGGTGATCAGACAGAAGTCGATGTTACCAGACTTTCTATGTGTATCGTAGAAGAAGAGCCCGATCCATGTCCAAGTGGAGACAGTGATGGGGATGGCGTATGTGATGACGTTGACTGTGACCCTAAAGACCCTACTATTTGGACAGGGTGTGATGATGGCAATGAAACAAAGACTTGTGGTGAGAAAATGAGTATAAATCTAAGTCAAGCAAGCACATGGATAAATGCTAACGCTCAAAACCCAACCGTACATAATGAGTTTGAAACATATCCTCCGCGTCCTGAGCTAGCTGGTAGGATATGGGATGGAGACTTAACATGGTTTAATTTTGGTTCTCAAAGTGGTGCCATACATGAGCTAAGTATGGACTTTTGTGCTTGTGGAACGACAGATGTCGTCATCTCTGAATTTAAGTCTGACAACTATGGTAAGATGTACTTAGACACAGACCCAACACCTAGTAGTTATACAAATCCTAGCTATATCGTGAGCCGTAGTGCACACAGTCAAACTACTATGGCAAGCTGGGGAACGAGTGAAAGCGGATTGTTGCATGTACCATATAGTGGAACCGCCACAGACCATACACTGAACATGACAGTAAAAAATGCCAGTGGCCCTAGTGGTGGTGCGGTAGATGGTACCTTAGACTTTATAGGTCATTTAGGTGCTTGTACCCCTGCAGACAATCTCACTGTACCCACTGAGGACAACAATACAGTAGTTGTCAATACTGATAACAACTGGACAGTGACAACATCTACGGGTAGTGTGGCAGTAATTACGGACATCACATGGAACCCCATCCCAGATACACCAGTCTCGGAGGACAATGGTACAGTAGTCATAGGCATAGAAGGCCCACTGGTAGGTACGACACCTAATGGTAAACCATTCATTGACCATGAGCCTTCTGTGGTGGTAAACATCACAGATGTAGGGACACTAGAGCTCGACCCTGCCGTACTGGTACTCATAGACCATCTAGTAGACCCACCGCATTATACTAGAGATCCAGATACACAGATAGTCACCGATGATCAGCAACATCTAGAGTGGCAAGATGATGAAAATGCCAGTCTCGTAAGAAAACCATGGATTACCCCCCAGAGCAATACGGCGGAAGACTATGACAATACCTCGGGAGACACTGCATCTACCTATTGTGAGAACTTAACTCTCGGTACACATACCGATTGGAGACTGCCAACCATTGACGAACTTAGAGGTATTGTCGACTACAACAGTCTAAATCCAAGTATAGATATTTCAGAGTTTTTCAATACTTCAACCTATTTCTATCAAACATCTACATCTTATACAACATCTTTTATGCCCTCTAATTCCAATACAATGTGGGTAATCAATTTTAGATATGGGACAGAAGCCGTAGGAGGAAAAGTCGATCCATATATATTTGTCCGCTGCGTACGTGCTATTCCATAATTCCATACGTATTCAACTCCTCTGTATAGGAGGAGATTGAAGGGCATCCCTTTTTTACACTTCATGACACTCTTCTGCCATACTACGTCAAGTCATACTACATACAGGAGTCTAAGATGCAATACGGATATATCAAACAGATGGTTTTAGTAGGGATCACCCTGCTGATGGTTGGTTGTGGCGGAGGTGGCAAAGGGAGCACTCTCTCCTACTTTATGCTCGCTCCACAGGATACAGCAGTGGTCACCACTCCACAGCCTACCTTCAAGCTCGAACGCAACACCAACAACACCTCCTCTGCTCTGGCATGTAATGCATCCAATACAGATATCAACTTTGCCAAGCTTCAGGTCATCAAAATCGATCCACAGACAGCTGATGCGACTGTCGTGATCGAGGAGACCCTCTCCATGCCAAACGACTGTCAGTATAGTATCAGCTTCCCCTCTCTGACGCTAGAGGAGAATACCCCCTATGCTTGGCATGTAGGTGAGGTAGATGAGGAGCTGGGTGAGGACAGTAACTGGCATGGATTCATCTACTCAACCCAAAATATGGAGATAGAAGATAACGATCCACATGCTTGTGAGAAAAATATGGTACAAGACTGGACATTTTTAGAACCCAAAACATCATGGAGAACAACAGATACGAGAAACTTCTCTTCCAACATCCCTGCTTCTATCGCACAGCAAGGACATGATGATAACGGATCAGCCACACTCGTCACCCCTACTCCACTCATCTACCAGACACTTTCTCAACCCATAGTGCAAGGCAGATACTACCAACTCAAACTTTCACTCAAACATGCTGGTAAATCAGATTTTCAGATCAAGGCACTGGCATTCAATGGTACACTTGATAGTCTCCAGCCAGATAGCAATATATCCATCATAGGTCTCACAGGTATGATGACCAATCAAAACAACTGGGTCAAAGTGACGCTAAACTCCTGGAAGGCCAATAAAGACTTCACACATCTAGCCATCGCCCTAATCAATGACCAAAACCAAACAGTCTATGCCCAGATCGACAGAGTCTGTTTGACTGAAGTGACTGGTGCTGGCTGTGGAGACACCTATGATGTAGAAAATCCAAGTGTTGATATCAATGCACCTGATGGCACGCTCACACCCTTTGATTATGTGGTAGGCACTGTGGCTGACCTCTACCCAGAGTATGATACTTCTGTATCCAATTGGTATGGTGAGGCCAACAACACAGCCATGGGGTGTGCTACCATAGGTGATGGGGTACTCACAGGAGAACAAGAAGGTATTATCGCTGGATTGGAAGCAGCATATGATGATGCTGAAGACAACAGAACAACAAATGATACGTTTATTCAAGAACAGAACATAACGACTGATACAAGCAATAACACAAGTATGATAGCCATAGGTGCATCGTACTCCGAGAAATGCACCCAGAGGATCGTAGATACATCCAAGCCCTTTTCAGGGAGAGATATTGTCTATGTACATGGACTCCAGCGTGATGTGATTAAAGCACGTAAAAAGGCTAGTAATCATAATTTTGAAGGTACATGGCCACAAAATAGAGCTGATTTCTATCGTGGAGGCGAGTACCATATCAAATCATCTGACTATTGGCATGACCATATTAGCGAGATGCTTTATTCTGGCAATGCATCAGATCCTAGCAACTCCTATCTGGTAGTGACATGGCCTACAGCACAGAGGTTGCCCTATGCCATAAATGCTGTCATGCATCAGATAAGAGATGCCATGAAGAACAACAACAGTGGTGTCATTTTTTCTAAAAATGGGCAAAACCAAAATCAGTGCTTTGGAGACAATGGGATAGTCTTTATCAGTCATTCAACAGGTGGCATGGTGGTCAGTACCATGTTTGGGCTCATGGAAAGAGATAAAAATAACCAAAACAGTATTTATCATTCAGATGAACATTTTAGGGATAGCCTGGATCTACATGTAGCCATCAACCCTGCCATAGGAGGATCTGCAGTCGCCACTGCTGGACTCACTACCGATCACAACAGCCATTTTAATCCCTCAAACTCAGTCATGGCGGATCTAGGCATACCACATATTGTAGAGTATTGGCAGAGTATTATGGTGAGAGGAACAAAACCTACATTACTCCTCATAGGTGGCATGACAGGGCCAGAGCGTGAACTTCCTGAAGATGTCAAAAGAACGATTGGTGGTGCATTGCTCAGAGGATACAAAGACGGAGTTGTACCTTCATGGTCACAATCTGCGAACAAAGAATCATTGCCTTCTTACTCAGTCCAAAATTCTCTAAAATTGGTGGACTTAGGAAATCATCCTCTTCGTTCAGCCACGGTATTGGCACAATCCAGCCTGAGTGCACCCTCTGGTACAAGGAGATATTTTGTAAACCCCTACCTCTCTCCTATGGGAATGTATCAAAATGACAGTGTCGCTAGTGCACAGTATGGATATCTAAAAAATCATTATCCCTTTATTCAAGTGGCCGGAGACCATTTTGACAACGTAGATCGCATCAGACGTAATGGGAAACACTCCTATAACATCATTGCCAATCCTCCCTACAACAATAGAGAAGAAAGCAAAGTCACCCACAGAGATGATGCTGGAGAGTCTGTATTTACGCTAGGTCTTGTGAGCCCACGCTATGATACACAACAGATAGAAAGTGTCCGAGGCGTCTGGTTCGGATTCTATTTTCCTCGTCTAAGATGGGTCTACAAAGAGGTTAGAATTAAACTTCTTTTTGGCGGTTATATAAAAGCTGGCATGCATGTACCCAGAGTGACTTGGCACTACAAAGAGATTGTGATTTGGAAACGTACCTATCATCTACTCAATGGCTATGAACATAAAAGAGGAACAGACTACATCTATCAATACATCCTGCGTCCGTAAAACCTACTAAACCTTGCAGATTTTGCAAGGTTTAGGTCTATAATTACAAAACTTTCTCTTATTTTTACCCTTCCTTACACTCTTCTGCCATACTGCCAACATAGGTGCCGTTTTGGCTAACTAGCTTTCAAAAGGACATAAAATGAAAACGACAACAATAGTATTATTAGGATCAGCAATGATCGGACTCAGTGGATGTGGCGGCGGCGGTGGCGGCGGAAATGTCGCACCCGTTGCAGTCAATGATACCGCTACTACACCTACTGGCACTGCTGTGATGGTGACTATGGTCAGCAATGACACAGACAGTGATGGCACCATCGATATAAGTACAGTGGCTATTGCAAGTAACCCAGGCAATGGCGCGCTCTCGACACCCACTGCTACTGGTATGGTCACCTATACTCCTAATGCTGGGTTTGTAGGTACAGATACCTTTACCTATACAGTAGATGATGATGACGGAGACACTTCCAATGCAGCCACAGTGAGTATCACCGTGCAGGCATCACCTGACAGTGACCATGATGGTATCTCTGATGCTGATGAAACCAGCAATGGAAGCAACCCTTATGGCAGCAATGACCCTACTCCAGGAGGAGATACAGATGCGGATGGTGATGGACTCACTGCTGCCCAAGAGGCTCAGATGGGTACCAGTGCTACCATGGCCGATACAGATGGTGATGGGCTAGATGACAGCGTAGACAGTGACCCTACAGATGTCAATGTACCTACTACCAATGGCGGTGGAGACACAGATGGTGACGGACTGACCAATGCACAAGAAGTTGCTGCAAACAGTGATCCAACAGATGCGAACTCCCCACAAGCCAGTGGTAGTGCAGATACAGATTTAGATGGTATCTTTGATGGCGCCGATATGGATGACGATAATGATGGTATCCCCGATATCAATGATACAGCACCACTGGCAAATTTTCCATTTGTAGATTTTGATGGGGACTGCCTAAGTGATTCCTATGAAGCATTTATCAGTACCAATTCAAATGACAGTAATGATCCAGTCAATGGCGGTGCATGTACAAATACTGATGGTGATCTTCCTGTCCTTGTTGATTATTTTGATACAGATGATGATAACGATGGAATAGCAGACAGCAATGACGCATTCCCACTCCTCGCAGTAGACTGGAGAGATACAGATGGCGATGGATTGGGTGACAACACAGATCTCGACGATGACAATGATGGCATCTCTGATCTAGCAGAGACCACTGCCACACCTCCTACCAACCCATACGATGCCAACTCACCTACTGCTAATGGTGCAGCAGATGATGACAATGATGGTCTAACCAATGCCCAAGAAGTATTAGGTGGCACCAACCCAGCCAATGCTGACAGTGATGGCGATGGGCTCATGGATGGTCTGGAGATAAGCAACAGTACAGACCCCACTAATCCAAGTAATCCTACCACCAATGGAAATGTAGATGCTGATGGCGATGGACTGACAGCAGCTGTTGAGGTATACTATGGGTTTGATGATACAAACGCAAACTTTTTAAATGCTACACTTAATGATGGTGATTTTGATTTTGATACTGATGGGCTTTCTAATCTGCTAGAGGTTACGACAGGTACAAGTCCTATTAATAATGATTCTGATGGTGATTTCATACAAGATGGTGTAGAAGATACTAATAAAAACGGTGTCTTTGATAGTGGAGAAACTGATCCTAGAAATCTGGATACTGATGGAGATACATGGAATGATGGTTTCGAAGATTCCGATCAAAACGGTATTGTGGACAATGGCGAAACTGATCCTCGTAAAGTAGATACAGACGGAGACAGCGTACCTGATAACACAGACACTGCCCCAACTGATCCTCTAGTACAATAACTAGGATCAACACTTACACAGAAGAGACGACTTTGTCTCTTCTGTGTTACTATGTTACCTGCACTACCACTCCCTCTTCACTTTTTTACACTGATAGTAATGCTAGATCATCAGTTAGTTATGAAACTAACATGCTAGAATATCAAATAAAGTAGGTAGAACAAAATGGTAGTTTTAGAAGTATGGGCATCTTTGTTCGGGAAAGTACTACTTAATCTTTTTAATGTAGTGATCATTGCGCTACCTTTTGTATTTTTCGATATTTCTTCTAGTGCTGCAATCATTGCATTTTTCATATTCATAGGACTATTTTTTATACGAAATAAAAACATACATATAGTTATCACTAGTATCAATGTAGGTATTCTACTCTTTTTAGCATTTATGCATAATCCTATATTTGGCTGGGGAGCTCTGGCTCTTGGATTTTTGGGAGCATTTATCCTTCTCGATACTCCTAAAAAAGAAAGAAAAACATCATGGCAATGTCCTCAGTGTCAAAAAACACTTAAAAATCATGAGATTCGGTTTGGACTATGTACTTTTTGTGGTGCAAAAATAGATAGAAATCACTAGCTATCCTCCTTCACCTCTTATTGAAAGAGACAAATATTTATATGCATGAGGGTGTACTGTAGTTTTTGTTTACGATGCTATAATCTCACCATGAAACTAACCCATCAAAAGATCCGCTCATGGTACCAGTCCAACGGTAGACTCGATCTTCCATGGCGTACAACCAATGACCCCTACTCTATCTATCTCTCAGAGGTGATGCTGCAGCAGACACAAGTCAAAACAGTGCTTGAGAGATATTATTTCCCATTTTTGAAACGCTTCCCTACACTGAAAGCACTTGGTGAGGCTCCTCTGGATGATGTACTGAAGCTATGGGAGGGGTTAGGCTACTACAATAGAGCCAAAAACCTGCACAAGACCGCTACCTTGATAGCGACCCTACCTGAGAGTATAGATGCGCTTATAGCGCTTCCTGGGATCGGTAAAAATACCGCCCATGCTATCGCTGCATTTGCATTCAGACAGCCTGTACCCATCATGGAAGCCAATGTCAAGCGTATCCTCTGTCGTCTACATCAGCTCAAAACCCCTACCGATAATGCACTCTGGGAGATCGCCTATGCTATGGTAGACGAGAAAAATCCCTTTGACTACAATCAGGCGATGATGGATATCGGTGCGACACTCTGCAAAGCCAAAGCACCCGAATGTGACCGCTGTCCACTCTCCGAGATCTGTCAAGGCAAAGAAACCCCTACAGACTATCCTACCAAGAAAAAACGTACTGTACCTACCAGGGAGCAGAATATCATGCTCGTGCACTACCATGGTAAGCTCTCTATGCAACAACGTGGCGGGAAGTTTCTACATGGACTTTGGGGGTTTGAGACAGTAGAAACACCGCTCTGTGCCTCAGCATATCTGGGAGAGGTACATCATGCCTATACGCACTTTAAACTCCAATGCCAAGTCTATCTCTACCATACCGTGGAAAAAGAGGGGAAACGCTACTTTTCACCCAGAGAGATCATCAGATCACTGGCGATCTCTAAAGTAGATGAAAAGATACTGAAACTGTATTTGGAAAAAGAGGAAGCATAACCCCAAGGGGGAGGGATTATGGAATAGATGATTAATCCATCTGCTTTCGCAAGAAGGTAGGTACTTCCAAGATATCTTCATTCTCATCATACCCGCCAACCACTCTACGGCTTTGCATTGCAGCTGGTTTAGGAGAGGCAGTATTGGCACTCATACCGGAGAGGAGATCGGTAGCTACTTTGGCTTTTTCTGCCTGCTCACTGGCTACTGATTCATTATTATCAAACCCGGTTGCCACGATCGTGATCTTGACTTCATCTACTGCCATTGCAGAGTTGGTAGTCGTACCAAAGATCACATTGGCATCTTCGTGTGCATGATCCTCGATCGTCTCCATCGCTTCAGAGATCTGAAGGATCGGATAGTCAGGATGGATATGGAAGTGTACCAAGACACCCATTGCACCGTTGATAGAGATATTATCCAAGAGCGGAGAGTCGATTGCCGCCTTGGCTGCATCATAGGCTGCATTGGCACCTTCACTCTTGCCTGAACCCATCAGTGCCAGACCTCTGTGTGTCATGACGGTCTTGACATCCGCGAAGTCAAGGTTGATGTCATTAGGCCCATGAGAGAGGATCACATTGGAGATCCCGGCAACTGCCTGAGAAAGAACATCATCAACCAGACGGAAGCTCTCTTTGATACCAAGATTCTTCTCTACGATTGAGAGGAGCTTCTCGTTAGGGATGATGACGATAGAGTCACTTTCTCTTTTGAGCTCTTCAAGACCCTCTTTGGAGAGTTTGGTTCGCTTTCTTCCTTCGAACTTGAAAGGACTGGTAACCACAGAAACGGTCAGTGCACCAACTTCTTTGGCAGCCTGTGCTACGATAGGAGCAGCGCCGGTACCGGTACCACCACCCATGCCTGCAGAGATAAAGACGATATCTGCACCGGCAAGTGCCTCTTTGATATCATCAAAGCTCTCCAATGCTGCTTCTCTGCCCTTCTCAGGTACCATACCAGCACCCAGTCCTCTGGTAGCATTCAGACCCAACTGAAGCTTGCTAGGTGCCAATGACGTATCCAATGCTTGTGCATCGGTATTGGCAACGATCAAATCGATCCCTGTCACCCCCTCACTGATCATATGGTTGATCATGTTTCCACCACCACCACCGATCCCTATGGCTTTAATCCTTGCACCAGCAGCTGTGACTACTGACTCTATCGTTATATCTGTATCGATGCTCTCTACTTCGACATCGAAATTATCTAATTCATTCATTTGTTCCCCCTTATTTAAAATAACTGTTTTGCCCAGTTTGAGATCTTGGAAAGAATCGTTCCATCTTTCGTATCCGGTCTAGGAAGATCATCAAACGAGAACGTATCACTGTCCTCATCCGGGTGTAACTCTTTCAGCACTTTATTGCCAACACTTTTCTCTTTTTTCCGTCGTCTAGCTGAGGAATGTTCATCCTGTGATCCTTCATCAAGTCGTATATCACCGAGTTCTACCTCGGGTGTATCGCTTTTGGTATGAAGCATATTTTTCTCATTGTCTATCTCGTACTGTGTATGTTCACCTGCCTGATACAAGAGCAGTCCGATCACCGTAGCAAAGGCAGGATCCTTAAGCTCGTCGATCAAACCGCCTATCTCTTTGGGATAACCGATACGAATCGGACTATTTCGGAAAATAGCCTGAGCCAGCTCCCTGATCCCTTTAAGTTTGGTCATGCCTCCTGTCAGCACAACCCCTGCACCGATCTGCTCAGCCAGCGCACTCTTCTCTATCGCATTTGCCAGGATAGAGAGTGACTCCTCGACACGTGCCATGATCACATTATGCACCATCTCCAGAGAGATACTGTTACGACTCTCTTCATCTCCGATCACAGGAAGCTCGATCACTTCATGTGAACCATTGACCAGATCACCATGTCGTATCTTGACATTCTCTGCGATCTGTAATGGGGTATGCAGTGCCATGGAGAGGTCATTTGTGATATGGTTGGACCCGACACCCAAAAAGCTATTATGTCGGATAGAGTTGCCAACATGGATGATTAGGTTGCTGGTCTGCCCTCCCATATCGATCAAGGCTACACCCAGCTCCTTCTCATCCTCCTGTAGTACTGCGATGGAGGAAGCATAACTGTTAAGTACGATCCCTTCTATCTCGAGTCCTGCTGATCTGACTGTTTTCTTCAGGTTACTCAGACTTGTCTTCTGTGTGAGGATGATATTGGCATCGACCTCCAGACGGCTGGCATTCATCCCATAAGGATCTTCGATGAAGTCTTGTTCGTCTACTCTAAAGTTATAAGGGAGTACATGAATCACTTCATACTCATTAGGGATGTTGGCATTGTAAAGTGCCGTTTCCATGAGACGATTGATCTCTTTAGTGGAGATATCTTTTTGGGGGATATTGACCACACCGGTAGAACTCATGCTCTTGGCATAGGCATTGGAGATAGAGACGGTGGCTGTGGAAATATTGTTGCCTGCGATGCGCCTGGCATCATTGAGGGCTTTTCGAATCGACTTGGATGCCAATTCGATATTGGTAATGATACCTTTCTTCACCCCTTGGGATTTAGCGATACCATGACCAATGATCTGAATATCATCACCAGATACTTCAGCTATGACTGCACAGATCTTTGTTGAACCGATATCAATAGCTAAAACTGGTTTACTCAAATCAAATTCCTTTTACATACTTTTGCGTTGGATATTGCTTATTGAGTGTTTTGAAAAGATTAGATTCAAATACACTTCTCTTGATCTGGTTGACATCTCCTTCAACTCTTTGAGAGAGATTGTTGTCAACTTTATCCATCTTCTGCTCTACAATCTTGTAGACCACGACACTGTCCGATACTGTAATCATACCGTTTTTAGCTGAAGATGTAAAGAGCTTTTGTAAAAACTGTAAAGTTTCCTGTTGACTAAGAGGTGACATATTGTCAAATTTACTCATTGTCATCCAGTCTGTTGTCGTCAACTGTTCACCCTCTATATTTTTAAGTGTCTCTTTGGATTTTGTCTCCAGCATCTCATTTTTCTTTTCTACAGTCAATGCTTTACTTACCTCTTCTTTTGCCTGCTCAAAGCCTTTCTCTTTAGGTTCTACGACTTCCAAGATCTTGACTGTGGCATATTTTGCTCCTACTACTTTGGGCTTGAGGATATCGCCTGTTTTTGCTTTATTGATCTCCGTCCAGATGCTAGGACTCAGGTCTGTGCTGTTTTGGGCTATCTCTTTAGTCTCTGTTGCTTTTAGTTCACCTTTTTTGAAGGCCACGTACTCTTTGAGTGCCTGTTTTTTTGCTTTCTTGACTTTATAATCCTGTTCTACGATCGTTTTTGCCTGCTCATAGGTAAACTGTTTTCCATCGGCACCAACATAGTTATAACTGTTTTTATCAAAGAAATCATGCAGCTCTTTCTCATTTACTTCCGTAGTTGACGTATCTGTCCAGACGATGCCAAGCTTATATGCACGTGGTGTCATATATCTCTCTTTGAACTGTTCCCAGTAACTTTTAACTTCCTGATCATTCAAAGTCACTTGCATATCAGAAGGTGAAATCACTTTATACGCTATCTTGTCAGCAATACTCAATGCAGATGCCAAGATATCTGTTTCAAAGGGAAGTGCTTTGTTTTCAAGCAGTGCAACCAGTTTTTGTACGATCAACTCATCCTTGAGGACCTCTTCAAAGGTCTTAGCTTTCAGTCTTCTGTTTTTCAGATAGGTATCATAGATGACTTTATTGAACTTGCCATCCTTTTGAAACCCTTTGATCGAAGTGACATACTCACGTAACTCTAAATCCGAGACAACGATACCGTAATGTTTGGCAAGATTCAATAGCTGTGCCTGGGAAGCGAGAGAGTTAAAGGCTTGTTTAGGTAGCCCCATTTCTTTCGCTTTGGCCTTATCAAACTTTCCTTTAAACATCTCGTTGTATTGATTATAAAGATTTTGATAGGTCATATCAAACTTCTCCTGCGTAATCTCTACATCACCTACTTTTCCGATCGAACTGGCTTTTGAGCCATACTGATAACTACCCCAACCAACAAACCCTGCTCCGATAAACGCAATCGTTGCCACCCATATGGTAACGATCAGGTATTTGTTGTGTTTTTGCATCCATGAAATCATCTCTAACTGCCTTCAATATAATTTTGAGCATATTCTATTCTACTTGTGGTTAAAACTGGGTTATTATAGGAAGGAGTTAGAGAAGAGAGGTATACCGCCATCTGGTTTTGCAGATGACAGGCGAGAGAAGGAATCACTATTTGAAAAAAGAGCTGAGTATGCCTTTTTTATTGGAAAATCTTTCGACATGCTTTTGTGCTCTGCCAACACCCATTTCAGCAGCTTCCTCATAGAGTAATTGTGCGGTTTTCTTATCTTTCTTGATACCATACCCATACTCATAGAGCTGGGCAAGATCACAGATCGCTTCAGGATAATCATGCTCCGCCAATCGGTTGATCTGCGTAAAGGACTCAGGATAATCTGCTTTGAGGACTTCTCCCTTAAACAATTCTCTTGCCAATAGTAATTGTGCATACTTGGATTCACTGGCTGCTGCTAGCAGTAGCATTTGTGCTGCTTCTGCTATCTTGCCTTCTGCTTTCTTCTCTTGGAAGAAAGCTATGGCATCCTTGATGTCATTTTCAGTATACCCTATGCTGGCTACCTGCTTTAGTAGATCCTTGACCTCTTCAATGATCCCGTTTTCAGTCTGTTCTATTTGGGGAAACTGGTGTCGCATATTACGAAATTTTTGATCGATATAAGAGATGGGAGGGTAGCGTCTGTTGTCTTTACTGTAGTCTGCTCTACGCTTGATCTCCAGTGCCTTCTCCTCATTTTCCTCCTCTTCACTGCTTAGTAAAGTCTCTACTTTTTTGACAACAGATGGCACCACCGGGATAGATACTTCTTTCAGCAGTGATCCACTCTCCTCTACTGCAAGCTCTTTGGGCACAGTGGCCAAGTGCTCCGGTATAGCGTTCTCCGGCTCAAAACTCTCCTCTACATTTTCCAGACTGTCAACAGATTCTTCTTCAACACTATCCAGCTCTTCTGATACAAAGGTCTCTTTCTCTAAGGCTATCTCTTCCAGAGTATCTTCTACCTTTGCTTCATAGTCACTATGCTCTAGCTCTTTAGCCTCTGTCAACCCCTCTTCTTCGCTGCTCTCTTCAAAGTATTCTTGCTCTTCAAAAGGCTCAGTCGATGCATCAGACAACTGCTCAGACAGCGTAGTGTCAAGCTCTTCCTCGCTGCCTGTTGTCCCTGTCACCTCTTCCGAGGAGCGTGTTTCATGGTACGGTACCTCTGTTGTCTCCATCTCTACTTCTTCGACAAGCTCCACAGAAGTTTCTATGTCTGTAACAACACTCCCCGTCATATCCACAAGTGATTCTGTATCTGTCTCTTGAAAGGGTTTGACTGTTTTATTCTCTACTCTGTTTTTATGAATATCGAGATAGGCTTCATTTTTCTGTACCTCTTCTTTGGCTTGGGTCACATATGTTTCTGCGGCATGGTCAGGCTCGCTATAGGCTATCGTCTCTTCTGCACTCTCTTCAGTCATTCTTAGCATATCATCGAGATTGATCGTATTGGCTACTGCGCGTGGTTGCATCATATCAAACAAGCCCTGTGGCTCTTGCGTAGTCTCTTTTGGTTTTGGTTTTGCAGGGGCAGGTGCAGGAGGAGGTGTATTGAAAAAGCTATCATCCAGAGAGCTGACATACCCTTTCATCAAAAAAAGTGCTTGTCTGTAGTTTCGACTCTCCAGCAATGATATGATTTCATTGAGATCCTCATCCAGGCTCAAATCTCTCAATTTTTTGGCTTGTACACTGATCGTTTCATGGTCAGCCATCTTCACTGCAAGGCGCACTATCTCAAATCTCGTCGTTATCTCTTCCATTTAATCTCCATACATCATTTGTACATCTAAAATTATCTATCTAATGATAGCAATATAGGCTGAAAGTTAGGCAGATATCATGCCAAACTATTCAACATCAACAGTCTGGCACTATTTTCCAAAAGTGCGATCTTTTTTGCCATCTCTATCATATCTCTGTCATAGGCAAAGAGTCCATAGCCTTTAATCAGCATTAGTTGACAGTCGCTCTGCTTAAAAAAGTTGGTGATCTCATAAGGAGCACGATCATACCAGTCGCTGAAACTACCCGGATCATAGATCACGATCTCACCGATATTAAGATCACCAAAATAATCACGTGGAGAGAGCTTCGCATGACTCAAAGAGTAGGCTGTAGCATGAGGAGGCATGGTATAACAAATATATTTTGCCTGAGGCATTTCTTGATACATCTGCTCATGGATCACGGTATCCATACTAGAAATATTCCATCGATAATCCCGCTTAGTGACATCAAGATGTATCAATGAATTCTCAGAGATCTCATCAAAGATCGCCTCTTTTTTATTGATCACAAATGTGTTGGCTGATGTACGGGCTGACATAGAGCCGTGATAGACACCAAAAAAATTCTTACGAAACATCGAAAGTGAAACACTCTGTATCTCTTCAAGAAGATGTTTATTGGTCACTTATTATCCTTTGGGACTATTTTGGGTATTATACCAAATAAATATTACCCACTAGGGTACCTCTAAAGATAGGCGGTAGGTAAAAAATGGCACATTCTCCACACATACCGGTATTGCTGGATGCCGTACTGGAAAGTTTTGAACACTGTAGTGATGGATACATTATAGACTGTACCCTCGGATATGCAGGGCACAGTGCTGCTCTGCTCGAAAGTCTGGATCATATCTCTATCGTCGGTATAGACAGAGATGATGAAGCTTTGGCATTTTCAGATCAAAGATTAGCACCGTTTGGTGAACGATACACCCTTTACAAAGGCTCCTTTGCTCAAACGATCGATCAGGTTACAGAAAGACCACTTGTGGGTATCTTGGCAGATTTTGGTGTCTCTTCACTACAGCTTGACAAGATAGAAAGAGGCTTCTCTTTCGAGAGTGAAACACTAGACATGCGGATGGATCAAAGTGCCCCACTCACTGCCTATGATGTTGTCAATGGATACAGTGTGGAAAAGTTAACGTATCTGTTTAAAGAGTATGGGGAGATAGCACAGGCAGAGAGATTGGCAGAGGAGATTATTCGGGTACGTACAGGCAGTCCGATAGAGAGTGGCAAAGCACTCAGCCAGATCGCCAAAGAAGTACTCTATCGCGGAGGGAAAATACACCCTGCAACCCTAATGTTCCAGGCAATCCGTATCGAGGTCAATGATGAACTGGGTCAGATAGAGGGTCTGCTGAATGCACTGGCAAAGCTACAGCCATCGGGAGCGATCATCTCTCTGATCACCTTTCACTCTCTGGAGGATCGACTGGTCAAGAACCGTTTTAAGACATGGAGCAAGGCCTGTATCTGTGACCCCCATGCCCTGCGATGCACCTGTGGGAAAAAACATGCGTTGGGAAAAGTATTGACAAGAAAACCTATCATTGCTGACAAAGAAGAGCTCAGACGCAACCCCCGAAGCAGAAGTGCCAAACTAAGATCTTTTCAATTCAAGGAAGCCCTGTCATGAAGCATAAGGAAAAAGGAATCACACTGGGGGTACTCTCCATCGCGATCATCTCTATGGTGATCATTCTGATCCTCGCACTCATGAAAGTCTATCTCAGCAACCAGATCTATCATGAGAGCAGACAGATCAATCTCATCGAAGCAGAAGTGGCAGCACTCAAGGAGGAGCATAGTATCTTACAGATGAATGTAGAACAACTCAAATATAAAAATAAAATTACGGATACGATATTTTCCATGGAAGAAAACAAGAACATCACCGATGTTGAGGAAGAGGAGGCACCCAATGATTAGAGGTTTTATCAAGTTTGCCATCGATCGCCCCATTCTAAACCACATACTCTTTGTGCTCCTGCTACTGATGGCATTTTTTGCGTACAAAAGCATCCCCAAAGAGATCTTTCCCCCTGCAGAACTAGACAAAATCTCTATTAGGGGAGGCTATGTTGGTGCCAGTGCAGATGTACTGGACAAAATGGCTGTCAAATCTCTGGAAGATGGACTCAAGAGTGTCAACGATCTGAGCAATGTGGAGACAGTCATACAGAATGGAAGCTTTGCAATCATTGCAGACATCAAGTCCGGGACAGACAACCAGCTAGTCCTCGGGGATGTCAAAGATGTGATTAGCACCATCAAAAGAGATATCCCTGCTGATATGAATGAACCTACTGCCAAGATACTGATCTATAACTTCCCCCTGCTCTTGATCGCTATCTCAGGTGATACACCCAAGTCGCATCTGCTCGATGCAGCAGATGCACTCAAAAGTAAATTGGGAAATATTAAAGCACTCAACACTATAGAAATACGGGGAGATGCTGATGACGAAGTGCGCATCAGGATAGATGAGGAGAAGCTGAAGGCCTATCAACTCCCTAAAGCACAGTTTTATCAGGCTATCAGTACACTCAGCTCCATCTATCCCGCAGGTACGATCAAACAAAAGGGTCAACTGATCTACCTCTCTACTGTCAATGGCGCCAAGGATGCCAAGACACTGGAAGATACCCTACTCAGTATCGGTCAAAGGCATATCCGTCTGGGAGATGTCGCCTCTGTCAGTTTTGGGCTCAGCACCCCCCGAGAGATCTCTCACTTCAATGGAAAGCAGAACATCTCTATCAACACAACCAAGACGGTAGAAGGCAATGCTATCGCATTGAGCAAGCAAATCAGATCCATGCTTCCTGCGTTTCGAAAGAGCTATCCTACACTTAGTTTTGATGTGTATACAGATACCTCTGTCTGGATAAAAAACCGTATCAATCTAGTCACCACAAACATCATATTTGGTCTAATCCTGGTCTTTTTGGCGCTCTTTTTGAGTGTCAACTGGCGTATCGCTACTGTGGTAGCTATCGGTATCCCCACAAGCTTTTTTATTGCATTGATCGCCGCAGAGATGCTCGGATACAGTATGAATATGCTCACCATGCTCGGCGCTCTGATCGCACTGGGGATGCTGGTGGATGAAGCTATCGTTGTAGCGGAGAATATCTATAGGCATATGGAGATGGGGAAAAAGCCCCGTGAAGCTGCTATCGAGGGCTCGGCAGAGATGTTCCCTGCGGTACTCACAGCAACAGCGACCACGGTGTTCGCCTTTCTCCCACTACTGATCATGAGTGGGCAGATGGGCATGTTCGTCAAAGTACTGCCTGTAATGATCTCCATTTTATTGATTAGTTCACTGTTTGAGGCCTTCTATTTTCTACCCCTGCATGCCAAAGAGTTCTTTACTGTGGGCAAAACCATAGATCACCATGAACCAAGTCCTTTCTGGGATGGGTTCAATGCACGCTACAGTACAGTCTTGAATGGCATGCTACGTTTCAAGAAGAGCTCTCTCTTGCTGATCATCATCGGTATCATACTGGGTACAATGGGTATGATGAAGATCCTCAAATTTGAGCTTTTCCCTCCTTTTGATGCAAGCCAAGTCTATCTCAGCGGCAAAGTAGATGTGGATAACAGGCTGAAAGATACGGAAAAGCTACTCTCCATACTGGAAAAGGCAATCATCAAATCCATCAACCCCAAGGATGTCTCCTCTGTCACCTCTATCGCAGGTATCAAGTTCAATCCTGACCAAACCTTTGAGTCAGGAGAGCATCTCTTTCAGATCTTTGTCAACCTCCATGAGAGAAAACCGGAGAACTTCTTTGACAAGTATATCAATCCCTATCTCTCATTGGAGTATGATGACAGTGATATGATCCGAACGATGGATTCACATGATGTACTCAAAGCAATCGAAAAAGAGGTACTCCCTGCTTTTCAAAACATGAAAGACAAAGAGGGGAAAAAGGTCTTTGAAGAGATCAGTACCTATGTACCGCAAACCGGTATCGTCAAGAATGATATTGAGATAGGCTTTACCGGAGCAAAGGATGAGAAGGTGTTTGATGCCATCACAAAGCTCAAAAAAGTGCTCAGCGATATTAACGGTACAACTCTGGTCAGTGACAATGCCAAAGAGGGGCCTCTCGAGCTCAAATTCAAGATCAACCGCTATGGGCAGACACTTGGATTTAATGAGTCCAACCTGGTCAGCACACTCAGAGGACTGTTTCTGGAAGCAGAATATGGGAAGATATTTGATACAAAAGGACTGATACGTATCCGTGTCGAAGAGCCTTCCAAAGAGCATGATTATGATATCAGTAGTCTCATGCTAGAGACACCCGATGGCAGTAAAAGTGTCCTTTTACAGGATATTGCAGAGTTTATCTACAAAAAAAGAATGCTCAAACTCTACAAAGAAGCGGGAGAGAGGATATGGTCTGTGGTCGCCACTGTAGACAAGCAGCGTATCCTCCCTAGTGAAGTGATGAAGCGTATCAAGCCTGCGCTGGAAGGCTTTGAAAAAGAGGGTATCAAAGTGATCATCAAGGGAGAAGAGAAAGAAAATCGACAGGTCAAAACTGAGATGACCAGGGCTGCGGTCATAGCGATATTCCTGATCTTTATCTCATTAGTTTGGATGTTCAACTCTCTCATACTGCCACTCATTGTACTCTCTACGATACCACTCTCAATACTCGGTGCATTGATCGGTACCTACCTCTTTGGGCTCAACCTCACACTCATCGGTGTCATGGGACTCATAGGACTGGCTGGGGTCGTGGTTAATGATGGATTGATCATGCTGGACTTTATCAAAAAAGAGAAAAGTTATCCTATGCTTGTAGAAAAAGCACAGATGCGTTTGCGGCCGATCTTTCTCACCTCTATCACGACGGTACTGGGACTGATGACGATCATGTTCTTTGCCAGTGGGCAGTCTCTGATCGTACAGCCTATGGCGATCGCTCTTGGCTTTGGTGTGGCATGGGCAACACTACTCAACCTGATCTATGTGCCGCTCATGTATGCAGTGATCTATCGGGTCAAAAAAGAGGCGTAGCACTGTTATGCTCCTGCCCGCTAGTGTGGCATATTCTCCTGCGAGGTGCATGCACCTACGATCAACCCGATCCAGAGTCCCAACGCAGAGGCCAACACCAAACAGACCGACAATTCCGAAATAATCTCTGTCATACTACTCTCCTACCACGATGATCTCAACACGGCGGTTTTTCTGTTTATTCTCTTCTGTGGTATTGGGTACGAGAGGCTTGGTCTCTCCATATCCTACCGCTTTGATCCGATCTTTATCGATACCCTCTTGCATCAAAGCCCTTTTGACATTGTTCACCCTGCCTTGAGAAAGCAACATATTGAAAGCATCATCTCCATCTGAGTCCGTATGCCCTGCGATCTCGATCTTTACATCCGGATATGCTTTGAGGATCACAGCGATCTTGCTTACCGTACCCAGTCCGAGAGGTGTCATGGTCGTCTGAGTCATGTTGAACTCTATATTCTCAGTCTCAAACAGTGTATTAAGATTCTTTCTGACTTTTTTACTGTTCGTTGTACTCTTTTTGGGCTGCGGACTTTGGGTATCCATCATGGCCACTATATCTTCGGAGACCTCTTGTTCTGCTTTTTTGATCGCCTCTTTTTTTGCACGCTGTTTCTGGAGTGCTTTGACAATCTTTTTTGCTTTTCTCTTGGCTCTGCTTCCTTTGATCGCTTTGATATTGAGGATCACACTGTTTTTGCTCTCTATCTCCAGTTTTGAGAGTATCTCCTCGATCTCTTCGATACGCTTCTTCCACATAACCTTCCCGCCCACATGGAGGACTCCATCCTCATAACGCAAGGTACCTCCCTTTACCTTCTCAGTAAAGAAAGGGATAAAGCTTTTCAGTTTATCCAGTATCTTTTGTCTATCTACCAGTGCAGGATCGATATCTCCCGGACTGACATCCAGCATATTTTTTGTCTGCTGGAAAAGTGCTATCAGCTTCTCTTTTTGTGAAGTGCTGGCAAAAGAGCCATCCAGACGATACGATTTTCTCTTTTGCTGTCTGATAGTAAAGCTGATCGGTTGAGATTTTTGCACGCTGGTAGTATTTTTTGTAGGGATGTTTCCTCGATCCAGTATCCTCTGTATCTGCTGTTTTATCTCTTTCGTTTCTACCCTACCAGACAGTATCAATGTACCATCTTGATAGACGATCTTTCCCTCTTGATACTGAGAGACAAAAAGAGGCAGAAGTGCTTCTACTACAGCGATACTTCCTCTAGACTCCAGCAGTGCATTTTTCTTCACTTCTGTAGTAGTGAGTCTCTTTTTTGACTCTAAAAATCTGGCTATGAGTTTGTCTACTTCGGCTTCACTTTTAACTGTGCCTTTGAGATCATAGCGTGTATCGTGTTGTATAATACTATAGGTCATAGGCTGGTTGAAACTGTTACGATGTTGCCAACCACAGACGATCAGCAATAGCAACAACAATGAAAGCGGTACCCATAGTCTCCTCATAAAAAAAAGTCCTTTTGACAGAAAATAATTGTGCTCGTTCATAGATTTGTTGAGCCGTCATTATAGCTGATTATCTTAAACAGGATCAGAGTTCCACCCCATCCCAAAACTCATCGTAGTCCAGATTGGTCATCGCATTCTCATCCGCTGTATTTTTATCCAGAAGCCTTTTTTGCGTCTCTGCAAAATAGGCCTCCAGCGCCTCTTCCATCACTGTGCTGATCTCTTTATCCAGTATCTCACTGTATGCCTGAAGATTCTCAATGGTTCCGGGTTTCAATGTGAAGTTAATCGTCTCTTTCATGGTAGAATTTTACCCAGATTTGTCTATACTTCCTATAAATCCAAAAAAAGGAACAGCGTTGTGAATACTGTACTGATACTGTTGCTCTTTTTGCTCCTGGGTTATCTCGCACAGCGGGTACTTTCTGAGTACGGACAGCTACTGTGGGCAGATCGTTTCAACCGTTTCGTGATCTATCTCTCTCTGCCTGCATTGGTCTTTGTCACGATGGTCGATCTCACTATAGACAGCAGGTTTATCCTGCCTATCGCCAGTGCATGGGGGCTCTTCCTACTCTCTGTCATAGCGATACTGATCCTCTCCAGACTGCTAGGCTGGAGCCGTAGTATCACCGGAGCACTGCTGATGCTGATCCCCTTTGGCAATACTTCGTTCTTGGGTATCCCTTTTACCAAGGCCTTTTTTGGTGAGAATGGTATCCCCTATGCCATCGTCTATGATCAGCTGGGCTCCTTCCTGATCCTCTCCACTGCCGGGATCGTGATCCTCTCACTCTACAGCACGCAGGAAGCCACACTGGGCAAGATCCTCTACCGTATCCTTACCTTCCCCTCTTTTATCGCTCTAGTCCTGGCACTGAGTATCGATGCATCGCTACCGCCACAATGGCTCATGCCACCGTTGGAGACTCTCGCAGCCACGCTTACCCCCGCTGCCCTACTGTCGATCGGTCTACATCTCAAGCTACGGCTTGCCGCAGGAGAGTGGGCACCGCTGACATGGGGACTACTGATCAAGCTGATCCTCACCCCACTCCTGCTGCTCATCCTTTTTCATATGCTCTCCCTAAAAAGCCTCTCGGCAGAGGTCTCGATCTTCGAGGCAGGGATGGCACCGATGGTCTCCTCTTCTATGCTGGCGATCATGGCAGGACTGGAACGCCGTTTTGTCGCTTCGGTTCTGGGGTATGGGATTGTCATCAGTTTCGTTACGCTACCACTATGGTTTTATCTCATCAAAGATGTACTCTAAATGGAACATTTTTTTACCTGTCCCTACTGCTGGGAACAGATATCCATGATACTAGACAGTAGCGAAGAGGAGAGTGCGTATATAGAGGATTGTGAAGTCTGCTGCCGCCCGATCGAGCTGAGCTTTAGATTTACAGGAGAGAGATTGGTACAGTTTGAAGCTAGAAAGATGGAAGGCATCTAACCCTACGCATACAAAAACTGAAATCGAGGTACCTTGACACCATCCCTATCTAGCTCTTCAACAAACATCTCCAACGGACGCACCCATACCCCATACGCACCATACAGAGCCCGATACACCACCATCTCCTCCTCAGTCTCAGAGTGCTGTGCGAGGGCGATCACTTCGTATTCATTCCCTTTGTAGTGGCGGTAGATGCCTTTTTTGGGTTTCATGTGGGTTCCTTTTGGATGTTTTGTTTGGATTTATGAATATTTAATCTGTCTTCAAAATTGAGATAAAATGATATTAGATAATAATAGACAAAACAATTAGTTAAGATATTGATTTTAAATAGGTTACGACAATGCCTAATTTTTAAAAAAAATTGATAATCCAATGAATATTATCACGAAAGATTTTTATTTGAAAAAGCTGAATTAGTGAGGGGGATTCGAACCCCCGAAGGTTTAACCCTCGACCGATTTTAAGTCGGTTGCATTCAACCACTCTGCCATCACTCCAACTACCGTATAAAACGGGGTGAAAAATTATATCTCATTAACACTTAATACTACACCGCATAATAACTAGCCTTCCCATGATGCACCACCAGTGCAGTGGTACTCTGCTCTGGGTGTATCTGGAAGGTCTCGCTCAGCTCTATGCCGAACTCCTCAGGGCGTAACAGATCGAAGATCACCCTGCTCTGCTCTAGATCAGGACAGGCAGCATAGCCAAAGGAGTAGCGTGCTCCCTGATAGCGTCGCATACGGATATCTCTGAGCGTGGCTCCCCCATCCTCTCGTAGGATGCCCAGATCCATACGGATCTGTTTGTGAGCTACCTCTGCTAGGGCTTCTGCCAGCTCTACGGAGAAGCCGTGTACCATGTTGTACTCTAGGTACTTACCTGCATCGTAGAGCTCTTTTTCATACTCGGAAAATTTGCTCCCTGCACTCACACAGGTCAGGGCGATCACATCGTGTCTCTCATGGGCGAAAAAGTCGCTCAGGGCTCGGTGTGGCTTACGTCTCTGTCGGGGGAAGCTAAAGCGATGTTTGGCACGCTCTGCTACTGCTGCAAAAGGCTCACGAGAGGCATTGGCATCCACATTCCACCCCTCACTCTCATCAAAGATCAGTAGCTCCTGATCATCACTACGCACAGGATAGTAGCCGTAGATGATTGTCGGATCAAAGAGGTCATTGTCGATGAACTCCCGCTTGAGCCGTTCGTAGGCAGGGTAGACCTTCTCTTCGAGGAGCTTCTCATACTCTGCTTTGTCCATCTTGCCTTTTTTGTAGCCCCAGTGCATCTTGATCACAGACTTCTGGTTGACCCAGTCAAAGACCATCTCCAGATCGAGTTTGTCCTTCTGCATTACACGACGACCCCAAAATGGCGGTGTGGGGATAGGTACCTCTCCTGGCATCTTGATCTCTGCCAAAGGAGGGATGATCACCTCTTTCTCCACCACCTCTACACGCTCCTTCATATCACCTGCCAGACGGGTGTCAAGCCCTACAGAAGGGTCTGCGTTGTACTTCTCTATCCTGCCCATAGCGATCACTCCGTCAAAGGCATCCCTACAGTAGAAGATCGGCCCTTTGTAGATAGGTCGACAAAAATCATCGACAAAACTACGGGTCAATGCAGCTCCACCGAGCAGTACAGGAATCTCTATTCCCATCTCAGCCATCGTCTCTAGGTTGTCTTTCATGACAGCGGTTGATTTGACCAGTAGCCCACTCATACCCAGAGCTTGAATGTTATGTGCTTTCATGGTCTCCAGATAGGTCTCAAGTTGGACTTTGATACCTACATTGATGACCTTAAACCCGTTATTAGAGAGGATGATATCCACAAGGTTTTTACCCACATCATGTACATCCCCTTTGACCGTACCGATGACCAGTGTGGTATCAGTCTCTTTCTCTTGTTTGGTGAGGTAGGGATTGAGATAATCAACCGTGGTTTTCATCGTCTCAGCAGATTGCAGGACAAACGGCAACTGCATCTGCCCCGAACCGAACAGCTCCCCTACTACCTTCATCGCATCGATCAAAATCTCATTGACGATTCTATCAGGCTCTATCTCAGCTCTGGCTTCTTCTACCAAAGGAATCATGCGCTCTTTGTCACCATCCATGAGGAGCTTTTTGATCTTCTCCTCATTGGAGAGTGCCTCATACGCTTCATCTGCACCATCATCCTCTATCTTGACATCGGAAAAATGCTCTATGAACTTAAAAAGTGACTGCTCATCAGGAGAGAAGAGTAACTCTTCACAAATCTCACGGTCTGCATCACTCATTTTGGAGAGCGGGACGATGTGCTTGACATTGATGATCACCGTGGTCAATCCTGCTCTTAAACAGTGGTGCAAAAAAACCGAGTTCAAAAATCTACGTGCATGAATATCAAGACCAAACGAGATGTTAGAGAGTCCAAGCGTTGACCCTACTTCTGGGTGTCTGATATGTAACTCTTTTATCGCTTCCAGTGTCTGAATCGCAGCATCTCGGTACTCCAAATCCCCCGATCCCACGGTAAAAGTCAGCATATCAAAGATCAGGTTTCTGGGGTCGATGTCATGACCATTTACCGCCATATCATACATACGTTCTGCTTGAGAGACCTTGTCCTCTCTGGTCTTTGCCATACCTACCTCATCGATAGTCAGACAGACCAGAGCCGTACCATACTTTTTGGCAAGTTTACAGATAGCATGGAATTTTTCTTCCCCATCTTCGAGGTTGACAGAGTTGATGATCGGCTTGCCACCGATACACTTGAGCCCCTCTTCCATGGTGTTGACACGTGTAGCATCAGGCATGAGGGGTAAAGGGATCTTTTGATTATACAGCTCCATGATGGCCCTCATATCCACAGCCCCATCACGCCCTGCAAACTCCACGTTGACATCGAGACAGTGTGCACCATCACGTACTTGTGCTTGACCGACTGTCAACGTTCCCTCATAATCAGAGGCGATGATCAGCTCTCTAAAGGCTTTTGAGCCTGTAGAGTTACTCCGCTCTCCTATGAGTAGTGGTGCTGGCTCTTGAAAAAGTTCTGTTGTGTTAAAAAGAGAAGCGATACTAGGCTCAATCTTCCCTGTAGGTAGCTTGGGTTTGATCGTAGCCACCGCCTTTTGCAGGGTATGGATATGCTGTGGCGTCGTACCACAACAACCCCCTAAAAATGAAACACCATCAAACTCGGTAAATTCTAACTGCTTGGCAGTAAACTCTTCTGGTCCCATCGGATAGTAGGTGTAGCCACCACGGTTCTGTGGTAGTCCTGCATTGGCATGCACAGAGATAGGGATAGCACAAAGCTCGGACAGGGTCTTGAGGTGCTTTTTGACCTGGTCTGGGCCTGTACCACAGTTGAACCCCAGAGAGAGGAGTTCAAAGGGCTCCAAAATAGTAGCAATCGTAGTCGCATCCGTACCTATCAGCATAGCCCCACTAAGCTCAATCGTCACAGAGACCATGATCGGCACCTCGATCTGACGCTCACTGCTGGCTGCCTGACAGGCATGGATGGCTGCTTTGATCTGCAAGGGATCTTGACAAGTCTCTAGCATGAAGATATCACACCCACCATCGATCAGCCCCAATGCTGTGAGCTTGTAGCCCTCAAACATCTCATCATAATGAATATGCCCTAGTGAAGGCAGCTTCGTACCTGGACCGATAGACCCCAGGACAAATCGAGGCTTCTCCTCTGTTGAGAAGGCTTCACAGACCTCTTTGACAAGCACTGCTCCTGCTTTGGAAAGCTCATAACATCGCTCACCCATCCCATACTCATCCAATACCCAGGGCATGGTACCAAATGTGTTGGTTTTGATCAGATCTGCACCCGCTTTGGCATAGGCATGATGTACAGACTTTATCAACGCTGGTGCCGTGGCATTGAGCAGTTCATTACAGCCTTCCTGCTCTACCCCTGCCTCATCCAGCCATGCCTCAGAGGGAATCTCGAGATTTTGTATCTGTGTACCGGTAGCCCCATCGATGACCATGATACGCTCTTTTAGTATATGCTCTATCTGTTTTTGTATCGACATGGCCATTCCTATCTTACTTTTTCTTGATCAAGCGTTGCAGCTTTGCTTGTATCTTCAGCCATAGTTTCTGCTCTATCGCAGGGAAGCCGCCATAGACCTTGCCTCCTGAGAGTGACTTGGTCACACCTGCTCTAGAGGCGATCGTTGCATGATCACCTATCTCCAGATGTCCCGTAGCCCCACTCTGTCCACCCATGATCACACCATCTCCCAGCTTGGTAGAGCCTGCCAGTGCCGTCTGACACACCAGTAGACAATCCTTACCGATCTCACAGTTATGGGCGACCTGCACCAGATTGTCTATCTTGGTGCCTGATCCTATCGTGGTAGAGCCAAAAGCTGCTCTGTCTATCGTACTGTTGGCACCGATCTCTACCCTGTCACCGATACGCACATTACCGTTCTGGTAGATCTTGACCTGACTACCATCCTCTCTCGCAGCAAAGCCATAGCCATCTGCTCCGATCACCACACCCGAGTGAATCCTACACTCACACCCAAGCACCGTGTCATGATAGAGAGATACATTGGGGTAGAGTATCGTATCCGAACCGATCACTGTATCTTCCCCGATCACACAGCCTGCCATGATCGTCACACGGTCTCCCAGACGCACACCTTTGGCACATATCACACCCTCTGCGATCTGACATGCTTCACCGACAGATGGCTCTGCCTTCTCTAGTTGTGGAGGGGTATGAAAAACCTTGCTGAGCAGTGCCATACTCAGATAGGGATCTTCTGTTACGATCGGGATCACTCCCTCTGGTAGATAGGATAGATGCTCCTGACGGATCAGCACTGCTCCTGCTTTGGTTTCTTTAACTGCTGCAAAATACTTGCTCTCAGCCAGAAAGCTTATATGTGTGGCGTTTGCCTCTGCAAGTGTATGTTGCCCCCATATATCTATATCCCTACCACTGTAGGGAAGCCCTATCTCTTGTAAGATCTTGGAAAGCGAATATCGTGTAGGCATCTCTCTATAGCCGATCAGCGTTCGATCGCTACTACACCGCCACGAACGATCTCCAACGGACTGTATCGCTGTGCTGCTTCAATAAAGTGCTTGATACGTGCTGGCTCATCTGCCACCATGCCGATCACCATCTTCTCTCCGACATTGACGATACCACCGTTGTATGCCTGACAGAGTACCTGCACATCACTCAAACTCTCCTCTATAGGAAACTTGATCAGTACCATCTCCTTCTCCACCATCTCTTCGTGTTCGATAACTTTGAAGGTAGGGATCAGCTTATGCAGCTGTTTGGTGATCTGCTCGATCACTCTCTTGTTGCCTTTGGTTACGATCGTGATATGTGACATATCCGTCTCAGGAATCGGAGCGACGGTCAGCGACTCGATATTGTATCCTCTGGCAGCAAACAAGCCAGAGACCCTAGCCAATACCTGTGCCTCGTTCAAGACCACAACAGAAATAACTCTTCTTACTGCTTCCATTACTTCTCCTCCTTGTGCTCTAGCATCATGTTATACAGTGCACCACCGGAGGGTACCATCGGTAGCACATTTTCCAGTCTTGCGATGGCAACATTTACAAAGGCAACCTTGTCCTGCTCTATCGCATCCTTGATCGCTGCATCAAACTCCTCTTTGGTCGTGACATCATAGCCGATACCACCACAGGCTTCCGCCAGCATCTTCCAGTTGGGCTGATAGCTCAGATCCGTCTCAGAGTAGCGTTTGTCATAGAAAAAGGTCTGCCACTGTCGTACCATACCCAAGAAATGATTGTTAAGTATGACATTGATGACAGGGATCTTGTGCTCTGCTGCGGTGACCAGCTCCTGTACATTCATGAGGATCGATCCATCCCCTGTGATGTTGATAACTGTCTTTTCTGGTACAGCCTTTTTTGCACCGATCGCTGCAGGAAAGCCATACCCCATCGTACCCAATCCACCAGAGTTGATCCACTGGTTAGGTCTGTCAAAGGGGTAAAACTGTGCTGCCCACATCTGATGCTGACCTACATCTGAGGTGATGATCGCCTGCTCACCGACCAGCTCACCCAGACGCTCAATCGCCCACTGAGGCTTGATCACCTCATCACTGTCATTGTAGAGGAGTGGGTGGAGCTCATTGTAGCGGTTCAAAATATCCCTCCAGACCTGATAGCGTTCTGTCTTGACTTCATCCTTGAGCAGTGGTATCATCTTTTCAACCACTGTCTTGATATCGCCTACGATCGGGTAATCTACATCTACCAGTTTGGCGATATTGGCAGGGTCTATATCGACATGGATCACATCGGCATACTTGGCAAACTCACTGAGCTTCCCCGTGACCCTGTCATCAAATCTCGCACCCAGAGAGATGACCAGATCGGTCTCACTCATTGCCATATTGGAAGCGTAGTTACCATGCATCCCCAGCATCCCCAGAAGTAGTGGGTTTTTCGCACCCATTACACCTCTGGACATCAGTGTCTCCACCGCTGGGATCTGACACATCTCTGCCAGTTCTCTGACGATCTCTGCAGCCCCACTCAGTACCGTACCGCCTCCGATATAGAGCAGTGGCTTCTTCGCTTCGAGGATCGCTTTGGCTGCCTTTTGTATCTGACGGTTGTTGCCTTTGTAGTTGGGCTTGTAGGTAGGCAGATCTACACTGTCCGGATAGACAAACTCACCCATCTCTCCGGTGATATCCTTGGGGACATCGACCAGTACAGGACCGGGTCGTCCGCTTCTGGCGATATAAAATGCCTCTTTGAGTACTCTAGGGAGCTCTTCGAGTGTGCGTACCAGATAGTTGTGCTTGGTACAGGAGCGAGAGATACCCACTGCATCGATCTCCTGAAATCCATCTGTACCGATCAGTGAGAGTGGCACCTGCCCGGAGATGACAACCAAGGGAATAGAATCCGTATACGCCGTAGCGATCCCTGTTACCGCATTGGTAAATCCTGGACCTGATGTCACCATCGCTACCCCAACCTCACTGGAGGCTCTGGCATAGCCATCGGCTGCATGGACAGCTGCTTGCTCATGGCGGGTCAGGATATGTTCAAACTTGTTTTGCTTATAGATTTCATCATAGACATTCATGATGGCTCCACCGGGGTAACCAAATACTGTCTTGATACCCTCGGCGATGATCGCCTCACAAATCATCTGTGCACCGCTCATTTTCATGATAGGAACTCCGTTCCGGGATAGTTTATCCCTAATATTTTAGTGTAAGGATTATAGCAAAATAACATTAGATTAGGTATGCATTAACCTCTATTTAGGTACAATATCGGACAAATTAGGAGTGAAATAGTGCGAATTACACATGTTCTTTTGATCCTAACCTCATTGTTTGTACTTGGCTGTGGTAACAGCAGCAGTGACTCCAAACGCCCCTACCTCATGCAGAACAAAACATCTTTCCCTACCCCTAAACCCTTGAGTAAAAGTGAAGAGAAGATCGCACTGACTGTTATGGAGGCAGCACATCAGGAGAAACTCGCCACGATCGCATCCAACAAAGAAACCCTGCTCAAAAAGCTGGAAGTAGAGAAAAGTAAAGTCGCCAATCTCACCAAAGAGAAGATCATCGCTTCTGAAAATCATAGAAAGATCCTTATCGAGCAGGAGAAGCAGAAAGCTGCCATCCTCATCGAAAAAAAGAAGCAAGAGTCTAGCATCATACTCGAAAAAGAGCGAGCGAGCCTCTACCAGCAGTATCTTATCGCTGCGGTTATACTCTTTCTGGTGTTGATGATGTTACTCTACCTGATCCACCGTAGAAACCAAAGACTCAAGCTCAAACTCCACGAAGATACACTTCGCCACAAAGAGTATATGCAAAGCAGCAAACAGCATCACGAACGTATCAATAAAACTTTGGAGATTCTCGCTAACGAGAGTACAGACAAGCATTTGAAAAAAGAGTTGGTAAGGCTGCTCAAAGATCAAGGGACAGCACAGCCGAAGCTACTAAATTAAATGCATAGGTGTGACATGATCACGCCTACATTTTAATTTCTAATGCTCTTCCCTAAATGTATATCCACCATCACGCAATGCCTGCCTGATCGCTTCCTGATGCTCTTCTCCTTTGGTCTCTATCGCCACAGAGACATGGGCATCTCCAAACTCTAGATCCGTAGAGGTACGGTCATAACCGATCTGTACGATGTTGGCACCGATATTGATCAGTGTCTGGGTAAAGGCCTGTAGGGCACCCGGTTTATCTATCAGGATCACGACCAGTTTCATCTTTCTGGCAGACTTGACCAGGCCCTTTTCGATGATCAGTGAGAGCATCGTGACATCGATATTACCCCCACTGAGTACCACCCCTACTTTGGTACCTTTGGGAAGATCCAGCCTCTCATGCAAAAGCGCCGCTACACCTACGGATCCCGCACCCTCCACCAACAATTTCTGTCTCTCCAGCAAGAAAAGAATTGCATTGGCGATCTCCCCTTCTCCTACCAGTCCCAAGGTGTCTACATAGCGACGTATATACGCCAGTGTCACAGGCGAGGTATCCCGTACTGCGATCCCATCTGCGATGGTTCTGACACTGATACTGTCTATCACTTTGCCTGCATCATAGGATTGCTTCATCGCCGGAGCTCCAGCAGAAGCGATCCCTATAATCTGGATATCCGGTTTGATTGCTTTGGCAGCCACTGCTACCCCTGAGATCAAACCGCCACCACCTACAGGAACAATGATAGCATCCAGATCCGCTACCTCCTCCAGCATCTCCAACGCTACTGTCCCCTGCCCAGCGATCACTTCCTCATCTTCAAAAGGATGGACAAAGCTTTTCTCCTCTGCTTTGGCATACTCTATGGCATAGGCATAGGCTTCATCATAGTTGGCACCATGCAGGATCACTTCTGCTCCGAGCTCCTTGACCCCTACCACTTTGGTCAACGGGGTAGAATCCGGCATTACAATCGTCGCAGCGATACCAAAGTGCTTGGCAGCAAAAGCAACCCCTTGTGCATGGTTCCCTGCACTTGCAGCCACGACACCATCTCTGTCACCACTCTCTACCAGTACAGCGATCCTGTTAAAAGCACCACGGAGCTTAAATGCACCGGTTCTCTGTAGATTCTCTTTTTTAAGATAGACTTCATAGCCACTGATATTGCTAAGTATAGGAGCGTAGGAGAAGGGGGTACGATGTGTAACCTCTGAAACCCTCTCCTGTGCTTTTTTCACCGATGCTAAATCCAACATTAATCGTTTCCTCGATATGATATTGACGAAATTATATCTAAATTAAGGATAAAGAATGGAGTGTGAATTCCCCACCATCAATAGCAACAAAGAGGAGATGAAAAAAATCTTCGAGATGGTCAAAAGCATTGCGATCATTGGCCTCTCTCCCAATGAGAGCAAAGCCAGCCACATGGTCGCCAAATACTTACAGAATGCCGGGTACAAGATCATACCAGTCTACCCCAAAGAGGAGACAATCCTTGGCGAAAAAGTCTACCGCTCCCTTGCAGAGATCCCTTTCGAGATAGATATGGTCGACATCTTCCGTAAACCTGCCATCTTTGATGCTGTAGCAGATGCCTGTATCAAGCGAGGAGATATCAAAGTATTTTGGGGACAGTTAGGTCTGGTCAACAATACTGCAGCACAAAAAGCCAAAGATGCAGGCATGATCGTGGTACAGAACTTCTGTAGTAAACTAGAACATAAAGCGATATTTGAGGAATAAGAGAGATGTTCTCATCAAAATGATGAGAACAGAAGTATGGTAAAAAACAGAGGTGCTTACTCCACCTCTGCATCGATGACATCGTCATCTTCTGGTTTGGCTTCTGCCTGCTCACCACCTGCCTGTTGTGCGGCGGCGGCCTGCTCTGCGAGCTTTTGGTTGAGGGTGTTGAGCGTATTGATCTTCTCTTCGATCTGCTCTTTACTGGCACTCTCATCTTTGAGTGTGGCTTCAAGTGCTTCGATGGCTGCTTCAACCTCTGTTTTCAGCCCTGCCTCTACTTTATCACCTAACTCAGTCAATGTCTTTCTGGTCTGGTGTACCAGTGCATCTCCCTGGTTTTTCGCCTCGACGATAGCTTTACGCTCTTCGTCAGCTACTTTATTGGCTTCTGCATCTTGTACCATCTTTTCGATCTCATCATCACTGAGTCCTGACGAACCGGTGATCTTGATCTCTTGTGACTTACCGGTAGACTTATCCTCTGCACTTACCGTCAAGATACCGTTGGCATCTATATCGAAGGTTACTTCGATCTGAGGCACGCCTCTTGGTGCTGCTGGTATCTCTCTGAGTTCAAACATACCCAGTGACTTATTGTCTTTGGCAAACTCACGCTCACCTTGTGTCACATGGATACTCACTGCCGGCTGATTATCCTCTGCTGTAGAGAACACCTGTGACTTCTTGGCAGGGATTGTGGTACCCTTTTCGATCACTTTGGTAGTCACACCACCCAGTGTCTCGATACCAAGGCTTAGAGGGGTAACATCCAGAAGCAATACATCCTTCACATCACCGACCAATACACCACCCTGGATCGCAGCACCTGCGGCTACAACTTCATCAGGATTCACTGAGTTGTTCAGCTCTTTACCAAAGAATGCTTTGAGCTTCTCCTGTACGAGTGGTACACGGGTAGAACCACCCACCATGATCACCTCTTTGATCTCTCCTTTGCTTAGTCCAGAGTCCTTGAGTACTTCTGCTACTTTGGTAATCGTTCTCTCGACAAGATCATCTACTAGTGACTCAAATTTGGCACGGGTAAGCTTGATGACCAAGTGCTTTGGGCCTGAAGCATCTGCTGTAATAAAGGGTAGGTTCACCTCTGTCTCAGTCGCAGAAGAGAGCTCTTTTTTGGCATTTTCTGCTGCCTCTTTGAGACGCTGTAGTGCCATGATATCTGCTTTGATATCGATACCACTGGTACTCTTGAAATCATCTGCTAGGAAGTCAACTACTCTGTTATCAAAGTCATCACCACCAAGGAATGCATCTCCACCTGTAGAGAGTACCTCTACCACTCCATCACCTGTCTCTAGGATCGTAACATCAAAAGTACCACCACCCAGGTCGTAGACTGCGATATTTTCACTGTCCTTTTTGTCCATACCATAGGCAAGTGCCGCAGAGGTAGGCTCGTTGATGATACGAAGCACATTAAGTCCTGCGATCGTACCTGCCTCTTTGGTCGCTTTACGTTGTGCATCGTTGAAGTATGCCGGTACCGTTATGACAGCATCTGTTACAGTACTGCCCAGGTATGCTTCTGCATCCTCTTTGAGTTTGATCAGGATCTTGGATGAGATCTCTTGGGGTGTATAGGTCTTGCCATCGATCTCGATCGCACAGGCACCACTCTTTTCGATCACATGGTAAGGAAGTCTCTCTTTGGCCTCTTTGGCCTTCTCTTCACTACACATGAGACCCATGATCCTTTTGATTGAGTACACAGTTTTCTCTGGGTTAGTGACCATCTGACGCTTGGCAGCTTCACCGACAAGGATCTCACCTTTATCGGTAAAGGCTACGACTGATGGTGTGGTATTTTTTCCCTCTTTGTTGGCGATAATCTTTGCTTCACCATTCTCATATATTGCTACTGCTGAGTTGGTTGTTCCTAAATCTATTCCTATTGGCTTGCTCATTGTTCTCTCCTAAATTATTTAATTGTTTGTATTATATCTATACTTGAGTCATTAGAATGCAACTTAAGTTGCATAGCTTTATTTAGCAGTGCTGACCATTGCAGCACGCAGTACCCTGTCTTTCATAGTATAGCCTTTCTGTAGCAGCTGTACGATCTGACCACTTTCATGCTCTGGACTCTCTACCTGCATCACTGCCTGATGGATATTGGGATCAAACTCACCCTCTCCTGATATCACTACTACACCATTACGTGCCAAAGCCTTGAGCATCTGCTCTTTAGTCAGCACTAGCCCCTCTTTGAATTTGGCAATCGTATCATCAGCACTTTCTACTTGATCCACAGAGCTCAAAGCACTCTCTAGAGAATCCAGCACACCCAGCATATCCATAGCAAACGCTTCATTCGAATAAGCTACTGCTGTGGCTTTCTCTTTTTCCAAGCGTTTTTTACTATTTTCAAAATCTGCATGCACACGGATATACTCATCTTTATATTTTTGTGCTTCGTCTTGAGCCTCATCTAATGCGGATTGAAGTTTCTCTTCAATGCTCATTTCAGGTTCTGATTCAGTCTGTATTTCATCTTCGATAGCCTCCGTTTCAGGGGACTCTCTTACTTGCTCATCATCTATTTTCTTATCATGCATATCTACTCCTTTGCTGGACAATAATAGTATCATACCATATTGAGTCACTTCTTGTCAAGTATACCTTTAGTCTAATCGCATCAAGTTATATTTTTATCATTTTGATATAGCTCAATATCTTATCATACCAAATCATGGTAAAATAAAAATAAATCTTAAGAGGAGCATATAGATGGAGACCACGTTTACTATGTTTAGAGAAACAGAAGTGCCTGAAAATGAAGAGATCATCTCCCTTACTGACTTTTCTGGGATGATCACGTATATCAATGAGACCTTTGCAGAGATTTCAGGGTATTCTGTTGAGGAGCTTATTGGGAAACCACATAGTCTTATCCGGCACCCGGATATGCCAAAATCAGCTTTCAGGGATTTATGGAAAACACTCAAAGCAGGTGAGACATGGGAAGGGTATGTAAAGAATCTTCGTAAAGACGGAGGATATTATTGGGTATTTGCCAGGATCTCTACTGTGCTAAAGGGAGGGAAGGCGGTAGGATACAAATCTGTAAGAGAACCTATTTCAGAAGAGAAAAGAATTGAAATGCAAGACCACTATGATCTTCTCCGTAGTAAAGAGGAGCATCAAACTAGAGTTGTTCTCTATATTGATAGCAATAAACTGGATGCTGCAAAAGCATTAGAAGTGTAAAGAAATGAGAATAAGTATTATCGTTCTAAAAGGGTGAAGGCAGTGAACTTCAGCCGCATAGGCTGAAGCTGAAATGAAGCAACTTAGTTTCTAAGTCCTAGTGCCTCTTTGATGATGTTATATCTTGCGAAATCTGTATTTCTAAGATATCTCATCAATCTTCTTCTCTGTCCGACTAGCTTCAGTAGTCCCAGTCTAGAAGAGTGATCTTTCTTGTTTATTTTCAAGTGCTCTGTAAGATATGTAATTCTCTCTGTAATAAGTGCAACCTGTACTTCTGTAGAACCTGTATCGTTCTCACCTCGTCCGTATTTAGCGACAATTTCCTGTTTTTTCGCCTGATCCAAAGCCATAATGACCTCCTGATTGGTATTTTGTGCCGAAATAATAGCATAATAACCTAAGAGAGATATAAAAAGAATACTCCAAGGGAAGAATAACATGAATTAGAGTAAAATGCTCCTAAATAATAAATCACACCCATATTGAAGGGATCTATCTATGTTATTAACCAGAGCCAGTGAATATGCCCTCCTCTCACTCAATGCCATACGTAAATCAGATAAACCTGTAGGTGCTGAACAGTTGGCTATGGAACTCAATATACCCAAAAGTTTTCTGGCAAAGATCCTTCAAAGTCTGGCAAAGGCAGATATACTTGAGTCTCGACGTGGTGCGGCAGGGGGATTTACCCTCTCCAGGGATATCTCAGAGATCAGTGTCAACAGTATCATCCATGCAGCAGAAGGGAAAGCACCAGCAGTATTTAACTGTTTTGAACATGCAGATACTTGCCCTAATGGTGCCGTAGGTACCTGTGTGATCTCTCCTTTTTTAGCAAACTTCCAAAGAAAAATAGATGATTTTCTAGATGGACTCATGCTCAGTGACATCTTTTAACCTCTCAAGAAAGTAAAATAAACTATGACCACACCACACCTATACCACCTTTCCCATATCGACCTAGACGGATATGGATGCCAATATCTGACCTCTAAATACTTTGCTACCACACACTGCTATAATGCAAACTATGGACCAGAAGTCAAAGCAAGGCTCGAAGAGATCATCGCACAAATAGAGAGAGACCTGTTTCTAGATCAAACACTTGAAACACTTATTCTCATCACTGACCTGAATCTTAGCACCAAAGAAGGGCATTATATAGAGAAAGAAGCCCAGCGTCTTGGTACAGTACTGCAACTGCTTGATCATCACGCCACAGGTGCCAATGCCGCAGAGAAGTTTGAGTGGTATACGCTGGATACCACACGCTGTGCGACACTCATCACTTATGATTGGCTCAGAGAGAAGTATAGTTTTGATACAGAGGGCGCATATCAGAGCATTGTTGCTGCCATCAATGCTGTAGATATTTGGTTAGATGACCATACCCTCTTTGAATATGGTAAAGTCATGCTGGGGATGATCTCGGGGGCCAGAGAGATAAACCGTGTCATGTTCCCTGAACAGGATAGAGCATTTAAACTCTCATTGATAGAGGCAGGCAGAAGTAGAATAGAGGCTACTGATGCACCTATCTTGTTGGATGATGAACTCCATCAGATCAAAAAATCCTTTTTTAAACAAGCACAGAACGACACCAAAGACAATCTCGTCGCCTCCTATGTCACCAAGCTCCTCACCCAACAAAGAGCAAGGCTGGAGATCAGCTATATGGGCTATAAGGGCTTACTCGGCTACAATGTCGGCAACGCCTCTATCATCGGTAATACTTTTCTGGTTAACAACCCTGATATGGATTTCTATATGGATATCAATTACCGTGGCGGATTCTCTCTACGCAGCAACGACAAACTTGATGTCTCGCTTATGGCAGGCAAGATCGGAAACGGCGGAGGACATCCCAACGCCAGTGGTGGAAAAGTCAAAGACTACAAAGACTCTTTTGTCTATGCAGAAGTACGAAGATTTGTACAGAATTACATCCATGAGATGGCAAATAAAGAATCATAAATATATATTATCTAGGGGCATAGATAGCTTCTGCCCTATACCCGTACCCTAGCCTCCAAGGCACGTGACAGTGACATGATATCGATATTCTCCAGTTCTACCCCTGTGGGTACCCCCTGAGCAATCTTGGTAAAAATCATATCTGATCCTTCCAGTTTATCTTCAATATAAAGTATCATGGTATCTGTTGCGATACTGGGAGGAAAGGCAAAGATCACTTCACTTACCCCTTCTACCGCACGTCTTAGGTGCAGCGTATCCATATCTTCCAGTCTCGAGATCACATAATAGACACCATCAAACTCTCCACTCTCTTCGATCGAGAGAATATCCTTGGCACTCTGAACGATGCAGAGTTTTGTACGATCCCTCCCTTCATCTGCACAGATACTGCAGAGCTCATCTTCACTCATATTGTGACAATAGATACATTTGCCCACATTTTCTACCGCATCCTCGATCGCCTGTGCTAGTTTTACTCCCGTAAATCCATCTTCTACTGCGATATGGTAAGCCAATCTGACTGCACTTTTTTTTCCGATCCCTGGTAATGCATGAAATGCCTCTACCAAATTTTCAAACGATTCGATCTTATACTTCAAAATCCACCACTTTAGTATATTCGGCTATCGTTTTGATAAACGCTATAACTTTGAGATGCTCAGGGTGCTTGGCATAAAAATCCAAATCCTCTCGGCTGTTAAAACTACTGATTAGCACCATGTCCATCGCTCTCTCTTCATCGGAAAAATTTAATCCAACCTTCATATGTTGGAGCCCAGGAACCAGATCAATGAGTTGCTCTATTTGTGCTTTTGCCTCATCTATGAATACTTGGTCTGTATTTTCTTTGAACACAAACATCACAATATGCATCACCATGGCTACCCTCCTATTTTTTATTTGCCATTATATCAAAATAATATGGTAAAATTCCGAAAATAATTCTAATACAAATGGAAAAGCAATGACAGTTGATTATTATGAGATACTAGAGGTGAGCAGAGATGCCACTGGTGCAGAAATAAAGAAATCCTATCGAAAACTAGCGATAAAATACCATCCTGATAAAAATCCAGGGAACCAAGAGGCAGAAGAGCTGTTTAAGCGTATCAATGAAGCCTATGATGTACTAGGTAAAGATGAAAAAAGACAGATCTATGATCAATATGGTAAAGAGGGACTAGAACGTCAAGGTGCAGGCTTTCATGCCAACAGCATGGATGATATCATGGATGTCTTTAACTCCATGTTTGGTGGTGGCTTTGGAGGTGGCTTTGCTGGACAAGGCCGTCGTAGAGACCCCTCTGCCAAATATGCACTAGATTTCGAGATCACGCTGGATCTGCCTTTTAATGAAGCTGTCTTTGGTGCAGAGAAAGAGATGCCTATCGAGTATAAAGTACCCTGTAACACCTGTCAGGGTACGGGTGCTAAAGAGGGCAAAATGGAAGTATGTGGCTACTGTGAAGGTCGAGGACAAGTAGTGATGAGGCAAGGCTTCATGACCTTTGCCCAAGAGTGCCCCAAATGTCAAGGCAGTGGGCAAAGTGCCAAAGAAGAGTGCCCCACCTGTAAATCTGAAGGATATACCTACCAAGAGCAAACCATTACAATCAATATTCCTGCTGGTATAGACACAGGAAACAGACTGAGAGTAGCTGGGTATGGTAATGAAAACCGTCACGGACAAAGGGGGGATCTCTATGTAACCTTCAATGTAGAAGAGGATGAGCACTTTGTACGAGATGGAAATGATATCTATATTGTGGTGCCAACCTTCTTTACACAGTGCATACTGGGTGAAGTCGTCGCCATTCCCTCTTTACATGGTGAGCTTGAACTCAATCTCAAACCAGGAACCAGAGATAAAGAGCAGTTTATCTTCAAAGGGGAAGGCATCGCTGATGTACACTCTGGACATAAGGGTCGCCTCATCGCTCAGATCAAGATGATACTACCTGAAAAAATAAATGAAACACAGAAAGAACTATTAGAAAAGCTTCAAGAGAGCTATGGCGTAGAGAGTCGTCCACATAAGAGTAGTTTTGAAAGTGCTTTTGAAAGGGTAAAGGGTTGGTTTAAAGGATGAGAAGGAACGCTACAAATGTAGCGCTCCGGAAGTGTAGCCTTATTTTGCTACAGCGTCTTTGATTGTCTTACCAAACTTGAATTTTGGTGCAGTGTGTGCTTCTTTTGTATATGTCTTGTTTGTTCCTGGAACTTTACCAGTCTTTTTTGCTACCTGTGCTGTAGTAAAAGTACCGAAACCTACGAGAGATACTGATTCTTTCTTTTTAAGTGCTGCTGTTACTGAGTCTGTAAATGCTTTTACTGCTCTTTCTGCTGCTGCTTTGCTATCAAATCCACCATTCTTCTGTACTAGTTCAACAAATTCTGCTTTTGTCATTTTTCTTCCTTTTTGTAATAGATGGAGCATTATAACACACTATCCTCTTAAAGATAGATAAAAAATAGTAATAATTGCCAATTTATGCTCTATCTAGGGGATAATAATTGATTTTAGATAAGTTTTTTTTGATTTTTTATGATATTTAGTAAAGATGATGTATGGTGCGGCAGAGAGGATTTGAACCTCCACGGGCTTGCGCCCACCAGCCCCTCAAGCTGGCGTGTCTACCGTTCCACCACTGCCGCGTGAAATCTAGATACTAAACGTATCTGGTAGTTTAAATGGACGGGAATTTTACCCATCCATTCCTTAAACTAGGCTAATCTTAGCCGAGGAAAGGGTTCGCATAGAGTGCAATCAATGCGATAACCAGTGTATAGATAACCTGTGCTTCGATCATAGCAAGTGCGATAAACATAGTCGTCATCAACTTACCACCCAAGCCTGGGTTTCTCGCAGTACCAGCGATAGTAGCAGCAGCAGTGTGCCCCATACCGATCGCTCCACCCAATGCAGCCAAACCAAGACCAACGCCAGCAGCTACTACTGAATATGCTTTAATCATAGATTCACCCTCACCTGCAAACGCAACAGCACTTAATGCCAAGAAAAGTAGAAAAAACTTTTTCATTTAATATCCTTTAATGTATGAGCTTTGAGTCCTCTTCGACTTGTCCCTCAGATCCGTTCGGATAGCGTAAACAGCGTCACCACTGCCAACAGAGACATAAATGCCACCTGTTTCCCTACTTGTCACCCAAAATAAGACGCGTAATTATACCAAAGTGTAGGTTACAACTACCAGTAAATTTTGATCTATTTATGATAGAATGTGGCTAAATTAAGAGATAAAGATATCCTCCATGAAAAAGATTATACTATTGGTTCTGTTTATGAGTAGCCTTGTTTTTGCACAAAAAGTGATCCCTCTGGGTATCACTTCCTTCAAAGTAGGTAATACTACTGTCAACCTCAAAGGGAAAGAGTTTATCGTTGTTTCTGTTCGAGAGAGAGGAAGTGATGGTAGATTTTATGCTGTGGACAGAGATGACTCTTCTAAGATATGACTAAGAAATCAACTCTTAACAAACTACCTCCCAGCCTTGATCCATCATAGTTAAGAACTTAACTATGAATAATAGGCTTAACTAAAGAGCCAAAAAGCTAGTTACCTTCTTTATGTATTTATCATCAAATTACTTAACTACGAAAAACCAAATAGGTATCAAATAAGATAGAGGTTTTGTGAAATGAAAGTAAAATAAGTTGATTAGTCAATGAGTGATTTTCTTCTTATGTAGGTGAGCCCTCAAAAGGGCTCTTAGTTCTCAAAAGGTTGCAGCAGCTTCTTAGAGCCTTGTAGATACGACTAATATCTTTATGGCTTGCAGTTGATGAAACGGATCTGCTTCTTACCCGATATGATTTTATATCATCATCCCTTTAGTGTCTCTAAAAATAAACATATTGTTAATTGTATTTATGTCGAGATCTTCTGGGCTATAACAAAGCAAAATAATAGCTAATGGTTATTCATTCCACTTAATTATCAATATATTATCAGTTGAGTATGAAATATTACCCAAGGAGCTAATATGTTGATAGTTAGTACCAGACAAAGAACATTATAATAAGCCTACTTCACAGCTAGAGAACTTATCCGTTTATAGCAGAAAATGTCTACAGTACAATTGTGTCATATTCTAAAAGAAGCGTTCTCTCTCTTTAAACAGAATAGCTTTAAGCCTTTTTTTGAGCATATATATAGATCTCTCTTTTATTGCATAAGGAATGATCATGTCATTCTCAACTTTGAATACGTAGTAGTATCCATCATAGCGTATTGCCCCGAAGTACTCGCCATAATATCTAATAAAAAAAGTAGATTTAAACATATCTTCCTTCTTTCGGATGACATCAAATGATAGCTTATCTCTATCTTGATTGAAATATTTAGGGCAATTATTCTTGTATAAAGTATAGGCCTCTTCCCTGATCTTATCAGGGGTATTATAGAATGACTCTATACAAACTTCCTCTGGAATAAGGGCTTCTTCTGCTGCATACTCTTTGCTTTGCTCTTGTGACGGTAGGATCTCTTTACTTTGGAACTTTTTTTCGGGTAGAAGAAAATTCTTATTATCCATCCTATCAAAAAGAAGAGACCGTAGGTGCTCACCAGCATTTCTATCATGCTGCTTCATACTGGAGAGATCTATTTCTAGGACAGCCCAGTCATTGAAATAGACTCTTGTGTCATTATAATGCATCCTTGCCCTACCGTTATCCTCTTCATCTGTAAGAAAATAGATATAGAAGTCACCAATTGAGCTTGATACTTTCAAATCAAACTGATACTCTTTGACTCTTGGGTCAAGTGTTACCTGAAAAATAACTATATCCCTGTAGGGACTGACGGGTAATGCCTTGATAGTTTTATAATTGAAAGAAATCTTTTTGTATTTCCCTATAAGCTGTTTTGCCATGGATCGTACCGATACCCAATAAGAGTATTGACAATCTTCTTTTTGTGCCGCCTTATGATGGGAGAAGTGATATTCTCTCTCCTTCCCTTTTCTTGCCTGTAGCCTCATTCCGCAACTGGGGCAGATACAGTCACAAGCCAAACCTCTGTCTGCTTCATCAATACCAATATAGTCGTTGGTTTCACGATGAAGCCCAAATGGAACTTTCATAGTTCTTCCTTCCTGTGCTACCACTTAGGGGCAGCGTTATTGTGTGACACTTGTATTTTGGTTTTTTGCTTTATTATATCAAAATTGTGGCACGTACAGGAAATATGAAATTTACTCTATTTTAACTGCTCTCACCACTTGGTTTGGAATAAGCAGAAAGGCATCCATTTCTTTCAATGATACGATACTCCTCTTTGAGCTCATCCAGCATCGTATCAATATTTTCTTTGGTAATCTCCTCGTCTGTACCATGGTAGAAGAGCTCAACAGGCACGCCACTTGTCATCATGCCTTGGCTTCTTTTATTGATCATGTATACAATCTCATCTTTGAGTAGTTGCTTTCGTTCATTATCCATTTTCAATCCTTTTAAATAGATTTTCAAATTCATGTAGGACATCATAGAGCCCTTGTTTGTACTCTCCATTGTTAAGACAGTTCATGCCTTTCATTTGTTTGAGCAGTTGGCTTTCAAACTCTCTTCGTAACGCCTGTTCTCTTTGCATATAGTAGAGTGTAAGTTCTGAGATATACTGTAGTCCATCCAGTCTTCCTTTGCGGTAGCGTTCTGCTACATGAAGGGTATTTTTATTGAACTTGTAGTGAGTGATCTGGTTAAAGCACTCTTTGCTTAGATCAGATAATATCTCTTTACTTGATCGCACTTACACCTTCTTCTGGTGGTAAATTCAAGAATGCATACCTATGATCGATATCATCCTCCGAAAAGTACTCTTTTACAGATACTCCCTCGATTGTAAATTCTCTATCTGTGTGTAATGCATATCTTGCCATTCTTTGTATCAGACTGGGAAAGTCTGCATGCAATCCTTTTATATCGGAAATAAATTCTATACACCATTCGTCCGGATCTTCACTATCCTTACCTTCCTCTAATTCATAAAGTACGTAGAAGAGTTCATTTTGATTTTCTGTATCTATGTAGGCTTCAATTCTTATCTCTGTAGTTTCTTCATCCTCATCATAGCCATCAAAGTAAAAATGCCTTCTATCAGGAATCACCTCATTGGTGATATCTATAGCTCTACCATGTACAAGCATCTCTGTCAGTATTTCTCTCATATGTATCTTCTCCTAAATGTAGAATTATCTATGAATTATACATGATAGAATAAGAGAAAGAAGGATAACTTCATTGATTGTGAAGTAATACTGGATTGGCTGAGAGGTTTTTATATTTCAATATCAGTTAGTATGTTATCAAGGTATCTCATAGATAAAGAGGCAGAATGCTATTCATCAAGGTTAGTAATCAATATGTAAGCACCATAAACAAATGAAAAGACGAAAAAAAGTGCAGTGATTACAAGTGCTGTAAGTGCCATTAAAATCCTTTAGTTTATTTAGTTAGTTCCTTGTATGCTATACCAACATTATATCATGTATATTCTATCGTGCAATATGGCCAGTAAACAGATAGTGCTATTTCTCAATATTGATAACCCCTTTACAGTAAGGATATTTAGAGCACCCCCAAAACTCTTTTCCTTTATAGTGTCCCTTTTGGGCAGTTCTTAGCACCATCTCGCTTCCACACTTTGGGCAAGATATGGCTTCTGGGATCACTATTGACGGAGTCCTTCTTTTTGGGTTTTTAATATTGGCAATATGTTCTTTTCTCGTTTTCCTGGTTGGTGCCATTCTGCCTCTATGGATTTTAGCAACATATGCATCTACTTCATGAGATGAAAAGAGAGGGGTTTCCTTGGACTTGATGTATCTGATATAGCCAATGCCCTGGGTAACATTGGGTGGCATGTCTGTTTTGAAGGTACTCTCTCCTACAAACACAACCAGAGAAAATACCTCACTCTCTTCTAGATCAAGAAGTTCTTGTATGGCTTTGGTGTGTTTGTAGTTTTGATGTAGTGGATTTTGGAAGGGGTGTGTCTGCTTGTATATTTTTTGTGTCCACTTTTTTTGACGTTCATTTCCAAATATCCAGCCCTTCATATTTTTTGTTTCTACTACAAAAATACCATATCTTGAAACAATGATATGATCTATCTGGGTAGTACTGCCATCATCTAAAAGAAGAGTAACATCTTTAATCATGGTGTACTCTTCTTTGTTTAGGAGCATTCGGGTAGAGGCATTGACAATTGCCTCTCCTACTATACCCTTAAACCAAGGGCTCTTTGCGATAGCAATGAGGATAACGGAAGCAAAAAAAGCAACTATATATAAGGGGTTAATATAGGAGAGTGGGGAAACTACCATACTAATGCCTCTGTATCATCTTCACTACATCCCGCTTCTTGATATAGTTGTCCTGTAGTAATTCTTGGATCTCAGAGTCAGTCAAGACAGTACCAAGGTACTTATGTAAATAATGATCTCTGCAGCTATTGTAGGCATTCACCATCTTAGTCTCAAAGCTATTTCGAGGAGCCATGATCTTAATAGGCTTGAGTTTGCTCTCTATACTCTCATCAAAGGCTTTGGCTCCCTTGTTTTTGATCTTGTAGATAGATATCTGTATGGCATTACCTCTGGTGGGTTTAAGTCTAAACAGCCTAGCTCTGTACTGATCATGACGGATCAGTTCCCTTAGGCTTGTGTAGATACGTGTATGGAGTTTATTGACAAGCTTATCCATAGTACGTAGTACCCACTCTTGTGACATTTGCTTGACTGTTTTACCCTTGCCACTTAGTCCCAGTCTAGACTTATTCCATTTGGACTCTGCTACAAGCACTTCTTTGATATTTCCATATTTCTCTTTATAGTAAAGTCCATCTATACCATTACGCCCAATCTCACCCTCTAATTGCTTCCATCCTGTACCAGTATAGAACTTGTGCATCACACACTCTGCACTGGCACCATTGATGATATTGAGTCTGCCTTGGATCTTGGCATTTGGTGGGACTTCTCTGGAGAAGAGAGATAGAGAAAAGATGAGCGTAAGGAGTAGGTGTTTTACTTGCATAGTGCAGTATCTCTATTTCCCATGCTTCTTTCGCCATCTCCTACAGACACTCTTTCCGTATGAAGATCCGCCTTTAAGGCACTCACAGGCTTCACCATCTTTATCTCTGTCTAGTGACTTATATCCTCTCTTGCCAGCCTCATAATATCTTTGAGCTTGAGCATGATCCTTGAATTGGCTGCATGTTGTTCGGGCTTGTAATAGAGTCGTATAAAAAATAAAAAGAACGACTACATAAATTATTTTTCTCATATTTTCTCCTATTCATTATTTTAGACAATATCTTTGTCTATAATTTTAATTTTCTTGTCTAGTGCTTCTGTAACCTCGATAAGGAAGCGTATATCATATGTTCCTCTAAACACTTTACTTCTTAGGGCTTCTACAGAATAGTGATAACCACTCATATCAAGTTTCTTCTGTAAATCAATATATGAAATGTCCTCTTCCGCCATTAACATTTTAACTATTTTCTTCGCTTCTAGGGAAAGCTCTTTTTTATTCATTTGTTCTACCTGCTGCACATATATAATAAATGTATCTTATGTAGTCTTATCATATCGCAAATATTATTAAGAATATTTATAAAGTCTTCTGTATCTGTCTATAATATGCTCGACTTGGACATCTTTATTTGAAAGAACCTTGAATAGCTCTTCATAATCATCCTTGGTGTTCCTTAACATCCCAATAGGTAGTCCAAAATTTTGTTCTGCCTTTAATGAGATATTTATAAAGATATCGTCACCACTAGATTTAATTTTATTATACTCTTTTGCTAAGAAGCTTTTTTTATAATTACGAAAATCTAAATCATCTGCTAAAAAGAATTTGGTAGCTACCTTTTGCTTTAATAGCCTTGATCCTTCCTTATAATCAAACCATGCGTTCCCTTCTGCATCAAAGAAGTCCTCTTTGTACGCATAGCCAGATATCTCTGCATTGACTACGTTCAGATCAAATAGATTCAAGTTCTTCTCTATGCCTTTTGGAAGGTCAAGACGAACAAAAATATATACATCAGCGAAGATAATCTCTTTTGAAAGTTTATGAGATTCTACTAGAAGCCACTGTGCATATTTTTTAGATTCCTTTATGTCAAATTTTAGATTTGGAGCTATCCCTCCAACCCTCACAATATCTTGACCATCATCTATTTCTCTATATCCTCTCTTAAGTGACAAGTCAATTTCAATATTTAATCCATTTTGATTACAGAAATCTTTAAAAGCAAACTCACCAAGTTTTCCTGAAATCGTATCAACAGTTTTGTCCGTGTTACTTCTTTTTTCTACATGTTTTGATCCAAAGTCTCTAGAACTCTTTTGATATTCAGCTGATGCGAAAGAGACCCCAAAACGTATAGATTGCTGAATGCTTTCTCTTGGAATAGTGACTTTATTCATTGTAGTCCTCAAAATTGACATAGAAAAGTATATCAAAGATATTTTTTAATGAGAAATACGCTGCGAATATGATATAATAGGTTTATATTCGCAGCGTATTTTAATATTGGAGATCCAAATGAAAGAAAAAAAGATGGTATTTAAGCTAGGTGAGCTTTTTTGCGGACCAGGAGGTCTAGCCTTGGGAGCAGAAAAGGCAATAGTAAAAGATTCAAAAAATAATATGACTTTTCATATGGAATCTGTATGGGCAACTGACTATCATGAAGATACCTGCAAGACATATAAAAAAAATATAAAGAACTCAAATGTTATTTGTGGAGATATTGTTGAACTTATGCAGGATAGCACATTCTTAAATTCTTTAAAGCCCATAGATGCATTTGCATACGGATTTCCTTGTAACGATTTTAGTATTGTTGGTGAGAGCAAAGGAATGGATGGCAATTTCGGTGGGCTGTATAAATATGGAATTGATATTATGAATAAATTCAAACCTAAATTTTTCTTAGCTGAGAATGTGGGTGGTCTTACCAGTGCTAATGAAGGAAAAGCATTTCACAAAATACTTAATGATCTTAAAGATTCAGGCAATGGGTATGAGCTTACAGTGCACAAATATAGATTTGAAGAGTATGGAGTTCCACAAAAAAGGCACAGAATCATTATTGTAGGAATAGATAAGAAATTTGGCTTAAAATTCAAGGTTCCCTCTCCCACAACCAAAGAAACATATGTTTCCATCAAAGATACTTTTGAAAAAGAACCTATTCCAGAAGATGCATACAATCATGAGGTTACAAACCAGTCGGCTACTGTGGTGGAGCGGTTAAAATATATTAAACCTGGGGAGAATATATGGCAAACAAAGCTACCCAAACATCTTCAGCTTAATGTAAAAGGGGCAAAGATGAGCCAAATATACAGAAGGCTACACCCAGATCACCCTTCCTATACAATTACTGGTAGCGGAGGCGGTGGAACACATGGATACCACTATAAAGAGCACAGAGCACTCACTAACCGAGAAAGAGCACGTATACAGACATTCCCTGATGATTTTATCTTTGTAGGGAAGAAGGAAAGTGTAAGACGACAGATAGGGATGGCTGTGTCTCCTCTTATGTCACAAATATTATTTGAGTCAATATTGAAAACATTTGCTGAAATTGACTATGACTCAATATCTCCAAATTTAGATTTTAACAAAGTTTAATAGCGATTATTATATGCTTTACACAATACCTTGGTTAAAAGGAATATTGTGCTTACAGACAATTTATACGAAGAAGTTTTATCAAAGCCCTATACGCAACATCATATACGAAACCTATACATAGTATCAGGCTATGCATCCCCCTCAATGGTCATCCGACAACTCAAAGAATATCCAGAACTCAGCATATATCTTTTAATAGGCATGGTTAAGAAGGGTGGCCTCAGTCTTCTTTCTCACGAGGCTTTTGTAAAGCTAGCAAATATATATTCTGAGCGATTTTATTGTGGATATATAAACACTGACTACCCCGTACACTCAAAGACTTACACTTGGAGGCATGACGACTCTTCCATTTCTCTAGGATTTATAGGTTCTGCAAACTACAGTTTAAACGGTTTTTCTTTTAAGCAGAATGAGGTAATCTCATTAGTAGATGCATTAGATACATTTAATTATTATTCTAGCCTTGAAAAGCGCTCAATTTCTTGCCTTGATCCTAGTGCAATAGAAATCTTTTCACTACAAAATAGAACTATGATACAGCCAACAATAAGCAATGCACCCCTATCAACCACCAGCAAGAAGAAGAGTAAATATACTCATTGTGTCCATCTTAATCTGGTAACCGACAGGGCAGGTAACCTAAGAGTTCCTGACCGTTCTGGCTTAAATTGGGGACAAAGAGAAGGACGAGAACCCAATCAGGCATATATTCCTATACCATCAACTATTTATAGAACAGACTTTTTCCCAGACAGAGGTATTCCCTTTATGGTCTACACCGATGATGGCTTCATTCTTGACTGTGTTACAGCTCAAGATAATGGCAAAGCCCTAGAAACATATCTCAACAATAGTGAACTAGGACTGTATTTCAGGAGAAGACTTGGCATGGAATCAGGAAAAAAAGTTTTATTGAAAGATCTTGATAACTATGGAAGAAGAGATGTCACTATTTGCAAAATAGATGATGAAAATTATTTCTTAGATTTTAGCTATAAAAATACAAGAGACAATTAAAAGGAAAGACTCTCTCCCCAAAGCCCCTATAGCTTTGCCGATAATGATTATGATATTTGCATATAATGCAATTAACATAACAATATCGATCTTTATGACTTATGATATCTTTTGAAAAGAATGAAGAATCCTGAAGTTAATCAGAATTCACTAGAAAGTATTCTTAATTCCTCGGCTCTTTTGGTAGTCATCTCTAGCAAACAGGCTCCCTCATTAAGAAGGTCAATGGTTCCACCCGCTAATCCATTCTCGAATCCACACTTAATATCACGATACTTGATTCACTGACGCTGCACTATCTTGAGTTGCTTTCTTTTATTTGGAGTAAGTCTTCTTATTGCATTTTTGTAGTTTTGATTTAGTAGTTTGTCCTGTAGTCTGAGTTCTTGGGTATTGCATGTATTCATGTCTATGGTGACTCCCCTACTGCTACTCATGCATTGCTGATACCCTATAGAAGAAAAAGCTTCGTTTGCAAATATTACAGACGTGCCTAAGATTAATAGCATAGAAATAGTTTTTCTCATAATGTGCTTCCTTTTTGAAAAGTATATCGTGCCTATACTCTAGCGGTACTTTTAGCAGTTGCTTTAGGTTGTCTTATGTGAAAAGAGAGAGGAGGGAATAGAGAGTGTCTCTCAAGATATAAGGAATATCTACCTTTGAGAGAGAAATTGAGTTATGGAAATTTTATAAAGTCTGCCTCCGCAAGCTTTTTATACACTTCATCGTGTGTGGAGTAGTTAAAGGTACCGTCTTTGCACTTTTCCTTTAGGAAATTACGTACCCCTTCCTCGTCTAAATATTGTTCGGCCACAAAATCTTCTTCATGCTGTTCACTGCAATTGAAGTGGTTATGGTCTATTGCGTCACCTTTTCCCATTGTAATCCTTTTCTATTTTGTAAAAAAATCATAGCTATTGCGAGAATTGTTTAAACACTTTAATGATATCAAAAAAAAATTAATGTGTCAATATGCCAAAAAACGGGGATCTTACGGTAGATAAAAGAGAAAAGACACATCATTTTATTTTAATTTTTGTAATATTAGTATTGATTACCAATTAGTAATATGATATAATAGTAATACAAAATATATTACTAGGGGTCATTCATGAAGCTTCAAACAGGGAAGATAGTCACAGGAGAGCAGTTTATAGGAAGAGAAGAGATCCTTAAGAAGATCAATAGCTATATCGACATGAGTCAGAGTGTTGTGCTTGTAGCTCCTCGAAGATATGGAAAAAGTTCTATCATGAGAAAAGTGATAGATACAAAAAAGGGATGGAAGTCCATAGAGATCGATATTATGAAAGTGTACAACAAGAGAGACTTTGCAGATGCTATCATAGATGAGGCCTATGGTCTGGTAGGCATCAAAAATGTATTGGAGTATGCAAAAAAAGCCAGCATAGCCACATTTCAATTTTTTACTACCCTTCTTAACGGTATCAGTTTAACTATAGAAGATGTAGAGCTAGGGCTTACATTTGATCTAGCCTCACAAAAAAGCGATGATGCCTATCTGCTTCACGCACTTGCCTTACCCGACAAGATAGCCAAAAAACTTGGCATTCATGTTCTATTTGCAATTGATGAACTGGGGGAGATTAAGGAGCTTAAAGAGCACGAGAAGATACTCTCTCTTATGCGTTCTGAGTTTCAAACGAGTGAAAATATCACTTATATATTTGCAGGGTCACAATACTCTCTAATGAACAAGATATTTACCGACAAAAACTCTCCATTCTTTAGGTTTGCAGAGCTTGTACATGTGCCTCCTATGACGGAGGTAGAGTTCAAAGGATTTCTAAATAAGGTATTTAGGAGTGAAGGGGCTTCTCTGTATAGGCATTTTGTTAGAGATATTATCCATATATCTGGAGGGATTCCGTACTATATTGTTAAGATAGCCCAAGATGTTTTGGTAGAAGCAAAGATGAAGGACAAGATAAATACATTCCCTATCCATGTTTGCAAAGCAGCACGTAAAAGGTACTTATCAGAGGAGGGGTATTATCTCTCAGAGCTCTCAAAGGTAAAAGGCAAAAAATACTACATTCAACTGCTAAAGGCATTAAGTCGAAAGGAAGACCCCTATAAGGAGCTTGAGTCTGCAGGAGCTATCAAACAGAATGTTAGCAAAATATTAAATGCTCTGTTGGATGATGGGCTGATCAAGAGGGAGGGTAGGAGCTATTCGATAGTGGACCCATTCTTAGCTAGATATATCAGAAAGAGCTTATAGAAAAAACCTTAGATTTTCTCCAAAGCCCCAATAACCTTACCCACAACTGTCACGTCCTCTCCCTCTACAGTTTGAGGAGGATAGATCGTATTATCAGAGATCAAATCAATGCCACCTTTGGCATTGAGACTAATACGCTTGACAAATACTCCACCTTGGGTATTAACTACAAAGATACCGCCATTGATTAGCTCGGTTTTCTTCCGATCAAGGATGAGGATAGAGTTCTCACTGAGTGTTGGCTCCATTGAGTCACCTGTAATTCGTATGGCTTCGATACTGTCACCACTTTTAATCCCAAGCATAGCCTGAAACTCAGGGTCAATAGTCAAATGGGTACAGTCATCCCCCTCTTCGTTGATAGCACCTCCACCGGCAGAGGTACGGTAGTTTTTATGGTAAATGATCTGGAGTGCATCTTCTGTTCTATTGTCTAGCATACCTGTCTGCTGCCCATAAAGTACCCAATTGATACTTACTTTCCGTCTTGCACAGAAATTGGTCACAGCTTCAATAGGTACACTGCCACGTTTTTTGGCATTGGAATACTGTGCAGGAGAGATCTGTAATGCTTTGGCTATATCTTTTTCATAGAGGCGGTGCTCTTCCCCAAATTCGAGGACAGCAGAGACACGATCCATCACTTCTGAAAAAACCATTTATTACCTCCTGGTAGAGTTTTATGCAAATATTATATCATTTTCGTAATAATATGGCTTTAATAATTAACAATCTATATATTTTTCTTAGAATAATCTATGTTTTTAACTTCTTTTAGGAAAGAATCAACATTCTGTGTATCAGTTATTCCCTTTTTATAGAATCCCATAAGCATATCAATAACTTTTGTTTCATCCTCAATGAGTTCCTGTACCTTTTTATTGTCACCCATCTTTGAGGCAATTTCAACTGCTTTAATAGTTAGAAGCTTGAGTCCAAAATAATCATGCTCTACACCAAGTTGCTGGACATCATAGGCATTTTTAAGATATGCCAGCTCTGTAGATGCCTGTTCTGCTCTTACTACACTGCTTCTGCTGTTGTTGGAGACCACCAGATTCGTTCCTTTGGATTTGTCTGCTTTTTTTACCAAGTCACCCTCAATCGTATCATCGATCTTTGATAGAATCTCTTGCCACCCTAAAAGCTCTTCCAGTAGTATCTCCAACTCCTCACCTTTCCCAGAATGGAAATACTTTTTCTCACCCCTCTCTTTTTTAGATTCTAGGGATAGCCTTTGAAAACGGGCAAAGAGTAGGTTGGTCTGGTGTGCTACGCCCTCTATAAAAAGTTTTCCGGTGATAAGATGTGGACAGAGTGAGCAGCGGTTTTCTCTACCTGTTGGGCAGACAACACCGGGGCAGATACCATGGATCATCGGTTGCCATTGTGAGGGGTGTATCTGAGATGCTATCTCTTCACCAGAGTAAAGGTCTCTAGAATCTCTAGCCTCCTCAAGAGGTTTACGGTAAAGAGAGAAAAGCTTATTCTCTTCAAGTGCATGTACTACATGTTCCTTTCCCTCCTGATAAGCCACTGTGAGTTCTCCTCGAATCAATGAATTGGTATTTTCAAGTAGGGTCTCTTTACCACCAAAATATATCTGATCCACAGCCGAACGCATTGTGTCCTCTTTCTCTTTCCTTGTTAGATTGATATAGATACGAATAAGTGTTTCAGGACTGGTGTGTCCAGTCAAACCCATCACAGTATTGATACCAAGACCAGACTCCAGGTATCTCGTAGCTCCTGTAACACGTAATGAGTGGATATCATAGGCAACTTTCACTGAGGAGAAAATCTTTCTAGGTGTATTATTCAACTCCTCTATACTATTAAAAAAAGGCTCTCCATCTGTTCTCCATGCTATTACCACAGGAGTGTCACCACTTTTCTGAGCTTCAAGGTTTTTCTCAATCTGATACTGACACAGTACGCGCTTGTGATACTCCATGTGCATAGTATGTGAGACAGGATATGGGCTTTGTGGTGTGACCATCAAAGGCATGACATCTTCCCATGGAGTACGATCATCCAGCTTATAAGGCACATGCTTAAGCATTGGGTAGTACTCCTTGTGCCACTCTATAAAAGGGATAAAGATATTTAGATCCTTCCAGACATTGGGGATCTCTTGAAGATACTCCCTTCGAGTATTTTTATCTGTGTTGATCACAATGGTTTCTATACTCTTCTTGTCTCTACTCAGCACAAAAGACTTATCTCTACACAGCCACCGCACTTGCTGTCCTCGCATTGGGACATAGTACCCAAAGAGCATCATCAGAGGAAAGACAGGATAGACTTCATGCTCCCACCATGAAATATCTGCACGTTTCGGATCCCATCGTACAGGCATATGAGGAGGTCTCTCTTTTAGGATCTCTACTATATGCTGAACCATCTCCTTGGGCATTGCCTGACGGTATGCGCGTCTCTTTACTTTCTTAGGTTGTACCGGTATATTTTTGCGCATTTTTGCCGTAAACAAACCCATATAATCCATCAGTGCTGTTACAACATTGAGGTTATAGTAGAATGCTGATTCAGAGCTAGACTTCTCCTTTACGAGAGCAATAAGGCCCTGTTCACTATCTGGTGTAAAGTTATCTTCAAGCCAATCTCTGTCAAGCAAGAGATTTTGTCTGGTAGTAGACATCGATGCAAAACGCTCAAATAAAACCTCCAATATCTTAAGCTTTCGATCAATAGAGCCGAGAGATATCCCCTGTTCATGCAGGAGAAGGACATACTCTTGTGCACTCTTTGCAAATTCTCTTATTGATTCTACAGGGTGCTCTGTCCATGCGTCAAGTCGTTTTTCAAGAGGGATAGCTCTTTTAGAGCCTTTTGTGCGATATGTTGCTTTTACCACACTGGGATAAGCAATATCCTTGCGTCCCCTATCAATAAGGTAGTAACGTATCAACTCCAATACAGAGAGTGCCGTTCGCATACTCCCTTCATAGCTCTTCACTTTTTTATGGATGAGAAAAGCTTCCATCATCTCAAGCAGATCCTCCTCTATAATATCGTCAGCTTCCCTCCAAGATGTCATACTCATTACCCGTAAAAGTGCTGTACCCCATCCTGCCTTTCTATGATAAGAGAAGTATTTTTCTGACTTCAACAATTTTTTCAAATCGTCCATAAGAGGGGAGTCTTTGTAAAGATGCTCCATAGCACTCGCCATGCTATTTCCTGAGCCGTAAGGGTGTGTGGGCATAAGAATATCACCACTTCCCCATAAAAAGATAAAAAACCTATCTAGAATTGTACGAAGAGGCACTTTGTTGATATGAATATCTCCTTCTTTCTCAAAAAGCAGACGATATAAGCCGTCTAGATCTTTTTGAATCATCAAGAATGCCTTTTCTGTGCCTTCATCAGTTTCTCTCATAACCATACTTGTAAATTGGAATTTTCCTCCTATACCTAACATCTCAGCAAGTGCCTTACTATACGTATCTATAGAAGTATGAATTGCAGGATTATGTAGGTTCTGGTAAGCTTTATATCCGGGTACTTCGTCTTCTCCCAAATTAAATACCAAATTATTGTATTCCATCCATTCTTTGTGTAGCTCTCCTTCATTAATTTCTGATAAGGCGATAATCTTCTCAGTAGGGTTGATCATGGGAAGCTCTTCAACATACTCAACATACTCTTCATACTCTTCACTATTCATTGTCTAACTCCTTGTTTTTAAATAGTATTGTCATTGCCTTTTCTGGCACCACTACCTCGTCATACAAAGCAAGTATCAGGGCACCATCACTATCTCTGTAAGTAATCTCTAGCTCATTGAGTCGGTAAATAAATGAACGGAACAGATCAAGTATTAGCGTATGCTCTTGTAACAACTTTTCACTAAATACATCTACCGTTTCAATCTGCTGGGGTATATTCAATAACTGCCGCTTTAGGACTCTATTCTCACCCTCTAGTCTCAATTTCTCTACCCTGAATGCATGTAGCATAAGACGTGCATCCCCTGTTGACATTCGTTGCGTGTTTCCTGTTGTATGCTGGGAAGACGGTAGCAAAGATGCTGCTGCTTCCTCGATCATTGCTCTGTACATTGGATTCTTGGAGATGCCTGCAAGGGTGATCCCTTTCTCTCCATTTTGAGGATCGGCTATCTCATAGGTAACGCGAGAGACAGAGGACATAGTAATCTTCCCACCAAGACCCTCTATATGCTCTATGGTGCGCTGTATCATATTCCTATTACGTTCCTGTAACACCTTTTGATGCTTCTCAAGGTTGTCATTCTTTCCTTTATATGACTTTTTCATTCTAATCCTTTTTGAGATATATTTCGATTATCTCTTGTACTGTCTCCCTAGAGAGATTGAAGTAAACCAGAGTTGAATCAAAGTTTCTGTGCCCCATCTGATTCATTGTGATATAGGGGATAGAGTCATTGCCTACACGCGCATAAAGCTCTGCACGAGCATGACCGTACATGTGCCTGAGTGAATGAAACCCTAGATCCAGAAGCTCAGGATACTTATCTGCTCCATAATAGAGATAGAGCTTTCGTAAAGTTGCCTTTAACCTCCCAAGCGCATCTCTTGCATGTACACGCCTCCCTGTCTTCGTAACAAAGAAAAAGGGATGACGAGGGAAGCGTACAAACTCACTGACATACACATCACTTTTTGAATACTTTTCTAGTGTCTCAAAGAACATATCTCGGTATTTGTCACTAAGCCAGTACAGCGGTTCATAATAGAGAGGAATGGGATATTTGAATTGGAGGTCTGCAGTATTATGCTCATTCTCTCCTTCGGGGTCTATACTATACTCTTTCCGTAGCCACTGGATACGTTTGTTTCCAAATATATCTTCATCATCACTTTTAGGGTCAAGTAGCCATACCTCTCTTTTCCCATAGTCAATATCATAAAGTGTCAAGTTGAGTGCCTGTCCTATTCTTGCACTGGTGCCACCAAGTAGGAGATATAAGAGACGTTCACGCGGTTTTGCCAAAGAGAGTAGGTGATCAAAAAGCTCAGGAGGGAAGTATTTGATTCTTTGACGACTCTTTGTAATCTTATAGGGTGGAAGATATTTAAGCCTTGCCCCTGAGTGAGCCAGTGCAAGTGGTGACTTCTTGATATCGATCCCAGCAAGAAAGCTATGGGCATTCTTGTGGCGTTCGTGGAGTATATTAATGAAACGGTGATCTTCAATCAGTTTACTCTCATCTATGAAATAGAAGTAGGAGTTAATGCCAGCTAACTCTTTATTGATTGTGACCTTTTTAAGAGGAGAAGAATTAAAGAGAGGCACTTCATATTCTCCTTCCTCTTCATCAACCACT
>CBDCEE010000002.1:0-286729 GCA_965215705.1 Sulfurovaceae bacterium | reverse complement strand
CTGAACCTGGATGATGAACAAACTGATAAGAAATACTATCTGCTAAAAGAAATTGTGAAAAAGGATTTGGTTCTCCGGCTACTATAATGGAATTTAAGATACCTCCATCTGCACCACCTGTACCTGTTACGTCAAAACTCACATCTGCTGCAAGTAATGCATCTACTGGATCTCCACCTGCATAGTCAGGGGAAACACCCACACATAAAGATTTTGGTAGTACTGATTCTGTTAAGTCATCTCCTGCAGTAGTAATATCATGCTGATCTCCTGTGGCTGCTGTCGTATTATTGGTGATAGTATGGCCTGCTTCTCCTATATCAATGGTACCTCTGAGTTGAATATTTGCAGAGGCACCATTATTGATAGTGCCTACTGTCCATATACCTGTAGCATTATCATACGTACCTTGGCTTGGTATATCCCCTATATATGTGATACCTGCTGGGAGGGTATCTGTAAGGTTTACATTGGTTGCTTGTGCTGCACCATTATTTGTTACAGTGATAGTAAAAGTAACGATATCACCTTCACTTGGTGTAGCGTTATTTACTATTTTTACAGTCATTAAGTCGGCTTGCATCTGGTAACCATTATTTTGTTCAAAATTATCCACACTCGCGTTTACTGTAACAGTGGTTGGATCCGTACCTTCTGTTTGTGATGCCCCGACAGGTAAAGTATTCTCATCTATATCAACACTAGCATTCCCTACCGCAACACCTGATGCATTATAGTCACCATTTCCGTTAGTAGTAACCGTCTGCACTTCTCCATTTGCCGCAGTGACAACAACATCTACATTGGCTAGATTTGGCTCACCAGCATCCTGATCTCCATCTCCATTTATATCATTATAAATATGTCCTGTTATATTGCCTGCGGGATTAAAGAATACCGTATAATCTTCAACCTCACCTTTTCCACCATCTCCAGAAAAACCAACGCCTGCATTTTCAGAAAATCTAAACCTTACATATGATTGTCCAGTATAATTGTTGGTCGGTACACTTACTGATATAATAGTTTCTACTGCAACAATACTAGAAAGAGCATGGTCAGCAAGCAGTTGTTCTCCTGCATCTAGAAAATCTCCATCACCATTCAAGTCTATCCATGCACTCAAGAATCCTGTTCCTATAGAAGTTACATTTAAATCATAATCAAATCCTACAGTCATATTGAGTTCTGAGCCTACAGTAGTCTGATTGCCTATGCGGACACCATCTTCATCATCAAAGTTGATATTGCCTACGTCTGGATCATCATCTGCATCTGCATCAACCGAATTTTGATTACTTTCAGAATCTGCAGGATACCCATACCCTAAAACAATACTTACATTAACATCTGGATAAAATGCATCTCCATAGGAGGCAGGAATATCTCCATGATCTTCATGATCCACCAATATTTTATTAAAATCTACTTCTTTAAATGAAAGTTGTATAAGCCTATGGGCTGCAGCATCTGTTGTATAGTTACCATAAGCATTATCATTTGAAACCCTAATATTTGCTTCTCTAGCTTTGTTAAAGCCATTTGGACCTTCAATGACAATACACCTGCACGACATGCAGGATCAGGATTTGAAACGTTATCGGCACAATCTCCTGTATCTTGACCTCTTAATTTTACATCATAACTCGCACCAAAGTCACCTTCACTATAGACTACATTGGAGTTTCCTCCTGCTTGTATATACCCCTTGCTTGGTGAAATCATATAGATGTCATCTGTCCCCGTATAATTAGCTGCAGATGTATCAGCTACACCATTGGTGTCTAAATCAAAGCCAGAGTACACGATTCTATCTACTTCTAGTGGTGTAGATGTACCTGCAATCACTACGGAAATTTGTAAATCCATAGATGCTATTGTATTAGCATCACTCCCAGAACCAGCCACTCCAGACCTATCTCTTAGTCGCGTTTCCAGAACACCAGAGTCTACCCCCACACACGGACCAGCTGCCTGATCAATTAGAGGATATTCGTTATCAACGTTTGTAAGCGTTACCAACAAATCGATAGCTTGTCCTGCATATGTTGATAATGTACCTAACCTAAAGGTATCATTAGTATTACATGTTGCTAGATCATTGTCACCATTTATTTTTGTAATAGTGTTATCTAATTCAATATTAACTGCATAAGCAGTTGTTCCAAAAAGTGTGGAAAGAAGTAAAAGTGTAGAAACTTTTAGCCATGTTTTGATGTGTTTCATTGTAGTCCCTATATTTAATGAGTCGCCACTCATTTAATTTAAGGTAGCTCGGCTATCTAACTTTTGGACAAAAGTAGTACGACCCGTGGCTTTCCGTCCCCGCTTTTCAGTCAGGTTTGGCTTTTTCATATTTGTAGATATAAATCTTAATGGGAGTATATCATTTTTTTGTCAAAAAAAGCTGTCTTGTGGGGTAGCTCTCTCTATGATAACAAAATAAGGAAGTCTATTTTTTAGTCTATTTAAAGAAGGTATCAACTTTTTTAGTTGATACCTAAACAATTATTTTATAAGATACTCCTCTCTTCTTACAAAAACAAGCCCAGAAAGCAGCATTATAAAGAGCATGCCTATCACACCAAAGGTATTTAGTGCATCTCCTCCATCTGAAGTAATACTTGAACATGGACAGACCACCGCTGCATCAAGAGTCAAGTCTTGTTGTGCGATGCCTGGCCCTACCTCAACTGGTGTGGTAATACCATCACTGCCTGCTCTGTTAAGGTTATCTCCACTTTCAGTTTGTCTATTGGCAAAAACAAAGCCTTTGTCTTTCAGTGCCTGTGGAATATTGAATCTCACATTATATTTTCCTGCTGGGACATCAAAGCCATAGACTCCATCAATTGTCCTTGTTTGGGCAGGATATGGTGTTGGCGTTGTGGTCAATGAACTATTGGTATCATCTGTCCAATAGAGCTTTGTTTTGTTTTCATCAAGCAGCTCAACCAAGGCATCATCAATTGCTTCATCCACTCCTTTGTCTCCACCATCATACTTACTGTCACCATCATTATCTATCCAGAAATGTGTACCTATATGATAGAGTGATACTCCTGGTTTCTTATGAATTCCCATATCCAAGTCAGGATAGTACTGTCCTGGATTGAGAAGCACAGGATCGGTGATACCTGTAGTTAGATCAGCATCAGAGTCTTTACTTTCATCTGTACCTTCATCTTGTTCTGTTACTTCAAACCCTGGAGGTAATGTACCTAGATCAAAGGCCACTGCATACTCCCGATTTGGCTCTAGATTCTCAAATCTGTATTCTCCGGTACTATTGGTCTCCGTAAAGATATCATTTCCAGAACCATCCTGTATCCGGTTACCTGCACCATCAAGCAAATAGACTTTTACATGGTCTACTCCATTTTCTGCCGGATCTTGGATACCATTCTCGTTGTCATCATACCAGACAACATCTCCAAGACTTGCTTTAGGTATCACGGCAGTTCCAGTAAATCCAAAGTCAACTGTCATATCACCATTATAGTCATTCAATAGATCATCCTGAGTTCCACCTTGCTCTGTCTCCTGCATCATTGGCTCTTGATTGGCCGCCAGATTGATATTTGGTGAGCGTACCGGTGTGCCACTTCCTCCAGGCTGATCACCATTATCATCACCGTCTACTTGGTCATCATTAGTATTGGTCGTAGTAGAAGAGAGTGGGAGATTGGTCGGTGGTGTAGGAATATACACATAATAATCTCCCTCATCAAGATCTTTAAAGATATAGTTTCCACCTCCAGAACTGGTCACCTCTGCTACCGGCGTACCTGTAGGCTGATCTCCTGTCTTAAAGAGTTGTAGCTTCACACCATCAATACCTGGTTCTCCAGGATCTTGTACGCCATTGTCATCACTGTCTTCGAAAACTGTTGAACCAAGTGAAACTTTTGGTTTGACACCAGTGTAGTGACTTAGATCACTGTCTGTTGGAGGAGTACCTGTTGGTGGCGTGCCTGTGACACTACCGTTGTTCTCATAGAGTCCTTCTACTGCTATACCTTGTGCTACACAAACCATCTCTTGTCCCACATTGAGTGCAGGAATAATATTGCTACCTCCACTACAGCTAATATTGGCATCTGATAGTTTATTATCAGTGATAGTAACATTGGTCAACACAGTGTTACCTATATTTTTCACCACATAGGTCCAACTAATTGGTTCTCCTACATAGATCGTATCACCAGGTCCAGTATCTGCATCTTTACCATTGGTAGATTTTTCAATATCAATTTTTGCACTACCTCCGAAGTAGTGACTTAGATCACTATCTGTCGGTGGTGTTAACCCAGGAATGATTGTTCCATTATCTTCTACCGGGGTACCTATCACAGAGCCATTGTTCTCATAATCCCCATCCACTGAAGTACCAGTTGCTGTACATACAATACTTTGCCCTGGTGTAAGTGCAGCGATCACATTGCTGGTACCATTATTGGCAGGGCAGTTGATACTGGCAGCAGCCACTTTATCATCGACAACAATAACATTGTCCAAACGAACATTTCCTGTATTGGTTACTTTATAACTCCATGTAACCACATTACCAATACTGATAACTGGGCCTGGAGCGACATCAGCATCTTCACCATTGGTACTTTTCTCTATATCTATCTTCTGGTCTGCACCATAATAGTGACTCTTATCACTGTCACTCGGTGGGGCACCTACTGGAGGTTTTCCTGTAACAGTCGCTGTATTCTCATACTGCCCTGCAACCGATATTCCTGTTGCCGTACAGACAACTGTCTGTCCTATAGCAAGGGAGGAGATATTGTTATCTCCATTATCTACAGGGCAAGAGATATTTGTAGATGCTACCTTGTCATCTGTAACCATTACATCTGTTAAAGCAACATTACCGGTATTTTTGACTTTATAGCTCCATGTAACAGTATCTCCGATACCAATAGTCGGACCAGGTACCACATCGGCATCTTGCCCATTAGTTAACTTTTCTATATCAATCGATGATGTAGCACCAAAATAGTGACTTGGGTCATTATCTGAAGGTGGGATACCTACCGGTGGCTTGCCTGTCACAGAACCCATGTTAGCATACTGGTCTGGCTTAGCTATACCTGTTGCTGTACACATGACCACTTGAGCCGGTGCAAGTACATCAATGATATTATCACTGCCATTATCTGTTGGGCAGATGATCTGGCTGGCAGCCACTCGATCATCCGTGACTACTACATGTGTCAAGTCCAGGTTACCCGTATTCTCTACACGGTAGGTCCAGGTCACTGTATCTCCTACACTGATAGTAGGACCAGGGACTGCATCCGCATCTTCACCATTGGTCGATTTCTCAATCGATATACCTGATTCTGATCCGAAATAGTGACTTGGATCATCATCGGTAACTTTTGGTGCATTAGGAATATTAGGCTCCCCTATGACCTTACCTGTATTGGCGTACTGGTAAGGCTGTGCAATACCTGTTGCGGTACAGACTACCGTCTGACCAATACCAAGTGAAGAGATATTATTGTCTCCATCATCAACTGGACAAGAGATGTTTGCATCTGGGAGTTTATCATCACTTACCATAACACTTAAGAGCTCAGAGGTGCCCGTATTGGTTACTGTATAGGTCCAAGTAACTGGGTCACCTACAGGTATCTTTGGACCAGGTGCAGCATCTGCATCTTCTCCGTTGGTTGATTTCTCAATTTTGATAGAGGATGTTGCTCCAAAATAGTGACTTGGATCATCATCCGTAACAGATGAACCGGTTGGTGTACTTCCCGTAACAACCGCATTATTGGCATATTGATTCGCTTCTGCCACACCACTACCAGTACAGACTACTACCTGTCCTACTGCCAAGGTATCAATAATATTGTCATTTGGTGCTGTATCTGCGATAGGGCAAGCGATTACAATACCTTTATCATCTACTACTGTCACGTCCGTCAAGGCAACATTACCTGTATTTTCTACTCGATATGTCCAAGTTACTGTGTCGCCAACCTTTACTGTAGGACCAGGCACTATATCTGCATCCTTTCCATTGGTAGACTTCTCGATATCGATCGAACCATTACCTCCAAAGTAGTGACTTGGATCATTATCTGTCGGTGGTACGCCTACAGGAGGTGTTCCTGTAACACTCGCTTGGTTGGTATATTGTCCAGCTGAGGCAATACCCGTTGCTGTACATAGTACCACTTGTGCTGGACTCAGTATATCAATGACATTATCATTATCATCAATGGTACAGTGAATCTCTGCTGTGGCTACTTTATCGTCAGTTACTATAACATCAGTCAAAGCAACATTACCTGTATTTTCTACTCGGTATGTCCATGTCACTGCATCACCTACATTGATCGTTGGGCCCGGAGTTACATCTGCATCTTTACCGTTAGTCGATTTCTCGATATCGATACTGGAACTGCCTCCGAAGTAGTGACTCGGATCATTATCTGTCGGTGGGGTACCCGTTGGTGGGGTACCTGTGACATTGGCAATATTACTATACTGTCCAGATGCTGCAATACCTGTTGCTGTACATGCTACTTCTTGACCGACAGCAAGTGAAGCAATACTGTTATCACCATTATCCACAGGACAGCTGATATCAGCTGCTGCTACTTTATCATCACTAACAACAACATTGGTCAACACAACATTACCGGTATTTTTAACCAGATAGGTCCATGTAACGGTATCATCAATTGCTATCGTTGGGCCCGGAGTTACATCAGCATCTTCACCGTTAGTCGATTTCTCGATATCGATACTGGAACTGCCTCCAAAGTAGTGACTCGGATCATTATCTGTCGGTGGGGTACCTGTTGGTGGGGTACCAGTGACACTGGCCGTGTTACCATACTGACCAGTTGTTGCGACACCTGTTGCCGTACAGATAACAACTTGTGCAGCGGCAAGTGTGCCAATTACATTGTCATTATCATCGATCGCACAATGGATATCCGTTGCAGCTACTTTATCATCCGTTACCGTAACATCCGTCAAGGCAACATTACCTGTATTCTCTACACGGTAGGTCCAGGTCACTGCATCCCCTACATTGATCGTTGGCCCTGGTGTGACATCAGCATCTTCACCATTGGTCGATTTCTCGATATCGATGCTGGAACTGCCTCCGAAGTAGTGACTCGGATCATCATCCGTGACAGGTGGGGGATTACTTCCTGGAGGAATACCATTAACCGTAGCGGTATTCTCATATTGCCCTTCAAGTGCTACACCTGTTGCCGTACAAAGGATCACTTGTCCTACATCGATCGTGTCTATGATGTTATCCGTAGGATCCGTATCCGAAACAGTACAGCGGATATCGGTATTGGAGACCTTATCATCGGTCACATTGACTTCTGTTAAGGGGACATTACCTGTATTCTCTACACGGTAGGTCCATGTGACTGCATCCCCTACATTGATCGTTGGTCCTGGTGTGACATCAGCATCTTCACCGTTAGTCGATTTCTCGATATCGATACTGGAACTACCTCCGAAGTAGTGACTTGGATCATTATCTGTCGGTGGGGTACCCGTTGGTGGGGTACCGGTGACAGAAGCTTGGTTAGTGTATTGACCCTGGGTCGCAACACCTTTGGCAGTACAGAGAATCACCTGTCCTGCTGCCATTGAAGCAATCACATTGTCACCATTATCTACTGGACATGCAATGTCAGCAGCAGCTACTTTATCATCGGTTACTGTCACATCAGTCAAGGCAACATTACCTGTATTCTCTACACGGTAGGTCCATGTGACTGCATCCCCTACATTGATCGTTGGTCCTGGTGTGACATCAGCATCTTCACTGTTAGTCGATTTCTCGATATCGATACTGGAACTACCTCCGAAGTAGTGACTTGGATCATTATCTGTCGGTGGGGTACCCGTTGGTGGGGTACCGGTGACAGAAGCTTGGTTAGTGTATTGACCCTGGGTCGCAACACCTTTGGCAGTACAGAGAATCACCTGTCCTGCTGCCATTGAAGCAATCACATTATCACCATTATCTACTGGACATGCAATGTCAGCAGCAGCTACTTTATCATCGGTTACTGTCACATCAGTCAAGGCAACATTACCTGTATTCTCTACACGGTAGGTCCATGTGACTGCATCCCCTACATTGATCGTTGGTCCTGGTGTGACATCAGCATCTTCACCGTTAGTCGATTTCTCGATATCGATACTGGAACTACCTCCGAAGTAGTGACTTGGATCATTATCTGTCGGTGGGGTACCCGTTGGTGGGGTACCGGTGACAGAAGCTTGGTTAGTGTATTGACCCTGGGTCGCAACACCTTTGGCAGTACAGAGAATCACCTGTCCTGCTGCCATTGAAGCAATCACATTATCACCATTATCTACTGGACATGCAATGTCAGCAGCAGCTACTTTATCATCGGTTACTGTCACATCAGTCAAGGCAACATTACCTGTATTCTCTACACGGTAGGTCCATGTGACTGCATCCCCTACATTGATCGTTGGTCCTGGTGTGACATCAGCATCTTCACCGTTAGTCGATTTCTCGATATCGATACTGGAACTACCTCCGAAGTAGTGACTTGGATCATTATCTGTCGGTGGGGTACCCGTTGGTGGGGTACCGGTGACAGAAGCTTGGTTAGTGTATTGACCCTGTCGCAACACCGCAGTACAGAGAATCACCTGTCCTGCTGCCATTGAAGCAATCACATTATCACCATTATCTACTGGACATGCAGGCAGCAGCAGCTACTTTATCACCTGTCACATCAGTCAAGGCATTACCTGTATTCTCTACACGGTAGGTCCATGTGACTGCATCCCCTACATTGATCGTTGGTCCTGGTGTGACATCAGCATCTTCACCGTTAGTCGATTTCTCGATATCGATACTGGAACTACCTCCGAAGTAGTGACTTGGATCATTATCTGTCGGTGGGGTACCCGTTGGTGGGGTACCGGTGACAGAAGCTTGGTTAGTGTATTGACCCTGGGTCGCAACACCTTTGGCAGTACAGAGAATCACCTGTCCTGCTGCCATTGAAGCAATCACATTGTCACCATTATCTACTGGACATGCAATGTCAGCAGCAGCTACTTTATCATCGGTTACTGTCACATCAGTCAAGGCAACATTACCTGTATTCTCTACACGGTAGGTCCATGTGACTGCATCCCCTACATTGATCGTTGGTCCTGGTGTGACATCAGCATCTTCACTGTTAGTCGATTTCTCGATATCGATACTGGAACTACCTCCGAAGTAGTGACTTGGATCATTATCTGTCGGTGGGGTACCCGTTGGTGGGGTACCGGTGACAGAAGCTTGGTTAGTGTATTGACCCTGGGTCGCAACACCTTTGGCAGTACAGAGAATCACCTGTCCTGCTGCCATTGAAGCAATCACATTATCACCATTATCTACTGGACATGCAATGTCAGCAGCAGCTACTTTATCATCGGTTACTGTCACATCAGTCAAGGCAACATTACCTGTATTCTCTACACGGTAGGTCCATGTGACTGCATCCCCTACATTGATCGTTGGTCCTGGTGTGACATCAGCATCTTCACCGTTAGTCGATTTCTCGATATCGATACTGGAACTACCTCCGAAGTAGTGACTTGGATCATTATCTGTCGGTGGGGTACCCGTTGGTGGGGTACCGGTGACACTACCATTGTTGACATACTGGCCTGCTGTGGCTGTCTCAGTAGCTGTACAGGTAACTGTCTGCCCAATAGCCAATATACCAATCACATGATCCCCATTATCAACAGGACATGAAATATTAGATGGATGTACCATATCATCTTCTACAAAGACGTCTGCTAATGGCACCTCACCTGTATTGGTCACTTCATAAGTCCATGTCACTGGATCACCCACTGCAATGGTTGGTCCAGGGACTGCGTCAGCACTGACCCCATTGGTTTTTTTGACCAATTTAATACTTGGAATTAACTTGATAAATCCAAAGTCAAGCGTCATATTCCCACTCTCGTCAGGAATAACTATCATCTGAGGATAGCCAGTGAAATCATCGTATGGTACATTGCCACTCTCTGTTGGTTCCGTACCAGGAATCAGGGTAAATATACCACTTTCATATGTAGTAGCATTGATGTCTGTTTTAATATTGGAGTCATTTTCAGTGTCATCATTATCCGCTCCATTTTGAATAGGTGTTTTCTTATAATTTGCAGGTACAGTAACACGAACTTTATAGTCACCTTGCGGTAAATATGCAAAATTATAAGCCCCATCATTTCCATCCACATTTGATAGTACTGGTCCAACGATACTTCCATCGCTATATATTGCAGGGTTACCCATAGCATCTAGCAATTCAACAATGGCATTTCCTATACCTGGCTCACCTGTATCTTGTAGACCATTTTTGTTGGTATCTTCCCATACATAGGAACCGATACTAACTGGTTGTGGCTCAACATTTACTTTGGCTGGGTCATGGTCATCTTCATCACCACCATTTTTGCCATCCTCATTGACTGTATCATCATCATCAAGATCATCAGTCTCACCCCCACCATTAAATTGAGTGGTGTCTGGCGTAGAGTCGATATCAGTTGCCGGGCCATTTTTGTCCTTAGCAGCACTGATCTCCGCCCAGTTAGTAATCGATTGACCAGTAAATGCAACATCTACTGTCAATGCTATATCAAACTGTACACTGTCACCTGAAGGCAAAGAGGAGAGTACAAATGTACCATCACCATTGTTCGTCAGGTTGGTATCGGCAGCACCTACGGTACTTATCGTACCGGTTGCCGTTGAGCCATTGGCCGTGTAGGTTGCATCCGCGGGGATATAATCCATAATATTCACATCAAAAGCATCGGATGTACCTTGATTGTAGACGGTGATTGTAAACTTCACTGTCTCACCTGCCACAATCGTATCCGCCTGACCTGTCGCCAATGTCTTCATGAGTGCGAGGTCAAAGATTTGTGTCACTGTTACTTCAGCTGGGTCATGGTCATCTTCATCGCCACCACTTTTACCATCTTGGTCGGTGACATTATCATCGTTCATGTCATCCGTCTCACCCGTACCATTGAATGGCGTACTGTCCGGTGTCGAGTCGACATCGGTCGCGGTCGGTCCACCTGCTGCATCACTTCCATCACTGATTTCTGCCCAGTTACGGATGGTATCACCTTTGAAATCAGGCTTGACTGCCAAGGCAATATCAAAGCTCACATCGTCTCCAGCTTCAAGATGATCGAGCGTAAATGTACCATCACCATGGTTGACCAAGGCAACATTTTTTCCGCCTGTGCTTGTCACCGTACTGTTAGGCGTTGATCCAACAGCAGCATACGTCATGTCAGCAGGAATGTAATCGATCACATCGATATCATAGCCATCAAGGCTCCCCTGGTTATAGACCGTGATCGTAAAGATAGCGGTATCCCCAGGATGAACGATGGCATTGGTCTTGCGTACTTTTTTGAGTGCGAGGTCAAATGATTGATTGACGGAGACTTCCGCCGGGTCATGATCATCTTCATCGCCGCCATTTTTACCATCTTGGTCGATAACATTGTCATCATTTAGATCATCGGTTTCACCAGCACCAGTGAACGGGTCAGTATCGGGGGTCGAGTCGATATCGATTGCGGTACCACCACCATCAGTATCACTCGCATCACTGATCTCTGCCCAGTTACGGATCGTCGTACCTGCAAAGCCATCAGCAATCTTCATAGCAATATCAAAACTGACATTGTCGCCTCCGACAAGCTGATCGATGGTAAAGGTGCCATCATCATTGTTGGTAATCCCGGTCAGGTCTCCATTGGCAGTAGGATAAGCATTCGTATCAGTACTACCTGCGGCACTGTAGGTCATGTCCGCAGGGATGTAGTCTTTGATATCGATGTCATAGGCTTGGACGCCCCCTTGATTGTATACTGTGATCGTAAAGGTGACGACATCACCAGCATTGACCACATTCGCTTGTCCGTTGGCAAGCACTTTTTTGAGTGCCAGGTCAAATTGTGCAGGGATGACAGTTACTTCAGCCGGATCATGGTCATCTTCATCACCATTGTTCTTTCCATCCTGATCGATCACATTATCATCATCCAGATCATTGGTCTCACCTGGCTGATTGAAGTTTGTACTATCTGGCGTAGAGTCAATATCAGTTGCCGTACCTCCCCCATCGGTCAGACTACCATCACTGATTTCTGCCCAGTTACGAATTGAGGTACCGGCAAAGCTCGGACTCACATCTAGCTCAATATCAAAACTTACATCATCCCCTGCAGTTAATTCACTGATTTCAAAAGTACCATCACCGTTGTTGGTCAGTGTAGCACTATTGCCATTGGTAGTAGTCAAGACTGTTGCATCTGCTGTTGATCCACTCGCAGAATAACTGGTATCCGTAGGGATATAGTCCTGCACATCAACATCAAAAGCATTGGCAGTACCTTGGTTATACACAGTAATCGTAAACTTCACTTTATCCCCAGCATTGATTGTAGTAGGTTGCCCCGTAGCAAGTACTTTTTTTAGTGCCAAGTCAAAGATTGGTGGCGTGAAACCAAAGTCGAAAGTATGGTCATTTTCTCCTGCTTTACCCGTCGTAAGCTTGATGGTTGAATACCCAGAGTGGATACCTCCATTATCTCCATCACTATCATGGACATCTGTACCCTGATCCATGACAGTTGGTACATGATTGGCAGGAATATCCGGATCATTCAATGGTAAGCGAATCTCATAATCATGATACGGTAACAGATGGTTCCCAGCTAGCATTCCCTTGTCTGATGCTCCACCAAAGTAATACTCTCCCTTGGCATCGGTCTGTGTTTCACCTACTTTTACGCCATTATCCCAAAGTTCTAGTGTTACATTCGCTATAGGTGCTTCATTTGGATCTTGGATACCATCTGCATCGGTATCAACCCAAACATAGTTTCCGATCTCCAGTGGTGCAGGATCACAAAGAATCTCCACATCACCCAAACCAACACCTTTACCAAAGGTACCGTTACTCGGTGTATTTGGCCTACCTTGATAGAGCTGCAATCCACGCGTGTCTTTACCTGTCGTATTACTTATCCATCGCACACCACCTGCATCCACTGACTTGAGTGGATCCATAGTCACAACCGTGATCTCATCAGTCGCAGGGTGTTGAGCAATACCTCCCATGATGGTCTCTTTGTGGATTTTAAAATTATCTCCGGTATAGTACTCTCCTCCACCAGGGCCTTCCGCATTGGCACCCCCAGCAGTGATACCTCCACAGGCACCCCCACTCTCTAGTGTCCAGCCTGCCCCCCCCATTGGGACAAGCGCGCAGAAGATCACCACTGACATTGTATTGATGCAGTGGACGTGTTCCGGTTGGCGGATAGTTTCCGTTACCAAACATCAATCCACCCCGATCCATAAAACCAAGAATCATCGCACCAGTCTTATCAAACTCTATATCAGAAAGAATCGGCATAGGACGAGTCGTACGGGTGCTATCTTCCATATAGGTCACTCCACTGGCGGTACCGTGCCCATGATTGGTATCATTGATGTAACGATCGGTCCACGTCAACCAGTAGGTATCTTCGTTACCATGTCGGACGGTACTAGTCTGACCTTTTTTATAGTCCAGCGGGAAGTCCATAGGCATTGCCCACGTTTGTGCTACAGGGTCATAGGCATACACCCGACCTCTTAGTGAGCTAGGCGCAGGTACATTTTTGATATTATCATCAGCAAATTCACCTGTACAAACCACACCAACATAAAGTTTGCCTCCATGATTTTTGAGACCCCATGGTCTCCCTAGTCCATCCGTACAAGCACCGGCCTCTAGCCAAGGCTGTCCAGGCAATGCTATCGCTGTTGCAGGGGTTGTCGCAGGATTTCCAACAGGCAGTGCATAGATCTGACGCTCATTGAGGTTGGTCATATAGAGTGTGCCACCATCCTCGGAGAGATCGATATCACCGATACCTACTTTGGCGATCTTGGTAAAGGATTCTGTATCATTACTCGGACTTCGGGTATCAGAAGGGAGTCCACGGGAACCATTAGAAGCGATAGCCCCCACATCTACACCTAGATCGGTCACATCGACAAGTAGATTGGTCGATCCTGTCGCCATATCACGAACATAGATTGCACCCAGCCCATAACTACCTAAGCCGGTATGTCGCTTGAGTACCGCAGAAGAGAAAAGTTTCTTGCTTTCTTTTTGATACGCCAAGCCCCATGTTGATCCAGTCTGTGTCTGTGTAGCACCTGTTGAAAATCCTGAAGTACCGCTAGCCTTGTAAGGGAAAAGATAAAGAGACGTCTTACTGGAGGTGCTGCCTCCACCTAAAGGATTACCATTGGCATATCCAGGTGTTGCAACGGTCGGGTTCGCCTGGCAGAAACCAGAGCTGTCGGTCAGTCCGAGATCAACATCTGCTTGAGGAGACTGAACAAATACTGTGGTTGTGTAGTTATTGGTACCACTGGGTCCAGGGTTGAGATTGGTCGGGATATTGGTAAATTCAAGACGATACTTCAACGCATCATCCAGGCCAGAGATCTCATACTCTCCATTTGCATCTGTCGTAGTCGTTGCCACAGCCACACCAGCATCATCATAAACCGTTACTATGACATCGGCTTGTCCATTCTCGCCTGTCTTCTCTCCATCAGCATTGCTATCAAGATAGACTTTACCTTTAAGCTCTCCTGCACTCACCGGAGGAACGGTCGTATAAGATATCTCTACATTGTCCAAATAGAAATACTCTGAACCTCCTCGTGTATCTATCACACGAAAACGTATCCGTGTATTGGCAGAAGCATAAGGCGTGATGTCTTCGCTAATGGAACCTGTAGCTCTCTCAGCTTCTGGTCCAGTCAACGTATGAACAGTTGTCCAGTGTGCTCCGCCATCACTGGAGGCATCGATGAAAAGCTTATCGGCTGATTCAAAACCTCGTCCTCCGACCCAATCGAATGAGAGCGTGGCCGCTGAAGCTCCCGTCAAATTGATCTGGCGTTCAATACGGGGTTGGTATGCGGGGTTGGAATTGGTCGTTTTACCATGAACATACAATTGGTTACCATAGACCTGTATATTTCCTCCGGTTGCCCCAGAATAGTCATATTCTATCCAGTTTCCGGACCAATTGACGGTGCCATCGTTGTTAGAGTAACTCCGACTACTAAACTCATCTCTTACTGTTTCAGCCGCATGTAATGTCGCTGCAAAAACAAATAAACCAAAAACCACACTTCTCATAATCTGCTTAGAATAAAACATTCCCCTTCTCCCTCTTCATTAACATTATAATAATACTGTAGCACAACAATCATCAATATATCAATTCCTTACAAACTGACAAATTATTTGAATTTGTTATTCACACGTGCACTATAATATCAAAAAAATATCAAAAAACGCAGAGAAAATGAAAAAAGAGTATTTTTTTCTTTGAAAACATCAAAAGTAACACCCCAAAATAAGGGTGTTTTCTAAAATTATTTTTTTAGATAAATAAATATGCTAGCATAAAATATACTTATCAAACAAAAAAAGAATGTAGATACTTCTCTCTTTTCTAAAGTATTATTGCTAGTTCTTTCCTGTTCTATACAAAAGTCTTTCTTCTCTTCTTATAAAAAAGAGCGCTATACCAAACATGATAGCCATCATAACTAATATTTCGAAAAAACCTAATGCATCACTGCTATCTGAAGATACAAGTGCACACCCACAATAGACACCGGCATCTATTGTCAAGATAGAGTCCCCTTCCTGCGGGACAACAGGAACAGTAAATCCTTGGTCATTGGCATTGTTACTATCGTTTCCTCCTACAAGAGGGCTATACACATACCCTTCCAATTCAGGAACATTTGAATAATCAAAGTACACTTGATATGCTTGTCCAGGGGTCAATCCTTCAAAAAGATAATATCCAGGCTGTCCATCTGGACCATTACGTGTGATTTGAGTCTCGAGTACATTACCATTGTCATCAAGAAGCTGTACCGTCACGCCATTCACACCTCTTTCTCCATCGTCTACAACACCATTTGCATTACTATCAACCCAGAAAAGGTTACCTATAGAGGCTGTAGGGTCAGGCTCATCTCTACTATCGGTAAACCCAAAGTCCAGAGTCAAGTTATCGGTCGTGCCTACTACTACTGTAGTCCCTGCCCCATTATGAGAGGTATTATTTTCTGAGTTGTCATCCGGTACAGTATTGTTCTCTGATCCTGCTGTTGGGATCGTTCCTGATGGTGTACCTACCGTCACGATATAGGTATCATTTGCCGGTACCTCTATCAGATAACTACCATTGACATCGGTTGTACCTGTATAGATTGTACCACCTGATGCTGTTGCTGTTACTACTGTGCCTTCTGGAGGATAAGTAATAGTACCTGTGGTTGCATCTCCATCATTATCATCTTCGATCCATACAAGGTCTCCGATAAATACATTTGGCACTTCAGGTAGCGTAAACCCAAAGTCCAGAGTCAAGTTATCGGTCGTGCCTACTACTACTGTAGTCCCTGCCCCATTATGAGAGGTATTATTTTCTGAGTTGTCATCCGGTACAGTATTGTTCTCTGATCCTGCTGTTGGGATCGTTCCTGATGGTGTACCTACCGTCACGATATAGGTATCATTTGCCGGTACCTCTATCAGATAACTACCATTGACATCGGTTGTACCTGTATAAATTGTACCACCTGATGCTGTTGCTGTTACTACTGTGCCTTCTGGAGGATAAGTAATAGTACCTGTGGTTGCATCTCCATCATTATCATCTTCGATCCATACAAGATCTCCGATATGTACCAAAATCGGCTGGATACTGATCGTCTCTGGATCATAGTCATCACTGCCATCTGCAGCAGCGGTGTCATCATTGAGTGGATCTGGTACTGAACCATCCTCACTGCCTGGAATAGAGTCTACATCATCCAGACCCAAGGCATTGGTGGCAGAGGCAATCTCTGCATTGTTGACGATACTGCTTCCCTGGAAGTCTGCATCTACGGTACAGGTGACACTGACCGTGGTCTCTGCCCCTGCTGCCAGTGCAGCGATCGGGGTATTGAGTGTTGCCACGCCCGCGTTTTCTGTCCATGCTGCATCATTGAGTATCAATCCTGTAGGCAGGTACTCATTGACCTGGATCTCTGTGGCATCTACGGTGCCCTGGTTAATCACTTTAATATCGAAGATCACATCCGCACCCGGTACGATCGGTGTTACCGTACCTGCATTGAGTGTTTTTACCAAGGCAAGGTCGAAGGTCTGTCCGATACTGATCGTCTCTGGATCATAGTCATCACTGCCATCTGTAGCAGCGGTGTCATCATTGAGTGGATCTGGTACTGAACCATCCTCACTGCCTGGAATAGAGTCTACATCATCCAGACCCAAGGCATTGGTGGCAGAGGCAATCTCTGCATTGTTGACGATACTGCTTCCCTGGAAGTCTGCATCTACGGTACAGGTGACACTGACCGTGGTCTCTGCCCCTGCTGCCAGTGCAGCGATCGGGGTATTGAGTGTTGCCACGCCCGCGTTTTCTGTCCATGCTGCATCATTGAGTATCAATCCTGTAGGCAGGTACTCATTGACCTGGATCTCTGTGGCATCTACGGTGCCCTGGTTAATCACTTTAATATCGAAGATCACATCCGCACCCGGTACGATCGGTGTTACCGTACCTGCATTGAGTGTTTTTACCAAGGCAAGGTCGAAGGTCTGTCCGATACTGATCGTCTCTGGATCATAGTCATCACTGCCATCTGTAGCAGCGGTGTCATCATTGAGTGGATCTGGTACTGAACCATCCTCACTGCCTGGAATAGAGTCTACATCATCCAGACCCAAGGCATTGGTGGCAGAGGCAATCTCTGCATTGTTGACGATACTGCTTCCCTGGAAGTCTGCATCTACGGTACAGGTGACACTGACCGTGGTCTCTGCCCCTGCTGCCAGTGCAGCGATCGGGGTATTGAGTGTTGCCACGCCCGCGTTTTCTGTCCATGCTGCATCATTGAGTATCAATCCTGTAGGCAGGTACTCATTGACCTGGATCTCTGTGGCATCTACGGTGCCCTGGTTAATCACTTTAATATCGAAGATCACATCCGCACCCGGTACGATCGGTGTTACCGTACCTGCATTGAGTGTTTTTACCAAGGCAAGGTCGAAGGTCTGTCCGATACTGATCGTCTCTGGATCATAGTCATCACTGCCATCTGTAGCAGCGGTGTCATCATTGAGTGGATCTGGTACTGAACCATCCTCACTGCCTGGAATAGAGTCTACATCATCCAGACCCAAGGCATTGGTGGCAGAGGCAATCTCTGCATTGTTGACGATACTGCTTCCCTGGAAGTCTGCATCTACGGTACAGGTGACACTGACCGTGGTCTCTGCCCCTGCTGCCAGTGCAGCGATCGGGGTATTGAGTGTTGCCACGCCCGCGTTTTCTGTCCATGCTGCATCATTGAGTATCAATCCTGTAGGCAGGTACTCATTGACCTGGATCTCTGTGGCATCTACGGTGCCCTGGTTAATCACTTTAATATCGAAGATCACATCCGCACCCGGTACGATCGGTGTTACCGTACCTGCATTGAGTGTTTTTACCAAGGCAAGGTCGAAGGTCTGTCCGATACTGATCGTCTCTGGATCATAGTCATCACTGCCATCTGCAGCAGCGGTGTCATCATTGAGTGGATCTGGTACTGAACCATCCTCACTGCCTGGAATAGAGTCTACATCATCCAGACCCAAGGCATTGGTGGCAGAGGCAATCTCTGCATTGTTGACGATACTGCTTCCCTGGAAGTCTGCATCTACGGTACAGGTGACACTGACCGTGGTCTCTGCCCCTGCTGCCAGTGCAGCGATCGGGGTATTGAGTGTTGCCACGCCCGCGTTTTCTGTCCATGCTGCATCATTGAGTATCAATCCTGTAGGCAGGTACTCATTGACCTGGATCTCTGTGGCATCTACGGTGCCCTGGTTAATCACTTTAATATCGAAGATCACATCCGCACCCGGTACGATCGGTGTTACCGTACCTGCATTGAGTGTTTTTACCAAGGCAAGGTCGAAGGTCTGTCCGATACTGATCGTCTCTGGATCATAGTCATCACTGCCATCTGTAGCAGCGGTGTCATCATTGAGTGGATCTGGTACTGAACCATCCTCACTGCCTGGAATAGAGTCTACATCATCCAGACCCAAGGCATTGGTGGCAGAGGCAATCTCTGCATTGTTGACGATACTGCTTCCCTGGAAGTCTGCATCTACGGTACAGGTGACACTGACCGTGGTCTCTGCCCCTGCTGCCAGTGCAGCGATCGGGGTATTGAGTGTTGCCACGCCCGCGTTTTCTGTCCATGCTGCATCATTGAGTATCAATCCTGTAGGCAGGTACTCATTGACCTGGATCTCTGTGGCATCTACGGTGCCCTGGTTAATCACTTTAATATCGAAGATCACATCCGCACCCGGTACGATCGGTGTTACCGTACCTGCATTGAGTGTTTTTACCAAGGCAAGGTCGAAGATTGCATAGAACCCGAAGTCCACCGTCATGTTTCCGTTATTGTCATCTGCATTGTCGGCATCATCACTGCCTGCGATATTGGAGTTCACACCGTCTGGTTCACCGTCATTGCTCAGTGTGAAGAGACCTGAAGTATGTACATTCCCTGCCGATGTCGCGATATTAGAATCATTTGCTGCATCATTGTTGTCCGCGGTGGTCTGGTTTGTGGATTTCACCATCCCTGCTGGTGGCGTCACACGTACACGGTAATCTCCCTCAGGAAGATTATCGAAGTAGTAGAGTCCTGTATTATCTGTGGTCTGTGTGTCTACGACATTGCCAGCACTATCCAGTAGTTCTACCGTTGCTCCGTTTATCCCTGATTCACCCGCATCCTGTACACCGTTGTTGTTCGCATCGTTCCAAACGATCGATCCGATAGATACTGCTGGCGTATAGAACCCGAAGTCCACCGTCATGTTTCCGTTATTGTCATCTGCATTGTCGGCATCATCACTGCCTGCGATATTGGAGTTCACACCGTCTGGTTCACCGTCATTGCTCAGTGTGAAGAGACCTGAAGTATGTACATTCCCTGCCGATGTCGCGATATTAGAATCATTTGCTGCATCATTGTTGTCCGCGGTGGTCTGGTTTGTGGATTTCACCATCCCTGCTGGTGGCGTCACACGTACACGGTAATCTCCCTCAGGAAGATTATCGAAGTAGTAGAGTCCTGTATTATCTGTGGTCTGTGTGTCTACGACATTGCCAGCACTATCCAGTAGTTCTACCGTTGCTCCGTTTATCCCTGATTCACCCGCATCCTGTACACCGTTGTTGTTCGCATCGTTCCAAACGATCGATCCGATAGATACTGCTGGCGTATAGAACCCGAAGTCCACCGTCATGTTTCCGTTATTGTCATCTGCATTGTCGGCATCATCACTGCCTGCGATATTGGAGTTCACACCGTCTGGTTCACCGTCATTGCTCAGTGTGAAGAGACCTGAAGTATGTACATTCCCTGCCGATGTCGCGATATTAGAATCATTTGCTGCATCATTGTTGTCCGCGGTGGTCTGGTTTGGGATTTCACCATCCCTGCTGGTGGCGTCACACGTACACGGTAATCTCCCTCAGGAAGATTATCGAAGTAGTAGAGTCCTGTATTATCTGTGGGTCTGTGTGTCTACGACATTGCCAGCACTATCCAGTAGTTCTACCGTTGCTCCGTTTATCCCTGATTCACCCGCATCCTGTACACCGTTGTTGTTCGCATCGTTCCAAACGATCGATCCGATAGATACTGCTGGCGTATAGAACCCGAAGTCCACCGTCATGTTTCCGTTATTGTCATCTGCATTGTCGGCATCATCACTGCCTGCGATATTGGAGTTCACACCGTCTGGTTCACCGTCATTGCTCAGTGTGAAGAGACCTGAAGTATGTACATTCCCTGCCGATGTCGCGATATTGGAATCATTTGCTGCATCATTGTTGTCCGCGGTGGTCTGGTTTGTGGATTTCACCATCCCTGCTGGTGGCGTCACACGTACACGGTAATCTCCCTCAGGAAGATTATCGAAGTAGTAGAGTCCTGTATTATCTGTGGTCTGTGTGTCTACGACATTGCCAGCACTATCCAGTAGTTCTACCGTTGCTCCGTTTATCCCTGATTCACCCGCATCCTGTACACCGTTGTTGTTCGCATCGTTCCAAACGATCGATCCGATAGATACTGCTGGCGTATAGAACCCGAAGTCCACCGTCATGTTTCCGTTATTGTCATCTGCATTGTCGGCATCATCACTGCCTGCGATATTGGAGTTCACACCGTCTGGTTCACCGTCATTGCTCAGTGTGAAGAGACCTGAAGTATGTACATTCCCTGCCGATGTCGCGATATTAGAATCATTTGCTGCATCATTGTTGTCCGCGGTGGTCTGGTTTGTGGATTTCACCATCCCTGCTGGTGGCGTCACACGTACACGGTAATCTCCCTCAGGAAGATTATCGAAGTAGTAGAGTCCTGTATTATCTGTGGTCTGTGTGTCTACGACATTGCCAGCACTATCCAGTAGTTCTACCGTTGCTCCGTTTATCCCTGATTCACCCGCATCCTGTACACCGTTGTTGTTCGCATCGTTCCAAACGATCGATCCGATAGATACTGCTGGCGTATAGAACCCGAAGTCCAATGTATGGTCATTTGCCCCTGCCGTACCTGTAGTATAGGCAATGCTAGAAAAGCCTGGATTTAATACTCCATTATCGCCATCACTGTCATGTATATCATCAGCATTGGCATTCACATCTTTTTGTGTGGGTACTCTAGCTCCAAGGTTCGCATCATCTAGATCAATGCGAAGTTGATAAGCAGTCAATGGCTTGAGTGGATTGCCTCCTACCATATTGGCATTTGCGGAACCACCAAAATAATACTCTCCATTTGCTCCAGTTATCGCAGTTCCTACTAGTGTAGCACCTTCATAAAGATTAACTGTTACACCTGCAAGTACAGCCTCATCCGGATCTTGGATGCCATCTCCATCTGTATCTTCCCAAACGTAGTTACCTATTTCAATAGGTGCTGCATCGCACAAAGCTTCAATGTCACCCATACCGCTGGCTTTTCCAAAAAATTGATTTTTATTAGTAGATGATACTAAAAGTCTTTTAGGATCTCCGTTCCCATCTGTTGCAATCTCTCCATTATCATTTCGCAACCACAGCAACCCATTATCAAGGAATCGGTGAACATCCATTACTCCAGTAACAATTTCATTATGTCCTGGCACATGTAATAATCCGCCCATAATAGTATCTGAGTGGCCTGCTGTTCCAGCATACCCTATGGTACTATGTCCATTACCACCTGGTCCATTATCATACCAATAATATTCTCCACCACCAGGACCTTCATGTGTATTGGCCCCACCTGTAGTGATACCACCACACTGTCCATTACTCTCTAGTGTCCATCCTGCTTGAGGATTTCCACATGCTCTGAGTATGTCTCCCTCTCCATTACCATTGTGCGTATCATTATCTGCAGGATTTGGAGAGTGATTGTCATTGCCTGTTCTGTCTCCATTCACATCTCTGATAGCTATGATCATGGAACCGTCATTATCAAATTCAATATCTGAAAGAAGTGGTTGCATATATTCTATCCAGCCATCCTGATTACCAATATCTCCTGGTGCTTTATCATTGAAAACAATATCATAATCCATTTGCCATGGATTCCAATTAGCTCTGTATGGCTGGGAGATTCCATCATGATCAGTATAAGTACAGTCAGTATTTGGTTCAGCATTGCTTATATCCGCATTATATATACACCCGCGATCATAGGTAAGATCGATATCAAGTACTGGTGTAGCACTAAATGTAGTGATTGCTGGAACAAAACTATAGATGTGTGCGGATAGTTGAGATTTATCTCCCTTTCTAGGTCCATTGGTACTGTGATCAGCATTATTCGCATCTACTGTTGATTCTGCCGTACAGGTTGTTCCTACATAAAGTATCCCATCATGAAAACCAAGACCCATAGGACGAAAATCTATAGCATTGGTACATGGATTTGGAATCGTATAACTCGTATTGGCACCAGCATTACCATTGGCATCTACATCATATACATAAAGTTTTTTATCATCCATATTCACAGCAAAAAGTTGGGATTCATCATCTGAGAGTTCTATATCTCCTATCCCCGTTTTACCAACATTGGTATACCCTACCGTATCATGACCCCAGTCATATCCGGCACCCGCATTACGAGGGTCTGTCCCTGGCAACGTTGCGAAGGTAGAAACTGCATTACCATTGGCATGATCTATTTTATAAATAGCCCCTATCCCACTTGGACCTATATCTGCATGTCTTTTGAGATAAGTTGAAGTATAGGTGACATTGGCTTTTCTCAAATGGGCAACACCATATACTGCACCAACATCTGAATATTCTGAGATATTTGTAGGGGCATCTTCACCATTAGCAGTATAAGGAAATTGAAGTATAGTATTTACATGTCGATTTACTCCACTACTACTATCATCTTTGGTGAATCTAGTCATAATAATATCAGGATTGGCTTGACAATATTGACCAGTGTTATGTAAGCCTACATGATGCGTATCTCCATTATCAACTATACTCACTAGTGCAGCTGTACTACCACTAATAGCTGTACCCGCCTTTAAATAGCTAGGAACATTGGTAACTTCGACTCTAAATTTTCCTGCTCCTGTGACTAAGGTATAATGACCATCTGCATCTGTCGTTTGAGAAAGACCTACCGCACCATTATCATCATAGGCGGTTACTGTTAAACCTGAGATACCTGGTTCCAATGTATCTTGCGTACCATTAAGGTTAAAATCTCTGAAAATTGTACCGGAAATATCTGCCCAGACTGCGGTTGTCATAAGTACAAAAAGTATATTGTGTAGAAGTAGTTTTCTCATCTTTTGTTTCGTTGCATTCATCTTTTTCTCCAAGAAATAATGATGCAACCCGGCTATCTGTCCCAAATATAACATGGAAGGGGAGACCCGTGGCTTTCCGTCCCCATCTTGCAATAGGTTTGGCCTTATCAATAAAATATCCGAGATTGTATCACAAAAAATATTAAAAAAGACAAATCTACTATGGTTTTGCTATATTTTTGCTATATTTCTCTACTCATCCCTCTGTACCGTCCATTCCTTTGATTTTATGTTCCAGATAACATCATAATATATACGATCTTTCTTTGCAGTCTGAGCAATAAGTGTATAGGTAAAAGGAATGGTTTGAAGTTCCAATGTATTCTCATTTTTTACTTTTATTTTCCGTATATGTTCATTGGCACCAGGAAGTTCCAAGAGCTTTATCGGAATAGCTTGAAGTTTTCTTTGTATGATGGGATAGGCATATAGCCCATTGTCTCTAGCTGAACCAATCAATAGAAATTTACCTTTACTGCTTTTGACTAACCCCATGCTAAGTACATCTACGCCAGATATTTGTTGCAGTATCTCTTTTGTTTTAGGGTCAATATGATAAATCACTCCTTTTTGGTTTTGATAATTTGATTCGTCAATCGTGGCTACCCATAGTGTCTCATCCTCACAATCATATACTATCGCATTAAGTCCATAAGGGTTATTTTCATCTGGCACAATATCTTCAAAATGCATAAAGATCGTAAGCTTTCCTGTTTTGCTGTCTAATCTATAGAGTTTTTTTTGTAAATTGAATGTCGTAGGGCGGATAGAGATAAAAGGTGTAGGAATAAGGTAGATATTCCCTGCCTCGTCAACGGTATAGGTACTAAAGTGCTCATATTGTTCCCACTGCTTAGGATGTAATACTCTTTGAAAATCTTTTCCATAAAGAAGGGCTATTCCTTTGAAACGTTTTTGGGAGAGATCGATGAGAACAGGTTGAGGAATCTTGAGTTTTTGTAAAAATTGTGGGGGTCTTGCACACATTTTTTGTCTTTCAAAACTACCTATGTTGGGCTTCACTCTGTTTTCAACTAGCACCGTACTATCTGCTCTTTTTTTCATCACAACAAGATACCCTGCGATACCAAGGACTACAATAGATATGAGAATAGGGAGATATTTACGCATCCATCACTTCTTTGTAAGAGGAATAAATTTAGGACCTACGGTACATGGCCATACTTTTACTTGCAGATTACCATCTTCACCTATCAAGGTATCTGCCCAACAGTACTCCTGCCCTTCTCTGGCATCGTTACGGATACGTGGTACATACCAAAGTACAATATCTGACCCACTGATACTTTCTGGCTCTTTCAAGTATCTCTCCACTCCGTCATTAGAAAGATCGCAGCATGAGCCCAGTGTCAATAGATCTTTATCCCCTTCTGTGAGATTGAATTTTGTCACAAACAGTGTTGCATGATCTCCCCTGCTGTTATCCTCAAACTGTCCATGGTTGGGTTCAATATAATAACCAGTATTTGGTTTTATCGATGAGACTATTTTATATGGATATTCATCTATCGGAGAGAGGACACCTTGACCTACAAATTCACTACTTTCTTTTTCCCAGAGCTTCCATGTGCCATCATAACTATAGAAGTTCTCTTTTTCATTCAGTGCCATATCGATACGCATGACTGGACGGTAGATCGCATTGTCCCCGCATCCTCTGCCCTTATTCACACCGACCACACGAAACGAGCCGTCATCATAGAACTCAAATCGGTTCTCATAGCGGTAGTTACATGCCATGGGCCACTTGGGATTGCGAAAATCCTGTGTCAATATGAAACCGGTTCCATTTTTTAACGCTCTTACTTGAGGGCCATTAAATGCCAATACTACTGAAGTGGAGAAGAGAGGGCAACCCATTGCATCATTGTATCCGAAGAGAAAGTTTCCATCCTCTCCTCTGACAAACTCTACCCGTCTTCCTTCTATGTAGGTCTCGGTGCTAGTATCTAGCTTCTCTCCACCCTTTTGTTGATAGCTCACATGCCAGTCCACGATCTTGGCAGAAGTCAGTACTTTTTCACCCTTGAAACTGACATCCCGTATCTCTAAGCCATCTGAACCAGTCAAACGATACGTGATCTTCCAACCATTTTTTTCCAGAAAACTGTCTTTTTGGCAGAAGTTTTTCATAATATAACGGTTTTGTAAAGAGCGCTCAGAAATACAGGCAGGTGTCGTTGTTTTACCTAATCCTGCCCATTTGGCAGCAGCAAGTTTTAACTCTGTCAGATCCACCACTGCCCAGAGTGCCTGCTCTTTTTGATGATCAGTAAAGGTAGGTGCCACACAGAGGTGATCTGTATTCTCACACGGAGACTCCTTCATCGTACCTCTGACATTTGCCATAGTCATATCTTTTTTGGCAGGGGTGAACCCTAGTTCTCTTTTCACCTCTGGTGCATGCAACGCTATGGCTTGGGCAATATGTGTCAGACGTAAAGAGATATCAGGCTGCATCCCCGGATAACGTTCTACTGAAAGTACTTTCAGTGCTTCACTCTCCACGATCGCCCTGGTCGTTGTGTTGGTGACAAAATTATATTTCTCCGCCTGATAGCAACTGTTATCTTGACAGGCCTTTTGTGCTTTTTCATCCAGACTGCTGATAATCGCAGGGAGGATACGCATCATATCGTTATGCAAAAACTTTTTACCTTGTTTGGTATCTTTGAGAAAATCTGCATCTTTGAGAAGAAGTTTTTGCACTTTTTGTGCCTTGCTGTCAAGTTCACTCTTTTGCAGAGGCAGCACTGCTTGGGCATTTTTGATCATCTCTTTGATATCAGCCACATAACTCTGAACTTCGGGAATATCCTGATAGACACTCTTTTCATATTGTGGCAGAATGATTCGCTCTTCTCTCTGAAGAGGCTTCTCTATTTCTTTAGAGCTTTCAGCATTCTGAGGCATAAACCAATACCCCCCTATAACCAATAACCCTATAATCAATATACCTATACTTATCTTTGTCTCTTTACTCATTAACCATCCATTTCAAAATAATAAGGGGGTTGTATCTCGATATAAATTATAGCAGTTAGAGCTAAAAGTAGTAATACACTACTCATGCCTATCAACATTTTTTTTTGACGGAGTTCTTGCCACCCCGTAAAAAGTGGTACCATCGCTGAAGCTACAAAAAGTACCATAAAAAGATGCTGTACCCTAAAACCGTTGTTATAATCCAGTAGTGTCGCACCAAAAGCGATGATCAGTGCGAACAGCAGTTGCTGCCAATGCTTTTTCGGTGTGGTTTTGGGATCGGTCAACATAAAGAGAACAAAAACGATAAATGAGACAGAGTAAAACCGGTAATAGACCTCTTCCATGATCAGTACTGGATCACTCTCAACGATAAAGATATATTGTAACAGTAGATACAGGACAACAAACCCTACAGGAATGATCCAGCGATCCACGCGATATAGTATCGCCATGCCCAATACTATGACCAATATCCCTAACCATATGCTGTCACCCAGTTGCCCCAGTACAATATGGGCATCATGATAAAAAAAGAGTAACCCCATCATCAATGCAAAGTTGGAAGGATTAAAAAAATGTCGTCTTTCATAACGTAGAAAGTGTTTCTGTAAAAGTCCAAACGTGATGACCAGAAAGATAATCCATAGGTGAGAGGCAACCATCATCAGCATCACGCCTATGGCAGTAGAGAGAGAAGAAAAAGAGAAAAAGGTAAGCTTTTTTTCTCTACCATAAATCATAAGATGTTCTACCCCTGCTGTCACCAAAAGAATCAGAAAAATATTTTCCCAAGGTAGATAAATATGGGCTACATATTTCCCTAAAAGCAATACTACAGAAAGGGTAAGAAGTTGTTGTAGTTGGGTATGTACTATAATTTTTCTACACTTTACAGAGATGCATATGACTCCAATGCATACCCTACTTTACTATGAGAAACAATAGGCAAATCAGGGAGAAGTTTTCTCAAAGAATACACCAATGTGCGGAGTGCAGAATCCGCGATCTGTCCATCTCCCCATATAGAGGAGACTAGTGTTTCGTAGCTGACTGTCTGATTGACATGCTGCACCAGTATTTTGATCAACGCGCCCTGATTTTTTGTAAGATCAATAGGGGTATTCTCTTTATACAGTTGAGATACACTTTGTATATATTTATATTTCTCACTGATCACAATATCCTGTATATTCACAGTCGTGGCACTTTGTGTATCCAAAACTTTTGTATGTGCCAAGTATCGTTTATATGCTATTTGAATCGTCACCACAACATCTTTACTTGTAAAGGGTTTACAGATAAATCCATAAGGAGAAAGCTCTAATGTCTCCTCCAATGTTTCATCATCATTATGTGCGGTAATAAAAACGATGGGAAGATCATGTTTCTCTAAAATTTTTCTAGCCAACTGTATCCCATCTACTGGGCCTTTAATATTAATATCCATAAGGATCATATCACATGCAAGCTCTTTGATATGGGTAAGCACATCTCCTGCATTATCAAAACAGCCTACCACTGATGTATCATATTGACTGAAAATATCTTGAAGGAACCGTTGGGTAATCACTTCATCTTCTACGATCATTATTTTTTTAGGCATATTCATCTTGATACTCCTTCAGGTCAAAGTATATTCTTATTATAGCACCATTTCCCCCATTCAAAGCAATGGTTCCATTGTGCAAAGTCGTGCTTAAATCCTTGATCAATGTTACCCCCAAAGAGCGATAGGTTTTCTCTGTATCAAAGCCTTTTCCATTGTCTTTGATCTGTAAAGCACATCTGTTACCAATATGCTTGAGTGAAATATCAATGTTTCCTAGTCCTTCATCAAAGGCATGCTCTATGGAGTTCGTTACTGCCTCATTGACGATGAGTCCTACATTCATAGCTGTTTTCATATCAATCATAATCTCATCTATATCTGACTCTATCTGATGTTCTGTATAAAGCTGCAGGCTACGAATGATCTCCTCAAGATACTTTTTGATATCTACTTGCTCAAAACTTTGATCAGAATAGAGGTTTTTATGCATAAGGCTCATTGCCTTGAGGCGATCGATATGTGTTTCAAACATTTTTTTATACTTGGGATCATCTATTTTGAAAGATTGTGATTCCAGAAGCCCCATGATCACCTGCATATTGTTTTTGGTACGGTGATGCACCTCTTTGAAAAGCATCTTGTTCTCTTCTAGTGCAATATTGAGCTGCTGCTCATAAGAGCTTCTCTCTTTTTCGATAATATAAAGCATATAAGAGACCACTAGAAAGCCCAATACAATCTGTGAAAGCAGTTCCCAACCATACACAAATTTTACGTCTGCAATAAATGAGACAGCCGGGACAATCAAGAGAATAATAAACATATAGGCATTCCAGATGATACCCTTCTTTACGCCCAAGAAATAAAAAACAAAGATAGGAAGAGAAGCTAACCAGAAGATAGAGAGTTCGGGATCTTTATCCGGAAGTACCAGTGAGATGGCAAGCAAGAAGGTAAGTGCTCCTAATATCATATAGGAGATCTGCTCAATATTGGTATAATAAGGGAAAACAAGATAGCCAATCACCAGGATAAGTACCATCCCCATCTCAACTGCCAAAATACTGTAGTATCCTTGTACTAAATTTTCATAGGCATAGAGTAAAATAACAAATGATCCCACCAGGATAAATAGATTAACGAGGGTAGCTCTTAACCGATCCCGACTTCCTGGAGGAAAATGTTTTCCTTTGAGAATCTCTGACTCAAAAAATGATAGCATTTCCCCCTCCTTTCAGTATATCAATGGCCGTATCATAACACATTTATAGTTAATATTTATCGTTTTAGATATGCCATGGCAGTCGCGATAATATCATCATCATCTTTACTTGGTGACTTAAGTATCTCTCTCTCTTTGGATGTATCTATAAACTCTATAAACACCTTCTCCCCATAAGAGGAGACTTTAGAGATTCCCTGTTCCCGTGCTAATACTTTCATGACGATGACATCAATAAACTGCCTCGTAGTCGTATCAAGTTTACCGAACCTATCTGCTATCTCCTCTTCGATCTCATAGACCTCACCTGCACTTTCACAGAGCGAAAGGCGACGATAGAGCTCCAGCCTCAATCGATCCTCTTGGATAAGTTCCTCATTGAGATAGGCATCGATGGAAAGTTTCATATCTATCTGTTGTGTCACCTCTTTGTCTTTACCACTCAGCTCCCTGATCGCATCTTCAAGCATACGCAGGTAAAGAGAGTAGCCGATCTGCTTGATATGCCCCGACTGTGCCTCACCAATGATATTGCCACCACCTCTGATCTGTAGATCGTTAAATGCCAACACTGCACCACTTCCCAGCTCGGAATGTGATTCCAGAGCCAACAATCGGCGTTTGGCATTCTCGGTAAGCCTCTCTTTATCTGTAACAATGAAGTAGCAGTACCCCTCTTTGCTTCCTCTCCCTACTCTACCTCTGAGCTGATGCAGGTCAGCGATACCAAAGCTGTCTGCGCCATCTACAATCATCGTATTGGCATGAGGCATATGTATTCCTGACTCTACTATCGAGGTGGAGAGTAACAGATCATACTCTCCATCCTCAAACTTCATCATCTCCTCTTCTGTCTGTGCTGCTGTGATCTTGGAGTGTAACACTGTCAGTCTCAGATCAGGTAAAATCTCTAAAAGCTCCCTCTTCTTTTCTTCGATACCAGCAATAGAGTTAAAGACATAAAAGATCTGTCCAGCACGCCGCCTCTCTCTAAGTATCGCCTCCTTGATTACACTTTCATCATAACTTTTGACAAAGGTACGTACCCCTTGACGTTCAGTGGGAGGGGTGAGGATCTCAGAAAAGCTCTTGATCTCAGAAAGTGCCAAGTTAAGGCTACGGGGAATGGGCGTAGCTGACATAGAGAGCAGATGTACATCCAATGCGATCTCTTTAAGTGCCTCTTTTTGTTTTACCCCAAACTTATGCTCTTCATCTATGACAACAAGAGCTAAATTTTTGAATTTTGCTTTGAGTAATGCATGGGTACCTACCACCACATCAATCGTTCCTTCTCTCAATCCTGCCAAGGTATTACTTTTCTCTTTGGGAGTAGAGTATCTGTCTAATTTGGCAATACGGATACCATGCCCATAGAAACGTTCCTTGAGACTCTTGAAATGTTGTGCAGAGAGTAGCGTTGTAGGGGCGATCATCATTGTTTGATAGTTATTTTTAGCTGCCACAAACATGCCATTCATGGCCACCTCTGTCTTGCCAAAACCAACATCTGCCGAAAGCAGTCTATCCATCATCTTTCCCGAACCCATATCTGCAAGCATCTCTGAGATCACCTGCTCCTGATCCTCTGTATGCACAAAGCCTGCCTGAGACATAAAAACCGTATGCTCTTCAGGAACTTTTAGCAATATACCTCGTTTCAAATGCCGTTTGGCGGAAAGCTGAATGATCTGTGCTGCAATCGCAAAGAGTTTTTCTTTGACTTTTCCCTTGAGACGTTTGAAGCTGGCTTTGCCTAGTCTATCCAGTACAGGTAAACTACCTCCTTCTGCTACAAATCTGTCGATCACCTCCAGGTTGGCTACAGGGATAAGCAGGGTATCCTCATTTTGGTACTGCATCACAACAAACTCACTCGTCGCCCCTAGCACCTCTCGCTTCTCTATCCCTCTGAATATACCAACCCCGTGATTCTCATGTACCACAAAATCCCCGGACTTAAGCTCATCCAGGATAATGCTGGCTTTTTTAACCCGTTTTTTCTTGAGTGGTTTATTGAGTGAGAGGATGAGCGTATCTTTACTCATGAGATTAAGGATACCCTCCTGATATACAAATCGAATATTCTCAAAGCTACTGAGTTGAGATCCACGTACGATCGATTCATTTCTGGCAATGATTGTAATCTGTTTCTCTTGATGGGTTTGGAGGAATTTATTTGGATCAAGCACCTCCAGATCACGCCATAGCAGCGCAGCTGGGATCACCTCTGTAGGAAACGCCCCTCTTCCCAGTAGCGGTGTAGAAAGTGCATAGATCTCATCGAGTGCTTCACTTAGATCAGTTGCACAGATCGCATCAAACTGGATAAACGCACTCTCTGCCAACTCACGCAGATACCAGATCCCCAGTGAGTCTATATCCTTGACAAAAGCATCATACGTACTGCTCTCTACTCTACTTTTAAGTGCTTCATGCTCCTCCTCGCTCAATGCCAGAAATGCAGGCGTGATCTCCAGAGATTCAAGCTCCTCGCCCAGACGCTTCTGTGAGTGTGCATCATAGTAATGGATCGCTTCAATCTCCTCATCAAATAGAGAGATACGATAAGGTTGTGAAGCATGGATCGGATAGATATCGATGATGTCTCCCCGTATGGACACCTCTCCTCTCTCTGTTGTGATATCGACAAAATGATACCCCCAACAGTAGAGCTCCTCTTTCAGCATATTGAGAGAAAGTGTCTCCCCAAACTCTAGATGCTTTGTCTGAAAATATTTTGCTTTTGGCAGAGGGAAGAGGAGTGAACGTAGTGGAGAGATGAGGAGCTTTTTCCCAGCTGCCTGATGGTATGCACTCAACTGTACAAACATCTCCTTCAGCTCTTCACCATAAGGGCGTAAATCATCTCCTGGAGAGACCCTGATATCAGGGAAGACAAATGTTTTAAAACCTAAAAACTGTGCCACATCACGGATCTGTATCGTCTCTTTATCATTGTTACAGATGAGGAGTTTGTTCTCCTCTAAAGTCTCTAGGTATTCATAAATATTACTTTGATACATGGTTTCACTTTTTGGTGCGTGTTACACACCCTACGGATTTTTTTGTTGTTTGAGAAATGCTTCTACAACATAGAAGGAGCCAAACACTAGATAGTGTTCATCCTCATCTAACACATTTTGATACTGATTATATGGCAGACTAACGCTCTGCAATGCTTTCTCTATCGCTACTATGGTTGTCGCACGCTGGCAGGCTATAGGGATGATCTCTACACGTTTTACTTTGGGCTTGAGGATACGTAGCACCTCTTCATAATCTTTGTCATCGAGTGAATTGTAGACCAACACAGTTTCAGGCTCCATCGCCTCCACGATTGCTTCGGCTGCTAGAGGATTATGCCCTACATCGATACGTATATTTTTTGCCCATGAATAAAAACGTCCGAATAGCTCTAGGGTCTTGAGATCATCTATCTCATAAGGCATCTCTAGCATATCCAGAGCCTGCATCGCTACGGTAGCATTCTCCATGAGGTATCTCGGCCAGCCCTTGGCTTCAGCAAGCGATTGTACCTCGTAGGGGTACCCTTCATGGGTACCCTCTCTATTTTGGGCAAGCACAAGGGTTGCTCCTACATCATTGGCAATCTCTTTAGCCACCTCTACCACTGCCTCATACGGTTGCGGTGCCAGCAATGCTTTCTTTTGAACACTACGTATCTTTGTCGCTGCGATCTCTTCGATCGTCTCACCCAAAAATGCCTGATGATCTACCCCGATAGGCGTAATGACAGAGAGCTCCTTGTCGCAGACATTGGTCGCATCAAACTCTCCACCAAGCCCTGCTTCAAGTACCATTAAATCACAATGCTCAAATACTACAAATGCCAACAGGGTAGTATATTCAAAATAGCTCAAAGCATCTGATACCTCTTTGCCTAAAATACGAAAAAGTCTTTGGTGTGCTACTTCTAATATTTCATCCGAGGCATCTGCCCCATCGATCCAGATACGTTCGTTAAACTTCAAAATATGCGGAGAGGAAAAATGCCCCACACTCTGACCTGATTTCCATGCAAGGTGAGCGATCATCCTTCCTGTAGAGCCTTTGCCGTTTGTACCAACGATATGTACTGTTTTGGGCTGTCTTATATGTGGCTTGAGCATTCCATAGGCGATATGTACACGTTCATGGTCTATCTCTTTATAGTAGAGTGGCTTGGATGCCAAGAAATCCTGCAATTTCTCATTTCTCATTTTTTATTTCTTATTTGTATGCTGATTGTGCAGCGATAAATGCAACAAACTGATCTACAGCTTTTTCTGTACAGGCCTTGATCGCTTCGCGCTTGGCTCTAGAAGACTCCAACGCACTTGGGGTCACATCTGCTTCCTGTGTCGTTTTGATCGCTCTGCTTATACGCCTTCCTTGTGTTGTCAGATCAAAGCGTGTTGTTACATTGACACGGTATCGCTCCACATAACCATTGCTATCATACCCAAGTGCCGTATAGGAGATAGTGTTATAGCTTACAATCAATCGACTTGATGCAGAAGCGTCCGTTGTAACAGACACACCTAAGCGATGTACAATAGTTTGATGCATAACATCTCGTAGAGAGACACCGCTATCTGGCTCTTTATTAGAAAGTTTTACTTTGAGATAGAGAGGTACAACAATGGTCTGTTTCGTATAGTGAGAGACTGGTTTGTAGCCACATGCAGTAAGCATGAGAAATGAGAAAGTAACAATAAGGAATGGTAGTATATTCTTTTTCAATAAACCTCTGTATGCTTCTATCATCTTCTTTCTCCTTTTTCTATGCTTTCTGAAAGAGCCTTTTGGTACAACTTTGTCAGCCAGTCATACTTCCATCAGGGTGCATTGTCAAGTGCACCCTACGCGTTTGGTTTGACCGCTAGGTTCACCAGCTTGTTGGGGACGACGATCTCTTTGACGATCTGCATCCCTTCCAGCCATTTGGCTCCTGCTGTTTTGGCAGACTCCAATATCTCTGCTTGTGATGCGGATGCATCTACTTCTACTTCTGCACGCTTTTTGCCACCGATCATGACCATATAGAGGATACTTTCTTGAACAAACACTTCCTCTTTGACCTCTAGTATTGCAGAGAGATTCTCACGGTCGAAGAGTATCTGACTGAGCTCATTAGAAATATGAGGGATAATAGGCTCCAGCAGATTAAGCATGATATACATCCCCTCTGTCCAAACGCTTCCATCCTCTTGCTTATCCAGTGCATTGAGTGCCTCCATACAGGCGGCGATCAATGTATTGAAGGCAAAACTCTTTTCATAGACATGGGCAGACTTTTGTAATGCTTCATAGACTTTGATACGGGCAAGCTTACTCTCTTTAGAGAGGCTGCTATGATCAATAGCAGGAAGCATTCCTACCGTGACCTTTTCCTTGCGATCATAGAGCTTACGAATAAACCGGAAGGCACCATCCACTGCCGAATCATTCCACTCAAGCTCTTTTTGCGGTGGTGCAGCAAAGAGGATGAAGAGTCTTGCCGTATCTGCTCCATAACGTGCGACAAGATCATCAGGATCAACCGTATTGCCTTTGGATTTGCTCATTTTGGCGCCATCCATCAATACCATCCCTTGGGTCAACAGCTTGCTAAAAGGCTCATCGATATCATGGTAGCCCATATCCCGTAGGACTTTGGTAAAAAATCTGGCATAAAGCAGGTGCAAGATCGCATGCTCGATTCCTCCCACATACTGATCGACCCCTAGCCAGTAGTTGGCCTCTTCTTTATCGATACCTACCTCGTTCCATTTGGAAGGATTAAGCGTAAAGCGAATCTGATACCAGCTTGACTGTACAAAGGTATCCAACGTATCTGTCTCCCGCAGTGCGGCAGCACCACATTTGGGGCATGCACAGTGCTTCCAGGTCGGATGGTTCTCCAGAGGATTCCCCTCTCCTGTGATCTCCACATCTTCAGGCAGTGCTACAGGTAGATTCTCCAGTTTTTCAGGTACCAAGCCACATGCCTGACAATGTACAAATGGGATCGGAGCTCCCCAGTAACGCTGGCGGCTAACTCCCCAGTTACGTAGCTTGAAGTTGGTCGTACCTTTGCCAAGCCCTTTCTTTTCCATCAAAGCGATAATTTTAGGCTGTGCCTCTTTGTTGAGAGTGCCCTCCAAATCAGCAGAGTTTTCCAAGGTTCCTTCACCGATATAAGGTAATTCTCCTCCACTGATCACACGTTTGATCGGCAGATCATACATAGAAGCAAACTCAAAATCCCTCTCATCATGGGCAGGCACCGCCATCACCGCACCTCCACCATAACTGGCAAGCACAAAGTTGGCCGTCCAGACAGGAATCTCCTCTCCTGTGAGTGGATGGATCACGCTGATGCCCAGTGGATAGCCCTCTTTGTCCGCTTGGGCACGCTCTCGCTCCGTCATATTGGCAATGGCTGTAATCTTCTGGGCAATATCAGCATCTAACAGATCATTAGCAATCATATACTTGACCATCGGATGCTCTGCTGCCAGTGCTGAGTAGGTCACCCCATAGATAGTATCCGGTCGAGTGGTAAACACCTCGTAGCCCTCGAACTGATCTTCTAGTTTTCTCTTACTCTCAGGACTTAATGCAAAATCAAATGACAATCCTTGTGATTTTCCGATCCAGTTACTCTGCATGGTAAGTACCTGAGTCGGCCACTTCTCATCCAGTCCCTTAAGGTCTTCCAGCAATTCATCAGCATACTTGAGGATATCCAGATAATACCCAGGCATCTCTTTTTGCTGGACTTCATTGTCACATCGCCAGCAACAGCCCTCTTCTACCTGCTCATTGGCTAGTACCGTATGACAGTCTTCACACCAGTTGACTGTTGTACTCTCACGATACAGTAGCCCTGTCTCATACATTTTGATGATAAACTCCTGCTCCCACCGTGTATAGAGCTCGTCACAGGTTGCAAACTCACGGGTTTTGGAGAAAGAAAGCCCCAGAGCAGAGAGCTCTTTTCGCATATAATCGATGTTTTCATAGGTCCATTTCTTAGGATGAAGCTTGTGCTTGATCGCAGCATTTTCTGCCGGCATACCAAAAGCATCCCAACCGATCGGGTGCAGTACATTGTAGTCCTGCTTGCGGTAGTATCTGGCGATCGCATCCCCGATAGCATAGTTACGGACATGTCCCATGTGGATACGACCACTTGGATAGGGGAACATACTGAGAATATATTTTTTCTTTTTCTCTAGAGAATCAGAGGGCTCAAATGCCCCCTCATCCTCCCATATTTTTTGCCACTTTGCTTCAATCTCTTTTGGATTGTAACTCATACTTACTCACTTGTTTTAGGGTGTTTTAAATTAGAGGGATTATAGCGAATCTTTCTGTAGGGTGCGTTTGTCAACGCACCTCTTTGATAGAAATTGTAAGAGAAAATTTAAAGAAATTACATACAGGGTATATTGGAAAATATACCTACTGGAACGTATCGCACTGCCTCAGATCACCACTTGCTAGGCCCTTGGTAAACCATTCCATTCTCTGTGCGGAACTACCGTGGGTAAACCCATCAGGTCGCACATAACCTGTGGCTTCTTTTTGAAGTTTGTCATCCCCGATAGAGCTGGCAGCGTTAAGTGCTTCTGCGATATCCCCTTTCTCCAAGATGCCAAACTGCTTCTGTGCATGGTGTGCCCAGACACCTGCATAGCAGTCTGCTTGAAGTTCTACCCGTACTTGAAGTGCATTTTGCTTGGCTTCGCTACGCCACTGCTGCTTCGCACGCTGCACCTGGGAAAGCGTCCCTTGCATATTTTGTATATGGTGCCCTATCTCATGTGCCAAGACATAGGCTTGGGCGAAGTCGCCTGGTGCATTATGTCTATGAGACAACTCATCAAAAAATCCTAGATCAAGGTAGACTTTTTGGTCTGCAGGACAGTAGAACGGACCCATCTGGGCTTTGGCTTGTCCGCAGCCACTTCGTGTACCGTTTCTATAGAGTACCATCTCCGGCTCTTGATATTTCATCCCATATTTGGGAAGAACTTGTTTCCAAACATCCTCTGTACTAGCAAGCACTTTTTTAATAAAGTGTGCGTTTTTGTCATCTTTGGCTTTATCTGCCACTACAGAATTAGAGCCGCTCATTCCTACCAAGGAGAGAGGATTAAATCCAGAGAACCAGGCAAAAGCACCTGCCCCTATCACTATCCAGCCTAATTTTGTTTTTAGTAGCGGCTTTAACAGTGGCCAAACCATCATCATCATACCCATAGAAGGCATACCTCGTCCCCCTCCTCCGGAAGAGGATCTTCTATCATCTACATTATGACTCTCTCTTGAATTATCCATTTGCATAGTGAAGCCTTTTATCTTTTCCAAATTATACCAGCCAAAAGTAAAATTTCACTACAATTAGCGATATTCAAAAGCATCAAGGAGTCGCTTTGTCATTAGCATTAGCCAGAAAATATCGTCCTTCTACCTTTGCTGATCTTGTTGGACAAGACAGTGTCTCTCAGACACTTTCACTGGCTCTGGATGGGGACAGACTCTCTCATGCCTACCTCTTTTCTGGGCTTCGTGGTAGTGGAAAAACTTCTACTGCTAGAATCTTTGCCAAAGCCCTACTCTGTGAAGAGGGAGCCTCCTCGCAGCCTTGCAACCAGTGTGACAACTGTACGATGGCAAATGAAAGCCGGCACATAGACATCATCGAGATGGATGCTGCCTCTAACCGAGGAATCGATGATATCAAAGAGCTTATTGAGCACACCAAATACAAACCAGGCATCGGTCGATACAAGATCTTCATCATCGATGAAGTACATATGCTCACGACGCAGGCATTTAATGCACTACTCAAGACACTTGAAGAGCCACCTGATTTTGTCAAATTCATTCTAGCAACGACCGACCCACTCAAACTACCTGCAACCATACTCTCCAGAACACAGCACTTTCGATTCAAGAAAATACCACAAAAACTGGTGCTCAGCCATCTGGAATTTATCCTCAATAAAGAGGAGATCACCTATGAAAAAGAGGCACTGGATGTGATAGCCAGAAGTGGGGCAGGAAGTCTAAGAGACTCTTTAACCCTTCTTGATCAGGCTATCGTATACTCCAAGAACCATGTTGATATGGCTACTGTTACTAACATGTTGGGCATTATAGAGCCCTCCTTGCTAGATGAACTTCTCAACAATCTTTTGGCGAAAGAGGAATCCAAAATCCTTGAGTTTATTACTCTGGCCTCAGAGTACGAATCTGAAATGGTGATCGACGAGCTGACACTTTATCTCAAAGAGCTCCTTTTTGCCAAAGATGGACGTTTTGCCCCACTGATCATCGATCGATTCTTTAGAGTACTGGCTGATGCCAAGGAGCTTTTGGCACTGGGTAGCGAGGGAGAATTTGTCCTCTCGCTGACACTCTTCAAGATGATCGAAGCACTCTCAGCCAGAGATATCGATGAGATGATACGTACCCTCCAAAAAGAGCTCTCAGGTGTAGAGATCAAAGCGCCGGAAAAAGAGGTCGATATCCCGGAAATACAGATTCCGGAAGTGGTGAGTACTCCAGATACTTCTCTTCCTGAAAGCACTGTAGAGACAAGCCCCAGTATCAGCCAGCCCAAAGTACCTGAAAGTACACAAGAAGCACAAGTTGCTACTTCTGATACTGCCCAAGAAGAAGCCAAATCCCCTAGTATCCCAGAAGTTACTGCAGCCAAACCGGAACCAAATCAACCCAAAGCCCAAAGCCCAGACAGCGGTGCATTAAAATTCAAAACCCTGCTCCAAAAGATCTATGACAGAGACTATGATCTCGGTCACTGTTTTGAATCTAATATTTCCTATGAAAGTTTCAAAGACAATGCTCTGACCTGGCACTCTACTGCTGTCCAAGAGGACAAGAAGATGCTCATTAACCACTGGAGTATCATCAAGATGTTTGTACAGGAGCTCTTTGGATTTGAAACTAAGATCGTCAATATCCCTTCAAGTGAGCCTAAAAAAAAAGTAGCTAATACTTCGACAGGCTCGGGTATCGCATCATCCCCAGAAAACAACCTAAATAATACGGTGGCTGAGCCTGTCGAAGTACCAAATGAACCAGAAATGAAGTCCTCTTGTATCGCTCCTGAAGCAGGAGACACAGAAGCCGCCAAAGAGAAAGACCCCTCAGAACTCCTCAAAGAACCAATGATCAAAGAGATGATAGAATTGTTTGATCCAAAAAAAGTAAGAATTAGAAGAAATTCGTAGGGACAGATATGAAATCTGTCATGGGAAGAAGCTATTTACCCGCAAACGGCAACAAAGCACTTGCCCAGGTCAACCCTCCACCAAAAGTATCTAATAACATTAACTCGCCATACTTCAAGTTCCCTGCCTCATAAAGGTCATTGATCGCCATAGGGATGGAGGCAGCAGAGGTATTACCATATTTATGTACCGTGACCACTACTTGATCTTCTCTCATTTTAAGGGCATCCCCTACTGCTTTGATGATACGATAGTTGGCTTGGTGAGGGATGAAGTGAGGGATATCTCCTGATTGGATATCATTCTCTGCAAGAATCTCTTTGACATCTTTGGTCAATGTCTTTACAGCGAGTTTAAATGTCTCATTCCCCTTCATCTGTACAAAGTTGAGTCCCTCATCCAGTGCTTTTTGGCTCATAGGATTGACTGAACCTGGTGCAGGAGTGACAAGAAAATCTGCATAAGAGCCATCTGCGCTCGCATGTACATCGATAAATGCCTCTGATGCATCCTCCGTTGCAGAAATGATGGCTGCTCCTGCCCCATCCCCAAAGAGAATACACGTACCCCTATCTGTCCAATCTACGATCGAAGAGAACTTCTCAGCCCCGATAATGAGTACATTTTTTTTCATACCCGATTCAATAAATGCTTTGGCTACAGAGAGGAGGTAGACAAATCCACTGCATGCTGCTGAAATATCCAAAGCCTGTACATTATGGATACCCAGCTTGTCAGAGATGATACAGGCAGTAGAAGGCATATTAAAATAGTCTGGTGTCACTGTAGCACAAAGAACAAGATCTATCTCATTCTTGTCTATATCTGCACGTTCTATAGCAAGGGTAGCAGCTTTTGCTCCCATATCACTGGTATACTCATCTTTAGCAGCAATACGACGCTCTTTAATCCCTGTACGTTTGGTAATCCACGCATCAGTGGTATCAATAATTTTTTCTAGGTCAAAATTGTTAAGTATTTTTTGGGGAGCATACGCACCGATGGAACGAAATGCAGCAAATTGTGGTACAGCTCTAGACATACAATCCCTTTGTCAATGATTTATTTTTCAAGCCTGTCTTGACCTGCTATCAGAAGCTCTTCAATCTTTGTATTGACATCAGACCTTGTATAGCTAATCGCTTGAAAAATAGCATTTTTGATCGCTTTTGCATTGGAACTGCCATGTCCTATGATCGCGCATCCATCGATACCAAGAAGTGGTGCACCACCATATTCAGCATAGTCCACTTCTTTTTTGAGGTTGCTGAATACTTTTCTCTTCATCAGCAATGCCCCTACTTTAGCCGGTAACGATTTTCGTATCTGCTGCTTCATAAGAGAAAAAATAGCCGATACCACACCTTCACTCGTCTTTAGCAAGATATTTCCTGTAAACCCGTCTGTAACGACAACATCAATCTTACCATTGAAAATATCTCTACCCTCTACATTGCCCTGAAAGTTGTCAATCGCTTTGAGCATACCAAATGCTTCTTTGGTCAATTCATTGCCTTTGCTCTCTTCAGACCCATTAGAAAGCAATCCTATACGAGGGTTTGGGATACCTAGAACCTCTTGTGCATAGGCTTCGCCCATCGCACCAAACTCATAAAGGTTCTGTGCTTTACACTCTACCACAGCACCCACATCCAATACTAACGTTTTCTTATTTGCATCTGTAGGCATCAAGGTAGCCAATCCAGGCTTTGAAATATGGGGAAGTCTTCCGATACGCAGCGTTGCCAATGCCATGGTCGCACCACTATGCCCTGCAGAGACTACACCATCAGCATCACCGTTTCGTACCAATTCTACTGCTTGATAGATAGAACAGTCTTTACGCTTGAGAGCATCTGTTGCTGAATCACTCATACTAATCACATCAGCACAATCAACAATCTCTACTTTATCTTGGTAATAGAGGGGAAGGTAGGAAAGAATCTCTTCTTTGTCTCCGACAAGTATAGGTGTGAAGTTGCGCTCATTCAGTGCCTGCACACATCCATCGATGATAGGTTCAGGACCGAAATCCCCGCCCATGGCATCGATAGCGATGCGCACAGGTCTTTTGTCTGGTGACATTAGGCTTTATATTCGCCTGTTGTCATGTTCATGTGATGGGGCATTCTCCATGTCCCGTCTGCATCTTTCACTGGTCTTGGAAGGGTCAATTTATAATGTGTTCTTCTCTTCGCTGCTCTTGTCTTACTTACACGTCTCTTAGGTACTGCCATGGTAATTCCTTTATTAAAATTCTATTTCAAAATCTACCTCACTATTGTCACATTCTGGACAGTAGTGGTAGGTACTTTTCTGGGCATTTATTTCGCTCTCTAGGATATAGGTGATATCTATCACCCCATCCAAAAACTCAATTATATCCAAATCCTCTTTATCTTTTAGCACTTGATCACTCAATGAGAGTTTTAGTGCGCTCTTTAGTGTATGGGCATACGCGCATCCACAACGATCGCAATCCAAAGGAATATCACCCTCTACCGTAGCATTTAAAGCTACAAGATGGTATCCACTCTTCTTGAGATTCCCTTGAAATACCACGCCTTCAACGGATACCTCAAAGGGCTTCTGTGCGGAGCCTATCTTATCAAACTGTATTTTCATACCAGATTGAGATTATACGATCTCTCTCTGTGCAAAAAAGAAGTTGATCTCAATCTCTGCATTTTCAAGTGAATCACTACCATGCACAGCGTTCGCGTCAATACTTTCTGCAAAGTCTGCTCTGATTGTACCTGCTGCTGCCTCTTTTGGGTTGGTTGCACCCATAAGGTCTCTGTTTTTTGCCATTGCATTTTCACCCTCTAGTACAGTAACAACCACTGGTCCAGAGATCATAAATTCAACAAGTTCACCAAAGAAAGGACGCTCAACATGTACTGCATAAAAGGCCTCTGCATCTGCACGACTCAACTGAATCTTCTTAGTTGCTGCAAGTCTAAGTCCAGCACCTTCAAATCGGGCAAGAATTTGCCCCACAACATTTTTAGCTACTGCATCTGGTTTAATGATGGATAGTGTTCGCTCCATAGGATATCCTAAAAGTAATATTTTGCTTTAAAATAAAGCATTAGGGCGGGATTTTATCGAAAATTTGATTAAAATTTGATTAAAGTAAAAGTATTACAGTGCCAGGAGAGCTCCTGACACATAAGATATTTTAGTCTTCTACGACTGGAGTACCTTTTTCTCCTCTGCCTTCCATTGAAGGCATGCCATCAACGATGTCACCCCACTGGATACAGCCTTCAGTTGGGCAGGCTTCTGCACATGCAGGCTCATCATGATGACCTACGCACTCTACACATTTATCTGAATAGACATAATAGGTGTCTTCACCTGTTGGATTATCATCCTCATCAACGATCGCTTCAACAGGGCACTCATCAATGCACGCTGCACAGTTAATACAGGTATCTGTAATAATTACTGCCATTTTTTTCTCCTTAAATAGTAAGTTATGAACTATAACACAAGATGATTAAACAAAACTTTAATCTTCTCTATTTTATAGAAAAATATTACGCCTGTAACACCTATAGATTCAGATATGCTTTAATGTCATCCACTCTATCCAGTTTTTCCCAAGTGAAATCCTCTTCTTCTCGTCCAAAATGACCATAAGAAGCTGTTTTCCGATAAATAGGTCTTAGCAAATCCAGTGATTTGATAATACCTGCAGGCGTTAGATCAAAGAGCGCTTTGACACATGATTCTATCTGAGATTCATCTACATATGCCGTACCCGCTGTATCTACCATAATAGAAACTGGCTTTACCACACCTATGGCATATGCTATTTGGATAGTCACCTTCTCTGCCACACCTGCAGCGACAAGATTTTTGGCAACATGTCTGGCTGCATAGGCCGCAGACCTGTCTACCTTTGTAGGATCTTTCCCAGAAAATGCGCCTCCTCCATGAGGGCAAGAACCGCCATAGGTATCTACAATGATCTTTCTACCAGTAAGGCCGGCATCACCCTGAGGGCCACCTATCACAAATCTACCTGTCGGGTTGATATGGTATACAATCTCTTTGCTTCTGAGTGCTGAGGGTATGACCGCCTCAATAACCTCAGAGAGGATATCTCTATGCAGTGTCTCCTGATCAACATCAGGGCTGTGTTGCGTAGAGACAACGACAGTAACTACCTCCGTAGGCTTACCGTCCACATAGCGTACACTGACCTGTGCCTTTCCATCAGGACGTAGATAGGGGAGGGTTCCGTTCTTTCTAACCTCTGCAAGCTTTGCTGTGATTTTATGAGCCAGTGAAATCGGAAGCGGCATCAACTCTTTGGTCTCATTACAGGCATAACCAAACATCAACCCCTGATCCCCTGCACCGATCTCTCCATCAGCCTGGTCTACACCTTGATTGATATCCGGGCTCTGTTCTCCTACGCCATTCAAGACCCCCGCACTACGGTAATCAAACCCAAAACTCGCATCTGTATACCCTATCTCTCTGACCACCTCTCTGGCAATCTCCTGCATCGGTGCATATGTCGTTGTCTTTAGCTCTCCGGCAATAATACAGAATCCATTACTTAGCATCGTTTCGCAAGCCACTCTGGCTTGCGTATCACTGGCAATGATATGATCGAGTATCGCATCTGATATTTGATCGGCCATCTTATCAGGATGTCCCTCTGTCACAGATTCACTTGTAAAGATATACTCTTTTGTCATTATTATATTTCCTTATTGATTTTATTTTTAATTTTCTCTGCCAGCTGCTCGGGTAAGATGCCAAGTGACTGTTCTACCAATGTAGTGTTTCCATGGGCAATAAAAGCATCCGGATACTCAAAGGTTGTCAGAGTAATATTTCCAATTCCTGCTTGCATCAGGAACTCGCTGATCGCAGACCCTACACCACCCATACGTACGCTGTCACTAAAGACGAACCACTGTGTATAGGTAGCTGCTAATTTTATAAGCATCTCCTCATCAAGAGGCTTAACAAAACGTAGATCCAAGATCGCGACTTCCATCCCTTCGAGTAGTGCTGCTGTCTGGATAGCTCGTCCTACACCATCACCATACCCTATCAGAAGGATATCTTTGCCTTCCTGAAGTAGATCTCCTTTGCCCAGTACATAGTCAGGTACTTCACTGTCCTCCACCATAAAGACTCCTCTAGGGTAACGAAATGCCAATGGACTAGGATATGCTGCTGCAAACTGCATCAGTTTTTCCATACTCGTCTTATTGTAAGGTGCACAGAGAGCAATATTGGGTATCGGTCTGAGATAAGAGATATCAAGAACCCCCTGATGTGTCTCACCATCCTCCCCAACAATCCCTGCACGATCCAGAGCGAATGTAACACCAAGATCCATCAGTGCGATATCGTGGATCACTTGATCATAGCCCCGCTGAAGGAACGTAGAGTATATCGTACAGAATGGCTTGAATCCTTCTTTTGCCAATGGACCCATAGAGGTTACTGCATGTTGCTCGGCAATCGCCACATCCCAGAATCGATCCGGAAATGACTCTATTAACTTAGTCAGTCCTGTGCCACTGGGCATCGCTGCAGTCACTCCTACGATCTTTTGATCTTCTGTTGCCATCTTATGAAGCATATTACCGAATATCTGTGTCGCAGGTACGGTTCCTGACTTTTTCAGTGGCTCTCCAGATTTCAGATCAAATGCACTGACACCATGCCACTTCTCCTGAGTACCTTCTGCAATCTCATAGCCTTTGCCTTTGGTGGTCTGTGCATGTACGATCACTGGTTTACCCATCTCTTTGGCAATCTTCAATGTAGATATGATTGACTCCATATCATGTCCATCAACGGGGCCAATATATTCTATTCCAAGCTCTTCAAACAAAATACCTGGCGTAATGAGATGTAATGACTCTTCAAATTTTTCTGCCATATAAGAAGCACTTTCTGGCAATCTTTCCAAGAATTTTTTAGTACTTTTTTTCAGTTTCTGATAAAAAGGACTGGCCATAGTAGTAGAGAGATACCTGCTGATCGCTCCAATAGGTTTAGCAATACTCATTTCATTGTCATTCAGGATGATCACTACAGGGTATTTTCTATCACCCAGTTCATTCAATGCTTCATAGACCATTCCCGCAGTCATACTTCCATCACCTATAAAAGCCACAGGGATACGATCCTCTCCCTTTAGTGCGATCGCTTTGGCGGCACCTACTGCCAATGAGATAGAAGTAGAGCTGTGCCCTGCTTTATAATAATCATACTTAGATTCTTTGGGGTCTGTATATCCACATACACCATTAAACTGACGTAACGAGGCAAAGTCATCCCATCTTCCTGTCAACAGCTTATGCGCATAAGCCTGATGAGAGACATCGAATAAAAAGGGGTCATTCGGCACATCAAAGACATGATGCATCCCGACAATAAGGTCTGTTGCCCCAAGTGAAGAGCTTAGATGCCCTCCGTTTTTACTGACTGTCTCCAAGATCTTCTCTCTAATATCAGCGGCAACTTTCTTTAGCTCATCAATCGATTTTTCAGTGAGTTTCATTTCCTACCTCTTCTATCATATTTATCAGCACTTTCTTACATATCTTTTTAACTCTATTAGCACTTATATTTTTGCCTTTGAGTTCTAGTTCATCTATGGCGGAAACCAAAAGGCTTTTGTCTAGATTTTGTTTCAGTGCTTTAAGATATTTTATCTTAGTCATTTTTTCTTCAAACAGGCTAAAATCTTCCAATTTTACCGAAGTCATTGGCTTCAAAGCCTCTTGCACAACCTTTATCTTTTTCATTATATAACCTCAGAAAAAAGTGTAAAAAATCGATCATTTTGTTTCTCGGTTCCTACTGTGATACGAATGGCATTGAGATTATACGAGGCTAGATTACGTATAATCACCCCTCTTTTCAATAGGTAGTCAGCAATTTCACTTGCATTTCTATCTTCGTCAAATAGATAGGTAATGAAATTGGTATAGCTCTCAATATACGTTATGCCTCTCTCTTTGGCAAAACTTTCATACCGTGTGATCTGCTCCTGGTGCAATGCAATAGATTCCTCAACAAACTGTTCATCTCTACTCGCTTCTATTGCCGCTGCCAAAGAAAGCGAAGAGATATTGAATGGGGGTCGCATCTTATAGAGTGCATTGATGATATTTTGATTAGCAATACCATAGCCTACTCTCATCCCTCCAAGTCCATAGGCTTTGGAGAAAGTACCTAGATAAATCACATTCTCAAATTCTATAATATCCTTGGGGTCTATCCGGTACTTCTCATCCTTGGCAATGGCATATTCCATATAGGCACCATCTACTACCACCAATGTCTCTTTATCTGCGGCATGAATGATAGAGAGTACATCCTCTTTGCTGGTTGCATCACCGGTTGGATTGTTAGGTGTACAAAGATACACGATATCCGGCTTATGCTCTTTCATCAGTGAAAGAAACTCATCTACCTTATGCGCGTAACTTGGTGTTCTAAGTACTTTGGCTCCCACTTGTTTGGCATAGATCTCATACATTGCGAAGGTGACCTGACTCATCAGTACAGAAGAGCCTTCAGTCAGCTTGGCACGTGAAAGAAACTCCAGTATCTGATCACTGCCCGCACCGATAATAATCTGCGATTCATCTACACCATACTTAGCCGAAAGAGACGCTTTGAGCTCATACATACTGTCATCCGGATAGAGATGTGCCTTATCTGCCTGCTCACAGATCACTTTTGCCACAGCAGGATTTGTGCCGATAGGATTCTCATTGGATGCTAGTTTGACTACATCCTCTGGGTTCACACCAAATTCACGCACTACCAACTCGATAGGCTTCCCCGCTTCATATACCTTGATATCATCTAAAAATTTGTTAAATTTCATACTATACGTCCTCTGCTTCTTTTACATAAGATCCAAGGAATTTGATAGAATCCTTATGTTTGGTAAATATTTTCTGGATATGCGTATCACTCTTATGTCCATCAAACTCTATAAAGAAAATTGAAAGCCCTTCAACAATATGGGATTTGATCTTTGTCAGATCAATACCAAACGCTTTAAAATCATTCAAAAAATCCACCAGTGCTCCGGGGCGATTGGGTAACTTGACAAGTACGGTTGTCTTGTCATTCCCGCTGGGTGCATTCTCAAAATCACTGATGATGAAGAATCTGGTTCTGTTGTTCCCCTTGTCCTCAATATTGCTAAAGAGAATGGGGAGTTCATACATCTTTGATGCCACTTCTGCACAGATTGCTGCTGCTTGAGGATCACCTGCTGCCAGTTTGGCTGCTTTGGCTGTGGACTCCACTGGTATCTGCTCTAGTTCATCCAATCCATAGTCCTCCAAAAACTGCTTGCACTGTCCAAAAGCGATATCTTTGGAATAAAGACGTTTGATGTATTTCACATCTTCCGCTTTTGTAGCCAGTACATGATGAATATCGACCATAACCTCAGCAATAATCTTGGTATTATAATCACTCAGAGAGGAGATCGTATCACTGACAATCCCGTTGAAACTGTTCTCTATCGGTACCACACCAAACTTGGCTCTGCCTTGACTTACCTCTCTAAAAACACCACGTATCGAACCGATCGGAGTATAGGTACTTAGTGCTCCAAACTTATTTTCTGCAGCCTGATGGGTAAAGCTGGCATCAGGACCAAGAAAGGCTATACGCTCCGGCAATTCAAAGTTTCTCGCTACTGCAAAGAGTTCCAGATATAGGGCATCTATCGCTTTTTGCGTCAAGATTCCATCAGACACATCATTTCTTTTTTTGAGTCTGTCCAGTATCTCTTGCTCTCTTTCAGGACGGTAGATAGGAGCGCCTGTATTGTTTTTCAGCACACCTACTTCATGTACCAACTGCATTCGTTCGTTATAGGTATCCAGAAGGGTATTGTCTATCGCATCTATTTTTTTTCTGATCTCTTCCAGTGTCATCTAAGCTCCTTCTCTATTATTTCAAATGCCCTATTTCCAGACGAAGCTGATCTTCAAGACTTTCTCGGTCTCTGATCAACCTATCCTTATCTTCTTCAACGGCTACTTCTGCAACCCTTCCTCGGGTATTGTAATTGCTAGACATCGTAAATCCGTATGCTCCGGCACTATGCACAACAATCAGGTCATCGTGTTTTGTTTCTGGGATCATCACTGCTTTTGCTAGCCAATCTCCACTCTCACAGATAGGGCCTACGATATCTGCTTCACTCTCTTTGGCTTCTGTCTTACTTAGCAATTCTACCCGATGATGGGCAGTATAGAGGGTAGGACGCAAGAGGTCATTCATCGCAGCATCTACGATCACGAAACGCTTATCTCCATTTTGTTTTTCATACAGTACAGAGCTCAGAAGGTAACCTGCATCTCCTACCATAGAACGTCCAAGCTCACACATAAGTGTCACATCCAAGCCCTTGGTCGCTTTAGCAATCACTTCTGCATAGGCTTCCGGATCGATAGTCTGTTCACCTTCATAGCTAATCCCTACACCCCCACCAACATCAAAGAATTTGATCTCTATACCGATAGCTTTTAAAGAGCGTACCAGGTCTGCTACAATCTCTGCTGCCTCTGCAATAGGTGCAAGTTCAGTAAGTTGTGAACCGATATGAAAATGGATGCCTACCGGCTCAAGATATGCTGAGTTTTTGATATAGATATACATGCGTTTTGCCATATCGATCTCTACACCAAATTTATTCTCATGCAACCCGGTAGAGATATATGGATGTGTCTTGGGGTCTACATTGGGGTTGATACGGATCGAGACTCGGGCCACTTTACCAAGTGCTTTGGCTACCAGCTCTACCCGCTTCATCTCTGCTTCACTCTCAAGGTTGAGCATGAGTATCTCTGCATTCAATGCTTCTTCGATCTCATAGTCCTGCTTGCCTACACCGGAGAAGATGATCTTGTATCGTTCTATCCCCGCAGCCAATGCACGGTGCACCTCACCAATACTGACACAATCCGCACCTGCCCCCATTTTTCTTAGATGGCTGATCACTGAGAGATTGGAGTTGGCTTTGACAGCATAAGAGATAAGAGATTTCTCTCCTGCAAAAGCCTGTTTGAATGCGTGATAGTTCTCTGTGATCTTATCGAAGTCATATATATACAATGGTGTTCCATATTTTTGTGCTAATGTGCTAAAGTCTATCGCCATCTGTTATCCTGGTATTTTAGAAAATCGTTTTGAGATAGATTTTATCTAAATTTTACATTAAGCTAGCTTCTCTTTCCCGCCCTTATAAAGATATACTGCATATGCCAAGAGTAGGCCAACAGGTAGAACTACAGCAAGTTCTGGAGAGATACTGCCCCCGCTACTCAGGCTATATAGCGCATAAAGAAGGCCCCAGACAGCCAATGTTCCCCCTAGAGACACTATCCATACTAACTCTCTATTCATATACCGTGTATAAAAGGAAGCTTTAAAGAAAAGCATCGTAATGATAGCAAAAGAGAACAGCGGGAGTATCACTTTATTGTAAAAAGATGCCTTGATTTTGCTGGCATCCAAACCCTGCTTCTCTAGTACACTGTAGGTATTCACAGCATCTACCAACGAGAGAGAATCACCTTCATAAATCAACTCTATCACTTTTGGTTTATAGCCCTTGAGAAGCTTGTATCTGCCTGTATTTTCTCTTTTAAATCCTTTTAGAACACCCTGCTTTGAATATATTTTTTTTGTTAATATTGCATTGTCTGTTACCCAGTTTACCCCATCAAATTTTGCAAAATTCAGTGTAATGGTACTTTGTACAGTTTTATTTTTTACTTCAAATACTGTGACATCTTTCAGTACCCTCTCTATCGGGTCTAAGGTTTTGACGTAGACAAAGGTATTGTTGTACTTAAAAAATAGATCATCTACCTTGCGTGTATTCTGCGTATGATGCACTATGGACCAAGCTTTCTCTCTGGCATATGCAAAGTCACCTGTCTGTAAAAAGATCAAAAGGAGATAGACAGCAATGGAGGGTAGTACAAAGGGAATAAAAAGCTGTTTTCGCGAATACCCAAAAGAGAGTAGTGAAACAAGGACATTGGACTGGACAAGAAACATGTAGGTGATCACTGCTGAAAAGACCATCCCCAATGGGTAAAATTGTGAAAGTCTAAATTCCCATGTATAAAACAGATAAAGTATCACTTGGTTACTAGAGTCTGTGATCTTGCTGCCATTCTGAAGATAATCTATCAGCGTAATTGCCAGCGTGATCCCTAAAAGAATGATAATAAGATTTTTAGTATAAATTTTTGCAATATAAAAAAAGTATGTATCTTTCATTTGATTAGGGAAGCATTGTGATATTTTTCGTGGAATAGAGAGACTTGATCTGCTCTAAAGTGCTTGTAGGTATCTTCTGACATACCAAAGCAACATAAGCAATGAGCTTTTCCATAGACTCCTCTTCCTCTTCAGAGAAAGGATGCAGAACAAAATCAGAAACCTGCGACCTGTATTCGGGTTTACCCACACCCACTCTGACACGGATATAGGTTCTGCCTATCATACTGTCTATCGATTTGAGACCATTATGGCCTCCATCTCCACCACCTTTTTTGAACCTTACTGCCCCAAAAGGAAGATCGATATCATCATGTATCACAACTATACTTTCTGTCTCAATTTTAAAAAATTGTTTGACGGCTAACACACTCTTTCCGGAAAGATTCATATACGTTGTGGGCTGGAGAAAAAAAAGGGTTCCTAGACGAAAAAGCTTGCCATGGAATGAAGTTTTACTAATATCTCTGGCCCCCAGATCGGAGACCAGTTTCTCTATGACCCTAAAGCCTATATTGTGGCGGGTCATCTCATATGCTGATCCAGGATTTCCTAAACCAACAAAAAGCATCGTTTATCCTGCTTTGATCATACCACAGACAGATACATCAGCACGATCCATCATCTTACAGCCTGTAGGTACCTCTACGTCTCTGACCAAAATAGAGTCATCTCTATCCAGCGCTGAGACATCCAGAGTAAAGTTTTGAGGCATATTTTCTATCGCACCTCTTACTCTAAGTCTTCTCTTGCTTATGATCAATACACCTTTGTTTTTCAATCCTTTAGGCGTACCGGTAGTCTGTACAGGGATAAGGTAATCTGCTACCAGTCCCGGTATAGCTACACGAAGATCCACATGTATAATATCACCATTGACAGGGTGCAGTTGATACTCTTGCACAGCTACTTTAAGCTCTTTATCTCCTACTTTGATATCAAGTGTAAATGCCTCTTTTGCTCTTACCGCTTTGATAAAATCACCCTGCTTAAATGCAGCATTGATATTCTCAACACCTTTAGCATAGATGTTAGCGATTAGATAACCATCTCTTTTGAGCTGCTTTGCGTCGCTCTTTCCGATACTCTCTCTAATAATACCTTCTAGCATTGTTTTCCTTTGTGTAAAATAGGGCGGGATTATACCATTTAGAAGCTTAACAGTACCTCTCTAAAATACAACCCTTACTCTTCTTCTATCTTAAAGTCAAATGCATCCATGGTACCCTCTTCTATCTCTTGGATCGCTTTTTTTGCACCCCCTCGTCCTACACCCTCTAGTTTTAGTTTTAGATCTGAAGGCTTACTCGCATACTCCAAAGCAACCTCTTCTGTGATAATACGTTTATCTACCATATCTAGCAAGTGCTGGTCAAAACTTTGTGAATGATAAATATCATAACCCTCTTCTATTGCATCCAATATCTCGAAGTCTCGATTCTCTGCGATCAATTCCTTCACTCTACTGGTCTGTATCATCACTTCTGCTGCAACCACACGACCACTGTTTTTACTAGGGATAAGACGCTGAGAAATGACACCGGAGAGTACGGAAGCCAAAGAGAGTCGAATCCTGTTCTGCTCCTCTTTGGGGAAAGTACCCACAATACGATTAATCGTCTCTTTTGCATCCAGTGTGTGCAGTGTTGAAAATACAAGGTGTCCCGTATTGGCAGCATGCATTGCAAGCTCAATGGTTGCAGCATCCCTCATCTCTCCTACCAATATCACATCAGGATCTTCTCTTAGTGCCGCAGGAAGTGCATCTTTAAAATCATGAAAATCTGTACCAAGTGATCTTTGATTTACCAGACATTTGATATCCTGATGTACAAATTCAATGGGATCCTCAAGGGTAATGATATGCTTTTGATACTGCTTATTGATCCTATTCAATATGGCTGCCAATGTGGTTGACTTACCACTTCCGGTCACACCCGTAACCAAAACCAACCCTCTAGGCATATCCGCAAATCCTTTTATAACTTCAGGTAATCCCAACTCCTCAACCGTAGGAATATGTGTGGGAATCATACGAAATACAATACTCAATCCATCCATTTGGTTGAAGATATTTACCCTGAAACGGCTCTCTTTGTTTGGAATATAACTAAAGTCTACAGAACCATTTTCATTCAGTTTTCTATAGTGACTTTCTGTTGTGATCTCTCGTACAAGTGTATCCACATCATTTGCACTCAATACCTCTTCTCCCAGGATCTTCAATACCCCATGCACCCTAACTCTTATATGGGATCCCGATTTGATATGCAGGTCACTTCCTTCATTCGCAATCAGACTTCTTAGGTAAAGCTTTAGTTTTTCTTCCATGTCAACTCCTTTTATTCAATACTTGTAAGCATCTCTTGAAATGCTTTCTCAAATGCCGCCAGCCCATCTTTTAATAGTAAATCATATACATCATCCATATCTATTTCTGCTTCTTTTATTTGAGCAAAATATCCTCTGACCTCTTCCGGTGAAATTGGTAGTTTAGGGCTATTTGAAGGGGATTTGATATAGGACTCTATCGTTGCCAAAGGTGCCGTATTGATGCTGTGGCCTGCCAGAAGCTCTCGGATATAGTAGTCTGCTCTTAGTGCATCCCCTTTCACCCCGGTACTGGCAAACAGTGTACGGATAGTAGTCACATTGGCATCCTCTATCAGTTGATAGATTTCAGCTGCATTATAGATACCTACTTTGGCAGGTACTACGCCGCTAACGGTCAACTTTTCATCCAGTAGCCTATCGAAGCGGCTGACAAAGACAGAGATCACACCATTGACTTTTCCTGTATACTCCTCTGTCCCCTTCTGCATGGCCTTGAGACACTTCTCTGCCTGTGCAGGAGAGAAGATCAAGGTTGCATTGACAGAGATACCTTCACGCATCAAAGCAGTCATCGCCGCATAGCCTGCATCTGTAGCTGGTACCTTGACCATCACATTAGGCTCTCCGATGGTAGCATAGAGCCGCTTCCCCTCTGCAATCGTACCTTCAGTATCATTAGAAAGAAATGGATCTACTTCGATAGAGATATAACCATCGTTGTCTGTATCATAACACCCTCTCAAAGCCTTAGCCGCAGTACGGATATCCTCGATCGCGAGTGCTTCATACTTCTCTTTAGCACTTTTCCCTTGCAAAGATACTAACTGATCTTTATACGCCGCAGAGGTTGTGATTGCTGCGGCAAATATAGCCGGGTTACTGGTTGCGCCGTTGATGATCCCCTTCTCTATCAAGGAGTGAAACTCGTTTTGGAGATACTCTCTTTCTACAAAATCCAACCAAAGTGAAAACCCTAAATCTTTATCTACCACCTGCTACTCCTCATATTTCCAGTTAAACGCATGCCAGTTTCCAACATCACTTGGCTTGGTCAAGGTACGCTCTAGCTGATCGAGATAACTCTCTCGGTCAACCTCCACAGCACCCATCCTTACCAGATGGTCGGTTTTCATTTGACAGTCTATAAAATCATAGCCTCTACCACCTAAGACATCACTGAGTGCACGAAATGCTATCTTGGAGGCATCACTGACCAATGAGAACATCGACTCACCAAAAAATGCTCCTCCCAATGCAATGCCATATAGCCCACCAACCAGCTTCTCCTCCTGCCAAATCTCTACACTATGTGCAAAACCCTGAGAGTGGAGTTGGGTATAGGCCTCTTGCATTTCCGGATTGAGCCATGTACCTCCCTGTCCCTCCCGTGGTACATGTGCACACTGTCTGATCACTTCTGAAAAACACCTATCAAAAGTCACCTGAAATTTACCACTTCGTAATACTCTTGCAAATGATTTTCGGGTCTTGAACTTTCCTGAATAAAGCAAGAGCCTGGGGGCAGGTGACCACCAGAGGATCGGGTCACCTTCGGCATACCAAGGGAAAATGCCTTTACGATACGCAGTGAGCAGGCGATTGGGGCTCAGATCACCACCGAATGCCAACAGCCCTTCATCAGAAGCATTGCGAGGACTAGGGAAGATATAGTCCATTCCCAACTGTGCAATATGATAATACTCCTGATCGAACATTGAAGCCACTAACAAACACTCCGTGCTCGGATGGAGAATTTTAATATCTCTACTGACACGCTACTTTCCATAGGTAAACAGCAACTTTTCATTTTTGAAATCTACTCTTACGCTACCACCCTTTTTGAGTTTCCCAAAAAGTATCTCATCTGTGAGTGGCTCTTTGATCTGCTGGTCTAGCACTCTGGCGATATGTCTGGCACCATACTGTACATCATAGCTCTCTTTGGCGATATGAGATCTGGCTGCTTTGCTGAGCTTGACTGTGATCTTTTTTGGAGCAAGCAAGCGGTTGAACTTCTCCAGCTCGATCTTGACGATCTGCGTCAATGCTTCGATATCCAAAGGATCGAACTCAACCACAGCACTGAGTCGGTTTCTGAACTCTGGAGCAAAAAAGGCTTTGAGCGCTTTATCTGTCTTGGTAGTGCTGTCCTTCTCAAATCCCATCACATTGGGTTCTTTGGTACCGATATTAGAAGTCATGATGAGAATGACATTTTTAAAATCACTCACAACGCCGTTATTGTCTGTCAACTTAGCACCATCCATGACCTGAAGCAAGATATTCATAATATCAGGATGCGCTTTTTCGATCTCATCGAGCAGTAGTACGGTATAGGGGTGCTTTTTGATGATCTCTGTCAACAGCCCTCCCTGCTCAAACCCTACATATCCGGGGGGTGCACCGATCAAACGACTCACCGCATGAGGCTCCATATATTCACTCATATCCAGTTTCTCAAAATGCACTTCCAGTGTCTCTGCCAATGCTTTAGAGAGTACGGTTTTACCTACTCCTGTGGGTCCCACAAAAAGGAAGCTTCCTATCGGTCTATCCTCGCCATTGAGCCCGGCATAGGAGCGTTTGATCGCACGGGTAAGCTGTGCGATAGCGTGGTCTTGCCCAATAATTTTCTTCTCTAATGTGCTACTCAGTTTTTGCAGCATCTTGGTATCATCAGTATCCAAAGAGCTAGGAGGGAGCTTGAGCATACGAGAGACGATATCTGTGATATCCTTGCTTGTGATCTCCATATCTTTTTTGCCCCGGAGCATAAACGAAGCACCGGCATCATCGATGATATCCATCGCCTTATCCGGCAGAAATCTATCATGAATATACTTCACACTCAGATCAATCGCACTCTGAAGGGCTTTGTCACTAAAAGCGATATCATGATACGCTTCATACTTGTGCTGTACCCCTTTGAGTATCTTAAATGTATCCTCTACACTGGGTTCTACCACATCTACTTTGGCAAACCTTCTGGACAGTGCTTTATCCTTATCAAAAAAGTTACGATATTCACTATAGGTCGTTGCACCAATACACTTTAGCTCCCCTCTGGCAAGAGCCGGCTTAAGGATATTGCTGGCATCCATACTTCCGCCACTGGTACTTCCCGCACCCACAAGCGTATGGATCTCATCGATAAAAACTATGGCATTATCCATCTGTTTGATCTCCTCAATTACCCCTTTAAGCCGCTTCTCGAAATCTCCACGAAACTTAGTGCCCGCCACCAAAGCACCCATATCCAGTGCAAATATTTTGGATCCTTTCAGCACATCTGGGACATCCTCTTGTCCAATACGTAGTGCCAACCCCTCAGCGATCGCTGTCTTACCTACACCTGGTTCTCCTACCAGCAGTGGATTGTTTTTCTTGCGTCGACAAAGTGTCTGCATGACCCTGTCGATCTCATCCTCTCTCCCGATCACCGGATCGATCTTTCCCTGCTTGGAGACCTCTACCAGTTCATGGGTAAAATTGGCAAGGTTGGGAAACTTCTCCTGTACTTTTCCCTCTCCCTCCTGCTCGGTAAAACTATGTGAGATCACCTCCAGTATATCGACTCTCTCTATCCCCTCTTTCTGTAAGAGATAACCCACATAGCTATCAGGCTGAGTAGAGAGAGAAGCAAGCATATCCCCGATAGAGGCTTCTCTGCCTCCTGAGGCATGGACATGGTTCATCATATCATTGATAGAGCTGGAGAGTGCCAGGGTCTCCATCGGGTCAATATCCCCATCTACTGCAGGCACATGCTCTTTGATATGATCAACAATACCACTCTCCAGGCTCTCCATATCGGCCCCCAAAGCATCCAATACATGGTTTCCTGTACTGCTCTTTAAAATAGCCAAAAAAACATGTTCTATGGTCAAATATTCATGATGCTCTTTTCTCGCATACTCTACCGCATGCGAAAATACTTCATTGAGTTCTATACTTATCATCTCGCTATCCTTTATATATCTTCTTCATAGGTTGCCAAGAGTGGAAACTGATTCTGTTTGGCAAGTGTCTTGACCTGCTCGACTTTGGTCTGTGCGATCTCAAAAGTATAGACCCCACAGATACCTTTACCTTTTTTGTGTACATCAAGCATGATCTGTTCTGACTGCTCTTGGTTTTTATGAAATACTTTTTTCAGCACCATGACCACGAAGTCCATCGTACTATAGTCATCATTGTGCAACAGTACTTTATACATGGGTGGCTCATCCAACACCAGTTCATAGTCTACTTCTTCTTTGATCTTTGGCATATCTTATTCAATCCTAAACTGTTTATGATATATTATACTGATTCTTGATAAATAAAAGAAAGGTCAAGCCAAAATCATATCTAGCAGTGCCGTGCTAATCCTAAAATCTGAGTGATTGAGCTTCTCTATGATATCCATCAGTTCCTCTCTACTCAAACACTCCTCTATATACAAAAAACGTAAGATCCCCACCAAGCCAATAATCTCTATACCTTGCCCTCTAGCAATACTTCGCCCCTTTTTCTCATCAACGATAAGTGGCAGACCTCTCTCAAGTGCCAATGTCATAGAGGCAGACTCTCCCGCATCAAGGATATAGCTAAGTTCTCTAAAAATAGTGTTATCCTCATATGCCTCCACACAGATGAATCCCTCATTTATCTCATGGTTGATGCAGCTTTTGGCACTGGGTTTTTGGGTTACCTCTTGGTAGACTTCAGGAGGGATGATGAGTTGCGTGGTAAAAAGTCTGAGCACCTCAAACACATCGATATTGATGAGTGTGATGAGTATGGTCGCATCCGATACGATCATCTGCCTGCGACCTTCCGAGCCACACCTACTTGAGCATCTAGCTCCTGTGCATCCACCTCCAACCAATCGATCCCTAACCGATCTACGAGACTCATCGCCTCTGCTTTGGATATCTCCAGCAGTGAAGCCATCTTGCCTAGAGAGACAAGCCCATCTCTATACTGTTCTAGTGCTACCAGATTTTTGATTCCTATAGAGAGTGCATCATCATTGAGAGGGAGCGTGATACCGATAGGTCTGCTGTGTTTGGTGATAAAAACCGATTCATTATTTTCTAGGTATTTGGTCATATTGGAGGGGCTATTTTTGAGCTCTCTGATAGCTACAGTTTGCATGATATTCCTTTTGTGCTACGAATTGTGGGTATATTATAGCATAAAGTGTGGATGAAAAGAAATGGCATGGGTCACCATTCTGTTTGCCGAGAAATATCCCGTAGGTGTGACCATGTCACACGATCATGGGCATAATAATGACATCCCTGTCAGTTACACCGCCATACAAATACCACAGACAAAACAGATACCCACGCAATGTATTACCAAGAGGAGCGTGCGACACGGTCGCACCTACGAGGGCAAGGATTATGTCCTAATCCCTCAGGCAACGCACCGACAAGCCGTTGGCATGATTACCGCCGTACCAGTATGCGCCAGCAGCACCGAAGCCGACACCCTGCGAGTAAGAACCATCTACTGAGCTAGCCCGCACAAAACCCAACGACCCCCGAGATTCCAGAATGCCGCCAAAGAGATTGCGTTCACCAGCTGACGGCAGCTTGAGGAAGCTATTGACTGCATTGACCCGTCTATCATCACTGTTTCCTGCTTTCTCTCCACTGTCTTTTTGTATCTCAGCAGAGCCTGCATCAAATAGCTCTGCCTTGAGCTCATCGAGAGTGGCGACCCTATAGCCTACAGGGCAGACAGACTTACCATCTGTTTTGCTCCAGTTGGCAGACCGCAGGCTACCATTGTTATCTGTTCTTGTCCAGTCACGATCATAGGTACTGTTAGACTCTATAAACTCTCCATGTCCTACATCATCTACATCGGTGGTCAGAATAGCATCTGAAGCATCTCTAGAGACACTTGTATTTTTCTCATGACCATCTGCATCTCTACCCCACTGGTAGTAGTCACCATAACAGGCAGTGTCATTGTAGTCGGTACAGACTTGACTGGCGCCTAGATTACGGTCTAGCCAGACCTCATTGGTATAGGGAGAGACAACAGCACAATATACCACATCCAAATGCCAAATCTCATGACCTCCCGCACAAGCATCATCTAGGTTGGTGATTGCAACCCTCACAGTTTGGGTAGCACTATTATTCGCTGTATCTGTAGCAGTCGCTATGAAGCTATAGCTAGTTTTGCTCTCGTAGTCAGGAGTTGTAGTGAATGTCACTACTCCTGAGTTAGCATCTACTGCAAATGAAGCACTGTCTCCACCTGAGATACTGTAGGTCACTGTGCTTGCATCTGTGGCTACCAGTGTAATCGCAGAGGTTTGGTTTTCTGCTACGCTGGCTGTGGCAGTGGCTCCCGAGGTAAACACTGGAGTAATCTCATCAATATCTGTCCTGAATTTAAATCCAAAGTGCAATTTCACCTCTAAAAAATTCTATCCAAATTTTCCTATGAAGCCTTTAAATTTTCATGAAATACCTCATAAGGTGTTCTCCATCCTAGAGATTTTCTAGGTCTATGGTTAAGTCTGTTCTCAATCCTTTTAATATCTTTAGCCGTGAGATGTTCAAAGCTACTGCCTTTTGGGATATATTGACGGATGAGTCCATTGATATTCTCATTGAGTCCTCTCTCCCAAGAGCTATAAGGATGACAGAAATAGTAATCACATTTAAGTTTTTTTGCAATGGTTTGATGTTTGGCGAACTCCAAACCGTTATCTGTGGTAATGGTGTGCACATGTTTCTTGTATCTTCCCAGTAGTCGTATCATCTCATTGGCTACGATAAGGGCTTTCTTTCTTACAGGCAGTGAGAGTTTTACATACATGGACTTTCGCTCTACTATAGTAACGATTGCTCCTTGTCTGCCTTTGCCAATGATGGTATCTGCTTCAAAGTCTCCTACTCTTATTTTATCATCTACGATAGTAGGTCTTTGTTCAATAGAGACTCTATTAGGGATACGGTTCTTTCGTCCTTTACCATACTTGGCTCTTCGTTTTCCTTTGTGTCTGAGCTTTGTATGGAGTGTACCATTATGCAGCCTATCTTCATGGATGAATGTGTAGATGGTGACATGGGATATGGTTATGGAGTGTTTGATAGACAGTGTGGCGGAGATCTGTTCGGGTGAGTACTCTTTTTTGAGATACTTTTTGATAAGCTTTATAGTAGAATCTGTGAGTTTTAGATTGGCTTTTCTGGCATGGTCTTGTTGCCTCTTTTTATATTTATCATGGGCTCCATATCCAAAATAGGTTCCAGCAATATCCCCTTTGTTTCTTCGTATCTCTCGGCTGATGGTCGAGGGATGCACTCCTAGCTGTTTGGCTATCTCTTTATTGCTATATCCTCTGCTTATATAAGCTTGAATATGGTATCTTTCTCCTAGGGTTAGATGCGTATATGACATATCACTTCCTTTATCTTTGGTCAGATTTGGAAGTTATTTTAGCATCTAACCTCTTCAAATCCAAAAGAAACAACTCTCAAAAACTCTTTTTTCAAATTGTCTTTTAAAAATTGCACTTTGGATTTAAATTCGGGTGTGATAGTAATCGTCACAGTTTGGGTAGCACTGTTATTCGCTGTATCTGTAGCAGTCGCTATAAAGCTATAGTTAGTTTTAGTCTCATAGTCAGGGGCTGTAGTGAATGTCACTACGCCTGAACTGGCATCTACAGTGAAGCTGGCTACATCTGCACCTGAGATACTATAGGTCACGGTGCTTGTATCTGTGGCTTGGAGCTTGATGGCAGAGGTTTGGTTCTCTGCTACACTGGCTGTGGCAGTGGCTCCCAAGGTAAAGATCGGTTTGGTGATATCCAATCCTAACTGATTCACATAGTCTTGTACTTCTTCTGGGGTATCTACATCTGCATAGGTCAGTCCTGCGACTACAGCATTAATCTCATCGAGATTGGCTTCTGTCACACCAGTGACACCTGCATCAGCGTACATCTGTACAGTTGGGGCTGTACCACCATCTTGGGCATAGGTTGCGATTTTTTGTATCGCAGAGAGCTCTCCACCTCCGCCACCACCACAAGCAGTCAACACCACCACTGCTACACCTGTCACTATCCACTGTAATATCCTAGACATTCTACACTCCTGTATTTAAATATCCATATTGTACCCCCCCCCACTTAATCTGGGGTATACTACTAAAAATGGGAGATTGTGTGGGTGTAACCGTAACAGTATCACGCGATGTGGATATAGGGCATCTCTGCTGGTCATTCTACCACTAATTAGAGGTACCCTTGATATCATGAAGAACGTGCGGCATGGTCGCACCTACAAAAAATACCAATTCTATGACAATTTGAAATACTTCTCCTATCCAGAGACATTTTATGCTATGCTAACAAAAAACAGAGAGGAGAGCTATGTTCATCCATATCGATATCGATAGCTTTTTTGTCTCTGCCGAACGCTCTGTTAACCCTTCTCTCAAGGGGAAGCCTGTTGCTGTAGGGGGACGGAGCAACCTAGAGATATTTAGCCGTAAGCGTACCCATATCAGACTCATGGATGACAACAGCGGAGCCTTTGTGGCACCAGTGTTTTACAGTGATTATGAGAAGAATTTCAAAGAGAAGTTTGTCGATATCATCGATGGCAGAGAGAAGATCCGTGGCATCATCACCACCTCCAGCTATGAAGCCAGAGCCTATGGGGTCAAGACTGCTATGCCCATCGCTCAGGCACTCCAGCTCTGTCCACAGATGATCGTGGTACCCTCTCATTATCTCCTTTATCATAAACTCTCTCACCAGATCCATGCCTTTGTCACAGCCAAGATCCCTGCTGTAGAGCAGTTTAGTATAGATGAGTTTTTTGGAGACTTGAGTGGCTGGGTCAAGAACAAGGATGCCGTAGCGTTTGCCAAACAACTACAAGCCGATCTGTTGAAGCAGTTTGATATCCCCGTCTCCATAGGGCTCGCCCCCTCCAAATGGATCGCCAAGCTCGCTACAGAGTCTGCCAAACCCTATGGTGTATTTCTGGTTACTGACACCCAAACCTATATCCAGGATATCCCCATCTCCAAGTTCCCGGGGATCGGTCGGAAGCTCCAGGAAAAGCTCTACGCCAAAGGTATCAAAACCCTCGGGGAGATCGCTGCACACCGTAAACTATTTGAAGGCTGGGGGAAGTCAGGTACCCAACTCTACCACCGCATTCTTGGCAGCAGTACCGAGGGGATAAACACCAAAGAGAGGCGCAAATCCATCGGTATCAGTCGTACCTTTGATCCTATCGATGAGCCAGAGGAGATACACCGACGTATCATGATCATGGCACGCCATATCTGCTATATCGTCATGCAGCTAGAAGTCACCCCCACCCTCTATTATCTCAAGATAAACTACCCCTACGGCACTAAAGTCAAACAGAGTCGCAGAGTCGAACGCCTATTTACCGAACAGCTTTACAAAGAGACGCTGACAGAGATATTTGACCAGATCGTCCGCACTGATCTTTCCACCATCAAGCTCACCCTCAACGTCTCCGACTTCACCACCCAACACCCCCGCACCCTCTCTCTACTGGAACACGACCAAGACCTCAAAGAGCGTGCCCTCACAGAAAAGATCCATGAAGTACGACAAAAGTTTGGGTTGGATGTGATACGTACTGCAAATGAACTGTAGCAGATGGTAATTGGTAATTGGTAATTGGTAATTGGTAATTGGAGAATGACATACTTTACAACTAATGACATACTTTACAACTATTGTCAACCTTTTATCGAATAAAATGGCTCTTTCTAAACTACTTTTACTTTGCCTTCATCAGCAAGCTTTTTGATGAGCGTCAGCCCTTTGGATTTTTTTCTTTTTTTTGGTTTGTTTCTTTTATTTTTTGATCCACAGCAAAAAAGAAAAAAAATGAACAAGGAAGCAACAAAGAAAAGAAAAACAGTTTTTAGATAGAATAGCACTCTAAAAAGGAATCCCATTGCAAACCAACAAAATCCTCACCTCCATCATCACCCCACTCAAACTCACTACAGAAGAGATACTAAACATCTATCAACTCACCAAACACCCAATGACAGAGGAAAGACTTGCCTCTCTCTTGCACGCAGAGGAAGACAGAGACTTCAAGCTCTGCAGCTTTGAAGAGTTAGGTGCTTTTCTGGATGGGCTCATCCTCTTCAAACGAGGCCCCTCACCCAAAAAGACAAAAGAGGATGTAGTCATCCCCCTCACTAACAACCTCATCCTCAAAAAGCTTCGTATCGCTCTAGAGCTCAAAGAACCTGAAACAGAGATCATCTTCTCTCTGGGAGAAGCAGAGCTCAGCAAACAGGAGCTCAAATCTCTCTTTCGCAAAGAGGATCACAAAAACTTCCGAGCCTGCTCAGATGCACTGTTGATGGCATTCCTAGAAGGTCTGGATGAGTATTATTATGACGGTACTGGAGACTAAAGCTCTATCACCAGCTTCACAGGGCAGTGGTCACTGCCCATGATATGATCGAGGATATCTGCCTCGACAATATTGCCCCTTAAATCCTCAGAGACAAAGAAATAATCGATCCTCCAGCCCACATTACGATCCCTAGCCCCCGCACGGTAGCTCCACCAGCTATAACGATCGGTTGCCTCTCCATGTACATGACGAAAGGTATCGACATAGCCATTCTCTACTAACTTATCCATCCATGCCCGCTCGATAGGCAAGAAACCTGAAGTACCCTCATTGGCTTTGGGACGGGCAAGGTCTATCTCTGTGTGTGCGGTATTGACATCACCACAGACGATGATGGACTTTCCTTCTGCTCTGAGACTGTTGATATGTTCTAAAAAACGCTCATAAAACGCCAACTTGTATACCAATCGCTCCTCATTACGCTGACCATTGGGGAAATAGACATTAAAATAAGCGATGTTGTCAAAATAGTAGGCATTGATACGCCCCTCATCCAGGATGTCCACATGAGGGCAGCCATCTGCCTCTCCCTTGATATCCGTATAGAGTGCGACCCCTGATTGTCCTTTTTTGGAGGAGGAGTTTATACTTTGGAACTTATACCCACGATCAAAGATCGTCTCTGGGATCTGATCTGCTTCTGCCTTGATCTCCTGAAGTCCGAGAAAATCTACCACCTCCTCATCGATCCAACGAAGCGCCTCTTTTTTCTCTACAGCTCTGATGCCATTGACATTCCAGGAGACAAAAGTAAGTTTTCTGCCCATCAGTCTACCAACACAATCTCATCAGCTTCTGTCGTGATCATACAGAGAAACGCATACCCACTCCCATAACACGCCTCATAGTAGTGCGGTATGCCTGCAGGGATATAGAGAAAGTCCCCTGCTTTGGCATGATACACTTCCGCTCCAATACCTACTTTTGCTTCCCCACTGAGTACAAATTGTTGATGCTGTATGATATTGGTATGGTTGGGCATGCTACCACCTTCTTTCAGTGTCACCTTTCTGACCATAAAGTCTTTCTCCTCTTCTGGAGAAAGCACAGCAATCGTGGCACCTACAGTTTTGGGTATGCTATTTTTCGTAAAATTTTCTATCTATGTACAGTACATGTGTGTCCCTTTATAATACAAATTTCAAACAAATTATACAATTGACTGAGTAACTTATTCCTTTTATGGTAAAATAATCTCTTTTATTTCTCCCTATCGAGGAACTATAGGAGGTCACCATGAGGCATTTTTTAACACTCAAAGACTTTAGTAAAGCAGAGCTACTCGAAATGATCGATCTAGCGCATAAAATAAAGCTGCAGATCAAAGAGCGAAATTTTGTACCCTATCTAGAGAACCAGACACTGGGTATGCTCTTTGAAAAGAGCTCTACCAGAACCAGAGTGAGCTTTGAAACTGGCATCTATCAGCTGGGTGGTATAGGGCTCTTTCTCTCCTCCAATGATATCCAACTCGGACGTGGGGAACCGATGAAAGACACTGCCAGAGTGATCTCCCGTATGGTCGATATGGTCATGATCCGTACCTTTGAACAGTCCAAGATCGAAGAGTTTGCTACGTTTTCTCAAGTCCCGGTGATCAATGGATTGACGGATGACTATCACCCTGTACAACTCATGACGGATTATCTCACTATGGTAGAGTATGGTAAAGACGTAGCCCCTGTCGCTGCCTATATCGGTGATGGAAACAACATGGCACACTCTTGGCTGATGCTTGCTTCCAAGTTGGGCTTTGAACTGCGTATCGCTACCCCAAAAGGGTATGAGTGCGATGCGAAGATCGTTGCAGATGCAGAAGTATTTGCCAAACAGAGCGGTGCGAAACTAAGCTTCAGCAATGACCCTGTCCAAGCAGTCAAAGGATGTGATGTTGTCACCACAGATACTTGGGTCTCGATGGGTCAAGAGGAAGAAAAAGAACAACGCCTCAAGGATTTTGCAGGCTATATGGTAGATGAAACACTCATGAGCCATGCCAAGTCCGATGCGATCTTCCTCCACTGTCTCCCTGCTTACAGAGGCTATGAAGTAAGTGAAGAGACCTTTGAGAAACATGCCGATGTGATCTTCACCGAAGCAGAAAACCGCCTCCATGCCCAAAAAGGGATCATGGTATGGCTCGATCAACATAGATAAACAAGGATAAAATTTGAGCCAAATAGACTTAGAAAAATTTAGCAAATATTCCAAACCAGGCCCTCGCTATACCAGTTACCCTACGGCACTGGAGTTTGATGAGAAATTTGATTATGACAAGTACATCCAGTATCTCGAAAATGGTACTGAGCAGATCTCCATCTATATTCACTTGCCCTTTTGCCGTAGTGCCTGTTACTTCTGTGGATGTAATGTGGTCTTTACTTCCAAAGAGAGCAAGCTCAGTGATTATATCACCTATCTCAAAAAAGAGATCGATATCCTCGTACAGCATCTCGATACCAGCCGTGAGCTGATCCAGTTCCACTTTGGTGGAGGCACACCAACCTACTACAAAGATTTTGAACTCGATGAGATCATCTCCTATGTCAAAGAGAAAATCCCCAATTGGAGCCCTGAAGCAGAGGTAAGTGTAGAGATCGATCCACGCTTTTTCAACGAAGATCAGATGAAAGTATTCAAAAATCATGGCTTTACCCGTATCAGCTTTGGGGTACAGGATTTTGATCCCAAGGTCCAAAAAGAGATACACCGTATCCAGCCCTATGATATCACCAAAGCAGCGGTGGATCTAGCCAGAAAGTATGGTATCGAGAGTATCAATATGGATCTGATCTATGGTCTCCCTTACCAGACCTTTGAGAGTTTCTCCAAGACACTCGAAGAGGCATTCAGTATCGAGCCCAACCGACTGGCAGTGTTTAACTATGCCCATGTCCCTTGGCTCAAAAAGACCATGCGTAAATTTGATGAGACCACACTCCCCTCTCCAGATGTCAAGCTCAAGATCTTCCAGCATACTATAGAGTTTTTCGAAGGAAATGGCTACAAGATGGTCGGCATGGATCACTTTGCAAAGCCTGATGATGAGCTCTTTGGTGCGATCGCCAAAGGTGAACTCCACCGAAACTTCCAAGGCTATACCACCAAAGGCGGAGCCAACCTCATCGGTATCGGACTGACCAGTATCGGAGAGGGCAGTAGATACTATGCCCAAAATACCAAAGATATGAAAGCCTATGAAGCAGCGATCGATGCAGGAAGACTACCCTTCGAGAAAGGCTTAGAGTTGAGCGATGATGATTTCTTGCGAAAAGCGGTCATTATGGAGCTCATGGCAAACTTTTCCATCGATATCAAAAGGGTAGAAAGCGAGCATGGGATTGATTTCAAGGTCTATTTTAGTGATGCACTCGAAGCACTACAGGAGTTTGTAGAAGGAGACCTGGTCACTATCACTGACGAGAAGATCTCCGTCAGCCCCACAGGTACGCTACTGATCCGAAATATTGCCATGCCATTTGATGCCTATATGCACCAGTATGGTGGAGATAAGAAGAGCTTCTCGAAAACTGTCTAAGAGATTTTGAACAGAGATACTTGGGGATATTAACAAACAGATGATATATTAGAAGATCACTGTAGACCTCTATGTGTGTATTTTGGTCGGCTAAAGCCAACCCTATATTTATAAAACAAGAACAAGCAAGCATATTCCAATAGGATAAAAAGAAAAGAAATGAACCAACTAGAAGAGATCTTCGACTTCACCAAAACCAGTGACGACTGCATCAAGTGTGGTAAATGTATCCCCGTCTGCACCATCCATCAGATCAACCCAGACGAAACCACTTCTCCTAGAGGATTCATAGAACTTCTTGGCGCCTACAAGCAGGGGCATTTGGAGCTGGACAAGACCGCCAAAGATATCTTTGAGAGCTGTTTTCTCTGTACCCAGTGTGTAGATGTGTGTCCCAATGATCTGCCTACAGATATGGTCATCGAAGAGGTCCGCGCCCGTATTGCAGGCAAGTATGGTATCGCATGGTTCAAGCGTGCCTTCTTTACCCTGTTGCGTCACCGCTGGCTGATGGATCTGATGATGAAGCTAGGGTATACATTTAAAACCTGTGGATTCCAAGAAGATACCAAACGAGGCGGTATGATCCCTCGTTTCAAGATGCCTATCCTCAAGAGCGGCAGGCTTCTACCAAGCCTGAGCAAAACCAGCTTTATGAACAAGTACCCAGAAGAGATATCTCATGGGGGGAAGAGACGCGTAGCGATATTCATCGGATGCCTGGGCAACTACAACTATACCAGTATCGGTGATAGCCTGATTGATATCTTGGCAGATCTTGGCATCGATGCGTTCATCCCCAAGGAGCAGTCCTGCTGCTCTGCACCTGCCTATTTTACGGGAGATTTTTACACCGTAGAAACCCTGACCAAGAAAAATATCGCCTACTTTGAGACTTTTATCAACGAGGTAGAAGCGATCATCATCCCCGAAGCCACCTGCTCAGCCATGATCAAGCATGATTGGGAGGTCTTCCTCCGTAACCAAGGTATGGATGAGTGGGCAGACCGTGCCAAGGCACTCAATGAGAAGATATTTATGGTAACCGAATGGTTTGAAAAACACACAGACCTCAAAGAGAGGCTCGCTGCCAAAGGCAAAAAGTTTGAAGAGACCGTCACGTACCATGATGCCTGCCATGCCAATCTCGTCCAAGGTATCTCCCAAGAGCCTAGAGAGCTCCTCTCTCAGAACTATGAGATCACGGAGATGAGTGACTCCGCTAGATGCTGCGGTTTCGGTGGTGTGACGATGCAGACAGAGAAGTACCACCTCGCAGAAGCCGCCGGCAAGCCCAAGGCTGCTATGATCCGTGACACAGGCGCACAGATCGTCTCAGCAGAGTGCAGTGCCTGTCGTATGCAGATCAGCAACTCTCTACATCAAGCAGAGGTAGATGTAGTCTTCAAAAACCCCGTAGAGCTCATCGCAGATGCCTTGAAATCATAGGGGCATGTATCACTCCTATGCATCCATTATGACACTAAATACATTCTCTCCCATACTCTTGTCGTAACTATATTTAAATCCATACCCCAGTTTCTCCAGAATATTATTGACAATATAAAGCCCCAATCCAAATCCATGGCTCCGTTTCTCGTCCTGTGAAAATGGCTCTGTATAAAAAGAGAACTCCTCTTTGAGTGGCTCTCCCTTGGAACGCACCTCTATACGGTTACCTACACTCATCACTTTTACATGCTTATCGGTACCATACTTAATGCCATTGTCCATCAGGTTTTTCAGTGTCAGTGCCAGCAATTTTTTATCTGTATAGAGTGGTCTGTCTGTTATCTTGATAGAATATTTTTCATGATCAGCCATCAACACACGCTCTGTACGATCAATCACATCCTGCAGTGTGATCTGTGCTTTTGTCGGTTCAAAATTATACATGGTGATCCGTTCTACATCTGCCAGATCAGAGATGAGCTCATTCATCCGTTCAAACGCACGTATGAGGACTTTTTTTGCCATAGGATCATCGATCGTCTCCGAGACGATACGTCCTTTGGTGATGGGGGTTTTGAGCTCATGCATGATATTACGCATAAAGAGGTTTTTGGAGGAGATCAGCTGCCGGATATGTCCGATCGCTTTGTCAAAGCTCTGTGCGATCTTACCGATCTCATCACCGCCTTGGTTGTCGATATGGATATCGAGATTTCCATCAGCAAACTGCTCGATCTGTTTATGTAGCCGTTTAAGGGGATAGAGCTTTTTGAGGATCATGATATAGATCAGTAAAAACAGTACCAACATAGCACTTCCGATAGAGAGTACCAGCTTATAGATACCCTCATAATAATTAGATTGGTTATCTACAAACATCTGTGTATAGCCTAGCCTCTGTACATAGATATAGTAATGCTCCTGTGTTTTAAAGACCCTAAATCTCCCATAGATCGTCTGCCCCTCAAAGATTGTCTCACCGCTCTTCTCTATCTCTTTGAGTGCCTTTTTGGTTGAGATAGGCTCTATTTTATAATCATCATAGAACTGTCTGAGTGTATGAGGTGTCATATCTAGGGTTTCACGAAAGAGAAAGGAGTCAGAGATAGGCTTATATCGTGTTACCTTTTGTGGCTTTCTGCTCTCTGTGGTTGCTGTATGAAAAAAATAAAATGCTGCCAAAAATACAGAAAACACCAACAGAAACAGTGTATGGATAAAGGTGGTTACAGAGATATTTTTCACTACTGTTAAACCCTGTCAGTCAAAAGGTATCCTACCCCTCGTACTGGCTTGATATAGGTATGCGCATCATCGAGTGCTGCAATTTTATTACGGATTCTGGAGATGATCACATCGATATTTTTGATCGAACTTTCATCATCGATATGCTCACTCTCATAGATTAGCTGCTCACGGGAGACAGAGCCGTTCTTGTGCTGTATCAACATCGCAAGGACATCAAACTCAGCGGCGGTCAGATCCAACATAATACCTTTGAACTCAATGACTCGCCCCTCTTGATCCAGTCTGAAGATCTCCTCTTTGGGCTCTACTGGCTCTGTAGAGACATTGGTTCTACGCAAGATCGTTTTGATCCGTGTCACCAGCTCTCTAGGATCATACGGTTTTGGCATATAATCATCTGCACCTCGCTCCAGCCCTATCACTTTATCGGTGATATCATCTCTTGCAGAAGAGATAATGATAGGGATATTAGACGTTTCACGGATCTTCTCCACTACCTCCAACCCATCCATCCCGGGTAGTGTCAGATCTAGAATGATCAGATCAAACTCATGCTGCGTCAAAAGGGACATCCCCAGATAAGGCTCTTCTGCAGATATTACTTCCATACCATGCTTTGTCAGATAGCTGGATAGTATCATAGACAGTTCTGGATCATCTTCGATAATTAGTATTTTCATCTTCTCTCCGTTAACATAATAGAGTATAATAGCAAAAATAGTATTTGAAAGGTAAATATGCAACGTTATAAGGCGGTAATCTACCAAGAAGGTATGATTGGTTCACTTCTATTGGGGCAATCCAAGATCAATCCAGTCAAGTTCTCTGAGTTTCTCAATGCCAATGCATCTGAGGGCTGGGAAGTGGTAACCATGGAGAAAGATATCCGTAGGATGTTGCTCTTCTTCAAAAGAGAGGGTTATATCGTTATTATGAAAAGGAGTGCATCATGAATGCCATGAAAATCGCAAGTATCACCACGGGAGTTATATTGGCAGCCTATGCCATCTTTGCCTTAGTCTGGCTCTGGGGTACAGCTATCTCTTGGGCTACCTTCGTAAAGGTCACTATCACTGCGGGTGTCATCGTCATCGTCGTATTGGGACTGGCACTGCTCTATCGAGAGTATGTCGAAGAGAGATCGATGAAAAAAGATGGGTACCTGGATTAAAACCTTATAGGTAAATAGATAAGAGTTACTCATGCTAAAGAGTAGCTCAGCGTAACGTATAAGTAATAAAGAAGTAACCTTTTTGAGCCATAATAGCATCCAAACTATGGAAAGTATTAAAAGTTTATGTTATAATATTGATAATCAAAACAAATAAGCAGGGGTGGGACAATGGATACAAAAAAGACAATACTGAAACTTACACAGACTAAGGAAAACTATTATGCCAGTCTGGTAGTAGATGGCATGACGGCCATAGTTTTTCTCTTTTATGCTCTCACTCTCAGCGAGGATGCATGGGCAACACTGGCACTCTTCTTGATCGGTGTATTCTTTTTTACATTTTTAGAATACGCAGTACATGCATGGCTATTTCATCTCAAACATCCCTTTAAGGTCTTTATTGATGGGCATGCCCATCATCACCAAAACCCTAAAAGCTATGATGCCATGCCTTTTTTCATGTCAGCAGTCATCGCGCTACTGTTTGTAGGACTTTTTTCACTGATCATGCGTCAGGCAGATGCCTTTGCACTGGTAGGGGGATTGGCCTTGGGATATTTTCACTACGGTATCCTCCATCACATGATGCATCGTAAACGATTTAAGAACAACTACCTCCACTATCTTCAAATCTTTCATGCGGTACACCATAAAAATCCTAAAATGAATAATGGTGTCACCACAGATATCTGGGATCGTGTTTTTGGAACCTATCAGCGTTGGTGTGATGATGAAGTACTCGAAAAGGAGTATAGCAAAGGAGAATCACTCCACGTTTCGTAGTTTTATACCCTCTCTACCTTGAGGTATTGGGTGGTGAGGGTGTGAGTAGATATTCAACGCCTGGCCTGTATTGTGCGTATTGTACATACATCAATGCGAGAAATGAAACAGACCCAATAAAAATATAAATTAAAGATGTGCGTTATATTATATACTTGTGTCTTTTCTAACTTTATTTTTACGACGTCGAGGTTTTTTAGTTCTGTCTTTTTTTGTTTTATTTGTGTGCGTAGGTGTGTCCGTTGCCACAAAACCTTCTAGTGTTTTTTCTTCTATCTCTTTTTTCATGTTGTATTCTATCTTAGCAAGTAAATATTCATCTTCAGGACTTACAAGAGCCATAGCAGCACCCATCTCTTTCATAAAAGCCAAACGATTATAATACTCTTGAGGTGTATCGGGTAAATCATAAGACATCACAAGTTTGATGTTTTCAAGCCCTAGGGTTTTCAATATCATGTCTGTAGTGATAATAATATGTAGAGAACCATCATTAAAGCTTGTTGCAGCCTCTTGCTGCTGTGTTTCTCTATGGTTCCCATGGACAGCTGTGGCATTGAACTCTTTTGACTTTAATAGCTCACTCAAAGTATCTGCTTTTTTCTTACTTTTGACGACTATGACTACTTGTTTTTCTTTATAGTCATGTAGAAGTAACCCAAGCATAGTAGCCTTGTCATGCTCTTTTACCAAATAGACACTCTGAGTAGTACGTAAAGCCACAGATCTTTGGTCGTAATATATTTTTTCTTTAGGTGTATCAGTTTGTTCAGACATGGGGTGTTTCCTTGGAACGTTTTTTGGATTATAGCTGATTAGTTCAGATATTTGCTAGTTACATAGCCTTAGAGACTGTACACTCCATCCTATTCAAAATCTCCAAGGTCTTAGTCACATCATAAATAGCACTATGGTACTGCTCATCATCAAAGTACTCTTCATAGCTTACGCCTTTTCTTAGTCTTTCTATTCTCTCTGGAGAGAGTTTATGTACTGCTAGAGCATGCGGGTTTACTTCATACAGGGAGAAATAATAACGATGAAAAGTATCTAGCACTTTATATATGTTGTTTACTAGAGCCACACGAAAGGCTGCTACTTCTATGACATCATGTATATTTGTTGAGTTTGTTTCGAAGTCTAAGATTATCATAGCCGTATCATATCTATATTGTATTTAACTCATAGATATCCCCTTAAGTATAAATGGTATAGACTGTATGACATACAAATCCAAACAAAGGAGATAAAATGGCAAAAGGTCAAGATAAACAAAAAGCAGTGAAGAAAAAATCAGAAAAAACTTTAAAAGAAAAACGTGCAGCAAAAAAAGCAAAGAAATCTTAATAGTTTAGGAATTAAACCCTATACTATCACTATGGATAAAAAATTAAAAAAATACATAGACCGATATGACCTCATAGCAAACTGTACAAGCTATGAACTCGTGCCAAATGGTGGGATGATAGTTTTGACTAATCAAGACACAGAGTGTGAAGTATGGATTGGAAACGAGGCTTATAGACTAGAAAGCTTTCAAGCCATACTCATGAATGCCTATGAAGCGTCTGTGCAGATTTCGTCAAATGAAGAGTTAAACCTCGTAGCAATCAGATTTAGAGGAGCAGGGGCTTCTTTCTTTTATGAAGAACATATGGATGCACTTATGCAGAGTCATAAAGAGCCTATCTTTTTAGAAAAAAATATATTAGAAAATGCACTCGATACCTATTTTAAAAATCGATTAAAACCCAGTAAACTACCTTTTAATATTATGAAAATCATTGATTTGTTAGATGAACAAGGAAGTGATTACTCCATAGATGAAGTGTTAGCCATAGCAAATGTACCAAGAAAGATATTGGATAAGATGTTTAACTTGAGGACTGGTTTGACGTTTAAAACCTATGCAGGTTTAACAGAGAAATCAAGTAGATAATTTGTTAGTTTGCTTCTACTATAGGGGTTGTTTGAGATCACTTATTGTGTGCCTGTGAAGTATGTGTAGATATCTCTATAGTGTGGGTCGGTAAAAAGTCGGTAATTATGCTATAATATACTCAATACTAACATAGGGAGAGGGTCTTGCAGAGTTCTTATACACCACCATATCGCATCAACAGCCGTATCGTGCATCTCATCTCAGAGATCAGTGAGAAGATCGCCTTGTTAAAATATCAAACTGAGACCACCAGACTACCGATGCTTCGTAGAGCCAATCGTATCAAGACCTTGGCAGGTACCTTGGAGATAGAGGGCAACTATGTAGGTGAAGAGAAGATCACAGCGATACTGGGCGGTAAACGCGTGCTGGGTACGGCACAAGAGCTCGCAGAGGTAGAGGGAGCTATCGAAGCCTATGAGCAGATAGAATCGTATCGCTATGATAGTCTAGACGACTTGCTCCAAGCCCATCAGACGATGACGGCGAAGCTGCTGGATGATGCAGGGAGCTTTCGTGCTGTCAATGTAGCGGTAGGAGTACACATAGCCCCTCCCCATACCCAAGTCTCTACCCTCATGCAACAGCTCTTTGGATGGCTAGAACAAAGTGATGAGCATCTGCTTATCAAAAGCTGTGTGTTTCACTATGAGTTTGAGTTCATTCACCCCTTTAGAGATGGCAACGGTCGCATAGGCAGGCTCTGGCAGTCTGTCATCCTCATGGCACATAACCCACTCTTTGGGATACTCCCTACAGAGAGCATCATCCGTGACCACCAAGAAGCCTACTACCAAGCTCTGGAAGGTTCTACAAGTGCAGGAGAGTGTACGCTGTTTATAGAGTTTATGTTGGCACGTATCTTGGAAGCCATCGAAAAGGTCGGTAATGAAGTCGGTAGTAAGGTCGGTAATCTTACAGCAAATCAACAAATCATTATCAGCAGCATGAGAGCCGATCCCAAGGTGAGTGCTGTGACGTTGGCAGAGATCGTGGGGATCTCCAAGAGAAAGGTGGAGGAGAATGTGGCGAAGTTGAAGAGGATGGGCTTGGTGGAGAGAGTGGGTGGTACTCGAGGGTATTGGGAGGTGCGGGTGTGAATTATTGTTATCAACTGACCCATATATCCATATCTTTGATGGAAAATAAAGGAAAAATATAATGAATTTTGATAGCTTACTCCAAATATTTAAAGAAATTGATAATAATTTAAAGAATGATATGATTAATGATCGTATCAAAATATATAATCAAAATTTCAAATATGATAAATTTGTTGATACAATCAAAAAATATATAAATAACTTTTTAGTCCTGAGAGAAACTGATGAGGATGAGTTATTATCTATGATAGATGAGAAAGCTAATAATATTTTAAATTACACAAAAGATGAGCATTTTAATGTACATCATTTTACTAATGATGCAATTTATTTAATGGACAAAACTCCTAATCCAAGCAAACAAAAGAAAAAGAGCAGTCATTATTTAGAAGAAATATTCTATCAATATTTACTTGATAAAGGTTATCCAGAAGATAAAGTTTTTAAAGAAGTAGCTATTAGTAGAAAAAGTGAATATCGTATTATTCCTGATATAAAAATAATTGGTAAAAATAATAAACAAATCGCATATGTTGAAATTAAATCAACTCAAAGTAGATTAAAATTACAAGAAATTATCAATAAAATTAAAAAAATACAAGTCGATAATGTACTATTTTTTATTGCCATATTCATACATGATGAAGAAGAATTTATATATGCTAGAGTTAATGATAATAATATTGTTTATTTGGATGACTTTCCTAGATATGAAGATTTAACATTTAGCATTGAGTCAAGTAAAAAAAATCCTGTAATCCCTCAAGATAGTTTTGTATCTAATATTGATTTTGAAGAATTGATGCAATTGCAAAAAAAGATTAAAGATTTAGATTATGGAGAAGAAGAATATATAAAAGTACTTTTGAAAAAATTTGGTCAGTATTTACAAGAACAAATACCTAAGTTGAAATCTTACAATTGGAAATTAGAACAAGTATCATCACCTTTACAACAATCATATGATAATGGATTTAGATTAAGTTTTTATAGGGAAAATGGCTTACCCAATTCTGCACAAATTAATGTTATTTTTGGTGATAGCTGGTATGTAACAGTCTTTATGAATGATAATGAAAAGCTTATCTTTAGAAAATCTGATTTAGTAGAAAGCCTGCAAAAAAAATATCCCAACATCGAGTTTGTCAAAACGGACGAACATATCAAGGGCATACATATTAAAAATCGGATATATACAGAAGATGAAGTAATTAGTAGTGTGAAAAATGTAGTAGAAATCCTAGAAACAATTAAAACATTAAATGATAGATCTATTAAAAGTGAAAGAGGTGTAGCTATACCACCAGATATTTCAATTAAGAAAAAATCAGAAATGAAATCGGCGCTAGGTGTAGAAGCTGTGGCTAATACTTTATCTTCTATTATTGTAAAAGGTTTTGATGATACAGGTATGATGATAGGTATATTTGGAAAATGGGGGAGAGGAAAAACACATTTTTTAGAAAAACTTTGGGACTCAATAAAAGAAAAAAAGATTAATTATAGACATGTTTTATTCTCTGCATGGAAATATCAAGACACAAAAGCTTCCTGGGCTTATTTGTATGAAAATATTTTTAATGCCTACCTTGATGATGTAAAAAATGAAAGGACTTGGATTCGGAAATTAAAAAAATGCTTCAAACATAAAAGTTGGTATAAAATTGCTAATAAAGTAGATAACTTTTATATAGAAAAGAAAAAAATATTTAATATTAATATTCAGAAGCATTCATGGACACCGATAATTATTTTAATCTTATTATTTATAATAGCAGCTATATGGAGTTTTTGGATAGATAAATGGGAGATACTGCATTATATAATAAGTACTGTGGGCATAGTGTTGGCTATCAAATTAATTATTTTCTATTTTGCCCAAAAATCATCAGCAATAGATTTGGGTCTAGTAAACTTTAGAGGTTATTTGTTCGAAGATTCTTTAATAGTATAGCATAGATATCATTATGCCTATTGTTGAATCTAAACTCACTCTCCTTGAGATGGAGATAAAACATCTCATCTCTAAGTCCATTAAACTTTGCCAATCTTCTTTTAGTATAACTCCAAAAGGATTCAATGCCATTTACATGAGACTTACCTCGCACAAACTCATCTTTGGAATGAAAGACCCTGTAGTGATCATAGCCATTAAGGACTAAGCCATCATAGGCTTTCCAACCATCAGTATGAATAGTACTTCCTTCAAGTATCTTTCCCTCAATAATAGGCATGAGTTCAGCTCTCGAGCAGTTCTTGACTATTTGAACATAGACATTACCATCTCTTTTTAATAAGCCAAACACAGGTGTCTTTCCTGCTGCACCTCTACCACGTTTTCCTCTTACTCTTTTGGCACCAAAGTAAGATTCATCTAATTCAAACTCTCCATCTTCAATATTGTTCTCTAGTGGATTCTGGTAGATGTATATGCGTAACTTTTGAAATAGCTTCTTACAAGTCGTATGAGATATGTTAGTTATCTTTGAGGTTTCATATGCATTTAGATCAAGTGAAAAACACTTAATTAACTGCCTAAATTTACGCTCTGAAATGTGCGTACCTTTTGAGTACTTGTTTTTGTTCGGTGTAGTCATGCTTTAAGATACCTTTTGGACTCTTAAAGTTTACTAGACCCTAGATTTATATAAGAAATATTTTTTTAAAAATAATTTTGGAGATTATTTGGGTTTGCAGTCAGAAATTGAGAATGAGTTAATTGTATTATTGAAAACATGGATACCTAATCCAAATGATGATGAGAAGATAGTTTTATTTGTGGATGATATTGATAGGTGTAATATTGAACAAGTTATTGATATTATCGATGGACTAAGAGTCATTTTGGATAATCCAGAGATACATAGTAGACTTATTATTGTCACAGCAATAGATGAGACTATATTACGACAAGCATTAGTGCATAAATATAAAGATATTAATGATAATAATACCGCACTACTAAATTCAATGTACAGGGAGTATTTAGAAAAAATATTTATAATAGGTTTGAAATTAAATATTTTAAATAATAGGGAAATGGAAGAAATCTTACTCACAATCCTTCCTGATATAGATGAAGTTATTATGGATAATAATGAATCAAATATTGAAGAAGATGTTACTGATACCTCCAGTATAGTTGATGACGATAGAATACATGAACCTACAAATACTGAGAACATAGCCATTAATGAATCAGTTACTACAATAATTGAAACTCAAAATAATAATAATGAAATTTCTGAAATAAATATACATGAAAAAACATATTTATTAGAGGCTATAAAGAAGCTAGAGAATGTAACACCAAGAAAGATAAGAATATTTTATTATAAATATTTGGTGATGAAGATACTATTTGATATAAGAATTAGAGAGAAAGGTTTAATATCAGATTGGAATATAGAAAAAAATGAAAAAATAATTATTGATTTATTAATACACTTAGCCAATAATAATGAATCAGATAGGTTTGTATTTAATGGAAATGATGAGATATTAGAAGAGTTAATTTATGTTGGAGAAATGGTTTCTGTATTATAATATATGACCCCCTCAAACTCTCTATACCTCTGATCAGAAAAAGGGAAAAAGGGGTCGAGGGATAACGATAACTCTCTCACAAACCTATAGCGCCAACAAAGCCTCAGGATGCATATTGGCAACATTGAGTAGCACACGTGCTGGCCCCTCTGGTTTGCGTCTGCCTTGTTCCCAGTTGCGTAGGGTACCTACTGAGATATTGAGGAGCTTGGCAAACTCATCTTGGGTGAGATGAAACTTTTCTCGTATCTCTTTGGCATTGGGATCTTCTATATAGAATCTCCTGCTTGGTGCTCTCTTTTTGTCTAGTATCTCTCTGGCCTCTTTGGTGCTTGCCAGCAATGCATCAAATGCTTTATCGTCCATAATCATGACTCCATAAATGTCTTTTTTAGTATCTCTATCTGCTTGGGTGTCAGATCCTCAGTCTTGCTCTTTTCATAAACATAGATCATCAATAACAGACTCTCGTCTTGGTAATAGTAGTAGATCGTTCGTATGCCACCACTCTTGCCACGTCCTTGGGCTTTCCAGCGGATCTTTCTCAACCCACCAGAGCCTTTGATCACATCTCCACTCTTGGGATGTTCTGCCAAATAGGACTGAAACTCTCTATAGGCATCATCACTTAGTATTCTAGTGATCTCTTTGGTAAAAATTGAAGTCTCAGCTATTTCCATGATTTGATTATAGTCTATTTTGGTTTATAAGTCAATGGCGTAGGTAAAATGATATTTTTTATATCTGCCTTGTGAAAGTTTCATTGTTCTGCTATACTGCGAATAATAAAAGATGATATAGAGTTCACTTTCGGCTAGATTTTTATTTGTAACCTTTTGATTGCGGTATTATCCTCTCCAAGTACACTCCACTTTAGATTTTAGCACTTTAGCAATAAAGTATATACACAACCAAAGGAATAACAATGGCAACATTAGTAAATGGAACAGTAAAATGGTTCAACAGTGAAAAAGGTTTCGGTTTTATCGAACAAGCAGATGGCGGGAAAGATGTATTTGTACATTACCGTAATATCAACAATAATGGTTACGACCGTGTCTCTCTCAATGATGGACAAGCAGTCACATTTGAAGTAACAGAAGGCGACAAAGGCCTACAAGCTGAAAACGTTACTGGTCTTTAAGATCAGGTAAGGGCAGAGAGATCTGCCTTTTACTCCTCCAGAGACTCACTAGACTCTGACTCTTTTGTATCCCCACTCTTTTTATCAAGTTTCTTCTGACGCTTTTCTGCTTGTTTTTTCTGTTTTTCTAATTCTCGACCTCGTTTTTCATACGAGTAGTTTGTTTTAGCCATGGGTTGGTTACCTCCGTAGTTTATGATGATAGTAGCACACTGTGTTTTAATATAGGATCAGGAACTAAATCTCATTTATAATAGTAAAGAAAGTATAACATAAATATATGAATTTGGTGGAGGTGAGGGGAATTGAACCCCTGTCCTAAAATAGATAGAACTATGACTCTACATGCTTAGTCGGTGTTGATAAATCTCATCTGGTTTTGTACTACACCCAAAACTACGCCAGACCAGCTAGGATTCTCACAATGGGGCATAGCTTCCCCAAAGCATAGTCATCAGATTGTGATACCCAAAAATCCGATTAAGATGACACTCCTCGGCAGGGCAGTCCTCCGCTTACGCGGGGTTAATGACTCACGCTACTGCGAGAGCTGGACGATAATCTGTGTTGTTTGCGTTTAAATGCGTGTGAGCCGTGTAACGGAATTGCTCAGTCCGACATGCACATAGCCCCGACTACTCCAGTCGAAACCAAGTCACCCCCATATTGGGAAGTGGAGGATAATAACACTTTTTGGTTAGTTTGTCAAGTCGTCAAGGATCTTGGCTGCAGTACCTATCTTGTCACTTTTGGGTATATAGCTGTAATGATGTACTTGGTCAGAGACCACGATGGGTTTTTTGAGGGCTTCATACTCCTCTTTGGCTGACTGCTTGGCTTTGAAGAGTGCCATCTGTACACGGGAGTAAAAGTTTGCTGCACCCTCACCGGAGGTCTCTATGGAGAGAAAGTTGGCTTCTGGATAGTGACTGGTGACCAGAGACTGTACCCCATCACTCACTGCGGAGCTGGGCATACAGCCAAAGGGCTTGACAGAGATGACCAGATGGGCGAGTTTGTCTTTGACCGATTCGATCAAATGTGCGACCTCCAGGTGCCCTTCTCCGCCATCACTCTCCAGCGTATAATAGCCCTCTGCAAGTGTGGCAAGCTTCTCCATGTTGGGTATCTCATAGCCTTTGAGCCCGATCGCTCTGGCGTAGAGTCCAAAGTAGCCTTTGACTGCACCCTTTGCCAGCCGTATCATCAGTCTACTTTTGGCATGAGAGAAATCGATCTTTTTCCTACCTTGCTCAGGCAGATGCTCCATGAGCCTCAGATCATGCTCTGCTTCCCAAATACTGAGCATCAGTCGGTTAAGCACAGGCTGTGGTACACACTCTGCGCCTTCCGCTTCGAGGAAGCGGTAGAGGTTGTAGTTGCCATCACCCTCCGTCATCGCTGCCCAAAACTCTCCCATGACCATCACTTTGGGTTTGGACTGGAGGCGGTCTAGCTTGACTGCTTCGAGTACCTTGCGACAGCGCGTGAGGGAGAGTGTGATATTGCGGTGCTCTCTAAAAGCATCTGAGAGGATCACACGACACTGCTCTAGTGCGATATCCGTACTGCCACGCTCTACCTCATAGGGACGCATACGGTAGCCTACGATATTGACCAGATCTCCCAATAGAATCGCTTTGACCAGTATAAAAAGGAACTTGGGAGTAAAGCTGATAATATCCTCCTCTTCGCCCTCTTCTTGAAAGATCCCTTTATCATGCTCAAAACTACGGATACGTACACCATCAAACCCCGCATCACGCAGTGCCTTTTTATACTCAGTGATATACATCCCAAAGCGACACGGCCCACATCCACCAGCAGTCATATAGACATAACGACTCACGATCTCCTCTGTACTGACCCCTTCATTGTCTCTAAGGTTCTGGAGATACTTGACTAGATTGCCTACGGTAAAGTAGGTCGGGTTGCACTGCCCCCTGTTACCAAAAGCTTTCCCTTTTTGAAAGGATTCAAAATCTGGGTTGGGAAGTGCGATAAAGTTTTCACCGATAGACTGTAGGGCTGACTGTATCAGTTTGTCTTGAAGGATTGTCAATCCCCCAACCAGAAAAATCGTCTCCTCTTTGGATGCATAGGTAATGGGTTGCTCCGGGACATCTCTCCACTGAGCCGTCTGCTGATGCAGATAGTCTAGCGATCCGTTGCTCTCTACGGTTTTGATACTACTACATGCTTGACTCATCTCTCATCCTTTCTCTCATCTTCCATCCTCAATCTTCCATCCTCAATCCCTTTAGCATATTGCTCAAGCGTATAGGCGAAGGTCTTTACCCGTATCTTGATCGAACCTCCAGGCTTGTTGGCATCGATATCATGCAGGGTCAAATGCGGGGTACGACTGGCTCCCAGTATCTTGTCGATGATCGCATAAGTCGGTGCATCATGACCACACTTGAAGGAACTCAGGTCTACGACCGCTACGTTGGGGTGTCTGGCGGCAAATTTGGCTGCCCAGACCTTTTGGGCAGAGTTGGTAGAGAAGTTCTCAGCCCAGACATCACGGATGTCATACGCAGATACAATCGTCCCCGCTGCGATCTCACTCCCAAAAAAGCGATCCAGATAGTCCATGTCCTTGGGGATCGCACGCATAGAAAGGGTCTTGAAGCCCAATGACTGAAACTCATCGAGTACCTCATGATTGATCCCCGGATCAGAGTGATAGGGTCGTCCTAGCAGTAGGAGTACCACTTCGCCTGTCTGCTCCGCTTGCTCTAGTATCTCTCTGCCCTCCTGTTCCATATCCGTATCGCTCTGTTTGAGTGCTTCCCATGCTCTCTCTACTGCCCAGCGATTCTCATCTCTGGTGATCTCCAGCCTCTCGCCCCAAGTCTGCCACAGCTGATCTTCCAGCAGTCCCCTCTCCTCAAAATGCAGTGCATCATCCAGATAGGTCACACCCTTTTGGGCAAAGAGATCCTGCTCTTTTGTAAACGCTGACCAGACCACTTTGGGAGTACCTGAAATGATAGGACAGGAGGTCTGTCCCATCGTATATTCCAAAAAGCCCGGTAGATGGGTGACCGCAGGAAACCAGAGATAGTCGATACCACGTCTGATGTATTTTTTCTCATGTAACAGTGCATAGATATGAGACTGCGCTACTTTGGCAGGGTAACAGGAGTCTACTGACCCATATTTTGCACCCTCTAGATACATATCTTCATTGGAATACCCGGAGAAGAGTATATGTTTTGGGTCGATCCCCAGGGCCTCCAGATAGCTACGCATAAAAGGAGCCAAAGAGTAGATATTGAGTACTTGGGGAATCGCTATTTTAAGGGTAGCACGACGTGCTTTGGCTTGCGGAGAGCTGAGGTTAAAGTTTCGTCGAAGCTCTTTACGTAGCGTCGGGCCCCAGCCCCCCAGTGTCACCCTCACTTGCTGCTCAGTGATCTCCGTCTCTGCATCAGGGTGATCCCAGGTATGTGCCTGTGTTGCAAAAAGTGCTTTTGCTTCTGCTCTAACCAGGTTTGGAGTCCCTTGCTGCAGTGCTTTTCTGTTTTGCTTGATCTCCATCAGAGCTTCGGGAGATTCTACCGTGCCATCTTCACAAGAGAATCCTGCAATATAGCGTACCGTATCAGAAGCAGGGGTTTCTGTGTCGATAAAGGTACGAGAGCAGTTGATCGAGCAGAAGTGACAACGGGTACTCTCATCTGTGATACTGCTATAGGTCATCTGACGTGCGGCATCCAGTCCGACAAAGCGTGTCTCTCCAGACTCCAGTACCCTCTCTCTGGCTTCGAGTGCTGCACCGATCGCACCTGCCTCTCCGGGATGGGGATGGACATCTACACTGGCATCAGGAATACGCTCTTGGATATAGTCTACCTGAGCCTTCAGCGCTGCCTGGTTGTACTGGGTGCCTCCCTGAAGTACAAAATGGCTACCAAAACTGGCTAAATTAGGCGCCTGCACCACATACTGCCAGACATTTTTGGGCAGCACCTTGGCTATCCCTGCAAAGAGCTCCTCTTTGGCATAGCCCTCTTTTTGAAAGTTGACCCTGTCCGTGTCCAGAAAGACAGCACAGCCATAGTTGAATCGCGGTGCTTGCGTCGCTGCAAATGCTACCTCGGCAAACCCCTCTACAGGTACACCAAACTGCTTTGCCATCGACTGTAACAAGGTGCCGTTTCCGGCAGAGCACTGGTTGGAAAGTCGGAAGTTTTTCATCATACCGTTCTCCATAAATAGCACCTTGATATCCTGCCCTCCGATATCACAGATCACATCTACACTCTTGCCAAAGCTCTGTTGAGCAGACTTCATATGGGCAATGGTTTCGATGATATTGGCATCGGCATGGAGTGCTCCCTCTAGCACATCGGCGGCATAGCCTGTCACGCCTAAGCCCTTGATCTGATACAGCCCCTCTGGATCATGGGTCACGATCTTTTCTAAGAGCTCTATCGTATCTTCGATGGGATTGCCTCTGGAAAGCTGATAGACTTTGAGTAGGAGTTTCCCTTCCATGTCTACCAACACCGCCTTGGAAGAGGTAGAACCACCATCAATCCCTAAAAAACAGTCTGTTTTTCTCTCTAGGGGTGGAGGAACGAAGGAGGGGACAGCATAGCGTTTTTTAAACGCTTCAAGCTCTTCTGGGCTTTTGACAAGAGCGGTGTCTACATTGTCACCATGGTTGACACTTTTACCCTCTACCATGCTTCTGAGTGGTATCAGACCAGTGAAGTGTCCCTCCTCACTCTCCTCGCCCTGCCCAAAGATCACTGCACCCAACGCTGCATAATACTGGGCATTGTCAGGTACGACAACCAGCGTCTCCATCGCATTGACATCATAGTCAACCCCACGCTCATCCCAGAGCTCTGCGATCCGTACCCGCCATGCCTCCTGTAAAAAAGGCAGATAGGTATTGGGACCTCCCAAAAGTAACACCGTGGGCATCAGCGTATTGCCCCGTGTCAGTACTGTGAGGTTCTGCATCACGATCGCATCCGCCAGTGAGTTCATGATCTCACCAGCAGGCACAGAGGTTTTGACCAGATTGACGATATCAGTCTCGGCAAACACCCCGCACTTGGCAGCTACATGATGAAGTTTATCTGTCTGAAAAGTGAGGTTTTGTGCCTCTGTGGCTTCCAATCCTACCTTCATCGTACACTTCTCTATCGTAGCGCCTGTACCTGAAGCACACTTGTCATTCATGGAGGTAAGAACGGTCTTTTTACCATCTTTGCCCTCTTTGAAATGGATGATCTTGGCATCCTGCCCACCCAGCTCTATCACAGAGTGTACCTCCGGGTGTAGGTGCTCTACTGCCAATACTACAGCATTGACCTCTTGTACAAATCTCGCCCCCAGTAGGGGTGCGATCCGAGATGCACCTGAACCGGTGATATAGACACGCTCTATAGCATAAAAGGCATCCCGATGCTCTTTCTCTAGCGTTTCCAGCATGGACAGCAGCGTATCGGCCTGCTTGGTATCATGTGCCTGATAGGCTTTGGCAAGGAGTTGGAATTGGCTATCACACAAGACATACTTGACTGTGGTAGAGCCGACATCGATCCCTAGGGCGTAGTGTGAAACCATCGCTTCTCTTTAGGCGTAGAGGCAAATGCCCAAATGATCCAGACCAATCCAAGCACCACAAAAGGCACACTCAACATCTGCCCTACAGTCAGTGGTACAGTGGTCGTATAGTCTGCTTGCTCTGTTTTCGTATACTCTAGCAGAAATCTAGCCGTAAAAAGGAGGAAAAAGAACATCCCGGTCAAGAGCTTGGTCGCAAATGCAAAAGTCACCTTACGATACACCCATACCAAAAGGGCCAAAATCAAAAAATAGGAGAATGCTTCGTACAGCTGTACAGGGTGACGGGGTGTCATATCCACCCGAGAAAAAATAATCGCCCAAGGTTTATCGGTAGGCAGTCCGAGGATCTCAGAGTTGAACAGGTTTCCGATCCGCACAAACGCCGCAGTCAGCATTCCCGGCATCGCTGTACGGGAAAGCAGCCACATAAAGTCCTGCTTGTACTTTTTGGCAAAGAGATAGAGTGCGAGGATCACACCGATCATCCCGCCATGACTTGCCAATCCCCCCTTCCAGACATAAAGAATCTCCAGAGGATGGCTCAGATAGTAGTCTGGTTCATAGGCAAAACAGTGCATCAACCGTGCACCGATCACTGCTCCGGCGATCACATAGAGCAGAAAGTTATCCAGCACCGCTGTATCTTTCCCTTCTCTACGATAAACCCATTGTAAAATAGCAATCCCCAGAAAAAAGGATCCCACAAACAGTACACCATACCATCGTAACTGAATCGCACCAAATTGAAAGATATTGGGGTCTACATTCCAAACGAAATATTCCATGATTGCCTGCCTTTCAAAATCAGAGTATTATACTCTGATTAGTTTAATCACACCCATAATAACACTCAATCGTGTTAGCTATTGATCTTCTCTTTGATCTCTTTGGCGATTTGAGCGATCTTGGCAATCTTTTGTGTATGGTTCAAAAGATCATCAAGCAGGACTTTGACAAAAGCAGAGCCCACAATCACCCCATCCACACCTTTTGCTTTCTCTACTGCAGTATACTGATCCACACCGAATCCTACATAGACAGGCGTATCACTGTACTTTCGGATACTGGCGATGATCCCGTCTAGTGATTCACTCTGCCCACTTCCTGTGATCCCAGCATAGGCAACAAGGTAGATAAACTTACGGGCTTGTTGCGTGATCTGAGCGATACGCTCTTCTGTATCTGTCGGTGCTACAAAATCGATCAGAGAGAGTCCTGCCTCTTCGATCATCGGCTTATAGGGCTGTGCTTCCTCAAAAGGTAGATCCGGGATGATAAAGCCATTGACACCACTCTGTTTGGCTTCTGCGATGAACTGCTCCATACCTTTATGATAGAAAGGATTAAAATAGCCCATCCAGAGCGTATCAATCGCAGGAGCAATCTCTCGAGAGACCTCAAAGAGATGCTCCAACTTGAAGCCCATCTTCAATGCATGGAGGTTTGCCTGTTCGATCACCGGTCCATCTGCTACAGGGTCAGAGAACGGCATCCCCAACTCCAAGGTATCTACCCCTGCCTCTTTCATCGCCATCGCCAGATCTACTGTAAAGTATCTATCCGGAAATCCGGTCGTAATATAACCCACCAATTTTTTCATTAAAGCTCTTTTGTTAATATAGTGTCGATATTATACATTTTTTAGATAAAATGAGAAATAAATTTTCAGGTGAGTAGAACCATGAGCATACAGACACCCAAGATCGAAAAGAAAGTCACCGTCAGAACCCTACAGAAACTCAAAGGCGTAGAGCCTATCACGATGATCACCGCCTATGATGCTCTCTTTGCGCAGCTATTTGATGGTGAAGTGGAGATGATCCTTGTCGGAGACAGTCTCAATATGAGCTTTTTCGGACAGACGGATACCCTCTCCGCTACTATGGATCAGATGATCTACCATACCAAAGCCGTCTGCAACGGTGCCTCACTCCCTCTCATCGTTTTTGATATGCCCTTTGGTACCTATAGCAACAAAGAGCAAGCCTTGGAAAATGCAGTCAGAGTCTATCGTGAGACTGATGCTCAGGCGATCAAGATCGAAGGAGGCAGAGAGAAAGAGGAGATCGTCAAGCACCTCACTGCCAACGGTATCGCCGTCATCACCCATATCGGACTCATGCCCCAGTCTGTCAGAGCAGAAGGCGGATACAGGATCCAAGGCAAAAGTGAAGAGGCGATCAAACACCTCATCGAAGATGCCAAGATACTTGAGCGTGCCGGTGCCTTTGCTATGCTATTGGAAGGGATGAAGGCCGAAGCAGCCACCCGTATCACCAAAGAGCTCTCCATTCCCACCATAGGCATCGGTGCAGGCGTCGGTACAGATGGACAGGTATTGGTCTGGAGCGATATGTTTGGTTTCTTTGAAGCCTTCAAACCCAAGTTTGTCAAGGAGTACTGTGATGGAGCAACACTCATCCGAAAAGGACTTCAGCAGTACCGAGACGAAGTCAAAGCAAGGGAGTTTCCAGATGATAACTACTCCTATTAATGCCCTATTCCCTCGACCTCATGGAGCTCGCTAGTGGAACGTATCGTAGAGATCGAACGTTTCGATAACGAAACCAGCTACGAAGCCAGTCTGCGTCCAAGCACCTGGGATGAGTACATCGGACAGGGGAAGATCAAGAAAAACCTCAAAGTCTTTATCGAAGCGAGCAAGCGTAGAGATGAGGCACTCGACCATATCCTCTTTTTTGGCCCTCCAGGTCTAGGCAAGACCACGCTTGCCAATATCATCTCTACGCAAATGGAAGCCAATATCAAAACCACTGCAGCCCCTATGATAGAAAAAGCAGGCGACTTGGCAGCCTTGCTGACCAATATCGAGGAGGGCGATATCCTCTTCATCGATGAGATACACCGTATGAGCCCGGCGATCGAAGAGATCCTCTACCCTGCCATGGAAGACTTCAGGCTCGATATCATCATCGGCTCTGGGCCAGCTGCACAGACAGTCAAGATCGATCTACCACGCTTTACTCTCATCGGTGCCACCACCAGAGCGGGTATGCTCTCCAATCCTCTCAGAGAACGATTTGGCATGCACTTTCGCATGCAATTCTACTCTCCCAGTGAACTTGCCACCATCATCACACAAGCCTCACACAAACTAGAAAAGGTCACGGAGGCCAAAGCCGCCACTGAAATCTCTGGCAGGAGTCGCGGTACCCCACGTATCGCGTTGCGGCTACTCAAGCGTGTCCGAGACTTTGCGGAAGTGGCAGATGAGACAAGCATTGATCTCAAGCGTGCCAAGTTTGCACTTGATGAGCTGGGCGTCAATGACATCGGGTTTGATGAGCAGGATATCCAGCTCCTCGAACTCCTCATCTCTGCCAAAGGAAAACCGATGGGGCTCAGCACTATCGGTGCAGCACTGAGTGAAGATGAAGGTACCATCGAGGATGTACTGGAACCCTATCTCATCGCCAACGGCTATATCGAACGTACAGCCAGAGGACGCATCGCCACCTCTAAGAGCTATGAACTCTTCCGACTCACACCGCCGTCCCTAAAAGAGACCGAAGGAGCATTTTTTGAATAAAAAGTACTACTCTGAGCTGCTAAGCGAAGCTTTAGTGAAAGGAATTTTCAGGGGGCTTTGCCCTCTGAAGAGGAGACCAACAATAGGAGCACTTTTTGAATAGATCCCCCGTTATTGTTTTACTACTCTTTGGCTTAGCCTTGCTGGCTGCCTACTCTATCTATGCACCTTTCCTGCTGCCTATCGTAGTGGCTGCTCTGATGGTGATGGCAACCTTCAACCTCACGCACTACTTTGTGCAGAAGTTTCACTCCAACAAACTGGCAACTCTCACCATGGTGATCCTGCTTGTAATGTTGATTCTAGCACCCATCGTCTATGCCGCCACATCAGGAGTAGGCTATTTTAGCCAGATCGATCAAGAAAGCATCCGACTCATCGTCAACAAAGCCAAAGAGCTTGTCAAGGATGTTCCTTATGTTAATGACTGGGCCAATGAATACCTACAGACAGAGAAGATCGCTCCTTACCTCAAAGATATCTCACTCTACGTCACTAGAATGGGAAGTGTCGGACTGGGCTTTCTCAAAGATGTGGTGCTGGTGATCATCTTTTATGCCGTGATCAACTACCATAGCGATAAATTCTTTGAGTTGCTCAAAGCACTCATCCCTGTCTCCAAAGCCAAGAGCACACAAATGCTCAATGAGGTCTCTTCTACCATGGAGGTCGTTTTCTACTCTATTATTGTGACAGCGATCTTTGAAGGGCTTTTGTTTGGATTCTTTGTAAGCTATTTTGGTTTTAACGGGCTACTCTTTGGTGTCCTCTATGGCTTTGCATCACTGATACCGATCGTAGGTGGAGCCATCCTCTGGGTACCTCTCTCCCTCTTTGCCTGGAGTGAGATCAGCTCCAATGCAGCGATCGCTATCGCACTCTACTCTGTGATCATGATCTCTATCATCGCAGATACCTTCATCAAACCGATCATCATTAAGGTGATCAAAGAGGATCTCCTACACAACAGCACCAGTATCGGTGAGCTGATCATTTTCTTCTCGATCTTGGCAGGGATGACCAGCTATGGGTTCTGGGGAGCGATCATCGGGCCAGCGATCACTACCTTCCTCTTTGCTACCAGCAAGATCTATATTGAATACAATCAAGCGGCTAGAGACAATGCAAATAATGGTATCAAAGAGACAGTTTAGCTTGGGTATCTTAGGGTTTAAAACCGTTTCCAATACGTCTTTGAAAAAAGCATGATCACGGTATAAAACTCTAAACGTCCAAGTATCATAAAAAAGGACATAATCATCTTATCAGTATTGGTAAAGAACTGATAATTTTCAATCGGTCCAACCTTCGCAAATCCTGGGCCAATATTACCTACCATAGCAATAGCAGCACTGAGAGAGGTCATTAGATCATAACCTCCGGCATATAGATAGGCTGCCAAGACTGCATTGCTCAAAATGAAGAGGAAAGCAAATCCACTAATCACTCCCAAAGTACTATAGGTAATACGATTACCATCTACGTAAAGCCCGACAATAGCTTTAGGATGGAGCAGTTGCCTAACCTGGAAAGCAATATTTTTGAGCAAAACAACATATCTACTGACCTTAAACCCACCGGCTGTAGACCCAGCATTACCTCCAATGAACATAGCAATGAATACAAGCATCACCGCCACGCTTCCCCACTCTTCGTAATTGATAGAGACAAAGCCCGTAGTTGTAATGATAGAAGCAATAGAGAAGAAAGCATGAGTCATACTGATGAGCACGCCTTCATCACTGCCCTTAAGATGGAAAAGAGTCAGAGAAATGCTCAATATCATAAATACAATAAGATACCATTTTACCTCCTCCGTCTTATATCCTGCAAAGTCTCTACGCAATAATTTAATATGTGCAAGAAAATTAACCCCGGCAAGCAACATGAAAAATGTGGTTGTCCAGAGGATCAGTGGTTGTTCTGCCCAGTACGCCATAGAGCTGTTTTTGGTGGAGAACCCTCCTGTAGACATCGTTGAAAACGCATGGTTAAGTGCATCAAAAAGGCTCATCCCCTCTGCCCACAGAAGTAACATGTCTACCAGTGTCAGAAGAAGATAAACACCCCATATTTTAATCGCTGTATCTTTGATTTTTGGTGTGAGTTTATCCAGTTTGGTACCTGTAGATTCTGCCTTAAACAGTGCCATAGAGCCAGTAGGGTTAATGATGGAGAACAGCCCCACTCCCAAAACAATGATTCCCATACCTCCCAGCCAGTGCATCAGGCTTCTCAAGAGCAAAATATGGTCAGGGAGTCTCTCTATATCCTGATAAATCGTAGCTCCTGTAGTCGTAAACCCACTCACCGCTTCAAAAAAACCATCTACAAAACTGACACCTGTAGAGAGCATAAAGGGAATGGCTCCAGCAACCCCTAAAAGTATCCAAATAAGATTCACCGTAAGGATAGCATCTTTAATGCGTAGCTGTACTGCATGCTGTATCAGTATGATATAAACAATCAAAGAAAGCACAAATAAGCTGATATCAAAGAGTATAAATCTGCCTACAGCCTCATTTGAAAAAAGTCCTACCAACAGAGGTAAGACAAAAAATAAAGAAAGAAATATTCCTATCAGTGAAATCACTTTGACACTATTTTTTAAAGCGAGTCTATCCAATGCTTTGCCTTCTCTTCATACTTGGTCACTGTCACGAGAAAGAGCATATCCTCTGCCTCAAACTGTATCGTTTCACTCCAAAGGAGTAAACTTCCTTCTCTCTCCACCAGTATCACTCCCTCCTCTACCGTCCATCTACGAAACTCTCTCCCGAGCAATGCTTCACTGATGCGAAAACTCAACACTACCCCTTCTCCACCACAAAAATGTTTGGATGCTACACTTGATGATGCAGAGAGGGATTCCAGTATAGCATAGTAAGCACTTGTCCGTGGTCCTCTGGCTACCACAATACCGAGCTGATGCATCAGCGCATAATATTTTTTTTCATTATTAATGGCAATAACCTTTGGTATACCATGCTCTTGTGCCTGCAATGCACGAACAATATTGGACTCATCCTGCTTATCTGTAGCGATCATCACATCTGCGCTCGAGAGGTTCTCCTCTTCATAAAGGATGGCTTCATCGTAGTGGCTATTGATGATCAGTGCCTTATCTTGCAGTATACCAGAAGCACGCTCGCACTGCTTGATATCCTTTTCGATCATTTTAACAGTAATCCCCGCATCTATCAGTACCTTAGCAATCTCTATGCCCACTGTTTTCGCCCCAAAGATCACTGCTGTAGCTATCTTGTGAGGCATACCCAGATCCAGCTCTGAATACATCGTTTTTAGTACCTCTCCATCTCCTAGGAAATAGAGAAGATCTCCGTGCACTATCACTTCTTCCCCTTCCGGAATCATGAACTGTTTATCTCTTTCTATCCCCACAACCTTAAGATGTGCATTCTCAAACAGTCCCATGAATTTCTCTTCATGGGTAGGATTATCTACTTTCACAGAAATCAATTTCATATCTGTACCTGTGAGTTTCTTCACATTATTGGCCTCCGGATACTCAAGCAGTGCTCCCATCTTCTCTGCAGCCAACTGAAAAGGAAATACTTTTGTAAGGTTCTTTAGACTGGAGAGAAAGTGACTCTCAGCAAAATAACTGTTTCTGAGCCGAATAACCTTATTCTCTACTTCAACTGCATCATCTATAAGTAAGGTTGCCAACAGATTAGCCTCATCACTATCTGTTACGGCAATAAACACATCTTCCCGTGTATCAGATAGTCTCCTATACGTTGCCGGGTCTTCTATGTTCCCAACAACCGGAAAGATATCAATCAGTTCATGCAGACGATTCAATGCATCTGCATTCTGATCGATTACTGTTACCTGATGGTCTACAGAAAGGGATCGAGCAAGCTCAAACCCTACTTTACCTGCACCTGCGATAATGATCTTCATTATAGGCTACTTGAGATAATCTGCACAGCTATGCACATCCCAATCTTTCCGAATATCATTACGTGCAGTGATAGAGAGGATTTTACCTTTGGAAGAGGTAGTAATATGCACTTCACATTCTGATCTCATAAAATCTCTCTCCTCATGATCCCATCTTGTTCTTGGTATATACGTGCCAAATCCACTCCGCTTGGAGTTCCATGCATAAAGACGCTTCCCAGTTTTTAACTGTTTCTTTGCATAAGGCGTACCATTATCCAAGATAAAGAGCGTGATACTTTTCCCCAGATAGGCACTGTGCGTCATCTGTACACTGCTTGGGGAGACGGCTCTCCCCGATGACCCTGCACATCCGATCATCAACAGGGCAGTGATAAGTGTGATAGCTAGATACTTCATATGTCTCTCCTTCGTCCACATTATATCAAAAATATGATGCTTTTGAAGCAAAATACATACTTAGATAGCTCCCTCATCGATCATAGAGTCTGCTACCTTTTTAAAACCTGCGATATTGGCACCCACGACCAAGTCACCAGGTTTACCAAATTCTACAGAAGTGTCATACGCTGCATTAAAGATATTTTTCATAATACCGAAAAGTTTGGTGTCTACCTCTACAAAACTCCAACGATCCATACTGGCATTCTGGCTCATCTCCAACTGGCTCACTGCCACACCACCTGCATTGGCTGCTTTGGCCGGACCAAAGAGTATGCCGTTGTTTTGCATATACTCTACTGCATTGAGTGTAGATGGCATATTGGCACCTTCATTGACCAATTTACACCCATTTTTGTGTAGGGCTTTGGCATCTTCCTCATTGAGCTCATTTTGTGTGGCGCTTGGGAATGCCACATCACAAGGTACATCCCAGACTGCATTTCTGCCTTCAGGATACTCACTTACAGGGGTATAGACTGCATTTGGCTGGAGTTTGGCGTACTCTGTCAGGGATTGTCTGCCTATCTCCTTGACCTGTCTGAGCGTCTCGACATCGATACCCTCTTCTTGGTAGATCATCCCTCTACTATCGCTACAAGTGACAGGTATCGCTCCTAGTTCCTGAAGCTTCTTGATCGTATAGGTTGCCACATTACCTGATCCAGAAACAGTACAACGCATCCCTTGAATATCCATACCATTTTTTTCCAATACGTTCTGGGCAAAGTAGACAGAACCAAAGCCCGTCGCTTCTGTACGTGCCAGTGAACCTCCCCAGTTGAGTCCTTTACCTGTCAGTACCCCCTCAAAGGAACCTGTGATCTTTTTGAACTGTCCATAGAGATATCCGATCTCACGAGCACCTACCCCGATATCACCTGCGGGGATATCTTTGGTCTCACCAATATGTCTGTAGAGTTCGGTCATAAATGCTTGACAGAAATGCATGACTTCATTATTGCTTTTTCCTTTGGGATCAAAGTTACTCCCTCCCTTACCACCACCGATAGAGAGTCCTGTCAATGAGTTTTTAAAGATCTGCTCAAAGCCCAAGAACTTGACGATACCAAGATTGACAGAAGGGTGAAAACGAAGTCCACCTTTATAAGGTCCGATCGCAGAGTTGAATTGTACACGATATCCAAAGTTTGTCTGGACCTTTCCTGCATCATCTACCCAACTGACACGAAATATCATACTACGCTCAGGAATGACAATACGCTCGAGTATACCATTCTCTTCATACTTGGGTTCTTTATCCAAAAGTGGTGCCAGACTATGCAACACCTCTTCGGCTGCCTGATAAAATTCATCCTGACCAGGGGAACTGGCTTTTACTTGCTCTAATACTCTCTCTATGTAGTCTGACGCACTCATTTTATTTCCTTTTTTAGAAGTCTATTGGACCCACCATCTGTGGGCCCGACAGGCTGCTAAGCAGAAGAAGCTTCGCTGTTCTCTTGCATAATTATAACCTAAAAATGGGGTGTTTTACCCTTTTTTTTCATGCAATTTATTGATGAGTTACATCAGGAATATATGACTATGTTTTGCTCTTTTATCTATAAAAATGATGATAAGCATAATAATTGACAAAATTATCTCATTCACTTAAGGTATATGATCAAGTTATGTAATTTGAAGTCAAGTTTATACATACTCAAAATAGCAAGATAGAAAATATTATCATGGTACAATGTTAGTAGGGTGCGTTTGCCAACACACCATGAGAGGAAATCTGAAAGCAGTCACACTTTCACCGTAAGGGCTGAAATGTTAATGTAGCTTGAAACAATATATCCATTCCCATCGAGACGATGGGAACGAGCAATAAGATAAGTTAGGAAGTGAATTTGAATAATAATGAACAGAAGATAGAAAATTTCGAACAGTGCCTAAAAGAACAATTACAAGCAATAGAGCAATTATCTACACCAAAGCATGAAACACTTTTTAAAAAGAAACTTTATATATCTTTTTTAGAATCTTTAGCAAAAGCTACTTTTTCTGAAGAAAAAGGTGTAAAAAAAAGATTTATAAATTTTATAGATAAATATACTACTTGGAAAGAATGGAACTACTATTGCCCAGTTTACCTAGAAAATGAAGAGAAGATACAAAAGATATTAAATTCAGCTTGGTATGTTGATATTAAAGAAGTTGCTATTTCTAATGAAAATGATGATGACTATAAATCCACATATGCATATTTACTTTATGAGGCTAGAAATAGTATGGTACATCAGTTACAATCACCAACGGAGCGGGAAGAATCTACACAAAGACATAAAATAGAATCACCATTTTATCAAATATTTCAAGAAATGGTTTTTGATGAGAGCTCACAGAACTCGAAAGCATCTAAAGAGAAGATTGAACTTGTATTTCCAAATACTTTTTTAAAAAAAATATCAGAAATTGGACTAAAAAACTTTATAAAGTATTGCAAAAAACAACAAATTAATCCTTTTAAAGCCCATTATTCAGACAGTATACTGTTTGAACAAAAAATATAATCACGAAGGAGGTTGGCTGCCTTACATCACTTCTGCAACAACTCCGCCGCTTCCTTAGCATGATACGTAATAATCATATCCGCCCCAGCCCGCTTGAACCCAAGCAACGTCTCCATCATCACAGCATCATAATCAATCACCCCAGCCTTGGCAGCCATTTTGAGCATAGAGTACTCACCACTGACATTATACACAGCCAGTGGCAAGGTGGTGTTCTCCCTGACATCTCGGATGATATCCATATAGGCTAGGGCTGGTTTGACCATGAGGATATCGGCACCCTCCAGCTCATCTGCTACGGACTCTGCGATCGCTTCACGGCGATTGGCAGGGTTCATCTGGTAGCTTTTTCTATCGCCTTTACCGGGACTGCTCTCTGCTACATCACGGAAGGGGCCGTAGTAAGCAGAGGCAAACTTGCTGGAGTAGCTCATGATGGGCAGGTTCACAAATCCTGCACCATCCAGTCCTGCTCGGATCGCCTGGATCATACCATCCATCATGCCGGAGGGGGCGATCATGTCAACCCCTGCTTTGGCATGAACGACAGCTTGCTTAGCTAGGTTGTCAAGCGTAATGTCATTGTCAACCGTCTCCAGTACAGGGTCGAGTACACCGCAGTGTCCGTGGTCTGTGTATTCACAAAAACAAAGATCAGTGACAACGAACATGTCAGGATGTGCAGACTTGACAGCACGTACTGTCTCCGCCATGATCCCATGCTCGCACATCGCATCACTGCCTACCGAGTCTTTCACATCCGGGATACCAAAGAGGATGATAGAGTAGATACCCAGCTCCTTGAGTACGGTACACTCTTTGACGATCTCATCGATACTCATCTGGAACACACCCGGCATAGAGCCTACTTCATCCTTGATTCCCTCACCACTTCTGGCAAACAGTGGGTAGATGAAATCATCGACACGTAAATGGGTCTCTTGGAGCAGGTCTCGTAGGACAGGATGGATCCTTTTTCTTCTAAATCTATCGAACATATATAGCCTTACATAAATAGTTTTCACCATTTTAACCAAAAATTCCTAATTACTCATTCCCAATTACTCATTCTTATAGTATAATCCCGCTATGAATAAGATCGATATATCACAAATCGCCACCCTACCTACCAAGTATGGGACATTTAGAATACAAGCTTTCAAAGAAGATGAGAAAGAGCATCTGGCTATCTTTACTGAGAATATCCGTACACTCGATGCCCCTATCGTACGTGTACACTCCGAGTGTCTGACCGGGGATGCATTGGGCTCTCTCAAATGTGACTGCGGAGAGCAGTTACAGTCTGCTCTGGATATCATCGCCAAAGAAGGCGGTATGGTCATCTACCATAGGCAGGAGGGTAGAAATATCGGCCTGCTGAACAAGGTCAATGCCTATGCACTTCAGGATCAGGGACTCGATACCGTCGCAGCCAACCATCAGCTTGGATTCAAAGCCGATGAGCGAACCTATGGTATCATCTCGTTCATCCTCGATCATTTTGGGATCCATACCATCAAGCTACTCACCAATAACCCGGATAAGATAAAGTCCCTCTCTGACATAGAACTGCGTGAGATCATCCCTCTCATCACAGAACCCAACCCCCACAACCAAGCCTATCTCAATGTCAAAAAGTCCAAAATGGGACACAAGCTCTAAACATGAACCTCTCACAGCACCTCACCAAAGCAGCCATCCCACTCACTGAAGAGAAATGTCTCAAGCTAGAGCAATTTGCTACCCTGCTCCATGAGTGGAATCAGATCCACAATCTCACCGGAGCAAAAGATCTAGAAAGCATCTATGAAAACATCATCGACTCCCTCTATCCTGTCACATTCATCCATCCTCCTAACTCTCTGCTGGATGTCGGTACCGGTGCGGGCTTTCCTGGAATGGTACTGGGTATCTATTTTGATACTATAGAAACCGTATTGTGTGAGCCGCTAAACAAAAGAGCCTCTTTTCTAAAATTTGTCATCATGGAACTAGAACTCCCCTATGTAACTGTCGCCAAAATGAGAGTAGAAGCCCTACAACATCTCCCCTTCGGGATGGTCAGTTCCAGAGCAGTCACAGATACACAGCTACTACTGAAGATCACACAGCATCTCAGTAATGCACATACAGAGTATCTCTTCTATAAAGGAAGTCAGGTATTTAAAGAGATAGAAGCTACCAATAATCAGCGAAACTATGCTATAGTATCCAGAGATAAACGAAACTATTTGTGGATTAAAACATGATATTAAAATTGATTTTGATCGGTGCGGTACTGGTAGCGATCTATAGGTTCATGGGTGGTTCTTTTGCGCTCCCTGGCCAGAGTAAAGAGGAAAAAGAGACCGATGCAGATGCACTCGAAGAGTGTCAAACATGCAGCACCTATGTCACGAGAAAAGAGAGTATTGTTTTCAAAGGAAAATATTACTGCTCTAAAGAGTGCCTACCCAAGTAAAAGGAGAAAGATATGCTTATATTTGGACATCCATGGATCAAGAGTGATGAGTTCAGAAAGGTATTTTCTGTCGAAGATATCAAAAAGGCTTCCCCTGGCAGCATTATGCTTCTTGAGCCACTCAGCGACTCTATCACTCTTGCACAGTATTGTCAGGAGAACCGTATAGCCTTTGCAGTGACGGTGACTAGTGTCACAGAAGCACTTTTTGCCAATGCACTGGAGAGTAAATATCTGGTCTGCCAGATCGAAGATGCTGCCAGGATACAACCGATCGCACAAGAGTACCTGTTCGATACCAAAGTCCTGACACTGATCCTCAACGAAAAAGAGATCAAAAAGATGGCAGAGCTTTCGATAGATGGCGTGATCTTCCCTGAAGCGATCATTGTCAGCTAACACTATGCAGAGACAGATAGCAGGGATATTCCTGCTCCTTCTGCTGCTTGTCTCCTGTACCCCTCATTTTGACCCCAAAACAGTACACTCCGATCAAGAGAAACTCTATACACTACTCATGCGTACACATAGCCATATAGACCCAGCAGAAGCCAGAACCATATCCCATGAAGCGATCCATTATAGCAGAGAACTGGCTTCACGCTATCACGTATCTACACCGCCATTGGTGCATAACTTTCTGACCAATGTAGGGATCAAAAATCGGGGACTCTGTTATCAGTGGAGTGATGATCTCTACCTCCATCTACAGAAGTTTCATTTCAAAACGATCAGCCTCCAACCCGTAGGAGCCCATGTAGGAAGCTATTGGCTGGAGCATAATGCGCTGGTAGCACTACCACGCCATACAAAGAATCTCGCTTCAGGTATTTTGCTGGATCCATGGAGAGCCTCTGGTAAGCTCTACTTTGCCCCCATCCTAAAAGACCCAAAATACCAATGGAAGATACGCACCGACAGGTGTGATATCTATCAGAGTGGCAAATAGATCTTGTCCACCAGCTCTTCATACTCAGAACGGGCATCTGAGTCGATCGTGATACCACCACCACTCTTGTAGTAGAGCTTCCCCTCTTCCTGCTCGATAAAGCGTATCATGACCCCAGAACGCAGGTTTTTACCATCAAAGACACCAAACACTCCTGTATAAAAGCCTCTCTCGTAGCTCTCTACCTGCGCAATGATCTCCACTGTTTTCTTTTTGGGAGTACCGGTAATGGAACCTGCCGGAAGCATCCGTGCAAGCAGCGTACCGATACCGTCTCTCCAGTTCTCCGGCAGTTGTGCTGTCACTTTGGAGCTGACCTGTAAGAGCGCTTTGTTGCCTGCTTTGATCCTGTCTACATACCTAAATCGTTCTACCTTGACATCCTTCCCCACGATCCCCAGATCATTACGCATCAGATCGACGATCATCACATGTTCCGCCATCTCTTTTTCATCATGGAGTATCTTCTGTTTGGCATCGGGAATATCCGCATCGATCGTACCCTTCATCGGATAAGTTGCGATCCTGTCACCCTCTATCTCGATAAAACGTTCCGGAGAAAAGCAGGTAAACTGATCTTTAAAGTAGAGTTTGAACTTAGCCCTGGCGTAGGTAAAGATCTCTTTGAGTGAGAAGTCACTCTCTATAGGTGTCTTACAGGTCAGATTGAGTAGATAGGTGTTACCGGAGCGTATCTCTTCGCGTACCTTCTCAAGCTTCTTCTCATAGAGGGGAAAGTCTGCCGGCATTTTAGTAAAGGTAAATGCTCTCTCCCGCTTCTGTACAGGATAGTTTCGCCAATCCTCTAGCTTATAGTAGATACTGCTCTCAAGTTGATCCAAAGGCTGCACAAATATCTTGGATTGATTATAGGAGATGATGAAGAGAAAGGGTATGCCCCTTTTACCCAACCTATCAATCTGCTCGAATCCCTCCTCTTGGCTATACCAATACATACATTTATGAGTCCAATAACAAGAGTTTTAGAATCGCCATTCTGACATAGACACCATTTTTGACCTGTTCCAGTACCTTACACCGTGGGTCATCTAGCATCTCATCGGAAATATCTATATTTCGCATCACGGGTCCTGGATGCATGAGAAGAATATCTCTGTCTCCTATTCTATCTTTCGTGATACAGTAGTGTTTGGCATACGTATCATAATCTTCGAAATGAGGTACCTCATGCCGCTCTAGTTGGGCTCTGAGACTCATAATGACATCAACCTCCCCTATCACATCATCCAACCTCTCATACTTGGGTAGATCTATATCCGGCATAAACTGTTCAGGTGCTACAAGCACCACATTCATTCCCATACGCGTAAAGAGGCGGATACCGGAACTGGCCACTCTAGAGCTCACTACATCCCCTACGATCGCCAAAGTCTTGCCTTTAATATCTCCATCAAAATGCTCTAGCATAGTAAAATAATCCAGTAGTGCCTGTGTCGGATGGGCGTAGTTTCCAGCTCCTGCATTGATGACGGGAGTGACTTGCATATCTGCCAAGATCTGTGGTGTATCATTTTGAGAATGTCGTACTACAACGGCATCAGGCTCCATCGCACACAAGGTCGTAAAAGTGTCCTCTAGTGTTTCACCTTTTTGGGTAGAGCTCTTGGTAGGGTCAAACAGCACCATTGCAGCACCTAGTCTTTTGCCAGCGATCTCAAAAGAACTCCGTGTGCGGGTGGACTTCTCAAAAAAAAGCGTAACGATCACTTTATCCTGTAGAAGTCTAGGTGGCTTCTTGTGCTTAAAGGCTTTTGCATCTGAGACTATCTGCTCTAACTGGGCTACTGTAAACTGATCCGTATCTACCAAGTGTTGCATCTATACTCCTCAAAATATTTTCTCTATTTTAGCACACTCTCGCATACAACCCATAGACCAATCGCTAATAATCTCTTACCACTTTATACGTTGGGTCATCCTCTTCATAACTACAGAACGGGCCTGCAATTTTCAGTGTCTTTTTACAGTCTTCAGAGAGATGTCTAAGCGTGAGTTTTTTGCCTGCTTTTTTATACTTTTGTGTCAGTGCGTCGATCGCTTCGGCACCAGACGAGTCCATGACACGTGCTTTTTTGAAATCAATCACGACATTGCTAGGATCATTCTCCGGGTCAAACTGCTCATTAAAAGAGGTCACTGAGCCAAAAAAGAGTGGGCCATCTAGCTCATAGACCTTCTTGCCCTCTTCTTCTGCTGTATGGGCAAAGATCTTGGCATGCTCCCAGGCAAAAACCAGTGCAGAGATGATCACGCCTGCGATCACGGCTACTGCCAGATCATAGAAAACTGTGATGATCGTCACCACTACCAGTACAAATACATCACTTTTAGGCATATGTTGGATTCGCTTGAGAGAGGAGAATTCAAAAGTACCAATACTGACCATAAACATGATCCCTACCAGTACTGCCACAGGGATCGCTGCGATCACACTGGAAAAACTCACCACCAACGTGATGAGTAGTACAGCCGCTGTGAACGAAGAGAGCCTCCCCAATCCACCAGAGGTGAAGTTGATCACTGACTGCCCGATCATCGCACAACCTGCCATCCCACCAAAAAGCCCTGATGTGGTATTGCCCACACCCAAGGCAACACACTCTTTATTACCAGAACCACGCTTACCACCCATCTCATCCAAGACAGAGAGTGTCAACAGTGATTCGATCAATCCTACCAGCGCCACTATCAATGCTGTAGGCAGGATAACAGACATTGCCTTCCATGTAAACAAAGAACTGTCAGGCATCACAAAGTAAGGCAAAGAGACATTGGAAAGATTAGCCAGATCGCCTACCTTTTTGGTATCAATACTCCACATTTCTGGTAAAATTTGACTATTGATGCCCAACATCATGGTATAACTATTGATATAATTCAAAATATCTTGTATATTTACCACAACCGTAATCAAAACAATGGCTACCAATCCAGCTGGTACTGCTTTACTCACCTTGGGAAGGAACTGCATAGTCGCCATGGTGATGGCAATGATGATATACATGACATAGTTCTCAGAGAAACTTGCTTTTGCCACATCCACCCAAGAATGATATTGCTGCACATCTACAGGGGCAAGAAATGTTAGCTGAGCCAATGCGATCACGATCGCCAGTCCATTCACAAATCCAAACAGTGCCGGCTGTGGTACCAGACGGATGAATTTACCCATTTTCATCATCCCGATAGCGATCTGAATCAAACCTGCGATAATTGAGGTCAGTAGGATCATGTGCAGCACCATCATAGAGAGTGCTTCTTTATCTAGATCAGGGTAATGCTGCTTGACCCAGAGTCCCAGCGAGACGAAGACTACGGCTACAGAACCTGTAGCCCCAGAGATCATCCCCGGCTTACCCCCCAGTATCGCCGTGATCAGTCCAATAATAAAGGCACCATAAAGTCCTACCACAGGTGACACTCCTGCAATAAAAGAAAAAGCAATCGCTTCAGGTACCAACGCTACTGCGACCAGTGCTCCGGAGAGAATATCGTTTTTAATATTCTGTTTAGAATAATTTTGGATAGTAAACATGAACTTCCTAGGGCATGGGGATAAATGAGTTGGGGAATTTTATCTTTTTAGACTTAATATAGCCTCTAGCCAAGTGCTAGAGACGTTTTTTTACTTCTTTTTCTTGATCAGGAAAGAGATCTTTGCGTTGATTCTGTACTTGACTATCTTGCCATTCTCTACTTTGGCACTCATATTGACAATATTGATCGACTTCACATTATCCACTGATTTACTGGCGGCTTTGACCGCTGATGCTGCTGCATCTTCCCAACTTTTTTCAGATTGAGATAAAACCTCTATCACTTTGACTACTTTTGACATCACTTCTCCTTTGGTTAAAATAATGTTTTATTATAGCATAATTTAACCTATTCTATGAGATCAGAGCCTGCGTCCGATCTCCTCTACCAATTTTCCAAAAGCCACACCCATTGCCTGTACAACAGCCGGCGTGCTCGATCCTGATGTCACCTCTGTCGTAAACATATAGCTTCTTTTGTGCTTGCTTCCTATACGCTTGATGAAATAGGTTGCCTCTAGTATGATCCGTCCATTACGATAGATAAACCGGTTAAGTGTGACCTTGACCCTAATACCATTCTCTTTCTCCACATCCCAGGGAAAGAGATAGACATTGGGGTTGGAAAACTTTCGCTGAAGCGCACGGATAAGGGTGCTGGTCAATGCCTTGGATGTAGGCACTGCCCATATCTCATTGCGGTAATTGATCTCTCCTCCTACCTTCTCAGTGGCAATTTGACTCTCTTCCATATAGCCTGGTACCGTAACCTTATCAACACCAATCTGCATATGTTTTTTCGCACGTTGGGAAATATGAGTATCATCTACAGAGAGAAGGTACTGCTTGGAGGCACCTCCGCATCCTACCAGCATCAATAGCAGTGTCATCAAAGTGATCTGTCTCATATTACTCCCCTAGTATCAATGAATTTGGTTTTTTATTCAGTTTACGTAAGAGTCGTTTACTCTCTTCTGAATTTTTGTTAAGCTCTTTAAGCATCTCAGTGACCCGTTTACCAAAGAGTGAATTGGATCGGTAGCCTCTAAGAACCTTTTTGGTAGTTCTCAGTGTCTTGTTGAGTGCCCCGATCGCTTTGTTGAGCTTGGCAGGCATCTCTTTGGTCGCATTATTCTCCATCAATCCACCTAAAGCATCAGAGCTTTTGGCAAAGGACTCAAGCATTTTCTTTAACGGCTCACTGCTGCTATCCGCCAAACTCTTAAAGCTCTCTATTGCTTGATCCAGTTTGACCAGAGAATCCTGAAGTGGCTTTGCAGTACCGTCAACAAGGTTTTTGGCAGAGCTCAGAAGTGCATTGATCTCTAATTGGTTCAGTTTGTTGGTAAACTGTGTCAGCTCATCAAGTAAACTGCTCTTTTGCATCTCCATGATAGGAAAAACTGTACCACTTTTTTCATTTTCAAGCAGTGTGATCGGTGCAACATCTTTTGTAAATACAAGGTCTATAAACAGTGCATTGATCAGTGGGTTAATACTGGTCAACTGTGCACGAAGCCCTTCCTGTACAGCCAACTTCAGATTTTCAAACCCACTTCGGTTATGGTCTGCAAAGATCGATACATCGATATCTCCCAGTACCACTCCTTCCATAGTATGATCCATGCTATCATAATGCAATGCCACATCATTAACTTCTCCGATATCAAATCCCTGATACTGTATCGAAGCTCCTTTTTTAAGCCCGGAGATCTTCCCTTGAAACTTGAAACGGAACAGATGATTCTCCCGTAATTCATCTCCTATCTTCTTACTCTCTGCCTCATATTCACTCTCATAGAGCCTATAAAAATAGTTTGACTCTACTTTGGGGTATTGCTTATCAAACTTACTTTCAAAGGTGATCCCACCAAATGCCAAATAAGGAATCACCGGTGCCAGTTTAATATCCAGTCTATTACCATGTATACCTATATCTGCCAGACCTTGAAGCCAAAACTTTGTTGTCACATTGATAAGATTGGTATACTCTTTTTTGACAAAACTGACCACTTCCACACTTTTGCCATCTGCTGCCAAAGAGATATGCTCCACCTCTCCTACCTGAATATTACGGTAGTTGATCGGTGTGCCCACCTTGATGCCTCCCACACTCTTGGAATTCATCAAAATATATGCTCCGGAGTTGATATCACGGTATGGTGCATCCAGCCCCTGAAACTCACGTGTCTCCTTTACTCCCTCAGCGGCATACATCGCAATATAGGACCCACTGATCAGTGTATCCAGTCCGCTGATACCCGAATACCCTACTTCTGGCTTCACGATCCAAAATCGTGTACTCTCATTCATAAAGCTTTCAGCCTCTTTGTTCATGCGGGCGATCACAACCACACCGTGCCCTCCCTCTTGTATCTCTATTCTGCTGACCTTGCCTATGGGTACATTTCTATATTTGATGACACTCTGCCCTGCTTCAAGCCCACCACTGTTGGAGAAGACGACTCTGATCTCAGGACCCATTTTGGAAAAGTGCTGGTACACAAGCCAGAGAGAGATGATCAGCGCAATAAAAGGAACGATCCAGATAGAAGTAAACAGATTAAAGTTACTACTCTCTTCGATATGGGGCTGTTTAATCTGAGCCATGAGATCCTTTCTCTTTAAATAATCTTGTATCAATAGACAGTGCGGCAAACATCGTGAACAGCACCATCAGTACAAATGCTGTTGCTCCCGGTCCAGCGATCACTCTGATCGTACCCACATGTACCAAACCAGTCAATATCGCTACCACAAAGACATCGACCATCGACCAGGGTCCAATGATCTCTGTCATATAATGCAGTTTATGTTGGTCTACTTTTGTATAGCGATGTTTTTTAAGATTTGCACTTATCAGAAGGTATAGTAACACAATAAACTTCAGAATAGGCACCAGCACAGAGGCAACAAGTATGATCAGAGCGATTGGATAAGACCCCTCTTCCCAGAGAAGAATAATCCCCCCTATGATCGTATTACCCTTTTTTGAGACAAACTGTTCATTGACCAGAATAGGATAAAGGTTGGCAGGGATATACAGTATCAGCGCCGTAATAAGAAAGGCCCATGCCCTGGATGTGGTCAGCTTCGGATTTCTGAATATCCGCGACCCACAGCGATGACAGTAAATATCTCCTTCTCTGTCTCTATTAACCGCTTCACAGATAGGACACCGTAGTAACGTAGACTCGTCAATATACTTATCTGGCATCATAGATCCTGTGCCGAAGCTCCCAAAGCTCTCCGATATGGATACTTTTACTGAGATAAATATCCAACAGTACAAAGAGTGTCAAAGACCAGAAGGAGAGACCAAAATGTATCTGCATATAGCCTATGAGCTTGACCAGTGCGACCAGGATACTGACCAGATAGATCTCTACCATATTCCAAGGCAGAAGCTTGGAGAGCAAAATGAGTAGGTCCTTGGTTAAGGATTTTCCTTTTTTTTGTATCATGAGCCAGGATATCGTGATGTAGACGATCAAGATCATCAACGGAAAGATGAATACCATAAAAGCAACTACCACCCCCACCACATAAAATCCATTTTCCAAAAGTGAAAAAATCATAGAGAGGATTGTGACATGCTGTTCGTGCCCCAGCATCTCTACCCGTACAAGAGGGAAGAGGTTGGAGACAAGGAAAAGTATCAATCCCGTGATACCCAGTGCCAGACCATGATCCAGTATACGCTCATCATAATGATAAAGTATCTTGTTGCAGTTGTCACATTTGGCATTTTTGCCCTTGGAAATCGTAATTTTTTGATGGATCGTATGGCATTTGGGACAGATGATCAATCGGTCTAATACTTGATTTTCATCCATCTTTATTGCCATAATTATGCTTCTCTATAGCCTCTGAGCAGCTCAACCACATTGGTTGCATAACAGCCCTTTGGAAGGAAAAACCCCAATTCATAGTGGGCTTTTTCCGGAATGTATTTACGCTTGATATCCATAGGAAATATCCAGGCATAGCGTCTGGAGCCACTTTCTCGCATCTCTTCATCAAATGCCTGTTCAATCTCTCTGGCTGCTCCTTCTGCCAATTTTACTTTCTTTCCAGGAATCAGCCCTGTCACTGAGAGATCTCTCAGGTCAAATCTTTCTGCCTCTTTGTGTGGTTCTTCTGCATAAAAGATTCTGCCGTAAGGATAGTGCATCAGCAAGTCCCCTTCCAGTATCTTGAAGAATGCTTTTTGCTTTTTGGTCTCCTTGAGTGTGCCGTCGGGAAGCTTCAATACCCCCTCCGTTTCTGTCTCTGAAAACTCCTCCAGCAGTCTACACATCTCTATACGCTTACTTAGCCAGTTATTAAAGAGATAGCTCTGATAGGCAGAGATGAGGAATTCTCGACTCTTTCTATCTCTCATCTTAAGTTCTCCGGCAAGAATCTTTTTTCCTTCTTTCCAGTTGTCCCCATATATGCCAAACCGCTGATATCCGAAGTAGTTGGGTACCCCATGTATCTTAACCCAGTCAAGTACAGAGTCAAGCATATCTTTCTGTACACCCAGTACTTTTTTGAATCGCAGGTGGAAACGGTTGCCTTTGAGGTGTCCGATACGGATCTTGTTGTTATGCCTGACACGATCAAGTATCTTGATCTGGGGGTGGGAAAAACCCTCCAGTTTACCCTCATGGATCGCCATCAGAGAGATATATTGGATGGTCATCGCATGCTTGTCCTTGAGCCCTGCATATCCGATATCTCTGCGTTTGATCCCCAAATGGGTACTTAGGATATCCAGCATCTCCCATGTGGTCAACTCTTTTTTACGTACTTTGAGTACCAGATGCTCTCCTTCACCACTAAACGCATACAGAGGAATCTCCTCAACAGTAAAGTCTCGGGGAGAAGGATTAAAAATAAACTGGTTTTTATGTGCTAAAGGCATCAACCAGTGGGGAAGCGTAGTTTGACTCATTGTTTTCTCCTTAGTATCACACCACTCTCTATATGGCTTGTGTGCGGGAACTGATCAAAAATAGCAGTATCCGTCACACTATGTGTCTGCGTCAGCGTCTCCAGGTCTCTGGCAAGCGTTTCAGGATTACAAGAGATATAGAGAATCGTATCGATCCCGGAGATCAGTCTGATCGTATCCTCATCCAATCCTGCACGGGGAGGATCGACCAGTACATGACTAAAGTCATAACTTTCCAGATCAATCCCCTCCAGTCTCCTAAACATGCGTACACCACTGAGTGCCTCTGTCATCTCTTCAGAGCTGAGTCGTACAAATGCTATATGGTTTATCCCATTCAACTGACAGTTCTCTTTAGCTGCTTTAATCGAATTTTTACTGATCTCCGTTGCCAATACTTTTGTAAACTGTTGTGACAAGGGGAGTGTAAAGTTGCCAAGTCCACAGTAACTCTCTAGTAAATGCCCCTTCTTGTCCCCTTCTATCCGCTCAAGTACCCACTCGATCATCTTGACATTTACCACAGGATTGGGCTGCGTAAATCCCCCCTCATAGTAACGGTAATCATAAACCGTATTTGCTATAGTCAGTTGCTCCCTCACATAGGTATCAGAGAGTACAACCTTCTGCTTACGACTTCTACCGATCAAAGAGATATCCAATAGTGCTTCCAGCCCCGAAGCCACCTGTTCCCATCTCTCTTCAAGTTTGCGATGATATAGCATCGTTACCAGGCATTCTCCACTTGTCGTAGCCAAAAATTCTATACCGAACAGTTTATGAGAGAGCTCTTTGGAGCGGTTGATCTCCTCCAGTAGCTTCCACATGCGTGATTCTATAGGAACGATCACCTTGGGACACTCACTGATCGTCACTGTAGCATTTTTATCCAGATTACCCATTGCATAACTACAGAGTTCTCCCGTATGCCAGATACGAAACTCTGCTCTGGCACGATAGTGACTCTGTGGTGAGTCAAACAGCGTGAGCTCTCCCTGCCAAAAGGGTGCAAGCAGAGCCGATACTTTCTCCTGCTTTTGTGTAAGCTGACTCTCGTAATCTAGGGCATAAAGCCCACAAGAACCACACTGCCCGAAATGTTTACATTGCAAATCATCAACCTTAATTGGATATTGGATATAATTACTGTTATTTTATCAAAAAGGTACTGCGATGGCGTTAAGTGTGGTAATATTGGCAGCAGGACAGGGCACCAGAATGAAATCTGATACCCCTAAAGTTCTCCACAAGATCTCAGGAAAACCCATGCTTTTTCATGCGATCGATGCAGCCAAAGAGGTCTCTGATGATATCACTGTTGTCCTCTACCATCAGGCAGAACGTATCCGAGAAGAGGTCGAAGCAGCCTACAGCAATATTTACTTCCACCTGCAGGATGCCGTACGTTTTCCCGGTACCGGTGGTGCTATGAAAGGGGTCACTCCTCGCCATAGCCGTACGCTACTCCTCAACGGAGATATGCCACTGATCACCAAAGCATCCCTGGAAGCACTCACACTGGGTGATGCCCCTATCCACATGTCTGTCATTGAGATGGATGACCCCACAGGTTATGGACGTGTCATCATCAATCAAGGAAGCGTACAAGAAATCGTAGAACAAAAAGACTGCACAGCATCACAGCTTGAGACAAAAACAGTCAATGCGGGTATCTACGCAGTCGATACGTCGCTGCTGGAACAGTATATCCCAAGACTAAACAACAACAATGCCCAGGCAGAGTACTACCTGACAGATATCGTTAAAATGGCTGTTGATGAAGGCAAGATCGTACAGCCTGTCACTGTAAAAGAGGAGGAGTTCAAGGGAGTCAACTCCAAGCTAGACCTTGCCCATGCAGAACGTATCATGCAAGACCGTATCAAAGAAACACTCATGATGAATGGCGTGATCATGCGACTGCCAGAAACTATCTATATCGACTGTAGAGCCTACTTTGAGGGGGAGTGTATCCTAGAAAATGGTACTACTGTCTTAGGTGAAAGCAAACTTATAAGAGCCCATATCAAAGCCCACTCCGTCATCGAAGACGCCACTATCGAGGACTCAGATGTAGGGCCTATGGGCAGGATCCGGCCTCAGACGATCCTGAAAGATACCCACGTTGGAAACTTCGTAGAGGTCAAAAAGTCTACCCTTACAGGGGTCAAGGCAGGACATCTCGCCTATATTGGGGATGCAAGCATCAATAAGGGCTCCAATATCGGTGCAGGGGTCATCACTTGTAACTATGATGGGAAAAATAAGTATCAGACCATCATCGGTAAAAATGTCTTTGTCGGATCTGACTGCCAGCTGGTTGCCCCCGTCACACTTGCAGATGATGTCATGGTTGCAGCAGGAAGCACAGTCAACAAAGATATCGAACAGGGTGCTCTGGCGATCTCCAGAGCACCACTCAAGATAGTCAAGAACTTCTTTTACAAGTTCTTTGGAAAGGAATCGTAGATGCAAATCGATCTAAAAGGCAAGACCATACTGCTAGGCATCACAGGTAGTATCGCAGCCTACAAAGCCTGTGAAGTGGCCAGACTCTTTATCAAGTCCGGGGCAGAAGTGCATGTGATCATGACAGAAGCAGCCCAACGCTTCGTCACAGCCCTTACGATGGAGGCACTTACCAGTAACCCTGTCCTACATGAAGAGACTGAGAGCTGGAGCAGTGACCTCAACCATATTGATATCGGTAAAAAAGCGGACATATTTCTCATCGCTCCGGCTACTGCCAATACCATTAACAAACTGAGCAAAGGTATCGCAGACAATATCCTGCTCCAGACAGCCCTCGCCTACAGCAGACAGCTCCTCATCGCCCCTGCTGCCAATACCCAGATGATCGCCAACCACTATACCGAAGGATCACTCAAAATGCTGCGTGTCAATGATGTCCGCATCGTTGCTCCGCAAGAGAAGCTACTTGCATGCGGTGATGAAGGCGATGGTGCACTCAGTGATCCTCTGGAGATCTACTACCAGGCATGTCAGGCACTACTGGAAGAAAGCTTCTGGAAAGACCGTAAAGTAGTTATCACAGGTGGCGGTACCCGAGAAAAGACCGATGAAGTACGCTACATCAGCAACTATTCCAGCGGGAAGATGGCAAAATCACTTGCCACAGCACTCTATCTCAAAGGTGCCGATGTCTGCTATATCTCTACCATGCCCCATAAAGAGCTACCACAAGAGATCTACACCATTGATGTTGAGGATGCTTCGGAGATGCTGGAGTATACAGTTGATGCTGTGCGGGTAGCCAAAAAAGGTATCATGAGCAAGCCTAGTCTCAACAACCCTGATGCCATCGGCATGATACAGAAGACACCTTACCTTTTCATGGCAGCAGCGGTAGCTGACTTTACCCCCAAGTATCCACAAGCCGGAAAACTAAAAAAGTCACAGCTGGGAGAGACTTGGAATATCGAACTCATACAGACCAAAGATATTCTCAAGCAGATCAACAAAGAAGGTATCATTACTGTAGGATTTAAAGCAGAGATGGACCCCGAAAATGGTCTCAACCATGCCAAAGCACTGATAAGTAATAAAGGGGTAACAGCCGTATGCTATAATCTGCTCAAAGACAGCCAAAGTTTCGGCACTGAAGACAATGAGATCACCTTTATCACAGAGCAGACAACCAAAGCACTCGGAAAGGCAGATAAGCTTACACTTTCATTCAAAATCATTGAGCAGAGCATGGCATTAGACAAGGGGAACAATGAATAACATCAGTCACTTAAAACATCTGGGTATTATCATGGATGGGAATGGAAGATGGGCAAAAATACGGGGAAAAGTACGCACCCAAGGACACAAGGTAGGCGCTGAGACAGTCAGAACTATCACAACCTACTGCGCCAAACATGAAACCATCGAAACACTTACGCTGTATGCTTTTAGTACAGAAAACTGGAAAAGACCCAAGATGGAAGTCAACTTTCTCATGAAATTGCTGGATAACTACCTAACCAATGAAGTACCTACCTATATGGAACTGGATACCAAGTTTGAAACGATCGGAGATATCTCTGCCTTCTCCGACAAGCTTAAAGAGACCATTAGAAAAACCAAAGCATTGACCAAGAACAACCGTAGTCTCACACAGGTACTGGCTCTCAATTACGGAAGCCGGGATGAGATCGTCCGTGCGGCCAACAGCGTTGCGGCACAGGGAGAGAGGATCACAGAAGAGAATCTGGGGGCTGCGCTTGACAGCCCTTATACAGATATTGATCTGCTGATCCGCACCAGTGGGGAACAGAGGCTTTCTAACTTTCTGCTTTGGCAGCTTAGCTATAGTGAAATGTTCTTTACTGAGACACTCTGGCCAGACTTTATGCCAGATGAATTGGAAGAGATCATAGAGAACTTTCAAGAGAGAGATAGAAAGTTTGGAGGAATTTAAATGGGAACTGTATCGCTAGGCATTGCTGTCTTTATTTTTGGACTGATGATAGGCTCTTTTCTAAATGTGGTGATCTACCGTACACCAAGAGGCGAGAGTATTGCCTTCCCCGGGTCACACTGCACCAGCTGTCATGAAAAACTAAAGTGGTATCACAATATCCCACTTTTCTCATGGATCTTTTTGGGAGGAAAGTGTGCCTACTGCAAAGTACCTATCTCCAAGCAATATCCCATCGTAGAGCTCTTTACCGGACTTCTATGGCTGGCGATCTATACCAAACTGGGGCTTGTCTGGTATTTCCCTTTTATCGCTGCTTCTTTTACCGCACTCTTTGCACTCAGTGTGATCGACCTCAAATACTATGCAGTACCTGACAGTGTCAACTTTTTTGGATTGCTCATGGCATTGATACAACCCGATCTTCTCAAGCTCTCTTGGGACAATCCTCTTGCCAATGCCGCTGTCGCTGCCTTTGGTCTCTGGGCATTGGCAAAGATCATCTCTATCGTAGCCCGCAAAGAGGCAATGGGTGGTGCAGATGTGATCGTCGCCGGAACGATGGCTGCGCTGCTTGGCTTTCCCGGATTCTTTCTGGCACTGTTCCTTTCAGCGATCCTGGCGATACTGCCCTCTCTCTTTGCCAAAGACACAATGGTACCTTTCGTACCTTTCCTGGCACTGGCAACATTGATCATCTATCTTTTTGATACACAGTCTATGGCGTTCTTAAACTGGATCATGTATGGGTAAAGTCAGGGGCTTTATCCTCTCACACTTTGGCAAAAACTATCTTCTGATATTTTTACCTTTTTTCTCCATACTCTCTATTGTCTATATTATCAGGATCGCTATCCTCTCCAACAAGATTTCTCTTGATACGGGAGAGATCTTGACACTTTTTGGGTTTTTTCTTCCAGATATTATCTTCTATACCCTGCCGCTCTCTTTTATCGCTGCAGCTACTGCCACACTCATGAAACTCTCTGAAGACAACGAACTTATTGCACTCTTTTCTTTCGGACTTACCCCCACAAAACTACTCAAGATATTTACCCTGCCCGCACTGCTCTTTACGATCCTTATGCTCATCATATCTCTCTATACGATTCCACAAAGTACACTGGCATATAAACTATTTGAAAAGAGAAAAACCGTAGAAGCGGAGCTTACCATCGCTCCCAATCGTTTAGGACAAAAATTTGGAGACTATATGGTCTTTTTGGGTGACAAAAAAAACCATACCTATCATGATGTGGTTCTGTTTGCTACAGACAACAAAGAAAAAAGGGTATTGGTCATCGCAGACAAAGGGCATATGGAGCACCATAATGCTCAATTCTCTCTCAACCTTTCTCATGGTACGGGAGATACTTTTCTTCCTCACACGATAGAGTCGATGCGCTATGAACAGATGCAGATCTATAACTACGCACAAAACAACACCAATGTCCAATGGCTGAGTCGTGGCTGGAGTGACATAGGCAGCAATAAACATGATATGGCTCTCTTTATTTACAATATTTTTCTTTCTCTTTCTCCTCTTCTTGTCTTGGGACTGATCACTGCATTCTCTATCATCAATCCCAGGTATCAGCGATCCGGTATCTATCTTGTCAGCTTTGGGGTAGCGATCGCTGTGTATGTCACGGCTTCCATCCTCAGGAAACAGGGTACACCACTATTGCTACTGGCTGTTTCACTACTTTTTCTTGCGGCCAGTCTCTTCTTCTTCACTAGAAGAGCAAAAGCGAGCTTTTGATGCGTGTCAAAGCAGTCATCGCCTACAATGGCACACACTTCCAAGGCTTTCAGAAGCAGACCTCCACACCTCATACCGTTACTACCGCTATTGAGACAGCACTTTGCTCACTGGGAATCGAAGTGCCTATCGTCGGCTCAGGAAGGACAGATGCAGGGGTACATGCTACGGGGCAGGTTATTCATTTTGAGCTCCCCGATTTTTGGCAGGATCTTGCCAAGCTGCAGACACATCTCAATGGCAAACTAAAAGGGATCACCTTCAAACATATCACAGCCGTAGACAATACTTTTCACGCCAGATTTTCAGCCAAAATACGTACCTACCGCTATCTATTCAAAACATCCAAACCCTCTCTATTTGAGGAGGATTTTATCGCCTATATTCCTATCAAGAATCATCAGCGACTACAAAAAGCATTAGGATACTTTGTGGGAGAGCATGATTTTAGCTATTTTCTTAAAAGTGGGTCTGAAACCAAGAACAACATTAGAGAAGTATATCGTGCCTACATCCGCCCAGTAGGCAACACCCATGCCATCTATTTTGAAGCCAATGGATTTCTCAGGGCACAGGTACGAATGATGATCGACTTTGCTGTACGTGTTGCCAATGAGGAGTTCACGCTGGAACAGCTCAGAGAACAGCTTACCCTTCAAGCCATCCACAGCCGCAGGCTTGCACCACCACAGGGGCTCTATCTGGCCCGGGTGATCTACTGAGATCCGTTATCTTATATACGTAGTAAATAGAGAGGAAGAGTCAAACATATCCTGAGGTGATATGACCTTCTCATTGAGAGGGATATTCGCTCCGTACCTCTCTCTGAGTTTAGCTTTCACCACAGGATGTGATAGATCGAATGACCTTAGCTTTTTGAGTTTGCCAATCTTTATCCCCAGTGCTCTTTTGTATATTTTCCATACAAGCTCTGAGCAATATATTTTTCTATCACCCCATCCAAACAGAGTATCATACTTATGCCCCTTGAATGTCCTGCCTATGCGTTGCATTTCTCTAAGATTTTTTGCTGTAAGTATCTTGTCGTTTTTCAATCTTTTGATCACAAAATGTTTACCCACACCTCTATCGATCCACTTTTTGAGTGCTGTCATCCGTACCGTGGCACTCGCCTCATAGACATAGACTTTATCACCCTTTATATATAGTATTCCCATATGAGAATATTGAGAGTGCGTGGCAAGCTTGATCGCCTTTGCCTGTGAGGATTTGGAATCTTGGAAGATGATATCTCCACTGTGGATAGCCATTGTATCACTGTGGGTACGTGCAGAGGCATAAAGTGTGACTCCCATTATCATCCCCATCAAGAACACCCATCTCCAAATCATATGCATTTCATACTCCTTTATTGCGAAAAGGGTATACCCATATTGTAGGTACTAAACGGTATCACTCGATTGGGTTCTATCATAAAGTTGCACTCTCTTTTGATATTGATCGTGTCAAAATTGTAGATATCACTAAACTCCATAATGACGATACGGTAGACATTTTCATATCCCATATCAGCAGGGCTCAAAAAGCTAGGCCAACAGCAGAACAGCTTGGTTTTGATCTTCTCCTTGAGAATATTCTCTCCCATGGCAGTATCGAGGCTCACTGTCTCTACGATAGTTTTGACAAACGCTTTGTCTTGCTCAAATGCCACCGTACCTCTCTGCTCGGTGATCATCTCTTTGGGAATCTGTCCCGTCACTGGCATGAGGTTGGCGTAGGGATCTCCTTTTTCATCTACACCCATAGTCTTGGCAGCGTAGCCTACACCGATCTTGTGTGGATCACAGGGGAGTGGTATCATATCCTCTGCACTGAAAGGATTACTCTCATCTTCAACAATGATCTGTCTGATCTCACTCAGTGTGATACGGAAATCCCCTTCCGCTTCGATACGTCCAGCCTCTTGGACAGGTTGAAATACCACACCACGAATACAACGGTACTTTCGGGAAAACGCCAATATCTGCGGGATCTCTTGATCATTGAGCCCTTTTTTGATCACAGAGACGATCGTGGTAGAGATACGATACTTCTCCAACATCGCCAATGCCTTAAGCCTCACTTCACGCATATCTCTGGCTCGAATATCTTTCAATACCTCTGCATCTAGAGAATCAAACTGCAGATAGACTTCAAAGCCCCCACCCAGCTTCTTGAGTGCCTTGACAAAATCCTCATCTTCGGCAATACGAATACCATTGGTGTTGAGCATGAGGTGCCTGACGGGAGACTTTTTCAGAAACTGCAGGATCTCTATGATCTGTGGATGGGTAGTAGGTTCTCCCCCTGTGACCTGTATAAGGTCCGGCTCACTCTCTGTCTCCAGTAGTGTATCCAGCATCTGTGAGATTTCCTCCATGCTACGATGGTTGCCCAGTCCAGGCTCTGCTGCGTAGTAGCAGATGTTGCATTTCATATTACACTCATCAGTAACATTGAACAGTGCCAGACAAGGATGGTTCTGGTGCTGTGGGCAGACCCCACAGTCATAGGGGCAACCTCGCAATACCTGTGTCAATGGCTTCTCCGGAAGATCAGGCTGCTTGAGATAGGCTTCACAGAGTTTGTAATACGCATAATCTGTAGAGATCTTCACCATCGACTCTCCACACTTGGGGCAGAATTTTCGTAAGAACACCTCATTGTCCTTGGTTACCACATGTGTGTCAACCAGTCTGTCTAGATTGTCACACTGTTGACAAAAACTCTGCGTTGCTGTCAGAAATAGATCATAATTTTGTGCATAAAATGCCATTGTATTTTCCTTTTATTTTTTATTTTTATAGAGGTAGATCATTGCATACCCTATCAGTAGCAGACAGATCCATCCAAACAGATTGATCCCCCATGCTATAGTCTCATAGGGCTTGAGTAACTCCCAGACAAATCGTTGGGAAGCATACCAGAGAATAAACTGATAAAAGATCGTTCGCTCAAACCCTGCTCTATCTACACTATATCGCCACAAGGCAATCCCAAAGAAGCCGAACATCGCTACACTCTCATAGAGCTGCACAGGATGCCGCGATATACCATCTCCAAAGTCCACACCCCATGGTAGTGTCGTCTCCACGCCATAGGTATAGTCCTCTAGCCCAGCCAGAAAGCATCCGATCCTACCAATCGCAATACCGATAGCCAAAGAGGGGACGAAATACGCCCCCGTAGAGCCCTTGATTCCCATGAAGTACTTAAATATCTCAGAGAAGAGTATCCCGCCAAAAAGTGCTCCCAGTATAGACTTTCCCAAGATCACTTTTCCTCCCAAGGAGAGGTAGTTATTGAACATACTCAGACCCACAGAGCCTATCACAAATCCAGCCACCAGTATGGTATAGTAATACCAGCGTAGATCTATATCCTCGATAAGGCTACTCCCTCTAAAATATCTCCATGAGAGATAGCCCGCAACACCATAAGACAATAGATCAAACAATAAATGAATAAACAAAAGATCTCCTAATGAAAATTCAAACTAACACTATTGGCACACACAAAAATGTCTGCGATAAATACTAAAAAAAGTCCACCTATGGAGATAAAAAGCCCTTTGGCAGTACTCATGTACCCTTTTTTATACTCTCCTATAGATACATAAACTCTCCATAGATATAGACCAAATACACCCAAGGTCAAGAGACTTCCCAATATAGTATTTCTACTATAATTATTTATCAAAAAGATCGTATACCCAAAAACTGCCAACACTGCTAAAAAATTAAGAACTGATAAAAGAGTGCCATTATATTTATGCTCTATTCCTTTTTCTTGTGTCATATTTTTCCTTTCATTCCGTATCTCTTCGTATTATTTATAGGTAGAAAAAACCTGTTCCAACTGTTCTGCCTCAGCCAAGTCTTTGGGTGTGATCATCACCCTATCTAGTGGGATCGTATCTTCGATAGACAGGATAAAGTCTTTGTAGGGTTTCCAGTCTAGCTCTTTGAGCGAAGCCAGCTTCCCCATCTGCTGTCCTGATACCAGTTTGTAAGACTTGTAAACCAGTTCAGAGCAGTAGATTTTGCCATCGTCCATCTCATAATTGATGTCATAAGGACGGTCAAGAAACTGCTTGCTGCTCTGAATCATTGGTTTCAGATACTTCTGATATTTTTTCTTGAGTCTATAGACACTGAAGCTTCCCTGTCTCCCTCTGCTTATCCAACGATACAATCCAGTATCATGTACTGTTCCGATAGCCTCTCTGACATACCATTTCCCCTCTTTTTCTACTAGCATTCCTACATGAGAGTAGGGAGAGTGTGTGGCACCTTCAATGACCTCTGTCAGCTCTCCAGTAGGCAAAGACTGGAAAATGACATCTCCCTCTTTTGGCTGATATCTAAGGTATCCATTGAGTGGCAGCCCAAAGATATAGAGTATCACCCCTACGAAAAATACCCCTCCCAGTTTTCCCCATTTTGTTTTTGGAAATAGTCTCATTGTGCCTCTCCTTCACTCAACGCTGCTGCCATTTTCTTCGCCCCTTTGAAGTCCGCCTTTCCCGTACCTAGTTTAGGTAACGCTTCTACCTTGTGATATACACTCGGTACAAACAGTGGATTGAGCCCAAGTCCTTTTATCTTCTCTTGGAGTTCAGCTATCTCCATCTCGCCTTCGAGGAGCAACACCAGCTTTTCACCTTTTTTGGCATCAGGCAAAGCAGCGACAGCGATCTGATCATTTTCAGCCAGAACAGTGCTGATCTCTCGCTCTACCAGTCCCAGACTTACCATCTCTCCTGCTACTTTGGCAAAGCGGCTGTAGCGATCGACGATGGTGAGGAATCCATCCTCATCAAGCCTGCCTTTGTCTCCTGTGATATACCAGCGTATCCCGTCGATCTCTTTGATCACAGATGCTGTTTTGTCTGGATCCCCGATATAGCCTTTCATGATCTGTGTGCCACCGATGAGGATCATCCCCTCCTCTCCTACAGCCAAAGGCTCGAAGCTTTCAGGGTCAACGATCTTGAAACTACTTCCTGGCAGCGGTAGCCCTACCGTACCAGGTTTGTTACCGACTTGTGGTTTGAAGCTATCGAGCATCAGGATATCAGGGATATTGACTGAAGCTACTGGTGTGGTCTCCGTAGCACCATAGCCCTCATAGATCTCATGCCCAAATTTCTTTTTGAACTCTTCACGGATCTCATTGGGTAGCTTCTCTGCACCGGCAACCACCATGCGAAGCGTCTTGAACATCAGAGGGCTGAGCTTACGGTTACGGGTATAGAGACGGAAAAAGGTCGCTGTAGCGAAGAGCATCGTTGCCTCATATTTGGCAGCGATCTTACCGATCCCAAATCCATCGGTCGGATCAGGGTGGCATACCACAGGGATCCCTTCGATCAGTGGTAGCAGTGTTGTGACTGTCAGTCCAAAAGAGTGGAAGATCGGCAAGGTTCCCAGCATTACATCCTCATCTGTCGGGTTGAGCAGTGTCGTGGTCTGCTTGATATTCCCCATCATGTTACGGTGGCTCAAAGCTATCCCTTTGGGGGTACCTTCACTGCCACTGGAGAAGAGGATCGCTGCCGTATCCTCGGGTGCAGCATCTCTGATAAAGAGACTGCCCAACACAGAAGCCGGCAGGAGCTTAACCAGTGCAAACATCCATAGCCCTCTGGTTCTGCTCATCTTCTCTTTAATATCCTCTAGATAGATCACCTCTACCTGTGACAGCACCTCTGTGAGATCAAAGCCTTTTGCCTTGAGCTTGGTAACAAACTGTCTAGAGGCTACGACTTTGGTAATATCCGCGATCTTGAGGGCATGAAGTAGACTAGCTGTACCACTGGAGTAGTTGAGATTCACCACTGTTTTCCCTAGACTCAGTACTGCCATGTTTGCCATCGATCCACCTACAGAGGTAGGAAGAAGCAGACCGATATTCTGACGCTCTTTCAGCATGGGCTTAAGCCCTTTTGCGATCATAAGTGTGCCTGTGATAAACTTGTTTCCACTGACTTCAACACCTGTAGAGTCTGCCATGGAGAGCTTTCCTCTCACCTCTTTGGCACGCTCTATCCATGCTTGCTGTAAAGAAGGCAAACACTCGGTATAGGTTCTCCATGCATAGATAGAGAGATCGAAAACTGCCTGCTTGACCTCTGCAGGAGAGCTGTGAATACCTATCGGCTTACCAAAACTCACAGAGATATCCTTGGCACTGTTCCGTTTCATCTTTTGTGAAGCATGAGAGAATTGATCTTCCCAGAGTCCTCGCAGATAGAACGGTACGATGATCGCATCCTCTACTTCACGTGCTGCTACCTCAAATCCCCGTTGGAAGGTACCCAAGTGTCCATTTCTGGAGAGATGTCCTTCAGGAAAGAGTGCCACCGTATCCCCTGCATTGAGTGCTTCTGTGACTTTTGCCAAGGCCGTTTTGCTTCCTCTCGTAGAGATAGGGATGACACCAAAAAAGTTCAGAAAAGGTTTGAGGTACCACTTGTCATAATAGAGTCGATCCATTACAAAACGTATCTGCTGAGGATAGGCGATCTGAAGCATCGCCCAGTCGAGGAACGAGATATGGTTCCCTAGCAGCAGCACCCCTTTACCCTCTGCCTGAATCTGTTCCAAGCCCTCCACGGTAATGCGATATCTAAACCCAAACAGTACTTTGACCATATAACGTATCAGCGATTGAGGCAGCCGAATAAACGTATAGAGCATACCGGCTAGTGCAATCGTGGCAACGATATAGAAAAGTACCTTGCTAGAGATCTCAAAATAACCAAACAGTGCTGTCACCACCAAGAAGAGGAACATTGAGAGACTCTGGACAAAGTTATTTCCTGCCAGAACCTTACCCAGTACTTTCGTCGGGGTAGCAAACTGAACCAATGCATTGAGAGGCACGATAAAAAGACCTGCAAAAAAACCAAAGGCAAAAAGGTTTGCGCCCAGAGCAAACTGGCTAGAAAGTGGGGGTAGCAGATAGGTCGTAAGTGTCACTCCCATAGCACCTAGCGGTATGATCCCTGTCTCTATATAGTGACGACTTAAACGCCCTGCCAGCAGAGACCCCACAATGATACCGACACCTGAAAGTGCCAACAACCCCTGGGCGACCACCGTATCTGTCACACCAAGCTTCCCTTTGAGATGCTCTCCAAAGATCGCTACAATGACCTGAGAGATCCCCCAGAAGATACTGAGCCCCAGGATACTGAGCCATACTGTTTTGTTGCTTTTTATCATAGAAAGATTCTCTTTGAGATACCCGAGACTTCGGTACTTCTTGGACTCAAATATCACTGCATCATCAACCGTCACAGCCTCCCCTCTCAAACGCCGGGCAAAGAGATACTCTATCACACTGGCTCCGATCAGCAGATAGCCCAAGGGTGCTACATACTGCAAGATCTCATGAGGAGCGATACTTCTCTCTCCCAACAGCTTTTCAAAGAGCATCGAATAAACCACTGCTCCAGCTAAAATAGAGACGATCGTTACCGCCTGTACCAGTGCATTGGCAGAGGCAAGATTGTCATCTCCTACCATCTCTTTGATCAGTCCATACTTCGCAGGTGAGTAGATCGCACTCTGGGCTGCGAGTACAAAGGTCAGTCCAAATGCCATCCAGAACCACCCCATGTAGTAGGAGAGCAGGATCAGTACGGTGATACCGATCGCCAGCAATGAGGCATACTCAATGACCTTGGTCTTGGGATATTTGTCCGAGATGTACCCTGCAGGGGAGAAGAGAAAGATAAACGGCAGTAGGATCAATGCATTGACAATCGCTGTCAATACGATCAGTTCAGAGCCTTCATAGGCTTTAAAAATGGTATTTTGCAGGACAATTTTATGCCCCAGATCAGTCATGGCATTAAGAAAGATGATCAGTATATACGGGGTAAACCCAGCGATACGGAAAAGTGTCTTCATGACTGTGCCTCTTTGTCATGATAATATTGTGAGACGGTATGCATATTGTAGATATAAGGCTTGAGCTTGAGTACCATATCAAAGAGCAGTTCATAGTGTGCTGTTGTCTCCTCCTCGATAGTATCAAACATTCTGGCGCCTGCCTCACTCTCCAGTTTGGCGATCTGCTTGGCACTCTGTACATACTGATCCACCAGTGCACTCTCAAGCCCCAGTGTGGTGAGATTTTGCAAGATTCTTACCATCTCAAGCTCAGCAGAACTAAACCCCTGCTTTCTTTGGAAAAGATACCCTTTGGCAATATAGGTATGTAAAGTATCCTCCTCCAGCCCACTCTTTTGGAGAAATGCCTTCTTGGTATACCATGCAGGATTTTTTCCTACGGTAGCGATCTCAAGGGCACTCACCATCATCTCAAAACTCCCGTCCAGATCCAAAGGTGTCTGCTCAAAGATATGTTTGATATCTGCAATCGTATAGGCAAAATGATGCTGGAGGTATTTGATGAACTTGATGATCTCAACACAGCTTTCATCATAGAGATGCACATTGGGCTTGGGTTTGGAAGGGTCAGGGAGTAAGCCCTCTTTGAGATAATAAAGTATCGTTGATTTGTTTTCACCACTTTGGATGATAAGCTCTCTCATTTTAAGTGCCATTTCACGCTCCTTGTCATAGGTTATGTGAAATGATAGCACTTTTTTTATAAAGTATCAAGTGTTACTTTACATTTATTCTGCTCTGGTTTTTTTGATTCTATATATTTCGAATGGCTACTCTCGCCAACTCTGGCATCGATATAGGTTGTCGTATCAATTCGTAGGAGTGTACTTCCAAAGTACGCAACAAAAATTTCTCATACGCTGGATCGATGAGCTTCGTAGCCTTTTGCAGTACCCTACTCATGACAGAGAGTGCGGCAGAGTAGTCTCCATCTGCCGTATCTGCTAGCAACACGATCTCCCTGTTGCTGTAGTACCATTGCCCTTGATTGAAAAACTGCTTGAGTGCCTCATTGATCAGTTCTGAGGCCTTGACTAGATAGTGCTCCTCGTTTGTCTGTTCATATGCAACGATCAGTGCATCTGCCACGTGTGCATAGTCTTCCAAAAACGCCTCCGTATCAGGCTCTTCTCCCCAGACAAAGCTATGGTACAACACCCCTCCACGCATCCCAAACTCCAGTAGCTTGGAGAGTGAAGCAATACCCATCTGCCTATAGACCCTATCCCGCTTGCCCGCGAACAAAAAGGCTTTGATCGCCATAGCGTTCCATGAGACGATCATGCTGTCATCCTTGACTACCCCTTCGTCATAAAAGGCACAGAAACACCCATCCAGCATCAGCTTGTTCCGCATGAACTCTACTGTCTCCAGTGCTACGGTGGCATATCTCTCTTCTTCCAGTACTGTCGATGCCAGTAGCAGTGTCTCACTCATCAAGGCATTGTCATAGAGCATCTTCCCTCTCTGGGGCTCCTGCCATGCCCTGTCCATACAGTAACGATGAAATCCCCCCTCCTCTCTATCATGCAAGCCCTTATCTGTCATCGCATCCAGTGTACGGTGAAGCAAAGTAGCTATTTCGGGTTCTTTGGTCTCTCTGTAGAGATCCAGTGCCAGTATGAGGAGAGAGTGTCTGGGGAATTTTGGCTTCTCACCAAAGCCTCCAAACTCACTATCATGGAGCACTTTGATCTGCTCAGAGATGACAGAGACGATACTACTATGCAGTGTGGTTGCTTCGATACTTCTTTTCGGTGGCTGTAGCAGATCTATGATCTCTTGCCCTTTTTCCAGAAGCAGTGCTCTTTGTCGTTGGTATTTTTCTGCGACCAGCGCAACCGTCTCCCCTAGCCCCATCATGCCATCTCTGCTGGACTCAGGCAGATAGCTCACGGCATACAGCGGTACCTGATCTGCAGAGAGGAAGATCACCAGCGGATAGTTTGCTTCTCGCCCAGTCATCTGTGTAAATACACGGTGAAAATACCTACCGATATCTGGTCGCTCGTGGCTATCGACACGCACTGCGATACAGTGTTCATCTATCAGAGAGACAGTCTTATCATCGACAAAAGACTCCTGCTCCATCTGCTCACACCAGTAACACCCTTTGTAGCCAATGAAAAGCAACAATGGCTTCTCTTCCTGCTTTGCTCTTTCAAAGGATGCTGTACCCCATGCATACCACGATATCTCTTTTTTATTCACATCTTTGCCTTTGCACATTCACTACACTGTTATTGTTTATCATTCTTGGATATAGTTTTACACTAAGATACTTAAAAAGAGAGTAAAAATGACATTAAAAAAGTTTTTTTTGGGTGTGACCATTATTTTATCTACACTCATCGGACATGCTGAGGGCTTTGGCGGGCTCACACTTCCCAAACAACAGTTTCTCGATCCCAAAGAAGCATTCCAGGTCACTGCCACCAGAGAAGGCGACACAATCAAAGCCAGCATTACCCTCGGTGACAAGATCTATATCTATGCCAAAGACTTACACTTTAAAGTGACCAAGCCAATACAGGCAGAGCTCACACCTACCCTGCCACCCGCAGAGAAGCATGGTGAATTTGATATCTACCATAGTATCACTGTCGATATCCCAGCCAAAGAGATCGAATCCAAAGTCACCAAAGACTATACCCTCACTGTCGAGATGACAGGCTGTTCTGACAGCGGCATCTGCTACTCTCCACAAACACGCACGATAGACCTCAAGTATGAAGGAGAACCCGAAGGCTTCTTCGCCAAGATCTCCCGACTGACCAAAGAGGGTAACACAGGCAAGATCGCCGATGTACTGGTCAAAGAGAATCCTCTCTTTATCCTCATGCTCTTTTTTGTCTTTGGACTGCTGCTGGCACTGACACCTTGTATCTTTCCTATGATCCCCATCCTCTCTTCGATCATTATCTCCCAAGCAGGCAAAGACGAGAAGCCCAATGCAGGCAAAGCATTTTTCACCTCATTGGTCTATGTACTGGCAATGGCACTCGCCTATACAGTCGTCGGTGTCGTGGCTGGCGTGGTAGGTGCTGATATCCAGGCTGCCATGGCAAAGCCCTGGGTCATCATCCTCTTTGCCGCTATGTTCGTGGCACTGGCATTTTCACTCTTTGGCTTTTTTGAGATCGGTCTGCCTGCCAAGTGGCAGTCCAAACTCAGCTCAGCCAGTGACAATGCCCAGAGTAAAGGCATACTCGGTACTGCTATCATGGGAGTCCTCTCTGCCCTGATCGTAGGCCCTTGTGTCGCACCACCTCTGGGTGGCGCGATCCTATTTATCTCTCAGACGGGAGATGCTTTCCTCGGTGGTCTAGCACTCTTTGTGATGAGTATCGGTATGGGAATGCCACTGCTTTTGGTAGGACTGGGTGCAGGGAAATTTATGCCCAAGCCCGGCGGCTGGATGATGCGTATCTCTCAGATCTTTGGTGTGATGATGCTACTCATGGCACTCTATATGATCGAAAGACTGTTGCCTCCCTTTGTAACACTGCTTCTGGCTTCATTGATCTTTATGGGGTCAGCCTTCTATATGGAAGTTTTCGGAAGTTGCCAGACACGAAAGGGACTCTCCAAGCTCACAACACTCTTTGCTTTTCTCATGCTTGTCTACGGTATCATCCTCTTTATCGGTGCCATCAGCGGCTCCAGCTCACTGCTGCATCCGTTAGATAGGTTTACGGGTGCCAGAGGCGGTGTTGTCACTACAGAGGTGATCGAAGATCGATCCATCAGACAGGGCTACTCAGTCGAAAGACTCCTCGCAGAAGTTGCAGAAGCGAACAAAGCAGGCAAGCCAGTAGTAGTCGATATCGGCAAAGATGGCTGTGCAGCCTGTATCGAACTGGAAAATATCACTTTCCCAGATCCCGCAGTCAAAAAAGAGCTAGAGCGATTCAAGTTCATCCAGATCGACATCACCCAAAACACCCCTGAGGAGCAAGCAATTTTGAAAAAATACGGGCTCTTTGGTGCACCCAATATCCTCTTTTACGATAGCAAAGGCAAGGCATTGGGTGATAAATTTTTCACAGGGTTTATCCCGCCTGAGCAGTTTGTAAAGCAACTTAAGACGATTCAATAGCGTAGGTCGGGGTGTCCTCTCCCCGACATTTATTTCAATAGATACAATATATCATTTATATGGTTTAAACAGGTGTCGGGGAGAGGACACCCCGACCTACTTCACCACCATCCAATGCATGATGATCGATGCCGCAATAGAAACATTGAAACTCTTGACTCCTGATGCCATTTCGATCTGTACCGTATGGTCACACTGACGCAATATCTCTTTTGACAGCCCTGCCTCTTCATTGCCCATGATGACAACCCATTTGTCAGGTACTGTGTCAAGGGTTGACAATGACATGGCACTCTCGTCAGCCTCAGCACCATAGATCGTGTATCCCAGACGTTTCAGACTTGCGATACTCTCTGTCAGATCATCAAAACGGTGGATCTTCAACTTGCTGACATATCCCATCGACACCCGTATCGCCCTTCTGCCGTAGGGGTGGGGTGCTGCCACTGGCATCATCATAGAGTCCACACCTAACGCTGCGGCACTACGGGCTATCGCTCCGACATTTTCCATATTGGAGAGGGCGTCTAGCATGATGATGCGATCTCCCATCTGCGCTAGCGGTACATTCTCAGGTCGCTTGCCATGCATCATGACATTGTGGTGCATCTTGTGCCCTACGATGGTCTCTAGCAGTTGCTTCTCTCCCACGTAACATTTGGGAATCTCACTACGCTCGATGAGTGCCCTGTTCTCTTCATAATACCTGTTCGTTGCCAAGATACTGTTCACGCGTATGTCACCCTCCAGTAACATATTGACAACCTTGGGGCTATCTGCAATGAAACTGTTATCCACATCAAAGGCATTTCCTCGGAGCTTGCGGTAGATCTGAAGTTCAGGAAGTTCTAGGTTTTCTATCTCTATGAGGTTCATGGGGTACCTGTTTTTGATAGATTATAACAATTTATGATAAAATACAACCATATCAGCGGTGCGTTCTATGCACCCTACGGAGAAAATACATGTACGGATACTACCGAGTCGCAGCCGCCGTCAACCATACCACTATCGCCAACCCTACCAAGAACAGTGCCCAGATCATCACCTTGATCCAGGAGGCACATAGCAGAGATACCTCCGTGGTTGTTTTCCCGGAACTCACACTAACTGGCTATACCTCACACGATCTGTTTGCCAACCAAACCCTACTCGAAGCTCAGGATCATGCACTCCAAGGGATACTGGAACAGACCCAAGGTATCTCCACCATCGCAGTGATCGGGTATGTCCTACTAGAGGCAGACAGACTCTACAACTGTGCAGTAGTGATCCAGAACGGACAGATGCTGGGACTCATCCCCAAATCCTACCTCCCCAACACCAAAGAGTTCTATGAGAAACGCCACTTTGTCAGTGGACGGGATATCGTGAGAAGCACAACAGCCATACTGAGTAAGGAAGTACCCTTTGGGGTCGATCTGCTCTTTACAGACAAGTCCCATATGACCTTTGGGGTCGAGCTATGTGAAGACCTCTGGGCAGTGACCCCTCCGAGTAACCACATGGCAAGTAACGGTGCGAACCTCCTGCTCAACCTCTCTGCCAGCAATGAACTCATAGGCAAACACGAGTACCGCGAAGAGCTCGTACGCACGCAGAGTGCACGCTGCATGGCTGCGTATGTCTATAGCTCCGCAGGTGTGGGCGAATCCTCTACAGATACCGTCTTTGGCGGGCATGCCCTTATCGCAGAGTATGGCAGTACTGTGGCAGAAAATGAACGCTTCAGCCAAAAGAGCCATCTCATCACTGCGGATATCGATCTGGAGAAGCTGAGATTCCTCAGACTTGCAGAGTCCAGCTACAGTGATGGTAGACGCAAAAAAACGCGTACGATCACAGTAGATAAAGTACCCCAGATCAAAACGCTGGAGAGAACGATCAACCCTGCCCCCTTTGTCCCCTCTGTACATGCAGACAAAACAGCACGCTGTGACGAGATCGTCCAGATACAAGCCCACGGACTCATCAAACGCATGAGCCATACCAAGATCCCCAAAGCCCTCATCGGCATCAGCGGAGGGCTGGACTCCACACTGGCACTGCTCTCTACCCACAGAGCCTATCAGATCATGGGATGGGATGCCAAAGACATCATCGCCATCACCATGCCGGGATTTGGTACCACCAGCCGTACCAAATCCAATGCCGTAAAGCTCTGTGAAGCATTGGGTGTCACGCTCAAGACCATCGATATCACTAAGCTCTCACTCAAGGAGTTTGAAGCGATCGAACATAACCCTGATGACCTCAGCGTCGTGTACGAAAATGTCCAAGCCAGAGCCAGAACCAGCATCCTCATGAACATGGCGAACAAAGAGGGCGGACTGGTCATCGGTACAGGAGACCTCAGCGAGATCGCTCTAGGGTGGAGCACCTACAACGGTGACCACATGAGTATGTACGCTCTCAATAGTGGCATCCCAAAAACCCTCATCAAGTATGTCATCGAATACTACAAGTCCAACGAAGCCATCGCCACCATCATCGATGATATTTTAGATACACCGATCAGCCCCGAACTTCTCCCCGCCAAAGAGGACACCATCGCCCAAGAGACAGAAGCCATCGTCGGCCCCTATGAACTGCATGACTTCTTCCTCTACCACTTCATCAAATACGGTGCCAAACCCACCAAGATGCGCTTCCTGGCGGGCTTAGCATTTAATGGAAAGTACGACGAGTCTACGATCACCAAATGGCTCAAAGTATTCCTCAGACGCTTTTTCACCCAGCAGTTCAAACGAAGTTGCATGCCTGACGGCCCTAAAGTGGGTACGATCTCTCTGAGTCCTAGAGCAGACTGGCGGATGGCTAGTGATGCGGATGTTGCGGAGTGGATGAAGGAATTGTAGGCGCATAACCCATTATCCTTATCTTAAACTAAAGTCTCAGGATATACTAGCCATTCCTATAAATATCTGCTACAATACCCCCATGAAAAAAATACTCCTCCTACTTACACTACTTCTGTCTGGAAATGCTATGGCAAATGATATCAAAACCATAGATATCCAAAACAAGGCTGCTTTTCAAAAAGCCACAAAAGAGGGGCAAGCTACCTTGATGTATCTAGATAAAGCATTTGATAATAAGAAATACAAAGATGCCTCTTTTATACTCAAAAAGCTTATCATCAGTGATGATGGCTCCTCTCGTTTGCATCTGTGGTTTGCACTTCTCAGTGTGCAAGATGGTACCTACCTCATCAAGCCTTTTGAATTACCCGATAGCTTTAGTAGATATAAAAACAAAGCCATCCAAGCCACAAAAGAGGAAATAGAAGACTGGGCGATCATTCTAGATAATAAAATGTATGGCGCTTACACTATACGCTTGCAAAGATCCAAACTAAAAACCGAGGAAGAGAAGAAAAATTTTGATGCCTATATGGGTGTTGAACAGTACATGACACAGCTGCCATAAAAGCTAACAAAACAAGGCAAATACTAATGAAACAGAAAAGTTACTTCGTCCATCCAATGATATCTCTTCTACTTCTCTTTACTCTGCTACACGGTGGTAACGAAACAAGTATAGAGGAAAAGAAAAGAAAATTTACCCAGCAGTTTAATCCCATCAAAGCCAGAATCACCACTAAGGGTACTACGTTCTCCTTTTCAAAAACAAAAAAAGAATTAGACCAATTGTACAAAGTAGCACAAAGTACAGGCATAGGCTCACCTGAGCTATGTGAGTGGTATGATATATATACGCTACTCCTAAGCAAGAGAGAAGAGAATGCATATCAACTCATACCCTATGGCAACAGATACATTCAAGAGTGCAAGCAATCACACTATCCATCAGAAACGGTACTTCCCTTTATACATTGGGTCTAGTAAACTTTAGAGGTTATTTGTTCGAAGATTCTTTAATAGTATAGCATAGATATCATTATGCCTATTGTTGAATCTAAACTCACTCTCCTTGAGATGGAGATAAAGCATCTCATCTCTAAGTCCATTAAACTTTGCCAATCTTCTTTTAGTATAACTCCAAAAGGATTCAATGCCATTTACATGAGACTTACCTCGCACAAACTCATCTTTGGAATGAAAGACCCTGTAGTGATCATAGCCATTAAGGACTAAGCCATCATAGGCTTTCCAACCATCAGTATGAATAGTACTTCCTTCAAGTATCTTTCCCTCAATAATAGGCATGAGTTCAGCTCTCGAGCAGTTCTTGACTATTTGAACATAGACATTACCATCTCTTTTTAATAAGCCAAACACAGGTGTCTTTCCTGCTGCACCTCTACCACGTTTTCCTCTTACTCTTTTGGCACCAAAGTAAGATTCATCTAATTCAAACTCTCCATCTTCAATATTGTTCTCTAGTAGATTCTGGTAGATGTATATGCGTAACTTTTGAAATAGCTTCTTACAAGTCGTATGAGATATGTTAGTTATCTTTGAGGTTTCATATGCATTTAGATCAAGTGAAAAACACTTAATTAACTGCCTAAATTTACGCTCTGAAATGTGCGTACCTTTTGAGTACTTGTTTTTGTTCGGTGTAGTCATGCTTTAAGATACCTTTTGGACTCTTAAAGTTTACTAGACCCATACATTTTAGAATGTATAAAGCGTATAGCACGATGGATGACAGCATCACGCAAAGAACAGAACATTTCAAGCAGTTTCTTACACTTTGGGAAAAGCATAAGCTATACGACAACAAGTCACAACTCCTTGGACAAAAAGAGCAGCTTGCATATCTACTACAGGAGAACAAAGAGCATACCAAGGCCCTCAATCTCAATCTACTCATCGAAACCAAGGCACAAAAACTTGGCTTGTCTGAAGAGATCTTTATGAATCTGTACAACAATATAGCCCAGAACTACTATGATTTAAAAGAGCTAGAACATGCAAAGAGATACTTAGATAAGAGACTTACCCTCTCTCAAAAGTATGCGAATATACATACGGAGCTAAATACCCTTTTCCAACTGGCTGTCCTTGCACATGAAACAAGTGATGATGAGACAGCAGAGAAGCTATTCAAACACAGACTAACGTTAGCCAACACCCATCTAGATGAGATAGATAGTAAGACTATCGATAGCATCAAACAAGACTTAGCCAGCTTTTACAAAAAGATCCAGACCAAGTAACGGGTCAATCACAAATCGCTGACAATACCCAAGGATAGGATAGATGAAAATACTTTTATATATACTATTACTAAATTCACTGCTTTATACTGGCACTATACCAAAGTCAAATTACATATTGGATGCAGAACAAATCAAATATCTATCCTATAAGCAGGGAACACTTATAATAGGAATCAAAAAGCCATATTGGGAGCCTATCTTTGCCTTTACTAAGAATAATAAAAATAAAAAAGTTGATATACAGATAGCCGATATCCACATACATCCACATATCAGTGAAGTACTCTTCAATGTTTTTCAAGTCACTTCCCCAACACTAGATACCATGAGTAAAAAGCTAAAATATATGATAACCCAGAAGCCTTTTACAAAAGCATCAAAGACAGACACAGATACTGAAATCACCTTTCTTGAGAGCATACTGCAAAAGTATCCAAACAGTTACGATATCCGTCACCTGCTTATCGGGAAATACTACAAGAAGCACAATATCAAGTCCAGTAAACTGTGTATCAATACATACGAAAATACCCATACACAAGATATAAAAGATCAATTATCACGATATGACTACGCAAAGATCTATGGTTGTTGTGTGGATCTCAATGCTATAGACAAAGGATTAGATCTACTCAAATTAGCCCAAAAAAGTATAGAAAAACAAGGTCAATACGATCTCCTGCAAAAAGAAGCACGTCTCTACCAACTCAATCATCAATATAACAAAGGAATACTGTTATACCAACAATCTATAGATTCACTGAAAAAAACTGATTTTTTTGAGCATCTAACACATATAGGTGAAGCAGAAAAAAGAGAATTTTACAAACTCCAACATGCAGAAATAGAAAAAATAGAAAAAAGTATTCAAGTAATTAGAAAGGCAAGAAAAAAGTAATCTTTTCTGCATTATGCAAAGATCATTAGTCAAGCATTACACCCAAACGGCAGCTATATGATTGACCCCCATCAGGATAGTATCTCCTCTTCATGGGTGTCAAAAACTTCACAGATATCATAGAAGAGAGCTAGCTAATATATCCTAGAACGCACACCCGTCAGGCAAAGGCTTCTGGCTCTCCAAACTCTTGGGAAACGCTGGTATCTTCTCTACTTTTTTAAACCCTTTAGCAACACTGCCCACAAACAGGTCACCCACATATCCCAGCTTGTTCATATGCCCTCGGATATAAACCACATCATCAGGATCTAAAGCTACAGAGCCACCTGATCGGGTAAAGGGTTGATCATTGGGGTGAGAATGAAAAAGAATACGGCGGTAGAGGAGTTTGCCTTTGCTATCTAATACTTCCCACCAATCTGCATACTGAGCACAGCCTGTCTCATCACTCTCCAGAGTGACATTGAATCGATAGGAGCTCTTCCCCGTAACCGTGACCTTGATCACATCTGCTCTGATCTCTTGAGCGTGTATGCCGAGACTTAACCCTACCAATAAGAGTATAGATAGTATCATTTTTTTCATCGTTGATCCTTTGGACTACATTATAGCTTTTGGATGTAAACCACCGATACATATCAATAAACTTCAACCTACTTTAGCGTATAATCACCCTATCATGATCAAGGAAAGAACTATGGCTACCATCAAATTCAGTGCATTTTCATTTCTCAAACAACAGCTCAACGACAAAGGCATAGACTGCTCCACCTCTCCGCTGGAGATCGTTGAGGGGATCACACTCTATCAGCTTCTGGAACAAGTAGGACTACGGGATGAAGAGGTCGAAGCGATCTTTGTCAACCACCGCATCATGCCAAAAGAGACGATACTCAAGGATGGAGACAAGATCGCACTCGTCCCTCCCGGCGGTATCCCCGGACATGTTGCTGCCTATGTCGGTAAAAACAACCACTAGCCCCTATGTCAACGACGCAACGATTTCTCCCTCTGCTGGGGCTGTTCCTCATCCTGGGGTATGGGCTCTACAATGCCACACAAAAGAGCACACCCAAGGTAGAGCCCAAAGCAACAGAGAGCTATACAGAACATACCCAAACACATCACAGTAGCCACGCCCAAGAAGAGCTCGAACAGCTCCATACCAATGCCTATACCAAACAATATATCATCCAGGTCATCAACCATGGCTCCTCGCAACTCCATTTCAAAAAAGATGAGGTTATGGAGGGCGGTTATGCTCCCAGAGAAGATGCCCCCAAGATCGCCTGTTATGTGATGCATTTCTCAGGTAAATCATGTCTCTCTTCCTATCCCCCCGAAGCAGTGGGGTACTATACCAGTATCTGTGGAGGCTGTCACGGAAATGATGGTAAAGGCCTAAACGGTACCTACCCTGATCTCAGCAGGCCAACCCTACTGGGTATAGACAAAAAAGAAGCCTTTCTGAGAAGTAAGGTAGCACAGAGACTATAGGGCCACAATCTCTTGTTTTTTTTAGAGGGATTTGAGTAACAACGTAGTAGAATAGCTCTATATTATTATACTGGAGTCTCCCATGACACTATCGATCAAAGCATTTTTTTTCAATGCACGTACAGACTATCTGCCTTACTATAAGCACTTTACACTAAAGATCAAGGAGGGATCAGCGATCAAGGAGATCCTCCCTATGATCCAGATGCAGAACAGAGACTTCCACTACCCTACAAAAAACCTCTACTTCAGGATCAATGGTTTGGTACTGGATGGTAACCAGACTGTCAAAGAGATCACCAACAAGCTAGGCACTGAACTACAGATCGATCCTATCTCTGCCTATCGATCTACCCATGGGCTAGAGATCAATGATACAGATTTTGAAGAGCGTTTTGCACTCTTGGCACCCTATACCTCACAAGAAGATCAGACCTACTATGAGACACTCTATCCTCTGCACTATGCCTCTGAGACTTTCAACTACAACAACCAGTACATCGGTGATGCGATTCTGCTATTGGCAGCCAAAATGATCGAAGAGGGCAATCCCCACAAGGCAGAGATACTGGATGCGGTCGCTTCACATCATGAGGGTCTCTGGGAGTGCGAATATGAAAACAACCTCTACCATACAGCAGAGTATGCAGCTGCCATAGACACACTCAAAGGTATGGCAAAAGGTGCCCCAAATGACTATAAACCCTTCTTTGCCAGAAAATACAAAGCACCTCAGATCACTTCATTAGAGGGAAGAAGTGTCGCTTTCTATGCAGGTAGTGATGAGATGTCACAGAGTATCGTAGAGAGTACCCTCGAGCAGATAGAGAGCAAGGGAGCCAAAGCGATCCGATTTGACAAAGCGTGCAAATTGGCAGGGCAGACACTTCTCAAGACCCATCCCAAAATGGCATACCTGAAAATGGGAACGATACTTCTGGATGCTTTTGACCATGGTGCTGACCTTCTCGTGGTCTCCAGTGAAGAAGATGCTATACTCTTCCAAAAATGTATCGGCTACTGTGAGAAAGTCACCCAGAGAGATATCAAGCTGGATATCATCTCCAGAGGTAAGCTGATGGGCATCAGCGGGAAAGCAGTCGCATAACACCCTCTATCATAGTAGGCAGATACCGTCTACACTACAACCCGCACCATACTCTCTGAGAGCATGGTCGTCATCTCATAACTGATCGTATCAAAATGTCTGGCAGCCTGCTGGGCATCATCCATGATACAGACCTCCTCCTTGTCTGACTCCAGAGAGATAAAGTCCATCGACACCCGACCCAGTATCGGTAGACCCTCTGCTGTTATATACGGGTGACTACTCTCCCCTCTGATCCAGCCGTCACCATAGCCCAGATCATAGGTAGAGACCGTCATCTCCTTGGCTGCAGTAAAGTCTCCACCGTACCCTACCCGCTCTCCTTTTTGTAGCATCCGCGTAGAGGTACGTTTCGCCCAGAGTGAGAGTACCGGCTTGAGCTTGACCTCATCATAGGACGCAGGCAGCTCATTGTGCCCATAGATCGCGATCCCTGCTCTGGCAAGATCCTCATCAAAATCTTTGCTCCGCAAGATCGCTGCAGAGTTGTGGCTGTGAAAACGTACATGAGGGTATCCCTTTTCCCGTACAATCTGCTTGACCTGTGCAAAGTTTTGTCTCTGCCAGAACAGCTCGCTACTCAGGATATCTGCACTGCGAAAATGGGTCATCACCCCTATAAGGTCGATCTCTTTTTTACGTATGAGTGTCAGTGCTCTTTCAAGATCATCCATCGAGATGCCGTTACGATGCATCCCAGTGTCTACCTTGAGCTCAATTTTGGCACGATTTTGGATATGCTCCAGCTGATACATATCTGTCACGGCAAAGGAGAGTTTCTCTTCCTCCAAAGGGGTACCGTTGAGTACCAACACATGCGCAAAACAGTCTTTGATCCTCAGCGCTTCCTGGGTAGTGATCACCACTGCTTCTGTGATACCAAACTCCTGAGAAAGTTTTGCCATGATCTCCAGTCCATGCCCATATGCATTGTCTTTGAGTACCACTGCCACTTTTTCTATCGAGCCAGTTTTCAACACTATTTGGTTAAGATTGTGAAAGAAATTCTCTCTGTTTATTTTAATAATTGCCATAAAAGCATTATAACAAATATAATACAAAATTTGGTTGGAGTGTTTGATAACACACCAAAAAGGAATATTCCATGAAAACAATGCCAGCAGAGTGGGAGAGACAAAGAGCCGTACTCCTCTCCTTTCCCCATGAAGAGACAGACTGGGCAGAGGAAGGATTGGAAGAGGCTTTGACTCCTTTTATCCGTATCGCTCAAGCTATCGCTTACTCTCAACCCATTTATATCATTTGCAGAGACAAAGAGGCGATCAGCCAGCACTTCTGCTCCAAGAATAACATGAGTTTCATAGAGATACCGACCAATGATACTTGGATCAGAGACTACGGCTATATCACTATCAGAGAGAATCATGAGACCAAGCTTCTGGATTTTACCTTTGACGGCTGGGGCGGGAAATTTGAAGCAGCACTTGACAACAGTGTCAATGCCACTTTACACCGCAAAGGATACATGGGTATCACCCCACTGGAACAGATCGATTTTGTACTCGAAGGGGGTTCGATCGAGAGTGACGGGGAAGGAACCATCCTCACCACTTCAGCCTGCCTCTGTAACCCCAATCGCAACGGTGGGCTGGGCAAAGCAGAGATAGAGAAGAGACTAAAAACCTACCTCGGAGCCCAGAGGATCCTCTGGCTCGATCATGGAGCTTTGATAGGAGACGATACCGACAGCCATATCGATACGCTGGCACGGTTTGTCAACAGTGAAACAATCGTCTATGTCAAATGTGATGACAAAGAGGATGAACACTACGAAGCACTGGGAAAGATGGAAGCACAACTCCACACATTTCAAACAGCAAAAGAAAAACCCTACACACTCATTCCCCTACCCATGTGTGAAGCCAAAGTAGATAAAAGAGGCAACCGACTACCTGCCACCTATGCCAACTTTCTCATCACCAATGACGCACTACTCTACCCTACCTACAGTGATAAAAATGATAAAAAAGTGGGGGAGCTATTTAAAAACCTATTCCCTGACAAGGAGATCATTCCCATCAACTGTCTCAAACTCATAGAACAGGGAGGGAGCCTGCACTGCTCTACGATGCAAGTAGGTTATTGAGGATATCCAAATTCTTGAACCCAATAATATTGATAAAAAGTATTTTCATCATCAACATAAGCCATCCCTACTTCTGTAAATTGATCGCTCATGAGGTTTTTACAATGCCCCTCACTGTTTAGCCATCTTTCAATAGCTTTTTCAGCTGTATTCGTAGCATTTCCAACAGTAATATTTTCAGCTGCTCTGCTAAAATGATACCCTCTGTATTTAATTCGCTCAATAAATGTACTTTTATTATAGTTAGGATCATTTTTAACAGAAACATCTGTAGATGTACCTGAACCAACATGTATAGTTTTATGCTCAACACCATGTCTATTTATCGACACAACTTCACTTATGCTCCCATCATCTATACTAGTCATTAGTATAGTAGGATCATTGTTATCCTCTTTTCTATAATTATTCTTTGCCATATCATTAGCATGATCCAAAGATGCTAGAGCTAGTTTTCGATTCCAATCAAGATCAGGAACACTAGGCATAGATGTTGCCCCACACATTTGAGCCTGTCTTCTTGCATTATTTATTGCATTCAAGAGATTTTCTTCGGTAGCAGTCAATGTTACATCATCTGAAGTTCCTATAAAATTATTATCTGCCCCACCGCCACCACAGCCGATCAATCCAATCAGCACCATACTATAAAACAGTATACTTTTCATCACTATGCTCCTTATGTTGTTGTAGCTATTATAGCAGTAAAAAGTCAAGAGAAGTAAGATTTTGCTACACTACTGTTATGAAAGTCGCATTGATACAACAGAAGTACCACGGTACCAAAGAGAAGACCCTACAGGTCACACAAGAGCAGATAGCATTGGCTGCCCAGAATGGTGCAGTGCTTGTCGTACTACAGGAACTCCATCAAAATGAGTACTTTTGTCAGAGTGAAGATACACGTTTTTTTGACTATGCCCATGATTTTGAGCAGGATCTCTCCTATTGGTCGGCTGTGGCGAAAAAGAACCATATTGTACTCGTGGCTTCCCTTTTCGAAAAACGGGCTCCAGGACTCTATCACAATAGTGCCGTGGTCTTTGAAAAAGATGGCGCTATCGCTGGAACATATCGCAAGATGCATATCCCTGATGATCCCGGATTTTATGAGAAGTTCTACTTTACACCCGGAGATAAGGGCTTTGAACCGATAGACACCAGCGTAGGTAGGCTGGGTGTACTGATCTGCTGGGATCAGTGGTACCCTGAAGCTGCACGTATCATGACTCTCAAAGGAGCGGAACTCCTCATCTACCCTACCGCTATAGGCTGGTTTGGCAGTGACAATGATGCAGAAAAAGCCAGACAGCGGGATAGCTGGATCACCATCCAACGCTCCCATGCCATCGCCAATGCCATCCCACTACTCAGCTGTAACCGTGTAGGCTTCGAGCCTGACAGCTCTGAAGTGATGGAGGGGATACACTTCTGGGGCAACAGCTTTGTCTGTGGGGCACAGGGCGAGATGCTTGCCGAAGCAGACCATGAGAACGAGACCATCCTCTATGCCAACATCGACCACCACCGTACCAAAGAGGTACGAGATATCTGGCCCTTCCTCAGAGACAGACGTATCGAAGCATACAGCTGCCTACAAAAACGCTACTGTGAAGAAGAGACGTAACTTTTTGTCACAGTAACACAATGTACCTCCTCAATTCTCTATTCCTCACTCCCCATTCTTCATTTACCTGCTATACTCCTTGAAAGTAAAAAGATAAGGACCACTATGGCTACCAAACAAGAGATCATGTCACTCCCTTTCACCCCAGTAGAAAAAGGCGAAGCCATACACTTCCACAACCCTGTCGTTGCTTTCTACGATGCGGTAGGTGGCGAAGAGGGGATGCGTACGCTGATGTATGCCTTTTATGACAAGATCTATGAGAGTGATATCGCACATTTCTTCCCACAAGATGAGGTAGCATTCCATGAGATAAAGGTCAAAAATACCAAATTTTTCGTACAGATCTGTGGAGGGCCAAAGGTCTATGAGGACGAAGCCAAAGGGATGGATCTCAATGAGTTTATGATCCGTGTGCATGATGACTTTTCCATCACGGAGAAATCCCGTATCGAATGGTTGGGCACGATACGTGAAGCACTGGCGGATAAGGCGCAGCATGTGGATTTTGCACTGATCAAAGATTTCTGGGACTATCTGGAGAAGTTCTCTAAACTGACTGTCAACAGCTTCTCAGACGGTAGCACCTACTACGCTGCCTATACACAGGCAAAAGAGGACTAATACTCCTCTCTCATTTCTCTTTTCTCATTTTATCACGCCACCATAAAAATGCAAACATCAATCCCGGTGTTTTTGCGATCGTCTCATCATAGATAAAGGTATCGATCTCATGCACAGGTAACTCGATCACCTCTATCAGCTCCATATCGATCCCTCCACCCTCAGAGACCCGCATGCTCTCATCTACCTCAGCATAATACATCGCCTGCTTACTCCCTGCAAACCCTACAGAAGTATGAAAAGAGCTGATATGTTTCAGTGCATCTACAGGGACATCAAATCCACACTCCTCCTCGATCTCCTCTTTGGCGATCTGAGAGAGTGTCAACTGCTTGTCAACCATTCCGGCACAAAGCTCTACCGTTATGCCGTCTTGATTGTTCAGATATACCGCTGGTCTAAACTGCTTCACCAGTACAAAGGTATCATGCTCCCGGTGATAGATGAGTATCGCCACGCTGTCATGTACTTCTACCACTTCCCAATCTTTGGCAATACCATTCTGTTCATAGGTTGCCAAGGATGCGGAGATGAACTGTGGTGTAACCAGAGGTTCCAATCTAAAGTGTTTGATCATGCTCTTCATAACGACTCCTCTCTTGTATTTGATTATAAGGTTTTACATAGGTTTCCCATCGAAATGCACTGGGTTTTTTCTCGATTATCTTCAACATACGTCTTTTATATTTTTTTGCTTCAGGAATCGCTACAATCTTGTGTTTGGTGATCTTTTTGATCTCTATACGCTGTTCACTAAGGGCTTTTCTCTCAATATACTGCATCGGATTAACAGCTTTGGCATTTTTATAGAGCCCAAAATGCAGATGGGGTGCCGTACTCCTGCCGGTACTACCAACATGCCCTATCACTTGACCTCGTTTGACATACTGCCCTTTTTTGACTGCCAGCCTACTCTGATGGGCATACAGTGAAACAAAACCTCCAGAGTGTTTGATCTTGACTACTTTTCCATAGCCTCCCATCCAGCCTGCATAGATCACCTTACCCGAATGGGTTGCATAGATATTGGTTCCTCTTTTGGCTCCGATATCTACCCCCAAGTGCGGTCTGTATCTTTTGAGGATAGGATGCCAACGCTTATAGGTAAACTTAGAAGTGATCCTCATTTTTCTCACAGGCCTAATAAAAGATCTACCGGCATTTGTCCGTATTCTTTTTTTGATAGTATAGGCGATATCCTTCATGATATCATCATAGTAGGTATTGTCTTTATCTGCGAAGATAAACCTGTCTTTCCCTCCACTTCTGATCAATGATGCTTTGATCTTGGGGGTACCATAGGGTTTACCCAATCTGCTTCTTTGGGTATAGATGAGGGAGAGACGGTCCCCTTTATGCAATGCTTTGAAGTTGACGGTCTTCCCATAATACTTTTTTAGTAAGTATCCCAGTCTCGGATTTTTTGTCCAGCGATTGATATCTTCATAGAGTCCTTTTTCTATCACAAAAGAGACATCATCTGTCAGCTCTCTACAGACAATCGGCGTGATATCAAAATGAAACTTCTCTCCTCTGATATCCCTGAAGAGATGAATCTGCATCTCTTCTCCCACCGGTATCAGTACCTGTATCAGTCTGCCATTCTCTTTAAGCTCATAAAATCGCTCCCCAGACTGTATCTCGGAGAGGTATTGGAGATCCTCACTTGAGATATGCTTCAGCAGTGTAACCGGGATTTTATTTCTCTCCAAATAAGTAGAAAAAACCTCACCCTCTTTCCACTTACTTTGTATGACCTCTGCTGAAAAAAGTAAAGTTGCTGTCAAAAACAGTATAAAAATAACTCTCAAAAACCCATCCTCTATTTTCTAGTTGAGATTATACACCATATTCTCCCTATTAAGCTTTTAGAAGTATAATCAATGAATTAATTTAAGGATTTGTCTCATGATGGAACCCAAACATATAGCAGCACTCAATGATATCGTAGGCAAAGAGAATGTCTACAGTGACAAAGCACACCTGATCGCCTACTCTTATGATGCTACCCGTACACGCTTTGAGCCTGATGCGGTGGTCTTCCCTCGCCACGAAGAGGATGTCAGTCGTATTTTGGTCTACTGCAACAAACACCATATCATCCTCACTCCCCGAGGGGCTGGCTCAGGCTTCACCGGAGGGGCACTGCCTACCAATGGCGGTATCATCCTTGCGATGGAAAAACATATGAACAAGATCCTTGAGATAGATACCCAGAACATGGTGGCAGTCGTCCAGCCTGGTGTGGTCAATATGGATCTGCAAAAGGCCGCAGAGGCAGTGGGGCTTTTCTATCCACCTGACCCTGCCAGCGAAGCATACTCTACCCTCGGTGGTAACGTAAGTGAAAATGCCGGAGGTATGCGTGCTGCCAAGTATGGGATCACCAAGGATTTTGTCATGGCAATGCGTGCCGTACGTGCTAACGGTGAGATCATCAGAGCAGGTAAACGCACGATCAAAGATGTAGCAGGATATAACATTGCAGGTATACTTATTGCCTCCGAGGGGACACTGGCTGTCACCACAGAGATCACACTTAAGCTCATTCCTAAGCCCAAATTTACCAAAGCCTATATGGGGATCTTCCCCTCCGTAGAGGACGCGATGAATGCCGTGTTCAAATCCCTGGCTGCTGGTGCCAACCCTGTCGCCATGGAGTTCATCGACTCTCTGGTCGTACACTCTCTCAAAGAGAAGATCGGTATCGCTCTTCCCGAAGAGGCAGGCGCTCTTCTGATCGGTGATGTGGACGGCAATGTGATTGAAGAGGTAGAGTTCCAGTTAGATACTTTAGAACACTCCTTTAAAGAGAATCATGCACAGGCGTTCATCATCGCTGATCTCGGAGCAGAACGTGACAAGCTCTGGCATGCCCGACGCAGTGCTTCTCCCTCTGTCACCTACTATGGAGACAAAAAGCTCAACGAAGATATCTCTGTGCCACGCTCTATGCTTCCTGAAGCACTCAAGCGTATCTATGCGATCGGAGAGAAGTATGGGCTCAGTGTCCCTTGTTTTGGTCATGCAGGAGACGGCAATATCCATGTCAATGTGATGCTTGATGGTGCCAACGAAAAAGAGCTCGCAGAGGGACATAAGGCGATCAAAGAGATCTTTGAGCTGGTCGTAGAGATGGGGGGAACTCTCAGCGGTGAGCATGGTATCGGTACCAGTAAGGCTCCATATATGGATATCGCCTTTAATGCTGCCGAACTACAGCTATTCCAAGACATCAAACAGGCCTTTGATCCCAATAACATCCTCAATCCGGGGAAAATGGGATTACCAAACTAATACAAAAGTAGCCAAGAGAGTAAGCATATGAGACAAAATACCAAACTTAAAATACTTTTGAGAAACTATTATATCTTCTTGCGTGATTTCCTCAAGGATCTCTTTGATGACAAGATAGGACACTATGCCTCCAGTCTCAGCTGGAGCACCCTTTTCTCTATTATTCCACTGATGGTCATCATGCTCTGGGTTTTTACCATGCTCCCTGTTTTTGATTCTGTATATGGCAAGATAGAGAAACTGATCTTCTCCAATCTTATGCCTACAGACTCTAAAACTGTCATGTCCTATGTCAACACATTTATTGACAACTCTGACAAGCTAGGCTACATCGGCATAGGCTATGTGCTCTTTGCGGTTTTTATGTTCTTTAAAAACTATGACTATATCATCAATGATATTTTTAATACCCCAGGGAGAACACTCTACAGCGCGATCAAAACCTATCTTCTGCTCATTATCGCTATTCCTGCGATGCTCGGTACATCCTTTTATCTCTCTTCATTCATACAGGGATATTTGGATCAAAACAGTATCACCAGTACGATCCATCTCTTCTACTTTCTACCTTTTTTAGTGATCTGGGCAATGTTCTATATCGCGTATCAACTCTCTCCCAACACCAAAGTATCAGTACAGGCAGCTGCCATCAGCTCCTTTATCGCTTCTCTGGTGTGGTATCTTTCCAAAAGTGGATTTATCTTTTATGTCATCCATAACAAGACCTATACCAGTATCTATGGCAGTATCGGTACCCTTCTCTTCTTTTTCCTCTGGATATATATCTCCTGGGCGATCTTCCTACATGGCATGAAATTTTGTGAACTATTGGATAGAGATGAGGAGATAGAGCGGATCTAAAGAAGACCACCCTCTATCATTCCATTCAGATTAAACATATTTCACCGGCACACAATAGGTGATCTTGAACAGTTCATCCTCACTGAGAAAATGATTCTTCTCAAAGATCGTATAGGAGGGCATCGTTGTCGTTTCATACCCACTTTCTGGCAACCAGTGATGGTAGACCCACTGGATGAGTTTCAGGATATCTCCATATTTTCCCTCTACCTCAAATGTCGCATAGATATCATCTCCAAATACATCTAGGGTAGGCAAATTGGTATTTTTGAGTTTTTTTCTGCTCTTAGGCACCACACATGCCACATAACGACAGCTCTCTAGTGGGGTGATGATAGGATTGTCATGGTACATTCCCACTTCCATATACTCTTCTATCTCATTGGTATAGATCCATGCCAGCATCTTTTGCCAGATAGGGATGACCTTTCTGTTATAGCCCTCATGACGAATATAGTAGGCTACTTGTTTCTCTATCTTGACAATCTTAGGGCTCAGATATGAAAAGTCTGCCTCTGAGATGGATGCGGTCTCTGAACTACTCAGTATACGGTTGGAATACTCTCTATACCCACCCTTTCGCCACGCCTTAGGCGTCATCTCAAAGCGCTGCTTGAACGCACGGATAAAAGAGGTCTGTGAGCTATACCCACACATCATTGCGATCTCAGTGATGGTAGAGCGCCTGTTGGTGATGAGTAGATTGGAAGCCTTTTGCAGACGGATCGACTTGATCATCTCATAGATATTGATCCCCATCTGCTCCTTGAATATCTTATGGAAATGAAACTTACTGATCCCAAACTCTGCAGAGAGTTCATCTATATTGATATCTGTCTCGATGTGATCGGTGATATAGTTCATCAGATCATTGGCTAATCGACTATGTCTGAGGTGTGTCTCTTTTTTATGCATACACCAGTATAACACAATTGGCATGCTAAAGAGACAACTTTAAGCACTAATATTCACAAAAATAGATAATTATAGTCACAATATTGGGGTAGAATTAAAATAATAGAACCGATACAATACAGTAATCACATATTAAAAGGAGAAAAAATGAAACGATCATTTATTAGAGAAATACTAGAACATACCACCAACGATACCATCTCCTTTGCAGGGGGACTTCCTGATGAAAAGCTGTTCCCCTATCTGGATCTGAGAGAGTCAGCTTACCATGTATTGGGAGATACCAAGTCATTGCAATACAGCACCACACAGGGATATCTGCCACTGAGAAATAAAATTGCACATCTCTATACGGAGGAAGGATTCAAAACCACCGCTGAAGAGATCATGATTACTTCAGGAGCACAACAGGCACTGGATATCATCTCTCGCTATCATCATCATGAAGGTATCACCATAGAGGCTCCCTCCTATCTGGGAGCAATGAATCTTTTTGACCTCAACCATTTGGTACAGGAGGCTGTGGCGTTGCACAATGACGGGATCGATACAGAAGCATTTGACAAAAGCTTTGCCCGTACCAAGCTGGCTTACCTGATCCCTGATTTTCAAAACCCTACCGGATATACCTATACGCAAGAGAAACGAAAGAGCATCGCAGAAAGCATCAAGAAGCATGGCGGCATACTTATAGAAGATGCTCCTTATAGTGAGCTCTATTTCAAAGAAAAAAACCAAAGTATCAGCATGCATATCCCTAAACAGAGTTTTCATCTGGGTAGCTTCTCCAAGGTACTGGCCCCTAGCCTTAGATTGGGATGGATCAGAGCAGACAAACGCCTCCTTGAGCCTATCATCGCCTACAAGGAAGCCATGGATCTGCACAGCAACGGACTCTCTCAGTATATCCTCGATCACTACTTCACAGAGCTACATCGCTACAAAAGTCATACAAAACTTTTGAGAAAAATGTATGGCAAGAAGATGCAAGTCTTCAAAAACTATCTGGATGAACTCCTCCCAGAGTTTACATACAGTATCCCACAGGGAGGGATGTTCATCTATGGGAAACTCCCTGGTATTGACAGTGCTATTCTGTTGAAAAGTTGCCTGAAAAATGGTGTACTTTTTGTACCGGGTAGTGAGTTCTACAGAGAAGGAGAAGGCAAGAATGAAATACGATTTAACTTTACCAATGCCAGCTCCAAAGAGGTCTATCGAGGTCTCAAGATCATTGCAGAAGTCTATAAAGAAATGATCGAAGAGATTAAAGATGCAGCATAGGGTATGTTAGCAAACATGCCCTACCTCTCATAAAAAAAAATATCCACCATACCCCATAGCCACAGCTAACAGTAACCAAAATGCCTTTCTGCTCCAAATCGCCCAGAGTGACAACCCCATGTAAAGTAGGGTTGCCCATATAGGTAGTAACTTCTCTGCCCCTTCAGAGGGTAAAGAGAAGAGCCATACCAATCCCCCATCAAGCAGACCACCCATCCCCAGCAGATGTAGCAGGATCACCAAGGGATAAAAGAGAATAAACAACAGTGACAACAACGGAGACAAGAGTTGATACGCTGTTGTCATCCCAAATATCCCATGCACGATAGGCAACATCAATAGAAAGATACCCAGTGGGATAAAAAGCAGTGAGATGATCCAGCCATTGACCTCCTTAGCATACCGTAAGAGCAAAAAGATATAGAATACCCCCATCACCGAAAGCCAAAAACTCAACGATACGATCAACACAGGAAAAAGCAACAACAGCACCAACGCAACCGTTGTCAGAAATGTAAAACTCAGTAGCTCAATACCAAGCAAAATGACAACCCATCCAACAAGCATCATCGCATACGATCTCAGAAGAGAAGGTGGTGCGCCAACAAACCAGACATAAAAGCCCAGAAGCAGTAGCGTTACCACCCCTATATCCAACAAACTATACCGATAAGGAAAATATCGCTGCTGTAAAGGTCTATAGAGCAGAAGAAGTACACCATACACCACACTCCAGAGTATCCCCAAATGAAAACCACTCAATGCCACAAGATGGCTTACGCCCAAAGCAGCTATCTTTTCCCGAAGTTCAGGCAATAGTGGAGTAGCAAAAAAGATCCCTTGATAAAACGAAGAGAGTGCGCTATCAGAGTGCTGTGAAACAACTCCTTTCAGAAGCATACCTTTTGTATTTTCGGGGATCTCTTCACTCTGTTTGATACGGCTTTTGATATAAAAGTATCCCAAATACTCCCAAAAAGTGATCCGATCACTGGGGTAGAGTTGCAGACGTAGTACCTTGTTTCTCATATTTTTATCACGGTAGCTGGTAGTGAAAAAAGTCAGCCCTTCTTCACTCTGAAGTTTGAGTACCGTATAGGTCTTACCATTTTTTCTTTTGGGATAGGCATTGAGTACTTTCGCTGTCGTATAATAAAAAGGTTTGGTAATAAATGCTTGATACGTATGGTAAGAGAAAAAGAGTCTGGCAAGGATAAGAGAGAGCATCAAAAAGATAAAGAGCAGAAATTCTCTACGCTCAGAAAATAGTTGTGGTTTTTCAATAACCATACACTCCCCCCTCTATCCCCTAAATCCTAATCCCTTCTACCTATATTGGTGGTAGTTCGATCTTTCCTTCACGCATATCGATATTGCCCTCTTCGTAGATCACTTCAAAGGGTGCTGCATCTCCCTTGTCTGAGTCTACAAATCGGGTATAGCGTTTCTGAAAGATCAGCTCTACTGTACCCGTAGGGCCATTTCTCTGCTTCCCGATGATCAGTTCAGCTTCCTCTTCTGACTTCTTACGGAACTCGCTTTTATACTCTTTACCTTCTGTCTTGGCACGCATCTCACGCTCTTTTTCGATGGCTTCACGATAGACATCATCACGATAGACAAAGAGAATAATATCTGCATCCTGCTCGATCGCTCCAGACTCACGCAGATCTGAAAGCATAGGACGTTTGTTATCTCTGCTCTCCACGCCTCTGTTGAGCTGGGAGAGTGCGATGATAGGCATCTCCAGCTCACGTGCCAGCTGCTTGAGCCCTCTGGATATCTCGGATATCTCCTGCTGTCTACCCTCTCTACCGCCATCACCACTCATCAGCTGAAGATAATCGATAAAGGCAATAGAGATCTCTGGGTTTTGTGCCTTGAGTTTACGTAGCTTGGAGCGAACATGGTGGATCGTCGCGTATCCACCATCATCCACAAAAAGTTTCTGTTTGGAGACCTCCGAGACAGCTGCAGCCAGTTGCGTCCACTGTTCATCTCTAAGATCACCCACTCTCAAGGCTTGTAACGGGATAGAGGTCTTGGCAGAGAGTACTCTGAGCATAAGCTGTTCTGCAGGCATTTCCAGAGAGAAGAATGCCACACCCTCTCCACGTTCGATCGCTTTGAGTGCCATATTGAGTACCAATGCCGTTTTCCCCATTGCTGGACGTGCAGCGATGATGACAAGGTCTCCCTTGCCAAATCCACTGGTCTTGTCATTGAGATTTCTAAATCCGGTATCCACACCAATGAGCTTGGAGTTACCCAGCTCCTTCATACGGTTGATCTCATCCATCATTGCCAGCGTGATCTCATCAGACTCCCTAAAATCATTGCTCATGCTCTCCTGGGTGATCTCATAAAGTTTCTTCTCTACCAGATTCATGACATCTGTGGCTTCCAGATCATCTTCGATAGTGACTTTTTTGATCTCTGTGGCCAGTGTGACCAATGCCCGCTTGTTTGCTTTGGCTTTGATCTCCTCGAGATAGGCCTTGGTATTGGAGATAGGATTGGAGGAGAGGATATCGATCATCGCTACCTCATCAAACTTCCCCTTGCTATGCAGTTTTTTACGCAAGAACTCTTCATCTACAGGTTTCTCCTCTATAAAGAGCTCTTCCATCGACTCAAAGAGGTACTGATGAAACGGGAGATAGAAGTCATGGGGCTTAAGCTTGGCAGCGATGTCCTCTAGTATCTCAGGATCAAAGATGATCGCTGACAGCACCGCTCTCTCGATGTTGAGATTATACATATTTTCCACTATTTATTCTCCTCAGCAAACTTCTCTACTTCCTCTACAAAGGCATCCACCAGCTGACTCTCGGGAAGTTTGGCGATCACCTCTCCTTTGACCATGATCAGTCCACTACCTTTACCAAAAGCGATCGCCACATCTGCATGCTTGGCTTCTCCGATGGCATTGACTACACACCCCATAACAGAGACATCCATCGGGGTTTTGATATGGGCAGTACGCTTTTCTACTTCTGCTACCGCAGAGACGAGGTCTGCTTCGATCCGTCCACAGGTAGGGCAGGAGATGATATTGAGACCCTCTTGCAGCCTACCGCTGTCTTTGAGGATCGCTTTGCCTACCTTGATCTCCTCCTCAAGCTCTCCCGTGATAGAGATACGCATAGTATCACCGATCCCATCAAGCAACAGTGTACCCAATCCGATCGCTGACTTGATCGTCGCATGAAAGATCGTACCTGCCTCCGTCACACCCAGGTGGAACGGGTAGCTGTTTTTGGGGCGGAGCATACGATAGGCATCTACCGTTCTCTCCACATCTGAGGCTTTCAGGGAGATCTTGATATCGGTAAAATCCAGGTCTTCCAGATACTTGATATTGTACTCTGCACTGGCAACCATCCCCTCTGCTGTAGGACCATACTTCTGATCAAACTCTTTTTCCAGTGAGCCGGAATTGACACCAATACGGATGGGAAGGTTACGCTCTTTGCATGCTTTGACAATCTCTTTGATGCGGGACTTTTCACCAATGTTACCTGGATTAACTCGGATACAGTCCACCCATTTTGCAGCCTCAAGGGCTAGTTTGTAGTTAAAATGAATATCTGCGATCAGCGGCAGAGAGACCTGCTCTTTGATCGCTTTGAGTGCCAAGGCATCCACCATCTGAGGTACCGCTACGCGCACCATATCAGCTCCTGCAAAGTGCAGGCGGTTGATCTGCTCTACCGTTGCTGCCACATCCGCTGTATCACTATAGGTCATAGACTGCACAGAGATCGGTGCATCGCCACCTACGGCAACATCACCCACATAGATCTTCTTGGTTTTTACGCGTTCTTTCAAGATTTTGCCTTTATTATAATTGCCTTATTTTATCGTAAATAATTTAACCCGCGGGGTGTGTGCTGGCAAATGCAGCTTACGAAAATTCGACTGGGTCCATATCAATCTCTATCTCACGACAATCCACACTATGGAGTGCGTTGAGGAGTGCTACTCTACTTTTGGCTCTTAACAGGATATTGAACCGGTACTTGTTGGCGATACGCTCTACCGGTGCCTTACCGCTTCCTACCAACTCTATCTCTTCAAATGCCTTGAGTTTGGTCACAACATCCAGGGTGATCTTACTCGCCTTGACTTCCTCTTTATGTGCGATAAGTATACGTGCCAAGGTGGCAAAAGGAGGATAGTCTGCCACTTCCAAGAAATCCAACTCCTCTTTGACAAATTGCTCATAGTTCTCCAGATAGGGAAGGAAGAGATCCTTGTTGGCAGTCTGAATGATCACTGTGGCTTCTTTGGCTCTACCACTACGTCCTGCAATCTGAAACAGCAGGCTCATCGCCCGTTCTCTGGCACGATAGTCTGCCAGTCCAAGGATATGATCCAGCCCCATGATCACACTCAGTGTGATGTTGGCATAATCATGCCCTTTAGAGAGCATCTGCGTACCCAGAAGCAGGTGACTCTCCCCTTTTTCAAACCTCCCTAGTGCTTCCTTGAGCTTTGTGGCAGTGGTGATACTGTCTTTATCAAATTGCTCGATCTGAATGCCCTCTATCACTGCACTGATCTGCTCTATCGCCTCAACGGTACCCATACGTTCACTCTTGAGCGGGCTATATCCACATGCGGTACAGGTGTCTTTGATCGATTCGGTGTAGTTACAGTAGTGGCATTTTAGATGACGATACTTCCGATGTAGTGCCATGCCTACAGAGCAGTAGGGACAGCGGTGTGTGCTGCCGCACTGTTCACAATAAAGATACTTGAAGTTACCTCGTGTCGGTAAAAAAAGCAGAGATTGCTCTGATAATCTGAAATGATGTTCCAGTGCTGTAAGTATCGGAGATGTGATACTGTTTCCTGAGATAAACTGGTATCTCTTTTTCGTCTCGATATAAGGCTTCTCCAGTTTGATCACATCATATTTGTAATAGGAGGTCATACTAGGCGTAGCAGACGCCAATACCACCTTGGCTCCTAGTTTCTGTCCCATGAGGATCGCTACATCACGGGCATGGTAGCGGGGACGGGTCATCGCCTTGTAGCTATCATCATGCTCCTCATCCACAACGATCAGTCCCAGATCAGACAAAGGTACAAACAGTGCAGATCGTGCCCCTGCAACGATACGGATCATACCCTCTTCGATCCCTTGCAGGATAGAGGTTTTCTTCTTCTTGGTCAGTTTGGAGTGCCACATGGCTACGGTGTCACCAAAGTAAACCTTGAGACGCTTCTCCATCTGTGGGGTAAGCGAGATCTCTGGCATGAGAAAGATAGAACTTTTCCCCTCCTCCAGCATCCTGCACATCAGAGAGATAAAGATCTCTGTTTTTCCCGAACCAGTCACACCAAAGAGTAGGGCTTTGTCTTTTTGAAGCAGAGATTCATAGGCTTTCTGCTGCGCAGGAGACAAGGTAGGTCGGGGTGTCCCCTCCCCGACAATTGCATATTCTTCTTGCTTGGTTATATCCAGATTATTTGATATATGATCGTCGGGGTGAGGACACCCCGACCTACGAAAAGGAATAAACAGTGAAATCGCTTCTGAAAAAGAGGAAAAGTAATAGGTTGAGATAAACTTGGCCGTCTCCATTTGCATAGCTGTATAGTAACGGTCCAATACGGATACAATCTGGGCTGTATCAAAAGAGGGTTTCTCCACTTTTTCTAATACAATGGCTTCTTTGGTGGTGGTTTTTAGAGGCACAGAGACGACTGTACCTCTAAGTAGATCTTCTGAAAAAGCGTAGGTTAATTCTGGTGCACTAGAGCGAAGCAGTGCTATCTGATAGTAGTACACTAATTAAATGCTGTACAGGTACCATCTAGCTTATTGCCCGAGAGCGTAAAAGTACACGCCCCGCCGCTACTATGAAATGTATAGCTAGTCCCACTTCCTTCCCAGCATCCTATGCTGGTACAACTCGCCACAGGATAATCTAAAACAGCATTAGCATTGCCGTCTTTATCATTGCTAAAAAAGGTAAACACCCCGGTACCACCATTACTCAGATCATCTATCGCAGTAAAATCACCCCTGAGGATACGTTTCTGTCTCTCTGTAGCAAGGGCACTTCGTACTGATGCCAGCGTAGTTTTACCTTTTGTATCATGTGATAGTTTCATCGTTTCTGTAAATTTCGGCACTGCCACAGCAGACAATATACCTATGATCACAATGACGTAAATCAATTCAATCATAGTAAACGCATCTCTATTTGCTCTTTGCATTTTATTTCCTTCGGTAAACATAGTTTAATTATAGCAAAATCTGATTAAAAGCATAAAAAGCATTACAAATCTTAAAAATGAGGGGGGAGAGAAAAAGGTTGGTGAGAAAGATTTGGTTACATACCATAAACGTTAAAAGATCATGGTTGTTGCTTGAAATGTTTTTCTCCCTCTGATACACCAAGGGCATCAGAGAAAGGGTTACACTATCCTTCCTATAAGAATAGAGATTCTTTAACTACCCATGATGGACCTTCAACTGTATTACCATCAGTAAATACAATAGCAGTTGCAGGTGCGATATTAGGATCTGGGATAATATCACATGTTGCAGTATTAAAAGTTGCTTCATCTGGAAGTGCTTTCAAATATGTAGGCACAAGTTTTGCACACTCTACACTTGCAATCTTACCATCTTTCGAATTTCCATCTCTATCAGTTAAGGCTTTTGCCCACATAGTTGCACCTATTGTGCTGTTCATTGTCGAAACAAATTGCTTGAGGTTTGCCTGCTTAGCGCTCTTGCTTGTTTCAGCTAGTTTTGGGATGGCAACTGCTGCCAAAATTCCGATAATTACGATAACAAAGATCAATTCGATCATAGTAAATCCGCGTCTCATGTTAGTCATGATAAACTCCTGTGTTTTAATTTATGTCCCAGCTCAATAGCTAGTCATGCCAGAAGTATAACAGAAAAATGTCAAAAAACCCTGTAAAATGTCAAAAAACCCTCTCTAGCGCTGAAAAACCTATACGATTTCTATCTCATTGATGAGATTTTCTATCTCTTTCTCGCTTTTATAGTATTTGCCTGCCAGTTTCAGATAGGCGATAAAGAGCTTCTCTGCACTGTTGTCTTCATGCAATGCGATCTGTGCATCAAGAAAATGGTTTTCTATAAAGTCTACAAACCCGTCATCCAGCTCTTTGGTCTTGAAACGCATACCGTTTACGGTCAATGCTACTTTTCTCATGGTGGTCCTTTCTCTTTTATCCAAGTAGTGTTTCTACTTTGGCGATGATCGCCTCTATCTCTGTGTCTTTCTCTACGATCTCATTTTTGAGCTGTAGGATCTGCTTCTCTTTTGTGTCCAATAGATCTTTGAGACTATTGAGCTCCTCTTCACTGCTACCTGCACCATTCTCAAGCTCTGTTTTAAGCACTTTATTTTCAGTATGAAGTGCGTTGAAGTTTGTTTTTAACTCTTCTATTTTAAGTTTTAGTTTTTCTATGGCTGACATCTTATACTCCGATTATTTTGTTGTGTTATAATACCAAAAATAATGTAACAATACACCCATAAGGTTTTTCGTGCCCCATTTTAAAGTCTCAAGCCCCTATCAACCCTCAGGTGATCAGCCTGAAGCCATCGCACAACTGAGTCAATCCATCGAAGCAGGCAACCGCTATCAAACCCTGCTCGGTGTCACAGGTTCAGGCAAGACCTACACCATGGCAAAGGTGATCGAAGCCACCCAGAAACCCACGCTCATCATGACCCACAACAAAACCCTCGCTGCCCAGCTCTACTCTGAATTTAGAAGTTTTTTCCCCAACAACCATGTCGAGTATTTCATCAGCTACTATGACTACTATCAGCCTGAAGCCTATATCCCCCGCCAGGATCTCTTCATCGAAAAAGACAGCTCCATCAACCAAGAGCTCGAACGGCTCAGACTCTCTACCACTGCAAGCCTGCTCAGCCATAAGGATGTCATCGTCATCGCTTCAGTCAGTGCCAACTATGGTCTAGGTAGCCCTGAAGACTACCGGTCCATCGTACAAAAACTGGTCGTAGGCGAAGAATACAACCAAAAAGCCCTCCTGCTCAAACTGGTAGATATGGGCTATAAGCGCAACGATGAATTCTTTGATATCGGAAATTTTCGGGTCAACGGTGAAGTGATCGATATCTACCCTGCCTACTCTGATGAGCTGGCAGTGAGAGTAGAGTTTTTTGGTGATGAGATCGAGGATATCTATCACTTCAACTCTCTGACAGGGGAAAAAGGAGAAACTCTCAAAGAGGCAACCATCTACTCCGCCAATCAGTTCATCGTAGGCAAAGAGAAGCTGGCGAGGGCTGTCAAAAGTATCGAAGAGGAACTGGGAGAGCGGCTTGCCTACTATAAAGGGCTCGATATGATGGTCGAGTACACCCGCCTCAAACAGCGGGTAGAGTTTGATCTAGAGATGATAGAAGCCACGGGTATGTGTAAAGGCATCGAAAACTACTCTAGACATCTTACTGGCAAAAAACCCGGAGAAACCCCCTACTCTATGATGGACTACTTTGAAACGATGCATGATGACTATCTGGTGATCGTCGATGAGTCTCATGTCTCTCTGCCACAGTTTCGGGGGATGTATGCAGGAGATCGCTCGAGAAAAGAGGTACTGGTAGAGTATGGCTTTCGCCTGCCTTCTGCACTGGACAACCGTCCGCTGATGTTCGATGAGTATATCCACAAGGCACCACACTTTCTGTTCGCCTCTGCAACACCCAATGAACTGGAGGTCGATCTCTCCTCTGTCGTAGCAGAGCAGGTAGTGCGACCTACGGGGCTGCTCGATCCTGAGATAGAGATCAGAGACAGCACCTATCAGGTAGAAGACCTGCATGATCAGATGAAGGCAGTCATCAAACGGGGTGAACGGGTACTCGTCACCGTACTGACCAAAAAGATGGCAGAAGAGCTCAGCTCTTACTACAATGATCTTGGACTCAAAGTCCAGTATATGCACTCTGACCTGGATGCGATCGAACGTAACCAGATCATCCGTTCTCTACGCCTAGGAGAGTTTGATATCCTGATAGGGATCAACCTGCTCAGAGAGGGGCTCGATCTGCCTGAAGTCAGCCTTGTTGCCATACTCGATGCAGACAAAGAGGGCTTTTTACGAAGCCAAACTGCCCTGATCCAGACCTCCGGAAGAGGTGCTAGAAATGCCAATGGTAAAGTCCTCATGTATGCCAAAAAGATCACCCGCTCCATGCAAGCTTGTATCGATATCACCCAAAAACGTAGAGCCAAACAGATCACCTATAATGAAGAACATGGCATCACCCCTACTACCACGATCCGGGAACTTGACACCGATCTCAAAGTTGAAGATGCAGGAGAACTCTACAACAAACGCTCCAAGCTGGATAAAATGCCCAAAGCAGAACGTCAAAGACTCGTCAAAGAGCTCAAAGCCAAAATGCTCGTCGCCGCCAGGAAGCTGGAGTTTGAAGAGGCTGCAAGAATCAGAGATGAGATCAGCAAGATCAAAAAGCTGTAAGCCCATCACCACCGTCATTCCGTGCCTAACACGGAATCCACAATGCAAAGCAACCTCTTCCGTCATTCCGGACTTGATCCGGAATCCACACTCCCAAGCACCGGCAAATCATCAGCACCTCCTGCAACGCAAGGCTGTGGATCCCGGGTCGTAGCCCGGGATGACAGAGAAACCAACCACCGTCATTCCGGACTTGATCCGGAATCCACACTCCAAAGCAACCGTACACTGCCAACACCTCTGCAATCCAAGGTCATGGATCCTGAAACAAGTTCAGGATGACGAAGAAGACAATCCCAAGCCGTGGATCCCGCATCGAGTGCGGGATGACAGACAAGAACACTTCAAACTATTTGGATAGAATAATAAATAAATATCAAGGAGACCCTATGCCTGCCCCTATCATCCTCCCATTCCAGGGAAACAGTCCAACACTAGGTACCCATGCATGGGTCGCTCCCGGTGCCACAGTCATCGGTGATGTCACCATGGGCGAAGAGAGTGCAATCTGGTTTGGCTGTGTGGTGCGAGGAGACGTGCACCGTATAGAGATCGGTGCACGAAGCAACATCCAAGACCTCAGCATGGTACATGTCACCCACTACAAAAACCCAGACAAAAGCGACGGAAACCCTACGATCATCGGAGACGATGTCACGATAGGGCACCGTGTCATGCTACATGGCTGCACGATAGAAGATGCCTGCCTGATCGGGATGAGTGCCACGATTCTGGACGGTGCCATCATTGGCAAAGAGTCCATTGTAGGCGCAGGCAGTCTCGTCACCAAAAACAAACACTTCCCACCCCGAAGCCTCATCATGGGCAGCCCCGCCAAAGTAGTAAGAACCTTGACAGATGGAGAAGTAGCGGAGCTGTATGCTTCAGCGGAACGATATGTGGGGTTTAAAGATACATACAAATAGCAGATAGCAGATAGCAGATAGCAGATAGCAGATGATGATATATTTTTATAGTTATTGTCAAGAATTCTTGAACAAAATGGATCTTTAAAAACTGCTTTTTGCTTTATCTTATGTAAAAGTTTTTTAATGGGCGTCAGCTCTTTGGATTTTTTACCCTCAAGGGGTATCAAATCTTTTTTTGGTTCGTTTTCTTTCTTTTTAATCCATGGCAAAAAGAAAAAAATGAACAAAGAAGTAAGAGTAAAAATTGTAAACAAAAAATAGGAATACTCATGAAACCAACCCTCACCAAAAGCCTACAAGATCTCTTCTCCAAAGAGGTCATCAGCTATGTTATCAAAACGGCGATCCTGGCACTGGGACTTTCCATCGTCATCATCTGGTTTTTCTGGGATAACCTCACCCGTATGATAGGTTCCTTTTTAGGATGGATACCCTGGGAGTGGCTACAGACTACGGGAGTTGGGGCTGTCAACATTCTGTTGGTTTACATTCTCTTTATCATTATTGTCTCTCTGTTGACATCTTTGACAAGTGAAACACTCCTCAAAAAGCTGGCACAGAGGCACTATCCAAATATCTCTGCCAATGGCACACCCAACATATCAACCTCTCTCCTCTTGACACTGAAGGCCACAGGAGTGTTTATGCTGCTATTTATCCCTGCTATTCCTCTGTTGTTTGTCCCCATACTAGGACAGATTATCATACTCTATCTCTGGTCTATTTTGATTAAGAAACCTACGATGTATGATGTCAGTGCTCTGTTTGCACTAGAGGAGAAAGTAGACACAGGAAGAAAAGCAACCACCTTGGCGATGACCGCATCACTCTTTAACTATGTTCCTTTACTCAATATCTTTACTCCTGTGTTTGCCCAGATTCTCTTTTTGCATTACGCACTTTCATACTCGAAATCGAAAAACGTAACAGATCATCTGTCGTCTGCACATACTCAGGGATCGTCTCAAAACTCTTGAACATAACTTTGGTAGCGGAAAGTGCATCGCTGTACGCGCGGTGATGTGTATGGTTGTCAATATTCAAAAATTCATTGAGATATGCCAGTCCATAGCGTTCACTTTTAAAGGTTCGTTTTGCCAGATCAATGGTGCAAAGTTTGGGATTTCCGATCGTCCCTAAACCAAAACGGTCAAAGGAGGCATTGAGAAAAGAGTGGTCAAAGTTGGCGTTATGTGCAACAAATACTGCATCTTCCATAAAGTGTCTCAGTGAAATCAACGCCTCTCTCCGCGTAGGAGCCCCGATAAGATCTTCCGGTTCTATGCCTGTGATCTTGGTGATATGCTCCGGTAGATAGGCACACTCCACAAAAGTCTCCAACCTGTCAATCACCTCTCCCTCTTCTACCATAACCGCACCGATCTCGATCACCTGTGACCTACCCGGTTTGCTGCCATTGGTCTCTATATCTACGACACAGTAACGCTGCTTTTGGTAGGGGGTAAAGAAAGTTTTGTTCGCATATCCATCCACCTGCTCTACGATAGGGTATCCTGATGCCTGCAGTATGATAAAGATCGTATCACTGTCTTCAAACAGAGAGCAGTGCTTACGCACAATCCGCTCATAGGCTTCCGGTGAAAGCTTTCCGGCGTTTCTACGAAATGCCGCTGTCAATTCATCAAAGAGATTTTGCATATCTGATAAACCCTTCTACTTTTTGAGGATCTTTGATGCCCTTTTGCTTCTCTGTGCCAGAGCTGACATCTACACCATAAAATCCATACTTTCGCACTTCTTGTATAGTATCCACAGAGAGTCCTCCTGCCAAAATAATCTTGGAACAATCTATCCCCTCAAACCACTCAAGATTGAGTCGTTTTCCACTACCACCATAGGCTTCACAGTAGGCATCTATCAAACGGTATCTATCTGAGAAACGTTCTATATCTTCTGCCCTGGCTGCTCGGACGACAGGCAGTGTGGGAAAATGGATCGCCTCGAGAAACGCCTGATCCACATCAAAATGGATCTGTGCCAATGTAATATGGCTGGCATAGGATATCTGTTCTATCTCTTTGGCAGAGTGATTGACAAATAGTCCTACCTTTTCTATAAAGGGGGGAAGTTGGTCAATGATCTGCTTGGCATCATGAGGACTGATAAAGCGAGGGGATTTTGCATAAAAGACAAAACCCAACGCATCTGCACCTGCATGGATCGCATGGAGTGCATCCTTTATGTTAGTGATACCGCAGATTTTGACTTTCATATTCCCCTTTCGTAGGGTGCGTAACACGCACCATTTATATTTTTTGGTGCGTGTTACGCACCCTACATTATTTCAAAGAGGCAATTGCCTCTGCCACACCTTTTGAGTGCTTATAGACAAATGATCCTGCGACCACCACATCCACCCCTGCCTCTGACAACGGTTTGACATTGACATCATTGACACCACCATCCACCTCAATGAGGCATTGTGGATTGTGCTTCACTATCAGTGCCTTGAGACGCTTGGCTTTTTCAATCACGGAGGGGATAAAGGCTTGTCCTCCAAACCCTGGGTTAACAGACATCAGCAGTACCATCTCCAGATCCTCCAGTAGATATTCGATCGCCTCAGGTGGGGTATGAGGATTAAGGACGATCGCCGGCTTGATACCAAGTCCTCGTATCTTTTGGATCAGTCTATGTGGATGCTTCTCTTCCTCACAATGAAACGAAATATACGCTGGTTTCAAAGGAGCAAACAGATCCACAAAGAAACTGTTATTCTCTACCATTAGGTGAATATCCAGTGGCTTGGTCGCCGCTTTGGCTACAGCTTCTACCACTACCGGACCAATCGTAAGGTTAGGTACAAAATGTCCATCCATCACATCCACATGAACCAGATCGCATCCCCCCTCACAGATCGCCTTAACATCCTCTGCCAGTCTGCCAAAATCCGCTGACAATATACTCGGTGCTACCTGCATCTGTTTTAACCCTTTTATTTTTACTTACTCTTTATATATAGCTTTTTGAAGAAAATACGACAAAGGAGCATCCACCCCTGAAAGGGGCGCTTGCGTCTGCAACTGCCAGAGTATTTTTTTCAAAAAGCGAACCACACTTTATTAAATTTCCAAAGATTATACCACAGAGTAGCAAAACTTTTCTATTTACAGGACATCATCGATGCTATTAGGGGATTCCTTAAGCAATTTAAGCTATAATCGCAAAACTTTTCTATTTCCAAATGTGGGGATAGAGTATAGAATTAATATAAAAAGGCTTTATCATGTCAAGAAGATGTCAAGTTACAGGAAAAGGTCCATTGACTGGAAACAATGTTTCTCATGCAAAGAACCATACAAAAAGAAGACAACTCCCAAACCTCAGAACAGTGAGAATCACTCTCGAGGATGGAACACGTAAAAAAATCAAAGTTGCCGCTTCAACTCTCAGAACGATGAAGAAAAAAGCAGCTCAAGCAGAGATCGCTTAAGTTCTCCCTCCCGGAGGACTGCACGCTACCCACCACACCACGATGAAATCTGTAAAAGAGTTTCTCGGCTGGAAAACCTCACCCAAACCACATATTACCCTCAATGATGAGTTCTATGGACACTTAGCACCTTTTAGACTTCCTTTTATCTTAACCATACTGATCATGCTGGTCGGTACTATGGGATATATGGCGATAGATGGATTCCCACTTATGGATGCTATATACCAGACCGGTATCACCTTTACCACCGTTGGATTTGGAGAGATACGCCCTATCTCAGATATGGGACGTATCTTTACCATTACATTGATTATTTTGGGATTTGTGGTCTTTTCTATCGCCGTAGGTATTATCGCAGAAGTGGTGAAAAAGGGTGAATTCCAAAAAACTGCCAAGGAGAGAAAAATGCTCTATGAGATCGCTAGATTGAAAAAACATTTTGTTGTCTGTTATCATAATGAGTTTACAGCTCAGGTCACCAAGCAACTCCGAGCCAACCATATCCCTTTTGTGGTTGTAGACCCCAGAGAGGACATGGAAGAGATAGCCAAGGCCTATCATTATCCCTACTTTGTCTCTACTGAACCCCATACGGATGAGGGTGTACTCAAGTCGCATCTCTCCAGCGCGAAAGGGGTCATTACTCTGGCTGACAATGTGGCTGACAATATCGCAGTAGTCGCCTCAGCAAGACTCTATGAGAAAGAAATAGGTAGGCATAAGTATCTCATCATCTCCAATGCTAAAAATGATGAAGATGCCCAAAAACTCTCCAAGCTGGGTGCGGACAGTGCGGTCACTGCTACTAACCTCATGGCAAAACGGATCAATGCCATCGCTATCCGCCCGGAGATGGAAAATATGCTTGAAGAGTTCCTCTACCGCAGTGATACTCCCTTGGATATGGAGGAGGTCAAAGTCTCTAAAGTAAGCTGGCTAGTACTCAAAAAACTCAAAGATGCCAAACTCCGTACCGCAGCCAATGTCACCATCATCGGTATCACTCCTAAAGAGGGACAGTTCATCCCTATGCCCAAAGGAGATACCATCATCATGCCTAAGAGCAAGCTGATCATCATCGGTACCAGCGATGGCATCCGCAAAGCCAAAGCTATCATCAAGATGCATGAACAGCCTGAAGAGCTGAAGTATGTATAGCATCACTCCACTCGAAGATGGCTTGGCCAACGTCCCTGGATTCTACTGTGGTGCTGTCAATGTCGGTATGCGGCCAGACAAGGAGCAAGGAGATGTTGCCTTCATCCGTAGTACTGCACCTTGTGATATCTCTGCTGTGTTTACCTCCAATCAGTTTCAGGCAGCTCCTATCAAACATTTTCAGAGATACCCAGAGGGATTCCAGACTGACTTTATACTGATCAATGCCAAAAATGCCAATGCCATGACCGGAGAGAAAGGCATAGAAGATATCGATACTCTTATGACTGCCCTCTCCGATACATTAACAGTACACAACCCTATCATGTCCTCTACAGGAGTGATAGGATACCGCCTGCCCATCGACAAAATAGTGACTGCTTTTGACCATTTTGATTTTCAGGCCAAACACTCAGATAAAGCTGCAAAAGCGATTATGACCACAGATCAGTTTAAAAAAGAGCTTGCGTATAAAGTCATACTGGAAAATGGAGAAAGCTTTCATATCGCAGCGATCTGCAAGGGTGCGGGTATGATAAATCCCAGCATGGCAACTATGCTCTGCTTTATCGTTACTGACGCAGATATCCCAAAGAAGGATATGGATGCACTGCTTACCATAGGAACAGAACAGTCATTCAACCGTATCTCTGTAGATGGTGACACCTCCACCAATGATACGGTGATGCTACTGTCAAATAAAAAAAGTAACGCTTATCACAAAGAAGCATTTGCAGAGGCGCTCAATCAGATCATGTTTGAACTGGCAATGATGATCCTGCAAGATGGCGAAGGTGCCAGTAAACTGGTTGCTTTTGAGGTCAAAGGTGCAAAAACAATAGAAGATGCCCAAAAAGCAAGCATGGCACTAAGCAACTCTCTCCTGGTCAAGACAGCACTCTTCGGTGAAGATCCCAACTGGGGACGCATCGCCTCTACTATTGGTGCGAGTGGTATCACCTGTGATGAGCAAACGCTTAGTATCTATTATGATGATCTCCTGATCTACTCTCATACCTGCAGGGAACTGGATGCCAAGCGTGAAGCACAAGCCTATACTATTATGAAAAAAGAACGATTCAAGGTCACCTGCGATCTGGGGCTTGGAGAAGAGAATTACACCTCCTATGGCTGTGATCTCAGCTATGAGTATGTCAAGATCAATGCAGAATACAGAACCTGATTTTACCTCACACTAACCGCAAAAACGTTATAATAAAAATAACAAACTTATAACAGGAGACACTATGCTAACAGAATATAGAGATGAGATACACGACCTTAAAATGCAAAATGCGCACTTTGCAAAGATATTTGAAAGACATAATGAGTTGGATCAAAAAACCACAGATGCAGACGAAGGCAGACTGCACCTCAATGATGTAGAGATTGAAACGATGAAGAAAGAGAAACTTCTCCTCAAAGATGAAGCACTCAAAATGATACTAGAGTATCGTAAAAAATAAAGGGGCATAAGCCTCTTTATCTCCTATTCTACCTCTTCTACTTTCCACCCTTTTTCTTCCATACTCTTTTTAGCTTTTGAGCATAAAGGTGCCTTGATCACTATATATTTTTTAAGAATCTTTGATGCGATCTGTTTTTCAAGCTTGTCATGAAACAGCATGATCTCTTCTGCCTCTTTTCTCAAAATACGACTCTTTTTCTCTATAAAGATGATCATCGTGTAGTATGTTTTGGTATCGACACCCAGATAGATCTCCACTTTTTTACGTGATCCCAACTCTTTGGTAGGGATACGCTTCAGAGAACGAAACAATATCCCTTTTTTTCTATAGTGTTCTACGATCTTTTTCATATTTTCTCTTTCAGTGGGTGGTATCGGTTGACCGTCTCTTTCAGCTCTTTACGCTCTATATGTGTATATATCTGCGTGGTAATAAGTGAGCTGTGCCCCAGGAGTTCCTGCACCACCCTCAAATCTGCGCCCCCTATAATCAGAGCAGAAGCAAAAGAGTGTCGTAACACATGGGGAGAAACACCCAAATACTTTTTCACTATCTTATAGGCAGAGATACGACTCAGTACTCCTCCTCTGTAGTTGAGCCACAAATGGCTACTCCTTATATCCGCATCCTCCAGATATTGATCCAATGCCTCGATCGCTAGTGGTGCGAGTGGCACCATACGCTCTTTCTCTCCCTTGGCATACCTGATCTTGAGCCAACCCTCTACAATATCATTTCGCCTTACTGAAAGTGCTTCAGAGATACGACAGCCACTGGCATAGAGAAAAAGGATCAGGGCATAATCTCTCTTCCCTATGGTTGTTTGGGTATCGATCAGTGCTATCCCGGACATGATCTCTTCCAGTGAAAGGTATTTGGGCAAATTCTGTGGTATCTTTGCCATCGGTATCTTTAGATGTCTGTCATTAAAATCATGGATATGACAAAAGTTGAAAAAGGCGTTGATCGCAGAAAGTTTACGGTTAAGCGTTCTTTTGTTGTCGAACTGAGCCAGAAAAGAGAGGATATCACTATTCTCTATAGCAAGCATTGGTTTCCCCACCTGCTCTTCAGCCTGCTTGATATCTGAGAGATAGGCGCTAACGGTATTTTTATCCAGTGCTTTGACCACACCGATATACTCTTGAAAGGCAACAAGGAGATCACTATTTGCTTGAGGATCTCTTCGTGGCATAGTGTCTACTATTTTACCTCTATGGTGTAGTGCTTAAGCAGTCTGGCAATACTACTGACCGGAGAGTTCTCTCCTACCAGTGACAGCTTCTGCTTGGCGATCTCTTTTTTACCATTCTTTAATGCTTCAAAAGCCTCTTCTACCAGTGCCAACTCTTGATAGTATTTGGAATCTGAAACTTTTGACTCTAAAAGTGCTGCATGGTATGTGCTGATATCAGCAAGGATCTCATCACTACTGGTGTGAAGCTTTTTCAGTGCAGCAGCATCTTTACTTTTGACTGCCTGCATATAACTAAAGAGCTCATAGAGTTTTGTATTCTTCTCTTTGAGTGTTGCCAATGCAGTCGTATCGTTAGGATTCTTTTGAAGCGTCAGCAATGCCTCATTCGCACTGTGGAGCGTCGCGTTTCGATACGCTTGCATCCCTGCTCTAGCACCAAAGAAAAGTACCAACAACACCACTGCACTCCAGAGCTTCAGCTTATGTTTTTTATAGAGCTTCTCCAGTTTGAACGCACTCTCCAGTATCTTCTCATCTCCACTCAGTGCCTCTTTGACAAATCCTGCCTGATCTTTTAGACTCACTATGGTCTCCTTGTTCTGTTGTAATTCTGAATAATTTCGATAATTATATCCAAGTTAAGCCAAATTTTTTCTACAGCTCCACAATGGTGACTCCTAAATTTCCAGGAACCCTGTAAAACTTTTGTATCTTTGGATGATCATGGAGATACTCAGTCACCAGTTTTGCCAATATCCCGCTCCCCGTACCATGGATGATTTCCACCTCATTCAGGCCATTTACCAGTGCATCTGAGAGAAATTTATCCACTTTTTCGATGGCTTCATCTCCAAACATACCCAGCAGTTTGATTGACATAGAAGCACCAGTCTTCTCCACTGTTGTGCCTATTTTAGGCGGCTGCAGCTTTCTCTTTGGCACTGCTTCTATACTCTTCCTGAGCTCTTTTAAAGGCACTCTCATTTTAAGTCCATCTACTATGATCGTCGCCTCTTTTGCTTTCATAGAGAGAATCTCTCCCCGATGAGATCGGTATTTTACCCTATCCCCGACTTGGAGTACTGTCGGTATTGCTTCAGGCTCTTTTTTTGCTTTTTGCTTATGTTTATGTGCTTCATTGAGTAGCCTTCTTCCATCCGCTGATTCTTTGGTCTTGAGTACCTGCTGTGCTCTCTTGGTGGCTGCATTGTATCTATTTTCCAGTGTTGCCAATACTTTGCGTTGCTCCTCCTGCATCTTCTCTTCTAGTGTCTCAAGATGTCTCTGCTTCTTCTGAAGCTTCTGCTCCTGTTCCTCCATCGAAAGGATCTTAAGCCTCATCTCACGTTCTAAGGCTGTAGATTTTTCTATCAGCTCTCCCAGCTTCTCTTTGTCTTCACCATAAAACTCTTTTGCTTTTTCCACCACCAGTGGAGAGATACCATAGCGTTCTGCTGTCTCAAAAGCATAACTCTTTCCGATACTCCCTTGCAAAAAAGTATAGGTAGGTAGTCTCTTCTCTTCATCATATAGCGCTGCAATCAACTCTACCTCCTCATCTGCTGCCATAAGCGAAGCCAACCTTTTGTGGTGGGTAGTCACTACAAAGGTATTGCCTCTGCGTTTCAGTTCCTCCAGCAAGACCTTGAACAGTGCCGCCGCTTCATCGGCATCTGTACCCAACTCTATCTCATCCACACCGATCAGTGCCTCTTTTTGACGAAAAAGCTTGGAGAATTCCAGCATCCGTCCTGCAAAGGTAGAGATATCATTTTTGACTGACTGTGGATCATCGATGATTGCTTCGATATTTTTGTATCGACCGATACGGGTTTTGCTGCTATTACAGTGAAAGGGAAGGAGATATTTACTCATATAGACTGCTGAGAGTATCGACTTGAGCAGCATCGTTTTCCCTCCGGCATTGACACCAGTGATCAGCATGATCGGTCTGTTCAGCTGTATGGTCACCGGTACCGGGTCCTCAATAGCAGGATGTGCAAACGCTTCCAACACAATCCCTTTCTCTTTTGAAGGTAATACAAAGACATATTCATAGGCTTTAGCAAACTGCACTCTCGCTTGATAGTGATCAAAACGGTCATACTCTCTGTCAATATAGTATAAAAATCGCTCCCACGTATGAAAGGTATGGGAAAACTGCTTACAGTATCGCCACACAATCTCCTCTTTTCGGTTTTGAAGCGTATCTGCCTGGGTCTTGAGCGAAGCGATCTGGTGGGGCACGATATAGAAAAATCCCCCGCTACTGCGTCCTACCACTGTCGCCTTGATGGCCTGGTTGAACCCTCCTCTCACCAGCAGTGTCTCTTCTCCATTTTGGAAATGCACTTGTGTATCGACCAGAAAATCTGTGAGCCTCGCAGAATGCGTAAGCTTGTAGAGTGCATCTTTGATAGCACGTCTGTTGTGCTGAAGTGCACGATTGATATCAGAGAGCTCTGGTTCACGAGAGGGATTGATCTCTCCTTCATCAGTAAAATAGCCCAATACATGACGTATCTCTTCATGTACTTCTATCCCATGTATCCAGCTTGAGAGTGGCTCAGGCAGGGCAATGGTTTTGAGACGGTTAAAGTACTGTATCATCTGCACAAAGGCATAGAGTTCATCGAGTGAGAGTACTGCCTGTTTACGAAGACGGGCCAAAGGAGACTCCATAACAGGAAGTTCGGGTGGTGGAGGAAATTCGATAGATTCCAGCGCTTTGACATAGCGGTAGTGCTGATTGATATCCCCCTCCATCGCCACATGTTTGGAGCGAGCAAGGAAATGCTGGAATCTCTGGAGATACCCTTCTAGATCAAGTTTCTGGATGATGCTTCGTTTCTCATTTTGCATCATAGATATCCTGAGCCTTTCGGCGAAACTGTAGTGGCTTTTGCACTTGCTAGATGGTGCATGCTACACATCCTACACCTTCGGTTCCTCATTTCCCATTCTTCATTTTTAATTCTCTCCACGTATCTGGTAGGTGATATCTCCTGCACCAAAAGCTACGATCAGATTTTGATCATACTCCCTGATTATATGGCCATCTCGTGTCACTTTGACGATACCATCCTCTTTGGTCACACTGTCTGCCATGAGGAGTTTATATCTGCTAAATGCTCCCTTGAGATCGATATCTATCTCTATCTCACCTGCTGCCCAGATAGGCAGGATCACCAGCTCATCGACCCCTTCGAAACACTCTACAAATCCTTCCAGATTATCCATAGTCCTGCTATATTTATGCGGTTGCCAGATCACTTGGAGCTGGGTAAAGCCACGCATCTGGGCATAGGTTTTGAGTGAATCCATAGTGGCCTTGATCTCCGTGGGATGGTGTCCATAGTCATCGATCACCACACATCCCTCCCTATTTTGAATCACATCAAAACGTTTTTTTATCCCTTTGTAGTACAGCAGGTTTTCTCTGATATCCTCCAATGCCTCTCCCAGTGCCAGTGCTGCTAAAACAGCCAGAGAAGCATCCAGTGCAATATGATACCCAAACCCAAATACCTCAAATACACCATACTCCAGAAGCATAAAGCGTGTATGTGGTTCACCCTCTACCAATACGAACTCTACCTCTCTCATATCTTTGGAAGGATACAGTTTGATTGCATCTATCTCTAACGAAGAGAGAAAATCATCTTCTGCATTGATCACACGGATCTGGGCAAGTGAGAGAAAATTCCTATAGGCATTATAAAAACGCTCTTCATCATACTCATAGTATTCCATATGCTCCGGCTCTACATTGGTGACGATCGCCAGCGTAGGATTGGCATTGAGAAAGCTCTCATCACTCTCATCAGCTTCAAATACTACTTTTTCATTCTCATAATGACGTACATTCGAGCCAAACTCTTTACTGATAGCTCCGATGAGGGCATTGGACTCAGGTATAATAGATGCCAGCATCGCAGAGGTGGTACTCTTGCCATGTGCGCCACCTACTGCATAGACCTCTTTCTCTCCAAGAATAAATATGAGTGCCTCTTTACGGGAGAGAAGCTCTATCCCCAGCTCCATCGCTGCTTTGTACTCTACATTGGTAGGGCGTACTGCCGCAGAGTAGATAACGATATCTACCCCTTCTACCGCATCAGGATGGTGAGGGATAGTAATCTTGGCATGAAAATTGGTCGCAAGATCATTGGTGATCTCTGTCTGTTTGATATCACTCCCTGAAATCGTATGCCCGTCATTGGCCAAAAACTTTGCCAGAGCTGAGAGTCCTATACCTCCGATACCTATAAAGTGTATTTTCATTCCCTTTCCCCCTTCGGTTTTTCATTCCTTACCCCAAGGGCACTTCTAACTCTGTTCGGGCGCATGCTTCACTCCTCATTCTCTTCGAGTACCTTGAGCTCCTCTTTGCCCTGCTGTACATAGTTCCCCCACATGGCTAGAAGCATATCCATCGGCTGCACAAAGGTGGTGATAAAAAATGCCATAGGGTCTTCCGGGTTCACCTCGGAGACATCTGCAAACTCTTCGATAAATGATTCGAACTCTGTACCACTCATGACTGCACAAGCATGGATCATCATCGCATCTTTGAGCTCTTCTAGCGTAAACATATGGTAGAGTACCAAAAAGATCTCTTTAGCTCCCTTCTGATCATTCTCACTGTATCTCTGTATACCGTGCTCATAGATTGCCCTTGCCGTTGCAAAGTCCTCAGGATCAGCCATATCGAACTTTCTAGGTACTGTCAAGTACTCTGACAACCTGTCAAACGCAGTGTTTACAATAAAGGTAAAGACATCATTGATCTCATCTTCACCTGCTTCTATGACCAACTTGGCATCCAGTACCTGATAGCCTTTGGCAATAGAATTCTTATTTTTCATCTCTGCTTCTAGTCGCTTGAGATTTTCTATGAATTCTGGGTCTTTCTTGAGGGATGCAATATCTATCTCTTCCATGTGCTTATTTCCTTATTGTTATTTGAGCCTCTCGGCAATGTGTTGGCAGTATACAAGCTGGCAAGGTGCTGCATCTGACACATCCTACAGATCTCTACGGAACTGAGCAATGCGTTGTAGCGCTTCTCTGGTGACCTCTGCCTCATGCACCAGTGCCAATCTCACATAGCCTTTCCCTTTGCCTGCACGTCCGAGAAAAGAGCCTGGAATCACTTTGAGATTATAGCGTTCATAGAGTGCTTTTGTAAATACGATCTCATCTTCTACTTCCAGCCAGATATAAAATGTAGCTTCTGGGGGCTCGATACCAAGTACCTCTTTGGCTATGTCAAAGTTCTGAATATATTTTTCTCTAAATCCATCTACATGTTGCTGATCTGCCCATGCTGTTGCCGCTGCATACTGAAGCGGTAGAGGGGAGGCACACCCCACATAGGTGCGGTAGGTCATATATCTTTCCAAGATCGCTGCATCTCCTGCGATAAAGCCAGAACGCAGTCCCGGAGCAGAGGAGCGTTTGGAGATGGAGTTGATCGTCAGGATATTTTTGAACGTGGGGTTCCCTACCTCGATACTGGCATTCAGGATCGAGGGGAGTGGTTTATCCAGATAGAGATCGATATAACACTCATCATTGAGTAGTACAAAGTCATGCTTTAGTGCCAGCTTGACCCACGCTTTAAGTGCCTCCATCTTCATTACTGATGCGGTAGGGTTATTGGGAGTATTGAGGATCACAAAATCTGCTCTACTGAGCTCTGTTTCATCAATCTCCGGCTGAAAACCGTTACTGCAGCTCAAAGAGAGATAAGAGACCTCTGCACGGCTCGCTTTGGCAGCACCTTCATAAATCTGATAGAAAGGGTTGGGGAACACCATCACTGGTGCATCTACATCATGCAGCAAAAACTGTGGAAAGTTAAAAAGTACCTCTCTGGTACCAAAGGTCGGGATGATCTGGCTATTGTCAAGCTGCAGAGAGAAACGATTGTCAAGATAGGACAACATCCCCTCTCTCAGTACCTGTTCTCCACTTGTCTTGGGATATTTATTGAGCAGCGGTGCGTGGCTATTCAGTGCGTCCAAGATAAACTGCGGTGTTTCAAACTGCGGCTCTCCGATCGTCAAACTCAATGGGGTATACACACTGTTAGGCTCTATCTCTTCCAACAGTCTATTCAACTTCTCAAATGGGTATGTCTCAAACGTCATACTGATCCTTCCTCTGTACGCTATAGTCTATTGCTGATATCAACAGACTATCTGGCAAGCCAGTTAATAATCTGGTTTTGCAAAGCACTTCCTTTCCACTTCTCTCGACCATTATACATGATAACCACACTGTAAAGCCTCTTGGAGCTTTTGGAAAGTACATAGCCTGCGATATTTTTGGCATCTTTCAGAGTACCGGTTTTCATCCAGGCTCTTCCTTTGGCAACCGTACGCTTGAAACGCTTTCTAATGGTGCCGTCTACCCCTGCGATGGAGAGTGCTTTTCTCCATTTTGAGCCATATTTTTTATTGGCACTTTGCAGTATGCCAGAAAGTATCCTTGCTGTGATACGAGACTTACGAGAAAGCCCACAACCATTATCCAGATAGGTGCTACTACCTTTCATCAAGCCAAACCTACCCAGAATCGCCTTTACGGCATCTCGACCCTTCTTCTCTGTAGCAGGTGCTCCATAACGTTTGGCACCCAACAAGAGCATCAGATGTCTGGCATAGAGGTTATTACTCTTCTTATTGGTTTTGGCGATGATAGGAAGCAGTGGTTTGGCATAATGTGTAAACAGTGCCCGAGCGCTCCCAGGGGTTTTTGCCAATTGCAGTCTACCGTGAAAGGGTATACCTCGCCTGATCATCTCTGCCCGTAATGCATAATAAAAGCTGTGATAAGGATGGGTCACTAGCTTTTTGATATACCGTGGAGAACATTTGAGAGAAATCGTACCTGAAAGTGTGACTCTGGGGCGTAATGACTCTGTATTGATCAGCACTCTCGGCCAAGTTCTGTTTCCTGCACAGCTCTTATCTGATGCTTTGATATTGTTTATCAATTCGTAGCTTCTATCCTGTATAGATTTATATGCATTTACGCTATTGCCATTGCGCTTAACGATGATCGTACTGAGATGATCATCGAACATCATGGCATCAGGCATAGCATTGTACTCGCTGAAACTATGGCTATCAAAGCCGGAACTGATCCGATTCCCTACATCAAAAAAGCCTCTATCTATCACGATATCTCCCGTGATACTCTTGACGCCTACAGCTTTCAGACGCCTGACTATCTTGGGGATATCTTTGCTGGAGAGTGTCGGATCACCATAGGCTTTGATGATCAGATCCCCATGAATGACTCCTTTTTTATAGCTACCATGATAATAGAATTTTGTAGGCCACTTAAAACCAGATCCTAGCTCCAACAGTGCACTATAGGTGGTCAACACTTTCATCACGGATGCCGGTTTTCGTACCGTATCAGCATTGATACTGCTGAGTATGTTGCCTGTTTTAGCACTGCGGATCATGATACTGACTTGCTCAGGCTTGATACCATTTTTACTGATCATCTCTGTAATTTTTTGGCTCATAGACGCAGAGAGTGCAGTAGCAAAAGCCAACAGCAAGAAAACAATCTTATACATCTATTCTCCCCTGCGCTCTTTTTGCTTTGATTGCCGATACTAGCTTAGTCATCGCCTCTTCCAGCATCTCTTTTCCTGTACCTATATTGAGCCGCATAAACCCACTACCTGCTTCACCAAAGCTACTCCCGCTATTCAAGCCAAGTCCTGCTTTTTCGATAAAGAATGCTGCCAAAGCCTCATCCTCTAATTCCAATCCTCTACAATCTAGCCACATCAAAAAAGTAGCATCGTGTTCGTAGACGATGATCTCCGGTATCTGTGCCTCTATAAAACCTTTAACATACTCTCTGTTGAGAATCAAGTGTACTTTCAGTGCTTCCAACCATGTTTTACCGTCATTGTATACTGCTTCCAGTGCAGTGATACCGAAGAGATTGCCATTGTCCAGACCCGATTGCTTGTGTGCAGTCTTGTATTTCTGACGCAATACAGGGTTGGGGATAACCAGATAGGAGGTATTGAGTCCTGCGATATTAAAGGTTTTGGAGGGGGCATGTAAAAGCAGCGTGATCTCTTTTGCACGCTCTAGTGCAGCGGTAGGGATATGAGAAGCACCAAAGACCAGATCACTGTGTATCTCATCCGAGATGATCATGACCTCATGGCGATGGCAGATCTCTACCATATGCTCCAGCTCTTCTTTGTTCCATGCTCTGGTAGAGGGGTTATGTGGAGAGCAGAGTAAAAAGAGCTTTGCTTCTTTTGCTTTGGCTTCAAAATCTTCAAAGTCAATAGTGGTACGCCCCTCTTTGAAAACAAGTCTATTTTCTAAAACCTTCCTGTTATTGTTTTGTATAGAGGAGAAAAAGGGAGGATAAACAGGGGTCTGTATCAGTACACCATCGCCCACTTCACTTAGTGCTTCTATCGCGAGATTGATAGAAACCACCACACCATGTTCGGGTATGATCCACTCTTTTTCTATCTTCCACGCAAATTCCTGCTGGTACCACGTCATGATACTTTGATAAAAGGTCTCTGTATAGAGTGCGTAGCCATAGACAGGATGATCAAGCCTCTTCCGCATGGCATCCTGTACGACTTGTGGTGCTGCCAGATCCATATCTGCTACCCAGAGAGGCAGGATATCAGCTCTGCCAAATTTTTCCTCAAGTCCATCCCATTTAGAGCAGTGTGTACCTGCTCTGTCCACTGTAGTAAAATCCATTCGATTTAAAAGACTTCTTCTTCTTTGGTCGTCTCTATCAGACTCACAATAAGCGTATAGACATTCGCAACCACAGCACCGATGACAAGTCCTATTGCCATCTTATCTGCATCATAGAATTTCATGGCAAAAAATGCTGGGATCAAGTGTAGATCTGCCACAAGTGAACCTGCCAGAAGTTCTGCAGAGAGGATATTTCTCACACCGATCTTGAGTACGGTAGAGACCATATTGATACTTCCTGCCAGAAAGAGAGCAAAGAGAGAGTCTTCATAGAGGAACCCCACACTCGTCGTTAAACTCATCAATGTAAAAAAGATATAAAAAACTTTACCCCATCGCATTATACACCTCCATTATTTTAATGTATACACACTTTACAGTGTACCCTGCTCATACTGGGCACGCATCTTCTCTTTCTCTTTCTCTCGCTTAAGCTTCTCTGCCTCTTTGGTTCGGAAACCACGAACATTAAACCCTAACCATATAAGAATAGGTGAAGCGATAAAGATAGAAGAATATGTTCCTACTATCACACCTACCAATAACGTAAAGCTAAATCCACTGATAGTCTCTCCACCAAACAGATAGAGTGTCAATACCACAAAAAATGTGGTCAGTGAAGTAAGCGTGGTACGGGAGAGTGTTCTCGTGACAGATTCATTAATAATGCCTGTCAGGTCAGGGTTTTTGATCTTGCGAATACCTTCGCGAATACGGTCAAAGACAATCACTGTATCATTGAGTGAATATCCTAAAATGGTCAGCAATGCTGCCAGGATATTCAGGTCAACCTCTACACCAAACAGCACTATGGCTCCAGCAGCAATACTCACATCATGCACCAATGCTATGACCGAAGCCACAGCAAAACGCCACTCAAACCGTATAGAGATATACAGGAGAATCCCGATGATCGAATAGAGTAGTGCCATCAATCCCTTATTTCTAAACTCTGCGCCAATACTTGATCCCACAACACTGACACTTCTGACCTCTAGGTCTCCTGTATCCTTCAGTATCGTTGCCATCTCTTTTTTCGTATCTTTATCTACAGAGGAGGAGGAAGTTTTGATTCTGATCGCCACCTCCTTGTTACTGCCAAAGGTTTTCACATTGGCACTCTCATACTCTTTATGCTTTTTCAGCTCTATACGTATCTTCTCCAGTGGTGCCTCACCTTTGTACAGTACCTGTATCTGTGTTCCTCCAGCAAAATCGATACCGTAGTTAAACCCTTTGAACGTCACCAATGCCCATGAAGAAAGTACCAAAATGATAGAGAGTATGCCAAAAGTCTTACTAAATCCCATAAATTTAATGGGCTGTTTATACTTAAATAGTTCCATGCTTCGCTCCCTCTACCTTCATCCCAAACCAAAGCTTGAGCTTACGCTTGTTTATCTTTGGCAAGAGCATCTCATATACACCATGTGTACCGAGTATGGCTGTCAACATAGATGCCAGGATACCAATACTCATGGTCAATGCAAACCCCTTGACTGCACCTGTACCAAAGGCGTAGAGCACCACTGCTGAAATCAGTGTTGTCACGTTGGCATCCCAGATAGCAACAAAAGCATTGTCATAGCCATCTTCGATTGATTTGGCGATTGATTTTCCTTCAGACAACAGCTCCCTAACCCGTTCGTTGATAATAACATTGGCATCTACCGCCATACCTACGGTCAGCACGATACCTGCCATACCGGGCAATGTCAATGTCGCTCCAAAGAGAGACATCACTGCCAATATCAAAAAGAGATTGGCGATGAGCGCTATATCTGCAATCACACCGGCAATACCGTAGTAAAGAATCATAAAGATAAATACCAGTACAAAGCCAAGTACGAGTGCAAGCTCACTTGCTCTGATATTATCAGCACCCAAACTGGGTCCTATACTCTGCTCCTCCATCATAAATACTGGTGCCAAAAGAGCACCTGAACGAAGAGCAATAGCAATATCTCTGGTTTCATTGACAGTAAAACTACCAGAGATCTGTCCTCTTCCTCCACCTATGCGCTCATTGATTCTAGGTGCAGTATATACTTTGCTATCTAGTACCACTGCCATCCGAGCCTTCGTTTTGTAGGCTTTACCGGAAAAGTCTCCAAATATTTTGGCACCTTCCCCATTGAGGGTGAAAGTAATGATAGGCTGATTGTTTTTGTCAAACACTGCTTTAGCATCCGTAAGCATAGCACCATCAAGTATAGGGATAGCTCTTAGCAGATATTTCTCATTGGGATTTTTGACATCCGGAAGAATCACATCGCGATACTTTTTCGCTTCTGCATCTGACATAGTCATCACTCTGGCAGCGCGATCCTCATCGACAGCCATCATTTCCAAATGTGCTGCCCTGGAGATAAGCTTCTTGATACGAGCCTCCTCCTCATCTGTCTTGATCCCTGGTACCTCTACCAGTATTTTGTCCTCGCCCTGTTTGGCCACAGTCGGACTGGCCAGCCCAAACTGATCCAGACGATTTCGTATCGTATCTACTGCTTGATTGATAGCATTTTTCTTCGTTCGCTCTGCCTCTTCCGGCGTGATAGCAATAGAAAAGTCTGCCTCATTCTGCGTGATAACTACACCTTGCAACTCCTCTTTGAGCCATTTGTTTATCTTAGCAAACTCATCTGAGTCCAGTGCAGTAAATCTCACTTCATTGGTCTCTTCATCTAAATGAAGGTTGTCTATGACGGCATCATTATCATCTAGGATATACTTGACACTGCCTGCAATCGATTTGATACGGGAGACCACTGCCTCCTCTGTCTTGACACCCAAGAGCATATGCAGTCCGCCCTGCAGATCCAGCCCGAGAGTGATCTTTTTGCCACTGTCACTGTTTGTCAATGTCGGAAGAGAAAAAACCACTCCGAATATAAAGGCAAACGCAAACAGGACAACGCGATAGTTAAGTCTACTTAACATGCCTGCTGATCCTTTGTTTAGTCTATTTTACGTGCGACAAAAGCACGGTCTAGTTTGACAATTGCTGTATCGCTCAGCTTGATTTTGATAAAATCTTCTTCAGTCTTGATTACCTCAGCATGAAGTCCACCGTTGGTGACGATCTTATCTCCCTTTTGGAGAGCGCTCAGCATCGCTTTGTGTGCCTTCTGCTGCTTCTGTTGCGGTCTGATGATAAGAAAGTAGAAAATAGCAAATAGTAAGATCAGTGGTAAAAACTGCTGCATACCTTGTGACATAGGAATCCTTTGATGTTTAAAATTGGAAAATATTTTACCACTTATAGTATAACAGCGGGCTTGTTCATCGCCATGCTAGGCTCTGCTTACCTCTACCTGGCATGGTTAGGTCTCTCCAGCAGAATAGTCGAAACGATCTCCGCCATACTTTTTTTCTGGTTCTTACTACAGTCCGATCAGAAGATCTGGTTCTGGAGCGGTTTTTTCATCGCACTATTATGGTTCTGGTGGATCATGGTCAGTTTCAAGCATTATCAGATGCTCTGGGCAATCCCTCTAGGGCTACTTTTTGTCTCACTGGTCTACGGAGGTGTCTTTTGGCTGATCACCAAGATCGCCTCCCTCTTCCATCCTCCATCCTCCATCCTCTCTCTAGGTGTAAAAGCTGCAGGACTTTTACTCCTCAGCTACCTCCATCCCCTCAGCTTCGATTGGTTCAAACCAGAACTGCTGTTCGTGCATAGCTACCTTGGGGTACAAAAATGGCAACTGGCGATCGTACTTATCGCAATCATAGCATCACAGTACAAAAAAAATATCCTTTTCCTACTATTGATATTGCTTGCTTATTCTCCCCTAAAGACAACCGTAACCTATCAAAACACCCAGAGTCACATTGCACTTGCCAATACCATGACAACAGTAGAGGACAAATGGAACCCCAAACTGATCTCTACCCATGTCACGGAAGTCTTCACGATCATAGACAAAGCGATCTCTGATCAGAGACAGATGGTGGTATTACCTGAATCAGTCTTTCCTTTCTTCCTCAACAATGAGCCCAAGATACTGGCTGCTCTACTCCAGCGATCCAAGCAGATCACAATCATCATCGGAGCACTCTATCTGGATGAAACACACGTACACCGCAATGCTACCTATATCATCAAAAATGCTACATATACCATTGCCAACAAAGTGCTTCTCGTGCCATTTGGAGAGAGCAACCCTCTCCCAGAGTGGGCGGGGAAATGGGTCAACAAAGTCTTCTTTGATGGGGCTGTAGACTATATCGCCTCTGCCAAACCAACAGACTTTGATGTCAATGGCACAGTCTATAGAAATGCCATCTGCTATGAAGCATGCAGTGAAACACTCTATGAAGGCAAGCCCAAACAGATGATCGTTACCTCCAACAATGGCTGGTTTATCTCCTCCATTGAACCTACCTTACAGCGACTCTTGCTGGAATTTTATAACAAAAAGTACGGTACCACTATCTATCATAGTGTTAATATGTCTCCCTCCTATATCATACGCAGAAAGAGCCCCTAGTGAAAAAATTCTTCCAAGTCCCTATCAAAGGCTACCAGTACATCTCCAGAATGCTGCCAGGCACCTGCCGATACTACCCCACCTGTTCAGAGTATGCCAGATGGCAATTTGAGTTCAACCCACCCCACAAGGCACTGCTTGCCAGTAGCTTGAGAATATTGCGGTGCAATCAGCTCTTCGAAGGAGGCATAGACTATCCGCTCCTCCATTTTCGACCGAAACAGCCCTCTTTTTTATGCAATCCTAACCGTTTCTATGGCAAAATCAGTATAGACTATTGGCTTGTTCCCAAAGATCAAAACCATTATTATGTCATAAAGGATCTTGATGACACTATCTTTACATTCTCCACTTGATATGCACCTTCACCTCCGTGATGGTGAGATGCTCCAGACCGTAGCACCACTCTCCGCAGCACACTTTTCCGCTGCCATTATCATGCCCAACCTCCTCCCCCCAGTTACCACCAAAGAGGCACTACTGGCATACAAAGATCGCATACTACAAGCAAGCCAATTCACTAAAAACCAAAAACCAAAAACCAAAAACCAGTTCACCCCTTATATGACTCTTTTTTTCAAGCCGGACTACAGCAGGGCATTTCTGGAAGAGATCCGAGAAGATCTCACCGCGCTCAAGCTCTACCCAGCAGGGATCACTACCAACTCTGAAGGGGGACTCAGTGGCTTTGATGTAGAGGAGCTACGTCCTGTACTCTCTGCTATGAGTGATCTGAATATCCCACTCTGTATCCATGGAGAGACCAACGGGTTTGTCATGGATAGAGAGGCAGAGTTCGTACCGGTCTATGAGAAACTGGCAAGTCACTTTCCTGATCTGACGATCATCATGGAGCACATTACCACTGCAGCGAGTGTCAAGGCACTTGACAGATTTGACAACCTCTATGCCACGATCACGCTACATCATCTCCTGATCACACTGGATGATGTCGCAGGCGGCATGCTCCAGCCCCATCTCTTTTGCAAGCCCATCGCCAAACGCTATGAGGATAGGGAAGCCCTCTTGGAAGTCGCTCTCAATGCCCATCCTAAGGTCATGTTTGGTTCAGACTCCGCACCACACCCACAAGATGCTAAAGAGTGCCCGGGATGTGCGGCAGGAGTATTCACTGCCCCTATTGCCCTACAGGCTCTGGCTGAGCTGTTTGACAAGCATGACAAGCTTGACAACCTACAGGCATTTGTCAACACCAATGCCTGCCGCATCTACCACATCACTCCAGCAGAAAAAACCATCACTCTGGAGAAAAAGCCATGCACCGTTCCTGCCAAATATGGAGAGGTAGTACCGATGTTTGCAGGGCAGGAGCTGGCATGGTGTATTGTGGAATAATGAAATTTCCTGTCATCCTGGACTCGATCCAGGATCCACAGTTTGGGATTGCAGGAAGTATTTCATTACTCTGTTACTTGCGACCATGGATTCCGTGTCAAGCACGGAATGACGGAGTAGATTGTCATCCCGGACTTGATCCGGGATCCACGGCTTTGAATTGCAGGAGATATTTGTTATCCTGTTGCTTATGAGTGTGGATTCCGTGTCGAGCACGGAATGACGGAGTAATAAGGACAAACAACCACAAAAAGGATTCACATGAACAAAATCACCGCATTCGAAAAAGGTCATGAAGCCTTCAAGCGTGTCACATTTAAAGCCAATGAAGAGCGTTTCAAAAAGTTGGTCTCTGAGGGGCAGAGCCCCAAGGCGCTCTTCATCGGTTGCAGCGACTCTAGAGTCATGCCCAATATGATCACCAGTACCGGTGCCGGAGACCTCTTTATCGTCCGTAATATCGGCAACTTTGTCCCTCCTTTCAAACCAGACAGTGATTTCCATGCCACTGCTGCTGCGATAGAGTATGCCACCTCTGTGCTAGAGATCAGCGACATCATCGTCTGCGGACATTCTGACTGTGGTGCGATCAAAGCCGTCTATCAGTCCCTAGAAGCCAGCCCCGAGAACATCCATACCGTCAAATGGCTTGAACTTGGTACTATGGCCAAACATGTAGCCAAAACCGCCCTACCACATGCAGACAAAGAAGCACTCCTCGACTACACAGAAAAGGTCTCTGTGGTTTTCCAGCTGGAAAATCTCCTCTCCTACCCTGCAGTCAAACGAGGCGTAGAAGAGGGAAAACTCTTCCTGCATGGCTGGCATTATGATCTAGCCACCGGTGAGATACTTTATTACGATGATGAGGAGATGGTATTTCGTGAGCTTGGAGCCAAATAATATGTCATCCAGAATGCATTGCCCATCGTCATCCTGAACTTGCGACTGTGGATTCCGTGTCAAGCACGGAATGACAGAGACATCAAAGACAAAACCATAAAAGTGAAACAATGAGAAAAACAGAAACAGCACTTTTCGAAACGATCCGTATCGAAGAAGGTGTCGCAGCCAACCTGCCCTATCACAATGCCCGCCTCAATCATACACGCAAAGCACTCTTTGATAGTGAGGAGCCCATTGATCTTAGCGAGCATTTACAAAATATACCACCAAAAGGTCTCTATCGTGCCAAAGTGATCTATGATAAAAAGAGCATTAAAGCTTACTATTATATATATAAACCAAAAATCATAGAGAAGATCAAGCTCGTAGAGGTAGCGTTTGGTTACCCCTATAAGTACCTTGATAGAAAGGAGATCGATACATTGCTGGAGACTACCCATGGGGCTGATGAGATCATTCTCACCCAAGATGGTCTCCTCACTGACACCAGCATCGCCAATCTCGCTCTACGTCAGGATGGTATATGGTATACTCCCAGCACGCCGCTACTGCCCGGTACTACTAGAGCCAGGCTGCTGGATGAGGGGAAAATCATACCCAGAGATATCCCTGTTTCAGAAATAGTGCACTATGATGGCTTGGCTTTAATGAATGCTATGATAGGATTTTATGAAATTGAGACTGATCTATTGAGCTGATGGCATTTGTTATCCTGTTGCTTGCGACTGTGGATTCCGTGTCAAGCACGGAATGACGGTCTGGCTTGCCTTTTCGTCATCCCGGACTTGATCCGGGATCCACGGGTCTGGCTTGCCTTCTCGTCATCCTGAACTTGATTCAGGATCCACGGCTTGGGATTGCAGGGAGTGTTTCATTACACTGTTGCTTGCGACCGTGGATTCCGTGTCAAGCACGGAATGACGAGAGGAACATAGAAGAACTATACAATAAAGGTAAAAAATGTCCCTAGAACAATTTCATACTAATGAATATAAACTTCTGATCAAAGACCATCTCTATCATACCGTTGCATTCTTGCTGGAGAACGGTATCGAGTTCTCTATCGCGGTAGAGATCAGACATACACAGTTCTCTCCTGCACTTCCCAGTGATATCACTGCTGCATTTGAGTCAGTCGTGCTCTTTGTGATGGCGGGCTATACCTTTGAGTCTGCCTATATGGATGAGGATACCTTTCATTTCGAGGCAGGATTTGGTGCTGAGGGCTTTGGTTCTCATGTCACGCTCCCCCTGCTGGCGATCAAGCAGATCTTTGTCGATGAGTATCCTATCGCGATCAATATCTCCGAACCAGTGAGAGAAAAAGCCACCCAATCCACAGTCAATCATTCGATGGAAGCACTTTTGCAGAACCCTGAAAACAAAAAACTTCTCCAAAAAAATAAAAAGTAGAGAAGTTTTATTAAAAAATATCAAGAAAAAAGTCAAAATCCTTAAGTTTCCCTCCTTTTTTCTCTCTTTTTTGCCTCTTTATTAACTATTTTCACTATTGGTTAACTATTTTATGATTTTTAAACACTCCATTTAATGGATATTTTGGAAGATACCATTAATTTTTTGTTAATTTTTTATTGTTTTTTCGTTCAATCTATTGACATTACTCAGAAAACTATTGTATAATTCGTTCGTAAACAAAAAACAAGGAGTTTCAAATGAAAAAAGGTTGGGTCTAGTAAACTTTAGAGGTTATTTGTTCGAAGATTCTTTAATAGTATAGCATAGATATCATTATGCCTATTGTTGAATCTAAACTCACTCTCCTTGAGATGGAGATAAAACATCTCATCTCTAAGTCCATTAAACTTTGCCAATCTTCTTTTAGTATAACTCCAAAAGGATTCAATGCCATTTACATGAGACTTACCTCGCACAAACTCATCTTTGGAATGAAAGACCCTGTAGTGATCATAGCCATTAAGGACTAAGCCATCATAGGCTTTCCAACCATCAGTATGAATAGTACTTCCTTCAAGTATCTTTCCCTCAATAATAGGCATGAGTTCAGCTCTCGAGCAGTTCTTGACTATTTGAACATAGACATTACCATCTCTTTTTAATAAGCCAAACACAGGTGTCTTTCCTGCTGCACCTCTACCACGTTTTCCTCTTACTCTTTTGGCACCAAAGTAAGATTCATCTAATTCAAACTCTCCATCTTCAATATTGTTCTCTAGTAGATTCTGGTAGATGTATATGCGTAACTTTTGAAATAGCTTCTTACAAGTCGTATGAGATATGTTAGTTATCTTTGAGGTTTCATATGCATTTAGATCAAGTGAAAAACACTTAATTAACTGCCTAAATTTACGCTCTGAAATGTGCGTACCTTTTGAGTACTTGTTTTTGTTCGGTGTAGTCATGCTTTAAGATACCTTTTGGACTCTTAAAGTTTACTAGACCCAAAGGTTTATTGCTATCAATTGTAGCATCAACAATGATTTTCGCAGGCGGTGACATCGCTCCTGTAGAGCCAGCAGCAGCGGCTCCAGCAGCAGATTGTTCAGATTTTTACGGTAATGTAGGTCTTCAGTATAGAACTTCAGGCACAGAGTATTCAGGTGACTGGAACGGTAACGGCATCAAAGACAATGCTAAAAAAACTGATCTCTTTGACAAGCATGCAGTATCTGCTACAGTAACTCTCGGTGTTGAAAAAGCGATTGCTTATGGTATCGGTTTTGGTGCTGAGATTTCTGGTACTACAGGTTTTGGTGCAGTAGCTGATAAAGGTGACTGGAATCCAAACTATGGTGACGATGCTAAATTGACTCAGTTTTACCTAACTGCAAGCTTTGGCAATACAGCGATCAAAGCTGGTAGATATGCACTTCCTAAGTCTCTCTCTCCTTATGTATGGACTGATACTACTGATGGTATGAAAGACATGACTTTCGAAGGTGTACTTGTAGCGAACACTGATCTTGCAGACACAACTGTATATGGTACTTATGTACACTCTGCGTATGACAAAAACAAAGGTGGCAGAATCAGACTCAATGCTCAAGATAAAAATGATGAGCTTGGTCTCTTTGCTCTTGGTTTTGTAAACAGCTCTATCGCAGACACAAAGCTCTCTGCGGTAGGTTACTACCTCCCAAATGCAGGATATGATACTGTTAAAAAAGATGCATATGTTGCTTATGCTGCATTCGTATCAGCTGACACTACTTTTGCTGGACTCAAAGCTTCTGCTAGAGTTGGATTTGTAGCTGGAGATGATGAAGTGATTGGCAAGACTGACCCTGTTACAGGCAAGCTTCTTGGTGCTGATGCTACATTTGGCGTGAGTGCTAAAATCGCAGGTAGTATGGATATGTTCAGATGGAACCTTGCAGGAAGTTATGTCAATGATGGTGACTTTGCAATCGGTTTTCAGAACCCATTCTATACATCTGCTTCTCAGTATAGAAGTCTTGCTGGCGATACAGCTGCAAGTGCTGCAGTTGAGGCAAACCTCTTTGCTGATTTTGGCCCGGGAACACTTAATGCTAGACTTAAGTACACATCTTGGGACACCAACAAAAAAGACAATGGTGCAACTGCCAACGATGACCAACTTCATGCAAGACTTGGTTATAGTATGAAAGTACTTGGTAATGTTTCAACAAAAGTTGAGTACAGATACACAAAAACCTCTCTGCTCAATGGCGCTGAGAAAACAGACAACGCTGTTCGTGTAGACGTTACATACAAGTTCTAGGATTTCCTAAAACTTCTCTAGAGTTCAGGCTTCGGTCTGGCTCTAGCCTCCTTTTTTAATTTTCCTCTATTTTCTATCCATATCAAATCCATCTACACTACATACATCTCATCATACACCCACATAAGACCTATCCTCTATATCAAACCACAGCAAATATGCTATAATGGCAGCAAAAAAGAATCACTATGCCAAAAACCCTCCACCTCGTCAGCCTAGGCTGCACCAAAAACCTCGTCGATAGCGAGATCATGCTCGGTCGTCTCCAAGAGTACACCATCACAGATGATCCGACCATTGCAAATATCATCATCGTCAATACCTGTGGCTTTATCGAAGCCGCCAAAGAGGAGTCTATCAACACCATCCTCAACCTCCATGCACAACGCAAGGAAGGCTCCCTCCTCGTCATGAGCGGCTGTCTCACCGAACGCTACCAAAAAGAGCTCCAGGAGAGTATGCCTGAGATCGATATCTTTACCGGCGTAGGAGATTATGAGAAGATCGACGAACTGATCATGAAAAAGCAGAGCACCTTCAGCCCCGAAGTCTATCTCGCCAATGAAAAGGCAGATCGTGTCATCACAGGCTCTTCCTTCCATGCCTATATCAAGATCGCCGAGGGCTGTAACCAGACCTGCTCCTTTTGTGCCATCCCTAGCTTCAAGGGCAAGCTTCACTCCCGCACGATCGACTCACTCGTGACAGAGGTAGAGAATCTCGTCTCTGGCGGCTTCTGGGATTTCTCTTTTATCTCGCAGGACAGCTCCAGCTATGGGCGAGACATGGGACTAGGCGATGGACTCACCGATCTCATCCATGCCATAGAGGCCATAGAGGGGGTCAGGAGTGCCCGTATCCTCTATCTCTACCCCAGCACCACCTCTTTTGCCCTAATCGATGCGATAGCGGATTCTAGGCTGTTTCAGACCTATTACGATATGCCCATCCAGCATATAGACAACAGCCTCCTCAAAACCATGAAGCGTGGTTTTGGAGAGAAGAAAACTATAGCACTCCTGGAGTATATGAAATCCAAACCCGATGCCTTTATCCGTACCTCTGTCATCGCAGGGCATCCAGGAGAGACAGAGAAGAGCTTCCAAAAACTCTGTAACTTCATGCGTACCTTTGCATTTGACCGGTTCAATACCTTCCACTACTCCAACGAAGAGACAACCAGCGCCTACGAGATGGAGCAGATCACTCAGGAGACCATCGAAGAGAGAGCCCAGATCCTCGGAGAGATCGCAGAAGAAACTACCAAGATATCACTAGAAAAGATGGTCGGAAAAACTATCGATCTCGTGATAGACGGTGAAAGTGACGAACATGAGTATCTCCTCTCTGCACGCCCACTCCTGTGGGCAGTAGATATTGATGGAGAGATACTGGTGAATGACACCAATGAGATCTCAGTAGAATATGGGAAAGTCTATCAAGCTAAGATTACTGAATTGGCAGGGAATCAGTTGCTCGCAAGACTCATTAGCAAACAATAGCCGTCACCGTCATTCCGGACCTGATCCGGAATCCACACTCCCAAGCACCAGCAAATTGCCAACACCTCCCGTAATCAAAGGCTGTGGATCCCGGGTCGTAGCCCGGGATGACAGAAAAGCCAACCAACACCGTCATTCCGGACTTGATCCGGAATCCACACTCCAAAGCACCAGCAAATTGCCAACACCTCCCGCAACGCAAGGCCGTGGATCCCGGGTCAGAGCCCGGGATGACAGAGAAGCCAACCAGCACCGTCATTCCGGACTTGATCTGGAATCTACACTCCAAACAGCCAAAATATAGTATAATAATTTCATGAATAAAAACGGATATATCTATATCATCACCAACAAAAAAAATGGTACACTATATATTGGTGTCACCAGTAATCTTATAAAAAGAATCTATGCGCATAAACAAAAACTAGTAGATGGCTTCTCTAAACGATATGGGCTTAGTATATTGGTATATTTTGAATCGTTTGAGACAATAGTTGATGCAATAAAACGGGAAAAACAACTTAAACAATGGCAACGTCAATGGAAAATTACACTTATTGAAAAAGAGAATGAAAATTGGGATGATCTTTATGAATCAATTATCTATTAGCATCATCTGCAATCCTAAGCCCTGGATCCCGGATCAAGTCCGGGATGACAGTACTGAGGTATAACCATGCCTCCACAGCTCCTCATTCCTCATTCCACATTCCTCATTCAAAAAAGAAACCTCCTTGCTTTCTCCGCAGGCATAGACTCCTCTGCACTATTCTTTCTACTCATTGAAAACAACATCCCTTTTGATATTGCCATTGTGGACTATGGTCTTAGAGCCCAAAGCAAAGAAGAGGTAGCGTATGCAAGAGCATTGGCAGAACAATACCACCTCACATGCTATACAGCAGAAGCCCCCATATTTAAAAATCATTTTGAACAGCAGGCAAGAGACTTTCGCTATGACTTTTTTGAGGGGCTTATCCGAGAGCATAACTACGATACCCTGCTCACTGCACACCAACTGAATGACCAACTGGAGTGGTTGCTGATGCGACTGACCAAAGGGGCTGGTGTATCTGAGCTGTTAGGCCTAGATCCCATCAGCCAGAGAGAGGGATACACTCTCGTCAGACCCCTACTGGAGTACAGCAAAGAGGAGCTACTGAGCTACCTCAAAACAAACAAGCATCTCTACTTTGTAGATCATAGCAACAGTGATGAACGGTATGAAAGAAATCATTTTAGAAAACAGTTCTCTGACCCGCTACTCTCCCAATACAAAGAGGGGATCAAACGCACACTGACCTATCTTAGAAAGGATAAAGAGAGTTTAGTACATCTGTTTGAGACACGCTTTAGCGCCCAGAAACTCAGAGTCATCAAGCTCCAGATACCTCAAGCCAAGACCAAAGCAGCCGATCTTGCACTCAAGGAGCTAGGCTACCTACTCTCCGCATCCCAACGCCAGGAGATCAGCAGAGAGCAGAGTCTTGTCATGGGTGGAGAGTGGGCAGTGGAGCAGCAAGGAGATCTGCTCTATATCGCACCCTATCTCACTGTAGACATGCCAAAAGACTTTAAGGAGCAGTGTAGACTCCTTAAAATACCTGCCAAGATACGTCCCTATCTCTTTGCAGAAGAGATAGGGCCAAAATCTCTCATTGCTCATTTGCAAGCGGATGTGCCTTCATATACTCTTCCATCTTTTTAGTACTGGCGAGTTTGGTATAGATCTGTGTGGTCGCCATCGAGCTGTGTCCGAGTAGTTCACTGACATCTGAGATCCTGGCCCCATGGTTGAGCAGGTCAGTCGCAAAGGAGTGTCGGAGCTGGTGAGGGGTTGCTTTGATCCCATGTGCACTGAAGATTTTATTGACACGGTAGCGTAGCTGTGCTGTATTGAGTGGGGCACCACCCTTTTCAAAAAGATACCTTTTCGGAGCATAGTGATCCAAATAGAGTCTGATAAGCTTCTGCAACGAAGGCAAGAGAGGGATCTGCCTGCTCTTTCTGCCTTTTCCCACTACTTCGATCCACTCAGAGGAGAGCTGATCCACCCTCAAGTTACTCAGTTCACTAATACGAAGTCCCAAACCATAAAGCAGAGAGATCAAAAGCTTTTCTCTCAGATCTGCAGAGGCAAGTACCTCTTCGATATACTGCTCCTCTATAGGTTTGGGCAGTGTCTGTGGTACCTTGATAGAGGCATCTCCTTGGAGCTTGAGCTTCAGCGCATGGTGCTCCTCCAGATACTTCACAAAAGAACGGATCGCACTGAGACGCAGTACAATAGTTTTTTTACTTTTATCTGCAAGCTTGAGACGCATAGGCATGATATCGAGTATCTGCCTCCCCTCCTCCTCATAATATTCACAGGAATCGACCATCTGAAGCAAAGCTGTCTCATAGCTGGTCACCGTATGTTCACTGTAGCCACGCACAGCACTTAGAAATTCTAGAAAATCGTTAATATAGGTTTTGAGTTGTGCTTTCATAAGCGTAAGTATAGCAAATTGTAAGTGTGTCCGTGTCGTACCTACACGAGCACCCCATCCAAAGCCCCTCTGAAGGTCTTGGTGATCTTGACATCCACGATCTTACCAAGCAGCTCTTCACTCCCCTCTACGAAGACCAGTTTGCCATCATCACTACGTCCTGCGATCCTGCCATTGGGTTTGAGCTCATCAAAATAGACCTCATGTATCTTCCCAAACTGTGCATCCATGATCTCATCCAGTATCTCCGTATGACGTGCTTGCAGACGACTCAGTCTCTCAGAAGCGATCTGTGGGTCGATCTGCGCCTCAAAGAGTGCTGCCTCGGTCATCGGTCTGGGTGAGTACTTGAAAGAAAAGAGCTGTTCGAAACGTACCTGCTCCAACACCTCCATCGTATCTTCAAAATCAGTATCATTCTCACCAGGGAATCCTACGATAATATCCGTAGAGATCGTCGCTTCAGGGCAGAGTCTGCGTATCTTTTCGCAGCGGTTAAGAAAATTCTCTTGGGTATAGCCTCGCTTCATCACTTTCAACAGTGCTGTTGAGCCACTCTGTAGCGGTACGTGAATCTGCTTGCATATCTTTGGGTTGGAGGCAAACTCTTCCAAAAAGGCATCATCCATATGCAAGGGGTGTGGTGAGGTAAAACGGATACGCTCCAGCCCCTCTATCTGTGAGACTTTTTGTAGCAGTCCTGTAAAATCGACCTGCTCCTCAGCACTGCCAAAACGTCTACCATAATTGTTCACATTTTGTCCTAACAGCATCACCTCTCTAGCGCCTGTTTTGACCGCTTTTCTGATCTCCTGAATGATCAAGTCACTGGGGATAGATATCTCCTCTCCTCGGGTAGCAGGGACGATACAAAATGTACAGCCCTTATCACAGCCTATAGAGATATTGACCATGGCTTTGAAAGGGTTACTTCGGTACTCCCCAAAGGCATAGGTGCTCTCATCATAGTCTGTATCTACCTCTACCGCATGCTTACGATCAACGATCTCTGTGATCTTGGAAACATTTCTGGCACCCAGTACAAAGTCCACCGAGGGTGCTCTTCGGATGATCTCTTCTCCTAGATGGCTCGCGGTACAGCCACAGACACCGATCTTGGCAGTAGGTTTCTTCTTTTTATTGAACACACCGATCTCTGAAAAAAGTTTGGCTACAGGCTTCTCCCTTACAGAGCAGGTATTAATCAGTATAAGGTCGGCTTGGGAAAGTTCTTCGGTCAGTTCGTAGGGTTCTTTCTGGTTCAGTTCAGCGATCATATGCTCACTGTCACGCACATTCATCGCACAACCCAGTGTCTCGATGAAAAGTTTTTTAGGCGTTGGCATCAGATTCTATTATTTAACGATATGTACTTCGTAAGTAAACTCACCTTCTGTCAATCCATATTTGATCTCTCTCATATAGACACTGTACTCTCGTTCATCAAAGTACTCTATAAGTGCCATAATATCTTTATGTGTATTGTCTTTATCAAAGTAAAATATTGATTTATCAGACAATTGCTCCTCGATCTTGCTTAGTTCAATTGTTTTTGGTTTAGCTTTAAGCGTGGTTCTCGCTAATTTTAATTTCATGGTATCTGTTCCCCGACATATCTGTCTTTATTTAATTATTGTGATTCTACTTTATTTTGTGTAAAGGTACGATTAGATACAATCAACTTCTCGAAAGAAAAGAAGAATCCCACACAATGTGTTACTGTTATGTCAATTTTGTCACTTGTGTGAAACTAAAGGTATAAACATGGAAAAAATACTAGATATTATAGAAGCGATCGCACATGAGAAAAATATCTCAAAAGAAAGTGCCGTAGATGCATTCAAAGATGCTGCAGTCATGACAGCCAAAAGGCTCACCACAAGAGAGAGCTCATTTGAGGTAATGATCGATGATGACACCAAAACCTATACGATCCAAAAAGTGATCACTGTCGTCAAAGATGATGATGAGAGACTCGAAGAGGAAGCAGATAGCTATATCGCACTAAGTGAAGCCCAAGAAGAGTACGACAGCGAATTGGAGCTGGGAGACCAGCTCCGCAGTGAAATGGTACTGGAAGACTACGGGCGTACTGCTGCTGCCAACCTCTTTAGAGAGCTTGAGTATCATATCCAAAGACGTATCGAGCAAGATCTTTTTGAAAAGTACAAATCCAAAGTTGGTACTGTTATTATCGGTACAGTAAACCGTATAGATGATGACGAAAATACCTATGTAGAGATCGGTGAGCTCAAAGGAATCATGAGCCAAAGAAACCGTATTAAAGGGGAGAGTTTCAAGGTAGGAGATACCCTCAAAGCACTCCTGAGATTTGTCAGTATCGATCCTCAGTACGGTATGTTCCTTGAACTGACAAGAACCTCTCCCAAATTTCTGGAGAAACTGATGGAAAAAGAGGTACCAGAGATCCAGGATGGTGCAGTAGACATCATCTCCTCCTCCAGAATACCAGGGGAGCGTGCCAAGATCGCCCTCAAAACTGATCAGCTCAATATCGATCCTATCGGAGCTGCAGTAGGGCAGAGAGGGGTACGGATCAATGCCGTCTCTGGGGAGCTCAGTGATGAAAATATCGACTGTATCGAATACTCTCCTATCCCTGAGATGTACATCACTCGTGCCCTCTCTCCTGCCATCGTCAAAAGTGTCAAGATAGAGAATCGGGATACCAGTGAACAAAAAGCGATTGTCGATATCACTACAGATCAGAAAGCCAAAGCCATAGGAAAAAGCGGGATCAATATCCGTCTGGCATCCATGCTCACGGGCTATCAGATAGAGCTCAACGAAGTAGAAGGTATCACAGATAGATCAGCCTCTACAACAGAAGCTGAAGCACAAGAAAAGACGGCTGATACCTCTGCGTTGGAGAACTTGTTCTCGTAAACAACCTTCTGTTTATATCGTAGGTCGGGGTGTCCTCTCCCCGACTTGTTTAAATCACATCAATACTAAAATCTCAAGAGAGACCAAAAACTTGTAGGTTCGATTTTATCAAACAAATAAATATTTATGTTGCAGTAATTGTCGGGGAGAGGACACCCCGACCTACCTATTTTATGCCCTTACCAATGCCATAAAACTCTCTACCTCCAACGAAGCACCACCAACCAATACACCATCCACACCATCGATTGCAATGATCTCCTTGACATTGGCAGGCTTGACACTTCCACCATAGAGTAGTGGTTTGGCTACTACCTTTTTGAGAGCCATATGGGTAGAAGCGATCTCTTCGGTGGTTGCGGTTCTGCCTGTACCGATCGCCCAGATAGGCTCATAGGCCACTACAAAGTGCTCATACGTGGTGTCTATCCCCTCGAACTGCGCCAACAGGTATGCCATGACTGCTTCATGTCCCTGCTCTCGTACCTCCAAAGGCTCACCAATACAGTAGATGATCTCAAAGCCCTGCTCCTGGAAGTACTGGAACTTCCCAGCAATCACCTCTTGAGATTCGCCTAATACCTCACGACGCTCACTATGTCCGATCAGGATCGTTTCGATCCCAAACTCTTCAAGCTGTGTGATACCAATCTCACCGGTATAGGCACCACTTTGGGCGGGGTATGCGTTCTGAGCCCCTACGGTAAACTCACCCGCATAACGATCCAGTGCCGTCGCAGGGGGAAAGACGATCACTCTGTCAGAGTCATGCTTCTGTCCTACCTCCTTGGCAAGCTGCTCCATATACACTCTGGTGCTGGCTCTGGTGTGGTTCATTTTAAAATTTGCTGCAAATATCATTGTTTTCTCCTCTATTCTATTTTTCTAATGCTTCAATCCCTGGGAGCACTTCACCTTCTATCAATTTGAGGCTGGCACCACCTCCGGTACTGACAAAGGTCATCTCATCCACATCACCGGCACGCTGTGCTACATCTGCCGTATCACCACCCCCTACGATCGTCGTCGCATGGGTCTCTGCGATATAATGTGACATCTTGATAGAGCCCTTGGCAAACTTATCCATCTCATAGACACCCATGGGGCCGTTCCAGATAATCGTCTGGGCATCATTGAGTACTTCTCGGAAGAGCCTGGAGCTTGCTGGACCGATATCCAGTCCCATCCAGTCTGCCGGTATCTCCTGAGTGGGGATATATTTGACAATGGTGTTTTCACTAAACTCCGGTGCGGCCACCACATCGATAGGGAGATAGAACTTCACCTTTTTCTCATGTGCTTTGGTCATGATCCTGTTCGCCTCATCAATCAAGTTATCCTCCACCAGCGAGTTTCCTATCTCATAGCCCATCGCCTTGAGAAAAGTAAATGCCATACCTCCACCGATAATGATTTTATCCACTTTGTCAACCAACTTATTCATGGCTTCCAGCTTGCCTGATACCTTGCTTCCTCCTACCACTGCCACAAAAGGTCGGGTAGGGTTTTGTAGAACTCTGCTGAAGAAGTTGACCTCTTTTGCCAACAAAAACCCTGCTCCCTTAGCATCCACATCAAAGTTCTCTGCCATAGCATAAATCGAAGCATGTTTACGGTGGCAAGCACCAAAGGCATCATTGATATAGATATCTACCATCTCTGCCAATGCTTTAGCAAACAGAGGGTCATTGCTTATCTCTCCTGCATCAAACCGCAGGTTCTCCAGCAACAATACATCCCCTGCCTCCAGAGAAGCTGCCAACTCCTTAGCTTTGGGAGTGATCACCCCTCCTACTTTGGAGTCATCAAAAAGCAGTCTGTTCTTGATCTTGAGGAGAATATCCAACCTACGATACACCGTCTCTAGCGAGTACTTCTCCTCATAAAGCCCTGCTTCTGGTCTTTCAAAATGAGAAGCCAAGATGATCTTACATCCCCTGTCTACACAATATCTGATCGTCTGCAGTGCCGTTCTGATCCTGCGGTCATCGGTAATATTGCCAAATTCATCCTTGGGTACATTGAAATCACATCTGATAAACACACGTTTGCCATCAATATTTAAATCTTTGATCGTTTTCAACTTGATTCCTTAGTATTTTGCTAAAATTATAAAATATTTTACTAAAATAGAGGTTACTACTTGGTTAAAAACAGACCTACCGTCGCACTATTCGGAGGGAGTTTCGATCCGCCGCACAAAGGGCATCAAGCGATTGTCAATACAGTCGCTGCACTGGATGATATCGATAAAGTGATCATCATGCCTGCCTTTTTGAATCCTTTCAAAAAGGCAACCTTGGCATCTGCTTCCGTGCGTCTGGAGTGGTGCAGAAAAGTCTGTGATGATCCTCGCGTCATCGTCAGTGATTTTGAGACCTCTCAAGGACGACCAGTCTATACGATAGAGACTATTGAAGCACTCCAAGAGGCGTACAGGGTCAAGTATCTTGTCATCGGCTCTGACAACCTTGCTCAGATAGAAAAATGGCATGAATTTGACAGGCTCAATACCATGCTCACCTGGCTTGTCTTCACAAGAGGTGAAGAGAAACCCGATTGTCACAAGCTCAAGCACTGCAAGGTGCTCTCTCTGGATATGCCGATCAGTTCGACAGAGATCCGAAACGGTACCTGCTTGGAGCATATAGACAAGTGTATCCTCAATGAAGTAAAAGATACAATGATAGAACATAAGGACAACCATGACCATTAAAGAGAGAGTTGACGCTATTGTCAACCTACTGGATGACAAAAAAGCGGAAGAGATCGAAGTGTTTGACCTCCCAAATACAGATTATATCGCCAAAGAGGTGATCATTGCCAACTCTTTTGGAGGCAAGCATACTGTAGCACTCTATGAACATCTCAAAACAGAACTCAAGCCTAAAGGTGAGCAGTTTCTCGGTGCAGAGGAGAGCAATGATTGGGTGGTTGTAGACCTGGGTGATATCATTGTACATATCATGACCCCAGCCTATAGAGAGCACTACTCGCTGGAAAAATTCTTGGGTGGGCTACCACCTAAAGAGGATTAATCTACCAGCTCCTGCTTGAGTTTCTCCTGATTGAGCTTTTTGATCAGTTTCTTGGAGAGTGTGCCATAGCCCTCTTCTTCTAATTTCAATGCCTTGGATATCTCTTCGGTAGAGGTACCTTCTGCCCATCCATGCAGCAGTTTATACTCTTTTTTTGTCAGTCTTGCCTTGAGGACCAAAGCCAATGCTTCCTCATCTTTGAGTGTCCCTACCAGTTTTCTAATATGTTTTTCTATCTCTTTTTGTATCAAGTCATCTCTCCTAAATATTCGTGTCCAGATCCTGTCAGTACCTCTAGGATCAAAAATAGTATGATCGTCACGATAGGTGAAAAGATCAACCACCAGTAATACCTATTTCTCATAAGATACCACACCAAAGCACCCCACGCTGTCACCAATAACATTATGTGTGCCATAAAGATTGGTATCACCGGGCGAGTCAGGTTTCCCATGACCCCCAGTGAAATAATCACAGCAAAAGAGGCAAGAGACACCAAAAGCTTTTTGCTATCTCTACTACGCTTATACTGTAAGAAGATCATGGCGATAGTTGCCAAAATAATAATGACTAATAATACTTTCATCTCTGCTCCTAGAGTCTGTCTAAAACCTTGATACCTAGTATACCCAACCCTTGCTTGATGGTTTTTGCCACCAGATCTGCCAACAAGAGCCTACTGTCTCTTAGCTCTGGACTCACCCCTTCTTTGAGAATGGGGTTCTGCTCATAAAACTTCATGAACAGCGTAGTAAGCTCATACAGATAGGTAGTGATATAGTGAGGCATGGTCTCTCTGCTTGCTCCCTCCAAGACATCCTCAAAGCGTAGGAGCATAAGTCCCAACCTTCTCTCCAAGGCATCTTCGAGCATGATCGTTCCTGTGATCTGGGCATCATACTTTCTAAATATCGACTGTATCCGTGCATAGGCATACTGCAGATAGAGAGAAGTGTTTCCCTCAAAGCTCAGCATCTTATCCCAATCAAAGATATAGTTGGATTCACGGTTGACAGAGAGCTCTGCATACTTGACTGCACCGACCCCCACGATCTGTGCGACATGTTCGATCTCGCCTGCTTCCTGCGTATCACGCGATATGATCATGGTTCTGGCACGACTGACTGCTTCATCCAGTAGGTCTATCAGCTTCACCGTACCTCCATCGCGGGTCTTGAAGGGGCGGCCACTTTTGTCCAGCATCATCCCAAAACTCACATGCTCCAGTAGCACCGCTTCACCAACAAACCCTGCACGTCTGGCAGCATCAAAGATCTGCTTGAAATGCCCTGCCTGCCTGGCATCAACGACATAACAGATCCGCTGGGCATCCAATGCCTCTACACGGTAGCGGATCGCTGCGAGATCCGTAGTTGCATAGAGGAATCCACCATCCCTCTTCTGGATGATCAGTGGCGTCTCATTGCCCTCCATAAAGATACACTGTGCCCCATCACTCTCTACCAGTACCTCTTTCGTTCTAAGCGCTTCAACGACAGAGGAAAGGGTATCATTGTAACTGCTTTCCGCTCTGACATCCTCACGGGTAAGCCCTATCCCAAGCTTCCCATAGACCTCTTCACAGTGTCCAAGTGAGACATCGATAAACTGCTGCCAAAGCTTCAGGCAGTGGCTGTCTCCACCCTGGAGTTTAACCACATATTCTCTGGCAGTATCTGCGAACTCTGGATCTGCATCAAATTTGACTTTGGCATCTTTATAGAACTGCTCCAGGTTACTGAGCGAACTGTAAGCATCCTCTCCACTGACTTCGAGATATGCAATGAGCATGCCAAACTGTGTCCCCCAATCCCCTATATGGTTCTGACGAATCACCTCATCTCCAAGATAGGCAAACAGTGTAGACAAAGTATCTCCGATGATCGTAGAGCGCAGGTGTCCTACATGCATCTGTTTTGCCATGTTAGGGCTGGAGTAATCTACTACTGTTTTTGTACCCTGCTCCTTAAGACTCACAGAGAGTCTCTCATCAGCACTTGCTGTCTGAAGTTTCTCTGCCATCCATAGAGGATCGATCCATAGATTGATAAATCCTGGACCTGCGATCTCTGTCTTGCTGATCAAACCTGTAGTATCTATCGCCTCTACGATCTGCTGTGCGATCTCTCTGGGCTTTTTTCGCAACTGTTTGGAGAGTGCCATCGCACCATTGAACTGATAATCCCCAAACTCTGGCTTAGTCGCCTCAGAGACCGCAATAGGCTCTGCTTCGATCCCTGCATTGCTAAATGCCTCTTTGATGATCTGATCTAACTGTAATTTTAATTTCATTGATGTTCCGTAAATGTGGGGTACTGTAGTTGCGGCAGTATGTTATGCCGCTTTCTCAACGCTTAGCACTCAGTGCCAGACGCTAACATTATGCTTTGTCTGCTACTTTTTCTGTCACTTCTTCGGCAGTCTTTGCCACTGTATCTTTGACATCTGAGATCTCTTTTTTGACAGTCTCTACAACTTCATCGTCTTCTTTGACTGCTTTTTTGAAATCTTTGATCCCTTTACCCAAACCTTTTGCAAGCTCTGGAATCTTCTTTCCTCCAAAGAGAAGTACTACAATTCCTACGACCAATACTAGTTCCCATCCGCCTGGCATACCCATATCTATCCTTTATCACGCTTCTTTTAGAGAAGGTTTAATTTTTGTTTATTATACTCAAATACACTAAATGTTAAGACGAGAGCCATTGATCGACAAAGTTTTTCCCCGCATTGTTACTCAGTTTCAATCGTGCTGCATTGGCAACTGCTACAAATTTCTCTACCGCAGCAGCTACCTCATCATTGACGATCACAAAGTCATAGGCTCCGATCTCCAGTATCTCCCGCTTGGCATTCTTGAGCCGCTGAGAGATGACTTCCGGGCTATCTGTCAACCTCGCTGTCAACCGCTTCTCCAGTGCACTCAGTGAAGGAGGCAGAATAAACACAGAGGTGATCAGGTCTCCCATACGCTCTTTTGCCAGATGAAATCCCTGTACATCGATATCAAAGATCACCAGCTTACCTGCCTCCAGTGCAGTATTGACAGGCTTGAGAGAGGTACCGTAGTAATTGCCGTGTACCACTGCATACTCCAGGAACTCTCCTTTTTCGATCCCATGCTCAAATGCCTCTTTAGTCACAAAATGGTACTCTCTGCCATCCTTTTCCCCTTCTCGTGGTGCCCTGGAGGTCGAAGAGATAGAGAAGTAAAAATCCCCTATACGGTCTGCTGCTGCATTGATGATCGTACTTTTACCCGCACCACTGGGGCCTGAAAGTATCAATATCGCACTGCTCATTCACTCTCCTTTGGAAATCGTATCTTGATGCTCACTTCTGCACCTTTCAGAAGTTTGCGGATCTTCTTGGGCTCCATCTGCATGATCGCCTCCAGTAGCTTCTCCTCTACCTTTGGATCTACTTCACTCTCTACGATCTGTAGCCCGGACTCTACATCGATCTCATCGATCAGATCTTCCTCAGAGACGATCTCCATCCCCTCATCTTCCAGCAGGCTTTTGATCTCTTCAATATCCTGTATATTGAGGATCTGATCCTCTTCCAGATGCACTTTTGGGGTAGAGGTATGCGTGAGTATCTCTTGGATATCGGAAGGAAGAAACGGCTTTTTGATCTGCATATCAAAGCGTGTATGTATCTCCTTGGATACATTGTACAATACAATATGCTGTGCCTGATCCAGTTGATCCAACAAAGGAAGACTCTCCTCCAGAAGCTCACCCCTATCATCCACAAACAGAAAGTCATATCCTCTATCTGAGATATCTTTGATACCCTCTCGTACCTCCAATACCGCACCCACTCTATCCGCTACCAGCTCGATAAATTCTCGTACCACATGATTTCGTGTAAGCAATAAAATCTTCATAGATTGCCTTTGATTTTAGTAGGGTTATTATAGCCGTTATTTGATTTATGCTGAATTATGCAAAAGCTATCTGTGAACGCATGAGATATGGATGTTGATCCATAGTAGTTCTTTTTCTTAGTTGTATTCAAATTTTGCTTGCTTTTTGTGAGTCGTACATTAGGTACGTTGAACAGAAACAAGTGAAATATGGATGCAAATAAGAAAAAGTGGTACACCCTACAGGATTCGAACCTGTGACCTTCGGTACCGCAAACCGTATATTTAGGTTTCCTTAAGATTCTAAACAATCGATATTATGGTATTTTATATGACATATATATTCCTTTCAATACCTTTGTATGGTATAATAATTCCTATAAAAGTGGGACAAGAAGTGGGACAAGCAATACGATATAGTTATTAAGGAGTAAAATTTGGCAATACCAAAAGAGTTTATTCATTCTCTCTCAGAGCTTAGAGGACTAAAAGCAGACAAGCATTTTTCACGGTTTCGTTATCGATTCAAGCTCAATGATAGAGAGTATGTAACTATTATTGACTATAGCGATAAAAACTGGGATAAAAAAACACGAAAATCCAATGCTACTGTTGCTGCATTAAAATATCGTAAAGAAGTTTTAGAAGATGATAATGGATTGACACTAGATACAAAATTCTCTGATCTAGCCTCAGAGTATATCCAGAACAAATGGGATACTTCCACTCAATGGAATCAAGAAAAGCTTACCATGCTAGACCACTATCTCTATCCTTCTCTCAAAGACAAAAAGGCTAGTATGATCAAAGAGAGGGATATTGATAAGATTCGTAAATATATGGAGGGTAAGGGCTTTGGCTATAAAAACAAAGATGGCTGTAGCCCCAGAACCATCCGAAAGGTACTGCTCCAAGTTCTTAAGCCTATTTTAGAGTATGGACTACGTAATGGTGCACTCAAGCGTATGCCTGAGATAGATGTCCCGGACAAGCCTGCTAAAAAAGAGGTAGAAAACGGTACGGAACTACTCTCGATACTCTATAAAACCATTATGAATCTTTATGTAGACAACCCTTTTTATCGTGCACTCTTTCTGCTGGCATTATTTGGAAGACGATGGAATGAGATCAGAACCCTAGAGTGGACAGACATTAACTTTAGCAAAGGGCAATATACCATCAGAGCAGAAAACTCTAAGATCAAAAAGCAAAAAACATTCATTCTCCCCGATGACATTAGATATGCTTTATCAGAGTTTAGATCCACGAAGGGACTTGTCTTCAAATCACCTGTTACAGGAAGAGAACTGTCTCTACCAAAAGTACAAGTTGCAAAACTGAGAGAATCTTCAGGTATAGAAACACTCACTTTGCACTATTTTAGGCATATTATGGCAACGGCATTGAGTGATGTCGGCATGGTAGGAACCGTACTCTCTGCTTCACTTGGACACAACAATATGCAAACTGTTGATAACTACTACAGAACAGCCAATACACTCAAAGGATCTAAGGAAGCTACTATCGCTATTGAGCAGATTGTGGATACGTAAATTTGTGTCCATATTATTTTAAAAAAGATGAAAAAGTCTCTAATGCTTTTTCAGAGACACTGCTTTTAAGGAGTGTCTTTATTTTATAGCCTTTATTTTTTCTAAGTTGTGAAAGTTTCCATTCTCCATATGCATCAAATTGCTTTTCTATATCTTGATAGAATACAGCTCTCCCTCCTGCTCTTTGTTTGTACAAAAAACTTTTATTTCCAAAGAGTGCTGTTAGAAATATATCAATATCTTCTCTGTCTTCTTTATCAATTTTAAGATTTTTATTTTTAAGTTTTTGCTTGAACTTTGTCTGGACATGATCCATACAAATTTTCCAATCCCTCCAAGGTATCATCATTGAGAAAAGATCTTTTATATACTCAGCACATGGTTTATCCATCTTTGAATCTAAGGTCAAAAATATTTTTGATCCAGGGTGTATGCTTCCCGCTTCTTTCAAAATTTCAATCCACTTCTTTATACAATCTGTTTTCCACTGGTATTCATCATTTTTGATTCTGTCAGGGCCTTTCTTAGAATTTAGCTTCTTCAAGTTTTTCAATTCATCCTTTGCTATCTCTATATTTGACTTTGAGCAGCCCTTTATATTTTTTGTAAATTTGGATTCTACGGAATTATCGATCATTTGTACCATGTATATTTGCTGCTTTATGACAATATCGAAAAAACCCTCATTGACCGTATCCATAAGTAAATGAAAAATATTTTTTGAAATATTTAAACTTCTTATCTGTTTATCTAACAACATCATCTCTATAAAATTAAAATAACATATACGATTTTTATAGATATCATGATCGTTACGTTGGTGCTTTGTGGCTATTTCCTGATCCCTTACCAAAATCGAATTTTCTACCAATCCCCCTCTTGAAATATCTATTCCTTCACGTGTATGGAGCATATCCATATAGTAATGATTTGGACTAAAATAATATTCGTATTTTTCAAATACCCTTCCAATTCCTGGCTCCCTAAATAAAATCACTTGATCAATTGTTGATATTTGCTTGTATATATATTTCCAAGTTTCTTTCGCTTCCGTTTCTGAAAACAGATCTTTTTTGATTCCTCTTTGAGGCCGCATACCGTGCTCTTTACAAAAAAAGAGATAAAAGAGTGAATATATTATTGAGACCAGTGTTCCTTGATCCAGATATGAGGTACGCTTATTGAGAAACTTAAACCTCAGTATGGAGATTTTATTTGATTTGTCTTTGATTAGGAGTGAAAGGCCATAGGCTAGATGATATTTTGAACCAGGATTAGCCATTATGTCAAATAGTTCATTTACTTCGATGCGGATACTTAACTGATCAGAAAAGTATTTAATTTCATCTTTGTATTTTTCATATTTTTTCTGATTATCACTCAAGATACACTTTTCCCCATCATATCGCATACGAGTAAGTGTAAAATGTTTAAGGTGATAATTAATATCTCTTAGAGAGAGTACAGTATCTCCATTTTAATTTTTTAATTCTTTTTATAATTTCATTGTTGTGAATATTTTCAATTTTTTGAACTTTTTTATAAAGTAAATCACTATTCTTTTTATCAATTAGATATTCAAATATATTTTGATCCCACTCTGTATCCTGATATGTCATTATAAAATCATGCAGATCACTATACTTAATAGGACTACCCATAATATCTTCTATTAGTGTCCTGAAATCAAAATAGCGTAATCGCTCTTCATTCATTACTATGCCACGTCGTAATATGCTTAAAAACTTTATCATTATTATTCTCCTCAAAAAAATACTAACATAAATCTTGAGAAGTTTCTACAAAATATTAATATATTTTGATCATTTCAGCATTTTTTACAAATCAATCAACTAGTTTCTAAGATAAAATGAGAGAATACCTTGCTCCATTTGCTTCATATAGTAACACCTTATTATTTTTCTCAGGAATCTTTTTTTAGCATAAAGGCATTCAAATCAAAACAAAGGAATTGAAAAGAATTAATATATATTCAAAGTCATTTAAAAGAATAAAAAAGATGATTTTTTGGTACTTGACACAACTTTACAAATCATATTACAATGATATTACAAGCGCTTGAATAAACATTTACAAAGGAAAACATATGAGTAGTTACGAAGCTGAAAAACGGGATGAGCAGCTATATAAGATGACCGGTATACCTCTAGCCAAAAGGGAAGAGTATATGCAATGGCTAGGAAGGCAAAACGAAGCAGTGATTGTGATGATCATGGAGAAAAAGGGAAGACGGTATTTCGTCCAACGAAAAAAAAGCTCACAATGGTATGAACCAGGGCTGATTAGTACAGCCGCGCTAATCGAGACCATCGCTCTATACTGCGAATCTGATAAAGAGATGGATGAAATAGACTTCAATGTTCATTGGTTTAAAGAGAGTCATATTAAAAATGTCCGGCGTTCACTAGCATATCTGCGATAGGAGGCAGGTATGCTAGAAGAAAAACTCCGTCACTATACAAAGCTCTCTCCCGATAAACGGGCTAAGATATTCCGTTGAACCGCCAGACAAAATGTGGAAATCATCTACACTGTATTTCAAAAACAAAAAGACTATTATTTCGAATTATCAAGAAGTAAGGAATCAGATAAGTTTATACTCTATCAGTCTGCCTTTTATCTTGCAATGCAGGAGATATACAGTACTGTAAAAAATCAAAATGCTAAGAAAAAATCAGGAGATTTAGATGATGTGTCAGATCCTACATCACTGCAAGCAAAACAGATAAAGAAGCAATCATCTTCACGAAAATATGAGCGATTACTTGACTTACAAAGTAAAGTATTGAGTCTTAAGAAAGAGGAACATTTATCATTTCGAGAGATGAGTACATATTTTAAAACCTATCACAGGCTGGAAGTCTCACATACTTTGATCAGACAAGTCTATTTGGATTTGACAGCAGAACAAGGAACTGGTGGGTTATAAAGTACTGTCTGTTCCCTCAGGAAACATCCTGTCAATAGCTGCCTCCATCTCCGGAGTCATCTCAGGATCCTCCTCGATCAGATAGGGAACAGGCTCTCCCCTTTGGATCCGATAGCCATACTGTTTGCCTCTATAGGTGAAGATCACCTCCGGCATAGTTATACTTTCTGTTTGATCCATGTTAGTGCCTTTCCTGCATATCCGTAGAACCCTAACAGCATAGCCCCGGTCACCAGCATCACCGGCAATGGATACTTCTGTGCAAATCCGATAGGATCTCCATATTTCATGATAATCGTACCTAAAACACTGTCAAGCACAACAATCACAATCGTCCAGAAGAGTAGTTTTGACATAGAGTGATCTTCTACTTGTTCTCTTTTGCTCTGGCTTCAAGTGCTTTGGTAAATGTCCACATCAGTGAGAGTGTAATCCCTAGTATCAATAGTGCGGTTGGTGTAGTCATTTGGTCTCCTTTTTGTTCTTTCTAGATAACTCTATTATACCATAATTTGGCACTATAGTAGCTATTTTTCATTGGTCTCTTTAGCTTTTTAGCTGCCAAAAAGTGTAAATCTCTTGCGCTCATTCACCAAAGGAAGTACAAGCCAGTTTCTGCCTTTGTCGGTGGAATAATAAACGGCATTCATGCGAAACTGCTTCCCGGAGGTGAAAGTATAGATCTCCGTGGCCATCACATAGTAGAGATTGGAAAATCTTTTGCTCTGTTTGATCTTTTGGTAGGTGATCTTAAAATCCTTCAGCGCACCGCCTGCCTTTTGTATGTTATGGTGCATATTGGCAGCTATGGCCTGTTTATCCGCCTGTGAGAGTTGCGGCAGTGCCTCCGGAGATTTTGAAAAGCAGTATGCATCATTGCCCTCTTCAAGTAGGCATTGTTCAAGATTGTGCTCTTTGTGCTTCAATCTTTGTTTGGGTCCTAAGGCAGGGTAGCTGTCATAAAGCAGATACAGTAGCCCTATCACTATCCCCAGAGCAAGCAGGCTATATCCTGCAACATGGTATCTGCGCCAGCTAGCAATGAAGCGATAGAGCAGATAGACCAGAAGTGCTATAACAAAAACAAGATAGTTCTGTCTGTACCAGGGGATCACTGAGGAGGGAAGTGGTGAAGCCAGCAGGCCATTTTGCTGTGCGAGCTTGATGGACTCGGCTGACTCTTTGTGTGACATATACTCATACCTCTGACCATCCGTAGCCGCAAGGAGATATCCTCTGTCTTTGGTATAGAGAGGAAAAAGGAAATGCACCACCTCCTTTTTGTGTACCAGGAAGTAGAGGGGCACCTTGCCAAGCTCTACCTCCTCTGTAGGAATGATGGTTACGAAATCATATCTGATCTCATTGTCAAAACTGTACTTTTTTGCCTCAGCACTCTGCAGCAGGACTACCATACACATAAGGGCAATAAAGAGCACTCTCTTATGCCGACTCATCTGGATCCCCCATTGATACTGTAGACCGGCTTTGTCTGGGAGAACCATGCAATAGCAATCACAATAGCTACCACTGCAAAGTATGCCATAGGCAGATAGAGGATACACTGTATGATCCCAAGGCCAATGGCCAAATCCAGCGGCACCCTTTTGCTGTTGTAGTAGAATGCGGCACCTACGAACAGGAGTCCAAAGAGCATCAGGAGCAGACCATTGAGCGTATCACCTCCCTGATGCAGGGTCTTACTGTACCAGCTGTACCCAAAATATCCCAGGGTATACCCCACAGCGATCAAACTGAAGTTGACCACATTGAAAAAGGCATACCCAAACTTCTCCTGGGTCGATGCATTGATATGGCGTATAAAGAGATACGCCACCCCTATCAAGATGAGTATCCCTATGATCTTGAGTACCAACATGTGCTATATGCTCCTTTCTTTTTTTGATGGTTTTTATATCTGACCTATGCGGCTTTGACCCGCAGCATCTCATAGGCACCATTGATGATCTGCAGAATCTCTGTGGTCTGCTCCAGCTCTTTGGCCGTCGCTCCCCCTCCTCTGATACGATCCGGGCGCCAGCGCTGTACCAGCAGACGGTAGCGCTTTTTTATCATCTGCTGTGTATCATAGTCAGCACAGCCCAGTATCTCATAGGCAGTGCCACAACGTCTGTAGAAGTGCAGCTCACTGCTGTAGCGGGAGATCTCTCCAAGCAGTATCGCCTCTACATTGCTCTGGGGCTCTGTCTTGCTCTGCTGCTGCCACTCCTCCTCGATGCGTTCACGCTCTTTGGGTGTGAAGTCACCCCAGTCCAGTTCTGTATTCCATTTGTAGTCATTGATCTCTCTGGAGAGGCTGTAGACTACATAGAAGAATTTCAGCCCCATCATTACCGAAAGGAATCCTATCATCATGATCCCTGCTGAGTGTGCGTATGGCATGGGTCACCTCCTCTCATATGCATGACAACTTGTTTCATCGATCTCTATCTCAACGATAGGTTGGGAGTCATCTCTGCCATAGATTTTTTCATGGACCACCACTCCTGCCTGTAGCGGTGCCCTGACTGCTCTATTGTGGCAGTAGATCTGCAGAGCCTGTGCCTTTATACTCTTTTGGAGTGTGGGGAGATCATTCTGATATATGTGTAGCAGCGCTGTACGGGTATATACGGTATGACGCATATGGTACACAAAGGAGTGATTGTCCTGCTTGGCTACTTTAAAGATGATCATCCCCTCTCTTGCTTTGAGTGGTACCTTGCCTGAAACTGTTTTTACCACCTTATTGACATATCCCGTGACATCAAAGCTGGGCTTTGTGCTTTTGGATGTTGTATAGAAAATCCCCATACCCAATGCTACAGTGAGCAGAAGATAAACCATAAAAGCTATCCATTGCCAGGAGCGTACCTTCTCTCCCTCTGCATTGATAGAGACCTTACGAGAGAAATAGTAGAGTACCCCCAGTACGACCAAACCCAAGGAGCCTGTTCCCTTGGGGAAATTAAAGTAGAAATAAAGCAATACGCCTTGAATGATCAACAGAGGTAAGAGATATTTACCATAGAAAAGTTTTTTGATAATGCCTGTGTTGGTTTTAGTAGTAGACAAAGGGGCTCCTCTCATAAATTATCCTATAGGATAGTGACTAAGATATTATATCCTTGTAAGCTTAGATTCATACTACTCTATAGGATAAATATGGATCAAAATCTTTCAGAAGTACCCCATGAGGAGATCGCTCAGTTTCATCGGTATATTGGACAACGGGTCAAGTACTATCGTCAGAAGCATAAGATCTCACAACTTCAAATGGCACTGAGTCTTGGTATCAAATCCGTTGCCTTCTACTCCAACTGCGAAAACAGTAAACTGGACAAACATTTTAATGTAGAGCATCTCTATAAGATCTGCAAGGTATTGGATATCACACTAAGCGAGTTTTTTCAAGAACCTACCGCTGAAAACTGATCTGATGCTATACTGACCCTGAAAAACTCCATCTAACTCTCTTTATCTACCCTATGCTATCATTGCATTGCAAGCATAGGAATGCCAGGCCCACCTCCCTACGGTCGAGAGTCGCAGACTCTTTTAGATTAAGTGTGCCTGCTCTGTGCTTGCCTGAGGAGAGTTACAGATGAAATACATTGCTTTTATTCATAAAGAGCAGGATCGTTATGTAGGTGTCGTACCGGACATCAGCCATACCTCAAGCTATGGAGAGAGCCCGGAAGAGACTCTGGCTCATCTGACAGAGGCCTGTCAGCTTTATGTAGAAGAAGATGATACACTGCCCATCGCACGACCTTTGTCTATACTGCAAAAAGAAGAAACGATCCAAGATGATGCCCTCTCTTATGTGATAGAGGTCTAAACAGAGTATTCATATTTTATAGATTACCCTCCCAAATAGTGCTCCGTAATATCCTTCCTGAAATGCTTCATCTCCCAACTGACCCCTTGAAGTGCCTGCTCGTAGCTGTATCCTGCCTTTTGATACTCTCTGACTCTGGTTTTGGCAAAGTACCAGCGGAACCCATGACTGCCATGGGGTGTGATACCTAGATCCTGACAGGTGAGTCTGATATCCTCGGCATAGGCGGCGTAGGAGATACGAAATACCTTTCGCTTCTGCAAGTAGTGTTCAAAATTCCTATAGAGGCCGCTATGAACCATGACATTACCCTCTTTGCCTCCTTTCTCCTTGGTAAGCAGATAGCCTACCTCTTCTCCAGTAACAGGATCTTTGTCTATACCCATTAACTGCTCAGGCTTGATCAGTGTGACAGCTTCAGATCTGGCTCCTCCATAGGCTTGGATATGTGCAGCGATCTTATGGTCTTCACAGGTGAGATTGTGTATCACACGCTCAGGATCCTCATAGGTGCGGTTATGGTAGCCATCGGCTACGAGATGCTGTACCTTGGCATAGTGCAGCAGATGCTTTCGTATATCAAAATCATAGGATATGTAGGTACCGTGTATCTTGGAACTCCACAGTATTAATGCCCACTCCAGCTTGCCCAGTGCTGAGACGATCTTCTCCAGGTACTGTTTGCTGGGATAGTACTCTATCTTGTAGGAGATATAGGCATCGATGTGCTCTGCGGTGATCTTCTCCATATCCTTTAGCCCCCAGTGCTCTTTGAGGTAGTTGCCCAGGTTGTCCCATACCTTACGGTAGGTCTGCATCGTTTTATAGGAGGAGACACAGTCATAATAGCGGTGTGTCGGATCTGCTTTCTGGTGTTTTTTTGCTCCTTCGTGAAAGACCGCTTTAGCCAACAGTCCTGTCTGATAATAAACCGATCCTCTCATGGTTTCTGTTTCCCTTATTGGGTGGTGTTGTGTTGAGTCATTCTGCTCTTTTAGCCTTGTAGCATCCCAAGATAGACAGCTACTCTTTGGCGTAGTGTCAGCTCCATTTTTGTAGGACATAGATGAGATGGTTGAACTACACTCTATGAACCATGCTTTGATAGCATACATGACGCATCTACACTTGGTAGAAAGATTAATGAGTCAAAAGTATAGCAACATCCCAGTGTAAAGAGAAGAGTGACTCATACTATTGCAGAAGAGCTTTTTCAAAGTCCCCCGTTTCCATCAGGAGTATATTTGAACAGGGATTTCGTATTTTAGAGGGTGCTGGCTGTAAAGTGTGGTTTTATGGTTTTTTGTGTTTTTCGGGGATATTTACAGAAGTTTACAGTGGGGTTTACACAATACTATTGCACGATTAATGAAACTGAATCCTTTAGTAAGTGATTCCACCAACTAAATATATGATGTACTATTACTAACCATTAATAATACTATCTTTTTTAGTATAAATATTGAGCTTAATAGTTCTATATATATCTTAAAACTAAACTTGTAGTTTATTATATAGAACTAATCAGAACCTATAAGAGTGATTAGTTCTAAACTATGCTATAATCTAAACCATGAGTTTAGAAAAAGAGATAAAACTAAAAAAACTATACCAACTTTTACCTGAAGGGGTCGTAGCTCCTAGTGCATGGCTTACTTCGCATGGCTACTCATCACAGCTACTCTACAAGTATGTTCAGAGTGGCTGGCTGGAGAAGCTAGGGCACGGAGCGTATATCAGACCAAACTCCATACTACAGTGGCAGGGTGTGGTGTTGGGCTTACAGAGACTTGGTGGGATGGATCTGCATGTAGGTGGTCTCTCAGCACTGAATCTACAAGGCTATGCACACTACTTGACACTGGGAGAGGACTCCCGTATCTCTCTCTATGGGACGGGGAAACTGCCTGCATGGATAGATCAAATAGTATCACTCTCCTTTGACTTTCACAAGAAACTTCTCTTTGACAAAACAGGACTCAAACAGCACCCAAGTTCTATACGAGATTGGGATATCGTAATCTCCTCACCAGAGAGAGCTATCCTTGAACTGCTTTATCAGGTGGGTGACAAAGGGATAGACTTTACCTTTGCAGCGGAGGTATTCGAGGGATTGACCACGCTCAGCCCCCGACTGCTCAATAGTCTGCTAGATGCGTGTAAGAGCAGAAAGGTCAAACGGCTGTTTCTCTTCTTGGCAGATTATTATCATTTCTCTTGGTTCAAGCATCTGCACAAAGAGATAGCACTGGGTGCCGGGAAGCTACAGATCGTCAAGAACGGTACCTATGACAAGACCTACATGATCACTATACCCAAAGCTTATGAGAGAGGAGAAGATCATGCATAAGTATGCAAACCAGTATTACAAACAGGTACAACTACTGCTGGAGGTACTTCCCTATGTCAATGAGGAAGCATGTTTCGCTCTCAAGGGTGGTACAGCAATCAATATGTTCGTGCGTGATATGCCCAGACTCTCTGTAGATATTGACCTGATATATCTGCCTATAGAAGATAGAGCAAGCAGTCTACAGCATATCGGATCAGCCCTAGAGCGTATCGCCAAAGCTATCGAAAAGACACTTAGAGATACGAAAGTCCACAGGCTAGAACAGCGAGGAGATGGCACACTCTCCAAGCTCCAAGTAGAACGAAACGGCATACGCATCAAGATAGAGACCTCTCCTGTACTGCGTGGTACGGTCAAGTCACCTGCATTCACTATGGTCACACCTGCGGTAGAAGAGGCATTTGGATTTGCTGAGACACTGGTAGTACACCATGATGATCTCTATGCTGGCAAACTCTGTGCAGCGCTGGATCGCCAGCATCCCAGAGACCTCTTCGATGTGAGAGGTTTGCTCGACCATAAGGGTATCAGTGATTCTCTCATGGATGTATGGATAGTCTATCTCATCAGCTCTAGCCAACCACTCTCCAAACTCCTACGACCCAACCGCATTGATATCAGCCATATCTTTAAAGAGCAGTTTGTTGGCATGACCACAGAGCCCATAGCACTGGAGCGCTTATTAGAGACCAGAGAAGAACTCACCACCCTACTCCACCAAAAGCTCACACCCAGGCACAAAGCATTCCTGCTGAGTTTCAAGCGAGGTACTCCTGATTGGGGTATGCTACCCTTTGAGAACATCCAAGATCTCCCCTCGATCAAGTGGAAAATGCTCAATCTTGAGAAGATGGATCAGGCAAAACGCATGGAGGCTTTGGAGAAGTTGGAAAGGAGCTTGGAACAGCCTTGAAATATTGATCGTTCTAACTTTTTTACGCTAAAATAATATCACTTAAAACAAGGGAGGAGCATGAGTAGACATAACGAAGACACTAGAGTCAAACTCCCTGCTATTTTGCATCTTGTGAGACTGAGATATACCTATCTCTCCCTCCATGATACCTCTTGGGATGAGGGGACAAATATTTTCCCTGATCTTTTCATGGCTGCGATGCTCCGTATCAATCCAGACCTAGATGAAGATGCTGTGCATCGACTGTTCCAAGACGTAAGTCTTTCGTTAGACAATGAGGACTTGGGTCATGCATTTTACGAGATGTTAATGGAGACATCTGGCACTAGACTGATAGACTGGGATGATTTTGATAATAACACATTCCATGTGGTTACAGAACTGACTTACAAAAACGGTGATGAAGAGTTCAGACCTGATATTATCTTGCTGATCAATGGGATGCCTTTGGTATTCATAGAGGTCAAAAAGCCCAATAACCCTGATGGTGTGCTCGCTGAGCGTAAGCGTATCAATACGCGTTTTGCCAACAAGAGGTTCAGAAAGTTCGTGAACCTCACACAGATCATGATGTTCTCCAACAATATGGAGTATGGTGAGTATACCACTTCGCCTGTGGAGGGTGCATTTTATGCTACGCCATCGTATGATGAAGTCAAAGTTCAATTTCTTTAGAGAAGAGGAAGAGTTTGACTTAGAAAAGCTGCTACTACCAGAGGATGAGACCGTAGAGGCGTTTCTCCTTCAAGATACAAACTATACAACACTAAAACATAGTCCAGAATTTCAGACAAATAAATCCCCCAATACCCCGACAAACAGACTCTCTACCTCACTCTTTAGCCGTGAACGTCTCTCTTTTCTCTTGCGGTATGCTATCACCTATGTCAAAGGAAAGAAGATACAGAAGCACATCATGCGCTATCCTCAGATTTTCGCCACCAAAGCCATAGAGAAAAAACTGGATGAGGGGATACAAAAAGGCATCATTTGGCACACCCAAGGAAGTGGCAAAACTGCACTGGCATACTACAATGTCAAGTATCTCACAGACTACTATCAAAAACAGCATCGTATCCCCAAATTCTACTTCATCGTAGATAGGCTTGATCTGCTAAATCAAGCCAAAAAAGAGTTTTTGGCACGAGGTCTCGTGGTGCATACGGTCAGCTCCAAAAGTGAATTTGCCAGAGAGATCAAAAAGCAATCCTCTATTACCAATATGTCAGGTAAGCCAGAGATCACCGTAGTGAACATACACAAGTTCAGTACAGATGCCCAAGTTGTCACACAAGATGACTACAGCACAGACCTGCAGCGTATCTACTTCATCGATGAAGTACATCGTGGCTACAATCCAGAAGGAGACTTCTTGGCAAATCTTTCTGAGTCAGACAGAAATGCCATTATCATAGGGCTCACAGGTACTCCACGATTAGGTAATGACTACAATTCCAAAGTACTCTTTGGAGACTACATACACAAGTACTACTACAACGCCTCCATCGCAGATGGCTATACGCTTAGACTCATTCGTGAAGAGATAGAGACCAACTACAAGATCACCCTACAAAAAGCACTCGAAGAGATAGAGGTACTCAAAGGCGGCATCTCCAAGAGGGAGATCTATGCCCACCAGCAGTTTGTGGAGCCTATGCTAGAGTATATCCTCCAAGATTTTGAGCGCAGCAGACAGACAGAAGATGATGAGAGTATCGGGGCAATGGTGGTCTGTGACAGTTCAGACCAAGCCAAGATGATGTATGAGATATTTCAACAGAGACAGGAGCTGTATACAGAAGAGCTACCAGAAACTATGGTAGCAGATGGTGATGCCAAGCTCACGTATGGCAAAAAGAAGAAACGATCATACAAGGTCAAAACTGCCCAACTGATCCTGCATGATGTGGGAGACAAGCAAGAGATCAAAGCATGGGTTGAGCAGTTCAAAGAGGGCAAGATCGATATCCTATTTGTCTACAATATGCTCTTGACAGGGTTTGATGCACCTCGTCTCAAAAAGCTTTACCTGGGCAGAATCGTCAAAGACCACAACCTACTACAGACCCTCACCAGAGTCAACAGAACCTATAAATCGTTCAAATATGGCTATGTCGTAGACTTTGCAGATATCAGCAAAGAGTTTGACAAGACCAACAAAGCCTATTTTGATGAGCTTCAATCAGAGCTGGGCGATGAGATGGAGCACTACAGCAATCTCTTCAAATCCAAAGAGGAGATTGAGGAGGAGATCGCAGAGATCAGAGAGGTACTCTGGGAGTTTGATACAGAGAATGCAGAGCTCTTCTCCCGACAGATCAGTGAGATACAAGAGATCAAACAGATGCAAGCACTAGTAAAGGTCTTGAGCAATGCAAAGAGCCTCTATAATCTCATCCGTCTCTATGGGCACTATGAGTTACTAGAGAAGATAGATTTCCAGCAGCTCTCCAGACTCTACATAGAAGCGAGAAACCATCTCAACCTGCTAAATCTCAAGAAAAATATCGAAGGCAATGACAGTAGTACAAACCTGCTCAATGTAGCCCTAGAAGATATTATCTTCATGTTCACCAAAGTGGGTCAAGAGGAGCTGCTACTCGCAGACAGACTCAAGGAGACACTACGCAAAGCCAGAGAAGAGCTGGCAAGCAACTTTGACCAGAAAGATCCTGAGTTCATCACTCTCAAAGAGGAGCTAGAGAGGCTTTTCAAAAAGAAAAAGCTCTCTGAGGTCAGCCAAGAGGATATGAAGCGAAATATAGGAAGCCTCAACAAGATACTAGAGCGAGTCAGAGAGCTAAACCAAAGAAACAACAGGCTCAAAGCCAAGTACAAGCATGACGAGAAGTATGCACGTATACACAAGCGGCTCTCACAGAGAGGGGATATCTCCCAAAAAGAGATACAGATCTTTGATGCCTTGCAGCATATCAAGGAACTGGCAGACCTGCAGGTATTGAAAAACACGAAGATACTCGACAACGAGGACTACTTTGATAAAGAGATGGTAAAAATGGTGATAGAAGAGTTTATGAAAAATCAAAAGTTATCTCTGAATGCAGAGGCTATTAAATATATCAATGGATTGGTGGTAAAAGAGTATATGAATGAATTTAACGGAGTAATAGGTTGGTAACGATAGATTTTGAGAGTCAGACCAAAAGACTCATAGACAACCTCAAGGGGATCTGTGCGACCTATGGGCTAGGCAATGACGGCAATGAGTTCAAGATCATTACGCAGGTGTTTCTCTACAAGTTCCTTAATGACAAGTTCGCCTATGAGGCAAAACAGATAGATGATAAACTAGCCAAAGCAGATAAATGGGAAGAGGTCATTGCCAAGTACCCTGCAGATGAGTATGAGATACTCACTATGCAATTAGGGGCAGACACAGCGGTGATGAAACCTGAGCATTTTATCTCACATTTGTACAACCGTCAAAATGAGTCAGACTTTGCCAAGCTCTTTGACGATACTCTCAGAGACATTGCTATTACCAATAATGATATCTTCTCTGTCAAAACAGACGGAGGCTCGAAAATAGTCCTCTTTGATGAGCTCAGCCAGTTTATCACCGATGCCAGCAAGAGAGACAACTTTGCCAAGGCACTGATCAATCAGCTGACAGAGTTCAGCTTTGAGGGGATATTTAACCAAAAATATGACTTTTATGCGACGATCTTCGAGTATCTCATCAAAGACTACAACAAAGACGGAGGCGGCAAATATGCGGAGTACTACACCCCTCATGCTGTAGCCAAGATCATGGCTGCCATACTAGTGACTGAGGATGTACAGGATGTCACCTGTTATGACCCCTCTGCTGGCTCTGGTACCCTACTGATGAATATTGCCCATGCCATAGGCGAGGATAAGTGTACGATCTACTCTCAGGACATTTCACAGAAATCTTCGAGCCTACTCAGACTAAATCTGATACTCAACAACCTGGTACACTCTATCTCGAACATCATTCAGGGTAACACCATCCTAGAGCCCTATCATAGAAATGATGATGGCTCATTGATGCAGTTTGACTATATCGTCTCAAATCCTCCATTCAATTTGGATTTTTCAGATTTCAGGGCAGATCTCGATACCAAGGAGAATCATGAGAGATTCTTTGCAGGCATACCTAAAATACCTGCAAAAAAACTAGACAGCATGGCTATTTATACACTCTTTTTACAGCATATCATATACTCACTTTCTCCATCAGGTAAAGCAGCTATAGTAATACCTACAGGAGCTATTACTAAAACAGGTATTGATAAAAAAATACGAGAGTATTTAGTGAAAAATAAAATGCTGGCTGGTGTTGTCTCTATGCCTAGTCATATTTTCGCTACGACAGGTACCAATGTATCTATACTCTTTTTAGACAGAGCTAATACGGAAGATGTAGTTTTGATAGATGCATCCAATATGGGACAGAAGATTAAAGATGGAAAGAACCAAAAAACTATACTTTCTGAAGATGAAGAGCAAAAAATTATAGATACTTTTAATAACAAAAAACAAATAGATAACCTCTCGGTTGTAGTCAATTATGATGATATAGTCAAAAAAAATTATTCATTTAGTGCAGGGCAGTATTTTGAGGTAAGGATTGAGTATGTGGATATTTCAGCTGAAGAATTTGAGAAAAGGATAAGTAGCTTTAATCATGAGCTAAAGGGATTATTTAAAGAATCTCACAAATTAGAAAAAGAGATAGAAGTAGCTTTGGAAGGTATTACATATGCATAAAACTGTTACACTAAAAGATGTGGCAGATTACTCAGATGACAAAATACCCATCAATGAAGTATCTCTTGAAAATTTTATTACCACAGATAATATTTTACAGAATAAACAGGGAATAAAATGTGCTGTCAATTTGCCACCTCAAGAAGGCAACCTTATCAAATATGGGAGAGGTGATATTCTTATAGCCAATATTCGGCCTTATTTGAAAAAAATATGGTTTTCCGATAGAGAAGGTGGGGCTTCAGCAGATGTATTGGTTATCAAAGTAAAAAAAGAATTTGATCCAAGGTTTGTATATTATGCTCTTTTCAGAGATGATTTTTTTGAACATGTGATGAATGGTTCTAAGGGCACTAAAATGCCTCGTGGTGACAAAAACCAGATTATGGACTTTTTGATACCCTATTTACCAAAATTCAAACAAGAGGCTATTGCTTTTATACCCACAATATTGGATAAAAAAATAGAACTCAACAACCAAATAAACAAAGAGCTAGAATCCATGGCAAAAACCCTCTATGACTACTGGTTTGTCCAGTTTGACTTCCCTGATACTAATGGAAATCCCTATAAAAGCTCTGGTGGCAAGATGGTGTATAGCGATGAGCTGAAGAGGGAGATTCCTGAAGGGTGGGAGATTAAGGAATTGTCAGATATAGCCAATATTACTATGGGACAATCACCTTCTGGTGATTCATATAATAATGATATGCAAGGTACAATATTTTTTCAGGGCTGTACAGATTTTGGATGGAGATATCCATCAGTCAGACAATATACTACTGAACCAAGTCGTATGGCTAAAAGTGGGGATGTCCTTTTAAGTGTGAGAGCACCTGTTGGTACTTTAAATATCGCAGATAATGATTGTTGCATAGGTAGAGGGCTGGCTTCACTGCATAGCAAAGAAGGTTTTGATTCTTATCTCTATTATGTCATGGTTTATTTTAAAAAAATATTTGACCACAGGAATAGCGCAGGAACTACTTTTGGCTCCATAACAAAAGATGATTTGTATTCATTGAAATTTGTTTATCCACATAGAGATTATCTTGTAAAATATGATAATATCGTATCACAATACAATAAAAAAATACTCAATAACCACAAGCAAACTCAAAAACTCACCCAGCTAAGAGACTGGCTCCTCCCTATGCTCATGAATGGGCAGGTAAAGGTATCAGATGATATCACAGAGACAGACGAACTCATGGTGGCTGAGCCTGTGCAGGGGTATGGAGAAAGTGGATGAAAATCAATGAAGATATGATCAATATATTGCCTGTATTGTTGAAAAACCTCGCAAATGGGGAGAGTCTAAATGTGGCTTCTCTTCATGCTCGTTACGGTATACCCGAACGAACCATACGAGAGAACATAAAGAAAAATCTGCTCCCTCTTTTCCCTGATGATATAACATACGATAACAAAACAAGAAATTACTATGCAACAAAAAACTTTTTATCAGATACACTATTGAGTGCTGAAGAGCTTGTAATTATCAAGCTGTTAGAAAACCATAGCGATACACTAGGAAGACGATTTAACATAGCCTCAAAAAGGCTTTTTAACCGCTTCAAAAGAAGAGCATCTCTAAATATATTTAAAAAAACAAAGATGGAGAAGATAGGCAAAGATGACGAAGGTAAGCTTGCTATCATAAAAAATGCTATCTTATCCAAATCCGTACTCTCCTGTCGTTATAGAGGAAAAGAGAGAGTCATTCACCCTTTGAAGATAGTAATGCTTGAAGGATATTGGTATCTTTTTCTCTGGGATGCCAAAGATAATATCATTAAAAAATTTCATTTAAAAACTATAGAAGCTTTAGATGCAACAGGAGAACACTTTGAACAACCACACACAAACATATTAGAAAAACTAGATGGTGCTATAAATGCATACTTTAAAGACGCACCGCCAATAGATATAGAGCTACTTATTCATAAAAAAGTTCTTAGGTATTTTGAAAGACAGCCGCTATCTCCATCTCAGATATTGTCACCCACAAATGACCCCAACTATACAAAGCTAGAAATACGTATTACTGATGAAATGGAAATCATCCCAACGATACAACAGTTTCTTCCCTATGTTAAAGCTGTAGAGCCTACATCCCTCTGTACAAGAATCGAAGAAAATCTTCAAAACTACTCCAAAATAGACCTAGATTAATAGAATAGGCGAACTAAACCGCCGTTACTCATGTCATACTTCTATTGTGGGAATCTTACCAAGACTCACAAATAAAAAAATAGGAGTAATACACTATGAGTTTAGATATACATCAAATACTTATCGATGCATTTGCAAATTGGTTTGAAAATATACTTTGGATACTACCAATAGCTTTTATCGTAGCGTTATATCTGTTTTTCTTTCGTGATGAAGTATCATACGACTTATCATTGACCAAAAGAGAACGCAACAAACTTACAGAAAAATCATTGCTAGCAATAATCATCATCACCACCGCAACAATAGCCTATCTATATATAAAAGGACATTTTTTCATACTTTTGATTGGATTATCTGTCATTATGACATATTTTTTCTATTTAGTTGTATTTTTTGATATGATGGTTGAAAAAGTGGAGGATAAATATGGCAGACAGAAAGAAGTTTAGAATCTTATCCTTGGATGGTGGTGGTATTAGAGGATTATATTCTGCTCAAATGTTAAAAAATATTGAAGATAAATGTGGTATTGATCTATATAATGATTTTGATTTGATAATAGGTACCTCTACAGGTTCTATTCTTGCCGGGGCAATTGCACAAAGAATAAATCTCGATACAGTTATTTCACTTTATCAAAATGAAGGAAAAAACATTTTTAAGAAAAGATGGTTCTCAAGATCAGGACTATTTACAAGTAAATATAGACCAGAGCCTTTGCAAGCACAATTGAAATCAATATTCAACAACACCGTGCTTGGTGATATAGAAAAACCTTTACTCATATGTGCCACAGATATTGGTAATTCTTCTCAATTTGTCTTCAAAACTACTTTTAACAATCAAAAAGATGGAAATGGAAACCCAAAAGTTTTAGTAAGAGATAAAGATATCGCTTTATATGATGCAATTATGGCTTCATCTTCCGCACCCATTTTTTTCCCACCCCATAAGGTAGGAAACTTTTTACTCTCCGATGGAGGTTTATGGGCAAATAGTCCAGTGTTGGTTGCATTGGCTGAAGCAAAAAAGATTTTTAATGCTGAACCAAAAGATGTAGTAGTCGTATCAATAGGTACTGGTGTAGAGGAGAATGATTACCATATAGATACAAAGTTATGGGGCTTCTTGACTGGCTGGAAAAGATCAAAACTGATTTCAACAATCTTGAACTTACAAACCAAAGTAAATAGCAGCCTATTGAACTTTTTAATGCCTAAGGAAAATATTTTGAGATTGACATTTACAAGTGATAAAACTTTGCCGTTAGATGATACGACACAAAATAAAAACCTATTGAGCAGGGCTGATAAGGATTTTTCGGATAGACATGCTGAAATCCAAACATTCATGAATACATACATAAAGGACACAGATGTCAAGTAAAAAAGAACTTTTTAAGATTTTGGAGAAAATTGGTGATTCCCTTGATATAACTCCATCACAATACAACGAAGCAAAAGAGAGATATGAAGCGGTAGGTAAGTGGTTAGCTGAGGGAGAATATTGTATTTTGGGTTCAGGGAAAAAACAGTGTTTTAAAGATGGACAAATATATCCTCAAGGTTCTATTCGATTGGAAACTGCCGTTAGACCAAAAGGAAAAAATGAATTTGATATTGATTTGGTCTTCTACACACAAAATGTTTCTGCTGATGATATCACACCCAACCAATTAAAAAAGTTAATTGGAAATAGACTAAAAGAGCATGAGACCTATAAAAAGATGTTGAAACCGCTTAATAGAGGATGGTGTCTGGAATATGCAAACAAGTTTCATCTTGATATTACACCTTCACTTGACAATCATTATGAACCACATAATGAAAGTGAATTGGTCGCTGATAAAGAGTTAAAACAATACATGCCATCAAATCCAAAAGGTCTAGCCCAATGGTTTGATAATATTTCCGAAATGCAACCAATGCTTGATATTACAAAAAGTATGTTTGAATCAAGAAATACGGTTGTGGCTCTTGAAGATGCAGCAACAGTTACAGAACTACCTGATCACAACCCGCATAATAAGGCTTTGCTAAAAAGGTTTGTACAAATCTTTAAAAGACACAGAGATGAAATGTTCAAAGATCAAGATGATGCTCCTATATCGATTATTATTACGACTTTAGCAGCAAAAGCATACGAATATTGTATACGAACATATCCTTATGATAATGCATATGATTTAATGGTTGATACTTTGAAACATATGCCGAAGTTTATTGAGATGAGAGGTTCGTTGTACTGGATTGAGAATCCTACAGTTACTGGTGAAAACTTTGCAGAAAAGTGGAATATTTATCCTAAGAGAAAAGAGGCATTTGATCGGTGGCATAGTCAAAGTTTGAGGTTTTTTAGTAAATTCAATGAAGAAATGGGACAGCATGTACTCTTTAACTCTCTTGAAGAAGGATTTGGATCTCAGCCAGCAGAGCTCATAAGAAAACAATATATAGATAGCATAAATACTGATAGAGGATTGGGTAGAGTGATTGGTGCTACTGCGGGGGTAACAAGTTCGGTTAAAACCAATACATTTTATGGAGATGGACTTGAAGGGTAAAACTACTCCTCATATTCGATATCGTGCTGGGTATGCAGGATTAAAATTTTGTTCTTTATCTTCAAATGGGAAAGGCGTGTTTACAAAGAATTATTTTTATTGGGAATTTGAGGCTAAACCAACTATCTTTTCTAGGATATATAGAGTGTTGATAGTTTGGGATTTCCAGTTTGTAGCACCAAGGGTGTATATTTTAAATAATGAATTACGGGAAGTTGAACTCACCAAAAGAATTCCTCACTTATATTGTAGAGAGAAAATACAATTATGCTTGTTCTACCCAGAATATAAAGAGTTTAATATATATATGTCTCTTTGCCAAACTATTATTCCTTGGACATACCGATGGTTGCAGTACTATGAGGAATGGTTATATTCTGGAGAGTGGAAAGGTGGAGATGCACCTCATTCTGTAGTTTCTAGTAACGAGGGAGAAGCTTCTTCAGAACAAGAGTCTCATGTAGTTAAGCATAATAAGAAATCGATAACAGATAGAATTTATGAACAACGAAAAAAGGCTTTTGATCTTGAAGTCAATCAAGCTGGAATATATAATTAAAAAGGAGTAAAAATGCCAAGAGGTAAAAATCAACATGTAGTTAAGCATCCAGAAGGATGGGCAGTCAAAGGTGCGGGTAACAGCAAGGCAACAAAAGTAACAAGCACACAAAAAGATTTTTAAAATATTAAACTTAGGCTGGAGAAAAAGACAAAACATCGGATAAAACAAAGAGAGCCTATGGAGGCTCCAATAGTTTTAGACAGTTGCTTTTGGAGACCAGTTGATTGCTATGATCATCAAAAAATAAATGAATGTGTCCATCGGCTTCGATAGCATTTGTAATCGTTTTCTTGTATGTATTCTCGCAACGTATGGTTAACCCAATCAATAAGCAGGTATCTATGTCAGGCATATCTTCTTGTATATTTTTTGCTTGATCTTCCAAAAAATCATGAAAATTATCAAGCGTCATGGGGTCGTCATAGCTCAATCTCACATATATGGTTTTTCTCCACAGACGCTCTGATCTTTTAGGTCGTAACCCATCATCAATCAGCCACTGACAGAAATCATCAAAAGTATCCTTGTCTACAGTCATCTTCTTCCTCTTCTTCTGTATTATATTTATATATGGGTGCAAAAATTGCACATCCTAATGGATCCTCTTGCACACCCTATGCAAAAAGTTCACACTCTGTATTTACTCTTTTCTTCGAGTTCAAAAAGAATAAAGTCTTCATACCATAATTTGGTTGTTTTTAGATATTTTGTTTCTGCGTTGACAAGGATTAGACCTTTCGCATGGAGTTTATGTATCGAATGAATTACTGTACGACGGGATAACCCAAAGAGATCACCAAGAGTTTCTCTTTTTGCATAACACCATCCGGGAACAGCTGAATCAGGATGGTTAGATAAATGGTAGATCGCATCTGCAATACAGTACTCGTTATTGGATAAACCATGTTTTAGCCTTGGATCATGCTGTATAGTTGTAAAACCAAGTTTTATCTTTTTTTTATCCACGATATACCTCGATTTTGTGATTCTTTAGATGCTGGTCAATCTCCTCCCGATTATAAAAAATAAATTTCCCAAATTTCGAAAAAGGTAGTCTGCGTTTCATTCTCATTTTCGCTTGCGTACTCGTTTTTATCCCATAGACTTTTTCAAACTCTTGAGGGGTTAGCCATTCAGTATGTTTATTGTTGCTCATGTTGATCCTTTCGGTTGATTTATTTCGACCTCGGTGCGCATCGTGTCTGTTGGCATTATCGCAGTAATCGAGAAAAATTGAAATATCGATTTAGAGAGAAGACTATATGCTTCAGCCTCATACGAACAATGATAAAATGGTGCTCCTATACTGATATTTAGAGTTAAGAAATGGTGAAATCGTCAAAATGTATCGCCAATTTTTTTAAAATATACGTTGGATAGGTGATTTAAATTGGCACAGATTACATGATTGGCTAACTGGGTACTTTTATATAGGAAGGATGATACTTAAAAGTGGGACAAAAAGTGGGACAAGGGCTAACCTTAAAGAATTTTAGCTTTTTGTAAAGATGAATTAAATAACGATAATATGGGGGTTAATAGGTGGTACACCCTACAGGATTCGAACCTGTGACCTTCGGTACCGCAAACCGATGCTCTATCCAGCTGAGCCAAGAGTGCACATAATCTATGTGAAGAGTGGCATTTTACCCCAAAGGGGCTTAAATGAAGCTCAAAATGTATTACAATTGCCAGTCTATTTTCTCTTTACCTTGCTCTACCAGGTAGTCATTGATTTTTGAGAAGGGCTTACTCCCCCAGAAGCCTCGGTAGGCAGAGAGAGGTGAGGGATGCGGGGCGGTCAGTACCAGATGCTTGGCCCTGTCAATGGTCTCTCCTTTTTTCTGTGCCTGTGCACCCCAGAGGAGAAACACAACCCCATGAGCATGACAGTTTACCGCCTCTATCACTGCATCTGTAAATGCCTCCCACCCTCGTCCTTTATGGGCGTTGCTTTGTCCCTCTTCTACCGTTAAGACGGCATTCAAAAGCAGTACTCCCTGCTCTGCCCAAGGGACTAAAAAACCGCTGTGGAAATTATCTATACCACAGTCATCCCGAAGCTCTTTATAGATATTGACCAAGGATTTTGGCAAGGGTCTCACCTCCGGCTGAACAGAGAAACAGAGTCCATGAGCATGCCCTCTGGTGGGGTAAGGGTCTTGCCCAAGTATCACGACCTTGACCCTATCAAGAGGGGTATGGTTAAGTGCCTCAAACCAGTGTGACCGTGGTGGCAGTATCGATCCTCCCGACAAAGCACGCTCTTCTAAAAAGCGCTCCAACTCCCGCATTTGTGGCTTGGTAAACTCCTCTGCCAACAGATCTTGCCAGTGCTTGTCTCTGAGCAGAGAAGAGAGATCCATTACCATGCCACATCAAGGATGATCAGAAAGATAAACATAAAGCCAAGGTAGCCGTTGACCGTAAAGAATGCTTTGTCGATCTTGCTGAAGTCTTTGTTGACAAGGTAGTGCTCATAGCCTAACATCACGGCACTGGCTCCCACTGCGATCCATGCCCAAAAACCTAGTCCCGCAGTAGCAACAAAAGCCATCCAGAGCAGTATCGTCAACAGGTGAAACACTCTGGCGATCCACATGGTCTTGGCTGCACCAAATTTGCTGGGAATCGAGTGGAGTCCATGCTGTTTGTCAAACACCATATCCTGCAGACTATACAACAGGTCAAACCCTGCCACCCAGAACATCACGCCAAATGCCAGATAGAATGACCATACCGTCACATCTCCCAATACCGCTACTACACCAGCGATAGGTGCCAGCCCCAGACTCACTCCCAGGATCAGGTGTGCCGCTGCAGAGAAACGCTTGAAGAGGGTATACGCCGCCAATACTGCCAAAATAGGAAGTGACAACTGTAAAGCCAAGGTATTGATCAGATAGGCAACCCCAATAAAGAGTAGTGCATTGACAACAATAAAACCAATCATCTGCCCACTGCTCACCCTGCCATCTACTGAGGGGCGGCCCTTGGTACGAGGGTTGAGCGCGTCTACATCTCTGTCAAGGTATCGGTTGACACCCATCGCAAAGTTACGTGCACTCACAGCAGCGACCAGCCCCAGGAAAAAGAGTCGCCATCCAAACCAACCAGAACCATCCAACTGCCAAGAAGCAACAACCATCGCAATAAAAATAAATGGCAGTGAAAATATCGAATGCTGAAACATCACCAGTTCAGAGAAATCAGCCAGTTTTTCTTTCATCCTCACGCTTTCATCCTCACTCTTCCATCGATTACGGATGAGGGATACGTAGCTGTGAATTGAGTGACCAAGCGATGATCATCACCAGCAATGCCACACTATATCCGCTACTCAGTACCCCATAGGCGACCAACAGATAAAGTACCCAGAGTAGTATCGCACCCAGTGGTGTAGGGACACCCTCAAAGTATCTGGCAACCTCTCCTGCATCGACCTTGAGATTGAACTCTACCAGTCGTCTGAGCCCTGAGATGATATACCAGATAAAGACCAGACCCAGCAAAAGCTCTTGAACCCCTGAGATCCCTGCATAGTGTTTGACCGCATAAAAAAGTAGAAATGCCGGCATCACTACAAAGGAGAGAAAATCTGCAAAACTGTCCAGCTGAATACCAAACTCCGTAGAGAGCTTGTACTTTCTAGCTACTTTGCCATCCGCGATATCAAATGCCCCTGCGATCCATGCCAGAATGATCGCCACGAAGAAATTGTTCTGCTGTATCAGATACATAGCTGTTACCCCACAGGCAATATTGCCAAAGGTAATGAGATTGGCAAGATTAAAGCGATGATCTTTGTTATATAAATCCATGAAAAACCTTACAAAATAATATGCCATTTTACCCTCTTAACACTGAGTATGTTATGATACGCCTTATGAAACAACTCGCACTCATCGGAGCTACTGCTTCAGGCAAGACAGCACTCTCACTACTGTTGGCTCAAAAGCTTGATGCTGTTATCCTCTCATTGGATTCACTGGCGATCTACAAAGAGATCGATATCGCCTCTGCCAAGCCTACACTAACAGAAAGAGAAGGGATCTTGCATTATGGTATCGATGAGATCACCATCACTGAGAACTTTGATGTCACCACCTATATCGATCTCTATCGTAAAGTCTCTCTGGAAGCCAAAGTAGCAGAGAAAAACCTCATCATTGTAGGCGGGACAAGCTTCTATCTCAAAATGTTGCTGGAAGGGATCAGTGACCTTCCTTCTATCAGCCAAAATAGCAAGGCACGTACCGCAACAGCACTTAACGACCTATCCCAGAGCTATACTATGCTCTCCACTCTAGATCCAGAGTATATGCGGCAGATTGCATCGCATGACAGATATCGTATAGAGAAGGTATTGGATCTCTATCATGAGACAGGGATGACACCCTCACATTATTTTGCAGCACATCCGCCAAAGCCTGTCATCCAAGGCAGTCTTCCTCTCTATCAGATCACAGCAAAAAGAGACTATCTAAGAGAAAGAATCAGACTCCGCACCCAAAAAATGATAGAGAATGGATTGATTGATGAAGTCTGTATACTGGAAAGACGCTATAGCAGAGAGCCAAACTGTATGAAAGCGATCGGAATCAGGGAGACCCTTGATTTTCTTGATGGTGTCTATACAAAAAAGGAACTCTTGGAGAAGATAAGCACCCACACCACACGCCTCGCCAAAAGACAAAATACCTTCAACCGCTCACAGTTTGCAGAAACATTCGAAGGAAGTGCTGAAGAGATCTACCGACAGATACTCTCCCCTAATTCCTGACACTTTTGAGTGCGGCTACTTCTCTTTTGAGCATGGCTACTTCTGCTTTGAGAAGAGATACCTCCTCTTCAAGGGTTCTTTGATCTGGATCTTTGGTAGGAATGATCTGATCACGTATGCGTGCCTCTTGCTCCGCCTCTACCAAGATATAGGTCAGCTCTTTACCTTGCGTTTCAACAACGTCTGTGTGTAACTTCTCTGCCCGTACCATCTTCATCACATTGTAGATACTGAGCTTATGTTTGATGGCATAGGCTTTGATCGTCATACGCTGCATGGATCAGCCTGCCTTTTGTACATAGGTATGAAACAGACCCTCAGTCTCCTCTATATAGACACTGTAGCCATCCTTGATAAACTCCTCTATGAGCGGCTCCGGACGGAAATCTGCTGTCAGAAGGATATGCTCTTCTCCTTCCAGTCCTCGTAGTGCTTTGCGAGCGATCGCCAGAGGGTTTTTGTCCGCATCCAGAATCGCATTGGCATCCAATATACTTTTTGGTGAAGCATTCACCCAGTCTGGTCTCGGTTTGGTTTCGGGTAAATGACATGCTTCTGACTCTTCCGTACAGCTCTCACAGATACTCTCCTGCCCAACAGCCAGACGAAGCTGATTGAGTAGATCCATCGGATCCATAGCACCCACGATCGCGGCTTGCCTGACGCCTGCAACCCTACCGAGCGTTCGACGCAGTACAGGGTTATTCAGTTTCTTGAACTTTGGGTTGATCCCAATGAGGATCTCTTTCATACCCTCATAGTCATTAAGCAGGTCATGTATCTTGGTCTCTAGTGTGATCTCTTTCATGGTATGTCTTTCAGTTGAAATATTTATTAGGAGTATTTTAGCCCGAACTGGATTAGAGAGGATTGAAAGGAGAAGATATGGACAAACTGTCATTCCGGGCTACGACCCGGAATCCACAGCTTAAAGCACCATGCGGCATAAAATGTTTAATACCCACTAGAGCTGACAAGATAGGTCACGAACTCCATCAACGGCTGTACATAGAAGATCGAGAAGATCGTCAGTACTGCCATAATACCAATCACTACATTAAGTGGTCTGGACTGGTTGGCATACACCACCGTCTCACTGGTCGAAGGTGCCTTGAGGAACATATAGACGATCAGTTTCAGATAGTAATACGCTGCTATAGCAGAGTTGAGTACCATAATGATCGCCAGCACGATATATTGAACCTCATTAGATGCTACGGCAAAATCTACAACTGAGCTGATCAAGTAGAGCTTACCCCAAAAGAGACTGAAGGGAGGTACGCCTGCCAAAGAGAGCATAAAGATCCCCATGATCACCGCCGCCATGGGGGAGACAGAGATCATACCGGAGAATTTCTCAAAGGGATGGTCATAACGCTCGTCAAAGCTCTTTTTCTTATGCTGAGAGATCCAAAGCATCGCAAAAGCGCCAAGGTTGCTCACCATAAATAAGGCATAGTAGAGAAAGATACTACTGTTTGCTTTGGTCGTGCCCAGTGCCAAGGCTGCCATAATGAAACCAGCATGAGAGATGGAGCTGTATGCCAGCATACGCTTCACATCTTTCTGTACCAGTGCCATCATATTGGAGAGGGTCATCGTGATCACTGCAATAATGATGATCAGATAAGAGACTGCTTCCATATCGAGGTTGATATAGATACCAAAGATCCGCATTGCTACCACCACCATCGCCAATTTTGGCACGATAGACATATATCCTGCCATCGGTGCAGAAGAACCCTCATAGACATCTGGTGTCCACATATGGAAAGGGAAAAGAGAGACTTTGAAACCAACTGCCACGAGCATCAGTACCACGCCACCCAATACAGGCAGCATAGCTGTACCCTCTAAGCCCTGAGACTGTAGTATCTTTGCCACTTCGTAGAGCTCCACTGATCCGGTCAATGCATAGATCGCCACAGAACCCATCAGGAAGAAGCCGGCTGCCATAGCACCCATCGTGAAGTACTTCACTGCTGCTTCATGGGCATCTCGCGTATTATGCATCGCGATCAAGGTATAGAGGGAGAGTGAAGCGGTCTCTAGACCTACAAAGATCAGGATAAGATTGTCACTGGAAACCATAAACTGGAATCCTGCCACCATAAAGAGGAAGAGAGAAAAATACTCAGGATAGGAGTACTCATGGAAACGTTTATTCGAGGCGGTCAGTGCCAATGGGATAAACAGTATTGATGTCAAAAGAATGATCAGTTGAGAGATCACAGAGAGTCCGTCAACCAGCATCAGATCAAAGAAGCCCCGTTCATTGATATTGAGACTGTAGGTCGCTCCGATATCCACAAAGAGGATCAACATGGTCAGCATTACATAGAGTGTCTTGTCAAGATCGTCTTTGAAAAGATCGATCAATAAGATCAGCAGTGCTCCACCAATAGCGATCAGCATAGGAGACAGTGTAATAAGGTTTAGGGATTCTAAACTTACTGAGATAGGCTCTAACATTATTTCATCTCCTTATTTTTTTTGCTTACCAGAATGGTGGCTTTCGCCTCTTTGGTCTGTGCTTTCTCATGCATAAAGCTGGTCAGTGCCCTCACTGAGTTATCAATGGGCACAAGTACCGGCTTGGGATAGACACCCAGCCAGACCACGATCAGTACCAACGGTACCAATGCTGCCAGCTCTTTACCATCCAGGTCATGCAGCTTTTTGTTCGCCTCATTGGTCACAGGACCAAAGAAAGAACGCTTATAAAGATTGAGCATATAGACAGCACCTAAGATGATCGATGTTCCTGCCAGCATAGTCATGATCGGTGAAATTTTATAAAAACCTACCAAAGAGAGATACTCTCCGACAAAGCCGATCGTCAATGGTAGACCCACTGAAGCCATCAGCATGACTCCGTAGATCACCGCATACTTGGGCATCACAGAAGCCAGTCCGCCAAACTCACTCATGAGCTTGGTATGGCGTCTGTCATAAATAGAACCAACCAAGAGAAACAGTGCTCCTGAGACAATACCATGCGAGAGCATCAAAAAGACAGATCCCGTGATCCCCTCTGCATTCATCGCAAACGTACCGATGATGATCACACCCATGTGTGAGACTGAGGAGTAGGCAATCGTCTGCTTCATATCCTCTTGGGCATAGGCGACCATCGCTGTATAAATGATCATAATAATCGCAAGTGTTGCCACATACGGGATAAACATCACCGAAGCATCAGGAAACATCGGCAATGAAAATCGTATAAATCCATAGGTTCCCATCTTTAGCAGAACAGCTGCCAGTATCACGGAACCAACTGTCGGTGCCTGCCCATGGGCGTAGGGCAACCATGTATGGAACGGGAACATCGGCACCTTGATCGCAAAGCCGAGGAAGAAGGCCCAGAAGAGCCACTTCTCTACATCAAGCGGCAGTATCAATGCATACCAGTCTGTGATCGCAAAGCTCCACGAACCAGACACGGAATGATACACATAAGCCACATACAGCATACCAATCAGCATGATTAGTGATCCTGCAAAAGTATAGAGGAAGAACTTGATCGCAGCATAGAGCCTACGCTCGCCTCCCCATGCACCGATGATATACAGCATCGGTACCAGCGAAAACTCCCAGAAGAGGTAGAAAATAATCGCATCCAGCGAGATAAAGACACCAATCATTGCCACTTCTAGGAAAAGCAATGTAATGATTAGATTCTTAATATCCTTTTTGATATTGAGGGCAATGATGCCTATCAGCGTCATCAATGTTGCCATGATGATAATAAAGAGACTAATCCCATCCACACCCACATAATAACTAATACCAAAATCTGTCACCAATGGGATATTTTCAATAAACTGGAACCCTGCATGGTTCACATCAAAAGACATCCAGAGCCAAAGAGAGAGCAGAAACTCAATCGAAGCGACTGCAATACCATAGGCCCTGATGCTGTCTTTGTTGACGATAAAGCCAAGCAGTCCCGCAATCAACGGGAAAAAGAGTAGTACGGTTAAAATATTATCCATTAGTTTGCTCCTTGGCTGAGTTTGAATGCAATAAAGGCGATCACCACGAGAAGCACTGCTCCTCCTGCCATCCATTTGAGATAATCAGAGAGGTTACCTGTCTGCATCTTTCGTGTGTTATCTCCCGTGCTTTTAATGACATTTCCTATGCCATCCACGGTCGCATCGACTACTTTTTGATCCAGTACACTCCATGAAAATTTCGAGAGTGCTGCATAAGGTTTTGAGATCGCCTTCTCATAGAGAATCGGAATATAGTATTGGTTTGCCAACAACTGATAGACAAAAGAGTTCTCAAGCTTTTCGTTACGCTTGAGCCCTTTGTTATACTTGATGTAGGCAAGGATGATACCACCTACTGCAAACAGGATCACTGCCAGACCCAGTGCCCATGCAATATGATGTGTATGTTCATGTATCTGATACTTAGGAAGTAGTACAGTAATAAACTGCTCGAACCAGTCTTTGTAGAATCCTGCAATCACTGCGAGGATGGCAAGCGGTGACATACCGATCAGTACATACGTGTACATTTCGTGTGGATGTGCCCCGATCTCATGATAACGTTCATCCCCATGGAAGGTCAAGAAAACCTCTCTAAAGCTATAGAAAGCTGTTAATCCTGCAGTCACCACGAGGATCACCCAGAGAACATAGGTATGCTGGTTGAAAGCAACTTCTATGATCGCATCTTTGGAGAAGTATCCAGCAAATCCGATACCGGCAAATCCGATACCCGAAAGTGCCAGTGATGCCAGTCCCATATAGAGGTAGGTCCATCGCATGACCTTTTTGAGTCCCCCCATTTTGAAGATATCCAGTTCACCATCCATAGCATGCATGACATTACCCGCACCCAGGAAGAGCAGTGCTTTGAAGAATGCGTGTGCCGCCAAGTGGAAGAGTGCGATCCAGTAGGCACCCAACCCTGCTGCTGCAAACATATAGCCTAACTGCGAAAGGGTAGAGAAGGCAATGATACGCTTGAGGTCTCTGTTCACCAGTGCCATAGAGGCTGCAAAGATTGCCACAAAGGTACCAAGGGCAGCAATACCATAACTCACCCAATGTACTGCCTCCATACTATAAAGTGGGTTGGCACGGATCACAAGGAAAACCCCTGCAGTAACCATCGTTGCTGCGTGGATCAATGCAGAAACCGGTGTCGGTCCCTCCATCGCATCTGTCAACCAAGTATGGAGTGGGAACTGTGCCGATTTACCCATCGCACCGATAAAGAGTGCGATCGCTGCAGTGATCAGGATACCGTCACTGAGGTTTGGCAATGCAGCAAACACCACATCATACTGCAGTGAACCAGTGTTCCAATAAAGGATAAAGATACCGATCAGCATCCCCAGGTCAGCAATACGGTTCATGATAAACGCCTCATTGGCTGCCCACGAAGGAGAGATCGACGGGTTGATATCCCGTGATACATCCTCTTTGTGGTACCAGAAACCAATCAGTAGCCATGAACAGACACCTACACCTTCCCATCCGATGAACAGACCCAAGAAGTTATCACTCATCACCAGTATCATCATCGAAAAGACGAAAGCAGAAAGGTAAGAGAAGAACCGGTTAAAACTCTTGTCGTGATCCATATAGCCGTTGGAGTAGATATGTACGACGGTAGAGACCAGTGTCACTACCGTCATCATCGTCACTGAGACCTGGTCTACCAGGAATCCAAATGGAATGAGCATATCTCCTGCCATGATCCAATCCATCATGGTAACATGGATCGGTCCTACAGTCAGCACATGATTGAACAGTATGGCAGAAGCCACAAAAGAGATGAACAACAGCGTTGAAGTCACAATACCAGTAATAATATTTTTAGGACTCATCCCAAACAGGGCTGCGAAAAGTGAACCTACCAGTGGAGAAAAGAGTGCTATGTATACTAAATTTTCCATCTCTACCCCTTCATCACAGTAAATGCATCTAGATCCAGTGTACCGTACTTTTTGAACAGTATCACCAATAATCCAAGCCCTACTGCCACTTCACTGGCAGCCACTGCTACCACAAAGAAAGCAAACATCTGCCCAGCAAGATCATGGTAGTGGTTAGAGATCGCGGCAAATGCGATATTGGCCGCATTGAGCATGATCTCTGTTGCAAAAAAGAGCATCAGAAGATTCTTCCGTCTCAATACACCGATCAGCCCTACTGCAAACAGGATGGCTGAAAGTATCAAGTAATGACTAAGCCCTATCATTTGTCACCTCCTTCTGTTACTTCTAACAACTCATCCTCTTCCATGGTGGAGAGACTGAGATTCATTTTTTTACCTGCCAGAATGATACCAGCGATCATGGCTACCAAGAGCATGATCGCCGCTACTTCAAACGGTACCAGGTATTTGGTAAAGAGTACCAGCCCCACTGCCTGGGGATTGGTCGCACCTGCCTCCGGAGGATATAAGGATGCTGCTCCCTGTCCAATGATAGGTGCAGAGAAAACCAGTACCAGCATCACTGCAATCGCACCACCTAGTATAAAGACTGTTGCTGCAGAACCATTCTTCTCCTTGACATCCTTGTTACTATCAAAGAACATCATGGCAAAGGAGTAGAGTGCCATCACTGCACCTACATATACGATCAACTGAACCACACCCAGGAAGTCTGCTCCAAGCATAAAGAAAAGTCCCGATACCAACACCATACCAGCTGCCAATGCTGTCATAGCGTAAAGGACATTTTTGCTCATAACTGTCACCAAGAAGAGGAGTGTTATGAGTACGGCAAAGAAATAAAAAGCAAATATTATCATCTGTACTCCTTTAATACGCTAATGGCGTTTTTTTGATATTGTCATCCGCATTGGGAGAGACTGCTCCAAATCCGGGATACTCTTTTTGAGCCTTCAGCGTGTCGATAGGTGTCAACATATCTTCAAAGAGCGAGAAACTTGCCCTCTGCTCAGAGGCTGTCTCATAGCGTCCACCATGTACGATTGCCAACTCTGGGCAGACCTCAGCACAGTATCCACAGAAGATACAACGACCGAAGTTGATCGAATACTCACTAACTTCTTTACGCTGATTCTCGTCATAGCGTGTATCCATTGTGATACAATTAGAGATACAGATCTTTTCACAGAGTCCACACCCAATACAACGATAATGGCCACTCTCCAAGAGCCGTTTCATCTCATGGATCGCACGGTAACGAGGGCCTATAGGTATCTTCTCGAATGGGTATCGGATCGTGTGTGTCTCCCCTCTAAAAAGGGTACGTATCATGACACCAAAGGTCACACCCAGCCCAAGTAAGAGCTCGATCTTTATAGATCTCCCGATCACCTGCTTGAATTGACCCCATCCTGTCTCTGGTGTCTGTCCCAGATCTAGCATTTTGTACTGCTGCGTGCCTACATTTCTATTTTTAAATTGTTCTAAACTCATCGCTACTCCTTATGCCATCGCCATCATCACGATACCCGTGATGACCACATTGATGACTGCCAATGGCATCAATACTTTCCAGCTTAACCACATCAACTGATCAGGTCTGATGTGTGGCCAGGAAGCCCTTACCCACAACATGAGGAAGAAGAAGAAACTCACTTTCAGTCCCATCATCAGCCAGCCAGGGATCAGCCAGAAATCGTTGTAGCCTCCACAGAAGATCACGGAAGCCAATACACCGATCGTGATCATATTGGCATATTCACCGACAAAGAAAAGCCCCCATCGCAGACCACTATACTCTGTCACAAAACCTGAGACAATCTCTGCCTCATGCTCCAGTAGGTCAAAAGGAGTACGGTTGGTCTCTGCAAATCCAGCGATCAAAAAGAGAATAAATGCCAGAGGCTGTTGCCAGAGCAACCATGAGGTAAATCCTCCCGCCTGATAGTCATTGAAATCTACCAGTGAGAGTGAACCTATCAGCATGATCGGTGCCAGCAGAGAAAGCCCTGTAACTACCTCATAACTAAGGAACTGTACTGCTGTTCTAGCAGCACCGATGATTCCCCATTTGTTCTGCTGGGACATACCGGCAAGTAGCGGGCCATAGAGCCCTGCCGCCATCGCACCAAGGATAAAGAGTAGTCCTACATCAATATCTGCTGCAATCGAAGGGACAAACACACCCCCTAAAAGCGGTATCCACTCGGGAAACGTAAAATCAGGGAAAATAGGTACGGCTGCCAAAGCGATAAATGCTGTTCCTGCCGTGATCACTGGTGCAATCGAAAAGATCAGCCTATTGGCAAACTGAGGGATAAAGTCCTCTTTGGTAAAAAGCTTGATTCCATCTGCTGCCAACTGGAGTAATCCAAACGGTCCCACATGTGCAGGGCCAGGACGTCTCTGCATCCACGCCAATACTTTACGCTCTATGTAGGTACCGAATCCTGCAACCGCTGAAACAATTAACAAAGCGATCAACGCTTTGACTGCTGCACCGATCCAGGTTACTTCGTGTATCATTGTTGTTTCCATATTAACCCTTTCTCATTGTTACTGTCTGGTAGCGGCTGTCACCAAAGAGCCCATAGATGTCTTTAGCACTTTCAAAGTCAGGTATACACATGATCTCTCCCTCTATCTTTTCATCTGTAACAACATCTAATGTAAGCGTTCTATTTTTAAATACCACCTCTACACGCTCTCCAAGTTTTTCTGCTTTGGAGGGGCTTACATAGAGTGCGAACGGTTCAAAGATCTGATGTGCCTTATCCGTAAAGTCACTGAACTGTCTGCCCGGATTGCAGCGGCATACTATTTCACCTTCCAGTGCACTGTAGCTCTGGGGTTTCTCTACTTCAGGGAGTACTGTCTTCTGTTGTGTGACTTCCAACATATACCCTCTGTGATCACTGCCGTCATTACTATAGCTATTTGAGAGATCATCAAAGGCTATGGCTTGATACCCTTTGTTTGCTGGAAGCTTTACTGTCCAGTCGATCGTCTCGTTAGGTGCACCGATCAGTTCTCTGACCAGATCATTCAGCTCATACCCTTCATAGGATAGTGCTGCATTGGTCGGTACGATACGCTTGCTCAGTGCCGTGAATGTGCCCTCCTGCTGATTGAGTGCTGGCATATCCAGATCTCCACCACCTAAAGCTGAAAGTCTGAAATCCCCATTCTCATTGTAGCCCACGGTATAGCCTGAAGGGGCATCATCCAGATCACAGATCAGTGCCACACCCAATGCATTGGATTTTGGTGGGATGATGATAAGATCAAAGCTACAGACTTTCTCTGCCAAAGCTATCAATCTGGCAAGATTCTCCGCTTTTTCATGATAATAGAGATCCTCTCCTATCATAAGAGAGAAGGACTCTTTTTTCTTCATCATCTTCTCAAACTCTACAGCGAAAGCATCGCTCTCTTTGCCAAGGAGCTCTACCAGACCGTTTCGCACCACTTCGATCTCTTTCTCTTGCATCTGAGGTACTTTCTTTGTTATCTCTTTACTTTCACCTGTCTCTTCGTCTACCACTGTTTCAGTGACATCTACCATCACCTTCTCTTGGATGGTTTTTCTCACTGTCGTATGGAAATCCTCTATATACTTTCGTACATCTTCAGGAAGCTTCTCTCTATCAGCGAAAAGATCCAGGATCAGATAAAGCACTGCCTCTTCCAGCCCAGGCTTATGTGCAAAAGTACTGACTGTTTTACCAAAGGTAGGGATCAGCGCATCACCTACAGGATGGAAATATAGACCTGCACCCTTATTCATCTTCTGTACATTGTTGAAAGCATGTCTGCTTCCCGGTGCATCATTTCTCAGATGCGTACCGACAGAGATCACAAAGTCACTCTTCTTCATGATTGTCTCATTGTCTCCACGGTAGAGACTGTTTCCGCTCGCCTGCGTGTAAGCAGAGAGAAATTTTTGATAGGTGCTTACTTCAGGGTTATAGAGCTTGATCCCGTTCTTCTCTTTTAGTGCCTGAAGCATCAGTGCCTCTTCATTGGTGATGACAGCATTAAAGCGAATCGTTTCTGCTTTTTTAAGTGCTTCTACCGCTCTGCTAAAGGCTTCTGGGTCTTTCTGGACACCTTCATTCTCAAAGTCATACGCAAATCTAGCCGCACCATCCAGTGAAGTATAGTTCCACTCATTGGTAACCCTATAGATCTTGGGTGTGCGGTCTGCGATGGAGGTAGGCTTGACCTCATAGTAGATCTGGAATCCATCACTGGAGTGTGCAGATACTGCTGGGATACGTGTCAGATCCCAAGCATTGGAACTATATTGGAAGTCACGGCTTACCAGTGCTCCCACAGGACAGACAGCAATACACTCACCACAGTCACTACAGTTGGTCTCACCCGTACCGTTACTCGGAACGATGACTGATTTCTGCAGCTTGTTCCACATGGCATAGGCATCTTTGGGAACGACCTCTTTCAGCTCTTTGCCAAGCTTCTCTCCACCGCGAGGACCCGTACTGAGTGCAGCATCTCCCACCATATCCTTGCAGACAGTCACACAGCGTTCACAGACAATACAGAGACCCGGATCGTAGTGTAATACAGAACTCCATGTGCTTGTTTCTCTTTTGGTATCAGGGATAGCAAAAGACTGCGAATCCACACCCAGCTCCAGGGTATAGTTTTGCAGTTCACACTCACCACTCTGGTCACACACGCCACACTGCAAAGGATGGTTGACGTCATAGACTTCCATGATGGCCCTGCGCTCTTCGAGTATCTCTTCACTTTGGGTTGCAATATCCATGCCTTCTTTAACTTTGGCATTACAGGAGTAGACCCGCTTACCATCTGCCTCTACCAGGCAGATACGACATGCCAGTGTTGGTGAACAACGCGTTAGGTAACAAATAGCAGGAATAAATATCCCGTTGGCTCTGGCAATATTGAGGATGGATTCACCCTCTTCTGCCTTACATACTTGACCGTCTATTATAATTGTAATATCGCTCATATTAGCTCTCCACTCTTTGGAACTTTAACCTGTTAAATCTATAAGAGGATAACAAAGCTGCACTTAATCCCATGTCAAAGACAGGGTTAAGTGCGATTGTTCCTTTCATAGATGTATCAATCCTAAACACACGTTTAAATGTTACCTCATCGATCTCAAACTCAATCACCTCTCCATCCCTTAACTTCGCAGCCATCGCAAACTGATGGGAACCTGTTAAAGCTGGATACTTCTCTTCATCTATAGCTCTCACAATATTGGCCTGATCTGTTTGTGTATCACAATGGTATACAACGACACCATCATAGCCATCCAACTCCTCTACCTCATCTAACGTTAGATGCACCTCTGTCTCTATCTCATTCAAGACATAGCCTCTATGATTTTCTCCAGACAGATCGAATCGATCAGGTAGTGCATCAAAATGGATCGCTTGATACCCTTGAGACAGAGGTAGCTCTTCTGTATAGGTAATAGTGTACTTCGCTACCACACCCAAAGCATTTGCCAAGTCTTTGAGGGTATACCCTTCATAAGCAAGTGCTGCATGGGTAGGAACGATACGTTTATCCAATGTAGTAAAGGTACCTTCCTGCTGATTGAGGGCAGGCATATCCAAGTCACCCTCTCCTGTTGCACTGAGTACAAAATCTGCTTTAACATGGTACCCCAGTGTTTGCCCTGTAACCTCATCATCCAGATCACAGATCAGTGCTACCCCCAGCGTATTGGTTGATGGGGGGACGAGCATGACAGAGAAGCCGGCATAACGCTCCAGCAAGGCAAGAAGCCTGGCTATATTTTCCGCTCTTGGATGGGTATAGAGATCACCGCCAATGACTAGAGAAATCGGCTGCTGACGCTGCAGAGAGACGGCCAGTGCCTCTAGCTCCTCTTCTCCAACATTGCTCTCTGCACTAAGATTCCCGATATCCAGGTCATCCAGTATCTCTCTCACCACTTTGGGTACTTCTTTCTCAGCTAGAAATGTCTCTGCCAACAGTGCCACTACACCCTCTTCGCTCCCCACTTCATACTTGATAAACTGGGTAACGATATTCTGGATACGACTATCCTCCAGTGGGTGCATATAGATGACCCGTGCTCTATGACGTTTGCTTGCCATAGTGACGTGGTAGTGCACTTGTGGGTTATCATCATAAAAACGACTTCCCAACATCACCACCCCTCGGGCATCAGCGACCTCTGCTAATGTACCGTTATAGTGTTTTTTGCCTGTCACTGAAGTATAGGCTTGTAAAAATTTTTGGTAGGCTCTCGCTTCATGATTGACGAGCCTGATCCCATAACGCTCTTTGAGTTTCTGGAGGATCAGTGCCTCTTCATTGGTAATTTTAGAGTCAAAGAGCAGGCTGTCTGTCTGTTTCAATACTTCCACGGCTTTATCAAACACTTTACTATCCTTCTCTACTGCCGTATTGGCAAAATCAAAATCAAATCTTCCTCTACCACAGATACTCTCATACTCATACTCATTGGTTACCCGATAGATCGTATCCTGTTTAACCTCATAGTATATCTTACATCCTGCACTACAATGAGTACAGCTGGCAGGGATCTTCTGGAGTTCCCATGCGTTGGTACTGTACTTGAAGTCTGTCACTACTAACGCCCCTACCGGACAGACAGCTGCAGACTCTCCCAGTGACATATCCATACGATCCATCTTGCTATTGACGATCGTGGACTTGTATCCACCTGAATATATCTGTAATGCCTCGTTTCCTGTAATCTCATTAGAAACACGCACACACTTTTCACACATGATACAGAGGGAGGGATCATACGAGACAAACCCCCAATTCTGTACGGGGCGATGCTGATCTTTGGCAGCAAAAGGCTGCTCAGATACATCAAACTCCAAGGTTTTGTTCTGCAGATCACACTCACCACTCTTGTCACAAACCCCACACTCGAGGGGATGATTGACCCCATAGAGTTTCATGATATTTTGGCGTTCACGATAAAGGTTATCATTGTTGGTGTGAATCACTGCACCATCCACTGCTCGCTCTTGACAGGAGAGAATCATACCCTCCACTCCTTCTACATCGACCACACACATACGACAGGAGGCGATCGGCATTACTTTGGTCAGATAGCACATGGTAGGGATATAAAGTCCATTGGCTCTGGCGACTTCTAGGATCGTCTGCCCAAACTCTGCCTGACATACTTTACCGTCGATAGCGACAGTGATGGGCTGTTTTTGTTTTTCTCTTCTACACATCATACACCACCATCACACTGCTACCATAGAGATATAGTAGCATCGCATACACCGTTCTGCTTCTGCAGCTGCCTCTTCCCCGGTAAAGCCTAGATTGACCTCTTGGTTGTTGGTCTTTCGCTCCTCTACACCGAGTTTCTCGCTCTCTTCGCGGGGGAGTCCCGGCATCCAGCCCGTAATGGTCTCTTTTTTATTATAGACCCTAAGGATGTTGAGGTGATCTTCCATGATCTCATCATCGGTCAAAGTACATTTGCCGCCATTATAAAGATAACGGCTGATCACTGAAGCTGCCCTCTTGGCTTGTCCCACCGCATTGACGATGGTCATAGGACCATACTCACAGTCTCCTGCAGCGAACAATCCATCACGAGAGGTCATATAGTCTTTGCCGTTGGTGAGCAGCGTGCCCCAAGAGGTCAATGTTAGATCCCACTCTTCTGGGATCAGTTGCATATCACATGCCTGAGAAACGGCAGGGATAAGATAGTCACACTCCAGCTCAAAGTCTCCCCCCTCAATTTTGAGTAGTTGTGGTCTGCCTCCATCTGGATCAGGCACCAGTTCAAACGTATCCACGAGCAACTTGGTGATATTCTCACCATTATCTACGATCTCACGAATAGAGGAGTGGAAGATAAACTCTACACCCTCTTCTACTGCTTCATGATACTCTTCATAGGTCGTGTTACGAATGATCGTCTTTTCATCCCGGCGGTAAAGCATGATCACTTTCTCTGCACCCTCTCTGATCGCACAGCGTACCACATCCATAGAGGTAAACCCTCCACCGACACAGACTACTTTCTTATCTTTGAGTTCATTGCTCACCGGACTACCAATATCATATTTATGCCAGAGATTGACCTTGTCCAGCATCGAGATTGCACCCCAATAACCACCCATCTCAGGGTTTTCATTGTCTGCACGTACTTTTTTAGAGAGTCTGGCACCAAAGCCCAGTAACACAGCATCATACTCTGCTTCCAGTTCTTTCAGCCTATCTGCTGTCACTCTGTGGTTGTTATAAATGCTTACCGCTTCCATCTCAAGCACCAGATCGATATCTCTGTTGTACTTATCAATCGGCATACGGTATTCAGGCACACCGACAGCAACCTCTCCACCATTGACAGGAAGCTCTTCAAAGATATCTACCTTGATCCCGTCAAGTGCCAAATAGTACGCAGCAGTCAACCCGGCAGGTCCCGCCCCGATAATCGCTACTTTTTTACCATCATTGCGTAGTGGTTTAGGCTCATGAGGGTGTAGCCATGTCAACCCATGATCAGTCTCATGGTCTGCGCCCAGACGCTTAAGCTCCATGATAGAGATCGGCTCATCCAGGTTGGTTCTACGGCAAGCATCTTCACAGGGATGTGGACAGACCCGTCCACAGGTATGTGCCAATGGCATCGTCTGTCTGGTAGCTGCAAGTGATTCGCTAAATTGCAAGTCGCGTACACCTTCGATATAAGCAGGGATATCCACATGGGCAGGACAGACATCCATACAGGGAGCTGTGATCTTGGCAATATAGTTGATATCACTGCGGTAGTCTTTGGAGGGCTTCTGCTCCAAAATACAGGCATCAAACTGCTCTTTATAATGCTCTATCAGATCCAATATAGGCTTGGGCACCGTACGGCCGATCTCACACTTGGAGGTAAGCATCATCGTTTGGCTGACCTCCTGAAGGTGTTCTATATCTGCATACGTACCCTCTCCTCTGGCGATCTTGTCCAGCATGTCATAAAGGATACGTCCTCCCCATCTACCGGGGGCACATCTGCCACATGCCTCAGAATACTCCTGATACTGTGCGGCATACTCAGTGGCCAGTCTCACTGCATCGATATCTTCGTCAAATATGGCAACCCCATCCCAGCCGATAAATGCTTTGGACTTGGTATCTGCTGTATACGCTACTGGGAGTTTAAAAGCAGACTCCAAGAGCCCATCAGCAACCTTATCACGGTTGTCAATGAACTCTCCTTGCCATGTGGAAAAAACGACAGCAGACACTATTTTTCCTCTGCCTCTGCAGCTGCTACTGCAGCTGCTGCCTCTGCTTCAGCCTTGGCTACTCTGTACTGTTCTTGTCTCTCTTTTTGTGTCTGTACATCCAGCTTCTTGACCACGATCGTCCAGTCTACTTCATTGAACTTCAATGAATTCATCAGCTCATGACCAATCTCTTTGATCTGGTCAGCACTCTTCTGTATCGAGGAGAAGTCACCTACTTCAAAAAGAAATATCGCTACCTCTCCTACTGTCGTTTGCTTCTCAATCAGCGTAACCATTCTGTCATAAAAATCATCTTTTAGATGTCTCAAATCAAATCGTTTCATACACTTCTCCTATCTATCTACTTCGCCAAAGACGATATTGGATGAACTGATCATCGTGACCACATCTGCCAGATAAGTACCTACCAATACTTTCTGTAAAATACCTGTATGATAGAAGCTCGGTGCCCTACACTTCAGTCTATAGGCATACGGCTCACCTTCAGACTTGATATAGAAACCAAGCTCTCCCTTGGGAGACTCTGTCGGTACATAAACCTCCCCCTTTGGTGGTCTCATCCCCTGAGTCACCAACACAAAGTGCTGCATCAGAGCATAATTCTGTGTCATGATCTCCTCTTTAGGGGCAGAGATGTATTGTGGGGCATGTGCCATTAGCTGTGCTTCACTCTTTTTATAGATAGGCACTACCTGCTTAATGATTCGCGACGATTGTCTCATCTCTTCGATATGAATCATATATCGACCATAGCTGTCATTACGGTCACTGACAGGTATATCAAAGTCCAGCTCTCCATAAAGCTCATAGGGCTCCTCTTTACGTATATCATACTGTACACCTGCACCTCTTAGTATCGGTCCGGTACATCCCCAGGAAAGTGCATCTTCCGCATTGATCACACCGACATCTTCCAGACGCATCTTCCAGATACGGTTCTCCGTCAGTAGTGCCTCATAGGTATGCTCAAGTTCATGCTCCAGTTTATCCAGAAATGCATACATATTCGCAATCCAGTTTTCAGGCAGATCCAAGGGTACGCCTCCGATGCGGACAGAAGAGTGTGTTAATCTTGCACCACAGTAGTCCTCCATCAGGTCCATCGCAAACTCTCTCTCACGGAAAGCATAGAGAAAGACAGACATCGCACCGACATCCAGTGCATGCGTCGCGATAAAAAAGAGGTGTGAGATGATACGGTTAAGCTCTAGCAGCATCGTACGGATCGCTTGTGCACGACGCGGTGCTTCGATACCCAGCAGCTTTTCTACTGCTATGGCATAGGCATAGTTGTTGGCAGTTGAAGCGATATAATCCAGTCTGTCTGTTGTAGGCAGAAATTCATTATAGGTCATATTTTCCGCCATCTTTTCGATCCCTCTATGGAGATAGCCAATATCCGGATGGGCTTTGACTACCCTCTCGCCATCCAGCTCCAGCATCAGTCTGAGCTGCCCGTGAGCAGAAGGATGCTGTGGTCCGAAGTTGACGACCATGGTATTGTCATCTCTTTCAAAATTCAAGTTCTCAAAAAATGGTACCAGTTTATTAGGTTGTTGCATCGGTTGCCCCCTATCTTCTCTCATCTAATTGCTTAGATGATTTATTATAATTCACCAGTAGTGTCTCACTGTACTCGATCGCTGTCTCTTTTTCACCCTCTGAAATATCTGCATCAAACGGTACCTCATACCCTACTCTGGAGAATCGCTTGGTATCATACCGGTCGATTCTGGAAGGATCACGATTTTCTGGGCCAATCACATCTCTGTACTCTTTACCAAAGATCTTGTCTACCTCATACCATGAAGCAGCTTCATCCCCTTGTAATGGGTAGGTCTTGAGTAGTGGGTGCCCTTCCCAATCATCAGGCATCAGAATACGTTTCATAAAGGGATGGTTATTGGCAACGATACCGAACATATCGTACATTTCACGCTCTGCGAAGTTGGCACTGTGATAGAGTGGCTCTACACTCTCTATCGCTTGCCCCTCTTTGAGCCGGGTTACGATCCGCACACGTTTGGCTTTCTTGAGGTTAAGCATCTGATAAAACACTTCAAACTCACCATCTTGTGCCAGATAATCTACGGCTGAGATCTCTGAACACATCGCATAATCACACTGCTCTTTGAGAAGCTTCAGTGTTGTAAAGTTATCCTCAGGGTTGATATGGACAATCATCTGTCCGATCTGAACATAGGCATCCTTCACTCCCACATGCTGCTTGATCTTCTCTAAAAGTTTTACGAAGTGTGCATCCTCCGTAACTTCTGATCTAGGTACAGAAGGTGCCACCCAGAATCTATCCGTATAGTATGCTTTGCCTTGCACATTCTCTTTGGGGGTATATTTTCTCATTATAGCATCCTCAAATTCTGTTTGGTATTTTTATTCATATCTGCTGATTCGCGGCGGATCTTCTTCTGCAGCATCATGAGTGCATACTGGAGTGTTTCCGGTCTAGGAGCACATCCGGGAAGATAGATATCCACAGGTACGATCCTGTCCACACCCTGCACAGTAGAGTAGGTGTTGAACATCCCCCCTGTATTGGCACATGATCCCATGGAGATAACCCATTTAGGCTCCATCATCTGATCATAGAGTCTGCGGGTAAACTCCGCATGCTTTTTGGAGAGTGTGCCTGCGAGTATCATCACATCTGACTGCCTGGGGCTCGCTCTAAAGATCGTACCCATTCGGTCAAAGTCATAACGGCTTGCCCCTGTTGCCATCATTTCGATCGCACAACAGGCAAGTCCATAGGTCATAGGCCAGAGGGAGTTGGATCTTCCCCAGTTGATTAGTTTGTCTACCGATGTCAACGCTACCGGTAGTCCTGCCGCAGAGGCATAATTTACTTGATGCTGTGCCATTCAAGTGCTCCTTTCTTCCATGCATAGGCGAAACCGATCGCCAAAAGTAAGATAAACAGTATCATCTCCACAAAACCAAACCAGCCCAAAAGCTTAAAGTCTATCGCCCAAGGGAACATAAAAACAATCTCCACATCAAAAAGAATAAATAACAGTGCAATCAAGTAAAATTGGATAGAGATACTGTTTGGTTGCTTGTTGACACGAGGGCCACACTCATAAAGAGACATTTTGAGCTTCTCTGTATCGAGTCTGGACAATCTACGGCTAATAAATCGCTGTAGCACCAAAACACCATAGAAAGCAACTGCTGTAAGGATAAGCAGAAAGAAGATTCCAAAATACGGATGCGTTGAAATCACATGAGTCATCATAACTCCTTTAATCGTCAGAATATTTGAATCAATAGTAGCAAAATGTAGGATTAAAACAGTTTGGAGGCATGAAGTCTATGGCAAGAACTTATATACTGTAACTATGCGAAACAGTGAAAGGGAAGTACCTAAAATAATAATTTCATAATAGTGCCACTATCGATAAAATTGAAAACTTTCGTCACTTTTTGTAGCAGTTACGAGAGAAAAATTCTCTCATAACTAGACTTTAAAGCCCATACTTTTGGTACTGTCAAAACTGGAGCCAAGCTCTTTCTCTATCTCTTCGATGAAATCTTTCATGCCAAAAACACTCTCTTCTCGGATAGCTACCTTGTAGGCTGTATTTTTGATGATGAGATTGATCTGTCCGCCTGTCAACTCATAACGTGTCAGTGTGGTAATATCAAAGCCCTCTTCGTAATCTGCCTTCTCTGGTAACATAAATTGCCAGAGTCTCAATCTCTGTTTTTTCCCAGGTTTTTTAAACTCTATTTTATGATTGAATCGCCGGGAAAATGCCTTATCTATATTGCCAAGTAGATTGGTGGTAGCGATCAGAATACCTTCAAACTGTTCGATCTGCTCGAGAAAAATATTCTGCATCTGATTATGCATTTTGTCCGCAGAGCTTCCTGCCCCCTCACTTCGGGAGCTAAGAAACTGATCTGCCTCATTGAGTAACAGTATCGGTTCTACTTTGGCTTTCTTACTCAAAGCTTGAAAGTCATCAAAGATTCGTCTGACATTTTTTTCACTCTCCCCTACATACATGGAGAGGATTTTGGAACAGTCAAAAGAGAGGATGGGTTTTTTGAGTGTTTTTGCCAAACTCATCGCAGTCATGGTCTTTCCTGTTCCTGCTGCACCATAAAAGATGATCCGTGCATCGATCCCTTTACGTCGGTCTTTGATGCCCCACTCGCGTAGCTTTTTAAACACCTCTTTGTCAACCTGCTTGACAACCGTATTGAGTGTTTCTCTGGTCTTGGGATGCAGTACCACATCATCCAGTGTCGTGTTTGGCTTTAGGTATTCGAAAAGATCTTGCTCTTTGACCAGCATATCCAGTTTGAGTTTGGTTACCTTTTTCTTCTTTTTGGGGTGAATGATCCGCTGCATCACCTCATCCTGCAGATAAAAAGAGCGGCTCACACCACCAAACATATTGAGGATCTCCTCATAATCAATGATCCCTTCAGTGATCAGGCGTGAACCCTCTTCTAGCAATGCACGGTTCTTGATCTTCTCATACTCATCGAAACTGATCAGTTCAATAAGCGTATTCATATCTCTGAACTGTCCTTCTCCTCCACTATACTCCTCTTTGAGCAGAGCCAAAAAGATACGCTTCTCCTTCTCATCCAATCCTTTCTCTTCAAAAAACTCTTCCACTACGATAGGAGTATCGGTTACTTTCAGCCGCTCATCAATACGTGTTGTCAACAGTGACAACTTGTTTTTCAATCTTCCGATACTCAGAGAACTCTCTGCCAAGCCTTGCTTAAAGGTAGAGATCCTATACAGCAACTCTACCATATCAAACTGATCCTGTAGATACTCCAAATGGTCAGTATAAGGCTTGATGTCAGGTAACTGTATCTCCAAAGAACCCTCCTCTAGCAATCTCAAGAGTGCAATACTCGGGGTTACAGAAGCATTCAAGAGCTCCAACTGAGAAGTCTCATGTGCTTTCACCTGCCCAAAGCTGATCTGTGTAATCCATCCTAGATCCAACAGTTTCTTGACAAGTGATAACTTTTTGATATAGGCATAGGATTTGTCAGAAAAGTGGCTTCTCAGCATCTCCAATACAGAGATTTCCTCCATACCCTTCACATACCCCCTGCAAATAAACCGTACGAGCTCTGCTTCTCCTTTATTGCACTTGAGATGTTTGAAGATCCGTGATTTTCGCACGTCCTCGCTCTCTATAAAATCGATAAGATATTTCAATGATAATCCTGTTAAGTGTAGAAGTTTTTTATGAGTATAACAGAGGTTGGCTTAGGTACTACTCCAGCTCATTTTCCTCTGCTCTGATCTGCTCTTTGAGTACCCTTTTGAGGACTTTCCCTGTGGCATTTTTCGGCAATTCATCAATCATATGTACCTGTTTGGGTATCTTATAATTGGCTAAATGTTCCCTAAGATATTTTCTGAGGGCAGTTTCATCTATAGATGCTATACCCTCCTCCAGTTCTATATATACGATAGGTATCTCCCCACTTTTCTCATCAATGATACCTACCACTGCTGAAGCCTTGATCCCAGCAAAAGCATCTATCACCTCTTCGATCTCTCTGGGGTAGATATTGATCCCTTTGGAGATGATGAGATCTTTTTTACGATCTACGATAAAGAGAAATCCTTCCTCATCCATATAGCCCATATCTCCCGTCAATAACCAGCCTCCGATGATCGTCTCAGCGGTGGCTTCTGGTCTCCCTAGATAACCCTGCATGATATTGTCTCCAGTGGTAATGATATCTCCTACCGTTCCACGGGGAAGTTCCACCATATTCTCATCTACGATCTTGATCTCATAGCCTGCTAAAGCCCTTCCCACTGACTTGGCTTTCTGTTTCTCAAAGGTATTGACACTGACCACAGGACTCGCTTCACTGAGACCATAGCCCTCTAGTAATGTAGCTCTTTTAAATTTACTAGATATAGCCTCGAGTGTTTTGGGTTGAAGTGCTGCCGCTCCTGAGATAAAAGCACGTAGTTTGTTGAACCACATGAAATACCATGGTAACTTGGCTTTGGAAAGGGCACTGTAGACATCAGGCACACCCAGAAATATCGTTACCCTCTTGGTCAACACCTGCTTAAAGATATTGGAAAAGGGCTGAATAGAGCGAATGATCACTATGCTGCCGCCCACATACAAAAAGAGCATGACAGCGATAGTAAAAGTAAAGGAGTGGAACATAGGCAAAAATACGATAGAACGATCTTTCGCCGTAATACCGATCGACTGTCTTCCGGACTCTGCATTAGAAAGCATATTACGGTAGCTGAGCATCGCACCTTTGGGCTTGCCAGTAGTGCCGGAAGTATAGATGATTACCGCTGTGTCATCCAGTGCAGATGCTGCAAGTCCTACCTCCAGCGTGGTTGAGATCGCTTCGATAAAAGGAATATTATGCTCATCCGTATGTTGCATCTCCCCTTCCCAGATCGTAAGTATACAGAGCTCATCAGCCCTGCTGTCCAGAACAACCTTTTCATGGATTGTAGAGGCAATGAGCAGTGTTGTGCCGCTATCTTCCAGGATATAGCTGAGCTCTTCACCTTTAAGAAAAGTATTGATCGGTACCAGGATCGCTCCCAGTTTAGAGACGGCAAAAAGTGCATAGATAAACTCCGGAGAGTTTCGTAAAAAGAGTGCAACCTTATCCCCTCTACCTACTCCCTTATTCGCCATATAGGCAGCAAGTTTATCTGCTTTGTAGAGGATTTCAGTATAGCGTATTTTATTCTCTCCATCAAAGAGTGCGGCCTTTTTCCCTCTGTCTTTTGCCTGTTTTCTGATCAGCTCATAGAAGTTGCTATAGACATACTCCATGCTAGAACCTGTAGGAGATACCCGCTGTCAAGAGCACTGCCCCACCATCAGAGAATTCACCGTTTATCCCGGTAGGTTGAGTAATCTTGCGACTCACTTTCTTATCATAGAGTACTGCAGCACCCAATGTTAAATTCTCCGAATACTTATACTTGAAACCCGCAGAAAAGATATGTGCATCACTATCTGGAAGTTCATAACTGACATGCTCTTCCAATATAGGGGTTTCATCATAGGAGTATCCTGCCATCAAAGTGAGTTTATCATTGTATTGATAGGTCAGGCCCAGTCTGAATGTATTGGTGTCTTCCCATAGTTTATCTTTGGGGTCATCAAATGCCCCGACTAACGCTGGCTGAATCGGTGTACCATATTCAAAATCTAATGTTTCATACGCTGACCAAAAGGTTCTCTCATATACAAATTCCAGTGTCAATCTGTCATTCCATGTCTTGCTGATACCGATATTGAGTGCTGCAGGGAGAGGTACAGAAACACTGGCATCATACTGTCTGCCTATACCGCTGAGGTAGAGGTTTGCCTGTCCCTCTTCATTCAGATCAATTTTGGAACGGTATGTGATACCTACGGCTACATCTTCGGTAGGGCGCCATGCCAACGCTACATTATAGCCCCACTCTATGGTATCCCCTTCCATCTCTCTCTTGATCGGTGCCAATGCACCACCATCACTATAGACTTTTCCTTCACTATAAACCATACGTATACCACCACCGATACTGAATGTATCAGAGACCTTATAAGAGACAACCGGATTGAGCTCTACATTTTTGAGGGTAAACTCTTCTGCATAGAGTTTTTGTATCGGTGTTTTCCAGCGCTTGGTCAATCCTGCAGGCACCGTAGTACTCATACCAAAACGCCATCTATTATCTGTTGCCATGACAAAGTGCATATAGGGAATCGGCAAGTTTTCTATCTCTGACTCTGCATCCGCAGGCATAGGGATACCTGCTTGGGTACCTTCGAAGTTATTTTTAGGTAGATGTGCCAAAGTGATCCCTGCTTCAAAATAATTCACTTCCGGGTCTAAAAAACTCATATTGGCAGGGTTAAAATACGCACTGTCCGCATCTGTAGTATGTGCGATATAGGCAGCACCCAATGCCATAGAGTTGACTGACTGCTCAGGGATTTTGTATGCACCTGCCATCACCATAGCACTGGTAAGTGTGCTTAATAATATTATCTTTTTCATTTTTACTCCTAATATCCAAACTTCATAAATCGTTCAATAGCAAATGTCTTTGCTGCTGCACCATATGCAAATTTACCACATCTAGCATGATAAGACATTTCTTTATCTTTCGCTGTCTCTTTTGTAAGATCGATAGTCACTGTCGTAAGCTCTACATTTCCAACTGCCCCCATCTTATGCATTGTTCCTACAGTCCATTGGGCAATACCGATAGGTATTACTTCATCTTCGGCACAGTGCATAAACTCTACTGTTGTCGTAGGTTTCCATGCATGAATATCATTCTCTTGAATAGCTTTTTTAAACCAATTCTCTGGATCACTATAAAATCCACTTATTAGGGCAGCGTTAAAAAGACCTAACGTTTCTGTTGTTAACTGAGGGTCTATTTCTGCACGATTTAAACTCCCGTCAAATAGTGTTTCCAGCTTGGAAGCATAGGGCTCGTTAATTACGCCCGTCAATTCTTTGCCATATGCCTTGGCATATGAATAGCCAACATTCGCCATAAATGATGGGACTGATAATGTCCCAACTCTTGGATCAAGAACTTTTTGAGCCATAATATCCAAGGCATAAGGACCTGCCATAGGTGCTGTTACTGATACTGGCATTTCTTCAAATAGTGAGGGAGTCTCTTCTATCTTTTTTAGTGTAGCCAATGCAGCATACCCACCTTCACTATATCCAGTCAAAAAGAGCTGTCCATTAAGTTTAATCTCATTTTTTTCTGCAAATACTCTGGCTGCTTTAATAAAGTCTATAGTCGCAGAAACAAGAGATTTTTTCAAAATAAAAGGGTGATAGTGGTCATTGGAATCGCCAAAGCCTACATAGTCAGGTTGCAGTGTTACAAAGCCTGCCAATGCAGTCAGAATGATCGCTGCTCCATCTGGGGCACTTGTATTCTCTCCTATGACACCAGGAGCCTCGGCATTGGCAAAGATCGTACCATGATCATCACTGACCAGAGAGAGACCTAGCTGCTCTGTCACAGCTGCGGGGAGTCCTGTCGGTACCACCATCAAGCCAGAAACAGCCACCTCATTCCCCTCTTCATCTGTTGTTACATAAGGGATCTTGTAGGCGGTATAGCCAAACACTGTAGTGTTTTCATCTGCTGCACCTGCTTTCATCAATGTCTTTTTCATCAATGCCTGATCAAAAGAGACGACGACTTCTCCACCTTCTACTTGAGGGTTACTTGGTTGATCCAAATCTCCACATCCCGTTACCATAAGTACCACTGCAAACAGCACACTTCTCAACAAATACACCACGCTCTCTCCTTCAGATTTGAAATAAAAATTGGTTTATATTGCCATAACATTTCAAAATAGTTGCTATATAAAGTAGTGAATTACTTCACCAAACTGTAAAGTGTTTCGATCTCTTCCGCCCAGATACTCTCATCGATCGTCTCCAGTACCATAGGGATATCCTCCATACGTGGATCATTCATGATAAAACCAAAGGCATCCCAGCCTATCTTACCTTTTCCCAGAGAGTCATGTCGATCGACTCTGGAGCCTAACTCTGGTTTAGAGTCATTGAGATGCAACCCTGCAAGATACTGAGCCCCTACGATACTGTCAAAATCTGACATTGTTTTATCGTAGGCTTCTCTCGTACGCAGGTCATAACCTGCGGTAAAGGTATGACAGGTGTCGAGACAGACTCCCATACGACTTTTATCCTCTGTTTTGGCAATGATATGTGCTAAGTGTTCAAACTTGTATCCCAGGTTGCTGCCTTGGCCTGCGGTATTTTCGATAACAAGTTGCACCCCTGAGTCTCTGGTCGCTTCGATAATGATATTCATAGACTCTGCTACCACATCCAGACAGGCGTACTCTGCCTCAGCAATCTTTATCTCATAGTCTGGGTCTTTTTTACTGATCTTGACCAGATGGCTTCCCGGGTGAAAGTTGAGTTTAACCAATCCCAAAAGCCGACATCGCTCTATCTCATCGATAAATGCCTCTCTGGATTTTTCCAGTTTCTCCTTTTCAGGATGTCCAAGGTTGATCAGATAGCTGTCATGGGGGAGTACATGTTTAGGCAAAATACCACTCTGTTCTAGATTTTTTCGAAAAGCCTCGATCGTCTTTCTCTCCAGCGGCTTGGCAGTCCACTGTCTCTGGTTTTTGACAAAAAGGGCAAATGCTTTCGCCCCTATTTTCATCGCATTGAGCGGTGCATTATCTACCCCGCCACTGGCACTTACATGTGCCCCTACAAATTTACTCATCTGTTTTCCTTTACCTTGATCAAAATGTTGGAGAGTGTATCACGGAAAACAATGTTTCCATTTAGCGTACTATAGTGGATATCGTAAACTCCTGACTTAAGAATCGCTTGTTCAAATCCGCCAGCCTTTGCAGCCCTGTTTGCACCACCAAATATCTGTTCGCCTCTAAAGATACGCTCAAATGTATCCTCGGGATAGCTGGCTGAGAGGTAACGTTTGTTGAATTCTGCTTTACTCATGCAGGAGAAGAGTCCATTGCCATTACAGACTTTGTTGGCAGTGATCTCCAGTTTCATCACTGCTATCCCACTGGAGTATATCTCCACCTTGGTCACCCCTGCTCCTTTATACACAAATCCTTGATCTGCATATCTAAATACCGGTGTTTTCATCACGATAAAGGTACTTTTCTGTGCCTCTGGTACAGTTGGTTGTGTTGTCATACAGCCAGAGAATAGCAGCACACTCAAGGCGAAAGGTATAGTTTTATAAAAAAATTTCATTTTACTCTCTTTTTTTAATATTATTTTAAGGGCCGCATATGTATAATTGCGACCACCGATTATAAGTGGCCCCATCGTCTAGCGGTTAGGATCCATGGTTTTCATCCATGTTACCGGAGTTCGAGTCTCCGTGGGGTCACCACTTCATTTACTTTTCATTCAAAGCATTATTTTACAACTTATTTCTTAGAATAGAGTTATGCTATAATTCTTGATCACACAATCTACTATAAAGTATAAAAATGAGCACATTGACTATCGCCAAAGAGGTATTTGACATAGAGGCGGATGCCATCAAAAACTTGGGGGCACAGCTGACGCATGATTTTGAAGAAGCGGTCTCTGCCATCCAACACTCCAAGGGCAAACTGATCCTCTCCGGTATGGGCAAGTCCGGACTGATCGGCCAAAAGATCGCCGCCACCTTCGCCAGTACCGGTACACCCAGTTTTTTCATGCATCCGGGAGAGGCTTACCATGGCGACCTAGGAATGATAGAGCCTGAGGATATCGTACTCCTCATCTCCTATTCTGGAGAGACAGATGAGATACTCAGACTCCTGCCTTTTTTTAAGTCCCAACACAATATCATTATTGCCATGAGTGGTAATTCCCACTCAACACTTGCCACGAATAGTCACTACCACCTCCTTATCGCTGTAGAGAAAGAGGCCTGCCCTCTCTATCTGGCACCTACCAGTTCTACCACTGCCACATTGGTAATGGGAGATGCCTTGGCGATCGCCTTGATGCAACGCAAAGCATTCAAAGAAGCACATTTTGCCAAGTTCCACCCCGGTGGTACACTGGGACGAAGGCTCCTGACTACTGCCCAAGATGTGATGCGTACCGAAGCCCTGCCCATTTGTCCCCCTGAAGCTACGATCAAAGAGATAGTCTCTCAGATTAGCCTGGGCAAACTGGGTATCGTGGTTGTCATGGATAAGGAGCAGATCATAGGTATCATCACCGATGGAGATATCCGTAGAGCTATGGATGATCATGAAGACAAATTCTTCGACCTAAGTACCGCTGATCTTCTCACAGCTAATCCTAAGACGATTACCCCTCGGACCAAGTTGACACAAGTCAGTGATATCATGACAGCAAACAAGATCAATACGCTGCTCGTCACCAATGAGCAGACACGTCTGGTAGGGATCATACAGATGTATGATCTGGGTATCTAGTATGCAAAAGATCGTGATGATCCCTGCACGGCTAGCGTCCAGCAGGCTTCCGGGAAAACTCCTTCTCGATCTTGGGGGGAAAAGTGTATTGGCACATGTCTATGCGCAGAGTCTACTGGCAGAGGGTATCGATGCTGTCTATATCGCGACAGACAGCGAAGAGATTGCCACACATTGTCAACAGTTTACAGACCATATCATCTTCACTGACACAGCACACCAATCAGGTACAGACAGGATCGCAGAGGCAGTACAGGGACTTGGCTGTGATATCATTGTCAATGTACAGGGAGATGAACCCTTCATTGATCCTAAACTTATCTCTAAAGTAGCTAACGGTGTGAACAGCCATATCCCTATGAGCAGTGCGATTCAGCGTATCCAAAATACCTCTGAGCTCCATGACCCTAACGTGGTCAAAGTGGTTGTCAATAGCAAGGCAGAAGCCCTTTACTTCTCCCGCTCCCTCATCCCTCACCCCCGTGATATGTGGGACTCCCTAAGAAGCGCAGGGGGAGAGATACCCGAAGCACTCTCTTTCTATCGGCATATCGGCATCTATGGCTATACCAGAGATTTCCTACTCACTTATAGTCAGATGGAGCCAAGCACACTGGAGAAGATAGAGAGACTTGAACAACTACGCGTACTGGAGAACGGCTATACCATACAGATGCTCGAGACCACAGAGGATGCCTTCGGGATCGATACCATGGAGGACTATATTAAAGCACAAGAGAGGATCCAACACATATGACGAGCACAGATACACTATACCGACAACTACAAGAGGAAAAATTTATCATCTCCGGCCCCTGTGTCATAGAGAGCGAGAAGATGATTATGTCGTTGGCAGAATCCATCAAAAAGTTGACAGAAAAATTGTCATTTCCATACATATTCAAAGCTTCTTTTGACAAAGCCAACCGCACCTCCCTCTCTAGCTATAGAGGGCCAGGACTCGAAGAGGGGCTGAGGATACTAGAGCGTGTCAAGACAGAGTTTGGTCTGCCTATCACCACCGATATCCACGAGAGTTCTCAGGCCTCTGCGATCGCTGAAGTAGCAGATATCATCCAGATACCCGCCTTTCTCTGCCGCCAAACTGACCTACTTATCGCCACAGCCAAAACAGACAAGATCGTCAATATCAAAAAAGCCCAATTCTTAGACGGTAAAGATATGATCCACCCCGCCACCAAAGTCAAAGAGAGTGGCAATAACAAGATCATGTTGACAGAACGCGGCAGTATGTTTGGACTGGGCAATCTGGTCGTAGACTTCAGGCAGCTTATTGACATGAAGGCATTTGGCTATCCACTAGTCATGGATGTCACCCACTCCACCCAAAAGCCCTCTGCCCTAGGAGGTAAAAGTGGCGGAGACCGCAAATACGCTCCCTACATGGCAAAGCTCGCCGATGCAGTGGGTGTCAACGGCTTCTTCTTTGAGGTACATCCTGATCCAGAAAAAGCACTCAGCGACGGACCCAACATGGTCTACCTGAGAGATTTTGAAGGAATCCTTCAGAGTATTCGTTAAGCCCGAATTTGCACTACTCTTTGGGTCGATCGATCATGTACCCGATCGATCGTACATTGAGGATGATATCCTCTTTGAGTGATTTTTTGAGGCGGTTTACCTCTGCACGGATCGTGGCATCATCCACATAACTGTCACTCCATACAAGCTCTCGGAACATATCATAGCTCACCACACGGCTACGGTTGGAGACCAGTAGACGAATGATCTGCTGCCGTCTACTGGAGAGGATCTGTACCTCTCCTTGAAAACGTAGGATAGACTCTTCCATATGGTAGTTATAGTTCTCAGAGAGACGCAAATGCTCGGTAGGCATATGTCTGCCTTGCAGAATCTTATCGATCTTGATCACCAGCTCTTTGAGGTGAAAGGGTTTCTTTAGATAGTCATAACATCCTAGATCATAGGCACGGGAGATATCCTCGATATCTACCAATGCGGAGATAAAGATCGTAGGGGTTTGGATCTTGAGTGCATGAAGTTTTTCCAGCAAGGTCAGCCCATCCAGCCCCGGTACATTGATATCCAAGACCAGAAGATCATATCTGGTATGCTGGAGCACCGCATAGGCCTTATCGCCATGCTTACAAAGCTCCACTAGATGACCCGTTACGGTTAGGTATTTTTCGATTGCCTCCCCCAATAACACATCATCTTCTAGTAACAGTATTTTCACCTCTCCTCCTCCTTGGAAAAATAGTAGCAAAACCGCGTCTCATCCTTATCAGAGTCAACCATGATCCTTACCCCCTCTTCATCACAGATCCTTTTGACCAGATTTAGCCCTAGCCCCAGACCATCCTCTAGCTCACTTTCGCGATAATATGCTTCAAAGACACTGTCTATATCTCGGATCGGTAAAGACCTACTGATAAAGCAGAGAACCACACCTGCTTCTTCTTCATATACATCGATAGATACATGCTCCGCATCCTCTGTATACTTGATCGCATTGGAGAGGTTGTTGTCTATGATTCTCTGCAGTTTGGTCTCATTAAAGAAGACCATACTACACTCTTCTCCTGCAAGAAGATTCAGTATGATATGAGACCGCTTGGCAATACTATCGAAAAAATCCAGTCTACTTCTAAGGAAATCGATCAGGTCAATCTTTTTCTTTGGATACTTCACCTGCTCTTTTTTGATCAGATAGCTGAGATCTTCATAGATATTATGGATACTTTTTGCTGCAATCTCTATATTGACCATATTGGGATGCTTCCCATAGTAAAGTTCAAAAAGTTCGATATTTGCCATGATCACGGAGAGCGGTGTATTAGTCTCATGGATCGCATGCCGGATAAAGGTCTTCTGTGCTTCAAGTAGATGCTGAGAATAGAGTTTCTCCTTTTCCAGCTCCCTTGCCTGCTGCTCATAATCCTCTGTAGAGCGGTTGATCAAGTGGGTCAATGCTTCGATCGTAGTACTGTACCCACTCGTATCCCCAAAAGGCTTTTCCCTGTGCTTTTTTTGCCCACTGTATTGGGCATCAGGTGATTCTGAAAGCGCCACCACCGTAAATGTCTGATTCAAGAGTTCGTTATGATCCCCATGATGATAAAACTCTCCATACGTAAAGAAACCAACCGTGACAGCAGTCTGTGCGAACGGCTTGATCTCCACCTGTATAAAGTCTGGCATATAACGCCTCCTTGCCATGCAGGAGTAGACAAAAAAGCTCTCTATTGGGTATTGATAGCTCTCTGCAAGAGAGGTAAAAGACTCTTTCATGATCATTTTTGCATTGCCAAATCCCAGTCTCACTTTATCCCCTGAATGTAGATTACCCGCAAATGAGAGTGAATCATCTTCATGCCTTGCGATTACTGCTCTGGCAACATCAATTCCCTCTTTTTTTGTGATCAGGGGGAACTCGATCCCGGTAGCCGGCAATGCTTCGGAGACCTGTTCTCCCAAATATTTAGTATAGAAATCTACAGGACTCATATGGTCGATACTATAGACCCTGTTATGCTCTGCATGATCTATCGTATGCTCCACACCAATAGGGGACCAATTAAAACTAAAATCATTATAGACATGCAAAGCATCCGAATTCAGTGCTACACCAACAGCTCCCTGCTCCAGAAGTTCTTCTCCATGGGATACATAGGTTTGTATAAACTGCCCATTGTCTCCTGCCATACCCCCTGCGATCACTACCTCTTTGGCAACAGACTCTACCCCCTTGAGAAAGGCCTCGCCATTGGTGGTGGTACCATCACTAAAGAGTATCAACAATCTTGTATTCTCTTCGACTAAAGACCTGGCTAAATATACACCATTCTCAAATGCATCCTCACCTCTAATGTGTGCACTGTGCAGTGCTGTTTGTACAAAAGATGAAAAAGAGATCACCGTGTGCTCTGTAGTGATATGCTCTTGTGCGATCTCACCGTCTGTGGTCGTACCGATGATATGTGCAAAAGGAAGATGCTCCGATAGATAGGTAGATATCTGTTTCAAAAAGTGCTTCTCTTGTCCACAAAATATCTGCACCAAGAGCTGTGTTTCTCTTTCAAATAGTGATAAGTCTATGCGCTCTAAGGCACATGTGTCCGTGACGGTATAGGTATCTGTTCTCATGAATAGAGACAGTATATCAAATTTACTTTAGAATATAAAAGAGGAAAATCAAGAAGTAGTGTAAGGATAGAAAGATTTGCAACACAGATCAAGGCAAAAAGCCTTGCAGTGTTCGCAATAAAACAGTGGAGATCAGAACTTAGACAAGTTCAATGATCGCCATTGGGGTTGCATCACCTTTACGGATACGGGTTTTGATGATACGTGTATATCCACCGTTTCTCTCCGCATATTGAGGTGCAACTTCATTGACCAGCTTGTTGGTAGATACTTTACACTGGAGCATTGCAAAGATTGCTCTGTGTGCATTTGAATCCCCAGGTGCTGCTTTAGTAATGAGCTTCTCATAATACTTTCTAAGCTCTTTGGCTTTGGCAACTGTTGTTTCGATCTTACCATGCTCTGTCATAGCAATAGCAAGGTTTTTGAGCAGTGCCGCTCTATGTGCTGATGTTCTATTCAGCTTACGATATCCATGTCTATGTCTCATGGGTGTCCTTTATGCTTTTAGTTGTTCTAATTTTTTAACAAGATTCACTCTTACAGTATCTTCTAGCTCAGAATCTTTTCCGAAACCATGCTCTGTAAGGCATTCTTGTATCTCATCTAGCGATTTTTTACCAAGATTTTTGATATTTTTTAGCTCATTTGAACTCATCAATACCAGCTCTCCCAGGTACTTAATACCGGCACGATCCAGTGAGTTAAAGCTTCTGGCGCTGAGTCCAAGTGCATCTACACTGACCAGATACGCTTTGAGCTCATTGCTGTTAGAGGCTTTTCTTACCGGAGCACTATCAAGATCGATATCCAAGACACCATTAAAGACAGAAAGCTGTTTGCTCATCGTCTCCAAAGCATTGGTAAATGCCTCTACTGGTGTAATCTGTCCATCTGTCTCAATATCAAAAATGATCTTCTCATAGTTAGGGTTATCCTCTACAAGTACATTCTCGATCTTATAGTTTGCTTTTCTTACCGGAGTAAAGAAAGCATCCAGTGCGATCGCTTCGCTGTCTACATCCTCTCTGAGGTTCTCACTCGGTACATATCCGATACCCTTGGCGATCTCTACAGTAAAGTTAAGCTCCGCATCCTCATTGAGAGTAGCGAGTAAAACATCACCATTGATTACCTCGATCTGATCATTGTTCAAATCTGAAGCAACGATCTCTCTAGGTCCCTGGAAACTATAGTTTACAGTCACTCTATCGAGCTCATCCTTGATCTTAAATCGGATACTTTTAAGGTTAATGATAAAGACAGCGACGTCTTCATGCATCCCTCTTACCGAATCAAACTCATGTGCAGCACCCTCAATCTTGAGAGAGATAGGTGCATACCCTATAGAGCTACCCAGTACCAATCTTCTTAGTGGGTGTGCCAATGTCACCGCATAGCCATCCTCGAAAGGATAAGCGATTACCTCAGCTCTTGTCTCACTAATTTCGTTAACCTCTACCTCGCTAGGCAAAAACGGCGCGACTTTTATTTTCTTCATGTGCTAGCCCTTTGCTTTATAAATTATTTGGAGTAAAGTTCGACAATCAAACGCTCTTCAACTGGGATCGATACCTCATCTCTCTCTGGAATACGGGTAAAGAGTCCGAAAAGTTTCTCTTTTTCAACATCTACCCACTCAACCATACCTGTTTGATTTGTCAGCTCCATCGCTCTGACAATCTGCACATTGTTCTTGCTTTTTTCACGCACTTCTACTTTATCTCCCGCTTTGACACGGAAAGAAGGGATATCCACTCTCATCCCGTTCACAAGGATATGTCCGTGGTTGACAAGCTGTCTTGCAAATGCTCTCGTACTTGCAAATCCCATTCTGTATACCACATTGTCAAGTCTCTGCTCAAGCAACTGGATCAGAACAGAACCGGTATTACCTTCTCTTCTGTTCGCCTCTTTGTACAATGCTCTAAACTGCTTTTCACCCACACCATACATAAATCTAGCCTTCTGCTTCTCTTGAAGCTGCTGACCATACTCACTTAGTTTCGTTCTTCTCTGTCCGTGTTGACCTGGTGCATAAGGACGCTTCTCTAGCGCACTTTTACCAGCCAATCTTCTTTCACCTTTGAGACCAAGGTCTACACCTAGTCGTCTCTCAAGTTTCTCTACGGGCCCTGTATATCTTGACATCTTATTACCTTTTATACTCTATGTTCTATATTATAAAAGCATTGCCATGCAATGCAACCCGCAATTACTAATATCTCATTACTAATTACTAATTTATACTCTTCTCTTCTTAGGAGGTCTACATCCATTGTGAGGAAGCGGTGTGATATCTTTAAGGAAATAGACTCTGATTCCCTCTATCGCACCGATCGCCTTGACAGCAGTATCCCTACCGGAACCAGGTCCCTGTACTTTGATACCTACCTCTTTGATGCCATGCTCTTTGGCTTTTGCCATTGCATCCTCTACAGCCTCTTGTGCTGCAAACGGTGTGGATTTCTTACTTCCTTTGAAGCCTAGTGCACCGGCACTGCTCCATGCAAGGACATTTCCCATCTCATCGGTAACTGTGATTACAGTATTGTTAAAGGTAGCAGCAACATACACTACACCTTTAGCAATATTCTTTTTTGATTTTTTCTTAGCCATCTGATTCTACTCCCTTACGCCGCGCCGACTGTTTTACGCTTACCTTTTCTGGTACGCGCATTTGTCTTCGTTTTTTGACCACGAACAGGAAGTCCTCTTCTGTGTCTAAGTCCTCTATAACTACCAAGGTCCATCAATGATTTGATATCCAACATTACTTTCTTTCTGAGGTCTCCCTCCACCATAAAGTTTTCTTGGATCTCATTACGGATCGTTGCCGCTTCCGCATCTGTGAGCTCATGGACTCTTTTGTTATAATCAACGCCAGTTGCATCAAGAATCTTTCTTGAACTATGCAGACCGATACCAAAAATATAAGTCAGTGCATACTCCATTCTCTTTTTCTTAGGCAAATCAACACCTGCTATACGTGCCATACTTATCCTTGTCTCTGTTTATGTTTTGGATTTTTACAAATCACTCTGACGATACCCTTGCGCTTGATCACTTGACAATCATCGCACATTTTTTTAACTGATGGTCTAACCTTCATGGTTACTCCTGTATATTTTTGCACCTAAGACTTCAAATAAAGTCTGTATTTTTGCGTGGTATGACGATGTGTTGTCCTACCAATCCTTGAGTAATCAGTGCTACTTAATCAAAGATTCTTCACGCAGTTTTCCACTACCTTTTTGCGATAGGGAGGAGGATTATATCGAAATAGTGATTAATTTTATCTGATGAGATAGTTTTTTTTATCTATGGTGCCCATTGTCGGCTCCTTTAAACTACGATAGCTATAATACTCTATGGAAACCAACAACACACTCTTTGCCACATTTATCAACAGCTATGAAACATATAAAGACCATACAGCCTTCATCTACAAGGTAGAGGGTCAACAGTTTGAGGTAAGCTATGAGAAGCTTTTTGAAGATGTACTGATCCTCTCCCGTGCATTTAAAGCAAGAGGTGTCAAAAAAGCCAGCAAAGTCATGTTCCTCTGTGACAATCGCTATGCATGGATCGTTACGGATCTGGCACTCATCTCTCTGGGAGCAATCAGTATCCCCAGAGGTAGTGATACTCCCACGCAGGAGTTGGAGTTTATCCTCACCCATGCGGAAGCAGACTTTCTCATATTGGAGAGTGAAGTACTCTACGGTGAGCACAAAGAGATGCTGGAGACACTCAAGCTCAAAGGGATCTTTGTCATCGAAGCAGAGAAACTACATACCCTTTTTGCCAATATCTACTCTTACCAAGACCTACTCAAGCACCGAGAGATCTATGAAAATGAGATCACAGAATTCTATGCCCTGAGAGAAAACCTGACCACAGAAGACACCTTTACGATCATCTATACTTCCGGCACCACCGGTAAACCCAAAGGGGTGATCCTCACCCACAAAAACATCATGCACAATCTTAAGGTCATCCCAGATCTCATCGATCTCAAACCTGATGATCTCTGGGTCTCTATCCTCCCCTCCTGGCATATCTTTGAGAGGGCAGTAGAGTATGTGGCGATCGCACAGGGCTGCTGTACAGTCTACTCTACTATCAAAACTTTTGCCAAGGATCTGGAAGAGTACAAACCTACACTGGTAGCCACCGTACCCAGACTCTGGGAGTCCATGCATACCAAGATCAACAACACTCTGCAGAAACAAAACCCAAAAAAAGCCAAGATCTTCAAAAAACTTGTAGCGATCTCTGCAAAATACAATACGCTCATGCGGGTACTCAATGATGAGCTACCCAGATTCAAAGAAGAGCACTTTTTCTCTTCTCGGCTCAAGCGTTTTACGACTATTCTTCAGCTTATTCCTCTCTACCCGCTCAATCTCTTTGCCAAGAAGAAACTTCAGGCAGTGCAGGAGAAGTTTGGCGGGAGACTACGTCTGGCAATCAGCGGAGGAGGCTCACTGCCTGAGTTTATCGATGAGTGGATCGATGCAATCGGTATCCGTATCGTCAATGCCTACGGCATGACTGAGTGTGCTCCCGCCATCGCAGGACGTGCACTAAACTGCAATACCTTTGGTACACTGGGACCAGCTGTAGAAGGTACCGATCTGCGTATCGTTAATGATGCAGGAGAAGACCTCTCTCCAGGAGAAGTAGGAGAGATACTCGTCAAAGGAGATCAGGTCACCCCCGGCTACTATCTCAATGAAGAGGAGAATGAAAAAGCATTCACAGATGATGGCTATCTCAAGACTGGAGATCTGGGCAAGTTTACTGTACGCAAAGAGTTGGTCATCACAGGTCGCTCCAAGGAGATCATCGTACTGGCCAATGGTGAAAATGTGGATCCCAGCCGTATCGAATCTACGATCTCTATGTTGCCCTTCGTCTCAGATGCTATGTTGGTAGGACAGGACAAAAAAGGTCTCGGTGCCCTCATCGTTCCAGATCTAGATAGCCTCAAAGCTTATGTCCAGGAACACTTCCAGAAAGCGATACACTCTATAGATGGTATTAAAGAGGATAAAAAAATCGTAGCAAAGATTAAAAAAGACATGAATGAGCTACTTGATTATAAAAAGGGATTCAAGCCTTTTGAAAAGCTTCAGAATATTCATTTCTTGGACGAAGAATTTAAAATAGGTACGGAATCGACCAATACTTTCAAGAAAAAACGGCATGTGATTGAGAAAAAATATCGAGAAGTAATCGATAGATTATTAAAATAAGCAGTACAACCCTGAGCACATGTCTCAGCCAAAGGGCACATACCCTCAAGGTTGCTAAGTACTATTTGTATCTAAAGGTGATACGTCCCTTATCAAGACTATAAGGTGTCAGTTCTACTTTGACTTTATCTCCTGGAAGGATCTTGATATAGTGCATACGCATCTTACCTGCAATATGGCAGAGGATTACGTGTCCATTCTCAAGCTCTACCCTAAAAGTGGCATTCGGTAATGCCTCCACCACTTTGCCATCGATCTCAATTACATCATCTTTTGCCATTGTGTTCCTTTTTTAAATGTTATATCCACATATTGTGTATCTATCGTGAAGCTATGCTTCTGTCAAGATCACTGCTCTGCCGTTTACTACAGCCACTTGATGTTCATAATGACTCGTTCTAAGGCCGTCATCGCTCAGTACAGACCACTTATCCTCCAGCAATAGAGGAGTACCACTCTTTTGGCAGACCATCGGCTCCAGGCAGAAGACCATACCATTTTTAATCTTGGGACCTTGCTTAGGTTTGCCCTCAAGATAATTAGGAATATTGGGCTCATCATGTGGCTTTGTACCGATACCATGCCCACAGTAGTCACGAAGCGGGATAAAGCCTCTGTCAGTGATAAAATCCTCCAGTACCTTGGTAAGCTCCTTGAATCGCATACCTTCACGAATACTCTCTATCGCATGATAGAGTGCATCTTTGGAGCAAGCGATCAGTGCCTCATCTCCCGCAGAGATCTTACCCACTGCCATCGTGATCGCAGCATCCCCATAGTAGCCATCCAGTTTGGTACCGATATCCAATCCCAGAATATCCCCTTCTTGCACAACTGTTTCATCCGGTACCCCATGAATACAGACTTCATTCAGTGAAGTACATACCGAGCCTGTAAACCCATAAAGTCCTAAAAAAGAGGGCTCAGCGCCAAGGTCTCTCAGAAATGCTTCACCTATGCTGTCTATCTCTTTAAGGGTCATACCGGGCTTGACAATAGTGTGTAGATGATTGAGTGTTTTGCCAACGATCGAGCCAGCTGCACGCAGCTTCTCGATTTCGTCGGGCTTGCGAAGTGCAATCGCCATTAGAGACCTACATTTCCTAGGACTTCATATTGGTTCATGGTACGCTGTGCTTCGATCTTACGCATAGTATCAAGTGCTACCTGCACAATGATCAGTACTGCTGTTCCACCGAAGTAAAAAGAGGCACCCATGCCATTGATCATAGCAAATGGTATTGTCGAGATAATGGCCAAATAGATGGCACCGGTCACGGTCAATCTACTGGCTACCTCATTGAGGAATTCTTTGGTATGTTCACCTGGGCGTACACCCGGAATGAATCCACCCTGACGCTTAAGGTTGTCTGCGATGTCCTTCGCATTGAACTGGATCGATGCGTAAAAGAATGCAAAGAAAATGATCATAAGGAATGTCGCCACATTAAAGACGATACCACCAGGAGCCAGCAAGTCTGCAATAGCAGTGACTGTACTGTTGGTGCTTGCCTGTAGCATTGTCAGTGGGAACATCAAAACAGCACTTGCAAAGATCGGAGGAATAACCCCTGAGATATTCACACGTACAGGAATATAGTTCATCACTCTTTTGTTTTGATTTTGCATGATCGTTTTACGTGAGTAACTGATAGGTACCCTACGCTCTCCAAGCTCCACATAGATAATCGCCAGGATCGTTACGAGCATGATCGCAGCGATCGCTACTACCGAAAGGAAGCTCATTGTTCCTGCATTTACAGACGTAATCGTATTACCTATTGCTCTTGGTATCCCAGAGACAATACCAGCAAAGATGATGAGAGAGATACCATTACCTATACCTTTTTGCGTGATCTGTTCACCGATCCACATCAACAGCATTGTGCCTGTCAGCATCGAGAAGGTTGCCAGAATGGTAAAGGTGGTCTGATCAATCATGATCGCACCCTGCCCTCCTGAGCCCATAGAACGGAGACCAATAGAGACACCAATTGCCTGTACTACAGTAATGAAAATCGTAAAGTATCGGATGATCTGCATATATTTCTGCATACCGTCACGCTCTTTTTTCATCTGACCCAATGCAGGGAATGTTGCTGCAAGAAGCTCCATGACAATAGAGGCAGTAATATAAGGCATAATACCGAGGGAGATCACAGAAAATCGTTGTACCGCACCACCACTAAACATGTTGGCGAGTCCCAAACCATTGTTTGAGTTTTGATCAAAAAAGCTTTTGATCACATCCAGGTCAACGCCTGGAACAGGGATATAGGCTAAAACTCTATAGGCAAAAAGGAACCCCAAAGTGATGAGGATTTTTTGAGTTAGCGCATTTCCCATGATTAGTTACCGCTTGTGGTTACTGCGTCGTCTTTGATTTTGGCAGCAAGTGCTTTAGCACTGGCACCGATCAATTTTACACGCTTCACAGTCTTAGCAAGCTTGTGTACAGTAGCGATACTCTCTAGAGTGATCTCTTCCAACTCAGCAACTGCTTTGATCTTCTCTACGTTAATGACGTAAGGCTTGATCACTCTTGAGGTAAATCCAACTTTTGGCACTCTTTTGATGAGTGGCATTTGTCCACCTTCAAAACCTCTTTTTTGGCTGTAACCAGATCTAGATTTCTGACCTTTGTTACCACGTCCTGCAGTTTTACCTGTTCCTGAACCCTGACCACGACCTACTCTTTTTCTGTTGCGAGTAGAGCCTGGTGCTGGTTGTAAATTATGCAAACCCATAACTGCTCCTTAACCTTTGATTCTAGTAAGTGCTTCAACCGTACATCTTACTAGGTTATTTGGATTGTTAGATCCGATTGATTTGGCAATCACATCTTTGATCCCTGCCAATTCGATCACTGGTCTGGCTGCACCACCTGCGATAGTACCTGTACCTTCGCTGGCTGGCTTGAGAATGATACGGCTGGCATTGAACTTGTGCTCGATGTCATGTGCGATCGTTGTCCCTTTGATATTTACTTTTACAAGTTGCTTAAAGGCATCATCTACTGCTTTTTTAATCGCATCAGGTACCTCTTTTGCTTTACCAAAACCATAGCCTACTGTACCGTTCTTGTCACCGACAACCACAAGTGCAGTAAATCTAAATCGTCTACCACCCTTGACAACTTTGGTAACACGGCCAATATTTACGATTGCTTCTTCGAAGTCTTCTCTGTTTATATTTTCCATTTAGCTTCCCTTAAAACTTGATGCCGGATTCTCTAAGCGCATCCGCAAATGACGCTACGATACCGTGATAGAGGTAACCGTTTCTGTCAAAAACAACCGTCTCTATCTTTGCTGCTTTTAGCTTCTCTGCCATATCAGCAGCCACTTTTTTGACATCTTCTCTTGTTGCTTTTAGACCAAGCTTGTTACCATCTGCATATACGATAGTATTGCCAGCGTCATCATTGATCGCCTGTGCATAGAAATGCTTGTTCGATCTGAAAACGGTGAGTCTTGGAAGCTCTGCTGTGCCATGAATCTTTGCTCTTACTCTCTTTTTACGTTGAGCAGCGACTCTGTTTTTTCTTTTCTGAATACTTTTTAACATCTAGGCTCCTTAACTCGCTGTTTTACCGGCTTTTCTGATGATCGTCTCATCTGTGTACTTCACACCCTTGCCTTTGTATGGCTCTGGTGGTCTGAACGCTCTGATCTCAGCTGCAACTTGACCGACAACTTGCTTGTCTGTGCCGCTGATATGGATCAGGTTTTTATCTACCGCAATCGTAATACCTTCTGGAATAGAGAAGTGTACAGGATGAGAAAACCCAAGCTGTAGCTCAAGTACCTTGCCATTCACTGCAGCTCTATACCCGACACCATTGATCTCCAAAGACTTTTTAAAGCCCTTGTCTAGACCTTCCATGATGTTTGCGAGCAGTGCTCTATAGGTTCCCCAATAAGCAGAAGACTGCTTGTCTTCGCCTGCTCTTGTCAGTACTACTTCATTCTCTTTGATCTCGATACTCACTCTACCGTGTGTATCCAGTCTTTTTTCATTGTTGCCTTTTTTGGCTACGATGACCGCACCGTCTACAGATACCTCGATACCGCTAGGGATAGCGACAGGGTTTTTTCCAACTCTTGACATATTCTACCCCTTTACCAGATACTGCAAAGCACTTCGCCGCCTGTGCCCAGTTTGTATGCTTCATCATTTGGAAGTACACCTTTACTGGTAGACACGATGAGTGTTCCGTAGTTGTTTTTGAATGATCTGATCTCATCTTTGCCTTTATAGACTCTACGTCCTGGCTTGGAAATCTTTTTCATCTCATTAATTACTGTAAAGCCTTTCTCGTCGTACTTTAGTACCACTTTGATCGTCTTTTTATTACCGTCTTCTTTCACGCTATAACTCTCAAGGTAACCCTTGTCTACAAGAATAGAAACCATTGCCTCAATTGTTTTTGAGTGAAGAAGAACCGTAGTATCGAGTCTTCTTGTCGCAGCATTTCTTATTCGAGTAAGAGAGTCTGCAATTATGTCTGTCATCATCTTTTACTCCTTTATTACCAGCTTGCTTTTCGCATGCCGGGGATAAGACCTTCTGAGGCCATTTTTCTTAAACATATTCTGCACAGACCAAAATCTCTATAGACAGAGTGGGGTCTTCCGCAAATGTTACATCTGGTATACGCTCTTACTGCGAACTTAGGTTTTCTCTGCTGCTTGTTGATCATTGACTTCTTAGCCATTATTTTCTCCCTTTAGCAAATGGCATACCCAACTTCTCGAGAAGTGCAAATGCCTCTTTGTCACTGTCACTGCTTGTGACGATCGTAATATTCATACCGTGTGTCTTGAGGATATCGTCAAAAACAACTTCTGGGAACATCAACTGTTCATCCAGACCGAAGTTATAGTTACCACGACCATCAAAGCCTTTTCTTGGTGTTCCTCTAAAGTCTTTCACTCTTGGGAGTGCAATAGAGACAAGCTTATCAAAGAAGTTAAGCATATTTGCACCTCTGAGTGTCACTTTGATACCACTGGGGGCACCCTCTCTGGCTTTAAATCCGGCAACAGACTTCTTTGCCATCACAATCACTGCTTTTTGACCAGCAATGAGCGAGATAGTATCTGCCATATTCTGGATCAACTTGTTGTCTCTACCCTCTTCACCAGCACCTACAGAGATGACGATCTTCTCTAGCTTTGGTGTCTCCATCACATTAGTGATCTCTAGCTCTTCACGAAGGGCAGGAACGATGTCATTATATTTCTGCTTCATTCTGCTCATGATATTAGCCCTCTACTTTTTTTACATTTGAGATATGGATAGGCATTTCAACATTCATGAAACCACCCTCTTTGTTCTCTTCGTTTGGCTTGACAGCTTTTTTGGCTATCTTGCACCCTGCAACGATGACGGCATCTTTCTTTGTCAGTACCTTGAGTACCTCTGCAGTTTTACCTTTGTCGTCACCAGCAATGACCATGACCTGATCACCTTTTTTTATCTTGAATTTCTTTGCCATTACCATACCTCCGGTGCAAGCGATACGATCTTCATAAAACCTGAATAGCGGATCTCTCTACTAACAGGGCCGAAAATACGCGTACCAATAGGCTCTTTTTTCTCATCCAGGATCACCGCTGCATTGTCATCAAATCTGATCAATGAGCCATTCTCTCTCTGGATCTCTTTTTTGGTGCGAACCACTACTGCCTTGACTACTTTACCCTTCTTGACTTTTCCGTCCGGAAGTGCTTTTTTGACAGAAGCAACGATCACATCTCCTACCGATGCATATCTTCTCTTGGAACCGCCCAAGACTTTGATACACATGATCTCTTTTGCGCCACTGTTGTCAGCGACGGTCAATCTTGTAAATCCTTGAATCATTACGCCTCTCCTCTCTTCGTGATCTCAAGAAGACGAAATGACTTGCTTTTAGAAAGCGGACGACATTCAACGGCAGAGACTGTGTCACCGACACTGATCTCATTCTTCTCATCATGAATAAGGTATTTTTTAAATCTTTTTACAGTCTTGTGATATCTTGGGTGAAGTACTTTTCTTTCAACCAAAACAGTTGCTGTTTTGTCACCAGCTTTTTTGATCACTGTTCCTGTTATTACTCTTTTTGGCATGCTTTACCCTTTACTTAGATCTGACAGCGGTCAACGCCGTCTGGATTCGTGCGATATCTTTTTTCGCATCTCTTAGCTCACTTGTATTGGTGAGCTGCATTGTCTTAAGCTTGGCTTTCAGTGTGAAAATCTCAAGCTTCTTCTCTTTGAGCATCTCAGTTAGTTCTGTGATGCTTTTGTCACTAATATCAGTATATTTCATTACTATCCTTTAGTGTGATGATTTTAGTTTTGAATGGAAGCTTATGTCTCGCAAGCGTCAATGCCGCTCTTGCCAAGCTCTCCTCTACACCAGCCATCTCAAAAATAACTCTGCCTGGCTTGATATTCATAACCCATTTATCTACAGCACCTTTACCTTTACCCATTCTGGTCTCAAGAGGCTTAGCTGTCAAAGGCTTGTCCGGGAATACGCGGATCCATGTCTTGCCGGTCCTGTTGACTTTTCTTGTCATCGTAACACGCGCTGCTTCGATCTGACGAGAGTCGATTCTTCCGCCTTCTGTTGCCTTCAGTGCGATGTCACCAAACTCGATCTTGTTACCACGGAATGATTTGCCGCGGCTACGACCTTTTTGCATCTTTCTCCACTTGGTTCTTTTTGGCATTAGCATGATTATTCACCTCTCTTTCTAGCAGGTCTTCTTCCACCTTTGCTCTCTTTTGGCTCAGCTTGGATACCTTTCTGGAGAACTTCACCTTTGAAGATCCATACTTTGATACCGATGATACCGTATGTTGTTTGTGCTTCAGCAAAACCATAATCGATCTTGGCTCTAAGCGTATGTAGAGGTACTCTTCCCTCTAAATACCACTCAGTTCTTGCCATCTCAGCACCACCGAGTCTACCGGCAACCTGGATTTTGATCCCTTTTGCTCCGGACTTCAATGCTCCCTGAATGACTTTCTTCATCGCACGTCTAAAGGCAATTCTTCTCTCGAGCTGTGTAGCTACATTTTCAGCAGCCAGCTGTGCAGAAGCCTGTGGTCTCTTCTCTTCTTTGATATTGAGTGCCACATCCTTGCCGATCATTTTAACCAGTGTTGCTTTCAGCTTCTCAATATCTGCACCTTTTTTACCGATGATGATACCTGGTCTTGCAGTCACGATGGTGACTCTGATCTTTTTAACGGTTCTCTCGATGATGATATTGCTTACACCTGCATAGAAAAGCTCTTTCTTGAGGAATGTTCTGATCTTGTAATCTTCCGCAATAAATTCAGAGGCTCTGTCTTTTGCCGGGAACCATCTTGATTCCCAGTTTCTATTGATCCCAAGTCTAAGGCTTATTGGATTAACTTTCTGACCCATACTTACGCCTCCTTTGTTGTTACGAAATTTTTAGCATCAGCGATTGAGTCTTTGAAGTCGCCCTTAAAGCTATACTTCTCTTCCATCATATCGATCTGCTCTTGTGACATATTGGCAACTGCCTCGAAACTCTCTATGCCTTCAGCTTGAAGCTTCCCTGCATAGACTTTACCGATACCTTTGATCTTTGTGAGATCATCGGCTTTGGCTGCAGCTTTTTTAGCGGCTGGCTTTTTGGCAGCAGGTTTCTTCTCAGCAGCTTTTTTCTCTGCTGGTTTTGCGTCTGCTTTCTTTGCCTCTGATTTTTTAGGTGCTGCCTTCTTTTCTGCTTTTGCTGCAGATTTTTTAGGTGCTTCTTTAGCCTTAGCTGGAGCTGCCTTGGCACTCTCTACAGAAGCAGCATCTGCAACCTCTACCAAGATATGTGCCGTAGGCTTGATGATACGTGTTGCTGTACCTCTGGCTCTAGGTCTCCATCGTTTCATGACGGCCGCTTTCTCTACACGGCATGAAGTGATGATCACCTCTTCTGGTTCAAAGTCACCATTCGCCACTGCGGAAGCAATCACTTTTGCGATGATGCCCGCTGCTTTGTTTGGCATGAACTCGAGTGCAGCCAATGCCAACTCTGCGTTCATTCCTTGAACTTCTCTTGCGATCAGTCTTGCTTTTGTAGGAGAAACTCTTACAAATTTCAATAATGCTCTACTCATCTTAACCTACCTTCTTCTGAACAGAGCCTTTATGACCCTTAAATGTTCGTGTTGGTGAAAATTCGCCGAGCTTATAACCGACATGGTTCTCTGTGACAAATACCGGTACAAATTTTCTACCGTTATGCACATTGAGTGTCAAACCAATCATCTCAGGGAAAATCACTGAGCGTCTTGACCATGTTTTGATAGGCTTTGTTGAGCCCTCTTCTTTTGCCTTGAGCACTTTTTTCATAAGGTGTGCATCAATAAATGGACCTTTTTTTAATGATCTAGCCATGCTTTACCCTTACTTCTTTTTTCTTGAAATGATAAGCTTGTCACTCGCTTTTTTCTTACGAGTTTTAAAGCCTTTAGTTGGCATACCCCATGGAGATACAGGATGTCTACCCGAGTTTGTCTTACCTTCACCACCACCGTGAGGGTGATCGATCGGGTTCATTGCGGATCCTCTAGTCTGTGGTCTGATACCTCTATGTCTACTTCGTCCCGCTTTACCGCCAACGATGTTAGAATAGTCTTCATTACCAACAGTACCGATGGTTGCAAGACATTCACTGAGGATATATCTCATCTCACCGGAAGGAAGTCTGAGAGAGACATACTTTCCATCTCTACCCATGATCTGCGCATAACCGCCAGCTGATCTAGCGATCTTACCGCCCTGACCAGGGTTCATTTCGATATTGTGTACCAAGGTACCCACTGGGATGTTTTGTAGTTTCATGGTGAAACCAGGTTTGATATCCAGTCCACTCTCCGCAGACATGATCTTGTCACCGACTTCAAGACCTTTGGGCTTGAGGATGTATCTTCTGTCACCGTCAACATATTTGACGAGGCAGATTCTACAGTTTCTGTACGGGTCGTACTCAACGGTTGCAACCGTACCCTCGATACCAAATTTGTTTCTCTTAAAATCAATGATTCTATAGAGTTTCTTGGCACCTGCTTCTCTGTGACGAGAAGTGATTCTACCGTTGCTGTTTCTACCGGCATGTGCAGGAAGTTTTTTCAACAATGCTCTGACACTTGCTTTCGCTGTGATGTCACCACTGTCCAGATTGGTGATATATCTTCTACCTGGGCTGGTTGGTTTATATGATTTTATTGCCATCTTCTCTCCCTTATACCGCTAGGCTTTCGATTTTTGCATCTTCAGGAAGCTTGACGTAGAACTTTTTACTGTTCGGTCTCTTCCCTTCGATACCTTTAAATCGTTTGACTTTACCCGGTACTCTCATAGAGTTTACTCTCAAAGGCTTGATGTCAAAGTACTCTCTGAACACCTCTTTAAGTCCATTCTTTGTCATTCTCGGTGTAGTCTGCACTACGATGACACCCGCTTCTTGAAGATCCAAGCTCTTCTCTGTATATAGTATTGCTTTAATATCTGTAATATCTGCCATCTTAACTCTCTTTTGTCAATTTTTCAAATACAGACTTTTCGATCACGATAGCGTGATACGCAGCTGCTAGGTAAGCATTAAGCTCACTCTCTTCTACCAGATAACTCTGCTGAAGGTTTCTGAATGCGAGGAATGTTTTGTCATCGATCATCTCTTTGACCACCAATACATCTCTCTGCTTGAAACCATCCACCAGTGCTTTTGCATCTTTTGTTTTACCAGACTCTACAATCACACTGTCTACTACAAAAAGCTTCTCATTGGCTGCTTTCTCTGCAATCGCATGCATGAGAGCCAAACGCTTCTGCTTCTTGTTGACTTTCTGGAAGTAGTTCTTATTGGTTGTTGGACCAAATACTACACCACCGCCTACAAATAGAGGAGATCTCAATGAACCTGCTCTTGCACGTCCGCCACCCTTCTGAGCCCAAGGCTTCTTACCGCCGCCTCTGACTGCAGAACGGTTCTTTGTCTGCGCTGTGTTTGCTCTGTTGCCTGCTTCATATGCTTTGCAGTAGAGCCATAGGTTGTGTGGGTGTACTTCTGAAAACGCCTGTGGGAGATCAGATACTTTAATTACTGTTGCTTTACTCATTTCACAATCCTTACCATACCTCTTGCTCCTCTATGACCAGGGACTGCACCCTTGAGAACCAAGATACCGTTATCAGCATCAAATGAGATTACCTCATTCTTCGCTGTGACTTTTGTGTTTCCGTACTGTCCAGGCATTTTCTTACCTTTCTGTACACGACCAGGCCACTCGGCGTTACCGATAGAACCGATTCTTCTACCAAATCGGTGACCGTGTGATGCAGGGCCGCCGGCGAAACCGTGACGCTTCATACCACCCTGAAAACCTCTACCTTTCGTATTGAAAGAGCTCTTGACCTCAGTTGCTTCAGCCAATGCTGCTGCATCCAAATCGCCCGCTTCAGTACCTTCAGCTACTTCAATGGTCATAAACTTGTTAAACTCTTTAGAGACACCAAACTTCGCCTGCTGACCCTCAATACTCTTGTTGATCTTTTTGCTACTGTGGTATGCTACCAGTGCTTTGCCGTCCTCTCTGACTTCACAGACTTTCGCCTCGACAATCTTGAGAAGCGTAACAGGAACACTTGGTACATCAACAGTTCTGCTCATACCAATCTTTTCTACAATAAATTCCATGTCTTACTCCTACTTGTCCATTGATCTGATCTCTACCTCTACTTCAGGCGCAAGATCGAGCTTCATCAATGAGTCGATTGTGTCTGATGTAGCGGAAACGATATCGATCATTCTCGCGTGAATTCTGATTTCAAACTGCTCACGGCTATCTTTGTTCACATGTGGTGAACGCAATACTGTGTATCGTTTGAACTTGCTTGGCATTGGTACAGGACCAATGATTTCAGCACCTGTGCGTCTAACTGCATCTACTATAGATGCAACAGAGCGGTCTAACACTCGGTGATCATAAGCTTTAAGCTTCAATCTAATTTTTTCCATTTTTACCCTTTAAAGAACTCGTTGGTATGTGCGATTTGCACGGGCTTTTCGACCCCCAACTAAATTTAGGAACGCAGATTATACCCAAATGTTTCTACTATTCACTTGACCCTCAGCCCAAAATCGCTATCATTCTAAAAATTGTTTCCTTTTGAGGAGGAAAGATAGATGCATCTGCTGGAATACTTTCAAGAACTCTCCCCCCAAAATGCACTCTATAGAGAGAGAAAACTTCAGCTACCTGAAGATATCTCTTTTCTACTTACTGGTGCTCGTGGTACGGGAAAGACTGCGCTGATACTGTCGTACCTTAGTGAACTCCCAGAAGATATCTGGATCTATATCGATTGTCAGGACCCTATCTTCGCTCTGGAGGATATCGACAGTGATACACTGGAGGCATTTATCAAAGAAGAGGGGATAGAGACCGTGGTGCTGGATCATTACTATGAGGGCTTTCTAGAGCACCTGCCCCACTGCTTCCAGTTGATCCTGGTCAGCAGAGAGACACTCCCTACTATCACACTGCCTACCTATACGCTCTATCCTCTGGACTATGAGGAGTTTCTCTCTTTTGATCGTGGTGCTTCTCCCTCTTCCAGCTTCAACCGTTTCCTCAAAGCGGGGACACTTCCTGTAGTCACGGATGTCAACCTACTCTCGCTTAGCCAGCAGATGCGTAGCTTCTTCTACAGCAGTTTCGATGAGGACGAGAGTCGCTTGATGCTGATCCTCGCACGCTATCAGGGTCACCGTGTGACGACCCATCAGCTCTACAGCCACGCTAAAGAGTACTTCCGCATCTCCAAAGACTGGGTCTACCGCACCATCAAACGCTTCACGCAGGAGGGGTTAATTCTCTTCGTCGAGGACACCCAGAGCAAAGGTGCACGCAAGATGATCCTCTATGACTTTGCCCTCTCCAAATACCTCAGTAAATCCCAGCCCTTCCCGATCACCTTCGATGCGATCGTCGTACTGGCACTGTTCAAACATAACATCCCCTTCCAAGCCCTAGGCATCCACGGGTACCTCATCCATGATGATGAGCTCGTCATCCCCTCTGCCTTTGAAAACGAAGAGAACTTCTGGCAAAAGTCCTACAACAAGATCCACCTCTACCAGCAACACTACATACACAAGATCACCATTGTCACCGTCTCCAACCAGTATGGATTTACATTGAATGATATTGTCTTTGAAGCGATGCCGTTTTATGAATGGAGTATTTTGAATGAGGCACCGGAAGAATAATTCATTCGAATTATTGTAGGCTTGATTCATACCTTATGATTTCCACGATATTCAGAGGGATGAAATTGTGGGTAGACCCTTATTGTGTATTGTAATATAAATTTCAATGATGCGTTATGCTTTTTCTAATGCCTCTAAAAAATCATCTTCTATTAAATCGAAGGACTCAATCCCAACAGATACCCTAATCAAAGTATCTTCAATTTCCAGTTTTAATCGTTCTTCTTTTGTCAAGTGACGATGTGAAGAGAGTGAAGGTACCACCACCAATGTAGCAACATCACCTAATGTACTTCCATAAGGTATATCCTTTGCAGCCTTAAGAAAATTATCGACATTTTGGTAATCCCCTTTCAATACAAAACTAATGATTGTTCCAAAATTTCCATTTAGCATCTTTTTTGCTAATTTGTGTTCAGGATGAGATATAAGACCCGGATAATTTAATTTAGAAATCTTGGGATGTTTTTCAAGCAGGTTTGCTAATTTTCCTGCATTTTCTTGTGCTTGTTTAAATCGTAAATCAAAAGTATACAATCCTCTTTCTGCTTGCCAACAATTAAAAGGATTTGAATTAAGTCCAAAGTTTGCAATGAGTTCATCAATATCTTCAAGAATATTAGAGTCATTTGTCCCTATATACCCTAAATTAAGATCACTATGTCCTGATAATATTTTTGAAACAGAATGCATCACTAAAGTAGCGCCATGATTTAACGGTTTAAATCCTAAAGGTGTTGTAAACGTATTGTCAACCAATATTAGAGCAGATGATTTTTTAGCTATTTTAACCAACGCTTCAAAGTGTGTAATTCTAAGTACAGGATTTGATTCGATTTCTACTAAAATAATCTTGGTTTTAGGCGTAATTGCTTCAGCAAAAGTGCTAGGATCAGATGAATCAAAAAACTTCGTTTCAAAACCCATACGAGGAAGCATTTTTGTAAGCATTTTTAAAGATTGCCCATAGAGTTGTTTAGAAGCAGCTATAGTATCACCTTGTTTTAATAAAGCTAAAAATACACAAGATAAAGCTGACATACCAGAAGCTGTTATAAGCCCACCCTCTGCATCTTCTAGCCATGAGATCTTTTCTGCTAAAATTTTAGCATTGGGATTTGCATATCTCGCATAAGAGAATCCCTCAATTTTTTTCTCATTTAACGCTTTTACTTGTTCAATATTTTCGTAATGGTACATTACAGATGCAGATAAGGGTGTACTCAGTGGAATACCTGTATTTTCTGGTATTTTATTTCGCCTTACAATTGAGCCTTTGGTTTTGCTCATCATATTCACCTTAGTCTATTTTGAAAGCTACTCAAAAATACAAGTAAATCTCATAATTTAAATTCTATAAATTGTAGAATAATTACATAAAACTTAAACTTAAACTTCTTTAATATTTCAATAAAATGATGTTTATTCCCAATCTAAGATTATTTTTCCAGACATACCAGATTCCATCAAGTCAAACCCCTCTTGAAAATCTTTTATTTTAAGTTCATGGGTAATAATTGGATTTAAATCTAACCCTGACTGAACTAAACTTGACATCTTATACCAAGTTTCAAACATCTCTCTTCCATAAATACCTTTAATGGTCAATCCTTTAAATATCAATTCATCCCATAAAATTGTCATATCATTAGGTGGTATGCCTAACATCGCTATTTTACCACCATTATTCATATGTTTTAACATGGATTTAAAAGCACTTGGCGCTCCAGACATCTCTAACCCTACATCAAAACCTTCAAACATATGCAGGTTCTCCATCACTTCATCTAAAGATTCATTTGCAACATTTACTATTTTTGTTGCGCCCATTTTTTTGGCTAACGCTAATCTATATTCATTGATGTCTGTAATCACAATATGTCTAGCTCCCGCATGTGAAGCGACTGCTGCTGCCATCGCTCCTATGGGGCCAGCACCTGTGATAAGTACATCTTCACCAACCATATCAAAAGATAAAGCAGTGTGAACCGCATTTCCAAATGGATCAAATATGGCTGCTTGGGAATTTGTAATATTGTCATTTATCAAAAAAGCATTGATGGCGGGAAGTGCAAGATATTGAGCAAAAGCACCTTGTATATTTACACCTATCCCTTGTGTATTTCTACATAAGTGCCGCTTACCGGCTCTACAATTTCGACAATGTCCACAAACAATATGCCCTTCACCTGAAACTCTATCTCCTATTTGAAAGCCATTCACTTCTGTTCCAATTTCTACGATAGTTCCTACAAACTCATGCCCTATGATCATAGGCGTTGGGATCGTTTTTTTTGCCCATTCATCCCAATTGTATATATGCATATCTGTCCCACATATGGCTGTTTTTATTATTTTGATTAAAATATCATTATGCCCAATTTTAGGAATGGGTGCTTCTACTTCCCAAATACCTTTTCTATCATGTAGTTTTGACAGTGCTTTCATCATGATAAGATACCTAATTCAACTGCAATATCTTTAAAACACTTAACCGCATAGTTAATTTGTTCTTTCGTGTGTATTGCTGATATTTGCACTCTAATCCTTGCTTGATCTTTTGGAACTACCGGGAATGAAAAAGCGATCACATAAATACCTAGCTCCAAGAGTCTATCCGCCATGCGTGAAGCCAGTTTTGCATCTTTGAGTAAAACTGGTATGATGGCATGATCCTCTCCTGTCAAGGTAAACCCCGCTTCACTCATACGTTTTCTAAAGGTTTCGCTATTAGATTTTAAGGTATCCAGCAGCTCTGGTGAGCTTTGTAATAATTCAATAGCTTTGATAGAAGAACCTGCAACCACTGGCGCTATAGAATTTGAAAACAGATACGGTCTTGAAAATTGACGTAAGTACTCTATAATCTCTTTTTTTCCAGAAGTATATCCACCACTTGCTCCACCTAAAGCTTTCCCAAGTGTCCCTGTATAAATATCTATTTTATCTTCAAGTCCAAAATGCGAAGGTGTACCTCTACCTTGAACCCCTAAAACACCTGTACTGTGTGAATCATCTACCATAAGTAAAGCATCATACTTTTGTGCCAATTCACATATTTTAGGCAAATTTGCAATTTTCCCATCCATAGAAAAAACACCATCTGTGACTATAAGTCTATATCTTGCATCTTGAGCATTTTTTAATTGCTCTTCCAAATCAGACATATCGGAGTTTTTATACCTATATCTTGAAGCTTTGCACAATCTTACGCCATCTATGATACTTGCATGATTTAAAGCATCACTTATAATGGCATCTTCTTTATTTAAAATAGTTTCAAACAAACCTGTATTCGCATCAAAACAAGAAGAGTACAAAATAGTATCTTCTGTTCCCAGGAATTCTGAAATAGTGTGTTCTAATTGTTTATGGATGGTTTGTGTTCCGCAAATAAATCTAACAGATGCCATACCATATCCATACGCTTCTAGGGCATTTGATGCCGCTTCTTTTATCTCTTTATTTGAAGCAAATCCCAAATAATTATTTGCACAAAAATTGATCACTTCATCACCATTCTGTAATTTTATATTTGATGTTTGGGCAGATCCTATCACTCTCTCATTTTTATATAAGCCTTGTTCTTTGATCTCTTCAATCTTACTCTTTAAATTATCTAAAAATACTTTACTCATATTTGATCCTTTATCGTTATTATTGTGTAATAATTTGTTCTAAAAACTGCTTTAATCTATCACTTTGTGGATTTCCAAAAAACTCTTCTGGACTGTTCTCTTCAACAATTTGTCCCTCATCCATAAATATCACACGATCTGCGACTTTTTTTGCAAATCCCATCTCATGAGTTACACACACCATCGTTTTTTTATCTTTAGCTAACTCTATCATGACATCTAATACTTCATTGATCATTTCAGGGTCCAATGCAGAGGTTGGTTCATCAAAAAGCATAATTTTGGGATTTTTACAAAGTCCTCTTGCTATGGCAACTCTTTGTTTCTGTCCACCACTTAATTGATTTGGATATTTATTTACTTGTTCTGCTATATTTACTCTTTCTAAATATTTCATGGCTGTTGCAATAGCATGTTTTTTGGGTTTACCCTTAACATGCATAGGTGCTAAAGTCAAGTTCTCCAAAATAGAAAGATGAGGGAATAGATTAAAGTGTTGAAAAATGATAGCTATATTTTCTCGAACAGCTTGTATTTTTTTGGCATTGTCCGTGAGTTCAATGCCATCCACTATGATAGTTCCCTTTTGAAATTGTTCAAGATAATTAATACATCTAACCAGCGTTGATTTTCCACTTCCACTGGGCCCGCAAATGACAACTATCTCACCCTCTTTAATATTTAAATTTATATTCTTTAGTACATGAAAATTATCGTACCATTTATGTAATTTAGCTATTTTTATAATATCACTCATTGTAGATTTTCCCTTTTATCGATTATCGGTATTTAATCTATCTTCTAATACTTTAGAATATCTTGATAAACTAAAACAAAATATCCAAAATATCATTGTAACAAAAACATAACCTTCTGTTTCAAATCCAGTCCAATGTGAATCAGCTGCTGTTAAACCAACCATAGTAAGTAAATCAAACAATCCTATAATAAGTACAAGTGTTGTGTCTTTAAATAACCCAATGGCATTTCCAACTAAATTTGGTATTGACACTTTAATGGCTTGTGGCAATATCACAAGTAATATTTTCTTCCAATAGGATAATCCTAGAGCATCTGCAGCTTCATATTGCCCTGTAGATATCGCTTGTAACCCACCACGAATGACCTCTGCAATATAGGCTGATTGAAATAAGGTAACCACGATTAAAACTCTCAAAAGTTTGTCAAAAGTCATACCCTCAGGAAAGAACATGGGTAACACCACAGAACCCATAAATAAGATGGTGATAAGAGGAACCCCTCGTATAAATTCAATATAAAGGACACTTAAACTTTTTATAATAGGAAGTTTTGATTGTCTACCTAAAGCCAATATAATCCCTATTGGCATGGACAAGACTATCCCTATGGAGGAGATAACCAATGTAAGCATCAGCCCACCCCATTTATCGGTAGGGACTTCAACCAAACCAAAACTACCCCCTGTAATTAAAAAATAGGAGATGATTGGGAACAAACTGAAGACCGCTATTTTTGTCCTATAGGTTTTTCCTGTATATTTAAATAACCCTAAAAATAGAAAAAATAATCCGAATATCCAATTAATTCTATAGATCTCTTTTTCTGGATAAAATCCGTAGATAAAAAAGTCTATTTTATGTACTATAAATATCCAGCAAGCCCCATCACCGCCACAGTCTGCCTTTGTACTTCCTACAAAAGTAGCATCTATTATTGCCCAATGAATAAAAGGGGGAATGATGATATATAATACACTTAATATTAAAAATGAGAAAGCAACATGATAAGGTGTTGCAAAAAGATTATTTATAATCCATCGTAAGGGACCATGTGTACTAGAGGGGGCGTCTTCTGTTTTTTCTAATTTATATACTGCCATTACCGACCCTTTATTTCCATCTTTTTATTTACATAATTTAGCACTGCTGATATAATCAAACTTATCACTAAATATACACTCATGGTCATCATGATGATTTCTATTGCTTGTCCTGTTTGATTGAGGGCAGTGCCACTAAATATAGTGACCAGTTCAGGATAACCAATGGCGGTTGCTAATGATGAGTTTTTTACAACATTGAGAAATTGGCTAATAATGGGGGGGAATGCAATTCTAATAGCTTGAGGTAATACAACTAGTTTTAAAGATTTATACGGATTCAACCCCAGTGCTGATGCTGCTTCCTTTTGACCTACATCCACTGCTTCTATACCGCTCCTTACGGCTTCTGCTGTAAAAGTTGCTGTATAGATGGACAATGAAAATGCTAAGGCTAAAAACTCAGGACTGTATATCATCCCTCCCTCATAATTGAATCCTTTTAATGTGGGTACGTCAAAACTTAAAGGCGTTCCCATAAGTAGGTATACAATAGAAGGAAGAGCGATTAAAATAATGATATTCCAAGGTAGAAGAAAAGTATCCACTCCAGTTTCTTCAAATTTTCTTTTTACTCTTTTTGATATATAAATAACTATACCAATAGCGACTACAAATGATACGATAACCCAACTAAAACCATCTTCCATGATCGGTCTGGGGACACTAAATCCACGATTATTCAATATCATACTCGCACCAAGTTCGATACTTTGCCTTGGATTTGGAAGTGCTGCCAAAACCACGTTGTACCAAAACAATATTTGAAGCAATAACGGTATATTTCTAAAAGTTTCTATATATACCAAAGCAAATTTAGAGACTAAAAATATTTTTGATAACCTTGCTATTCCGATGATTACACCCAATATAGTAGAAAATATGATAGCGATGACTGAGACATAGAGTGTATTTGAAATACCCACCAAGAATGCTTTAAAATATGTTGAGTCTGCACTGTATGCAATGGGAGATTCTGATATATCGAACCCTGCTCTTTCATTTAAAAATCCGAATCCTGTACTAATGCCTCTTGCTTCAATATTGTGAAATAGATTTGTAAACATAAACCACAATCCTATCACCAAAAGTGTCACAACAATAAATTGATAGAATATAGCTCTAAATGTTTTATTATATATAATAGACACAACTAACCTTTCTAATGTATTTTAGAAGAATTATAATGTAACTTTCACACCTACAAAAGTGCAGTATTATACTTGTTCTTGTACCTATACTGAGTAATCGACTAAAATAAGGGGCAAAAATCAAGATCCTAAATTCAAAAATCAAATTTGAAAATACAGGAGAAACTCAAGAGAATTATCTCATGAATCAGGTAGGGAATAATTTCTCGTAAGTGACGTCTCACCAGTAAATTTAAATCTGAGTCATACTCCGAACCCTTGGGTCGGAGTTGTTGATTTTAAATTTTTATCTAAATGGTGGAGAATAAAGAATTCCGCCGTTAGTCCATAAAGCATTGACACCTCTTTTGATTTTAAGTGGTGTATTGACACCTAAATGCTTTTCAAATGACTCACCATAGTTACCTACTTGTGTAATAATATTATACGCCCATTTAGGATCTAAGTCTAGCATTTTACCTAGATTTCCAGTGACACCAAGAAGTCTTTTGATTTCTGGGTTATCAGAGTTTTTAGCTAAATCAGCAGCATTTTTTGAGGTAACACCTAACTCTTCTGCTGTAATCATCGCATTCAAAGACCATTTAACAATATTAAACCAATGATCATCCGCTTGTCTTACTACGGGGCCCAATGGTTCTTTGGATATGATATTTGGCAAAACCTTATACTTGCTTCTGTCTAGCTTTGTCAGTTTTGAATAAAGTCCTGATTGATCCGTTGTAATCACATCACAACGACCCGCTTTAAATCCAGCTATCACTTGAGCATCGGTATCATACAATACTGGCTTATACTTCATATTGTGTTGTTTGAAATAATCTGCTAGGTTAAGCTCTGTTGTATTTCCAGTTTGTAGACAAAACGTTGCACCATCTAACTCTTTTAGATCATTGACACCAAGTGATTTGGCGACTAAGAATCCTTGACCATCATAATAATTCACGCCTGCAAAGTTAAGACCCAAAGATGTATCTCTGGTAAATGTCCAGGTTGTTGATCTTGCGAGCATATCAATTTCACCACTTTGAAGTGCGATAAATCTTTCAGAAGAGTTTAGCGGGTGATTAACTAGTTTGTTAGCATCCCCAAGCACTGCTGCTGCAACTGCTCTACAAAGATCTATATCAAAGCCTTTCCAAACTTTGTCATCACCCATTTCTGCGAAACCGGCAAAACCTGTAGACATACCACAATGCATAACGCCTTCTTTTTTTACTTTTTCAAAAGTACCAGCATTTGCACACATACCAACTACAGCTATGGCTGCTAATGATAATTTCAATATTTTGTTCATAATTCCTCCTAATAGAATATATTTCGAAACTACCTCGAAACTACTACACTATAGCTTCTTATTGTAAGAACTTAACTTAAATTAAATTTCGCACCTAATTGTTCAAAGAAATAGTCACTAAGCCAGTTATAGCCGAATAATTGAAAATGATTCATATTTCTCTTGAGAATAGAATCGGTAATCTGTACATTGAATGATATTGTTTTTGAAGCGATGCTGTTTTATGCATCGAGTACTTTAAATGAAGAGCCAGAAAGTGAAGGCATATCTTTTCAATAAAAATCTTGCAGTAATCAAGGCCATTTAAAAGTCCACTTAGTGGTAGTATTTTGTACTTTTCGTGCTTTTGGAGAAGAGCTCCCTAATCGGCTTTATAGGGCTTCTTCTCTATCTTTAAATACTACTCTTGTGTAGCAAAAAATTTCCATACGACACCTGCCAAAATAGCCCCTACGATGGGTGCTGCCCAGAAGACCCATACTTGACTGAGTGCTGCGGTATCTGCGAATAGTGCTGCAGCTGTACTTCTGGCTGGGTTTACAGAGGTGTTAGATACAGGGATAGATATCAGGTGTATCAGTGTCAACCCCAAACCGATAGCTATAGGAGCGAAGCCTGCTGGTGCTTTTGGATCTGTGGAGCCTAGGATAATGAACAGAAACATAAATGTCATCACTACCTCAGTGATCACCACCGATGTCAAGCTATATTTCCCCGGAGACAGCTCTCCAAAACCATTGGAAGCAAATCCTCCTGCTTCAAACCCTGCTTGACCTGAAGCAATCATATAGAGCACAAATGCACCCAGTGTACCGCCTATCACTTGTGCTACGATATAGGGGAGCAGTTCTTTTGTCTCGAACTTACCCGCTGACCATAAACCAAAAGAAACAGCCGGATTAAAATGCCCACCAGAGATATGCCCTACAGCATACGCCATAGTCAATACCGTCAAACCAAATGCAAGTGCCACCCCTACAAAACCTATACCAAGCTCTGGAAATGCAGCTGCTATTACTGCTGATCCACACCCTCCTAAAACCAACCAAAATGTACCGAAAAATTCAGCACCCAACTTTTTCCCTAATGTCATGCTTTACCCTCCCCACAATGTATGTGTACTTATTTTATTTTATAGCTACTCATTATAACATATAAATAATACATATGCTCTACTGATGATTGAGGCTATATTTTCATCAGAGAACAAAGCAGAGCAATCAATACCATTGCTAATAAGCACGGAAGAGAGGCTAGATCCCCTCCACTCTCAGTAGTTTGGTCTTGCCTACCATGAGGTCGATACTCATACCAATACGCTTGAAGACGCTCTCCTGTCTATACTCCAAATTGTGCTTTTTACAGATATCTTTGACGATAGGTTGCATACGCTGGTAGTAGCTGTGAGGCATATTGGGAAAGAGATGATGCTCGATCTGGTAGTTGAGGAAGCCATGGACAAAGTCCTTGAAGTCTGATCCGGTGTTGTAGTTGACAGAGCCCATGATCTGACGCAGGTAGAACTCCCCTGTACTCTGGTGTGGTTCACTGAACATATAGATATCCTCTGCTGAGTGGTTGGGTACAATGACCAAAAACGAGTGCAGGTTTGCCACATACTCTGCCATGAGCAGGATGATGAGGGCATTGACCCCTACTGTTGTACCGAAAAAGACGGCAAACAGTACAGGAAAGAGCACGAACTTGATCACAGCATAGGGGAGTAGATACTCCATCCAGAGCTCCAGGCCGTTTTTCTTGCGTGGGTCGAGCTCAAAATCCGTCACCTCCAGCTTCTCCTGATCACGATTTTTCTTGTTCTCCAGGATACGCAGGGTATTGGGAGCATAGTAGGTGTACTTCCATGTACCGGCAAAGGCATAGATGATCACATAGCGTAGCCACATCGGGGTCTTGGACTGGATGAGCCACTGCAGATTCTTCTCGACATTGTCCGGGTCATCTGCTTCTCCCAGATGGTAGTGGTGCATGATGTTATGCTCATACTCCCACGCCTGTGGCTTGATCCAGTCCAGCCAGTCGATATAGCGTCTGGCACCCTTGGCAAAGACCTTTTTGGTGTATCGCTCCGGGACATTGGGGACTTTGTCATAGGCCCCATGCAGTACGGGATGCACCACATCTGCCCATCTGGCGACATTGCCTATGCCTATGAAAACAGCCGCCATGATCGCCAGCATCCAAAAGCCAAACCCACTCGTGATCCCAACAATCGCCATTACCACGATGAGACCATAGCCACCAAAAGTAAACATCTTCCCCCATCGCTCCAGCTTGAGCAGATGCCGAAAATCCGCTTCGCCTACAGGATCCATCGCCTCCTTGATCGCATTAATATCACGCTCCAGTTGCTCCTTGTCCACATCCTCATACCGCGCATATCTCGATGAAGCCTCCACTTCAACGATCTGCTCCTCTTCTACCTTGTTAGGCACTTCTCCCATACTCACTCCGTTCAATTTTATTTATGGAAATTATAGTTAAAAGTGATTAATTCAAGTTGTTTCTACGCAATTTTTTATAAAGTCTCCATTTCCCAAACACCCCAAAGAGAAAAAGAAGCACGCTCAACACTGCCATGCTCACTGCCCAGAGAAGTTTGGCTGTCCATTTGATCCCACCCTTGACAAGTCTCAGCGCACGCTTTCCTGTGACCTTCATCACACCTTTGGTCTGCTTCTTGTACTTTGCACTGATCTTTACGATCTTTGAGAGGTCTTTGGGGGTATCTACATATTTGAGCAGATCCACCGTATCGATCAGTGACGTCTCCTGCTTGATCACAGAGATATCATTCAGCAATGGTTTGAGCATGTGCATATCGATGCTTTTGGAGATCTGTTTGGCTGCTGCCTTGGGGTGCAAAAGTGCCTCCAGTTTCAGAGATCGTAGTGCTTTCATATCCACCGCTTTATCCAGTGTACCGGAGAGGGATTTCAGGAAGGGCTTGGAGAGCTTGCCTGTCTTCTTCGCTACCTTGAGCAGGGAGGCACCCACCTTGAGACCGGTGGTGCTCCCCAAACTGACAACCTGAGAAGCACTCAGCCCCACACCCACCAGTGAGATCCCCAGTACGAAATGATCATAGCCTTTGCCCTCTAGATACTTGCTACCCTCTTTGTGAATATCTCTGAGATCACCATAGAGGGTCATATCGGAGAGGACACTTCCAGAGAGCCCAGCGATACTCCCCGCTTCACCGTTTGCAAACCCAGAAGCAAAAGCCTTGGTCTGCCGCCAGCTCTCCTGAAAGAACCCGGCATTTTCTCTGATCCTCTGTAGCGTGGAGGGCAGCAGCCGCACATCCAGCATCTCTGCCAAGCCCACATACATCTCTACCTCAGTGAAGTGCTCTGCCTTGATCGCTTTCTCGATCTTGATATCCAGATAGCCCGGTGTGACTTTCTCCTGCAGGAGCTTGTCTATATCGGGTTCATGATAGGTATATTCAATCTGCCCAGACACAAAATAGAGTGACAAAGACAAACCCAACAACGATACCAAAAGCACCATATATCTACGCATTGAGAACTCCATAATTTGGCTCAAAAAGATTATAACAAAAAATAGGAAAATAGATTACACGGTATGAAGTCTAAAAAATGATGGGATATAAAGTAGTGGCCGGGAGAGGGGGAGAGTAAGCCCAATCTCTCTGAAACCCCGTGTATAAGGGCTTCAAGCTGTGTGGCCGATAGTGTAAGTATCATAGTTTTTCCTTAAAGTATCATAGGTAAATCTTAGCAAATAATAGCTTAATGTCAACCGCGGAGTTAAAATAGGCAGTTTTTCGTAAGTTTTTTTTAACGAAATGTAACCGTAAGCAACATCAATATTTTAGTCCTACTTTTTACTCTTTTTTGGTTCAAATTCATAAAGATCTGATCCATTCATTTCTTCCTCCTTTTTCTCTTTTAATCTGTAAGAATCTCCAAGTATATTTATCACATGAGAATGGTGCAATAATCTATCTAAAATAGCTGTAGTAACTACCTTGTCATTTGCAAAGATACTACTCCATTGTGAGAAGACTAAATTAGAGGTAACAATGGTTGAGCCACGTTCATATCTGCGAGAGATAACTTGAAAGAAATGATGTGCGTCTTCTTTGCTCATAGGAAAGTAACCTATCTCATCAATGACAAGTAATGCAGGAGACATCACAGCCTGTCGTAAAAAAGCATCATAACGCTTCTCTTTCTTTGCTTGACTCATTTGAAGTATGAGATCAGAAGCTGTAATAAAGCGTGCTTTGACACGTTTCTGTACAGCTTGATATGCTAGTGCAATAGCAAGATGCGTTTTACCCACACCAGACTGACCCAGTAGAATGATGTTCTCTTTTCTTCTGACAAACTCCATAGTCGATAATTCTTCTATCTGTCTTCTGTTTACGCCTACTGTAAAATCAAAGTCAAATTGTTCTAATGTTTTAATTGTGGGAAACCCAGCCATCTTGGTAAGTGTTGCTCTAGAGCGTTCGGCTTTAGAGTCAGATTCACTTTTAAGTACCTCATACAGATATTCACTATATTTCCAGCTCTCTTTGGCTGCACGGTTACTCAGCTCATGATGTGTTTTACAAAGAGAATTAAGTTTAAGTTCTTTACACAAAGCTTCTATCTGCTCATTTATTGCCATGATGCCCCTCCTGTAATAAGACTATACGTTAGTAAATATGCGATGGCAGCAGGAATGAACTCGTCATAACTTTGTAAATCACGTTGAGGGATATGTATACGGGGTTTAGGTTTGACTATAGGCTCTTGTGTTATACTTTTAGACGTTGCTTTTAATGGGTGGATACCGTTATATGGCTTCGGCACAGGCAGCAGCTGTAACTGCTCCTGTGCAAGTAAATCAAATGGTTTTTGTAGTAAAGTCTGATGTATTCTCGCATTGGCAGTATAGTCTAACCAATCCATCACTTCAGCGTTTGCGTTCTCTTTATTCATCGTGTATCCCATCATGGACAATCGTACTTTAAAAGTGTTATGAAAGCTGTATCTCAGATAATGGTTAAATCGTTCTACTTTACCTTTGGTTTGTGGTCTGTAGGGTTTACACACTTTAAGTTCCATACCGCAGTGTTTGGCAAAGTCACGGAATTGTTCATTGAATTTGTGTTTGCCTCTGCCATAGACATTACGTTTGAGAATAACAGTCTTCATATTGTCATAGAGACCTTCTTGTGGAACACCACCAAAGTAGGAGAAGGCATTCATATGACAATTGATGAGCGTATCTACTTTCTCATCTGTAACATACTCCACATACGATGCTCTTGAGTATCCCATCGTAGCCACAAAGGCAGATAGCCCATCTTTAGGAAACTCTATCCAATCGACTTGCATCTGCTTACCTTTGGCTGTTTCAAAGTTTACTAAAGGCTCTTCATCTTCAACTTTACGTCTAAGTTCATGCCTTTGCATATTCTCTTGCATCCAACGAAGGGAACCACTATACCCCATCTTTTGGATTTCTTTATAGATAGAGCTTGAGGGAATATGTACATCTAACTTATGTGCCTCCTCTAGCATTCTTGCAATATGAGGAAGATACGCATCTACTGTGGTACTGGTAGCTTCTCTTTTTATGGCAGGAATGTGACCTTCTGGTAATTTGGCGTACTTTGAAACAGTATCTCGACTCAGCCCAAGTTTACGTGCAATAGCACTCTTACTTAAGCCCTCTTTTATCATCTTGTGGATCATTTTTACTTCACCTTTTTTAAGCATAAATCTCCTTCTAAAATACATTAGAAAAAGACTCTAACAGATTTACTCTGTTCCTTTGGCTTTTTGGTTGTAAAAACTACTCTTTTAGCAGTCTTTTATACTGCCTATTTTAGCACCGCGGGTGACAACAAATATGGCTAGTTTTGAAAAATCAAAAAAATATACAGGTGTTGTCTATACAATATTACAAAATGGAGATCGTAGCTACTACATAACCTATAAAGTAGCAGGCAAGTTCAACCGAATACATATTGGGAAAAAGAGCGAAGGTATTAATGAAGCCTTCTGTCATCAAAAACGTAATGATGCCATAAATGCTGCAAAATTTGGTGATGATACACCCATTGTAAAATATAAACGTAAAGAAGTCATTACCTTAAATGATTTGGCAGATGTATACTTTACAGATAAAGCATTCGAAAATAGTTCAAATGATAGACAAAGGGGCAAGTATAATCTACACATAAAACCTGTGTTTGGGCATACAGATATTCACCATATTTCTAAAGAAGATGTTATTAAGTCTAGAAATACTCTCATGAGTAAACCAAAAGCAGCTAAGAGCATAAATGGAACCATCCAATTAATGGCTACTATTATTAATTATTCTATTAAGGAAAAAGATTTAAAGTTCATTAGTCCTTGTGCAGGTATTAGAGGACTTAAAGTAAATAATCAAAGAGAAAGGTTTTTAACACTTCAAGAAGTAAACGAACTTAAAAATAAGATAAAAGACAATGATGCTTTTTATGTTTTTGTACTTATTGCATTAAATACAGGAAACAGACTAAAAGATATTTTAATACTTCAGAAAAAACACATTGATATGCAAAATAATACAATTACTTTAATGGACTCTAAAAACAAGTCTACGTATAAAGGTTTTTTTGATGAAGAAACTAAAATACATCTTGCAAAAATATTACCTCACATGGAAGTGAACGATTATATTGTTAGTGGGACACCTAAACCTTATGCCTTGAGAACATTTTCTAGATTATTATTAAAAATTATTGATGGATTATTTAATGCTGGTCTAGAAAAGGATGATACAAAAAATCGTGCAGTAATTCATACATTAAGACACACATTTGCATCACAATTAGCTATAGCAGGAGTACCGATCTTTACAATTCAAAAACTAATGAATCATGCAGATATTCAAATGACCATGAGATATGCAAAACTTGCCCCAGACTCAGGAAAAGATGCCGTCATAAATCTTTATACATAAGTAAACCCAAAAGTAACCAATTGCCTTTTTATTTATAAAATATACCTCATTGAACTCTTCATA
>CBDCEE010000001.1:0-41384 GCA_965215705.1 Sulfurovaceae bacterium | reverse complement strand
ATCTTTCTACTCCACCAACAGCGGTGGATGACAGTGTCAGTAATCCTAACCCTGCAACACCAGCGAATCCAACGACACTGCCTACGGTAGATAATGACCTGGATGCACAGAATGATATCAATGCAAGCAGCGTGAACCTCACTGATCCAGCAGCCACTGATGAAGATGGCGATGGAGACCATGACCAGCTGGTTGTTCCGGGTGAGGGTACATGGACCGTAGATAACGCGACAGGCGATATTACCTTTACGCCAATTGCAGGCTTCACAGCAGATCCAAGTGATATCAATTACACCGTAACAGATAACACAGGACTCGTATCCAATGAGGCAACAGAGCATGTGGACTATCCACAAACGGCACCAACCGCGGTCAATGATACTGAGACAGGTACCACAGGTACGCCTACTACACTCAATGTCGTAGGCAATGACACCGATCCAGAGGATGACCTCAATGTGAGTACCATCCACTTTACAGATCCAGCAGCCACAGATACTGATGGTGATGGTGATGCAGATGAGCTGGTTGTTCCGGGTGAGGGTACATGGAAAGCCAATGAAGATGGTACCGTGACCTTTACACCAGAAGCAGGCTTTACAGGAGATCCTACACCGATCAACTACACGGTGACTGATAACACAGGACTCGTATCCAATGAGGCAACGATCACGATCAACTACCCGGAGATACCAAAGATAGTAGTGAAAAAAATAGGTACATTTATGGATGAGGATGGTGATGGGTATGCAGATGTAGGAGAGACAATATCCTATGACTTTAATGTAACCAATACAGGGAATGTTGTATTGATAAATGTTACACTCGAAGATGAAAATGCAACGATTACAGGAGGTCCAATTACGCTAGATGTAGGAGAAAGTAATGCAACAGCATTTACAGGCATACACACCATTGTTTTACAAGATATTATTAATGGAAGCGTATTAAATCAAGCAGTGGTAAAAGGCACACCACCTAGTGGGCTAGAGGTGAATGCTACATCTGATGACCCCACTACGGTACCTGATAATGATCCAACAATTATTCTTATAGATCCCAAGCCGCCAGTAGCTACGGATAACAATCAATCTGTCTCTTCCGGTGAAGCTGCTGTGATAGATGTTGTTGGAGATGATTTGGAGGGAACATTTACCTTGGATTCAGCTACTGTGACACTTACTCCACCAGAAGCAGCAGTGAATATTGTTACTGATGCCAGTGGGGATATTGTAGGATTTAACATGCCAGGCGAAGGTACTTGGAGTGTAGATGAAATAACAGGAGAGGTGACTTTTGCACCAGAAGATGGTTATGTTGGGGATCCGACGCCTATTGAGTATACTGTAGAGGATACACAAGGAAACCCAACGAGCGCTATTATTAGAATCAATTATCCACCGGTGGCAAATGATGACAGTAACACTAGCTTACCAGAAGGTGAGATAGCTATACTCAACCCATTGTCAAATGATCAGCAGACATCAGCACCACTTGATCCTGAAAGTGTAAGTTTGGTTGCGCCTTCAAATGCAACAGATATTAGTATGGATGCAGAAGGAGATATTGTAGGATTTACGATACCAAATGAAGGTATTTGGAGTGTGGATGAGGCAAGCGGTGAAGTGACATTTGAACCGGATAATGCACTTGTTGGAGATCCTACACCAATTCATTATACCGTGAGAGAAACCAATGGGGATATCAGTAATGAAGCAACATTGAGTGTATCCTACTTTGACCCTGATGATCCACAGGTACAATCTATAGGAGATCAATTCTGGATAGACAGTAATGCTAATGGACTGATGGATGGTAATGAAAGACCTATTGTTGGTGCAACGGTTGAACTGCTTGATGGCAATGGGAATCCTATGGCATGCCCACGTGCCGATATGATGCCTCTAGCACAAAGAGCGAGTATTACATATGCAGCAGAAAGTACTGATAATGCTGAAAGGTGTATCGTACAAACAGATGAAAATGGAAAATATGAATTTGAAGTTGATCCAGGTAATTATCAGGTGAGGTTTACACTGCCACAAGAGATGATTGATGATCAGTATGTCTTTAATGATCCGGGAAGTGATCGTACCGTGATAGTGGATAATACATTAACCTATAGTGTAGATATTGTAGAGGGTGAAACCAATTTGGATATTGATGCAGGTGTCAGCTGTGGGTGTGCAAATATTTCAGGAGACAGTGCGGATTCTATGCATATCATAATGATTCTTCTTATGATAGGAAGTTTTATATATTTACAACAACTTTTTAGAAGAAAAGAGGAGAATATATAATTTTATTTATTGACATAATTTTGACACAATGCTATGGTATAATAGGGAATCAAAATAGAAGGAGATAAAAAATGAAGAAGATGTTGATAAAAGTAGCCATCATTGGTTCAATGGTATTGGCTGGCTTTAGTATGACTGGATGTACAGATTTTGAAAGAGGTCTTGCAACAGGAGCAGCTGTAGGTGTAGGTACAACAGTGATTGCCAATGAAAGCAGTAGACCTCGATATAGCAGAAGTTATTATAATACTGGATATAGAAACGGATGTTCCAGTGCCAGAGGGCGATGGTACAAGAGTAGCTACAACTGGAGAAACTTTCGAAGCTACCGAAATGGATGGAGATCTGGCTATCGTAGATGTCGCTAGGAGTGTTAACACTTAGTTAAACTCATTGGGGTACACTCCTCTTAGAATATCTCGAAAAGAGGAGTGCGTATTGGAAGCAATCAAAAGAATCAAAGAGGAGATTAGTAAAGTCGTTGTCGGTCAGGATAAGATGATCGAGAGCTTACTTGCCGGTCTTCTATGTCGTGGACACATACTGCTAGAAGGTGTACCGGGACTTGCAAAGACCACTACTGTCAATGCACTTGCCAAAACCCTTGGTTTAGATTTCAAGAGGGTGCAGTTTACACCGGATCTACTTCCCTCAGATATTATCGGTACAGAGATTTATGATCCCTCCAACAATACATTCAAGATCAAAAAAGGTCCTGTATTTACCAATCTCTTATTAGCAGATGAGATCAACCGTGCGCCTGCCAAAGTACAATCTGCATTACTGGAAGTGATGCAAGAGCGTCAAGTGACTATAGGCGATGAGACTTTCCATTTAGATCTACCTTTCCTCACTATGGCAACACAAAACCCTGTAGAACAAGAGGGTGCTTATGAGTTGCCAGAGGCACAACTCGACCGATTTATGATGAAGGTAGTGGTGGGTTACAATACCCGTGAAGAAGAGCTGGAGATTGCTAGAAGAGCTGCGAACAATAGTTTTGGTACGATTGAGCAGGTTGCTACAGCAGAGGACCTTGAGCGTATCAGGAATGAAGCTATGCAAGTACATCTGGATGAGGAGATTGAAAAATATATTGTAGAGCTCATCTTTGCTACCCGAGAACCGGAAAAGTATGGGATCGATGAGATCAAAAGCTACATAGAGTTCGGTGCCAGTCCCAGAGCCAGTATAGATATGTATAAAGCCAGCCGAGCTATTGCCTATCTCAAAGGACAAGATTATGTCTCTCCAGTAGAGATCGCCTATATAGCCAAAGAGATACTCAGACACCGTATCATTATGAGCTATGAAGCGCAGGCAGAGGGGATTGATCAGGACTTTATTGTTGAGAAGGTATTGGGTGCAGTCCCTATTCCATAATCCTTTACGAGATCCAATAGTGAGATGTCTATGAAAAGTGCAACTAAAAAGATTATTCTCAAGACCAAAAAACAGGTCTTTGGTGATATGCTTGGGAACAATGCTTCTCTCTTTCATGGAGAGGGCTTTGAGTTTGCAGAGCTCAGAGAGTATATCTATGGAGATGATATTCGCAAAATAGACTGGAAGACCACAGCAAAGTTAGGCAAGCCCTATGTCAAAGTGTATCGTGAAGAGCGTGAACTCAATGTAGTGATCTCAACGATGCTCAACGGCTCGACCTATTTTGGAACAGCAAGACAAAAGAGTGATTATATTGCAGAGGTAGTAGCTATCTTGGGTTTTTCTGCAGTACGTAACAGTGATCTCTTCAGTTATCTGAATTTTGCAGACAGACTATACCATCATAGTAAACCCTCCAAAAAGCTTTTTGCTGTGAGTAAAGAGACAGAGTATGCTGCCTCATTTGATCCTCTTGGGAAAAAAGGAGATTTTGCAGGGTGGGTAGATGCCCTCTACCGTCGAGTTAAAAAGAAGTCTCTTCTTTTTTTGATATCAGATTTTGTAGGGGATATAGACTTGAGACTCCTGGCAAAAAAGCATGATGTTTTTATTTTGATGGTTCGAGACAGGTTCGAAGAAGACCCTTCAGAACTTGGCTATTTGAGACTGGTAGATACTGAAAATGGAAGTAGCTATGAAGGAGATATCAACAGTGCCACGATCCATGCATACCAAAAAGCCTTGAAAGAGAATGACCAGAAGCTCTATCAGCAGTTTAGAGAGCATGGTATCAGGCATGTCAAGCTTTTTACGGATGAGGATCCGATTATTAAGATTATGCAAAGGATGCGATAATGGAGCCGAATGCAACCATGCAACTCAGAGATATTAAGCCTCTAGTAGAGATAGAAGATAGCTCATTCTACCTCTATTGGGGATTGATATTGTTAGGGTTATTGGCAGTCATTATTATCGGGTATTTTCTCTACCAAAAGTTCAAAATAATTCAAAAGGTTCATAGAGAAAAAGAGTACCTAGAGGTATTGAATACCATAGATTGGAGTAGTCCCAAAAAAGCAGCATACAAAGCAACACATTATGGTCGACTCCTGGTAACAGATGAGAGGAGAGAAGTACTCTTTTCTCAGCTTCTGCCTCTATTAGAGAGGTATAAGTATAAAAAAGAGACACAGAGAGTGGATGATGAGACCATAGGACAGTTCGAACTTTACAGGAGGATATGTAATGAGTCAGTTTAGTCTTCAATATCCTTATGCTCTTGTATTGATATTGATTTTTTGGATCTGTACCAGATACTGTGCTGCCAGGGCTACAGCGATATACTTCCCGCATATACATAATCTCTTGGTTTCGCAGGGATCAAAGAGTAGACTATTGGATCTACTGAAATGGTTTGGTATTGTCAGCTTGCTACTGGCACTTTCCTCTCCGGTGATGACAAAGTCCTATAAGGATACGAAAAAGAAGGGTAGAGATATCATGTTGGTCATTGACTCAAGTGGCTCTATGAATCAAAGAGGCTTTGATATACGTGATCCTATGAAAAATAAGTTTGCAGTGGTTAAAGAGGTCGTATGGGATTTTATAGAGAAGAGAAGAAAAGATAGATTGGGATTGATCACCTTTGCTGATGTAGCATTTGTGGCATCTCCTCTGACTTTTGAAAATACTTTCTTGCAGGATATTGTAAAAATGCAGGAGCTGGGTATCGCAGGAAGAAAAACTGCGATCAATGATGCACTGTTGCAGACATATAGTATCCTCTCTAAAAGTGATGCCAAGAGCAAGATCGCTATCCTTCTCACGGATGGGATAGAAAATATGAGCAAGATATCACTGGAAGATATCTTGGGGGTGATACAGAAAAGTGATATCCGTCTCTATACGATAGGAATTGGAAATTATCGTGATTTTGATGCGAGATACCTCCGAAAATTAGCACGTGCAGGCAAAGGAGAGTTTTTTGCTGCTAACACCAAAGAAGCATTGCAAAAGATCTATACCGAGATCGATAAACTTGAAGCGACAAAGATCAAAAGTAAAAAGATCGTACAGCATACCTATCTCTATATTTATCCACTTTTTGCAGCGATCATATCGCTATTGTTGTTCCTCTATTTTAGAACTGCAAGGGGGATAGAGTCATGAGTTTTGTCTACCCCTATTTTTTCTGGATCATGATTGTGCCTTTTATACTCTTTGTGTTTCTGGTACTTACCAACAAAGAGAAGATCGCCAGAGTATTTGATGAGAAGGTTTTAGAGAGACTAAGGGTGGATAGTGATGCCTTGCCTGTGAAGATACGTAACCTGGTGATCTTTACAGCGATCTTTTTTATGGTGGTTGCACTTGCCCGGCCCGTGATAGAGAAAGGTGAGAAAACTGTTTCAATCCAGGGGCTTAGCCTGATGGCATCGATCGATATCTCAGGCTCTATGCGTAGCCGCGACATCTATCCAAACAGATTGGAGTTTGCCAAACGTAAATTGATAGGTTTGTTAGATGAGATGCCTACAGATGAAGTGGGATTGACTGCGTTTGCACATGTGTCCTTTATGCTGGCACCTTTTACCAGTGACAAGTCTACATTGGAGCAGATTGTAGAAGGGGTCAATGAAAGCTATATCAATATGGCATCGACAGATTTTACCGCATTGGGAGTATTGGCTGCTAAAATGTTAGAGAAGAAGAAGCCAAAGATTCTGATTGTTGTCAGTGATGGCGGAGATAAAGAAGCACTGGAGGGTTTTGCTCAGATTCTGAAAGAGGAGAAGATCACACTCTATGCGATCTTGGTAGGTACAGAACGAGGTGCACCGGTATTGAATGAAAAAGGTAAACCCTTGAAGACCAAAGATGGCTCGATCGCTATTTCACAGATCAATAAAGATCTTGGAGAGATTGCTTTACAGAGTGGTGGTGCATTTGTGATCGCAGGTAATGGCAATGATGATATTAAAAAACTGGTAGGGATCATGCGGGCAAAATTCCATGATAAAAAACAGGGTGATATCAAGATCAAAGAGCGGATAGAATTTTTCATTTATCCGCTTATGCTCTCGGTATTGTTGCTTCTGATCGGGTTAAGCTCTCTACCTCGCCGCCGGCGTTATAAAAAAGGAGGTAAACAATGAAAATAGTAGTACGATTTTTCATTTTTCATTTTTCATTTTTCATTTTTCTCCATGCAGGTATCACAGACTTTAAGACAATTGATGCTGCCAAAAATGCCTATGAAGCAAAAGACTACAATCAGAGCAGTAAACTTTACAAGAAGCTTCAAAAAGAGCTAGCAACACGTAACTATGACTTAGGAAATGCCTACTATAAAGCTAAACAGTTTGAGAAGGCAGCTAAAACGTATAAGCGAGCCAAAGGTAAAGGGGTAGATGAGTTACAGCGATTACATAACTTGGGGAATGTCTATTTTAAACAGAATAAATTTAACCATGCGATCAAGGCATATGAAGAGGCATTGAAACATGGAGAGGATAGAGATACAAGATATAATCTAGCATTGGCAAAAAAACAGAAAAAACAGAAAGAGAAGAAAGAAAAGCAGAAGAAGCAACAGAAAAAAAAGAAGAAAAAAGACAAAAAAAAGAATAAAAAGAACAAGAAGAATAAAAAAAATAAGCAAAATAAACAGAAAAAAAAGAATAAGAATAAGCAGGATAAACAGAAAGAGAAACAAAAAGATAAACCCAAGCAAGAGAAGCAGAGTAAACCTAAGGAAAAGGACGAAAAAAGAGGAGAGAAGAAGGACAATAAGGAGAAACAAAATAAACAGTCTAAAGACAAGTCTGGGAAAAAAGAGGGAGAGAAAAATCCTACCCAAGCAAAACAAGAAAAAGAAAAAAAGATGAGTCAGAAAGAGTTGAGAAAGTTGATGAAAAAAATGGGAAATAGAAAAATGCCAACACTGATGTACCGAGCGGGCGGCGGTAAAAAAGCAAAAAGGAGTGAAGATGTCAATCCATGGTAAACAGATCAAAAAAGTATTATTGACACTACTGATCATGAGCAGTATGCTATTTGGGGCCAGTGTAAAACTGAGGCTTGGTGGCACAGAAGTTGTAGAAGGCAATGCCTTGGAGGTCCAGATCATTGCAGAAGGTAAAGATATTGAATTTCCTGAGATCAAAGATATAGGGGGATTTCCTGTAGAGGGGGGAGGTGTCTCTACCAAGTTGGAGTCAAGTTATATTAATGGTAAATTTTCATCTAAAACCCTAAAAACACTGCGATTTGCATTTTATCCTGAAACAGATTTGACGATCCCTTCTTTTAAAGTAATGGTAGAGGGGAAGGCTTACCAAACTAAACCGATCAAGATCAGCGTGGTCAAGCCTTCTGCAGTCACTGCCAGTAGTGTAGATGGGTATACCTTGCGTATCAAAAGCAACAAAAAACGTGTGTATGTCGGTGAGCCATTCATTGTCACTGTAGATTTCTTTGAACCTCGTAACAGCAGTGTCACCAAAGTAGAATATACTCCACCCAAATTTAAGGGCTTTTTTTCTCAGTCACTGGGTGATGAGAAACTGAAAAGATCTGCAACAGGGACCATACATGAGCTTCAGTATCTTGTTAGTGCGAAAAAAGAGGGAAAGCTTACGATCGTTCCACCTAAAGCCAGAGTTGGTATTCGAAGCTTTAGTGGGGCAGATAGGGACCCTTGGGGATTTTTTGCCAATGATATCAAGTGGCACTCTGTCAGGGCACAAGGACTTACTGTAAAAGTCAAGGCAGTACCCACTGATGCCGATCTGGTAGGACTATTCAAGATAGAGAGTAGCATAGATCATACCACAGTCAAACCCAATACGCCGGTGACATATACGATCAGAATATCAGGAGAGGGTAATCTTGATGATCTGGTTGATCCCAAGTTCGATATACCTGGTGTGACGATCTATGGAGACGATCCAAAAACTGAGAGCAAAGTAGTAGGAGATAAAGTGGTCAGTCAATATGAGCGAAAATATGTCTTTATCTCTGACCGAGACTTTAGTATCCCTTCGCTCTCTTTTAAAAGTTTTGACTACGTGTCAAAAAAGAGTAGAAAACTTACGACCAAAAGCTATAAGATCAAGATAGATGGTAACATGGTGGCAGCTAGCCCTCAAGTAGTCACAAGACCCGAAAAAGATAGAGCCAGCGTGATATCTACGGATCAAAAAACATCCAAACAGAGGACCAATGAAGAAAATCGTTCTATTTTAGAGGATACAGAGTATTATAAAAATAGAGAGGCAAAAGAGAGGATAGGATATCCATTGTGGGCAGTATTATTAGCATTTTTGATGGGTGTTGTCTCAGTGCTTGTCGCAATTAAAAGCTACCAATGGATCAAACAGAGAAAAGGTATCGTACGACGTAAGCATTACCCTACGAAAGAGGCACTTAAAATACTTTATCCCCATACAAACCGTAATAAAAAAGTAGAAGCAATGGTGCGGAAGCTGTATGAAATAGAGAATGGGAATAGCAAAGTATCTATCGACAAAGAAGAGTTAGCTAAAATGATAGAGCAGCTTAATAAAGCATAGAAAGGAAAGAGTCGGGTACTACAAAATATGATGTAGTTTGTTGGCTCTTGACATCCAATTGTGTAGCTCTTCCCACTTCTCCTCCTCTACCAGTGCTCTGCATTGTGCCAGTTCTCCCGTAAAAGAGTCAATGCCCTCTAGTAGATGTTCTCTGTTTTGCTGAAAGATGTCCCGCCACATATTGGGTGAGGACTTGGCGATACGACTCATGTCCTTGAAACCACCACCTGCCAGAGCAATGATTGCTTTGGGATTCTCCTGCGTCATAACAGAGTTTGCAAGGGCATAGCTTAATGCATGGGGCATATGAGAGATGTAGGCGGCATGTTTGTCATGCTCTTCAGCACCCATGTAGAAGATTTTCATGCCAATATCACCAAAGAACTGCTTTGCTTGATTGCGCTGTTTCTCACCGCTTTGTTCTACATCACAAAGCACTACTGCCTTCCCGTGATATAACCCTTCTATCGCAGCAGTGGGTCCAGACTTTTCTGTACCTGTCATAGGGTGTGCTGCAACAAAGTTTTTACGTATTTTAGAAGGGACAGCTTGGATGATCTTTGCTTTGGTACTTCCTAGATCAATAATGGTTGTTGTTTCTGCTATATGTGGGAGTGTTTTGAGTATTTCAATGATACCGTCTACAGGCACAGCAAGAAAGAGTAAGTCTACTGTGGAAAAATTTTGAAGATCATCAACTACTTTATCTACAATATCATATTCCAATGCCTCAATACAGTGTTGATCATTATGGTCAAATCCGATAACTTCCACCTCTTGATAGCTTTTTTTGGCCGCAATACCAATAGAGCCTCCCATGAGACCTAACCCGATAATTCCTATTTGCACAATAATCCTTTTATGATACTCTCTTATCATATTATAACATATGAATGCTGTATCGCTTTTTTTATCTCAAATGCGTGTTACAATCAATGGTATTTTAGCCAAAAAAAGGTACACTAAGTACAAATTTATTTATTTTCTGAGTATTCAGAGAAGTAAGGACAAGAAATATGTTGAAGCGTGTTTTATTGATTTTGTTGGTAGGCGTAACCTTTTTGGCAGCAAAAACGATTGACTCTATTGATATCAGAGGCTTTGATGCTGATAAGTTGAAACCGATTATAGGTATGAAGGTCGGGGACAAATACACAGCGAGCAAAGTAGAGAGAGCAAAACGTATTATTAAGCAGGCATTGAAGTCAGCAGGCTATCAAAAGAGCTCTGTCAAGAGTACGATTAGCAATAAAGGGAAGAAGGTAGTCGGTATTACGTTTAATGTTACCAAAGGTAATAAAGTAACGGTTACAAAGATCAAGTTTCTGGGTAATAAAAAGGTCTCCTCGGGGGAACTTTCCTCTAAACTTGTCAATAAAGAGGCTGAATTCATGGGCTGGTTCCCAGGAAGAAGTAGTGGTACTGCCAATATCAATCAGCTGAAATATGATGGTATGAGGGTACAGGACGAGTATTACAAGAGAGGCTACCTGGATGCCAAAGTCAGTACGCCAACTATGAAAGTAGATGCAGTTACAAGTAATGCAACCATCACCTATAAGGTCAAAGAAGGTAAGCAGTATAAAGTATCAAGTATCAAACTTAGAATAGGTAAAGTCGTTGGATTGAGTAGTAGTGCGTTACGATCAGAGTTACAACTTAAAAAAGGTGAAATATTTAATGTCTCCAATCTAAGAAATGACATCAAAATGATGAAGGAAAAGCTTGGTAATTTAGGCTATGCTTATGCCAAGGTAGCACCAGGATTTAGAAAGAATGCAAGAAATCGAACTATGTCAGTTGTATATAGGGTAAAAACGGGCACAAGAGTAACCATAGGCGATGTGACAATCAAAGGAAATGAAAAAACCAAAGACAACGTGGTAAGAAGATATGTAGATCTTGCACCCGGTGATCTCTACAACTACGAAAGTCTGAAAGAGAGTCAAAAAGCACTCTCCAGAACAGGATACTTTGATAAGGCAGTTATCAAGCCTAAAAGAGTATCAGCTAAGAAAATGAACTTGGAAGTAGATGTAAAAGATGCGAAGACAGGTTCATTTACTATTGGTGGTGGATACGGAAGTGCTGATGGTTGGATGATAGACGGTAGTGTCAAGGAGAGAAATATCTTTGGTACAGGGATAGAGGTAACTGCCTCTATTGACTACTCTAAAGTCACACAGTCTTATAGCCTCTCTTTTAAAGAGCCTCGACTCTTTGATAGTAAATATAGTCTCTCCGCGGGTATTTTCAAAAAAGAGAGTGACTATAGTGAGAGAGATGTCTATTCTAACCTGGCCTATCAGAAAAAAGATGAGCTTGGGGGATATATCAGTCTTGGACATCAGTTTACCAACACGCTTTATGCATCGATAGGGTATAGCTATAAAGATGTGGAATATGGAGATGTCAATACTACGGATCCTACAATTAATATTCTGGATTATAGTGATTATGTTAAATCTTCTATGATTGGTACCGTGGTATTTGACAACACAGATGACTACTATACGCCACGAGAAGGTATCTATGCGAAGATAGGTTTTGAGTATGCTGGATTGGGAAGTGCTACTGCTCCAAAAAGATTGGCAGAGTTTACTAGATGGGATGGAAAATTTGCTGCCTATTATGGATTGAAAGATCAGATAGACTATGACTTGATCCTTAGATATAAATTGCGAGCAAGCTATATTAGCCATGATTCAGGCAAATATGTGCCTGTGGCTGAGAGACTTTATCTTGGTGGTGCAAGCAGAGGGATAAGAGGATTCAAATCCGGTACAATCTCTCCAATGACTGCTGACGGAAAATATAGAATAGGTGGCTTTAGAAGCTATGCAATGAGTATTGAAGCCAGTATTCCTCTTTCCGAGGCATCTAAGATGCGATTGACTTTCTTTGCTGACTATGGACAGATCGGTGTAGACAGCTTTGATATCACCCAAAAATCTGTCGGAGCACAAGTAGAGTGGAGATCTCCATTTGGCCCGATCAATCTGATTTTTGCCAAAGCGATCGATGCGGATGAAGCACATGGTGATACCGCAAGCTTTGAATTTAACATTGGTGGTAAATTTTAACCATCTTACTTACTGAACCTGCTATCATGCAGGTTCTTCCCTCTAAACAACCACTTTTAGCTTTTCTGGTTTCTTCATCTCTTTGATATCTTCCAATACTATATACAGTGTCTTATTGCTGGCAATATGTAGTGTATGATGTTTGTAGAAAAACGTGATATGTGCTTTGGTTGAGCATCTATGAAGCATGAGTGTTAAACTATAGATGAATGCAAGCCACTTTACTGTCTGCTTGGCAGGGAGTAAGGACTTGTATTGCTTATACAGTGCTTTATGATAGCCTCGCTTCCCCTTGGTATAGAGCAACAGAGAGATAAGCACCATCTCCTCATGGCTAAATCCATAGTTAAGCTCTTGCATGGCTATATAGCTTGCATGTTTATCTTTCTGATAGATGGTAAGGATCTTTCCTATATTGGAAAGGCTTAGTGTTTTCTCTAGTATAGGCAGATACTTATCTTCATGATCCAGATGATGTTTAAAGATTTCATAGAGCTTTGTGGCAATCTCCTTTTTGTTTCCATAAGGCAAGGAGAGGATATCAAACCTATCCCTGATGCTTGTGATACTTGGATTGCTATTGATAGGGAGCTTATAGGGTGCTTTTGAGAGTTTATCATGCAGATAGACACCTTCTCTTACTCCTACCCCACTGGTCATGACCCTTTTGGCACCAATATAGTGCAGAATCTCAAGGAAGATAAGTGTCCCTTCTCGGATCGTATCATGTCTATTCTTCTTGATATGCAACGTGTTGAGTGCATCTAGGTCTGAGGCTATAATCTGCTTGAAGTAGTTTTTCTGGTCATTCAGTACATAGCTAAAAGCATGAAGTTTATTGAGAGGATAGTTCTCTTTTTCGATGATGGCTTTAGCAAGGGTTCTGGTAGTCCCCCCTATCCCTATTGCCAAGGGTGCGCGAAAGGATTTTGGTAGAGCGTTGACTGCCTTGGCTATATAAGTTTGTACCGTAGCTAAAGGGATTTTTTTGTCAAAAAAAAGCTCTTTGAGCCTGACTGTACCAATATCAAGCGAATAACTTTCAACAACCTTCCCTTTTTTGATCAGTGAGATATCAGAGGAGCCTCCACCGATATCGATAGTGATACCGTCTGTAATAGGGAGCAAGTTCTTTGCCGCAATTGCACCGTATAGTGCCTCTTCTTTACCAGAGATAATAGTGATCTTTAATCCAAGTTTCTTCTCTACTTTATTTAGGAAGAGTGCTCTGTTTGGTGCATCTCTCAAAGCAGAAGTTGCTACCGAGATCACTTTAGATACTTTAAATTCTTTAATGGTTTGTGAAAAGGACTCGAGGGTATGATAGGCACGATCCATACCTATTTTCTGGAGATTACCACCATTTTCATAGGCACCTTCTCCAATACGTACCCTGCTTTTTTGTTCGCAAATGAGATGGAAACCGTTTTTACTGGTATTTTGAAAGATAACTAAGCGTGCAGAGTTAGAACCGATATCGATGATGGCTGTACGCTTAGCCATAGAGGGGTTAGACCTCGACCTGGATCTGCTCGAATTTAAATTTCAACTCTTCAGCACTCTCTATGTTGTCAGGGTCAGAGATGATACAGTCCACTGGGCAGACAGCCACGCATTGTGGTTCATCATAGTGTCCGACACACTCTGTACAGAGATCTACATCTATGATATAGATAGGGTCATTCTCCTCTATCGCCAGATTAGGGCACTCTTCTCGACAGGCGTCACATGCTATACATTCATTCTTTATTAATAGTGCCATATTTTCCTCAATATAAAAATAATTTTAGGAGTTATAACTTATCAAAGCTTAAAGTAAAATTGCTATAAAGTTTTAAAAAAGAAATATTTGATGATTTGAGTGATTTGAGTAATACTGTAAAGTAGTTGACAGTATTACGAGAGTAGCATATAAAAATTAGATTTTGTTAGGGAAACAGAATCTATATCCTCTACGTCTCACGGTCTCAATCGTTGTGATCTCTAGAGGTTTGTCCATCTTTTGTCTGATCTGATTGATGGCGACTTCAATGACATTGGGTGTGACCAGCTCTGGCTCTTCCCAGATCGCATCCAGAAGCTGCTCTTTGGAGACGATCTGGTCTTTATGCATGGCCAAGTGGGTCAGTACTTCAAAAGGCTTCCCTTTGAGCTCGATATCCTCTCCATTGTAGATGATCTTCTCCTCTTCTGGGCTAATGATAAGCTCGTTGATCTCTATAATATTGCTGGCACCAAAACGTAACTTCGCCTCTATTCTTACATGCAGAATATCCAGGTCTATTGGCTTTTTAATATAATCATCTGCACCTGACCTTAGGGCATGGATCTCATTTTCTTTATCCGTTTCAGTAGAAAGCACAATAACAGATGTTTTGGTGTGTTTCTCTTTAATATCCTTAAGAACATCCGGGATATTGGTGCTTGGAAGGGTCCAGTCAACGAGTACTAAATTATAATTTCTGATATCCAGAAAGTATCTTGCATCTTCTATATTTTCTGCGATATCACTTTGATATCCAAACTCTTTCAGTTTGTCAGAGATAGCATTGCTAAGTTCAGCACTACTGTCTATAATAAGTATTCTCATAATGTATACCTTTTGCCAAGCCCAAAGCTTAAATTTATTTTAAATTATACCATAAATTATGCATATACCCAAAAATTTATTTTATTTTGTTAAGATTTTACATGATGAGTTTAAGAAGTAAGAACACTATGATACTGTTTATGATTCTATTGCCCGTGCTTCTCTTTGCAGAGAAAGAGGTATATATAGACCTGTCCATACAGCGAGTATATGCGATTGAAAATGGTGAAACCATATTTGAAGGCCGTATTTCATCTGGCAAGAGGGGGCATGAGACACCGACTGGTACATTTAAAATACTGCAAAAAAAGCGTATGCATGTATCCAATCTATATCCTGCGCCAAACGGTGGAGCAAAGATGCCCTATATGATGAGGCTGACATGGGATGGTGTGGCGATGCATCAGGGATATGTACCTAAAAAACCTGCTTCACATGGATGCATCAGGTTGCAGCGGAGATTTGCTAAAAAGCTTTTTCGTTGGACAGACAAAGGGACACCGGTAGTTGTTGCGGGAGATACCAGTAGGTATGATAACTATGGCGATAGGAGCAGTCTCTATACCAAAGACGGAGATGGGTACTCTATTATAGAGATGTATTGATCCAGCGTTCTGAAAGGCCTACAGAGCAATCATGCAATATATCAGGTTTGCTTATTTTTATTTTTAGTATCTCAATGGAGGAAAATTCCTGAAATAGTAGTGTTTTGATACCAGATAGTGCCTCTTCTAGTAGTTTGTATTTCATCTTTCTCAGATGCACTTTTATGCTAGAGGCTACCTCACCATAGTCAATAAAATGTTCCTTGGTGTACTGGTAGTCGATCTCGATAGTCAGGATGACCCTCTGTTCTGTTTCTCTTTCAAAATCAAGGAGACCTATAATGCAGGAGATCTCCATGTCATCAATATGAATTTTCATCCGACCGTACTCTCTTCTCTGTTGAAGATTCTTACAATATTGGGGATATGCTTATAAAAGATAATGAAAGCAATGATCCATATAGGTGCATGGGTAGAGATACCGGGTACTTCTGGATACATGATATAGCTGGCGATGATGAATGCCACCAGACCGATCAGTGAAGAGAGGGAGACGATCTTGAGTCCTTTGCTGGAGATGACCCAGGTAACAATAGCAATCAGTGCAGGGATAGGCATCATAACAAGTAGGACACCAAATCCGGTGGCAACACCTTTCCCCCCTTCAAAGAGTAGAAAAACAGAGAAGCAGTGCCCTATCACGGCAAGTACTGCCAATGTCCAGAGCACTCCCTCCGGAGCACCTAGCATCTTTGCTACGAGGATAACGATGATGCCTTTGACTGCATCTAAAAAAAGTGTGGCTGCTCCCAGTTTTTTTGCCAGTTTCGGGTCTTTTTCTTTGACAACTCTGAGTACATTGGTGGCACCTATATTACCACTGCCTGCCTGCTTGATATCCACACCGGCAAACTGTTTTGCCAGAAGATACCCAAAAGGTATACCAGAGAGTAGATAGGCAGCGAGATAAAGCAGTATATTTTGATTGAATAGTTCCATATTTTTTCCTTGTCGTGCAATTTTAACCGAATTTGGATAAAATAGCCAATAATTATTACGGCGATATGCTATGAGGAGATCAATCAACAATGGGTATTGACTATAAACAAGAGATAGAAAGACTCAAAGAGAAGCTAGATGTGACAGTCGTCGCACACTATTACCAAAGAGACGAAGTATTTGAAATGGGTGATATCGTAGGGGACAGTTTAGAGCTTGCCAGAAAGTCACGGGATGTCAACAGTAGCCACATTGTTTTTTGTGGTGTAGGATTTATGGGGCAGAGTGTCAAGATCATTGCGCCACACAAGCGGGTATATATGCCCAAAGTTGCCTGTTGTGCGATGGCACGTATGATTGATGCTGTTTATTTTGATGACAGCGTGAAGTATATGGAGGACCATGGTGTACCTAGAGAAGCGATTTTGCCGATTACATATATCAACTCCAGTGCTGAGGTGAAAGCCAAGGTAGGAGAGATGGGTGGTCTTGTTTGTACCTCCTCTAATGCGTTTAAGATTATCGAGAAAGGGCTGGAGAGCGGGAAGAAGATCCTTTTTGTACCTGACCGCTGTTTAGGACAGAACTTTGCCAATAGTATGGGATTAAAATCCTGTGTCATCGGTGAGGGAGAGTGTGATCCCAAAGAGGCAGATATCATCTGCTTCAACGGCTTCTGCTCTGTGCATCAGTACTTTACACTGGAGGATATTACATTCTACCGTGAAAGGTACCCCGATATCAAGATAGCAGTCCATCCAGAGTGTGATCCAGCTATTGTAGCTGCAGCAGACTTCTCCGGATCTACGTCACAGCTGATCAAGTATATCACAGAGCTTGATCCTGAGCAAAAAGTTGCCGTAGGTACGGAGTACAATCTGGTGAACAGGCTCAGACCGAACAATACTTTTGTACTCTCCTCTACCAAGCCAGAGTGCCCTACGATGAATGAAACCACACTGGAGGATCTTTATCTAGTGCTCAAATCGATCGAAGACGGGAACCCTATCAATGAGATTGAGCTGGATGAACATACGACGCTCTATGCTGCTCTGGCACTTGAGAGAATGTTAGAGATCAGCTAGTTCAGTAGCATAAAGGAAGTAGATGTTAAAAGAGAATTTTATAAAAGAGATGATCGCTGAGGATGTTGGAAGAGGGGATCTGTTCGCACGTATCAGCGAGAGTAAACAGATCTCAGCCTATATCATTGCCAAAAGTGATGGTGTATTTGCCGGACAGGAGTATATCGATGTCATGGCGAGGATGTATGATATCTCTTTTGAGTGGAAGGTCAATGATGGGGAGCATTTTAGTAAAGGAGAGAAACTGGTATTGATCAGTGGTGATTCACGGATCATTCTTTCTCTCGAACGCTCGATATTGGATATCGCTTTGCATACCAGCTCCATCGCGACCTTGACAGCAAAATATGTAGCAGCGATCGCAGATACTGGGGTCAAACTGCTCGATACCAGAAAGACTAGACCACTATTGAGGGGGCTTGAGAAGTATGCAGTTAGATGTGGTGGGGGGCTGAATCATCGCATGGGATTGGATGATTGTCTGATGCTCAAAGATACCCATCTAAAAACGATTGATAATCTGGCAGACTTTATGGAGCAGGTCAGGAAGAAGATTCCTTTTACCTCCAATGTGGAAGTAGAGTGTGAGACACTACAGATGGCACAGGAGGCGATGGCAGCCGGAGCAGATATCGTCATGTGTGACAATATGTCACTTGAAGAGACCGCAGCAGTAGTCAAACTCAAAACGGAACGTTATCCTCATGTACTGGTTGAGGCCAGCGGAAATGTAACACTAGAGACGATCAAAGAGATAGCTCAGACCGGTGTAGATGCGATCAGTTCAGGCAGTATTATCCATCAAGCCAACTGGATAGACCTCTCGATGAGAGTTGACGGATAAGTAGATGCACCCGATAGAGCAAGAGGCTAAAGCATTCCAAGCACTTTTAGCAAAGTATCCTAAAATCACAGTACTTTCGCATATCAATCCAGACCCGGATGCGATTGGTACTGCGCTGGGAGTCTATAGCTGGCTCAAAGAGCAGCAGTATACAGTGGAGGTAGTCAATGCCACAGAGGATATCCCGCTCTTTCTGGATTTTTTACCTTCCTTTTCGAAGATCAAAAGAAAAATGGATTTTGAAGACTCCCTTATCATCTCTTGTGACTGTGGAAGCGTAGATAGATTAGGGTTTTCCGTAGAGGGAAGGGAAATTGTCAACATTGACCATCATGCCACCAATAAACAGTTTGGATTACTGAATATCGTTGATAAAGAGGCAGTAGCCAGCTCTGAGGTGGCATACCGTCTCTTAAAAACGTTGCATCCAGTGTCCAGAGAGAGTGCCATATCATTTTATGCAGCACTCATTTCAGATACACGTAATTTCACAACAAATAATATGCACAGATCAACCTTTGACCTGGCATCAGAACTTACTTCCCTGGGAGTAGATATTGCAGAGGTATCCAGGAAAATGCTTCATCGCCGTTCTCTGGCATCACTAAGGATCCTGGGTGTGGCACTTCACTCGCTGGTGTTGAGAGAGGATGCCCAAGTGGCTTTGCTGACTATATCTCAGGAGGATCTTAAGCGTACAGGAGCAAAGTTGAGTGATCTGGATGGTGTGGTTGATTATGCCAAATCTCTGGCTACAGTGGAGATTGCCTTGATGCTTGTGGAGAGAGAGCAGGGTATCAAAGTCTCACTCCGAAGTAAGCGTGTAGATATCAGTACCTTGGCACTCTCTTTTGGCGGAGGAGGACATGCCGTGGCAGGAGGATTTGAGAGAGAGGGTGATACAGTAGAGATATTGTCACAACTGCTCCTCGACGAGATCAAGAAGAAAGGATTACTTTCATGAGAAGAAGATACAGTGTAGGGTATAGACGAAAAAAGAGTATCTGGCCTAAATTTTTAATACTACTGTTGCTTTTGGGCGCGGCAGGTTACTTTATCTATACCTCACCGAAATTTGAGCGTGTCAAACCAAAAATAACTGCACCGAAAATTGTCTATGCAGGTGCAAAAAAACCACTTAAAGTTATGCTAGAGGACAATCAGGCATTGGGACAGTATCAGGCATTTTTCAGTGATGGAAGCCGCAATATTATTGCAGCATCTGGCAGTTTTGATATGCTGATGAAGAAGACAGAGATCGCAATTACCGTACCGCCACAGATAGAAGAGAGCAAAGAAGGGACGGTATGGAAGTTGACAATCATTGTCAAGGACAAGAGCCTCTGGAACTATATTGGTGATAATGTAGCAATCACACATTTAGATGTGGTCGCAGATACCAAGCCACCGGTTGTCTCTCTGCTTGCCAAAAGCACTACGATGGCAAGAGGGGGAAGTGCATTGATCATCTTTCGAGCAGAGGATGCCAACCTCAAAGAGGCTTATATTGTAGCAGGAGGGATCAAGTTTGGAGCGGTACCCTACAGAAAAAAAGGCTATTACGCAGCATTGATCGCATGGCCGTTTCAGAAAAAAAAGATCGATATTTTTGTAGTAGCGACAGATATAGGGGGCAATAAGGTCAAAAAGAAAGTGATCTTTCCCAAAGTACATCGTCAATACAAAGTATCTCAGATCGTTGTTTCTGACCGATTTTTGGATGGAAAGATCGTTGAGGTAGCAAAGAAAGACCCTAAAGCATCTAAGATCAGAGGGAGATTACGAAGATTTAAAGCAGTCAATGAGACGATGCGTATCAACAATGAGAAGTTGATCCATAAATTTGCAAGTCCTTTGCCGAAAGCATTGAGTTCAGCATGGAAGATCAAAGCTTTCTATCCTTTGAAAAGTGCCAAGTTGGTAGCTGATTTTGGAGACGAACGACACTATTTTTACAAAGACAAGAGTAAAGAGATATCCACATCCTATCATGTAGGATATGACTTTGCCAGTACCAGACATGCCCCCATCATAAGCTCGAACAGAGGAGAAGTAGTCTTTGCTCAATTGAATGGTATTTATGGAAATATGCCTATGATCGATCATGGGTTTGGGCTTTATACGCTTTATGGGCATTGCTCAAAAATGCTTGTAGAAGAGGGAGAAGAGGTAGCGCGAGGGCAAACCATAGCCAGGACAGGTATGACTGGGCTAGCACTTGGAGACCATTTGCATTTTGGCGTATTGGTACAAGGGGTCGAAGTCTGGCCTATGGATTGGATGAAGTCTAACTGGATCAAAAAAAATATTGATAAAGTATTCCAAAAAGCAGACAGGATCATCGGGAAACCATAGATGCAGCAGAGAACGATTGGAAAGCCTGTAGAGGCTGTGGGTATTGGTATTCATAAAGGAAAGCCTATCACCTTACGATTAGAGCCACTAGAAGCAGATAGGGGTATTGTTTTTTATCGTTCAGATCGGGATAGGGAGATACCTCTTTCTGTGGATCATGTTGTCAACACAGCAATGGCAACAGTCATAGGTAAAGAGGAAGATCATATCTCTACGATTGAGCATTTTTTATCAGTACTGTATGCCTATGGTATTGATAATATTCGTATCACTGTAGATGGCGATGAGATCCCGGTGATGGATGGGAGTGCCATCTCTTTTTGTCTGCTATTGGATGAAGCTGGTATCAGGGCACTGAATAGGCCTAAAAAGGTGATTAGGATCAAACGAAGTATCGAAGTCAAAGAGGGCAGGAAGTTTGCTAGATTTGAGCCTGCAGAGCATGCCAGTTTTGCGTTCGATATATCGTTTCCTCATCCTGCGATCAGGAAACAGTCTCATCAGTATGATTTTAGTCGGAAAAGCTTTATCGAAGAGATAGCTAGGGCGAGGACCTTTGGATTTGCCAAAGATATACAGAGTTTGCAGAGTAGAAATCTTGCTATGGGTGCGAGCCTTCAAAATGCTATAGGCTTGGATGGTCGGAAGGTGCTCAATCAAGAAGGACTTCGCTTTGAAAATGAGTTTGTGAGACATAAAATATTGGATGCTATGGGAGATATGATGGTGACAGGATATAATATTTTAGGAAGTTATTCGGCTTTTGCAAGTAGCCATAAACTGAATCATGCACTCACGAAAAAAATATTTGAGAGCAGTGAAAACTATGAGCTTGTGACATTAGAACACTTAAAAAATCCAACATATGAGATGAGCTTTGCCTAACGATACCCTTTTGATCAATTCTATAGCAGTACCTATCCAGGTAGGTATTTACCATGCTGACAAATGTATAGAAAAGCATGAAATTGAGGGACAGACATCAGAGGTGCTTCTTAGGTTTTTAGAGGCAGTATTGGATAAGCACCAGATCAAAAAGATTATTTATGTTAATGGACCAGGCAGTTATATGGCGATCAAACTGACCTACATTATGCTCCGCACCATAGAAATGGTAAGAGGAATCCATTTTGATGGGGTGAGTGCCTTCGAGTTAAATGGAGACAAACCAATCAAAGCGATGGGAAACCTCTATTTTACCAAGGAAAAAGAGACTATAATGACACAAAAGTTTGACGATAGAGTCAAGCAGGAGTTTTGGCTGCCCGATGATTTGAGTGCACTCTGTCTAGATAAAGAGAATACGCCACACTATATACTTCCTGCTGTATAAAGGTTTGATGTGCAGATAACAGTCCCCGCAACAAGTGCCAATCTTGGTCCAGGTTTTGATACCTTAGGCTTGGCATTAGATCTTAGAAATGAAGTGATCATAAAACCATCACGCTTTTTAAGTATCTCAACCCAGGGAGAGGGCGCAGAAAACCCCAAGATAAAGAAAAATACCCTCTTCCTGAATGTATTTAATAAGCATTATAGAAAATTGAGTGGTAAGCAGAATACCTTTCGTTTTGAGTTTATCAATAGAATACCTATCTCCAGAGGTATGGGGAGCTCGTCCGCAGTGATTGTCGCAGCGATTACTGCAGCATATGTGGCCTCTGGTACAAAATACAATAAAAGAACGATACTCAATCTAGCACTTAGACATGAGCCGCATCCGGACAATATTACTCCTTGTGCTATGGGGGGATTTAATGTAGCCTGTATAGAAGGGAACAGGGTGTTCAGTAAAAAACGTCGTCTACCAAGCTATCTTCGTGCAGTGATGGTGGTACCTGACCGTAGAATCTCTACTTCACGATCCAGACATGTTCTGCCCAAACACTATAGCAAAGAGGAGTTGGTCTATTCCCTCTCCCGTGCTGCATATATGACGGCACTTTTTATGAGTGAGTCTTGGGATCAGCTCCGTATCGCGTCGAAAGATAAGATACATCAGGATAGGAGGATGCGGATGATGCCTGAACTGCTAGAAGTACAGAAGATCGCTTTGGAAAATGGTGCTTTGATGAGTACGCTCTCAGGAAGTGGGTCAAGCTTTTTCTCACTCTGTTATGAAAATGATGCGGAGAAGATCGCCACCGTATTACAAGAGAAATTTTCTCACTTTAGGGTGCTGACAAAAGAGTTGGATAATCATGGAGTTATCACAAAGGGATAGAGGGGGAGCTCCCTTAATCTCTTTTAGGTATAATATCGATGAAAAAAAACAATCCTATACGCATGTGCATCACTTGCAGAAAAAGAGAATCCCAAAAGACATTGATGAGACTACAGTTGGTTGATAACCATATCGTTGTATATCAAGGTTCTGGAAGAAGTATCTATCTTTGCAAAGAGTGTAGTCTCAATGAAAAAAAGATGAATGGCATGGCAAAGCGTTTTAGATTAGAGCGTAGTGAATTATCTACGATATTGAAGGAGCTAGAGAAGAATGGATAAAGTAAAGATCCAGGAGATTGCAGCAGAAGCTGGAATGTCCAACAATGAGATGCTAGAGAAAGCCAAAGTGCTAGGCTATGATGTAAAAGTAGCACAGAGTTCAATCGGCTTAGATCAAGCAGCAGCACTCATGGACTATGTCATGACAGGTACCATACCAGCAAGCGTAGCGACAAAGGTTGAAAAACCCAAAGCCACACCTCAAAAAGAAGCTGTAAAAAAAGTGGAAACACCTAAAACGGAAAAGCCTGAAGAAAAAGTAGATGCTGTTCCTGAAGCTCCTGTGGAGCAAGCTCCCAAAGAAGAGGTAGTAGAGGACACAAGTACAGCGCCAGCTGTTGAGAGTGTAGCCTCTATCCCTGAAGAGAAGTCTGAGAAAGCTGAAGAGCCCAAAGCTGCTGAGACAAAAACAGAGGACGCAGAGGCAGAAGAGCCCAAGCGGAGACCCCGAAGAGCATTAGGCAGGAGAGGGATCACTATTGTTAAGAAGGCAAAACCTGCACCAGTGAAAGCAAACAGAAATATTTCACTTTCAGGTTCTGGTGGTGGACAACCTACTCCCCCTAAAAAGAAAAAACCTAAAAGAATAGCAGAAGCCAAAGAGTCAGGTGCTAAAATGGAAATTTTAGGAGACAGAAGTTTGGGTGGATCTGTAGAGCTTTATGAAGAAGAAGAGGTAGTATTGTTGGACTTCTCTGACAAAAACATCTATGAAGAGATGAAGCGTCAGGAAGAGAAGCGAAGAGCCGAAGCGAAGAAAAGAGCGGCACAAGGTATCGGGCAAAATCGACAGCAGTTTAGACCACAGGGTAAACGTTCTATCAGACGTGGTGGCAAAAAGAAAAAATATATCAGAACAGAGTCTGAAGAAAAGGTCAGCGTGATAAGTATTCCAGAAGATGTAAGGGTATATGAATTTGCCGAGAAAATGGGCAAGAGTGTGGGTGAAGTGGTCAAAGTACTCTTTACGCTAGGTACGATGGTCACCAAAAATGATTTCCTTGATAAAGATTCTATCGAGATACTCGCAGAAGAGTTTGAAGTAGAGGTCAAGACGATCAATCCACTGGATGCTTTGGATTATGTTGATGTGTATGATGCGTCTGATGATGTCAATTCTGAGACCAGAGCACCGGTAGTGACGATCATGGGACATGTTGACCATGGTAAAACCTCATTGCTAGACAAGATCCGATCCACCAAGGTCGCGGATAAAGAGGCAGGTGGTATTACGCAGCATGTGGGTGCGTATCAAGTAGAGAAAAATGGACAGAAAGTTACCTTTATCGATACTCCGGGCCACTCAGCATTTACCGAGATGAGAGCCAGAGGAGCACAAGCAACTGATATCGCTATTATTGTCGTAGCAGCGGATGATGGTGTGATGCCTCAGACCAAAGAGTCGATCTCTCATGCCAAGGCAGCAGGTGTCCCGATCATTATTGCGATCAACAAAATGGATAAAGAAGCTGCCAATCCTGATAATATCAAGTCTCAACTTGCAGAGATAGATATCCTCTCTGTAGATTGGGGTGGAGAGTATGAGTTTATTCCTGTCTCTGCACACACTGGATTGGGTATTGATGAGCTACTTGAGACGATTCTTGTGCAGGCAGAAGTGATGGAGCTTACTGCAGATGCCAGTAGAAATGCCAAGGCAGTCATCGTAGAGAGCTCCCTAGAGAAAGGCTTTGGCTCTGTCGCAAATATCATTATCAAAAATGGTACATTGAATGTCGGTGATACCGTGATAGCAGGTACTACATTTGGACGTATCAAAAACCTGATTCTAGATGATGGCACGCGTGTCAAATCTATCGGTCCTAGTACACCAGCCGCTGTCGTAGGTCTCCAAGAAGTACCTAAGGCGGGTGAAGTACTCATTGCGATGGATAGTGAAAAAGATGCCAGAGAGCTAGCCAACAAGCGAAAAGAATACATGAGAACCAAAGAGCTCTCTAAGAGTACTAAGGTCTCTATCGATGAGCTTGGCGCACTGATCGCAGAAGGTCAGATCAAAAAGCTTCCACTGATTGTCAAAACAGATGTACAAGGTTCTCTCGAAGCGATCAAAGGAGCCCTTGAAGAGCTCAGAAACGAAGAGGTCAAAGTTGAGGTTATTCACCAAGGTGTGGGTGGCGTCACTGAGAGTGATGTGACGCTGGCAGATGCGAGTGAAAATGCCATCATCGTAGGCTTTAACGTACGTCCTACAGGGACTGTCAAGAGCAAAGCCAAAGAGCTTGGTGTAGAGATCAAAACCTACTCTATCATTTATGATATTATCGATGATGTGAAGGCACTGCTCGGTGGCATGATGAGCCCAGTAGTTAGCGAAGAGGTCACTGGTCAAGCAGAGGTCAGAGAGACCTTCACCGTAGCCAAAGTCGGTACGATCGCAGGATGTAAAGTCAGTGATGGTATGATAGAGCGTAACGCGAGTGCGAGATTGATCCGTGATGGTATCGTGATCTACACAAGCAAGATCTCTTCTCTCAAGCGCTTCAACGATGATGTCAAAGAGGTCAAGAACGGATACGAATGTGGTATTATGCTTGAGAACTTCAACGATATCAAAGAGGGTGACGTGATCGAAGCCTTCAAAGAGGTGGAGGAGCAGGCAAGTCTATGACCCCCGCTGAGATCAAACGCAAACGTACAGAGTCCGTACTCAAAGAGCTTCTCCCCGAAGCACTGAGTACACTCGATGATCAACGTATCAATCACCTCAATGTGACGGAAGTCGTATGTTCACGAGGACGCTATGATGCACGAGTCTATCTCGATCCTATAGGGATAGATGAGAAAGAACAAGGCGAAGCCCTCAAACAACTACGTAAAGTCTCCCCCCATATCAAAAATCATATACGTGACAGTGAGGGCTGGTTCAAGGCCCCCAACTTTGTCTTTGAATTTGATACGCACTTGGAGCACATTAGTAAGATGGATGCACTTTTTAAACAGATAGCAACAAAAGAAGAGAGTGAGCAAACAGATGAATCTTGAAGAGCAGATAGCCAAAATCGTACAGGCAAACGGTGCAGCATTTTATGATACTGAGACAGCCACTGAGGGCGAACAGACGATCTACCGTGTCTTTGTGAGCCAAGAGGGTGGGATCAGTCTCGATCTCTGTGCAGAGATCTCCAGAGAGCTCTCTCCCTTCCTCGATGTCAATCCTCCCATGGGTGGCAAGTACACCCTAGAGGTCAGCTCCCCAGGACTAGAGCGCAAGCTTACCAAGCCCAAGCATTTCCAAAACTCCATCGGAGAGAAGGTCAAATTCAAGATCATCGGCGTAGACAAAGGCAAGGGTACCCTTATAGCAGCTGATGACAAGGGTATCACCGTAGAGACCAAGCATGGCGAAGAGAGCTATGAGTATGGTCAGTTAGGGACGGTGAAGACTTATATAGAGTGGTAAGCATTAAGGCACTTCTCGCACGCGTATGCGAGGGCTTTATGTACTAACGATCTCTTTCATCGCATCATGCGCATGGCTGATCGCCATCGCGATAGAGCCACCTTTTTGATAGACAATATCCCCTGCAATATACAGACCTTCTACCGATGTCTCATAGGTATCATTGATGAGAGGCATGTCATTTTCATCTAGTGCCATGTTACTCTTGCGAAAGAAATCTACAGGGGTGGTACCTCCTAGGGCATAGATGATTCTATCATAGGTGTTTGCGTCCCCATTTTTGTAGATGACTTTTACTTTGCCATTATCTTCTGCCGCTTCGATAGATTCAATATCCGTATTGTAATGCACGGTAAGCTTATTTTCTTGATCATAGAGCTGTATCATCTCCTGATTGATATCATTAATTTTCGTAAAACTTGGTTTTCTATAGGAGAGTGTGATCTCATTGATCGTTGTGAGCTGACATGCATATTCGACAGCAGAATCTCCTCCACCGACTACGAGTATCTTCTCGTTGCCTTTGCAGTCATAGGGGTTAAAGTTCACAATAGATCGGATAGCACTAGGTATTTTATAAGAGGGTTTGTTGGGCTTGCCCATTCTGCCTATGGCGACGATCACATTTTTGGCCGTAAACTCACCACAGAGCGTAACGACAGTGAAAATGCCATGCTCTTTGTTTACCCTATCGACCTCACAATTGTATTGTGTCGTTATCTTGCCATCATCGAGTAGCGTGTCAAAGTAATCCAGGGTACTCTCTTTGGTACCATCAAAAAATTCCACATTCCCCCTAAGCTCTATCGTCTGACCTTTCCAGTCTTTGTCTACGCGCTTGGTATCTTTGTAGTATTGTCGGATGGTTTGTGAGTGGTTGCCACCTTTTTCGATGAATAGTATGCTCTCTAGCCCAAATAACGATGCCTCAACAGCCGATGCGATACCACCAGGTCCACCGCCTACGATAATCAAATCATACATTGTTTGTTCCTTATTTATGCAATTGATGTCTTGATGGAATTATAGCTATAGTATCCCAAAAGCAAATTACTATTTATTCTTGAGCATTTTTTGCTTTGATACTTTTACGATACAATAGTGATAATTATTTGTATGAAGGTATTTAAAAAATGGGGAACAATCTACCTACTACCAATCAATTCCATACATCAATCATAATAAACTAGGGTCTAGTAAACTTTAAGAGTCCAAAAGGTATCTTAAAGCATGACTACACCGAACAAAAACAAGTACTCAAAAGGTACGCACATTTCAGAGCGTAAATTTAGGCAGTTAATTAAGTGTTTTTCACTTGATCTAAATGCATATGAAACCTCAAAGATAACTAACATATCTCATACGACTTGTAAGAAGCTATTTCAAAAGTTACGCATATACATCTACCAGAATCTACTAGAGAACAATATTGAAGATGGAGAGTTTGAATTAGATGAATCTTACTTTGGTGCCAAAAGAGTAAGAGGAAAACGTGGTAGAGGTGCAGCAGGAAAGACACCTGTGTTTGGCTTATTAAAAAGAGATGGTAATGTCTATGTTCAAATAGTCAAGAACTGCTCGAGAGCTGAACTCATGCCTATTATTGAGGGAAAGATACTTGAAGGAAGTACTATTCATACTGATGGTTGGAAAGCCTATGATGGCTTAGTCCTTAATGGCTATGATCACTACAGGGTCTTTCATTCCAAAGATGAGTTTGTGCGAGGTAAGTCTCATGTAAATGGCATTGAATCCTTTTGGAGTTATACTAAAAGAAGATTGGCAAAGTTTAATGGACTTAGAGATGAGATGTTTTATCTCCATCTCAAGGAGAGTGAGTTTAGATTCAACAATAGGCATAATGATATCTATGCTATACTATTAAAGAATCTTCGAACAAATAACCTCTAAAGTTTACTAGACCCTAAACTATTTTAAATGGTACTTATAAAGTAGTCAATTTGACTATACAAGGACAGTGCATGACAATACCAATATTAGAAGGAAAAGATTCCACAGAACAATATACAAATGCCATTTTCTTTAATAAAGGAGGAATGGGAGAAATTTATAAGGCTACAGATATTATTAACAATATTGATGTAGCTATAAAATTAATTCCTATTACAAGTGATGTAGAAGAGGATTTACTATCAAGAGAACTTCAAGCCTCTACTTTATTAGAATCAGAAAATATAGTAAAAACATATTTTACAGGAAAAGTAGAAATTTTAAGTACCAATTATTTGTATATAGTACAACACTTTTATTCTAATGGAAATATGAGAAACATCATTCAAAAAGATACCCCAATAGAAGCATGTTTCAATATGATGCTTGATATTTTAAATGGTATGAATGTTGTACATACCGAGATAGTTCATAGAGATTTAAAACCTGAAAATATATTAATAGATGAATCTAACCATTTACGAATTACTGATTTCGGTCTTGCTAAGTTTATTAATGAAAAAACTAAAACTAATTCATTTAAAGGTGCAGGAACTATCCCTTATATGGCTCCTGAATGTTGGCTCTTTGAAGAGAATACAATTCAAATGGATATTTACTCTTTAGGAATACTGTTTTATGAAATACTAACAGGAGAATTACCATTTAAAGCAGAAACAGAAACAGTATGGAGAGATTGTCATCTGTATGAAACATTACCTGATATATCCAAATCGAGAGCTGATACTCCAACAAAAGTTAAACAAATAATTTCAAAAATGACACAAAAAAGAGTCCATGCTAGATATATAAATATAGATGAAATAATAACCGCCTTAAATGAATCAATCGAACACAGTATTGAATCTAATAAAGCAGTTGAACGCTTAGCATCTCTTAACCATCAAAATACAGAACAAATAAAATCTGAAAAATTAAAAGAGGAACAAAAAGAACAAAAAATAGCTAAATATAAAAATTTCCTAAATTTTCATATTACAGAATTATTTACTCAATTAGAACAAATTGTAGAATCTGTAAATTCCAGACTTGAAGAGAATAAAATCACTATAAAAGAGCATCAATATTATGACGATCTAACTCAAAGAACATTCTCTATTTCTTCTAATGGAATATCTGCTTCTTTTCAATTTTATGACTATGATGTAATTGAGAAATATGAAAAGCAAAGATCTGAATTAAATAGACAAAGACAAACTCATGAACATAGCTTTATGTTTCAGTCTATACATGATAGCACTTTTAAGACAAAAAATATTATTTATTTAGGAGAAGTTGAAACTAATTATTATAATTCTGTTCTGGGGGGATGTTTTGGTTTTAATTTAGTTTTAGTCAAAAGTGAAAAAGATATTTATGGAACATGGTACATAGCTTCTTTTTCTGATTCAGGATTTAATCATTCTTCTCGACGAAATTATGTACAAGATTTAGATGATTTTCTTAAAGATTTTGAATTATGTTTTATGATGCATTCTCGTTCGGTCAAGTTTCGAGAGTTAGAAGAGAAAGATTTACATAGAGTTATTGAAGAGGTAATTAGAGGATAATAGATTTTAGGGGGGGAGAATTATGAATAAACCAAAATTAAAAAAACCTTTAATAATTATTCTTATTTATCCCTTCATTTTCTAGTATCCCATCTTAAAGTTGCTTTATTAAGCCACTTATGGCATAATAAACTCAACACAAACCCAAACAAGGCTAGCACAATGAACCGATTGGATGTACTACAAAGAGTTAAAGAGAGAAAAGAACAATTAGGTCTTACCCTAGAGCATCTCTCCAAACTCTCACATCTAGGTAACAGAACAGTAGTGAGGTTCTTTAGTGGGGAGGATGTCAAGCTCAGTACACTGGAGAAGATCACTGGTGTGATAGGGCTGGATTTTGCAGGGAATGCGGTAACCGATGCAGAAAGCATTAGAGAAGCCAGAGCCCAAGAGAAAGCCACCTATATCGTCTCACTGGTACAAGACACCTCTGCACTAGAGATGCAGGGGCTAGAGGTAGATATATTGAAACGACTCATTGAGGAGACCAAAGAGCAGTTTCTTACAGGTATGTATCAAAAAAATCTCTGGGCGAGCTAAGGTAGATGATGCAAGATAAAACAAAAATCGCAGGAGCGACCTATCTCGATGATATATCGGGGCTCAAGCTTGATACAGGGCAGCAGTATACTATGGATGAGGTATATCTACATGAAGCGAGAAATATTACCAAAGCCACCCTTAAATACCTCTCGGCACTACCTGATAAGAAACTGGCACCTTTTAGCTATATATGGATATTGACATTGCATGAAGAGATGCTTGGTGATGTATGGGAGTGGGCGGGTAAGCCACGACAGGTGGAGCTCAGTATCGGAGTCAAGGCCTACCTTGTGGCAACAGAGATCAAAAAGCTGGTAGATGACTTGCATTATTGGGAAGTCCATGAGAGCTTTGGCGTGATAGAGAGAGCAGCACGGATACATCACAGAGCAGTACAGATTCATCCATTTCGTAATGGCAACGGTAGATGGTCGAGGATGCTGGCAAATATCTATCTCAAACAACATGGACTGCAACCCACACAGTGGAATGAAAACCTACTCTCCAAAGAGAACACCCATAGAGACGAATACATACAAGCCTTAAAGCGAGCAGATCGTGGTGAGTATAGGGATTTGATAGAGATGCAAAGCAAGATGATACATAAAGGCACACAATGACAGACGAATTCTACATGCAACTAGCCCTAGATGAGGCATGGAAGTACCAACTCCTGACCTATCCAAATCCAGCTGTAGGTGCAGTGGTGGTGCAGGAGGGTAGGATACTCTCCGTAGAGGCACACCAAAAGGCTGGTACTTCACATGCTGAGGTGTTGGCACTGTTGGGGGCGTATGAGGTACTCTCTGGGAAGAGTATCAACTTTGATAGGTTTGACTCTCATAAGGCACATGCGCTTTTGTTGGAGTTGCCTAGAGGATTTTTCTCTGGGTGTAGCATCTATGTGACGCTGGAGCCTTGTTCACATGAGGGGCAGACGCCTTCGTGTGCTTCGCTGCTGGCAGAACTGCAATTACAAGAAATAATTATCGGTACCAAAGATCCCATCGTAGGACATGATGGTGGGATAGACATCGTAGGTCGGGATGCGACTATGACGAATACTTTTGCCCCGACGATCAAAATTGGAATCCTAGAAGAAGCCTGCAAAGCCCTACTGGAACCTTTTCTCATCTGGCAAAAACGCGCCTTCGTCCTTTTCAAACTAGCCCAGACCAGCAACGGTCGCATAGGTGGTGGATACCTAAGCTCTCAGGCTTCTCTAACCCATGTACACCAGCTCCGAGAGGTATGCGATACACTGCTGATAGGGGGCAACACCGTCAGAGTAGATCGACCGACTCTGGACTGTCGATTTACAGGAGGCGAAGCCCCTGATGTGGTGATCTACACTAGAGAGGATGGCTTGGATAGAGAGATACCGCTTTTTGGTGTCTCAGATCGAGAGGTGAGGGTGAGTGATAGCTTGGAGTTTCTGGAGAAGCCCTCATTTGTGCTGGTGGAGGGGGGTGCTGGGATGCTGGAGGCATTGCAGGAGCGACTAGACTGGATGCTGATTTATCAAACGCCTAAGCTCTCTGCCAACCAATTATCTTATAATACGCCCATGAATTTAGAGTTCCTGCATCAGAGCAAAAAAGATGTAGACTTGATACTATGGAGTAGACGCAGTGGGCATTGAAAAACTGACAGACAACGCAGCCAAACAGGACAAGATCGTAGAGATGTTTGATGACATCGCCTCAACCTATGACAAAGCCAATAGAGTACTCAGCATGGGGATCGATATCCAGTGGCGTAAAAAAGGCTGTGACAAAGCCTTTGAGATACTGGGCAAAAAAGCATTGGAGCAAGTCACGGATGTCGCCACTGGTACTGGTGATCTACTGATCTACTGGAGAGAGCAGGCTGCAAAGAATGGTGTGACTATTGAGAAGTATGTAGGCATAGACCCCTCCGTGGGGATGCTCAAGGTCGCCAAGGAGAAGGTAGATTTCGCTAATTTTATCGTAGGCAAAGCCCAGGAGCTACCTATCATCAATGAGAGTAGTGATGTGATCTCCATCAGCTATGGTATCCGTAATGTGGTGGATAGGGTGAAGGCACTCCAGGAGTTTAACCGTGCTCTCAAGCCGGGTGGACTGGTAGTGATCTTAGAGTTTACCAAGCAAGAGCGTAAGGGGCTGGTAGACAAGGTCGTGGATTTTGGGATGAAAAACATCCTGCCTCGTGTGGGTGGATTTATCTCTAAGAACTATGAAGCGTACAAATACCTTCCTGACTCTATCGAAGAGTTTTTGACTACAGAGATGTTGAGTCAAGAGCTTGAAGAGGCTGGCTTTGAGATGAAGTATACCAAATCATTTTCGATGGGAATTTCGACTCTACTGGTAGCACAGAAGAAGTAGCGTAGGGTGTGTTTGCCAACACACCAAAGTAAGAATATATAATAAAGGTGCGTTGGCAAACGCACCCTACGAGGTTCAAATGTCACAAAATCTCATGAGTGTAAGCTCTCTCAACACCAAGATCAAATCCCTCCTCGAAGCCACCTTTATGCATATCATGGTCGAGGGAGAGATCGCACAGGTGACCTATGCCTCTAGTGGGCATCTCTACTTCTCTATCAAGGATGACAAGAGTACCCTCAAGTGTGTGATGTGGAAATCTTCTGTCTCCAAGCTCAAGTTTGAGCTGGTCAAAGGAGAGCATATCGTCATCGAGGGCTCTGTAGGGGTCTATACCCCTAGAGGAGAGTACCAGTTTATCGCTACGCATGTCGAACCCTATGGTAAAGGTGCCTTGGCAGTGGCTTTTGAGCAGCTCAAAGCCAAGCTCAAAACCAAAGGCTACTTTGATGCGCATACCAAAATACCCCTCCCAAAATACCCCTCCAAGATAGCTATCGTCACCGCAGCCAACAGTGCTGCACTCCAAGATATGCTCAAAGTCGCACAAAAGCGCTGGGCAACAGTGGAGATCACTGTGATCGATGTCTTGGTACAGGGAGAGAGAGCAGCGGGGGAGATCGCCCGTGCGATTGCCTATGCAGATGGCTTGGGTGTAGATATCGTGGTGATAGGTAGAGGAGGGGGCAGTAGCGAAGACCTCTGGGCATTTAACGAAGAGATCGTAGCCGAGGCCATCCATGAGGCAGTCACCCCAGTGGTGAGTGCTGTGGGGCATGAAGTGGATACGATGATCTCTGATTTTGTGGCAGACTTGCGAGCCCCTACGCCAAGTGCGGCGATGGAGATGATACTGCCTGATGGCAATGAGATGCTTTATACGCTGGATGAGAGAGTAGAGCAGTACCAGCGCAGGATCATGCAACTCCTCTCTCATAAATCCCAGCAGTCAGAGAGCCTTTATGCGGAGCTTTCCCGCTTTTCATTAATCAACCGATTGGATGCATTGCATAGACAGTTTAAGGGACTGGCTTCTGATTTTGCACAGACGATGCAGTATCGGTTATCCCAGTTTGAAACCATAACCCTGCCTCTCTCTGACAAACTGGAAGATACGATGGGGTTTATCCTGCGAAATGTAACCAAAGAGACAGAGAGTATCTTCGGCCGTTTTGAACTTTCCAACCCTCATCAGAAAACCAGAGAATCTTGGGCTCAGATCAATAAAGAGGGTAAAAAAGTGCCCTTGGATGCCATAGAGATAGGTGAGGTGTTTGATCTAGTAAATGATAAGATAAAAGTGAGTGTAAAAGCATTGGAGAAAAAGAAACTATAGGGGTATGAAGAATGGTGCGTCGGTAAACGCACCTTAGGGGGGATGAGGTTACATCATTCCCATTCCGCCCATACCACCCATGTCAGGCATAGGGGCTGCAGCTACTTTGTCCTCTTTGATATCAGAGATCGTTGCCTCTGTGGTGAGGAGAAGGCTGGATACTGAAGTGGCATTCTGCAAGGCTACTCTGGCCACTTTGAGTGGATCGATAATACCTGCTTCTAGCATATTCACATACTCACCATTGGCTGCATTGAAGCCATAGGTCTTATCATTGGAGCTGGCTACTTTGTCAGCAACGACACCTGCATCAAACCCTGCATTGGCTGCGATCTGCTTGATCGGTGCCTTGATGGCTCTGAGGATGATCTCATACCCTACGGCTTCATCTCCTTCGAGTGTGAGGTTGACATGATTGCCTGCTTTGACCAGCGCTGCACCACCACCGATGATGATACCCTCATCTACCGCTGCTTTTGTTGCAGAGAGTGCATCGTCGACTCTGTCTTTTTTCTCTTTCATCTCTGTCTCTGTGGCTGCACCTACTTTGATGACGGCAACACCGCCAGAGAGCTTGGCTAGACGCTCCTGGAGCTTCTCTTTGTCGTACTCACTGGTGCTGGCTTCTGCCTGTGTTCTGATCTCGATTACTCTGGCTTCTACTGCTGCTGCGTCACCTTTGCCGTCAACGATCGTAGTGTTGTCTTTGTCTACAACGATTCTGGCTGCTTGTCCCAACTGATCTAGGGTTGCTTTTTCTAGTGAAAGACCAAGCTCATCTGTGATCAGTGTACCGCCAGTAAGGATTGCGATGTCTTTGAGCATCTCTTTTTTGCGGTCACCAAAGCCTGGTGCTTTGACTGCTGCGATGTTGAGCACACCCTTGAGTCTGTTGAGTACCAGTGTAGTGAGTGCTTCACCTTCTACATCATCGGCGATGATCAGTAGAGGTCTACCACTCTGCTGAGATTTTTCGAGCAGAGGTACGAGATCTTTCAGTGAAGTGATTTTGCCATCAGTGATGAGAATCAGAGGATTTTCAAACTCAGTGGTCATCTTCTCAGAATTGGTGATAAAGTAAGGAGAGAGATAGCCTCTGTCAAACTGCATACCCTCTACTACGTCTAGCTCATCATTGATCCCTTTAGCCTCTTCGACTGTGATGACGCCATCCTTGCCTACTTTTTCCATAGCCTCTGCGATAAGGTTACCTATCTTTTCGTCAGAATTGGCAGAGATAGTGGCTACCTGTGCGATCTCTTTTTTGTCTTTTACCTCTTGGCTCAGTAATCTGAGCTCTTCGATGATTGCAGTGGTTGCCTTGTCCATCCCTCTTTTGACTTCGATAGGATTGGCACCTGCTGTGATATTTCGTAGCCCTTCCTGGAAGATCGCTTGCGCCAAAACAGTGGCTGTAGTGGTACCGTCACCTGCTTCATCTGCGGTGTTGCTTGCCACCTCTTTGACCAGTTGTGCACCCATATTCTCTAGGGCATCATCCAGTTCAATCTCACGTGCTACGGAGACACCATCTTTGGTGATGCTTGGAGCACCAAAGCTTTTTTGTATCAGTACATTACGACCTCTTGGTCCCATGGTTACTTTGACTGCATCTGCTAGTTTGCATACACCGCTATAAAGTCCGTTTCTTGCTTTGTCTGAAAAAAATATTTCTTTTGCCATTGTCTATCCTTTATATATATTTTGTATTATTTTAGAATGCCAAGAATATCATCACTGTTGAGGATGAGGTACTCTGCGCCATCAAGTGTGATCTCTGTGCCACCGTATTTTCCAAATACGATAGTGTCACCATCACTGATGCCCTCATCCTGTGCGTCAGGCCCTGTGGCGATCACTTTGCCCTGTAGGGGCTTCTCTTTGGCTGTGTCCGGAATAATAATCCCTGAGGCAGTCGTAGTGACTTCCTCTTCACGCTCTACCAATACTCTGTTTGCTAATGGTTGAAAAGTCATTGCTTCTCCTTATATGGTTGGTTTAATTTATGAAATGGTATTTTAGTCATTTTTTCTAAAAAAGTCAATAAAAATAGCTATTTTCTTTAAAAATATGAGTCAGATAGACTAAAGTTTATTTAGTTGATAATTGTTATATCTATATATTATGAAGATTTTTTCTATCTTTTGGTAAAGATTAATCTTTATTTTGGTAACATTCCGTCTCTTTTATAAAGTGGCAAGGTAGCTCAGCTGGTTAGAGCGCTGGTCTCATAAGCCGGAGGTCGGGGATTCGAGTTCCCCTCTTGCTACCACTTTCTTTTTTGTTACTATGTTTGTTTCATATAGTTCTTAAAAACCCCATATAAAGCAGCCTTTTTTAATAATTCTATCCTTTTTAAGATTAATTAATATAAAATGTGTTATTCTATTGCCATTTAAGTACGGCAATAGATTGCTACAAGGAGCATAAGATGTTTAAAAAAGTAATGGTTACAGCGTTGATGTTGGGAGTAAGTTCATTTGCAAATGCAGGTGATAATACACGTCAGATCAGTGAGGAGAGTGAAGTATTTATAGGTGTAGAGCTTGGGGGTACATTTGTGCAGGGTGATACTGGTGATCCTGTATTTGGTGAACCAAACCATGATGGTAGCGGGGCCTCTTTTGGTCTTCGTCTTGGTGCGCAAAATGCCCAATGGAGATCGATGGTAGTGCTCGATTACTTTAACAGTGATGACGATGATCAAACCTATGAGAGGGGTATGATACAGGTAGACTATTATCTAATGCCCTCTAACTTCAATACCACATCTTTCAGACCTTATATTGGAATCAATGGTGGATATGCAAACTATGAAACTACTGGCATAGAGGATGCTAATGGCTTTACTTATGGTGGGCAGGTAGGTTTCACAGCAGCTGTTTCTGACAATATCGACTTTGATGTTGCCTACAGACATGCTTTTGCAGGACCGGATGAACTTGACCATATAGGCAATGTTGTATTTGGTGTAAACTATCTATACTAAAAATTTGATAGCAGGGAGCTAGAATGAAGAAAACAATACTATTTGCATGGATTGCATCACTGGTCTTGATACTTGGTGGTTGTGGAAGTAATGATAAAGTAGATACTGGCGGGAGTGCGGGGGCAACGGACAAGGTTGTTACCCTGAGTCCAGCACCACTGATACCTACAGGTGACACGAATTTTGAGATACATATTCCTGTTACTAAAACAGTAAGTAGTAAGTATACAGTAACCATGAAAGACTTTAAACTACTTAGTGTTGAGGGATGTGAAATAGATCGTATCAATGTACCAAACTCTTTGAAGTTAAAGGGTAATGTTGGTTCAAGTGAGACCCTTGATATCTCCGGTAATTTTAAAAATAGCTGTACGCCTGGAAAATATGTGAGGGTCTAGTAAACTTTAAGAGTCCAAAAGGTATCTTAAAGCATGACTACACCGAACAAAAACAAGTACTCAAAAGGTACGCACATTTCAGAGCGTAAATTTAGGCAGTTAATTAAGTGTTTTTCACTTGATCTAAATGCATATGAAACCTCAAAGATAACTAACATATCTCATACGACTTGTAAGAAGCTATTTCAAAAGTTACGCATATACATCTACCAGAATCTACTAGAGAACAATATTGAAGATGGAGAGTTTGAATTAGATGAATCTTACTTTGGTGCCAAAAGAGTAAGAGGAAAACGTGGTAGAGGTGCAGCAGGAAAGACACCTGTGTTTGGCTTATTAAAAAGAGATGGTAATGTCTATGTTCAAATAGTCAAGAACTGCTCGAGAGCTGAACTCATGCCTATTATTGAGGGAAAGATACTTGAAGGAAGTACTATTCATACTGATGGTTGGAAAGCCTATGATGGCTTAGTCCTTAATGGCTATGATCACTACAGGGTCTTTCATTCCAAAGATGAGTTTGTGCGAGGTAAGTCTCATGTAAATGGCATTGAATCCTTTTGGAGTTATACTAAAAGAAGATTGGCAAAGTTTAATGGACTTAGAGATGAGATGTTTTATCTCCATCTCAAGGAGAGTGAGTTTAGATTCAACAATAGGCATAATGATATCTATGCTATACTATTAAAGAATCTTCGAACAAATAACCTCTAAAGTTTACTAGACCCTATGTGATGACATTTGAGCAGACGGTCTCTGATGGAACCCATAGTAAAACGGAGACAGTGACCTATGACAGTAGTGCTATTGCTTCTGGTGGTGGAGGTAACACAGGGAATAGTGATTACTATTTCTCCAATGTAAAAGTACCAGAGATAACTGTTATTAATAAGCCGTATAATCTTGAAGTACAGTTGGCAAAGGGTAGTTCAGTTGTAGCAGGTGAAACTGTTAAAATACGTGTTTTTAGTAACACTTATGGGGATCTAGCAAGCTATGAAGCATCAACCGGTGCAGACGGTTATGCTAAATTTACGTATACCTCTCCAGAGATATTACCTGGTAATGGTGTAGCATATACGTTGACTGCTGAGTTCATGGATGAAAATAATGATACGATTTCACAGCCTCTTATTTTGCTTTTCAACACGAGTGGTTCAACAACAGGAGATATCAACACCACACTTCCTATAGCGATTGTACCTACCACGCAGAAGACGGTAGTATTGACTAATAATGGGCAGAATTTTGATATTGCTATTAAAGTTTTTAAAGATACTGCACCATATACTCAAGGGAAAGTAAAGGTAGAACTTCCAAATGAAGTTTTAGAAGGTGTAGATGTAGGTCTGTTCTCTTCTTATACTGTTGATGTAAATGATCAGGGAATTGCACTCTTTCACTATAGTGGCCCAAGTAATCTGCAGGCACTCATTGATACCAATCATCTAGGTAGTGTCTTCAAGTTCTACCATATTGAGAACAGTGCACCGGAGAGCAGGCAACCTATGAATATAGTTTATCAACCAGGGGACAACTATGTGCCGATAGATTATCGTATGGTTGTTTCTACGCAAAATAATGACTTTAGTATGGGTATACCTGAGTTGACCAAAGCATTCAATGTAGTTTTACAAAAGAGTGATGGTAGTGATCTAGAAGCGAGTGATGCTACGATCACCAAGATAACCGTACAGACAGAGAATGCATCGGTAGCACAGCTATACGATACTACTACCAATACACTGGTAGATTCAATGACACTGCAAAATATTAAAAGCAGTCCATTCTTTGTGAAGTCCAAAAAGCTTTCAGGGATCGTACCGATCAGAGCGAAAATTGAGTTTAATGATGCCAATGGTGATGCTAAAGTACTGGAGACTATTATCAATGTACGTGTCATGTCAGGACCTCCTTCAGCGATCAGTATCTCTTATGTCTCTACAGAGCAGGATACAGGTAGAGCAAAGTATATTGAAAAATTTGCTATCTCCGCTACAGATGAATATGGTAACAATGTCAATACCAGACCTTATATCTCCTTGGGAGCTATAGCAGGATATGCAGTAGATGGTAGAGAAGCGTCTGATACGGAGACAAGTACAACAAAGAGACTTTTTTATGGACGCAATGATATAGCTAATGGATGGGCCAATGGTTCTCTTGATAACCAGAGTGACAGTGATCCCCATACGACACACTTTGAGGCGACAGTGCGTCCAGACGTTTTTAAATATGTAAATGCGGAAGGTCCCAATACGGATAAATTGGTTATCTTTGGTGCTGGTAAGAACTATGAAGCTATGGGAAAATGGGACTTCACAGCGATTAGTGATACAGTGCTAGATTTGGAAGATGATTACTATGGAAGTGATAGAAGTGATCTCTCTTATGCTATTGGGCATAACTACTATCAGGACCAATGCCGTCAGGATGGTAGAGAGTGGACAGGTAACGCAGCTTCAGATACGTATCAATTGGATGATCAGGGTACTGTCGTAGTGGAGTACAAGTATGACTATCATCTCTCAGGAAAAGATGTCATGGTGTGGGTTAATCTAGATGGTATTCAGCCTGATACAGGTGCAAAGACACGTATCGGCGAAGCAGTAAAACACACATTGAGAACGACAGGACTCAAAAGTGTACCAGAGCTGTATACACTAGACAAAAATGTCACTACACTCAAAACATTTGAAATACATCATGAAAATGCTCCGGAGTGGTATAGAAATGCTCACTTTGGGTGGGCATCATCTGCTGGGAGTAACTGTGGAGTTGAGTTTATTTCTAGCAGTAATCAGTATAATGCCAGAACATGTAATTATCCTGCTGAAGTAGATCATGACAACGACCCTGCGACACCTAAAGTAAAAACAGGAGCTCCTGCTATGGGTGTTTCCTATATTACATTGGGTCTAGTAAACTTTAAGAGTCCAAAAGGTATCTTAAAGCATGACTACACCGAACAAAAACAAGTACTCAAAAGGTACGCACATTTCAGAGCGTAAATTTAGGCAGTTAATTAAGTGTTTTTCACTTGATCTAAATGCATATGAAACCTCAAAGATAACTAACATATCTCATACGACTTGTAAGAAGCTATTTCAAAAGTTACGCATATACATCTACCAGAATCTACTAGAGAACAATATTGAAGATGGAGAGTTTGAATTAGATGAATCTTACTTTGGTGCCAAAAGAGTAAGAGGAAAACGTGGTAGAGGTGCAGCAGGAAAGACACCTGTGTTTGGCTTATTAAAAAGAGATGGTAATGTCTATGTTCAAATAGTCAAGAACTGCTCGAGAGCTGAACTCATGCCTATTATTGAGGGAAAGATACTTGAAGGAAGTACTATTCATACTGATGGTTGGAAAGCCTATGATGGCTTAGTCCTTAATGGCTATGATCACTACAGGGTCTTTCATTCCAAAGATGAGTTTGTGCGAGGTAAGTCTCATGTAAATGGCATTGAATCCTTTTGGAGTTATACTAAAAGAAGATTGGCAAAGTTTAATGGACTTAGAGATGAGAT